>NZ_JAUHPX010000009.1 GCF_030418305.1 Demequina lignilytica | reverse complement strand
TGTTCCCCGCCCGGCGCGCCCGGGGGGGCCCCCCCGGCCGCGGCGGGTCGGCTAGAGGCCGACCTGGTGCGCCTTGAAGCGTGCGATCTTGGAGAACTCCTCCGGGTCGAGGCTCGCGCCGCCGACCAGGCCGCCGTCCACGTCGGCCTCGGCCATGAGCTGGGCGATCGAGCTCGACTTCACGGATCCGCCGTACAGGACGCGGACGCCGTCAGCGAGCTCGGCGTCGTAGAGCTCGGCGATGCGGACGCGGATCGCGGCGCACACCTCCTGCGCGTCCGCCGGGGTCGCGACCTCGCCGGTGCCGATGGCCCACACGGGCTCGTACGCGATGACCACGTCCTTGGCCTGCTCGGCCGGCAGGTCCTTGAGCGCGCCGTCGACCTGGGCGAGCGTGTAGGGCACGTGCTCGCCGGCCTTGCGGATGTCGAGGCCCTCGCCCACGCACACGATCGGGACGATGCCGTTGGCGAAGGCCGCCTGGGTCTTCGCCGCGACGATCTCGTCGGTCTCGCCGTGGTACTGGCGACGCTCCGAGTGGCCGACGGCCACGTAGGACACGCCGAGCTTCGACAGCTGGGTGCCGGAGACCTCGCCGGTGTACGCGCCGGACGCGTGCTGCGAGATGTCCTGGGCGCCGTACTTGAGCTCGAGCTGGTCGGCGTCGACGAGCGTCTGCACGGAGCGCAGCGAGGTGAAGGACGCGAGCACCGCGACCTCGACCTCGGAGTAGTCGTGCTTGGCGTCGCGCAGGAGCCACGCGAGCTTCTGCACGGTGTGCGTCGCCTCGAGGTGGTCGAGGTTGAGCTTCCAGTTGCCGGCGATCAGCGGGGTACGTGCCATGGTTCAGCCCTCCAGCACGGCGAGGCCCGGCAGGACCTTGCCCTCGAGAAGTTCGAGCGACGCTCCGCCGCCCGTGGAGATGTGGCCGAATCCGGCCTCGTCGAAGCCGAGCAGGCGCACGGCCGCGGCGGAGTCGCCGCCGCCGACGACCGAGAAGCCGTCGGAGTCGATCATGGCCTGCGCGACGGCCTTGGTGCCGCTCGCGAAGGCCTCCATCTCGAACACGCCCATGGGGCCGTTCCAGACGATGGTCTTGGCGTCCGCGATCTTGGACGCGAACAGCGCGGCCGAGTCGGGGCCGATGTCGAGGCCCATGCGGTCCGCGGGGATCGCGTCGGCCGCGACCACCACGGCGTCGGCGTCCGCGGCGAAGCGGTCGGCCGCGACGATGTCGGTCGGGAGCACGATCTCGACGCCGTTGGCCTCCGCGGTCGCGAGGTAGCCCTTGACGGTGTCGATCTGGTCCTGCTCGAGGAGCGAGCTGCCCACCTCGTAGCCCTTGGCGGCGAGGAAGGTGAAGACCATGCCACCGCCGATGAGGAGGCGGTCGGCCTTGGTCAGGAGGTTCGCGATGACGCCGAGCTTGTCCGACACCTTCGAGCCGCCGAGCACGACGGCGTAGGGACGGGCGGGGTCGGTCACGGCCTTCGACAGCGAGACGACCTCCTTCTCGACCAGGGTGCCGGCGGCCGCGGGCAGGATCTGCGCGACGTCGTAGACGGAGGCCTGCTTGCGGTGGACGACGCCGAAGCCGTCGGACACGAACACGTCCGCGAACGCGGCGAGCTCCGCGGCGAGCGCCTGGCGCTCCTCGTCGACCTTGGAGGTCTCGCGCGCGTCGAAGCGCACGTTCTCGAGCATCGCGACCTGGCCGGGCTCGAGCGCGGCGGTGACGGCCTTCGCCGACTCGCCGACGAGGTCCTCCGCGAGGGTCACGGGCTGGCCGAGCAGCTCCGCGAGGCGGGCCGCGGCGGGCGCCAGGGAGTACTTGTCCTCCGGCGCGCCCTTGGGACGGCCCAGGTGCGCGGTGACGATGACCGCGGCGCCGGCGCCGAGCAGCTTCTGGATGGTGGGCACCGAGGCGCGGACGCGGCCGTCGTCGGTGATCGTGGTGCCGTCCAGCGGGACGTTGAGGTCCGAGCGGACCAGCACCTTCTTGCCGGTGAGGTCACCGAGCGAGTCGATGGTCTTCATGGTGTCTCCTGAGAGGAAGGGGTGGATCGAAACCGTGCTGACGCGACGACGGCCGCACACGCCAAGCGTGCGCGGCCGTCGCTGCAGTCACATCGTGCTCAGGCGCTTAGAGGCGCTCGCCCACGTAGTTGGTGAGCTTCGCGAGCGAGGCGGAGTAGCCCCACTCGTTGTCGTACCAGGACACGACCTTGACCGTCGAGCCGTTCACCTTGGTGAGCTTCGAGTCGAAGATCGACTGGTGCGAGTCGCCGATGATGTCCGAGGAGACGATGTCGTCCTCGACGTAGGACAGCGTGCCGGCCATGGCGCCCTCGGCCGCAGCCTTGATCGCGGCGTTGACCTCCTCGATGGAGGTCTCACGCGACGCCTCGAAGGTGAGGTCGGTGGCGGAGCCGGTGATGGTCGGCACGCGCATCGCGAAGCCGTCCAGCTTGCCCTTGAGCTCGGGGAGCACCAGGGCCACGGCCTTGGCGGCACCGGTCGAGGTGGGGACGATGTTCTGCGCGGCGGCGCGGGCACGACGGAGGTCCTTGTGCGGGCCGTCCTGCAGGTTCTGGTCACCGGTGTAGGCGTGGATCGTGGTCATGAGGCCACGCTCGATGCCGATCGCGTCGTTGAGGGCCTTCGCGAAGGGCGCGAGGCAGTTGGTGGTGCACGACGCGTTCGAGATCACGTTGTGGGCGGCCGGGTCGTAGTCGGTGTGGTTCACACCCACGACGAAGGTGGCGTCCTCGTTCTTCGCCGGGGCGGAGATGATGACCTTCTTGGCGCCCGCGGCGATGTGGGCCTTGGCCTTCTCGGCGTCGGTGAAGAAGCCGGTCGACTCGATGACGATGTCGGCGCCCAGCTCGCCCCAGGGGAGGTTGGCGGGGTCGCGCTCGGCCAGGGCCTTGATCGCCTTGCCGTCGACGTAGAGGTTCTCGTCGTCGAAGGTCACCTCGCCCGGGAACTTGCCCAGGACGGTGTCGTACTTGAGGAGGTGCGCGAGGGTCGCGTTGTCGGTGAGGTCGTTGACACCCACCACCTCGAAGTCGAAGCCGAGCTCGCGCGCGGCGCGGAAGAAGTTACGTCCGATGCGGCCGAAGCCGTTGATACCGACCTTGATGGTCACTTTTGGTCTCCTCCGGGTGCGTCGCCGGGGCGACGCGATTGTGGATGTGGACTGCGCACGACCACGTGCGCCGGACGCCGCCTGTGGCGGGCCACTTCTTGAAGCCTACTACTTACGCGGAAGCCCGCCACGCGGACCGAGGTCCCGGACCGGACCTGGGATTTCCCCTAGTCGAGGTCGAGAAGCTCCTGTGCGATACCCGCCTCGGTATCCGGGATGCCGAGCTCCTCCGCGCGCTTGTCGGCGGTCGCCAGCAGGCGCCGGATGCGCCCCGCGACGGCGTCCTTCGTGAGCGGCGGGTCGGCCAGCTTGCCCAGCTCCTCGAGGGACGCCTCCTTGTTCGCGAGGCGCAGCTCGCCGGCCTCGCGCAGGTGATCGGGGACCTCGTCGCCGAGGATCTCGAACGCTCGGTCCACGCGCGCGCCCGCGGCCACGGCGGCGCGCGCCGAGCGCCGGAGGTTCGCGTCGTCGAAGTTCGCGAGCCGGTTGGCGGTGCCGCGCACCTCGCGACGGGTGCGCTTCTCCTCCCACACCAGCACGGAGCCGTGGGCACCCAGGCGCGTGAGGAGGCTCGCGATGGCGTCGCCGTCGCGGATCACCACGCGGTCGACCCCGCGAACCTCGCGCGACTTCGCGGAGATGCCGAGACGGCGCGCCGCGCCCACGAGGGCGAGCGCCGCCTCGGGGCCGGGCGAGGTGACCTCGAGCGCGGAGGAGCGACCCGGCTCGGTGAGCGAGCCGTGCGCGAGGAACGCTCCACGCCACGCGGCCACGGTGTCCTCGATCGAACCCCCGACCACGTGGGGCGGGAGGCCCCGCACCGGGCGGCCGCGGTGGTCGAGCAGGCCGGTCTGGCGGGCCAGGGCCTCGCCCTCCTTGACCACGCGGACGACGTAGCGGTTGCCCTTCTTCAGGGCGCCGCCCGACACCACGATGATCTCGGAGCTCAGGCCGTAGGTCTCGCCGATGAACTGGCGCAGGCGCCGCGCGGCGATCGCGGTGTCGAGCTCGGCCTCGATCACGATCCGCCCGGAGACGATGTGCAGGCCCCCCGCGAACCGGAGGGTCGCCGCGATCTCGGCCTTGCGCGCGGACACCCTCTCGAGGGGCACGCGGGCAAGCTCGTCCTTCACCTCTGCCGTCAAAGCCATGGCGCAATCCTGCCATTCATCGGCGCATCGCGGAGCCGCCCGCGGCCACCTCGGCGAGCAGCTGCGCGTACTGCTCGCCCAGCCTGCCCACGTCATGCCTGTCCACCGCATCGTCCGCCCGCATCGGCGCCACCACGAACCGTGCGCCCCAGTCCTCGACCGCGGCGCGCAGCCGCGGCTCGTCGTGGGTCGCGTCGGCGAGCACCGCCGCCGGCACGAAGCCGGGGGCCGCCGCGCGCAGCACCGCGACGTCGTCGACCCGGTCGGTGCCGGCCGTCTCCTCGTCCTCATGCGCGATGTTGAGCGTCAGGATGGTCCGCCCGCCCGCCGCAACCAGCGCCTCCGCGACCCGCGGCACCAGGAAGTGCGTGAGCACCGAGGTGTACCAGCTGCCCGGTCCGAGGATGACCGCGTCCGCGTCCGCGATCGCCTCGAGCGTCGCCGCGGGCACCGCGGGGTCGGCGGGCGAGACGGCCAGGTCGCGCACCCGGCCCTGCGCGGTCGCCACGGCGACCTGGCCTTCGACCCGGCGCAGCACGCCGTCCCTGCCCTCGACGTGCGCGCTCACGACGATCGGCTCGGTCGACACGGGAAGGACCCGTCCCTCGCAGCGCAGGAGGCGGGCCACCCAGTCCAGGCCCTCGACGATCCCGCCCGTGCGGTCCCACAGTCCGGCGATCAGGAGGTTCCCGACGGCGTGGCCGTCGAGGGGGCCCGTGGTGGCGAACCGCCACTGCAGCACGTCGCGCCAGGTCCGGCCCCAGTCGGTGTCCTCGCACAGGGCGGACAGCGCCATGCGCAGGTCCCCCGGCGGCGGCACCGGCATCTCGGCGCGGATGCGGCCGGACGAGCCCCCGTCGTCCGCGACCGTCACCACCGCCGTCAGCACCTCGCAGCGCCCCCGCAGCGCGGTCAGGCTCGCGTACAGGCCGTGGCCGCCACCGAGGGCCACCACGTGCGGCGCGGGCGTCACGACCGGCCCCGGTCGCGGTGGCTCACGCGGACCTGGTAGCCGCGCTCCGCAAGCACGCGGCCGAGCTCCTCCGCGACGGCGACGGACCGGTGCTTGCCGCCGGTGCAGCCCACGCCGATGGTGACCGAGTGCTTGTCGTGGGCCCGGTAGCGGTCCAGCACGGTGCCCATGACGTCCGCGTATCCCGTCACGAACTCGTCCGCGCCATCGGAGCCGAGCACGTAGTCGCGCACGGGCTGGTCGAGACCGGTGAGGGGACGCAGCTCGGGGACCCAGTGCGGGTTGTGCAGGAATCTCACGTCGGCCACGAAGTCGGCATCGTGAGGCACGCCGTTCTTGAAGCCGAACGACTGCACGTTGACCTGCAGCGGGCGGTCGCCCTCCCCCGCCACGTCCGTCATCACGTCCCGGAGCTGGTGGACGTTGAGGTCGCTCGTGTCGACCAGCTCGGTGGCGCGCTCCCGGACCGCGGCGAGGGCCACGCGCTCCCGCGAGATGCCCTCGAGGAGCGTGCCCGCGCCCTGCAGCGGGTGCGGCCGTCGGGCCTCCTCGAACCGCCGCACGAGCGCCTGGTCGGAGGCGTCCAGGAAGATGAGCCGGACGGGGACGCCGCGGGCCTCCAGGTCGTCGAGCGCCGCCTCGACGTCCTGGAAGAACTCTCCGCCGCGCACGTCGACCACAGCGGCGAGCCGGTCGCGCCCGCCCCGGCCGACCATCGCGACCAGGCCGCCGAGGAGCTGGGGCGGGAGGTTGTCGACGACGTACCAGCCGAGGTCCGCGAGGACGGCGGCGGCCTTGGTGCGTCCCGCGCCCGACATGCCCGTGAGGACGATGACCTGAGCGGAGACGCCCGTCATGTCCAGGACAGGCAGGGGGATGCCGGAGGGGAAGGTGACCGGGGGGACCTCATCCGTCATGCGCCCAGCATGCCACCCTCCCCGTGCAGGGCCGCGTAGACAGTCCGCGCGGTGCCCTCGCCCACACCCGGCACCAGCGCGATCTGCTCGATCGACGCCTCCTTGAGGCGCGCGAGGGACCCGAAGTGGGTGATCAGGGCCTTCGCTCGGGTCGGGCCGACCCCGGCCACCTGGTCGAGCTGCGACACCTTCATCGCCTTCGTGCGCTTCGCGCGGTGGTTCTTGATGGCGAAGCGGTGGGCCTCGTCCCGCACGCGCTGGAGCAGGTAGAGCGCCTCCGAGCCACGCGGGAGGATCACCGGGAAGTCGTCGCCCGGCACCCACACCTCCTCGAGCCGCTTCGCGAGCCCCACCACCGCGATCTCGGGCACGCCGACCTCGTCGAGCGTCCGGCGGGCGGCGTTCACCTGCGGCAGGCCACCGTCGACCACCACCAGCTGCGGGGGGTACGCGAACCGCGCGCTCTCCCGCTCCTCCGGCGGCAGCTGCGACTCCTCGAGGTAGCGCCGGAACCGCCGGGAGAGGACCTCGTGCATGGCGGCGGTGTCGTCGACCGCGTCCGCGATGGAGAACTGGCGGTACTCCGCCTTGCGCGCGATGGCGTCCTCGAAGACCACCATCGAGCCGACCTGGTTCGTGCCCTGCGTGTGCGAGATGTCGTAGCACTCGATCCGCAGCGGTGCCTGGTCGAGCGCCAGCGCGTCCTGAAGCTCCTGGAGCGCCGCCGACCGGGTGGTGAGGTCGGAGGCGCGCTTGAGGCGGTGCTGCTCGAGCACCTGGGTCGCGTTCCCCGCGCCCGTCTGCGCGAGCTCCGCCTTCTTGCCTCGCGACGGGACGCGCATCGACACCTTCGCTCCGCGCACCCCGCTCAGCCACTCGGTGAGGGCCGGCGCGTCGTCCGGCAGGAACGGCACCAGCACCTCGGTCGGGATCTCCTCGCGCTCCGCCGCGCCGTACGCCTCCTGCACCAGCTGGCCGACCATCCCCGCCGGGTCGAGCGGCTCGGGCTTGTCGACCACCCAGCCGCGCTCGCCCGCGATGCGGCCGTCGCGGACGTGGAACACGTGGGCCGCGGCCTCGAGCTCGTCGTCCGCGAGCGAGAACACGTCGGCGTCGACCCCGGCCGCGAGCACGATCGCGTTGCGCGCCATCACGTTGTCGAGCGCGCGGAGCCTGTCCCGGGCACGCGCCGCTGCCTCGAAGTCCTCCCGCTCGGCCGCCGCCTGCATGGATCGCGTCAGGTCGCGCACGATGCTCTTGGCGTCGCCGGCGAGCACCTGGCACACCCGCTCGGCGAGCTCGCGGTGCTCCTCCTCGGAGACGCGCCCCACGCATGGCGCGGCGCACTTGTCGATGTAGCCGAGCAGGCACGGACGGCCCTGCCGCTCCGCCTTGCGGAAGACGCCCGGCGCGCACGTCCGCATCGGCAGCGCGGTGAGCAGGGTGTCGACGGTCTCACGGATCGCCCACGCCTTGGCGTAGGGGCCGAAGTAGCGCACGCCCTTCCTCCGGTCCCCCCGCATCACCTGCATGCGCGGGTACTGCTCGTTCATGGTGACCGCGAGGTACGGATACGACTTGTCGTCCTTGAAGACCACGTTGAAGCGCGGGTCGTACTGCTTGATCCACGTGTGCTCGAGGATCAGCGCCTCGACCTCGCTGCGGACCACGGTCCAGTCGACGGACGATGCGGTGGTGACCATCTGCCGGGTGCGCGGGTGCAGCTGGGCGGGGTCCTGGAAGTAGTTCGCGAGCCGGGCGCGCAGGCTCTTCGCCTTCCCGACGTAGACGACCCGGCCATGGGGGTCCCGGAAGCGGTACACGCCCGGCTTCGCGGGGATGGAGCCAGGCGCCGGCCGGTAGGAGGCGGGATCGGTCACGCCGCCAGCCTAGGTCCGCGCGGATGCCGTGCGCGCCGCGGGCGCCGTGCCCAGGATCTCCGCGAGGAACACCCCGGTGTGGGAGCCGTCGGCGCCCGCGACCTGTTCGGGCGTGCCCTCGGCGACCACCATGCCGCCGCCGGAGCCGCCCTCCGGACCCATGTCGATCAGCCAGTCGGATGACTTGATCACGTCGAGGTTGTGCTCGATCACGATCACGGTGTTGCCCTTGTCCACCAGCCCCTGGAGGACCCCGAGCAGCTTGCGCACGTCCTCGAAGTGCAGGCCCGTGGTGGGCTCGTCGAGCACGTACACGGTGCGGCCGGTGGACCGTCGCTGCAGCTCGGATGCGAGCTTGACGCGCTGCGCCTCGCCTCCGGACAGGGTCGGCGCGGGCTGACCCAGGCGGACGTAGCCGAGGCCCACCTCGACCAGGGTGCGCAGGTGGCGCGAGATCGCGGGGATCGCCTCGAAGAAGTCGGCGGCCTCCTCGATCGGCATGTCCAGCACGTCGGCCACGTTCTTGCCCTTGAAGTGCACCTCGAGGGTCTCGCGGTTGTATCGCGCCCCCTTGCAGACCTCGCAGGGGACGTACACGTCGGGGAGGAAGTTCATCTCGATCTTCAGCGTCCCGTCGCCGGCGCACGACTCGCATCGTCCACCCTTGACGTTGAAGGAGAAGCGGCCCGGTCCGTAGCCCCGGACCTTCGCCTCCTGGGTGTCGGCGAACAGCTTCCGCACCTTGTCCCAGACCCCCGTGTACGTCGCGGGGTTCGACCGCGGCGTGCGGCCGATCGGCCCCTGGTCGACGTGGACGATCTTGTCGAGCTGGTCGACGCCGGTGATCCGCGTGTGACGGCCCGGCACCTGGCGGGCCCCGTTGAGCGTGTTCGCGAGGCTCGTGTACAGGATGCTGTTGACCAGCGTCGACTTGCCCGAGCCGGACACACCCGTGACGGAGGTGAGGACGCCGAGCGGGAAGTCGACGTCGATGTCCTGCAGGTTGTGCTCGCGGGCGCCGACGACGGTGAGCCGGCGGTTCGGGTCCACCGGGCGGCGCTCCGCCGGCAGCTCGATGGTCCGGCGGCCGGCGACGTAGGCGCCCGTCACCGAGCGCTCGTTGACGAGCAGCTCCTCGTAGGTGCCCGAGTGGACCACCTCTCCGCCGTGCTCCCCCGCGCCCGGGCCGATGTCGACCACCCAGTCCGCGGTGCGGATGGTGTCCTCGTCGTGCTCCACGACGATCAGCGTGTTGCCCAGGTCCCGCAGGCGTGTGAGCGTGTCGATGAGTCGCCGGTTGTCGCGCTGGTGGAGGCCGATGCTCGGCTCGTCGAGCACGTAGAGCACGCCCACCAGCCCCGAGCCGATCTGCGTCGCCAGACGGATCCGCTGCGCCTCGCCGCCCGACAGCGTGCCCGCGGCGCGCGCGAGCGTGAGGTAGTCGAGGCCCACGTCGAGCAGGAAGCCGAGCCGCGCGTCGATCTCCTTGAGCACCTGGACCGCGATCTGCCGACCGCGCTCGTCGAGCTCGGCCGTGAGCAGGAAGTCCCGCGCGTCGGCGATGGAGAGCTCGCAGACCTCCGCGATCGACCGCCCGCCGATGCTCACGGCGAGCACCTCGGGCTTGAGGCGAGTGCCGCGGCAGACCGGGCACGGCACCTCACGCATGTACGACTCGTACTTGTCCCGCGCGAACTCGGACTCCGTCTGCTCGTGCAGGCGCTCGAGCCACGTGATGACGCCCTCGAAGCCGGTCGTGTACTGCCGCTCGCGGCCGTAGCGGTTCCGGAACTTCACGTGGACCTTGTAGTCCTTGCCCGTGAGGATCGCCGCCTGGACGTCCGCCGGGAGGTCCTCCCACGCATCGTCCATCGAGAAGCCCAGGTCCGCGGCGAGCGCGGAGAGCGTGCGGTCGAAGTAGTCGGAGCTGGTGGCGGCCCACGGCGCCACGGCCCCGCCGCGCAGCGAGAGCTGCCGGTCCGGGACCACCAGATCCGGGTCGACCTCGAGCCTGACGCCGATCCCCGTGCACTCGGGGCACGCGCCGTAGGGCGCGTTGAACGAGAACGTGCGCGGCTCCATCTCCTCCAGCGTCAGCACGTGGTCGTTGGGGCAGGCGCGCTTCTCCGAGTAGCGGCGCGGCTCGATCTCGCCGTCGACCGGATCGATCACGACCAGGCCGTCGGCGATGCGCAGCGCGGTCTCCACCGAGTCGGTGAGGCGCTGGCGCACGCCGTCGCGCGCGACCAGGCGGTCGACCACCACCTCGATGTCGTGCTTGAGCTTCTTCTCGAGCTGCGGCGGCTCGCTCAGCTGCACCGTCTCCCCGTCGACACGGGCACGGGCGAACCCCTGCTGCTGGAGATCCGCGAACAGCTCCGCGTACTCGCCCTTGCGGCCCCGGATCACGGGCGCGAGCACCTGGTAGCGGGTGCCCTCCGGCAGGGCGAGCACCGAGTCCACGATCTGCTGGGGAGTCTGCGCCTGGATCACCTCGCCGCACACCGGGCAGTGCGGCGTCCCGACGCGCGCGAAGAGCAGGCGCAGGTAGTCGTAGACCTCGGTGATGGTGCCGACGGTCGACCGAGGGTTCCGGTTGGTCGACTTCTGGTCGATGCTGACGGCGGGGCTGAGACCCTCGATGAAGTCGACGTCGGGCTTGTCCATCTGGCCAAGGAACTGGCGGGCGTAGGCGCTGAGCGACTCGACGTAGCGACGCTGGCCCTCGGCGAAGATGGTGTCGAAGGCCAGCGAGGACTTGCCGGAGCCGGAGAGGCCGGAGAAGACGATGAGCGAGTCGCGCGGCAGGTCGAGGTCGACACCCTTGAGGTTGTGCTCGCGAGCACCGCGGACGAGGAGACGGTCGTTCACCCGGCCATGCTACGCGGAAACGCCTTCGAACACACGTTCGATCCCGCGTGTCGCGCCCCCTCGGCCGGCCCCGGCCGGCACGCCGGGGTCGGGACGCGGCGCGGCGTGTGCGGCAGGATGAGCCCATGAGCCTCTACGCCGTCCACTACACCTACGACGAGCGCGCCGACGACCGCGCCGCCCGCCGTCCCGAGCACCTCGCGCACTTCCGCGCCCTCGCGGCGTCCGGCCGCTGCCCCGCCATCGGACGCTACGGCGACGCGCTGCAGCCCGGCGCGCTGATCGTCCTCGACGTCGACTCGCTCGACGAGGCCGAGCAGATCGTCGCGAACGACCCCTACGTGCTGGCCGGGCTGGTGCCCGAGAGGTCGATCCGCGAGTGGCCCGCCTTCGGGGCGTGGCCGGCCCGTGACTTCCCCGCCTAGCACCCCGCTCCGCGGTCAGTCCTGAGGGTGTCCCTCGCTGTGGTCGGGATGCCGCGGCAGCGTCGCGCCCCGCGTGGACGCGATCAGCGACGCGACGGTGGCGACGGCGATCACCACGATGATCACGCCGAGCGACACCCATGAGGAGATCTCCGGCACGTGGACCGGCTCGCCGCCGTTGATGAACGGCAGCGAGTTCGCGTGCAGCGCCTCGAGCACCAGCTTCACGCCGATGAACGCGAGGATCACCGCGAGGCCGTAGGACAGGTAGACCAGCCGCTCGAGCAGGCCGTCCACGAGGAAGAACAGCTGGCGCAGGCCGAGCAGCGCGAAGGCGTTGGCGGTGAAGACGATGTACGGGTCCTGGGTCAGCCCGAAGATCGCCGGGATGGAGTCGAGCGCGAACAGGACGTCGGTGCCGCCGATCGCGAGGATCACGAGCACCATGGGGGTCACCATGCGCCGTCCCGCCTCACGGATGACGAAGCGCCCGTCGCGGTAGCCGTCGGTCACCGGCAGGTGACGACGCGCCCACCGCACCATCGCGTTCTCCTTGTACTCGACCTCACCCTCCTCGGCGCCGCCCTCCCGAGCGATGACCACGGCCGTGTAGAGCAGGAACGCGCCGAACAGGTAGAAGCTCCAGCTGAACGTGTGGAGCGCGGCCGCCCCGGCGGCGATGAAGACGCCGCGCAGGACCAGCGCGATGGCGATCCCGATCAGCAGCACGCGCTGGCGCTGCTTCGCCGGTACCGCGAAGCGCGACAGGATCACCATGAAGACGAAGAGGTTGTCGACCGAGAGCGACTTCTCCGTGATGAAGCCGGCGAGGAACTCCGTGCCCTTGTGCGGCAGGTTCCACAGCCACATCGAGGCGCCGAAGGCGAGCGCGAGGACGATGTAGAAGACGGACCACAGCGCTGACTCGCGGAAGCTGGGGACGTGCGGCTTCGCGACCACGACGACGAAGTCGAAGACGAACAGCCCCACGATGCCCGCGATGGTGATCGCCCACACGAGTCCGGATTCCACCGGACCATCCTAGGCGCGCGCGACCTCGAGCCGCGGCGTCCCCGGTCCGGAGCCGTTCAGCCCGCGTCGATCATCTGACGCAGCTCCTTCTTCAGCTCGCCGATCTCGTCCCTCAGGCGCGCGGCGATCTCGAACTGCAGGTCCGCGGCCGCGCCTCTCATCTGGGCGGAGAGGTCCTCGATGAGCTGCGACAGCTCCTCCGCCGGCCGCTGCGCGAGGAGGGACCGCTTGCCGTCGGAGCCCGGGGTCGGCGCCGTCCTGGCGTCGGCGAGGGTCTGCGCCGTGTCGGCCTCCTCGCGCGCGAGCATCTCCGTGATGTCGCCGATCCGCTTCCGCAGCGGCGTCGGGTCGATGCCGTTCGCCTCGTTGAACGCGATCTGCATGTCGCGGCGCCTGTTGGTCTCGTCGATCGCCGAGGCCATCGAGTCCGTGATGGTGTCCGCATACATGTGGACCTCGCCCGAGACGTTGCGGGCCGCGCGTCCGATGGTCTGGATGAGCGAGGTGCCGGACCGCAGGAACCCCTCCTTGTCGGCGTCGAGGATCGAGACGAGCGACACCTCCGGCAGGTCGAGACCCTCGCGCAGGAGGTTGATGCCGACGAGCACGTCGAAGCGTCCCATCCGCAGCTCGCGGAGCAGCTCCACGCGCCGCAGGGTGTCGACGTCGGAGTGCAGGTACTCGACGCGGACGCCCCGGTCCCCCAGATACTCGGTGAGGTCCTCGGCCATCTTCTTGGTGAGCGTGGTGACGAGCACGCGCTCATCCCGCTCGACACGGGTGCGGATCTCCTCGAGCAGGTCGTCGATCTGGCCCTCGGTGGGCTTCACCACGATCCGGGGATCCACCAGCCCGGTGGGGCGGATGATCTGCTCGACCACGCCGTCCGCGCGCTCCAGCTCGTACCGCCCGGGGGTCGCGGAGAGGTACACCGTCTGACCGATCCGCTCCTTGAACTCGTCCCACTTGAGCGGCCGGTTGTCCATCGCCGACGGGAGCCGGAAGCCGTGCTCGACGAGCGTGCGCTTACGGGAGGTGTCGCCCTCGAACATCGCGCCGATCTGGGGCGCCGTCACGTGAGACTCGTCGATCACCAGGAGGAAGTCGTCCGGGAAGTAGTCGAGCAGCGTGTGCGGGGGCGTGCCTGCCTCGCGCTGCTCGATGTGGCGCGAGTAGTTCTCGATGCCGGAGCACGTGCCGACGGAGCGCATCATCTCGAGGTCGAAGGTGGTGCGCATCTTGAGCCGCTGGGCCTCGAGCAGCTTGTTCTGCCGCTCCAGCTCCTGCAGCCGCTCCCCCAGCTCGATCTCGATCGTGCTGATCGCGCGGTTCATGCGCTGCTCGCTGGCGACGTAGTGGGACGCCGGGAAGATGTGCACCTGCTGACGCCGCTCGACGATGTCGCCGGTGAGGGGATGGAGCGTGTACAGCGCCTCGACCTCGTCGCCGAACATCTCGATCCTGATCGCGAGCTCCTCGTACACGGGGATGATCTCGACGGTGTCGCCGCGCACACGGAACGTGCCGCGCGTGAACGCGAGGTCGTTCCTCGAGTACTGCATCTGCACGAACTCGCGCAGCAGCGCGTCACGGTCGACCACGTCGCCGACGGCGAGCGTGACCATGCCCTCGATGTACTCCTCCGGCGTGCCCAGGCCGTAGATGCAGGACACGGAGGAGACCACCACGACGTCGCGTCGCGTCAGCAGCGAGTTGGTCGCCGAGTAGCGCAGGCGCTCGACCTCCTCGTTGATCGACGAGTCCTTCTCGATGAACGTGTCCGTCTGCGGCACGTACGCCTCGGGCTGGTAGTAGTCGTAGTACGAGACGAAGTACTCGACGGCGTTGTTCGGCAGCAGGTCGCGGAACTCGTTCGCCAGCTGGGCCGCGAGCGTCTTGTTGTGCGCCATGACGAGGGTGGGGCGTTGCAGCCGCTCCACGAGCCACGCGGTGGTCGCCGACTTGCCGGTGCCCGTGGCGCCGAGCAGCACCACGTCCTGCTCCCCCGCCTGCAGGCGGGCGGCGAGCTGGTCGATCGCCTTGGGCTGGTCGCCGCTGGGCCGGTACTCCGAGACCACCTGGAACGGGGCCTCGCTGCGGCGGAGATCGGGTCGCGTCATGCGACTACGGTACGCCGGGGGTCCGACACCGCCGTCGCGCTCACGACGGGACGTGCACGTGCCAGAAGTCGTCGACCTGACGCGCGAGGTGCTCGGGCGTCGCGTTGCCGTCCAGCACCACGTCCGCCGCCGCGGCCCGCTGCTCGTCGGTCGCCTGGGCGCGGATCCGGGCCCGCGCATCGTCCTCCGTCATGCCGCGGGACTCGATCATGCGGCGCACCCGCGTGTCGAGTTCCGCCGCCACCGTGACCACCAGGTCGAACTCCCCGTCCTGCCCCGTCTCGACCAGCAGGGGGATGTCATGGACGATCACGCGCACGCCCTCGGCACGCGCCTGACGGTCCGCCGCCTGGCCCATCGCCATGACGTACGGATGGACGATGCTGTTGAGACGCGCGAGCGCGTGGTCGTCGGCGAAGACGATCTGCGCGAGGGCGCCGCGGTCCAGCTCGTCCTTCACGATCAGCCGGGGGCCGAACTCGCGGGCGATGTCGGCGAGCGCCGCCGATCCGGGTGCGACGGCGCGCCTCGACAGCTGGTCGTGATCGACCACGCGCGCTCCCAGCTCCGCGAAGCGCGCCAGGGCCGTCGACTTGCCCGAGGCGATTCCTCCGGTGAGACCGATGCGCAGCACGGATGAAGTGTCACACGTGGCACCCACCGGCGCCAAGCAGGCCGGATACGACGGAGGCCGCCACCCCCGAGGGGATGGCGGCCTCCGTGAGATCGGTGAGGATCAGTTGCCGGTGAGCTTCTCGCGCAGCGCGGCGAGACGCTCGTCCGAGGCCAGGGTGCCCTGGTCGTTGGTCGACTCGTCGTGCGACGAGTACGACGCGGGGGCGTCGCCCTTGCGGCCACCCTTGCGGGGGGCGGCGGCCGGAGCGGTGGCCTCGGCCTCGGCGGCTGCGGCGTCCTGCTTGGCCACGAACGACTTGTGAGCCTCCCAGCGCTCGTGCGCCTTGGCGTACTCGGCCTCCCAGGCCTCGCGGGCCTCGTCGAAGCCCTCGCGCCACTCCTGGGTGTCGGCGTCGAAGCCCTCGGGGTAGATGTAGTTGCCGGCTGCGTCGTACTCGGCGGTCATGCCGTACAGCGCGGGGTCGAAGTCCTCGCCCTGGGGGTCGACACCCTCGTTGGCCTGCTTGATGGACAGCGAGATGCGGCGACGCTCGAGGTCGATGTCGATGATCTTGACGAAGACGTCCTCGTCGGCCGAGACGACCTGCTCCGGCAGCTCCACGTGGCGGGTCGCCAGCTCGGAGATGTGCACCAGGCCCTCGATGCCCTCGAACACGCGCACGAACGCGCCGAACGGGACAAGCTTGGTGACCTTGCCCGGGACGATCTGACCGATCGCGTGGGTGCGGGCGTAGACCGCCCACGGGTCCTCCTGGGTCGCCTTGAGCGACAGCGAGACGCGCTCGCGGTCCATCTCGACGGTGAGGACCTCGACCTCGACCTCCTGGCCGACCGAGACGACCTCGGACGGGTGGTCGATGTGCTTCCACGAGAGCTCGGAGACGTGCACGAGGCCGTCCACGCCGCCCAGGTCGACGAACGCGCCGAAGTTGACGATCGACGAGACGACACCCTTGCGGACCTGGCCCGGCGCGAGCGCGGTGAGGAACGACGAGCGGACCTCCGACTGCGTCTGCTCGAGGAACGCACGGCGCGACAGGACCACGTTGTTGCGGTTCTTGTCGAGCTCGATGATCTTGGCCTCGATGGCCTGGCCGATGTAGGGCGCGAGGTCGCGCACGCGGCGCATCTCCACGAGCGAGGCCGGGAGGAAGCCACGGAGGCCGATGTCGACGATCAGGCCGCCCTTGACCACCTCGATGACGGTGCCGGAGACGACGCCGTCCTCCTCCTTGATCTTCTCGATCGAGCCCCAGGCGCGCTCGTACTGCGCGCGCTTCTTCGAGAGGATCAGGCGACCCTCCTTGTCCTCCTTGGTGAGGACGAGCGCCTCGACGGTGTCGCCGACGTTGACGACCTCGTCCGGGTCGGCGTCGTGACGGATGGAGAGCTCGCGAGCGGGGATGACGCCCTCGGTCTTGTAGCCGATGTCGAGGAGGACCTCGTCACGGTCGACCTTGACGATGGTGCCCTCGACGAGGTCGCCGTCGTCGAAGTTCTTGATGGTCGCGTCGACGGCAGCGAGGAAGTCCTCAGCGGTGCCGATGTCGTTGACGGCGATAGGGGTGGACTCGGGGGTGGAAACGGGCATGAAGGAGAAGCTCCGATGTGGACAGGGAATCGTATGAATATGGACAGGCCGGACGCGCAGGCGTGATAGGCCAACGAAAATCATACCTCGAACAGGGGTCACGCACAACGCGCGCCGCGGCGCGGCGGCCGGCCTCAGAGGCCGTTGGCCGCCTTGAGGAGATCCGCCGGCACCCACTTGGTCTTGCCCATCATCGTCTCGAAGGGCTCGAGGACGATGTGGTCACCCTGCTGGGCCGTGAACTTGTGCGACTCGCCGGCGACGATCCCGTCGATCGCGGCGATCCCCATGCGGGTGCCCAGCAGCCGGTCCGCCGCGGTCGGCACACCGCCGCGCTGGACGTAGCCGAGCACCGTGAGGCGGGTCGGGAAGCCGGTGCGGGCCTCGATGGCCTTGGTGACCTCGTGGCCGATCGAGCCGGCGATCGGGTTGCCCTTCGCGTCGATGGTGGGGTTGCCCTCCCACGTGGTGCCCTCGGCGGGGATCGCGCCCTCGGCGACCGCGACGATCGAGAAGTTCTTGTAGCGGTGGCGGTGCTTGATGCGCTTCGCGATCTGGTCGATGTCGAACGGCTCCTCGGGCGCGAGGATGATGTCGGCGCCTCCCGCGATGCCCGCGGTGACCGCGATCCAGCCGCTGTGGCGGCCCATCAGCTCGACGACCATGACCCGGTTGTGCGACTCGGCGGTGGAGTGCAGCCGGTCGACCGCCTCGGTCGCGACCGTCACGGCGGTGTCGAAGCCGATCGCGTTGTCGGTGCCGACCACGTCGTTGTCGATGGTCTTCGGGATGCCGATCACGGGCACGCCGAGCGCCTTCGAGACCTTGCCGGCCGCCTTGAGGGTCCCGTCGCCGCCGATGCAGATGAACCCGTCGAGCTTCTCGTGCTCGAACGTGTCCTTGACCGCCTCCATGCCGCCCTCGACCTTGT
The DNA here is from genome assembly GCF_030418305.1 of Demequina lignilytica. Taxonomy (GTDB): domain Bacteria; phylum Actinomycetota; class Actinomycetes; order Actinomycetales; family Demequinaceae; genus Demequina; species Demequina lignilytica. Next base: position 101,258 of record NZ_JAUHPX010000009.1, on the reverse strand, counting down.
GCGGGTGGCATCGGGCGGTGCCGAGCATGGTCCCGCCGTGGATGAGGATGCCGGACACGTCGTCACGGGTCAGGGGCTTCGCATCCCCGTCGATCACTCCCTGCCAGCCGTTGTTGAAGCCGACGATGGAGCATCCGAGCTCCGACGTGCCGCGCTTGACCACCGCACGGATCGCGGCGTTCAGGCCGGGGCAGTCGCCGCCGCCCGTGAGAAGTCCGATTCGCATGAAACCACCCTAATGTCCTGCGGTGCGCCAGTCACCGCCCACTCCGACGTTGACCTCGAGGGGGACGCTGAGATCGCCTGCGGCGTGCATCTCGTCCCTGAGAATGGCCTCGACCGCGTCCCGCTCTCCCGGTGCAGTCTCGACCACGAGCTCATCATGCACCTGAAGTACCTGGCGTGATGCCAGACGTTCGTCCCGCAGTCTGCGCTCGACGCCCAGCATGGCACGCTTGATCAGGTCCGCGGCGGACCCCTGGATCGGCGCGTTGAGCGCCATGCGCTCCGCGATCTCCCGGCGCTGGCGGTTGGTGGAGGTGAGGTCCGGGATGTAGCGCCGACGTCCGAAGATCGTCTCGGTGTAGCCGTCGTCGCGCGCGCGCTCGACGACGCCGCGCAGGTAGTCACGCACCGCGCCGAAGCGCGCGAAGTAGTCGTCCATGAGCGCCTGCGCCGCGCCCACGGGCAGCGACAGCTGCCGCGCGAGCCCGAAGGACGAGAGTCCGTACGCCAGGCCGTACGACATCGCCTTGACCTGCGCCCGCATCTCCGGGCTCACGTCCTCGGGCGCGACGTGGAACACGCGGGACCCGACGAAGCGGTGCAGGTCCTCCCCCGCCGCGAAGGCCTCGATCAGCCCCTGGTCGCCAGACAGGTGGGCCATGATCCGCATCTCGATCTGCGAGTAGTCCGCCGTCACCAGGGTCTCGAAGCCCGCGCCGACGACGAACGCCTCCCGGATGCGGTGACCCTCCGGCGTGCGGATGGGGATGTTCTGAAGGTTCGGGTCCTTCGAGCTCAGCCGGCCGGTCGCGGCGACTGTCTGCGAGAAGGTCGTGTGGATGCGGCCGTCCGCGCGCACGGCCTGCGCGAGCGTCTCGATGATCTGCGCCAGCTTCGCGGCGTCACGATGCGCCAGCAGCGCGCTGAGGAAGGGATGCGGCGCCTTCTCGTTGAGCTCGGCGAGCGACGATGCGTCGGTCGAGTAGCCCGTCTTGATCTTCTTGGTCTTGGGCATGCCGAGGCGATCGAACAGCACCTCCTGCAGCTGCTTGGGCGACGCCAGGTTCACCCGGTCGCCGTCCAGAGCCGCGTACGCCTCCTCGGCGGCACGGTCCTGACGGCCGCGCGCCTCGTCCTGCAGCCCGGCGAGCGTCGCGGCGTCGACCGCCATGCCCGCGTGCTCCATCCGCGCCAGCACCGCCACCAGCGGGACCTCGAGGTCGCGGTACAGGTCGCCCATGCCGCGCTCCTCGACCATCGGGTCGAGCACGTCGGCCAGCGCCCGCACGAGCGCGGCACGTTCGCCCGCCGTCCGGCCGGCTCCGCCGCCGAGCCCCAGGTCGAGCTCGTCCCCCGCCGCACCCGCATCGACGGTGACGCCGAGGTGTCGCTGCACGATCTGCTCGAGCTCGAAGCCACGCTGATCGGGGTTGACCAGGAACGCCGCGATCTGCGTGTCGCCGACGACCCCCTCCAGGTCCCATCCTCGGGCCTGCAGCGCATGCCAGGCGTCCTTCGACGCGTGCAGCACCTTCGGGACGGACGCGTCCGCGAGCCATGCCCCGAGGTCCCTCTCCTCGGCGGGGTCGAGCGCAGACAGGTCGACCCCCCACGCCGACGCCGACGAGGCCGCCACCCCGATCGCCCACGCGTCGGCGTCCGCGCCCGCACGTCCGTCGACGTGCACGGCCACCGGCCCGGGCAGGGCGGCGATCGCGGCGACCGCGCCGTCTGTCGTGACCACGACCTCCTCGGTCGTGGGGGCCGGCGCCGCCTCCGCACCTCCCGCGACGAACGGCAGCAGCCGGTCCCTGAGCGTGCGGAACTGCAGGCTGTCGCACATCTGATGGATCGCCGCGGCGTCGGCGCCGCGATACTCGAGCGCCTCCAGCGGCACCTCGACGTCCATGTCGTCGAGCAGATGGTTGAGCTCGCGGTTGAGGCGGACCTGGTCGACGTGCTCGCGCAGGTTCGCGCCGGCGACCCCGGGCACGTCGTCGGCCGACTCGAGGATGCCCTCCAGCCCCCCGTAGGCGGCGATCCACTTCGCGGCCGTCTTGGGTCCCACCTTCGGCACGCCCGGAAGGTTGTCGCTCGTCTCGCCCACCAGGGCCGCGAGATCCGGGTACTGCTGGGGTCGCACCCCGTACTTCTCCTCCACGGCGTCGGGAGTGAAGCGCACCAGGTCCGACACCCCCTTGCGCGGGTAGAGCAGGGTGACGGTCTCGGTCACCAGCTGGATGGTGTCGCGGTCGCCCGACACCACCAGGACCTCCATGCCGGCCTCGCGGCCCCGACGCGCGTACGTCGCGAGCAGGTCGTCCGCCTCGTAGCCCGCCCGGTCCACGGCGACCACGCCCAGCGCGTCGAGCATCTCCCGGATCAGCGGCACCTGCGGCTCGAACTCGGGCGGTGTCGCATCGCGCGTGCCCTTGTAGGACGGCAGCCGCTCGGTGCGGAAGGTGCCGCCCGGCAGATCGAACGCCACGGCGACATGCGTCGGCGCGTTGTCCTTGAGGAGCGTCGCCAGCATGGTGGTGAAGCCGTAGACGGCGTTGGTCGGCACGCCCGTCGAGGTCGCGAAGTTCTCGACCGGGAGGCCGAAGAACGCGCGGAAGGCCATCGAGAGTCCGTCGACCAGCAGGAGGGTGCCCTTGGTGGAATCGCTCACGACTGCCAATCTAGGCCCTATGTCCGACAACGACGCGGTCCCCGCATCCCTCGCCGACCTTCCCGACGGGCTCATCCAGAAGATGGGAATCGAGGTGATCGAGGTGAGCGCCGACCGTGCCGTCGGCACCATGCCCGTGAAGGGCAACACGCAGCCCTACGGCCTCCTGCACGGGGGCGCCTCGGCGGTGCTCGCGGAGACCCTCGGGTCCCTCGCCGCGATGGCGCACGCGCTCGAGAGCGATCCGGACGGCATCGCCGTCGGCGTCGACCTCAGCATCTCCCACCTGGCCTCGGCGCGGACGGGGACGGTGACCGCGACCGCGACCGCGCTCCGCCGCGGACGCACGATGGCGGTGTACCAGGTGGAGATTTCGGACGAAAGCGGAGCAATGATCGCCGCGGCACGTCTCAGTTGTGCAATAAGAAGCACGTCTGCCACACGCCGGTAACACGCCTGGGGTAGTTTCGGCGGCAACCTTGACCACGGAGGTATGACACGTGCTGGCAACTCTTGACCGACGGGTGCTGCTCAGAGCAGTGCTCGTCTTCGTGATCGCGGCGGTGGGGGTCACCGCGGTCCTGACCATGGGCGGAGCGGCCGAGGCCGCCTCCACCGACCCGTCCGCCGCGGCCACGACGACCGCCGCGACCACGGGCGGGACCAACATCATCGCCCAGAACTTCCTCAACGGCATCGTCTTCGGCCTGCTGCTGGCGCTCGCCTCGGTGGGCCTGTCGCTCATCTACGGCACCACGGGCCTGAGCAACTTCGCGCACGGCGAGATGGTGACCTTCGGAGCGATGCTCACCTACTTCCTCGCCACGCAGCAGCCGGTGAGCCTGCCGCTGATCCCGGTGGAGTTCACCATCGGGCTGCCGTTCATCCCGGCGGCGCTCATCGCCGTGGCCATCGCCTCGGGACTCGGCTGGGTGCAGGACAAGGTGCTGTGGAGCCAGCTGCGCAAGCGTCGCGTGGGCATGGTGCAGCAGATGATCGTGTCGATCGGCCTCTCGCTCGCCCTGGTCAACCTGATCCAGTGGTGGATGGGCGGACGCCCGGTGCGCCTCATCCAGGCGGTCGACCCCCGCCACCAGTACGGCCCCATCCAGATCGGCAACCAGACGCTGATCTCGGTCGGCATCGCCGTCGCCGCGCTCGTCGGCGTCGCGTTCTTCCTGCAGCGCACCCGCCTCGGCCGCGCGACGCGCGCCGTGTCCGACAACCCGGCCCTCGCGTCGGCGTCCGGCATCAAGGTCGACTCGATCATCCGCATCGTCTGGATCATGGCGGCCGGTCTCGCCGCGCTCGGCGGCATCCTGCTCGCCCTGTACCAGCAGGGCATGAGCTTCGATGACGGCACGCAGCTGCTGATGATGATGTTCGCCGCGGTGACGCTGGGCGGCCTCGGCCACCCGTACGGCGCGCTCGTCGGCTCGCTCGTGATCGGAGTGGTCGCCGAGATGTCCACGGTCTGGCTGCCGCCGGACCTCAAGTTCGCGACGGCGCTGGGCATCCTGATCCTGGTCCTGCTCGTTCGTCCCCAGGGCATCCTGGGCAAGGCAGAGAGGGTCGGCTGATGGACATCCTCACCAACGTGCTCACGACGGCGATCGCGCCGTCCACGGCCGCCTTCGCGCTCGCCGCGATCGGCCTCAACTTCCACTTCGGCCTCACGGGCCTGCTCAACATGGGCCAGGCCGGCTTCATGCTGCTCGGCATGTACGGCTTCGCGATCTCGCTGTCGAACGGCCTGCCGATCTGGCTGGCGCTCATCATCGGGCTCGCCGCGGCCGCGGTCTTCGCGCTGCTGCTCGGGTGGCCGACGCTGAAGCTGCGCGGCGACTATCTGGCGATCGTCACCATCGCCGCCGCCGAGATGGTGCGCTTCCTCGGCCGCTCCCAGAGCCTCAAGGACCTGACCGGCGCCTCGTCCGGCATCCGCGGCATCGACTACAAGGAGCCGTTCGAGACCCTGTCGCCGTTCCCCGACAGCATCGTCACCATCGGCCCCATCTCGATGCACGGGTCGCGCTCTTCGTCGTGGTGGCTGACGACAGTCACCTGGGGCCTCGTGATCCTCTTCTCGCTGATCTACTGGCGGCTCTCGAAGTCGCCGTGGGGTCGCGTGCTCAAGGGTGTCCGCGAGGACGAGGACGCCGTCCGCTCGCTCGGCAAGAACGTCTACTCGTACAAGATGCAGGCGCTCGTCATCGGTGGTGTCATCGGAGCCTTCGGCGGCATCATGTGGGCGCTGGGCAACTCGGTGCAGCCGGACTCGATGGGACGTCCCACGACGTTCTGGCTGTGGACGCTGCTGCTGCTCGGCGGTGCCGCGACGGTGTTCGGTCCGATGCTCGGCTCGGTGCTCTTCTGGTCGGCGCTCACGCTGGTCAAGGGCGTCGCGGGAGCCGTCATCCCCGACACGGTGCTCTCCCCGACCGAGCTCGAGCCGTTCTCGCTCGTGCTCGTCGGCGTGACGCTGATGCTGCTCGTGATCTTCCGCCCCCAGGGCGTGCTCGGCAACAAGAAGGAGCTGGCGTTCAATGGCTGAGACGACCGCATTCGCCTCCGTGGCCCACGAGCCCGGAGCCGCCAAGCCCGACGCGATCCTGGTGGCCGACGGCGTGGTGCGCCGCTTCGGCGGCCTCACCGCCGTCAACGTGAACCACTTCGAGGTGCAGCGCAACTCCATCACCGCGCTGATCGGCCCGAACGGCGCGGGCAAGTCCACGTTCTTCAACCTCCTCACGGGCTTCGACATGGCCCAGGAGGGCGAGGGCGTGTTCAACGGCAAGCCCCTCAAGGGCATGCCGTCCGCCAAGGTGGCGCGTGCCGGCATGGTCCGCACGTTCCAGCTGACCAAGGCGCTCAGCCGCATGACGGTCATCGAGAACATGCGGCTCGGCGCTCAGGAGCAGCCGGGTGAGAACATCCTCACGGCCTTCGTCCCGCCGCTGTGGAGCGCGCGTGAGCGTCAGATCACGGAGCAGGCGCACGAGCTCCTGCACCGCTTCAAGCTCTACGAGAAGAAGGACGACTACGCGGGCTCGCTCTCGGGCGGACAGCGCAAGCTCCTCGAGATGGCACGCGCGCTCATGTCGAAGCCGACCATGGTGATGCTCGACGAGCCGATGGCGGGCGTGAACCCGGCGCTGACGGAGTCGCTCCTCGACCACATCGTCGAGCTCAAGGAGGAGGGCATGACCGTCCTCTTCGTCGAGCACGACATGCACATGGTCCGACGGATCTCCGACTGGGTGGTGGTGATGGCCGAGGGCCAGATCATCGCCGAGGGCCCGGCCGGCACCGTCATGTCCAACCAGGCGGTGCAGGACGCGTACCTGGGCGCCCACCACGACACCGACCTCTCCGAGGAGCGTGACGCATGAGCGACAACGTGATCCTTCACGCGGACAACCTGATCGCCGGCTACCTGCCGGGGATCAACATCCTCAACGGCTGCACCATGGAGGTGAAGCAGGGCGAGCTCATCGGCATCATCGGCCCCAACGGCGCCGGCAAGTCGACGTTCCTCAAGTCCCTCTTCGGCCTGGTGCCGGTGCGCGAGGGCTCCGTCACGCTGGCGGGCGAGGACATCACGAACCTGCGTGCCGACCAGCTGGTCAAGCGCGGCGTCGGCTTCGTCCCGCAGACCAACAACGTGTTCCCCACGCTCACCATCGAGGAGAACCTCGAGATGGGCGCGTACCAGGCGCACAAGAACTTCAAGAAGCAGCTGAAGAAGATCGGCGAGCTCTTCCCGGTCCTCATCGACCGCAAGAGCCAGCGCGCTGGCTCGCTCTCCGGCGGTGAGCGCCAGATGGTCGCCATGGCCCGCGCGCTGATGATGGACCCGCAGGTGCTGCTCCTCGACGAGCCCAGCGCCGGCCTCTCCCCTGCACGTCAGGACGAGACCTTCGTGCGGACCCGCGACATCAACCGCACGGGCGTCACGGTGATCATGGTCGAGCAGAACGCGCGTCGTTGCCTGCAGATCTGCGACCGCGGCTACGTGCTCGACCAGGGCACGTCCGCGTACACCGCGACCGGCCAGGAGCTGCTCAAGGACCCCAAGGTCATCGAGCTGTATCTGGGCACGCTCGGCGCGTAACCGGGCGTCCTCGACGCCTCAGGGCCCCGATCCGCAATGGCGGGTCGGGGCCCTTCGCTGTGCCCGCGCATCGTCCGTGCTGCCCACATCCCCCGCGGAATGGACGTCCGGTGCACGAGACGGGCCGCTTTCGGGCAGCCAGCGTCCAATACGCGGAGGGGGCGGGAGGGGATGGGGTGGGGCGAGGGTCGGCCGGCTCCGACGATGCGCGGGCGCCCGCAGACGCGCTGCGGTCACCCGCGGCGCGCACATCCCCGCGGGATGGACGTCCTGTGCACGAAACGCGCCGCTTTCGGGCAGCCAGCGTCCATTTCGCGGCGGGGCGGGTCGGGATGGGGTGCGGCGCGGGAGGCCGGTTCCGGACGATGCGGGGAGGCCGGGTCCGGACGAGGACGGGTCGGCCCGCCCCGGCCCGCACACACGACGAGGCCCCCGGCGAAAGCCGGGGGCCTCGTGCGTGATGCTCAGATCATCGGGTGCCTGTCAGGTTCAGGCCTCCGGGACCTCACCGAAGACGGTGTCGAGCAGCGAGTAGGTGTTGTCGTCGCCGTACTCGTAGACGCCGATGTAGGCGCTGGACGGGTCGTTGGCGGCGTTGAACGGGCCCACACCGGAGACCGCCACGTAGCTGATCTCCTCGCCGGCCTCGATCATCTCGACGCACTCCGCGAAGCCGGTGCACTCGGCACCGCCGGTCGCACCCGACACGGCCGCCATGTTGTCGGCGATGGTCTGGCCGTCGGTCGCGCCACCCTTCACCGCGGCGAGCGCGGTGAGCATGACGGCGTCGTAGGACTCGGCGCCGTACGCGTACTCGTCGAGCGAGCCGCCGTCGGCGACCGAGTCGAGGAGCGCACGGAAGTCGTCCGCCGGGGACGCGCCGGGCAGGGTGCCCTTCGCGCCGGTGAGCAGGCCGGCCTCGAGCTCAGCCGAGTAGTCGGCCAGGTTGCCGTCCACGAAGTAGAGCTTGGAGGTGTCGAAGCCCGCCGCGGCGAGCTCGGGCACGATCAGCGCGGTCTGGTCGAACGCGATGAGCGCGATGGCCTCGGGGTTGGTCGCCAGGATCGCCTGGACGTCCGACGCGAACGACGAGGCGTTCGGGTCGAACTCCTGGCCCTCCTCGCCGTAGGTCACCGTGACGCCCTCGGCCTCGACGGTCTCCTTGACGACGTCGCGCAGCGAGGTGCCGTAGTCGTCGTTGAAGACCAGGATGCCCAGGTTGGTCACGCCGTCGGCGACGATCAGGTTGCCGAGCGCGTTGCCCTGGACGGTGTCCGGCGGAGCGGTGCGGAAGTAGAACGGCGAGTAGCCGGTCAGCGAGGTCGCGGTGTTCGCGGGCGAGACCTGGACCACGCCGGCGTTGGTGATGTCGTCGATCGCGTTCAGCGTGACCGAGGAGGACGCCGCACCGATGACCACCGAGACGCCGCCCGAGAGCAGGGCGCTGACCGAGTCGGCCGTGATGTTCGGGTTCGCGGTGTCCGAGGAGTCCTCGTGCTGGACGGTGACGTCCGCACCGAGCACGCCGCCGGCCTCGTTGATCTCCTGGATGGCGAGGTCCACACCCGCGATCTCCGGCGGGCCCAGGAAGGCGAGCGAGCCGGTGATCGGCAGCAGCGAGCCGATCTTCAGACCCTCACCCGAGGCGCTGCCGCCCGAGGTGGAGTCCGAGCTCGAGCCGCCCTCGCTCTCCGAGGTGGAGCAGGCCGCCAGCGACAGTGCCGCCACGCCGATGACTGCGGCGCCGCGGGCGATGGAGTTCCATCGTGCCATGTTGTTTCCTCCCGTGAGGCGAGGTGTTCTCGCCATTGGTCACGACGCACTGAGGAGGATCCCCAGCGCGGTAACCGTCACGGTAGCGGCAGAAAGTTACGCGATTGCGTCGTGTCCATCACGATTCTGTGACCGAACTTCGTGCAAAAGCGACAGAAGGCGCTACTTTCCGCCCATCTGGTCGATGACGGCCTCCGCGACCTCTCGCATGGTGAGACGACGGTCCATCGAGGTCTTCTGGATCCAGCGGAAGGACTCCGGCTCGTTGAGCTTCATCTTCTCCATCAGGAGGCCCTTGGCGCGCTCGACCTTCTTGCGGGTCTCCATGCGCTCGTTGATGTCCGCGATCTCCGACTCGAGGGCCCGGATCTCGACGTAGCGCGACGCCGCGATCTCGACGGCAGGCAGCAGGTCACCCGGGGTGAAGGGCTTCACCACGTACGCCATGGCGCCCGCGTCACGGGCGCGCTCCACCAGCTCGGTCTGCGAGAACGCGGTCAGCAGCACCACGGGTGCGATCCGCTCCTTCGCGATGATCTCGGCCGCGGAGATTCCGTCCATCACGGGCATCTTCACGTCCATCACCACCACGTCGGGCTTGTGCTCGCGCGCGAGCTCCACGCCCTCCTCGCCGTTCGCGCCCTCGCCGACGACGTCGTACCCGCCCTCGCGGAGGGTCTCGACGATGTCCATGCGGATGAGCGCCTCGTCCTCGGCGACGACGGCGCGGCGGGTCCGGGTGGCGGGCTTGGCCTTCTGCTCCTCGGGAGCGACATTCTCGTCAGTCACAGGCGATAGCCTAGTGCCCCCGCCCCGGTAGCCCAACTGGCAGAGGCACGCGGCTCAAACCCGCGGTGTTGTGGGTTCGAATCCCACCCGGGGCACTCGCATCCCCCGTCGAGAGGACAGCCATGGCCCCCGCACCGCGTCACATCGCGCTGGTCGCGCACGACAACAAGAAGGCCGAGCTGGTCGAGTGGGCCTCGTACAACAAGGGCTCCCTCGCACCTCACACCCTGTACGCCACGGGCACCACCGGGACGATGCTGGAGTTCGAGACCGGGCTCAAGGTGCACCGCTTCCTCTCGGGTCCGGTGGGCGGCGACCAGCAGATCGGCGGCCGCATCGCCGAGGGCCGCATCGACATGCTCATCTTCTTCTGGGATCCGCTCGAGGCACAGCCCCACGACCCGGACGTCAAGGCGCTGCTGCGCCTGGGCGCGCTGTGGAACATCCCGATGGCATCCAACGTCGCGACCGCCGACTTCATCATCTCGTCGCCGCTCTTCTCCGACGGCTACCAGCCGGTACGGCCGGTGATCGGTCCGCGCGACTGGGAGGACTTCAAGGGCCAGCAGGACTGAGCCGGGGCGGATCCGCCAGCAGGTCGGTGGTCTCCCCCGCCACGCCGTCGACCTCCCAGCCGAGGCGCACCGCGCGCGACCGGAGATCCACCGCCAGCGTCGCCGAGTCCGACCCCGCCTGCCACGCCATGGTGAGCACCGCATCGTCGAGCGAGAAGCGGAAGGCGCCGTCGAACACCGGCATGGCCGTCCGCCAGGCGCACAGCGCCATCAGCGCACGCACCACCGGGCGCGCGAGCTCGCGCTCGACGTCGTGGGCGCCGTAGTACGCGCGGTTGATGTCGCGACCGACGCCGGTCGCGCCGAGGAGCTCGACGTCGTTGCGGCCGGCGAGCGCGCCGACGTAGTAGACCTGCGGGATCCCGGGGGTGAAGAACTGGATCGCGCGGGCCGCCAGGTAGGCCCGATCGTCGGCGCCGAGCGCGTCGTAGTACGTGCAGTTCACCTGGTACAGGTCGAGGTTCGAGGCGGCGGCACCCGTCGCGAGGCGCGAGCTCCCGCCCGAGGCCTCGTGGATGGTCTCGACCAGCGCGTCGAGCGCCGCGGGCGGGAGCAGGCCGGGCGAACCCTCGGCGGGCTCGTCGGCGCCGACGTCGATCACGCCGATGCCGTCGTGGGTGTCGAGCACCGTGACGGCGTTGGCGGGGCGCACGCGGAACCACTCGACGAGGGGACCGCCGTCACCCGTGTGGAGCGCGTGCAGCACCAGCGGCGGCAGCCCGAAGTCGTACACGCGATCCACGGAGCGACCGATCTCGATCTGCCGCCGGAAGTACGAGTGGACCTCGACCAGCACCTCGACGCCGCGCGCGCGGGCGCGCTCCGTGAAGTCCGCGATGAACTCGAAGGTCGCGTCCGTCATGAAGCACGTGGTGCCCGGGGTCTTGATCGCGTAGCCGACCGCGTCGAGCCGCACCATCGCCACCCCGGCCCGCGCGACCGCGTCGAGGATGCTGTCGAGGTAGGCGCGGGAGCGCGGATGGGCGACGTCGATGTCGATCTGTTGCGGCGTGAAGGTGGTCCACACGAGCCGCCGCTCCCCCGCCACCGTGATCGGGGTAAAGGGCAGCCCCGGGCGCGGGCGGTAGATGCGGGCGAGCTGCGACTCGCTCGCGCCCTCCGGGAACACCGACGACAGCGTGAGGAACATCCCGTTCGCGTCCGAGTCGCGGCCCCGCGCGCGCCAGTCGCGGAAGGCCGCGGAGTCGGCGGAGACGTGGTTGACGATGATGTCGACGATCAGGTCCCCGTCCGCACCGATCCCTGCGACGTCCTCCCAGACGCCGAGCCGCGGGTCCACGGCCGTGTGGTCGACCGGGTCGAATCCGGCGTCGGCGCCGTCGAACGGCGTGAAGAACGGCAGGATGTGCACGCCCGAGAAGGCGCGCGCCCACGGCTCGGACGTGAGCAGGCGCGCCAGGCCGGGCAGGTCCCCGGCGAGCCGGTCGGCGTAGGTGATGAGCTGCACCCCGTTGCGGACCACGATCGCCTCCTCGGGTCGCCGCGCCCCGTCGCGCCGCTCCCCTTCCACTCTAGGGCGGGGAGACGGCGAGGGGCCCGTCGGCACGCGCCGACGGGCGTCTAGCTCGGATTCACGAGGTGCGCACCTTGTGCGACAGTGTCGGCACTCTTGAAGCTCCTATCGAACAAATGCCTACTGGGACGACGCGGTTGCGGGACATGAGCCCACATCTCCTCGTATGCGCTCGCGTCATCGGGACGGAATCTCAACATCTCGTTCGGAAGAGCGAAGACGGCTGCCCGAAATATGTACTGGGGCACTGTCGATGACGGCAAACGAACCCCGGCGACAGAGCTCGGGAGGGTGAACGCGACTTCATCGCCCCCGCAGGAGCGCAACGTGATCACGGAACGCCCCCACTCGTCACTGACACGCCGAGTGCGTCGATACTCATCAAACGTCGCGCCCATCTTGTCAAGGAGGCGTACTACAGCCGCGGCTCCCTCTACGGCACGCTCAAGGTCATCGACCTGAGCTTGTGTTCGCTGGAAGTGCGACAAACCGTTGCGCGCCGTGCTCACATCTGCTTCCTTCATGATGTCGCTGACTCGCCGCAAGCTTGCCAGGATCGAATCCTGGGCGCTCGGGAGCAGGTCGAGAAACGGAATAGTGTGATTGAAGTTGAAGGTCAGCAGTTCAGTCTCGGTGGTCCACCGGGGCGTCTGAATGTCCTCACGTTCGAAGTCGTTCGCGCAGGCACGCGCGTCCGCTAGTTGATCTGCCAAGAGCCCAAACGCCTGACCGAGCGGATAGAGCGTGCGCCGATCACGAATGCGCAGCATCTCGGTCCGCGAGGACGACGATTGGTACTGGTCGAGCACCGCCCAAGCGCGTGCGGCTTCGGACCGCGAGAACGTAAACGGCCTGCGAGCCGCGACATGATCAAAGCTAAGCGCCCACCATGAGTACTCCAAGCCCTCTTCGAGGACTCGCTCAAGGTGGATGAAGAGCTCAGTGAGTTCCGCCCGCACCCGCGCGAGATCGAAGACTGCCGACGCCGATGCATCGCGAAGCACTCGACGAGAACTGTCAACGACCCGCCAGAACCCTACAGAACTACCTTCACGGAGCGGCGGCTCAAAACCCAGCTTCCAAAGGAGCCGACCGATGAGCTCGTCGTCCGAAACCGACACAAGGTCGTCGCTCAGTTCCAACAATGCATCATCGACTAGGAGCTCCCTAAAAGCTGCTAGCAGGTACGCGCGACGGCTTAGGACCAACACCCTCACAACTTCGCTTGGGCTCTGGGTCCGCAGGTATTCATCAAGCCGCGTACGCGTGTCCGCACCCTCAACCCCGCGAAGTTGCCACTCGAGTTCCGTCGCGTCCTCCTGCCTTTCTAGGTCGTAGAGGTGTGCCACGAGACGCGCAAGACGAAGGTGCGGGATTCCGGGATCAGCGGGGCGCACCCGTACGCCGAAGTGGCCCAGTTCGGTGCGGAGACCGAAGTTGCCGATCTCAACGACCGCGAGGCGCGGCCTCCGTATCACGTGCTCACCGATCTCAATTTCTCGGCTGGCTATCAACGCGTCAAGCGCGTGCAGCAGAGCCCGATCATCCTCCGCCCACAGGCGCTGCAAGAGCAACGCCCGGGTGCTCCCGCTTCCGACTTCAAGCCCCAGGTATGTCGCCAACCGCTCCAGTTCCTCCCGCGTTAGGCAGTCCCCAAGGGCAGGTGCGAGGCCAGTCATGTTCAGGTCATCGAAGCGGCGGTCGCCCTCCTCCGAAACCACATGCGAGAACTCGGTCCAAGCTCCCCGCGAAACGGCCTTGGTGTCCAGTACCTTTCCGACCTTGGGCAGGTGCACATTCACCGGAGCCTCGTGGTCGGTGGCGAGATGTGTCGGGTGCACCCGATGGCATGTCATGTCGTAGCAGTGCTGAAGCGGGACGTCGAGCGTGGGCGGAAACCACCGCGACGACTTGCTTCGCAGAATTCCGAGCGGCCCAACGACGTAGGAACCCGCCTGAAAGACACCGCACTCCAGGTCATCGAGAAGCTCCGACGTCTCCTCGACGTTCAATTGACGTCGAAGATCGGGAAACAGCTCAGCGGCTCGTCCGTACAGCTCACCTCCGAAGATCAGCGGGTAGCGGATACTTCCGCGGAGGATCTGGGCAGCGATCGCTTCTGCGAGGGCATCGAGGTTCAGCGCGTCAATATCGATGAGTGGTTCTTCGTGCGCGACTTCCAGCAAGCAGATCAGCGTTGCTTCCTTCGCAGGAACATCATGCTTGGTGATGAGACTGGACCGGACCTTGCGTCCATAGTCCGTCAGAACGATCGCGTTGTTCAGGTCGTCCGAGATCCTGTAGTTCGAACCGACGATGCAGTTTCGCAGCAGCGAAACGAGATCGACCAAACTGAGGTACCTGGTCCGCCACTCGCTATCTCCATAGATCTCAAGTAGATCATCCGACGTAATCTTGCTTTCCTGGACCACTTCGCCCCCTCGCTACGGTCTCGGTGAACACTACCGCGCGGGAGTGACAACACTGCATAGAGATGACAAGAAGGGGCCCGTCGGCACGCGCCGACGGGCCCCTGCGGGACGATGCGTGTCCTAGTGGCGGACCTGACCCACCTTGTGGACGAAGATCGAGTTGGTCGTGCCGGGCACGCCCACCGGGGTGCCGGAGACCACGATCACGTAGTCGCCGTCGACCGCACGACCGCTGTCCTTGAGGTACGAGTCGACCAGCGAGACCATGTCGTCGGTGTTGTACACCGGGTCCACCAGCTCGGCGTGGACGCCCCAGGACAGCGCGAGGCGCTTCTGGGTGTCCGCGTTCGGGGTGAACGCGAGCATCGGGGTGTTCGGACGCAGGCGCGACATGCGCTGCGCCGAGTCACCCGACTGGGTGAACGTGACGATGTACTTGATGTCGAGGTTCTCGGCGATCTCCGAGGCCGCGTGGGTGATCGCGCCACCGCGGGTGTGCGGGGTCGAGAGGTACGGCGCGATGCGCGAGTAGCCCTTCTCCTCCGTGTTCTTGACGATGCGGGCCATGGTCTCGACCGTGACGATCGGGAAGTCGCCCACCGAGGTCTCGCCCGACAGCATGACCGCGTCGGTGCCGTCGAGGATCGCGTTGGCGCAGTCCGAGGTCTCCGCACGGGTCGGCACCGGCGAGTGCGTCATCGACTCGAGCACCTGCGTGGCGACGATCACGGGCTTCGCCTGCGAGCGGCACAGCTCGATCGCGCGCTTCTGGACGAGCGGCACCTCCTCGAGCGGGAGCTCGACGCCCAGGTCGCCGCGGGCGACCATCACGCCGTCGAAGGCATCGACGATCTCGGCGAGGTTCTCGACCGCCTGGGGCTTCTCGACCTTGGCGATGACGGGGATGGTGCGACCCTCCTCCGCCATGATGCGCGCGACGTCCTCGTAGTCCTTCGCGGAGCGCACGAACGAGAGGGCGATGAAGTCGGCGCCGAGCTTGAGACCCCAGCGCAGGTCGTCCTGGTCCTTCTCCGACAGCGCGGGGACCGAGACGGCGACGCCGGGCAGGTTGATGCCCTTGTTGTTGGACACGGGGCCCGGGACGACCACCTTGGTGACCACGTCGGTGTCGGTGACCTCGGTCACGACGAGGCGGACCTTGCCGTCGTCGATCAGCAGCGTGTCGCCGACCTTGCAGTCGCCCGGCAGGCCCTTGAACGTGGTGCCGCAGAGGTCCTTGGTGCCCGCGACGTCGCGCGTCGTGATGGTGAAGACGTCGTCGACGGCGAGCTCGTGGGGGCCGTCGGCGAACTTCTCGAGGCGGATCTTGGGGCCCTGCAGGTCGACCAGCACGGCGACGTTGCGGCCGAGCTCCTCGGCGGCCTGGCGGATGTTGCGGTAGACCTGCTCGTGCTCCTCGGCGCTGCCGTGGCTGCGGTTGATGCGGGCGACGTCCATCCCCGCACCGACGAGCTTGCGCATCTGGTCGATCGGCGCGGTGGCCGGGCCGATCGTGCAGACAATCTTCGCGTTTCGCATGTTCTCCAACCTCGGTTCAGGCGCGCAGCGCCATGGTGTGCGCCGTGACCGGCGCCGGGAGCTCGGTGCTCCCTGACAGGTACTGGTCGATCGCGGCGGCAGCCGCACGACCTTCGGCGATCGCCCAGACCACGAGCGACGCCCCGCGCCCGGCATCGCCGGCCACGAACACGCCCTCCTGGGTGGTCGCAAAGTTCTCAGCACGCTCGATCTGAGCGCGCGACGTCAACGCTACCTGGGACTGCTCCTGGAGGGTCGTGACCTCCGGCCCAGTGAAGCCCATCGCGATGAGCACCAGGTCCGCGGGGATCTCGCGCTCGGTGCCCGGGGTGGGCGTGCGCGAGCCGTCGGGGTTGTACTGGGTGACGGCGACCTTGAGCGCGCGGACGTGACCGTGCTCGTCGCCGACGAACTCGACGGTCGAGGCGAGGTAGTCGCGCTCGCCGCCCTCCTCGTGGCTCGACGAGACCTCGAACAGGCGCGGGTCGGTGGGCCAGGGCATCGAGTCGGTGCGCTCCGTCGGCGGCTTCTTGCCGATCGCGAGCGTGGTGACCGACGCCGCGCCCTGACGGAGCGCCGTGCCGATGCAGTCGGAGCCGGTGTCGCCTCCGCCGATCACGATCACGTGCTTGCCTTCGGCGTGGATCTGGTCCTCGACCTCGACGCCCGCCGCTGCCAGGTTGCCCTGGTGGAGGTACGGCATCGCGACGTGGATGCCGTCCAGGTCGCGACCGGGCAGCGGCAGCTCCCGCGGGACCGGGGCGCCCGTGGCGATCAGCACGGCGTCGTAGCGCGCGCGCAGGTCGTCCCACGTGATGTCCTTGCCGATCTCGATGCCGCTGCGGAAGCGCGTGCCCTCGCGCTCCATCTGAGCGATGCGGCGGTCGATGATGTGCTTCTCCATCTTGAAGTCCGGCACGCCGTAGCGGAGCAGGCCGCCGGGGACGTCGTCCTTCTCGTAGACGGCCACCGTGTGACCGGCGCGGGTCAGTTGCTGGGCGGCGGCGAGACCCGCGGGTCCCGATCCGACCACCGCGACGGTCTTGCCCGTGTGGCGCTGGGCGATGTGCGGCGTGACGTTGCCGTCCTCGAACGCGCGGTCGATGATCTCGACCTCGACGTTCTTGATGGTCACCGCCGGCTGGTTGATCCCGAGCACGCAGGACGTCTCGCACGGGGCCGGGCAGATGCGCCCGGTGAACTCCGGGAAGTTGTTGGTGGCGTGGAGGCGTTCGATCGCGTCGGCGTACTGGCCGCGCCACACCAGGTCGTTCCACTCGGGGATCAGGTTGCCCAGCGGGCAGCCCTGATGGCAGAACGGGATGCCGCAGTCCATGCAGCGACCGGCCTGGCGCTGCAGCACCACCTGATCGCGACCGAGCTCGTCCTTCACCTCGTTCCAGTCGCGCAGGCGGACCGCCACGGGGCGGTACGGCGGGGTCTCCCGCTCACGAACCTTCAGGAATCCACGGGGGTCAGCCACCGGTCACCTCCAGGAACTCGGCCCAGGCGCCGGGGGCGCGGAGGTCCCCGCCCTTCGCCTCGAGCTCGGCCAGCGCGTCACGGACGCGCGCGTACTGTGCGGGCAGCACCCGGGTGAACCGGGCGCTCGCCGCCTCCCAGTCCGCCAGCAGCTCGCGCGCGAGCTGCGACTGGGTCTCCTCGCCGAAACGCTCGACGAGCGTGCGGACGATCACATCGTCCTCGGGATCCAGCGGGCTCAGCGTGAGCTCGCCCGCGGACAGCGCCTGGGCGTTGACCCGGCCCGGCCGCAGGTCGAGGACGTAGGCCGTGCCGCCCGACATGCCGGCGCCGAGGTTGCGGCCGGTGCGGCCGAGGATCACGGCGGTGCCGCCGGTCATGTACTCGAGGGCGTGGTCGCCCACCCCGCACACCACCGCGGTGGCGCCGGAGTTGCGGACCAGGAACCGCTCGCCGACCTGGCCGCGCAGCATGATCTCGCCGCCCGTGGCGCCGTAGCCGACCACGTTGCCGCCGATCACGTCGCGCGACTCGTCGAGCATGGACTCGCGCGCGGGGCGCACGATCACACGACCGCCCGAGAGCCCCTTGCCGACGTAGTCGTTCGCGTCGCCCTCGAGGCGCAGCGTGATGCCGCGCGGCACGAAGGCGCCGAAGGACTGGCCGGCGCTCCCGGTGAGGGTGACGTCGATGGTGCCGTCGGGAAGCCCCGCTCCCCGGTAGCGGCGGGTCACCTCGAAGCCGAGCATGGTGCCGACCGTGCGGTTGATGTTCTGGACGTCGCGGACGATGCGCACGGGCTCGCCTCGCTCGAGCGCAGGCTCGGCCGCTGCGATCAGCTCGTTGTCGAGCGCGTTCTCGAGGCCGTGCTCCTGGTGGGTCGAGTTGATCAGGGCGGCCCCCGCCGCGGGGCGCGCGAGCACCGGCGCCAGGTCGAGACCGGCGGCCTTCCAGTGGTCGATCGCCCGACGGGTCTCCAAGGCCTCCACGTGGCCGACCGCCTCGGCGATCGAGCGGAAGCCCAGCGCGGCGAGGTGCTCCCGCACCTGCTCGGCGATGAACTCGAAGAACGTCTCGACGAACTCGGGCCTGCCGGAGAAGCGCGACCGCAGCTCGGGGTTCTGGGTCGCGACGCCCACCGGGCAGGTGTCGAGGTGACAGACCCGCATCATGATGCAGCCCGACACCACCAGCGGCGCGGTAGCGAAGCCGAACTCCTCCGCGCCCAGCAGCGCGGCCACGACCACGTCGCGTCCCGTCTTGAGCTGGCCGTCGACCTGCACGACGATCCGGTCGCGCAGGTCGTTGAGCACCAGGGTCTGCTGGGTCTCGGCCAGGCCGATCTCCCACGAGGTGCCCGCGTGCTTGAGCGAGTTCAGCGGGCTCGCGCCGGTGCCGCCGTCGTGGCCCGAGATGAGCACCACGTCCGACTTGCACTTCGCCACGCCCGCGGCGATGGTGCCGACGCCGACCTCCGACACCAGCTTGGTGTGGATGCGCGCCCGCGGGTTGGCGTTCTTCGCGTCGTGGATCAGCTGCTTGAGGTCCTCGATGGAGTAGATGTCGTGGTGCGGGGGCGGCGAGATGAGGCCGACGCCCGGGGTCGAGTGCCGGGTCTCGGCGACCCAGGGGTACACCTTGTTCCCCGGCAGCTGGCCGCCCTCGCCCGGCTTCGCACCCTGGGCGAGCTTGATCTGGATGTCGTCGGCGTTCACCAGGTACTCGCTGGTCACGCCGAAGCGGCCCGAGGCGATCTGCTTGATCGCGCTGCGGCGCTCAGGGTCGTAGAGACGGTCGACGGACTCGCCGCCCTCGCCGGTGTTCGACTTGCCGCCGATGCGGTTCATCGCCACCGCGAGCGTCTCGTGCGCCTCCTGCGAGATGGAGCCGTAGGACATCGCGCCCGTGTTGAACCGCTTGACGATCTCGCTGACCGGCTCGACCTCCTCGAGCGGCACGCTCGGACGGTCGGAGGAGAACTCGAGCAGCCCCCGCAGGGTCATCAGCCGCTCGGCCTGGCCGTCCACGCGATCCGTGTACTCCCGGAACAGGTCGTAGCGGCGGGTGCGCGTGGAGTGCTGGAGCTTGAAGACCGTCTCAGGGTCGAAGAGGTGCTCCTCCCCGTCGCGGCGCCACTGGTACTCGCCGCCGGTACGGAGCCGGCTGTGGGGCGGCAGCTCGCCGGACGCCGGGTAGGCGTCGGCGTGACGCGCCTCGACCTCGGCCGCGATCACGTCGAGGCCGACGCCGTCGATCTGGCTCGGCGTGCCCGCGAAGTGCAGGTCGACGAGCTCCTTCGACAGGCCCATCGCCTCGAAGACCTGCGCGCCGCGGTAGGACGCCATCGTGGAGATGCCCATCTTGGACATGATCTTGAGCACGCCCTTGCCGAGCGCCTTGATGAGGTTCGCGGTCGCCTTCTGAGCCGTGACCTCGCCGAGGTACCCGCGCTTGGCGAGGTCCTCGACCGTCTCCATCGCGAGGTAGGGGTTCACGCATCCCGCGCCGTAGCCGATCAGGAGCGCGACGTGGTGCACCTCGCGCACGTCGCCGGCCTCGATGACCATCGACAGCTGCGTGCGGCGGTGGGTGCGCACCAGGTAGTGGTGCACGGCCGACGTGAGCAGCAGCGACGGGATGGGAGCCAGGTCGGGGTTGCCGTCGCGGTCGGACAGGACCAGGAAGGACACGCCGTCCTCGATCGCCTCGTCCACCTCGCGGAAGATCTCCTGCAGGCGGGCCTCGAGCGCCTCTGCACCGCCGTTCACGCGGTAGAGGCCGCGGACCTTGCGGGACGAGAAGACGCCGCGGCGCTTGGGGTCGCGATCGATGTGGAGGATCTTCGCCAGCTCGTCGTTGTCGATCACCGGGAAGTCGATGATGATCTTCCGCGCGTGCTCGGGGGTCGCCTCGAGCAGGTTCGGCTCGGGGCCCAGCGCGCCGCCGGTGGCGGTGACGACCTCCTCGCGGATCGAGTCGAGCGGCGGGTTGGTCACCTGCGCGAACATCTGCACGAAGTAGTCGAACAGCAGGCGCGGGCGCTGCGACAGGACGGCGATCGGAGTGTCGGAGCCCATCGCGCCGATCGGCTCGAGGCCCTCCCGCGCCATGGGCGCGAGCAGGATCTTGAGCTCCTCCTCGGTGTAGCCGAATGCGCGCTGGCGGCGCTGGACCGACCGGGCCGAGTGCACGATGTGCTCGCGGTCCGGCACCTCGGACAGGCGGATCGCGTTGTCGGAGACCCACTGCTCGTACGGGTGCTCGGAGGCGAGCGCCGACTTGATCTCCTCGTCCTCGACGATCCGCCCGGCGCCGGTGTCCACCAGCAGCATGCGGCCCGGCTGCAGGCGGCCCTTGCGCACCACCTTCGCGGGGTCGATGTCGAGCAGGCCGGCCTCGGAGCCGCAGACGACCAGGCCGTCGTCCGTCACCCAGAAGCGGCCCGGGCGCAGGCCGTTGCGGTCGAGCGTCGCGCCGATCACCGTGCCGTCGGTGAAGTGGAGCGCGGCGGGGCCGTCCCACGGCTCCATGAGCGCGGAGTGGTACTCGTAGAAGGCGCGGCGGGCAGGGTCCATCTCGGCGTTGTTCTGCCACGCCTCCGGGATCATCATCAGCAGCGCGTGGTGGATCGGGCGTCCGCCCAGGTGGAGCAGCTCCAGCACCTCGTCGAAGGACGCGGTGTCCGACGCCGACGGCGTGCACACGGGCATGAGCGGCGCGAGGTCGCCGAGCAGCTCGGACTGGAGCATGCCCTCACGGGCCGCCATCCAGTTCCGGTTGCCCCGGACGGTGTTGATCTCACCGTTGTGGGCGATGCCGCGCAGCGGCTGCGCGAGCGGCCACGACGGGAACGTGTTGGTGGAGAAGCGGGAGTGCACCAGCGCGAGCTCGGACTCGAACAGCGGGTGCGTCACGTCCGGGAACACCTGCTCGAGCTGGTAGGTCGTGAGCATGCCCTTGTACGTCAGGGTGCGCGACGACAGGGAGGCGAAGAAGGGTCCGCCCTGGCCCTCGGCGCGCTTGCGGACGCGGTAGGCGCGGCGGTCCAGGACGATGCCGGACGCGCCCTCGGCGGCCAGGAACACCTGCCGGAAGGTGGGCATCGCGGCACGCGCGGACGGCCCCAGCGGCTCGGGGTCGACGGGCACGTCGCGCCAGCCGAGCACGGTGACGCCCTCGATGCGCGCGGCGTCCTCGAACGCCGCGACCTCCGCGTCCTCCGCTCCCGGCGTGAGGAACGCGATGCCGACGGCGTACTCGCCCGCCGCGGGCAGCTCGACGTCCGTCACCTCGCGCAGGAAGGCGTCGGGCACCTGGGTGAGGATGCCCGCGCCGTCGCCGGTCTCCGTCTCCGCGCCCACCGCGCCGCGGTGCTCCAGGTTCTTCAGGGCGGTCAGGCCCGCATCGACGATGTCCCGTCCCGCCGTGCCACGCAGGGTCGCCACGAAGGCGACGCCGCACGCGTCGTGCTCGTAGGCGGGGTTGTAGAGCCCGCCGCCGGGCTGGGGAGCGCCAAGATGCGCGACCATCACACCGTCCTTAGCCGTCCCCTGCGAAGGGGACATGGTTGGGATTTCGGGGCGCCGTCGACCCGGGGATTCACACGGATGTTCAGCCTACCGCGAAGGCGCGGCGGCTCGGAATCCCCGGCTCAGGGGCGCGGGACACCGTCGTCGGGGGTGTCGACGTCGGACTGCGGCTCGGTGCCGGGCGGCTGCGACCCGGGGGTGGGGGACGCTGCGGCCAGCTGCGACCGGTCGGGTCGCACGGTGGCTCTGCGCTGCCTGGCCCCCAGGATAGTGAACATCGCGACGGCCACGGACAGCACCACGATCGACACCCACTCGTTGATGCGCAGGCCGCCGATCATCACCGCGTCGTCGATCCGCACGCCCTCGATCCAGAGCCTGCCGGACACGTACACGATCACGTAGAGCCAGAACACACGTCCGCCACGGAGGTCGAGGCGGCGGTCGAGGTAGATGATGAGTAGGGCGCCGGCCACGTTCCACAGCAGCTCGTACAGGAACGTCGGATGGAACGTGGCGAACTGCTCGTAGCCCTCGGGCCGGAACACGGGGTCGATCTCGAGGGCCCACGGCAGGTCCGTAGGACCGCCGAAGAGCTCCTGGTTGAAGTAGTTGCCCATGCGGCCGATCGCCTGGGCGAGCAGCACGCCCGGCGCGGCGGCGTCGAGGAACGTGACGAAGCTGACGCGGGCGCGGCGTGCGCCGATCCACGCGCCCACGGCGCCGAGCGCGACGGCACCCCAGATGCCGAGACCGCCCTCCCAGATCTTGAAGGCGTTCCACGGGTTGCCACCCTCGCCGAAGTAGGCCGCCGGCGAGCTGATCACGTGGTAGATCCGGCCGCCCAGGATCCCGAACGGGATCGCCCAGAACGCGACGTCGCCGACCTTCTCGGGGTCTCCGCCGCGCGCGACCCACCGACGCGTGGTGAGCCACAGCGCCACGAGGATGCCCAGCAGGATCCACAGCGCGTAGGCGTGGATGGTGAGGGGCCCGATCGAGAAGGAGCTCCACTCGATCGGGGGGCTCGGGATGGAGGTCGTCATCGGCCCGTCCTCACGCCGTCGGCCAGCTCGGACACCTTCGCGCGGAGCCGCTCGAGGTCGCCGTCGTCGCCGAGAGCGCGGACGAAGGCCGTCCCGACGATCACCCCGTCGGCGTACCGCCCCACCTCCGCGGCCTGCGCGCCGGTCGACACGCCGACGCCGATGCAGACCCGCTCCGCGCCCGCCGCACGCGCCTCCGCGACCACCCGGGGAGCGGCGTCGCCGACCGAGGCCCGCTCGCCGGTGACGCCCATCAGCGGGGTCGCGTACACGAAGCCTCGCGACGCTCCGCAGGTCAGGTGCATGCGCTCCCTGGTGGTCGACGGAGCGACCAGGAAGATGGTGTCGACATCCGCCGCGCGGGCCGCGTCGACCCACTCGGGCGCGGCGTCCGGGGTCAGGTCAGGAGTGATGACGCCTGCTCCCCCGGCCTCCGACAGGTCGGCGGCGAACCGCTCCCAGCCCCGCTGCAGCATGAGGTTCGCGTAGCTCATCACCACCGGCACCGCGCCCGCGTCGGCGACCGCGCGCACCGCGGTGAACGCATCGTCGACGCGCACGCCGCCCTCGAGCGCCTTGGCCGCGGCGTGCTGGATCATCGGACCGTCGAGCACCGGGTCGGAGTAGGGCGGGCCGACCTCGACCACGTCGCATCCCGCCTCGACCAGCACCCGCATCGCCGCGAGCGACGTCTCAAGGTCGGGGTAGCCCACGGGGAGGTAGCCGACGAGCGCGGCTCGTCCCTCGGCCCGGCATGCGTCGAGCCGATCGGTGAGCGCGCTCATCCATCCCCCTCCGGAAGCATGTCGAACCAGCGCGCGGCCTGCTCGACGTCCTTGTCGCCCCGCCCCGAGAGCGTGACGAGCAGCGTGGCGTCCGGCCCGAGCTCGCGGCCGAGCCGGATGGCCCCGGCGAGCGCGTGGGCGGACTCGATCGCGGGCAGGATGCCCTCGGTGCGGGTGAGGAGGCGGAACGCCTCCATCGCGTCGGCATCGGTCACGGGCCAGTACTCGGCGCGGCCGATGTCCGCGAGCCAGGTGTGCTGCGGGCCCACGCCCGGGTAGTCGAGGCCCGCAGAGATCGAGTGGGACGGCAGCGTCTGGCCGTCGTCGTCCTGCAGGATGAAGGACCGCGAGCCGTGCAGGATCCCGGGCCGACCTCCGGTGAGCGTCGCCGCGTGACGGCCGGTCTCGACGCCGTCCCCCGCCGCCTCGCAGCCGATGAGCCGCACGTCCCTGTCGTCCAGGAAGGCGTCGAAGGAGCCGATCGCGTTCGAGCCGCCACCGACGCAGGCGAGGACGGCGTCGGGCAGCCCGCCGAGCTCGAGCATCTGCGCGCGCGCCTCGACCGAGATCACACGCTGGAAGTCGCGCACCATCGCGGGGAACGGGTGGGGCCCGGCCGCGGTGCCGAACACGTAGTTGGTGGTCTCGACGTTGGTGACCCAGTCCCGGAAGGCCTCGTTGATGGCGTCGCGGAGGGTGCGGGTGCCGGTCGCGACGGGGATCACCTCGGCTCCGAGCAGCCGCATGCGGGCGACGTTGAGCGCCTGACGCTCGGTGTCCTCCTCGCCCATGTAGATGACGCAGTCGAGATTCATGAGCGCGGCGGCGGTCGCGGTCGCGACGCCGTGCTGGCCCGCGCCGGTCTCCGCGATCACGCGGGTCTTCCCGAGGCGCTTGGTGAGCAGCGCCTGGCCGAGCACGTTGTTGATCTTGTGCGAGCCGGTGTGGTTGAGGTCCTCGCGCTTGAGGAACACCCGGGCGCCGCCCGCGTGCGCCGCGAAGCGGGGCACCTCGGTGACGATGCTGGGGCGTCCCGTGTAGTCGCGGGCGAGCCGCTCGAGCTCGCCGGTGAACTCGGGGTCGATGCGCGCCTTGTCGTAGGCGTCCGTGAGCTCGTCGAGCGCGGCCATCAGCGCCTCGGGGACGAACCTTCCGCCGAACGCGCCGAAGAACGGCCCCGGGGCCTCCTGGAGCGAGGCCGTCACGGGCGGACCGACCGGAGGGCCGGGTGGGCGCCGGCGGCGACCATCTCCGCCACGGTGGTCCGGGGGTCGCGGTCCTTCACCAGCGCCTCGCCGACGAGCACCGCATCGGCTCCCATGCGGGCGTATTCGACCACGTCGTGGCTGTCGCGGATGCCGGACTCGGCGACGCGCAGCACGCCGTCGGGGATGTGCGGGGCGACGCGGCCGAACGTGGTGCGGTCCACCTCGAGCGTGCGCAGGTTGCGGGCGTTGACGCCGATCACGCGCGCGCCGGCGTCGGCCGCGCGCTTGACCTCCTCGACATCATGCACCTCGACCAGGGCGGTCATGCCCAGCGAGTGCACGCGCTCGATGAGGCTCTCCAGCGCGAGCTGGTCGAGCGCCGCCACGATCAGCAGCACCACGTCCGCGCCGTGGGCGCGGGCCTCCCAGACCTGGTAGGGCGTGACGATGAAGTCCTTGCGCAGGATCGGGATGTCGACCTTCGCGCGCACCGCGTCCAGGTCGGACAGCGAGCCGCCGAAGCGACGCTGCTCGGTCAGCACCGAGATGACCGACGCGCCGCCGGCCTCGTACTCCGTCGCGAGCAGCGCCGGGTCGGCGATGTCTGCGAGCTCGCCCTTCGACGGGCTGGAGCGCTTGACCTCGGCGATGATCGCGACCTCGTCGCGCGCCAGGATCTGGCGCGCGTCGATCGCGCCGGGCAGTCGCGCGGCGCGCTCCTTGAGCGCGTCCATGGACGTCAGCTCCTGACGGACGGAGAGGTCCTCCAGGACCCCTGCGACGATGCTGTCAAGAACGCTCATGCCACCCTCTCCCATGCGCCCATCGTAGCGCCGGGGAACGGACCTTCCGGACGCGTCCGGGTGCCGTAAAGGCTCAGGCGAGGGGCTGCCCGTGGCCCAGCGCGCGGAGCGCCGCGCCGGCCGCCACGGACACCACCGCGATGCCGACGCCGACCCACACGACGGGCCACACCGGGAACGCGATGCCGATCGACGCGACGATCGCCGCGATCACCAGACCGACGTTCGTGACCCAGCCGGCCATGGTGCGGCCGTGGTTGTGCGGGGCGACATCGGGAAGGTCCTGCGGCTCGAGGTGCACGCTCGACATGGCCATCTCCTAGGGGACTCGACGGATGGCGCCAGCATAGCGTCAGCCCGCGGACGCGAGGCGCGACGCGGTGGCGATCGCGCGGATCATCGCGGCGGCCTTGTGCCGGGTCTCGGCGGCCTCGGTCTCGGGCACCGAGTCCGCCACGATCCCGGCGCCGGCCTGGACGTGCGCCACGCCGCCCTCGACGAGCGCGGTGCGGATCGCGATCGCCATGTCCATGTTGCCGGCGAAGTCGAAGTAGCCTACGGCGCCGCCGTAGAAGGCGCGCCGGGTCGGCTCGATCTCGTCGATGAGCGCGATCGCCCGCGGCTTGGGCGCGCCGGAGAGCGTCCCCGCCGGGAAGACGGCGGTGAACGCGTCGACCGCGCCCTGGTGCGGCTCGAGCGTGCCGAGCACGGTGGAGCAGATGTGCATGACGTGCGAGTAGCGGTTGACGGCCATGAACTCCGCGACCTCGACCGAGGTGGGCTCGCACACCTTCACCAGGTCGTTGCGCGCGAGGTCCACCAGCATCACGTGCTCGGCGATCTCCTTGGGGTCCGCCAGCAGCTCCTCCTGCAGGCGGCGGTCCTCCTCGACCGTCGTGCCGCGCGGGCGGGATCCGGCGATCGGGAACGTCGAGACACGGCCGTCCTTGACCGTGCACAGGGACTCGGGGCTCGAGCCGACCACCGCGAACTCGCGGCCCTGGTCGTCCTCCAGCTGGAAGTAGTACATGTAGGGGCTCGGGTTGAGCGTGCGCAGCACCCGGTAGATGTCGAGCGGGCTCGCCTCGGTCGCGACGTCGAACCGCTGGGAGGGCACCATCTGGAACACCTCGCCGTCCCGGATCGCCTCCTTCGCGAACTCCACGGCCGCCTCGTACTCCCCCGGCGCGCTGCGCTGGGCGACCTCCGGCTCGGCGGCGTCGGACAGCGTGGAGACCGGACCGGCCGGCGCGGCCTCGAGCTGGTGCTGCATCCGGTCGAGCCGCGCGACCGCGTCGGCGTACGCCTGCTCGATGCCGGACTCCTGCGCGTCCGCGTTGACCGCGTTGGCGATCAGCCACACCGAGCCGTCGCGGTGGTCGAAGGCGGCGATGTCGGTCGCGAGCAGGAGCAGCACGTCCGGCACGTCGATCTCGCGCGGCGCCTTCATGGGCAGCGTCGGCTCCCACTGGCGGATGATGTCCCAGCCGAGCACGCCGACCATGCCGCCGGTCAGCGGCGGCAGGCCCTCGATCGGCTCGGACGCGAGCTCGGCGAGCGCCGCGCGGATCACGGACAGCGGCGCGCCGTCCGCGAGCCCCACCGGCACGTCGCCCGACCACCGCGCATCGTCGCCGTCGACCGTCAGCATCGCCCGCGAGCGGACGCCGACGAAGGAGAAGCGCGCGCGGGTGCCGTCGGGCTCCGCGCTCTCGAGGATGAACGTGCCGGGGCGCTCCTCGGCCAGCGCGCGGTACACCGCGACCGGGGTGAGCGAGTCGGCGAGGACGCGCCGCACCACCGGCACCACCCGGTGGGTCGCGCCGTAGCCGACGAATCCCTCGAGGTCGGGCCAGGTCTGACCCCACTCGACGGTGACGGCGCTCACGGCGCCACCCCCGCATCGTCCACCACGACGGCGCCCAGGTCTCCGCCGGTCTCGAAGCACGTGCGCGTCCCGGTGTGGCAGGCGGCGCCGACCTGGTCGACCTCGAGCAGGATCGCGTCGCCGTCGCAGTCGAGGCTCGCCCGCACCACCCGCTGGCGGTGGCCCGACGTGTCGCCCTTGCGCCACAGCTCCTGACGGGAGCGGCTCCAGTAGACCGCGCGGCCCGACGTGAGGGTCTCGTGGAGCGCCTCGTCGTTCATCCACGCCACCATCAGCACCTCGCGCGTGTCATGCTGCTGGACCACCGCGCAGACGAGTCCGGCGGCGTCGCGCTTGAGGCGGGAGGCGATCGAGGGGTCGAGAGGCATGCCGCATATCCTTCCACGTCGCCACCCGGACGGTACGCACGGAACCCGGCGCGACACGCCGGGTTCCGGGCCGCGATCCGGCCCGACACGCCGACCATCCGGGACCGGTTCCGTGCGGAGTGTCCAGGGACCGGGCGAGGTCCAGGCGGACGACGCCCGGGATCAGTCGCGCGTCTGGGCCACCCACGCCTCGTGCAGGCGGGAGTAGATCCCGCCCGCGCCCACCAGCTCGGAGTGCGGGCCCACCTCGACGAGCTCGCCCTGCTCCATCACGGCGACCAGGTCCGCCCGCTCGGCGGTCGAGAGCCGGTGCGCGATGACCACCGCTGTGCGCCCCTGCATCAGCCCCTCGAGAGCACGCGAGATCCGCACCTCCGTCGCCGGGTCGACCGCCGAGGTGGCCTCGTCGAGGATCAGCAGGTCGGGATCGCGCAGGTAGGCGCGAGCGATCGACACAAGCTGACGCTCCCCGGCGGAGAGCAGCTCGCCGCGCGGGCCCACGTGGGTGCGCAGGCCGTTCGGCAGCGTCTTCAGCCAGCCTTCGAGCCCGAGCGACTCGAAGGCCGCCAGCGCGCGGCGCTCGAGATCCTCGCCGGTCACGCCTGGCAGCGCGTACTCGAGGTTCGACAGGATCGACCCGTCGAACAGGAAGCCCTCCTGGGGCACCACGGCCACCGAGCGTCGCAGCGACTCCATCGGGACGTCGCGCAGATCGACGCCGCCCACGCGGACCACGCCCTCGGTCGGGTCGAAGAAGCGGGACATCAGCCGCGCGAGCGTGGTCTTGCCCGAGCCCGTCTGCCCCACCAGCGCCAGCCGGCGCCCCGCCGGCAGGTCCAGGTCGATGCCCTTGAGCACCTCCGGCCCGCCGGGGTACGTGAGCCGCACGCCCTCGATCGAGAGATCTCCGCGACCGTGCGGGATGCGCGTGCCGTCCTCGCCCGGATCCGCGACCGTCACGTCCTGGTCGACCAGCCCGATCACGCGCCGCCACCCGACGATCGCGCGCTGCATCTCCGCGAGCATCTCGATGATCCACATCAGCGGACCGGAGAACATGTAGACGAGGAAGGCGAACGCGACCACCGTGCCGACGGAGAGGTCGCCCCGGAGCGCCAGGTGGGTGCCGCCGATCAGCGCGAGGCCGGTCGCGAGGGACTGCCCCACCACGGTCGACGAGAAGTTCAGCGACGCGAGCAGCGACGCCCGCTTCTCGGCCACGAGGATCGCGTCGACCTCCTCGTTCAGCTGGTCGCGCATGCGCTGCTGGACGCCGTAGGCGCGGATGGTCGACACGCCGACGAGCTGTTCGGACGTCTTGCCGAGCAGGTCGGCGACGCGCGAGCGCACGCCCTGGAAGGCCCGGCGGACGCGCGGCTGGATCCACAGCAGCGACACCACCATCGGGATGAAGGCGAGCAGCACCAGGAGCGACAGCTGCCACGAGTACAGGACCATGACCACGAACACCGTGAAGGACTCGAGCGCGGCGATGATCATCGCGGCGCCGGTCCACTGCATGAGGTCGCGGATGGTCTCGACGTCGCCGGTGACGCGCGACACGTAGCGGCCGCGCTGCTCCTCGTTCTGGGTGAGCACCGAGAGCTCGTGGACCTTGCCGAAGGCACGGATCCTGAGCGTCGCGAGGCCGGCCTCGGACGCGGCGACCATGCGCCGGCGCACCTGCCACGCGAGGATCGCGGAGGCGATCAGCACCACCGAGCCGCCCAGCGCGTACCGCACGACCACGTCGACCGCGACCCCGTCGGGGGCCAGCAGGCCCTGGTCGGTCACGCGCTGCGTCAGGAAGGGCGTCGCCGCCCGGCCCATCGCCGCCATCGCGGCCAGCGCGAGCGTCACCCCGAGGCCCTTGCGGAACTCCGGGCTCAGCTGGAGGCCGCGCCGGAACATCTGGCGCATGCCCATCTGATCGGCGTTCATCCGATGTACCCCGCCTGCTCCTGCGCCTGACGGCGCGAGTCCTCCTCGTACGCGAGCACGAGCTCGCGATAGCCGGGATCGCGCGCCAGCAGCTCCGCGTGGGAGCCCGCGTCGACCACCCGGCCGCGGTCGACGTGGACGATGTGGTCGGCCAGCAGGATCGACGCGAGCCGGTAGGCGATCACGAGCACGGTGGGCCCGTCCTCGCCCGCGAGCCCCGTGAGGATCTCCCGCTCGACGCGAGGATCGACGGCGCTGGTCGCGTCGTCGAGCACCAGCACGCGGGGCTCGCGCACCAGGGCGCGCGCGAGCGCGAGGCGCTGGCGCTGGCCGCCCGACAGGTTCATCCCGCGCTCGGCGAGCTCGGCGTCGAGGCTCGTGCCCCCGTCGGGCGCGCGGAGCCGCTCGACCACGTCGACCACATTGGCGCGGCGCAGGGCCTCCCACACCGCATCGTCCCCGTAGGAGCCGTCGCCGAGCGTGACGTTGTCGCGCACGGTGCCGGCGAACACGAAGGCGGTCTGCGGCACCAGCGCGACATGGTCGCCCACGTCGGTGATCGCTTCGAGGTCGGTGTCGTCGAGCGTGACCTGACCGGTCAGCGGGCGCGCCAGGCGCGCAGCGGCGAGCGCGACGGTCGACTTCCCCGCGCCCGTCGCGCCGACCAGGGCGGTCACGGAGCCGGGCGACAGCTCGAGGGAGACGTCCCGCAGGATGACCGCGAGGTTGCCGTCGCCGTCGTCGGCGCCGATGTCGGCCCCGTCGAAGCGCAGCGCGCCGGCTCCCTCGCGGGGGATGTCGAGGTGGCCGGGCTCGTCGACCTCCGTGGCGGCCTGGGCGATCTCGCCCACCCGACGGAACGCGACCAGTGCGGGCGGCATCGCGCCGAGCACCCATCCGAGCCCCCGGATCGGGACCGCCATGAGCGTCACCAGGTAGATGGCTGAGACCACGTTGCCGACCGTGACCGCGCCCGCCTCGGCCCGCACCGCGCCGACGATCATCAGCGCGACGGAGCCGAGCGGCACCACCACGTCCATCATGGGCTCGAACCAGGCAGAGGTCTGACCCACGCGGGTGTCGGCGTCGCGCAGCCCGCGGGTCTCGCGCGCGAACCGCGCGGTCTCGCGCTCCTCGGCGCCCAGCGCCTTGACCACCGTGCCGCCCTCGAAGGATTCGTGCGCGATGGTCGCGACCTCGGCGCGAAGGCTCTGGCCCAGGTCCCAGCGCGGCGTGATGACGCGCTCGTACACCAGGTTGATCGCGAAGATCAGCGGCACCACCGCGATGCCGGTCACCGCCAGCCAGGGGTCCATGCGCCACATCGTGACGCCGGCCGCCACCATCATGACGAAGGACCCGACGGTGAAGGCGAAGGGGTGGAGCGGCCTGGTCGCGGTCTCCGCGTCCGAGGACATCGCGGACAGGATGCGCCCCGACGGGTTGGCACGGTGCCAGCCCAGCGGCAGGGACGCGATGGCGTCGGCGACGATCCGCCGGTGATGCGCCATGACGCCCGCGACGCCGTAGCCCTGGACCATCCGGCGCACACCGACCAGGACCGCGTTGACGATGCCGATCGCCAGGAAGGTGCTGCCGGCGATCCAGATGGCGTCGGAGGGATCCTGCGTGAGCTCCCCCCACACGCCCTCGATCGGCTCGCCCGCGACGGCGGGGATCACCACCTGATCGGTGATGTCTCCGAGCAGGGTGCCGAACGCGACCGTGAGCAGCCCGAACGCGGCGGCGGCGGCGACAGCGATCGCGAACTGCCAGGGCTGGGTGCGGATGGCGTGGCCGAGCAGCGTGCCAGCCTTGCGCGTGAAGCGGCCGCTGAGCGCGTAGCCGGAGTCGCCCCGGGTCGTCATCTGACCTCGATCCCGGACGCGCGCATCGCGTCCTTGACCTCCTGGATTGACAGGGTGCGGAAGTGGAACACGGAGGCTGCGAGCACGGCGTCGGCACCCGCCTTGGCCGCGTCGATGAAGTGCTGGACGGTCCCTGCGCCCCCCGAGGCGATGAGCGGCACGCCCACCACCTCGCGCACCTGGCCGAGCATGTCGAGGTCGAAGCCGTCGGTGGTGCCGTCCGCGTCCATCGAGTTGAGGAGGATCTCGCCCGCCCCGAGCTCGGCGCCACGGCGCGCCCACTCGACCGCGTCGATCCCCGTGCCCCGACGACCCCCGTGCGTGGTCACCTCGAATCCGGACGGCGTGCTGACGCCGTCGCGCACCCGCCGCGCGTCCACGGACAGCACGAGCACCTGGTTGCCGAATCGCGCCGCGATCTCCGAGATGAGCTCGGGCCGCGCGATGGCGGCCGTGTTGACGCCCACCTTGTCAGCGCCCGCACGCAGGAGCCGGTCGACGTCCTCGGGCGCACGCACGCCACCGCCGACGGTCAGCGGCACGAACACCTGCTCGGCGGTCCGGCGCACGACGTCGTAGGTGGTCTCGCGGTTGCCGGACGATGCGGTGACGTCGAGGAAGGTGACCTCGTCGGCACCCGCGGCGCCGTAGGCCGCGGCCAGCTCGACGGGGTCGCCCGCGTCGCGCAGGTTCTCGAAGTTCACGCCCTTGACGACGCGGCCGGCGTCGACGTCGAGGCAGGGGATCAGACGGACAGCGACACCCATGTCACACCTCCGGGTTCCACACGTCGAGGATGTCCACGACGAAGACGAGCGTGCCCTTGGCGATGTAGCCGTAGGTCGCGGGCACCACCAGCAGCACCTGGGAGCCGGCGGTCTGGTCGAGCAGGCCCTCGTCCCAGCCGCGGATCACCTGCCCCTTGCCGATCTGGAGCTCGAAGGGCGCCATCTCGACGGGCCAGGACGAGTCGAGGACGTCGCCGCGGCTCCACTCGCCCTCGTCGTCCGAGCCGTCCGACCAGTACCAGCCGGTGTAGTTCACCGTGACGTACGAGCCCTCCTGGATCTGCGGGCCCGAGCCCAGGATCAGCGTGGACACCACCAGGTCGGTCGGTGGGTCCTCCTCCTCGCCGAGGTCGATCGACGGCTCGCCCGTCAGGGGGTCGAGCGTCACCGCCGGCAGCCCCGCGACGGGTTCGACGTCGACGCCGGTGGCCCGCACCGGGAGCACGTCGACCACCATCGCGATGGGCGGCTCGGTGTCCGAGTCGAAGCTCGGAGGGGCGACCACGAGCACGCGCGCCCCGACCCGGACGTCGAGCAGCGTGTCGTAGAGGGTGTCGCCCACCACCTCGGGCGCGAGCAGGAAGGACCGCGGCAGCCCGTCGTAGGTGTTGATGAGCGGGGTGCCGTCGTCCAGCGAGGCGCCATAGATGTCGAGCAGCAGCGGCTGGCCGTCCTCGAGGAAGTCGCCGTCGCCGTTCCAGACCACCCTGGCCTGCTCCTTGGAGTACTTCTGCCCCGGGACGAACTCGAGCGAGGGCGCGAGCGTGTCCGAGCCACCGATCACGATGTCGTCGATGCTGCCGGCGGCCGTCACGGAGGCGTCGGGGCTCGACCCTGCCGAGCAGGCGGCGAGGCCGAGCGACAGCACGAGCGCGAGCGCGATCGCGGCGAGACGAGGCATGGGTGGGATTCCTTTCGGGACCGCAGAAGTCTACGGCCCCTCAAACCGTTTCGAGAAGGTCGATCAGCGCGTCGACACGCGCGTCCTCGCTCCTGAACGGGTCCTTGAGGAGGACGGTCGTGCCGGAGCTCCCGGCGATCTTCAGATGCACCCAGTCGACGGTGAAGTCGCGGCCCGACGCGAGCGCCTTCTCGACGAACTCGCCCCGCAGCCGGGCCCTGGTGGTCTGCGGCGCGCGCGT
Organism: Demequina lignilytica; assembly: GCF_030418305.1. Lineage (GTDB taxonomy): Bacteria > Actinomycetota > Actinomycetes > Actinomycetales > Demequinaceae > Demequina > Demequina lignilytica. The sequence goes on along the minus strand of NZ_JAUHPX010000009.1, from coordinate 67,758 downwards.
CTTCGCCGCCTCGATCGCCTCCTCGGAGACGATGCGGCGCACCAGCCCCTGGTTCTGGAGCCGGTAGAAGAGGCCGCGCTGGGGAGAGACGTCGTGGAACGCGAGCTCCAGGCGCGCGAGGCGCGCGTCGTCGAGCGCGCATCCGAGCCGGTCCCGGTACCGCATGACGAGGCGGTGCTTGATGGCCCAGTCCAGCTCGGTGGCCACCAGCGAGAAGTCCTGGGTCCGCACCGCATCGATGCCGCGTTGCCACAGGTCGAGGATCTGGTCGACCTCGTCCGTGCGCTCGATGAGCCCGCCCACATGCGCGCGCACCGCGTCGAGGTAGGTCTGCTGCACCTGGACCGCCGTCAGCCGCCGCCCGTCCGCGAGCTCGACGGTCGCGCGGCCCGTCAGGTCGTGCGCCACGTCGCGGATCGCCTGCATCTCTCGGGCGAGGGTCAGCTCGGGCAGCGGGACGCGCGCCTCCATGAGGCGCAGGATCAGGTCGGTCGACCCCACCTTGAGGAGCGCGGTCGGCTCCGCCATGGTCGAGTCGCCGACGATCACGTGCATGCGCCGGTACAGCTCGGCGTTCGCGTGCGGCTCGTCGCGGGTGTTGATCATCGGTCGCGACCGCGTGGTCGCCGAGCTCATGCCCTCCCACATGTGGTCGGCGCGCGGCGAGAAGCTGTAGTGAGCGCCGGAGGGCGTGCGGGTGATGGTGCCGGCGCCGGTGACGATCTGGCGGGTGACCAGGAACGGCAGCAGCGCGGACGCGAACGCCTTGAAGTCGGCGCGCCGGCGGACCAGGTAGTTCTCGTGGCAGCCGTAGCTGTTGCCGGCCGAGTCCGTGTTGTTCTTGTAGAGATGGATGGTGCCGTCGACCCCCGCGGCTCGCAGCCGCTCCTCGCCGCCCGCGATCAGGTCGTGGACGATCCGCTCGCCGGCCTTGTCGAGCGCGATCAGGTCGGTCAGCGTGTCGCACTCCGCCGTCGCGTACTCGGGATGCGCACCCACGTCGATGTAGAGCCGGGACGCGTTGGGCAGGAACACGTTCGAGCTGCGCCCCCACTGCACCACCGAGTGGAACAGGTGCCCGGCGACCTCCTCGGGCGTGACGGGACGGCCCGCGCCCGTGTCGAGGTGCAGGCCGAACTCGGTCTCGAGGCCGAAGATGCGACGGGCGGGATCGACGTCGAGCGGCGGCGGGATCTCGTTGAGGATCATGAGCGAGGCGCCGGGCCTACTCGCCGCCCTTCTGGACGAACGAGCGCACGAACTGCTCGGCGTTCACCTGCAACGAGCCGTCGATCTCGTCGAGCAGGTCGTCGATGGCGTCCGTGGTGGCGGCCGCCGCGGGCGCGGGCAGGGGCTCCGGCGCCTCGTCGTCCTCGTAGGGCTGTCCTTGCGCGTTGATCTGGGCCATGCGTCGAGTCTATCCGCGCGCGCGGACCGCGTCGCCGTCCACCGGGGTGGCGTCCGGCACCCTTGTGGCGGGACGATGCGCGGCGCCGTCAGGCGCCCGGCTCACCCGCCAGCAGGGGCTCGAGCAGCGGGTGCGTGGTGCGCAGCGGCTCGTCCAGGTGGATCACCTCGAGGTGGCCGTGGTCGGTCTCGCGGTCGAGCACCACGGTCGACCATCCCGCCGCGTCCACCAGGTCGGGGCGACCCGCGACCACGCCGCCCCTGAGCCGCGCCCGCGTGTCCTGCGGGGCCGTCGCGACGGCGGCCGCGACCTCGGCCTCGGTGCCGATCCGCTCGACCGCGCCGGCGGCCGCGAGCCGCGTCGCCAGGCCGTCGCCCAGGCGGCTCCACTGCAGGTCGAGCGCCGCGAGCCGCGCGTCGTCCCACCGCAGCCCCTCGGGGGCCTCCGGCGTCGCGTGCTTGGCGCGCATGCGCCCGAGCAGCTGGAGCTTCGCGACCCATTCGACCTCGCGCGCGGCCGACCAGACGTCGGTGGCCAGCCTCTCGAGCACCTGCTCCCACCGCGCGATCACGGCCGCCTCCTCGGCGTCGGTCGCATAGGAGCGGCAGATCTCGAGCAGGGCACGCTGGATCTCGAGCGCGGACGCGTCGTCCCCGTCGGCGAGCTCGAGCCGCGCGCGCAGCGAGAGGTCGCGGGACACCTGCTGGACCGCCTCGACCGGGGTCGCGAGCTCGAGCACGTCCAGGCGCTCGTCCTCCGCCTCGATCGCGGCGAGCACCAGCGCGGTGGTGCCCACCTTGAGATACGTGGCGACGTCGAACAGGTTCGCGTCGCCCAGGATCACGTGCAGGCGGCGGTACAGGGACCGGGTGGCGTGCGGCTCGTCGCGGGTGTTGACGATCGGTCGTCGCAGGGTGGTCTCCAGGCCGACCTCGGCCTCGATGTAGTCAGCACGCTGACTGATCTGGAATCCCGCGTCCTCGCCGAACTGCCCGAGGCCGACCCGTCCGGCACCGGTGAACACCTGGCGCGTGACCAGGTGCGGCGTCAGGCGCCTCGCGAGCAGCTCGAAGTCCGTCGCGCGACCGACCAGGAAGTTCTCGTGGGTGCCGTAGCTCGCGCCCTTGCCGTCGACGTTGTTCTTGTACAGCTCGAGCCGCTCGCGGTTGTCCTCGACGTAGCGGGCGGCGGCCGCGAGGGCGATCGCGTCGCCCGCCCGGTCCCAGATCACCGCGTCGCGCGCGTTCGTGACCTCGGGGCCCGAGTACTCGGGATGCGCGTGGTCGACGTAGAAGCGGGCGCCGTTGCTCAGCACCGCGTTGAGGTGCGCCGGGTCCTCCCAGGAGCCTCGGCGACGCCTCAGCGTCACCGTGCCCGCGTCCGGGTCGAACTCGGGCGAATCCGTGAGCAGGTCCGCGCTCGCGCCGGCGCGCGACCGACGGAAGCCGCGGAGGTCCTGCAGCGGGTCCTCGCCGCCGTAGTCCCACCGTGTGGTCGCCTCGCCCGCCCGCTCGCGGCAGGCCGCGACCAGCCGCGAGGACAGCAGGATGGGATTGGCGCGCGGCTCGTCGGGGTCGACGATGCCGTACTCGGTCTCGATCCCGACCACCCGCATCGTCAACCGCCCAGCGACTTCATCTCGACCGCGCGGGCCTCCGCGAGCTCCTGATCCGCGGCCATCGCCAGGTGCGTGCGCGTGAGGCCGCGGGCCTCGCCCGCGACCACGCCCTTGATCGCTGCGGTCTTCGCGCGGTCGACCACGTTGCGGACCACCGCGCCGGAGACGTGACGATGCGCATCGTCGTGGGCGAAGATCCGGTCGGTCGCCGCCTGGATGAGGGCCTGCGCGGTCGCGCCCGCGTCCCCGCCGTGGGCGTCGAGCTCGGCCTGCGCGAGCGGGAGGTCGGCCGTGAGGTACTTGCCGAAGATGTCCGCCGTCGCCGCCCGCGAGGGTCGCGAGATCTCGATCTTCACGTCGAGGCGGCCGGGGCGCAGGATCGCGGGGTCGATCATGTCCTCGCGGTTCGAGGCACCGATCACGATCACGTTGCCCAGCGCCTCCACGCCGTCGAGCTCCGTGAGGAGCTGCGGCACGATCGTGGTCTCCATGTCCGAGCTCACGCCCGAGCCGCGGGCGCGGAACAACGCGTCCATCTCGTCGAAGAACACCACGACGGGGGCGCCCGAGTGCGCCTTCGCGCGGGCGCGCTCGAAGATGGTGCGGATGTACCGCTCCGTCTCGCCCACGTACTTGTTGAGCAGCTCGGGGCCCTTGACGCTCAGGAAGTAGGAGCGGTCCGCGCCCACCGCGTCGGCGAGCGAGTGCGCCACCGCCTTGGCGATGAGCGTCTTTCCGCAGCCGGGCGGGCCGTACAGCAGCAGGCCGCGCGGCGGACGCAGGGCATGCTCGCGGTACAGCTCCGGGTGGGTGAGGGGCAGCTCGATCGCGTCCCGGATGCGCTCGATCTGCGGCGTGAGGCCGCCGATCGAGGCGTAGTCGATGTCCGGCACCTCCTCGAGCAGCAGGGCCTCGACGCCGGAGCGCTCGATCTTCTCGGAGGCGAATCCGGTGCGGGGATCGATGATGACCGTGTCGCCCTCGTGGACGCGGCGGTGCGCGTCGCCGCCGATCAGCACCACGACGCGCTCGTCCTCGCCGCGGGCGACCACCAGGATCCGATCGTCGTCGAGCACCTCGCGCACGATCGCGGCCTGGCCCGAGCGCTCGGGCGTGGCCACGTCGACCACGACGTTCATGGCGTTGAGCAGGACCTCGTCGCCGGGCTTGAGATCCGCCTCGAGCGTCGGCAGCACCGCGACGCGGAGGCGCCGGCCGGAGGCGACCACATCCGCGTTGCGCCCGGCGCGCTCGACGAAGGTCGCGAAGGTCTGCGGCGGCTGCGACGCCTCCGCGAGCTTCTCCCTCATCTCTCCCAGCTGGTCCCGTGCGACCGTCAGCAGGCGCTGCAGCTCCGCGTTCTGGCGCTCGAGCCGCGCGATCAGGTCCTGTGCCTCAGCCACCATCACTCCTCCCCCGCATCGTCCGCCGCGCCGTCGGCTGCGTGGTGCAGCGCGGCCGCCGCGACCGCGTCGCGACGGACCTTGCGCACCTTCTTGTCGCTCACCGGACGCTCCCCCAGGTCCTCGGGCTCCCATTCGCCGTCGACCGGGTAGGCGCCCTTGGCGGGACGGCGGGTGCGCCGAGGCGCGTCGACGCCCGGCGCCATGCGGCGCGTGGTGAGCAGGAAGCCGGTGTGCCCCACCATACGGTGGTCGGGACGCACGGCGAGCCCCTCGAGATGCCACGTCCGCAGCATCGTCTCCCACGCGCGGGGCTCGGTGAAGCCGCCATGCTCGCGCAGGTCCTCCGCCAGACGCGAGAGCTGCGTGGTGGTGGCCACGTACGCGAGCAGGACGCCGCCCGGGGCCAGCGCCGCCGCCGCCGCCTCGAGGTTCTCCCACGGGGCCAGCATGTCGAGGACGATGCGGTCGACCGTGCCGGGCTCGAAGGCGTCGCCGACGCGGTCGGCGAAGTCGCCGATCTCGAGGCGCCACGCGGGGTGCGGGCCGCCGAAGTGCGACTCGACGTTCGCGCGGGCGATGTCCGCGAAGTCCTCGCGGCGCTCGATCGACACCAGCCGGCCCCCGTCGCCCACCGCGCGCAGCAGCGACATGGTCAGCCCGCCGGACCCGACGCCCGCCTCCACGACGCGCGCGCCCGGGTAGATGTCTGCCATCTGGATGATCTGGCCGGCATCCTTCGGGTACACGACGGCGGCGCCGCGCGGCATGGAGAGCACGAAGTCGCTGAGCAGCGGACGCAGGACCAGGTAGTCGAAGCCGGCGGTGTTCGTCACCACGGTGCCCTCGGGGCGACCGATGACGTCGTCGTGGTGGAACATCCCGCGGTGGGTGTGGAACTGCTTGCCCGGCGTGAGGACGATCGTGTGGTGGCGGCCCTTGACGTCGGTCAGCTGGACGCGGTCCCCCGCGCGCAGCGGGCCCCTGCGCTCGGACGCGCCGGCGGGCTCGGAAGGATGGGTCATGCCGCAAGTCTAGGGCGCCGCCGTGGGCCACCCGGAGCCGGGGCGGCCCTACTGGAGGGCGCGCACGACGTCGTCGAGCAGCGCCACGCCGACCGGCCCGTCCGGTCCCATGACGGCCACCGCGTCGGTCTTGCCCACCCAGGGCACGACGGCCTCGACCAGGCCCTCGCCGACGGCGTCGGCGGGGATCACGGCGCCTCGCACCAGCGGCATCGTCACGGACATGAGCGACGTGGTGGGCCGGGCCTCCGGCGGCACCTCGTCCGTCAGGGCGACCGGGAAGTGGCCCGCGGGCTGGCCGTCGGCGGCCAGCACCACCACCTCGGCCGCGCCGGCCGCGTGGGCCGACGCGCGCGCCTCCTCCACGGTGGCGTCGTAGGGCACCCCGACCGCGGTGCGCGACACCGCGACGGCGGTGACCCGCTCGCGACGCGCGAGGACGCTCGCCGCCCGCAGCTCGGCGGACGCGGCCGGCCAGATCACCGAGAACAGGAAGACCGCCCAGATGACGGCGACCAGGTCGGGCGACGAGCCGAGGAGGAGCGGGATGCCGAGGGCCGCGAGGACCGTCGCGATCGCGACGATGCGACCGCCCTGGGCCGCCCATCGGTGCCCCTTCCAGCGGTCCCCGGACACGCCCCACACGATGGCGTTCACCACCCGGCCGCCGTCGAGCGGCGTGCCCGGCAGCGCGTTGAAGCCCGCGAGGAAGAAGTTGAGCAGCGCGATGTACCGGGTGACCGCGCCGGGCAGCCCGTCGAGCGTTCCCGCGAGCGCCATCGCCACCGCGCCGATCACGGCGTTGGCGAGCGGCCCCGAGGCCGCGATCACGCCGATCTCCACCGGGCGCGGGTCGGAGGCGCGGAACTGGGTGTGGCCGCCGAAGAAGGTGAGGACGATCTCATGCACCTCGCGCTTGAAGCCGCGAGCGGCCACCGCGTGGGCGAGCTCGTGCAGGAAGATCGAGACGAACAGCGCGACGGCGACCACGAGCCCGAGGATCGCGCCGTCGCTGCTGAACCCGTCTGACGAGTACGTGGTGCCGTAGAGGGCCGCGAGCACCACCGCCATGATCAGGGTCGACGGCGCGAGCACGACGCGCGCGCCCAGCACGCGGCCGAGAGGGATGCCACGGGTCCGGGGAGAGGCCATGGCTCAACCGTAGACGGTCGCGACGCGCCGCCCGCCGCAGGGACGGGCCGGTGTCGGACGCCCCGCCTAGGGTGGTGCCATGCCTCGTCCTCCCGCACTGTCCCCGTCCCGCGCGGGCGACTTCCAGCAGTGCCCGCTGCTGTTCAGGTACCGGACGGTGGACCGGCTCCCCGAGCCGCCGTCCGCAGCCGCGACGCTCGGCACGCTGGTGCACGCGGTCCTCGAACGGCTCTACGACCTGCCGGCGCCTGACCGCACCGTCGAGACGGCGCAGGAGCGGCTGGAGCCCGAGTGGCGGCGCATGCGCGACAAACGGCCCGAGCTCGCGTCGCTCCATGACGACGAGGCCGCGGAGTCCGCCTGGCTCGCGGACGGCCGCCAGCGCCTCGCCACCTACTTCGACCTCGAGAACCCGCAGCGCCTCGAGCCGGCGGGGCGGGAGGAGTTCGTCGAGGTCCAGCTCGACGACGGCCCGCTGCTGCGGGGCATCGTCGATCGCATCGACATCGCGCCCGACGGGTCCATCCGGATCGTCGACTACAAGACCGGCAAGACGCCCGACCCGCGCTACGGAGCCAAGAAGGAGCGGTTCCAGATGCGCTTCTACGCGCTCGTCATCGAGCGGATCCGGCAGCGCCGCCCCGCACTCCTCCAGCTGCTGTTCCTCAAGGACGGCGGCCGGCTCGAGATCCGGCCCACCGGTGACGACATCGCCCAGGTGGAGCACGAGATCCGCGAGGTGTGGGCGGAGATCACCGCGGCCGCCGCCGCGGGCCGCTTCCGCACGCGCAAGGGTCCGCTGTGCGGATGGTGCAGCTTCCAGGACCGCTGTCCCGAGTTCGGCGGCGTCGAGCCCGCGCTCGACCCGGACGCCGTCGAACGCGCGCTCGGCGTGCGTCCTGCCGGCGCCTGACCCGGCCGCTCCGTCAGGCGAGTCCGCCTGCGGCTCGCTCGCGCAGCCGTCCGATGTCGGTGCCGCCGCGCGCGTCGAAGACGTCCCCGAAGCCCAGCGCCTCGAGCGACGCGAGCGCGCGTCCGACCGCGGCGGGATCCGCACCGTCGAGCCACTTCGCGTTCGCGTCCGCGGCGGCGCGCCGGGGAGCCCCCGGCTGCGACATGAGCGACGCCACGCCCCGGGCCTCGTGGGCGAGCTCGCGCGAGGCGGGCCGGGGGAAGCCGAAGTGCTCCAGCAGGTCGCCGACCACGGCGGGGTCGGCGACCGCGTCCTCGTAGCCGAAGAGGAACGGCGAGCCCGGCGTGAGCGTCCGCAGCAGCACTCTGTTGTCGATCGCCCACAGGAGCACGCCGCGTTCGAGCGGGGTGCGCGCGTCCGCGACCAGCGCCGGCAGCTCCGGGGCATGCGCGTCGACGAGGTCGGCATCCGCGACGATCAGGTCGAGCTTGCGGTCGCTCCACGCGAGCGCCGACCGGCTCCCGACCTGCGCGAACGGGTGACGGACCACCACCGCGATCGGGACCTCGGGGAAGCGCGCCTGAAGCCATCCGGCCCACAGGTGGGTGTGGACCTCCTTGACCACCCGACCGCGGTAGCGGTGCAGGTACGGGGCGGGGTTGCACTGCTCGGTCCAGGGGGCGCGGAAACCGCCCCCGAGCACGTCCGCGACGTGGCGCTCGAGCGCGGGGGCCTCGGCGTCCCGTGGGAGGTAGCCGCGCGGGACCACCTCGCTCGACCGCGGCACGTCGATCGGGTGGAACGGCTCGAACACCGGGCGCGCGGCGGTGAGACGGGTCATCTCCTGCAGGAGCCAGGTGGTGCCGCTGCGTCCGCTCCCGATCAGCAGCCGGGCGTGCTGGGCGCCGCGATCGGGGTCGCGGCCGCCGTGGAGCCGGGCGGCGTCACGTGCGGTGTCCCGGACGTGCGCGAGCGTCGAGCGGGGACCTCGCATCGGATCAGACCTCGTCGCCGAGCTCGTCGATCACGTCGCCCGCGAGCAGACGCGCCAGCGTCCCGGCCGTCATCCCGTCGAGCGACCGCACCCGCGACAGGCCCGGGCGCGCCTCGAGGGGGGCGAGCCGGCGCACGCCGAGGGTGGTCGCGCCGGCCGTGTACGCGGAGCCGACGCCGGACGGCGAGTCCTCGATCGCGACGCAGCGCTCGATCGGGACGCCCAGCCGCTGCGCCGCCGTGAGGTACGCCTCCGGATGGGGCTTGCCGTGGGTCACCTGGTCGCCGGTGACCACCACCGCGAAGGCGTCGGGCACCCGCGACACCACGGCATCGGCCAGGCGCGAGTAGGACATCGTCACCAGGGCGCACGGGATGCCCGCGGCGACCACGGAGTCGAGCAGCGCCCGCGCATCGTCCATCCAGGGCGTCTCGCGCCGCACCTGCGCCGTCACCCGCTCGATGAGGAAGTCGATGATGTCCTCGGGGTCCAGATCGACCCCGCGCTCCCGGAACAGCTCTGCCGAGTACAGCAGCGGCTTGCCGACCAGGGTCAGCCCGTCCTCGTGCGTCCACTCGACGCCGAAGCTGCGGGTGAGCTCGATCTCGGCCGAGATCCAGTACGGCTCCGAGTCGATCAGGGTGCCGTCCATGTCCCACAGGACCGCGGCAGGGAGAGTCGCCTTCTCATTCATATGGGGCGAGTCTAGGCTGGCGCAATGAGCCCCGACAGCGACCCCGTCTCCCTGGCCGCCGACCAGTCCGTGATGATCGCGGCCTTCGAGGGCTGGAACGACGCCGGCTCCGCCGCATCGTCCGCGCTCGACCACCTGGCCCGCGCGTGGGAGGCCCGCGAGTACGCGACTCTCGACCCGGAGGAGTACCACGACTTCCAGGTGAGCCGGCCCTCGATCCAGACCCTGCCGGGCGGGGAGCGCGTGGTCTCGTGGCCGGGAACGGTGCTGTCGACCGCGAACGGGCCGTGGGTGGGCGACCGCGAGGTGGTGGTCGTGCGCGGCATCGAGCCCTCGATGCGCTGGCGCACCTTCTGCCGGGAGATCCTCGACTACGCGGAGGACCTCGAGGTCTCGACCCTCATCACCTGCGGCGCGCTGCTGGTCGACGCGCCGCACACGCGACCGCTGCCGACCTTCGTCACCAGCGAGGACGCGGCCGCGCGCCAGGCGTTCGACCTCGAGCGGTCCGACTACGAGGGACCGACCGGCGTGCTCGGGGTGCTCGGGCACGAGGCGAGCCTGCGCGGCATCACGGTCATCTCGGTCTGGGTCGGGGTGCCGCACTACGTCGCGCACCCGCCGAGCCCGAAGGCGACGGTGTCGATCCTCTCGCAGCTCGAGCGCTTCCTGGGCGAGCCGATCGATCTGGGCGAGATGGTCGACGAGGTCGACGCGTGGCAGCGCGGAGCCGACGAGCTCGCCGAGGAGGACGAGGAGATCGCCGCGCATGTCCAGCAGCTCGAGTCGCTGATGGACGAGACCAGCCTGCCGGAGGCCTCGGGCGACGCGATCGCCGCGGAGTTCGAGAAGTTCCTGCGCCGCCGCGACAGCGGCAACGGCAAGGCCTGAGGCCCTCTCCCCCTGCCTCCCCGCGCTTCCGCGCCTCCGCTCGCCACATGCTGTCGGGACACTCAGTCCTCGTTTCCGGCCGATCCAAGCCTTCCCGGGACACTCAGTCCTCGTCGCCCGCGGTGACCTCGCGCCGATGGGGACTGAGTGTCCCGAGACGCCCGACCACGCCTCAGATTGAGGACTGAGTGTCCCGAGACGAGTGGGGTGGTAGAGGGGTTCGCGCGGGGCGGGGCGATGCGGGGGTCAGGTCGCGCTGATGGCTCCCGCCGCGAGCAGGCCCAGGATCGCGCCCGAGGCGCCGATCCGGTACAGCACGAACGGCGTGTAGCTGTGCGTCGAGACCAGCTTGAGGAACCACACGATCACGGCGTACCCGACGCCGAAGGCGACCACCGTCGCGATCGCGGTGTTGACGAAGCCGGGCGACCCGGCGGCCCCCAGCGTGTCCCACTCGGTGTACAGCTCGAAGAAGCCCGAGCCGAGCACCGCCGGGATCGCGAGCAGGAAGGAGATCCTCGCCGCGGCCTCGCGGGTCATGCCGAGCAGCAGGCCCATGGTGATGGTGCCGCCCGACCGCGAGACCCCGGGGATCAGGGCCATGGCCTGGGCGAAGCCCAGCAGGATCGCGTCCTTCACCGTGAGCTCGTCGAGCTGACGCCGCTTCGAGCCGACGCGATCCGCGAACCACAGCACGATCGCGAACAGGGCGAGCACGGCCGCGGTGATGTACAGGTTGCGCAGGCTGGTCTCGATCGCGTCCTTGAAGAGCACGCCGAGGATCACGATCGGGAACGAGCCGAGGATGACGAACCACCCCATCCGCGCGTCGGACGAGTGCGCGCCCATGCGAGCGCGCCAGTCGGAGCCGTCACGGCCGAACAGCGCGCGGAACCACGCGGCGACGATCCGGACGATGTCCTTCCAGAAGTACACGAGCACCGCCGCCTCGGTGCCGATCTGGATGATCGCGGTGAACGCCGCGCCCGGGTCGGTGCCGTGCGGAAGGAGGGCGCCGATCACGCGGATGTGCGCGCTCGAGGAGATCGGCAGGAACTCCGTGAGCCCCTGCACCAGTCCGAGGATGACCGCTTCCCACCAACCCATGGCGGCCACCCTACTGCCCGCCGGGACGGCCCCCGCGCGTCGCGCCGAGGCTCGGCGCGACCGGTCCGCTAGCGTCGCTGTCATGCAGCGCGCGAGGATCGGCACCACGGGTCTCGAGGTCTCGCGCCTGGCACTCGGCACCATGACCTGGAGCCGCGACACCGACGACGGTGAGGCGGCGGACCAGCTCGACCTCTTCCTCGACGCCGGCGGCACGCTGATCGACACCGCGGCTTCGTACGCGGACGGCGGGTCGGAGGCGCTGATCGGGCGGCTGCTCACCGCGGCGCACTCGCGCGGCGACGTGCAGATCTGCACCAAGGCGGGGATCCGACGGACCCGCAGCGGCGGCGTGGTCGACGCCTCGCGCGACACGATGCTCGACACCCTCGACGCCTCGCTCGAGCGCCTGGGCACGGACCATGTGGACCTGTGGCTGGTCCACCAGCACGACGCGACCACCCCGATCGACGAGACGCTCCACGCTCTCGAGATCGCGGTCAACAGCGGCCGCGCGCGCTACGTCGGGGTCTCGAACTTCCCCGGGTGGGCGACGGCGCAGATCGCGGCGCTGGCGGGGCGCCGGCCCTCGATCGCCGCGACCGAGATGGAGTACTCCCTGCTGCAGCGCGGCATCGAGCGCGAGGTCGTGCCCGCCACGAAGGCGCTCGGGATGGGGGTCCTCGCCTGGTCCCCGCTGGGCCGCGGGGTGCTGACCGGCAAGTACCGTCACGCGATCCCCGCGGACTCGCGGGCGGCGTCCGAGCACCTCTCGGGATTCGTCGCGCCCTACCTGGACGACCGCGCGGGGTCGATCGTGGAGGCCGTGTCGATCGCGTCCGACGGGCTCGGCGTCCAGCCGCAGGAGGTGGCGCTCGCATGGGTGCTGGCCCGTCCCTTCATCGCGAGCGCGGTGGTCGGTGCCCGCACGGCGGAGCAGCTGACACCGTCGCTCGCCGCGCCCGACCTGCGCCTGGCCTCGGCGATCGCGGAGGCGCTGGACGAGGTCTCGGCGATCGACCTGGGATACCCGGAGCGGCGATGAGCGCGCGGCCTGGTCAGCTCAGCTCGAAGTCGTCCAGGTCGTCGTCCAGCTCGTCCTCGTCCTCCTCGGCGTGGCCGTCGAGCTCCTCGTCGTCCAGCTCCTCGTCGTCGTCCGCGATCATCGGCAGCGTCTCGCCGAGCTCGACGTCGAGCACCGCCTCGTACCGGTCGAAGGCGTCCGCGAGCGCGTCGTACGCCTCGTCGACGGTCGCGTCCTCGTCCCCGCGACGCCCGATCACCGCGGCCAGATGCTCCTCGAAGGCCGCCACCAGCACCCTCAGCGCCTCATGCGCGTTGCTGCTCATGGCTATGACGTTACCCGTGGTTGCGATTGAATGGGAGGCACGATGAATCCTGGTCAGCACGTCCCCGCCCACGTGGTGGTCCCGACCCGGGGCACCGCATCCGCCGACAGCCGCTACGAGTGGCGCGTGGTCGACATCGCGCGCGACGTGTCGCGGTCGGAGGCGCGCGCGGTCCTCACCGAGCAGGCGGAGTACGGCCGCTGGGACCTGGTGAGGTCGCAGCTGTTCTACGGTGGCGCGCGCCGGGTGTGGCTGCGCCGCCGGGTGATGAACGTGCGTCGCACCGACGACGCGGCCTGACGCGCGGCCCCGGCGCCGCATCGTCCCCGCCGGGACGATGCGCGTCAGCAGTCGGCGAGGAAGCGCACCATGACATCGGTGCCGAACTCGAGCGAGTCGAGCGGCACGCGCTCGTCGATGCCATGGAAGAGCCCGGGGAAGTCGAGCTCGGGAGGCAGCCGCAGGGGCGCGAAGCCGTAGCCGGCGATCCCAATCGTCGCGAGGTGCTTGTTGTCGGTGCCGCCCATCATCGAGTACGGAAGCACCACGGCGTCCGGGTCGTCCGCCTTGATCGCCGCGATCGCCTTATGGACCAGCGGCGCGTCGAAGGGCAGCTCGATGGACTGCTCGAGGATGTACGGCTCGACCTTGACGTCGGTGCCGGCGAGCTCCTCGAGCTTGCGCAGGACCTGCTCCTGCTGACCGTGGAGGAAGCGCGAGTCCACGAAGCCGCCGGCGGTGTCGGGGATCACGTTGACCTTGTAGCCCGCGTCCAGCATGGTCGGGTTCGAGGTGTTCCTGAGCGACGCCTCGACCATCCGCCCGACGGCCCCCATGCCGGCGACGATCCGGTCGACCGTCTCAGGGTCCTCGGCGTAGTCGATGCCGAGGATGTCGGCGATGCCGCGCAGCAGGGTCTCGACCGGCGGCGTGATCTCCATGGGCCAGACATGCTGACCGATCCGGTGCATGGCGCCGGCGAGGTGCGCGACGGCGTTGTCCCGGTGCACCAGCGAGCCGTGCCCCTGCACGCCGGTCGCGGCGAGGCGCACCCACTGCATGCCCTTCTCGCCGGTCTGGAACAGGTAGACGCGCCGGTCCCCCACCTGGATCGAGAAGCCGCCGACCTCGGAGACCGCCTCGGTGGCCCCGCGGAAGTCGTCGGGGTGATGCTGCACCATCCACTTCGCGCCCCGGTGGCCGCCATGCTCCTCGTCCGCGAAGAACGCGATGACGATGTCGCGGGCCGGCTTCGCGCCGGCGCGGATCATCCGGCCGATCGCGGCCAGGTACATCGCGTCGACGCCCTTCATGTCGACCGCGCCGCGGCCCCAGATCATGCCGTCCTTGACCTCCGCCGCGAAGGGCTCGACGGTCCAGTCCTCCCGGAACGCCGGCACCACGTCGAGGTGTCCGTGCAGGACCAGCGGCGGACGCGTGCGGTCGGAGCCCTCCCACAGCGCGGTGAGGCTCGCGCGGCCCGGCTCGGACTCGCGAATCACGGGCTCGAGCCCGAGGTCGGACAGGTAGGCGGCGACGTACTCGGCCGCGGCCCTCTCCCCCGGGCCGTCGACGTCACCGTAGTTGGAGGTGTCGATGCGGATGAGGTCTCGTGCGAGGCGCACCACGTCGGACTCGGTCATCCGCCCAGGCTAGCGGCGGCGCGCGGCGACGCCGCGCATCGTCGCCTCAGGAGACGGACATGCCGTTCGAGATGACGATCCCGAGCACCACGGCGCCGGCCAGGACCAGCACGTAGATGAGGCGGCGGTACCCGGCCTTCCAGCCGGCGATCACCAGGCAGGCGACCACCCCCGGGACCAGCGCGAGACCGTAGCGACCGGTGACGGACGGGAAGTACTGGGGGACCGCGGTGCTCAGGTACGCCTGCGCCTGGACGATCGTCGGGTACAGGGCCGCCCCGGCGAGCACCATCCAGCCGAGGGACCGTCGCGCAGGCTCCTTGGCGCACGCGACGATCACCGCGAACACGGCGCCGATCACGAGCAGGTTGAGCAGCCGGGTCCACGAGATCATCAGCGCGACGTTGAGGGGTGGCTGCAGGTAGTAGTCGGACGCGAGGTTGAGGCCGCTGAACGCCGTCTCGATCCACTCCGATCCCGGCAGCCCGAGCACGTCGCGGGTGTTGAGCCCGACGAGCGGGTTCTGCCACCCGACGTCCCCACGCGTCCCCTGCCACGCCTGCCAGAGGCCGTATGGGATCAGGATCGCCGCGGCCATGGCGCCCACGAGCACGAGCTCCCTCACCCGGGACGCGCGATCCCGGACGCGGCGGTCGCGCACCGCGCGGAACACCAGGAGAGCGCCGAGCGCGATGAACGGGATCGCGGTGATGGTCTTCGACATGCCCGCGGCGCCCGCCAGCGCGGCCGCGACGCGCCAGTCGGCGTGGTCGTCGACGAGGATCCGCGCGGCGAGCCACACCGCCGCGGCGCCGATCACCACCGCGGTCGCGTCGGGGTTCACCGTGGTGACCGCGTGGAGCACCCGGGGGAACGCAGGGAGCAGGAGCGGAGCGACGATCGCCGCCATCGGATCGAGACGCCAGCGACGCAGCGCGACGAACAGCACGAACATGCCGCCGGCGAGCCATCCCACCCCCAGCAGCCTCGCCGAGGTGATGAAGTCCGAGCCGGGCAGCACGGCGTCGAGCGCGCGCGCGGGCAGGCCGACCACGGCGTAGTACAGCGGTGGATGGCTGAAGTTGTACTGCTGGCCCAGGTAGGGGAACTCCCACGCCTCTGCGGCAGATCCGCAGGCGGGCAGGTCGTAGCGCTCCTGACCGGCGCACGCCCAGAGCTCGCGGATCTCGGGCGCGATCACGGATCCCGCATAGGGGATCTGGCCGTGCGCGACCTGCCAGGCGTAGTCGGCGTGGGTCGGCTCGTCGATCCGGGACAGCGCGGTCCCCGGCCCGAGCACGACCGGGACGACGATCAGCGCCGAGACGACCACGTAGAACGCGAGCACGCCCATCCGTCCGCGCCGGGTGTCGCGGAAGGATGCAGCCCACGCCTCGGCGCGGGACACCCAGGTCGACGGCAGCGGGACCGGCCGTGTCCGGGTCGCGGGCACCGGTCCTCCTCGCATCGACGGTCTCGGGCTCGCGCGCATGTGCGCGCTGCTCGCATCGTATAGCGGAGGCGCGGGCCGTCCTCGGGGACGCGGCCGGAGGACGATGCCGTCGCCGGGCACGACGAAGGCCCCGACCATCAGGTCGGGGCCTTCGATTCCGTGTCCGAGGGGGGACTTGAACCCCCACGCCCGATAAAGGGCACTAGCACCTCAAGCTAGCGCGTCTGCCAATTCCGCCACCCGGACGAGTGGACCGAACCGCTCCGTGGAGCGCTTCAGCGCGAGAAGAACTGTAGCACGCCCGGAACCTCGCGATGTGCACACCCGTCACCCCGCGTCGTTCGTCGCCACCGGGACCAAATGCCCACAACCCTGCTATTCGAGGGGTTCTAGCGTCGAAGGTGAGCCCCCACCCGCTCGGCCCACGAGGAACGCGACGATGACGACGCACCTGTATCTCTCCCTCATCCCCGAGGCGCTCATCGCCTCGGGGCTCACCCCCGAGGAGTTCGGTCTCTACTACGCGATCGGCAACGCCAAGCGCGCGCGGGGCCAGGCCGTGTTCTTCTCGGTCGATCGTGGCGCGCTCCCGCCCGGTGCCTTCGACCTGTCCGACGTGGAGGCGCGCACCTCGCCGCATCCGGACGGACATCCGAAGAACTCGGTGTACCTGTCGATCTACCGGGTGCTCGAGTTCATCCCGCGGGAGGCGCTCACCGCGCTGCACCTCACCACCGACGACGGCCGCACCCTGACGCTGCTTCCTCGACCGTACGAGCCCGACGGCGAGCAGCGCGCGCGCATGTACCAGGAGTTCTGCCCCGTGAATCCGCGCGTCGTGTCGAACCTCGACCCGGCCGCCTTCACCGCCTTCATCACGGACACCTCGCAGCCGGTGCACGTGCCCCGCATCGCCTTCACCGAGCTCACGCTCGGCACCCTGCGCGGCGACCCGGACTCGGCCGACCCGGACGTCGAGGACCTCCCCTACCCGAACATCGGGCACCTGCGCGACTGCCTGCGAGAGCTCGCCACCGGACCTGCGAAGCCCACGAAGACGGTGCTGCGGCAGATGACCCAGGAGGTGCTGTTCCGGACCGTCCGGCGCGCCTTCTACGTCGGCGACTCCACCGGGCTCACCGCGTTCCCCATGCCCGACCGAGACGCGCTGGAGCGTGAGCATCTCGCCTGGTGGCGCTCCGCCCAGTCCGCCTTCGGCCACTAGACCCCCTACCGACGGAAGGTCGTCATGCCTGCCTGGTTCTGGCTCGTCCCCCTCGCATCCGTGCTCGCGCTCGGCGCCGCCTACTTCTTCTTCTCGCAGATGATGAAGGAGTCGGAGGGCACCGAGACGATGGCCCGCATCGCCGCGCACGTGCGTGCCGGCGCGCTCGCCTACCTCAAGCAGCAGTACAAGGTGGTCGGGATCGTCCTGGCGTCGCTCACCGCGATCTTCTGCGTGCTCGCGTACGTGCTGCACATGCAGAACCCGTGGGTGCCGTTCGCGTTCCTCACCGGCGGCCTGTTCTCCGGACTCGCGGGCTTCATCGGGATGCGTACCGCGACCTTCGCGTCGGCTCGCACGGCCAACGCCGCGCGCGAGTCCCTCAACCACGGGCTGCGCGTCGCGTTCCGGTCGGGCGCCGTCATGGGGCTGACGGTGGTCGGGCTCGGGCTGCTCGACATCGCCGTGTGGTTCTTCGTCCTCACCCGCTTCTACTCGATCGACGACGCGCACCACGTGGTGATCGTGACCACCACGATGCTGACGTTCGGCATGGGCGCCGCCGTGCAGTCGCTGTTCGCCCGCGTCGGCGGCGGCATCTTCACCAAGGCCGCCGATGTGGGCGCGGACCTGGTGGGCAAGATCGAGGCGGGCATCCCCGAGGACGACCCTCGCAACCCGGCGACCATCGCGGACAACGTGGGCGACAACGTCGGCGACGTCGCAGGCATGGGCGCCGACCTGTACGAGTCCTACGTGGGTGTGATCCTCGCCTCCGCCGCCCTGGGAGCGGCGGCGTACTTCGGCGCGGGCGCCGAGGTCCAGCTGACGGCCGTGGTGGCGCCCATGGTGATCGGCGCCCTCGGCACGCTGCTGTCGGTCGTCGGCGTGTTCTTCGTCCGCACCCGGGAGGGTGCGAGCGCGCAGCAGCTCCTCGCGTCGCTCGGGCGCGGCGTGAACGGCTCGGCGGTGCTGATCGCGCTGCTGTCCCTCGCGGTCCTGTCGCTGATGGGGGTGCCGAACCTCTGGGGCGTGTGGACCGCGCTGGTGGTCGGCCTGCTGGTCGGCATCACCATCGGACGCGCAGCGGAGCACTTCACGTCCCAGGGCTACGCTCCGACGCAGCGGATCGCGGGCAGCTCGAAGACCGGTCCGGCGACCGTCATCATCTCGGGGCTCGGCGAGGGGATGCTGTCGGTCGCGGTGCCCGTCGCCGCTGTCGGCATCGGCACCTCGCTCGCCTACTTCGCCGGCTCGGGCTGGCAGTTCACCACGGACACCATGAACCTGGGCCTGTACGGCATCGGCATGGCGGCGGTCGGCATGCTCTCGACGCTCGGCATCACGCTCGCGACGGACGCCTACGGCCCCATCGCGGACAACGCCGGCGGCAACGCCGAGATGAGCGGGCTTCCTCCCGAGGTGCGCGAGCGCACCGACGCGCTCGACGCGCTGGGGAACACCACGGCCGCGACCGGCAAGGGCTTCGCGATCGGGTCGGCGGCGCTCACCGGCATCGCGCTGCTGGCCTCCTACATCGAGGAGGTCAAGATCGGCATCTCGCATGTGCTCGACCGCGGCAACGAGTTCTTCTTCCCCGACGGGTCCTCGGTGGTGCCGGGATCCGGCGACGCGCTCCAGGAGCTCGGCCTCATGGAGATGATGGCCCGCTTCGAGGTGGTGCTGGTCAACCCGAAGGTGATCGTCGGCATGTTCACCGGCGCGATGCTCGCCTTCGTGTTCTCCGGCATCACCATGAAGGCCGTGGGACGCGCCGCCGGCCAGATGGTCGACGAGGTGCGCCGCCAGTTCCGCGAGATCCCCGGCATCATGGCGGGCACCTCGGATCCGGACTACGCGCGCTGCGTCGAGATCTCCACCCGCGCGGCGCAGCGGGAGATGATGGTGCCCTCGATCCTGGCGATCGCCGCCCCCGTGCTGATCGGCGTGCTCTTCGGGGTGCCGGGCGTGCTCGGGCTGCTCGCCGGGGCCGCCGTGACGGGGTTCTCGCTGTCGATGTTCATGGCGAACGCCGGCGGCGCGTGGGACAACGCCAAGAAGTACATCGAGGAGGGGCACCACGGAGGCAAGGGCTCGGCGGCCCACCGGGCCGCGGTGATCGGCGACACGGTCGGCGATCCGTTCAAGGACACCGCGGGTCCGGGACTCAACATCCTGGTGAAGCTGATGTCTATGGAGGCGATCGTGGTCGCCGGCGTGACGGTGGCCATCCACCTGGTCTGAGCGGGACGCGCGAGAGCCCCGGCCGGGCGGCCGGGGCTCTCGTCACGCCTGCACGAGCGGCGCCGTCAGGTCAGCAGGCTCACGCCACCGGGACCGACCAGGAGGCCGATGACGATGAGCACGATGCCCCACAGGAGCTGCTTCTGGAAGATGCGGACGATGCCGAACACGACAAGGATCACGGCGGCAATCCAGAGGATGAAGTCCCACATGGTGTGTCTCCTTCGAATGGTTGTTTCGCGGTCCCCGGGGTGGTGCACACGTGTCAACCGCGCGTGACGCCCCAGGTATTCCCGCCTGCCCAACATTCGTCCGCATCGCGGCGCCGCGACGGGCCGCGTGCGGCCTCGTCGTCGGGGTGCGCCGCAGGGCCCGTGGACCCGGCCGCGACCGGGCACGATACCTACCGTGGAAGGTGGCCCCCCGGGCACGACTCGACTCGAAGGGGGAGGCCATGATCGCGTCCGGAGGAGATGCGGTCGCGACGCTCGTCGTCGGCGGGGCTGGTCTATGTGCTCAGGGTGGTCGCGTGCGCCTCGGGGTCGACGGAGGCGTGGCAGCAGGATCGCTCGAGGCGACGGTGGCACCACCCGCTCGGCAGCCTCACCAGCCTGGCGGCGACGGCCGCGCTGGTGTGGGCGTTCGCGACGGTGCGCCATCTGGTGACGCCCGCGCGCTCCCCCACCTGTGGCCGGTTCACCGGAAGTCACGGCTGCGCGACGGCACCTTGAGGGACATCGGCGAGAGGTGCTCGGCGACCAGGTTGGTGGCGCCGTCGGCGCGCTCGATCCGGCCGCGGATGATGAGCGCCGGGGAGCGCCGGGCGACGGCCTGGAACCTCTTCCACACCCCGACCGAGCAGATGACGTTGAGGAAGCCCGTCTCGTCCTCCAGCGAGATGAACGTGACGCCGCGCGCGGTGCCGGGTCGCTGCCGATGCGTGACCACGCCGGCGACCGTGACGCGCCGCTCCGCCTCGTGCGCGAGGACGTCGGCGACCCGCAGCACCCCCGACCTGTCGAGACCGTCGCGCACGAACGCCGTCGGGTAGCCCTCCACGGAGACGCCCGACGCCCACACGTCGGCGACGGCCTCCTCGACCACGCTCATGCCGGGCAGCGTCGGCGCCTGCGCGCCCGGCACCGCGCCGGGCAGGGTGTCGGGACCCTCGAGCGCGAGCACCCCTGACGCCCACAGGCCCTCGCGGCGTGTGACGCCGAAGCACTCGAGCGCGCCCGCGGTGGCGAGCGCCTCCCACTGGGCGGTGGTGAGCCCCTTCTCGGGGGCGAGCCCGGCCTGGCCGGACACGCCCGTCGGACGGATCCGCACGCGTCGCGCCATGTCGTGGAGCGATGCGAAGGGGCCCTCCTCCCGTGCCGCCACGATCGCGCCTGCGGCCTCGTCCCCGAGGCCCCTCACCGCACCGAGGCCCATCCTCACGGCGAGGGTCGGATCCACGTGCACCAGGGACGCCATCTCGGGCCGGGTCTCCCCTGGTGCCGGGAACGGGGACTCGAGCAGCTCGACGCGCGCGAGCACCTCGGAGCGGGCCACGCACGGGCGCAGGATCGCCTGCCCGTGGCGGCGGGCGTCAGCGGCGAGCGACTGCGGCGAGTAGAAGCCCATGGGCTGCGCGGCGAGCAGCCCCGCGTAGAACGCCGCGGGGCGGTGCACCTTGAGCCAGCTGGACGCGTAGACCAGGTAGGCGAAGGAGAACGAGTGCGACTCCGGGAATCCGAAGTCCGCGAAGGCCTTCAGCTTGTCGAAGATCTGATGGGCGACGTCGGCGGTGATGCCCCGCTCGTGGGCACCCACCATGAATCGCGCCCGCAGCGCCTCCATCCGCTCGGGGCTGCGCTTGGAGCCCATCGCGCGCCGGAGCTGGTCGGCGAGCGCGCCGTCGAAGCCCGCGGCGTCCATCGCCATCTGCATCAGCTGCTCCTGGAACAGCGGCACCCCGAGCGTCTTGCCCAGCGACCTCTCCAGCAGCGGGTGGAGGAACGTGACCTCCTCCCGCCCGCGCGCCCGGTTGATGTACGGGTGGACGGAGCCGCCCTGGATGGGGCCGGGCCGGATGAGCGCGACCTCGATGACGATGTCGTAGAACCTCCGCGGCCGCAGACGCGGCAGGGTCGCCATCTGGGCGCGCGACTCGACCTGGAACACCCCCACCGTGTCCGCGGCGCACAGCAGGTCGTAGACCTCCGGGTCCTCCTGCGGCAGGGAGTGCAGCCCCAGATCCTCGCGCCGGATCTCCTGCATGAAGCGGAACGCGTACTTGAGCGCGGACAGCATGCCCAGGCCCAGCAGGTCGAACTTCACGAGGCCGGCGTCCGCACAGTCGTCCTTGTCCCACTGGAGGACGGTGCGGCCGGGCATGCGGCCCCACTCGACGGGGCACACGTCGATCACGGGCCGGTCGCACAGCACCATGCCGCCCGGGTGGATCCCCAGGTGCCGCGGCAGCCGCATGAGCCGGTCCGCGAGGTCGAGGACGTCGTCCGGGATGTGCTCGAGGTCCTGCGTGGGCGGGGGCTCGGGCCACATCGCGTCCCGCTGCTTCGCGGCCCACTCCTCCTGCTTCTCCGGGGGCACCCGCAGCGCGCTCCAGCGGTCGATGGACTTGGACCACGCGTCCTGCTGGCCCACGTCGAAGCCGAGCGCCCGGGCCGCATCCCTCACCGCGGAGCGCGGCCGGTACTGGATGACGTTGGCGACCATGGCGGCGTTGATGCGCCCGAAGCGGGAGAAGACGTGCTGGATCACCTCCTCGCGCCGGTCGGACTCGATGTCGACGTCGATGTCGGGCGGGCCGTCGCGCTCGGGCGCGAGGAAGCGCTCGAACAGGAGGCCGTGGGTGACGGCATCGACCGCGGTGACGCCGAGCGCGAAGCAGACCGCGCTGTTGGCGGCCGACCCGCGTCCCTGGCACAGGATGTCCTGCCGGCGGCAGAACGCGACGATGTCGTGGACGATCAGGAAGTAGCCGGGGAAGTCGAGCGCCTCGATCACGGCGAGCTCGTGCTCGATCTGCGCCCACGCGCCCGCGACCCGCTCCCGGTCGGGCGGCCCGTAGCGCTCCCGCGCGCCGCGATACGTGAGCTCGCGCAGCCACGTGGCCTCGGTGTGGCCGGGCGGCACCGGATACGGCGGCAGGTTCGGGGCCACCAGGTCGAGGTCGAAGGCGGACTCCGCCGCGAGGTGGGCGGCGTTGAGGACGGCCTGGGGATGGCGCCGATGCCGGAACAGCATCTCCCCGGCGCTGCGCAGATGCTGGCCCGGCGAGCCGGGGAGCCAGCCGTCCATCTGGTCCAGGGAGGACCGGGCGCGCACCGCGGCCAGCGCCCCGGCCAGGTCGGCGTCGCGCGGCGTCGCGTAGTGGGCGTTGGTGGTGGCGACGAGCGGCAGCGACAGGTCGAAGGCGAGGTCGGCGAGCGCGTCGTTGACCTCCGAGTCGTGAGGGTGGCCGGCGTCGGTGATCTCGACGGCGACGTTGTCCCGGCCGAACAGCGCGACCAGCCGGTCCAGCTCGGTCCGCGCGGCGGCGTGGCCGGCCGGCGTGACGCCCCCGGACAGCACGTGGGTGCCGACACCGCGGGAGCCTCCCCCGAGCGCCGCCCCGGCCTGCCCGGTGAGCGCCGCCCGTACCGCCCCCTTGCGGCAGCCGGTGAGCACCAGCAGCCTCCCGTCGCCCGCCTCCGCGAGGGACTCGAGCGTGTAGCGAGCCTTGCCCTTCTCCCCCGTCGCGAGGTGGGCCATGCCGATGGCGTGGCTGAGGCGCGCGTAGCCCTCGGCCCCGCGGGCGAGCACCACCAGATGGCTCGCCCGCGGGTCGGGGACCCCGGTGGGCGGGTCGAGCACGGGCCTGCCGCCGACGCCGCCGACCGCGAGGCTGAGCTCCGCCCCGAACACCGTGGGCAGCCCGATCGAGCGGGCCGCGCCGGCGAAGCGGACGGCGCCGTAGAGGCCGTCGTGATCGGTGAGCGCGAGCGCGCTCAGCCCCAGCCGGCCGGCCTCCGCCGCCATCTCCTCGGGCTGGCTGGCACCGTCGAGGAAGCTGAAGGCGCTGTGGGCGTGAAGCTCGGCGTAGTCGGCGATCTCAGTCATAGACGGCCTCGAGCTCCCATCGACCGGAGGTGTAGGCGAGCAGCACCGCGAGCTGCGACTCCTCGGTGTCGCGCAGCGCGACCTGGACGTAGGCACGCCGCGAGGCGTCCTCCGACCACCACCGCTCCGCGACCGGCCATGGGCCGGCCCAGGACTCGACCGGCCGCGGCCGGTCCCATACCGGGCCCTCGATCCTCCCGACGTGCCCGGAGGAGGGATGGCGGTTGGCGGCCCGCGCGCGCTCGTCCGCAGGGTCCGCCTCGAGCCGCACCCAGGTGGGTGGCGCGCTGACCGCCAGCCGCCTGCTGATGGTGACGGCCCCGCCTCCGGCGTCCAGCACCAGCGCGGGTCGGGGCACGGGGGGCACCGTCGCCGGCGGAGGGTCGGGGATCCGTCCCGGCCAGGGATGGGCGATCGCACGGGCGGGGGGCGCCTCCTGGCCCCAGGGCGCGAGATGCGCCCTGTCGCGGGGAGAGCGCCCGCCCTGCTCGGCGACCGCGAGCACGCCCTCGAGCCCCAGGAGCCCCTGGACGCGTTCGAGGGCGCGGTGGGCGCGGGCGTCCGCGCCCGAGGTCCCACCCCACAGATAGGACTGCTCGGAGCCGAGCGGCACCACGTCCTCGGCCACCAGCCCCAGCGCGACCAGCGGCGCGGGTTCGGGCGCCCCTTCCCTGCCGGCCGTCCCCGAGGTGCCCGACAGCCAGCCCTCGAGCTGCCACCGCACCCGATCCGTCATGTGGCGCGCGAAGGCCCCGGCCCGCGCGCCCACATCGGTCCGCCACACCCGGGCCAGGTCGTGCCCCTTCTCGGTGCGCGCGGTGATGCGCACGCGACCGCAGCGCACACCCGCGTCGAGCAGCGCACGGTCCAGGCCGTCGGCGAGCTCGGCGGCGACAGGCACCAGGTGATCGATGCGCTCGACCGGGTCCTCGAACACCCGCTCGACCGCGATGTCCTCCTCGCTGCGACGCAGCACCGGCGGCGCCAGGTCCTGGCCCGAGGCGAGACGATGCGCCCACGCCCCCACCGGGCCGAACCTCGCGAGGATGTCGGCGAACGGCAGCGACGCCAGGTCGCCCAGAGTGACGATGCCGAGCCTCACCAGCACGCTCGCCAGCCGCTCCGCCTCCTCCCGCTGCGCCTTCTCCATGGCCGCCAGCGCGATCGACTCGACCGACGCCGGAGCCAGGAAGCCCGGAGACCCGCCCGGCGGCACCA
Source organism: Demequina lignilytica (assembly GCF_030418305.1). Classification (GTDB taxonomy): domain Bacteria; phylum Actinomycetota; class Actinomycetes; order Actinomycetales; family Demequinaceae; genus Demequina; species Demequina lignilytica. The sequence continues at coordinate 43,314 of NZ_JAUHPX010000009.1, read as the reverse complement.
GCGCCGACCCCCGCGCGGCCAGCACGGCGGCCAGCAGCCCGTCCGCCATCCCGACGGAGCTCTCGATCCCGGCCTGCTCCGCCACCGAGGTCACCAGCGCCTCGGCCAGCGCCTCCTCGGAGCCGTGGAAGCGCGCCGCGCCGTCCGCGGGGATCATCAGCAGGCCGGGACGGGAGATCTCCACCCCGGAGACGGCCTGCTCGGCGGCGGCGGCGACCGCCTCGAACTGACGGGAGTCGCGCCCCTCGTCGTGCGGCAGCAGCACCAGGTCGGGGCAGGCCCGCTGGGCGAGCCGGCGGGTGCTCCCCCGCCTCACCCCGGCCGCGCGCGCGGCCGCGGACACCGCGACCAGTCCGCGGCCGTGCAGCACCGCCGCGGGGACATCCGCCCCCAGCCCCGCCTCGGTCATGGCCGCGACCACCGGCCAGTCCGGCACCCACAGGACCGCGCGCCTCACCACCGGCACCGGGCTCATGCGGCACCGCCGAGGACCTGGACGGCCGGCATCTGGGCGGGGCGCCGCGCCGGCGCATCCGCGTCGAAGGGCAGCGTCACCAGACGGGTGCCGCCCGACTGACGTCCCCGCACCTCGACCATGAGGTCACGGCCGCGCAGCCGCCCGTCACCCGCGCCGAGCCCGTGCCAGCGCGAGCCGGTCACGGCCAGGGAGACATGAGCGCCCGGCCAGGGTCCGGCGGAGAGGATGACCGCGCCCCGCTCCCGCGCCCGGGAGGCGAGCCGGCGCCGGTCCGCGTCCGACAGCGCGAGCCGCGGCCCCAGCACCACGACGTCCATGCCGTCGACGCAGGCGCCCGCGACCGCCGGCGCCTGCGCGCCCGGATGCGGCACCGACGCCAGCCGGTCCAGGTCGAGACCGCGCCGGGCGGCCGCCACCACGCCGAGCGAGGGCATCCCCACCACCGCCGTCCAGGATCCGGCCGCGGAGGCCGCCGCGACCAGCGACAGGAGCAGCGCCGTGGACCCTTCGACCGCCACCACCCGGCCCCGCCTGAGCCCCTCGGGAAGCAGCTGATCGAGCACGGCGGCCAGCGGCAGCGTGGGCGCGCTCCAGCGATCCCGGGTGGTGCCGACCCGCCGCTGCACGCCCTCGAGCGCGGCGCGTGCGCGGGCGAGCCTGTCCTCCGCCGTCTCCATGCCGTCACCTCCCGGCCCCTCCGAACGCCCCCGCGAGCGGAGGTCGATTCGAACACCTGTTCGAACGTATGGTCGATTATGAACCCGACCTCCGACATCGGCAAGGTGCCTCGTTCCGCGCCGGAGCCCCGGCGCGCGGCGCGCGAAAAAGGGCCTAAGATGACTCTTCATGGCAATGGTGCAAGCGCTTGCATGCACGCACCCCGTCCCCGCCGGGCGACGGGCACCGCGCACCGTCGCCACCCCGACGTTCCCGCGGGCCACCGCCCCGACCAGGAGGATGCATCGATGACGATGTCCACCCGCACCCGTTGGATCGGCGGCGCCGCCGCCGCGCTCCTGCTCGCCGGCGCCGCCGTCGCCGTCCACCTCGCCACCCGCGGCGAGAGCCCGCACGCGGTCGCCCCGGCGCGCGCCGCGTCGTCCGACCAGGTGCTCTACTTCCTCATGGCCGACCGCTTCGCGGACGGCGACCCCGGGAACAACACCGGCGGCCTGGGCGACGACCCGCTGGTGAGCGGCTTCGACCCGACCGACGCGGGCTTCTACCAGGGAGGCGACCTCGCGGGGGTCGAGCAGCAGCTCGACTACCTCCAGGGCCTCGGCGTCACCGGCGTGTGGATCTCACCGGTGCTCACCAACAAGGCGGTCCAGCCCGAGGACTCCTCCGCCGGCTACCACGGCTACTGGATCACCGACTTCACCTCGGTCGACCCGCACCTGGGCGGGGACGAGGCCCTCGACAGCCTGGTCGACGCCGCGCACGAGCGCGGCATGAAGGTCTTCCTCGACATCATCACCAACCACACCGCGGACGTGATCGGATACGAGGGCGGCGACCGCCTCCCCTACGTCGCGAAGGACGCGCAGCCGTACGTCGATGCGGACGGCGAGGCGTTCGACGACACCGCGGCGGCGGCGACCGGCGGCTTCCCGGAGGTCACCGCATCGTCCTTCCCCCATGCGCCCGTGCTCGCCGCGGGCGAGGAGGAGGCCAAGTCCCCGGCCTGGCTCAACGACGTCACGATGTATCACAACCGCGGCAACACCACCTTCACCGGCGAGGACTCTCAGTACGGCGACTTCTTCGGGCTCGACGACCTCTGGACCGAGAATCCCCAGGTGGTCGACGGCATGACAGCGATCTACGCCGACTGGATCGACGCGGGCATCGACGGCTACCGCATCGACACCGTCCGCCACGTCGACGACGCCTTCTGGGAGTCCTTCATCCCCGGCGTGCTCGAGGCCGCCCGGGACAAGGGCAAGGACGACTTCTTCGTGTTCGGCGAGGTCTACGACGGCTCCCGCGCCTTCACCTCCCGATACACCACCGAGGTGGGGCTGCAGGCGGTGCTCGACTTCCCGTTCCAGGGCGCGGCCCGCGCGTTCGCGTCCGGAAGCGGCCGGGCGACGGACCTCGCCACGTTCTTCGCCGCCGACGACTGGTACACCGACGCGGACTCGAGCGCGACCCAGCTCCCGACCTTCCTGGGCAACCACGACATGGGCCGCTTCGGATCGATGCTGCTCGAGGACAATCCCGCGGCCGACGCCGCCGAGCTGCTCGCGCGCGACGAGCTCGCGCACGCGCTGCTCCTCCTGTCCCGCGGCAACCCGATCGTCTACTACGGCGACGAGCAGGGCCTCACGGGCGAGGGCGGTGACAAGGCCGCACGCCAGCCCCTGTTCGGCACCTCCATCCCGGAGTACCTGGACGACACGCTGATCGGATCGAGCGCCACGCTCGCCGACCCCGTCCTCGACACCGCGCAGCCCCTCTACCGGTGGATCGCCGAGCTGTCCGCGCTGCGCACGTCCACGCCCGCGCTCACGACCGGCGCGCAGATCACCCGCGTCGCGGAGGACGCCCGCGGCGTCTACGCGTTCTCCCGGATCGACCGCGAGGAGCGCCGCGAGGTCGTGGTGGCCGTCAACAGCGCGGCCGAGCCGCGGGCCGTCGAGATCCCGACGTGGACGCGAGGCGGCTTCACCCGCCTCGTCGGCGAGGGGGACGATGCGGTGGTCGCCGACGACGAGGGCGTGGTCATGGTGACGGTTCCCGCGTTCGGGACGCTGGTCTATCAGGCCGATTCCACGATGGTGGAGGGCTCCGACATCGGCGTCACGCTCGCGGCGGGCGCGGTGGAGACCGCCGGTGAGAGCGACCCCGGACGGCTCGGAGCGAGCGCGAGCGTCGACTGCGACTGCTACGCCGAGGTGTCCTTCTGGGCGCGTGCGGCGGGAGGGTCCTGGGAGCACCTGGGCACGGACGATGCGGCGCCGTACCAGGTGATGGACGTGGTCTCGGACCTCGCGCCGGGCGAGGAGGTCGAGTACGTCGCGGTGGCGTCCGACGGGCTCGGGCACGAGTCGCGCAGCGGCACGGTCGTGCAGACCGTGCCCGACCCGACGGTGACGCTCGACCTCGCGGCCGGAGACTCCGTCGGGGTGGACCCGCTGATCAGCGCCACCGTCGCCCCGGCCCGCGCGGACACCTCCGTGGTGATCGAGCGCAAGGTCGGCTCCGGCGGGTGGACCGAGGTGGGCACCGACACCACGGCTCCCGTGTACGGCGTGGTGGACGACCTGGCGGCGGTGGAGGCCGGAGCCGACGTGCTGTACCGCGCGCGGGCGACGCAGGGCGCCGCGACGGTCGAGTCCTCGACGCTCGCCCTCAAGGCGGCGGGCTCCGCCGGCGCGGGCACACCGTCGCTGCCCGGGAGCTTCAACGAGCTGATGGGCTGCGCCGAGTGGTGGCAGCCCGACTGCGAGGCCGCGGTCATGACGTTCGACGAGGCCGCCTCCACCTGGCGCATCACGGTGGACCTGCCTGCGGGCCGCCACGAGTACAAGGTCGCGATCGACGGCGCGTGGGACGAGAACTACGGCGACGGCGGCGTCGGCGACGGCCCGAACATGGTGCTGGAGCTCGACGCGCCCGCGACCGTGACGTTCACCTACGACCCGATCACGCACCTCACCACGGCGGAGGTCGGGTAGCCGTCAGCGGACGCGCAGCTCCCACATGGCTACCGCCGAGGCGGCGGCGACGTTGAGCGAGTCCACTCCCCCGTGCATGGGGATCACCACGGCGTGGTCCACGTGCGCGAGGGCCTCCCGTGTCAGCCCGTCGCCCTCGGTCCCCATCACGATCGCGACCCGCTCACCGGCGCGCGCCGCGAACTCGTCCAGCGGCACCGCATCGTCCCTGAGCGCCAGGCCCGCGACCTGGAAGCCGAGCTCGCGCAGCACGTCGAGAGACCCGGGCCAGGACTCGGCGCGGGTCCAGGGGACCTGGAAGACGGTACCCATCGACACCTTGACCGACCGGCGGTACAGGGGATCGGCGCACGTGGGCGACACGATCACGGCGTCGGCTCCGACACCCGCGGCGGAGCGGAAGATCGCCCCCACGTTGGTGTGGTCGACGATCCCCTCGAGGACCACGATCCGCCGAGCGTCCCGCGCGAGGTCCGCGAGGGCCGGCAGCGCCGGTCGCTCCATCGAGGCCAACGCCCCCCGGTGCACCTGGTAGCCCGTGACGGCCTCGAGGAGCGTCGCGGGCCCGAGATAGACCGGCACGTCGCCGTCCACGCTCGAGGCGACGGAGTCGAGCCATCGCTCGCTGACCAGGACCGACCGGGGACGATGCCCCGCCGCCACGGCCCGAGAGATCACCTTGGCCCCCTCGGCCATGTACAGCCCGCGCGCGGGCTCGAGCGCGCGGCGCAGCGCCACGTCGGTGAGGTCGCGGTAGTCGGCGAGGCGGGGATCCGCGGGGTCGGTGACGGTGATCACGGGCATGCGGCCATCATCCCAGCCGCGCATCGAGCACCGGGTGCCACGTGCCGCACGGGCGTAGCCTGGAAGTACCGACGGGGTCCGTCGCGTCGCCGAAGGGAGGCGACCATGAACGGCATCGATGTGCGGATCGACGAGTGGGTCGAGGCCGGGCTCGTGAGCCCGGGAACCGCGGCCGAGCTCCACCGCTACGAGCATGATCACCTGGCGCCCCCCGGTCCCGCACCGACGCAGGAGGCCGCCTCGCCGGTGCCGGTCGACGTCCCCGCCGCATCGGAGCAGGCGCGCCCGCTCGCGCTCGTCGGGGAGATCGTCGGCTACCTCGGGGCCGTGCTGATCATCGTCGCCGTCTCGTTCCTGCTGGGCAGGACCTGGGGCGACATCCCCACGGTCGGCCGGATCGGGATCGTCGCGCCGCTCACCGCGCTCGTCGCGGTGGCCGGAGCGCTCGCGGCGCGGTCGGCCGCCGGCCCCGCGCAGCGGCTCGCCTCCGTGCTGCTGCTCGCGACCGTCGGGCTGACCGGCTGGCTGACCTGGGTGATCGCCGACCAGGCGATCGGCCTGGAGGAGCGGCCGGGACTGATCGCGATCACCGGAGCCATGACGGTCGTGGCAGGAGGGATCTACGCCTGGCGGCGCAAGGCGCTCGCGCAGCTCGCCGCGCTGGGCACGCTCGCGGCGCTGCTCGCCGTGGTGCTCGCCCCTAGCGACGGCCGGTCGTCGGTTCCGCTCGCCCTGGCGTGGACCGCGCTGGGCCTCGCATGGGTCGGGCTCGCCATGGTCGGTCGGCTGGCTCCGGCCGGGGTCGCGCTGATCGGCGGCGGCCTGCTCGCGACGCAAGGCCTGCAGAACGCCGCGTTCGACGACGGCACGGGCACCTGGATGCTGGCGCTGCAGGTGGCGCTCGCAGTCGGGATGGTCGCGGTCGCGGCGCTCAGGCGGCCGCTGGTGCTGCTCATCATCCCCGGAGCGATCGGCGTGATGCAGGGCATCCCGATGCTCATCTCGCGCCTCTGGGGCGACACCCTCGCGGTGTGGGGCGGCGTGCTGGTCACCGGCGTCGCGCTGGTCGCGGTGGCCATCCGGATGGTGCGTGGCCGGGGGCGCCCCCTCGCCGGCCACGCATAGGCGCGCCGCGCCGATGCCGTCACATCGGCGCCCGGACGCGCCGCAGGCCCCCCAGGATCGCTCCTGAGGGGCCTGTCGGGTGGGTCAGGGCTGCTGGCCCTTCTCCGCGTCCGGGTTGAACGGACGGCCGGAGCCGGAGCCGGCCTGGTCGGCCTCGGCCGCGAAGCCCTCGGCCTGACGACGCGCCTCCTCGAGCGCCGCGCGGGGGTCGGCGAGGGCCGACGTGATGCGCGACGCGCGCGTCTTGGCCTTCTCGGGGTCCCGCTCCAGCGGCTCCGCCTCGTCCGTGAGGCCGAACCCCGCCGCCACCGCCTTGAGCGCGCCCGTGAACTCCGTGGGGACGAACCACATCTGGTTGTTGTTCGCCTTGGCCACCTCGGGCAGCATCTGCAGGTACTGGTAGGACAGCAGCTTGCTGTCGGCGTCGCCCTCGTGGATCGCGTCGAACACCTGCAGGATCGCGCGCGCCTCACCCTCGGCCTTCAGGATGCGGGACTGGGCCTCGCCCTCGGCCGTCAGGATCGCGGACTGCTTCTCGCCCTCCGCGGTCAGGATGGCGGACTGCTTGACGCCCTCCGCGGTCAGGATCGCGGCGCGGCGATCACGCTCGGCGCGCATCTGCTTCTCCATCGAGTCCTTGATCGACAGCGGTGGCTCGATCGACTTGAGCTCCACGCGGTTGACGCGGATCCCCCACTTGCCGGTCGCCTCGTCGAGGACGCCGCGGAGCTGACCGTTGATCTGGTCGCGGCTCGTGAGGGTCTGCTCGAGGTCCATGGTGCCGACGATGTTGCGCAGCGTGGTCGTGGTGAGCTGCTCGACACCGGTGATGTAGTTCGCGATCTCGTACACCGCCGACTTCGGGTCGGTGACCTGGAAGTAGATGACGGTGTCGATGTCGACCACCAGGTTGTCGGAGGTGATCACCGACTGCGGCGGGAACGAGTACACCAGCTCACGCAGGTCCACCTTCGCGCGCACCTTGTCGATGAACGGGACCAGCAGGTGCAGGCCCGCGTCCATGGTCGCGTGGTACCGGCCGAGCCGCTCGACCAGGTACGCCTGCGTCTGCTGGACCACCACGATCGACCGTGCGATCGCCGTGATGACGAAGATCGCGAAGACGACCAACGCGACGATCAGCACCACCTGAACGATGTCGAACTCCATGTCATGCCTCACTTTCCGGCTCGACGATCGCCGTCGCGCCCTCGATCCTGACCACGCGCACCTCGGCCCCCTCGGGGATGGACGGGGCGTCCTCCTCGGTGCGCGCGGACCACACCTCACCGTTGAGCTTCACGCGTCCACCCGACTCGGAGACGGAGTCGATGGTCCGCGCGGCGCGCCCCACGAGCGCCTTCGCATTGGTCTGCGGCTCGGCCTCGCCCTTGAGGCGCAGGCTGCGCAGGAGGAACGGGCGCAGGCCGAACAGCAGCAGCGCCGAGACCCCGATCGCGACGAACATCGCGAGCCACCACGGGCCGCCCAGGAGGGCGACCACGCCTCCGGCGATCGCACCGCCGGCGAGCATCGCGAACGTCAGGTCGAGGGTGAAGATCTCGACCGCACCGAGCACCATCGCGCCGATGAACCAGTACAGGAACTGCATGGTGTTCCCCCTTTCACCAGCACGCTATCAGCGCGCCCCGACCCCGGCATCGTCCCTCGGGACGATACCCCTCATCCCCCGGGTGGAATCGGGGATTACGAGGCGCGACGCGCCGAGTAGCGGCCGCCGTCGACGGCGAGCGCGATGGGCATGCCGAACGTGTCCGACAGGGCCTGCGCCGTGAGGGTCCGGTCGATCGGTCCGGCGGCGACGACGCCGCCGTCACGCAGCAGCAGCGCGTGCGTGAACCCCACCGGGATCTCCTCGACGTGGTGGGTGACCATGACGATCGCGGGCGACCGCCGATCCCCCGCGAGCTCGGTGAGCGCGAGCAGCAGCTCCTCACGTCCGCCGAGGTCGAGACCCGCGGCGGGCTCGTCGAGCAGCAGCAGCTCCGGGTCCGCCATGAGCGCCCGCGCCACCTGCGTGCGCTTGCGCTCGCCCTCGCTCAGCGTGCCGAACTCCCGGTCCGCGAAGCCGGCCATGCCGAACGCCCACAGGAGGGCGTCGGCGCGGTCCTCGTCGAGCGACTCGTAGTCCTCGTTCCAGCGGCCCATGGTGCCCTGCGACGCCGTCATCACCACGTTCTTGACGGTCTCGCGCGCGGGGATGTGATCCGCCAGGGCGACCGAGGACAGGCCCACGCGCACGTGGAGCTCCCGCAGGTCCGTGCGTCCCAGGCGCTCGCCCAGCACATCGACGGTGCCGCCCGTCGGGTGCAGCCGGCCGGCGGCGATCGACATCAGCGTCGTCTTGCCGGCGCCGTTCGGCCCGAGCACCACCCACCGGTCCTCATCGGCGACGGTCCATGTCACATCGCTCAGGATGTCCTTGTCGCCACGGCGCACCGACACGCCCTCGAACGCGAGCACCTCACTCATGGACGCCGAGCCTAGCGAAGGATCGAGCGGTAGACGTCGAGGGTGCGCTCGCCGATCGCCCCCCACGAGAACTCCTCCGCGGCTCGGATGCGACCGGCCTCCCCCATGACCTTCGCTCGCGCCGCATCGGAGACCATCGCGGTGAGCGCCTCCGCCAGATCGGACGCGAAGCCCTCCGGGTCGGTCGGCGTCCCGGTGCCGTCCTGCACCTGGTCGATCGGCACCAGCGTGCCGGTCTCCCCGGGCACGACCACCTCGGGGATGCCGCCGGTCGCGGTCGCGACCACCGGCAGCCCCACCGCCATGGCCTCGAGGTTGACGATGCCCAGCGGCTCGTAGACCGAGGGGCACACGAACGCCGTGCACGCGTCGAGCACGGCGATCAGCTCGGGGCGCGGAAGCATCTTCTCGATCCAGATCACCCCGTCGCGCTCGGCCTGGAGCCGCTCGACCGCGCCCGCGACCTCCGCCGCGATCTCCTTGGTGTCGGGCGCGCCCGCGCACAGCACCACCTGGATGTCCTTGGGCAGGCGCTCGACGGCCTTGAGGAAGTACGGCAGGCCCTTCTGACGGGTGATGCGGCCCACGAAGACGATCGCCGGGCGCGTCGGATCGATCCCGTGCTCGGCGACCACGGCGTCGGCCGCGGCGCGCGCCTCGTCGGTCGACGGGGCCGCCCAGGACGCCACATCGATGCCGTTGTGGACCACCTGCACCTTGGCGGGGTCGATGTCGGGGTAGCACCGGAGCACGTCCTTGCGCATCCCGTCGGACACCGCGATCACCGCGTCGGCAGCCTCGTATGCCGTCTTCTCGATCCAGCTGGACACGCGGTAGCCACCGCCCAGCTGCTCCGCCTTCCACGGGCGCAGCGGCTCGAGCGAGTGGGCCGAGAGCACGTGCGGGATGCCGTGCAGGCGCGCCGCGAGATGGCCCGCCATGTTCGCGTACCAGGTGTGCGAGTGGACCAGGTCGGCCCCCGCGCAGTCCTTCGCCATGGGCAGGTTGTGGGCGAGGACGTCGAGCGACGCGTCGCCCACGCCGCCGCCCAGGGCGTCGTACCCGGTCACTCCGGGTTCGTCGCGCGGACCGTCGAAGGCGCGCACGCGGACGTCGAGGTGCGCACGGAGCACTGCGGCGAGCTCCGTGACGTGGACTCCGGCGCCACCGTAGATGTGAGGGGGGTACTCGCGGGTGAGGATGTCGACGCGCATGCTCCCACGCTAGCGGCACTTCCTGCGTCGTGACCTCCCCACGCGGCCGCGTCGCCCCCTATGCTGGACATATGTCAGCGCCGAAAGTTCTCGCCATCGTCCTTGCAGGAGGTGAGGGCAAGCGTCTGATGCCCCTCACCGCGGCCCGTGCGAAGCCCGCCGTCCCCTTCGGAGGGACCTACCGGCTCATCGACTTCGCACTGAGCAACCTGGTGAACTCCCGCTACCTGCATGTGGTGGTGCTGACGCAGTACAAGTCGCATTCGCTCGACCGCCACATCGCCCGGACGTGGCGCATGTCGCCGCTGCTGGGCAACTACGTCGCTCCGGTCCCCGCGCAGCAGCGTCGCGGCCCGCACTGGTACCTCGGCTCGGCCGACGCGATCTACCAGACCGTCAACATCATCGAGGACGAGAAGCCGGACATCGTCGTGATCGTAGGCGCCGACCACGTGTACCGCATGGACTTCTCGCAGATGGTCGACGCCCACATCGAGTCGGGCGCCGACTTCACGGTGGCGGGCATCCGCCAGCCGATCTCGCTCGCGGACCAGTTCGGCGTCATCGACATCGACCCCGCGACGCCGGACCGGATCCGCGCGTTCCTCGAGAAGCCCAAGGACCCGGAGGGCCTGCCGGACAGCCCGGACGAGATCCTCGCCTCGATGGGCAACTACGTCGCGAACGCCGACGCGCTGCTCGAGGCGCTCACGGCCGACGCCGAGGACCCGTCGTCGAAGCACGACATGGGCGGCGACATCGTCCCCTACTTCGTCGACAAGGGCACGTGCGGCTTCTACGACTTCATCCGCAACGACGTCCCGGGCTCGACCGACCGCGACCGCGACTACTGGCGCGACGTGGGGACGCTCGACATGTACTACGACGCCCACATGGACCTCATCGCGGTCCAGCCGGTGTTCAACGTGTACAACTACGAGTGGCCGCTCCACCAGGGGCTCATCACCAACCCTCCCGCCAAGTTCATCCACTCGGAGGAGGGCCGCCTGGGCCACGCCGCCGACTCGATCGTCTCCCCCGGGGTGATCGTCTCCGGCGCGACCGTCACCGGCTCGGTGCTGTCGCCTGGCGTGCGCCTGCACTCGTGGTCGACCGTGTCGGACTCGGTGCTGCTCGACGGCGTCCAGATCCACCGGCACGCCCAGGTGCATCGCGCCATCCTCGACAAGAACGTCGAGGTCATGGACGGGGCCCGCGTGGGCATCGACAAGGAGGCCGACCTCGCCCGCGGCTTCACCGTCACGGAGAGCGGCGTCACGGTGGTGTCGAAGGGCACGGTCGTCACCGCATGAGGCTCTGCGTCCTCGACGTCGACTCCACCCTGATCACCGCCGAGGTCATCGAGCTCATCGCCGAACGCGCGGGAACGCGCGAGGAGGTGGCCCGCATCACCGAGCGCGCCATGCGCGGCGAGCTCGACTTCTCCGCGTCCCTCGGCGAGCGTGTCGCCACCCTCGCGGGGGTGCCCGACACCGTGTTCGGGGAGGTGGTCGCGGAGGTCGAGCTGACGCCCGGAGTCGAGACGCTGATCCGCAGCCTCCAGGCCTCCGGATGGGAGGTCGCGCTCGTCTCCGGCGGCTTCACCGAGGTCGTGTCCTCCTTGGCCGCCCGGCTCGGCATCACCCGGTTCCGCGCGAACCGGCTCGAGGTGGCCGACGGGCGGCTCACCGGCCGCACCATCGGCCCGGTGATCGACCGGGAGGCGAAGGCGCAGGCGCTGCGCGACTACGCCGCCGAGGTGGGCTGCCCGCTGGAGGACGCGGTCGCGATCGGCGACGGCGCCAACGATCTGGGCATGATGGACGTCGCGGGTCTCAGCATCGCGTGGCACGCCAAGCCCGTGGTGCAGGCGCAGGCGGACGTGGCGCTCAACGGCGCCGGCCTGGACGAGGCGCTCGAGGTCCTGGGCGTCCCGCGGGTGGTCGCGGCGTCCTGACGCGGACGATGCGGGCGTTCAGGCCGCCCGGGCCCGCGCCCTCGCGCTGAGCGCGAGGACCGCGAACGCCTGCGCCTCCGCGCTGGTGCCTGGCGCGTCGAACGACGGCGCGCCGCAGACGTCTCGGACGAGGCCGGCGTCGTCGGTGCGGGTCAGGGCGGCCGCGGCCCACCGCTCCCCCGCCTCGGCGTACTCCGCCGGGAGCCACCCGTCGGCGACGCCCGTGAACGCGGCGTACGCGAGCATCAGCCCGGCGCAGCCATCCGTGAACGTCGAGGGGTCGTCGAGCACGTCGTGGAAGCGGCCGTCGACGGACGCGACCGCCGCGCACGCATCGATCAGCTCCCGCGTCTCCCGTTCCCAGCGCTCACGCACCGTGTCGGCGTCGACGCCCAGGTGGAGCGCCCGCGCCAGGCCGGCGGCGACCCAGCCGTTGCCGCTCGCCCAGAGGGCGTCCCGCGTGAACGCGCGGGACGCCATGTCGAAGCGGTGCCGGTAGAGCCCGCTGGCCTGGTCCCATAGCTGCTCGCGGTGCATCCGGTACTGCATGTCGGCGGGCGCGAGGTCCCCGGAGGCGACCAGCGCGGGCACCACCATGTACACGGAGTCGGCCCACACCTCGGAGGAGCCGCGCAGATGGTGCAGCACGCCCCAGTCGTCGCGCGGCGAGAACCGCAGCAGCCACCAGCGCTGCCGCTGCGCCGCCGCGGCCGCCGCCGGATCGTCACGCCCGAGCAGCAGCGCCGCCTCGAGAAGGGCGCCGGAGTTGACGGCACCCGCATCGTCCATCCCGCCCAGCTGACCGTCCGCGTCGGCACGCGCTACCGCGTCGCGCGCGAGCAGCCGGGCCAGGTCGAGGTCGCCTGCGTCGATCGCGGCGTGCGACGCGACGCCCTGCTCCCAGGCGAACCGCTGCATCGACAGCAGCGCGCGCCAGAGCGCTCCCGTGTCGATCGAGTCGAGCGGAGCGCTCACTCCTCGACGTCGCGGCCCGACAGCACCGTCACCAGACGGCCGCAGCGAGAGCCGACCGACGCCCAGTCGCACTCGAGGTCGATCACCGCGGCCGTGCCGGTGGGAAGGCCATGCGCGACGCGCTGCAGGGAGGTCTTGTCCGAGCCCGGACCAGCAAGGTGAGCGGCGAGCGCGGAGGACGTCGGCTCATGGCCGACCATCACCACGGTCTCGACCTCGCCGAGCTCCTGCAGGATCTCGACCATGCCGGCGACGTGGGTCTCGTACAGGTCCTCGACCACGCGCTCCTCGACGCCCGAGAACGCGCCCGCCATCAGGTTCCACGTCTGCTGCGTCCGCAGCGCGGGAGAGATGAGCGCGAGGTCCGGGTTGATGCCCGCGCGTGCGGCCACCTGGCCGAGCCGGGTCGAGGCCTTGCGACCGATCAGCTCGAGGGCGCGGTCGGCGTCGGAGAGGCCGGCCGCGGGGGCCTCGGCCTTGGCGTGGCGGGCGATGATCAGCGTAGGCACGGGGTCACTGTCCCATGGCGTGGACGCCGCCGTCCACGTGGATCATCTCGCCCGTGGTGGCGGGGAACCATTCGGAGAGCAGGGCGGTCACGGCGCGGGCGGTCGGCTCGGTGTCCTCCGAGTCCCACCCGAGCGGTGCGCGGGCGGACCAGCCACCCTCCATCTGGTCGAACCCGGGGATGTGGCGCGCGGCGGTGGTCTTGATCGGGCCCGCCGAGACCACGTTGCAGCGGATGCCCTGCGGCCCCAGGTCACGGGCCACGTACCGGTTGACCGCCTCGAAGGCCGCCTTGGCGACGCCCATCCAGTCGTACACGGGCCAGGCGAAGCGCCCGTCGAAGGTGAGGCCGACGATGGACCCGCCGTTCGGCATGAGCGGCGCGGTCGCCGCCGCGAGCGCCTTGAGCGAGTAGGCGGAGATGTGCATCGCGGTCGCGACATCGTCCCATTCGCCGGTCATGAAGTTGCCACCCATGACGGTCTGCGGGGCGAAGCCGATCGAGTGGACCACGCCGTCGAGGTGCGGGACGTGCTCGCGCACGGCGTCGGGCAGCGCGGCGAGGTGCTCCGGGTCGGTGACGTCGAGCTCGACCACCTTCGCCTCGACGGGGAGGCGGCGGCCCATGGCCTGCGTGATCTTCAGCGACCTGCCGACCCCCGTGAGGACCACGGTCGCGCCCTGCTCCTGGCTGAGGCGCGCCACCTCGAACGCGATCGAGCCCTCGGTGAGGACGCCGGTGACCAGGATGTTCTTGCCTTCGAGAATGCCCATGAGTGTGCTCCTAGAGGGGGACGATGCGGGGTGTCAGTGGCCCATGCCGAGGCCGCCGTCGACGGGCAGCACGGCACCCGAGACGTAGCCCGCGGCGTCGGACGCGAGGTAGAGGGCGGCGGCGGCGACCTCATCGGTGCCGCCGAAGCGCTTGGCCGGGATGGTCGCGGCGTACTGCTTGACGGTGTCCTCGCCCAGCTCCGCCGTCATGTCCGTGGTGATGAAGCCCGGGGCGACCACGTTCGCGGTGATGCCGCGCGACCCGACCTCGCGGGTGACGGACCGCGCCATGCCGACCAGCGCCGACTTGGACGCCGAGTAGTTCACCTGGCCGGGGTTGCCCATCAGGCCCACGACGGAGCCGATGAGGACGATCCGGCCGTACTTCTCGCGCATCATCGAGTTGACCGCGCGGCGGACGCAGCGGAACGTGCCGGTGAGGTTGACGTCGAGGACGGTCTCGAAGTCCGCGTCGGACATGCGCATCAGGAGCCCGTCGCGCGTGATGCCCGCGTTGGCGATCAGGACGCGCACGCGACCGTGCTGCGCCTCGAGCTCGTCGAACGCGGCGTTCACCGCGTCGGTGTCGGTCACGTCGGCGATCGCGCCGGTGACGCCCTCGGGCAGGTCTCCGCTGCGGTAGATGGTGGACACGGTGTCGCCGTTGGCGACGAACGCCTCGGCGATGGCTCGACCGATGCCGCGGTTGGCGCCGGTGACAAGGACGTGACGGCTCATGGTCACGACGGTAGCGGACGCCGCACGCTGGAGCCGCGCCGGGCGCGCCAACGATGCCGCCGGGACTTTGGCGGTTCCCACGACGGCGGGACCTGCGCCGCTCGGGGCGCGACTAGCATCGGGAGCGTGCCCGACTCCCCCGCCGTTCCGACGCGTTCGCGCGCGCGCCGGGCTCTGGTGGTGGTCGCGATCGTCCTGGCATCCCTGCTGATCTCGGCCGTCGCGGTCCGGGCGGGGTTCTGGCAGCTGGGCCGCCACGAGGCGAGAGCGACCGCGATCGCGCTGTTCGACGAGAACTCGCAGCTCGCGCCGGTCGCGGCGTCCGAGGCGGCGTCCGACGGCTCCCTCGCCGACGACGAATGGCGCCGGATCACAGCGACGGGCACCTTCGACACCGCCTCCCTCACGCTCCTGCGCAACCGGCCGATCGACCGCGAGCGCGTGTACCAGCTGCTCGTGTGGCTCGACACCGACGACGGACGCTCGCTGCTGGTCAACCTCGGCTACGTGCCGGTGCCCGGCCCCACCGAGGACCTGGCGGCGCCCGCCCTGCCCGACGGGTCCGTCACGGTGACCGCGGTCGCCCGTGCGTTCGAGGCCGACGACGGGCGCCGCGACTCGGGCGCCACCCGCATCGTCCCGACCCAGGTGCCCGCCCCCGCCGGCGACCCGTACGACGCGTACGCCGTGCTCCGCGAGGCGTGCGCGGACGACGGCTGCGTCGATCACTACGGCGCCGGGCAGGTGCCGCTGCCCGAGCTGAGCCTGGGTCCGCATCTCGCGTACACGTGGCAGTGGTTCGCCTTCGCCGTCATCGCACCGGTCGGCGGCGTCCTGCTGGCGCGACGCGAGTGGACGCTGTCCGGCGACGGCGCTCCGGTCGCCACCGCGTCTCGGGTGCGGCGGGCGCCGCGCCGTCGGTCGGGTCCGTCCGACGAGGAGATCGAGGACGCGCTGCAGGGGCCGGACGGCATAGCCTGACGGTGTCCGTCACGTCCCCCGCCAGCTGAGAGGCGACCCATGCGTGCTCCCGACATCGCCGAGATGACCCTGCGGGTGTCCGGACGCGCGCGGACCGCCGAGACGCCGCTCGGCCCGGTCGAGCACGCGGAGGCGGGCGACGGCCCGGTGCTGTTGAGCCTCCACCCCGCGATGGGGGGCTGGGACACCGGACTGGGCATGGCGGCCGCGTTCTGGAGCAACGGATGGAGGGTGATCGCGCCCTCGCGCCCCGGGTACCTCGGCACCCCGGCGGGCACCGGCGGGGACCCGGCTCGCCAGGCGGACCGCATGGCGGCGCTGCTCGACGCGCTGGCGATCGACTCGTGCGCGGTCGTCGGGCACTGCGCGGGAGGGATCGTGGGCTACGAGCTCGCGGCCCGCCACCCCGACCGCGTCACGTCGCTCGTGCTGATCTCCACCCCGACCGCGCCCGACATCGGGGTGAGCCCCGGCGTGCTGCGGGTCGCGATGACACGCCCCATGCTGGCCATGCTCATGAGGCGGGACCGCGCGCTGCTGGGGAGCTCGGTCGAGGACGCGGCGCGCCGGATGATCGGCGACGACAGCACGCTCGGGGAGACGGTGGTCGAGCGGCTCGCCCGCAGGGTCGCCGCCGACCCCTCCCGCGCCGCCTACGTCACGTCGGTCTGGGGCCGGCGCACCGTGCGCAGCCCCGAGCGCTTCCCCGGCGCACGGCTCGATGCCTTCGAGGCATGGGACGTGCTCGAGGATCCGCCGCTCGCGTCGGTCGGCTGCCCGACGCTCGTGATCCACGGAGGCGCGGAACCCCTCGGAGTCGCGCACGCCGAGCGCGCCGCGGCGCGGATCCCCGACGCCGAGCTCCGGGTGATCCCCCAGGGCTCCCATCACGCGCTGTGGGTCAGCGACGACGCCGCGGCCCAGCAGGCGTTCGCCCTCGACTGGGTCCGCTCGCACCCGTCGGGCTGAGCCTCACGCGAGCGAGATCAGCTCCCGATAGGACTCGTTGTACAGGTCCTCGACAGCGTCGGGCAGCAGCAGCACGCGCTCGGGCTCGAGCGCCTCGACCGCGCCCTCGTCGTGCGTGACGAGCACCACCGCGCCCTCGTAGGTCCGCAGCGCGCGCAGGATCTCGGCGCGCGAGGCCGGATCGAGGTTGTTGGTCGGCTCGTCGAGCAGGAGCACGTTCGCCTGGGACACCACCAGCGTCGCGAGCGCCAGGCGGGTCTTCTCACCGCCGGAGAGCACCCGCGCCGGCTTGTACGCGTCGTCGCCGATGAACAGGAAGGAGCCGAGCACGTTGCGGACGGCGGTGTCGTCGAGATCCGGCGCGGCGTGCCGCAGGTTCTCGAGCACCGTGGCGTCCATGTCGAGCGTGTCGTGCTCCTGCGCGTAGTACCCGAGCTTGAGGCCGTGCCCCGGCTCGACCTGGCCGGTGTCGGGGTCCTCGACCCCGCCGAGCAGGCGCAGCAGCGTGGTCTTGCCGGCGCCGTTGAGGCCCAGCACCACGACGCGCGAGCCGCGGTCGATCGCGAGCTCGACGTCGGTGAACACCTCGAGCGAGCCGTAGGACTTCGACAGCTCGGACGCACGCAGCGGCGTCTTGCCGCACGCCGCGGGGGTCGGGAAGCGCAGCGCGGCCACACGATCCTGCACCCGCTCGCTCTCGACGCCGGAGAGCATCCGCTCGGCGCGCTTGGCCATGTTCTGCGCGGCGACGGCCTTGGTGGCGGTGGCCTTCATCTTGGCGGCCTGCGCCATCAGCGCCGCGGCCTTCTTCTCCGCGTTGTCGCGCTCGCGACGACGGCGCTTCTCGTCGGTCTCGCGCTGCTTGAGGTACAGGTCCCAGCCCAGGGCGTACTGGTCGAGCTCGCCTCGGTTCGCGTCCAGGTGGAACACCCGGGTGACGGAGGCGCGCAGCAGCTCGACGTCGTGCGAGATCACCACCAGCCCGCCGGGGAACGCGGCGAGGAATCCGCGGAGCCACACGATCGAGTCGGCGTCGAGGTGGTTGGTCGGCTCGTCGAGCAGCAGCGTCTCCGCGTCGGAGAAGAGGATGCGGGCCAGCTCGACGCGGCGGCGCTGGCCACCCGACAGGGTCCCCAGCGGCTGCGACAGGATGCGCTCGTCGAGACCGAGGTTCGCGGCGATCCGCTGCGCCTCGGACTCCGCGGCGTAGCCGCCGGCGGCGCGGAAGCGCTCCTCGAGGCGCGGGTAGGCGTTCATCGCCTTCTCCATCACCGCCACGTCGGGGCTCGCCATGCCCTCCTCCGCCTCACGGAGCTTGGTGAGGATCGAGGCGAGGTCGCGCACGGAGAGGATCCGGTCGAGCGCGCGCTGGGTGGGCTCGCCCTCGCGCGGATCCTGAGGCAGGTAGCCGATCGATCCCTTGTGGGTGACCTTGCCGCCCGTGGGCTGCCCCTCGCCCGCGAGCAGGCGGGTCATCGTGGTCTTGCCGGCGCCGTTGCGGCCGACCAGGCCCACGCGGTCGCCGGGGCCGATCTGGAACGACGCGGGGTGCAGCAGCACGCGGGCGCCGATGCGGATCTCCAGATCCTTGGCGATGATCACACAGTCTCCTCGGGGTCGATGTCACCGTGTCTGTAGGGAACCGACAACGTTTCTGCATCCGGGCACATGCCGCGGACCAGGGCATTCGTTGCCGGATAGGGTGACCGCGTCCATTATCCCAGGGGGTCCCCATGCCGCAGAACCGCCACATGACCGGCCAGTCGATCGCGCTGATCGCCGTCTTCGCCGCCTTCATCGCCGCCTCGACGCTCGTGCCGGGCGTCGAGCTGCTCGGCGGGGTGCCGATCACGCTGCAGACGTTCGCGATCGTGCTCGCCGGCCTGGTGCTCGGCGCGTGGCGCGCCTTCGCCTCCGTGGTGCTCTACCTCGCGATGGGGCTGATGGGGCTGCCGGTGTTCGCGAACCACACCTCGGGCCTGGCGATCCTCACCGGACCCACCGGCGGCTACCTGGTCGGGTTCGCCGCCGCCGCGCTGGTGGTCGGCGGCGCCGCCCAGCTCCTCGCCCGGACGGGACGCCTCGCCTCCCGCGCGTCGTCCACGCTGTGGCTGATCATCGCCGGCCTGATCTCGATCCCGGTGGTCTACGCCGTCGGCGCCCCGTGGCTCGCCGTCCGCACCGGCATGCCGCTGCTCCCCGGCGAGGGCTGCTCCGGCATCTTCGACAAGGAGTGCGTCTCGGCGCTCACCGCCGGCGTGATCCCGTTCCTGCCGGGCGACCTCCTCAAGGTGGTCTTCGCCGGGATCGTCGCCGCGACCATCCACCGCGCGTACCCGGGGCTGCTGGGTGCCGCCCGCACCGCGGTGAGGGCCGCCGGGACCCCGGAGGCGCAGGAGGAGCGCGCCGCCGCCTGAACGGTCACGCGGCGAGGAGGTCGCTCACCACGTCGACGTACTCGTCGGGGTGGCTGATGTGGGGCACGTGACCCCACTGGTCGACGCGACGGATGGTCCCGGCCGGGAGAACCGGTGCGAGCACCTCGCCGATGGCGCCGAAGACCGGCCTGCTCCGACCCCCGAAGGTGAGGGTTCGAGGCACCTCGAGGGCCGCGATCGATCTGAGCTCGAGGGTGAAGGCCTCGTCGTCCCGGAGATCGGACAGGAACGTCGGACCGTGCGCGGCGAACCGCACCTGCTCCTCCGGCGGCAGGGAGGCCCACACGCCGGGGTCGAACGCCACGCGATCGACGAAGCGCTCGGCGGCGCGTGCGTGCGCGCCGGACTCGAGAAGCCTGCGGACCTCCGCCAGCTCCGCCGCGTCGCGGATGCGGACGGCGTCGTGCTCGCGGCTCGCGGCGAGGACGCCGAGGGCCGCCGGCTCATGCCCGATCACGCCGACCACCATGTCCGGGTGCCGGACGGCGAGGCGCAGGGCGATGAGCGCGCCGTGCGAGAACCCGCAGAGGCCGACGGGCCCGACGCCCAGCGACGCGATCAGGTAGGCGAGATCCACAAGATCCGCGGCCACGCTCCGCGGGGCGTCGTGCGGGCCGCTCGCGCCGTGCGCGCGGCGGTCGTACATCACCACGGTGAAGCGCTCCGCGAGGAGCTCCCTGACCATCAGCCACGTCGACACGTCGCTCCAGCCGCCGTGGACGAGCACCAGCGGCGGACCGTCTCCGAAGATCTCGTAGTGCAGACCCAGGCCGTCGGGCATCAGCATCGTTGCCATGGCGACCCCCCGTCGCGTCCGGTTCCCCAGGTCTACCACGGTCGGGGCATGCTCGCCCCGGTTACGGGTTCGCGAGGCGCACCGCTTACCCTTGACCCCATGATCGAGTTCAAGGAGGCGGCCGTCGTCGCGCCCGATTCCGGGGTGCCGATCCTCGAGCCGACCTCGCTGACGCTCACCGAGGACCGCATCTCCATCATCGGCGCGAACGGGTCCGGCAAGTCGACCCTCGCGCGGCTGATCAACGGGCTGGTGCTGCCGGTGAGCGGTTCCGTCGAGGTCGACGGCCTCGACACCCAGAAGCAGGGCGCCGCCGTCCGCCGCAAGGTGGGCTACCTGTTCACCGACGCGTCCAACCAGCTCATCATGCCCACCGGCATCGAGGACGTCGCGCTCTCCCTGCGTCGGGTGATCAAGAACCGCAAGGAGCGCGACGAGGCGGCGCTCTCGGCTCTCAAGGAGATCGGTCTGGCGTCCAAGGCCGACGTCTCCGTCAACGCTCTCTCGGGCGGGCAGCGCCAGCTGCTGGCGCTCGCGGGCGTGCTCGCCTGCACGCCGTCGATCCTGGTGGCCGACGAGCCGACCACGCTGCTCGACCTGCGCTGGCGCGCGCACGTGGGCGCGCTGCTGCGCTCCCTCCCGCTCCAGGTCATCGAGGTCACCCACGACCTGGACTCGGCGGCACGCGCGGAGCGCACGCTCGTGATCGACCTCGGGCAGGTGGTCTTCGACGGCGACCCCAAGGAGGCCGTCAAGATCTACCGCGACCTCATGTTCGGTCGCGCCTCGCAGGGGGCCACCGCGTGATCTCGCTGCTCGGGCTCTACCGACCCCGACGCACGCCGATGCATCTGACCCCGGCGTGGGCCAAGATGCTCTTCCTGCTGGGGATCACCATCAGCTGCATGGTGATCTCGGACCCGGTCACGAGCATCGGCATCACCGCCGCGTGCCTCCTGCTGCTCGCGTCGACCAAGCCCCCGCTCAAGGCGACCCTCAAGGGCATGCTCGCGATCACGGTGGTCGCGATCCTGACGGCCGGTTTCCAGATCTGGCTGGGCGACTACGTCCGCGCGCTCGACCTCGCGGGCGATCTGATCGCGATCTCGGCGCTGGCGCTCGCGATCACCTCGTCGACCTCGATGGAGGCGATGATGGACCTCGTCGTCACCCTCGCGAAGCCGCTGCGGTGGATCCTGCCGCCCGAGACGCTGGGCCTCATGGTCGCGCTCGCCCTGCGCGCGATCCCGGAGGCCGCGCGCATCCTGGTCGAGGCGCGCGTCGCCGCCCGCGCCCGCGGCATGGACCGCAACCTGCGCGCGATCCTCATCCCCTCGGCGTCCCGCACCGTCGGCTTCGCCCTGCAGCTGGGGCAGGCCCTGCACGCGCGCGGCATCGCCGAGCACGGGCGCACCAAGCGCATCGAGCGCGAGGTCGCCGAGTCGGACATCCGGCACGACGCGCTCGCCGCCCGCGGCCTCGCGGAGCCGCCCGTCCGCGAGGCGTCGGGCGAGATCGAGGTCCGGCAGCAGGACGATGCGGTGGTCGCGGAGGACGCCGACGCCGCGGTCGCGGCGCCCGAGCCCACGGACGAGCCCGAGCCCGTGACGGACGCCGCCCCCGAGCCGGAGGCGTCAGACGACCCCGCCGAGCCCGAGGTCGCGGAGGACCCTGCCGACAGCACCGGCACGTCCTTCGAGGACATCGTGGGGCTGCCCTCGCGCCGCCAGCGCCGTCGCGGGCTGCGCTAGGTCCGACCGGCGCACCCGTTCGACCTCGCTCCTCCGGAAGCCTGAGCACCCCGCTAGCGTTGGGGTCGGTGGAGGTGGGGCGATGACGTTCAACGAGGGCTCTCGGCTCGATCCCGGCCGCGTCGGCTCGCGCGGACGGAGCGCCAAGGGCGGGCTCGCGATCGGAGGCGGCATCGGGGGCCTCGCGATCGTGCTGCTGTACATGTTCCTGGGCGGCAACCCGAGCGACCTGGGCGCGCTCATGGGCGGCACCGGCAGCGCCCCCGTCGACGACACCGCGCAGCAGGACCTCGCCGACCGCTGCCAGACGGGCGCCGACGCCAACGACTACACCGACTGCCGCATGGTCGGCACGGTGAACTCGCTCGACGCGTACTGGGCCGAGGCGCTGCCCGCCGCGGGCGTCGACTTCGCCTACCCCGGCATCGTCCTGTTCGACCAGGCCACGCAGTCAGGCTGCGGCACCGCATCGTCCGCCACGGGGCCGTTCTACTGCCCGCCCGACCAGACCATCTACCTGGACGTGAGCTTCTTCGACGTGCTCGCGACCGACTTCGGCGCGAGCGGCGGCCCGCTCGCGGAGATGTACGTGATGGCGCACGAGTACGGTCACCACATCGAGAACCTCGTGGGCGTGTTCGACGTCGCCGACCGGACGGGCACCGGCGAGGACTCCGACTCCGTCAAGGTCGAGCTGATGGCCGACTGCCTCGCGGGGGTGTGGGCGGGGCACGCGGCCACCGTGCCGGACGCGTCGGGCACCCCGTACCTCGCGCCTCTCACGCAGCAGGACCTCGACGACGCGCTCTCCGCCGCCGCGGCGGTGGGCGACGACCGCATCCAGGAGGCCTCGGGCGGCGAGGCGGACCCGCACACCTTCACGCACGGCAGCGCCGAGCAGCGCGCCGACGCGTTCGCGGCCGGCTATCGCAACGGCACCCTCGCCGCGTGCGACGCGTTCGGCGTCACGGACGGCTGAGCCGGTGTCGGGCCCGACCCAGGAGCGCCGCGCGGGGATGTCAATGCCCGTGCTCGCGGGCATGGTCATCGGGTCGATGGTCGGCGCGGGCGTCTTCTCCCTGCCCTCGTCGTTCGCGGGCTCGGCCGGCGGCCTCGGCGCCCTCCTCGCGTGGGGCGTCGCCGGCGGCGGCATGCTGATGCTCGCGCTCGTCTTCCAGCGGCTCGCGATACGGCGGCCCGATCTCGACTCCGGCATCGTCGCGTACGCGAAGGCGGGGTTCGGCCCGTACGTGGGATTCTTCTCGGCGTTCGGGTACTGGGCCGCGGCGTGCATCGCCAACGTGACCTACTGGGTGCTCATCGCCTCGACGCTCGGGGCGGTGGTGCCGGCGTTCGGCGACGGCTCGACGTGGGCGGCCTTCGCGCTGGGCACGGTCGGGCTGTGGGCGTTCCACCTGGTGGTCGCGCGCGGCGTCACGCAGGCCGCGGCGCTCAACGCGATCACGGCCGTCGCGAAGTTCGTGCCGCTGCTGCTGTTCGTGGTGCTGCTGATCTTCGGCGGCTTCTCCTGGGACACCTTCACCGGCAACCTCGCGGGCGACGATGCGCTGGGCGGGCTGGGCGACCAGGTGCGCGCGACCATGCTGGTGACGGTGTTCGTGTTCCTGGGCGTCGAGGGGGCGAGCGTCTACTCGCGCTACGCGCGCCGGCGCGAGGACGTCGGGCGGGCGACGGTGACGGGCTTCCTCACGGTGCTCGCGCTGTTCGTCGCCGTCACGATGCTCTCGTTCGGCGTCCTGCCCCGGGCCGAGCTCGCGGCGCTGGACCAGCCGTCGGCCGCCGGGGTGCTGGAGGCGGCGGTCGGACCATGGGGCGCCTGGCTCATCGGCATCGGGCTGCTGATCTCCGTGCTGGGCGCGTACCTCGCCTGGACGCTGCTCGCCACCGAGGTGCTGCACGAGGCGGCGCTCCAGGACGACGCCCCGCGCCTCCTCCGCCGCACCAACGGCCGGGGCGTGCCGATCGCGGCGCTCACGGCGACCTCGCTGGTCACCTGGCTCTTCCTGGTGCTCACCCAGCTCTCCGAGAACGCATTCGACTTCTCGCTCGAGCTCACCAGCGCGCTCGCGATCATCCCGTACCTGCTCACGGCTGGATTCGGGGTGCGTGCGGCGCTGTCACGCGACCATCGCGCGCCGGCCGCGATCGTGGTCGCAGCCATCGCGCTGGCCTACACGTTCTTCCTTGTCTACGCGATGGGACCGGCGTACGCCCTGCTGGCGCTCATCATCTACGCGCCCGCGACGTTGCTGTACGCGTGGGCGCGCCGGGAGCAGGGCCTGCGGGTCTTCAGCCGCCGCGAGGCGGTGCTGTGCGCGCTCAGCGTCGCGGGCGCCGTCGCGGCCGTGGTCGCCCTCGCGACCGGCGCCGTCAGCCTCTGAGGACGCTCAGCCGTCCAGCATCCCGACCAGCGTCGTGGTGGTCGCCCAGTTGCGGATGGTCATCTGCTTGTACATCGGCGTGCCCATCACGCTCGACATCCGCGACTTCGTGCGCTGCGCGCTGAGCCGGCGGAAGTACACGACTCCCTCGCCCTCCCACAGCGTGTCGACGCCCTCGCGCAACGAGAACGCGTCCGCGGCCTCGGACGCGGCGATGCCGGGCCGGAGGAAGGCGACATCCGAGTGGTAGACATCCGGCTCCGCACCGAAGCGGGACGGCGCGCCCTCGACGGCGCCGCGCATCGTCGCCGCGTCGACCGTGACGACCACGGTGTCCACGTCGAAGTCGGCCAGCAGCACACGCTCGACCAGGGAGTTCACCTGGTCGGCGCGGCTCTCCCCCGCGTCGACCAGCACGTTGCCCGACTGGATGTAGGTGCGCACCTGGCGGAGCCCCGCGGCCTCGAGAGAGGCGCGCAGCTCCGCCATGGGCACCTTGTTGCGCCCGCCGACGTTGATCGCGCGGATGAGGACCACGTGCGTCGTGGCCATGGTGGTGTCAGACGTTGAAGCCGAGCGCGCGGAGCTGCTCGCGGCCGTCGTCGGTGATCTTGTCCGGCCCCCACGGCGGCATCCACACCCAGTTGATGCGGAAGCCGTCGACCAGGCCGTCGAGCGCCTGCGAGGTCTGGTCCTCGATGACGTCCGTCAGCGGGCAGGCCGCGGACGTCAGCGTCATGTCGATCACGGCGTGGCGGTTCTCATCGAGCATCACGCCGTAGACCAGCCCGAGATCCACGACGTTGATGCCGAGCTCGGGGTCGATGACGTCGCGGAGCGCCTCCTCGACGTCCGCGGCGTTGGCCGGGGCCTTGGTGCCTTCGGTCATGCCTTGTCTCCTTCCGTGGCGGAGGACGATGCGCCCCTCGCCTGGATGAGCGCGTCCTTGAGGGCCACCCAGCCCAGGAGCGCGCACTTGATGCGTGCAGGGTACTTGCCGACACCGACGAACGCGGTCGCGTCGCCCAGCATGTCCTCGCGATCGTCGTCCAGCGGCTCGCCCTTCGCCTGCATCAGGGCACGGAACGCCTCGTAGGTCTCATCGGCCGTCTCGAGCGACTCGCCGTCGAGGAGCTCGGCGAGCACAGAGATCGACGCCTGCGAGATCGAGCAGCCCTGGCCCTCCCAGGAGAGCGACGCGATCGTGTCGCCCTCGAGGCCCACCCGCAGGGTGACCTCGTCTCCGCAGGTCGTGTTGACCTGGTGCGACTCGCCGTGGGCGGGCAGGTCGACCTGAACCAGGCCGCGGCCATGCGCGGCGCGGGCGTGGTCCATGATGACCTGCTGGTACATCTGCTCGAGAGAGCTCATGCGGTGACTCCGAAGAAGCTGCGGACCGAGGCGAGCGCCTCGACGAACGCGTGCGCGTCCGCCTCGGTGGTGTACACGTGGGCCGACGCCCGGGTCGAGCCGGTGAGCCCGAGGCGACGATGCAGGGGCTGGGCGCAGTGGTGTCCCACCCGCGCGGCGATGCCGCGGTCGTCCAGCACCTGGCCGACGTCATGGGCGTGGACGCCCTCGACCGCGACCGCGGCGAGGCCGAGCACGTCCCCGGCGGCGGGGCCGCCGACCGGGCCGAGGAGCCGGACACCGTCGAGACTCGCAGCGCCCTCGCGCATGATCTGCGCGATGCGCGCCTCATGGGCGGCGACGTTCTCCATCCCGAGGCTCATGAGGTACCTCGCGGCCGCACCCATGCCGACGGCCTGAGAGACGGGCTGCGTGCCGGGCTCGAAACGCGTGGGCGCCTCGAGCCACGTGGTCCTCTCCATGGTGACCACCGCGATGGCCCCACCGCCGAAGATCGACGGCGGCAGCGCGTCGAGCAGCTCCTTGCGGCCCCACAGGGCGCCCACCCCGGTCGGGCCGAGCATCTTGTGGCCCGAGAAGGCGGCGAAGTCGACGCCGAGCTCCGGGAAGGACACCGGGATGTGCGGCACCGACTGGCATGCGTCGAGCACGGTGAGCGCGCCCACCTCGCGGGCGCGCGCCACGATCGCCGCGACGTCCGTGATGACGCCGGTGACGTTGCTGGCGTGCGTGAACGCGACCACCTTGGTGGACGGGCTCACGATCTCGGCGAGCGTCGAGAGGTCCAGGACCCCGGCATCGTCCACCGGGATCCAGGCGAGCTCGGCGCCCGTCCGTGCCGCGAGCTGCTGCCACGGGATCAGGTTCGCGTGGTGCTCGAGCTCCGTGACGACGATCCGGTCACCCGGGCCGATGCGGAAGCGATCCGCCTCCGCTCCCCCGGCTCCCAGGGTCGCGTTCTGGATCCCGTTCGCGACCAGGTTGATCGCCGCGGTCGCTCCCGAGGTCCAGACGATCTCCTCGACGGGCGCTCCGACCAGCCGCGCGACATCCGCACGCGCACCCTCGAAGGCCTCGGTCGCCTCCTCCGCGAGCAGGTGCGCGCCGCGCGCGACAGCGCCGTTGCTCCGCGTCAGGAAGTCGGCCTCGGCCTCCAGCACGGCACGCGGCCGCTGGGCCGTCGCGCCGGAGTCGAGGTACACGAGCGGCCTCCCGTTCCTGACCGTGCGGGCCAGGAGCGGGAAGTCGTCGCGGACGTCGGCGAGCATCGTTCAGGCGCTCGCCAGGTAGCGGTCGTAGCCCTCGGCCTCGAGACGCTCGGCGAGCTCGGGGCCGCCCTCCTCGGCGACCCGGCCGTTCACGAACACGTGCACGTAGTCGGGCCGGATGTAGTTGAGGATGCGGGTGTAGTGGGTGATGAGCATGATGCCCAGGCCCGTGTTGTCCTTGGCGCGGTTGACGCCCTCGGAGACGATGCGCAGCGCGTCGACGTCGAGGCCGGAGTCCGTCTCGTCGAGGATCGAGATCTTCGGCTGCAGCAGCTCCATCTGGAGGATCTCGTGGCGCTTCTTCTCACCGCCCGAGAAGCCCTCGTTGACGCCGCGCTCACCGAACGCGGGGTCCATGCGGAGGTTCTCCATCGCGCCCTTGACGTCCTTGACCCACGTGCGGAGCTTGGGGGCCTCGCCGTCGATCGCGGTCTTCGCGGTGCGCAGGAAGTTCGACACGGACACGCCGGGCACCTCGACCGGGTACTGCATGGCGAGGAACAGGCCGGCCTTGGCACGCTCGTCGACCGACATCTCGAGGACGTCCTCGCCGTCGAGCGTGACCGAGCCCTCGGTGATCTCGTACTTCGGGTGGCCGGCGATCGAGTAGGCGAGGGTCGACTTGCCGGAGCCGTTGGGGCCCATGATCGCGTGCGTCTCGCCCGAGTTGATCGTCAGGTCGACGCCCTTGAGGATCTCCTTGGTGCCCTCGGGGGTCTCGACGGTGACGTGGAGGTTGCGGATCTCCAGGGTGCTCATGCGTTCTCCTTGGTAAGAATGGGGTGGTCGATGTCGACGAGCACGCGCTCGCCCTCGACCCGGGTCGGATAGGTCTTCACGGGGGTCATCGCGGGCAGCTCGTCCGGCACGCCCGTGCGGATGTCGAAGCGCGAGCCGTGGGCCCAGCACTCGACGTGGCAGCCCTCCACCTCGCCCTCCGAGAGGGAGACCTCGCCGTGGGTGCAGAGGTCGTCGATCGCGTAGAAGTCGCCGTCCGCGGACCGCACGATGGCGACGGGGATCTCGGCCCCGTCGGCCAGCGTCAGCTCCGCGAGCAGCGCGCGCTCGGGCGCGAGGTCGCTCACCATGCAGGCGAACTGCTCACTCATCCTCGATCTCCTCCTCCACGTGCTCCAGCTCGAGCTCGATCTGCTTCATCAGGCTCGCCTCGACGGCGGGGACGCCGATCTCGTGGATGAGGTCGGCGAAGAAGCCGCGGACCACGAGCTTGCGGGCCTGCTCCTCCGAGATGCCGCGCGAGCGCAGGTAGAACATCTGCTCCTCGTCGAAGCGGCCGGTCGCGGACGCGTGGCCCGCGCCCTCGATCTCACCGGTCTCGATCTCGAGGTTCGGGACCGAGTCGGCGCGCGCGCCGTCCGTGAGGACCAGGTTGCGGTTGAGCTCGTAGGTGTCGGTGCCCTCGGCCGCGGCGCGGATCAGCACGTCGCCGATCCACACGGAGCGCGCGGAGGCCCCCGCCAGCGCGCCCTTGTAGGTGACGCGCGACGTGCACTTGGGCACCGCGTGGTCGACGAAGAGCTGGTGCTCCTGGTGCTGACCCGAGTCCGCGAAGTACAGGCCGAACAGATCGACGCTCGCGCCCTCGCCGGCGAACGCCGCCGAGGTGTTGAGGCGCACGACCTTGCCGCCGAGGGTGACCACGGTGCCCCGCAGGCGCGCGTCGCGCCCGAGGCGTGCGACCACCTCGCCCGCGTGGATCGCGTCCGCGTCCCACTGCTGCTGGAGCACCAGGTTGAGCCCGGCGTTGTCGCACAGGTCCACCGAGACGAGCTCGGAGTAGCGTGCGGTGCCGGTCCGGGTGATGACCACCGTCGCCTCGGCGGAGGTGCCGACCTCGACGAGCAGGTGGCCGCGGACGTCGCCGCCGGCGCCGTTGAGGTCGATGGTGATGGGCTCGTCGACCACGGTGTTCGGCGCGATGGCGAGCACCATGGCGCCGCCGGAGTGCTTGGCCGCCACGGCCGAGGCGCGGTCGCCGGGCGCACGCACGGTGCGGACCACCGCATCGTCGACCGGGATCTCGGTGAGCGTCACGCCCGCCGGAAGGTCGCTGGTGGACCACTCGAGGTGGCCGTCGGCCGGCTCGTCGGCGAACAGCGGCTTGAGGTCACGCACGGCGCTGAAGCGCCAGTTCTCCTCACGACCCGTCGGCACGGGGAACGCGTCGACGTCGAAGGAGACGACGCGATCCGCACGGGACGAGTCGGGGACGATGCCGTGGCTGTGCGCGGCGTCGGCGGTGGCCTGGGTGTGATCGGTGACGGTCAACCGACGGATCCTTCCATCTGAAGCTCGATGAGGCGGTTGAGCTCGAGCGCGTACTCCATGGGCAGCTCGCGCGCGATGGGCTCGACGAACCCGCGCACGATCATGGCCATGGCCTCCGACTCCTCGAGGCCTCGGGACATGAGGTAGAACAGCTGGTCCTCGGACACCTTCGAGACGGATGCCTCGTGGCCCATGTGGACGTCGTCCTCGCGGACGTCGACGTACGGGTAGGTGTCGGACCTGCTGATCTGGTCGACGAGCAGCGCATCGCACAGCACGTTCGACTTCGAGTTCTTGGCGCCCTCGAGGACCTGGACCAGGCCGCGGTACGAGGTGCGGCCGCCGCCACGGGCGACGGACTTGGAGATGATCGACGACGAGGTGTTGGGCGCCGCGTGCACCATCTTGGCGCCGGCGTCCTGGTGCTGCCCCTCGCCCGCGAACGCGATCGACAGGGTCTCGCCCTTCGCGTGCTCGCCGAGCATGAAGATCGCCGGGTACTTCATGGTGACCTTCGAGCCGATGTTGCCGTCGACCCACTCCATGGTGGCGCCCTCGGCCGCGGTCGCGCGCTTGGTGACCAGGTTGTACACGTTGTTCGACCAGTTCTGGATGGTCGTGTAGCGCACGCGGGCGTTCTTCTTGACGATGATCTCGACCACGGCGGAGTGCAGGGAGTCCGAGCTGTAGATCGGCGCGGTGCATCCCTCGACGTAGTGCACGTACGAGCCCTCGTCCGCGATGATCAGGGTGCGCTCGAACTGGCCCATGTTCTCCGTGTTGATGCGGAAGTAGGCCTGGAGCGGGATCTCGACGTGGACGCCCGGGGGGACGTAGACGAACGAGCCGCCCGACCACACGGCCGTGTTCAGCGCGGCGAACTTGTTGTCGCCGACCGGGATCACGGAGCCGAAGTACTCCTCGAAGATCTCGGGGTGCTCGCGCAGGCCCGTGTCGGTGTCGACGAAGATGACGCCCTGCTCCTCCAGGTCCTCGCGGATCTGGTGGTAGACCACCTCGGACTCGTACTGCGCGGCGACTCCGGCGACCAGGCGCTGCTTCTCCGCCTCGGGGATGCCGAGCTTGTCGTACGTGTTGCGGATGTCCTCCGGCAGGTCCTCCCAGCTGGTGGCCTGCTTCTCGGTCGAGCGCACGAAGTACTTGATGTTGTCGAAGTCGATGCCGGTGAGGTCGGAGCCCCAGTTGGGCAGCGGCTTCTTGCCGAAGAGCTTGAGGCCCTTCAGGCGCAGGTCGAGCATCCACTCGGGCTCGTTCTTCAGCGCCGAGATCTCGCGGACGACGTCCTCGTTGAGGCCGCGCTTCGCGAGCGCGCCTGCGGTGTCGGTGTCGTGCCAGCCGAACTGGTAGTTGCCGATCGAGGCGATCGCCTCGTCCTGGCTCATGGGCTCGGTGGGAGCACTCATGCTCATCCTTCCTTGCGGGGTGTCGGGGTGGTGAGCGGGATCGTGGTGGTGCAGACGTGGGCGCCACCCGCGAGGGTGGACAACCGCTGCACGTGCACGTCGAGGATCCTCGAGAAGGCGCGGGCCTCGGCCTCGCACCACTCGGGGGTCTTCTCCGCGATGGACTGGACGGGGCAGTGCCCCTGGCAGAGCTGGACCGTGATGCCACCGGGACCGGGCCGGACCGAGGCGGCATACCCGCGCTCGCCGAGCGCGCTGGCGAGGGCGGTGACGCGCTGCGCCAGCGGCGCGCCGGGGTCCACCGACCGCTCGAGGGCGGACTCGAGCTCGCGGGCCTTCGCCTCGACGAACTCGTCGAGGCCGCCGTGATCGCGCAGGTAGCCCAGCGCATCGACGGCCACGTCCTGGTAGGCGGAGGCGAGCGCCTGCTGTCCCGCCTGCGTCGCCACGAACGAACGCGCGGGGCGCCCGCGCCCGCGAGCGTGCACGCCCGGCGGCTCGTGGTCGACGATGTGCCCCGCGTCCTCGAGGGAGGTCAGGTGACGACGCACGCCCGCAGCGGTGACGCCAAGCTCCTGGGCGAGCGCGGCCGCGGTGATGGGACCCGCGGTCGCGATGAGGCTGAGCACGCGATCGCGCGTGGTGTCAGCGGACATACGACCTCCTCGAGAGCACGGGGACGGGGGTGGCGATTAAGCAAACATTGTCGTTGCTTAAAGCATTCCCTGCAAGCAAGGGAAGCCTTACCGAAGGCCGTCCGCGGCGCGCGCCTGGCACCGCATCGTCCCGCCCTAGACTGGTCGGCGTGACGAGCGAGACCACCTCCCCCGCGCCCACCGTCGAGAGCCGGGGAACCGGCTACCGCGTGACGCGTGCGCTCACGCTGGCGAACATCCTGACGCAAGGCGGGATCATCGTCACCGGCGGCGCGGTCCGGCTCACCGGATCGGGCCTCGGCTGCTCGACCTGGCCGCAGTGCGAGCCGGGCCAGTTCACGCCGGTAGCGCACCCCGAGGCGGGGATCCATCCGTACATCGAGTTCGGCAACCGCACGCTCACCGGGATCCTGCTGGTGGTGGCCGTGGCGCTCGCCGTGGCGGTCTGGCGGACTCGACCCGCGCTGCGGTGGTGGGCGCTCGTGCCCGTCCTCGGCGTCCTCGGACAGGCGGTCCTCGGGGGCATCACCGTGCTCACCGGCCTCAATCCGCTCACGGTCATGCCGCACTTCCTGCTGTCAGCGGTGCTCGTGTGGAACGCGGTCTGGCTCGCGCTGCGCTACCGGAACGCGCCGCGTCGCGCGGGCGCCCCGCTGGTGTGGCCGCGCCGCCTGCTCACCGTCCTGCTCGGCGTGCTGCTGACGCTCGGGACGCTCACCACGGGCGCGGGCCCGCATTCCGGCGACGCGGACGCCACCGAGAGGCTCGGCCTCGATCCGGCGCTGATCGCGCGCGCCCACGCGCTGAGCGTGTGGGCGTTCGTGGCGCTGCTCGCGTTCCTGATCTGGCGCGTCCGACGCGACCGTTCCGTGGGCGATCGCGATTCGGTCCGCAAGGCCTGGGTGGTCCTCGCCGTCGTGACGCTCGCGCAGGGTGTGATCGGCTACGTCCAGTACTTCACCGGCCTGCCGGAGGTCATCGTCGGTGTCCACCTGGCCGGCGCGGCGATCCTCACCGCGGCGCACTCTGCCTTCCACCTCCTCACCCGGGCGGACCGGACCCCGGCATGAGCCACGAGGTCACGCTCGACCACGTGCGCGAGGCCGCGCGCGTCCTCGACGGCGTGGCGCAGCACACGCCGGTCGACCAGGCCTCGTACCTCACGGGCCTCCTCGGCGTGCCCACGTACATGAAGCTCGAGAACCTGCAGCGGACCGGCTCGTTCAAGCTGCGGGGGGCGACCTACCGGCTGTCGCGGCTGACCCCGGAGGAGCGTGCCCGCGGCGTCGTGGCCGCGTCGGCCGGCAACCACGCGCAGGGCGTGGCGTTCGCCGCCCAGCAGCTGGGGGTCGAGGCGACCATCTTCATGCCGCTGGGCGCCCCGGTGCCCAAGCTGCTCGCGACCAAGGGCTACGGGGCCACCGTGGTGACCGAGGGCGCGATCGTGGACGACTGCCTCGCGCTCGCACAGGAGCACGCGGAGCGCACGGGCGCGGTGATGATCCACCCGTTCGACCACCCCGACGTCATCGCCGGCCAGGGCACGATCGGCCTCGAGATCCTCGACGACGTTCCCGACGTGGAGACCATCGTCGTACCGATCGGCGGCGGCGGCCTCATCGCCGGGATCGCCGTCGCCGCCAAGGCACGCGCGGCGCTCGAGGGACGGACCATCCGTGTGATCGGCGTCCAGGCCGCCGCGACGGCCGCGTTCCCTCCGTCGCTCGCCGCCGGGCACCCGGTCACCGTCGAGCGCACGCCGACGATCGCCGACGGGATCGCGGTCGCGCGTCCGGGCGCGCACACCTTCCCGATCGTCCGCGACCTGGTCGACCAGGTGCTCACCGTGGGCGAGGACGACCTCGCCCGCGCCGTGCTGACCCTGCTCGAGCGCACCAAGCTGGTGGTCGAGCCCGCGGGCGCCGCGCCCGTCGCGGCGATCCTCGCCGGGCTGATCGAGGCGTCCGGCCCGACCGTCGCGCTGGTCTCCGGGGGCAACATCGACCCGCTGCTGCTGCAGCGGATCGTCGCCCACGGCCTGGTCGCCTCGGGCCGCTACATGACGCTGCGGATCCCGCTGCCGGACCGGCCCGGTCAGCTCGCGGCGGTGTCCGAGCTGCTCGCCCGGGTGGGCGCGAACGTGACGGAGGTGCTGCACACCCGGCACGACCTGGGCCTCGCGCTGAACTCGGTGGTGCTCCAGGTCTCCGTGGAGACGCGGGGGCCGAACCACCAGCAGGAGGTCCTGGACGCGTTGACGGCGTCCGGCTTCACCCCCGAGGTCGCCGGGGACTGAGCCGCGCGGGCGGCGGGCTAGAGCGAGCCGCCGCGGCGGCGGTCCTCCGGAGCGAGCAGCCAGGGGGAGTCCGCGGGCCGGAGCGTCGACCAGCCCGACCTCCGCGCCTGGTCCGCGGCCATCGCCCCGACGAGCAGCGAGGACGCATGCACGCCACCCGCGGCGATCGCGGCGAGGATGTCGTCGAGCGCCACCCAGTCGCCGACCATGTCGCGCTCCTCCTCGGACCGCTCGTGACGCTCCTCGTCGGGCACCGCCGCGAGGTCGCGCGCGAGGAACACCCGCACGCCCTCCGAGCTGCCTCCCGCGGACGGGTAGTAGTCGGCGAGCACATGCCAGGTCTCCGCGGTGAGGTCGGCCTCCTCGTGCAGCTCCCTCGCGGCGGCCTCGACCGGTGTCTCCCCGACGCCGTCGAGCAGCCCGGCGGGCGGCTCCCAGCATTCGACGCCGACGGGGTGGCGGTACTGACGCACCAGGTACAGCTCGTCGCGGTGGTTGAGCGCCACGATCACCACCGCGCCGGTGTGCTGCACGAAGTCGCGCGTCACCACGGTGTGGTCGAGGTCCACCTGGTCGCTGACGACGTCCCAGACCTTGCCGTCGAACCGGGGTTCCCGGGCCAGGATCGGGCGCGGCGCTGCCGCGTCCGCGAGCGGCACGTGCGCGTCGGAGGTCACGCGCTCGCGGCCTCCGTCGCCGGCTCGGCGTCCTGGGCCGCCGCCTGCTGACGCGCCAGCGCGGCGCCGACGAGCCCTGCGAACAGCGGGTGCGCCTTGGTGGGGCGCGACAGGAACTCGGGGTGCGCCTGGGTGGCGACGTAGTACGGGTGCACGTCGGCGGGGAGCTCGACGAACTCGACTAGCGAACGGTCGGGGCTCTCGCCGCAGACGATGAGGCCGGCCTCCTCGAGCTGCGCGCGGTACGCGTTGTTGACCTCGTAGCGGTGACGGTGGCGCTCGCCGACGGTGGACGTGCCGTACGTCTGCGCCACGACGGAGCCCTCCTTGAGGACCGCCTGGTACTCACCGAGGCGCATGGTGCCGCCCAGGTCGCCCTTGCCCTCGACGATCTCGAGCTGCTCCTCCATGGTCGCGACCACGGGATGCGGGGTCTCCGGGTCGAACTCCGAGCTCGACGCGCCCTCGAGGCCGAGCACGTTGCGCGCGTACTCCATCACCATGGTCTGCATGCCGAGGCAGATGCCGAGCGTGGGCACCTTGTTCTCGCGGGCCCACCGCAGCGCGCCGATCTTGCCGTCGACGCCGCGGATGCCGAAGCCTCCCGGCACCAGCACGCAGTCGACCCCGCCGAGGGCCTCCTGCGCCCCCTCGGGCGTCTGGCAGCGGTCGGACGCGACCCAGCGGATGCGCACCCGGGCGTTGTGGTGGAAGCCGCCGGCGCGGAGCGCCTCGCTCACCGAGAGGTACGCGTCGGGCAGGTCGATGTACTTGCCCACCAGGGCGACCTCGACCTCGTTGGCGGGCTTGTGGACGCGCTTGAGGACGTCGTTCCAGGCACCCCACTCGACGTCGTGGAAGGGCAGGTCGAGGCGACGCACCACGTAGGCGTCGAGGCCCTCGGCGTGGAGCACCTTGGGGATGTCGTAGATGCTGGGCGCGTCGACGGCGTTGACGACGGCCTGCGGCTCGACGTCGCACATGAGCGCGACCTTGTTCTTGACCGACGAGGGCACCTCGCGGTCGGAGCGGAGGACCAGGGCGTCCGGCTGGATGCCGATGCTGCGCAGCGCGGCCACCGAGTGCTGGGTCGGCTTGGTCTTCTGCTCTCCCGACGGGCCGATGAACGGCACGAGCGAGACGTGCAGGAAGAACACGTGGTCGCGTCCGACGTCGTGGCGGACCTGGCGCGCGGCCTCGAGGAACGGCTGGGACTCGATGTCGCCGACGGTGCCGCCGATCTCGGTGATGATGACGTCGACCGACTGGCCCGCCTGCTCGCGCATGCGGCGCTTGATCTCGTCCGTGATGTGCGGGATGACCTGCACGGTGTCGCCCAGGTACTCGCCGCGGCGCTCCTTCGCGATGACCTGCGAGTACACCTGACCGGTGGTGACGTTGGAGCTCGCGGAGAGCTTGACGTCGAGGAACCGCTCGTAGTGGCCGATGTCGAGGTCGGTCTCGGCACCGTCGTCGGTCACGAAGACCTCGCCGTGCTGGAACGGGTTCATGGTGCCGGGGTCCACGTTGAGATACGGGTCCAGCTTCTGCATGGTCACCCGCAGGCCGCGCGAGCGGAGAAGTCGACCGAGGCTGGAAGCCGTCAGGCCCTTCCCCAGGGAGGAGACGACTCCTCCGGTGACGAAGATGTGCTTGGTGACATGGTCCGTGCCGGACATAAATCGCGTTCGCTCCACGGGCTTCAAGCCTATCAGCCCGCGGTCCCGGTCGGAACGGCTGACGCGCTGAGGATTCCGGGAACCTCGCCCGGGCCGTAGTGCGGGACCGCTCCGAACAGGCTCTCCGAGATCACCGCGGCGACCGTGACCGACCCCATGGTCCACTCGTCGCCGGCGACGGTCGCGACGTCGAGCGAGCCCGCGTACGGGGCGGTCTGGCCCGGCGACCCCGCCAGGATCACCGGGGCGTCGTACTGCGCGAACGCGTCCGCGAGGACCCCGAGCGTCCCGGCGTCGCTGCCGCCGATCATCACCACCGCATCGGCGCGTTGCGCCGCCGCGCCGTCTGCCAGGCCCGCCTGCACCAGGAGGGACCAGAGCACCTCGCCGCGGTCGGTGCCGATCGCCGCCACCTCAGCGGGGTCGGCCGCCGACGGTGCGGCTCCCCCCGTGGAACCCTGGACGAACGCGTGCGCGAGCAGCGCCTCGACGTCGCCCTCCGCCTCGCCGATCACCGTCGGGGCGAGCTGCTCGGCGAGCGCCTCGCGGAACGTCGTGGTCTCCGTCGCGGCCCACTCGTCGGTGAGGGCGACCTCGCCCGCGACCTGTCCCCCGGCCTGGACGATCCGGTTCGCGACACCCGCGGCGAGGTCGCCGTCGGCTCCGGGCACGGTCACGATGAGCACGGCCGCCCCCGCCAGCCGGTCCGCGAGCAGCGCGGGCGCGGCGCCGTCGACGTACGCGACGGCGGCCTGCGCCGCGGCCTCGGCATCCGCGCGTGCCGCGGCCTCGACCTCGATCTGCGCCTGCAGGGTGTCGATCTCATCGCCCACGTCGCCGAGCAGCGCCGCGCGCAGCGGGCCCGACCCGAGCACGACTCCGATCGCGAGCAGCGCGACCCCGGCGCCGGCGAGCAGGGCGACGGTCCTGCCGTCCCTCATCGTGCTCCCTCCAGCAGCCCGCTGAGCCATTCCCACGCGCCGGTCATCGCATCGTGGCCCTCCGGGGTGCCCCAGGCTGCGAGCACGAGCGCGACCGTGGCGAGCACGAGCGGGCCCCAGGCGGCGACGGCCGAGTAGCGGTGCCGGTACAGGGGTCCGAGCACGTCCGCGTCCACCACGGTTCCCGAGGCCGCGAGGCGCGCGAGCAGGGCCCCCGCGGCGTCGCCGGTGCGGTCCTCGACGTGGTCGAGGAGCCCCGTCCGGCCGCCGGCGACCACGATCACCGTCGCGCCGGCCGCGTGGGCTGCCAGGATCGCCAGGTCCTCGCTCGCGATGCCCGCGTCGGAGGTGTCATGGGTGAGGCCGATCGCCTGCGCCCTCGCGCGCCCGGCATCGTGGCCCCGGGGGTCGTGGATGATCACCTGGTTGGCCCGTGCCAGGGTGTCCTCGGCTACGGTGTCGATGTCCCCGAGCACGATGCGCGGGGCGAGGCCGGCGGCGCGCGCGGCGTCGGCGCCCTCCCCGATCCCGATCACCAGCGGCCGCCGTTCCCGGGCGAAGCGGCTGAGGACGGGGTCGCCGGCGAAGCCGGGCGCCACCACCACGACGGCGCGGCCGGCGACCGGCAGCCGCAGCTCAGGAAGGCCCGTGCCGTCGAGCAGCAGAGCGGACTCGCGGGCGAGCACCTCGAGCGTGTTCGCCGCGAAGGCGCCGACGTGGACAGGGAGGTCGGCGGCGGCCGCCGCCCGCAGCTCGTGCGCGGCCTCGGAGGTGAGCCGGTTGCCCTCGAGGGCCGTGTCACCCGCCGTCACCCGACCGCCCTCGATGGTCACCCGGTCGCCCTCATGGAACGCGAGGACCTCCTCGCCCACGGCGTCCACGACGGGGATCCCCGCCTCGAGCAGCACGAGCGAACCGGTGTGCGGGAGCCTGCCCGACAGAGACGCCTGGGCGTTCACGACGGCGGCCGGCTGCCGCGCGAGCAGCGCCTGGGCGGCCCGCCGGTCGAGGTCGAGCGCATCGATGATCGCGACGTCGCCCTGGCGGAGCCTGCGCGCGAGGGCGAGCGGGGAGGAGTCCACACGCGCGGTCCCGCTGACGGTCGGGAGGGGGGTCATGGCGGCTATGGTGCCACGCGGGAGGCCTCCCACAGCTCACGCGCGTGGGCGAGTGCGGTCTTCGAGTCCTCGTGTCCCGAGAGGAGCCGCGCGAGCTCCTCGACGCGGGCATCGCCGGCCACCTCGCGCACCTGGGCGCGCGTGATCGCGCCGTCCGTGGCCTTCGCCACCACGACGTGACGGTCGGCGTGCGCGGCCACCTGCGCGAGGTGGGTGACGACCAGCACCTGATGGGTCCGAGCGAGCTCCGCGAGGCGCCGTCCGACGGCCACCGCCGCGCGCCCGCCGACCCCGGCGTCGACCTCGTCGAACACGAACGTGTGGCCGGGCGCGGCGGCGTGCCGGGCGAGGGACACCTCCAACGCGAGCATGATGCGGGACAGCTCGCCTCCCGACGCCGCCAGCGCCACCGGCCGCGCGGGCGCTCCCGGATGGGAGGCGAGGGTCATCCGGACCTCGTCCGCGCCCGAGTGGCGCAGCTCCGCACGATCGACCTCGACGGCGAACGACGCGTCGGGCATCGCGAGCCCCGCGAGCTCGGCGTTCACGTCGGCGGCCAGGCGGTCGGCGCCGGCGCGACGGCTCGCGGACAGCGCGTCGGCGAGCCGCTCGACCTCGGCCGCCGCGGCGCGCTCGTCGCCGCGACGCGCCGCCAGGTGCTCGTCCCACGAGTCGTCCTCGGCGACCGCGGCCGCGGCGCGGTCGCGGTAGGCCAGCACGCCATCGAGATCCGCGCCGATGCGCCGCATGAGCGAGCCGAGCGCCGCACGACGCTGCTGGAGCTCGTCGAGACGCGACGGGTCCGCGTCCATCCGGTCGAGATAGGACGCCAGCTCCTGCGCGACGTCGGCGGCGCCGTAGGCCACGTCGGCCAGCCGGTTCTCGAGGTCCGCGAGGGCACGGTCGTGGCGCGCGGCCTCGCCGAGCGCGCGCCGCGCCGCCTCCGCGGCGATGACGAGGGTGGTCTCGCCGTCGCCGTCGATGGCCTCGCGCGCGGCGGCGACGCCCGTGCGGACGGACTCCGCGTTCTCGAGCACCTCGATCTGGTCCTTGAGCGCCTGGTCCTCGCCTGCCTCGGGCGCGACCTCGTCGATCGCCGCGAGATCGTCGCGCATCCGCGCCGCCTCGAGGCGGGCCTGCTCGGCGCCGGACTCCATCCGCTCGAGAGCGTCGCGCGCATCCCGCCAGCGGCGCCATGCGGCCGCGTAGGAGTCGAGCAGGTCCGCATGGTCCGCGTACTCGTCGAGGATCGCGCGCTGCTCCGCGGAGGAGCGCAGCCGCGCCTGGTCGCTCTGGCCGTGCACGGTGACCCAGTGCGCGGCGACCTCCGCGAGCACCGCCTGCGGCACCGTCCTCCCGCCCACGACGGTGCGCGACCGCGTCGAGGCGCCCACGCTCCTGCTGACGATCACGGTGCCGTCGTCGTCGAGCGCCGCGCCCGCCTCCTCGAGGCGCTCCGCGGGCCAGCTCCCGGGCGCCACGTCGACGATCGCCTCGGCGAGCGCCGCGGCGGCGCCCGTGCGGACCGTCGCGGGGACGGACCTGGACCCGAGGATCAGCCCGAGCCCGGTCAGCACCATGGTCTTGCCCGCGCCGGTCTCCCCCGTCACGCAGGTGAGGCCGGGTCCGAGGTCGATGCGGGCCGACTCGATGACACCCAGGTTCTCGATCGCGAGCTCGCGCAGCATCAGATCCCCGCGGCCCATCCCTCGACGTCGCGGGTCCCGCGGAAGCCGTCGACGGGCAGGGAGAACTTCTTCACCAGGCGCTCGCTGAACGGGGCGTCGAGCATGCGGGCGAGGCGGACCGGCTCCGCGCCTCGACGCACCTCGACCCGACCGCCGCGGGCGACGTCGATCGCCCGGGCGCCGTCGAGCACCACCTGCGCCGTGCTCGCCGACCGTTCCAGGATCTCCACCGTCACGCTCGAGGACGGGCCGATCACGAGCGGGCGCGCGAACAGCGCGTGTGCCGCCAGGGGGACGACCAGCAGGGCGTCCACCTCGGGCCAGAGCACCGGACCACCCGCGCTGAAGGCATGCGCGGTCGAGCCGGTGGAGGTGGCGATCACCACGCCGTCGCAGCCGAAGGTGGACAAGGGCCGTCCATCGATGTCGAGCCCGACCTCGACCGTGGTGCGCAGGTTGGCGCGCTCGATCGTCGCCTCGTTGAGCGCCCACCCGGTGCTGACCCCGCCGTCGCGCTCGGTGACCACCACGTCGATCGTGCCGCGCTCCTCGACCGAGTAGTCGCCCTCGGCGAGACGCACCGCCGCCGTCGCGACATCGTCACGCTCGAGCTCGGCGAGGAATCCCACCCTCCCCAGGTTCACCCCGAGCAGCGGGATGCCGGTACCACGCGTCATGTCCGCCGCGTGCAGCATCGTCCCGTCGCCGCCGAGCACGAGCGCGGCGTCGATCGGCTCGTCGGTGTCGGCGTGGAAGTCGGCGCAGACGCCGACCCCGGTCTCCCGCAGGGCGGCCTTGGCGACGGTCGCCGCCTCGAGCGTCTCGGGACGATGCGGGTTGGGCACGATCAGGATCCGGCGACTCACGCTGTGCCTCCCGTCTCCGTCTCGATCGCTGCCCGCACCTCGGCATCGTCCAAGGCAGGCGGCCGGTCGCGGCCGCCGTCCCTAGCCTGCCACGTCCGCGACCCCCAGACGAAGAACTCCACGTTGCCGCTCGGCCCCGGCAGCGTCGACGCCGCGATCCGGTGG
The DNA here is from genome assembly GCF_030418305.1 of Demequina lignilytica. Taxonomy (GTDB): domain Bacteria; phylum Actinomycetota; class Actinomycetes; order Actinomycetales; family Demequinaceae; genus Demequina; species Demequina lignilytica. The sequence continues at coordinate 2,794 of NZ_JAUHPX010000009.1, read as the reverse complement.
ATCCCAAGGCCGGCCCCGCGCATGGCGGCGGCCACCCGGGCGACCGCCAGGGCACGGTCGTCCGCCCGGGACACCACTCCCCCGCGTCCGAGGCGCTCGCGCCCCACCTCGAACTGCGGCTTCACCATCAGCAGCAGGTCCGCGCCGTCGGCGACCACATCCAGGATCGGCGCGATGAGCAGCGTCAGCGAGATGAACGAGACGTCCGCGACGACCAGGTCGGGACGTTCTCCCAGATCAACGAGAGCGAGCTCCCGGGCGTTCAGGCCCTCGCGCGCGATCACGCGCGGATCGTCGGCGATGGACCGTGCGAGCTGCCCGTGGCCGACGTCGACGGCGTGGACCCGCGCCGCGCCACGCTCGAGCAGGACCTGGGTGAAGCCCCCCGTCGACGCCCCGACGTCCAGCGCGACCCGACCCTCGAGCACCAGCTCGGGACACGCCTCGAGCGCGCCGATCAGCTTGTACGCCGCACGGGAGACGTAGGCGTCGACCCCGCTCACCTCGATCACCGCATCGTCGCGCGCCACCGTCGAGGCCTTCGAGACGACCACGCCGTCGACCCGGACCGCGCCGTCGGCGATCAGCTCCTGCGCACGCGTGCGCGACTGAACCAGGCCGCGCGCCACAAGCGCGCGGTCCAGACGCACGTCAGCTCTGCTCGTCCCGCAGGCGCGTCGACAGCGCCTCCTGGACCTTGTCGAAGAACTCGGCCTGCTGCTCGAGGTCGTCCGGCAGCTCCGTCACTGCCTTCAGGGCCTCGCGCACCTCCGCCGGGTACTCGACCTGGCCAAGCGACTCACGCGACTCGTTGATGTCAGCCATGGAGCGAGGCTACCCGAGGTGCGGAAGCGTCTCAAAACTCACGCGCGCACCCGCGTCGATCGCCTCCCAGGTCGCCGCGCAGGCCGCGCGGACGCGATCCAGCGGGCTGCCGCCGTCGACGACGAGCTGACCCTCCGTCGCCCGCGCCCGGGCATCGCCGACGTGCCACCAGTGGTCCGCCAGCTCGGGGGCCGGGTGCACCTCGGCCAGGCAGCCGAGGTCCCGTCCGATGAAGGCCGGACGCTCCTCCCGCGGTGCCGCGAGGGCGTCGTTGACCTGCGAGACCCCGGTGAGGACCAGCAGGCCGGGCATGCCGGCGGCGCGGGCCCCGCGCAGGTCGGTGTCGAGACGGTCGCCGATCATCATCGGGCGCTCCGCCCCCGCCTTGCGCGCCGCCAGGTGGAACATGGCGGGCTCGGGCTTGCCCGCCGAGAGCGGGTCGACTCCCGTCGCGGTCCGTACCGCCGCGACCAGGGAACCGTTGCCGGGCGCGAACCCGCGCTCGGTCGGAAGCGTCAGGTCGAGGTTGGTGGCGAAGAAGCGCGCGCCCGCGCGGATCGCGTACGTGGCCTCGGCCAGCTGCGCCCAGCCGAGCTCGGGAGCGAATCCCTGGATCACGGCCGCGGGCTGGTCGTCGGCGTGCTCGACGAGCCGGTAGCCCTTCGCCGCGACGGCCGTGCGCAGCCCCGCGCCGCCGACGACCAGCACCGCCGCGCCCGCGGGGACGTGGTCGGTGAGGAGCTCGGCACCCGCCTGCGCGGCGGTCATGACCTCCTGCGGCGCGCACGGGATGCCCAGGTCCGTCAGGTGGTCGGCGACCGTCTCGGGCTCGCGTGACGCGTTGTTGGTGACGAACAGCACGCCCATGCCCGCCGTCCTGGCCGCGGCCAGGCCCTCGGCCGCTCCCGGGATCGCGTGCGCGCCCTTGTAGGCGACCCCGTCGAGGTCGACCAGCGCGACGTCGAAGGCCTCCTGCAGCGGGACGTCGGTGCCCAGCAGGTCCGATGCGGTCATGGGTGCTCTCCTCAGCTCAGGTGCGGCGGTCCGGTGGGACCGGGATCAACGCTCGTCGTCGGCGTCCTCGTCGGCGTCCTCGTCGGCGTCCGGGTCGGGAAGCTCGGCCGTGTCGTACAGCACCACATCCTCCTCCTCGACCTCCTCGACGGGCTCGGGGATCGCAGCCTCGAGGGCGTCCGCCTCCTCGTCGCGACCGAGCGCACGCAGCACGTCGACCATCGCGTGGTCGATGCGCGCGCGGAGCTCCGCATCGGCGGTCTCGAGCCGGGACAGGATCAGGCGCGCGGCGTCGGCGTCCCCCATGTCGAGGCGCGCACCCGCGATGACGATCTCGAGCTCGATGCGGCCCATCTTGTCGAGGGTCCGCGCCTCGGGCTCCTGCGCGATCGCCAGAGCTCGCTCGGGGCGCCCGAGCCCGCGCTCGCAGTCGGCCATGAGGGGCAGGTGCTCGTTGGAGCCGCCCAGCCTGCGCACGGTCCGGAACTCGCGCAACGCCTCCGCGTAGCGTCCCGTCGCGTACGCCGTCAGCGCGGCGGCCTCGCGGACCACGTCGACGCGGCCGCCGCGCGCGGCCGCGACCTGAGCATGCCGGTACGCGAGCTCGGGGTCGATGTCCAGCAGGTTGCCCGCCATGATGAGGTGGCGTCCCACGTCCTCCGCGTTGTCCTTGCTGAGGGTACGCAGGCGCGCACGGACCGTGCGGTCGAGCTGGTTGTAGGTGACCTCCTCCGGGATCTCCGGCGCCTCGAGGTACTCCGCCTGTGTGAGGGGGATGGCGCCGACGCGCGGCGGCCTCTCCTCCTCGCGGTCACGACCGGCGCGCTCCGGACGGCCCGCGCGACCGGGGTACGCGCGCTGCCCACGGTCACCGCGTTCGCCGCGGTCGTAGCGGTCGCCGTCGCGGCGGGGGCCGCGGTCGTTGTCGTACCGACGCTCACCATCACGCTGGGGG
>NZ_JAUHPX010000008.1 GCF_030418305.1 Demequina lignilytica | reverse complement strand
CTCAGGACCTCGCTCGGGGCAACTCTCCTAAGTTACACACTCTCTCGCACCATGTCAACTCACCGTGTCGGTGTGTCTCGGTTCGAGGAGGACCTCCAGCATACGCTCGTCCGACCGCTTACGCAGTCTCGATCAGCTGTGATCTGGAGGTTCAGGGCCTCGTTCCTTTCGGACCTCGTCCCTGGCAACTCGGAATAAGTTACACAGGTGTTTCGGGCATGTCCAATCCGCTGGGCGTGTCGTGACACCCGGGCGTGTCGCCCCTGGTAGATCGGCTCTAGGCGTGGGTCTCGAGCCAGTTCAGCAGCGCCCCAGCGTCCAGGAGGACCGAGATGTGCCCGGAATCCTCGAGAAATCTCGCCTCGGCGCCCGGGATCGCGTCCGCCAGCCACCGCCCGTGAGCCGCCGGCACCACACGGTCGTCCTCCCCATGCGCGACCAGCACCGGCACGCTCCCGGCGTCCTCCACCGCGCACCCCCAGTCGGACACATAGGCGACGTCGTCGTCGATCATCCCGTCCGGTCCGAGGGAGAGCGCCGCCTCCACCACCGAACCGAACCAGCCCCACTCCCCCTCGAGCGCGGCGTGGTCACCGGGGGTGAAGCTCTCGGGATCCCACTCCTCGCTCTCGAGCTGTGCCGCGAGCGCGGCCGGTCCGAGAGCGGCGGCCTCCAGCTCGGAGCGTCCGCCGGGGGCCATGCCCCCGAACCAGTCCAGGCCGGGGGCGCCGAACGGCGCCAGACCCGCGATCGACACCGCCGCCCGCACACGCTCCGGCCCGAGCACAGCCGCGCAGGCGAGCGCGTGAGGCCCTCCACCCGAGTGCCCGACCACCGCGAACCGGGGCACCGCCAGCGCCGCCGCGGCGTCGGCGACGTCTTCGACCACGTCCGCCACGCATCGTCCCTCCCGCCGGTCCGATCCCCCGTACCCCGGGCGGTCCAGCGAGATCCACCGCCAGCCGCGCTCGGTCACGGGCGCCATCAGGGGACCGGGAGGCTGACCGATGTTCGGCGTGCCGTGGTGCCAGAACAGCACCAGCTCGGCGTCCTCTGGCCCGCCGTCGTACCAATGGACCCGGCGCCCGTCCGGACGGAGCAGATCTCCCTCACGCATGCGACGACACTATCCGCGCGACACCACGTCCCCACAGCCCCGCACGCGGAGCCGCTGCAGGAATCGGCCCAAGGGCTGTGAGTCTCCCGCAGGAGTCGGGGATCGCTCGGGAGGGGCGCTGGCTTCCCCGCAGCAGAAGACGGTGAGACGACGAGACGGTGGGGGCGGAGCGAGCAGACGCAGCTCAGCGGCCGTTGAGCTCCGCGCGCCGCGACTTCCAATCGGGCAGGTGCGCGTCCATGACCGCGTAGAAGCCGGGACCGTGATTGGACTCGATCAGGTGCGCGAGCTCGTGGACCACCACGTACTCGACCAGGTGCCGGTCCTTGCGCGCGAGCTCGAGGCTGAAGTTCAGCGAGCGCGCGTCCTTATTGCAGCTGCCCCACCGCGAGCGCATGATCCGGACACGCCAGGTCGGCTCGGGCACGCCCATGCGCGGCACCCATGCCGCGACCAGCTCCGCGAGCACGGGCCGGAGCTCTCGCCGCAGCGCGTCCGCCTCGGGACCGGGGGCGAGCGGGGCGGGCGCGGCGAGCGCCTTCGACCGCTGCAGCTCGATCCACTCCGCCTTCGACTCCACCCAGGCGTCGATGACCCGGCGCGGCGTCCGCAGCGGCGCGGACACCCGCACCTCGCCGGTCCCCGCGCGGACCGTCATCCGGATGTTCTTCATCCGGCGTCGTGTGAGGGTGTAGTCGTTCGCGGGCACCGCCTCACTGTACGGCCGCGCGCCGACACCGGGCGGTGCCCCGTCAGGCCGGGCAGTAGTCGAAGAAGTCCGTCGTGTAGCCCGCCGCGGCGAGCCGTTCGATGAGGGTCTCGGCGTCCTCCACGTAATCCGGCGCGGCGTACCAGGTCGCGTCGTCGCCGACCACCTGATAGTCGGCGGACAGGTACCCCTGCTCGCAGGCATCGCGACGCAGCTCGGTGTCGGCGGCCCAGTCGTCGGGCACGCCGAACGGCACGTTCGACCCGCCGATCGCGCAGTTGAGCACCCCGTCGAGGTCGCCGCATTCGAAGCCCGCGGTCGCGAGCGCATCCTCGAGGTTCGCGGCGGTCACGGGTACCGGACCGGCGGGGTCCGGGGAGGACGATGCGGTGGGCGACGGCGTGGGCATCTGCGCGGCCGAGGGCGTCGCCGACGGTGTCGCGACAGAGGGGCTCGCGGACGCGGCGGGCGTCGACGCGCTCGGCGACGTCGACGCATCGTCGCCGCCCGTGCACCCGGCGAGCACCCACGCGAGAGCGAGCGCGACGCCCACGGCGCGCATCGTCCGCATCAGACCACCCGGTGGAGCCAGCCGTGCGTGTCCTCGGCGCGGCCGTACTGGATGTCGGTCAGCGCGCCGACCATCTCAGCTCCCACCGGGCCCGGCGAACCGTCGCCCACGGTCACGTCGAAGTCGTCGGAGACCAGGCGACCGATGGCCGTCACCACGGCGGCGGTGCCGCAGGCGAACAGCTCGACGATCTCCCCCGCCTCGATCCCCTCGAGGATCTCGGCGAGCTCGATGTCGCGCTCCTCGACGGTGCGCCCGGAGTCCTTCAGCAGCGTGAGGATCGAGTCGCGGGTGACGCCCGGGAGGATGGTGCCGCTCAGGGACGGCGTGAGCACCGTGCCGTCGGCGCGCACCGCCATGAGGTTCATGCCGCCGAGCTCCTCGACGTAGCGGTCCTCCTTGGCGTCGAGGAACAGCACCTGCTGGCAGCCGTGGGCCTTGGCCTCGAGCTGCGGGAGCATGCTCGCCGCGTAGTTGCCGGCGGTCTTGGCCTCGCCGGTGCCGCCCGCGTTGGCGCGGTGGTAGCCCTTCGACACCCAGATCGAGGCGCCCTGGTCGCCGGTCGCGATGTAGGCGCCCACGGGCGACGCGGTGACCAGGTAGTCGACCTCGTCGGACGGCTGGACCAGGAGGCTGGGCTCGGTCGCGATGAGCAGCGGCCGCAGGTAGAGGCTCGCGCCGGGCGTGCCGGGGACCCACTGCTGGTCGATGGTCACGAGCTCCTCGAGGGAGGCCAGGAAGTCCTCGGCCGGGAGCTCGGGCAGGGCGAGCCGGCGCGCGGACGCGGCCAGGCGGGCGGCGTTGCGCTCGGGACGGAACAGGTGGATGGAGTCGTCCTCGTGCCGGTACGCCTTGAGGCCCTCGAAGGCCTGCTGCGCATAGTGGAGGACGGCGGCGCCGGGGTGCATCGGGAGGGGGGCGAGGGGGACGATGCGACGCTGGGTCCAGCCCTCACCGTCGCGCCAGGTCGCGCGCGCCATGTGGTCGGTGAAGACCTTGCCGAAGACCGGGTCCTCCATCGCGAGCCACCGCTCCTCGTCGGACGCGGGGCGCCGGTTCGGGATCACGGTGAACGGTGCGGGCGTGGTGGTCTCCATGGGGCCGAGCCTAGACCCGGCGCGCGTCGGGCCGTGGTGTCACGGCTAGCGCGCCGCGCTGCCCTTCCCGAGCGCCGCGGTGAGCTCCTGCCAGCGCGGCAGGAAGTCGTGGACGATGTCCGCGTGCAGCTTGCGGTCGATGTCGCGGGCCACGCGCCACCGGGCGACGGGCCCGCCCTCGAGGGTCGCGGTCGCGGTGCGGGCGGCGGCGTCGAGGCGCAGCCCGCGCACCACCCACCAGTGATCCACGAAGGCGTCGGCGACGTTGAAGAGACGCTCCTGCAGGTGGCGGTACTGGACGATGCGGGCGCGGAGGTCGGCGTCACCCTCGAGGATCGCGTTGACGGGCTCGGAATCGATCTCGGGTACCTCGTCGCCCGCCGGCTGCGGGTCGCGCTGGATCGCCTGGCGCGCGAGCTTGAGCATGAACCGCGTCTCGGCCTCCGTACGGTCCTTGCTGAAGGCCGCGACCAGGGCGGCGTCGAGCATGCGGCCCCTCACGGTCATCTCCTCGAGCAGCCGGTCCAGGCCGTCGAGCATCGCGATCGCGGGGAGCTCGGACTTCGCGCGTCGCGAGCCGAGCTGCAGGGTCGCGACCTGGTCGCGCACCGGGCGGACGAACGCCTCCGGCGGGACCAGCGAGGACGGGTCACGCGGGATGCCCGCGACCAGGAGGTCATGCGCGGCCGCGAGCGCGAGCGGGCCCTCGGCCTCGAAGCGGCGCTGGCGCGCGCGGAGCTCGGCGGTGCGGCGGCCGATGTCGATGGTGCCGCCGATGGTGATGCCGGCGACGATCGCGACGATCACGCCCGGGAGCAGGAGCGACCAGTTCGAGGACATGGTCCGAGACTAGTGGGAGCCCGCCGGGGCGCCCTGGGCCGAACGGCTCTCCCGGCGCGTCCGCCGCGCGTCGCGTACGCGGTGCACGTCCGACCGCAGACCCGGGTCGGCGACCACCAGCACCAGCACCACGGCGGACACCGCCGCGATCACGATCCCGACCGTGTGCAGGCTCGCATCGGTCGGAGTGTCACCCACGGCGCCGGCGATCACCACCGAAGCGGCGATCGCCCCCATCTGGAGAGCGGTGCGCGACAGTCCCGCCGCGGTGCCGATCTGCCCCGCGGGGGCCTGCCGGTACAGCACCGCCTGGTTCGTCACCGACACCAGGCCCTGCGGGATGCCGAACAGCGCGATCGCCGCGAGCACCCAGGCGAGAGGCGTGCCGGTATGGATCGCCGTCACGAGGACGCCGCCGACGAGCGGCACGCCTGCGGCGATGATCAGGGTGCGCCGCGGGCGCGGCTGCCTGGCGACGATGAGGTTCGCGGCGAAGGCGACCACCGCGGCCGGGATCATCATCAGTCCCGTCACGTCGGCATCGAGACCGCGGGCGCTCTGGAACCACGGCGTCATGGAGTAGGTCACCAGGTAGATGCCCACGTAGCTGAGGAAGAATCGCAGGTAGGTACGCGACAGCGCGCGGTTGCGGGCGAGCATGCGGACGTCGATGAAGGGGCGCTCGGTGCGGCGCTCGTGCCAGATCAGGGCCGGGCCGGCCAGAGCGGGCGCGGCGAGCAGCCACCACTGGTGCTGGTCGATGTCGAGCAGGAACACCAGCGTCGGGGTGAGCGTGAGCGTGAAGAGCACCATGCCGGGCAGGTCGATCGCCCGGGCGACGGAGGTGCCCGGGGCGACCCGCGCATCGTCCCGTGGCAGCCACCGGAGCGTCATGACCGCGACGGCGATCGCGACGGGCACGTTGACCAGGAAGATCGACTGCCACCCGAACCAGTGCACCAGGAGCCCGCCGAGCACCGGCCCGATCGAGATGGAGGTGAGGGCGGCCATCGACAGGCCGGACAGCAGGATCGGCGGGGGCTCGCGGCGCAGGCGCGCGGACTGGGCGGAGATCTGCGCCATCGAGGAGGGGTACGCGGCCGAGGTCCCCAGGCCGATCAGCAGGCGTGCGACCAGGACGCCGGTGAAGGTGGGCCAGAGCGCGGGGACGATGCCGCCGATCGCCGTCGCGGTCAGGCCCGCGAGGTAGACGCGCCGGGGCCCGTAGATGTCGGCGAGGCGACCGCACGCGGGCTGGCCGACCGAGCTGACCAGGTACAGGCCGGCGACCAGCCACATCACCTGGGCGACGGTCACCCCGGTCGCCTCGGCGATGGGCACCAGCGCCACCGCGATCATGGTGGTGTTGAGCGGGTTCATCGCCGGCCCCGTCAGCACGGGGAGCGCGAACCGGGCGCCGAAGCCCTGGGTGGGCGTCACCTCTCCGCGACCAGGGTCTCGAGCAGCGGGAGCGCGGCGGCGAGGGCGTCACGGTCCGCGTCGGCCAGGCGCTCGGCGAGCAGGGACGCGAACGCGGCGTCACGCTCGCGGGACACGGCGGCGAGGGACTCCTCCCCCGCGTCGCTGAGCGCGAGGAGCTCGCGGCGGCCGTCGTCGGGGTCGGGAGTGCGGTCGACCAGGCCCGCCTCACCGAGCGCGCGCACCACCTGTCCCATGGACTGCGGGCGGACGTGCTCGATCTCGGCGAGCTCGGCGGTGGTGAGCGGGCCACGCTTGCGGATCATGCGCATCGCGGACTCCTGCGACGGCGTGAGGTGCGCCTCCGGGGTGGCGTTGCGAGCCAGGCGGTTGAGCCGGGCGGCGACGATGCGCAGGCGAGGGGCGAGCGCGGCGGGGTCCTCGGGGCGGGTCACGCCACCAGGTTACGACTTTGGAAGGTTGCCTTGCAAGTTAACCTTCTTTGTTTGCGCGCTCCTACGCCAGCGCGCGGGTGACCCCGAACTCCTCGAGCGTGACGCGCACCCCGGAGGCCACCAGGATCAGGTGCGCCAGGGCGCCGATCCACAAGCCGGTCGCCATGTAGGCGAAGCTCCCGACGGCGCCGAGCATCGCGCAGACGCTGACGCACATGGCGAGACCCTCGCGCTCGATCACCCAGCGGACGCGGTACCGCATCCACACGGAGCCGACCACGATCGCCGCGAGCGAGGCGAGACGGATCGGGAGGCCGACGCCGGCGAGGGTCTCGAGCCACCATGCCAGCGCGGCCAGACCGGAGATCTGAGACAGGACGCGGAGCAGACGACCGTGCATGTTCACGGTGCCAGCATCACAGCGTCATCGCGCCGTCGGTAGCCCCTACTTCTGGGGGCGCGGTCAGGACGCGTCGGTGAAGAGGAGCGCGTTGCGCAGGTGGTGCCAGGCCTGCCGCGCGGTCGCATCATCGCCGTAGATGGACGGCGTCCCGGGGCTCGCCACCCACCAGCGATCGCCCTGCTGGAGGTACATGGCCGTCGGCGGATCACCGACGAACCACGCGCCGGTCGCGCCGGCGACGTCGGTCGGGATCCAGTCGTCCCCCGGCTCGCGCGCCGTCACGACGTCGAGGTCGAAGTAGTAGCCCTGCTCGACGGCCTGGTCCGTCTCGCCCACGAAGCGGACCCGGAGACCGCCCGCGATGGTCGCGTCGTTGAGCGCCACCTCCGCATCGTCCGTCACCGTCAGACCGAGGGAGGCGGCGGCGTCCCTGGCCACCGCCTCGTCCCCGCGAGGCTGGAACAGGACCCAGATCGCGAGCGCGCCGGCCACGAGCACCAGCACCATGGACAGGAGCAGGATCCCGCGGCGCGGGCGCTCGGTCGGCGGCTGCGCGCTGTCGCCGCCCGCCGTCATCCCGGGGATCAGCGGGTCCGAGGTGGGCGTCGCTCCGTGATGTGCGAACGGCGGCAGCTTGGGCATCCCGCTGGTGAAGTTCATCGTCGCCCCCCGTGACGGTCTTCCCGCGAGCGTATCCCCTGCTCAGACCTGCTGGACGCGCTCCACGCCGGGAAGGATCTCCTCGTACTCGGCGGCCGTGGTGGGGACCCCGTAGGTCGGGGTGTCGCGCTCGACGCGCCACGACTCCGCGAGCGGCCCCATGTCGTGGGCGTCGTAGCCGATCGTGTCGAGGAAGGAGGCGACCAGGTGCGTCGCCTCGGGGTGGTTGCTCGCGATCGGGATGGCACGGCGCACCGGGGAGCCGGCGGGCGCGGTGTCCGCCGGGATCTGCCGCGCGTAGATGCTGTTGAAGGCCTTGACCACGTGCGACGCGGGCAGCAGGTCCTGCAGCAGCTCGGAGGTGGTCTTCCGGTTGGCGTCGAGCGCGGCGATGCGGCCGTCGCGCTGCGGGTAGTAGTTGTTGGCGTCCATCACCACCTTGCCGCGCAGCTGCTCGAGCGGGAGCTGGTCGATCTTGCCCAGGGGGACCGCGACCAGGACCAGATCGCCCTTCAGCGCGGCGTCGCGGGCATGTACCGCGGTGGCGCGCGGGCCGAGCTCGGCGACCAGATCGCCCAGGGTGTCGGGGCCGCGGCTGTTGCTGATGAGGACGTCGTAGCCCGCCGCGACGGCGGCGCGAGCCACGTTGGAGCCGATGTGTCCGGAGCCGATGATGCCGAGGGTGGTCATGATCGCGGAACCTCCTTCACCTCGAGGGTATTCCGGTTCGGTGCGCTGTTGCCCCTCGTGGCACGAGCTGCCAAGCTGCGGGCATGGAATCGGTGACCAGTGCGTCGCTCCGAGCGCGAGTGCTCGAAACGGCCGCTGCACGATTCCCATCAGGAAGCGTCGTCGAGCGTGCAGACCTTCTCGACTTTGTCGTCGACGGAGCGCGCCTTCCCCTCATCGACTATTCGCGCGGGATTCGGAATCCCCAGCAACTAGACGCGACTCTGAGTGTGGTGTCTTCTGAGACCGGCCCCTACTCGGATCGCACCATCGCCGATGGGATCTGGCGCTACGACTTCCGCACAGGTGGTCCGGGCGGCGACAACGCGAAGCTGATCGCAGCGTACGAGCTCAAGGTACCGATGATGCTGTTCCGGAAGCTGCGGCCGAACGTCTACCAGGCCCTCTACCCCGTCTTTGTGACGAGTGTCGATCGGAACGCGGGATACGTCACGATCGCCATCGAAGACCTCCGAGACGTGGGAGATCACACACCGTCAGCGATCGAGAAGCGGTACGCCTCGATCATTGCGAAGCGGCGGATCCACCAGCCCGCGTTTCGGGCGATGGTGCTTCGCGCCTACGAGACTCGGTGCACAGTGTGCAGATTCGGCCATGCCGAACTGCTCGACGCCGCTCATATCACGGCGGATTCCGAGTCGCATGGAGACGCCGAGGTCACCAACGGCATGTCGATGTGCAAGATTCACCATGCCGCCTACGACCAGAACTTCCTTGGGATCTCCCCGGACTTGGTGATTCACGTCAACCGTGAACTCCTTGCGGAACGCGACGGACCGATGCTCAGGCACGGGCTTCAGGAGATGCACGGCCAGTCAATAACCGTGCCGAAAGCAAAGAACGAGCAACCCCACCGTGACCGACTCGCAGCCCGGTTTGAGGCGTTCTCAGCGCGCTAGCCCCCGAACCCCGCGATCGACCCGTCGACCGCCCAGTCGGAGTCGGCGTCCCGCGTGATGAGCGCCGGGTCGCCCGGCTCGACCATCAGGTAGTCGTCGGGCACGGGTGCGAGGTCTCCCCCGTCGTCCCACGTCGCGTCGACCACGAGCCAGTGCCCGTCGATCAGCACGCGGTTCCACGCGTGCCCGCCGGAGGTCGGGCCCGACCAGGCCTGGCCGGTGACCGTGACCGCCTCGAGCCCGGCCGCATCGGCGATCGCCTTGAAGGCCTGCGCGTAGCCGTTGCAGACCGCGGAGCCGGCGACCAGGATCCCGTAGGCCTCCTGCGACTGCGCCACCTGGAGGTTCCGCTCCCCCGCGTTGATGAGATCGGCGGCCTCGTAGTCGTAGGTCGCTGCCTGGGCGACGTAGTCGTGGATCGCGGTGACCTGGTCGGCAGGGCCGAGGGCGCCCAGGTCGAGCACCGTGAGCGCCTCGTCCACCGCGGCCGCGGTGGCGTCCTGGCGCGCGCGGGTCTCCTCGGCGTCGTACACGTACTCGGGCTCGAGGCTCACGGCGCGCCCGTTGAGCGTCAGCGTCTGCCAGCCCTGCACGAACACGTAGGGGTTCTGGGTCAGCGCCTCGAGCATCGCGTCCTCCACGGCGGCGACACCCTCGGCGCCCGCTGTCCAGGAGGAGATGTCGATGCTCTCCTCGCGCGCGATCATCGCGGCCTCGAGATACCGCACGAGCTCCGTCGACCCGGTCACGGGGTGCTCGACCACGGCGGGGACCGGCCTCGCCGCCGGCACCGCTCCCGCGGAATCGGCGGCGGCGACCACCGAGAGTGCGTCGTCCGGAAGGAAGCCGTACGCGTGCAGGGCGCGCGAGAACGGGGTGTCGAACACGAGCACCAGTGCGGCGATCACGACGATCGCCGTGACGGTACCGGCCACACGGCCCAGGCTGAACGATGCGCGTTCCTGCTCCGTGACCTGCAACCGCCAGGCGGAGCGCTGAGCCGCGCGGTACGGCGCCGCGGGCGCCCGCCATGCGGGAGGCGGCCCCTCGATCAGGGTGACCGCGTCGCGCGTCCGGGTGGTCCAGCGCTGGCCGTCCCACCACCGTTCGAGACCCACCTGGGACGGATCGGACATCCATCCCGGCGGTGGCAACGGCACGACTATCACTCCTGGTCGATCATGGACTTGGTCGGAGCATTACAGCGTCTCCAGCCCCCGGGAGGCAAGTCCTGTGTGGCCAACTCCACGCGGCCTATCCTGGCCGTATGGGCCGCCTCATCGTCGAACAGATCCTCACCGCCGACGGCTTCGCATGCGGGCCGGACGGCGAGCTGGACTTCATGCGCATGCCGGGCCCGTTCGACCCGACGGACCCCGGCCAGCTCGACATGCTCGAGCACACCGAGGCCATCCTCCTGGGCCGCACCACCTACGAGCTGTTCGCCGCGTACTGGCCCGACAAGACCACCGACGACGAGCCCATGGCCGACCACCTCAACCGGCTTCCGAAGCACGTGGTCACCAACACGCTCGCCGCGGCCCCGTGGGGCTCGTACTCCTCCGCGATCGTCGAGCACGGTGAGCCGCGCGACACCGCGCGCCGCCTCAAGCTCCACTACGCGGGCGACATCGTCGTCTGGGGCAGCCTCCAGCTCGCCGGCGCGCTGCTCCAGGCGGAGCTGGTCGAGCGGGTCCGCCTGCGCATCGTCCCGATCCTCATCGGCCAAGGTCGGACGGCCACGCCCGGTCTGCGCCACCCGCGCGGCCTCGACCTGGTCGAGGCCGAGGTGCTCCCCGCCGGCCACGTGACCCTCACCTACGACGTGCGCTGAGACCGCGCTACGACGCCAGCAGCCACCAGCCGCCGAGGCCGGCGCACCCGGCGGTCAGCAGCCAGAACACCGCGACCCATGCGCCGCCGGGAACCGTGGTGAGCCGCGCCAGCGCGTCGGCGTCCGACCCTCGCCCGCGACCGCCGCGGCGGGAGGAGCCGAGCTCGACCACCGCACGGACGGCGCCGATCATCAGCAGCCACGCGAGCCCGCAGGCGAGTCCCACCCGCCACGGATCGGGCAGGAGCCAGGCGGCCGCGCCCAGCCCGGCGATCGCCACGACCATCACCAGCAGCCCGTACCAGTTGCGGATCCTGACCAGCATGAGGAGCAGCACCGCCTCGAGCACCCACAGCACCGCCACCGCGTGACCGGCGGCGATCGCCCACGCGGCGGCGAGCCCGAGCACGCCGGGCGCCGGATAGCCGGCGAGCGCGACCAGGGTCAGCGGGAAGCGCTTGGCCTCGCCGTAGGACGTGGTCAGGCCCGAGGTGTCCGAGTGCAGCCGGATGCCGGAGACGCGTCTCCCCGTGAGCCCCGCGACCAGGGCGTGACCGCCCTCGTGCGCGATGGTGACCGCGTGGCGGACGATCCCCCAGAGCGGGGCGACCACGATGCATGCGACCACGACCGCGAGCGCGATCAGCACCGTGGACTGGGCGACGTCGACGGGCGTGGTAACGTCCGCCCACAGGCGGTCCCAGATCTCGGCGAGGCTCACGGACACCAGAGCCTAGGGCCCCGTCAGTCGCAGTAGTCGCACCGGCCCGAGGCAGGCAGCGCCGTGAAGCAGCCGGCGCACGCGACGGGCTCGGCCTGGACGGCCTTCGCGGGCGACGATGCGGCGGCCCGGGAGGCCTTGGTGGTCGCCGGGGCGGGAGCCTCCTCGGCCAGGGGCTGCGGGAGCTCGACGAACGAGCTCACGCCGCCGCGCGGGTGCAGCGCGATGAAGCCGGGGAAGATGTACGCGATCGGCTCGCCGCCGCCGGCCGCCTCGAGCCCGATGTGGGCCCGGGACTCGGGGATGAAGACGTGCGTGTAGTCGAGTCCGCGCGCCACGTCGCGGATGACGGGGAGGGCCTCGTAGGGCGGCTGGAAGTCGCCCAGCGCGTTCTCGAGGCTGCTGAAGTAGGTCCGGGGTTCGATTTCAGCGGAGATGCTCACGAGCCCATCATCCTTCCACGTCCGCGGAGTCCTCCGGGACCTCCGCACCGGTCTGTACGGCAGGTGCGACATCGATCACACCCATCATCCCGAGGTCCTCATGGTCGAGGACGTGGCAGTGGTACACGGTGGTCCCGGGCACCCGGTCGAAGCCGATCCGCACCACCACGTCCTCGCCCGCCGGGACATCGACCACGTCGCGCAGGTCGATCCCGTCCGCCTCCATGAGCTGCATGGGCCACACATGCAGGTGGAACGGGTGATCCATCATGGTGCGGTTGCGCAGCGTCCACTCCTCGACGGTGCCCACGTCGGCCTGCTGGTCGATCCGCGTGGCGTCGAACTCCTCCCCGTCGATGAGGAAGCGCATCCCGCCTCCCCCCATCGCCATGGTGAAGCTCAGGGTGCGGCGGGCGTCGACGTCCGCCTCGCGCAGGTCCCGGGGCCGGAACGATGCGGGCGGCACGGGAACCGGCGTGTCGGCCCTCGCGTCGGGCACCAGCGTGAGCAGCAGGGCGTCGTCGGGCTCGACGCCGGCGCTCATCATCCCCATGCCCATCGAGCCGATGCCGTGGGCGCGGGCGGTCAGCGTGACCGGCGCGTCGACCATGTCGATCTCGAGGTCGGCACGGTTGCCTGGCGCGAGCAGCAGCCGCGACCCGTCCCGCGGCGAGTCGAAGGTGCCGCCGTCGATGCCGCGCACCCGCACCGTGGCGCCTCCGGGATCGAGGTCGAGGTACCGGCTGGCGCACGCGTTGATCAGCAGCAGGCGCTCGGTCGCGCCCGGCGCCGTCGCCAGGTCGGGCGCGAGCAAGCCGTTGACCAGCACCGCCTCGCCCAGCCGGCCCTGACGCCGCTCGGCTGCCGAGACCGTGGCGACGCCCCCGTCCACGAGCGTCACGTCGGAGACCACCGCGACCCGCGGGGCGCGCTGCGACCAGTCGTCGCGGTCGATCACGATCGCGCCGTAGAGCCCCCCGAAGACCTGGTCCGCGACCGTGCCGTGGTGATGAGGGTGGTACCAGAACACCCCGTGCGGGTGATCCGGGTCGATCACGATCACATAGTCGAAGGACTGCCTCGGCTCGATGCTGATGAAGGGGTTGTCGCCGTCCGCGAGCGGCGACACCTGCAGGCCGTGGGTGTGGAGGTTCGTCGGCTCGTCGAGCGCGTTGGTGAGGCGGACCCGCAGCGTGTCCCCGGGGCTGAGGTGCAGCGTCGGGCCCGGGACGGAGCCGTTGTACGCGAGCATGATCGCGGTCCCGCCCGCGACCTCGACCTGGGTGGGCGCCGCGGTCAGGTCCAGCTCGAGGAAGCCGTCCTCGCTGGCGAGCACCGGGGGCTCGGCCCACGCGGCGCCCCCGCCGGTCGCGTCGGCGGCGGAGGGCGAGGTCGAGGCGACGGGCTCCGAGAACGGCGGCGCGCCGGCGATCTTGAGCCCCGCGAGCCCCGCGCCGACGGTCCCGACGCCCACCAGACCGAGCGTCAGCGCGGTACGTCGCGACGGCCTCTCGGCCATGGCTCTCACGCTCCCTCGGCTGGACTGATCAGTCCATGGTGCCTCGTGAAACTGAGAGTGCGCTCAGACGGCGACCGAGCCGTGGATCGGCTCGACGGAGACGCGGCGCCCGCAGCATGGGCAGTAGCCCTGCCAGCTGAGCTCGACGCGGATGCCGTCCTTGAAGCGCCGGTCCACCACCTCGCGGATGGCGGAGAGGCGCACCTCCTCGATGTCGTGATGGTGCTTCGCGACGCACGTGAACTCGAACGGAGCGGTGACCAGCTCACCGACCTCGACCATGGGCATCATGCTGGGCCTCCTTCCGCATCGTCGCGGCGAAGAGTGGGGGGGTGATTCCGACGTTAGGCATCGCGAATCGATTCGCACAAGGAGGAACCCGGTGCCTTATTGTCTCGGCTGCGATGTGAGCCTTAACGGGGGTCGCGGTACCGCCACATGGTGAGCGATCCGAACACCGCGACCAGCCCGGCGGACCACGCGAGCGCGATCCCGAGCTCCCCGCCGACAGGCGCGCCGTCCATGAGCGCGCGCACCGCGGTCACCAGATCCGAGACGGGGTTGACGCTCACCCAGGCCTGCAGCCAGCCCGGCATGGTGGCGGGATCGACGAAGATGTTGGATCCGAACAGCAGCGGCATCAGCGTGAAGCCGGCCACGCCCATGATCGCCTGCGGCGTGCGCAGGATCAGCGACAGGAACGTCCAGATCCATCCGAGCGAGAACGCGAAGACCAGCAGCAGCGCGATGCCGGCGAGCACGCCGATCACGCCGCCCGCGGGACGCCAGCCGATCGCCAGGCAGACGGCCGCGGTGATGAGCGACGCCACCAGGAAGCGCACGCCGTCGCCCAGCAGCATCCCGACCAGCGGGCTCGGTCGCCAGATGGGAAGGGACCTGAAGCGGTCGAAGACCCCCCGGTCGATATCGGTGCGCAGGTTCGAGCCCGTGTACATGGTGATGAAGAGCACGGACTGCACCAGGACGCCCGGCGCGATGTAGGCGATGTACTCGCCGGTGGATCCGGCGATCGCCCCGCCGAACAGGTACGTGAACAGCAGCGTCATCATCACCGGGAACACGGTGACGTCGAACAGCTGCTCGGGGACGTGCTTGATCTTCAGCAGCGCCCGCCAGCCGAACGTGATCGACGTGCTGAGCGCGTTCGCGCGCGGCGGCCGGCTCGCCGACGCGAGCGCATCCGCGATGGTCGGGGCGGAGGATGCGACGCTCGCCTTGGTCTCCGCGCTCATGCCGCCTCCTCCGCGTCCGCGTCGTCGGCGGCATGGCCGGTGAGGGCCAGGAACACCTCGTCGAGGGTCGGCTGGCCGAGCGCGAACTGGGCGAGCTCGAGCCGCTCCTCCTCGAGGGCCGTCAGTGCGCGGGTCACGCGGCCGCGGTCCTCGATGGCGGCGACGAGCAGCTGCGGGTCGTGCGCCTCCTCCACCGGGACGCCCAGCTCGCGCACCAGCACGTCGCGGGCGCGCGCTCGATCGGCGCGGTGCATGACGCGCACGTGGAGCGTCCCCGAGCCGACCGACGCCTTGAGCTCCGACGACGTCCCCTCGGCGATGATGCGGCCGCGGTCGATCACGCTGATGCGGTCCGCGAGGTGGTCCGCCTCGTCGAGGTACTGCGTGGTGAGCAGCACGGTGGTGCCATGGGCGACCAGCGCGCGCACGATGTCCCACACCTCGTTGCGTGCCCGCGGGTCCAGGCCCGTGGTCGGCTCGTCGAGGAACAGCAGCTCAGGCGTCACCACCAGGGAGGCCGCGATGTCGATCCGGCGACGCATGCCGCCGCTGAACTTCTTCACCTGCTTGCCCGCCGCATCGTCCAACCCGAAGGCCGCGAGCAGCTGGTCGGCACGCTCCCCCGCAGCCGTGCCGCGGTAGCCGTGCAGCCGCGCGAGCAGGCGCAGGTTCTCGTGGCCGGTGAGGTCCTCGTCGACCGAGGCGAACTGGCCCGTGAGGCTCACATGGCTGCGCACGTGGTCCGCCTCACGCACCACGTCGTACCCGAGCACGCGCGCGCTGCCCTCGTCGGGAAGGATCAGCGTCGAGAGCATCCTGATCGCCGTGGTCTTGCCCGCCCCGTTGGGACCGAGGAAGCCGTGGACGCCGCCGCGCGGGACGCTCAGATCGATCGAGTCGACGGCACGCTGCCTGCCGTAGATCTTGGTCAGTCCGGCGGTCTCGATGACCAGGTCCGACATGGCGCCTCCCCCGGCGCATCCCCGGGGCGGGAGCGCACCCCGTCAGGCTAGATCCGCCCTCCGACATCCGCCATGCGGACCGGGGCATCGGCCCACCACCGCGCGATCATGGCCCCGACGCCCGCCGCGTCGTCGAGCCAGGGCAGGTGGCCGACCCCAGGCAGCGTGACCACCGTCGAGCCGCGCGCGTGCGCCGCCCACCCGCGGACCCGCTCCGGGGACGCGTACGGGTCGCGATCGCCGACCAGCCACAGCGAGGGCGCCTGGATCGCCTCGAGCCCCGCCTGCGCGATCATCCAGTCGGAGCGGAGCCCCCGCCACGTGGCGACCCGACGCAGCAGGCGCAGCTCGTGCGCGAACGTGTCCGTGTGCCGCGCGAGAGCGAGCCGCCACTCCATGTCGGGGCCGGTGACACCGCCCTCGGCGATGAGCCGCTCATGACCCACCGCACGCAGCGACGCCCGCACCTCCCGCTCCGTGGTCCAGTGACGCGGGATCGCGTTGGCGATCGGCGCCGTCGCGGCGGCCTTCATCTGGGCGGGCAGACGCATGCCTCGCACCGCGGGCACACCGGCGAGGACGATGCTGCGGGCCAGGTCCGGCCGCACCGACGCCAGGTGCAGCACCGCCATCCCGCCCGCCGAGCTGCCGACCAGGTCCACGGGTGCCTCGTCGATGGACTCGATCACGGCCGCGAGGTACGCCTCGAGTGCCGCGAGCAGGCCGTCGCGGGTGAGGTCGCGGTAGTCGATCGGGTCGCTCAGCCCGCAGCCGGGGCGGTCGACGACGATCGCTCGGACCCCCGGCAGCGCCGCGACCAGCGGCACCAGGTTCGCGCCCGCGGACGGGGTGCCGTGGACGAAGACCACCGGACGCCCCTCGCCGCGCTCCACGACCCGGACCCGGATCCCGAGCGAGGGCACCTGGACCCACCGCTCGACGGGGTCCGGGATGCCGTGATGCGCCCAGAGCGCCGCCTCGGCGGAGCGGTAGCGCGCATCGTCGCGAACGGGACGGGGCCTCACGCCTTCAGGCTAGGACGGAGCCGGGGCCGCCGCATCGTGCAGGCGCGGCCGACCCGCCTCAGGCCGGCGAGCCGGGCGGGTTCTTGTCCTTCTTCGCGTAGATCGACTCGATCACATCCGCGAAGTGCTCCATGACCACGGCGCGGCGGATCTTGAGGGACGCGGTGATCTCCTCGCGCGCCTCCGTGAACTCCCGGGGCAGGATCCGGTACTCGCGGATCGCCTCGGCGCGGGAGACGTGCTCGTTCGCGGCGGCGATCGCGCGGCCGATGAGCTCGCGGACGCGCTCGTTCATCGAGGCCTCCTCGAGCGTCATGTCCGGCAGATCGTGCGCCTTGAGCCAGGTCGGCAGGAGCACCGGGTCGAGCGTCACCACGGCGGAGACGAAGTGCCGTCCGTCGCCGATCACCACGGAGTCCTGGATCGCGGGGTGCGAGCGGATCGAGTCCTCCAGGACCGCGGGCTGGATGTTCTTGCCCGACGACAGGACCAGGATCTCCTTCTTGCGACCCGTGATGGTGAGGTTGCCGTCGTGGATCTCGCCCAGGTCGCCCGTGGCGAACCAGCCGTCCCGCATGACCTCGGCGGTCGCCTCGGGGGCGTTCCAGTAGCCCGTGAACAGGTTGACGCCGCGGGCGAGGACCTCCCCGTCCTCGGCGAGCGTGATCTCGCAGCCGGCGATCGGGTGGCCCACGGTCCCCATGACCTGGTCGGTGCTCGGGGTGCCCATGTGCGCTGCGGTGGTCTCGGTCAGGCCGTAGCCCTGCATGACCGTGACACCCAGGCCGCGGAAGAAGTGGCCCACCTGCGGGGTGAGCTTCGCGCCGCCCGCGAGGACGTAGCCGAGCTGGCCGCCCATGAGGTGGCGGATCTTCTTCAGCACCAGCGCGTCCGCGACGGCGAACTGCGCGCGGAGGACGATGCCGTGGCCGCCGGTCTCCTGCGCCATCGACACCTTGCGCGCCACCCACGCGGACCAGCGGAAGATCTTCTTCTTGATCCCCGACTGCGCGGCGTCCGCGCGGTTGTAGATGGTCTCGAGCACGCGCGGCACCAGCGGCATCCACGTCGGGCGGAAGCCCGCGAGGTCGGCGGCGAGGGTCTTGTGGTTCGGGGTGTAGCCGATCACGGCGCCGGAGCTCAGCGCGAGCACCATCGCGAGCCGCGCGAACACGTGCGCCAGCGGCAGGAAGAGCAGCACCCGGGTCTCGCCCTGGACGAACGCGCCGAAGTGCGGGTCGAGCTCGATGTTCGCGCAGTGCACCACGAGGTTGCCGTGGGTGAGCATCGCTCCCTTGGGGCGTCCGGTGGTGCCCGAGGTGTAGATGATGCTCGCGAGGTCGTCCAGCACCACGTCGGCGGTGCGGGCGTCGAGGTCGGCGTCGGTGACGGCACCCCCGGCCTCCGCGACCTGGTCGAGCCCGGCGGCGGTGAGCGCGAGCGCCGTCGGCTCCGAGTCGAGGCCGGCGATCATCTCCCGCTGCTCCGCGGTCTCGGCGGCGACGAAGGCGAGGCCCGCATCGTCCACGATCCACGCGCACTGCTTCGCCGAGGAGGACGGGTAGATCGGCACCGAGACGCCGCCCGCGGTGAGGACGGCGAAGTCCATGACGGACCACTCGAGGCTGGTGTCGCCCATGATGCCGACGCGGTCGCCGGGGCCGACGCCCTGCGCGACCAGGCCCTTGGCGACGTCGCGGACGCGCGCGTGGAACTCGGCGAGGGAGACGGGGGTCCACTCCCCGGCGTCGTCCTTCACCTCGGCGAAGGGCGCGGCGGGGGTGGCGGTGGCGCGCTCACGCAGCAGCGCGGCCAGGTTGAGGTGCTCGTCGACGGTGGCGAGGCTCGGGGAGGACATGTGCATCGGGGCCATGGATCGATCTTAACCTACGGTTCCGTAGGTTAGGCCGCTGGAGGTCCCGGACACGCGGGTGCGCGCCCCGCCGCGGACAGCCCGGACAGCCCGCTCCCCGGACAGCGCTCCCCGGACAGCCCGCACGGATCTCGTTCCGACACACCGACGGGCCGCGCGCATCGTCCCGCGACACGCCGTGCACCCGGGACCGACTCCGTGCGCACTGTCCAGGCGGGAGCGGGGCGCGGGAGCCGGGCGCGGCGAGCTAGCGGACCCGCTCCATCCAGCCGTACGTGTCCTCCACACGCCCGTACTGGACGCCCATGAGGCGGTCCCGGACGGCGAGCGTCACGGGGCCGGGCTGCCCGTCCCCCACCGTCACCTCGAAGTCGGACGACGCCATCCGGCCCACCGGGGTGACGATCGCGGCCGTGCCGCACGCGAACACCTCGGTGATCTCGCCCTCGGCGATGCCGTCCTGAAGCTCCGCGAGCGTGATGTCACGCTCGACCACCTTCAGCTCGTTGTCCTCGAGCAGCTGGATGATGCTCGAGCGGGTGATGCCCTCGAGGATGTTGCCGTTGATCACGGGGGTCAGCACCGTGCCGTCACGGCGTACGGCGAACACGTTCATGCCGCCGAGCTCCTCCAGCACCGAGCCGGTCGCGGCGTCCAGATAGAGCACCTGGTCGAAGCCGCGCTCGTAGGCCTTGACCTGCGGCAGCAGCGATGCCGCGTAGTTGCCGCCGCACTTGGCCGCTCCCGTGCCGCCCGGGCCGGCGCGGTGGAAGTCGCGCTCGACCCAGATGCTCACCGGCTTCACGCCGCCGGCGAAGTAGGGGCCGGAGGGCGAGGCGATCAGCAGGTAGTCGACCTTCTTCGGGGGGCGCAGACCCAGGAACACGTCCGTGCCGATGAGGAAGGGACGAAGGTAGAGCGAGGTGCCGTCGGCCTCCGGGACCCACGCGTGGTCGAGCGCGAGCAGCGAGCGGATCGACTCCATGAAGTCCAGCACGCTCAGCTCGGGCAGCGCCATGCGGGCCGCCGAGCGCTGCAGGCGCAGGGCGTTCGCCTCGGGGCGGAACAGGTGGATCGAGCCGTCGGCCCAGCGGTACGCCTTGAGGCCCTCGAAGACCTCCTGCGCGTAGTGCAGCACGGAGGCGGCGGGGTCCATGGGGATGGGGCCGTAGGGCTCGACGCGGCGGTCGTGCCAGCCCTGCTCCGCGTCCCAGGTCACGCGCGCCATGTGATCGGTGAACTGGAGGCCGAAGGCGAGGTCGCGCAGCTTCTCGGCGCGCTCCTCGTCCGTCGCGGGGCTCGGGTGGCGGACGACGCGGAAGGCCTCCGAGGTGGACGAGTCGAGAGTGTCGGTCACTTCTTTGCCTTCCTGGTGTCGTGGGGAGAGAGTAGCGCCGGGACGATGCGGCGGTCACCGCATCGTCCCGGCGGGATACCGCTAGCCGCGGATGCGGGCGGCGAGCGCGTCGCCGATCTCGGCGGTGGTGCGCTGCGAGCCCGCGGCGCCGGCGGCGACCTTGGCGGCCGCGTCGGCGGCGACGGCGTCCTCGACCTTCGCGGCAAGCTCCGGGTGGCCGAGGAAGTCGAGCATCATCGCGACGGAGAGCACGGTGGCGGACGGGTCCGCGATGCCCTTGCCGGCGATGTCGGGCGCCGAGCCGTGGACCGGCTCGAACATCGACGGGCCGGTCTTGTCGGGGTTGACGTTGCCCGACGCGGCGAGGCCGATGCCGCCGGAGATGGCGGCCGCCTCGTCCGTGAGGATGTCGCCGAAGAGGTTGTCGGTCACGATCACGTCGAACGACGCGGGCGCGGTGACCAGCTTGATGGTCGCCGCGTCCACGTGCAGGTAGTCCCAGGTGACGTCGGGGAACTCGGGCGCGACGGCCTCGACCGTGCGGCGCCACAGGTGGCCGGCGTGCACCAGCACGTTGTGCTTGTGCACCAGGGTCACGTGCTTGCGCTCGCGGCCGGCGGCCACCGAGAACGCGTAGCGGACCACGCGCTCGACGCCGTGACGGGTGTTGACGGAGACCTCGGTCGCGATCTCATGGGGCGTGTCGACACGCAGCGCGCCGCCGTTGCCGACGTACGGACCCTCGGTGCCCTCGCGGACCACGACGAAGTCGATGTCGCCGGGCTCGCTCAGCGGCGAGACCTCTCCCGGGTACAGGCGCGACGGACGCAGGTTGACGTACTGGTCGAGCTCGAAGCGGAGCTTGAGGAGCAGGCCGCGCTCGAGCACGCCCGAGGGGACCGTCGGGTCGCCGATCGCGCCGAGCAGGATCACGTCGTGGTCCTTGATCGCGGCGAGGTCGGCGTCCGTCAGGGTCTCCCCCGTCGCGTGCCAGCGCTTCGCGCCCAGGTCGAACTCGGTGGTCTCGAAGGCGAGGTCGGTGCCCTCGGTGGCGGCGGCGAGGCACTTGAGCCCCTCCGCGACCACCTCGGGACCGATCCCGTCACCGGCGACGACGGCGAGGCGGTACGTGGTCATCAAGGTCTCCCTGCGGTGCGAAACGAGGCCCGGAGCGCCACCCTGCCGGCCGCGTGGGCGCGGGGCGGCGACGCCGGTCGAACACCTCGTATCGTAGGGCCGCTGTCCACCTGGTGGCAACATTGTCTCAACATGCAAGACGATGCCGACACCCTTCGAGAAGGTGCCGACATCGCCCCGTGCGCTACTCGTCGACGCTCGAGTACGCGTACTCGGGCACCCCTCCGAGCGGCTCGTAGTGGTCGACCTGGTCGCCCAGGCTCTCGCGGACGTAGTCCGGCATGCCGCCCATCGGCTCGACGGCGTCCCCCACCGTGTCCCGACCGCAGGACGCGTCAGGCACGCATGGCATCGCCTCGTACTCCTCGGCGACCGGCGCCGGGACGGCGTAGGCCGGCAGGCCTCCCGTCATGGGCTCGCGCACGAGCCCGGTGTCGCTGAGCCTCTGCGTCGAGCCCCACGACCCCCCGGAGTACACGTAGCCGACGTTCTGACCCGCACCCGCCTGGTTCTCCGCCGTGTTCGGGTCGGCGCATGCCGCCAACGACAGCGTGGCTGCCGCGGCCAGGCCCGCGAGGGCCCCCATCCCCTTCACGAGGACGGCTGCACCGCCATGGCTCCTCACCTTCATCCGAGTCCTCATGATCCTGCCCTCCTTCCGTGGGCACCTTCAGGACACACCTCGCGCGTATGGCACCGGTATGCGCCCGGGAGCGGTCGGTATCCGCCCGGTATGCATGCGGCGGCGACCGTTTGACCGGGCCCGCCATCGGATCCAGACTCGAAGAGTGAGGGTGTCCGTCCTGGGCGGCACGGGCGCCTCGGCGGAACCGGGGGTCAGCCCGCGGGAGCACGCCGTCCTCGAGGCGCTGCTGGTGGCCCGACCGGTCGCCGCCAGCCCCGAGCGCATCGCCGAGGCCGTGTGGGGGGATGCGCCGCCCGCGACCTGGCCCAAGCAGCTCCAGGCCGCGATCGGACGCCTGCGCAAGGCGCTCGGACCCGACGCGATCGCCACCACGCCCGCCGGGTACCGGATCGTCCCGAGCGCCGACGGCGGCACCGTCGTCGCCGACGCCGACGAGTTCGAGGCGGCGGTCGCGCGAGCACGCGAGTATGCGGCCGACGGTGAGCACCACCGCGCCGTGGCCACGCTGGAACGGGCGCTGGGTCTGTGGCGCGCCGCCCCGTACGAGGACATCGCGGACTGGCCGGCGGCGCGCGACGAGGCGTCGCGGCTGGCGGAGCTGCGCGAGGCCGCCACGGACGACCTTCTCGAGGCGCGCCTCGCGGCCGGGGATCACCGTGCGGTGGCCGAGGGCGCGACCGCGCTCGTCGCGGCCGAGCCGTACCGCGAGCGCCGATGGCGCTGCCTCGCGCTCGCGCAGTACCGGTGCGAACGCCAGGCGGACGCGCTCGAGACGACTCGTCGTGCGCAACGCCTGCTCGCCGACGAGCTCGGCGTCGATCCCGGGGCGCCGCTGGTCGCGCTGGAGGAGGCGATCCTCCGCCACGATGAGGCGCTGCTCGCTCCGCCCGAGGCGCGTGCTCCGAGCCCCGACTGCCCCTACCGGGGCCTGCGACCGTACGAGCCGCAGGATGCACACCTGTTCCATGGACGCGACCAGGACGTCGCGGCCGTGCTCGCGGTCCTCGACCGCACCGGCTTCGTCACCGTGACGGGTCCGTCCGGGGTCGGGAAGTCGTCGCTGCTCCGCGCCGGCGTGATCCCTGCGCTTCGCCGGCGGGGGCTCGATCCGATCCTGCTGGGCCCCGGCGCCTCTCCGAGCGACGTCGCGGCAGGCTCACGGCGCCGCCCGATGGTTCTCGACGACATCGGCCGCGAGTTCGCAGACCGCCCTCGCGCCGCGGCTCTCGCGGAGGCGCTGGCGGACGCGCACGCCGGGGGCGTGCGCGTGATCCTCGCCGTCCAGTCGCTCCAGCTCGACGGGTGCGTGGCGCAGCCGGCGATCGGCGCGCTCGTGGGCGGCGGGCTGCACTTCATGGCGCCCCCGACACCGGACATGATCCGCGCGGCGGTCGAGCGGCCCGCGCTGCGGAGCGGACTGTCGATCGAGCACGGCCTGGTCGACGTGATCCTGCACGACGCCGCGCGGGTGGACACCGCCCTTCCGCTGCTCTCCTACTCGCTGGCCGCGACCTGGGAGCGGCGCGACGGGGGCACGCTCACCATCGAGGCGTACGAGGCGACGGGCGGGCTGCTCGGAGCGATCGCGCGCGCGGCGGAGCGCCTGTACCTCAACCTGGGCGAGGCGGAGAGGGACGCGTGCCGAGCGCTCATGCACCGCCTGGTCGAGGTGTCCACCGACGGCGGCGTGCTGCTCCATCCGGTCGTCCCGGCGGTCGCGCAGGCGACGGCCGCGCGCGCCGCCGCGCTGGCACGGCTGGTGGGCGCCCGCCTGGTGGTCGCGCGCGAGGACGGCTATGTGCTCGCCCACGAGGCGCTCACGCGCGAATGGCCGCGGCTGGGGGCCTGGTTGGAGCAGGACGCGGAGACCAGCCGGATCGTCGCCCACCTGACGGAGGCGGCCACGGAGTGGGACCGCGGCGACCGGAACGACGACGATCTGTACCGCGGCGCCCGCCTTGCCGCGGCCCTCACCTGGCGCGATGGATCGGACGCGGCGCTGACGCGGGTGGAACGGGAGTTCCTCGCCCGTTCCGCGGCCGTCGCGGCCGCGGTCGCCGACCGGGAGCGACGGATCCGGCGACGCTCGCGGGGGCTCCGGGCATGGGTCGCGGCATCCAGCCTCGCCCTCGTCGCGCTCAGCCTCGCCACCGCCGGGCTGCGCGGCATCGCGGAGGAGCGTCGCCAGGACGCCGCGGTCGCCACCATCAGCGCACGCGTGCGCGACATGGCGACCTGGGCGCGTCCCGTCGCGGCGCTGCTGGCCGTCGAGATCTGGTCGCGGGACCCGGACGACCCGCGCGCTCGAGCTGCGCTCTTCGACTCGGCCGCCGCGCACCCGGACCTGCTCGACGCGACGGTCCTCGACGGCGGTGGCGGCCTCGGATTCGCGGACCTCGGCGGCCAGGGCCAGGTCCTGGTCACCGGGACCGGGGTCACGTTGAACGAGCCGGGTTCGAACGCGGCGGCGTGGACGGTTGCCGCGCTCGACACGTGGGCGGCCGACGGACGGCGCGATGTCGCCGCAGCGGCGGACGGCTCGCGGATCGCGGTGCTCGCGGAGGCCGCGGAGTGCCCCGGCATTGCTCCGTGCGGGGTCCTGAGCAGCGTCGACACGGCCACCGGTCGGCTGCTCGCCTCGGCGATCGTCACCGGCGCGATCCCCACCGAGCGCAGCCATCCGCTCCAGACCCAGGTGGACGCCGCCGGCAGCACCGTGGCGACCGTCGACAGCGGCGACGGCGCGGTGGAGATCCGTGACCTCGCCACCCTGGAGCCGGTCGGATCCATCGGCGTCTCGGGCGCCCGGACCGACGAGGTGGCGCTCACGCTCGCCCCGGACGGGCGCCTGGTGATCGTGCAGCCGGGAAACGTCAGGCTGGTGGACATGGAGACCGCGACCGAGGTGTGGTCCTCGCGGCTCATGGGCTCCACGTCCGGCCTGTCCGCCACCGTCACCCGCGACGGCGTGCTCATCACCGCCGGCGCGGGCGCGATGCAGGCGGTCGATCTCGCCTCGGGCACCACGACGTGGCTGTCTCCGCTCGACCCTCAGGCCTCGGGCCCGTGCGCCTGGATGGCGACCGACGAGGCCGCCTCGCTGCTGTACTGCGCGGACGTCGACGGCGCGGTGAGCGAGCGGGATCTGGCGACCGGGGAGCTCACCGGCCGCGTCCTGCGCACGCAGCCGGAGCACGCCGGGGCGCTCGCGTGCGGCGACGGCGAGCTCGCGGCCTTCGGCTCGACCGCGCCCGTGGTCACCCGGTGGACCACCACCGGCGACGGCCCGGTGCGCCGGTCGATCGCGCAGGGTCAGATCCTGCTGGACGGCTACTCGCCCAGCGGCACCCGCCTGCTCACCAGCACCCGGCGCCCCGACGACGTCGGGTGGGACCTCTACACCGAGTTCAGCACCTGGGACGTCGGCACAGGTGCGCAGGTGCGGCGGTACGACGGCGTCACGGGCTACGCGTGGGTCAACGACGAGTCGGTCGTGGCGTTCTCGTTCGAGACTCGCGAGTCCGGCCTGTTCTCGCTCGCCGACGGCGCGCTCGGGCGGACCTTCTTCCTGGCACCCTCGACCGAGCTCACCCTGTCACGCGATCGGACCATGATCTACGTGGTCGACGGGAGCGACCGCCCCTGGGGCATCGACGTCGCGACCGGGGCGCCGGAGACGCTCACGGCCGACGTCGAGGGCAAGGCCACCCTGGTCGCGTCGTCGCCGGACGGACGCCTCGTCGCGATCTCGAGCGTCGCCGACGACGGCACCTCCGGCGTGCAGGTGTTCGAGACCGCGACCGGCGCGCCCGTCTCGACCTTCACCCCCGAGCTGTGGAAGGCGGCCATCAACGACGACGGGGTGGTCGCGGCCGGCGCTCCGGGCGGCGTCTCGACGCTCTCCGCGGAGCTCGAGCCGCGCCGCCGCTTCGACATGCCCGGCCAGGACATCACGGTCATCCGGTTCAGCGCCGACGGCGACCTGTTCGTCGTCGGCGACGACGGCGACGGTTCCATGGTGTTCGACACGGCGACCACCACCCGGATCGCGGGGCCGCTCGCCTCGGACTCGCCGTACCCCTGGCCCGTCGCGCTCCGGTCCGACGGGCTGGAGCTCGCGGTCACCACCGGCGAGGGCATCGACGTCTGGTCGCTCGACCCGGAGATCCTGCGCCGGGCGGCATGCGCGTCGGCGGGTCGCGACCTCACGGCCCAGGAGTGGGAGACCCACCTCGCCGCGTTCGGCCCGTGGCGATCGACGTGCGGCTTCGGTCGCACGCCGCCCACCGCATCGTCCTGACGCACGACGAGGGGGAGGTCCCGGACGGGACCTCCCCCTCGGCGGGTCAGGACGGTGGGGTCAGCGCGCGGCCGAACCGTCCACGTAATCCTTGTCCGCGCTCGCGCCGGACCAGCTGAACAGGGCGCGCAGCTCCTTGCCGGTGGTCTCGATCGGGTGCGACTCCTCCTTGGCGCGCAGCTCCTTGAACTCGACCGCGCCGTTGTCCTGGTCCGCGATGAAGCGGGTGGCGAAGGCACCCGACTGGATGTCCGCGAGCACGGCCTTCATCGACTCCTTGACCTCCGGGGTGATGACGCGCGGGCCCGAGACGTAGTCGCCGTACTCGGCGGTGTCGGAGATCGACCAGCGCTGCTTCGCGATGCCGCCCTCCCACATGAGGTCGACGATCAGCTTGAGCTCGTGGAGCACCTCGAAGTAGGCGATCTCGGGCTGGTAGCCCGCCTCGGTGAGGACCTCGAAGCCGTACTGGACCAGGTGCGAGGTGCCGCCGCAGAGCACGGCCTGCTCGCCGAACAGGTCGGTCTCGGTCTCCTCGGTGAAGGTGGTCTTGATGACGCCGGCGCGCGTGCCGCCGATGCCCTTCGCGTAGGACTTCGCGAGGTCCCAGGCGCCGCCGGTGGCGTCCACCTCGACCGCGATGATGTCCGGGATGCCGCGGCCCGCGACGTACTCGCGACGCACCGTGTGGCCGGGGGCCTTCGGCGCGATCAGGATCACGTCGACGCCCTCGGGCGCCTGGATGTAGCCGAAGCGGATGTTGAAGCCGTGCGCGAAGGCGAGCGCCTTGCCCTCGGTGAGGTTCGGCTTGATCTCGTCGTTGTAGATGCCGCGCTGGTGCTGGTCGGGCGCGAGGATCATGATGACGTCGGCCCACGCGGTGGCGTCGGCGACGTTCTGGACGGTGAAGCCGTCCTCCTCCGCCTTCGCGATCGACTTCGAGCCGTCGCGCAGCGCGACGTGGACCTCGACGCCGGAGTCGCGGAGGTTCTGCGCGTGGGCGTGGCCCTGCGACCCGTAGCCGACGATGGCCACCTTCTTGCCCTGGATGATCGAGAGGTCGGCGTCCTGCTCGTAGTACAGCTCAGCCATGCTGGGGATCTCCTTCAGTTTCTTCTCTGACGTAGGGAATTCTTGCGGGAGGGACGATGCGAGGGTGACCGCCGCATCGTCCCGCGTGCTGCTAGGCGGTGGCGACGCGATCGAGCGCGCGCTCCGTGATGGAGCGGGCGCCGCGGCCGATGGCGACGGTGCCGGACTGGACGATCTCGCGGACGTCGTGCGGCGCGAGGGCCGCGAGGAGCGCCTCGAGCTTGCCGGGGTTGCCCACGGCCTCGATGATCAGCGAGTCCGGGGCGACGTCGACGACGTGGGCGCGGAACAGGTCGACGATCTGCAGGACGTCGGTGCGCTGGCGCGCGTCCGCGCGAACCTTGACCAGCAGCAGGTCGCGCTGAACGGAGCGCTCGTCCTCGAGCTCGACGATCTTGAGCACGTGCACCAGCTTGTTGAGCTGCTTGGTGACCTGCTCGAGCGGGAGCTCGTCGACGTCGACCACGACGGTGATGCGGGAGATCTCCGGGTGCTCGGTCTGGCCCACCGCGAGGGAGTGGATGTTGAACGCGCGGCGTGAGAAGAGGCCGGCGACGCGCGCGAGCACGCCGGGCTTGTTCTCGACGAGCACGGACAGGGTGTGCTTGGTCATGGGGTTCAGTCCTCCCGGTCCCACTGGGGTGCGATGCCGTGGGCGTACTGGATCTCGTCGTTCGACTTGCCGGCGGCCACCATCGGCCACACCATCGCGTCGCGCGACACGGTGAAGTCCACCACCACGGGCTGGTCGTCGATCTCGTTGGCGCGCTTGATGGTCGCGTCGACGTCAGCGTCCGACTCGCAGCGCAGGCCCACGCAGCCCATGGCGTCCGCGAGCTTGACGAAGTCGGGGACGCGGCGGGTGCCGTGGCCGGTGTGCAGGTCAGTGTTCGAGTAGCGCTCGTTGTAGAACAGCGTCTGCCACTGGCGCACCATGCCCAGGGACGAGTTGTTCACGATCGCGACCTTGATCGGGATCTCGTTGATCGCGCAGGTGACCAGCTCCTGGTTGGTCATCTGGAAGCAGCCGTCGCCGTCGATCGCCCACACCTGCTTGTCGGGCATGCCCACCTGGGCGCCCATCGCGGCGGGCACGGAGAAGCCCATGGTGCCGAGGCCACCGGAGTTGATCCAGGTGTTCGGGTGCTCGTACTTGATGAACTGGCTGGCCCACATCTGGTGCTGGCCCACGCCGGCGACGTAGATCGTCTGCTCCGGGTCGTTGAGCTGGCCCAGGCGCTGGATCACATGCTGCGGGCTCGACAGGCCGTCCTTGGTGGGCGTGTAGCCGAGCGCGTAGGTGGTGCGCCAGTCGTCGAGCTGCGCCCACCAGGCCTCGAGGTCCGGCTTGCCGTGCTTGACGTGCTCCTCCGCGAGGGCGGGCACCAGGGCCTCGAAGACCTCCTTGAGGTCGCCCACGATCGGCACGTCGACGGCGCGGTTCTTGCCGATCTCCGCAGGGTCGATGTCCGCGTGCACGATCGTCGCGTGCGGCGCGAAGCTGCTGAGCGCTCCGGTCACGCGGTCGTCGAAGCGGGCGCCCAGGGCGACGATCAAGTCGGCCTTCTGCATGGCGGCCACCGCGGGGACGGTGCCGTGCATGCCGGGCATGCCCAGGTTCTGCGGGTGGCTGTCGGGCAGGGCGCCGCGCGCCATCAGGGTGGTGACCACGGCCGCGCCGGACAGGTCCGTGAGCTTGCGCAGGCCGGCGCTCGCGCCGGAGCGGATCACGCCGCCGCCCACGTACAGCACGGGGCGACGGGCGGTCGCGAGCAGGCGCGCGGCCTCCTGCACCGTCTTGTGGTGCGGGCGCGCGCCCGAGTTGAAGCCGGGCAGCTCGATGCGGCCGGGCCACTGGAACGTGGTGGTCGCCTGCTGCGCGGACTTCGCGATGTCGACGAGCACCGGGCCGGGCCGACCGTGGCTCGCGATGTAGAAGGCCTCCGCGATCGCGCGGGGGATGTCGGCGGCGTCCGTCACCAGCACGTTGTGCTTGGTGATGGGCGCGGTGATGCCCACGATGTCCGCCTCCTGGAAGGCGTCCGTGCCGATCATCGAGGCGCCCACCTGGCCGGTGATGGCCACCAGCGGGATCGAGTCCATGTTCGCGTCCGCGATCGGGGTCACTAGGTTGGTGGCGCCGGGACCCGAGGTGGCGATGCAGACGCCGACCTTGCCGGTGGCGTGCGCGTAGCCCTGGGCGGCGTGGCCGGCGCCCTGCTCGTGGCGCACCAGGATGTGACGGAGCCTGGTCGAGTCCATCAGCGGGTCGTAGGTCGGGAGGATCGCTCCACCGGGGAGTCCGAAGACGTCGGTCGCGCCGGCGTTCTCGAGCGAGCGGATGATCGCCTCAGCACCGGTCATCTCGACGCCGTTGAGCGACGGATCCGGGTTCGACTGAGGCGTGGGCTGCGCGAGCGAGGTGACGCTCGCGGGCTCACGGGCGATGCGGGACGCGGGAACGCCCGGCTTGGCCTGGACCTGTGCCATCTTCTCTCCTGGGTTCGTGGACTGCGGCGGCCCTCACGTCCGCCTCGCATGAAAAGTCCCCCTGCCCGGTGGCCGGTCGGGGGATGCGCGCGGACGTCTGCGTGGGTTACGGGGTGCGGTCCGCGCGCCCGATAACTCGTACAAGGATCGTCTGCATGCAGCGACTCTACGCCGGGGTCGGGGCGACGGCTCACCATCCGGACCAACTATCTCACATATTGGTTCACGATCTTGAATAGTGAGATTGGTGTGGCGTATCCAGCCCCCTCGTGGCGCTCGGGACACTCAGTCCTCCTATCGAGGCCCTCCCGCGCCTCCCGGGACGTTCAGTCCTCATCGCCTCGACCCCGCCGAGAGCAGCCACGGTCCGGCGGATCGCGACCTGCGTGGACGGTGCCGCGCGCTCACGAGGACTGAGTGTCCCGGCAGGCGCGCATGCGCCCGAGATTGAGGACTGAGTGTCCCGACACGCGGGAGGGGCGGGACGGCGGGGGGGTGGGTGTCTCCACCCGGGACCTGCGTCTCATCCGCACGCCGCAGGGTCTGCTAGTTTTCGAAACACCGGGAGCCGATGACGTCTCCCGATGACATGAGGAGATCGCCGATGACGCCGATCGACACCACCCGGGTGCCGCCGCGCTCCGCACGCATCGAGTTCGCGCTGGCCGCCGTCCTGACCGTGCTCGTCCTCATCGAGGTCGTGCGTCAGGACTGGCTCATCGCGGCGATCCTGGTGCTGCTGGGCCTCGGCATCGCCACCACCGTGCTCGACGACGTGCGGCGGTCCCTCACCGGCCGGTGACGCGGAACGCCCCGCCCGGACGGACCGGACGGGGCTCCTGCGATTCGACGACGCGGAGGCTCAGCCGAGCACGGCGCCCTTCGACGCCGAGCCCACCAGCTTCTGGTACTTGCCGAGCACGCCGGTGGTGAAGCGCGCCGGGATCGGCGCCCAGCCCTCCTGGCGCGCCTCCATCTCCTCGGCCGGCACCAGCACCTCGAGGGTGCCGTTGGCGACGTCGAGGGTGATCTTGTCGCCGTCCTTCACGAACGCGATCGGCCCGCCGTCCACCGCCTCGGGGGCGATGTGGCCGACGCACAGGCCGGTGGTGCCGCCCGAGAAGCGTCCGTCCGTGACCAGCAGCACGTCCTTACCCAGGCCCGCACCCTTGATCGCCGCGGTGATCGCGAGCATCTCGCGCATGCCGGGACCGCCCTTCGGGCCCTCGTAGCGGATGACCACGCAGTCGCCCTTCTGGATCTCGCCGGCCTCGAGCGCGTCGAGCGCGGCACGCTCGCGGTCGAACACGCGGGCGGTGGCCTCGAAGACGTCGTCGTCGAAGCCCGCCGACTTCACCACCGCGCCCTCGGGGGCGAGCGAGCCCTTGAGGATGGTGATGCCGCCGGTCTTGTGGATCGGGTTGTTGAGCGCGCGGACCACGCGGCCGTCGATCTTGGCGGGCTTGAGCTCGTCCATGTTCTCGGCGAGGGTCTTGCCGGTCACGGTCATGACGTCGCCGTGCATGAGGCCCGCGTCCAGCAGGGTCTTCATGACGGCGGGGACGCCGCCCACGCGGTCGACGTCGTTCATCACGAACTGGCCGAACGGCTTGAGGTCGCCCAGGTGCGGCACCTTCGAGGCGACGCGGGCGAAGTCGTCGAGCGTGAGGTCCACCTGCGCCTCGTTCGCGATCGCCAGCAGGTGCAGCACGGCGTTGGTCGACCCGCCGAACGCCATGACCACGGCGATCGCGTTCTCGAACGCCTCCTTGGTCATGATCTGGCGGGCGGTGATGCCCTTCCGGAGCATCTCGACCACGGCCTCGCCCGACTTGTGCGCGTAGTAGTCACGGCGGCGGTCCGCGCTCGGCGGGGCCGCGGAGCCGGGGACCGACATCCCGAGCGCCTCGCCCACGGACGCCATCGTGTTGGCGGTGTACATGCCGCCGCAGGCGCCCTCACCCGGGCAGATCGCCTTCTCGATCGCGAGGCGGTCCTCCTCGGACATCAGACCCGCGGCGCACGCACCCACGGCCTCGAACGCGTCGATGATCGTGACGTCCTTCGACGTCCCGTCCGACAGCGTCACGTGGCCCGGCATGATCGAGCCGGCGTACAGGAACACGCTCGCCAGGTCGAGGCGGGCCGCGGCCATGAGCATGCCGGGCAGCGACTTGTCGCAGCCGGCGAGCAGCACGGAGCCGTCGAGACGCTCCGCCATCATCACCGTCTCGACGGAGTCCGCGATCAGGTCGCGCGACACGAGCGAGTAGTGCATGCCCTCGTGACCCATCGAGATGCCGTCGGAGACGGAGATCGTGCCGAACTCGAGCGGGTAGCCCCCGGCGGCGTGCACGCCGTTCTTCGACGAGGCCGCCAGGCGCTGCAGTGAGAGGTTGCAGGGGGTGATCTCGTTCCACGAGGACGCGATGCCGATCTGCGGCTTCGCGAAGTCCTCGTCACCGAGACCGACGGCGCGCAGCATGCCGCGCGCGGCGGTCGCCTCCAGGCCGTCGGTGACCTGGCGCGAACGGGGCTTGATGTCGGGGGTCTGGCTCATGTGCCGAGTCTAGGACGATGCGCGGGCGGGCTTCGCGCGCGGCCCCGGGGCCGGCTCCGTCACGCCGGCCCCGGGGCCCTCGTGTCACCGCGGCGCGGTCCACGGGGCGTCGCCTACCCCTTCGCCAGACGCTCCCGTATTCATGCACGAACGAACGGGTGCCCCCGCACCCCGCCCACCATCACGATGCGCGCTCGTGCATGAATACGGGAGCGTGGAGAGCGAGGCATCCCCGGTCCGCGCGCATCACCGCTTGCGCTTGACGCTACGTCAACTTCTACCGTGGTGGGTATGGACATCTCGGAGCTCTCGCGACTCGCCGGCGTCAGCAGCCGCACGCTGCGTCACTACGACGCGATCGGCCTGCTGCCTCCCGCGTGGACCACACCCGACGGGCGCCGGCACTACGACGAGCCCGGGCTGCTCCGGCTCCAGCACATCCTGGTGCTGCGCGAGCTCGACGTGCCGCTCGAGACCATCGCGAGCATCGTCGACACCGACGACCCGGCGCTCACCGCATCGTTCCTCCGCGACCATCACGCCGCGCTCCTCGCCCGCCGCGACCGCTACGCCGCCCTGGCGGAGACGGTCGAGACCACCCTCACCCACCTCGAGACAGGACTGCCCATGACCGCCGCCGACATGTTCGAGGGCTTCGACCACCACCGCTACGAGCCGGAGGCGCGCGAGCGCTGGGGGGACGATGCCGTGGAGACGTCGAACGCCGTGTGGGCCTCGCTCGGGGTCGAGGGGCAGCGCCGCCACCAGGCGGAGCACACGGCGATCGCGGAGGGCGTCGCGCGGCTCGCGGCCGCCGAGGTCTCGCCCGAGGACCAGGAGCTCCAGGCCCTGATCGCGCGCCACCATGCCTGGGTGTCGCTGTTCTGGACGCCGGGCCGGGAGGTCTACGAAGGCCTGGGCCGGATGTACGCGGAGGACCCGCGTTTCCGGGCGACGTACGACAAGTTCGGCGACGGCACGGCCGAGCTCCTGCGGGACGCGATCGCCGTGTACGCGAGCGGTCTGTCAGACTGAGCACGGCCTCTCGACACCGCGGCTGAGCAGGTGTCGGGAATGTCTCTGCGTCACCCCTGGTTGGTGAGGGTGTCCGCGAGGGGTTGCGGTCGCAGTGTCGAGACATCATCGCTTCCGAGGAAGGACCGCAGATGCCGGTCATTGGACTGCTGCTGGGCCAGCTCCCGCACGCCCGCACTGCTCGCCAGCTCGCCACCATGCTTCACGCCGCCGCGCCGAGCGGCACCACCCTGGTCGAGATCTCGACCGCCGAGCTGCCGTTCCACGCTCCCTACGCCGACATGCCGACGCCCGCGGGGGCGATCGCCTTCAAGCGTGCGATCGCCGACGTCGACGGGCTGGTGATCATCACCCCGTCGCACGAGCGCTCGATCCCCGGCGCCCTGAAGCACGCGATCGACTGGGCGTCCGCCTCGCCGAGCTCGCTCGAGGGCAAGCCCGTGGTGATCGCCGGCGCCTCCGCGCCCCGCTCCGGATACTTCGCCGCGCTGCAGCACCTGCGCACCGTGCTCAACGACGCCGGTGCGCGCCTGATGGGGCAGCCCGAGCGGACGCTCGCGGTCGCCCCGCACTGCTTCGGCGGATCCGGACGCTGCGTCGACGCCGAGCTCGACTCGCAGGTGAGCGAGCTGGTCTCGGCGGCCGCGGGCTACGTCGCGCATCTGAGCCGCGAGCGCGTCGCCACCGCCGAGCGCCCCGTGATCGACACGGCGGCGGGCCGCCTGTCGACCGAGGAGACCCGCCGTCCCATGCGCGTGCTCCAGCGGCTCGAGGCGAGCGCTGACGGCGGTCCCGCCAGCCCGGTCGACGGCACACCGAGCCCGTTCGTCGACACGGCGTCGACCATCGACCCGCTCGTGGCCACCGGGGATCCGGCGATCCTCGCGTTCTCCACCGAGACCACCACCGGCGCGCCGGGCTGAGGCGCGGGCCGGCTCCTGCGGCCGGCCGCATCGTCCCCTCCCCACATCGCCCCCCCGCCCTCACAGCGACGCGCCGCGCGCACCAGGGCATTTTGTTGACCTGTCATCTTCTGGAATAGTTGACGTGTCACCGTAGTTCTCGTGACTGTCCGCCAGCGTCGTCGGAGACTCCACCCCCCCTACCCCTGAGGAGACACTCATGACCCGCATCGGCTACATCGTCGGATCGCTCTCGAGCACGTCCATCAACCGCCAGGTCGCGAAGGCGCTGGTCGGTCTCGCACCCGCCGACGTCGAGCTCGTCGAGCTCGACTTCCGCGCCCTGCCGCTCTACACCCCGGACTACGACGCCGACTACCCGGCCGAGGCGACCGCGTGGAAGGACGCGATCGAGTCGGTCGACGGCATCATCATCCTCACGCCCGAGTACTCGCGCTCGCTGCCCGGCTCCCTGAAGAACGCGCTCGACTGGGCGGCCCGTCCGTGGGGCACCAACTCCTTCAACGGCAAGCCCGTCGCGATCGCCGGCGCCTCGATCAGCTCGGTCGGCACCGCCGCCGCGCAGCAGCACCTGCGCGCGATCCTGGGCCACTTCAACGCGCTGACCATGGGCCAGCCCGAGGTGTTCTTCCAGTACAACCCCGCCGCCTTCGGCCCGGACGGCGCCGTGGTCGACGACGCGGTCAAGGCGATCCTGTCCGGCTTCCTGGCCGCCGCGGTCGCGCACGTCGAGGCGCACGCGCCGGTGGCCGTGGGCGCCTGACGCTCACCCACCTCTCAGGGGCCCGCCGGAATCTTCCGGCGGGCCCCTCGTGTTGTGCCGGACATGACATCCGTGTGGTGGGTCCGGCGCGACGCGCGCCTGGCCGACAATCCCGCCCTGGTCAGCGCTCAGGAGGACGGCCCCGCCGCCGCCGTCGCCGTGTGGACCCCCGCGATCCGCCTCTGGTCGGGACGTCGCCGGGCCCACCTGGCCCGCGTCTGGTGGAGTCTGCGCGAGGACACCGGGGGTGCGCTCGGCGTCCGTCGCGGTCCCGCCGACGATGCGGTGCTCGCGGTCGCGCGGGAGCACGATGCGCCGGTGGTCTGGGCGGCTCAGGAGTTCTCGCCCGCCGGCGTGCGCGAGCAGGAGGCCGTCGCGGCGGCGCTGCGGGCCGACGGGCGCGAGCTGCGGTTCATCGGCTCGCCGTACGCGGTCGCGCCCGGGCGGGTGCGCAAGGGCGACGGGACCGAGTTCAAGGTGTTCACGCCCTTCCTGCGCGCCTGGCGCGAGCACGGC
Source organism: Demequina lignilytica (assembly GCF_030418305.1). Classification (GTDB taxonomy): domain Bacteria; phylum Actinomycetota; class Actinomycetes; order Actinomycetales; family Demequinaceae; genus Demequina; species Demequina lignilytica. Next base: position 89,488 of record NZ_JAUHPX010000008.1, on the reverse strand, counting down.
TGGCGCTCCCCCGCCCCGGATGCCGATCCTGATGGGTTCGTGCGCGTCGAGAGCGATGTGGACCTCGACCAGCGCGCCGCCCACGGCGACGCCGACGACCCGCTCGCGGAGCGTGCCGAGTTCCGTGAGGCACGCATCCACGACCAGCTCGCCGACTTCCTCGCCGGTGACATCGACCGCTACGCGAGCGAGCGCGACCGGCCCGATCTCGACGCCACGTCGCACCTGTCCGCGCCCCTCGCCTACGGGCAGATCCATCCGCGGACGGTCCTCGCCGCATCGTCCCGCCTGCGCTCGGACGCCGCGCGCAAGTTCGAGTCGGAGGTCGCCTGGCGCGAGTTCCACGCCGATGTGCTGCACCATCACCCCCGCGCCCAGCGCGAATCGCTGACGCCGGTGATCCCCGAGGACGCATGGGCGACGGGGTCCGAGGCGGACGAGGCGTTCATGGCCTGGCGCGACGGGCGCACCGGGTTCCCGCTGGTGGACGCGGGCATGCGCGAGCTCGCCGCCACCGGCACCATGCACAACCGCGTGCGGATGGTGGTCGCGAGCTTCCTGGTCAAGGACCTGCATCTGCCGTGGCAGCGCGGCGCCGCGTACTTCCGCAAGGCGCTGCTCGACTACGACCACGCGCAGAACCAGCTCAACTGGCAGTGGGTCGCCGGCACGGGACGGGACGCGGCGCCGTACTTCCGGATCTTCAACCCCGAGTCCCAGGCGAAGAAGTTCGACCCCGACCGGCGCTACGTCGAGCGCTGGTTGCCCGAGCTCGACACCCCGGCGTACCCGGAGCCCATGGTCGACCACAAGGCAGAACGGGAGGTCTCGCTCGCGGACTTCCAGCGGGGCAAGGAGCTGCGCTGAGACGTAGCACCGCGGTCATCCCGTCGTAACGCGCGCGGGCTACGGTGGCGGAAAGCCAACGAGGGCGCCCGCCTGGGCGCACGGCCACCGGCCGCGCCCTGCCCCTCGCGTGCCGCCCGGACAGGAAGGGCACGCATGGGCGCCACCTCATCGGACCACGGCTTCATCGGCCATCCCGAGCTCCCGCACGGCTACGACCCCTACCTCGCGCATCGTCGCGAGCGCCCGGAGGACTGGATGGCCCGCGCGGCGCTCACCGCGGCGGTGATCGGGCTGTTCCCCGTCGCGCTCGTGCTCGGGCACCTCTCGATCCGGGCGGTCCGGGACGGGCGCGCCCATGCATCGTCCCGGGCGCCGCTCGCGCTCGGGCTGGGCTACATGGCGGCGCTCATGGCCCTCGCCGCGTTCATCTCGCTGGTGGTGCTGGGTCAGGGCGCCGCGACCGCGGGGCTGATCGTCGGCTGACGCGCCGCCGCCGGCGGCAACCCCGCACCGCGATGTCCGAAATCCGCCATCCGCGGCGCCCAGGATGCGCGACACTCGAGGCATGTGGGACGACGAGACGCGCTACGCGGTGATCCGCGGACGCGACGCACGCTACGACGGGCAGTTCGTCACGGCCGTCCGTTCGACCGGCATCTACTGCCGTCCGTCCTGCCCCGCCCGCACCCCCGCCCGCGCGAACGTCGACTTCTATCCCAGCGCGGCCGCAGCGCAGCGGGCCGGCTTCCGGTCATGCCGCCGGTGCTTCCCGGACGATGCTCCCGGCTCGCCCCGCTGGCGGGTGGGCGCCGACGTCGCGTCGCGGGCGATGCGGATGATCGACGACGGCGTCATCGAGCGCGAGGGGGTCGCGGGCCTCGCCGCGCGCCTGGGCTACACCGAGCGGCACGTGTCGCGGCTGCTCACCGAGGAGCTCGGTGCGGGTCCGCTCGCGCTGGCGATCGCGCATCGCCTCCAGCACGCCCGCACCCTGCTCGAGGGGACCGACCTGCCGGTGCACGCGGTCTCGCGAGCGGCGGGCTTCGGCTCGGTGCGGCAGTTCAACGACGCGGCCCGCAGCGCCTGGGACCTCACGCCGGGCGAGGTGCGCGGTCGCGCGGGGACCCGCGCGACCGGCGACGCACGGGTGGAGCTGCGGCTGAGGCTGCGCGCGCCCGCGACGCTCGGGCGCACCCTCGCCTTCCTGGGGGTGCGCGCGATCGACGGGGTCGAGGCCTGGGACGGCGAGACCTACGAGCGGACGATGCGGCTGCCGCGCGGGGCCGCACGGGTCGCGCTGAGCGCGGTCGCCGGCGGCGTGCGCGCGGTGCTGGAGCTCGCCGACGTCAGCGACCTCGCGGCGGCCGTCGCGCGGGTGCGCCGGCTGCTCGACCTCGACGCGGATCCGGTCGCGGTGGACGATGCGCTAGGCTCCGACCCCCTGCTCGCGCCGCTCGTGGCCGCCGCGCCCGGGCTCCGGGTGCCGGGCGCCGTCGACGGCTTCGAGATGGCCGTGCGGGCGATCGTCGGGCAGCAGGTGTCCGTCGCCGTTGCGCGGCGCACGCTCGGGAGGCTGGTCGAGGCGTACGGATCGGTACTGGACGTCCCGGCTGAGGGGCCCGAGGGGTCTGGAGCAGTACTGAGCGTCCCGGCGCGGATGTTGCCGGGGCCCGAGGCGCTCGTCGACGTCGATCCCGGCTCCGGGCTGCTGCCGGCCGCGCGCTGGCGAGCGATCTCCTCCGTGGCCAAGGCGATGCTCGATGGCGACCTGGACCTGGGTCCCGGCGCCGACCGCGACGCCGCGCGCGCGACCCTGCTCGGGATCCGCGGGATCGGCCCGTGGACGGTCGAGTACCTGGCGATGCGCGCGCTCGGCGACCCGGACGCGTTCCCCGCGACCGACCTGGTGCTCGCCAAGGCAGCGGGCCTCACCCCCCGTGAGCTGGACTCTCGCGCCGAGGCCTGGCGGCCCTGGCGCGCCTACGCGGCCCTCCACCTGTGGACCGCCGTCTCTGAAGGGAGAACCCCATGACCACCCAGGTTGCACGCGACATCCCCACGCCGATGGGTCCGCTCACGCTCGTCGCCTCGGAGGAGGCGCTCGTCGGCGCCTACTTCGACGACCATCGCCGGCGCCCCGAGCTCGACGGCCTCGACCGCCCGCCGGTGCACGCCGTGCTCGATGCCGCCGAGGCGGCCTACGCCGCCTACCTGGAGGACCCGACGGCGGTGCCGCCGGTCGCGACGCTCGCCGCGGGTACCGACTTCGAGCGCAGCGTCTGGGCCGCGCTCTCCGCGATCCCGTGCGGCGAGACTCGGACGTACGCGCAGGTGGCGGACGCGATCGGCCGCCCCACCGCGGTGCGCGCCGTCGCCGGCGCCATCGGCCGCAACCGGCTCACGGTGCTGGTGCCGTGCCACCGGGTGGTGGGCGCTGACGGCTCCCTCACCGGCTATGCGGGCGGGGTCGAGCGCAAGCGCTGGCTGCTCGAGCACGAACGGCCCTTCCAGGACTGATACCGCGGGAGTACGGTGACCTCATGGCGGACAACGAGGTCGACCTGTGGATGACTCGCTACGACAACCCCATGAAGGACGTGGTCGAGCGGGTCAGGCGGATCATGCTTCACGCCGACGACCGGGTCGACGAATGCATCAAGTGGCAGGCACCGACCTTCACCTACAAGGGCAACATCGCGAGCTTCTTCCCCAAGGCCACCCGCCACGCGTCCCTGATGTTCCACCAGGGCGCGCTCATCCCCGGCACCTTCCCCCACTTGCTCGGGGACGGCAAGGAGGGGCGGTCGATGACCTTCATCTCGATCGCCGAGGCCGAGGAGCGCCGCGACGAGCTCACCGCGATCGTGCAGGCCTGGATCGCCATGCGCGACGCCGCCTGACCGCCGCGATCCCTAGGCCGGGAACGCCCCCATCATCACGAAGTTGACCGGGTCGTCCCCATGCCGTCGCGCCTCCACCTGGCGGCGCACCAGATCGGTGTAGCGACGGTTCAGGAGGGTCTCCACCCCCGCGACGTGCGGCACGACGATGCACCCGGGCGCCGTCCACAGCGGGTGGCCCTCGGGCAGCGGCTCGGGATCCGTGACGTCGAGCGCCGCGCGGATGCGGCCGGTCCGAAGCTCGGCGACCAGCGCGTCGGTGTCGACCACCTTGCCACGGCCGACGTTGATGAGCAGCGCGCCGCCCCTCATCGCCGCCAGGAAGGCGGCGTCCACCAGCTTGTCGGTCGACTCGTCATGGGGCGTGACCACCACCACGAGGTCCTGGTGCGGCAGCAGGCTCAGGAGGTCCGCGGCGGCGTGCACGAGCGTGCCGTCGGGAGCGATGCGCGCGGACCGCGCGACCCCCTCGACCTCGACCTCGCACGCCCGCAGCCGCGCCGCGATCGCCTCGCCGATGCTGCCGTAGCCGACCACCAGGGCGCGCGAGTCCGCGAGCGAGGGCGCCGCGAAGTCCGGCTCCCAGACGCCGCGGCGCTGCGCGTCGAGGAACTGGGGCAGGCGGCGCTGCGAGGCGAGCGCGAGGGCGAGGGTCATCTCCGCCACGCGCGTGTCGTGGACCCCGCGCGCGTTCGCGAGCGCCACGCCCGCGGGGATGAACGGCAGCGCGTGCTCGTAGCCGGCGGAGGCGATCTGGATCACCTTGAGGTCGGGGCACATGCCGAGCCGGCCGTACACCTTCCGGCCACCGCTCCAGTGCGGCAGGCAGGCGATGGTGATGCGCTCGCGCTCCTCGGCGGGCGGGTCGGACTCGCGCGGGTCCCAGACGATGACGCGGGCGTCGGACCCCAGGTCGCCGAGGGCGTCCGCCACCTCCTGTGCCGGCACGGAGACGGTGATCATGCCGCCAGTCTGCCAGGACGGGACGGCAGGGCGGCCCGAGCCCGCCGGATCGGTCAGCGCTGGATGAGGACGGTGCCCGCGGGGTCCGCGAGCAACGGCATGAAGGCGCGCTCCGCGGCGCCGATCAGCAGCCGGTTGCCGCCCAGAGCCGCGCGGGCGATGGAGGCGCCCTCGGCCTTGGGCAGGAAGCTGTGGCGGTCCACCTCGGTCTCGATGAGCGCCTCCCGCTCCTCGTAGAGCGTCCCGAGGAACCCGCCGAGCAGCACCACGTCCGGGTCGAAGGCGCACTCGAGGTTGGCGACCGCGCGCGCGAGGGTCCTCGCGAGCGCGTCGAGGGCCTCGTCGTCGTGGGCCGCGGCGTCGAGGGCGACGGCGTTGAGCTCGGTCTCGAGGCAGCCGGTGCGCCCGCACGAGCACTCGACCCCCTCGGAGCGGATCATCATGTGACCGAACTCGCCACCGTAGCCGCGGCCGCCGCGGAGCATGACGCCGCCGAGCAGCGCGGCGCCGCCGATGCCCGAGGCGGAGCCGTTGAGGTACACGACGTTGTCGTGGCCCTTCGCGGCGCCGTAGCCCCACTCGGCGCGCAGGCCGAGGTTCGCATCGTTGCCGACCGTCGCGGGGATCCCGAGCGCGTCGGAGAGGCGCTCGCCGAACGACACGCCGCGCCAGCCCAGGTGCGGGGCGTCCACCACGGTCGACGCGTCCATCGCGACCAGACCGGGCACCGCCGCGGCCGCGGCCGCGACCCGGACGCCCGGCATCGAGCCCAGGAGGAACCGCGCCTCCGCTGCGGCGATCTGGACGGCGCTCTCCGCGCTCGGCGGCGCGTCGAGGGCGACGCGGCGCCGGCCCACCACGGTGCCGTCGATGGCGACCGCCCCCACCTCGAGCGCGTCGACATCGGGGTGGATCGCGAGCGAGACCACGTCCGTGCGCGGCCGCACGATCAGGCTGGGGCGGCCGACCGCGCCCGTCTCCGCCGCCGAGTCCTCGACCACGAGCCCCAGGTCCGCGAGCTCCGCGACCAGCCCGCCGATGGTCGAGCGGTTCAGGCCGGTGTCGCGGGTGAGCTGCGCACGCGTCAGGGGCCCGCCGTAGTGGACCGCGGTCAGCAGCGCAGACAGGTTGTGGCGCCTGGTCTGGTCGTTGCGGCTGCCGCGGGCGCGCATGGCCGGGGAGGCGGTCTGCTCGGCCGCCATCGTCGCGTCGCCTGCACCCACGCGCACCTCCTGTGTCGCCCGCCAGTATGCCGGGACCGAGGGACGATGCTGAAACCGCCGCATCGTCGCGCCGCGATCCCCCGCCGTCGCTTTGACACGACGCCCCGCCCGTCATATGTTTATGCCAGAAACTTATCACGTGCACCCGCACAGAGCAGAGGAGCTCGCATGGCGATCACGCCCACCCCGGCCGACAAGTTCACGTTCGGCCTCTGGACCATCGGCTGGAACGCGGCCGACCCCTTCGGGTCCGCCACGCGTGGACCGCTCGACGCGGTCGAGGCGATCCACAAGCTCGCCGAGCTCGGTGCCTACGGCATGACCTTCCACGACGACGACCTGTTCCCCTTCGGCTGCTCCGAGGCGGACCGGCGCGCGGCGATCGACGCGCTCAAGAAGGCGTGCGAGGAGACCGGGATGACCATCCCGATGATCACCACCAACACGTTCTCCCACCCCGTGTTCAAGGACGGCGGCGTCACCTCGAACGACCGCGCCGTGCGTCGCTTCACCATCCGCAAGATCCTGCGCAACATTGACCTCGCCGCCGAGCTGGGCGCGAAGACGTTCGTGATGTGGGGCGGGCGGGAGGGCGCCGAGTACGACTTCTCGAAGGACATCCGCGTCGCCCTCGAGCGCTACCGCGAGGCCGCCAACCTGTTCGGCGACTACGTCCTCGAGAAGGGCTACGACCTGCGCTTCGCGATCGAGCCCAAGCCGAACGAGCCCCGCGGCGACATCCTGCTGCCGACCGTGGGTCACGCGATGGCGTTCATCAACACGCTCGACCACCCCGAGCTGGTGGGCCTCAACCCCGAGGTGGGCCACGAGCAGATGGCGGGCCTCAACTTCACCGCGGGCATCGCGCAGGCGCTCGACCACGGCAAGCTGTTCCACATCGACCTCAACGGTCAGCGCGGCATCAAGTACGACCAGGACCTGGTGTTCGGCCACGGCGACCTGATCAACGCGTTCTCGCTGGTCGATCTCCTCGAGAACGGCGGCCCGGGCGGCGGCAAGGCCTACGAGGGCCCGCGCCACTTCGACTACAAGCCGTCGCGCACCGAGGACATCGACGGCGTCTGGGAGTCGGCCAAGGCCAACATGCGCATGTACCTGCTGCTCAAGGAGCGCGCCGCGGCCTTCCGCGCCGACCCCGAGGTGCAGGAGGCCATCGCCGCGACCCGCCAGGGCGAGCTCGCGCAGACCACGCTCGGCGAGGGCGAGACCACCGCGGACCTGCTGGCCGACGCCTCGGCGTACGAGGACTTCGAGCCCGACGTCTACTTCGACGGCAAGGGCTTCGGCTTCGTCAAGCTGCAGCAGCTGGCCGTCGAGCACCTCATGGGCGCCCGCTAGACGCACCCCCTCCCCCGCCGATGCCCGCCCGCCCTTCCTCCTTGGGGCGAGCGGGCATCGGCCTCTTCCTCTCCCCCGTGATCAGAAAGGACGCGCGATGACGCTCGTCGCCGGCGTCGACTCCTCGACGCAGAGCTGCAAGGTGGTCGTCCGCGACCTGTCGACCGGTGAGGTGGTGCGCTCCGGCCGCGCCTCGCACCCCGACGGCACGTCCGTCGATCCCGCGGCCTGGTGGACGGCCCTCCTCGCCGCGATCGAGCAGGCGGGCGGCCTCGCCGACGTCGCGGCGATCTCCGTGGGCGGCCAGCAGCACGGCATGGTCGCGCTGTCCAGGGACGGCGAGGTGGTGCGCGACGCGCTGCTGTGGAACGACACCCGCTCGGCGGGCGCCGCGCGCGACCTCACCGAGGAGTTCGGCGCCGCCGCCCTCGCGGAGCGCACGGGGCTGGTGCCCGTCGCATCGTTCACCTCGACCAAGCTGCGCTGGCTGCGCGACGCCGAGCCGGAGAACGCGGCGCGGGTCGCGGCCGTCGCCCTTCCCCATGACTGGCTGACCTGGCGGCTGCGGGGCTACGGGCCCGCCGCATCGTCGCCGCTCGGGCCCGTGCTGTCCGAGCTGACGACCGACCGCTCGGATGTGTCGGGCACCGGCTACTGGAACCCCGCGACGGGCGAGTACGACCGCGACCTGCTGATCTCCGCCCTGGGGCACGATGCGGTGGTGCCGCGCGTGCTGGGCGCCGGCGAGAGCGCCGGCACCGTGCACGGCGACCTCACCGGTGGCGCGACCTGCATCGTGGGCCCAGGGGCGGGCGACAACGCCGCCGCCGGGCTCGGCCTCGGGGCGACCGTGGGCGACGTCGTCGTGTCGCTCGGCACGTCGGGGACCGTGTTCGCCGTGACCGAGCAGGGCTGCCGCGACGAGACCGGGATCGTGGCCGGCTTCGCCTCCGCCTCGGGCGAGTACCTGCCGCTGGTGTGCACCCTCAACGCCTCGCGCGTGCTCGACGCCTTCGCGAAGGTGCTCGGGGTGGGCTACGACGAGCTGGGCGCGCTCGCCATGGCGGCCGAGCCGGGTGCCGGCGGCCTCACGCTGGTCCCGTACTTCGAGGGCGAGCGCACGCCGAACCTGCCCGAGGCCACCGCCTCCCTGCACGGCATGACGCTGGCCAACACGACGCGCGAGAACATCGCGCGCGCCGCGATCGAGGGCATGCTCGCGGCACAGGCGGTCGGCATGGAGGCGATCCTGTCCGCCGGCGTGGTGGCGAAGCGCGCGCTGCTGGTCGGGGGCTCGGCCCAGAACGCCGCCGTGCAGGCGATCGCGGCGCAGGTGCTCGACGTGCCGGTCGAGGTGCCCGAGCCCGGCGAGTACGTGGCCGCCGGCGCGGCGGTCCAGGCCGCGTGGGCGCTCACGGGATCGCGTCCAGAGTGGCCGCTCGCGGTGGTCGCCGCCCCCGCCCAGGACACCCGTCCGGAGATCATGGAGGCCTACACGGCCGCCGCATCGTCCTACCTCCCCTGACGCCCGCCTCCCCCTCCCCCTCCCTGGACAGTCCGCACGGAGCTGGTCCCGGGTCTGCGGCGTGTCGACCCCGTAGCCGCCGCCATGCGCGGCGTGTCGCGTCGAGATCCGTGCGGACTGTCCGGGGGCGGGAGGAGAGAGAGGGGCGGTCGGCGCGGTCGGTAGCATCGATCGGGTGACTTCAGACGACATCATCGCCACCGTCCAGGGGCTCATGCCCGGCGTCATCGCGGACCTCGAGGAGCTCATCGCGATCCCCTCGATCGCCTTCCCCGGCTACCCCGAGGAGCCCGTCCAGCGCATGGCGCGGCGCACCCTCGAGCTGGTGCGCGAGGCCGGCTTCGCGAACGCCGAGCTCATGGACGTCCCCTGGGGCCACCCGCCCATCTACGGCGAGATCCCCGGCCCGCCCGGCGCCCCCGTGGTGGTGCTCTACGCCCACTACGACGTGCAGCCGGCCGCCGTCAGCCAGGGCTGGACCACCGAGCCGTTCACCGCGACGCGCAAGGACGACGGTCGCATCTACGGCCGCGGAGCCGCCGACGACAAGTCGGGCATCGTCACCCACCTCGGCACCCTGCGCGCCCTCGGCGGGAAGCCTCCCGTCACCCTCCGGATCATCCTCGAGGGGATGGAGGAGACGGAGAGCAACCTGGAGGAGTTCGTCGAGGCTCACCCCGACCTGTTCGACTGCGACCTCTTCGTCATCACCGACATGGGCAACCTGGTGGTCGGCGAGCCCGTGCTGACCACGGGCCTGCGCGGCGACGTGTCGTGCACGGTCACGGTCCGCACGCTCGACCACCCGCTCCACTCGGGCGTCTTCGGCGGCGCCGCGCCCGACGCGATGATGGCGCTCGCCCGCCTCCTGTCGACCCTGGTGGACGATGCGGGGGACGTGGCCGTCGCCGGGGTCACCGGCGGCACGTGGCCGGGGACGTCCGTCAGCGAGGAGCAGTTCCGCGCGGACGCCGCGCTGCTCCCGGGTGTCGAGACCATCGGCACGGGACGCATCGGCGACCGGCTGTGGGCCAAGCCCTCCATCAACGCGATCGGGGTCGACATCACCTCGATCGCGGACTCCTCCAACGTGATCCATCCGGCCGCGAGCGCGAAGGTGTCGATGCGCATCGTCCCCGGCACGGACCCGAAGGCCGAGCTGGCCGCGCTGGTCGCCCATCTCGAGAGCCATGCTCCCTGGGGCGCCCAGGTCGAGGTGGTGCCGAACAAGACAGCGCCCCCGTTCCTGTGCTCCACCGACGGGCCGCTGGTCACCGCCGCGCAGCGAGCGATGGAGGCGGCGTTCGGCCGAGCGGTGTCCGAGGTCGGCTCGGGCGGGTCGATCCCGCTGCTCGAGACCCTGCGCGGGGTGGCTCCGCGGGCGGAGTTCGTCCTGTGGGGACCCGAGGACATGGCCGGCTCCCGGATCCACGCCTCGGACGAGAGCGTGGACCCGGAGGAGATCGAGAGGATGATCGTCGCCCAGACGCTCCTGCTGAAGGGCCTCGGGTCCCAGGAGGGGTAGTTCCGACGCCGTAGCATTGTCCCGGCGGAGCCCTCGCGTCCTCTTCCTTTTCCTTTTCTGTGGGGTCGCGAGGGCTTCGTCCTGTGTGCACCCTTCCGCCGAGACCGCGACGGGTCTACCCTGCTCCCATCGGGCGCCCCCCGGCGCCTGGCCTGGGGAGGGCGTCATGACCTACAAGGACGAGCTCGGCTACGTCGGGCACCCGGAGCTGCCGCACGGCTACCACCCGTACCTGGGCGTGCATCCGCTCCACCGCGACGACTGGATCGCGAAGGCCGCCCTCGCCGCCGCCGCGGTGCTGCTGTTCCCCCTCGCGATCGCCATGGGCCACGTCAGCCTCCGCCGGCAGCGCTCGGGCAGCGCCTCGAACCGCAAGTCGGCGATCATCGCGCTCTGGCTCGGCTACGGGATGCCCGTGCTGGTCGCCACCGGGGTGGCGATCGCGCTGATGGTGTACGCGATGATCGGCGTCGGCGTCCTCGGCTGACGCCGCCCGTCCCGGACGCTGCGCACCTACCGCCGCGACCCGTCACCCCCGGGCTTGCCAGCCGGCACCGATCTAGCAGGGATGACGCTGCGCAGCAATGTGCAGCCACCGCCGTGAGCCCGCCGGTAGGTGCGGAGCGTCGGCCGTCAGCGTGCCCAGTCGGAGCGCTTGGGTGCGAGCACGTCGCCGTCGAGCTCGACCCGACGCAGCAGCTGCGCGTTCAGCGCGACGACGATGGTCGACAGGCTCATCGCGATCGCGGCGATCGCCGGCGGCATGGTGATGCCGAGCGGCGCGAGCGCACCCGCCGCGATGGGGATGGCGATGACGTTGTAGGCGGTGGCCCACACCAGGTTCTGGCGCATCTTCCGGTAGGTCGCGCGCGAGAGCTCGATGACGCCGAGCACGCCGCGCGGGTCGGAGCTCGCGAGCACCACGCCCGCGGCCTCCATGGCGACGTCCGTGCCCGCGCCGATCGCTAGCCCCACGTCGGCGCGCGCGAGGGCCGGCGCGTCGTTCACCCCGTCGCCGACCATCGCGACCCGCTTGCCCGTGCCCTGCAGGTCCTCGACCGCCTGGTCCTTGTCGTCCGGCAGGACCTCCGCGAACACGTCGTCGATGCCGAGGGTGCCCGCGACCGCGTCCGCGACGGATCGCGCGTCTCCGGTGATGAGGGCGACCTCGACGCCGCGCGAGTGCAGGGCGTCGACTGCCGCGCGGGACTCCTGACGTACGGGGTCGGCGGTCGTGAACGCGCCGATCACCGTGCCGTCGACCACCACGTGCAGGACCGCGCCGCCCTTCTCACGCCAGGCGTCCGCAGCATCGTCCAGGCCGCCCGGCGCCTCGACGCCCAGCTCCTCGAGCAGCGCGGGGCCACCGACCGCGACCTCCTGCCCGTCCACGGCGGCCCTCACGCCCTTCCCGGGAACCGTGTCGACGTCGCTCGGCGCAGGGATGTCGAGGCCGCGATCCTTCGCGGCGGCGACCACCGCGCGCCCGATGGGGTGCTCCGACTCGGACTCGACGGCCGCCGCGAGCGCGAGCACCGCATCGTCCTCCCAGCCGTCGACGGTCGCGACGCCGGTGAGCTGGTGGGACCCCTCGGTGAGCGTGCCGGTCTTGTCGAACAGGACGGAGTCGACGGTACGCATCGCCTCGAGCGCGGCGGTGTCCTTGATGAGGATGCCGTGCTTGGCGCTCTGCGCGGTCGAGATGGCGATGACCAGCGGGATGGCGAGGCCGAGCGCGTGGGGGCACGCGACCACGAGGACCGACACCGCGGCGGTCAGGCCGCCGCCGAGGTCCCCGAGCACCGCGTGCACGAGCAGCGTGATCGCGGCGGCGCCGAGCGCGATCCAGAACAGCCACGCGGCGGCGCGGTCGGCGAGGCGACGGGTGCCGGAGCGGCTGTTCTGCGCGTCCGCGACCATGCGCTGGATGCCGGCGAGCGCGGTGCCGTCACCGGTCGCGGTCACCTCGATCCGGAGGGAGCCGTCGGTGGCGACGGTGCCGGCGACCACTCGGTCGCCCTGGGCCTTGGCGACGGGCGCGGACTCGCCGGTGATCATCGACTCGTCGACGCTCGCGTCGCCGCGGACGATGTCGCCGTCGGCGGGGATCCGACCGCCGGGGCGGACGATCACGACGTCGCCCTCGACCAGGTCGCCGATGCTGACGTGCTCGGTGGCGTCGCCGTCGCCGGAGACGCGCTCCGCATCGTCCGGGAGCAGCTCGGCCAGGGCGGCCAGGGCGCCGCGCGCCTGGCCGACCGCCTTCATCTCCTGCCAGTGCCCCAGCAGCATGATGACGATCAGGCCGGCGAGCTCCCACCAGAAGTTGAAGTCGCCGACGCCGAACGTCGCGGCGAGCGAGGCGCCGAACGCGACCGTGATGGCGAGCGAGATGAGCGTCATCATGCCGGGTCGGCGGACGGTGATCTCGTCGCGCCAGGCCATGCTGAGGAACGGCCACCCGCCCCACAGGTAGATGACGGTGCCGAGGATCGGCGGGATCCAGGCGCTGCCAGGGAGGTCGTAGCCGAACCAGCCCTCGACCATGGTGCTGGTCGCCATCACGGGGATGGCGAGCAGCAGGTTCCACCAGAACAGGCGCTTGAACACCATCGCGTGGCCGCTGTGGTCGGTGCCATGGTGCTCGTGGCCGGTCATCTCGTGACCACCCTTGCCGTGGTCGCCGTGCGGCTCCTCGCCGCTCATGTCGTGGCCGTGGTGGGCGTCGTGGTCGTGGTCGTGATCCGCGGTCATGGTGTCGCGGCCGTGCTCGTGGCTCATGGGGACCTCCTGGAAGAGTCAACGCCTCCGCACGTTATTCCTTCCAGCGGACGGGAAGGTCAAGCGCTGCCCCGCCGCACCGGCGCGCGCTGTGAGTGCACCGCGCGACGCATCGGGCTGGAACCGTCGCGCGATGCACTCCGCGGGCGCAGCGGAGCGGGGATCACACGCTGCGCGGCGGCGCGCACGTCCCCCTCACGATCAGCTCGGTCGGCATCCGCACGTGCTCGCTCCCGGGCTCCCCCCGCAGGAGGCGTAGCAGCATCTCCATCGCGGCGAAGCCCATCGCCTGGAGCGGCTGGCGCACCGTGGTGAGCCCGCGCGGCACCATCGAGGCCTCGGGGACGTCGTCGAAGCCGAGCACGGAGAGGTCCTCCGGCACCAGCACCCCCAGCGACTGGGCGACCTCGATCACGCGGATCGCCATCACGTCGTTGGAGACGAAGATCGCGGTCGGCGGGCGCGCCACCCCCAGCATCGCGCGCGCCGCCTCGCCGGCGAGCTGCGGCTCGTAGCGGGCGTACGCGATCAGCGACTCGTCGACGGGGACGCCGGCGGACTTCATCGCGGCGCGGAAGCCCGCCTCGCGCAGGCGGGACGTCCCCAGGTCCTTGCGGCCGCCGATGAAGGCGACGCGACGATGCCCGAGCGACAGCAGGTACGCGGTGCCCTCCCGGGCGCCCTCGAAGGTGTCGGAGTCGATGGTCGGGACCTGGTTCGGGCCGTAGTGCGGGTCCACGGCGACCACAGGGATCGCGGTCGAGGCGTGCTGCACGGTGGGCGTGGCGACCACCGCACCGTCGACCAGGGTGCCGCCCATGCGGGCCAGGGAGCGTCGCTCCCACCCCGGTGACCAGCCGCCCGCGTGGGCGATCAGCTCGTACTGGGTGCCGTGCGCCGCGCGCGCGGCGCCCTTCATCAGCTCGGCGGCGTAGGGCTCGAAGTCCGCCACCAGGAAGCCGAGCACCCCGGTGCTCTTCGACCGCAGGCTCGAGGCGGACAGGTTCGGCACGTAGGCGAGCTCGTCGATCGCTCGGCGCACCCGCGCCACCGTGTGCGCGGCCACCCCGTAGCGGCCGTTCACCACCTTCGACACGGTCGCGATCGACACGCCGGCGAGCTCGGCGACGTCGGCGAGCTTGACCCTTCCCTCGGGCTCCATGGCGGCGATGGTAACAGGATTGTCACGGAAACGAAAACGTTGTCGAAAACGTTTGACGATGCCTGGGACCGGCCACAGACTCGACAGCACCGGAGATGTCAACGAGGACAGAGAGGACCCGGATACATGAAGGTTCGCAGGCGCACAGGCGCGGCAGCGGCGCTCGCCACCACGGCGGCGGTGCTGCTCGCCGCATGCAGCTCGGGAGACGCGAGCACCGGCTCGTCCGACTCCCCCGACGGTGACGGCCCCGTCACCCTCACCTGGTGGCACAACGGCACCGAGGACCCGCTCAACAGCTTCTGGCAGACCGTCGCGGACGAGTTCGAGGCGGCCAACCCGAACGTCACCGTCGAGATCGAGGCGATCCAGAACGAGGACGTCTCGACCCGCATCGCGGTCGCCCTCCAGTCCGGCGACGCCCCGTCGCTGTTCCAGCAGTGGGGCGGCGGGGAGATGGCGCAGCAGGCGGAGGCCGGTCACCTGATGGACCTCACCGGCCTGGTCGACGACGAGCTCGCCGCGATCGGCGGCACCGCCGCCCCGTGGAGCGTCGACGGCACCTACTACGGCCTGCCCTTCCAGTTCGGCATCGAGGGCATCTGGTATCGCCCGTCGCTGTTCGAGCAGGCCGGCATCACGGAGGAGCCGTCCACGATGGACGACCTGTACGCCGCGGTCGACAAGCTCAAGGCCGCAGGCGTCACCCCGATCGCCGTCGGCGCCGCGGACCAGTGGCCCGCCGCGCACTGGTGGTTCAACTTCGCCCTGCGCTCGTGCACGCTCGACACCATCAACGAGGCGGGCGCGAACGGCGACTTCTCCGACCCGTGCTTCGTCACGGCAGGCGAGAAGGTCGAGGAGCTGCTCGCGGCCGAGCCGTTCCAGGAGGGCTTCGCGGGCACGTCGGCCCAGCAGGGCGCGTCCAGCTCCGCGGGCCTGGTGGCCACCGGCAACGCCGCGATGGAGCTCATGGGCCACTGGAACGTGTTCGTCATGACGGGCCTGGTCGACGACCCCGACGCGCTGACGGCGGACCTCGACTGGTTCCCGTTCCCCGAGGTCGAGGGCGCGGGCGACCCGACCGCAGCCATGGGCGGAGGCGACGGCTTCTCCTGCTACGTCGACGCTCCGACCGCGTGCGTGGACCTGCTGAAGTACATCCTCTCCGAGGACGTGCAGACCCGTTTCGCGGAGATCGTGGGCGGCGTCCCCGTCATCCCGGCCGCTGCCGCCGGCGTCTCCCAGCCGACCACCCAGGAGCAGATCGAGGTCGCGTCCGACGCCGCCTACGTCCAGCTGTGGATGGACATCGGCTTCGGGCCGAACGTGGGTGGTGCGCTCAACGACACCGTCGAGGCCATGTTCTCCGGTCAGGCCTCGGCCGCCGACATCCCGGCTGCCATGCAGGCCGCCGCGGACAACGGCTGACCCTCGAGCAGGGATCGCCGTGACCATGACGGAGACGCCGGGTCGCGCAGCGGCCTTCGTGGACGGCTCGCACGAGCCGTCCACGAAGGCCGCCCCCGCGCGGCGCGCCCAGACCGCCCGCAAGTGGCTCGAGATCGGGGTCTTCGTGGCCCCCGCGCTGCTGCTGTTCATCATCTTCGTGCTGGTGCCCGTGGCTCGCGCCGGGTACTACAGCCTCTACAACTGGAACGGGATCGAGGAGCTCACCAAGTTCATCGGCCTCGACAACTACACGCGGGCGCTCACCGACGACGACTTCCTGCGCGCCCTGCGCAACAACCTGTTCTTCGTGGTCGGCTCGATTGCGGTGCAGCTGCCGATCGCCCTGGGCGTCGCGCTGCTCATGAACCGCAGGATGCGCGGCCGTGGCGCGTTCCGGCTGCTGATCTTCGTGCCCTACGTGCTGTCCGAGGTCATCGCCGGCGTGATGTTCACGCTGATGCTTCAGCCGCACGGGCTGGTCGACTGGGCGCTCTCCCCCGTCTACGGGCTGCTGCAGACCCTCGGCGTCGACAGCCCGCGGCCCCTATGGCTCGCGGACACCGACGTGGTGCTGTGGACCCTGCTGCTGGTGATCAGCTGGAAGTACATCGGCTTCGCGATCATCCTGTTCCTCGCGGGCCTGCAGGGCATCAACCCCGAGCTCGAGGAGGCCGCCGCGATCGACGGCGCCTCGTGGTGGCAGATCCAGCGGCGCATCACCATCCCGCTGCTCGGCCCCACCATCCGCATCTGGGCGTTCGTGTCCGTGATCGGCTCGCTCCAGCTGTTCGACATGGTCAAGGTGATGACCAACGGCGGACCGGCCGGGTCCTCGCACACCATGGCGACCTACATGATCCAGCAGGGCTTCGAACGCTCGCAGTTCGGCTACGGCTCGGCCGTCGCCGTCATCCTCTTCGCCATCAGCTTCGTCGCGGCGCTGGTCTACATCCGCTTCGTGCTCCGCTCCGACAACACCTCGTCCGACGACAGGGAGGCGTGACATGACCGCCCTCGCCGACCGCCCCGCGCCCGCGACCCCGCCGACGCCCCCGGCCGCCGCATCGTCCCGCCGCGCGCCGCTGCGCGCGAGCACCATCCTGCAGTACGTGATCGTCCTGGCGGTGATCGCGGTGACGATCGTCCCCGTGCTGTACGTCATCACCTCCGGCTTCCGGACCAACGGCCAGATCGCCTCCGCCCCCACCGCGCTGCCCGACCCGTGGGTGCTGTCCAACTACGGGAGGGTGCTGAGCTCCGGCGACTTCTGGCAGCAGGTGCTCAACTCGACGCTGATCGCGGTCGGCACGACCGCCGGCGTGATCATCACGGGCACCATGGCCGCGTATCCGCTGGCCCGCTACCGCTTCCGCGGGCGCGAGGCGCTCTACCTGGTGTTCGTGCTGGGCCTGCTGTTCCCCATCGGCGTCGCGATCCTGCCGCTGTACCTGCAGCTGCGCGACCTCCACCTGCTGGGCACGCACTGGGGCGTGATCATCCCCCAGGTCGCGTTCGCGCTGCCCATCACGGTGATCATCCTGCGGCCGTTCCTCAAGGCGATCCCGCGCGAGCTGGAGGAGGCCGCGTTCGTGGACGGCACCACGAGGGTCGGGTTCTTCTTCCGGATCCTGCTGCCGCTGGCGGTGCCCGCGATGGTGACCGTGGGCGTGCTGCAGTTCGTCGCGAGCTGGAACGCCTACCTGATGCCGCTGCTGGTGCTGACCTCGCCCGACTCGTACACGCTGCCGCTCGGCGTCGCGCGGTTCTCCTCGCAGTACTCGTCGGACACGGCCGCGATCCTTGCGTTCACATCCGTGGCGATGCTGCCCGCCCTCGCGTTCTTCACGCTGATGGAGAAGCGGATCGTGGGCGGCCTGTCGGGCGCGGTGAAGGGGTGAGCGCCGTGACCACCGCCGTCGCCGTACCCGTGTCCCCTCGCGTCGCCGCGCTGCTCGCGGAGATGACTCTCGAGGAGAAGCTCGCCCAGCTGGTGGGTTTCTGGGAGGGCGAGGAGGGCGACTCGGTCGCGCCGCTCCAGGGGGAGCTGTCCTCGACCGGCGGCGCGGGCGAGGCCATGCGGCACGGCCTCGGGCAGATCACCCGCGCCTACGGGACCAACCCCGTCGAGCCCGACGAGCGCGCGGCCTGGCTGTGGGAGCGCCAGCGCGCCCTGGTGACCGGGACGCGCCTGGGCATCCCCGCGATCGTGCACGAGGAGTGCCTCACCGGGCTGGCGGCCTGGAAGGCGGCGACGTTCCCGTCGCCGCCCGCGTGGGGCGCGAGCTTCGACGATGCGCTGGTCGAGCGGATGGGCGCGCTGATCGGCTCGTCCATGGCGGCGCTGGGGATCCACCAGGGGCTCGCGCCCGTGCTCGACGTGGTGCGGGATCCCCGCTGGGGGCGCACCGAGGAGGCGATCTCCGAGGACCCGCTGCTGGTGGGGTCGATCGGGACGGCGTACGTCCGCGGGCTCCAGTCGGCCGGCGTCGACGCGACGCTCAAGCATTTCGCCGGCTACTCGGCCTCGGCGGCCGGGCGGAACTTCGCGCCGGTGTCGATGGGCCCGCGCGAGCTCGCGGACACGGTGCTGCCGCCGTTCGAGATGGCGGTGAAGGATGGTGGAGCGCGGGCGGTGATGCACGCGTACACGGCGGTCGACGGGGTGCCCTCGGTCGCGGACCGGCGGCTGCTCACCGCGCTGCTGCGCGACGAGTGGGGCTTCGACGGCGTGGTGGTCGCGGACTACTTCGGCGTGGCCTTCCTGCACGTGCTGCACGACGTGGCCGCCGACCTGGGCGAGGCCGCCTCGATGGCGCTGGCGGCAGGCGTCGATGTCGAGCTGCCCACGGGCGATGCGTACCTCGGGCCGCTCGCGGCGGCCGTGCGCGCGGGTTCCGTGCCCGAGGAGCTGGTGGACCGGTCCGTCGTGCGCGTGCTCGCGCAGAAGGAGCGGCTGGGGCTGCTCGACCGCGACTTCGCCGGGGCGCCCCCCGGCGGCGTGGACCTGGACTCTCCGGAGCATCGTGCCGTGGCCCGAGCGCTGGCGGAGGAGTCGATCGTGCTGGTCTCCAACGACGGCACCCTGCCGCTGTCGCCGGCCTCGCGCGTGGCCGTGATCGGCCCCAACGCGGACCGGGCGCAGGCGCTGTTCGGGTGCTACTCGTTCGTGAACCACGTGCTCGCCCAGCGGCCGGGCGTCGCGATGGGGATCGAGGCGCCGACCATGGCGGCGGCCCTCGCCGCGCGGTGGGAGGCGCCCGTCACCGTCGCGCGGGGCTGCGGGGTGTCCGACCCCGATCGATCCGGATTCGACGCGGCCGTCGAGGCGGCGCGCGGCGCCGACGTGGCGGTGATCGCCGTGGGCGACCACGCCGGCCTGTTCGGACGCGGCACGGTGGGCGAGGGCTGCGACGCGGACTCGCTCGAGCTGCCCGGAGTCCAGCGCGCGCTCGTCGAGGCCGTGCTCGAGACGGGCACCCCGGTGGTGCTGGTGGCCCTGACCGGGCGGCCGTACGCCCTGGGCTGGGCCATGGAACGATGCGCGGCCGTGGTCCAGGCGTACTTCCCCGGGGAGGAGGGGGGCGGGGCCCTGGCGGCGGTGCTCGCCGGCGACGTGAACCCGTCCGGGAGGCTCCCGATCACGCTGCCGCGCTCCGCGGGCGCCCAGCCGTACACCTACCTGCACAGCCGCCTGGGCGGTGCGACCGAGGTGACGCATGTGGATCCGACGCCCGCCGCCGAGTTCGGGCACGGGTTGTCGTACACGGCCTTCTCGCACGAGGAGCTCGGCGTGGCGGGGCCCGCGGCGACCGACGGTTGGATCGAGGTGGAGGTCTCGGTGGTGAACACCGGCGCGCGCGCCGGCACCGAGGTGGTGCAGCTCTACGGGCGCGACGTGCGCGCCTCGCTGCCTCGGCCCGTCGCCCAGCTGCTCGCGTACGCCCGGGTGCCGCTCGCGCCCGAAGAGTCGCGAATCGTCCGATTCCGGGTGCCGACGTCCCGGCTGGCGTTCTCCGGCGTGGATCTCGCGCGCGTGGTCGAGCCGGGCGAGGTGGAGCTGTGGACGGGGACGAGCGAGCGGCGCCGCGCCACCGCGACCGTGGACCTGGTCGGGCCGGTGCACCGGCTCACGGGAGAGGAGCCGCGGCTGCCGGTGGTGGAGGTCGGGTAGGTGGTCGCTGGGCACCTACCGGCTCGATCTCATCTCGGGCCAGCGCAACCCTCGAGCCATCTGCCAGGTGCGACGCTCGCGGTCGTGGCGTGTGTCGCCACCCGGGCACGGACCGGTAGGTGCTGAAGGTCCAGCCAGCCGCGAGCGAGAGCCCTCTACGGCATCTCGGGGAGCACGAAGCGCCAGCCGTCGGCGAGGCGCTCGTCCACCACCTCGATGACCGCGTCGATGGTTCCCGCGCGATCGCCACCACCGTCGTGGGCGAGCACCACGGCGCCGGGCTCCATGGCGACCCGCAGCCGGGAGGCGAGCACCGCGGGGTCCTGCTCCTCCCAGTCGCCGATCGTGCCGGTGACCGCGAGCGGCTGCATGCCGAGCCTGGTCGCGACGGGGGCGGTGACGCCCCAGGATCCGCGGGGCGCGCGCCAGTAGGGCACCGGCACCGCGTCACCCGCCGCCTGCTCGATCACGTCGAGCACCTTCAGGAGATCGTCGCGCACGGTCAACGCGTCCCACTCCCCCATGTCCGTGTCGGACATGCCGTGGTTGCAGAGCACATGGCCGTCGGCGACGATGCGGCGCAGCACCTCGGCGCCCGAGGGAAGGTCGCCCCCGCCCGGCGCGAGGATGTTCTCCCCGATGACCGCGAACACCGCCCGGATGCGCCGCTCGCGCAGGTGGTCGAGCAGGCGGAGCGTGTCGGCGCCGTTGGGGCCGTCGTCGAACGTGAGCGCAGCGATGGGCACCGATGCGTCGAGACCCCCGCGGGCCGCGCGGCTCACGGGGGTCTCGGTCAGCATGGGTGCTCGCTCTGCAGTCGGGATTCGGCGGGGCCAGGTGGGCCGGTCGAGCCGGGGCTCAGCCCTCGACTCCCGCGCGCTGGAGGATGATCTCGCGCACGCGCGCGGCGTCGGCCTGGCCGCGGGTCGCCTTCATCACGGCCCCCACGATGGCGCCGGCCGCCTGCACCTTGCCGTCCTGGATCTTGGCGAGGACGTCGGGCTGGGCGGCGAGCGCATCGTCCACGGCCTTCTCGAGCGCCGAGTCGTCCGACACGACCTCGAGGCCGCGGGACGCGACCACCTCCGTGGGCGAGCCCTCGCCCGCGAGGACGCCCTCGAGCGCCTGACGCGCGAGCTTGTCGTTGATCTTGCCCGAGTCGACCAGGCCCTGGAGCTCCGCCACCGCGGCCGGGGTCACCGGCAGCTCGCCGAGCGCCACCTCGCGGTCGTTGGCGACCCTCGAGAGCTCGCCCATCCACCACTTGCGGGCGGACTGAGCGGTGGTGCCCGCCTCGACGGTGGAGGCGATGAGGCCCAGCGCGTCCGCCGCGACCGCGTCGCGCATCTCGAGATCCGAGAAGCCCCACTCCTCCCTGAGGCGCGCCCGCATCTTGGCGGGGTGCTCGGGGATGGTGCCGCGCAGCTCCTCGACCCACTCGCGGGCCGGCTGGACCGGCAGCAGGTCGGGCTCCGGGAAGTACCGGTAGTCCTCCGCCTCCTCCTTGGAGCGGCCCGGCGTGGTCGACGAGGTGTCCTCGTGCCAGTGACGGGTCTCCTGCACCACCGGTCGGCCGGCGAGCAGCAGCGACGCCTGGCGTGCCGCCTCGAAGTGGACCGCGCGCTCGATCGCACGCAGCGAGTTCACGTTCTTGGTCTCGGAGCGCTTGCCGAACGGGACGTCGTCCTGCGACTCCCCCGCCACGGCCTTGGGTCGCAGCGAGAGGTTGACGTCGGCGCGGACGGAACCCTGCTCCATGCGGCCGTCGGAGATCCCGAGCGCCCGCACGATGTCGCGGATGGTCGCGACGTAGGCGCGTGCCACCTCGGCCGTGCGGTCGCCCATGCCGGTGATCGGCTTGGTGACGATCTCGACCAGGGGCACGCCGCCGCGGTTGTAGTCGACCAGCGAGTAGTCGGCGCCCTGGATGCCGCCCGTGCCACCCACGTGGGTGTTCTTGCCGGCGTCCTCCTCCATGTGCGCACGCTCGATGCCGATCTCGACCACGGTGCCGTCGTCGAGCACCACGTCGAGGGCGCCCTCGTAGCAGGTCGGCTCGTCGTACTGCGAGATCTGGTAGTCCTTGGCGAGGTCCGGGTAGAAGTAGTTCTTCCGGGCGAAGCGCGAGGACTCGCGGATCGAGCAGCCGAGCGCCAGGCCCAGCCGGATCGCCGACTCGACGGCCTTCTCGTTCGTCACCGGCATCGCGCCGGGCAGGCCCAGGCACACCGGGCAGACCTGGGTGTTGGGCTCCGCGCCGAACTCGTTCGCGCAGCCGCAGAACATCTTCGTCCTGGTGTTGAGCTCGACGTGGACCTCGATGCCGAAGACCGGGTCGAACTCGTCCATCGCCTGCGCGTAGGTCATCGTGGTCACTGGGCCACCTCCGGAGCCTGTGCGGTCAGCGGGCCGCCCCAGTCGGCCACGAGCGACGCCTCCAGCGCCGCACCGACCTTGTAGAGGCGGGCGTCCTCGTGCGCGGGCGCGAGGATCTGGAAGCCGGTCGGGAGCCCGTCCTCGGGCGCAAGACCTGCGGGCAGCGACATGCCGGGGATGCCGGCGAGGTTCGCGGGGATGGTCGCGACGTCGTTGAGGTACATCGCCAGCGGGTCGTCGATGCGCTCGCCGATCTTGAACGGCGTCGTGGGCGTCGTGGGCGACACGAGCACGTCGCACTGCGCGAACGCCGCGTCGAAGTCCCGCTGCACCAGCGTGCGGACCTTCTGCGCGGAGCCGTAGTAGGCGTCGTAGTAGCCGGCGCTCAGCGCGTAGGTGCCCAGGATGATGCGTCGCTTGACCTCGTCGCCGAAGCCCTCGGCACGGGTCGCGAGCATCGTCTTCTCGATGGTCTCCTTCTCGACGCGCATGCCGAACCGCACCGAGTCGAACTTCGCGAGGTTGGAGGAGGCCTCCGAAGGCAGGATCACGTAGTACGCGGCGAGCGCGTACTCGAACGACGGGCAGGAGACCTCGACGGTCTCCGCACCCATGGCCCGGAGCCGGTCGAGCGACTCCTCGAACCGCTGCTTGACGCCGTCCTGGAAGCCGCCGTCCTCGCCGGAGATCTCCTTGACGACTCCGACCCTCACGCCGGTGAGGTCCATGGCCGCGCCGGCGAGGGCGGCCTCGACGACGGCCGGCACCGGCTCGTCGAGCGAGGTGGCGTCCATGACGTCGTGCCCGCCCATGACCTCGTGGAGCAGCGCCGTGTCGAGCACGGTGCGGCCGCAGGGACCGAGCTGGTCAAGGGAGGAGGCGAGGGCGATCGCGCCGAAGCGGCTCACGCCGCCATAGGTGGGCTTCACGCCCACGGTCGCGGTCACCGAGGCGGGCTGGCGGATCGAGCCGCCCGTGTCGGAGCCGACCGCGAGAGGCGCCTCGAACGCCGCGAGCGCCGCGGCCGAGCCGCCGCCCGAGCCGCCCGGGATCCGCTCGAGGTCCCACGGGTTGCGGGTCGGGCCGTAGCCGGAGTGCTCGGTGGAGGACCCCATGGCGAACTCGTCCATGTTGGTCTTGCCCAGGATGGGCATCCGCGCCTCGCGGATCTTGCGCGTCACCGTCGCGTCGTAGGGAGGGATCCAGCCCTCGAGGATGCGGGAGCCGGCGGTCGACGGCATGCCCTGCGTCACCACGACGTCCTTGACCGCGATCGGCACGCCCGCCATGCGCGGCATCGCGACGCCGGCGGCGCGGTCGGCGTCGACGGCGGCCGCCGTCGCGAGCGCCTCCTCGGCGTTGACGTGCAGGAACGCGTGGACACCCTCCGACGGGTCCGCGCCGTCCACGGCGGCGATCCGGTCGAGGTGCGCCTGCACGAGAGCGACCGAGGTCACCTCGCCGGCGGCGAGGGCGTCGGCCATCTCCGCGGCGGTGGCACGGGTCCAGTCGCGGGCGGCTGCGTCCACGGCGGTCATGCCTCCTCCCCCAGGATCTGGGGCACACGGAAGCGGCCGTCCTCGGCCTCCGGGGCCCCCGACAGCGCGGCGTCCTGCGCGAGCGACGGGCGGACCTCGTCGGCGCGGTGGATGTTCGCCATGGGGATCGGGTGGCTGGTCGCGGGCACGTCCTCGCCGGCCACCTCGGCCACCTTGGCCACGGCGTCGACGATCACGGCGAGCTGGCCCGAGAGCCGGTCGAGGTCCGCGTCGGTCATCTCGATGCGGGCGAGCGCCGCGAGGCGCGCCACATCGCTTCTCTCAAGGGAAGACATGGTGGCGATTCTAGTGCGTGGGCGGGACCCGCCCGGGGCCTACGGCTCCCAGCTGTAGCCGAGCAGCCGCACGCCGGCCTGGGCGCGCGAGGGCTCGGTGGCGATGACGTCGGGGTCGAGCCGCGACACGGTGCCGTCGGCGTTGTCCTCGACCACCCAGTCGAGGTCCTCCCGGCGCGCGAAGCCCATCTTCTCGTAGAGCCGGTGGGCGGCGTGCATGGTGTCCATGGTCGACAGGACGATGCGCTGGGCGCCGAGCTCGACCGCCCGGTCCATCGCGGCGCGGGCCAGGGTGCGACCGATCCCCCGACCCCGCTCCATGGGCGACACCGCGAGCATCCGCAGCTCGTACTCGCCCGACTGCGCGAGCTCCGTGAAGGGGCTCCCCGGCGGCACCAGGGTGATGGTGCCGACGATCGAGCCCGCACCGTCCTGGCCGTCGAACATCGCGAGCAGGTCGGCGTGGCGCGCGCGGGCCTCGGCGTCCCGCAGCTGCGGGACGTAGGGGTGGGCGTGGTCGATCAGGCCGTCCGCCAGGTACGCGAGCGCCGTGAGCTCGCCGATCTCCTGCAGTCGTGACTTCTCGTCGGGAGCCACCACCCGGATCGACGTCACAGGGGGCCCTCACGGCCCTCGGGACGGCGGTCCCAATGGGGAGTCGAGGTCTCGGAGGGGGTCCCGATGGTCGGGTCCTCGCTCTGGCCGGTCGGCCCGCGGCCCGGATCCTCGGGCGGCGTCGACTTCGCACGCAGCGTGGAGACGATGACCCACACGACGGCGGCGAGGACGATCACGCCGGCGACGATGCCGATGATGATGCTGACGTCCATGGCTCCTCCACGAGGCCCCGCTGGGCCTCATCTCCAGACTACATAGCCGCAACCGCTTACGGCAGGGCGAAACCCGAGGGCCGCGTCCGGCCTGCTAGAGCACCGTGTCAGGCGAGAGCGGCGGGGCCGCCCTCAAGCAGGCGGACGAACGCGGCCTCGTCGATCATCGGCACGCCGAGCGCCTCGGCCTTGGCCGCCTTGGAGCCCGCGTTCGCACCGAGCACCACGTAGTCCGTGTTCTTCGACACGCTGCCCGCCGCCTTGCCTCCGCGGGAGATGATCGCCTCCTTCACGGAGTCGCGCGTGAAGCCCTCGAGCGAGCCGGTCGCGACGATCGTGAGCCCCTCGAGGGTGCGCGCGACCGAGTCGTCCCGCTCGTCCTCCATGCGGACCCCGGCCGCGCTCCACCGCTCCACGATCTCCACGTGCCACGGCACCGTGAACCACTGGAGCACCGACTCCGCGATGACCGGCCCGACGCCGTCGACCGCGGCCAGCTCCTCCTCCGAGGCCCCGCGGATCGCCTCCATGGACCCGAAGGCGGTCGCGAGCGCGCGCGAGGCCGTCGGACCCACGTGGCGGATGGACAGCGACACGAGCACGCGCCACAGCGGCTGCGTCCGGGCCGCGCCGAGGTTCTCGAGCAGTCGCATCCCGTTGGCGGACACGTCGCCCGCCTTGCGCCCCTGCACGCCGGCCTCGAGCTGACGTCGGGAGAGCTTCTCATCCACCTCGTACGTGAAGAGCGGCACCCGCCGCAGGTCGTCCTCCGTGAGCGAGAAGAGGCCTGCCTCGTTGACGAGCACGCCGGACTCCACGAGCGCGGCCGCGGCCTTCTCCCCGAGCACCTCGACGTCGAACGCGCCGCGCGAGCCGATGAAGGCGATCCGGTCGATGATCTGGGCCGGGCACGCCTCGGAGTTCGGGCAGCGCAGATCCTTGTCGCCCTCCTTCTGCTCGACCAGCGCGGTGCCGCACGAGGGGCACTCCGCGGGCATGGTCCACGCCCGCTCCTCCCCGGTGCGCGCCGCGACCACCGGGCCCACGATCTCGGGGATGACGTCTCCCGCCTTCCGCAGCACCACCGTGTCGCCGATCATGACGCCCTTGCGCGCGACCTCGTGAGCGTTGTGGAGGGTCGCGTAGGTGACGGTCGATCCCGCGACGAGCACCGGCGTCATCACGCCGTACGGGGTCACCCGGCCCGTCCGGCCGACGTCGACGCGGATGTCCTCGAGCGTGGTGTGCACCTCCTCCGGAGGGAACTTGTAGGCGATGGCCCACCGCGGCGCCCGACTGGTCGACCCGAGCGCGCCCTGCACCGACCGGTCGTCCACCTTCAGCACCGCACCGTCGATCTCGTGCACGAGCGCGTGGCGCCTCGCCTCGAGGTCCCGCAGGTACTCCTCGACCGCGTCGAGGCCCTCCACCACCCGGGCGTGCTCGGTCACGGGCAGGCCCCAGGACGCCAGCACCTCGTAGATGCCGTGCTGGGACGATGCGCGGGGGTCGGGCTCCGCGGCCCCCCAGTCGAGCGCGCCGAGGGCGTACGTGGTGACGGCGAGCGGCCGGGTCGCGGTGACAGTCGCGTCCTTCTGGCGGAGCGACCCCGCCGCGGTGTTGCGCGGGTTCGCGTACGGCGCCTTGCCGTCCTCGACCAGGCGGGCGTTGAGCTCCTCGAACGCAGCGACCGGCAGGAACACCTCGCCGCGCACCTCGACCAGCGCGGGCACGTGCTCGCCCGCCAGCCGGCGCGGCAGTCCCGCGATGGTGAGGACGTTGGCCGTCACGTCCTCGCCGGTGGTGCCGTCGCCGCGGGTGACGCCGCGGACCAGCGCGCCGCGCTCGTAGGTGAGAGAGATGGACAGGCCGTCGATCTTGGGCTCGCAGACCACCCGCTGGGGACCCGCGTCCTTCTCGACCCGCGCGAACCACGCCGCGACGTCCTCGACCGAGAA
This sequence comes from Demequina lignilytica, assembly GCF_030418305.1. Taxonomy (GTDB): domain Bacteria; phylum Actinomycetota; class Actinomycetes; order Actinomycetales; family Demequinaceae; genus Demequina; species Demequina lignilytica. Next base: position 62,580 of record NZ_JAUHPX010000008.1, on the reverse strand, counting down.
CGCGTTGTCGAGGCTCATCATCCGCTCGCGATGCTTGACGGACGCGAAGCCGATCGCGGCCGTGCCGCCGACCGTCTGCGTGGGGCTCTCCGGGGTCACGAGCTCGGGCCAGTGTGCCTCGAGGTCCCGCAGCTCCCGCTCGAGCGCGTCGTACCCGGCATCCGAGACCGTGGGAGCGGCGAGCTCGTAGTAGGCGTGGCGGTGCGCCTCGATCTCCTGGACGAGCTGCTGATGGCGGGCGCGGGGGTCGGTCACGCCCCCTATCCCACCACGACGGTCCGACACCCACACGCCATCTGCCGGACATCCGTCCCCGCTACCCTGTGCGCATGCGTCCCGCCCCGCTCGCCGCCCTGGCCGTCGCCATCGCCGCGCTCGCGGGATGCAGCATGATCACCCCGGCCCCGCAGGCGACCGTGACGGCGACGGCGACCGTCACCGCGACACCCGAGCCGAGCATCGTCCCCGGCCCCACCGTCACGGAGACCGCGACGCCCTTCGCGCGTCCCGCGTGGCTCGCCACCACGCCGCTGGTGAAGAACGACAACGACCTGGGCGACCCCGGCGAGACGCCCGCGGAGCTGCGCGACCGCCGCCTGGAGCCGCGGCCCGGCGCGTACCCGGACCCTGAGACGGACGAGTGGGCGGCCACCGTCACCGCCGTGCCCGCCGACGTGCTCGCGCGCTCGAGCTGGCGCGAGGAGTGCCCGGTCGCACCCGAGGAGCTCTCGCACATCGTCATGACGTTCTGGGGTTTCGACCTGCAGCCCCACACCGGCGAGATGATCACCAACGCGGCGCACGCCGACGAGCTGGTCTCGGTGTTCGAGAAGATGTACGAGCGCCGCTTCCCCATCGAGGAGATGCGCGTCACGACGTGGGACGAGGTCAACGGCACCCACTACGGCGACCTCAACGTCACCATCTCCTTCGAGTGCCGCAAGGTCACCGGCGGCTTCTCGGTGTGGAGCCAGCACGCCAGCGGTCTCGCGGTCGACATCAACCCGTTCCACAACCCGTGGGTGCGCGACGGGTACGTCTTCCCCGAGCTGGCGGAGGCCTACATCGACCGCGAGTGGCTGCGCCCCGGGATGATCGAGACCCAGCAGCAGACCATCGCCGACTTCACCGCGCTCGGCTGGACCTGGGGCGGCACCTGGACCGATCTGGACGACTGGATGCACTTCTCGGCGACCGGAGGCTGACGCGATGGCACCCAGCATGCTCATCGAGGGCGGACACGTCGTGACCGTCGACGCCGCGGGCACCGAGCACGCCCGCGGCTGGATCGCCGTCCGCGACGGCCGCATCATCGCCCTCGGCGAGGGCGCCGCGCCGTCGGACGTCCGCGACGCCTTCCCCGACCGGATCGACGCCTCCGGAGCCCTGGTCACCCCCGGCCTGGTCAACACCCACCACCACCTCTATCAGTGGCTCACCCGCGGGATGGCGCAGGACGCGATCCTGTTCGACTGGCTGGTCGCGCTGTACCCGACGTGGGCGCGGATCGACGCCGACTCGGTGGGCGCCGCCGCCGCGGGCGCGATGGCCGTGCTGGCGCGCTCCGGATGCACCACCGTCGCCGACCACCACTACGTGTTCCCGCGGGGCGCGGGCGACCTGGTGGGCGCGATCGTGCACGAGGCCGACGACCTGGGCCTGCGCCTGACGGCGACGCGCGGCTCGATGGACCTGGGCGAGTCCGACGGCGGGCTGCCGCCGGACTTCGCGGTCGAGACGACGGACGATGCGCTGGCCGCCTCCGCCGCGGCCGTCACCCGCTACCACGACGCGAGCCCCGGGTCGATGGTCCACGTCGCGATCGCACCGTGCTCCCCGTTCTCCGTCACCTCCGACCTGCTGCGCGAGTCCGCCACGCTCGCGCGCGACCTGGGCGCACGCCTCCACACGCACGGCTCCGAGACCGTGGAGGAGGCGGCCTTCTGCCAGGAGCGCTTCGGCTTGGGCCCGACGGACTACCTCGAGGACCTGGGGTGGCTCGGCGCCGACGTGTGGATGGCGCACTGCGTCCACATGTCGGATCACGACGTCGCGCGCTTCGCGGACACCGGCACCGGGGTCGCGCACTGCCCCTCCTCGAACGCCCGGCTCGCGGCCGGCATCTCTCCGGTGCGCGCGATGGTCGACGCGGGCGTGCCGGTCGGGCTCGGTGTGGACGGCGCCGCCTCCAACGAGCACGGGAGGCTGGGCGGCGAGATCCGCCAGGCGGTGCTCGCGGCACGCCTGCGCGACGGTGCCGGCGCGATGTCGGTGCGCGACTCGCTGCGGCTCGCCACGATCGGTGGCGCCCGGGTGCTGGGGCGCGAGGCCGAGATCGGCTCGCTGGAGCCCGGCAAGCTCGCCGACATCGCCGTGTGGGAGCTCGGCGCGGTCGAGCACGCGGGGATCGCCGACCCGGTCGCGGCGCTCGGCCTGGGCTCCCTGCCGGTCCTGCGGAGGCTGCTGGTGCACGGCCGCGACGTGGTCGCGGACGGCCGCCTGGTGCGGGCCGACGAGGCGGCGATCGCGCGACGCGTGGTCGCCGAGGGGCAGCGGCTCCGCGGCTGACCGCGCCTACGTCCCCTTCTGCTCCTTCACGACGAGCAGGCGGTACGGCCCGCCCTGCGACCAGACCCGGTGGCGCACCCCGCCGGCGAAGTAGACCGAGTCCCCGGGCCCGAGCTCGTGGCGACGCCCGTCGGTCTCGAGCACGACCCTGCCGTCGAGGACCAGCACGAACTCGTCCTCCGCGTGCACGAACGGCTCCTCGGGATCCTCCGACTCCGACTCCACCAGGATCGGCATGAACGGCCGGCCCGCCTTGACCAGCGCCTGGGCGACCCCGCGCGCGAAGCCGTCGGGCGTCGGGCGTCGCGCCGCGGCGCGGGTGACCTCGACCCGGCGGCGGCGCGCATCGTCCGACTCGGCCGCGGCCATGAGCTCGACGGGGCTGGTCTCGAGCGCGCGCGCGATGCGCCGCAGCGACGGGAGGGAGAGGTTCGCGAGGCCGCGCTCGACCTGGCTGAGGAACGGATGCGACAGATCGGTCGCAGCCGCCAGCTGCACCAGGGTCATACGGCGCTGCTGGCGGAGCTCCCGCAGGCGCGCGCCGAGCCGGGCGGCGCCCTCATCGGACGTCGTCGTCGACTCGGTCATCTCAGACGCGCTTCTCGGGGTGCATGCCCATCCGTGCGAGCACCGTGTTCTCGACCGTCAGCACCACGTTGTAGAGCAGCAGCGAGACCAGCGTGACCACCACGACCGACGCCCACACCAGCGAGAACTGCGCCGACGAGATGTAGCCGCCGATCGAGCCGCCCACGCCGCGCCCGGTGGCGAGCCACTCGGCGAGGAGCGCGCCGGTGATCGCGCCGGGCGCCGAGATGCGGACGGCGGCGAAGAAGGCCGGCAGCGAGCTCGGCAGCGACACCTTCCGCAGCGCCGTCGCCGGAGAGCCGCCGTAGACGGAGACCACGTCGTGCATCTGCGGCGAGGCGCTCTTGAGCCCGTACGCGATGTTCACCAGCGCGGGGAACAGCACGACGATCCCGCCCATGACCGCCGTGGTCATGAAGTCGCGCCCGAAGATCATGATGATCACCGGCGCGAACGCGATCAGCGGCACCGAGCGCAGCAGGAGCGCGATCGGCATCGCCGCGTGCTCGAAACCCTTGGACAGCTGGAAGCCGGACGCCACCAGCAGCGCGACCACGAGTCCCGCCACGAACCCCACCGCGGCGTCGCCCAGCGTCACCAGGAGGTTCTCGAACACCTCCGAGGCGTCCTCGTCGGTGAGCATGAACTCGAGCACGTCGGCGGGGCTCTTGGCCACGAACGGCGACAGGTCGAACGCCCAGATGGCGCCCTGCCAGAGCACCAGGACCGCGACGAGCGTGAGCACCAGGGTCAGCAGCGAGGAGCCGAGCGCGCGGAGCGTGGCCCGGCGCGACTGGCGCTTGAGGTCGACGGCCAGCTGGGTGCCGGTGAACGATGCGAGGCTCATGCCGCCGCCCCCCTCGACCAGGGCGTCGCGAGACGCGTGAGCAGCCCCACGAGCAGATAGCCGGTGAGCGCCACGGCGCCCGAGGCGAGGGCGATCCCCCACACGCGGGGCGAGTTGAGCGACTGCTGGGCGATCACCATCGCCGGCCCCACGCCGGTCTCGACCTTGCCGAAGTACTCGCCGAGCACCGCGCCGAGGAACGCGGCCGGGACGGCGATCTGCAGCGCCGTCAGGATGGCCGGCGCGGCGGCGATGACGCGCACCTTGCGCAGCTGCGCCATGCGGGAGCCGCCGTACACCTCGACCACGTCGAGGCTCGCCTTGTCCGCCGACTTGAGCCCGAGCAGGGCCCCCACCACGGTGGTGAAGAACACCGACAGGGCCGCGAGGAAGACCGCCGTTCCCGACGGCTCCCCCGACTTGGGCGGCCCCACGATGAGGAGCACGATCGGCCCGATCGCGACGATCGGGATGCAGTAGGTGATCACCGCGAGCTGGTTGACGACGCCCTCGAGCTTGGGCACCACGAGCACCAGGCCCGCCAGCACCAGCGCGAGGCCGTTGCCCCAGAGGTAGCCCTGGGCGGCCTCGTTGAGCGTGACCGCGAAGTTCCTGGCGTAGAAGTCCCAGCCCACGTCCGCGTAGCCCTGGATCACCTGGACGGGCGTCGGGATGGCCTTGGTGTTGCCCGAGCCCACGTTCGCGAAGATGGTGACGGAGGAGATCCACCAGAACGCGAGGATGCCCAGCGCGCCCATCAGCCCCGTGGCCCACGGCGGGAGGCGGCGGGCCATCAGTGGTCCTCGTCCGCGGCCGCTCCTCCGATGCCGAACAGCAGCTCCGACGCCTGGTCCACGTACGCGTGGAACTCGGGCGACCGCATGATGTCGGGCGTGCGAGGGCGGGGCAGGTCGATGGTGATGATCTCCTTGACGCGCCCGGGCCGCGGGCTCATGACCGCGACCTGGTCGGCGAGGAAGATCGCCTCGGAGATGCCGTGCGTCACCAGCAGCGTGGTGGCGGGCTTCGCCGCGAGGATGCGCATGAGCTCCACGTTGAGCTTCTGGCGGGTCATGTCATCGAGCGCGCCGAACGGCTCGTCGAGCAGCAGCACGGAGGGCTTCAGCACCAGCGAGCGGGCGATCGACACGCGCTGGCGCATGCCTCCCGACAGCTGCGCGGGCTTGGCCTTCTCGAAGCCCTTGAGCCCGACCAGCGCGATGAGCTCCTCGATGTAGGCGTGGTCGACGGGCTTGCCCGCGACCTCGAACGGAAGCTTGATGTTGGCGTACACGGAGCGCCACGGCAGCAGCGCGGAGTCCTGGAACGCGATGCCCAGCTCGTTGTACGCCCGCAGGTCCTTGGGGCTGCGCCCGTCGACCCGGGTGCTGCCCGTCGTGGGCTCCTCGAGCCCCGCGAGGATCCGCAGGATGGTCGACTTGCCGCATCCGGAGGGACCCAGCAGCGCCAGGAAGGTCCCCTGGTCGGTGTGCAGGTCGGTGTCCTGGAGCGCGACCACCTGACGGCCGCGCGTGGTGAACACCTTGGACAGGTTCGAGATCTGCAGGCCGGTGCCCAGGGCGTCGCCCTGGGCACCGGCCTTCGCGGTGGAGCTCACGAGGATCCTTGGGATCAGCCCGCGTACGCGACCAGATCGGGGTTCTCGGCGTAGACCTCGGCGAGGATCGAGAGGTCGAACAGGTCGGCCGCCTCGATCTCGATGCCGGCGCCGGCCAGCGAGGCGATGGTCTCCGACTGCAGCTCGTCCGAGATGGTGAACAGGCCGTTGGCCACGGTCTCGTCCGAGACGACGAGCTCCTCGGCCTGCATGATCGCGCCGGCCTCCGAGGCCTCCGGGTCGAGACCCAGGTCGACGCCGTAGACCTCGTACGCCAGGCGGGCGCCCTCGGCCGGGTCGTTGACCGCGTCGGCCCAGCCCTTGATCTCGGCGACCAGGAACGCCTTGAGGGCGTCGCGGTTGTCAGCGATCGACTCGTCGGTGACGGTGAAGGTCTCCGCGACGAACGGCAGGCCGTTGTCCGCGAACGGCAGGTTGGCGGTCTCGTAGCCGGCCATCGAGACGGTGATCGACTCGTTGGTCAGATAGGCGATGAAGCCGTCGACCTCGCCGTTGGTGAGCGGCGCGGGGTCGTACTGGACGGGCACGATCTCGACGTCGTCCTCGGTGAGGCCGTTGGCGGCCAGCAGCGCGAGGAACAGCGACATGTTGGAGTCCTGGACGCCGATCTTCTTGCCGACCATGTCCTCGGCCGTCAGGATGTTCCCGCCGTCGGCCAGCGACAGCACGGTGAAGGGGTTCTTCTGGTAGGTCGCGCCGATGATCTTCAGCGGGGCGCCCTCGTTCGCGACGGCCGCACCGATCGACACGGCGTCGGAGAGCGCGACGTCGACGGTGTTCGACACGAGCTCGGCGGCGCCGGTCGACGGACCGGGCACCAGCTCGACCGAGTCGAAGCCCGACTCGGTGAAGTAGCCGTTCTCGGTCGCGAAGAACTCGCCCGAGAACTCCTCGTTCTTGATCCAGGACAGCTGGACGGTGAAGTCGCCGTAGGCCGGGGCCTCGGCCTCCATCGACTCGCCGGCGGCGACGCCGCTGGCCTCGACGTCGGCGCTGCTCGAGCTGCAGGCCGCCAGCGCGAACGAGGCGACCGCGGCAGCGGCCACCATGGCGGTGCGCTTGCCGGCGCGACCGAACGTGAAACTCATGTGTGTCTCCCTTGATTCGGTGGAGCGCGGGTCACCGCCCTTCCGGTGCCTCACCACGCCACGCGGCGACCCTAGGGAATGTAGATTTCGCCAACATGCGCATCCTGGTTTCGCGGACGTTAAATCGGCTAACGATCGTGCAACGATCGCGTCATCTGGACATGTCACACTGCCCGCAGACGGGCTCGGACGGGCCCCAGGGAGCCTGGGAGGCGGCATGGATCTCACCACCGTGAGCGCCTACCGCCGCGCGACCTCCGACGCGGACCTGACGCTCGCGCCCGGGGAGCGCTACCTCGCCGGGGGCACCTGGATGTTCTCCGAGCCCAACCGCGACGTCACCGGGCTGGTCGACGTCACGACCCTCCCCGGGCCCCATCTCGCCGCGGACCGGGCCGGCCTGACGCTCGGGCCCGGCTGCACCATCGCGCGGCTGCTGGCGCTGGAGCCGCAGCCCGGGTGGACCGCGCAGCCGCTGTTCCGCGACGCCGCGAACGCGCTCCTCGCGGGCTTTAAGATCTGGAACGAGGCGACGGTGCTGGGCAACATCGCCCGCGCCTTCGCCGCCGGCGCGATGACGGCGGCCTGCGCGACCCTCGACGCGGAGGCCACGGTCCGGGGCGTCGACGGCGGCCGTCGCACGGTCCCCGTCGCCTCCCTCCCCACGGGCAACGGCACCACCGTGCTCGGCCATGGCGAGCTGATCGAGAGCGTGCGCATCGGCGCGGAGGAGCTGGCCACGCGGACCGCGCTCCGGAAGGTCGCCCTCGCCGAGCTCGGGCGCTCCGGCGCCGTGGTGAGCGGCCGGGCGCACGCCGACGGGCGCACCGTCATCGTGGTCACCGCCGCGACCCTCACGCCGCACGTGCTGCGCTTCGACGCTCCCCCGCGGCCGGACGATGCGGCGGACGCCGCGCGCTCCGCCGACGACTTCTACACGGATCCCCTGGGCGCCGCCGACTGGCGGCGGCACGTCGCCGGCGCGCTGGCCGCGCGGGTGGCCACGGACCTGGCGCACGTCGATGAGGAGGACGCATGAGCATCGTCGCCGATGGCGCACCCCTCGACGGCATCCCCGCGCCCGGCCAGTGCCTGCGGACGTTCCTGCGCGAGCACGGCCGCACGGAGGTCAAGAAGGGCTGCGACTCCGGCGACTGCGGCGCCTGCACCGTGCTGGTCGACGGCACGCCCGTCCACTCGTGCATCTACCCGGCCGTGCGCGCCGAGGGCCGCGAGGTCACCACCGCCGCCGGGCTCGCACCCGAGGGCGAGCTGCATCCCGTCCAGGAGTCCTTCGTCGAGCACTTCGCGTTCCAGTGCGGCTTCTGCACGCCCGGCATGACGGTGACCGCGTCGACCCTGACCGAGGAGGACCTGCCCGACCTGGACCGCCGGCTCAAGGGCAACCTGTGCCGCTGCACCGGCTACCGGCCCATCCGCGAGGCGGTCGAGCACAGCGTGCGCGGCTGCGGCGTCGACGGCTCCTGCCCCGGGGTCTGCAGCCCCGGATCGGGCGCGGCCGTCGGGTCCTCCGTGCGACCGCCCGCCGCGACCGCGGTGGTCCAGGGACGCGAGGAGTACACGTTCGACACCGCGGTGCCCGGCCTCACCCACCTCAAGGTGCTGGGCTCGCCTCACCCGTACGCGCGCATCGTCGCCATGGACACGTCGCGCGCCCGTGCGCTCGCCGGCGTGGTCGCCGTCCTCACCCACGAGGACGCGCCCGCGGTGCGCTACTCGACCGGGAGGCACCAGAACCGCCTGGACGACCCCCGCGACACCCGGCTGCTCGACTCCGTCGCGCGCTTCGCCGGTCAGCGGGTCGCCGCCGTGGTCGCGGAGACCGCCGCGATCGCCGAGGCGGCGTGCGCCCTGATCGAGATCGAGTGGGAGGTGCTCCCCCACGTCACCGATCCCGAGGAGGCCCGCACCCCCGGCGCCCCGTCGATCCATCCCGACGCGACGCCCGAGGACGGGGTCGCGGATGCGGCTCGCAACGTCGTGGCCGCGATCCACGGCGGCTACGGGGACGTGGACGCCGGCCTCGCCGGGGCGGCCGCCGTGGCGACGGGGACCTGGTCGTCGGCACGCGTGACCCACGCACAGCTCGAGACCCACGGGTCGATCGGCTGGCTGGACGACGACGGCCGCCTCACGCTGCGCACCTCCTCGCAGGTGCCGTTCCTGGTCCGCGACGAGCTCGCGGTGGTCCTCGGCCTGGACCGCGACCGCGTGCGCGTGTTCACCAGGAGGCTCGGCGGCGGCTTCGGGGGCAAGCAGGAGATCTTCACCGAGGACATCGTGGGCCTCGCGGTCCTCGCGACCGGGCGCCCGGTCGCCTACGAGATGACGCGCGCCGAGGAGTTCCAGCGCACGGCGACGCGCCACCCCATGCGCGTGACCGCGACGCTCGGCGCGGACGCCCAGGGCCGGCTGACCGCGATGAAGGTCGACGTGCTCTCGAACACCGGCGCCTACGGCAACCACGCCGCGGGCGTGCTGTTCCACGGGTGCTCGGAGTCCGTCGCCGCGTACAACGCCCCCGCCAAGCGCGTCGACGCCGAGGCGGTCTACACGAACACCGTGCCCGCGGGCGCCTTCCGCGGCTACGGGCTCGGGCAGGTCATCCACGCGATCGAGTGCGCGATGGACGAGCTGGCCCTGGCCCTCGGGATGGACCCGTTCGAGCTGCGCCGGGTCAACACCGTCCGACCGGGCGACCCGCTGGCGATCACCTCGCTCGAGCCGCACGACGACCTGATCTTCGGGTCCTTCGGCCTCGACGAGTGCCTCGACCTGGTGAGGGACGCGCTCGCGCGCGACGATGCGGCGCCCGCCGTCCCCGTGCCCGACGGCTGGGCGGTCGGCGAGGGGATGGCGCTCGCGATGATCGCGACGGCGCCGCCGCGCGGGCACCACGCGACCGCGTCGGTGTCCGCGACTCCGGACGGGACCTACGTGGTCAGGGTCGGCACCGCCGAGTTCGGCAACGGCACCCAGACCGTGCAGACGCAGCTCGCCGCGGACGCCCTCGGCACCAGCCCGGACCGGGTGCGCCTGGTCGCGTCCGACACGGATGCCACGGAGCATGACACCGGCGCGTACGGCTCGACCGGCGTCGTGATCGCCGGCAAGGCGGTGCACGCCGCCGCGATGGACCTGAGGGGGATCCTGCTGGAGACGGCCGCCGCGGTGGCCGGCACGCGGGATGGGGACGGGGTGGAGTGGACCCTCGACCCGCTGGGCGCCGTCGCCGTCTCTCTCGACGGCGCCCAGCGCAGGGTCGGCGTCGCCGACCTGATCGCCGCGGCACCTGCCGAGACCCGCGACGCCGACGGCGTCCGCGGCACCGGGCGGGAGGACGGCGCCGTGCGCTCGCTCGCCTGGAACGTCCAGGGCTTCCGCGTCGCCGTCGACCCCGAGACCGGCGCCGTGCGCATCCTTCGCTCGGTCCAGGCGGCCGATGCCGGCGTGGTGATGAACCCCGCGCAGCTGCGGGGCCAGATCGAGGGCGGCGTGGCGCAGGGCATCGGCTCGGCGCTGTACGAGGAGGTGCTGGTCGACCAGGACGGCACCGTCGGCAACCCCGCCTTCCGGGTCTACCGCGTGCCCCAGATCGCCGACCTTCCCGTCACCGAGGTGCTCTTCGCCTCGACGTCAGACCGGCTCGGCCCGCGGGGGGCGAAGTCGATGTCCGAGGCGCCGTACAACCCGGTGGCACCCGCGATGGCGAACGCGATCCGTCGCGCCCTCGGGGTGCGCCTGCACGAGCTGCCGATGACGCGCGACCGTGTCTGGCGGGCGGCCTCGCAGCGCGGCTCATGACCCGCCCGCCATCCGTCGGGACACTCAGTCCTCCGATCCGCGAGGAACCGCGCCCGTCGGGACGCTCAGTCCTCCTGGCGACGGTGGATCGGCCCCGAGACCTCACGCAGCGGGAGCCCCGTGCCGCCCGCGCGCGCGAGCAGCACCTCGGCCATGATCGCGATCGCGGTCTCTGCGGGCGTCGAGCCGCCCAGGTCGAGCCCGATGGGCGAGCGGAGCCGCGCCAGCGCATCGTCCCCCACGCCGCGCTCGGCGAGCGCCTCGCGGCGGCGCCCGTCCACCCGACGCGAACCCATCGCGCCCACATAGAGGACGGGGATCGCGAGCGCGGCCTCGAGCGCGGGGACGTCGAGGCGGTCGTCGTGCGTGAGCACGCAGACCGCATCGTCCTCCCCCAGCGCCTCACCTCGCAGCCAGGCGTCCGGCCAGGCGATGATGACCTCATGGGCGTCAGGGACGCGCTCCGGCGTGGCGAACACGGGCCGCGGGTCCACGACGACCACGCGGAAGCCCATCAGCCGCGCCGCCGACGCGAGCGCGGGCGTGAAGTCGACCGCGCCGACGATCACCAGTCGCGGCGCGCGCGGACGCTCCAGCCGCACCGGCCCGTCGGGCCCCGCGAGCGCGAGCGCGACGGCGCCGTCGCCGAGGCTCGCCCGCAGCGGGTCGACCACGGTCTCGTCGCCCGGGCCCACGCGCACCGCGACGACGTCCACCGCGCCGCCGCACGCGAGCCCCGGACGCAGCAGGTCGCCTTCGCCGCCCATGGTGAGGGCCTGCGCATCGCCGCTCGCCAGCACCTCGCGCGCGAGCTCGTATGCCTCCGCCTCGATGCAGCCGCCCGAGATGGCGCCGATCGCGCGGCCGTCGGCCGTGACGGCCATCGCGGAGCCGGGGGTGCGCGGGGTCGAGCCGTGCACGCCGGTGACCACGACCACGCCGAGGGCGCGGCCCGCGTCCAGCTCGGCGAGCGCCTGGGCCGCGATCTCGAACATGCTGGCCAGTGTAGGGCGGGCCATGGCGCGTGCCGCCGGGCCGCCACCGCTCCCCGCCCACCGTCTGGAAGGACCCGCTCATGACATACGACCTGGTGATCCGCGCGACGCACGCGGTGCTGCCCCATGGGACGATGCCGGCCGCCGTCGCGATCGCGGACGGCGCGATCGCGGCGATCGGCGCCGAGGACGAGCCGTTCCCCGCGCACGCCGAGGTCGAGCTGCCCCACGGCCAGGTCCTGATCCCGGGCGCCGTCGACACGCACGTCCACATCAACGAGCCGGGCCGCACCGAGTGGGAGGGCTTCGACTCCGCGACGCGTGCCGCCCGCGCGGGCGGCGTCACCACGGTGATCGACATGCCGCTCAACTCGATCCCGCCCACCGTGTCGCCGGCCGCTCTCGAGACCAAGAAGGCGGCGGCGTTCGGCAAGACCCACGTGAACGTGGGCTTCTGGGGAGGCGCGGTGCCCGAGAACCTGGGCAGCCTCGAGGCGCTGTGGGACGAGGGGGTGTTCGGCTTCAAGTGCTTCCTCGCACCCTCGGGGGTCGACGAGTTCGGTCACCTCGACCGCGCCCGGCTGCGGGCCGCGATGGAGGAGATCGCCGCCTTCGGGGGACGCCTGATCGTGCACGCCGAGGACCCCGAGGTGCTCGACGATGCGCCGCCGCCCGCGGGCGCCGACTACGCGCCGTTCGTGGCGTCCCGGCCCGACTCCGCCGAGACGTCCGCGATCGACGCGGTCATCGACGGGGTCCGGGCGACCGGGGTGCGGGCGCACATCCTCCACCTGTCCTCGGCGGCCGCGCTGCCGGCGATCCGCGCCGCGAAGGCGGAGGGTCTCCCGCTGACCGTCGAGACCTGCCCCCACTACCTCACCTTCGACGCCGAGCACATCCCGGCCGGGGGCACGCAGTACAAGTGCTGCCCGCCGATCCGGTCGGCGGAGAACCGCGAGCGGCTGTGGGAGGCCCTGGCGCAGGGAACCATCGACTTCGTCGCGTCCGATCACTCTCCCGCCACCGCGGACCTCAAGCTCGCCGGCGGCGGCGACTTCGGGGTGGCATGGGGCGGCATCGCGGGGCTGCAGGTCTCGCTCGCAGCCGTGTGGACGGGGGCCAGGGCCCGCGGCTACCGCCTGGACGATGCGGTGGCCTGGATGAGCGGCAGGCCCGCCGCCTGGGCCGGGCTCCAGCGCAAGGGCGCGATCCAGGTCGGCCGCGACGCGGACCTGGTGGCCTTCGACCCGGAGGCGCCCTTCGAGGTGCACGCCGCCGAGCTGGCGCATAAGAACCCGGTGAGCGCGTTCGACGGGCACGCTCTCGTGGGGCGCGCGGCGCGCGTCTGGCTCGCGGGATCCGAGAGCGGCGAGGGCGAGCAGCTCCGCAGGCCGTGATGCGTGGCGGGGCCGGATCCGCCGCGACTCCCCTGGCAGAAATGTCGATGAAATCAACACCGCGTAGCGTGTGAGCGACGGCTCGACGCGACGCGTTCCCACCCCGAGGAGCAACCATGGCGATCATCCTGGGCGACCACCAGTACGGCAAGGCGGAGAACCGCATCGTCCGGATCGTGCGTGACACCCCGCGGCACGAGATCCGGGACGTCAACGTCTCGACGTGCCTCCGCGGCCGCTTCGACGCGGCCCACCTCACGGGCGATCAGGGCGAGGTGCTGCCCACGGACACCCAGAAGCAGACGTCGTACGCGTACGCCAAGACCGTGGGTCTCGCGTCGCTGGAGCGGTACGCCCACGCCCTGGCCGTGCACTTCGTCGACGACGTCGAGCCCGTCGACCAGGCGCGCGTCGAGCTCGAGGAGTTCGCCTGGGAGCGCGTGAGCGTCGGGGGCGCGGAGCACGACTTCAGCTGGGTCCGCTCGGGCCGGGAGGTCCGGACGGTGGCGGTCACCGTGGACGCGGACGGCTCGGCGTGGATCACCGGCGGGCTCAAGGACCTGGTGGTGCTCAAGTCGAGCGGCTCCGAGTTCCACGGCTTCCTCGAGGACGAGTACACCGTGCTCGAGCCGACCTCCGACCGCATCATGGCGACCTCGCTGGTCGCGAAGTGGAGATTCGGCGCGGTCGACGTCGCGACGTTCGACTTCGACGCCGCCTACGCCGCGATCACGACCGCCATGGTGGAGACCTTCGCCTCCTTCCACTCGCTCGCCCTCCAGCAGACGCTGTTCCAGATGGGCAAGACCGCCATCGAGGCCGTGCCCGAGCTGGTCGAGGTGCGTCTCAGCGCACCCAACAAGCATCACTTCGCCTACGACCTCGCGCGCTTCGGTATCGAGAACCACAACGAGGTCTTCCACGCCGACGACCGTCCCTACGGGCTCATCCAGGCCTCCGTCACCGTCGAGGGGGCGCCGGACGCGGGCCCCGCCTGGGACCAGTACAGCGGCCTGGTCTGACATGCACGTCTATCGGGCGCACATCTTCCACATCGCCGGCTCGCCCGCGCAGGACCAGGTCGACCGGGCCCTGGTCAGCCACCCCGACGGCGCGCTGGTCGTCGACGGCGACGGCCGCATCGTCCACCTGGGCCCGTGGGCGGACCTGCCCGACGCCTTCGCCGACGCGCCTGTGACCCGCGCCGACTACCTGCTCCCGGGATTCGTCGACAGCCACCTGCACTACCCGCAGTCGTACGCGACCGCGGCGCACGGCGGGGGCCAGCTGCTCGAGTGGCTCGACCACTGCATCTTCCCCACCGAGTCGCAGTTCGCGGACCCCGAGTTCGCGGACCGCGCCGCGCGCTACTTCACCCGCCGCCGCATCGCCGCCGGCACCACCGCCGCGATGGTGTTCGGCTCCGCCTTCCCGGTCGCTCAGGACGCCCTGTACCGGTGGACCGACGCCGCCGGCCTCCGCATCGTCTCCGGGCGCGGCATCCAGACGGTGGGGCCGGCGGCCGCATCGTCCCTGATCACGTCCGAGGAGGACGCGATCCGGCTCACCGCCGAGGAGATCGACCGGTGGCACGCGATCGACACCGGCGACCCGCGCACCGCGCGGATCCAGGTGGGTGTCGTGCCGCGCTTCTCGCTGTCCGTCACGCCGCGCACGCTGGCCGCGCTGGGCGAGCTGTACGACCACGCGCGCGGCGACGGCGTGTACTTCCACAGCCATCTCAACGAGAACAACCGCAAGGGCGACGGCGAGATCGCGGCCGTGCTCGGGAGCTACGGCGTCGAGGCGTACCTCGACACCTACGACGGCCGCTTCCTACCCGGCTCGAAGACCGGCGGGCACACGCTGCTCGGGCGCCGCTCCACCCTCGCGCACGCGGTGCACTGTCAGCCGCGGGAGCTCGACCGCATGGCGGAGACGGGGACGTCCATCGCCCACTGCCCGACCTCCCAGCTGTTCCTCGGCTCCGGGACGATGCCGTGGCGGGCGACCGTCGCGGCCGGCGTCAACATCGCGCTGGGCACGGACATCGGGGCCGGCGACGAGTGGCTGATCTCCCGCGTCGCGGGCGACGCCTACAAGGTCCACATCTCGGAGGAGGGCGACGCGGGGACCGCCCTCCACCCCGCGGAGCTGCTGTTCGCCGCCACGCTCGCGGGCGCGCGGGCCCTCGACATGGAGCATGCGTTCGGCAACCTCGACGTGGGCAAGGATGCGGACTTCCTGCTGATCGAGACGTCCCGCTGGGAGCCGCTCGAGGGGATGCTGTCGATGGGCATCCGCGCCGACGACGAGGAGCAGGCCACGCTCGAGGAGCTCTTCACGCTGCTGGTCGGGATGCGTCAGCCCGCGATCGCGGGCGTCTACGTCCAGGGCAGGCGGGCGGTCACGCCGGAG
This sequence comes from Demequina lignilytica, assembly GCF_030418305.1. Classification (GTDB taxonomy): domain Bacteria; phylum Actinomycetota; class Actinomycetes; order Actinomycetales; family Demequinaceae; genus Demequina; species Demequina lignilytica. The sequence goes on along the minus strand of NZ_JAUHPX010000008.1, from coordinate 47,215 downwards.
CTGTAGGCTCCACAGGACGGCGTGTACGAGGGGGGTTCACATGCATCCGGTCGCCAAGAGGTGCCTGATCTGGGCAGGGGTGCTGCTCGCCGTGGGCGTGCTGATGTCCGTCTACGGCACCAACCTGCTGGTCTGGTTCCAGGACGTGGTGGGCTTCAACGCCGAGCCCGCGCTGCACGTGTTCGGGATCGTGACGGCGGTGCTGCACAACTTCGCGATGCCGCTCGCGGCGGCGCTCGTCGGAGCCGCCGTCGTGATCCAGACGCTCGCGCCGCGCGGCGCCGCCGATGCCGCGGCGAGGACCGATGCCCGGGCGACCGAGTCCGCCTGACGCCGCCCCACCCAGGTCCTACGCGCATCGTCCCGACTCGGACTAGCCTGGCAACCGTGACTGCACCCATCGATCCCACGACCACGTCCGCCTGGGCCGAGCTCTCCGCCCTCAAGGACGGATTCGCCCCCGACCTCCGCGCCTGGTTCGCCGAGGACGCGACCCGCGTCGAGCGTTTCTCGCTCCCCCTCGCGGACCTCCATGTCGACCTGTCGAAGAACCTCGTCACCGACGAGATCCTCGCGTCGCTGGTCAAGCTCGCCGAGGAGACCGGCGTCGCCTCGCGCTACGCGGCCATGCTCGCCGGGGAGCACATCAACACGACCGAGGACCGCGCGGTGCTGCACACCGCGCTCCGTCGCCCGGCGGGCGCACAGCCCGCGCTGGTCGTGGACGGCCAGGACGTCGACACGGACGTCCAGTCCGTGCTGAGCGCGATCGACGCGTTCGCCACCCGGGTCCGCTCCGGCGAGTGGAAGGGCGTCACCGGCAAGAAGGTCACGCACATCGTCAACATCGGGATCGGCGGCTCGGACCTCGGGCCCGTCATGGCCTACGAGGCCCTCGAGCCGTACGCGACCGCGGGCATCGAGGCGCGCTTCGTGTCGAACATCGACCCCACGGACATGGGCCAGAAGGTCAAGGGCCTCGACCCCGAGACCACGCTGTTCATCGTCGCCTCGAAGACGTTCACCACCCTCGAGACGCTCACCAACGCACGCCTCGCGCGCGACTGGCTGTGGGAGACGCTGGGCGCCGCAGGCGTGCCCGTCTCGACCGACGCGGAGAAGGACGCCGCCGTCGCCCACCACTTCGTCGCCGTCTCCACCGCGCTGGACAAGGTCGCGGCCTTCGGCATCGACCCGACCAACGCATTCGGCTTCTGGGACTGGGTGGGCGGCCGCTACTCGGTCGACTCGGCGATCGGCCTGTCGCTCGCCATCTCGCTCGGCCCGGACGTGTTCCGCGAGCTGCTCGCCGGCTTCCACGCTGTCGACCGCCACGTCGCCGAGACCCCGCTCGAGGAGAACGTGCCCGTCCTCATGGGCCTGCTCAACGTCTGGTACGTCAACTTCCTGGGCGCCCAGTCGCACGCGGTGCTGCCCTATGCCCAGCAGCTGCACCGGTTCGCCGCGTACCTCCAGCAGCTCACCATGGAGTCCAACGGCAAGTCCGTGAAGTGGGACGGCACCCCCGTCACCACCGAGACCGGCGAGATCTTCTGGGGCGAGCCCGGCACCAACGGCCAGCACGCCTTCTACCAGCTGATCCACCAGGGCACCAAGCTGATCCCGGCGGACTTCATCGCGGTGGTCAACCCCGCGTACCCGCTCGAGGACGGCGGCCAGGACGTCCACGCGTTGTTCCTCGCGAACTTCCTTGCGCAGACCAAGGCGCTCGCCTTCGGCAAGACGGCCGAGGAGGTCGAGGCGGAGGGCACCACCGGCGCACTGGTCGCCGCGCGCACCTTCGCCGGCAACCGCCCGACCACCTCGATCTTCGCGCCGTCGCTCACGCCGTCGGTGCTGGGCCAGCTCATCGCGCTGTACGAGCACATCACCTTCACCCAGTCGGTGGTGTGGGGCATCAACGCGTTCGACCAGTGGGGCGTCGAGCTGGGCAAGAAGCTCGCCCTCGAGATCGCCCCGGCCATCGAGGGCGACGATGCGGCGCTCGCCGCGCAGGACGCGTCCACCCAGGCGCTGATCGCGTACTACCGCGCGAACCGTTCGTAGTCCCGCGGGACTGACACGAGGGGCCGGGTCCGACGGGACCCGGCCCCTCGTCGCGTCACACGGTCGCGGACTCGCGCGCCTCGCGCGCCTTGGACAGCGCGAGGGCGAAGGTCTCGACCGGCTGGGCGCCGGACACCGCGAACGCGCGGTCGAACACGAAGAACGGCACCCCGGTCGCACCGTAGGCCGCGGCCTGGTCGATGTCGGCCTGGACATCGGCGTCGTACGCGTCGGAGTCGAGCACGCCGCGCACCAGGTCCGCGTCCAGCCCCACCTCGGTCGCGAGCGCCACCAGGGTGTCCGCGTCGGAGACCACGGCACCCTCGGAGAACTGCGCCTTCATCAGGCGCTCCTTCATCTGCGCGCCGAGCCCGTGCGCGTGCGCGAGATGCAGCACTCGGTGAGCGTCGCGGGTGTTGGTCGACATGTACCGGTCGAAGTCGTAGGCGATGCCGGCCTCGGCGCCGAGCGACTCGAGCCGGCCGTTCATCTCCTTGACACGGTCCGGCGTCGTGTTGAACTTCTTCGCGAGGGCCTCGGCGTGCGGGGTCGCCTGACCGGCGGGGATGGTGGGGTCGAGCTGGAAGCTGCGGTACCGGACGGCGACGTCGTCGCCCGAGGCGCTGATGGCCTCCTCGAGCCGCCTCTTGCCCAGGTAGCACCAGGGGCACGCGATGTCCGACCAGATCTCGATCTCGATAGTCATGCCCGCAGAACGTACACGACTCCGGCTCCATTCCTGGACGCGTCAACTACCCTCGGGCCGTCCGGATTCCCTTCATGGGGACCGTTCCGGCGGGGAGTCCGACACGAATCGCTTCATGGGGTGGTCGGACACCCGGCCCCGCCGGTGGACCGGGGGCGTGAGGGTCCGCTCAGGAGCCCCGGTACGTCGAGTACCCGAAGGGGCTGAGGAGCAGCGGCACGTGATAGTGCGGGTCACCGTCGACCCCGAACGCGATGCGCACCTCGGGGTAGAACGTCGCGATGCCGCGGTCCGCGAACCAGGCGCCCGTGGCGAAGACCAGCTGGTACGTGCCCTCATGGAGCTGATCGGGACCCAGGGAGGACACCCGGCCGTCGGCGTCCGTCACCCCCGTGGCGACCTCGACGTCGCCGTGCAGCAGCCGCACGCTCAGCCCGGCCGCGGGGCGGCCGTGGACGGAATCCAGCACATGCGTGGTCACGTGGCTCATGACTCACCTCCATAGATCTGGCGCAGGCGCAGCAGGGCGATGCCGCGCAGCTGGTCGGCGACCTCCGCGAGCTCGGCCACGTCGTCGTTGCCGAGCCTCCTCTCGAGCTCGGCGACGATCTCCGCACGCGACCGCCCGGCCGCGCGGATGAGGAACACGCGCCCGAACCGCTTCTCGTACAGCGCGTTCAGGTCCGCCAGGTGCGCCGCGAGCGCCTCGTCCTCGGACTCCGAGGACGCCTGCTCGGCGCGGGAGAACCGCGCCTCCGCATCCTCGCCCTCGCGGCGATCCCCGATCCGCGGGTGCGCCGCGAGCGCCTCCTCGATCTCCGTGGGCGTCAACGGCGTCGCGGCCGAGACGGCGGCCCGCTCGAGCTCGAGCATGCCCCCGTACGCGCGCGACGCCACCGTGTCCGCCCAGCGCTCGACTCGCAGGCACGTGAGGAGGTCGTTCCGAGTGGGTTCGATCATGCTTCCATCCTAGGATGCGAGACATGGCGGAAGGCCTGGTCGGGGTGGTGCTCGCCGCGGGTGCGGGCACCCGTTTCGGCATGCCGAAGGCCCTGGCACGGGACGATGCGGGGGCCTGGCTCCCGCGCGCGTGCGGGCTGCTCGCGGACGCCGGCTGCTCCACGGTCATCGCCGTGCTGGGCGCGGGCGCCGAGGAGGCGCGCCACCTGCTGCCTCACGGGGCCCACGGCGTGGTCGCGGAGCGCTGGCGCGAGGGCATCGGCGCGAGCCTTCACGCCGGGATCGAGGTGGCGCGCGCGGTGCACGCGCAGGCCGTGCTGGTGACGCTCGTGGACCTGCCGCACCTGGAGCCCGAGGCGGTCACCCGCGTCGCCGCGCTGTGGACGGGCGACCCGACGGTCCTGGCCCGTGCCAACGACGGTGGCAGCCCGGGACACCCGGTGCTCGTGGGCGGGGCGCACCTCGGGCCGCTGCTCGCCACGGTCGGCGGCTCGCGCGGCGCGGCGCACTACCTGAGCGCGCACCACGTGACGGAGGTCGACTGCACCGGGCTGGGCGCCGCCGACGACGTCGACGCGCAGTAGCACCCGCTCAGCGCGGGTTGCGCCGCGCGCTCCCGCGACGCATCGCCGCGCGGCAGCGGTCCGCCAGCTCGCGGGTCACCAGGTACTCGCGGACCTTGCCCGAGACGTCCTTGACGGTGAGCAGCACTCCGTCGGACAACGGCGTCTCGCGCACGATCTCGGCGACGCGGGTGCGCCCGTCGCGCCCCACCATCAGGATCACGACGATCCCCGGCACCAGCAGCGCCATGGCCCCGCCCGCGACCAGCGGCAGCACCGTGAGGATCATCGCGCCGCCCTTGACCAGCAGCACGCTGCGCACCAGGAGCAGCAGGTAGGCGCCGACCATGACCTGTCCGGCGACGTGCCAGCGGAGGTTGCCGCGCCGGACCACGCTCACGCGGCCGCGCTCCTCCACCAGAGTCCTCACGATGTGCCCCTCACTCGATGAGGACTCGACTGTACCGCCGCTATCGCACGAGGCTCACCACCGCCGCCTCGAAGGCGTCGAGAGCGGCCGCGACATCGGCCTCCGTGACGGCCTCGGCGGGGTGGTGGCTCACGCCGCCGGCGCACGCGATGAACAGCATCGCCCAGTCGGTCATCGCGGCGATCGCCATCGCGTCATGGCCCGCCTTCGACAGGAGCACCAGCGGGTCGTCGTCGCCGGTCGCGGCGATCCCCGCGCGGACGGCGTCGACCAGGCGCGGTGCGGGCGCCTCCGCGGGCGCCGAGTGCGTCTCCTCGATGGACAGGACCAGGCGTCGCTCCTGGCAGAACTCCTGGATCGCGTCCTGGATGGCACGCCAGCAGGCGTCACGCCCCTCATCCGTCGCGGCGCGCACGTCGAGCGAGAAGCTCGCCTCGCCGGGGATCACGTTGGCCGCGCCCGGCGCCACCTCGATCATCCCCACGGTCGCGACGCAGTCCATCTCGCGGGCGAGCCGCTCGATGTCGAGCACCGCCTGCGACGCACCCACGAGCGCATCGCGCCGGCGGTCCATCGGGACGCCGCCCGCGTGGCCGGCCTTGCCGGTGATGGTGAGCTGGAAACGATGCGCTCCCGCGATCGCGGACACCACGCCCAGGGGTCGCCCTGCCTCCTCGAGGTACGGCCCCTGCTCGATGTGGGCCTCGAGGTAGCCGAGCACCCGCTGCGGGTCGTGGGCGGCCTCGCCGACGCGCGACGGGTCCAGCCCGAAGGTCTGGAACGCCTCGACCAGGGTCACGCCCTCGGCGTCGCGGAGCTCCCACCAGCGCGGGTCCCAGGTGCCGGCGACCGCGCGCGAGCCGAGCAGGGTCGAGCCGAAGCGCGTCCCTTCCTCGTCGCCGAAGCCGATGACCTCGATCGGGAACGGCAGGCGCTCGCCGCGCTCGTGGAGCCGGGCGACCACCGCGATCGCGAGCATCACCCCTAGCGGACCGTCGTAGCGGCCGGCGTTCGGGACGGTGTCCAGGTGCGAGCCGAGCAGCAGCACCGGCGCCTCCGGGTCCGCGCCCTCGTAGCGTCCGACGATGTTGCCCGCAGCGTCGGTCCAGGTGTCCATGCCGGCGGCGGCCATCCACGCGGCGGTCGCCGCGTTCGCCGCCGCGTGCTCCGGCGTGAGGTAGGCGCGGTGGACGATGCCGGGCACGGCGGTCAGGGTGCCGAGGTGGTCGCACCGCGCGAGCACCTCAGCGGCGTCGACCGCGGTCGCCTGGTCGGCGCGGGTCATGCCGCCGCGCCGTAGGCGTCGTACGCGGCGTCGACGCCGCCGCCCGTCGGCACCGCGACGCCGACGCGGCGCAGCACGGTCTCGAGGGCGCTCAGCGTGGTGAGGACGGCGTCGGTCCGGGCGTTGTACCCCATGGTCCCGATCCGCCACACCCTGCCCGCGAGCGGCCCGAAGGAGGTGCCGATCTCGATGCCGAAGTCCGCCAGCATCGTGCCGCGGACGGCCTCGCCGTCGACGCCGTCGGGGATGGCGACGCCGACGATGTTCGCCATCTTGTGCTCGAGATCACCGAACACCTCGAGGCCGAGCCCCTGGACGCCCGCGAGCATCGCCCGCCCGTGGAGGGCGTGACGCGCCTGGTAGGCCTCCAGCCCCTCCTCGAGCACCAGCCGCGCGCACTCGCGCGCCCCGTAGAGCATGGTGGTGGCCTCGGTGTGGTGGTTGAGGCGGCGCGACGACCAGTAGTCGAAGATCATGCCCAGATCGAAGTAGTTCGACCGGATCGGGTGCGCCGCGACGGCGTCGCCCTCGGCGCGGATGCCGGCCTCGATCGACTTGCGCCGCTCGATCACCTCGACCGCGCGCGCGGAGAAGGTGGCCGGCGCGGAGCCCGAGGGTCCGCCGAGGCACTTCTGCAGGCCGCCGGTCGCGGCGTCCACGCCCCAGGCGTCGGTGAGGAACGGGTTGCCGCCGATGGTCGCGGTGACGTCCGCGTACAGCAGGCAGTCGTACCGTTCGCACAGCTCCTTGAGCCCGTCGAAGGGCTGCAGCACCGTGGTCGAGGTGTCGCCGTGAACCGTCGCGAGCAGCGTCGGACGCACGCGCTCGAGGGCGGCCTCGATGACGTCGAGCTCGGCGATCCGGCCCCACTCGATGTCGACCGTGTGGACCTCCGCTCCGCACCGCTGGGCGATCTCCACGAGCAGGTGCCCGAAGCGTCCCATGACGGGGACGAGCACGCGGTCCCCGGGTTCGAGCAGCGACACCAGCGCGGCCTCGATCGCACCGCGGGCGGTCGAGTCGATCAGGAGCGTCTGCTGGTTCCCGGTGACGAACACCTGCCGGTACAGCCCCATGACCTCGTTCATCGCGTCGGTCATGAACGGGTCGTACTGGCCGACCAGCTGCGCGGACATGGCCCGCAGCACCCGCGGGTCGGCGGTGATCGGGCCGGGGCCCATGAGCAGCCGGGCGGGCGGATCGATCGGGCCGGGCAGGGACATGCGCGCCTCCGGGAATGTTGATGTGACCTACACAGTGTGACGGACGGGTGTGACGCCGTTGTTACGGCGCGAGCTCGCGCTCCAGGGCGAGACCGAGGGCGACCAGGGCGCGCTCCGAGTCCTTGGGACCGACCAGGCACAGCCCGACCGGCCCCCCGGGGGTGTGGAGCAGCGGGACGGAGAGCCCCGGACGTCCCGTGAGCCCCGCGATGGCGGTCATGCTCAGGGTCGCCTGCCGCCGCGACTCGAGCGTCGACTCGTCCGCGTCCAGGGACGGGGCTGCGGAGGCGGCGGACGGCAGCAGCAGCACCGAGTCGCCGAGCGACTCCTCGATCGCGATCGCCAGGCGCGTGACGTCCGCCAGGGCGTCCTGCTCGCGCTCGGGCGTGACGTCGCGCGCCCAGTCGAAGCGCGCCTGGACGTCGGGTGCGAGCGCGCCCGGGTGCGACGCGACCCAGTCGCCGTCGCTGCGCCAGGCCTCCGCGGACTGCGTCACGCGGAACGCCATCAGGAGCTCGCCCAGGTCCGGGACGTCGACCGGCGAGATCTCCCGCCCGCCCTCGACCAGCCGCTCGAGCGCGGCGTGGAACGCGGCGCGCACCTCGGGTGCGCACGCCATCCCGACCGCCGGGGCGGCGACCAGCCGCGTCGCGGGCGCCACCGCGGGACGCCCGACCAGGCAGGCCTCGGCCACCGTGCGCATCGTCCCGCCGTCGCGGGTGAGCCAGCCCGCGGTGTCGTACCGGGGCGCGAGCGGATGGACGCCCTCGAGGCTCACGGCCCCGTGCGTCGGCCTCAGACCCCAGAGTCCCTGATAGGAGGCCGGCACACGGATCGAGCCTGCGGTGTCCGAGCCGAGCCCGATGGTCGCGTGGCCGAGCGCGACCGCGCTCGCGGGACCGGAGCTCGATCCGCCGGGGATCGCCCCGGGGACCGCGCCGTTCGGCGGGGTCCCGTAGTCGGGGTTGAGCCCCGCGACGGAGTAGGCGAACTGATCGGTCTGCGCGATGCCGAGCACATCCGCTCCCGCGTCGAGCAGCGCCTGCACCGCGGGGGCGTTCGCGTGCTGCACCGGCGCCTCGGCGAGGAACGCCTTCACCCCGACCCCCATGCGCCGGCCCTCGACCGCGAACAGGTCCTTGACCGCGACGGTGTGACCGGCGAGGGGCCCGTCCGGGCTGCCCGGCACCAGCGGCGAGCCGATCTCGCGCCAGATGGAGCGGTCGAGCGCCGGCGCGGGCGCCGACACATGCGCGGCGGCGACGCGCCAGGCGCCGTCCGCGGCACGGCGCCACAGCTGCGACACGGCCCCACGGCCGCCCGCGGCGGGTGCGTTGACGGTCACCACGTGCGCGGAGTGGAGGTCGACCGGGTGGATCCGCATCTCGACCACGCGTCGCGCCCCGATCCCGCCGCGGCGGCCGCGGAAGCCGGTGATGCGGTCGTGCCCGGCGAGCACACCCGAGCGGTCGGCACGCACGGTGTCGGGACCGGGTTCGAAGAAGTCCGCCAGCGCGTCGAGGTCGTCGGCGATCAGGGCCGCCTCGTAGCCGAGCACGGCGTCGACCAGGCCAGCGGGAGCGGGAGCCGCTCCCGCCACATGGATGATCGGCTCAGGCACGGGCGACCCCCTCGAAGTCGGAGCGGCGGATGCGGGCGTGGACGCCCTTGACCAGGTCCACCACCTGGGAGATCTCGAAGTCCGTCGCGGCGGACAGGTAGGCGTAGGCGAGGTGAGGGGCCATCCCGTAGCGCGCGCCCAGCAGGGCGATGGCCTGGCGGACGCAGGCCCGCATCGCCTCGTCGAGGTCCTCGTCGAGGCCGGTGGGCATCAGATGGGTCGCGTCCGCGGCGAGCGGCGAGGCGAGATCGCCGAAGTCGCGCGCCGCCGCGGTGGCGTCGATCAGGTCGAGCCGGATCCGGGCGCGCAGCGAGGCCTCGAGCGCGGTGAGCGAGACCTCGCCGTGACCCTGCGCGAAATGCGGATCACCCACGTAGGCCAGCGCGCCCGGCACCTGGACCGGGATGTAGAGGGTGGCACCGGCGGTGAGGTGGCGGATGTCGATGTTGCCGCCGTGCGCGCCCGGAGGTACCGAGTGAGCGCGCTCGCTGGTATCAGTGGCCAGGCCCATGATCCCGAGGAACGGGGCGAGCGGGAACTGCACCACGCGCTCGCCGTCCGGGCTGAGGGGCAGCCGACCGGTCCATCCGCCGCCGTCCTCGCCGTCCGCATCGTCCCGCGCGATCGGGGTGAACACGCTGACCTCCCCCGGGCCCTGCGGGAACTCGCCCGGCAGGGCTCCGCGCCCGTGCCGGTTCGAGATGACCCCGTAGTCGACGCGCGGGGTGGCGTCGAGCAGGGTGATCGCGAGCAGGTCGCCCGGTCGGGCGCCCCGCACCTCGATGGGCCCTGTGACCACGTGCGGGCCGTCCGTCGCCTCGCGCGTCCGGGTCGCGGCGATCGCGACCGCATCGTCCAGGACGCCGCCGCGATCGACCCCGTGGCCACCGAAGAATCCGACGGGGTCCGAGCCCTGGTCCGCGAGGATCCCCTCATGGCTGACGGTGTCGACCACCAGCTCCTCGCCGGGGTCCACGACCATGACGGCGGCGTCGCCGCGGCGCGGCAGCCGGCCCCAGTGGACGAGCGCCGGGTCCGCGGGCAGGTAGCGCGCGCCGTCGGGGACCCGGTCCCCCGGCTGGAGGATGCCGTCGAAGTCGGCCATGGGGCCCCTCTCGCTGCGACCGGGCCGCCCGGCGGCGGCCGACGTCGGTGTCCCGAGACTACTCCCGGCCCCGCCGGCGGCACTTCCGCGCCCCGCCGCCCCGCCCGCCCTCGGACGCTCCGCACGGAGTCGGTCCTGGTTCCGCGGCGTGTCGCAGGTCCGCGCGGTCCCCGGACGGCGTGTCCCGTCGAGATCCGTGCGGACTGTCCGGAAAGGGGGTGGAACAAGACTTGAGTCCAGGCCGCTCAAGTCCTATCCTGAAGGCGGAGCGCATCCCGCGCTCGCCCGAGAGGGCGCCATCCCTCCCGGGCCACGAGTCCTGTTCAGGAGGTCAGATCATGGCACGAGAGGTTCTTCGTCGCTCCGTTCCGGCTTCAGCCGCGACGCCGTGGCCGGACGATTTCCAGCGGATCGTCCAGCAGTTCCTCGGCGACACCGACACGACCCTGTCCGGAGCCTTCAGCCCCGCCCTCGACGTCGAGGAGACGGAGGACGGCTTCACCATGCACGTGGAGCTGCCCGGGGTGAAGCCCGACGAGGTCGACGTGTCCCTCGAGGAGAACGTGCTCACCGTCTCCGGCAAGCGCGACTTCTACGAGGAGAAGAACGCCGAGGGCTTCCGGCGCGTCGAGAGGCGCTTCGGACGCTTCCACCGCGCGGTGCGCCTGCCCGACCGCGTCGACCCCGACAAGGTCGCCGCGACCTACAAGGACGGGCTGCTCACGGTGACGGTGCCCAAGGCCGAGTCGGCCAAGCCGCGCCGCATCGAGGTCAGCACCGACTGACGTGACCGGACGGCGGCGGACCGAGACCGCCGCCCGGCCCGCCCCCGGCGGCACGAGTCCGGGGACGCCGCGAGGCCCCGAGGGATGCGCCCTCGGGGCCTCGCTCGCGTCGTGCCGGCCTCCCGGCGAGCGGAACGTCAGCCGATGACCTCGTCGTCCGCGTGCGCCCCGTAGAACTCGCTCTGGCGCCGCAGCAGCTCGCGCATGGACGTGGTGCGGTCGACGCCGTACACGGTGCCCGAGAAGTCGAGGTCCTGCTGGATGGCCCAGACCTCCTCGTGGCGCTCGGGGGGCAGCATGGCCGCGGGGGTGCCCACGGCGATCCATCCGATGGGCAGGACGGTCCCGGTCGTGAGCCGCGTGTTGACCTGCACCACGCCACGGATCCGCACCTCGCACCCGTGCTCGATCACCGCGCCGGGGAAGATCGCCGCGCCGGTCGCGATGAAGCACTCGTCGCCCACCTCGGCCCCGTTGACGTGGACATGGGGCCCGATCACCACGGCGTCGCCGATCCGGACGTCATGACCCGCACGCGCCTTGACCAGCGCGTTCTCCATCACCACCGTGTCCTCGCCCACGCTGACGTGGCCGTCCTCCGCCGTCAGCACGGCGCCGTGCAGGATGCGTGCGCCGGGCCCGACGCGGACGTCCCCGCAGACGACGGCGGTGGGCGCCACCGTCGCGGTCGGATCGATGGTCGGGGACTTTCCACGATGCGTGAGGATCATGCGACCACCGTAGCGAAGGCCCCCGGAGACGTTCCGGGGGCCCTCGGCGGGACGATGCGGCGGCTCAGATCGCGGACCAGCCCCCGTCGGACGGGAGGATCGCGCCGTTGAGGTTGACGCCGTCGTCGCTCAGGAGGAAGCAGATCGACGCCGCGAGCTGATCCGCGGTCACCGGCGGCGGGGCGACGGCCAGGGCCCCCATCACGCGATCCTGGCCGAGCGCGGAGTCGAACCGCGCCTCGATGTTGGTGATCACGCCGCCGGGCGCCACCGCGTTGACCCGGATGCCGCTCGGGCCGTACATGAAGGAGCTCGACCGGGTGATCCCGACCACCGCGTGCTTCGACGCCGTGTAGGCGACGCCCGCCGCGGAGCCGCGCAGGCCGGCCTCGGAGGCGATGTTGACGATCGACCCGCGGCCGGCCTCGAGCATGCGGGGCAGCACGGCCCGCGACAGCTTCATGAGACCGACGACGTTGACCGCGAACACGCGCTCCCAGACCTCGTCCGACACCTCGTGGAGCGGGGTCATGTCATCCATGATCCCCGCGACGTTCGCGAGCGAGTCGATGGGGCCGCCGGCCGCCTCGAGCACCCGCGCGATGTCCTCGTCCTTGGTGACGTCGGCGGTCACCGTGGTGATGTCGAGGCCGTCGTGCTCGGCCGCGAACGCGGTCAGCCGGTCCGCGGAGATGTCGAGCGCGATCACGCGGCCGCCCTCGCGGGCGACGCGCGACGCGGTGGCGCGGCCGATGCCGGAGCCCGCCCCCGTCACCACGACGGTCTGCCCGGCGAAGCGGCCCTCGGTGATCCGCTCCTCCCAGTCGGGCTGCTCGGGAGCCTCGGGCGCGGCGCTCGGGGCCTCGTCGACGGCGCCGGCGGGCGCCGCGGGCGCGCCGGTATCGGCGGCCGCGGCCGCCTCCGCCCGCGCGATCAGGTCGTCGAGCGTGTCCTGGGTGAAGCGTCCGCCGCTGATCTTGATGAGCTTGTTCATCGAGAAGCGCTTGACGGGGTTCATCGCCTTCTCGCTCTGGCCCGAGTCGACGAGCATCTGGCGGATCACGGGGCCGCCGTACGGGTGGGAGAGCCAGTCGGCGATCTTGGTGTCGCCGCTGAGGCCGGTGAGGGAGGTGCTGGTGGGGGACATGCGTGCTCCTTGATCGGGCGCGACCGCCGACGGCGTCGGCTCCGCGCTGAGCCAGGTCCGGACATCGTTGTCCGGATAGGTTCCACTATAGATTCGTCTCATGGCGGTGAGAACCAACCGGGGACCAGGAGCGGCGGCGGAGAACCGCGCGGCGCTGCTCGCTGCGGCGCGCGAGGTGTTCTCGGAGCAGGGCGCGCGGGCGCCGCTGTCCGCGATCGCGCGCACCGCGGGCGTGGGCCAGGCGGTGCTGTACCGCCACTTCCCCACCCGCGAGGCGATCGCCATGGCCGTGTTCGACCAGAACATGGAGGCCGTGGAGGAGCTGGCCGCCCGCCCCGACGCGCGCCTGCGGGAGGTCACCGACCTCATCACCCATCAGATCGAGGGCTCCGCCGCCGTGATCGCACTGTTCGCGGTCGACGAGGAGGCTCCCGCGCAGCGCGAGCTCACGCGCCGCATCCGCCTCGCGCTGCAGCCCGTGCTCGAGCGCGCGACGGCGGCCGGCGAGGTGCGCCGGGACGCGACCTTGGACGACCTGATGCTCGCGGTCGGGCTGGTGACGGCCGTCATCACGACCACGCCTCCCGCCGCCCGCCACGCGCGTGCGGCCGCCTCGTGGCGGCTGCTCATGGACGGGCTCGCGCCGCGCTGACCGCGCCGGGCGCTCAGGCGGAGTCGCGCACCACGAGCTCGGTCGGCAGGATCAGCTCGTTCGGGCTCGCGATGCGGCCGTCGAGCACGTCGAACAGCATCTGCGCCATGAGCCGCCCCATCTCGCGGGACGGCTGTCGCACGGTGGTGAGCTGCACCGCCGTGCTCGTCGCCGCCGAGCTGTCGTCGAAGCCGACCACCGCGACGTCCTCCGGCACCCGCAGACCACGCGACAGCAGCACCGGGATCGCGCCGGAGGCCATCAGGTCCGAGGAGATGAACATCCCGTCGACGTGCCCATGGGTGTCGAGGATCTCGCGCATCGCGCGCACCCCGCCCACCATCGTGAAGTCGCCGTCGGCGACCGGGCCGGGCTCGAGCCCGGCCTCGTCGAGCGCGTCCCGCCAGCCGGCCAGGCGGTCGGTCGCGCCCTGCATCGTCAAGGGTCCGGTGATGATGCCGATCCGCCGGCAGCCGCGCTCGATCAGGCGGCGCGTCGCCAGCCATCCGCCGTGGCGGTTGTCGACGTCGACCACGTTGACCTGGTCGTCCCCCATGGTGGAGCGGCCGGAGAACACGACGGGCAGAGTCTCGACCAGGCGGCCGAGGAACTTGTCGCTCGTGTGGTGAGACACGACGATCGCGCCGTCCACCGCGCCGCCCGCGAGGTATCGCATCGTCTTCCCGGTCGGGTCGTGGTTCGCGATCATGAGGTTGAGCACGTAGTCGCTGTCCTCGAGCCGCTCGTCGATGCCCGCCACCACGTCCGAGATGAACAGGTCGCCGAAGAACCGCCCGACATCCTCGGGGACGATCAGCGCGATCGCCTGCGCGCGCTGGCTCGCGAGCGAGCGCGCGGCGCGGTTGGGCACGTAGCCGAGCTCCGTGATGGCCTGCCGCACGGCCTCGGCGATCGGCGCGGAGACCGTCGGCGAGCCGTTGACCACGCGCGAGACCGTCGCGCGCGAGACTCCCGCCCGCGCGGCGACCGCCTCGAGCGTGGGGGCGTGAGCCCGTGACGTCGTCGTCATGTCACTCGTTCCCTTGCCCGCAGCCATGGGACCATCGTTCCAGACGGCCCCATGGCGCGGAAACGGTTCGTGGGGCAGGAGCCCGTCAGCCCTTGACGGCCCCCTGCATGATGCCCGAGACCAGCTGCCGTCCGGTGAAGATGAACAGCAGGATCAGCGGGACCGTCGCGAGCAGCACGCCGGCGAGGACCAGCGAGTAGTCGACGAAGTAGTTCGCCTGCAGCAGCGACAGCGCGACGGGCAGCGTCGGGTTCTGCTGGTCGAGCACGATGAACGGCCAGAAGAAGTTGTTCCAGCTGGTCACGAACGTGAACAGGAACAGCATCGAGGCCGCCGGTCGCGCCGCGGGCAGGCCCACATGCCAGAACGTGCGGATCATCGAGCAGCCGTCGACACGTGCCGCCTCGATCAGCTCGGTCGGGAGCGACTGCTGCAGGTACTGGGTCATCCAGAACACGCCGAAGGCCGTGATGAGGCCCGGCACGATCACCGCGCCCAGGTGGCCGGTCCATCCGTACTCCTGCATGAGGATGTACAGCGGCACCACGCCGAGCTGGACGGGGACCGCCATGGTCGCGATCACGGCGACCAGCAGCGGGCCCGAGCCCTTGAAGCGGAGCTTCGCGAACGCGTAGCCGGCGAGCGTCGACAGCACCACGGTCGACACCGCGGTGGTGGTCGAGACGATCACCGAGTTCGACAGCGCCTTCCAGAAGTTGATCGCGGGGTTGTCGATCACGGTCGCGGCGTTGGCGAGGAAGTTGCCGCCCGGGATCCACGTGAGGTCGCGGTAGATCGTCGACTGGTCGCCCGAACCGATCAGGAAGGACCAGTAGAACGGGAAGATCGCGGCGACGAGGACGATGCCGAGCGACCCGTAGGTGAACCAGCCGGGCCGGCGCGACGTGATGGCGGTCGAGCGGAACCGACGCTTGGGCGCGGGCGCGTGGGGCTCCGCCGTGACCGGCGTGGGGGTGGTGGTCGCGGTGCTCATCGCTTGCCTCCGCTCGCGTCGTCGGCGACGAGCCGGCGGGTGATGAAGAAGTTGATCAGGGAGAACGCCACGATGATGAGGAAGAGGATCCAGGCGATCGCGGCGGCACGGCCGAAGTCGAACTTGCCCCAGCCGGTGTTGTAGAGGTACATCGTCAGCGTCAGCCACTGCTTGTTCGCGCCGCCGGTGCCGGTCTGGTCGTACATGCGGGGCTCGTCGAAGATCTGCAGGCCGCCGATGGTCGAGGTCAGGATCACGAAGATCAGCGTGGGCCGGATCTGCGGCACCGTGACGGAGAAGAACCGGCGGAGGGAGCTGGCGCCGTCGATCGCCGCCGCCTCGTAGAGGTCGCGCGGGATGGCCTGCATCGCGGCGAGCAGGATCAGGGCGTTGTAGCCCGTCCAGCGGAAGTTGACCATGGTCGCGATCGCGATATGGCTGGGGATCACGTCCGTATGCCACAGGATGCTGTTCAGGCCGAGGTCGTTCAGGACCGTGTTCACCAGGCCGTACTTGTCGCCGAACATGTTGGAGAAGATCAGCGCCACGGCCACCGGTGCCACCACGTAGGGCAGCAGCACGCCCATGCGCCAGAAGGTCTTCGCGCGAAGGTTGTGGTCGAGCTGGTAGGCGATGAAGGTCGCGACCAGGATCTGCGGCACCGAGGACAGCAGGAAGATCGAGAACGTGTTGCGCAGGGCGATCCAGAACTCGCGATCCTGCAGCACCCACGTGAAGTGCTCGAAGCCGATGTACTCGCCGGTGTTGCGCACCAGGTCCCAGTCCTGCAGCGAGATGTACGCCGTGTAGAGGATCGGGAAGATGCCGACGATGCCGAAGACGATGAAGAACGGCGCGATGTAGAGGTACGGCGACAGCTTGACGTCGAGCCTGCCGAGCCGCTGTCGCGCGGTCAGCGAGCGGGTCTCGCGCCGCACAGGGGTGGTGGTCATGAGGAGGGTCTCTTCTTCCTAGGACGTGATGCCGGCCTCGCGGTCCGGGTCGCCCCCGCCGTGGCGGAGGCGACCCGGACCGGTCAGGTCATCAGCCGAGCGCGGAGATCTCGGCGACCGCCTGGTCCCACGAGGTGGTGGCGTCCTGCGAACCGTCCTCGACGCGGGTGAGCGCGTTCTGGATGATGTCGTTCACCTGGAAGTAGAACTCCCCCTTGAACGGGGCGACCGACACGGCGTCGGCACGGCTGGAGAAGATGTCGCCGAGCGAGTCCGTGTTGAAGTACTCCGCCTTGGTGGGCGAGTCGCCCGAGGCGAACGCGGCGTTGATCGCGTCCAGGTCGGCCAGCGCGTCGGTCTGGCTCGGGAACGTGCCCGCGGCTGCGAGGGCCTTGAGCTGCTGCTCCGGGGCGGTCAGCCACGCGGCGAGCTTCTTGGCCTCCTCGAGGTTCTCACCCGAGGACGGGACGGTCAGGTACGAGCCGCCCCAGTTGCCGCCGCCGCCGGGGAAGACGTCCGCGACGTTCCAGGTGGTCGTGTCGGGGGCCGCACCCTGGACCACGCCGAGCATCCAGCCCGGGCACAGGAGGGTGGCGAACTCGGACTGCGCGAGACCGGCGAACCAGTCGTCCGACCACTGCGGGAGGTGCGCGGACAGGTCGCCCGCGGCCTCGGTGACCTGCATGAACAGGTCCTTGACCTCGGCGTTGTCGGTGGCGATGATCTCACCGGTGTCCGGGTCCTCGTAGGCCGCGGCGACCTGGTTGATCATGCCCTGGTAGGTCGCGTTGGCGGACTCGAACCACGCGCCACCGCCGCCGGCCTGGTACTGCTCGCCGACCTCGAAGTAGTGCGCCCAGTCGCCCTCGAGGAGCGACGCGACCTCGGCCGGGTCCGTCGGGAGGCCCGCGGCCTCGAACTTGGCGGCGTCGTAGCAGATCGCCTCGGGGCCGATGTCGGTGCCGTAGCCGATCAGGCGGCCATCGGGGTCGGTCGCGGCCTCGGTCTTCCAGTCGAGCCAGCGGCCCTCGACGTCCGCGCTCGACAGGTCCTCGACCAGGTCCGCATACTGCATGACCTCGGGGAGCCAGTCGACCTCGATCGCCTCGACGTCCGCGAGGCCGCCGGCGCCCAGCTTGGCGAAGTAGTTGGTGCGGGCGTCGTTCGACGTCGCCGCGATGTTCTGGACCACCGTGACGTTCGGGTTCGCGTCCATGTACTCCTGGAGCAGCGCGTCCGTGTAGCCGAAGTCGTTGAAGGTGGCGACGGTCAGGGTGACCGGCTCACCCCCGGTGGTGTCGCCGTCAGCCGACGAGCTGCCCTCGGGGCTGCTCGACCCGCCGCAGCCGGTCAGTGCGATAGCGAAGGCCGCGGTGCCCGCGACCATGCCCAGCGATGCCTTACGTGAGACGCTCACGTTCACTCCTTTGTGTCCGTCAAATGGATGGCCGACCCTCTGAGAGCGCTCTCCCTGAGAGAGCGCTCTCTCGAATCGGCACCACCGTATGACCGGCCGCATGCGCTGTCAAACCGCGTCTCACGTGCGCCGCCACTTCGTTGCCGAAACGTTACGATCGCGCGTCCCCGCTTCCCGCGCCTCACCCCCGGCCCGGACAGTGCGCACGGATCCGGCTCCGACACACCGCCGACGAGAGCCCACACGGACCCCTCGAACGGCGTGTCGCCGCCATTTCCGCGCGGGCTGTCCGGGCCGCGGGGGTGGACAGGAGCGCCAACCGCCGGGGACGATGCGGGCATGACGCACCGACGCATCGCCCCTGGTCTCGGGCTGGCTCTCGCGTTCGTGGCCCTAGCGTCGTGCGGGTCGGCGCACGACGTCGGCGACCTCGACGCGGACGACTCCCCCGTCGCGCGGTACGACTGGGATCCCGCCGACGGTGGCGACTCGGCGCTCATGGAGGGGACGCTCGAGCTCATCGACGGCTGCCTCTGCATCGTCGGCGCGGGCGAGACCGACGGGCTCATCACGGTGCCGGTCTTCTCACGGTCGCTCACCAGCTGGGACGCGGACAGCCGGGTCCTGACCTACGCCGGCCGCGACTACGCGCTCGGCGACCCCGTGAGCGCCGGCGGCGGCTGGGGGCCGCCGACCTCCGCCATGATCATCCCCGGGGCGTGCGAGCCCGACGCCTGGGGCGAGGTCATGCACGTCCAGTCGCCCGACCTCGAGCCGTACGCCGGCTGAGGGTCAGCGCGCGATGGTCGCCTGGCCGAGGACCCGAGAGCCCCGGTAGAGCACCAGCGACTGGCCCGCGGCGACCCCGCGCATCGGCTCCTCGAGCGCGACCGTGACCCGGGCATCGTCCCGCGTCGCGACCCCGGCGACGGGCGCGCCGTGGGCGCGCACCTGCACCTCGACCGCCGTCGCCGACGTGCACGGCACGTCGGGCGCAAGCCACACGACGTCCTCGCCGACCAGCTCGCGCACGCTCAGCAGCGTCTCCGGGCCCACGGTGACGACGTTGCGCGCGGTGTCGATGCCGGTGACGTAGCGCGGCGCGCCGTCCGCGGCCGGGCGCGGCAGCCGCAGGCCCTTGCGCTGGCCCACCGTGAAGGCGTAGGCGCCCTCGTGCGCGCCGACCACCGCGCCCGTCTCGTCGACGATCTCGCCCGGTCGCTCCCCCAGGGCGCGGGTGAGGAAGCCCTTGGTGTCGCCGTCGGCGACGAAGCAGATGTCGTAGGAGTCCGGCTTGTTCGAGACGCCGAGGCCGCGCGCGACCGCCTCCGCCCGCACCTCCGCCTTCGAGGCCACGGTGCCGAGGGGGAACATCGCCCGCGCGAGCCGCTCGGGCCCCATCACGGCCAGCACGTAGGACTGGTCCTTCGCGGCGTCGGCGGCGCGATGCAGCTCGCGCGCGCCGTCCTCGCGCAGGTCGATGCGCGCGTAGTGGCCGGTGCACACGGCGTCGAAGCCGAGCGCCAGGCCGCGCTCGAGCAGGGTGTCGAACTTGATGTGCTCGTTGCAGCGCACGCAGGGGTTCGGGGTGCGTCCGGCCTGGTACTCGGCCAGGAAGTCGCTCACCACCGTGTCGTGGAACTCGTCGGACAGGTCCCACACGTAGTACGGGATGCCCAGCCTGTCCGCGGCGCGGCGGGCGTCGTTCGCGTCCTCGATCGAGCAGCATCCGCGGGACCCCTCGCGGTGCTCGGCGCGCGACCGCGACAGCGCCATGTGCACCCCGACCACGTCGTGGCCGGCGTCCTTGGCGCGCGCGGCGGCGACGGCGGAGTCGACTCCGCCGGACAGGGCTGCCAGGACACGCACCCGACAAGGGTACGTGGCGTCGCCTCCCGCCCCTCCCCCGCCTCCCCCCATCCCCCTGCGGGGAACTGAGCGTCGCCTTCGCGGAGTTGCAGCCTCCTGCGGGGAACTGAGCGTCGCGGACTTCCCCGCAGCGCGCGCGGATCGGGCAGGAGCGGCACTCACATCCCCGCAGCGCGCCGGGTGGGTGGGCGGGACGATGCGAGGGGGTGGGTGGGACGATGCGGGCGCCGCTTCAGCGCCGCGCGCCGCCGACGCGCCGTTCGAGCTCCGTGGCCGCGCGCGCGACCTCTCCCACCAGGGCCTCGCGCGACGCCGGATCGCGCTCGGAGGGGAAGGTGACCGCGATCGCCGCGACCGGCCATCCGGTGTGGTCGCGCACCGCCACCGCGACGGACGCGAGCCCGGGCGTGACCGACCCGTCCTCCTCGGCGAAGCCCCGCTCGCGCGTCAGGCGCACCAGCTCCCTGAGCTCGGCCGGCGACCGCGGCGAGCCCTCCGGCACGGCCTCGAAGGCCGCACGCCCGGGGAACACCGCGCGCCGCTGCGCGTCGGGCAGCGCCGCCAGGATCGCCCTCCCGGTGGCGGTCGCGAGCGCCGGGAGGCGCACCCCCACGTCCGTGACCAGGGTGGGCCGCCGCGGCGCCCGCTCCTCGACGATGTACACCACGTCCGTCCCGTGCAGCACCGCCAGGTGCCCCGACTCCCCCGCCCGGTCGACCAGCCCGCCGAGCACCGGCGCGCCCAGGCGCGCGAGCGGCTGCTGGCGCGCGAACCCCGAGCTGAGCTCGTAGGCGACCAGCCCGAGTCCGTAGAGGCGCTGCTCCGCGAGGTGGACCACGAAGCCCCGCTCGGCCATGACCCCGAGCAGCCGGTAGACGGTCGACCGCGGCAGGTCGAGCGCACCCGCGATCGCGCTCGCCGCGACCGGGCCGCGCTGCGTCGCGAGGTGGGCGAGGATCCGCAGGCCTTGATCGAGGGCGGGGGACGGCGCCGGGCGCGAGGCCGAGGAACCGTCCATGGCGCCACTGTCTCACATGTGAGACAGATTCTCCGGGGCGGGCGCCCCGCGCCGGACCCGGCCGCAGTTCCATGAAGGCATGACCCTCCTCAGCACGCTCGCACCGGTCCGCGTCGGCCTCGAGGCCCTCACGATCGGCGACGTGGTCGCGGTCGCCCGGCACGACGCACCCGTCTCGCTCACCCCCGCGTCCCTCGCCGCCATGCGCGACTCGCGCGCCGTGGTCGACGCGCTCGCCGCGGACCCGGCGCCGCACTACGGCGTCTCGACCGGCTTCGGCGCGCTCGCCACCACCTTCATCGACCGCGAGCGCCGCGCGCAGCTCCAGCTCAGCCTGGTCCGCTCGCACGCCGCCGGCTCCGGCCCCGAGGTCGAGCGCGAGGTGGTGCGCGCGCTCATGCTCCTGCGCCTGTCGACGCTGCTCACCGGCCGCACCGGCGCCCGCCCCGTGGTCGCGGAGACCTACGCCGCGATCCTCAACGCCGGGATCACGCCCGTGGTCCACGAGTACGGCTCGCTCGGCTGCTCGGGTGACCTCGCTCCGCTGTCGCACGTCGCCCTCGCCGCGATCGGCGAGGGCCCGGTGCGCGACCGCGACGGCGCGCGCCGTACCTCCCGCGACGCCCTCGCCGCGGCCGGCATCGCGCCCCTGGTCCTCGAGGAGAAGGAGGGCCTCGCCCTCATCAACGGCACCGACGGCATG
Source organism: Demequina lignilytica (assembly GCF_030418305.1). Lineage (GTDB taxonomy): Bacteria > Actinomycetota > Actinomycetes > Actinomycetales > Demequinaceae > Demequina > Demequina lignilytica. Next base: position 25,956 of record NZ_JAUHPX010000008.1, on the reverse strand, counting down.
CTCGGCCAGCTCGCGCTCGCGCTGACCGACCTCGAGACGCTCGTCGGCACCGCGGACATCACGGCGGCGATGAGCGTCGAGGCGCTGCTCGGGTCCGACTCCCCCTTCGCGCCCGACCTGCAGGCGCTGCGCCCCCACCCCGGGATCGGCGCCGCCGCGGAGAACATGCGCCGCGTCCTCGCCGGCTCGGGCATCGTCGCCAGCCACCGCACCGCGGACTGCACCCGCGTGCAGGACGCCTACTCGCTGCGCTGCGCCCCGCAGGTCGCCGGCGCCGTCCGCGCCACCATGGCCCACGCCCGCGAGGTCGCCGGCCACGAGCTCGCCGCCGCCGTCGACAACCCCGTGGTGACCCTCGACGGCCGCGTCGAGTCGAACGGCAGCTTTCACGGCGCGCCGGTCGCCTACGTGCTCGACTTCCTCGCGATCGCGGTCGCGGACCTCGCGAGCATGTCCGAGCGCCGCATCGACCGCATGCTCGACCCCGCGCGCAGCCACGGCCTCCCGCCGTTCCTCGCCCACGAGGTCGGCGTCGACTCCGGCCTGATGATCGCGCAGTACACGGCGGCCGGGATCGTGTCCGAGCTCAAGCGCCTCGCCGTGCCCGCGTCGGTCGACTCCATCCCGAGCTCGGCGATGCAGGAGGACCACGTGTCGATGGGCTGGCACGCCGCACGCAAGCTGCGCACGGCGATCGACGGCCTCGCGCGCGTCCTCGGCATCGAGGCGATGACCGCCGCACGCGCGCAGTCGCTGCGCGCGCCCCTCGCGCCCTCCCCCGCCACGGGGGCCGCCGCATCGTCCCTCGGCGATCACGCCGCCCCCGGACCGGACCGCTTCCTCGCCCCCGACATCGACGCCGCCGCCGCGGCCGTGCGCACCGGCGAGGTCCGGGCCGCGGTCGAGTCCGTCGTCGGCCCCCTCGCCTGACCCCCGAAGGAGACATCATGACCGCCACCGAGACCCGCCGCACGGTCCGCGCCGCGCGCGGCACCGAGCTCACCTGCAAGTCCTGGCAGACCGAGGCGCCGCTGCGCATGCTCATGAACAACCTCGACCCGGAGGTCGCGGAGCGGCCCGAGGACCTGGTCGTCTACGGCGGCACCGGCCGCGCCGCGCGCAGCTGGGAGGCGTACGACGCGATCGTCGCGACCCTCCGCGACCTCGAGCCCGACGAGACCCTCCTGGTCCAGTCCGGCAAGCCGGTGGGCGTGTTCCGCACCCACGAGTGGGCGCCCCGCGTGCTGATCGCGAACTCCAACCTGGTGGGCGACTGGGCGACGTGGCCCGAGTTCCGCCGCCTCGAGGCGGAGGGCCTGATGATGTACGGCCAGATGACGGCCGGCTCGTGGATCTACATCGGCACCCAGGGCATCCTCCAGGGCACGTACGAGACCTTCGCCGCGGCCGCACGCCAGCGCGCCGCGCGCGAGGGCCGCGACCCGCGCACCGCCTCCCTGCGGGGCACTCTCACGCTGACCGGCGGCGCCGGCGGCATGGGCGGCGCCCAGCCGCTCGCCGTCACCCTCAACGAGGGCGCCTGCCTGATCGTCGACGTCGACGCGTCGCGGCTGACCCGCCGCGTCGAGCACGGCTACCTCGACGTGGTCGCCACGGACCTGGACGATGCGGTGGCACAGGCCCTGGCGGCGAAGGCCGAGGGCCGCGCCCTCTCCGTGGGGGTGGTGGGCAACGCCGCCGAGGTGTTCCCCGAGCTGCTGCGCCGCGGTGTGCCCATCGACCTGGTCACCGACCAGACCTCCGCGCACGACCCCCTGAGCTACCTGCCCCTCGGGTACACCGTCGAGGAGTGGCACGCCCGCTCCGAGGCCGACCCCGAGGGCTTCACCCGGGACGCTCGCGCCGCGATGGCCGCGCACGTCGAGGCCATGGTGGGCTTCAAGGACGCGGGCGCGGACGTGTTCGACTACGGCAACTCGATCCGGGCCGAGGCGAGGCTGGGCGGCTACGACCGTGCCTTCGACTTCCCGGGCTTCGTGCCGGCGTACATCCGCCCGCAGTTCGAGGAGGGTCGCGGCCCGTTCCGCTGGGCCGCGCTCTCGGGCGACCCGGAGGACATCGCGAGGACCGACAAGGCGCTCATGGAGCTGTTCCCCGAGCACGAGTCGCTCCACCGGTGGCTCACCGCCGCCGGGGAGAAGGTCCACTTCGAGGGCCTGCCCGCGCGCATCTGCTGGCTGGGCTACCAGGAGCGTCACCTCGCCGGCCTGAAGTTCAACGAGATGGTGGCGAGCGGGGAGCTCTCCGCCCCGATCGTGATCGGCCGCGACCACCTCGACTCCGGCTCGGTCGCGTCGCCCTACCGCGAGACCGAGGGCATGAAGGACGGCTCGGACGCGATCGCCGACTGGCCGCTGCTCAACGCGCTGCTCAACACCGCGTCCGGCGCCACGTGGGTGTCGCTCCACCACGGCGGCGGCGTCGGCATCGGCCGGTCCATCCACGCGGGCCAGGTGATCGTCGCCGACGGCACCGACCTGGCGGCCGAGAAGATCGCCCGCGTCCTGGTCAACGATCCGGGCACCGGCGTCATGCGCCACGTCGACGCGGGCTACGCGCACGCGAAGGACGTCGCCCGCGAGCGCGGGCTGCGCGTGCCCATGATGGAGGCGTGATGACGCCCGTCGAGGCACCCGTGGCGCCGGCGACGCTGGACGCCGTCGCGGCGCTCGCCGAGCTCGCCTGCATCGGCCGCGACGATGCTCGGGGCGGCTGGTCGCGGCATCTCCTGGACGAGGCGGACGGCGAGATGCGCGCCTGGTTCGCGCGGACGGCCGCCGCCCTGGGCCTCGCGGTGGAGACCGACGCGAACGCCAACCAGTGGGCGACCTGGGCGCCCGACGGTGCGACCGGGCCCGCCGTGGGCACCGGCTCGCACCTCGACTCGGTGCCCGGCGGCGGGCCGCTCGACGGGCCGCTCGGCGTGGTCTCGGCGCTCGCCGCGGTGTCGCGGCTCATGGCGGAGGGCCACGCTCCCTCCCGGCCCGTCCGGATCGCGAACTTCGCGGAGGAGGAGGGCGCCCGCTTCGGCGTGCCGTGCCTGGGGTCGCAGCTGCTCGCCGGTGACATCGACACGCACCGCGTGCGTGCGTTGACCGACGGGTCGGGCGCCTCGGTCGCGGAGGTGCTGGCCTCCGCGGGTCTGGACCCCGAAGCGATCGGCCGCGACGACGCCCGCCTCGCTGACCTCGCGCTCTACCTGGAGCTGCACGTCGAGCAGGGCCGCCAGCTCGCGCCGCTGGGCGTGCCGGTCGGCGTCGCGACAGGCATCCTCGCCCACGGCCGTTGGCGGGTGACCGTCACCGGCCGTGGTGACCACGCCGGCGCCACCGAGCTCGGCTCCCGCCGGGACCCGATGCTGGTCGCCGCCGCCGTGATCCGGGCGGCGCGCAACCGCGCCGCGGGCGCGAACCCCGCGACCCGTGCGCGCGCGACGGTCGGCAAGCTCCAGGTCGTGCCCGGCGGCTCGAATGCGATCGCGTCCGAGGTCCGGCTGTGGCTCGACGCCCGTGCGGAGCACGACGCTGACGTGCACGACCTGGTCGCGCGCATCCTGTCCGACGCGGAGGCTGTCGCGCGCGAGGAGGGATGCGAGGTCGCCGTCGCCGAGGAGTCCTTCAGCACGCGCGTCGAGTTCGACGCCACGCTCACCGACCTCGTGGACTCGGCGCTGGGCGGCGTTCCCCGGATCCCCACCGGTGCTGGTCACGACGCCGGCATCCTGGCGGCGCACCTGCCCACCGCGATGATGTTCGTGCGCAACCCCGACGGCGTATCCCACTCGCCGCTCGAGTGCGCCTCAGACGCGGACATCCGTGCGGGCGTGGACGCTCTCGCCGACGCGTTGAGGGCGCTGACGTGAGGATCGCGATCGGCACGCTCGTGCTCCCGGACCGCCTGCTGAGCGACGTCCGGATCGAGCTCGACGGCGCGGGCGTGGTCACGGCGATCGGGCCCGACGCCGCGAGCGCGCCCGCCGATATGGCCGTCGAGGTCGCCGCACCCGCCTTCGCGAACACCCACAGCCACGCGTTCCACCGGCTGCTGCGCGGCCGCACCCACGCGGACGGCGGCGACTTCTGGCGCTGGCGCGAGGCCATGTACGCCGTCGCGGGGACGCTGGATCCCGACGGGCTGCGCGCGGCCGCGACGGCGGCGTACGCCGAGATGGTCGCGGCGGGCTACGCCGCGGTGGGCGAGTTCCACTACCTCCACCACGCGCCCGACGGCACCCCCTACCCGGGTCACGCGATGGAGCGGGCGCTCGCCGACGCCGCCTCCGCGGCCGGCATCCGCCTCACCCTGCTGGACACGGTGTACCTGCGCGGCGGCTTCGGCACTGAGGTCACGGGGGCGCAGCGGCGCTTCACCGACGGCACCGTCGAGCGCTGGCACGACCGCTGGGACGCGCTGCGCGCGGACCTGGCCGTCACCCACCCCGAGGTGACGCTCGGCGCCGCGCTCCACTCGGTGCGCGCGATCGACCCGGACCGCCTGGCGGCCGCGGTGGCGGGCCTCCCGACCGACATCCCTCTCCATGTCCACCTGTCCGAGCAGCCCGCGGAGAACGCCGAGTGCCGCGCGGCGACCGGGCTCACCCCGACGGTGCTGCTCGACCGCGCCGGCGTGCTCGACGCCCGCACCACCGTGGTGCACGCGACGCACCTGACGGACGGCGACGTCGCGACGCTCGGCGCGGCGAGCGTCTCCGTGTCGATGTGCCCGACCACCGAAGCCGACCTCGGCGACGGCCTGGGCCGGGCCGCCGACCTCGCCGCCGCCGGCGCCCGGCTCACGGTCGGGTCCGACCAGAACGTGGTGATCGACCCGTTCGACGAGCTCCGACGCCTCGAGGGCGGGGCGCGGCTGGTCTCGGGCAGGCGCGGCGTGCTCACCCCCGAGCAGATCTGGCGCGCCGGCACCTCCGACGGGCATGCCGCGCTCACGCCGGTCGGCGCCACCCGCCAAGCGCCGGCCGTGGGACGCCCGTGCGACCTGGCCCTGCTCGACGCCGCGTCTGCCCGCACCGCCGGCTCCGACCCGCACGCGCTGGCCCTCACCGCCACGGCGGCCGACGTCCTCGGCACGGTCGTGCGCGGAGTCCACCACGCATCGTCCGACCGGCGTCGCCTCGCGGTCGACGCCCTGCTGCGCCGGGAGCCCGCCCATGCCCGCTGAGGCGATCGTCAACATCGGCGTCCTCGCGACCATGGGCGACGGCGAGGGTGCCTTGGGCCTGCGCCGCGACGCCGCCGTCGTCATCGACGCGGGCCGGGTCGCATGGGTGGGAGCGGCCGCCGACGCGCCCGCCGCGGACCTCCGCACGGACGCGGGCGGCGCCGCGATGATCCCCGGCTTCGTCGACTCCCACACCCACGCCGTGTTCGGCGGCGACCGCGCCGCCGAGTTCGACGCCCGCATGTCCGGCGCGCCGTACACCGCGGGCGGCATCCGCTCCACGGTCGCGGCCACGCGCGCCGCCTCCGCGGAGGAGCTCACCGCGCGCACCCGGCACCTCCTCGACGAGGCGCTGCGCCAGGGCACCACCACGGTCGAGATCAAGTCGGGCTACGGCCTCGACGTCGCCACCGAGCGCCGGCTGCTCGAGGTCGCGGCGCGCTTCACTGACGAGGTGACGTTCCTGGGAGCGCACGTGGTCGCGCCCGAGATGGCCGACCGCCGCGGCGACTACGTCGACCTGGTCGCGGGGCCGATGCTCGAGGCCGCGGCGCCCCTCGCGCGCTGGATCGACGCGTTCTGCGAGGAGGGGGCGTTCGATGTCGACGAGACCCGGCGGATCCTCACCGCGGGACGCGACGCCGGGCTCGGGTTGCGGCTCCACGCGAACCAGCTGACGCGGTCCGGCGCGGCGGCGCTCGGCGTCGAGCTGGGCGCGGCCAGCATCGACCATTGCACTTTCCTGTCCGACGAGGACGTCGACGCCCTCGCGGGCTCGGACACTGTCGCGACGTTCGTGCCCGGCGCGGAGTTCTCCACCCGCCAGCCGTATCCGCGGGTCGACCGCCTGCGCGACGCCGGCGTGACGTGGGCGCTGGCCTCGGACTGCAATCCCGGGTCGAGCTTCACCACCAGCCTGCCCTTCTGCATCGCTCTGGCGGTGCGCGACATGGGCGCGACCCCGGGCGAGGCGATCCGCGCCGCCACCGCGGGTGGCGCCGCGGCGCTCCGCCGCACGGACGTCGGCCGGATCGAGGTCGGTGCGCGCGCCGACCTGGCACTGCTCGACGCCCCCGACCCGGTGCACCTCGCGTACCGGCCGGGCGTCCCGCTCGTGTCGCGCGTGTGGCGCGGCGGCGTCGAGACCCGCATGTGGCGCGACGGCTGAGCCGTCAGCCGAGCAGCCGCTCCCGCAGCGCGGCGACGTGCGCGGCGCTGCCTCCGTGCGCGAGGAACCAGGTCTCCGCGCCGCCGTAGGCGTCCCACGCGTCGAGCACCACCTCGATGGCGTCCGCCGGTGCGGTGAGGTATGCCGCGGGGATGCGGGAGACGTCGACGCCCGTCGGGGAGCCGGTGGCCTCGCCCGCCCACGCCGCCGCCATGCGGTCCACGACGCCTCCCATGTTGGCGGCCGTGACCACGTAGTCGGCGACGATGCTGTCGCGCGCCGTGCCGATCAGCGCGAGGACCAGCGCGACGGAGACCCCCGTGCGGTCCTTGCCCGCCGAGCAGTGCACCAGCACCGGTCCGTCCTCCACGGCGATGGTGATCGCGACGGCGGCGACCGCGCGCCCGGCATCCCCCGTGATCATGCCCCGGTAGAGCTCGGTCAGGCTGGCGCCCGCCCGGGAGCCCGCCGCCGCGGCGTCCGCGAGCACGGGGATCGCGTGGACCGTGGAGGTGGCCGCGAGCGGATGCCGGCCGCCGGCCTCGACGGGGTCGCGCAGGTCGACCACGGTGGTGGGCGGCCACGGCGCGAGCCCTGCGGGCGCGGCGTCGCCCAGGAACGGCGCATCGGAGCGCCACACGATGCCGGCGCGCAGGCCGGGCACCGCCGCGGCCACGTCGCGCGCGTTGGCGAGGACGGTGCGGGTCTCGAGGGTCATGCGACTAGCAGTACCACGCTCACGTGGGCCACCCGTTCAGGCGCCCGTCGCCGCACGCGCACGCTCGACCGCGCCGGGCAGCGCCGCCAGCACCGCCTCGACGTCGTCGGCCGTCGTGGTCCGCCCCATCGACAGCCGCAGCGTGCAGGCGGCGTCCTCCGCCGACCAGCCCATCGCCTCGGCCACGTGGCTCGCCTGCACCACGCCCGCCGTGCACGCCGAGCCCGAGCTCGCGGCGATCCCGCCGGCGTCGAGCAGGAACAGCACCGACTCGGCCCGGGCTCCGGGGATCACCGCGTGGACGATCCCGGGCAGGCGACGACCCGCATCGTCCAGTCCCGACACCGTCGCCCCGGGGACGGCGGCGCGCAGGCCGTCGAGCAGCCTCTCCCGCAGACCCTCGAGACGGTCGCGCTCGGCCGCCCGCTCCGCCACCGCATCGTCCAGCGCCGCCGCGAAGGCCGCGGCCCCGGCCGCGTCGAGCGTGCCGGACCGCACCTGCCGCTGCTGCCCTCCCCCGTGGGCGGTGGGCACCAGCGGCAGCCCGCGTCGGGCGAGCAGCGCGCCGACCCCCACGGGACCGCCGAGCTTGTGCGCCGAGACGCTCAGCGCCGCGAGACCCGAGTCGCGGAAGTCGACGTCGAGGTGCGCGATCGCCTGGACCGCGTCCGAGTGCACCGGCACCCCGTGGGCGGACGCGAGCTCGACGGCGGCGCGGACCGGCTGCACGGTCCCGACCTCGTTGTTGGCCCACATGATCGACACCGCCGAGGACTCGTGGTCGAGCGCGGTGTCGAGCGCGTCGAGGTCGATCACGCCGTGGGCGTCGACCGGGATCTCGATCAGCTCGGCGTCGCCGCGGGACGCGAGCCACCGCGCGGCGTCGAGCACGGCGTGGTGCTCGACCGCGGAGACGATGAGCCGGCGCGCCGCGGGGTCGGCCGCCGACCGGCCCCAGTGGAGCCCCTTGACCGCGAGGTTGTCGGCCTCCGTGCCCCCCGAGGTGAGGACGACCTCCGCGGGGTCGGCGCCGAGCGCGGCGGCGATCCGCTCGCGCGCGTCCTCCACGATCGCGCGGGCAGCCCGTCCCGGCGCGTGAAGCGACGACGGGTTGCCGAGCCTGCCGGCGGCGTCGATCCACGCCGCGCGGGCGCTGTCGCGCAGCGGGGCGGTCGCGGCGTGGTCGAGGTAGTGCACGGCTCCCAGCGTAGGCCGGGACGATGCCGGGGGCGCGGACGGCGCCCGCCCCCGAGCTGGGGACGGGCGCCGTCGGTGTCGATGCGATCAGATGGTCGCGTGCGCCACGCGGTACAGGAACGCCGCGATCGCGTCACGGGTGATCTTGGCCGTGGGACGGAACGTGCCGTCCGACCAGCCCGTGGTGATGCCCGCCGCGGCGGCCCACTCGATCTCCGTGTAGTAGGTGCTGCCGGGCTGCACGTCCGAGAACGTGGGCGTGGACGGCCCGGTGTATCCCGAGACCCCCAGGTAGCGGTACAGGAAGACGACCACCGCGTCGCGGCTGATCGACGACTTCGGGCGGTACGTGCCGTCCGCCCAGCCGGTGGTGATGCCCTCGGCCGCCATCCACTCGATCTCCGTGTAGAAGGGGTTCGAGGTGGTGACGTCGGTGAAGGTCGGCGTCGTGGGAGCGGTGAACTCGGGCGACCCGGCGAGGCGGTAGAGGAACGCCGCCACGGCCTCGCGCGAGGCTTGTGCCAGCGGACGGAACACGTAGGTGCCGTCCGACTTCTTCCACCCGGTCGAGATCCCGACGGCACCCATCCAGGTGATCTCGTCGAAGAAGGCGGTGAAGTCCTCGGCGCCCGTCACGCCGGAGATGTCGCGGAAGGTGACGCCGGAGGGGCCGGTCGGCTCCTCCGTGTCCCCGAGCGACAGGCCGATCAGCACCGGGTCGTGGTCCGAGGTCCGGTACATGTCGGCCGCGTAGAGGCTCTCGATCTGCTCCGCGGTCTGGTAGTCCGTGTTGTAGTCGAGCACGCTGGGCTCGTCAGCGTTGATGTGGAAGTGGGCCGAGCCGGTGACCTGCTCCGCCATCGAGGCCGAGGCGAAGGAGTAGTCCAGCGAGCCCCACTGGCCGTCGTACACGTAGGAGTAGTCGCCGCCGCCGAGCTCGACGTAGCCGGCGTCGCGCAGCACCTGGATCGGGTCCTCCATGCCGTACGAGTTGAGGTCGCCCATGACGATGACGTCGGGGTCGTCCACGCCGGTCGGGTCCGTGCCGAGCCAGTCGACCAGAGCCTCCGCGCCCGCGGTGCGGGTCGCGTTCCAGCAGCTCGCGCCGTCGCCCTGGTCCGCGTCGAGGCCGGTGGCCCCGGTGCAGCTCTTGGACTTCCAGTGGTTGGCCACGACCGTCAGCACCTCCCCCTCGCCATCCACGAAGGACTGCGCGATCGACGGGCGGTTGCGGTCGTCGTCGAACCTCGCGTCGACGGAGCTGTCGAGGACGGCGAACGCGCCCTCCTCCGCGACCGTCGTGGCGTCGTAGAGGAAGCCGACCCGGATGGTGTCGGTGCCCACCACGCCGGTGTCGACGTAGTCGTAGACCTCGGCCCCGAGCTCCTCGTTCATGGCGGCGGCGAGGGCCGCGAGCGGCTCGACGCCGGGCGAGTTCTCCATCTCCATGATGCCGATCACGTCGGCGTCGAGCGCGAGGAGCGCCTGGACCAGCTTGGCCGTCTGGCGCTCGAGCTCGAGCACCGAGTCGGCTCCGCGGCACCCCTGCTCGTCACCGACGGGGCCGCACACGTCCGAGCCCTCGTCGATGGTCAGGAAGTAGTTGAGCACGTTGAAGCTCGCCACCGTGATGTCGCCGCCGACCTCGGGGGCCTCGGTCGGACGCGGGTTGGTCGCGTCGAACACGAACTCCTCGGCGGCCGGGCGCACGCGCCAGGTGTTGCCCGAGGCCGAGCTGCCCGCCCAGGTGTAGGTGAGGACGCCGGTGAGGCCGGAGATGGTGTCGCCGCCGCGCAGCGTGTTGTCCGCGCTCAGCGGGTCGCCTCCGCGTCCCATCGGGTCGAGGTTCTGCGCGTCGAACCCGTCGTCGACCTTGATCTTGTTCAGGTCGTTGGCGGCCTGCAGCGCGATGACGTCCTCGCCCGGGGACACGACGGCCGAGGGCTGGTCGAGGCGGCCCGCCCCGGACACGGTCACCTCGTTGAAACGCCCGAGCAGGTAGATCTCGGTCACGGTGAGCGTCTCCTCGAACGTCACCAGCATGCCCTCGTAGGCCTCGGGCTCGTCGGCGGAGTCGAACGGCAGCGCGAGCGCGGCCGGGGTCACCGTCGCGCCGGTCGCCAGCACCTCGACGTCCGCGTAGCTCACCTGGGTCTGGCCGAAGTACTCGGAGACGGTGCCGGTGACGGCCACCTCGTCGCCCAGGGACACCTCGTCTGCGCCGGCGTTGAACACGAAGATGCCCTCGGAGGTCGCGGCGTCGCCGTCGCCCTCGCCGTCACGCGACTGCACGAAGAAGCCGCGCAGCGCGGGGCTCGCGCCCTCGTGGTCGGCCACCACGACACCCTCGAAGGACACGACCTGGCCCGCGTAGGGGCTGATGTCGGAGTCGCCCTGGATCTGACCGATCGGGATGACGCCCTCGGTGACGGAGAAGGTCGACTCGAACGCCGCAGCCATCTGGTCGGCGTCGCCGTCGAGGTCCTCGACCTTGGTCGGCTCGACGGAGAGGGTGCACTCGGCACCGAGCGCGAGCGCGGCGTCCGGGGTGACCGTGTACTCCGTCGGGCCGCCGGTGACGGTGACCGCGAGGTCATCGGATCCGCACATGAGCGTGAACGCGTCGTTGACGGCGACCGGCTCCGAGAACGTCACCACCGGCGCGACCGTGGTCGAGACGCCGAGCGCGCCGTCCACGGGCGAGATGCCCGACACGGTGGGAGCGGCGTCGACCGGCACCGTGCCGGAGCACGTGGTCGTGTGGGTCCCGAGACCCGAGTGGACCATGTCGCCCGCGTCCGTCCACTCGCCGGCGACGTACGTGGTCGAACCCGTGCAGATGGTCGTGCCTCGCTGCAGCGACACGTCAGCGCCCCAGACCGTGTCATCCCCTAGGGTGCCGAGGATGTCGATGATCGCGCCGTCGTGGCGCAGCACCACGGCGTCGTTGCCGTTGAAGTTCGCGACCCCCGAGGTCACGTCCGCGACATCGAGGATGCTCGGGTTGGCCGAGCCGTTCGCGACCACCCAGACATCGCCGTCGGCGACGGTGCCGGCAAGGTTCAGGGTGGAGGTCGCGCCCGCGCTCTCGAGGCGGCCGTTGGAGTAGAGCTCGACCGAGTAGCCGGCGAGGTCGACGTCGGTTCCGGTGCCGTTGAAGATCTCGACGGCCTTGTTGCTGCCGCTCGATCCCTCCACGTACTCCGAGAAGAACAGGTCGGTGGGGGTGTCCGCGGTCGCGGGACTCGCGACCAGGATGGAGCCTGCCAAGGCTCCCAGCAGAGCTGTCGCGGTGATGCGACGTCGCATGGGTTTCTCCTTCATGGGTAGGGACCACGCAACGTTAGGAGCACCGAGTGTCACGAACCTTCCTGTAGAGGAACAGGCACGTAAATCCCTGGTTAATTCTTCGTGACGTCAACATCACAGCGTTCGGCGCCCGCGCGTCGCGCCGTCCTCGACCCGACCCGCGGACCGACCCGGGACCCTCGCCCGCTACCGTGAGGGGAGACACCTACGAGGAGGTCACGTGTCCGTCTGGTTCATCACCGGCTGCTCCACCGGCATCGGCCGGGCGACCGCGGAGGCGGCCGCCGCCGCGGGCCACCAGGTCGTGGCGACAGCGCGCCGCCCCGAGACCCTGGCGAGCCTGGCATCGTCCTACCCGGACACCGTCCTGACCCTCCCGCTCGAGGTGCGGGACGACTCCCAGGTCGCCGCGGCGGTAGACGCCGCCCTCGCACGGTTCGGACGCGTCGACGTGCTGGTCAACAACGCGGGGATCGGCTTCTTCTCGACCATCGAGGAGTCCGGGCAGGAGGATGCCCAGGAGGTCATGGACGCGAACTTCTGGGGCGCCGCCAAGGTCACCACCGCGCTGCTGCCGCATCTGCGCGCCCAGCGCTCGGGCCACATCTTCACCGTCTCCTCGATCGCGGGGGTGCGCGGCTCCGCGGGCCTCGGCTACTACTGCGCCGCCAAGCATGCGGTGTCGGGGTTCATGGAGGCGCTCAGCGCCGAGGTCTCACACCTCGGGATCCGGGTCACGGTGCTCGAACCGGGCCCGATCCGCACGCTGTGGATCCCGTCGGGGGCGAAGAATCAGGAGATCCTTCCCGACTACGAGCCCGTGATGAAGCCGTTCTGGGACCGCATCCACGCGCTCCCGGGTAACCAGCCGGGCTCGCCCGCGGCGACCGCGGAGGCCATGCTCCGGCTCGCCGAGGAGCCCGATCCGCCGCTGCACCTGATCTGCGGCGCGCACGCCGTCACCCAGACCCGCGCCAAGCTCGACCGGCTCGGCGCCGAGGTCGACGCGTGGGAGGATCTCTCCCTCTCGATCGACAGGAAGGACTGACCATGGCCGGCATCCCCGGGGGCGAGTCGCTGCACCGCCTGGTCTTCTCCGTGCTCGAGCACGCGATGCAGGAGCTCGCGTCGGGCGCGACGCTCGATCCGGCGATGATCGCGGAGAAGGGCACGGGTCAGAGCACCATCACCCGCTACGAGGCGGCGACCGTCGAGGCCGGCGTGCGCGCGGCGCGCAAGGGCGCGGGCGCGAGCGGCGCCGAGCGCGTCGCGGTCCGGTGGGACGGCATGGTGAAGGCCGGCGACGAGGACCACCACGCGGTGTACGTGCTCGCCCAGGAGGTGGGACAGCCCCGCTCGCACGTGTTCATCCAGCGCCACACCCCGGTCGGGGCGAAGGTCGAGCCGATCGGCAACCCGGGCTACCTCGGGGAGCAGGACTCGCTGTTCTGAGGCCGCTCAGCCGCGGCGGTGCTCCTCGATGCGGGCGATCGCCTGCGGCAGCACGTCGTTCAGGTCGCCCACCACACCGAAGTCCGCGATCTCGAAGATCGGGGCGTCGGGATCGATGTTGACCGCCACGATGGTGCCCGAGGCCTGCATGCCGCCGCGGTGATGGACCGCGCCCGAGATGCCGCAGGCCACGTAGAGCGCCGGCGTGACCGTGGTGCCGGTCTGGCCCACCATGTGCTCGTGGGAGATCCAGCCCTCGTCCGTCGCGTCGCGGGACGCGCCCACGGCGCCGCCGAGCAGCTCCGCCAGCTCGCTCACCAGCGCGTAGTCGCCGTTGGTGCCGCGACCGCCCGAGACCACCACGGGGGCCTCGGCGAGCGGCACGCCCTCGGACGCCGGCACGGGCTCGACGGAGACGATCGTCTCGGCGACCTCCGGCAGCTCGACGTCGACCACGACGGTGGTCGCGGCGCCGGTCTCCTCGGCGGGCGAGGCGAGAGTCGTGTTCGGTCGCACCGCGACGATCGCCTTGTCGGCCGCGATCCGCGTGCGGACGTCCCAGGTCGCGGCGAACACGGTCTGCAGGGTCTCGACGTGACCGTCGACCAGCTCCACGCCCGCGGCGTCGACCACGACGCCCGCGCCCGTGAGCAGCGCGAGCCGGGTCGCGATCTCCTTGTTCACGAAGGTCGAGATCATGAGGACGATGTCAGCGTCCTGCGTTGCGGCCGCGAGCGCCGCAGCGGCACGCGCGGGCTGGCGCGCCTCATCGGCGGCGGGCACCACGCGCACCTCGGCGGCGCCGTGAATGCCGAGCCTGGCGTTCTGCGCGGGATCGGGCGCGCCGCCGAGCCACACGGCGACGGGCGTGCCGAGTGTCCGCGCGAGCGTGATGGCCTCGTGGGTGGGCTGGGTGGCCTCTCCCCCGCGGGCCTCGACCAGGACGGCGACGGTGGTCATGCGAGCCCCTTCTCGATGAGGAAGTCGGCGAGCGCGACGCCGCCCTCCCCCGTGTCGGTGACGGTGACGCGGTTCTCCCGCGGCGGGCGCGGCGAGGCGTCCACCACCACGGTGCGGGCGGCGCCCGCGCCGACGGACGATGCGTCGACGCCCAGGTCCGCGAGCGTCCAGGTGGCGACGGGCTTGGAGCGCGCCGCCATGATGAGCTTGAAGTTGGGGTAGCGCGGCTTGTTCGCCTCGTCGGTCACGGACACGACCGCGGGCAGCGGCGCGGCGACGTTCTCGTGCGCGTCGGGCAGGTGGCGCACGATCGTGGCCGTCCCGTCCTCCACCGTGAGCCCCGATGCGAGCGTGAGCTGCGACCAGCCCAGGTCGGCCGCGAGCGCGGTGGGCAGCATGGACGTGAGCCCGTCGAGTGCGGCCATGCCCGTGATGACCAGGTCGAGCGGCGCCTCGTCGTGGACCTTGCGGACGGCGGCCGCGATCACCGCGGCCGTGCCGAACACGTCGGAGCCCGCGATGCCCGCGTCGGAGACATGGATGGCGTGATCGACGCCGAGCTGCAGGGCCTTGCGGACCGCCGCCACCGCATCGTCCCCGCCCACGGTGAGGGCGTAGACCTCGCCCTCGCCCGCGGCCTCCTTGAGCTGGAGGGCCGCCTCGACGGCGTTCTCGTCGAGCTCGTTCATCGTGCCGTCGTCGCCGGTCCGCGTCACCGCGCCGTCCGTGAAGGACCGCTGGGACTGCAGGTCGGGGACGAACTTGACCGTCACCAGGATGCGCATAGGTGCCAGCCTAGCCGCGGGCGGGCGAACCGCATCCTCCCCAGGGCATCGGCGATCAGCGGACGGCGAGCACGACGCGGGCGGGCTCCATGCCCGGCGCCGTCGCGGTCACCACGATCTCCCCCGGCTCCCCGGCCTCGATCACCGCGAGCGCGCGGCCGTCGAAGGTGTCCCAGGCCGCATCGGTGAAGCGCTCCTCCGTCGACGGGTTCGCGCTGCACATGCCCGCGAGCGTGCCGGCCCCGTCCACGGTCACGGTGACGGGCACATCGGCGTCCATCACGAGCACCCCCGCCGCGTCCCGCAGCTCGATCGCGACGTACGCGAGATCGCGCACGCCCGCCGCGAGCGCGGTGCGGTCGGCGGACGCGGTGAGCGCCGGCTCGGCCGCGGTGACCAGCGACGTGCGCCCGACCTCCGCCCCTCCGCGCAGGGCGACGGCGACCAGGGTGCCGGGGCGGTACTCGATGTCCAGGTCCGCGACGCGCGGCATGCGCTCCCCGACGGGGGTACGGCCGACCTCGACGCCGTCGAGCTCGAGCACCACCTCGTCGGCGTCGGCGTAGACCTCGACGGCCACGGCCGCGCCCTCGAAGCCCCGCCACGTCCAGCTCGACACGGTGTCCGACCAGGCCCACGGGGTCGCGAGCGCCACCGTATGCGCCGCGCGCGAGGGACGCCGCACCGCGATGCAGGGCTCGGTCCGCAGCCCGAACACGATCTCGCGGTAGAAGGACACGGGGCGCCGCCAGCCGGTGAGGTCGAGGTCGCCGCACCACGCGGTGAGATAGGGGTACTCCCGCTCGAGCCCGACCAGCTCGGGCTTGTCCTCCGCATACGCGACCGCGCCGATGCCGACCTCGCCCAGATAGTCCCACCCGGTCCAGGTGAAGTCGCCGATCACGTGCGGGTGCTCCTCGACCAGCGGCCACAGCGTCCCGATCTGCGCGGGGAAGGTCTCGGAGCCGACCAGCACGCGGTGCGGGTGGAGCTCCGCGTCGAGCGCGTAGCGCGAGTCGGCGTAGTTCAGCCCGATCACGTCGAGCGCCGCCGCGGACTCCTCGATGCGCCGGGTCGCGGACTCCGAGGCGGACAGCGCGTTGAACGGCTGGTCGGGGTTCGCCATGCCCTCGTTGAGCCCGGCGTTCGTCGCGACCTCGTCGAGCACGGCGAGCGCGACGTTGATCCCGTTGGTGACGGGCCGGGTCGGGTCGAGCGCGCGCACGTGCTCCGCGAGCTCGCGGTTGAGGGCGGCCCCGTGAGGGGTGCCGACCTCGACGATCTCGTTGCCGATCGAGTACATGATCACGCTGGGGTGGTTGTAGTCCTTCGCGACCAGCGCGTCGAGGTCCTCGCGCCACCACCGCGGGAAGTCCAGCGAGTAGTCCATCGTGGTCTTGCCGCGCGTCCACATGTCGAAGGCCTCGTCCATCACGAGCATGCCGAGCCGGTCGCACGCGTCGAGCATCGCCGGCGACGCCGGGTTGTGCGCGGTGCGGATCGCGTTGAAGCCGGCCTCCTTGAGCAGCGCGATCCTGCGCTCCTCCGCGCGCGGGAACGCGGCGCCACCGAGCGGCCCGTTGTCGTGATGGATGCAGGCGCCTCGGAGCAGCACGCTCTCACCGTTGATGCGCAGGCCGCGGCGCGGGTCCACCGTGACGGTGCGGATGCCGAACGGGACGATGCGCGGGTCGGGGTCGACCTCCGGCGACGCGTCGCTGTCGAGGGAGACGGTCGCGACGTGGAGCGCCGGACTGTCCGCGCTCCACAGCGCGGCGTCGACCAGGTGGTACCGGTGCCGGACCGTGGTGACCGCTCCCGGGGCGAGGGTGACGGGGCTGGAGTCGGCGTCGAGGCCGGCGCCGTCGGGCGCATCGATCGCGCTCTCCACGCGGGTGGTCGCAGTGCGATGGCCCGCGTTCGCGACCGTCACGGCGACCTCCACCGCGGCGACGCCCGCGTCGACGCCGAGCGTGGTGACGCGGACCCCGTCGGGGGCGACATGGATCAGCGGGTCGACGTGCAGCACCACCGGCCGGTGCAGGCCGGCGCCCGAGTACCAGCGGGAGTCCTCGCCGGCCCGGGTCTCGATGCGCAGCTCGTTGGCGCCCTCCACCAGGAACGGCGTGAGGTCCACCCAGAAGCG
Organism: Demequina lignilytica; assembly: GCF_030418305.1. Taxonomy (GTDB): domain Bacteria; phylum Actinomycetota; class Actinomycetes; order Actinomycetales; family Demequinaceae; genus Demequina; species Demequina lignilytica. The sequence continues at coordinate 9,022 of NZ_JAUHPX010000008.1, read as the reverse complement.
CGCGTACCCCTCCGCCCGCGAGCCGGCGAGCTGGTCGTTCACGAACACCTGCGCGTGCCGGAAGGCGCCCTGGACCTCGAGGCGGACCACCCGGTCCGCCCAGGCGGCGGGGACGTCGAGGCGGCGCCGGTAGCTGACGGCGGCGCCCGGGTGGTAGGCGGCGGCGCCGCGCGCCGGCACGTCGGGCGATCGTTCGAGCCCGCGCATCGCATCGTGCGGCAGGGACACCGCCGCATCGTCCGCCGGGCCGCCGATCGCGGCGAAGGGTCCGCGGAAGGGACCGCAGGTCCATCCGTCCGTGAGCGTGAAGGTCGCCATCGACTGTCTCCTCGGGTCGCGGGCCGCCGGGCCCGTCCCTAAATCCTAGTGCCCGCACGGCTTTGACGCGACCCACCCCCACAACATCGTTGTCGCCCCTCCTGGGAAGCGTCACAGCCACCATGCACAATAGGCCCATGACCTCCCCCACCGTCGCCCCCTCCCCGAACCCGCATCGCCTGGGTGTCCACCTGGTCGAGGGCGGCGCCGACGTCGCGGTCTTCGCCGCGCACGCGACGGCGGTCCACCTCTGCCTGTTCGAGGGCGACGACCGTACCGAGACCCGCATCGCCCTCCACGGCCCGGTCAACGGCATCTGGCACGCGTTCGTCCCCGGCATCAGGGCGGGGCAGCGCTACGGGTTCCGGGCCTCGGGCCCGTGGCAGCCCAAGCAGGGCCACCGCTACAACCCCGCGAAGCTGCTGCTCGACCCGTACGGCCGCGGCATCGAGGGGCGCATGGCGGCGATGACGGAGATGGGCTCGAAGGCGCTGCTCAGCAGCCGCGACGCGACCGACTCCGCGCCGCTGATGCCCCGGTCCGTGGTGACCGAGAAGCCGTCCGGCCCCTGGCAGACGCCGCACCCGCGCGTGCCGTGGACCGACACGGTCATCTACGAGACGCACGTCAAGGGCTTCACCAAGCTCATGCCGGGCGTGCCCGAGGAGCTCCGCGGCACGTACGCCGGCCTCGCCCACCCCGCCGCCATCGAGTACCTCCAGGGGCTCGGGGTCACCGCGGTCGAGCTGCTGCCGATCCACGCGTTCGCACCCGAGCCGCACCTCGAGCACGGCGGGCTGAGCTCCTACTGGGGCTACTCGACGCTCGGGTTCTTCGCCCCGCACGCGCCCTACGCGACCGAGGCCGCCCGCGCCGCCGGCGCGCAGGCCGTCCAGGACGAGTTCTGCGGCATGGTCGACCTGCTGCACCAGGCGGGCCTCGAGGTGATCCTCGACGTGGTCTACAACCACACCTGCGAAGGGTCGAGCTCGGACCGGGTGCTGTCCTGGAAGGGCCTCGACAACCACCTCTACTACCGCAGCCAGCCGCACGCGCCGCAGCACTACGACGACACCACGGGCACCGGCAACACCCTCGACTTCGGCGTCTCGATCGTCACCAAGATGGCGCTCGACTCGCTGCGCTACTGGGCCACCGAGATGCGCGTCGACGGCTTCCGCTTCGACCTCGCCGCGACGCTGGGCCGCACGGGTCAGGGCTTCTCGAGCAACCATCCGTTCCTGGTGGGCCTCACGACCGACCCCGTGCTCGGCAGCCTCAAGCTCATCGCGGAGCCCTGGGACATCGGCCTCGGTGGCTGGCAGGTGGGCAACTTCCCGCAGCCGATGACGGAGTGGAACGACCGCTTCCGCGACTACGCGCGCTCCTTCTGGCTGCAGCAGGGGGCCGCCCACGCCGGGCAGCGCCATCACCCCAGCGCTCCCGAGCTCGCCACCCGGATCGCGGGCTCCTCCGACCTGTTCGGCCACTCGGCGCCCTACGGGATGCGCGGCCCGATCGCGTCGATCAACTTCGTGACGGCCCACGACGGCTTCACCGCCCACGACCTCACCGCCTACAACGGCAAGCACAACGAGGCCAACGGCGAGGACAACCGCGACGGGACCGACAACAACCGGTCCTTCAACCACGGCGTCGAGGGCGCGACGGACGACGAGGCGATCCTGCACGCCCGCCGTCGCTCGCTGCGCAACCTGCTCGGCACCCTGCTCATCTCTGCGGGCACACCGATGCTGCTGGGCGGCGACGAGTTCGGGCGCAGCCAGGGCGGCAACAACAACGCGTACTGCCAGGACAACGAGATCTCGTGGTTCGACTGGGAGCACGACGACTGGCAGGTGCGCCTGCGGGAGTCGATCGCCGAGCTGATCCGGCTCCGCCGCGAGCACGCGGTGCTCAAGCCCGGGCGCTTCTACGACGGCGTCGACCGCGACCCGACCGACGCGCTCTTCCGCGCGGACTCGGCCTGGTTCCGCGCCGACGGCGAGCACGAGGACGAGGACTGGTGGGAGAGCCCCGAGACCCGCGTCGTGCAGTTCATGCGCTCGCTGTCGCGGCCCGAGGAGGCCGATGCGCTGGTGATCATCAACGGAGACGACGAGGAGGTCGACGTGACCATCCCGTCCGACCAGGGCGCGCCCTGGCACCTCGCCTGGGACAGCGCGTGGGATGCGCTGGACGAGCGGGACGGCGCGGAGGTCGCGCCGGGCGCGACGCAGACCCTCGAGGCGCTGTCGCTGCGGCTGTACCTGACGAGGCCCTGACCCGCGGACGACGGCCGAGGTCCCCGGAGCGCCTGCCCCGGGGACCTCGGCCGCTCGGGTCCGCTAGCCCTTCTTCGCGAGCCCCGGCGGCGTGCGGTCCTCGAACTGCGGCTTGAGGACCAGGTCCGCCACGGCGGACGAGACGGCGTCCGCGGCCGCGTCGACGGCGCCCTGATCGAGCGCGCTCGCCGCGAGCAGCGGCTCCGCCGCGTCGACCGCCTGATCGAGGTGCCGCAGCGAGGCCGGCGTGTACAGGGGCCGTCCGACGGCGTCCGCCACGGCGAGCACCGCCGTCAGCTCCTCGACGTCCGCCGGCGCGATCTCGAGAGCCGCGAGCGCGTTCTCGATCTCCACGGTCGCGGCGTCCAGCGCGACCTGGGTCGGCGCGTCCGCGCCGAGCACCACCCGCGCCCGCGCGACGGCGAGGTCGAGCACCGCCACCGACTCCGCCGTGTGGACGGCGCGGTCGACGGCCGCGGCGTCCGCCAGCGCGACCTCGAGCGCGGCGGGGTCGCCCGCCACGGGGCCGTCGAGCGGCTCGAGGACGAAGTCGTCGGCGAAGCCCCACGCGCCATCGGCGAGGCCGCCCGCGAGCCCGACCACGAGCGTCCCGTCGGCCCCGACCGTGACCTCGACTGCGTGCGGCATCCATGCGTCCCAGGCGCCGAACACCACGGGCACGGACCGGTCACCCGCGATCAGCGCGAGCGTGTGGGTGCCGCCGCCCTGGAGCTGCGCCGTGAGCCGGTAGTCGCCGGGAGCGAGCCCGGTGATGCCCTGCGTCGCGCTGACGGCGATGTCCGCGCCATAGCCGTTCCACAGGTTCAGCGAGTACGACCCCTCGTGTGGCCCGTTACCGGTGACCCAGAACGTCGCGACCGTGCTGTCCGGCCACGGGCTCGCGACCAGCTCCCACGGCGTGACGTCGGAGTCGCCCTTCTCGAAACCGCCGTTCGCGATGAGCACCGGCGCGGTGACGGTCACCGCCGCCACGGCGTCCAGACCGCCGGCCGTGACGCCAGGCACCGGGTACGTGCCGGGCGACGTGATCAGGTCGAGCACGTCCGCCCACGTGACGGTGTCCGTGGAGGTGGTGTCGTCGTACGCGCGCACCGTGACCGTGCCGGGCAGCTCGATCGCGTCCCCGAGCACCACGGCGACGCTCACGGGGTCGACGGTGGGGGTCGGGATGGTGCCGTCGCCGTCCTCGAGGCCGTCGATCGCGGCGAGGATCGCGCCCGTGGCCGCGTCGACCGAGGCCTGGCCGGGCGCGGACGACTCGAGGATGAACTCGCCGCGCGCGAGCGCACGGGTGAGCTCGAGGAACGACTCGGCGGTGTGGTCCGCGGCGTCGTAGCCCCCGCCCGCGGCGATCGCGGCCTCCAGGGCGGCGGTGTCGGCCACCGCCGACTCGGACTCGGCGACCAGCTGGAAGTCGTCGATGGTGCCCCACGCGCCGGCCGTGAGGTCGAACGTCGCGGAGACGGTGACGGTCGCGCCCTCGACCACCGAGATCACGTCGGTGACGGGGTTCTGCCAGTTGGTCCAGTTCGCCAGGGTGAAGTCGGCGCTCTCGGACGCGATGCCCGAGGACACCGTGATGTAGGTGTGCTCGCCGTCGACCGCGGTCCGTCCCTGGGCGAACGCGGAGAGCCGATAGTCGCCCGCAGGCACGCCCGTGATCTCCTGCTCGATCGTGAAGGTGAAGGCCGACCCGCTGTAGAAGTGCGTCGAGCGGGTGCTGCCGTCGTGCGGGTCGTCGGAGGCGCTGATGGTGTACCCGGATCCGGTCCCGGTCCAGGGCGCGACGCCGTCCTCGAATCCGGGGTTGACCACCAGGTTCACGCCCTCGGTCGCCGAGCCCAGGACGGTCACGGTCGCGGTGGTCGCGAACCCGTCCGCGGTGGTGCCGGGCACCTCGTAGGTGCCGGGACCGACGATCCACTCCGCCTTGGCTCCCCACGTCACCGGCTGGTCCTCGGAGGTGCCGTCCGTGTAGGCGACGGACACGGTGGAGGGGAGAGTGATCGGGTCGCCGTCGATCACCGTGAGGGAGGGCGCGCCGATCGCGTCGACCTCGCGGGGAGCGACGGTGCCGTAGCGCGCGTAGTCGAACACGCGGAGCGACTCCAGCGGGTGGCCCTCGAAGTCGAACAGCGCCTGGTTGTCCCAGGAGGAGCCGCCGTACCAGGTGCCCGCATCGGTGCTGTACTCGCCCGCGTAGGACGATGCCCACCCCGAGCCGAACTCCTCCCACAGCGCCTGGTTGGCGGCGAGCTGGCCGGGTGCACCCACCGGCAGCCACGCGGGCTCCCAGTAGAAGACGCCCAGGCCAGCGTCGCCGACCTTCACCGTGGCGTCGATGACGTCGCGCACCGCGAGCGCCTGCCCCTGCACGGTCGAGCTGTACTTGTCGCTCCGGGTCGCCTCGCGGATGGTGTTCTCCCAGCCGTCGCCGTCCTCGAGCGTGTAGTTCCAGGAGGTCTCGGCGACGATCACGTCCTTGCCGTAGGTGTCGGCGACGCCCTGGAGCTGCGCGGTGAGGTTCTCGAGCGTGCCGTGCCAGTAGGCGTAGTAGGAGCTCGCGAACACGTCGTAGTCGATGGGCTGGACACCGTCGGTCGCCGGGTCCGTGTCGTAGCTCGCGAGGCTCGCGGCGAGGCTGCCGTAGTTGCCGCGCTCGGGGTTGGTGAAGTGGACCGCGATCCTGACGTCCCCGCCGAGCGTGTCGCGGACCGCCCGCGACCCGGCGTCGAACAGCGGCGCCGACGCGGGCCAGCTCTCGCCCGACAGCTGCAGGTTGGAGGTCTCGTTCCCGATCTGCACCATGCCCACATCGACGCCCTCGTCGGCCATCATCTGCAGGGTGTCCTGGGTGAAGGCGTAGAGCGCATCGGCCTTCTCGGCGGCGGTCATCCCGACCCACGCCTTCGGCACCGGCTGCTGGCCGGGGTGCGCCCAGAAGTCCGCGTAGTGGAAGTCGACCAGCACCTTCATGCCCGCGGCGGTGGCGCGCTTCCCGATCTCGGTCGCACGAGCCGGGTCGACGTTGCCGCCCCCGTAGCCCTTGGTGGCGTCGGTGCTCAGGTACGGGTCGTTCCACACCCGGATGCGGACGTAGTTGATCCCGGCGTCGGCCATCACGTCGAAGAGGTCGGCCTCCTGGCCGTCGAAGTCCGTGAACGTCACCCCCGACTCCTCGAGCGAGAGGATCGACGAGACGTCGACGCCGTTCATGAAGTCCGCGGGCAGGTTCTCGACCTTCGGCACGGTGATGCCGGCCGCGACCGGCTCGTCCACCTCCGCGGTGGCGGGTCCGGAGACCGCGACCAGTCCTCCCAGCGCGAGCGCGGCGGCGGCCGCCCCTGACGTGAGCTGTCGTCTCATGTTGCCTTCCCTGTGATCGACGGTGATCGAGCGCCCTGAGGGGCGCGGTTGCCGAGGAGTGTCCCCGGCAGCGGGTGGAGCGTGCGGCGGGCCCGGGGGTGATCGCACGACCGTGTGCGACCGCTCCCGGCCTGTGACCGTTCCCAACGTAACACGGAACTGTGACCGCTCACGGGGTGAGGCCGCACATTCGTGACCATACTGTTACCGGTCCCACACGAGCGCGGCGAACGATGGGGACCCGCGCATCGTCCCTCGCCACACACGCTCAGCGAAATGGAGGATCGGCGCACGAAACCCGTCGGTTTCGTGCGCCGATCCTCCATGACGCTCGCGAAGCGCCGCGCGGGAGGCGGCTCGACGCAGGCCGGAGCCCGTGGACCGCTGCGGTCAGCCCTTGACGGATCCCGCCGTCAGGCCGCCGACGATGTACTTCTGCAGCGCCAGGAACAGGATCAGCACGGGCGTCGCCGCGATGATCGTGCCCGCGGAGAAGATGCCCCAGCGCGCCGTCAGCTGGTCCGACACCCACTGGTACATGCCCACCGCGAGCGTCCAGTTCTCCTGCTTGACCAGGATGATGCGGGCCAGGATGAAGTCGCCGAACGCGGACACGAAGGCGAGCAGGCCGACCACCGCGAGCACGGGGCGGACGAGCGGCATGATCATCTGCCAGAAGATCTGCGAGTGCGTCGCGCCGTCGATCTTCGCGGCCTCGTCCATCTCCTGCGGGATGGAGTTGAAGAAGCCGTACATGAGGAACGTGTTCGCGCCCAGCGCGGTGCCCAGGTACACGCAGATCAGCGCCAGCTTCGAGTCGATGCCGAGGGCCGGCACCACGTTGCCGAGCGCCAGCAGCAGCAGGAAGACCGCGACGAACGCGACCGTCTGCGGGAACATCTGCAGGATCAGCAGGCCGGTGAGCGAGAACCGGCGTCCCTTGAACCGGAAGCGCGAGAAGGCGTAGGCCGCGGCGGCGCCCATGAGCACCGCGCCGATCGCGGCGGCGATGCCGATCATCAGGGTGTTGCCGACCCAGGTCCAGAACAGCGTGTCGTTCAGGGCCGCGAAGTTGTCGAAGCCGACCGAGGCGAACAGGCGCTCCGTGCCTGCCAGGCTGCCGCGCGGCGACAGCGAGGCCGAGAGGACGAACACCAGCGGGAACGCCGAGTAGAAGATGATCAGCAGCGCGAACGGGTACTTCCAGCCGACCTCGGCCCACCAGCGTCCGCGCCGGCTCGGTGCGCGACGCTTGGCAGCGGGGGCGGTGGGCTCGGTGGCGGTGGCGCTCATCAGAACTCCTCCAGCTTCTTGGTCTGACGGAAGGCGATCGCCGAGACGGCACCCACCACGATGAACACGACGACCGACAGGGCGGCGGCGAGGCCGTAGTCGGCCCGGCCTCCGGCGACGCCGGAGATCTGGTAGATCGCCGAGATGAGGATGTCGGTGGCGCCTAGCGGCACGCTCGTATCAGGGAAGCGTGGACCGCCGTTGGTCAGCATGTAGATGATGGTGAAGTTGTTGAAGTTGAAGGCGAACGACGCGATGGCCAGCGGCGCGGTCGACACCATCAGCAGCGGGAAGGTGATCGAGCGGAACTGGCGCCACTTGCCCGCGCCGTCGATCTTCGCGGCCTCGATGGTCTCGGAGGACAGCGACTGGAGCGCGCCCGTGCAGACCAGGAACCAGTACGGGTAGCTGAGCCACAGGTTCACGAACAGCAGCGAGAACTTCGCGAGCCACGGGTCGCCGAGCCAGTTGATGTCGGCGCCGAAGAAGAACCACTTGTTGATCACGCCGAACTCGGGGTTCAGCATGCCGCGCCACAGCAGCGCGGTGAGGAACGCCGGGAAGGCGTACGGCAGGATGAAGAGCATGCGCATGGTCTTCTTGCCGCGCAGGCGGTCGTCGTTGTAGATCAGCGCGAAGAAGAGGCCGAGCAGGAAGCTGGTCGCGACGGTGAGGAACGCGAAGGCGAAGGTCCACACGGTGACCCTCAGCAGCGGCTTCGCGAGGTCGGAGTCCGTGACGGCGCGCACGAAGTTGTCGAAGCCGACGTTCACGATGTAGCCGACCGGGAGGGTCGACCCGTCGTCGCCGACGAACGTGCCCTCCTCGTTGGGCGTGTAGACCACGCCGGTGTCCGTGTTGGTGAGCGTCTCCGTCTCAGCGTCCCACTCCAGGGACGAGCGGTAGATCGACGCGGTCGATCCCTCGCGGGTGCGCAGCGAGCCGTCGTCGGCCTCGTCCGAGACCGGCACGCGGAGCGCCGTCACCTCCTGCGCAAGGGCCTGGTCCGACAGCAGCTCGGCGCGGGGCACGATCTCCCAGCCCGGGACCGACGCGGGCCGTCCCGAGTCGTCGACCGTGGCGTCGGCGACCTCGGACAGGGGCTGCTCCTCGGTGCCCACGCTCACCGTGCCGTCGTCGCCGATCGCGAATCCGAGGGTGTCGCCGTCGCGGACCACGGCGATCGGGTACACGGGCGAGCCCTCGACCTGGCGCTCGTCCTGGATGAGCGCCGACTCGACGGCCTGCGCCTGGGACACGTTGTGCCCGGCGCCGTAGTTGGTGGTCGCGACGTACGCGGTGTACGCCATCACGAACACCTGGAAGACCAGGAGGAACACCAGGCCCGGGTAGATGTACTTGAGCGGCAGCATCCGCTTCGAGAAGTACACCCAGTCGGCGACGATCAGGAAGATCACCGAGATGGCGAGGATGTTCCACGCCTGCGCGTTCCACGCGGACATGATGATCGCCACGCCGAGCGCGTTGACCAGCATCATCAGCACGAGCTTGACGATGAAGCCGACGCCGAAGCCGCTGATCTGCCTCGCATGCGACTCGCGCGGCCGCTGCTGCGGCTCCGCCTGAGCCACGTCCTGTCCGGTGGACATCCCGTCTCCTTCGATCATCCTCAGCCTATGGGGTGCGATGCCTGCCTGCACCGCGACCGTGGGGGGGGGGGGGCGCCCCCCCCCCCCCCCCCCCGGGGGGGTGAGGCCCCCCGGGGCCCGGGCCCGGCG
>NZ_JAUHPX010000007.1 GCF_030418305.1 Demequina lignilytica | reverse complement strand
GGTACCCGGTGAGTTACCGGGCGACGCGCGGCGCCTCGCCGCCCCGCGCCGCCGAGGGGCCGGGACGAGGGGCAGCGCCCCGGCCCCTCCGTCGCGTCAGCGGGTCAGATCTCGCCGGTGGTCAGCACCTTCTTGACCTCGGAGATCGCCTTGGTCACCTCGATGCCGCGCGGGCAGGCCTCGGTGCAGTTGAAGGCGGTGCGGCACTTCCACACGCCCGCCTTGTCGTTGAGCACCTCGAGGCGGTCCCACTGGCCCTCGTCGCGCGAGTCGAAGATGAACCGGTGGGCGCCCACGATCGCCTGGGGGCCGAAGTACTGGCCGTCGGTCCAGAACACGGGGCAGCTGGTGGTGCAGGCGGCGCACAGGATGCACTTGGTCGTGTCGTCGAAGCGCGCGCGGTCCTCGGGGGACTGCAGGCGCTCGCGCGCGGGTGCGCTGCCCGTGGTCATGAGGAACGGCATGATCTCGCGGTAGGAGGCGAAGAACGGCTCCATGTCGACGATCAGGTCCTTCTCGACCGGCAGGCCCTTGATCGGCTCGACGATGATCGGCTTGGCGGGGTTGAGGTCCTTGAGCAGCGTCTTGCAGGCGAGGCGGTTGCGCGCGTTGATGCGCATCGCGTCCGAGCCGCAGACGCCGTGCGCGCAGGACCGTCGGAACGCCAGCGAGCCGTCCTGCTCCCACTTGATCTTGTGCAGCGCGTCCAGCACGCGGTCGGTGGCGTGCGCCTCGACCTGGAACTCCTCCCAGTAGGACTCGCCGGGGCCGTGCTCGGCGGTGCCCTCGGGCTTGGTGCGGAGGATGCGCAGCGTGACGGTGAGGGTCGGGACCTCGGCCACGGCGGGGGACTCGGCGGTGGCCGTCATGTCAGTACTTCCTCTCCATGGGCTGGTACTTGGTGATGACCACGGGCTTGGTGTCGAGCCGGACCCCCTCGCCGGTGGCGTACGCCATCGTGTGGTGCAGGAACCTCTCGTCGTCGCGCGTGGGGAAGTCCTCGCGGTAGTGCCCGCCGCGGGACTCCTCGCGGGCCAGCGCCCCCGCCACGACCACCTCGGCGATCTCGAGCAGGAAGCCCAGCTCGATCGCCTCGAGCAGGTCCGTGTTGAAGCGCTTGCCGCGGTCGTGGATCGCGACGTCCGTGAAACGCTCCTTCAGCTCCGCGACCACCCGCGTGGCCTCGGCGAGGGAGTCCGCGTCGCGGAACACCTGGACGTTGCGGTCCATGGTCTCCTGCAGCGCCTTCCGGATCTCGGACACGCGCTCGGTGCCGGTGCCGCCCACCGTGGCGAGCAGGCCGTCGACCAGCGCGCGGATGCGGGCGTCGCCGTCCTCGGGGAACGCGGGGGCCGCGTCGACGCCGGAGGCGTACTCGGCGGCCGCGATGCCGGCGCGGCGGCCGAACACGTTGATGTCGAGCAGGGAGTTGGTGCCCAGACGGTTCGCGCCATGCACGGAGACGCACGCGCATTCGCCGGCGGCGTACAGACCCTTCACCACGTCCGTGTTGTTGCGGAGCACCTCGCCCTGCACGGTGGTGGGGATGCCGCCCATCGCGTAGTGCGCGGTCGGGTAGACGGGCACGGGCTCCGTGTAGGGCTCGACGCCCAGGTAGGTGCGCGCGAACTCGGTGATGTCCGGCAGCTTCTCGTCGATGTGCGCCGGCTCGAGGTGGGTGAGGTCCAGCAGCACGTAGTCCTGGTGGGGGCCGGCGCCGCGGCCCTCGCGCACCTCGTTGGCCATCGCGCGCGCGACCATGTCGCGCGGGGCGAGGTCCTTGATGGTCGGGGCGTAGCGCTCCATGAAGCGCTCGCCCTCGGAGTTGCGGAGGATCCCGCCCTCGCCGCGCGCCGCCTCGGACAGCAGGATCCCCAGGCCCGCGAGGCCGGTCGGGTGGAACTGGAAGAACTCCATGTCCTCGAGCGGCAGGCCCGCGTTCAGCGCGATGCCCATGCCGTCGCCCGTCAGCGTGTGGGCGTTCGACGTGGTCTTGAAGACCTTGCCCGCGCCGCCGGTGGCGAAGATCACCGCCTTGGCGTTGAACGTGTGGATCTCGCCGGTCGAGAGCTCGAGGGCGACCACACCGGCCACGGCGACCTCCTCGCCCGGCGCCGCCGCCTGCGGGTCGCCGTCGAGGATGAGGTCCAGCACGTAGTACTCGTTGAAGAACTCGACCTCCTGCTTGATGCACTGCTGGTAGAGCGTCTGCAGGATCATGTGGCCGGTGCGGTCGGCGGAGTAGCAGGCGCGGCGCACGGCCGCCTCGCCGTGGTTGCGGGTGTGGCCGCCGAAGCGGCGCTGGTCGACCTTGCCCTCGGGCGTGCGGTTGAACGGCAGGCCCATCTTCTCGAGGTCGAGCACCGCGTCGATCGCCTCGTTGCAGAGGATCTCCGCCGCGTCCTGATCGACCAGGTAGTCGCCGCCCTTGATGGTGTCGAACACGTGCCACTCGGCGCTGTCGTCCTCCACGTTCGCCAGCGCGGCGGCCATGCCTCCCTGCGCGGCGCCCGTGTGCGAGCGGGTGGGGTAGAGCTTGGTCAGCACCGCGGTGCGCGCGCGCTGCGAGCTCTCGAGGGCTGCGCGCATGCCGGCGCCGCCGGCGCCGACGATGACGACGTCGTACTCGTGATGGGTCATGCGAGGTCCTTGCAGAAGTCGGGGACGAGGCTGGGGTCGGTGCCGAGGCACGGGTCGAAGGTCCAGATCACCAGCGAGCCGAGCACGATGATGACGACGGTCGCGATGCCGAGCAGCGCGTGGAGGACCTTCCGCAGCCCCGCCCGGTGGGCGTAGTCGTTGATCAGGAGGCGCATGCCGTTGAAGCCGTGGAGCATCGCCAGGACGAGCATGACGAAGTCCCAGATCTTCCACAGCGGCGACGCCCACTTGCCCGCGACGAAGGCGAAGTCGATCTGGTTGATGCCGTCGCCGGTCATCAGGTTGACGAACAGGTGGGTGACGATCAGCACGAGCAGCAGCGGGCCCGAGATGCGCATGAACACCCACGACCACTTCTCGGCGTTGTGGCGCGTGCGGCCGGAGGGGATCTGGGGCTCCTTCAGGCGGGGGGCGGTCATCAGGCACCTCCGAAGACGTGGCCGAGGTGGCGCCACAGGAACGGCGCCATGAGCACGGCGAACAGGATCCAGACGGCCCACACCAGCTGCTTCTGGTGGCGCAGCGCCCACGTCGAGCGGTCCACCGCGATGATGCGCAGCCCGTTGAACGCGTGCAGCAGGATCGCCGCGACCAGGCCGGACTCGATGAGCCCGTAGATCGGCGTCTTGTAGCTTCCGATCACGTCGTTGTAGGCCTCGGGCGACACGCGCACCAGCGCGGTGTCGAGGACGTGGATCAGCAGGAAGAAGAAGATGGCGACACCGGTCACCCGGTGCACCACCCACATCCACATGCCTTCATGGCCTCTGTACAACGTCGTCGTAGGGGACACGGCTCTCCTTCGAACTGACCACCCGATTCGGATTTCATCCTAGTCTGGTCGCCCAGGCGTACGGGAACACCGAGGGGGGATCGTGTCAGATTTTGTACAGGACTTCGTCACCGTCATTCCGGCGGGGGGAGTGGGGTCCCGGCTGTGGCCGCTGTCGCAGCCGCACCGGCCCAAGTTCCTCCTCGACCTGCTGGGCACGGGGCGCACGCTGATCCAGGACACGGTGGACCGGGTGCTGCCGCTGTCCGAGCGCGTCGTGATCGTGACGGGCGAGCGCCATGCCGCCGGCGTGGGCGCCCAGGTGCCGGAGGTTCCCGAGGCGAACCTCGTGACCGAGCCCAGCCCGCGTGACTCCATGGCGGCGATCGCGCTCGCCGCCGCCCTCATCGAGGAGCGCTGGGGTCCGCAGATCATGGGCTCGTTCGCCGCCGACCACATCATCCCCGACTCCGCGGCTTTCCGAGAGACCGTCGCGCAGGCCGCGGCCGCGGCGCGCCTCGGCAAGGTGGTGACCATCGGCATCACCCCGACCGAGCCGTCGACGGCGTTCGGGTACATCGAGATGGGCGACGAGCTCGACGGGGCCGCGAGGCACGTCACCGCGTTCACGGAGAAGCCGGACGCGGATACCGCGGCGGGCATGCTCGCTCGGGGCGGCTTCGTGTGGAACGCCGGCATGTTCGTGATGCGCACCGACGTGCTGCTGGGCCACCTCGACCGGCTGCAGCCCGCGCTCGCGGGGGGCGTGCGCGAGATCGCCGCGGCCTGGGACTCGGAGGCCCGCGCGGAGGTCCTCGCGCGCGTCTGGCCCACGCTCACCAAGATCGCGATCGACCACGCGATCGCCGAGCCCGTCGCCGCCGAGGGCGGGGTCGCGGTGGTGCCGGCGAGCTTCGAGTGGCACGACGTGGGTGACTTCGACTCGCTGGGCGAGCTGTCGGGCGCGGGCGGCGAGCCGGTCGCGATCGGCCGCGCCGCGGCCGTCGGCACCGTCGGTGCGCGCGGCGCCATCGTGGTCGGCGGCACGAAGCCCGTCGTGGTCGTCGGGGTGGACGATGCGGTGGTGGTCGAGTCCGACGAGGCCATCCTGGTGACGGTCCGCTCGGCCGCCCAGCGCGTCAAGGATGCTGCGGGATCCCTGCCCTCCACGATGTAAAGGTGACGAACATCGCACATCGTTGCCGTAAGGCAACGCACCCGGTGCCTATTCGTAACAATTCTTGCGTAACATCGTCCCTACCAACCAGCCGGGCCGAGTCTGTCGTCCTGGCTACACGTAGTGAGGAACATCACCCTATGAAGAAGCTTGTCAGCATCGGCGCGCTCGCTGCCGTCTCGGCCCTGACGCTGGCCGCCTGCTCGTCGGCTCCGGAGGAGTCCGGTTCGAGCTCGACCGCCGCCGCGACCGACACCCCGGCCGCCTCGCTCGACTACACCGCCTGCATGGTCTCCGACTCGGGCGGCTTCGACGACAAGTCGTTCAACCAGGCCGGCTTCGAGGGCCTCCAGCAGGCCAAGGCCGACCTCGGCATCGAGGTCTCGACCGCTGAGTCGACCTCGGACGCGGACTTCGCGCCGAACATCGCCGCGATGGTCGACGCGGGCTGCGACCTGACCATCACGGTCGGCTTCCTCCTGGGCGACGCGACCGCTGAGGCCGCGACCTCCAACCCCGACTCGTCGTTCGCGATCATCGACGTGACCTACGAGGACTCGTTCGACAACCTCAAGTCGCTGACCTTCGAGACCGACGAGGCCGCGTTCCTCGCGGGCTACGCCGCGGCCGCCTCCTCGAAGACCGGCGTCGTCGGCACCTTCGGCGGCATCCAGATCCCGTCCGTCACCATCTTCATGGACGGCTTCCTCAGCGGTGTCGAGTACTACAACGAGGCCAAGGGCGCCGACGTCCAGGTCCTCGGCTGGGACGGCGAGAACGGCTCCTTCACCGGTGACTTCTCCGACCAGACCAAGGGTCAGTCGACCGCGCAGGGCTTCATCGACCAGGGTGCGGACATCATCCTCCCGGTCGCGGGCCCCGTGGGTCTCGGCGCCGCCGCCGCCGCTCAGGCCGCCGGCGACGTCTGGATCATCGGCGTGGACTCCGACTGGACGCTGACCACCGAGTACGCGGACATCATCCTGACCTCCATCATGAAGAACATGGGCCCGGCGGTCTACGACGTCGTCAAGACCTCCGCTGAGGACGGCTTCTCGTCCGAGGCCTACGTCGGCACCCTCGAGAACGGTGGCGTGGGCGTGTCCGCCTTCGCCGCGAACACCGTCGACGAGGCCACCGACGCGGAGATCCAGGAGATCTCGGCCGGCATCATCGACGGCTCGATCGAGCCGTAAGCCACAGCCCGGGCCGGACCCGGGACGAGGGGCGCGCTGCGTGGACGCGGCGCGCCCCTCGTGCTTGACTGAAGCGGTACGGACCTGCGCAGATGCCGGTCCACCTGAGACCTGAAAGGCACGCGAGTGAGACTTGAACTGAAGGGCATCACCAAGCGCTTCGGCACCTTCACCGCCAACGACTCCATCGACCTGCTGGTCGAGTCCGGATCCGTGCACGCCCTGCTCGGCGAGAACGGCGCCGGCAAGTCCACGCTGATGAACGTCCTGTTCGGCCTGTACGACGCCGACGAAGGCGAGATCCTGCTCGACGGCGAGCCTGCGAACTTCGTCGGACCCGGAGACGCGATGGCGGCCGGCATCGGCATGGTCCACCAGCACTTCATGCTGGTCCACCCCTTCACGGTCGCGGAGAACGTGATGCTCGGGCACGAGGACGTGCGCGGGCCCGCGAAGCTGCTCGACCTCGAGGCGGCGCGCGCGAAGGTCAAGGAGATCTCCGACCGCTTCAACTTCGATGTCGACCCGGACGCGGTCATCGAGGACCTCCCCGTGGGCGCCCAGCAGCGGGTCGAGATCATCAAGGCGCTCTCCCGCGACGCCCAGGTGCTGATCCTGGACGAGCCCACCGCCGTGCTCACGCCGCAGGAGACGGACGAGCTGCTCGGGATCGTCAAGGACCTCCGCGACGCCGGCACCGCGGTCGTCCTCATCACGCACAAGCTGCGCGAGGTCAAGGCCGTCGCCGACACCATCACCGTCATCCGTCGCGGCAAGGTGGTCGGCACCGCCGAGCCCACCGCCTCCCAGGAGGAGCTCGCCTCCCTCATGGTCGGGCGCGACGTGTCCATGACGGTGGACAAGGAGGACGCGACGCCCGGCGACGTGGTCCTCGAGGTCCGCGACCTGGCCGTGGTCGACGAGGCGGGGATCGCCCGCCTCAACTCGGTGTCCTTCGACGTCCACCGCGGGGAGATCCTCGCGATCGCCGGCGTCCAGGGCAACGGGCAGACCGAGCTGACCGAGGCGCTGCTCGGCCTCGAGAAGGCGACCGCGGGGCGCGCCGTGCTGGACGGCGAGATCATCACCGGCCGCTCGATCAAGGACGTGCTCATGGCGGGGCTGGGCTTCGTGCCCGAGGACCGCACCGAGCACGGGATCGTCGCGGACATGACCATCGCCAACAACCTCATCCTCGACCTGCACGACCAGCCGCCGTACGCCAAGGGCGTGGCGCTGCAGCCGGGCGTGATCGCGGACGAGGCCCGCAAGCACGTCGAGGCCTTCGACGTCCGCACCACCGGCATCGGCCAGACCGCCGGCTCGCTGTCGGGAGGCAACCAGCAGAAGGTCGTGCTCGCGCGCGAGCTGTCCCGCCCGCTCAAGCTGCTGATCGCCTCGAACCCCACCCGCGGCCTCGACGTCGGCTCCATCGAGTTCGTCCACAAGCGGATCATCGCGGAGCGGGACTCGGGCGCCGGCGTCATCATCGTCAGCTCGGAGCTGGACGAGGTGGTGGCGCTCGCCGACCGCATCGCCGTCATGTACCACGGCGACATCGTCGGCATCGTCCCGCCCGACACGGACCGCGACACGCTCGGCCTCATGATGGCCGGAGCCCACGAGGAGGAGGCGGCGTGAGCGCCGAAGTCGACAAGACCGAGACGGCCGAGGCGGGCAAGCCGCCTCGCGACACCCGCGCGCTGCTGCGCGAGATCGCCGAGAGCAACTCGCTCGTGGTGGTCCTCGCGGTGGTCGCGTCCCTCATCATCGGCGGATTCCTGATCGTCCTCGCGTCCCCGGCCGTCGAGGAGGCGCTCGGCTACTTCTTCGCCCGGCCGGCCGACACGTTCAAGGCGGCGTGGGACGCGGTCTCGAGCGCGTACTCCGCGATGTTCCGCGGCGCCGTGTGGAACTACAACGGCGACACGTTCGCCCAGCAGTTCCGGCCGATCACCGAGACGCTGACCATGGCGACGCCCCTGATCTTCGCGGGTCTGGGGCTCGGCATGGGCTTCCGCGCCGGACTGTTCAACATCGGTGCTCAGGGCCAGATGATGATCGGCGCGATGCTCGGCGCGTACGTCGGCTTCGCGTGGAACCTCCCGCCGGTCCTGCACCTGATCGTGGCCGTCACGGCGTGCGCGCTCGGCGGCGCGCTCTGGGGGTTCATCCCCGGCATCCTCAAGGCGCGCACGGGCGCGCACGAGGTGATCGTGACGATCATGCTGAACTACGTGGCGGCGAACCTGCTGGGCTTCGCGCTGAGCAAGGACGCCTTCCAGCGCCCCGGCTCGGACAACCCGCAGTCGCCCGCGGTGGCGGACTCCGCGGCGTACCCGCTGATCCTCGGCGACAACTACCGGCTGCACCTCGGGTTCATCGTCGCGCTGCTCGCCGCCGTCGGCGTGTGGTGGCTCATGGAGCGCTCGACCTGGGGCTTCCGTTTCCGCGCGGTGGGCGCCAACCCCAACGCGGCGAGGACGGCGGGCATGAACGTCTCGATCGCGATCGTGGGCGTCATGACCATCGCGGGTGCGCTCGCCGGCCTCGCGGGCTCCGCGCAGATCCTGGGCACCGAGAGGTCGCTCACCGCCGGCATCGCCGGCTCCTTCGGCTTCGACGCGATCACCGTGGCGCTGCTCGGACGGTCGCGGCCGCTCGGCACCGTGATGGCGGCGATCCTCTTCGGCGGGCTCCGCGCCGCGGGACCCGCGCTGCAGGTCCAGGCGCAGCTGCCGATCGACATCGTGCTGATCATCCAGTCGCTGATCGTCCTGTTCATCGCCGCACCACCGTTGGTGCGCTTCCTGTTCCGACTGCCCGCGCCCTCGCGCGAGAAGGTGGTGACGGCATGACCGCGACCGCTGTCGAGGCGCCCGAGGCGCAGCCCGCCGCTGCGGTGGAGAAGCCGCTGAGCTGGAAGATGCCCCTGCTGCTGGGCTCCGTGGGCATCCTGTCCTTCATCTTCTTCGGTCTGATGACCCCCGGGGGCGGCGCGACCACGACGTTCGTGCTCTCGCGGTCGGGTGACCTGTTCACCATCCCCGCGTTCGACGTCCCGTCCCAGCCGGTCGCGATCGCGCTGACGCTCGCCGCCACCGCGCTCGCCGCGCTCTCGGCCTGGGGCGTGAGGAACCGTCGGCAGTTCGGCGTCTGGCTGCCCAGCACGGTCGGGCTGCTGGTGGTCCTCGCCGTGCTGGTGTGGGCGGGCGCGGGCAAGACCGCGACGTCCATCCAGATCACGGGCCTGCTGATCGGCACCGTGGTGCTCGCGGTCCCGCTCGTGTTCGGCTCGCTCGCCGGCATGCTGTGCGAGCGCTCCGGCATCATCAACATCGCGATCGAGGGCCAGCTGCTCGCCGGTGCCTTCCTCGCCGCGCTCGTCGGCGGCGCGGTGGCGTCTGCCACGGGCTCGGACGCGGTCGGCGCGTACGCGGGCCTGATCGCCGCGCCGCTCGCGGGCGCGCTGGTCGGTGCCGCGCTGACGCTGTTCGCCGTGAAGTACTGGGTCAACCAGATCGTCGTCGGTGTGGTGCTCAACGTGCTCGTGGTGGGCCTCACCAACTTCTTCTTCGGCACGCTGATGAAGAACAACCCGGAGCTCAACCGCGCCATCGGGCTGCCCGACCTGCCGATCCCGCTGCTGTCGAAGATCCCCGTGCTCGGCCCGGTGCTGTTCGACCAGAACATCCTGGTCTACTCGATGTACGTGATCGTCGCCGTGCTCAACGTGATGCTGTTCCGCTCGCGGTGGGGCCTGCGCATGCGCGCCGTCGGCGAGCACCCGAAGGCCGCGGACACGGTCGGCATCAAGGTCAACCGCACCCGCGTCCGCAACACCATCCTCGGTGGCGCGGTCGCCGGCTTCGGAGGCGCGTTCTTCACGGTGGCCTCCGGGCTCGCGTTCAACAAGGAGATGACCGGCGGCAAGGGGTACATCGCCCTCGCGGCGATGATCCTCGGTCGGTGGAGCCCGAAGGGCGCGCTGGCCGCGGCCCTGCTGTTCGGCTTCGCGGACTCGTTGCGCGAGCAGTTCGGCATCATCGGGACGGCGATCCCGTCGCAGTTCCTCGCGATGCTGCCGTACCTCGCCACCATCTTCGCCGTCGCCGGCCTCGTGGGACACGTGCGTCCCCCGGCCGCCGAGGGCATCCCGTACAAGAAGTAGCGGCATGGACGTCGACTGGGAGCTGCTCCGCGCCAAGGCGCGGGAGGCGAGCGAGCGCGCGTACGTGCCGTACTCGAAGTACAAGGTGGGCGCCGCGGCGCTCACCGACACCGGTGAGGTGGTCACCGGGGCCAACGTCGAGAACGCCAGCTACGGGCTCACGCTCTGCGCCGAGTGCGCGCTCGTGTCGAAGCTGCACACCGACGCCCTCGGCTCGCGCCTGCTCGCCTTCGCGTGCGTGGATGCGGTCGGGGCGCCGTTGCAGCCGTGCGGCCGATGCCGCCAGCTCCTCTACGAGTTCGGCGGTCCGACCCTGCTGATCGACGGACCCGACGGCACCCTCACCCTGGACGACATCCTTCCGTGGGCCTTCGGGCCCCAGCACCTCGAGGAGAGCTGACATGGCCGAGCGCCACGACGTCGTCGACGTCATCAAGACCAAGCGCGACGGGGGCACCCTGAGCGAGGACCAGATCGACTGGGTGGTCGACGCCTACACGCGCGGCGTGGTGGCGGACGAGCAGATGAGCGCGCTCGCGATGGCCATCCTTCTGCGCGGGATGAACCGCGCCGAGATCGCCCGCTGGACCCAGGCCATGATCGACACCGGTGCGCGTCTCGACTACAGCGGGCTGTCGCGGCCGACCGCGGACAAGCACTCGACCGGTGGCGTCGGCGACAAGATCACGCTGCCGCTCGCGCCCCTGGTCGCCTCCTGCGGCGTCGCGGTCCCGCAGCTGTCCGGTCGCGGGCTCGGGCACACGGGAGGCACCCTCGACAAGCTCGAGTCGATCCCGGGCTGGCGCGCCGCCCTCAGCAACGCCGAGATGGCGCGGCAGCTGGAGGAGGTGGGCGCGGTCATCTGCTCCACCGGCACCGGCCTGGCGCCGGCGGACAAGAAGCTGTACGCGCTGCGCGACGTCACCGGCACCGTCGAGGCCATCCCGCTGATCGCCTCCTCCATCATGTCCAAGAAGATCGCGTCCGGCACCGGCTCGCTGGTGCTCGACGTCAAGGTCGGATCGGGCGCGTTCATGAAGAATCTGGACGACGCACGCGAGCTCGCGCGCACCATGGTCGACCTGGGCAACGACGCGGGCGTCAAGACCTCCGCCCTGCTGACCGACATGTCGACGCCCCTCGGTCGCACCATCGGCAACGGCCTCGAGGTCGCCGAGTCCCTCGAGGTGCTCGCCGGCGGCGGTCCCGCCGACGTGGTCGATCTCACCCTGGCGCTCGCGCGGGAGATGCTCGCCGCGGCGGGCCGCCCCGACGCCGACCCCGAAGCGGCGCTCACGGACGGCCGCGCCATGGATGCGTGGCGTCGCATGATCGAGGCGCAGGGCGGCGACCCCGATGCACCGATGCCCGACGCTCCTCATGTCGAGGAGGTCCGCGCGGACTCCGACGGCGTCATCACCCGGATGGACGCGCTCGGCGTGGGCGTCGCGGCCTGGCGCCTGGGGGCCGGGCGCGCGCGCAAGGAGGACCCGGTCCAGGTGTCCGCGGGAGTGCGCCTGCACAAGGTGGTCGGCGACGAGGTCAAGCGCGGCGACGTCATCATGACGCTGCACACCGAGACCGAGGACCGCATGCCCCGCGGGGTGGCGGCGCTGGCCGAGGCCTGCGACGGCGCCGGCACCCTCGACATCACCCCGGGCGGCTCGTTCTCGCGCGACATCATCCTCGACTCCGTCGGCGCCCTCACCCGCTAGATGAGCTGGACGCTGACGGCGACCGCGGCGCGGCTGGGCGGCCTGCTGCGTCGGGACGATGCGGGGGAGGAGCCGGCTCCCGCCGACGGCACGCTCTTCTCCCGCGCCTTCGCGCGCGCGGTCGAGCGCGCGACGCCGGCGGACGCGAAGGCCCTCGAGGTCGCGCGCGGCCAGCTCGGGGACCGGCCCGAGGTGATCGAGCGCGCCGTGGCGTCGGGCGCACCCATCTCGGCCGTCGCGGCGCTGGCCGCCGCCTGGGAGGGCATGGGGCGCGAGGCGCGCGGCATCGTCGCCCATCCCGCCGGGACCGGGACCGGTCCCGTGCGGTGGGGCAGCGTCCTCGCCGCGCAGGTGGACCAGACCACCTGCGGCGCCGCGACCATGGGGATGATGCGGATGATCGGCGACCCGTTCGTCGCGCTGTGGGTCGGGACCGGCCGGTCGCTCGGCGACCACACGCCGCCCGAGGCGATCCACGCGGAGGCCGAGGGCTTCGCGACCCTCACCGTCGAGGAGCGCTGGCAGGCGTTGCAGCGTGTGATCCACGCGCAGACCACCACGAGCGCCCTGGGCCCGGTCGCCTGGCCGCGCTCGCTCGGGACCCCGCCGTGGAAGGTCGACGACCGCACGCGCTTCGCGGGACTGCGCTTCGCGGGACGCCTCGTCGACGACTCGACCTCGGAGGCGCTCGCCCCGCTGCTCGCCCACGCGCGGCGAGCGCTCGCGGACGGCATCCCGGTGCCCCTGTTCTCCGCGGGCGACTCGAGCCTCGGGCTCGACACCGTGATCCCGCGCCACGTGGTGCTCCTGGTCCGCGACGCCGGTAACGGCTTCGACGTGTACGAGCCGGGCGCGGGCGCGGTGCTGCCGCTCGCCGACGCCGACCTGCACCCGGGAGCCGGCCGCCTGCCCGCGCTCGGGCACTGGTCCCGGGCGGCCTGGCTGATCATGCCGGTGAGGGCCCGCCGCGGCTAGCCTGGGGCCATGACGCTCACCCCCGACGAGATCCTCGCGCTGCCCAAGGTCCTGCTCCACGACCACCTCGACGGGGGCCTCCGAGCCTCGACGCTCATCGAGCTCGCGGCGGAGATCGGGCATGAGCTCCCCTCGACCGACCCGCACGAGCTCGCGGCGATGTTCCGCGCGCAGGCAGAGTCGGGGGACCTGGTCAGGTACCTGGAGGTCTTCGCGCACACCACCGCGGTGATGCAGACGGCGCCGAACCTGAGTCGGATCGCGCGCGAGGCCGTGCTCGACCTCGCCGCGGACGGCGTCATCTACGCCGAGCTGCGCTACGCGCCCGAGCTGCACGTCGCCGGCGGCCTGGGGCTGCAGGAGGTGGTCGAGGCGGTGCAGGCGGGTGTCGAGGAGGGCGTCGCCGCGGCGCTCGAGGCCGGGTACGCGATCCGCGCCGGCGCGCTGCTGTGCGCCATGCGCCACCTCGACCGGTCGGAGGAGATCGCGGCGCTCGCGATCGTCAACCGCGACCGGTGCTGCGTCGGCTTCGACATCGCGGGTCCAGAGGACGGCTTCCCTCCCACGCGGTTCGGCCCGGCGTTCGTCGCCCTGCGCGCCGCGCACTTCCCCGTCACGGTGCACGCCGGCGAGGCGGCCGGTGCCGAGTCGGTCGGGGACGCGCTGTTCGTCGGTGCCCGGCGCATCGGCCACGGCGTGCGGATCCACGAGGACATCGAGGGCTTCGGCACGGAGGAGCCGGTGCTCGGGCTCATCGCGCGCCACGCCCTCGACCAGCAGATCCCCCTGGAGTGCAGCCCCACGTCCAACGTCCACACCGCGGCTGCGCCGTCGATCGCCGAGCACCCGATGCACGAGCTGCGCAACCTCGGGTTCGCCGTCACCGTCAACACCGACAACAGGCTGGTGTCGGGGGTGTCGATGTCGAGCGAGTTCGCGGCGCTGGTCGACGC
The DNA here is from genome assembly GCF_030418305.1 of Demequina lignilytica. Lineage (GTDB taxonomy): Bacteria > Actinomycetota > Actinomycetes > Actinomycetales > Demequinaceae > Demequina > Demequina lignilytica. The sequence continues at coordinate 125,921 of NZ_JAUHPX010000007.1, read as the reverse complement.
CGGCTGGACCGTGGAGGACCTGTTCGAGGCGACGCTCACCGCGGCGTGGGGAAGCTTCCTGCCCTACGACGAGCGCGCGGACCTCGCCGAGCTGGTCATCGAGGGGTACGGCATCGACCTCTGAGCGTCGCGGCGAACCCCGGCGACGTAGGCTGGTCCCATGACTCTCACCCGTGCTGAACTGGCCCGTTACGTCGACCACACGCTCCTCAAGCCGGAGTCCACGCCCGCCGACGTCGAGGCCCTGATCGCGGAGGGCGCCGAGCTCGGCGTCTTCTCCGTCTGCGTCTCCCCGTCCATGCTGCCGGTCTCCGTCCCCGAGGGACTCGCCGTCGCGACCGTCTGCGGCTTCCCCTCGGGCAAGCACCACTCGTCGGTCAAGGCCGCCGAGGCCGCGCTCAGCTGCGAGCAGGGTGCGGACGAGGTCGACATGGTCATCGACATCGCCGCCGCGAACTCCGGCGACTACGCCGCTGTCCAGGCGGACATCGCCGCCGTGCGTGCCGCCGTGCCGGCCCCCAAGATCCTCAAGGTGATCATCGAGTCCGCCGCGCTGAGCGACGAGGCGATCGTGGGTGCCTGCGAGGCCGCGGAGGCCGCGGGCGCGGACTTCGTCAAGACGTCCACCGGATTCCACCCGGCGGGCGGCGCCTCCGTGCACGCGATCGAGCTGATGGCCGCGACCGTGGGCGGCCGGTTGGGCATCAAGGCCTCCGGCGGCGTCCGCACCTGGGACGACGCGGTCGCGATGATCGAGGCCGGCGCCACGCGCCTGGGGCTGTCCGGCAGCCGTGCGGTGCTCGACGGCGGCGAGGCGGCCGGCGGCTACTGAGCCCGCCGCGCGCCTCCCTCCGAAGCCTGCCGCGCAGGTGAAGCGGATCGTGTCGGTCCGGGGCGCGCGAAGGGCCCCGTGAAGCGATCCCTGCCGGTCAGATCCCCAGCGCGGCCTTCACGTCGGCCTGGAGCTGCGCCATCGTCTCGACGGCGGAGGCCCGGGCGCCCGCCACCTCGTCCCCCTCGACGGGGACGATCACCTCGAGGTACGCCTTGACCTTCGGCTCCGTGCCGGACGGCCGCACGATCACCCGGGCGCCGGACTCGGCCGCCAGGTGCAGCCCCGTGGTCCCGGGCAGGCCCCGGAACCCGAGCGACATGTCGTCGGTGGCCACCACGGGCGAGCCGGCGAGCGTCGCGGGCGGCGATGCCATGAGGCGGGCCATGGTCGCGGGGATCTCAGCGAGGTCCGCGTAGCGCGCCGAGACCTGCGACGTCAGGTAGACGCCGTACGAGCGCGCCAGGTCGTCGATCGCGTCCGCGAGCGTGCGCCCGGACGCCTTGAGCTCGCTCACGAAGTCGACCATCAGCAGCGCGGCGGACACGCCGTCCTTGTCGCGCACCAGCTCGGGGGCGACGCAGTAGCCCAGCGCCTCCTCGTAGCCGAACACCATGCGCGGTGTGCGGCCGATCCACTTGAAGCCCGTCAGGGTGTTCGCGTGGCCCATCCCGTGGGCCTCGGCGATCGCCGCGAGCTGCTGGGAGGAGACGATCGAGTTCGCGAGCACCTGCGACCCGGGGGCCATGCGCAGGCGGGAGCGGCGCTCGGCGACGCGCTCGCCCAGGAGCGAGCCGGTGACGTCGCCGTGGAGCATGGTCCACTCCCCGTCGACCACCGTGGCGACCGCGCAGCGGTCGGCGTCGGGGTCGTTGGCGATCACCACGTCCGCTCCCACCGACCGCGCGAGCTCGAGCGCGAGGTCGATCGCGCCCTTCTCCTCGGGGTTGGGGAACGCGACGGTGGGGAAGTCGGGGTCGGGCTGCGCCTGCTCCGCGACCGTGTGCAGGTCGCTGAACCCGGCCTCGCGCAGCACGCGCTCGACGGTCTCGCCGCCCACGCCGTGGAGGGGTGTCAGGACGATGCGGGTGGCGGCTCGGCGCTCGGCGACCGGGGTGACGTCGCCGCCCAGCGCGGCGACCTGCGCGACGTACTCGTCGACCACGCCCTCGCCCAGCACGGTCCAGCCCTTCTCGGCTCGCGGCACGGCCTCGACGGAGGCGACCGCCGCGATGCGCGACGCGATCTCGGCGTCGTACGGCGGCACGATCTGGGCACCCCGCCCCTCGTCCGTGACCACGCGTCCACCCAGGTAGACCTTGTAGCCGTTGTCCTGCGGCGGGTTGTGCGAGGCGGTCACCATGACGCCGGCGTCGGCGTCGAGGAACCGGGTCGCGAAGGCGAGGACCGGCGTGGGCAGGGTGCGGGGCAGCAGCAGCGCCTCGTGACCGGCGGCGGTCATCACGGCCGCGGTGTCGACGGCGAAGTCGGCGCTGCCGTGGCGGGCGTCGTACCCGATCGCGACGCGGGCGGGGCCCTCGACGCCGGCGGCGGCCAACGCGTCGGACAGGTAGCGCGCCAGGCCCGCGGCGGCGCGGATGACCACGGCGCGGTTCATGCGGTTCGGGCCCGCGCCGATCGCGCCGCGCAGGCCCGCGGTGCCGAACTCCAGGAAGCCGCGGAAACGGTCCTCGAGGTCGGCGAGGGCGTCCGCGTCGCCCGCCACAGCGGCGTCGAGCACCGCGGTGAGCTCCTCGCGCGTCGCGTCGTCCGGGTCGTCCTCGATCCAGGCCTCGGCCCGGGACAGCAGCTCCTTCATCACATCTCCCTGACGATCGCCGCGAGCAGCGCGGAGATGCGCGGGCCCGCGTCGCGGCCCGCGTCGAGCACCTCCTGGTGGTCGAGGGTGTCGCCGCCGATCCCCGCGGCGAGGTTGGTCACCAGCGACAGGCCCAGCACCTCGAGACCCACCTCGCGCGCAGCGATCGCCTCGAGGACGGTCGACATGCCCACCAGGTTCGCGCCCAGGATGGCGGCCATGCGGACCTCGGCCGGGGTCTCGTACTGGGGCCCGGTGAACTGGGCGTAGATGCCGTCGGGCAGCTCGGGGTCGATCGATCGGGCGAGCTCGCGCAGCCGCGGCGAGTACACCGCGCTCATGTCGACGAACGTCGCGCCCTCGAGCGGCGTCTGCCCGGTGAGGTTGATGTGGTCCTCGAGCACCACCACGGAGCCGGGTCCCACCTCGGGGCGGGTGGAGCCGCAGCCGTTGGTCAGCACCAGCTGGCTGCACCCGCCGGCGGCGGCCATGCGGATCGCGTGCGCCACCTTCGCGGCGTCGCGCACCTGGTAGTAGTGCTGGCGCGCGCCGAGCACCAGCACCCGCTTGCCGGTGGGCGCGACGAGCGAGCGGAAGATCGGGTGGTGGCCGGGCACCGTATGGGAGTCGAAGCCGGGGATGTCCGAGGCGTCGACGCGCGCGACCTCCTCGCCGATGAGGTCGGCGGCGCCGCCCCAGCCGGAGCCCAGGACCAGGGCGATGTCGTGCTTGTCGACGCCGGTGGCGGCGGCGAGGATGGCCGCGGCCTCCGCGGCGGACTCGTGTGCAGTCGTCATGGCTTCGAGCCTAGTCGCGACCTGCGGCGGCTCGCCGGGCGGAACCGGCCGCCACCTGGGGTTGAATGGGGGCATGTCCCCTCGCATCGTCATCATCGGCGGCGGGCCCGGCGGCTACGAGGCCGCCCTGGTCGCCACCAAGGCCGGCGCCGACGTGACCCTCGTCGAGCGTCACGGCCTGGGCGGCAACGCGGTCCTCACGGACGTGGTGCCCTCGAAGACCGTGATCGCCACCGCCGAGTGGCTGACCATCGCCGGACGTGCGTCCGAGCTCGGCATCCGGCGCCGCGACGGAGGCGAGATCGCGCGCGACCTGACGGTCGACATGGGGCAGGTGAACGCGCGCGTCAAGGCGCTCGTGCGGAAGCAGTCCGGCGACATCGCCGCGCGGCTCGAGAAGAACGGCGTCGACGTGCGGACGGGCGTGGCGCGCCTCGACGGGCCGCACCGGGTCGCGGTGGGGGACGATGCGATCGACGCCGACGCCGTCCTGCTCGCCGTGGGCGCGCGGCCGCGGGTGGTGCCGGGATGCGAGCCGGACGGCGAGCGCATCCTCACGTGGACCCAGCTGTACGACCTCGACGCGCTTCCGGAGCACCTGATCGTGGTCGGCTCGGGCGTCACCGGCGCCGAGTTCGCGGGCGCGTACCGGCTGCTGGGCTCCGAGGTCACGCTCGTCGCGTCCAAGGACCGGGTCCTCGCGCGCGAGGACCCCGACGCCTCGGCGCACCTGACCCGGGTGTTCGTCGAGCGCGGCATGCACCTGGTCGGCGGGCGCGCGGCGCGCGTCGAGAGGACCGACCAGGGCGTCGCGGTGACCCTCGAGGACGGCGCGGTGCTCGAGGGCAGCCACTGCCTCATGGCCGTCGGCTCGGTCCCGAACACCGAGGGCATCGGCCTCGAGGAGGCCGGCGTCGAGCTCGACGAGCGCGGCCTGATCCGCGTCGACCGCGTCTCCCGCACCACCGCCCGCAGCGTCTACGCGGCCGGCGACTGCACGGGCGTGCTGCCGCTCGCGAGCGTGGCGGCCACGCAGGGGCGGATCGCGATGGCCCACACTCTCGGCGACGCCGTCACGCCGCTCGACCTGGGCCTGGTGGCGTCGAACGTGTTCACCGTGCCCGAGATCGCGGCGGTGGGCGCGAGCGAGGCGGAGCTCAAGGCGCGCGGCCTGTTCTACGAGGTGTCGACCCTCGACCTCGCGCGCAACCCCCGCGCGAAGATGCTCGGCATCGACGAGGGCTTCATCAAGGTCTTCGGCCACACCGTGACCGGCCAGGTGTTCGGCGCGGTGATCGTGGGCCCGCGCGCGAGCGAGCACATCTACCCGCTGTCGCTCGCGGTCGCCCACCACCTCACGGTGGACGATGTCGCGGCCGCCTTCACCGTCTACCCGTCGCTCAGCGGGACCCTGTCGGAGGCCGCGCGCCGCCTCCACCGCATGGGCGAGGGCGACGCGCGCGCCTGACCCCTCAGGGCGCCGGCGTGAGCGTGTACTTGGTCTGCAGGTACTCGTGGATGCCCTCGGCGCCGCCCTCGCGGCCCAGGCCCGACATCTTCCATCCGCCGAACGGCGCGGCGGCGTTCGAGACCACCCCCATGTTGAGGCCCATCATGCCGGTGGCGAGGCGCTCGATCATGCGCTGCCCGCGCGCCAGGGACTCGGTGAAGACGTAGGACACGAGGCCGTACTCCGTGTCGTTCGCGATCGCGACCGCCTGGTCCTCCGTGTCGAACGGCACGATCGCGAGCACCGGCCCGAAGATCTCCTCGCGCAGGATCTCGGACCCCGCGGCGACGTCCGACACCACGGTGGGCTCGAAGAACGTGCCGGCGCCGTCGATCGCGTGCCCGCCGGTGCGCAGGCGCGCCCCGCGATCGACCGCGTCGCGCACGAGCAGGGACGCCTTGTCCACGGCGCGCGCGTCGATGAGCGGCCCGATCTGCACCCCGTCCTCGGTGCCGCGGCCCACGCGCAGCGCGGCGACCCGCTCGGTGACCCGACGCGCGAACTCCTCCGCGACGGAGCGGTGCACGATGAACCGGTTGGCCGCCGTGCACGCCTGGCCGATGTTGCGGAACTTGGCCGCCATCGCGCCGTCGACCGCCGCGTCGAGGCCGGCGTCCTCGAACACCACGAAGGGGGCGTTGCCGCCCAGCTCCATCGACGTGCGCAGCACGCCGGCGGCGGCCTGCTCGAGCAGCCGCACGCCGACCGCGGTGGAGCCGGTGAAGGAGAGCTTGCGCAGTCGCGGGTCGCGGATGATCGGCTCGGACACGGCGCCCGAGTGGTGCGTCGTGAGCACGTTGACGACGCCGGCGGGCAGGCCGGCCTCCTCGAGCAGCGCCGCGAACGCCAGCGTCGTCAGCGGAGTCAGCTCCGCCGGCTTGATGACCACGGTGCAACCGGCGGCCAGCGCGGGCGCGATCTTGCGCGTCGCCATCGCCAGCGGGAAGTTCCACGGCGTGATCAGATAGCACGGCCCGACGGGGTGCTGGGTGACGATCATCCGCCCGGTGCCCTCGGGGTTGGGACCGTAGCGCCCCGCGATGCGCGGTGCCTCCTCGGCGAACCAGCGCAGGAACTCGGCGCCGTACGCGACCTCGCCGCGCGCCTCCGCGAGCGGCTTGCCCATCTCGAGCGTCATCAGCAGAGCGAACTCGTCGGCGCGATCCGTGAGCACGTCGAACGCCCTCCGCAGCACCTCGGCGCGGACGCGGGCGGGCGTCGCCTCCCAGGACGGGAACGCGTCGCAGGCGGCGTCCAGGGCGGCCCGGCCGTCCTCCACCGAGGCGGACGCGATGCGCTTCAGCGTCCCGCCGGTCGCCGGGTCGACCACGTCGAGCGTCTCGCCGCCGGAGGCCGCCCGCCACTCGCCGCCGATCAGCAGGCCGTCGGGCACGCGCGCGAGCAGCGCGGCCTCGCGGGTGGCGGTGGCGGTCATGCCTCCACCGCCCGGGTCCGGCGCGGGTTCGCGGTGGTCGTCGGCGTCGGCTCGGCCGGCTCGACGACCGGCTCGGTGGACTCGGTGGGGCGCATGGGTCTTCCCTTCAGATGGACGATGCGGGGGTCGGGGACGGCGACAGCGACGAGCGGGTGAGCAGCCAGACGGCGCCGGCCGCGCCCGAGGCGGCGGCGAGGACGGCGCCGAGGTGGGCGGCCGAGATGCCGATCAGCCCGGTCATGGGCGAGCCGAGCACGCCGCCGAGGAACTGCGCGGAGCCCGTCAGCGCCGAGGCCGCTCCGGAGGCGACGACCGTGGTCTGTCCCCAGGAGTGCGCTCCGGGGAGCACGAGCCCCTGGCCGAACGCGTAGACCATCGCGCAGGCCCACAGCACCCCTGCGGGCGCGCCGGAGCCCGAGGCCGCGATCAGCAGGCCGAGGCCCGCGATCGTGCACAGCGCGTAGCCGACCCCGAGGGGACCGGCCGGGTGCAGCGATCGCACGGCCCGCCGGAAGACGGTGTTGCCGAGGATCACGGCGACCGCGTTGGTCCCGAACACCAGGGCGAAGACCGCCGGAGGGTGCCCGAGCTCGCGCTCCACGATGAACGAGGCGCTCGCGATGTACGCGTAGAACCCGAACGAGTGCACGCCCAGCGACAGGGCGGCGCCCCGCACCTCGCGGTGGTGAGCCGCCCGTGCGAGCGCGCGGACCACCGAGGACGGGCCGCCTGGCGTCCGGTGCTCCCGCGGCAGCGTCTCAGGCACCGCGAGCGAGAACAGGAGCACGATCACGCCGCCCAGGCCGGCCAGGGTCACGAAGTCGGCGCGCCAGCCCCACACGTGGGCGAGTCCCGCGCCGAGCACGGGCGCGAGCACCGGCGCGAGCGCGGTCACCATCGCGAGCATCCCGATGCGGGACGCCATGGTCGAGGTGTCATCGGAGACGTCCCTCACGATCGAGCGCGCGACCGCGATCCCCGCCGCCCCGCACAGCCCGGCGAGCAGCCGCACCCCCACCAGCATCTCGGGCGAGAAGGCGAGCGCGCTCAGCAGCGACGCGACCGTCCAGCCGGCCACCCCGGCGAGCACCACGGGACGGCGCCCGTGGCGGTCGCTCAGCGGGCCCCACACGAGCTGGCCGATCCCGATCCCGAGCAGGAAGGTGGTGATCGACGCCTGGGCGAGCCAGTCCGCGCCGCCGAGCTCGTCCTGCATCGCCGGCAGCGAGGGTGTGTAGATGTCGACGGACAGCGGCGCCAGAGCGGTCAGCACCGCGAGGAGCGGCAGCAGCCGCGTCATCCGGGGAAGCGCGCGGGTCACGGCGAGGCGGGCCCCGCGCCCCCCGCATCGTCCATCACGGCGACCAGGTCGCACTGGATGAGGCAGCCGCCGTCGAGGGAGGCGGCCATCGCCTGGCGGGCCGGGCGCGAGGCGGGGTCGGGGAACATCGCGAGCCACTCGCGGTTGAGCGCGGTCCGGTCGCGGTAGTCGGCGAGCCAGAACGTCATCTTCGCGATGTGGTCCGTCGAGCCGCCGGCCGCCTGCATCAGCTCCCGCACCCGCGCGAACACCGCGACGCACTGCTCGTCGAGCGTCGCCGGCATGCTGCCGGTGGCGGCGTCGCGCCCGGTCAGCACCCCGGAGAACAGCAGCGAGCCGATCCGGGACGCCGCCGGGATCGGGTTCGCGTGCGCGAACCCGTCGAGGTCGATGCTCTCGCGGCGCGGCATGGTCAGACCGCCGGCTCCGCGACGATCGTGTTCTCGATCGCGCCCAGGCCCTCGATCTCGGCGCGGACCACGTCGCCGACGCGGAGGAAGCTGCCGGTCGGGGCGCCGATCCCGGCGGGCGTGCCCGTCGCGAGGATGTCGCCCGGCATCAGGGTCATGACCGTCGAGAGGTAGGCGATCTGCTCGTAGATGTCGTAGATCATGTCGTTCGTGCGGAAGTCCTGGCGGACCTCGCCGTTCACCGTCAGCCGCATCCCCAGGTCCAGCGGGTTGGGGACCTCGTCGTCCGTGGTGAGCCACGGGCCGAGCGGCCCGTGGGTGTCGAACGACTTGCCGAGGGTGAAGGTGGGGGAGCGCTTCTGCAGCCAGTCACGCACGGACACGTCGTTCGCGACCATGTAGCCCGCGATCACCGACCGCGCGTCGGCGGCGCCGACGTGGCGGCAGCGGCGGCCGATCACCACGGCGAGCTCGATCTCGTAGTCGAGGGCGTCGGACACGATCGGCTTCTCCACGTCGGCGTGGGGGCCGACGATGCAGGAGACCTGCTTGTTGAACCACAGCTGGCTGGTCGGGATCGGGATCCCCGCCTGGCGCGCCTCCTCGGCGTGCTCCTTGTAGTTCATGCCGATGCCGAGGTACTTCTGCGGCTCGTCGACTGGCGCGAGCAGCGTCACCTCGGACAGGGCATGGGTGTCGCCGGCCGCGTCGGCGATCTGGTCGCGCAGCTCGCCGAGCCGCGGCAGGATCTCCTTGAGCGACGCGCCGATCCCGGCGACGCCGGAGATCTCGGTCACCCTGGCGCCGTCCACGCGGCCCAGCCGGACCGGGCCGGAGCCGATGCGGTAGCGGGCGATCTTCATCAGTCAGTCCTTCGTCTCGGAGGGGAGGGCGCCCCACACCTGAGCGGTGAGGGGGGTCATCTGGAAGCTCACGTAGCGCCACGCGCCGTCGTCGCAGCGGCGCACCACCTGGGTGACCTCGCCACGCACGGTGCGCGTGGTGCCGTCGGGGCTGCGCAGCTCGTTGGTCAGCAGGCCGGTCATCACGGCGACGTCGCCGATCACGCGGATCAGCAGGTCTCCGCGCGACATGTCGAGGTACGGGCGGCGGGTCGCGGTGTGCTCGAGCAGCATCGCCTTGGTGTGGACCAGCCCGGGCGCGTGGATGTGGATCAGCGAGTCGTCGTAGAGGTCGTCGAGCGCGTCCAGATCGACGTCGATGAGGGCGCGCCGACGTCGCTCCTCGAGGTCGAGCAGCTGCGCGCGGACGGCGACGTCCGCCTCGGTCACGTGGGTCATATCAGTCCTTCGTAGGTTCCGCCGTCGAGCTGGAGGTTCTGTCCGGTGATGTAGCCGGCCTGCGCGGAGCACAGGAACGCGCAGGCGTCGCCGAGCTCCTCGGGACGGCCCAGCCGCCGCGCGGTGACGGTCGCCGCGATCGCGGCGTACGCCTCGTCGCGGGTGATGCCGTCCCGCTCCATCCTTCTGCGCGCCATGAACTCCTGTCGAGGCGTGTCGATCCGCTCCGGCAGCAGGTTGTTGACCGTCACGTTGTCGGCCGCAACCTCCTTGGAGATGGACTTGGCGGCGGCGGTGAGCGCCGCGCGGGCGGAGGCGGACAGGCCCATGTCGGCGGCCGGACTCTTCACCATGGCGGACGTGATGTTGACGATGCGTCCGAAGCGGCGGGCACGCATGCCGGGCAGGTAGGCCCGCATGAGCTCGACCGCGGGGACCGCGTTCTGCGCCAGCGCCTCGTGGAGGGCGTCCGCGTCCCACGCGGAGTACGGCCCGGGGCGCGGACCCGCGTTGTTGGTCACCAGGATGTCCACCTCCGGAAGGGCGGCGACGATGCGCCCCCGCCCCTCCGGGGTGGTGAGGTCGGCGGTGACCACGCCGACCTCGGCGCCCGGGACCGCGCGGCGGAGGCGGGCCGCCGCGGCCTCGAGCCGGGAGTCGTCCCGACCGTTGAGCGTCACCCGCACCCCCTCCTGGGCGAGCGACGCCGCGCACGCGAGCCCCAGCCCCTGCGAGGAGGCGGCGACCAGCGCGACACGGCCGGAGATTCCCAGGTCCATCAGGCGTTGGCCTCCACCTGCCAGGTACGGAAGCCGGTGGGCTCGCCTGCCTCGAAGCCGGGCCGCGGCTGGCCCACCATCGAGTGGTACTTGGAGAAGATCGCGTCGGCCTCCGCGAGCGGCAGGACCTCCTCGATGTCCTCGAACGGCTCGCAGCCGGTGCGCTCGGCGACCATGCGGCGGATCACCTCGTAGCCCTCGCCGCGGTGGGCCATCACCATGGCGTTGACGCGCGGGATGCGCGCCTGCTCGAAGGCGGCCACCGCCTCCTCGACCGGCATGGTCGCGAGGTTGCCGGCCAGCACGCCGCCGTCGACGATCGCCTGGCAGGCGCCGTTGCCGCCGCGGGGGTACATCGCGTGCGCCGCGTCGCCGATCAGCACCACGCGGCCGTCCGACCAGCTGTCGAGCGGCTCGTGGCGGATCAGGGGGAACAGGTAGACCTCGCGGTTGTCGCGCAGCATCTGCTGGACGTCGAGGAACGGGATCTTGACGGTGTCGAAGTACGGCAGGATCTCGTCGACCGAGCCCACCTGGTTCCAGTCCTCGACCGTCTGGTCCCGCTCCCGTTCGACCACCCAGTTGACCAGCACCTTGCCGGTGCCCTCGAAGTCCTCCGCGATCGGGTAGACGATCATCGAGGCGATCTGGGGGGCGCCGATGTGCAGGATGGTGTGGCCGCCGCGGAAGGGCTCCATCAGGGTGGTGCCGCGGTACATCGTGATGCCGGAGTACACGGGCTCCGCCTGGTTCGGGTGCATCTGGCGGCGGGCGACGGACTTGATGCCGTCGGCGGCGATGAGCAGGTCCGCGCGCCTGGTCTCGACGGTGCCGTCCGCGTGCTGGAGGTCGAACTCGACGCCCCCGTCGACGTTGCGGTACTCCAGCAGGCGGGCGCCCTGGACCACCGTCTGGGCGCCCATGCGCTCGACCACGGTCTCGAACAGCATCATCTGCAGGTAGCCGCGGTGGACGAAGCGCTGCTCGTGCACGTAGCCCATGTGCACGCCGCACTTCTCCGCGTAGATCTCCTGACCGTGGTTGTTGAAGAAGATCGAGTCCTCGGCGTCGACGGACATCGCCTTGAACCTGTCGTACACGCCCAGCTCGATGAGCTCCTTGGTGCCGTAGACCTTCACGTCGATGCCGACGCCGAGGGGCTTCAGCTCCTGCACGGTCTCGTAGATGGTCGGGCGGAAGCCCTGCTGGTCCAGGCGCAGGGCCATGGCCAGCCCGGCGGGTCCGGCTCCGATGATGGCGATGTCCAGCATGGTGTCCTCTTCAATCTGCCCCGTCGTCGTCGACGGGGCGTCCGGGGTGGGTCGAGGGTCGGGCGGGTGGTCGGTCAGGCGGGGACGGCGGCGGGCTCGGCGAGCAGCTCGAGCAGGAAGGTCTCGGTCGCGGCCCACGCGCGCATCGCGTTGCGGGGGTGGTAGGCGACGACGTCGGGCATGGGGGAGCGGACGGCCTTGGGGCTGGTGAACGCATGGCGCGTGCCGCTGTAGAGGTGCTCCTCCCAGTCGATGCCGGCGCCCGTGAGCGCGGCCTCGAGCGCATCGCGCTGCTCCGCGGTCGCCATCGGGTCGGCGGCGCCCGCGCAGAGCAGGACCCGGGCGCCCGGGTGCGCCTCGTCCCAGCCGTCCGCCAGCAGGTCGAGCCCGGGGTGGATCGCGATCACCGCGCGCGAGCCTCCGCCGGCGCGCAGGTGCTCGAGGGCGGAGGACCCGCCGAAGCAGAAGCCCATCGACACGAGGGAGGCGCCGTCGATCTCGGGCTGGCCCGCCGCGGTCGCGTGCGCCGCCGCGACGCGGGCGAGCCACCGGGGGCGGTCGCCGACCATCCCGCCGATCAGCGGGCCGATCTGGCTCTCATCGGTCGGGGTGACGCGGTCCCCCCAGACGTCCGCGGCGAACACGGCGAAGCCGAGCCGCGCGATGCGGTGCGCCGCGGCGATCGCATCCTCGCCCAGGCCGAAGGCGTCGTGGAACAGCACCACCGCGGGGAGCCCGTGGGCGCCCTCGGGGGCGACGAGCATCCCGAGCATGCGGGTGCCGTCGACGGTGTACGCGATGTCGCGGGTGCTGAGCTGTGCCATCCGGCGCCGTCTCCTGTCTCGGGCGGCCGGCACGGTCCCGCGGGGACGGGCGATCCCGGGCGGCGGTGCCCGGGACGGCGGCGTCCGGCGATCGGGGACGTGATCGGCCGTGAAGCGTGATGCGAGCGTACGAGCAATCGCACACGATTTCAAGTGCGATAGGGCCGAAAGTCCCGCGAGCTCTGAGCGCGGCGCTGCCATGCTGAGCGATTCGTGGTGGAGCGGTGGCGCTCCGTGGCATAGTCTTTCGCACACGATCCGTTCCTCCGGACCGCCCGCGACGATGCGAGGGAGACCGATGCCCGCCACCTCCACCCCGGCGACCGGGGCCGGCGCGCGCCGCGGACGCGGCGCGGGAGGGCCCTTCGCGCGCGGCGTCCACAAGGGGCGCAGCCTCGCCCCGCCGTCGTTCTGATCCACCGCATCGTCCCGCCGGGACGCCCCCAGATCAGACCGAACGAACGGAACCACCCATGCCTGTCATCGACATCAACATCCACCACCTGCCCGAGGACCTCTTCGACAACCCGGCCATGCTCGACGGCTTCCTGTCGACGGCGCCGCGCGGCTTCGGCGAGATCGCCACCGTCGCCGAGATGGAGGACGGCCGCAAGCAGCTGATCCTCGAGAAGCCCAAGGGCTACCAGAACCTCAACTACGTCGAGGGGGACTACTCCGTCGACGCCAAGCTCCGTGCCATGGACGACGCGGGCGTCGACTACGGCATCATGCGCGTGCCCGTGTGGCAGGAGTGGCTGCGGCTCGACACCTGCAAGGCGGTCAACGACAACGCCCACGAGATCGTCAAGAGGTCCGGCGGCCGCCTGTTCTCCACCGCCTGCGTGCCGCCGTGGGGTGGCCAGGACAACGTCGACGAGCTCAAGCGCTGCCTCGACAACGGCGCCGTGGCGGTCCAGCTCGCGTGCCACTACGGGCAGCTGTACCTGGACGACGAGGCCTTCGAGCCCTACCTGTCCGTGATCAACGACCTGAACGTGCCCGTGATCGTGCACCACACGCCGCTGCCGGTGGAGTGGCGCTCGATCATCGACTACACGAACTTCCGTCGCGAGTTCGGCCGCATCCAGGACCAGGCGACCGCGGTCGGGCGTGAGCTGTTCTCGGGGATGTTCGGCAGGTACCCCAACCTCAAGTTCACGCACACGATGTTCGGCGGCAACTGGTTCGCCAACACGGCGCTCCTCACGCCGCACCGCCCGCCGAAGGCCGAGGCGATGCAGCGGCTCGACCCCACGGGCGGCGAGGCGATCAAGTCCTACCTGGAGAACAACATCTTCTTCGACATGACCCACCCGCACTCGTGGGGCAAGGAGCAGGTGGAGGCGGCGCTGCGCATCAACGGCGCCGACCACTACATGTTCGGGTCGAGCTTCCCGGTCTTCTACTCCTGGATGAGCCAGGGGGTCGACTTCGTGAAGAACACGCTGGACATCTCCGAGGAGGATCGCGAGGCGATCCTGTTCGGCAACGCCAAGAAGATGTTCAACCTGGCGGTCTGATGGCCCGCCCCTCCGGACGGCCCGCACGGATCTCGCGGCGACACGCCGCGGCGGAGGCACGATGCGCCGGTTCTCGCCGGCGCGTCTCGCCCGATCCCGTGCGGGCCGTCCGGGGGTGCGAAGGGGGGCGGCGAGGGGCCGTTACCGAATCGGGACCAAAGTCCCTCGACGGCGGGCCTGGCTTTCTCGCACAACTTCGCATACGATTTCGCACACGAGGCCTCCCGGGAGTCGAGGGCGCGACGGCGATGGTGCCGACACCGCCACGAGATGAAGGAACCGGGACGCCGAGGACGATGCACAACCCGGGTGCATCGCATTCGCAATGGAGCGAAGACAGGAGCAGCAGTGGCAATGAAGACACACATCCGCCTCGCCCGCACGGCCATCCCGGCCACGGCCCTGGCGCTGGTGCTCGCATCGTGCAGCGGCACGAGCGACGAGACCGGCACCCCCGAGCCCACCTCTGAGACGTCGGAGACCGCATCGGCATCCGGCGTGGTCGCCGGCTCCGTGCTGCGCGTCAACTGGGGCGGCTTCCCCGAGAGCTGGGCGCCCGGCGCCGAGATGGAGGCCGGCTACATGCGCGTGCCGTACGAGAACCTCACCCAGCTGGGCGAGGGCGGCGCCGTCGAGCCGATGCTCGCCGCCTCGTGGGAGCAGACCGACACGGCGCTCACGCTGACGCTGCAGGACGGCGTGACCTTCCACGACGGCACCCCGTTCGACGCCGAGGCCGTCAAGGCGAACATCGAGCTGATCCAGTCGACGCCCGGTCCCTACGCGGGTCCGTTCCAGGTCATCACGTCGATCGACGTGGTCGACGACCTGACGGTCACCTTCAACCTCGCGCAGCCGTCGCCGTCGCTGCTCACCACGCTCTCGACGCGCGCGGCCCCGATGGCGAGCCCCGCGGCGATCGAGGCGGGCACCATCGCCCAGACGCCTGTCGGCACCGGACCGTGGGCCTACGACGAGGCCGCGTCGATCGCGGGCACGCGCATGGCCTTCGTCGCGTACGACGGCTACTGGGACGAGGTCCCGGCCTATGAGACCGTCCAGCTCTTCGCGATCCAGGAGGACAACGCCGCCACCACCGCGATGATCAACGGCGAGATCGACATCACCGACTCCGAGGTCGACCAGTGGAGCACCTTCGAGGGCGCGGGCGGCTTCCAGCTGGTCACGTACCCCGCGATCCGCAACAACCCGATGTTCTTCGACCGTGGTCCCGGCGGGCTGTTCGAGGACGTGAAGGTCCGCCAGGCGGCGTGCTACGCGATCGACACCCAGGTGGTCGCCGACCTCGAGCCCGACGTCACCGTCACGACGCAGCACTTCGCGGAGGGCACGCCCGGCTACAACCCCGAGGTCACGGGCTACACCCACGACCTCGGCATGGCCGAGTCGCTGATGGCCGAGGCGGGCAGCCCGTCGATCTCGGGCGAGATGATGTCGACCGTCTTCAACAACAAGCAGATCACCATCTACGCCGAGCAGATGGGCGAGATCGGCATCGAGATCGCCGTCCAGGAGGCGCCGCCGCCGCAGTACTTCTCCGAGTGGAACTCCGGCAAGTACCCGATCGGTCTCGGCTCGAACGACGAGCTGACCCCGTACGACTGGTACGCGTCGTGGTTCGCGGCGGACGCCCCCGGCAACCCCTCGGGCGTCGAGAGCGACGAGCTCAAGGCGGCCGCCGACGCGGCGATCGCCGCGGGCGCGTCGGAGGAGGCGGACGCGCTGTGGGCCGAGGTCACCAAGGTCATCGCCGACGAGGCGCTCACCTGCGCCCACATCGCCAGCGAGGAGCAGGTGGTGGTCAACAGCGACAACGTCACCGGCGCGGACGTGCCCAGCCAGCCGTACGAGACCGTGCTGATCAACTACCGCGACCTTCGCCCCGCCGGCGAGTGACCGCCGGTAGCGTGACCCTCGTCCGACCCTAGGAGATCTTCGATGGGGAAGCTCGTCCTCTACCGCCTCGGCTTCGCCGTGCCGCAGCTGCTGGTGGTGTCCGTGCTCGTGTTCTCGCTGACGTACCTGGTGCCCGGCAGCCCGGCGGCGGCCATCCTCGGGGTGGCCGCCACGCCGGAGTCGATCGCTCAGGTGGAGCAGCAGCTCGGGCTCGACCGCCCTCCGCTCGAGCGGATGGTCGAATGGTTCGGCGGCCTGCTCACGGGAGACCTGGGCACCGCCTACCGTTCCGGCCTGCCCGTCACCGAGATGCTGGCGCAGAGGATGCCCGCGACCCTGTCGATGATCCTCGGCGGGATGATCGTCGCCCTCGTGATCGGGGTGGGTGTCGGTGTGTACACCGGCACCCGCCCCGGGACCACCGCCGACCGGGTGCTCACCGGCGGCACCGTGCTCGGCATCGCCATCCCCGAGTTCTGGCTCGGCATGATCCTCACCACGGTGTTCGCCTCCTGGCTCGGCTGGTTGCCGATCGTCGGCTGGGTGCCCCTGAGCGAGGACCCGCTGGGGTGGCTGCGGGGTCTGATCCTCCCGTCGCTCACCCTGGGGCTGACCGGCGGCGCGATCATCGCGCGCCAGACGCGCGCCGCGATGGTGAGCGCGCTCGCCGCGCCCTACACGGACACCCTCACGGCGGCCGGAGTCTCCCGCGGTCGCGTCCTGTACCGCTACGGCGTCAAGAACGCGCTGGTGCCGGTGCTCGCCTCCGCGGGCGTGGTGTTCGCGATCCTCATCGGCGTCAGCTTCGTGATCGAGCGGGTGTTCTCCTTCCCCGGGCTCGGTTCCCTGATGCTCACCAGCACCATCGGCCAGGACTTCCCGGTCGTGCAGGGCGTGGTGCTGCTCACCGCGACGCTCGTGATCGCCGTCAACCTGCTGCTCGACATCTGCTACGGACTCATCAACCCCCAGGCGAGGCCCGCATGACCGTCCCCACCGTCGGCGCACCCGCCGCATCGTCCCCCACCGCGCGCCAGGCCGCGGGACCCCGCCAGCTCTGGGGGCGCCTGCGCCACCAGCCGCTCACCCTCGTGTCGGCGATCGTGGTGCTGGGCGTCGCCGTCGTGGCCGCGTTCGCCCCGCTGCTCGCCCCGTACGCGCCTGACGACACCGACTTCACCGCGGTGTTCTCGCCGCCCACCGCCGACCACCTGCTCGGAACCGACGACCTCGGCCGTGACATCCTCAGCCAGCTGATCTTCGCCGCGCGGACCGCCATGGTGGTCGCCGGAGGATCGGTCCTGGTCGCCATGCTGATCGGAGTGCCGTTCGGCCTGATCCTCGGCTACAAGGGCGGCTGGTACGACCGCATCGGCTCGCGAGGCATGGACGTCGCCGACGCCCTTCCCGGGATCATGATCGGCTTCGTCGTGATCGCCATCCTGGGTCGCGGCATGCTCATCCTGATCTTCGCGATCGGCCTGATCTTCTCCATGAACTTCGCGCGGGTGGTGCGGGCGATCACGCTGACCGAACGCAAGAAGCTCTACGTCGAGTCCGCACGCGTGTCGGGGCTGAGCCATCGCCAGGTCATCTTCGGCCAGGTGCTGCCCAACCTCGCTGGCCCGCTCGCGGTCCAGGGTGCGGTCTTCCTCGGCAACGCCATCAAGGTCGAGGCGGCGCTGTCCTTCCTGGGCCTGGGCCTGCCCGACGATCAGCCCTCCTGGGGAGGGATGCTGCGGTTCGCCGCCGAGCACCAGGCGGACCACCCGCTGATGGCGATCCCGCCGGGCGTCGCGATCGTCGTGACGGTGCTCGCGTTCAACCTGCTCGGCGACGGCATCAACGACGCGCTGTCGGGACGCCGGCGGACCCGTCGCAAGGCGCGCAAGGCCCAGCGCCTCACGTTGGCGGCCGTCGAGGCCGCCCGGGCGACCTCCCGGGCGGAGCACGACGCGCGCGTGGCCGCCGCGGTCGCCGAGCGCGACGTGGTGCTCGACCTTCGCGGCGTGTCCGTGGCCCTCGACCGTCCCGCCGGCGAGGCGGTGCCGCTCCTCGACGACGTCCACCTCACGGTGCGCCGCGGCGAGGTGCTCGGGCTGCTGGGCGAGTCGGGCTCCGGCAAGTCGATGCTCGCGCGCGCGACGCTCGGGATGCTGCCCGCCGGGGTGCGTCTCGAGGGCGGCCGGGTGCTGCTCGACGGCACGGACCTCACCGCGATGTCCGACAAGCGGATGCGGGCGATCCGCGGCAGCCGGCTGGCGGTGGTGTTCCAGAACCCGCAGTCGAACCTGTCGCCCGTGCATACGGTGGGCCGGCAGCTCACGGACCCGATCCGCGCCCACCACGGGATGTCGAAGCGGGACGCCCGTGCGCGCGCCGCCGAGCTCCTCGAGCTGGTTGGGGTCGATGACGTCCAGCGGCGCCTCGATCAGTACCCGCACGAGTTCTCGGGAGGCATGGCGCAGCGCGTCGCGATCGCCATCGCGATCGCGGGCGACCCCGACGTGCTCATCCTCGATGAGGCGACCTCGGCGCTGGACGTCACCACGCAGAGCCAGGTGCTGGACCTGGTGCTCGACCTGCGCGAGCGGCTCGGCATGGCCGTGATCGCGATCACCCACGACCTGGGCGTGGTGGCGGAGACCTGCGACCGCGTGGCCGTCATGTACGCGGGCCAGATCGTGGAGAAGGGCGCCATCGATGCCGTGTTCGACCGGCCGCGTCACCCCTACACGGCGGCGCTGCTCGCCGCGCACCCGGCGATCGACCGCGACGTCGACCGGCTGCCCACCATCCCGGGCCGGGTACCGCTCGCGGGGGAGTGGCCGCTCGGCTGCCATTTCGCGGGCCGCTGCGCCTTCGCCACCGAGCGCTGCCTCGAGGCGCCGGTCGCGCTGACCGAGGACGTGCGATGCGTCCGCACCGACGAGGTCGTGCTGGAGGGTGCGCACCATGACTGACCGACCGCTGCTCGACGTCCGCAACCTCACGGTGTCCTACGACGTGGGCGGTGCCGCCGCGCTCCGCCGTCGCAAGGTCGACGTGGTCAAGGACGTCAGCTTCCACATCGGCGCCGGTGAGACGTACGGGCTGGTCGGCGAGTCCGGCTCCGGCAAGTCGACCACCGGGCGCGCGATCCTGCGCCTCGCGCCCCTGTCGGGAGGCGTGGTCGAGTTCGACGGCACGGACATCACCACCATGGGCCGCGAGGCGCCGCTCAGCTATCGGCGCGACGTCCAGGCGGTGTTCCAGGACCCGGCCGCGTCGCTCAACCCGCGCCATCACGTGGGTCGCGCGGTCACCGATGCGCTGCGCCGTCACGGGGTCAAGGGCCGTGCGGCCCGGCACGACCGCGCCGTCGAGGCGTTCGAGCAGGTGGGCCTCTCGGCCGCGCATCTGCAGCGCTTCCCGGCGGAGATGTCGGGCGGCCAGCTGCAGCGCGTCGCGATCGCGCGAGCCCTGTCCCTCAAGCCGCGCCTGGTGATCTGCGACGAGGCGGTCGCGGCGCTCGACCTGTCGACGCAGGGGCAGATCGTGAACCTCCTCGCCGACCTCCAGGCCGCGAGCGGGGTCAGCTACCTGTTCATCGCGCACGACCTGGGCGTGGTGCGGCACATCTGCGACCGCATCGGCGTGCTCAAGAAGGGCGTCCTCGTCGAGCAGGGCGGCGCGGCCGAGCTGTTCGCGGACCCCCACCACCCGTACACCCGGACGCTGCTCGCCGCCAGCCCGGCGTCCCACCCCGAGGGCCGGGAGGAGCGTCGCGCCGCGCGCGCCGCGCGACGGGAGCGCGGCGACCAGCCGGCCCCGGAGGGCGACCTGGTCGCCTCCCGCTGACCTGACCCTGTCCCCGGCCGACGGTCCGGATCCCGGAAGGAGGCTCGGCATGACCGCCGACCACGACATCGACGGCTCGTTCTCGACCGCGCGCGTCACGGCGCGGGAGGAGGCCGTCACGCTCTCGCAGGACTCGTACACCGCGTTCCTGTACCCGCTCGACGATGAGAAGCTCGCGCCGTGGCGGGGCATGGGCGTCGACGAGTTCTCCGCCATCAAGCGCAGCCCGGACTTCGTCCAGGCGCTCCTGGGTGACTGGCGGTCGCTCTACGAGCAGCCGTTCGTCGGCATCACCACCGGGGGTGTGGTGCGCGACGGCGTGCACCCGCTGGGTGAGGCGCGTCCGAACGATCCCGAGCCGGTCGACGCGGCGCGGGTGCTCGTGGACCTGCTCGATGCTGAGCGCCGGGAGGCGCTGCTGCACGATCTCGACGCGCCCGACTGGCGCGCCTGGTCCAACCCCGAGTTCGTGATCCACCGCGTGGGACTGCGGCTCGAGGAGCAGGACGATGCGGTGGTCGAGGCCGTCCACGCGCTCATGCGGGCGTCTCTGAGCACCGCGGGCTACGCCCGCGCCCGCGAGGCGATGGAGCTGAACGGCTACCTGGGGGAGCTGACCGGCCTCGAGACGCTGATGAACGACCGCTCCTACTGGATCGCGCTGTACGGCACCCCCTCCGTCGACGCGCCGTGGGGCTGGCAGCTCTTCGGTCATCACCTCGCGCTCAACGTCGTGTTCGTCGGAGGGCGCCAGGTGATCGCGCCCGTCTTCATCGGTGCGGAGCCGGCGCTGTCGGACGGCGAGCGCGCCCCCCTGTTCGACGCGCGCGAGCGGCTGGCGATCGAGCTGGCGGAGTCGCTCTCGGCCGAGCAGCGCGGCGAGGCGGTCGTCTACGCCACCGTGCTCGATCCCGCCATGCCGGAGGGCCGCGTGCACCCGGCGGACGAACGCCACCTCGCCGGGGCCTTCCGCGACAACCGCGTGATCCCGTACGAGGGGATCCGCGCGGACCGGCTCACGTCGGCGCAGCGGGTGCTGCTGCGCGCGATCGTGGAGGACTTCCTCCTGCTGCTGCCGGACGCGCAGCGCGAGCGTGCGCTCTCCGAGGTGGCCGACTATCTCCCCGAGACTCATCTTGCCTGGTACGGCGCCACGGATGGATCGCAGCCGTTCTACTTCCGTATCCAGAGCCCGGTGATCCTCGCCGAGCTCGACCACCACGCGGGAGTCTGGCTGTCGAACCGGGTGCCGCAGCGCTTCCACGTGCACACCACGCTGCGCCTGCCGAACGGCAACGACTACGGCAAGGCGTACCTGCGGCAGTGGAGGGCCGCCCGCCCCGCGTGACCCAGCCGGGACGTGCCAGAATGGCGCGACTCCCGCGCCCGCCGGCGCGCATCGTCCCCCGTCGCGAGAGGCCTCCCCATGACGTACACCCCGCACGCCGCCCACCTGGTCGGCTCGATCAACCTGCCCGATGCCGAGACCGTGATGCGCACGGCCGCCGCGGAGCTGGGCGACCGGCTCGCGCGCATGCCCGACGGCGAGGTGGGCGACCGCTTCCACTGGGTGGCGTTCCAGCCCGACCGGATGGCGCGCACCCCCGGCCTGGAGCGCGAGGGCGACCACCCGATCATGGTGGGCACGCTGGACATCAGGAAGATCGCGGTGCCCGCCGGCCTCGACCTCCAGACGCTCGAGCTCGCGCCGCTCGGATACGCCGAGGCGGCGCTGGAGTCGTGGGCCGTGTTCTCGCGGCTGCAGGGTGAGGGCGTGATCCCCGCACGCACCCGCTTCCAGGTCTCCCTGCCGACCCCGGTCGGCGTGGTGGGCTCGATGGTCGCGAAGGACGACCGCGAGCGCTTCGAGCCGGTCTACGAGCGCGCGCTGTTCGCGGAGCTGGCGCAGATCCTCGCGGCGATCCCCCACGAGCGGCTCGCGATCCAGTGGGACAACGCCCTCGAGTTCGGCTACCTCGAGGGTGCGGGGTACCGGGGCTCGACGGATCGCGGCTGGTTCGGCGAGGACATCTGGGCCGCGCTGGCCGAGCGCGCCGCGCGCCAGGCCGCGCAGGTGCCCGCCGACGTCGCGCTCGGCTACCACCTCTGCTACGGCGACATCGGCGAGAAGCATTACGTCGAGCCGACCGACGCGGGGTTCCTGGCCCGCTTCGCCCAGATGCTGATCGACGTGGCCGACCGCCGCATCGACTGGATTCACCTGCCGGTGCCGATCGAGCGTGACGACGAGGCCTACTTCGCCCCGCTCGCGTCGCTCCAGCTCCCCGCGGGCACGGACCTGTTCCTGGGCCTGGTGCACCGCCAGGACGGGGCGGAGGGGGCGGGGCGGCGCATCGTCGCCGCGCGGGCGGCGGTGCCGGAGTTCGGCATCGCGACGGAGTGCGGCATCGGGCGGGCTCCCGCCGACGCCGTGGCGGGCCTGTTCGCGCTGCACCGCGAGGTGAGCACCCCGCTCTGAGGCATCCCGTGGCTGGCCGGCGTCAGGCCTGGGCGGCCCTGTTGCGCTCGGCGTCCTCCATCACGGCGGTGAGGTTGTTGAGCTCGTGGCGGCGGGCGGCGGTCTCGATCATGTCCGCGTCCGCGCCGCCCTCGATGAGGTCGATCAGCTGGTCGTGCTCGGTGAGCGAGGCCAGCGCGCGCCCGGGGGCGTAGAAGAAGGCCGAGCGCCGGATCAGCTCCAGGCGGCTCCACTCGTGATGGACCATGCCGGTCAGCCGCTCGTCGTCGCAACGCGAGCACAGCAGCTCATGGAACTCGCGGTTCATGCGCCCGAAGTGCGAGGTGTCGAAGTTGGCGAGAGCGTCGCGCATGGCCTGGTTGAGCCGGCGCGCCTCCGCGATGTCGTCGGACGTGAGCGACGGGGCGGACAGCGACGTCGCGAGCCCCTCGATCCGGGCGAGGAGGCGCAGGGTCCGCTGCCACGCGTCGGTGTCGAACGTCTTCACCAGCGCGCCGACGTTGGGCACGATGTCCACCCAGCCCTCGGCCTCGAGGCGCCGCAGGGACTCCCGCCACGGCACGGAGCTGATGCCGTGCTCGCGCGCGAGCTGGTCGATCACGAGGCGGTAGCCGGGGCCGTAGTGCCCGTCCATGATCCGCGCCTTGAGGATCTCGTAGGCCTGGTCAGCCTTGCTCACGGCCACTGCCGGGCCTCCTTCTCGCTGCGTCGTCGGAGCGGTGCGCGACCGTGTGGTCCCGCCCGGCCCGCGCTGCGATCGTATCGCACATCACATCGGATCTGACGGCGTCGTGCCTGCGACGTGCCGGATCAGCTGGTCCAGCGCGGGCTCCCGCCTGGCGTCCGCTCGCACCAGCAGGAGCGCGCGGAGGGGCGACGGCTCCGGCGTGATCCGCCGCAGGGTGAGGCCGAACCGCGCGAGGCTCGCCAGGTCCGGGTCGGGCAGCACGGCGCGCGCCAGGCCCGCCTCGACGAGCGGCACCGAGGTCTGGATGGTCTCGACGGTCCGCACCCGTCCGGGGACGATGCCGTGGCGCCGGAAGGTCGCGTCGATCGCCTCGGGCAGGCTGGGCACGGCGGCCGTGCCGCGCGGCATCACGACCGTCGCCCCGTCGAACGTCGCGAGCGGCAGCGGATCCGGGGCATCGTCCGCGCCCGGGGGGAGGGCCGCGACCAGCGGGACCTCGCCCCAGTCGATCACCTCCAGCTGCCCGCGATGGCGCGACGCGAAGCGGCGCGCGTCCGCCACCAGGATCGCGGCGGCGTCCACCCGACGCTGCT
Source organism: Demequina lignilytica (assembly GCF_030418305.1). Taxonomy (GTDB): domain Bacteria; phylum Actinomycetota; class Actinomycetes; order Actinomycetales; family Demequinaceae; genus Demequina; species Demequina lignilytica. The sequence goes on along the minus strand of NZ_JAUHPX010000007.1, from coordinate 102,585 downwards.
GGAGCATGTCGATCGCGGTCCACGGCGGCGGGTCGATCAGGCGCACCTCGACGTCGGGCGCCGCGGCCGCATGCGCGCGCAGCAGCGTGGGGATCCGGTGCCACAGCAGCGCGGGGACGGCCGCCAGCGTGAGCACGCCGGCGGTGCCCGCCCCGAATCGTCCGAGGCTGGCGACCATCTCGTCGACCTCGCCGAGCACGCGGGAGGACTGGTCGAGCAGGAAGCGCCCGGCCGAGGTGGGCTCGACCCCGCGGGAGGTGCGCTCGAGCAGCGTGACGCCGAGCTCCGCCTCGAGCTTCGCGATCGCGACGGACAGCGGGGGCTGGGACATGTGCAGCCGCTCGGCGGCCGCGGTGAGCGAGCCCGCCTCGGCCACGGCGGCGAAGTAGCGGAGGTGCCTGAGCTCCATGAGGACGATGCTATCGAGCAACCTCCGCCATACACCAGATGTATGGCTGAGAACGCCTTCGATAGTTCCCCGCGGCGCCCGGCACGGCGATGCTGAGGGCATCGGTCAACGACGATCACCCCAGGAGCCCCCCATGACCCTGCCCGTCACCAACCACGACCCGGCGTTCGAGATCACCCGCGCCAGCCACGTCCGCATGGGCTGCACCAACCTCGAGAAGAGCCGCGACTTCTACCGCGACACGGTCGGGCTGGTGGTCACCGAGGAGACCGACACCGCGATCTACATGCGCGGCCTCGAGGAGGCGTGCCACCACTCGCTCGTGCTCGAGTGGACGCCGGAGGCCAAGGCCCACCGCGTCGGCCTGCGTGTCAAGCGCGAGAGCGACGTGCTGAACGCGGAGAGGTACTTCAAGGCCGTCGGCATCGAGCACGAGCGGGTCGAGGTCGATCACCAGGGTCCCACCCTGCGCTTCCGCGACCCCGTGGGCACCCTCATGGAGATCACCTCCGAGATGTCGCTGGTGGAGCGCAGGATGGCGGCGTTCGACGAGTTCGTCGCGGGCGCGCCGCAGCGGCTCGACCACTATCAGGTGGTCACCTACGACGTGCAGGAGGCCACCGACTTCTGGACCGGCCTGGGCATGCGCATGTCGGAGTACACGGCCAAGGACGGCACCGACGAGCTGTGGGGCTCGTGGATGGAGGTCAAGGGCAACACCCACGACCTGGTCTTCACCAACGGCCGCGGACCCCGCCTGCACCACTTCGCCTACACGGTGCCCGACGCGACCCACATCATCCACGCGGCGGACGTCGCCGGCGCGCGCGGCTTCGGCCAGGAGATCGATCGCGGCCCCGGGCGCCACGGCATCTCGAACGCGCTCTTCCTGTACCTGCGGGACCCCGACCAGCACCGCATCGAGCTGTTCACCACGCACTACCAGTTCATCGACCTCGAGGACGAGCCGATCCGCTGGGATGTGTCCGACCCGCGTCGCGCCCAGCAGTGGGGGATGCCGGCCTCGCGTCGGTGGTTCTTCGAGGCGAGCGAGTTCCCGGGCGAGGTGATCACCGAGCCGATGCTCACCGCCACGCCCGATACGCTCGAGGACTACCTGGCCATTCACTGAGAGGGCCCGCATGACATCGCTGTCCCCGGAGCTCCGCTCGCTGCTCGAGCGGGTCCCCACCGCGGGCCTGTCCGCGCAGCTGCGCAAGCGCGGCTACGAGTCCATCCACCTCGACGGCGTCGCGTCGCTCGTGCCCGGCCAGCGCCTGGTCGGCACCGCCCGCACGCTCAGGTACATCCCGCATCGTCCCGACCTGTTCGCCGAGCACGCGAGCGGCTACAACGCCCAGAAGCGGCTCTTCGACGCCGTCGGTCCGGGCGACGTGATCGTGATCGAGGCGCGCGGCGACGCCACCTCGGGCACCCTGGGGGACATCCTGGCGCTGCGCGCGCAGACGCTCGGCGCCGCCGGGATCGTCACCGACGGCGGGGTGCGGGACGCCGCCGCCGTGGCCGAGGCGGGGATGCCGGTCTTCGCCGCCGGCGCGCACCCCGCGGTGCTGGGCCGCCGCCATGTCCCGTGGGAGGCGGACGCGACCATCGCCTGCGGCGGGGCCTCGGTGCAGCCGGGCGATGTCATCGTCGGCGACGCCGACGGCGTGGTGGTGATCCCGCCCGCGCTCGCGCAGGAGGTGGCCGAGGCCGCGCTCGCGCAGGAGGACGAGGACGCGTGGGTCGCCGCCCGCGTCGCCGAGGGCCACCCGCTCGACGGGCTGTTCCCGATGGACGCGCGGTGGCGCGCGCGCTACGAGGAGGACCGCCGTGGGGCTTGACCGCGCGACCATCGACGCGATCGCCGAGGAGCTCGCGCAGGCGGAACGGGACCACGCCGTGATCGAGCGCATCACGGCGCGCTACCCGGACGCCCGGGTCGAGGACTCCTACGCGATCCAGGGCGTGTGGCGCGACAAGGCGCTCGCGGCGGGTCGGCGCATCGCCGGCCGCAAGATCGGCCTGACCTCGAAGGCGATGCAGGCCGCCACCGGGATCACCGAGCCCGACTACGGGGTCATGTTCGAGGACACCGTGTTCCCGTCGGGCGCCGAGCTGCGGCATGCCGACTACTCCAACGTGCGGATCGAGGTCGAGCTCGCATTCGTGCTGCGCGAGCCGCTCCAGGGTCCCGACTGCACGCTCGCGGACGTGCTCGCCGCCACCGAGTCCGTGGTGCCGGCGCTCGAGGTGCTCAACAGCCACATCCAGCTCGAGGGCCGGACCATCGTGGACACCATCTCCGACAACGCCGCCTACGGGGCGATGGTCGTCGGCGACACGCGCGTCGCGCCGGAGGACGTGGACCTCCGCTGGGTCGCGGCGCTCCTGGCGCGCAACGGCGAGATCGAGGAGACCGGCGTCGCCGCCGGCGTGCTCGGCCACCCCGCGACCGGCGTCGCCTGGCTCGCCAACCGCTTCCATGCCCACGGCGACCGGCTCGAGGCCGGCGAGATCATCCTCGCGGGCTCGTTCACCCGGCCGATGTGGGTGCACCCGGGCGACGAGGTCGCCTGCGACTACGGACCGTTGGGGGTCGTGACATGCCGCTTCATCTAGGTCGTCCCATGCGCGAGCGGCTGGCCTCGGCCGACCGCCCGCTCGCGGGCATGTGGGTGTGCTCGGGCTCGCCCGTGGTCGCCGAGATCTGCGCGGGCGGCGGGCTCGACTGGCTGCTGATCGACATGGAGCACGGACCGAACGGCCTCCCCGAGGTGCTGGCCCAGCTGCAGGCGGTCGCCGCCTACCCGACGGTGCCCGTGGTGCGCGTCCCCGCGAACGACCCGGTGCTGCTCAAGCAGGTGCTCGACCTGGGCGCCCAGAGCGTGCTGGTCCCGATGGTGAGCAGCGCCGCCGAGGCGCGGGCCGCCGTCGAGGCGGTCCGCTACCCGCCCCGCGGACGCCGCGGCGTGGGATCGGCGCTCGCCCGCTCGGCTCGGTGGAACCGGGTCGACGGCTACCTGGACGATGCGGACCGCCACGTGTCGCTGATGGTGCAGGTGGAGACGGCGGCCGCGGTCGAGGCGGCCGGCGAGATCGCGGCGGTCGACGGTATCGACGCGGTGTTCGTCGGTCCCAGCGACCTCGCCGCGTCGATGGGCCTGCTCGGGCAGCAGACGCATCCCGAGGTGACCGCCGCGGTGCTGCGGGCGTTCGACGCCGTGCGCGCCGCGGGCACGCCCGTGGGCGTCAACGCGTTCGACCCGGCCGTCGCAGCGTCCTACGTCGAGGCGGGTGCGTCCTTCGTGCTGGTCGCCGCGGACGTCGCGATGCTGGCGCGGGGATCGGAGGCGCTCGCCGCGCGCTGGTGCGCCGAGGATCCCGACGAGCGGCCGTCCTACTAGGACGGACCCGTCGCCGGCGTCACGCGAACAGCGCCTCGCCGACGAACGCGCCCCCGTCGGAGCCCAGCGTCGCGCCCGCGGGCACGCCCGGGGGGATCGCGAACAGGGCGGAGCCGGTGGTGCGCAGGTACTCGATGGTCATGACGTCGTGGCTCGACAGGGCGTTCTGGATCGGCACGAACTGGGTCGCGGGATCGCGCACGTAGGCGAGGAAGAACAGGCCGGCGTCGAGGCGCCCGAGGTCGTCCGCGCCGTCGGTGAAGTTGTAGCCCCGGCGCAGCATGCGCGCCCCGCCGTTCGCGCTGGGGTGCGCGAGCGCCACGTGCGAGTCGGGCCGGATGAGCGGCTCGCCGTCGCGTCCCGTCACCGTGAAGTCGGGCTCCGTGAACTCCGAGCCGCCCGACAGCGGCGCTCCCGAGCCCTTGGTGCGACCGACGTCCGACTCCTGCTGCTGTAGCGAGGTCCGGTCCCAGTTCTCCGCGAGGATCCTGATGCGGCGCGCGACCAGGTACGAGCCGCCGGCCATCCACTCCTCGCCGTCGTCGGCGGACGCCCAGACGTGCTCGTCGACCAGGTCCACGTCCTCGGCGCGCAGGTTGGCGGTGCCGTCCTTGAAGCCCATGAAGTTGCGCGGCGTGTCCTGCGCGCGCGTGGTGGAGGACGTGCGGCCGAAGCCCAGCTGCGTCCACCGGATCGCGGCGTCGCCGAACGCGATCCGCGAGAGGTTGCGGATCGCGTGGACGGCGACCTGCGGGTCGTCCGCGCACGCCTGGATGCACAGGTCGCCGCCGACGTAGCGCTCGTCGAGCGTGTCCCCGGAGAACTTCGGCAGGTCGATCAGCTGGGCCGGGCGGCGGTCCGCGAGCCCGAAGCGGTCGTCGAACAGGCCTGGCCCGAATCCGAAGGTGATGGTCAGTCCCGAGGCGGGCAGGCCGAGCGCCTCGCCCGTGTCGTCCGGGGGAGCGGCGTACGCGCCGCCGGCCGCGCCCGAGCCGAGCTCGGAGCCGGTCATGAGGGTCGCGGCCGCCTCGGTCCACTTGCGCAGCAGCGAGATCACCCGTGCGCGCGAGTCCGTGGTGAGGTCGAAGGCGGCGAAGTGCAGGCGGTCCTGCTGCGGCGTGACGATGCCGGACTGGTGGGTGCCGAAGAAGTCGTACGCGTGGCGCTGGAGCGGGTCGGCGGTCGCGCGCCCGGCGGCGAAGCCGCCGGCTCCCACGGCGGCGACGCCGGCCGCGGCGCCCACCGTGCCCAGCACGGCGCGCCGGGACATCCCGCGGCGAGGCGCCGCATCGACCGGCTCCACGGCGGCATCGGGGGACGCGCCGACGGGCGCCGAGGTGTCCTCGGCGCCCGTGGCGGGGTGCTGCTCGCTCATGCGGTGAACCCTAGATGACCGCCGCGGCGGTGAGGCGCGACAGCGGCTCGGCGAGCGCGTCGACCGCGCGGGCGAGCTCGACGATCTGGTCCTCGGTGAGGTCGGTGTAGAGCACGAAGCCCTCCTCGATCGAGCCGTACTGCGCGAGCAGCTCGTTCAGCTCGGCGAAGCGGGAGTCGAGCTCCTCGACCAGGTCGGGGTCGGTCTCGGCGGTGACGTCGCGGAGCACGCCGAACGCGACCGCGGCGCCGTCGACGTTCGCCTGGAAGTCCCACAGGTCGGTGTGCGACCAGATCTCCTCCTCGCCGGTGATCTTGCCGGCCGCGACCTCGTCGAGCAGCTCCTTCGCGCCGTTGCCCACCTGGAAGGCGTCGATGGTGAAGTCGTCCGCGTTCACGCGCGCGGCGAGCTCGGCGGTGTCGGCGGCCAGCTTGTCGGCCAGCTCCTGACGCTCCGCGTCGGTGAGGTCGTAGCCCTCGGCCGGCGGCCACAGGTTCTTCTCGATGCGGTGCCAGCCGGTCCACTCCTCGCCCTCCGCGAGGTCGGCCTCGCGGGCGTCCATCATCGGGTCGAGGTCGCCGAACGACTCGGCGACGGGCTCGATCCGCTCCCAGTGGACGCGGGCGTCGGCGTAGAGCTCGCGGGCGGTGTCGTCGTCGCCGGCGACGTAGGCCTCGAGGAACGCGGCGGTCTTCTGCTCGAGCGTCTGGATCTGGTCGCGCACGTACAGCAGGTACGAGTCGCCGGCGGCGGTCAGCTGCTCGGCCTTGTCGCCGGAGATGACGTCCTCGCCCGAGTCGGTGACGGTGAAGGCGGCCTGGATGCCGTCACCGACCATGCCGGGCTTGCAGGCGGTCAGGTAGTCGCCGGGGCCCACCTGGACCACCAGCTGGCGGGTGATGCCCGGGCCGATGTTCTCCACCTCGGAGATGATCCGCAGGCCGTCGGGGGCGAGCAGGTAGAACTCCGTGACGTCGTCGCCGTCGTTGGTGACGTCGAAGACGATCGTGCCGGACGGCGCCTCGGTGGCCGCGACGTCGCAGGCGTCGGCGGTCGAGGACACGGCGATGGTGTCGCCGTCCGCCTGGGTGTTGGGCACGCAGGCGGCGAGCGCGAGGGCGGACACGGGGATGGCGGCGACGGCGCCGAGGCGCGCGAGGGCGGGGCGAGGCATGGTGATCCTTCGTCAGGGGTGAGCGGGGTGGAGAGGGGAGGCGTTATGCGGCGGCGGCTGCCGGCTCGCGTGCGGGCGCGGTGCGCGGCACGGGCGGACCCGAGCGGAACGCCATGCGGACGAACATCCACATGACCGGCACCACGTACGCGACCCAGGCGACGGCCTCGAGCACCGTGGTCGCGGGGGAGAAGTTGAAGACGCCCTTGAGGAGCGTGCCGAGCACGGAGCCGGGGGCCACCGTGGCGCTCACGTCGAAGGCGAGGGTGTTGAGGCCGGGCAGGATGCCGGCCTCCTGCAGGTCGTGCACGCCGTAGGCGAGCACGCCGCCGGCGACGATGATGAGGAACACGCCGGTCCACTGGAAGAACACGCGCAGGTTCACCCTCACCGCGCCCTTGTAGATGAGCCAGCCGAGCGCGACCGCGGTGGCGATGCCGAGGGTCGCGCCGATGATCGGGGCGAGGCTCGACCCGGCGGAGGTGATGCCGGCCCAGAGGAACAGCGCGGTCTCGAGGCCCTCGCGGCCCACGGCCAGCATCGCCATCGCGACGATCGCGCCCTTGCCCACGGAGATCGCGTTCTCGAGCGCGTTCTCCAGTTGGCCCTTGAGGTGGCGGGCGGTCTTGCCCATCCAGAAGATCATCCACGTGATGAGGCCCACCGCGACGATGCTGAGCGTGCCGCCGATCGCCTCCTGCGCCTCGAACGTCAGCCCCTGCGGGCCGAGCGTGAGGAGCGCGCCCACGCCGATCGACACGCCCGCGGCGATGCCGACCCCGAACCACACCTGGCGCAGCAGCCCGCGACGGTCGGTCCGGACCAGGTACGCGACCAGGATGCCGACGACGAGCGCGGCCTCCAGACCCTCACGGAGCCCGATGAGGTAGTTGGCGAGCATGGTGGCCTTCCGAGCGGGGACTAAGGCGAGCCTTACCTGAACGGTGCGAGCGTAGGGGGCCGCCGCTCGCGCTGTCAACCATTAGCGAACAATCGCGTTGCGTAATTGCGCCGGCGCGGGGAGGGACGATGCGGAGGTCGCGTGCGCAGCGGAACTGGTGGTCCCGTGGGGCGCACGGGGTGGCGGACAGCGGTCCTGAGCGTCCCGCCGGGGACGGGGGGCTACTCGGCGTCGACGATCTCGCAGATGACGGTGCCGGAGCTGACCCCCGCGCCGACCGTCGCCGCGAGGGCGCGGACCACGCCGGCCCGGTGCGCCGTCAGCGGCTGCTCCATCTTCATCGCCTCGAGCACCACCACGAGGTCGCCCTCGGCGACGATCGCGCCGTCCGCGACCGCGACCTTCACGATCGTGCCCTGCATGGGCGACGCGAGCGTGTTCCCCGACGCGCCGCGCGGGGCGCCGTTCGAGGACCTGCGCATCGGCCGCTTGCCCGCTTGACGGGCACCGGCTCGACCGGCCTGTGCGAGGGAGGCGGGCAGGACCACCTCGAGGCGCTTGCCGCCGACCTCCACGATCACCCGCTCGGTCGCCGGCGCATCGGCCTCGGCATCGGCCGAGGAGGCGCCGGGGGCGAGCCCCGCGACCGTGTCCGCGAACTCGGACTCGATCCAGGTCGTGTAGACGCGGAAGCCGTCGACCGCCGTGAACTGCGGGGCGTCGAGCACGGCCCGGTGGAAGGGGAGCACGGTGGGGATGCCCTCGACCGTCATCTCCGCGAGCGCGCGGCGCGCGCGGGCGAGCGCCTGGTCGCGGGTCGCGCCGGTGACGATCACCTTGGCGATCATCGAGTCGAAGTTGCCGGACACGGCGTCGCCCTGGGCGACGCCCGCGTCGACGCGGACGCCGGGACCCGACGGGAAGCGCAGGGTGGAGATGGTGCCGGGCGCGGGCATGAAGCCCTTGGCCGGGTCCTCGCCGTTGATGCGGAACTCGATCGAGTGGCCCCGCGTGACGGGGTGGAGGTCCGCGATGGACTCGCCGGCCGCGATCCGGAACTGCTCGAGCACCAGGTCGACGCCGGTCACCTCCTCGGTCACGGGGTGCTCGACCTGGAGCCGGGTGTTCACCTCGAGGAAGCTGATGGTGCCGTCGACGCCCACCAGGAACTCGCACGTCCCCGCGCCCTGGTAGCCGGCCTCCTTCAGGATCGCCTCGCTCGCCTCGACCAGCCGCGCGTTCTGGGCGTCGGTGAGGAACGGCGCGGGGGCCTCCTCGACCAGCTTCTGGTGGCGGCGCTGGAGCGAGCAGTCGCGGGTGGAGACGACGCGCACGTTGCCGTGGGCGTCCGCGAGGCACTGCGTCTCCACGTGACGCGGCTTGTCGAGGAACCGCTCGACGAAGCACTCGCCGCGACCGAAGGCCGCGACGGCCTCGCGGGTCGCAGAGTCGAACAGCTCGGGGATCTCCTCGAGCGTGCGCGCGACCTTGAGGCCGCGGCCGCCGCCGCCGAAGGCGGCCTTGATGGCGACCGGGAGCCCATGCTCCTGCGCGAACGCGACCACCTCGTCGGACGATGCGACGGGGTCGGGGGTGCCCGGCACCAGCGGTGCGCCGGCGCGCTGGGCGATGTGCCGCGCGCTCACCTTGTCGCCGAGGCCGTCGATCGCCTCGGGTGACGGGCCGATCCACGTGAGCCCCGCGGCGATGACCGCACGCGCGAAGTCCGAGTTCTCGGCGAGGAAGCCGTAGCCCGGGTGGACGGCCTCGGCGCCGCTGCGCCGCGCGGCGTCGACGATCTTCGCGATGTCGAGGTACGTCTCGCGGGCGGTCGAGCCGCCGAGCGCGTACGCCTCGTCGGCCAAGGCGACGTGGGGGGCGTCGCGGTCCGGGTCCGCGTACACGGCGACGGAGCGCAGACCCGCGTCCGCGCAGGCGCGGATGATGCGGACGGCGATCTCGCCACGGTTGGCGACCAGGACGGAGGCGAAGGCAGTCACCCCGAAACGTTAGCGCGGGCATCCGCGGGAGCGGCGCTTCGATGCGTGGGGGGACCCAACTTTGGGCCGGGCGATAAGCCTTCCCCGCATCGTTTGTGCGTTCTCACAGCGAATCGGGGCCAGGATCCGCCTGAGGGCTGTCTGAGTTGTCGCGCCCCTACAAACCGGGGAGGGTATCGGGTCAGGCGCGCAGGTCGTGGAACGCGACGCCGAGCTCGAGGAGCAGGGACCGCAGCAGCGGCAGGCTCACGCCGACCACCCCGTGGTAGTCGCCCTCGATCGCCTCGACGTAGGGGCCGCCCAGGCCGTCCACGGTGAACGCTCCTGCGACGCGCAGGGGCTCGCCCGTCGCGACGTAGGCGTCGATCTCCGCATCCGACAGGTCGGCGAACCGCACGACCGTCGACGACGTCGCGCCGAGCGTGGCCGCGGTGCCGCTCCCGCGGTCGTCGACCAGCCAGTGGCCCGTGTGGAGGACCCCGGTGCGACCGCGCATCGCATGCCAGCGCGCCACCGCCGTGATCGCATCGGCGGGCTTGCCCAGGATCTCCCCGTCGAGCTCGAGCATCGAGTCGCAGCCGAGCACCACCGCGTCCGTGTCCCACGTTCCGGCCACGTCCTCGGCCTTGGCCTGCGCCAGCACGAGCACCGCGTCCGCGGGAGGCAGGTCGCCCCAGCCCGCGGCGGCGTGGCGCTCCTGGGCGGCCGCCAGCGCCGCGTCCTCGTCGACCTCGCTGACGATCACCTCGGGCTCGACGCCGGCGGATCGAAGGGTCGCGAGACGGGCGGGGGACTGCGAGGCGAGCACCAGCGGGACGGTCATGCAGGAGAGGGTAGCCGGGCGCGCAACGCGCCGCCGAAGCGAGGGTAAAGATCAGGTAAGAGGACCGCTATAGTAGGCGGAACCGAAAGTTTCTCGAGGGGGAATCGATGGGCGACCGGGACGCTTTGCTGGACACGGCATGCGACGAGCTGCAGCACTTCCTGCGCATCTCCGCACCCCGCACCGAGGTGGTCACGAGCCTGGGTCTGACCCTTCACCAGTTCCGCGCCCTGGTCATCGTGTACTCGCAGGAAGGGTGCACCACGACGGACCTCGCCGAGCAGGTCGGCGTGCATCCGTCGGTCGCCACCGGGATCGTCCAGCGGATGGTCCAGCGCGGCGTGTTCGAGCGCAGCGAGGATCCGGAGGACCGCCGGATCCGCCGGATCCGTCTCACCGCCAGGGGCCGCGAGCTCGCCGAGGAGGTCGTGGGCACGGCACGCGTCCAGCGACGCGAGCAGCTGGAGTCGCTCGACGACGCCCAGCTCGAGCAGATCGCGGCCATGCTCTCGTCCATGATCGGCGGCATCAACGGCCGCCGCGGCCGCTCCGACTGAGGCCCGTCAGCGCGCGAGAGGACAGCCGGCGCACGCCGGCGAGTCGCCAGGCACGCAGGTTCCACAGGCGGCTCCGGCACGGATGACGAGGCCGAACCTCTCGCCCTCCTCCGCCACGGCCTCGGCCAGATCGAGAGGGATCCCGAGGGTGCGCGCGGCCGCACGCGGGCTCTCGCCCGCGGCCAGACGCTCCATCACGGCACCGAACACGCCGGTCACAGCAGCCGGCCCACCTGGAACACCGCCGTCGCGAGCGCGAACGTCATCGCGAGCTGCGCGGCGGCGGAGCCCGCGGTCCATCGCCAGCCGTAGAGCCGGCGCTGCTCGGCGAGCGTGGCCATGCAGGGCAGGTAGCCGAGCACGAACACCATGAACGCGAGTCCCGCCGCGCCGACGGCGCCTCCGGAGGTCTGCTCGACCGTCGCTCGCACCTGCTCCCCGAGCGAGGCCGAGGGCTCCGACCCCGGGTCCTCGAGGGCGTAGGACTGCGCCAGGGCGCCGACCGTGACCTCCTTGGCGGCGATGCCCGAGACGAGCGACGCTGCGATGTGCCAGTCGTCGAGGCCCATGGGTGCCAGGGCGGGCGCGATCGCCGTCGCGGTCGCGCCGTACACCGAGTCCTGCACCGGCACGTCCGCGAGGTCGTGGCCGCCGCGCACCGGGATCGCCTGCAGGACCCACAGCACCGCGACGGCCACCATGATCACGCTGCCGGCCTTGCGCACGAAGGACACGACCCGCGTCCACACCCCCAGGCCGAGCGTCCGCAGGTGCGGCCACTGGTAGTCGGGGAGGGCGATGATGAGCGGCTCGGGCCGCACGTCGCGCAACGCGGTGCGGCGCGCGGCGAGGCCGAACGCCACCACGAGCACGATCGACAGCAGGTACATCCCGAACACCACGGAGCCGGCGCTGTCGGGGAAGAAGGTCTGCGCGAGCAGCAGGTAGACCGTGAGCCGCGCCGTGCACGTGGTGAGCGGCACCATCAGGCCCGTGAGCAGGCGCTGGCGGGCGTGGGGCAGCACGGCGGTCGCGGACAGCGCCGGCACGTTGCAGCCGAAGCCCACGATCAGCGGCAGCATCGCCCGCCCGTCGAGGCCGATCGCCCGCATCGCGCGGTCGGCGACGATCGCGACCCGCGCGAGGTACCCGCAGGACTCGAGCGCGGACACGCAGGCGAACATGATGGCCATCAGCGGGATGAAGGAGACGACGGCGCCGACTCCCGCGACGAGCCCGCCGATCGCGAAGGACTCGAGCCAGGCGGGTGCCTGCACTGCTCCCAGCAGCCACTCCGCGGTCGAGGTGACCGGCCCGTCGACCACCGCGGCCGCGCCGTCCATGAGGGGAGCGGCGACGGCGGTCGTGAGCTGGAACACGGCCCAGATCACGGCCAGGAACGCCGGCACCCCGGCCCACGGGTTGAGCAGGACGCGGTCGATGCGGTCGGAGACGGTCTCGCGGGTCTCCACCGAGGTCAGCGTGGCGTCGGCGACGCCCTCGATCCAGTCGAACAGCTGCTGCGCGTGGGCCAGCTCGTCGCCGAGCTCGTGGTCGTGGTCGCGGCGCTCGATCCCGGCGACGCGCGGCGGCGTGCGCAGGGCCTGGGCGACCGTCGCGGCGAGCAGACCCGTGCCCGCGCCGGTGCGGCCGTTCACCTCGACCACCGGCACGCCCAGCGCGGCGGCGAGCGCGTCGAGGTCCGGGCGGAGCCCGCGTGCCTCCGCCAGGTCCACCATGCTGATCGCCGCGACCACCGGCCGGCCCGCCCGGGCGACCTGCCCGAGCACGTACAGGGAGCGGCTCAGCGCGGTGGCGTCGAGCACGACGACGGCGAGATCGTGGGAGGGGTCGTCGACGGCATCGGCGGCGACCTGCTCGTCGGGAGAGCGCGCGATCAGCGAGTAGGTGCCCGGCAGATCCACGAGCGACACGTCGGTCGAGCCCGCGCGCCACGAGCCCTCCGCCAGCGACACGGTGGTGCCGGGCGCGTTGACCACCTTCTGGCGCGCTCCGGTGAGGTGGTTGAAGAGCGTCGACTTGCCGACGTTCGGATTGCCGACCAGGAGCACGCTCGCGGTCGAGACCTGGGTGGTCATGCCGGATCCACCTCGATCAGCGCCGAGGTCTGACGGTCGACCGCGATGCGGGCTCCGCCGACCGCGACGACCCGCGCACCCGACGCGGCCCGTCCGGCGACCCGGACGCGGATCCCCGGGCGCAGACCCATCTCGCGCAGCCGCAGCGCGACCGGCGCGTCGGCGCTGATGCTTCGGATCCGGGCGACGGCGCCCGGCGCGAGGGTGTGGAGCAGCACCCGCACAGGATAATTCCGGAAGGGAAGGCTTGCCTTATCCGTAGGTCCCGGGTGCGGGATCCCGGACCATCCCTCAGCGCGGGCGCCGACGCGCCGAGCCCACGAGCGCCAGGGCGACCAGCACGGCGACGGCGCCGCCCTGGGCGAGCGTCCAGCGGACCGACCGTCCCCGGCGGGCGGTGCCCATGACCGCGCCCGCGTCCCGGGACGCCATCAGCGAGCCGCGCGACGCGAACGACATCGCGGAGCCGACGCTCGCGGAGCTGCCGATGCTGAAGGCGGAGAGCGCCGAGCCGACGGACCCGATCGACAGCACGCTGCCGACCGACAGGATCGACAGCGCGGAGCCCGTGCTGGCGATCGACAGGATCGAGTCCTCGGACGCGAGGGACCACTTCGACGGCATGACCCCATCGTGGCCCACGTCGGCGGCTCACGCCATGGTGTCGAGCACGGCCTTCCAGGCCGCCGCCATCTCCCGCCCGTAGCCGATCACGGTGTGCGTGCGCGCGAGCACGGCGGGGGACGCGCCCTGCGCCTCGAGCCCGGCGCGCCGGCACAGCCACACGGCCCGCGGCAGGTGGAACTCCTGCGAGCATGCGATCACCGAGCGGAGCTCGCGCGCCGCGGCACCGCGCGCGGAGGCCCACGTGTTCACCCCGGCCGGGTCCATGACGATGTCGCGTGCGGGCACGCCCATCTCGATGGCCGTGCGGCGCATCGTGCCCGGCTCGTCGAGACCCTCCTTGTTCGGCCCCGCCCCGCTCATCAGCAGGGTGCCGACCAGGCCCCGGCGGTAGAGCTCGACGCCCACGACGACGCGCTCGCGGAGGAAGCGGCTGGGGCGGCCGTCGGGCCACACGCGCGCACCGAGCACCAGCGCGGCGTCGGCCGGACGCAGGTCGCCCGAGTCGACCGCATGACGGGACGATGCGGTGGTCGCCCGCATGGCGACGGCGGGGGCGGCGACGGCGGCGAGCCCCGCGGCGCCGAACGCGACCAGAGGGCGGCTCACCGGAGCGAGTGGCGCCAGGCGTCCGCGCCGCGGGCGAGCGGCAGCATGATCCGCCGCCCGCGCATCGTCCGCGTGCGATCCATCCACGCGGAACGCGGGTCGCCCTCCAGCGTCGTCTCGTCGGCCGCCGCCTGCGACGCCGCCGCGACCGCGATCAGGCCGGCGACCACCGCCTCGAGCTCCGCGTCGTCGGCCGCGCCGCGGATCACCCGCAGCTCGGTCGGGTCGCCTGAGTTCTCGGGCTCGGTCACAGCGGGATGTTCCCGTGCTTCTTGGGCGGCAGCGAGGCGCGCTTGGTGCGCAGCGCGCGGAGCGCCCGGGTGACCTGCGCCCGCGTCTCGGACGGCTCGATCACGGCGTCGACGTAGCCGCGGTCGGCGGCGTCGTAGGGGTTGACGATCCGGTCCTCGTAGTCCTCGACCAGGGCCTGTCGCTCGGCCTCGACGTCGCCGCCCTTCGCCTCGACGTCGGCGAGCGTGCGGCGGTGGAGGATGTTGACGGCTCCGCCGGCGCCCATCACCGCGACCTGCGCCGTGGGCCACGCGAGGTTGACGTCCGCGCCGAGCTGCTTGGACGCCATGACGATGTAGGCGCCGCCGTAGGCCTTGCGGGTGATCACCGTGATGAGGGGCACGGTCGCCTCGGCGTAGGCGTAGATGAGCTTGGCGCCCCGACGGATGATGCCCTGGTGCTCCTGGTTGACGCCGGGCAGGAAGCCGGGCACGTCCACGAGCGTGATGATCGGGATGTTGAACGAGTCGCACGTCCGCACGAACCGGGCGGCCTTCTCGGAGGCGTTGATGTCGAGCGTGCCGGCCATCTGCATGGGCTGGTTGGCGACGATCCCGACGGAGTGGCCCTCCACGTGCCCGAAGCCGACCACCACGTTCGGGGCGAACAGCGGCTGGATCTCGAGGAACTCCCCGTCGTCGACCACGGCGGCGATCAGCGCCTTCATGTCGTACGGCTGGTTGTCGCTGTCCGGGACCAGCGCGTCGAGCGCGAGGTCCTCGGCGGTGGGCTCGAGGTCCGCCTCCTCCGTCCAGATCGGCGGGTCGGCGAGGTTGTTCTGGGGCAGGTACTGGAGCAGGTGCTGGACGTACTCGAGCGCATCGTCCTCGTCCGCCGCGAGGTAGTGGGCGACGCCCGACGTGACGTTGTGGGTCTGGCCGCCTCCCAGCTCCTCGAACGTGACCTGCTCGCCGGTGACGGACCTGATCACGTCGGGGCCGGTGATGAACATCTGCGAGGTGCCGTCGGCCATGACGATGAAGTCGGTGAGCGCGGGGGAGTAGACCGCGCCGCCGGCGGAGGGGCCCAGGATGATCGAGATCTGCGGGATCACGCCCGAGGCCGCGACGTTGCGGCGGAAGATCTCCGCGAACTGGGTGAGGGCCGCGACACCCTCCTGGATGCGCGCGCCGCCACCGTCGGAGATGCCGATCAACGGCACGCCGGTACGCAGCGCGAAGTCCTGGATCTTCGCGATCTTCTGGCCGTGGACCTCGCCGAGCGATCCGCCGAAGACGGTGAAGTCCTGCGAGTAGACCGCGACCTGGCGCCCGTCGACGGTGCCGTAGCCGGTGACAACGCCGTCGCCGTAGGGCCGGTTGCGGTCGAGCCCGAAGTTGCGCGAGCGGTGGCGCGAGAGCCGGTCGAGCTCGACGAACGAGCCCTCGTCGAGCAGCTGGTCGACGCGCTCGCGGGCGGTCTTCTTTCCGCGCGCGTGCTGCTTCTCCTGGGCCGTCGTCTCGGGTGCGGTGACCGCGGCGTCGACCTTCTTGCGAAGGTCCTCGAGCGACGATGCTGTGGTCTTCGCGGGCCTCATGGGGGACACATCTCTCCTTGGGTACGGGCTGCCCCACAGCCTAGCGGCGCCCGTGCGGGCTGCACGGTGTGTCCGATTCGGGCGCGTTCGGGCTTCCCGGGTGTGCCCGGTTTTCGCAAACCCCCAGGAGGGCTCCTGCCTGAGTGCGCCCGAATGTGTTTGACTCACGCCGAATGTGTGGCTATTGTCGTGACCGTCGACGACGACAACGCCCGTTACCGGGCGACATGCGGCACGAGATCCCTCGCAAGGAAGCGGGGAGAGAGAAAGGGTTGGCAGCGCATGTCTCTATCCGATGCACAGTCCGCCACGGCGGCTAACAAGAACCGCGAAGGCGGCGTGGGCGCGGCGGTCCAGAGGTTCGGCCGCTTCCTGTCCGGCATGATCATGCCGAACATCGGCGCCTTCGTGGCGTGGGGCCTCATCACCGCGTTCTTCATCCCCACGGGATGGACGCCCAACGAGGGCCTGGCCGCGCTGGTCGGCCCGATGATCACCTACCTGCTCCCGCTCCTGATCGGCTACACCGGCGGAAAGATCGTCCACGGGATCCGCGGTGGTGTGATCGGCGCCATCGTCACCATGGGTGTGATCGTGGGCGCCGATGTCCCGATGTTCATGGGCGCGATGATCGCCGGTCCGGCGGCCGCGTGGGTGCTCAAGAAGTTCGACAAGCTCATCGAGGGCAAGGTCAAGGCCGGCTTCGAGATGCTCATCGACAACTTCTCGATCGGCATCATCGGCATGCTGCTCGCGATCGTCGGCAAGCTCGCGATCGGCCCCGTGGTCACCAAGCTGGTCGAGTGGGCCGGCAACGGCGTGGACTTCCTGGTCGACGCCCACCTGCTGCCGCTCGCCTCGCTGATCGTGGAGCCCGCCAAGGTGCTGTTCCTGAACAACGCCATCAACCACGGCGTGTTCACCCCGCTCGGCACCCAGGAGGCGCTCGAGACCGGCAAGTCGCTGCTGTTCATGATCGAGTCGAACCCCGGGCCCGGCCTGGGCATCCTCGCCGCGTTCATGTTCTTCGGCCCGCGCATGCTGCGTGCCTCGGTCCCCGGCGCGATCATCATCCACTTCTTCGGCGGCATCCACGAGATCTACTTCCCGTACATCCTCATGAAGCCGAAGCTGATCGCCGCGGCCATCGCGGGCGGCATGTCCGGCGTGCTCACCGGCGTGATCCTGGACAACGGCCTGGTGGCGCCCCCGTCGCCGGGATCGATCTTCGCGTACATCACCTTCACGCCGAAGGGCGAGTACGTGGGGATGTTCCTCCAGGTGTTCATCGCGGCCGCGGTCGCGTTCGTGGTGGCGTTCTTCCTGCTGAAGTTCGACAAGGAGCTCCGCCAGGAGGCCAAGGAGGAGGCCGCCGCCAAGGAGGCCGGTCTCCCCGACCCGATGACCGGCGCCTGATCGGCGCACAATCGAAGGTGCGGGGGCCGCGCCCGCGGCCCCCGCACCGAACCCCTCACGACACACATAGAAGGAGAGTGGCGACGATGCCCTCAGTCAACGGTTCCGATGTCAAGCGAGTGATCGTGGCGTGCGACGCCGGCATGGGCTCGTCCGTCATGGTGGCGAGCACGCTGCGCACCAAGCTCGCGAAGTACGGCGTCGAGGTCAAGCACACCCCGGTCGACGAGATCCCGGGCGACGCCAACGTGGTGCTGTGCCACCAGGGCCTGGCCGCCCGCGCCAAGTCCACCGCGCCCGGCGCCGTCGTGGTGCCCTTCGCGATCTTCATGGGCGACCCGGCCTTCACGAAGGTCGAGAACGCCATCGCCAACAACCAGGTGCTGGAGTCCTGAGCTCATGGCGATCCTGTCGCGCGAAGGCGTCCGTCTTGGCCTGACGGCTCAGGACAAGACGGACGCCATCCGTCAGTGCGGCGAGCTCCTGGTCGAGCTCGGCGCCGCCACGGAGGAGTACGCCGCCGCGCTGCACGAGCGCGAGGAGCAGGTGTCCACCTTCATCGGCGAGGGCGTGGCGATCCCCCACGGGACCAACGAGAGCCGCGCGCACATCGCGCGCGCCGCCATCGCCTACCTGCAGTTCCCCGACGGCATCGACTGGGACGGCAAGGAGGTGTTCGTGTGCATCGCGATCGCCTCCAAGTCCGAGGAGCACATCGACATCCTCCAGTCCCTCGCCGCCGTCCTGATGAACCCCGAGTCCGCGGCCCGGCTGCGCGAGGCGGCCGACGTCGATCAGGTCATGGGCCTGCTCGCTCCCGCCGCCTGACTCACCCTGATCCGTCCCCACGACCGAAAGGAACCACCATGAAGGCGCTGCGCTTCTACGCACCCGAGGACGTCCGCATCGAGGATGTGCCCGAGCCCGAGGTCGGCCCCGGCGAGGTCAAGCTCCGCGTGCGGAACACCTCCACCTGCGGCACCGACGTCAAGATCTTCTACAACGGCCACCAGAACCTCACGCCGCCGCGCACCATCGGCCACGAGATCGCCGGCGAGATCGTCGCGATCGGCGAGGGGGTCGACGGCTGGGCCATCGGCGACCGCGTGCAGGTCATCGCCGCGGTGCCCTGCGGCGACTGCTACGAGTGCTCGCGCGGCTGGATGGAGGTCTGCCAGAACCAGACCTCGATGGGCTACCAGTACGACGGCGGCTTCGCCGAGTACATGATCGTCCCCCGCGAGGTGATGAAGGTCGACGGTCTCAACCGCATCCCCGAGGGCGTCGGCTACGACGAGGCCTCGGCGGCCGAGCCCCTCGCGTGCGCCATCAACGCGCAGCGGATCCTCGGCATCGAGGAGGGCGACACGGTGGTCGTGTTCGGCGCCGGCCCGATCGGCGCGATGCACATCCGTCTGGCCCGCGCCAACGGCGCCGCCCGGATCTTCCTCATCGACGTCAACGACGAGCGGCTCAAGATGACCGCCGACGCGGTCCACCCGGACGAGGTCATCAACGGCGCGAACGTCGACGTGGTCGAGAAGGTGAAGGAGCTGACGGACGGCCGCGGTGCGGACGCGATCATCACGGCGACCGCGGCGAACATCGCCCAGGAGCAGGCGATCTCGATGGCCGCCCGCAACGGCAAGATCTCCTTCTTCGGCGGCCTGCCGAAGACCAACCCGACCATCACGTGCGACTCGAACCTGGTGCACTACCGCCAGCTCCGCATCTTCGGTGCGAACGGCTCGGCGCCGGCGCACAACAAGATGGCGCTCGAGTACATCGCGACCGGCAAGGTGCCCGTGAAGGACCTGATCACGGAGCACATCCCGCTGGAGCGGGTCCTCGACGCGTTCGACATCGTCAAGCGCGGCGCTGCCATCAAGGTCACCGTCGAGCCCTGACCGGCCTCTCCCCATCGTGGCCGTCCCTCCGGACGGCCACGATGAGGGAGTATTGACCCCGGGGCACACAATTCTGGAGGGCATGGCGTGTACGCGGCAGAGCGGCAGCAGGCGATCCTCGAGCGCGCGCGCGAGGTCGGCCGCGTCGAGGTGGTGGCGCTGTCCGAGACGCTCGGCGTGACCGTCGAGACGGTCCGCCGCGACCTCACGGCCCTCGAGCGGCTCGGTGTGGTCCGCCGTGTGCATGGAGGCGCCCTCCCCGTGGAGCGGCTCACGCTCGAGCAGCACACCGCCGACCGTCAGATCCAGGCCACCTCGGAGAAGCGCACCATCGCGGAGCGCGCGCTCGAGGAGATCCCTCACGGCGGCTCGGTGATCCTCGACTCGGGCACGACCACCCTCGCGATCGCCCACGCGATGCCCGCGGACATGTCCGCGACGGTGGTCACCAACTCCTTCGCGATCGCCGCCGTGATCGCCGACCGCCCCTCGATCGACCTGGTCCTGCTCGGCGGCCGCGTGCGGCACCGCACCGGGGCCGCGGTCGGCGGCATGATGATCGAGGCGCTCGCGGGCATGTGCGCGGACGTCGCCTTCATGGGGGCCAACGGCTTCGACGTGAGCCACGGCTTCACCACGCCGGATCAGGCCGAGTCGGACGCCAAGCGGGCGATGGTGGGGGCGGCCCGCCGCGCCGTCATCGTGAGCGACTCGACCAAGGCCGGGCAGATCCATCTCCACCGCTTCGCGGGGCTGAGCGACATCGCCATGCTCATCACCGACACGGGTCTCGACCGCGACACCGCGGAGGACCTGGAGGCCGCGGGCGTCGAGGTGGCCCTCGTCTGACGGGGTCTACGCTGGCGCCGTGAGCTCCACCGTCCCCGCCGTGCCCGCCGAGCGCATCCTGCGCTCCCGGAGCGAGCTCACCGCGGGCGCGCTGGCAGGGCTGGTGCCCGCCCCGCTCGCGCGCGTCGACGTGCTCGCGCAGTCCCCGTCGACCAACACCCGCCTGCTCGAGGCGCTGCGGCGCGAGGGGAGCGCCTGGCCGCACCTGTCCGCGCTGGTGGCCGACCACCAGACCGCCGGCCGGGGCCGCGCCGGGCGCGCCTGGGTGACGCCGCGCGGGGCGGCCCTCACCGCATCGTTCGCGCTGAGACCCGTCGAGGTGGCACGCGCGGACTACGGCTGGGCGCCGCTCGTGACCGGGCTCGCGACGGTCCGCGCGCTGCGCCGCGCGGGCGTGGGCGCGTGGCTGAAGTGGCCCAACGACGTCGTGGTCGAGGCCGGCGCGCGGGAGATCCCCGGCTGGGGACGCTGGCGCAAGGTGGTCGGGATCCTGTGCGAGACGGGCGAGGATGACGCGGTCGTCGCGGGCATCGGCATCAACGTCTCGCAGGAGCCGGCCGAGCTGCCGGTCCCGCACGCGGCCTCCCTGGCGTCGCTGGGCGCCACCGAGCTCGACCGGGTGGTGCTCATGGGGCTGCTCGCGGCCGAGCTGCGCGACTCCGTGGCCCAGTGGCGCTCCGGGGAGCCGATGCGCGCGCCGGTGGAGGCCGTGCTCGCGACGGTCGGGTGGGACGTCGCGATCGACGTCCCCGACGGCGCGCCGGTCTCCGGGGTGGCCGAGGGGCTCGCCCCCGGCGGCGGCCTGGTGGTGCGCACGGCCGCCGGCGAGCGCCGCGAGGTGCTCGCGGGGGACGTCCGCGTGCGCCGCGGATGACAGGTTGTGCGACCGTGGGGACAGGTCGTGCATGGTCCCGGCCGGGACGCGCGAACGGGTGATTGCCTCTCCCCATCGCCGTCACGTGGCAGTGGCGGCGGTGTTGTCCGGCACAAGGACGTCACCACACAACACACGGCCGTCTGAGGCGGTCCGACCACACGCCCGTGGTCGCGCATCATGCCCCCGCGGGGGGACGATGCTCACGGCGGGCGTGCAAGGAGAGGCAAAGTGAGTACAGATTCGGCAAAGAAGCCGCCGATGTCGAACGGCAAGTATCTCGGCATCTGGGTCCCCGTCATCGCGTTCCTGATCATCCTCACGGTGGTCGCGAACGTCGCCATCAGCATCTTCGGGTCCTGGGTCAACACCCAGCTCGGCGAGGGCACCTACACGATCGAGACCGCCGAGGGCACCGAGGACTGGGACACCGACTACAACGAGGCGTCCTACGACTCGCTCGAGTCCGAGCAGGAGGACGCGTTCGCGCTCGTCGAGGAGATCGAGTCCGAGGGCGTCGTGCTCGCGAAGAACGAGGCCGCGGCCCTGCCGCTGGCCTCGGGCGCGAAGGTCACGCTGCTCGGCCGCTTCTCCGCGGACCCCGTGTTCGGCGGCGCCGGCTCCGGCTCGGTCGACACGTCGACGGCCGTGAACGCCATCACGGGCCTTGAGAACGCGGGCTTCGACGTGAACCCGACCGCGTATGCGATGTTCGAGTCGTTCGCCGCGGACGCCCCCAAGGCCGACATCGTCATGGACGACCCGGCGGGCTCGACCTACGTGATCGGCGAGATGCCGGTGGACCAGTACACCGACGAGGCGACCGCGTCGTTCGCGGACTACGCGGACGCGGCCGTGGTCGTGATCGGCCGTGGCGGCGGCGAGGGCGGCGACCTCGCGCAGGACATGACCGACGTGCCCGGCGCGGCGGACGAGCGCGCGCAGGCGGGCGAGCACATGCTCGAGCTCAACCAGGACGAGAAGGCGATGCTCGAGGTGGCCAAGGCCAGCTTCGACACCGTGATCGTCGTGGTCAACGCGTCCACCTCGATGGAGATGGGCGTGATCCAGGACGACCCGGAGATCGACGGCGTGCTGCTGATCGGCTCGCCCGGTCAGACCGGCTACAACGCCGTGGGCGACGTGCTCAGCGGCGCCGTCAACCCGTCGGGTCGCACGGTCGACACCTGGTCCGCGGACTTCACCCAGGACCCGACCTGGAGCAACTTCGGCAACTTCCAGTACTCCAACGTCGACTCGGTCAAC
Source organism: Demequina lignilytica (assembly GCF_030418305.1). GTDB lineage: Bacteria > Actinomycetota > Actinomycetes > Actinomycetales > Demequinaceae > Demequina > Demequina lignilytica. The sequence continues at coordinate 80,467 of NZ_JAUHPX010000007.1, read as the reverse complement.
GGCCCGGGCTACTTCGTCCAGTACGAGGAGGGCATCTACGTCGGCTACCGCTACTACGAGACCGCGGCCGCCGAGGGCTTCATCGACTACGACTCCGCCGTGGTCTACCCGTTCGGCTACGGCCTGTCCTACACCGACTTCTCGTGGGAGATCGCCGGTGAGGAGCTGGGCGGCACCGACGGCGACATCACCGTCGACGTGACCGTCACCAACACCGGCGACGTCGCGGGCAAGGACGTCGTGGAGCTGTACTACAACGCGCCCTACACCGCGGGCGGCATCGAGAAGGCCGAGGTCGTCCTCGGCGCCTTCGAGAAGACCTCGCTCCTCGAGCCGGGCCAGTCCGAGACCGTCACCCTGACCCTCGCGGTCGAGGACATGGCGTCCTACGACTACGAGACCGCGGGCGCCTACGTGCTCGAGGCCGGCGACTACGAGCTCCGCGTGCAGACCGACTCGCACACCCTCGCCGAGGGCGTCGAGCCGATCAGCTACACCGTGGGCGACACGATCGTCTACGGCGAGGACAACCCGCGCGAGTCCGACGGCGTCGCCGCGACCAACCAGTTCGACGACGTCTCGGCCCTCTTCAGCGACACCGCCGAGGACGGCAAGATCGTCAACCTCTCGCGTGCGGACTTCGCGGGCACCTGGCCCACGGCTCCCACCGAGGCGGACCTGACCGCGACCGACGAGATCGTCGCCGCGTTCGACGCCTACGACGCCGCGGCCGCCGCCGAGGCCTCGGACGCCGAGATGCCCGTGACCGGTGCGGAGAACGGCCTGCAGCTCATCGACCTGCGCGGCCTCGACTTCGACCACCCGCTGTGGGAGGACATGCTCGACCAGCTCACCGTCGAGGAGATCACCAAGGTCATCCTCAACGGCGCGTACAACACCGACGCGATCGAGTCGGTCGTGAAGCCCGCCACCGTCGACCTCGACGGCCCCGCCGGCTTCTCGTCCTTCCTCAACGACGCCTACAACGGCACCGCGTACCCGTCCGAGGTGGTCATCGCCCAGACGTGGAACAAGGAGATCGCGCACCGCATGGGCGCGCAGGTGGGCGAGGAGGCGCTGCAGATGGGCGCCAACGGCTGGTACGCACCGGCGCTCAACATCCACCGCTCGCCCTTCGCGGGCCGCAACTTCGAGTACTACTCGGAGGACCCGGTCCTGTCGGGCGAGATGGCGAAGGCGACCTCCGAGGGCGCGCTCACCAAGGGCGTGTACACGTTCCTCAAGCACTTCGCGATGAACGACCAGGAGACCAACCGCGTCAACAACGGTGTCGCCTCGTGGGCGAACGAGCAGGCGATCCGCGAGATCTACCTGAAGGCGTTCGAGATCCCCGTCAAGGAGGTCACCGGCGAGATCTCGTACATCTCCGATGACGAGGGCACCGTCGAGACCGCCGAGGTCGGCCAGATGGCCATGATGAGCTCCTTCAACCGCATCGGCAGCACCTGGGCCGGCGGCTCGAAGGCCCTCATGACCGACGTGCTCCGCGACGAGTGGGGCTTCGAGGGCTTCGTGATCACCGACTTCAACCTGTACGGGTACATGTACCCCGACCAGGCGATCGACGCCGGCACCGATCACATGCTCACCTTCGAGCCCTTCAAGGTCCTCGAGGACACCACCTCGGCGCTCGCGGTCTCGAACCTGCGCACCGTGGCCCACCACATGCTGTTCACCGTGGCGAACTCCAACGCCATGGACGGCATCGCCCCGGCCAGCACCATCACCTACACGCCGCCGGCGTGGCAGATGTGGCGCTGGGTCATCACCGGCGGCGTGGGCCTGATCATCGCGGGTCTCATCGCGATGGTCGTCGTCCGGGTCCGCCGCCGCACGGCCGGCGCCCCCGAGGCGGAGGTCACCGAGCCCGTCGCCGAGACGGTCGACGCCTGATCGGGCGCCCGGGGTGCCGCGTCACGCGGCGCGGCACCCCGGGCCCCGCCCCCTCCATCCGTCAGCCCGCGGCGTCGAGCCGCGCCACCCCAAGGAATCCGCCACCATGTCCCACGAGCTCACCGAGCTGGAGAAGGCCGCGCTGCTGAGCGGCGCGAGCGTCTGGGAGACGCGTGCCGTCCCGCGTGCCGGGATCCGGTCCCTCAACCTGTCGGACGGCCCCCACGGCATCCGCAAGCAGCTGGGTTCCGGCGACCACCTCGGCATCAACGGCTCCGCGCCCGCGACCTGCTTCCCGACGGCCGCGACGGTCGCGAACTCGTGGGACGCCGAGCTCACCACGGCGCTGGGCGAGGCCCTGGGCGCCGAGGCCGCCGCGCTCGACGTCGACATGGTGCTCGGCCCCGGCCTGAACATCAAGCGCTCGCCGCTGTGCGGGCGCAACTTCGAGTACTTCTCGGAGGACCCCTACCTGTCCGGCAAGCTCGCCGCGGCCTACGTGCGCGGCATCCAGTCGCAGGGCGTGAGCGCCTGCCCCAAGCACTTCGCGGCGAACAGCCAGGAGCACCGCCGCATGGCCTCCGACTCGGTGGTCGACGAGCGCACGCTCCGCGAGATCTACCTCACCGCCTTCGAGATCGTGGTGCGGGAGTCCTCGCCGAAGGCGATCATGTCCGCCTACAACAAGGTCAACGGCACCTACGCCCACGAGAACGCCCACCTGCTGCAGGAGATCCTGCGCGACGGCTGGGGCTTCGACGGCGCGGTCGTGTCCGACTGGGGCGGCTCGAACGATGCGGTGACGGCCGTGGAGAACGGCGGCACCCTCGAGATGCCGTCGCCCGGGCTCGACTCCGCCCGGCAGATCGTCACCGCCCTGCGCGCCGGCCGTCTGGCCGAGGCCGACCTCGACGCCCGCGTCGACGAGATGGTGACGCTGGTCGAGCGCATCGACCCGTCCCTGGCTCGCGCCGTCGACGAGCAGGCGCACCACGAGCTCGCACGCCGCGTCGCAGAGTCCAGCCACGTGCTGCTGCGCAACGCCGGCGGCCTGCTCCCGCTCGCCGCGGGAGCCCGGGTCGCCGTGATCGGCGACTTCGCGCAGACCCCCCGCTACCAGGGCGCCGGCTCCTCGCTGGTGAACCCCACCCGCCTGTCCACCGTGCTCGACGCGCTGCCCGGCTCGGGCCTCGAGCTGGTGCGCTTCGCGCAGGGCTTCCGTCGCACCGGCGGGCCCGACGCGGGCCTGCTCGCCGAGGCCGTCGAGGCCGCGCGCAGCGCGGACGTGGCGCTGGTGTTCCTGGGCCTCGACGAGACGAGCGAGTCCGAGGGCAACGACCGCACCCACATGCGCCTGCCCGCCAACCAGATCGGGCTGCTCGACGCGCTCCACCGCGAGGACGTCCCGGTGGTGGTGGTGCTGTCCGCCGGCTCGGCGATCGAGATGCCGTGGCTCGAGCAGACCGACGCCCTGGTGCACGGCTACCTCGGCGGCCAGGCCGGTGCCGAGGCGACGCTGAACGTGCTGACCGGCAGGGTGAACCCCTCGGGCCGCCTCGCGGAGACGTACCCGGTACGCCTCGAGGACAACCCGAGCCACGCGTACTACCCGGGCCTCGGCGACGCCTCGGAGTACCGCGAGGGCCTGTACGTCGGCTACCGCTACTACGAGAGCGTGGGCGCGGACGTCCTGTTCCCGTTCGGCTTCGGGCTGAGCTACACGACCTTCGAGATCTCCGACCTGGTGGTCACCGCCTCCGGGGCGACCGCGACGGTCACGAACACGGGAGCCGTGGCGGGCGGCCACGTCGCCCAGCTGTACGTCGAGCGCGTCACCGACGGCGCGCATCGTCCCGTCCGCGAGCTCAAGGGCTTCGCCAAGGTCGAGCTCGCGCCCGGCGCGAGCACCACCGTCGAGATCCCCTTCGACCGGTACACGTTCCGCACCTTCGACCCCGCCGCCGACGCGTGGGTCACCGAGGCGGGGGAGTACCGCGTGGCGGTCGGCTCGCACGTGAGGGACCTGCCGGTCGCGGCGGTCCTGCACGTCGACGGAGCGACCGTGGCGGCCGACCCGGCCCCCGCGGTGTACCGCACCGGCGACGTGGTCGCGGTGACGGACGTCGACTTCGAGGCGCTGCTCGGCCGCGCGCTCCCGACCGCGTCAGGCGAGCGGGAGCCGCTCGACGCGAACTCGCCGCTGCTCGCGATGCATCACGCCCCGAGCCCGCTCGCGCGCGGCGCTGCCGGCGCGCTCAAGGGCCTGATCGCGCGCTCGCAGCGCAAGGGCAAGCCCGACCTCAACCTGTTCTTCCTGTACAACATGCCGTTCCGCGCGATGGGCAAGATGACCAACGGCGCGGTCTCGATGGACATGGTCGACGGGATCGTCGACATCGCCAACGGCCACCTCCTCCGCGGCGTCGGCGCCACGGCCTCCGGATTCGTGCGCAACGCGCGCGAGTCCAAGCGCCTCACCGCCGAGCTCGCCGACCACCCGACCCCCGCGGCGTCCGCACCGGCGCAGGCCGCGCGCTGAGAGAGAGACCCGAGATGCTCAAGCCGATCGTCAACGCGTGGCGCAGGTTCGAGGCCAAGCGCCCGAACACCGCCCAGTTCCTGATGTTCTTCCTGCTCAGCAACGGGGTCACCGTGCTGCAGCTGGCGCTCATGCCGATCTTCAAGTGGGTCTTCTACCAGACCGCCCTGGTGGACGTCGCGTTCCAGATCTGGCCGGTGGGGTCCAACGTCGACGGCTCGCAGTACTACATCTTCGACTACCCGGCCGGGCCCGTCGACGCGGACGGCATCGGCGGCGGCCTCGCGTACTTCCTGGCCGTCCAGATCACCATCGCGATCGCCCAGGTCATCAACTTCTTCGCGCAGCGCACCATCACCTTCAAGGCGAACAACTCGGTCGCGAAGGCGGCGTTCTGGTACGTGATCGCGTACCTCCTCATCACGATCGGCGCGGCGGCCGCGCAGGGCTTCTACAAGGCGCCCATCTACGCCTGGTGCAAGAGCGTCTGGCCGTCCGGCGGCGAGGCCGTGGCCGACGTGGTCACCATGATCATCAACTCGGCGATCGCGTTCTGGATCTTCTTCCCGATCTTCAAGGTCATCTTCAAATCCGACGCCGCGGAGGCGGCCGAGGACACGGCCGAGGAGATCGTCGAGCGCGATCTCGAGACCGTCCAGGAGGGTCCCGACGCGGCGCGCTCGTGACATGGGATGATTGACCCATCATGACCACCCTCTCCGTCGTCGTCCCCAGCTACAACTCCGCGGACTTCATGCACCGCTGCATCGACTCCCTCCTCGTGGGCGGGGACGATGTCGAGATCCTGATCGTCAACGACGGCTCCCGTGACGCCACGGGCGACGTCGCCGACGCGTACGCGGACCGGTACCCGGGCCGCGTGCGCGCGATCCACAAGGTCAACGGCGGTCACGGCTCCACCATCAACGTGGGGCTCGAGGTCGCGACCGGGCGGTACTTCAAGGTGGTCGATTCGGACGACTGGGTCGACGCGGACGCGCTCGCCGAGCTGCTGGCCACGCTCAAGCGCCTCGACGCCGACTCGGACGGCGTGGACATGGTGCTCAGCAACTTCGTCTACGAGAAGGAGGGCCGCGAGAAGAAGCGCGCGGTCCGCTACCGCCGGGCCCTGCCCCAGGCCCGCGTGTTCGGCTGGGACGAGGTCGGGAAGCTGCGCAAGACCCAGTACTTCCTCATGCACTCGATCGTGTACCGCACCGAGCTGCTGCGCGAGGTCGGGCTGCGCCTCCCCGAGCACACGTTCTACGTCGACAACATCTTCGCGTACATGCCGCTGCCGTACGTCGAGCGGATCTACTACCTCGACGTCGACCTGTACCGCTACTTCATCGGCCGGGAGGGGCAGTCGGTCTCCGAGCAGGTGATGATCGGCCGGCTCGACCAGCAGCTCCGCGTCAACCGGATGATGACCGAGCACGCCATGACCGAGATCTCGCCCGATCACGCTGCGTACCGGTACATGACGCACTACCTCGAGATCATCTGCGCGGTGTCCTCGACGCTGCTGCTGCGCTCCGGCACCGACGACGCGATCGTCGCCAAGGAGGCCCTGTGGCGCTCCATCCGCGACGAGGACCCGACGCTGCACCGCCGCCTGCGTCGCGGCGCCCTCGGCCAGATCATCAACCTGCCGGGCAAGCCCGGCCGGAAGGTCACCCTCGCCGCATACAAGGCGGCGCAGTGGCGCGTCGGCTTCAACTGAGCCGACGCATCGTCCCCCCGCCGGCGTCAGCCCGGGATCGGCACCAGCATGCGCAGCACGAACCAGCCGTCCTCGGCGTGGACGGTGAAGGTGCCCTGGTGCGCGGCGGCGGCCTGGCGGATGTTCTTCAGGCCGTAGCCGTGGTGGTGCGAGTCGTCCTTGGTCGTGGGCGGCAGGCCGTCGACCAGGCGCAGCTCGCCACCGAAGTAGTTCTCGAACCTCAGCACCGCGAAGTCGCCCTGCCGGTAGACGGCGACGCGGATGAGCCGCTGCTCCGGGTCCGCCACCCGTGAGGTCGCCTCGATCGCATTGTCGAGCGCGTTGCCGAACACCGTGACGATCTCCATGACGTCCATGAAGTCGACCACCGAGCCGTCGACCACGCAGGTCACGGTGATCCCTCGCGTCTCCGCCTGCGCGACCTTGGTCGCGAGCATGGTGTCCACCACGGAGTTGCCGGTCCGCAGCGCCGAGGCGCCGTAGCCGCGGACGGACTCCTCGAGCTCGTCGGCGAGGCGGGCCCGGACGCCCTCGTCCTCCTCGCCCCGCAGCGCCGTGATGTAGTGCTTCATGTCGTGGTAGCGGGCGTTGACCGCGTCCGCCTGCTGGCGCGAGGCCAGGTACTGCTCGTGCTGGGTGCGCAGCAGCGTGTTCATCGACTGGTTCTCGATCGCCCGCTGCAGCTGGAGGCGCTGGCTGCGCATCGCGTAGAGGGCGATGAAGCCGGCCAGGTCGACCAGCGTGCGCACGTAGAACACCTCGCGGCCCTCGCGCGCGGAGAACGGCCCCGTGTCCGAGATGAAGCTGAGGTTCGACATGAGGAACGTGACCAGGGCGATCGAGAGGGTCGACGCGAGGATGCGGCCGTCGATCGCGATCCGGAGCCCGGGCGGGAAGTTGCGCCGCTCCACCAGGAAGGCGGCGCCGAGCGAGCCGCCCACGACGACCGCGAGCAGCACGACGCGCTGCCAGGTCCAGTCGGGCCCGCCGAAGAAGTGCTGGTCGAGCTGCCACTCGAGGGAGGCGATCAGCTCGCCCAGCACGAACGCGCGGGCGAACAGGTCGCCCGCGCCCCTCGCGTCGGTGTCCACGCACAGCCAGATGAGCCCGTACATCGCGCCGCCCGCCAGCACCATGCCGAGCGACCACAGGCCCAGCGGCAGCGAGCCGGCGAGCTCCTGCACGCCCCACAGGAGCATGAGCCCGCCCGCGAGCGCCGCGATCAGCGGGACGCGACGCAGGCGCTTGGGGGCGAGCAGGATGTACACGAGCGCGGCACCCCATTCGGCGGTGCCGGTGAGCCAGCGCGGGATGTCCTGGAGGGCGTCCTCGATGGGGATCACCGCTTCCCGCCCATGTGGTCGGCGAGGGCGTCCATGAAGGCCTTCTTGCGCGGCCGGCTCACGGTCAGGGCGGCGCCGTTGGTCATCACCGACGTCGACTGGTCGACGCGCCTCACGTGCTGGAGGTTGACCAGGTAGCAGTTGTTGGAGCGGAAGAAGCCGTGGTCGCCCAGCTCCTCCTCGAGCGCCTTGAGGGTGCCGGAGAAGGTGTAGACGCGGTCCAGCGCGTGGATGGTGATGCGGTGCTTGACCGACTCGGCGTAGACGATCTCGCTGGGGTCCAGGCGGACCAGCGCGTTGTTGACGCTGAGGACCACGCCGCGGGACTCGCGCTTGTTGAGCCGCGTGAGCGAGCGGGTGAGCTCCTGCGCGAAGGCGAAGTAGGGGACGGGCTTGAGCAGGTAGCTGAGGGCGTCGACCTCGTAGCCCTTGATCGCGTACTGGCCCATGTTGGTGACGAAGATCATCACCACGTCCGTGTCGACCTCGCGGATCGCGTGCGCCGCCTCGAAGCCGTCCATGCCCGGCATCTCGACGTCGAGGAAGAGGATGTCGTACTGCGGGCGGTAGCCCTCGACGATGTCCTCGCCGTCGGGGAAGGTGCGGAGGTCGAACTGGACGTCGTTCTCCTCGGCGTAGCGCGCGAGGTGGTCGAGCAGGTCCCGACGGCAGGCCGCGTCGTCCTCGACGATCCCGATCCTGATCACTGCGCTCCCCGGCCTCTGCCCCCAGATGCTTGTCGTACAAGTGTAAGTTGGTTCGCCCCGCCCGACCCCCGCCCCCAGGTCCCGCCCCCACCCCGCCCCGCCCCCGCCCCGACCCCGCCCCGCCTCCACCCCGCCTCCACCCGCTGCGGGGAAGTCAGCGCCCCTCCCGGCACATCGTCGACTCCTGCGGGAGGCTCAGCGCCCTCAGGCGGGCTCGACCAGCTCCGGCCCCTGGTTCCGCACGTTGCCCACGGCCTTGCCCACGCGGTGCCAGGTCAGCTCGGGCGCCGGGGCCCCGATGGCCGCCCACAGGTCGTCCTGCGTCGACGCGGAGTCGAGCCACGCATCCGCCTCGTCCTGGGTGAGCATCACCGGCTGGCGGTCGTGAATCTCCTGCATCTCGCCTCGCGCCGCCGTCGTCACGATCGAGAAGGTCGCGAGCCACTCCGCCTCGTCGCCGAGGGCCTTGTCCTTCCAGAACTCGTACAGGCCCGCGAAGGCGAGCGGCGCATCGTCCGCCCGGTGGATGAAGTACGGGGTCTTCTCCGTGCCCTCGGTGTGCCACTCGTAGTACCCGTTGGCCGGCACCAGGCAGCGGCGCTTGGCGAACGCGGAGCGGAACGTGGGCTTCTCGGCGACCGTCTCCGAGCGGGCGTTGAAGGCGCGGACCCCCACCTTCGGGTCCTTCGCCCAGACGGGCACCAGCCCCCACCGCGCGGTCTCCAGGGTGCGGGCGCCCTCCTGGCGGGCGACCACGATCGACGCGTCCTGCATGGGCCCGATGTTGTACCGAGGCGCCAGGCGCGCGTCGTCCGCGATCACGGCGATCTCGAAGGCGTCGACGAGCTCCTGCTCGGTGAGGAAGTTCGCGTAGCGGCCGCACATGCGTCCAGGGTAGGCGCGTGCGGTGGGATCGTGCCGGGGAACATCCAGGGATTATGCCCGGTTGCGCCTCGCAGGGACCGGACGATGCGGGAGGTGGGAGCGCGTGGGAGGAGCCTGGCCCTTCGTGCCCAGCGTGGTGGCGCTCGCCCTGGCGGTGGGCGCCGTGATCGTAGTCGGGGTGCGGCTCGCCCGCACCGCCGACGAGCTCGCGGACCGCACCGGGATGGGGGAGGCCCTGGCGGGTGCCCTGTTCCTGGGCGGCGTGACCAGCCTGCCCGGGATCGTCGCCGCCGCCACCGGAGCGCTGCAGGGCGACGCCGCCTTCGCGCTCGCGAACCCGGTCGGCGGCGTGGCGGTGCAGTCCGTGTGGCTCGCGATCGCCGACCTCATCTACCGCCGCGCCAACCTCGAGCACGCCGCCGCGAGCCTCGAGAACGTGCTGCAGGCGCTGATCCTGGTGGGGCTGCTGTCGCTGCCCGTGATCGCCTACGCGACGCCGGACCTGGCGATCGGGTGGGTGCATCCCGTGACGATCATGATCCCGATCCTGTACGTGCTCGGCCTCGGGTTGGTGAAGCGCATCCGCGAGCAGCCCACGTGGCAGCCGGAGCAGACCTCCGACACCGTTGAGGACGAGCCGGACGAGCCCTCCGACACCCCCGTCCGGGTGCTCTGGACGCGCCTCGCTCTGTTCGCCGTGATCATCGGCGTCACCGGATGGGTGATCGGCCGCGCGGGCCTCGGCGTGGTCGCGGCGACCGGCTGGCCGTCGTCGGTGACCGGGTTCACCCTCACCACGATCATCAGCTCCCTGCCGGAGCTGGTGACGCTGATCGCGGCGGTGCGGATCGGCGCCCTCACGCTGGGGGTCGCGAACATCATCGGCGGCAACGTCTTCGACACGCTGCTGATCGCGGTGTCCGACGTCTTCTACATGGACGGGCCCGTGTACGCGGCGGCCGGCGCCTCGAGCCTCGTGCTGCTCGGCGGCACCATCCTCATCACCGCGATCCTCGCCGCCGGGCTGATCGTGCGCGACCGCAAGGGGATCGGCTTCGAGGGGATCGCGCTGCCCGCCGCCTACCTCGGCACCGCCGTGGTCGCCGTGATGGTGGCGTAGGCGCTCGGCCGCCCCCCCGCATCGTCCCGTCGCCGGTGCTAGCGTGCTGGAGGGGCGTGGCGGAAGTACCCCGGGGGGAGCCGCCTGTCGCGCTCCGGCCCGTGGTTCCCTTCGCGATCCAGCGCGAGGAGGCGCCATGTCCGGGTACGCCGTCACCGATCCCTACACGGGTCACCGCCACGCGGACTACGACCAGGCCACCGACGCCGAGGTCGACGCCGCGATCGCCGCCGCCGACGATGCCTACCGGGCGTGGGCCCGCCCGGCGGCGCCCGAGGATCGCGCCACGACGCTCCGCGCGGTCGCCGGACTGCTGCGCGAGCGAGCCGACCAGTTCGGGGAGATCCAGCGGCGCGAGACGGGCAAGCCGACCGGCCACGGCGCCGGCGAGGCCCACTACGGCGCGGGGCTCGCCGAGTACTTCGCCGATCACGCCGTCGAGCTGGCGGCGGACATGCCGGTGGACACGTCCGGCGACGGCGTCGGATTCGTGCGCCGCACCCCGACCGGGGCGCTGCTGTGCATCGTGCCGTGGAACGCGCCCGTCCACCTCTCCATGCGCTTCATCGCGCCCAACCTGGCGATCGGCAACACGGTGATCGTGAAGCCCGACCCGCACTGCCCCGGGTCGGCGGAGGCGCTCCAGCGCGTGATGGACGATGCGGGGGTGCCCGCGGGGGCCGTGGTCACGCTGCGGGCGTCGAACGCGCAGGTGGCGCACGCGATCGCCGACCCGCGCGTGGCGGGGGTGTCGCTGACCGGCTCGCGGCGGGCCGGCGCCGCGGTCGCCGAGGTCGCGGGGCGGAACCTCACGAAGGTGGCGCTCGAGCTCGGGGGATCGGATCCGTTCGTGGTGCTGTCGGCCGACGATCTCGACGCGGTGGTCGAGACCGCGTTCTGGAACCGGATGATCCTCCAGGGGCAGGCGTGCTGCTCGGCTAAGCGTTTCATCGTGATCGATGAGCTGCACGACGCCTTCGCGGAGCGCCTGGTGGCGCGCATGGCCGCGGCGGGGGTGGGCGATCCCGAGGTCGACGACGTCGAGATCGGGTCGCTGTGCTCGGTCGAGGCGGCGGAACGGGTCGAGGGGCAGGTGAGCGCCGCCGTCGCTCACGGGGCGACGCTCCTGACCGGCGGTGACCGCGACGGGGCCCTGCTGTCGCCGGGGGTCCTGGTCGACGTCGCGCCGGGGAATCCCGTGTACGGCGAGGAGATCTTCGGGCCGGTCGCGACGGTGCATCGGGTCGCCGACGAGGCGGAGGCGATCGCGGTCGCCAACGACACCGCCTACGGGCTCGGGGCGTTCGTCTTCACCACCGATCCCGCCCAGGCGGATCGCGTGGCGGACGCGATCGACGCGGGCATGGTGCGCATCAACCGGGGCCTCGACCTCAGGCCCGAGCTCCCCTTCGGCGGGGTCAAGGCCAGCGGCATGGGTCACGCCGAGGGTCTGCGCGCGGCGGACGTGTTCGTGAACCTGAAGTTCATCCACGCCGACGCGTAGCGGTCCCGGCACGCCTCCGTGCCCCCTCAACAGGGGGTACCGGGATGTCCCATTCCTCAGTAATGTCCCTTTTCATGGGGGGAGACGCCGTCTCTGAGATCGAGTCGACCGTGCGCGCCCGGGTGCGTGCCGCGGGCGTCGATCCGCTGCGCGACGCGGCGGCGGTCAGGCCGCTGGTGGCGCGCGCGATCGAGGAGTGGGACGAGCGTGCGCTCGCGTCCGGCGCCGATCCCGTCGGCGATCGCGTGCGGACCGAGCGCACCGTCCTGGACTCGATCACCGGGCTCGGCCCGTTGCAGCCGCTGCTCGACGACCCGGAGGTCGAGGAGATCTGGCTGAACTCTCCTCGCGAGGTCTTCGTCGCCCGTGGCGGCCGCAGCGAGCTCACCAGCATCCTGCTCGATGACGAGACGGTCCGCGCCCTGGTCGAGCGCATGCTCGCGCTCGCGGGCCGGCGCCTCGACATGAGCAGCCCGTTCGTGGACGCCGCGCTGCCGGGCGGGGAGCGCCTCCACGTCGCGATCCCGGACGTCACACGCCGTCACTGGGCGGTCAACATCCGCAAGTACGTGGCCCGCGCCTCGCACGTGCGGGACCTGGTCGCACTCGGGACGGTCACCGCCGGCGCCGCCTCGTTCCTCGAGGCCGCGGTGGAGTCGGGGCTCACGGTGCTGGTGTCGGGAGGCACGCAGGCCGGCAAGACGACCACGCTCGGCGCGATGGCCGGTGCGATCCCGCGTCGCGAGCGGGTGGTGACCTGCGAGGAGGTGTTCGAGCTCGCCGTCGGGGTCCGCGACTGGGTCGCCCTGCAATGCCGCCAGCCGTCGCTCGAGGGCACCGGCGAGATCACCCTGCGCCGCCTCGTCAAGGAGGCGTTGCGCATGCGGCCTAGCCGCCTGATCGTCGGCGAGGTCCGCGAGGCCGAGGCGCTGGACCTGCTGATCGCGCTGAACAGCGGCGTCCCTGGCATGTGCACCATCCACGCCAACTCCGCGCGCGATGCGCTCGCGAAGCTGTGCACCCTGCCGCTGCTGGCGGGCGACAACGTGTCGGACAGGTTCGTGGTGCCCGCGGTCGCCTCCGCGGTGGACCTCGTGGTCCACGTGGAGCTCGCCGCCGACGGTGCGCGGCAGGTGAGCGAGATCCTCGGTGTCCCGGGCAGGGCGGAGGGAGGCGTGATCGAGACCGCGGACATCTTCGTGCGGCGCGAGGGTGCGCTCGTCCGCGCCTCGGGCTTCCCGCCTCACCCCGATCGGTTCGCGCATGCCGGGCACCGCCTCGGCGAGCTGCTGGCGGCCTGACATGGAGGTGGTGCTGGGGCTCGTGCTGGGGATCGGAGCGTTGCTGGTCTGGTGGTCGTGGTGGGGCGTGCCCCGTCGCCGTCGGGGGAGGTGGGCGGTGCTCGAGAACCTCGACGACACGCTCGCCGCCGCGGGGCTGGCCGGCGTGGGTGCGGGCGGTCTGCTGGCGTCCGCGGTCGGCGCGGGCCTCGCGGTCGCGCTCGTCGTGCTCGCGGTGAGCGGCTCGCCGGTGGTGTCGCTGGTGTTCGCGTGCGGCGCCGCGTGGGTGCCGTTCGCGTGGGTGCGCTCCCGCGCCCGCCGCCGGTCGGCCGCCATGCGCGACGCCTGGCCCGCGGCGATCGACTCGCTCGCGAGCGGGGTCCGGGCCGGGCTCGCGCTTCCGGAAGCGCTCGCACGGATCGCCGACCGTGGCCCCGAGGAGCTGCGCGCCCCGTTCGCGGCGTTCGCCGAGGACTACCGTGCGACGGGCCGCTTCGCGGAGTCGCTGGACGCGCTCAAGGAACGCCTGTCGGATCCGGTCGCCGACCGGATCGTCGAGTCGATGCGGCTCGCGCGGGAGCTCGGCGGCACCGAGGTCGGCCGCGTGCTGAGGTCGCTCGCGGCGTTCCTGCGGGACGAGGCGCGCACGCGTGGCGAGCTCGAGGCCCGCCAGAGCTGGACGGTCAACGCCGCCCGCTTGGCGGTCGCCGCACCCTGGATCCTGCTCGCCGTCCTGGCGACGCGCCCCGAGGCCGTCGACGCGTTCGACACGGCAGGCGGCGCGACCGTCCTCCTGGGCGGCGCCGTCGCGTGCGCGGTCGCCTACCGCCTGATGCTGCGGGTCGGACGCCTGCCGCAGGAGCCGAGGGTGCTGCGATGACCGGGGGCGCATGGGGGATCGTCGGCGCCCTGGGCCTCGGTCTGGCGCTCGTGTGGTCATGGGTCGCGGCGCGCCGCTTCTCGCTGGAGCGCCGACTCGGCCTGCGACGGGTCGGCGCCGGCCACGGCGGCGCCACCGGGGCGGCGCAGCTGGCCGGCGTGCTGCGAGCCGATGCGCTGCACCTGGTCGCGCGCGTCGCCGGGCCGGACCGCGATGTCGAGTCGAGGCTCCAGCGCGCAGGTGTCGCCAGGACCCCCGACGAGCACCGCGCCCGGCAGCTCGCGCATGGCGCGGCGGGACTGGGCCTCGGGCTCGTGATCGGGGCGCTCGCGCTCGGCAGTGGCCGGTCGGCGGTGGTGGGCGTCGTCATCGCGCTGAGCCTCGGCGCCGCAGGAGCCGCGCTTCCGGACGCCGCCCTCGCGTGGCAGGCGCGGCGCCGCAGCGCGCGCATCCGTGCGGAGCTGCCGGTGATCGCGGAGCTGCTCGCCCTCGCCGTGGTCGCCGGGGCGGGAGTCACAGCCGCGCTGGAAAGGATCGCCGCGAACGTGGGCGGAGTGCTGGGCGACGAGCTCAGGGTCGCCGTCGCCTCCACGCGCACCGGCGCCTCGGTCGAGTCGGCCCTCGATCAGGTCGCGACGCGGACCGGGGACGCCTCGGTGGCCGTCCTGGTCGCGGCGATCGTGACCGCGATGGAGCGCGGCACACCGCTCGCGGACGTGCTCCACGGGCAGGCCGCGCAGGTGCGCGAGCGGTCGCGGCAACAGCTGATGGAGGACGGCGGGAAGAGGGAGATCGCGATGCTCGTCCCGGTGGTGTTCGTGATCCTGCCGGTGACGGTGGTCTTCGCGATGTACCCGGGCCTGGCGGCGATCAGGCTGGGGGGCTAGGCGTGGCGGCCGACCGGCCGCGACGGTTCCGACAAGGGGGGACGCATGGACAAGTGGAGGCGGCAGCTCGACGACCGTGGAGACGTGCCCGGGTGGGTGCTGATCACGCTGATGACGGCAGGGCTCGTGGCCGGGCTGTGGGCGCTCGCGGGCCCGGCGCTCGGTGACATGTTCACCTCCGCGCTCGAGTCCGTCAGCGGTGGATGACCGGGGCGGCGTGCTGGTCGAGCACCTGTTCGCGATCCTGCTGGTGGTCGCGGTCGGTCTCGGGCTGATCCAGGTCGCCGTCGCCGTGCACACGCGCAACACGCTTACCGCGTGCGCGGCCGAGGCCGCGCGGATCGCGGCGCGGGACGATGCGGTGGAGGACGCCCGCTCGCGTGCCCAGTCGTGCGCGCGGGACTCGGTCGGCGTGGCGGCAGAGGTGCGGATCGAGGCCGCCGACGCGGGCGGGCTCGAGGCGGTGCGCGTGACGGTCGAGGGTCGAGCGCCGGTGCTCGGGATCTGGCGCGCCGGCACCGTCGCCGCGACCGCCCGCGCGCTCGATGAGGCGGCGCTCGGTGCGCCCTGACCGCGATACCGGCGCCGCGACGCTCGAGCTGATCGCGCTCACGCTGCTGGTGCTCGTGCCCGTGCTCTACCTGATCGCGGCGCTCGCACGGCTGCAGTCCGCCACCTATGCGGTGGAGTCGGGCGCGTACTCGGCGGCCCGCGCGGCGGTGGTGGCGGGTCTGGACGCGGCCGGCGCCGGCGCGGACCGCAGCGCGTCCCGCGCCGCGGCCGGCTCTGCCGCGGTCGCCGCGCTCGCCATGACCCTCGAGGACTTCGGACTTGATCCGGACGCGGCCCGGCTGGACCTCGACTGCGCGTCGGGGTGCCTCGCGCCGGGCACGACACTCGACGTCGGCGTCGAGATCGAGGTCGCGCTGCCCGGCGTCCCAGAGGCGCTGACGGCGCGGATGCCGCTGTCGTTGACGGTGAGCGCCGTCGCGTCCAGCCCCGTCGACGGGTTCGTGCCATGAACCGGCTCCGTGCCGAGGACCGCGGCTCCGTCTCCGTCATCACCATCGGCATCCTCGTGATCGTGCTGGGCGTGGTGCTCACCGTCGCCGCCTCGACCCAGATCCAGCTGCAGCGCGCCCGGCTGACCCATGCGGCCGACGAGGCCGCCCTGGCCGCGGCGGACGCCCTCGACCTGGGCGCCTACTACGCCGAGGGCGACGCCCGGCTGTCCCCGGGGCGGCTGGAGGAGGAGGCGCGCGCCCAGCTCGCCGCATCGTCCGCCCGTCAGGGCCTCGACGGCGTGTCCCTGGTGCGCGCATCGTCGCCCGACGGCGTCACCGTCGAGGTGGTGGTCTCCCTGCGCGCGCCGCTGCTGTTCGGCGTAGCGTGGCTTCCGGGACGGGTCGACCTGAGCGCGACGGCGCGCGCACGTTCTACCACGATCTGACGAAACCTTTACCCAACCTAATTAGTGGACAGGCCCTTTGTCCTGAGCATCGGGGACCCCGCGGTCGTAACGTGACTTTCATGAGGCGGCCGCCCCGGAGCTGCCGAGAGAAGCCTCACAAGGGCCCACATGGAGAGGGAGATCATCCAGATGACTACCGAGGCCGTTCAGAACACCATCCAGGACGACGCGAGCGACCCCCGCGCACACGCCTGGCGTGGATTCACCACCGGCGACTGGTGCGACGCGGTCAACGTCCGCGACTTCATCCAGGCGAACTACACCCCGTACGAGGGTGACGACAGCTTCCTCGCCGGCGCCACCGAGCGGACCACCGGCATCTGGGACAAGCTCTCCGCGATGTTCCCCGAGGAGCGCGAGAAGGGCGTCTACGACGTCGACTGGGAGACCCCCGCGCTCATCACCGCGCACGACGCCGGCTACATCGACCAGGACAACGAGATCATCGTCGGCCTCCAGACCGACGCCCCGCTGAAGCGCGCGATCATGCCGTTCGGCGGCTGGCGCATGGTGGTCAAGGAGCTCGAGACCTACGGCTACCCGGTCAAGCCCGAGCTCGAGGAGATCTTCTCCAAGTACCGCAAGACCCACAACGACGGCGTCTTCGACGCGTACCCGCCGAACGTCCGCGCGGCCCGCTCCTCCCACATCGTCACCGGCCTGCCCGACGCCTACGGCCGCGGCCGCATCATCGGTGACTACCGCCGCGTCGCGCTGTACGGCGTGGACGCCCTGATCGAGGGCAAGAAGCTCGAGCGCATGGAGCTCGACATGGAGCGCTCGACCGAGGACATCATCCGCGACCGCGAGGAGAACTCCGAGCAGATCAAGGCGCTCAAGGAGCTCAAGGAGATGGCCGCCAAGTACGGCTACGACATCTCCAAGCCCGCCGCGACCGCCCGCGAGGCCGTCCAGTGGCTGTACTTCGGCTACCTCGCCGCGGTCAAGGAGCAGAACGGCGCCGCGATGTCGCTGGGCCGCACCTCGACCTTCATCGACGTCTTCATGGAGCGCGACCTCGCCGAGGGCACCCTCACCGAGGAGACCGCGCAGGAGATCATCGACGACTTCGTCATCAAGCTGCGCATCGTCCGCTTCCTCCGCACCCCCGAGTACGACGCCCTGTTCTCCGGCGACCCGACCTGGGTCACCGAGACCATCGGCGGCATCGGCCAGGACGGTCGCCCGCTGGTGACCCGCACCTCGTTCCGCTACCTCCAGACGCTGTACAACCTCGGCCCGGCCCCCGAGCCGAACCTGACGGTGTTCTGGTCGGACAAGCTGCCGCAGGGCTTCAAGGACTTCTGCGCGAAGGTCTCGATCGACACCTCCGCCATCCAGTACGAGTCGGACGAGCTGATCCGCCCCGTCTGCGGTGACGACTCCGCGATCGCCTGCTGCGTCTCCGCCATGGAGGTCGGCAAGCAGATGCAGTTCTTCGGTGCCCGCGTCAACCTCGCCAAGTCGATGCTGTACGCGATCAACGGCGGCCGCGACGAGATCTCGGGCAAGCAGGTGGCCCCGGTGTCCGCCCCGATCACCAGCGAGGTCCTGGACTTCGACGAGGTCATGGAGGCCTACGACAAGCTGCTCGACTGGCTCGCCGAGACCTACGTCGACGCGCTCAACTGCATCCACTACATGCACGACAAGTACGCCTACGAGCGCATCGAGATGGCGCTGCACGACCGCACCATCCTCCGCACCCTGGCCTGCGGCATCGCCGGCCTCTCGGTCGCGGCGGACTCGCTGTCGGCCATCAAGTACGCCAAGGTGACCCCGGTGCGCGACGAGACCGGCCTGGTGGTGGACTACACCGTCGAGGGCGACTTCCCCTGCTACGGCAACGACGACGACCGCGTCGACGACATCGCCGTGGACCTCGTGGGCCGCTTCATGGCGAAGGTCCGCAACCAGCCGACCTACCGCAACGCGGTGCACACCCAGTCGGTGCTGACCATCACCTCGAACGTCGTCTACGGCAAGCACACGGGCAACACCCCGGACGGCCGCCGCAAGGGCGAGCCCTTCGCCCCGGGTGCCAACCCGATGAACGGCCGCGACGTGCACGGCGTGATGGCCTCGGCCCTCTCGGTCGCCAAGCTGCCCTACGACGAGGCGCAGGACGGCATCTCGCTGACCACGTCCATCGTCCCCTCGGGCCTGGGCCGCAACCGCGAGGACCAGGTGAAGAACCTGGTGGGCATCCTCGACGCGTACAACGTGTCGCAGGGCTTCCACGTGAACATCAACGTCCTCAACCGCGAAGTCCTCGAGGACGCCATGGAGCACCCGGAGAACTACCCGCAGCTGACCATCCGGGTGTCGGGCTACGCGGTGAACTTCGTCCGCCTCACCAAGGAGCAGCAGATGGACGTGCTGTCGCGCACGTTCCACGCCGGCCTCTGAGGTCCGCATCGTTCGACGTCGAGGCGCCTCGCCCCCTGGTGGGGCGGGGCGCCTCGTCATTCCGTCGAGGAGCGCCTCGGCCCCCTCGCGGGACGATGCGCGGGTCGCCCGGGCGTCCCGACACCGCATCGTCCTTCCTAGACTTGCCCCAGGAGGTCCCCCATGACCGAGAACGCCGTACCCGTCGAGCTGCTGCCGACCCCGCCGATGGAGATCGCGGACGAGGAGGTCGCCGCCAGCGAGCGCATCCGCGACTTCACCACCGGCTCCGTGCACTCGTGGGATCTGGTCACGGGCGCCGACGGACCCGGCACGCGGATGACGCTGTTCCTGTCGGGCTGCGGGATGCGCTGCCAGTTCTGCCAGAACCCCGACACGTGGCACATGCGCGACGGCGTGCGCCACTCGGTCGACGAGGTGATGGAGCGCGTCACGCGCTACGCCACGATCATGAAGGTCACCGGGGGAGGGCTGACCATCTCGGGTGGTGAGCCGCTGCTGCAGGCGAAGTTCGTGATGAACATCTTCCGCCGCTGCAAGGACCTCAACATCCATACCGCGCTGGACACGGCGGGGCTGCTGGGCGCGCGCCTGAGCGACGACGACCTCAACTACGTCGACCTGGTGCTGCTCGACATCAAGTCGGGCATCCCCGAGACCTACAAGCGCGTGACCGGCAGGCCGCTCCAGCCCACGCTGGACTTCGCTCGCCGGCTGTCGGACCTGGGCAAGACCATGTGGATCCGGTTCGTGCTGGTGCCGGGGCTGACGGACGCGGTGGAGAACGTCGACGCGATCGCCGACTTCGTCGCCACGCTGGACGGCGTCGAGCGGCTCGAGGTGCTGCCGTTCCACCAGCTCGGGCGCGACAAGTGGGCCGCGACCGGCGAGCCGTACCTGCTCGGGGAGACCGCTCCGCCGGACAAGGAGCTCATCGAGCGGGTGAAGCGGCAGTTCGCGAAGCGCGGCATCAACGTGATGTGAGCCGGGGCGCAAAGTGACGCGTAGTCGAGCCCTGTGAAGAGATTCCTGTCGGCACGCGCGGGCGCAGGGCTCCGGTGAAGCGAATCGTGCCGGCGCAGCGAGGTGAACCGCAGGCCGGCGCGATTCTGGTCACGGGAGCATGCCGCGGGCGCTCGGCGACACGATTCACTTCTTCGGGGCGTCGGGCATGTGCTCAACGACACGATTCGCTTCACCACGCGGGAACCGGGGCGAGGGGTGGGGATGCGAGTGCGGGTGGGGCGGGACGGACCCGCCCCACCCCCAACCTCAGCTCGTCAGCGCCGCCGCGAGCGCGTCGAACGCGGCGATGTAGGCATCCACCGACTCGTCGGAGTGCACCACGGAGAGGGTCCACTCCTCCTCACGGCCGGGCGTCATGAAGATCCCGTGGTTCATGTTCCACAGCCACGCCAGATCGCACAGCTCGACGTCCTGCGCGTTCTTGAAGGTCTCGTAGTCGACGATCTTCTCGGTGGAGAACGTCACGCAGCCCTTGGAGCCGATGCCGATCGCGTACCCCGCGAGGTCGTACTTGTCGATCACGGCCTGGCAGCCGGCGACGATCCGATCGTTGAGCTCGCCCAGCCGCACGTACGCCTCGGGGGTCAGCACCTCGAGCAGCGAGGCCTTCGCCGCGGCCATCGACAGCGGGTTCCCGTTGTAGGTGCCCACCTGGTAGACGGAGTGGTCCTCGACCACGCTCATGACCTCCTCGGTGCCGCCGATGGCGCCCGAGGGCATGCCGCCGCCCAGCACCTTCGCGAGCGTCACCATGTCGGGGGTGACCCCGAACTTCTCGGTCGCGCCGCCCGCGGCGATGGCGAGACCCGTCTTGACCTCGTCGAAGATCAGGACGATCCCGTGCCTGCGCGTGATCTCGCGGACGGCCTCGAGGTAGCCCGGCTCGGGCAGCACCACGCCCAGGTTCATCATGGCGGCCTCCATGATCACGCACGCCGGCTTCCGGCCCTCCGCGTCGAGGCGCTCGATGCGGCGCTCCATCGCGCCCGCGTCGTTGAACGGCACAGCGATGGTCATGTCGACCACCGCCTGCGGGATGCCCGCGCCGTAGGGGAGCGAGGCGAGGTTCTCGCGGTCGCCGATCTTGTCGTACTCGACGCCGATCGACACCATGACCGTGTCGTGGTGGCCGTGGTACGAGCCGAAGATCTTCATGACGGTGTCGCGGCCGGTGTAGGCGCGGGCGATGCGGATCGCATCCATGGTGGACTCGGAGCCCGAGTTGGTGAAGCGCCACTTGGGGATGCCCCAGCGGCGGGCGAGCTCGTCGGCGACGTCGATGACGTCCTCGGTGGCCGCGGCGAAGTGCGTGCCGAGCGGGTAGCGCTTCTGGATCGCGTCGCCGATCGCCGGGTGCGCGTGGCCCTGGACCATCGACCCGAAGCCGTTGTGGAAGTCGAAGTACTCGTTGCCGTCGACGTCCGTGATGCGGTCGCCCGCGCCGGACTCGATGTAGATCGGCCACGGGTCGCGGCCCTGGTAGCTGGACGCGACGCCGCCCGAGAGGTGCTCGCTGGCGTGCGCGTACATCGCCTTGGACTTCGTGGTGCGCTCGTTGAGGAGCGCGGTCTGCTCCTCGATGAGCTGGGCGATGCGGGCGCGGTCGAGAATGACAGGCATGGTTCCCTCCACCCGACCGGCCTGGCGTCGGGTGTCTCCGAGAAACGGAGGGGACCGATCGGCCGCCGGCCTGGCGCGACCCGATCGCGACGCGCGACGGCGTCTGAACAGGATGGTAACCGAGCGCCCCGGGCGCCCGTCAACGGTCATGGGTGGACGATGCGTCAGGCGGTGCCGCATCGTCCGCCGGTCCGTCCGGCCGGGTCCCTCGCCCCTTGCGCGCGATGGCACGGGTGGGCTTCGATCTCCTCAGGCGGCGTCCCCGTGGCCGGACCGTCTGGACAGGACTGGAGCTGATATCCGTGGGCACCACGGTCTTCGAACGTGACCGACCCTCCGCCGACGCCGTGCGCGCGATGCTCGCGTCGTCGCGCCTCGCCCCCTTCTGGACGGACGATGCGCCGGGGCCGGAGCGCCCCGCCCTCGCGGGCAGCCATCGGGCCGACCTGGTGGTGGTCGGCGGCGGCTACAGCGGCCTGTGGACCGCGGTGATGGCGAAGGAGCGCGATCCCGACCTCGACGTGGTGATCCTCGAGGCGCGCCGCGTCGGGTGGGCGGCCTCGGGCCGCAACGGCGGCTTCTGCGAGGCCTCGCTGACGCACGGGCGCGAGAACGGAGAGTCGCGCTGGCCCGAGGAGATCGACCGGCTCGACCAGCTGGGCCTCGAGAACCTCGACCAGATCGAGGCCACCGTCGCCCGCTACGGCATGGACGTGGACTGGCAGCGCACGGGCGCCCTCGCCGTGGCCGTGGAGCCGCACCAGGTCGACTGGCTCCGCGACGACGAGGGCTTCCTCGACGCCGCCGGCACCCGCGCGCTGGTCGACTCGCCCACCTACCTGGCCGGCAGCCTCAGCCCGGACGACACCGCCCTGGTGCATCCGGCGAAGCTCGCCCGGGAGCTCGCACGGGTGGCCGAGGAGCTCGGCGTGCGCATCTTCGAGCGCTCGCCCGTGACCGCTCTCGAGGACGGCCCGGCGGTGCGCACCGGGGACGGCGTGGTCGCCGCGCGCAAGGTCGCGCTCGCGACCAACGTGTTCCCGTCCCTGCTCAAGCGCAACCGGCTCATGACGGTGCCGGTCTTCGACTACTCGCTGATGACCGAGCCGCTCACGGCAGCGCAGCTCGGGGCGATCGGGTGGGAGGGGCGCCAGGGGGTCGCGGACCTGGGCAACCAGTTCCACTACTACCGGCTGACGGCTGACGACCGCCTCCTTTTCGGCGGCTACGACGCCATCTACCACGCGGGCGGTCGTCTCAAGGCGGCCTACCAGGACCGCTCCGAGTCCTACGAGCGGCTCGCGAGCCACCTGCTCACCACCTTCCCGCAGCTCGAGGGCATCGAGGCCACCCATCGCTGGGCGGGCGCGATCGACACGAGCACGCGGTTCTGCGCCTTCTTCGGCTCGGCCCGCGGCGGCGACGTCGCGTACTCGGTCGGCTTCACCGGGCTCGGCGTCGGCGCGACCCGGTTCGGCGCGAACGTGATGCTCGACCTGCTGACCGGCGAGGACACGGAGCGCACCCGCCTGCGCATGGTCCGGGAGCGTCCGCTGCCGTTCCCGCCCGAGCCGCTGGCGAGCATCGGCATCAACGCCACGCGCTGGTCGCTCGATCGCGCGGACCACCACGAGGGGCGCCGCAACCTGCTGCTCCGCACGCTCGACCGCCTCGGATTGGGGTTCGACTCATGACCGACATCGCTCCCGGCGCCGCCGTCGACCTCACCGCGCTGCCGATCGAGACCGAGCCGGTGCCGGACGATGCGCTGGAGGCCGGCGCGCCCGTGCACGGCGCGGCGGCGCTCGCCGAGATCGGCGCGGTCGAGATCGGGGTCTGGGAGATGACGCCGGGCGTCGCCACGGACGTCGAGGTGGACGAGGTGTTCGTCGTGCTCGCGGGTCGCGCGCGCATCGAGTACCTCGAACCCGCGCTGCCGCCCGCGGAGGTCGGCCCGGGCTCGCTCGTGTGGCTGCAGGCAGGCATGCGCACGCGGTGGACGGTCACCGAGACGCTGCGGAAGGTCTACGTCGCACCCTGAGGCCCTCAGGCGCGGTGGCGGGACAGCAGCGCGATGTGCAGCGCCGTCTGGGTCTCGCCGTCCTCGAGGTCGACCTCGAGCAGGCGCGAGATCAGGTCGAGGCGCTGGTAGAACACCGATCGCGACAGGTGCGCCGCCTTCGCGGCCGCGGTCCGGTTGCCGGGATGCGCGAGCGCGGCGCCCAGCACCTGGAGCAGGTCCCCGCCCGTGCGCTGGTCGTGCTCGATGAGCGGGGTGAGCATGCGCTCGCCGTGGTCGAGCAGGCGGTGGTCGTCGCGCAGGCTGCTGATGAGGCGCGCCAGCGGGCGTCGCTCGACCCAGTGGACCTGCTGCTCGGCCGCGGTGTCGGGGGCGTTGTCGAGCGCCTCGTGCAGCGACAGCAGGGCGCCCTCGATGTCGGTGGCCGCGGTGCCGATCGTGGCGCACACGCGTCCCCCGTCGGGGGCCGCGCGCAGCAGCGTGCGCAGGTGGTCGTCGTCGAGGGGACGATGCTGGGGGTTCGACAGCAGCACCATCGTCAGCGGGGCGCCCGTCCGGCTGGTGATCGCCAGCGCGCGGGCGCGGGCGCCGAGCGCGAGCGCCCACGCCTCGACGTCGGCCGGGGTGCGACCCGCGCCGCTGAGCACCAGGCCGTACAGCAGCCGGCCCGCGACCGGGACGCCTGCGGCCTCGAGGCGCGCGGCCGCGGCCTCGGGGCTCTGGAAGCGGCCCGCCATGAGCGGTTCGAGCAGGTGGCGGCGCGCGAGGGTGGACCAGGTGTCGACGCCGCCGTCAGCGAGGCGGCCGAGCGCGAGGGCGATCGCGCCCTGCAGCAGCACGTTCCGGCGGCCGGCGGGATGGGCGGGCCCCGGCAGCGCGACCAGCGAGCCCCAGCGCTTGCCGCGCGCGTCGACGGGCACCACGACCCAGCCCTCCTCGAGCGCGTTGCCGCGGTGCGCTCCGCGCGAGCGCCGCTCCCAGTCGTGCAGCGCCGCCGCCTCGGCCCCGGCCGGCACCTCCGCGATCAGCATCTCGTGCGCGAGGCTCTCCAGCACCACCGGGGCGCCCAGGGTGCGGGCGAGCTCGCGCACCACGTGGTCCGCGGGGGAGCCGCGCAGGGCGAGACCGGTGAACAGCTCCCGGACCTCGTCGCGGGCGCGCAGCGCCGCCATCTGGCCCGCGATGATCCGGCTGTGGCCGGCCTCCGTGAGCGTGACGAAGCGCACCACGCGGTGCAGCACCACCAACGCGAGTCCGTGGCGCTGCGCGGCGGCACGGACCGCGGTGGGCACCTCGAGGTACCGGGTGCCCAGCTCGAGCAGCAGGGCGGACAGGCCGGCGTCCACGAGCGAGGTGATGAACGAGTCGAGCTCGGCGTCGGTGTCGGGCCACGCGGTGCCCATCGACAGCAGCAGCTCGCGTCCGTCGAGGTGGACCGCGATGTCGTCGCGCTCCGAGGTGTGCACCCACCTCACCGGCGCCTCCAGAGCGGCGCCGCCGACGATCACCTCGGGCACCCCCTCGAGGAAGGCGGGCTCCGTCAGCAGCTCAGCGACGGAGGGCAGCGCGGACAGCGCATGGCGCTCCGGACGATGTGTTCGGGTGCTCGCGAGATTGCGACGATCGGCCACCACCATGTGCCTGCCCTCTGTGTGAGTCTTGGGTGACAGCCATCGTAGCCGGACCCTGCAGAGTGTCCGGCGCCCGTCGTCAGAGGGAGTGTTCGTGGAGGTCATCCGTCATCACGTCGCCGGGGAGGCGACCGGCAGCACCGAGCGCACCGGGCCGGTCTTCGACCCGGCCACGGGCGAGCAGCGCGCGGAGGTGACCTTCGCATCGTCCGCCGAGGTTGACGCCGTGATCGCGACCGCCGTCGAGGCGCAGCGTGCGTGGGCGGCCACCGGCCTGGTCCGTCGCGCCGACGTCCTGTTCCGGATGAGGCAGCTCCTGGTCGAGCGCGCCGACGAGCTCGCGGCGGTCATCACCTCCGAGCACGGCAAGGTCATCGCGGACGCCAAGGGCGAGATCAGCCGCGGCATCGAGAACGTCGAGTTCGCGTCCGGCCTGGTCAACCTCCTCAAGGGCGAGCACGCGACCCAGGTCGCCTCGGGCGTCGACGTCCACACCCTCAAGCAGCCCGTGGGCGTGGTCGGCGCGATCACGCCGTTCAACTTCCCGGTGATGGTGCCGCTGTGGATGGCGGCGTCCGCGATCGCGTGCGGCAACGCGGTGATCCTCAAGCCGTCGGAGAAGGACCCGAGCTCGGCCGTGTTCCTGGCCCGGCTGTGGGAGGAGGCGGGCCTGCCGGCAGGCGTCCTCAACGTGGTCCACGGCGACAAGGAGGCCGTCGACGCGATCCTCGACTCGCCGCAGGTCGGCGCCGTCAGCTTTGTCGGCTCGACCCCGATCGCCCGCTCGATCTACGAGCGCGCGGCGGGCAACGGCAAGCGGGTCCAGGCGCTCGGCGGCGCGAAGAACCACATGATCGTGATGCCCGACGCGGACCTCGACGGCGCCGCCGACGCGGCGGTGTCCGCCGCCTACGGCTCGGCCGGCGAGCGCTGCATGGCGATCTCGGTGCTGGTCGCGGTGGGCGCGGAGACCGCCGACGCGCTGGTCGCGAAGGTGACGGAGCGCATCGGCAACCTGCGCATCGGTCCCGGCACCGACCCGGCGTCGGAGATGGGCCCCCTCATCACGCGGGAGCACCGGGAGAAGGTCGCCTCCTACGTGACCGGCGCGCCCGCCGAGGGCGCCACCGTGGTGGTCGACGGCACGGTGCAGGAGTTCGACGGCGACGGCTACTTCATCGGCGTCTCGCTGGTCGACCACGTGAAGCCCGGCATGAAGGTGTACTCCGACGAGATCTTCGGCCCCGTGCTCTCCGTGGTGCGTGTCGACAGCTACGACGAGGCCGTCGCGCTGGTCAACGCGAACTCCTTCGCCAACGGCACCGCGATCTTCACCCGCGACGGCGGCACCGCGCGCCGGTTCGAGCTCGACATCCAGGTGGGCATGGTGGGCATCAACGTGCCGCTGCCCGTGCCGATCGGGGCCTTCTCGTTCGGCGGCTGGAAGCAGTCGCTGTTCGGCGACTCGCACATCTACGGCCCCGAGTCGATCCACTTCTACACGCGCTCCAAGGTGGTCACCACGCGGTGGCCCCTGCCGTCCGAGTCCCAGATCGACCTGGGCTTCCCCAGCAACCACTGAGCAGCAGGAGAGGAACCGTATGACCGAGCAGCTGATGACCGGAGACGAGGCCCGCGTCCGCGCGGACGACCGCGCGCACGTGTTCCACTCGTGGAGCGCGCAGGCCCAGATCGACCCGCTGCCCGTCGCCGGCGGCGCCGGCGCCGAGTTCTGGGACTACGCGGGCAACCGCTACCTCGACTTCGCGTCGCAGCTGGTCAACCTCAACCTGGGCCACCAGCATCCGGACCTGGTCGCCGCGATCGAGCGCCAGGCGGGGCGCATGGCCACCATCCAGCCGTCGTTCGCGAACGACGTACGCGGCGAGCTCGCCCGGCGCATCGTCGACGTGGCGGGGGCGCCCTTCTCCAAGGTGTTCTTCACCAACGGCGGCGCCGACGCGAACGAGAACGCGGTGCGCATGGCGCGCCTGAGCACCGGCCGTCGCAAGGTGATGGCGATGTACCGCAGCTACCACGGCAACACCACCACGGCGATCTCCCTCACGGGCGACCCGCGCCGCTGGCCCAACGAGCCGGCCGACGGCTCGGTCGTGCACTTCTTCGGCCCCTACCTCTACCGCTCGCCGTTCTACTCCCAGACCCCCGAGGAGGAGACCGAGCGCGCGCTCGCGCACCTCGAGCAGCAGATCGTGCTTGAGGGCGCAGCGACCATCGCGGCGATCATCATCGAGACCGTGGTGGGCACCAACGGCGTGCTGGTGCCCCCGCCGGGCTACCTCCAGGGCGTGCGCGCGCTGTGCGACAAGTACGGGATCGTCTACATCGCGGACGAGGTGATGGTCGGCTTCGGCCGCACCGGCGAGTGGTTCGCGTTCCAGGGCCACGACGTGGTGCCGGACCTCATCACCTTCGCCAAGGGCGTCAACTCCGGCTACGTTCCGCTGGGCGGCGTGGTGATCTCGGACGCGATCGCCCGCGTCTTCGACGACCGCGCGTTCCCCGGCGGCCTGACCTACTCCGGCCACCCGCTCGCCTGCGCCCCCGGCATCGCGACCTTCGAGGTGTTCGAGCGTGACGGCATCCTCGCGCGGGTCAAGGACCTGGGCGAGCGCGTGGTGCGCCCCACCCTCGAGGGCTGGCTCGAGACCCACCCCAGCGTGGGCGAGATCCGCGGCACGGGCCTGTTCTGGGCCATCGAGCTGGTCAAGGATCGGGACACCCGCGAGGGCCTGGTGCCCTTCAACGCGTCGGGTGCGGACGCCGCCCCGATGACGGCCCTCGCGGCCGCCTGCAAGAAGGCCGGACTGTGGCCCTTCATCCACTTCAACCGCATCCACGTCGCGCCCCCGCTGGTCATCACCGAGGATGAGCTGCGCCGCGGCCTGGACATCATCGACGCGGCCCTCGTGGTCGCAGACGGAGCAGCAGCATGACCCTCACCCCCGAGGCGGGCCCGCTGATCGGCGGACCCGGCCTGCCGCAGGAGCGCCGCCTGGTCACGGCGATCCCGGGGCCCCGCTCGCAGGAGCTCCTCGACCGGAAGGCGGCCGCCGTGGCGGCGGGCGTCGGTCACACCGCGCCCATCTCGGCGGTCGCCGCGGGAGGCGGCGTCGTGGTCGACGCCGACGGCAACTCGCTGATCGACCTGGGCTCCGGGATCGCGGTCACGTCCGTGGGCAACGCCCACCCCGGCGTGGTCGAGGCCGTCCAGCGTCAGGCGGCGCAGTTCACGCACACCTGCTTCATGGTGTCGCCCTACGAGGGCTACGTCGAGGTGTGCGAGGCCCTCAACCGCCTCGTGCCGGGCGCCTTCGCCAAGAAGTCCGCGCTGTTCAACTCCGGCGCAGAGGCGGTCGAGAACGCCGTCAAGATCGCGCGCAAGTTCACCGGCCGGCAGGCCGTGGTCGCCTTCGATCACGCCTACCACGGGCGGACCAACCTCACCATGGCGCTGACGGCGAAGTCGATGCCCTACAAGAGCGGCTTCGGGCCCTTCGCGTCCGAGGTGTACCGCGCGCCCGCGTCCTACCCGCTGCGCGACGGCCTGTCCGGTGCGGAGGCAGCGGCGCGCTCCATCGACCTCATCGAGAAGCAGGTGGGTGCGGCGAACCTCGCGGCCGTGATCATCGAGCCGATCCAGGGCGAGGGCGGCTTCATCGTCCCGGCCGAGGGCTTCCTGCCCGCCGTCGCGGACTGGTGCCGCGACAACGGCGTGGTCTTCATCGCCGACGAGGTCCAGACCGGCTTCGGCCGCACCGGCGCGATGTTCGCGTCCGAGCTGTTCGGTGTCGAGCCCGACCTCATGACCCTGGCGAAGGGCATCGCGGGCGGCCTGCCGCTCGCCGCGGTCACCGGCCGCGCGGACATCATGGACGCGTCGCACGCCGGCGGCCTGGGCGGCACGTACGGGGGCAACCCCATCGCGTGCGCGGCCGCGCTCGCCTCGATCGACGCGTTCGAGCACGGCGGCCTGGTGGACCGTGCGACGGAGATCGGCACGCTGCTCACCTCCCGCCTGGACACGATGCGCGAGTCCGACCCGCGCATCGCCGAGGTCCGCGGGCGCGGCGCGATGGTCGCGGTCGAGTTCGTCGACCCGACCACGGGCGCCCCGGACGCGGCGCTCGCGGGCAGGGTCGCCAAGGGAGCGATCGCCGAGGGGGTGATCGTGCTCACCTGCGGCACCCACGGCAACGTCATCCGATTCCTGCCGCCGCTGTCCATCTCGGATGCTCTCCTCGCGGAGGGGCTCGACGTGATCGCGGCGCAGTTCGCCGGGGCGTCGGCATGACCGCGGAGCGGGAGGGCGCCGTCCTCAACGCCGTGCCCACCGGGCTGTACATCGGGGGAGAGTGGACCGCATCGTCCACCGGCGCGACGTTCGACGTCCGCGACCCGTCGACGGGCGACGTGATCCGGTCGATCGCCGACGCGTCGCCGGACGATGCGCAGCGGGCCCTCGACGCCGCTGTCGCCGCGCAGGACGCCTGGGCAGCGACGGCGCCGCGCGTGCGCGGCGAGCTGCTGCGAGCCGCTTTCGAGAAGGTGCGCGAGCGCGCCGAGGACCTCGCGCTGCT
The DNA here is from genome assembly GCF_030418305.1 of Demequina lignilytica. Classification (GTDB taxonomy): domain Bacteria; phylum Actinomycetota; class Actinomycetes; order Actinomycetales; family Demequinaceae; genus Demequina; species Demequina lignilytica. Next base: position 50,907 of record NZ_JAUHPX010000007.1, on the reverse strand, counting down.
CATGACGCTCGAGATGGGCAAGCCGCTCGCGGAGGCGCGCGGAGAGGTCGCCTACGGCAACGAGTTCCTGCGCTGGTTCTCCGAGGAGGCGGTCCGCATCACCGGCCGCTACGGGCTCAACCCGGAGGGCACGGGTCGCATGGTGGTCTCGCGGCGGCCGGTCGGACCGTCGTACCTGATCACGCCCTGGAACTTCCCCCTCGCGATGGCGACCAGGAAGATCGCGCCGGCGCTCGCGGCGGGCTGCACCGTGGTGGTCAAGCCCGCGGCCCTCACGCCGCTGACCACGCTGGCGTTCGTCGGGATCCTCGAGGAGGTCGGCGTGCCGGCGGGCGTGGTCAACGTCATCACCTCGACGGACTCGCGCGGCGTCACCGCTCCGATCCTCGCGGACCCGCGCCTGCGCAAGCTGTCCTTCACCGGCTCCACCGAGGTGGGGCGCGCGCTGATCAAGCAGGCCGCCGACGGCGTGCTCCGGGTGTCCATGGAGCTGGGCGGCAACGCGCCGTTCCTCGTCTTCGAGGATGCGGACCTGGACAAGGCCGTCGAGGGCGCGCTCATGGCCAAGTTCCGCAACATCGGCCAGGCGTGCACCGCCGCCAACCGCTTCATCGTCCACGCGTCGGTCGCCGACGAGTTCGCGCGTCGCGTCACCGAGCGCGTCACCGCCATGCGGGTCGGCCGCGGTACCGAGAACGGCGTCCAGATCGGGCCGCTCATCGACGACCGGGCCGTCGCATCGTCCCTCGCCCTGGTGGACGATGCGGTGACCAGGGGCGCCTCCCTGGCGACCGGCGGCGCGGCGGTGGACGGCCCCGGCACGTTCCTCCAGCCCACGGTCCTCACCGACGTGCAGCCCGGCTCCGAGATCCTCTCGACGGAGATCTTCGGGCCGGTGCTGGCGATCGCGACCTTCGAGACCGAGGAGGAGGGCGTCGCGCTCGCGAACGCCACCGAGTACGGCCTGGTCTCGTACGCGTACACGCAGGATCTCGCGCGCGGCCATCGCCTGATCGACTCGCTCGCCACCGGCATGATGGGTCTGAACGCGGGCGTGGTGTCCAACGCCGCCGCACCGTTCGGCGGCGTCAAGCAGTCGGGCATCGGGCGCGAGGGCGGCCTCGAGGGCATCGACGAGTACCTGTCCACCAAGTACACCCTGATCCCCGTCGACTGAGACCGACCGAGCTTCAAGGAAGAGGAGAGAGATGAACTACGCAGTGGTCAACCCCGCGACCGGAGAGACGCTCGCCGAGTACCCCACCATGACCGACGCCGAGGTCCCCGCGGCCGCCGCCGCCGCCGACGCCGCCTACCGCGGCTGGCTGCGGAGCTCGACGCCCGCCGAGCGCGCCGCCGTCATCCGTCGCGTGGCGGAGCTCCACCGGGAGCGCCGCGAGGAGCTCGCCGCGATCATCGTGCGCGAGATGGGCAAGCCGATGTCGCACGCCCTGGGCGAGGTCGACTTCGCCGCGGACATCACCGAGTACTACGCCGACAACGCCGAGGCGATCACGGGCGACACCCCGATCGACATCCTGGGCGAGGGCACCGCGGTGATCCGCCGCTCGGCGCTCGGCCCGCTGCTCGGCATCATGCCGTGGAACTTCCCCTACTACCAGGTGGCACGCTTCGCCGCGCCGAACATCGTGGTGGGCAACAGCATCGTCCTCAAGCACGCCCCGCAGTGCCCCGAGTCGGCCGCCGCGATCGAGCAGATGTACCGCGACGCAGGCGCCCCCGAGGGCGTCTACGTCAACGTGTACGCGTCGAACGAGCAGGCCGCGCAGATCATCGCGGACCCGCGCATCCACGGCGTCTCGGTGACGGGCTCCGAGCGGGCGGGCTCCGCCGTGGCCGCGCTCGCGGGCCAGCACCTCAAGAAGGTCGCGCTCGAGCTGGGCGGGTCGGACCCGTTCATCCTGCTGTCGACCGAGGACATGGACGCCGTGGTCGAGGGCGCCGTCGAGGCCCGCATGGACAACAGCGGGCAGTCCTGCAACGCCCCCAAGCGGTTCATCGTGATCGACTCGCTGTACGACGAGTTCCTCGAGAAGTTCACCGCCGCCATGGTCGCGTGCAAGGCCGGCGACGGCTTCGAGGAGGACTCGGTGATCGGACCGCTGTCCTCCCTCGCCGCGGCCGAGCGGCTCGAGGGCCAGGTCGCGACGGCGGTCGCGCAGGGCGCGACCCTGGTCGCGGGCGGGACCCGCGACGGAGCCTTCTACGCGCCGACGGTGCTGACCGGGGTCACCCCCGAGATGGACGTGTACCGCGAGGAGCTGTTCGGGCCCGCGGCCGCCGTGTACAAGGTCACGAGCGAGGAGGAGGCGATCGCGCTGGCGAACGACACCGCGTTCGGCCTGGGCTCCTACGTCTACACGACGGACGAGGCGCAGGCGCAGCGCGTGGCCGACGCGATCGAGGCCGGCATGGTCTACGTCAACTGCGTGCTGGCCGACAGCCCCGAGCTGCCGTTCGGCGGTGTGAAGCGCTCCGGCACCTCGCGGGAGATGGGCCTGCTGGCCGCGGACGAGTTCGTCAACAAGAAGCTCATCCGCGTGGCCTGAGCCCGCTCGCCGACCCGGCGCCCGGCCGCATCGCCTGTCTCTCCGCGATGCGCGCCGGGCGCCGTCGTGTCCGGCACGGATCGCTTCACGGGGGGCGATCCGCGCTCGAGGTCGACACGATTCCCTTCATGAGCGAGGGAAGGGGGTCGGGGGAGAGGGTCGCGAGTGGGGGCGGGGTCGGGGGCGAGGCGCATCGCGCTCACCGGATGCATACCCCCTGGGGTATAGTTCTCCCCATGACCCGCATCAAGACCCGCGCCGCCATGCTCGGTGCCGCCATGCTCGCCGCCGTCACGCTGTCCGCCTGCTCGGGCGGCGAGGACGCCCCCCTCGCCTTCGACGGAGGCCACGTCAGCGCCGAGCGGTTCGCCGAGGCCGTCGCCACCGACGGCGTGGTCGTCATCGACGTCCGCACGCCCGCCGAGTACGCCGAGGGCCACCTGCCCGAGGCCGTGAACATCGACGTCCAGGGCGCCGACTTCGACGCGCAGATCGCCGCGCTCGACCCCGAGGGCGAGTACGCCGTGTACTGCCGCTCCGGCAACCGCTCGCGCGCCGCGATCGAGGGGATGGCCGCCGACGGCGTCGAGGGCACCGTGGGCCTGGAGGGCGGCATCGGCGCCTGGACGGGCGACATCGTCGCGGGCTGACGGGGGCTCTCCCTCCAGCCCCACCCGCGCCCGATCCGCACCCGCGCCCGATCCGCACCCCGACCGCCTCGTGAAGACGATCGTGTCGTTCGCGGGGCGCGGATCGATCTCCCGAAGAGAATCGTGCCGATCTCGGCCCTGAGCCTCACCCCTCGGGCTTGACCAGCTCCCCTCGCGCCACGGCCACGCCGGTGCGCCACCCGAGCCCCAGCACGAGCAGGGTCGCCGCGGTGAGCGCGAGCGCGCCCACCCAGGCCGCGAACGCGGTCGCGCCCGCCCCGTAGGCCGCGAGCAGCGCCGACGCCGCCGCCGCGAGCGGGAACGTGTAGGCCCACGCGCTGACCGCGAACGGGACCCGCCGCAGCGCGTTGGCCTGCGCCGCGAGCAGGGCGAGCTGGAAGATCACCACGCCCAGCAGCATCATCGCGAGCGGGTCGGTCCAGGCGCCGCCGAGCCGCACCCATGACAGCGCCGCCACCGCGGGAGGCGCGACCAGGATCGCGAGCGTCGGTGCGAGCCGCGGCGGGATCACGCCCGCGACGAACAGCCGCTGGAGCACGATCGGCAGCAGCCCCAGCCAGAACACGGAGCCGATCCCGAAGAAGTACCAGTTGATCTCCGCGGGCGCGTGGGCCACGCCGGCGAGCGGCGCCACCAGGTTGCCCACCACGGGGATGAACCAGGCGGGATGCACGTGGATGGTCTCGATCCGCGCGTCGGCGATCCACGTGCGCATGATCAGCACGGTCGCGATCGCCTGGAGCCCCGCGCCGGTCCACCACAGTCCCGCGGAGAGCGGCTCGCTCATCGGCAGGAACGCGATCGCGAGGACCATCATCGAGATCGGGATGGTCGCGACGAAGGCCGCCTTGACCGGGTGGGTCCACTCCGCGAGCGCCGCGCGCGGGTGGCGGATCACCTTGGCGCCGTAGGCGGCGAGCGCGACCGCGAGCACCGCGAGCCCGGCCCAGGCGAGCGCCTGCCCGACCGCGACGCCGAGGTCGAACGTCTCGACGGCGCGGTGCCACCCGACGGCCGTGCCGCCGACGCCCATCGCGATGGCGAACACGCCCACCGGCAGGTGAGCCAGGGACGATGCGGGGGCGACGGGTGCGCTCATGGGTCCTCCTTCGCGGTCACGATATACCCCAGCGGGTACCGCTTCTCCGAGTCCATCCGATCGCGGCCGCGCAGGCGTGTGACCAAGGTCCCCCGAATCGGGTCCGCGAGTCCGGGAGGATGCCGCTTGACACCGGCGTCTTTCGAAAAGCAATGGCGCTGTCGCCGGGGTTTTTCGAAGGGAGAACAACGATGTCCATCCTTGACCGCGAACGGACGATCGCGCCACCCGGGTACAACCGGTGGCTCGTGCCGCCCGCCGCCCTCGCCGTGCATCTCAGCATCGGCCAGGTGTACGCCTACTCCGTCCTCAAGGACGCCCTGCGCGACAGGTTCGACGCCTCGCACACGCAGATCGGCGTGATCTTCTCGATCTCGATCGTCATGCTGGGATTGTCGGCCGCGTTCGGCGGCCGGTGGATGGAGCGCAACGGCCCGCGCAAGACCATGGTGATCTCCGCGGCCGCCTGGGTGAGCGGCTTCGCGATCGCGGGTCTGGGCGTGTCGATCGGCCAGCTGTGGGTGGTCTACCTCGGCTACGGCGTGATCGGCGGCATCGGCCTGGGGCTCGGGTACATCTCGCCGGTGTCGACCCTCATCAAGTGGTTCCCGGACCGGCCGGGCCTCGCGACGGGTCTCGCGATCATGGGCTTCGGTGGTGGCGCGCTGCTCGCCGCACCCCTCACCCAGTTCCTGCTCAAGACCTACGGCGACACCGAGGCGGACGCGCTGGTGCCGACGTTCCTCACGCTGGGCGGCCTCTACGCCTCGCTGATGCTGATGGGCGCGGCGGTGGTCAGGGTCCCCCCGAAGGGCTACAAGCCGGACGGCTGGGAGCCCACCGAGCACGTTGCGAAGGTCTCGAGCGGCGGACAGGTGAGCGCGAAGAACGCGATCAAGACCTTCCCGTTCTGGATGCTGTGGCTGGTGCTGTTCACCAACGTGACCGCGGGCATCGGCATCCTCGAGAACGCCAAGCCCATGATCGAGGACTACTTCCCGGCCGTCACGGCGGCCGCGGCGGCCGGCTTCGTCGGCCTGCTGTCGCTCGCGAACATGGGTGGCCGGATCGGCTGGTCCAGCTTCTCCGACGTGATCGGGCGCAAGGCGATGTACGTCATCTACCTCGGGGTCGGGGCGCTCGCCTACACGGGCGTCGCGCTGTTCGGGCCCGTCAACGTGGCGCTGTTCGTGGCGCTGGTGGTGCTGATCATCAGCTTCTACGGCGGCGGCTTCGCGACCATCCCGGCGTACCTCAAGGACGTGTTCGGCGAGTTCGAGGTGGGGGCCATCCACGGGCGGCTGCTCACCGCGTGGTCCGCCGCCGGCGTCGCGGGTCCGCTCATCATCAACGGCCTGCTCGACATCCTCGAGGGTCAGGGGCTCGAGGGTGCGGACCTGTACCGCCCGTCGATGCTCGTGATGGTGGGCGTGCTGGCGATCGGCTTCATCGCGAACCTGCTGGTGCGGCCGGTGCACGCGCGCTGGCACGAGGCGGCGGACGCGGTGCCTGACCACGAGCGGCACCACGCCGCCGAGATCGAGGAGCCCGCGCTCGCGGGCGCGGGAAAGGAGGGCTGAGCCATGGAGCGGAGGACCCCCGGGGTGACCAATCCCCTCGCGTACGTGCTCTGGGTGCTCGTCGGGGCCGGGCTGATCTACGGGATCAGCCAGACCGCCGTCAAGGCATTCGCGCTGTTCACGGGCTGACGCCCGGCCGTGGCGCGGGGCCGGCATCCTGCGGGATGCCGGCCCCGCGTCGTGCCGGGACGGGACGATGCCCGGGGCGCCCGTGGCGCTCCACGCAACCCCCGCATCGTCCTCATGGGCGGTCGTGCACGGCACGATGCGTGTCCGATTTGTCCCTTCATCCTCCCTGGAAAATATGCCCCGTGGGGTATAAAACCCCTGGTAGTAGGCCAATGGTCCCCGGGACCTTCGCCGCGAGACAGGTCCCGGTCCCGGGCGTACGTTGAGGGACATGGGGATGAGGCCCGGAGGGGGTCGAAGCCCAGCACAGAGGAGCCAGATAGAGATGACCACCACCGCCCCGGAGAGCAAGGCCACGGTTTCCGTCGCCGACGCCATCGACCAGCTCGTCCAGAACGGCAAGAAGGCGCTCGACGCCTACAGCGCGTTCACCCAGGACGACGTCAACCTGCTCGTCAAGAAGGCCTCGGTCGCCGCCCTGAACCAGCACGGCGAGCTCGCCGTCCTCGCGGTCGAGGAGACCGGCCGCGGCGTGTTCGAGGACAAGGCCGTCAAGAACATCTTCGCCTGCGAGCACGTGACCCACTCGATGGCGCCGATGAAGACCGTCGGCATCATCAACGAGGACCCGATCAAGGGCATCATCGAGATCGCGGAGCCCGTCGGCGTCGTCGCCGGCGTGACCCCCGTGACCAACCCCACCTCGACCGCGATCTTCAAGTCGCTCATCGCGCTCAAGACCCGCAACCCGATCATCTTCGCGTTCCACCCGAGCGCCCAGAAGTCGTCGATCGCCGCGGCCAAGATCGTGCGCGACGCGGCCATCGCCGCCGGTGCCCCCGAGCACTGCATCCAGTGGGTCGAGACCCCCTCGATCGAGGCGACCAACGCGCTCATGAACCACGACGGCGTCGCGCTGATCCTCGCGACCGGCGGCAACGCGATGGTCAAGGCGGCGTACTCCTGCGGCAAGCCCGCCCTGGGCGTCGGCGCGGGCAACGTCCCCGCCTACGTGCACAAGTCGGCGAACCTCAAGCGCTCGATCAACGACCTGGTGATCTCGAAGGCGTTCGACAACGGCATGGTCTGCGCGTCGGAGCAGGCCGTGATCCTCGACGCCGAGATCTACGACGAGGCGCTCTCGCTGTTCGACCGGCTCCACGCGTACATGGCCACCCCCGCCGAGAAGGCGATGCTCGAGGAGTTCATCTTCGGCGTCCAGGCCAACGGCGAGAACTGCGCCGGCGCCAAGCTCAACCCGAACGTGGTGGGCAAGACCCCGCAGTGGATCGCCGAGCAGGCCGGCTTCTCCGTCCCGGAGGAGACCTCGATCATCCTGGCCGAGGTGTCCACCGTCGGCGAGTCCGAGCCCCTCACCCGTGAGAAGCTCGCGCCGGTGCTGGCCGTCCTCAAGGCCGAGTCGACCGAGCAGGGCCTCGAGTACGCCCAGCGCATGGTCGAGTTCCACGGCCTGGGCCACTCCGCCGCGATCCACGCGACCGACGACGAGCTCGTCAAGGAGTTCGGCAAGCGCTGCAAGGCCGTCCGCATCATCGTCAACTCCCCGTCCTCGCACGGCGGCATCGGCGACATCTACAACGCCTTCATGCCGTCCCTCACGCTCGGCTGCGGCTCCTACGGCCGCAACTCGGTGTCCGCGAACGTCACCGCGGTGAACCTCATCAACGTCAAGCGGATCGGCCGGAGGAACAACAACATGCAGTGGTTCAAGGTTCCGGCCAAGACCTACTTCGAGCCGAACGCGATCCAGTACCTCCACGACATGAACGGTGTCGAGCGCGTCACGATCGTCACCGACGCGACCATGACCCGCATCGGCGTCGTGGACAAGGTCCTCGACGTCCTCAACCGCCGCACCAACCCGGTCTCCGTCCAGATCATGGACAACGTCGAGCCGGAGCCGAGCGTCTCCACCGTCCGCAAGGGCGCCGAGACCCTCCGCGCCTTCAAGCCCGACACGATCATCGCGGTCGGCGGCGGCTCGCCGATGGACGCCGCCAAGGTCATGTGGCTGCTGTACGAGCACCCCGAGGTCGACTTCGCGGACCTGAAGGAGAAGTTCTTCGACGTCCGCAAGCGCGCCTTCCAGTTCCCGAAGCTGGGCGAGCTCGCCAAGCTGGTCTGCATCCCGACCACCTCGGGCACCGGCTCGGAGGTCACCCCCTTCGCGGTCATCTCGGACCCGGAGAACGGCCGCAAGTACCCGCTCGCGGACTACGCGCTCACGCCGACCGTCGCGATCGTGGACCCGGTCCTCACCGCGAACCTCCCGTCGCGCGTGGCCGCCGACTCCGGCTTCGACGCCCTGACCCACGCCACCGAGGCCTACGTCTCCGTGTACGCGAACGACTACACCGACGGTCTCGCCCTGCAGGCCATCAAGATGGTCTTCCAGTACATCGAGGAGTCCGTCACGGTCGGCGGCGGCGCGGTCAAGGCGCGCGAGAAGATGCACAACGCCGCGACCATCGCGGGCATGGCCTTCGCCAACGCCTTCCTGGGCCTGGTGCACGCGATGTCCCACGTCACCGGCTCGACCCACCACGTGGCGCACGGTCGCACCAACGCGATCTACCTGCCCCACGTGATCCGCTACAACGGCAAGGTCCCGACCAAGCCGACCTCGTGGCCCAAGGCGGAGTCCTACGTCGCCCCCGAGCGCTACCAGGAGATCGCCCAGATGCTGGGTCTCCCGGCCTCGACCCCCGAGGAGGGCGTGGAGTCCTACGCGAAGGCCGTCGAGGAGCTGCGCGACAAGGTCGGCATCGAGCGGTCCTTCCAGGAGGTCGGCGTCGACGAGACCGACTTCATGTCGGGCCTCGACACCCTGGCCATGAACGCCTACGCCGACCAGTGCGCCCCCGCCAACCCGCGCCTTCCGATCCTCGAGGACATGAAGGTGATGATGGAGGCCGCGTACTACGGCACCACCTGGGACCAGGTGAAGGCCGGCCGCAAGACCGAGGCCTCGCCCAAGGTGGAGGCCAAGAAGGCTCCCGCCAAGAAGGCCGCCGCGAAGAAGGCCTGACAGATCTGGCTCCTGGGGTGATCTCGCCCCGGTAGTCCTCTCCAGGAGGGCCCCCGATCCCACAAGGATCGGGGGCCCTTCCCTCTGCCCGGGGACGATGCGTCGGTGACCTACGCTGGAGCCCTTCCCTACCTCTGGAGGCGTCTCATGGCCCTGCCGTCCGTCCGTCGCATCGTGGTCGCCCTCGCGGCCGGCGCGCTCGCGCTGTCGCTCACCGGCTGCGGCGACGTCGAGCAGTCGATCGCCGACGCGACCTCCGGTGCCAAGGACGCGATCGAGAAGGCCAACGAGGTGGCGGAGGAGGCGAGCGAGCGCGCCGAGGAGATCCAGGACAGCGTCGGCGAGGCCGTCGACAGTGCGAACGACGCCGTCGACAGCGCCAAGGACGCGCTCGACTCCGTCACCGGGGGCTGACCGGGCCCCACGTCCGGGCGCTGCGCCGCCCGTCCGCCACTAGACTTGACGCTCGTGGCCACCGACTTCGCGACCGAGATCCAGGAACTCCGCTCGACCTTCTCCCAGATCGAGGCGGTGACGGACCCGACCCGGTTGAAGGCGCGCATCGCCGAGCTCGAGGAGCAGGCGGCTGCCCCGGACCTGTGGGACGACCAGGAGAACGCGCAGGCGGTCACCAGCCAGCTCAGCCAGGCGAACGCGGAGCTCGAGCGCGTCACCCGCATGGGCAGCCGGATCGACGACCTGGAGGTGCTGGTCGAGCTGGGCACCGAGGGCGACGATGAGGAGACCCTCGCCGAGGCCGACGCCGAGCTCGCGAAGCTCAAGACCGACCTCGCCGCCATGGAGGTCCGCACCCTGATGACGGGGGAGTGGGACGAGCGCAACGCCGTGGTGACGATCCGCTCCGGCGCCGGCGGCGACGACGCCACCGACTTCGCCGAGATGCTGCTGCGCATGTACCTGCGCTGGGCCGAGCGGCACGGTTACTCCACCAAGGTGCTCGACACCTCCTACGCCGAGGGCGCCGGCATCAAGTCCGCGACCTTCGAGCTCAACGCCCCGTACGCCTACGGCACCCTGTCCGTCGAGGCGGGCACCCACCGGCTCGCGCGCATCAGCCCGTTCGGCTCGGCCGACAAGCGCCAGACCTCGTTCGCCGCGGTCGAGGTGATCCCGCAGATCGAGTCGACCGACCACATCGAGGTCCCCGAGTCGGAGATCAAGGTCGACGTGTTCCGCTCCTCGGGCCCCGGCGGCCAGTCGGTCAACACCACCGACTCCGCGGTGCGCCTCACCCACCTCCCGACCGGCATCGTCGTGTCGATGCAGGACGAGAAGTCGCAGATCCAGAACCGCGCCGCCGCCATGCGCGTGCTCCAGTCGCGCCTGCTGCTGCTCAAGAAGGAGGAGGAGGCCGCGCAGAAGAAGGAGCTCGCGGGCGACATCAAGGCGTCGTGGGGCGACCAGATGCGCTCCTACTTCCTCTACGGCCAGCAGCTGGTCAAGGACCTGCGCACCGGCTACGAGGTCGGCAACCCCCAGGTGGTCTTCGACGGCGACCTCGACGGGTTCATCGACGCCGGCATCCGCTGGCGCCGCGCCGGCCAGAACGCGGAGTAACCCGGACAGCCCGCACGGAACCGGTCCCGGGTCGGCGGTGTGTCGCGGGACGATGCGCGGTTCGGCTCGGCGTGTCGCGCCCAGATCCGTGCGCACCGTCCGGGAGGGAAGCTCAAGGAAGCACCGATGGTCGACATGTGACCAATCGGGCACGCGGGTCGCGGCGCGCCTCCCCCGAGCGCCGGAGCCGCATTCCTACGATGCTGGAGAGGTGCGGGTCCTACCCCTCGCACGCCATCACCGCATGATTCGACTCGATGACGTCACCAAGGTCTACAAGCGGGGCGCACGCCCCGCCCTCGACTCTGTCTCCGTGGAGATCGAGCGAGGGGACTTCGTGTTCCTGGTCGGGTCCTCGGGATCCGGCAAGTCGACCTTCCTCAAGCTGATCCTGCGCGAGGAGCGCCCCACCGGCGGAGACGTCTACGTGGCGGGCCGCCACCTCAACAAGCTCTCCGCCTGGCGCGTGCCGCACCTGCGTCGCGAGATCGGCGCGGTGTTCCAGGACTTCCGCCTGCTGCCGAACAAGACCGTCTACCAGAACGTCGCGTTCGCGCTGCAGGTGATCGGCAAGAGCAAGCACCACATCCAGGCGACCGTGCCCGAGATGCTCGAGCTGGTGGGCCTGTCCGGCAAGGAGCGGCGCATGCCGCACGAGCTCTCCGGCGGAGAGCAGCAGCGCGTGGCGATCGCGCGCGCGTTCGTCAACCACCCGCCGATCCTGCTGTGCGACGAGCCGACCGGAAACCTCGATCCCGGCACCTCGGTGGGCATCATGCGCCTGCTCGACCGCATCAACCGCACCGGCACGACGGTGCTGATGGCCACGCACGACGACGAGATCGTCGACCAGATGCGCAAGCGCGTCATCGAGCTCAGGGGCGGCCAGCTGGTCCGCGACCAGGACCGCGGGGTCTACGGGCTGGAGCGCGTATGAGGCTGCGCTTCATCCTCGGCGAGGTCGTCAACGGGCTCCGCCGGAACGGCACCATGGCGCTGTCGGTGGTGCTGGTGACGTTCGTCTCGCTGATGTTCGTCGGCGCGGCCGCGCTCACCCAGATGCAGATCGACCAGCTCAAGGACGACTGGTACGGGAAGGTCGAGATCTCGATCTTCCTGTGCCCGGAGAACTCCACCAACGAGCAGTGCGCGGAGGGTGCCGCCACCCCCGAGCAGGAGGCCGCGATCCGCGCGGTGCTCGAGGAGGGCGCGCTGAGCGACCTGGTCGACACCGTCTACTACGAGTCGCGCGAGGAGGCGTACGACAAGTTCGTCGCCAACGACTCCGAGGGGATCTGGTCGAGCCTCACCCCGGACCAGATGCAGCCGAGCTTCCGCGTGAAGCTGGCGGACCCCGAGCAGTTCGAGGTGGTCGCGGACGCGACCGAGGGGCTGCCGGGGGTCGACGTGGTGCGTGACCAGCGGGAGATCTTCTCCGAGCTGTTCCGGTTCCTCAACGCCGCCACCGTGGTCGCCGCCGCGCTCGCGGGCGTCATGCTGATCGCGGCGATGCTGCTGATCACCACGACGATCCGCCTCAGCGCGCTCAGCCGTCGACGCGAGACCCAGATCATGCGCATGGTCGGCTCGTCCCGCTCGCTGATCCAGATGCCGTTCATGCTCGAGGGTGCCGTCGCGGCGACCGGCGGAGCGCTGCTCGCCGTGGGCGGCCTGTACTTCGGGGTGACGTACCTGGTCGAGGACTGGCTGAAGGGCTCGGTGACCTGGGTCCGGTACATCGGCACCGCGGACGTCTGGACCGTCGCGCCGTGGCTGCTGGTGGTGGCGGTGGGCCTCGCCGCCGTCGCCTCGGTGGTGACGCTGGGGAGGTACACGCGCGCATGATCCGCTCTCGCATCGCACTCGTGGCCGCGGCCGGCACGTTCGCGCTCGCGCTGCTGCTGGGCTTCACGCTGTCCGGGGCGTCCGCCATGGGCGGCTTCCAGACCGCGTCCAGCTACGACGACGACATCGACGATGCGAAGGCGCAGCAGGAGGCGCTGGAGAAGAAGATCGAGGCGCTCGAGGCGGAGCTCGAGGACACCGATGCCGCGATCGTCGAGGCGGCGAAGAAGCTCCTCGAGACCGAGGCCAAGCTGCCCGCCGCGCAGGCGGAGCTGGACGAGGCGAACGACAAGGTCGACGAGGCCCTGGTCCAGCAGAAGCTCGTCGCGGACAAGCTCGCGGCCGCCGAGGCGCAGGACCAGGCCATCTCCGACCAGATCACCGCCGACGAGGCCCGCATCGACGAGCTCCAGGACATCGTCGCCGCGCTCGCCCGCGCCCAGTACCAGGGGGTGGGTGACGACGAGGCTCTCGGCCTGGTGTTCGGGTCGACCACGTCGCAGGAGTTCATCGACGCGTTCGCCGCCGAACACAACGCCTCCCGCGTGCAGTCGAACGCGCTCGCCGACATGGAGGAGATCGCGGCGGTCAACCGCAACCGCGGCGCTCGTCAGGAGGCCGTCCGCGACTACATCGTCGAGCTCAAGGCCGAGGCCGACGCGCTGGTGGTGGAGACCCAACGCCTGCAGGCGATCGCCGAGGAGAAGAAGGCCGCGCTCGACGCGATCATCGCGGAGCAGACGGCGATCAAGAAGGAGCTGGAGGCGCAGAAGGCCCAGGCGATCGCCAAGCAGAAGGAGCTGGCGGCGCAGCAGGACGCGACGCGCGACAAGATCAAGGAGCTGGTCAAGAAGAAGCTCGCCGAGGAGGAGGCCAAGCGCAAGGCGGCCGAGGCGGCCGCGAACAACACCGGCACCATCGCCAAGGGTGTGCTCGCCTACCCGACCGCGGTGCCGTACATCACCAGCTCCTACGGCATGCGCTACCACCCGGTGCTCCACTACTGGCGTCTCCACGCCGGCACCGACTTCCGCGCGTACTGCGGCACGCCCATCTACGCCGCGCGCGAGGGCCGGGTCCAGTGGTCGACCTGGATGTCGGGGTTCGGCAACCAGGTGATGGTCGACCACGGGATCGTCAACGGCAAGTCGCTCATGACCAGCTACAACCACCTCACCCGCTCCGTGGTGAGCTCGGGTCAGTACGTCACCCAGGGCCAGCTGCTCGGCTACTCCGGCAACACGGGCACGTCGACGGCCTGCCACCTGCACTTCGAGGTGTACGTCAACGGCGACACCGTCGATCCGATGACGCTCATCGGCGGCTGACCCCGCGCGGCGCGGACCCGGCTAGACTGGAGGGCCGCATCAGCAGGACCAGCAGTCGAGGAGGTGAGCCATGGTCGAGGCGGAGAAGGTGATCGCGACCAACCGCGCCGCGCGCCACGACTACTTCGTCGACGACGTCTTCGAGGCTGGGATCGTCCTCACCGGCACCGAGGTGAAGTCGTTGCGCCAGGGGCGCGCGACCATCGGCGACGGCTACGTCTACGTCGACGGCGGCGAGGCGTGGGCCGACAACCTCCACATCCCCGAGTACGCGCAGGGCACGTGGACCAACCACGCGCCGCGGCGCAAGCGCAAGCTGCTGCTGCACACCCACGAGATCGAGGAGCTGCAGCAGGCGACCCGCGAGAAGGGCTTCACGATCATCCCGCTGCGGATGTACTTCCTGAACGGTCGCGCGAAGCTCGAGATCGGCATCGCCCGAGGCAAGAAGATGCACGACAAGCGTCAGGCGCTGCGCGAGAAGCAGGACAAGCGCGAGGCGGAGCGGGCCTTCGGCACGCAGCGGCGCATCAACACCTGACGCCGTCGCCCGGGCGCGGGACGATGCGCGGGAGACCACCGCATCGTCCCTCCTGTCCGGCATGATGGGGGCCATGAGAAGAGCCGCCCTGGCGCTCCTGGCCGCCCTCGCCGCCGTGCTCATCCCCGCCGCGGCCCACGCGGAGGCGCCCGACGGCGGCCGCAGCGTGGAGCGCTGGGACGCGACCTACGACCTGCAGCCCGACGGTTCGGCGCGGGTCCGCGTCGAGATCGACTTCGACTTCGGGAACGACCCGGGTCACGGTCCCTACTGGACCTTCGTGACGCGGCAGGGGTACGACGAGACGTTCGACCGGCTCTACGCGGTCACGGACGTGGCCGCGGAGTCGCCGACAGGGGCGCCGGCGAGGGTCTACCTCGACGAGGGGCGGAGCTACACGTCGGTGAGGGTGGGCGACGAGTCGATCGACGACGTCTCGGGCGTGCAGACGTATGTGCTGACGTACACCGTGCACGACGTGATGAACGAGACCACCGCCGACGAGACCTCGACGGGGATCGCCGGCGACGAGCTGTACTGGAACGTGATCGGCGACGGCTGGACCACCCCGATCCGCGACATCACCGTCACCGTCAACGGGGCCGCCGACGTGCAGGCGCAGCAGTGCTGGGCGGGGCGCCCCGGCGTCGCCGACCCGTGCACGTCGGCCGCCGGGAGCGGGGGTCGCGCCACCTTCACGCAGGACGCCCTGGACCCGGGCCAGCCCTTCACCGTGGATGTGCTGTACCCGACCGGGACGTTCTCCACCGAGCCGGCGCTGATCGAGAGCAACGACCTGGCGCACGCCTTCCGGCTCACCCCGTGGACCGTGGGAGGCGCGGCGGCGATCCTCATCGGCGGGCTCTGGGTGCTGGCGCGGAGGCTCCTCCACGTGGGAGCGGACCAGCAGTACGCGGGGATCGTGCCCGGGACCTCGCCCGCGCTCGGGGCGGAGGCGCCGACCGAGCGGCGCGACAAGCGGGCGGCCGTGGCGGTCGCCTTCCAGCCGCCGCCGGGCCTCAGGCCCGGGCAGCTGGGCACCCTGATCGACGAGAAGGCGGACCCGCGGGACGTGACCGCGACGGTGGTCGACCTCGCCGTGCGTGGCTACCTGGTCATCGAGGAGGTCGCGCCGGCGGACGGACGCGGGGACCGTGACTACGCGCTGGTGCGCCTGCGCGACGCCGACGCCGGTCTCTTCCCGTACGAGCAGATGCTGATCGACGCGGTCTTCGAGGGCCGGCAGCGGGTGACGCTGTCGGAGCTGAAGACCACGTTCCATGCCGACATGGCGAAGGTCCAGGCGCAGCTGTACCGCAACGTCACCGCGCAGGGCTGGTTCAACCGGAACCCCTCGCACGCGAGGAACCAGTGGGCGGGCATCGGCGTCGCGCTGCTCGTCGGCGGAGTGCTGCTGACCATCCTGCTCGCCGCGACCACCACGCTCGCGCTGCTGGGCGTGCCGCTGGTGGTGCTCGGCATCATGATGCTCGCGACCACCATGGCGGCGCCCGCACGGACCGCCGAGGGGACCCGCGTGCTGGCCGAGACGCGCGGCTTCGAGCTGTACCTGAAGACGGCCGAGGCGAACCAGCTGCGGTTCGAGGAGGGTCACGACGTCTTCGGGCGCTATCTGCCGTTCGCGATCGCGTTCGGCGTCGCCGAGCAGTGGTCCAAGAAGTTCGAGGCGCTCGCCGCTCAGGGCGTGCGGCTGGCCGAGCCGACCTGGTACCGAGGCGCGGCCTACGGGTTCTTCTGGGCCCACGCCGCGGGCTTCGGCACCCGGATGAACGAGTTCGCGACGCTCGCCGACGCCGCCATGAGCGCGCCGACCCCGGGCTCGAGCGGGGGCTCGGGCTTCAGCGGCGGCGGAGGCTTCTCCGGTGGTGGCGGCGGCGGTGGCGGCGGCGGAGGCTGGTGATCACGCCCCGCGCCCGCTCACCGCAGATGCGAGACGGCCCGCTCCCCGGGCAGGGGTGCGGGCCGTCTCGCGTGCTGAGCCGGGCCGTCAGGCGGTCGCGGCCTCCGACTCCTCCTCGGCGTGCGGCACCGGGTGCTCGCGCTCGAGCGCGGAGCCTTCGACGTCCACGTTCGGCAGGATGCGGTCGAGCCAGGCCGGGAGCCACCACGCCTTCTCGCCGACGAGGTGCATGAGCGACGGCACGATCACCATGCGGACCACGAAGGCGTCGAACAGCACACCCATCGCGAGGCCGAAGCCCATGGGCCGGATCATCGCGATGTGGGAGAAGATGAAGCCGCCGAACACCGACACCATGATGATCGCGGCGGCCGTCACCACCGCGCGGCCGTGGCGCAGGCCCGCCACCACCGAGCGGCGCGCGTCGAGGCCGTGAACGTACGCCTCGCGCATGCCGGTGGTGAGGAACAGCTGGTAGTCCATGGCGAGGCCGAACAGGATGCCCGTGAGCAGGATGGGGAGGAAGCTCAGGATCGGACCCGGGTCGTGCACGCCGAACAGCGAGCCCAGCCAGCCCCACTGGAACACCGCGGTGACCATGCCGAACGCGGCGAACAGCGACAGCACGAACCCGAGCGTCGCGATGAGCGGCACGATCAGCGAGCGGAACACCACGATCAGGATGATGATCGACAGCCCGACCACGATCGCGAGGTAGACCGGCAGCGCCGCGTCGAGCTTCTCGGAGACGTCGATGTTGCCCGACGCCTCGCCGGCGACGCCGATCACGGTGCCGTCGTCGAGCGGTGACAGCTCACGCAGGTCCGAGACCAGCTGGACGGTGGTCTCGCTCGACGGTCCCTCCTGCGGGATCACCTGGAACGCGAGGAAGCTGTTGTCCGCGGACGATCCGGCGGGCGCGACCGCGGCCACGTCCTCGTCGGCCATGAGCGCGTTCACCACGGCGACCTGGGCCGCGAGCAGGTCCTCGTCCGCGACCGCCTCGGGGAGGTCGGCGGTCACCAGGAGCGTGCCGTTGAGGCCCTCGCCGAACTTCTGGTCGACGGTCTTGTACGCGATGTACTGGGTCGAGTCCTGGGGCTCCTGCGTGCCGTCCGGCAGACCCAGGCGCATCGACATCGCGGGGATGGCGATCACGGCGAGCCCCACCACAGCGGCGGTGAACCGGAGCAGCGCGCGGCCGGTGCGCATCGGCTTCACGGGGGCCTCGGCGTGCTCGGGTGCGCCGATGGTCGCGCGCGCCTTCCTGCCGAGCACGCGGTGCCCGATCAGGCCGAGCGCCGCCGGCGTGAGCGTCACCGCGATCAGGACGGCGATGCCCACGCAGAACGCGCCGACCGAGCCCATGATCCCGAGGAAGGGGATCCCGGTGATGTTCAGCGCGAGCAGCGCGACGATCACGGTGGAGCCCGCAAAGACCACCGCGTTGCCCGAGGTGCCGTTCGCGAGCCCGATCGACTCGTGGAGATCCATGCCGCGCTTGTACTGCTGGCGGTGGCGGTTGACGATGAACAGCGAGTAGTCGATGCCCACCGCGAGCGCGAGCATCACGCCCAGGATCGGGCTGACGGAGGACATCTCGACCACGCCGGAGAAGGCGAGCGCGGTGGCGACGCCGACGCCCACGCCCAGCACCGAGGTGACGATCGGCAGCAGCGCGGGCCAGATGGCGCGCATCATCACCATCAGCACCACGAAGGCGAGGAGCACGCCGACGATCTCGCCGGCGCCCATCACACCCTCGACGGAGGTGGCGATGTCGGCGGAGAAGTTGACGGTGACGTCCTCCGGGGTCGCCTCGCGGACGGCCTCGATGACGGCGTCCTTGTCCTCCTGGACCACCTCGTAGACGCTCGCGTCGAACTGGATGATGCCGAGCGCGGTGGTGCCGTCCTCCGAGACGGTGGTGATGCCCGAGGCGGCCTCGGCGAGCTGGGCGCCGAGGTCGAGCTGCTCGGTCTGGGCCTGGAGCTCCGCGAGCCCGTCGTCGATCTGCTGCTGCTGGGCGTCGATGGTCGCCTGCTGCTCGTCGAGCTGGGCGAGGCCCGCGTCGAGCTGCGCCTGCTGCGCATCGAGCTGCTCCTTCGCGAGCTCGTAGGTGCCGGCGTCCTGGGCCTGCTGGATCGCGGCGTCGAGCTGCGCCTGGCCCGCCTCGAGCTCGGCACGCGCGGCGTCGAGCTGGGCCTGGCCGGCGTCGAGCTGCTCCTGGCCGGCGTCGAGCTGGGCCTGGGCGTCGGCGATCTGCTGCGGGGCGTCCGCGAGCTGCGCCGCCTGCGCCTCGAGCTGGGCCTGGGTGGCGAACGGGTCGACCACGCCGGTCACCGAGTCCACGGTCTCCGCGGCTGCGAGCGCCTCGGTGACGGCCTGCTCCTGCTCGGCGGTGAACGGCTCGCCGTCGACGGTCTGGAAGACCGCGCGCGAGGACCCGCCGGCGAGCTCCGGGATCTCCTCGGTGAGCTGCTCGGTGACCTTCTCGGTCTCGAGCCCGGGGATGGAGAAGCTGTCGGTGAGCGTGCCGCCGAACGCGACGAACGAGCCGCCGGCGACGCCGAGCGCGAGCAGCCACGCGACGATCGCCACGATCGGGCGCAGCGCGGCCGCGCGGCCGATGCGGTAGAGGAGGTGGGCCACAGGTGTGCCTTTCTCAGGGTGGGGACGGAGCAGGTGAGGGCGGCGACGCTGCCTGGCCGGCGGGCGCCTCGACCGGGCGGTCGGGCGTGGCCTGGGCCTGCGGTCAGTCTAGGTCAGAAAACCCAGTTCTGCGACAACTGTTGGTTTTCATGTGGCCAAGGCCCAGGAAGTGATGCCACAATCTCCCCGTGGATGCCCGCATCGTCCGAACCCGCCGCAGCCTGCAGGAGGCGCTCTTCGCGCTCGCCCGCGAGCGCGGCGTCGACGAGATCTCGGTGAGCGACATCGCCGCCCGGGCGGGTGTCAACCGGTCGACCTTCTACCAGCACTACTCCGACAAGGAGACGCTGCTCGCCGACGCGCTCGACCTGATCGCCGACGAGGCCGGGGCGCAGCTGGGCGAGATCGACTTCGCCTCGCCCGACCCGCCGCAGGCGCTCCTGGGCTTCCTCGCGCACATCGAGGCGCACGCCGCCCTCTATGCGCGGGTGTTCAGCGAGCCCGGCTACGGCGCGGTGCTCGCACGGCTGCGCGCGAACGCGCGGGACGCGATCCGCGGCCTCGCGCCGGAGGCGGAGCCGATCATGCCGCGCCAGGTGCCCGTCGACGTGGTCGCGGCGGGGATCACGGGGCTGGTGCTCGGGGTGATCGGGGAATGGCTCGCCCAGGAGGACCGGCCCGGAGCCGACGAGGCCGGCCGGTGGATCTGGCGGATCGTGCTCGGGCTCCCCGGGCTCTCGCCCGAGCGCTGAGCCCGGGGGTCAGCGCCCGAGCGCGACCCGCTCCGGGCAGTCGAACGGGTCGCGGGCCGCGAGGCCCACGCGGTTGAGGTACGCGACCACGATGCCGTAGGAGCGGAGCAGCGACGTCTCGGTGTACGGCAGGCCGACGGTGGCGCAGTGCTCGCGGACGATCTCCCGGGCGCGTGCCAGGTGCGGCCGCGCCATCGACGGGAACAGGTGGTGCTCGATCTGGTAGTTGAGGCCGCCCATGAGGATCGACATCGCCCAGCCGCCGCGGATGTTCCGGCTGGTGAGCACCTGCTTGGACAGGAAGTCGACACGGGTGCCCGCCGGGATGATCGCCATGCCCTTGTGGTTGGGCGCGAACGACGCGCCCATGTACACGCCGAACACTGCCATCTGGACGCCGACGAACGCGAAGGCCATGCCCAGCGGCAGGAACCAGAACACCGGCACCAGGTACAGCCCGAAGTGCAGCGCGATCGAGGGCAGCTCGATCCACCGCTGGCGACGGGTGCCGGACGTGATCAGCGACGCGATCGAGCGGTAGTGGAGGTTGAGCCCCTCGAGCGTGAGCAGCGGGAAGAACAGCCAGCCCTGGCGGCGGGTGATGGCGCGGATCAGGACGCGCGACTCCCGCGCATCGTCCTCGAGGAAGGAGATGGTGTCCTTCTCGATGTCGGGGTCCTTGCCCACCGTGTTCGGGTTGCCGTGGTGGCGGGTGTGCTTGGTCATCCACCACTGGTGGCTCACGCCCACGATGACCGTGCTGAGCACACGCCCCAGCCGGTCGTTGGCCGGGCCGGAGCCGAGCACCGTGCGGTGCGACGCCTCGTGGGCCAGGAACGCCACCTGTGTGAGGACCACGCCGAGCGCCGCGGCCATCAGCAGCTGGAGCCAGGAGTCGCCCAGCAGGACGAACCCCGTGATCACGCCCCCGAGCGCCAGCACGAGCGCGGCGCCGAATCCGGAGTAGAACCCGTAGCTGCGGCGCAGCAGGCCCATCTCGCGCACGGTCGCGGCCAGTGGGGCGAACGACTGCGTGACGGGGTTGAGGGGGAACGAGGGCGCGGCGGGCTGCGAGGTGGGCATGCCTCTCCTGGGGGGTGTGGGGGTGACCTCCCGGTCGGGGGCTGAGCGAGGGCTCGTCGTGCGGATGACCGCAACCCTACGGGACCGTAGGTTCGCTGGCGAGAGGGCGCGGGCGAGTCGTGCAGGAAGGAGGGACGATGCTCGGCCGGGGGCGGGCGCTGCGGCGCCGCGGGCCCCGGAGGGGGCTTGGGCGGTGTCGGACCTCCCGGTAGAATGAAGTCACAACTGCACAGGGGATGATCGGTTTCGACGTGTGTTTACTTCCGAAGGGAAGCGGGCCGAGAACGCAGGGTTATCTCGTTAACGACCCCTGCAAACCAATAGGTGCCGATTCCAAGCGCACCGACTTCGCCCTCGCTGCCTAAGCGAGCGCCATGAAGTCCGTCAGCCCGGGGGTGTTCCCGACCCGGATCCTGGCGTCGACTAGGGAACTTGCTTCAGCCTCACGTCATCGGGGGCTGCGGGACTCTTAGATGACTGAGCCCGCTCACCACCTGCCTGATGGTGGGTGAGGGGCCGAGAAAACCTTCTTCAGGCTGCGCCCGGAGAAGACTTCGGTTTGGACATGCGGACCCGGGTTCGATTCCCGGCATCTCCACTCATCCCGTACGGTTCGTCAGCGGCCGCCCACCCACCAGGGTGAGGCGGCCGTTCGCGTGCCCGGGTGTGTTCCTCCCAAGCGTGGAGGCGCGACAAGACTGTGCCTTGTCAATCGCGGCCGGCCTGGCCGACCTGACATGGTGGGCCGCACGCCAATCCTGCGCGAGTGATGGACGAAACGAAACGCGCTTGTCAGAGCCGAAGCGTGCTTTGCTCGCGTGGCTACGATCGGGTACGCGGGATCGTCCGAGAAGGGTGCGTGGTGGCGCAGACGAAGCGAATCGACAAGCTGCTCGCGGCCGCGTTCCCCGGTCTCGTCGCGGCGGGCGGTCTCTGTGGCGCGGGCGTCTACTTCAACTCTGCGCTGCTCTGGCCGGAGCTCGGATTCTCGGGTGCGGCAGTGCTGGTGTCGTGGACTCAGATGCGGCGCGAGAGCCAGGGCGCTGTCGAGGCGCGTGACCCCGGCGTGGCGACCGCTTCGGTGACGCCCCGGGCGCGCGGTGGGCGAAATGAGCCGGCGCGCAGCGAGCAGAACAACCCATGACCCCGCGCGGGACCCGCACCCGACGCGGAGTCGCGACGGTTGCGCGGACGCCGCCACCCCGCATCTGGCGTGCATCGTGGCAGCTGCGGATGGTCGTGGCGCTGCTTCTGTACCCCGTTGCGACCGCGGCAGCGCTGGTGGGTGCGCATGAGAGCGCGGGTGACGGCGACATGTCGGACGCCCTGGTGTTCGGGCTCGCGGCCATGTTCCTCGTCGTGTGGGGTTCGGCGATGGGGTTCCGCGCACGGGTTGTTCTCGAAGGGGATGAGCTCGTCGTTCGGAACGTGTTCGTGTCGCACCGGTGCGCTGCGGGAGCCGTGCGCGCGGTCCGTTCCCAGGGCGAGGCGCGCCTGGTGATCGAACTCGTCGACGGCAGGGAGCTCAAGTGCTGGGCCATCCAGGCGACGAACCTCATGCTGATGCTGGGACGAGCCACACGCGTGGACAAGGTCGCAGGCGAGCTCCGCACGGCCCTCGCTGACGTCTCACCTGTCGACGGCCCGGTCGTGGTGGCCCGCGAGTGGACTGGTGCCTCTTGGCACGCTGTCGCGCTGATCGCGTTGTACGGGTGGGCAATCGTGCGCGCATTCGGTATCTAGTCCCAGGGGCAGCCGCTTGCCGGACGACGCATCGCCGCTTGAGGCTCGCGCTGGCTGACCCTCAACGGAAGAGCCCCAAGTCGGGAGAACTCCGTGAACGTGACGGTCATCTCCATTCGTCCCTTGCGGTTCGTCAGCGGCCGCCCACCCACCCGGGTGAGGCGGCCGTTCGCGTGCCCGCGCATCGTCCGATCCGCCCTCCTCGCTAGGCTCGGCTCATGGCCCTGGCGATCCTCGTGACGCTCCTCGGGCTCGTCGCGCTCGGCTGGAGCGCGGACAAGTTCGTCGCAGGGGCGTCCGCCGTCGCCTCCCACCTCGGCATGGCGCCGCTGCTGGTGGGCATGCTGGTGGTCGGCTTCGGCACCTCCGCCCCGGAGCTGGTGGTCTCCGCGTTCGCCGCCGCGGGCGGCAATCCCGAGATCGCGCTGGGCAACGCGCTCGGGTCGAACATCGCCAACATCGGCCTCATCCTGGGCGTCACCGCGCTGCTGGTGCCGATCGTCGTCCATCGCGGCGTCCTGCGCCGCGAGCTGCCCGTGCTCCTGCTGGTCACCCTGGTGCTGGTCGGCACGATGCTCGACGGCGAGACCTCGCGCCTCGACGCGGCGGTGCTGCTGCTGGTCCTGGTCGCGCAGCTGGCGTGGTCCATCCGGACGGGCAGGCGGGAGGCGGTCACCGTCCCCGCCGACGAGCTGGCCGTCGAGATCGAGGAGCGCGAGCTGGAGAGGGCGATGAGCCGGCGGGCCGCCTGGGGATGGACCCTGGGCGGCATCCTCCTCCTGGTCGCCTCGTCCCGCGTGCTGGTGTGGGGCGCCGTGGGCATCGCCGAGCGCCTCGGCTGGTCGGACCTGGTGATCGGGCTCACCGTGGTCGCGATCGGCACGTCCGCGCCCGAGCTCGCCGCCGCCGTGGTCGCGGCCCGCAAGGGCGCGACCGAGCTGGTGCTCGGCAACGTGATCGGCTCGAACATCTTCAACACGCTCGCGGTGGTCGGCCTCGCGGGGCTGATCGCGCCGTCCGTGAACGACCCGTCCGCGCTCACCCGCGACATCCCCGTGCTGGTGGGCATGACGCTGGCGCTGGTGGTGATGGGCTATCACCGCCATCGCGACGGGCGCATCAACCGCGTCGAGGGCGCGGTGCTGCTCGCCGCGTGGATCGGCTACACGGTGCTGCTGCTGACGACCGCGAGCTGATCCCGGGACTCTCGCCCCGGGGACCTTCGCCCCGCGCCCGGGCGGATCGTGCCTCGTACCGTGTGGGAGTGCTGACTCTCCCCGACACCGTCGACGTCCACGCCCGCGCCGCCGCCGCGAAGGTGACGCTCGCCCGGACCCCGCTGCGACTGCTGGTGTCCGCGATGCTCGCGGGCATGTGGATCGGCGTCGGCGACACGCTGATGTGGGCGGCCGCCGGCCCCTTCGCGGTCGCGGGCGATCCCGCCGCCAAGCTGGTCGCCGGGGCGGTGTTCGCCGCCGCGCTGACGATCGTGGTCTTCGCCGGCTCGGAGCTCGCGACCTCCGCCATGATGATCCTGCCGATCGGGGCCCTTCGCGGCACCATCACGTGGTGGCAGGGCGCGCGCGTGCTGCTCGCGATCGTCTTCTCGAACATGGTCGGGGCGTTCGCGCTCGCGTGGGTGCTGCTCCAGACTGGCGTGCTCGCGCACGGCCCGGCGGGGGAGTTCTTCGCCACCTACCTCGAGGGCAAGATCGACCACACGCCCTCGGAGCTGTTCTGGCGCGGCGTCATGTGCAACGTGCTCGTGTGCGTCGCGATCTGGGCGGCGGCCCGTCTCACGAACGAGGTCGCCAAGGCCGTCATCATCTTCTGGGCCGTGCTGGCGTTCATCGCGGCCGGCTTCGAGCACGTGGTCGCCAACATGACCACCTTCGCGCTCGGCCTCCTGGGCGGGGCCGTGGACGTCACGTGGCTCGACTTCGGCACGAACATGGTCTTCGTCGGCCTGGGCAACCTGGTCGGCGGTGGCCTGGTGATCGGCGTCGCGTACGCGTTCGTCGCGGGCAAGGCGCGCCGCGAGGACTCGCTCGAGGCGTCCTACATCGCCCCGGCGCGCGGGGAGTCGACCGACGAGACGGACGCCCTCAGCAAGGGCTGAGCCCGCGCATCGTCCCGCCCGGAGGGCGTGGCTCAGCCGCGGCCGTCGACGGTGAACCGCAGCTCGGACCCCCACGGGTCGCGGATCCGCACCGTGCGTCCGTCGTCGTCGACCGTGCCGCCGCGGTGCGCGACGCGATCCCGCAGCGCGGCCAGGTCATCCTCCGCCGGGAGCACCACGTCCATGGTGCCGAGGCCCAGCGACGCGGCTCGCGGTCCCGCGCCGCGCGAGTTCCACGTGTTGAGCCCGATGTGGTGGTGGTAGCCGCCGGCGGAGACGAACAGCGCGGAGCCCATGTCGAGCACCTCGTCGAAACCGAGCACGCCCACGTAGAAGTCCTTGGCCGACGGGATGTCGCCCACCTGCAGGTGGACGTGGCCCACCTTGGCCACCGCGGTCGGAGCGGCGAGCTCGTCCTCGCCCAGGTGCGCCGTGAGGAACGCGTTCGGGTCGAGGTAGAGCGTGTCCATGAGGGGGCGCCCGGCCGCGTCGCGCTTCCACGCTTCGCGCGGCCGGTCGAGGTAGAGCTCGACGCCGTTGCCCTCGGGGTCGTCGAAGTAGAAGGCCTCCGACACCAGGTGGTCCGCGCTTCCGGTGTAGCGCCCGAGCCCGGACTGCGCGACGCGGGCGACGCCGGCGGCGAGCCCCGGCGCGGTGTCGAAGAGCACCGCGGTGTGGAACAGGCCCGCCCCGGAGCGGTCGAACACGGGCAGGTCGGGGGAGCGCGTCAGCGTGACGGTCGCGACGCCGTGGCGGCCCAGCACGTGCGTGTCGCCGTGGCTCGCGAGGTGGTCCAGCGCGAGCACGTCGCGGTAGTACGCGAGCATCGCATCGAGGTCGCGGACGTGGAGCTCGACGGGGCCCATCCGGGTACCCGCCGCGATGCGGTCGGAGAGGTGCGGGGATGCGGTCATGGAGGCCACCGTATCCCACATTGGTTGTAGATACAAGTAAGTGGGTGACGGATGCCGCGCGGCGACGATGCGGCGGTAGCCTGACGGCGTGACCGTCCCCGCCCTGTCCATCCGTGCGCTCGTCAAGCGATTCGGCGAGACCACCGCGGTCGCGGGCGTCGATCTCGACATCCCGGCGGGCTCGTTCTACGGCGTCGTCGGACCCAACGGCGCCGGCAAGACCACCATGCTGTCGATGGCGACGGGCCTGCTCGAGCCCGACCACGGGACGGTGTCCGTGCTCGGCGTGGACCTGTGGGGGCATCCGGCGCAGGCCAAGCCGCTGCTCGGGGTGCTGCCCGACGGGCTCCACACCTTCGACCGGCTCACCGGCGCCGAGCTCATCTCGTACGCCGCCCGGCTGCGCGGGCTCGACCGCGAGACCGTGCGCGCCCGTCGCGACGACCTCCTCGCGGCGCTCGACCTCGCGGAGGCGGGCAGCACCCTGGTGATGGACTACTCGGCGGGCATGACCAAGAAGATCGGGCTGGCCTGCGCGCTGGTGCACGCGCCGCGCGTGCTGGTGCTCGACGAGCCGTTCGAGGCGGTCGACCCGGTGTCCGCCGGCGCGATCCGCCGGATCCTCGCGGCCTTCGTCGCCGGCGGCGGGACGGTGATCATGTCCTCCCACGTGATGGCACTGGTCGAGCGGCTGTGCGACCACGTCGCGATCGTCGGCGACGGCCGCATCCTCGCGTCGGGGCCCCTCGCCCACGTCAGCGGCGGATCCGACCTCGAGCGCCGGTTCGTCGAGCTCGTGGGCGACGTGCAGGACCAGCGGGACCTCACATGGTTGCAGCGGTCCTAGGCATCCGCTTCCGCACCGCGGCCCACCTGCTGCGGCGCGAGTGGTGGCGCGCCCTGCTCACGGGCTTCGGCGTGCTCTGGGTGGTCATGATGCTGCCGTCGCTGGTCTGGATCCGCGCCGCGCTCGCGACCCAGGACGCCCAGATCCGGGGCGACGGGCTGGTGGCGATCGCCGCGCTCGCCGGGCTCGGCTGGGTGGTGGTGCCCCTGGTGGTCGCGAGCCTCGACGACACGCTCGACCCCGCCCGCTTCAGGATCGTCGGCGTGCCGGCCCGCGCGATCCTGCCGGGCCTGCTCGTCGCGGCGCTCCTCACCCTGCCCGCGGTGTTCTTCGCGCTCGCCTTCGCGGTGATCGGCTCCGTGTGGGCGGACGAGGGCTGGGCGGTGCAGGCGGTCGCCTACGCGGGCCTCGCGGCGACGCTCCTGTGCATGATCGTGGGCGCCCGCGTGACCGCGCTGTGGGGCACCCGCCTCCTGGCATCGCGGCGCGCCAAGCTCGTCACGGCCGCCACCATGCTCGTGGGCCTCGCCATCGGCGCCGTGATCGCCCGGTCGCTGTTCATCGAGGGCCTCAGCGGCCTGGTCGAGACGGATCTCGACACCCTGCTCGCACAGCTCGCGCTCACCCCGCTCGGGGCGGGGGCCGCCGTCGGGCGGTCCGCCGCGTACGGCGACTGGTGGGGTGCGGCGTGGCGGCTCGGCCTGCAGGCCGGCTGGGCGCTGCTGCTGATCGGCGCGTGGCATGCGAACATCGCCAGGGCGCTGGTGCGGCCGCTGTCGCGCGGCTCGGGTGCGCGCCGCCGACAGGACCGCGTCCTCGACGCGCCGCCGACGCTCGCGGCCCCCACCGACGCCCCCGCCGCCGCCGTCCACGCCCGGCTGCGCCGCGCGTGGCTGTCCGACCCCCGCTACCTCGCGTCGCTCGCGGGCGTCCTGCTGCTGCCCGCATCGTTCTTCATCCTGGTCGTGCCGGTCTTCGACCTCGACGGCCGCTGGGCGTACGCCGTCCCGCTCATGCTCGCCGCATCGGTGGGCTGGGGCCGCCACAACGACGTCGCGTTCGACTCGACCGGGCTGTGGCTCGACGTGGTGTCGGGTCGGCTCGGCTCCGCCGTCATGCGCGGACGCATGTCCGCGACGGTCGCCTGGGGGCTCCCCGTGACCGTGCTGGTCGCGCTCGCGACGGTCGCGTGGACCGGTCGCTGGGAGGACGCGGGCAGCCTGCTCGGCACCACCGTCGGCGTGCTCGGTGTGAGCCTCGGGATCGCGGCTGTGTTCGCCGTCGCCACCCCGTACCGGACCCCCGCCCCCGGACAGAACCCGTTCGGTGCGGAGGTCGGCTCCGTCGGCGCGGGGCTCGCGGCCCAGCTGGTCTCGTCCGCCGTCGCGATGGTGGTGCTGCCGGTCGTGGTCGCGCCGTTCGTGCTGGGCCTCGTGGTCGACCCCCGCTGGGGCTGGGGCGCGGCGGTCGCCGGACTGGCCGTGGGAGGGGCCGCCTACCTGGGCGGCGTCACGCTCGCGGGCGTCCTGTACGACAAGCGGGCGGGCCGCCTGCTCGCCGCCGTCGCCTGACGCCGCCCGCGCGATCGGGCGGGCCGCGCGTACCATGGGCGCCATGAGCGAGACCCTCGAGCCCCAGACCTCGCCCCAGGGCGGCACCGCGACCATCGAGCGCACCGAGACCCGCGAGCTGGTCGAGCCCGGTGACGCCGAGCGGTTCGCGCACTACGTCAAGAAGGACAAGATCCTCGAGTCGGCGCTGTCGGGCGAGCCCGTGATCGCGCTGTGCGGCAAGGTGTGGGTGCCCGGCCGCGATCCGAACCGCTTCCCGGTGTGCCCGGCGTGCAAGGAGATCATGGAGGCCGCGTTCGGGTCGGACGACGGCGGCGAATAACGGGCTGCGCGCGGTCCCGGCCGTAGGCTGAGCCCGTGGGAACGCAGGAGCAGACCGAGGTCGCCAGCCAGTCCGGCACGCGCCTCGCCGACTCGTGGGTCACGATCGTCTGGAACGACCCGGTGAACCTCATGAGCTACGTCACGCGCGTGTTCCAGGAGTACTTCGCGCTGCCCCGCTCCGAGGCGGAGGCCCGCATGCGCGAGGTGCACGAGCAGGGCCGCAGCGTGCTCAGCACGGGCAGCCGCGAGCAGATGGAGGTCGACGTGCAGGCGATGCACTCGTACGGCCTGTGGGCGACCCTCCAGAGGAGCGGCGAGTGAGGGCCTTCGTCGTGCGCGACCACGAGGCGGTCGCGGGTCTCGACGAGGACGAGCGCCTGGTGATCGCGCGGATCGTCGCCGACGTAGGCCTGCTGCTGGGTGCCGAGAGCTTCGGCCACGGGGAGGCGCGCACCCCCGAGCGGGACGACCTCGCCTCCGTCATGCGCTTCCTCGAGCGGTTGGACGATGCGGCGGTCGAGCCGGACGACCCGGCGCTGCTGAGGCTGCTGCCCAACGCCGCGCCCGACGACCGCGAGGTCGCCGACGAGTTCCGCCGCCTCACGCACCAGGACATCCGCGACGGCAAGATCGACCGCCTGCGGCGGGTCTGGGAGCAGCTCAGCGCGCCCGGCGACGAGTGGGCGGTCCCGAGCGACGAGGTGATGGCGACAGCCGCCGCGCTCACCGACGTCCGGCTCGTGGTCGCGTCGCGCCTCGGCATCGAGTCCGACGAGGACGCGGAGGCGCTGCACCGCGACATCGCCGAGGCGTCCGCGGGCCTGCGGACCGCGGATCCCGAGGACCTCGGCCTCGACCCCGAGCGGTTGTGGCTCGGCATGCTCTACGACGCGCTCACCTGGCTGCAGGAGTCGCTCGTCTCCCTCAGGATCGGAGGATCCGATGAATGACGCGCCCATCGGCGTGTTCGACTCGGGCGTGGGCGGCCTCACCGTCGCACGCGCCATCATGGACACGATGCCGGGAGAGTCCGTGCACTACGTGGGCGACACCGAGCACGGCCCCTACGGGCCGCTGCCGATCGCCGAGGTCCGCCGTCACGCGCTCCACATCATGGACGCGCTGGTCGAGGACGGCGTGAAGATGCTGGTCATCGCCTGCAACACCGCGTCCGCGGCGGTGCTTCGCGACGCGCGCGAGCGCTTCTCCCAGGAGCGGGGCGTGCCGGTGGTCGAGGTGATCGTCCCGGCCGCCAGGCGCGCGGCGGCGCTGTCGCGCAACCGTCGCGTGGGCGTGATCGGCACCGTCGCCACGGTGACCTCGGGCGCGTACAGCGACGCGCTGGCCGCCGCCCCGGAGATCGAGGTCGTGAGCCAGGCCTGCCCGCGGTTCGTCGAGCTCGTCGAGTCCGGCGTCACGTCGGGGCCCCGCGTGGTGGACGTCGCGCGCGACTACCTCGCCCCGCTGCGGGAGGCGGAGGTCGACACCGTGATCCTCGGCTGCACGCACTACCCGCTGCTCGCCGGCGCGATCGGCTACGTGATGGGCGAGGAGGTGACCCTGGTGGACTCCGCGACGGAGACCGCACGCGACGTGTACCGGGCGCTCGCGAAGAACGGGCTCGAGGCCTCGGGGGAGGTGCCGCCGCGCCACCGCTTCTACGCGACCGGGCCTCGCGACCGCTTCGAGGCGCTCGCCCAGCGCTTCCTCGGCCCGGTGGTCACCGAGGTCGAGTCGCTTCCCGTGGTGGAGGCGCTGTCATGAGGCTCACGGTGGTCGGCTGCGCCGGCTCGACGGCCGGCCCCGACTCCGCCGCCTCGTGCTACCTGGTCGAGACCGAGGTCGAGGGACGTACCTGGCGGGTCGTCCTCGACCTGGGATCGGGTGCGATCGGACCCCTGCAGCGGTTCTGCGACCCGGCCACCGTGGACGCCGTCGTCGTCTCGCACGGCCACCCGGACCACTGCGCGGACCTGGCGGCGCTGTCGGTGCTGCGCCGGTACGGCCCGCGCAAGGACGGCGCCCTCGCCCCGATCCCGCTGTACGGCCCGCCCGGGCTGGACCAGCGCATCGTCCAGATCGCGGGCTCCCATGACGACCACGACCTCGACCCCTTCTCCTACACGCCCGTCGCCGGGGGCGACCGCGTGGAGGTCGGCCCGTTCGTGCTGGACTTCGCCGACGCATGGCACCCGATCCCGGCGGTCGCCGTGCGGGTGACGGGTCCGTCGGTGGTGACGGAGACGGGCTCGCTGGTGTTCACGGGCGACACGGACGTCTGCGAGCCCGTGCTCGAGCTCGCGCGCGACGCCGACCTGCTGCTGGCCGAGGCCGGCTGGGCGCACCAGCGCGTCAACCCCGAGGGCATCCACATGAACGGCACGCAGGCCGGCACGCTCGCGCGCGACGCCGCGGTGGGCGAGCTGGTGCTGACCCACGTCGCCTCCTGGGTCGACCCGACCGGCGCGCTCGAGCTCGCGACCGCGGCCTACGGCGCCCCGGCGGCGCTCGCGACGCCGGGCGAGGTCTACGTCATCTGACGCCGGGCGCACCTCCCCGGTCCCCGACCCACGCCGCCCGCCCCCGCTCACCGGACACTCCGCACGGAGCTGGTCCCGGGTGTGCGGCGTGTCGGGCATCGTGCGGGGCCGTTCGCCGGAGTGTCGTCTCGAGATCCGTGCGTACTGTCCGGAGGAGCAGGGGAAGGGGCGCCGTTAGGCTCGTGCCCATGACTGCTACCCGTGCCGACGGCCGCCTTCCCGACCAGCTCCGCCCCGTGCTCTTCGAGCGCGGCTTCCAGCGCTCCGCCGAGGGGTCCTGCCTGGTGACGTTCGGCGGGACCCGCGTGCTGTGCTCCGCGTCCTTCACCGAGGGCGTGCCGCGCTGGAAGAAGGGCTCCGGCGCGGGCTGGGTCACCGCCGAGTACGCGATGCTGCCGCGCGCGACCAACACCCGCAACGACCGCGAGTCCGTGCGCGGCAAGATCGGCGGCCGCACCATGGAGATCAGCAGGCTCATCGGCCGCTCCCTGCGCGCCGTGGTCGACGTCAAGGCGCTCGGCGAGAACACGATCGTCCTCGACTGCGACGTGCTCGACGCCGACGGCGGCACCCGCACCGCCGCGATCACCGGCGCCTACGTCGCCCTCGCCGACGCGATCGAGTGGGGCAAGGCCAAGGGTGCGATCAAGCCCGGCGCGCGACCGCTCACCGGCTCGGTCTCCGCGATCTCCGTGGGCATCATCGACGGCACCCCGATGCTGGACCTGCCCTACGTCGAGGACGTGCGCGCCGAGACCGACATGAACGTGGTGATGACGGGCGACGGCGGCTTCGTCGAGGTGCAGGGCACCGCCGAGAAGACCCCCTTCTCGAAGGCGGAGCTCGACGCGCTCCTCGACCTCGCGACCGCGGGCAACGCGCGCCTCGCCGAGCTGCAGCGCCTCGCGCTCGAGGGGTGACGATGCCGCGGCTCGCCATCGCGACCCACAACTCCCACAAGGTGGGAGAGATCTGGGGCATCCTCGCGCCCCTCGTACCGGGGCTGAGCAGGGACGATGTGGCGTCCGCCCGGGAGCTGGGTGCGCCCTCACCAGTGGAGGACGGCGTGACGTTCGCCGAGAACGCGCTCATCAAGGCGCGCGCGCTCGCAGCCTCGACGGGGCTGCCGGCGATCGCGGACGACTCCGGCATCGCCGTCGACGTCATGGGCGGCGCGCCGGGCATCTTCTCGGCGCTGTGGTCGGGCCGCCACGGCGCCGACCGCGAGAACCTCGAGCTGCTGCTCGCGCAGATGGCGGACATCCCCGACGAGCACCGCGGCGCGCGGTTCGTGTGCGCCGCCGTGCTGGTGACCCCCGACGGCGTCGAGCACACGTGCGTGGCGCATCAGGAGGGCGAGCTGCTGCGCGCCCCCGCGGGTGAGGGCGGCTTCGGCTACGACCCGATCTTCCGCGCGCACGGCGAGGCCGTCTCGAACGCGGAGCTCACCCCCGAGCGCAAGAACGAGATCTCGCACCGCGGCCGGGCGTTCCGGATGCTCGCGCCGCACGTCGCCGAGGTCCTCGGGGCCTGACGTGGGTGCGCCGGTGCTCCCGGACCTCCTGGCGCCCGGGCTGCGCGCCGTCTTCTGCGGCACCGCGCCCGGGCTGGCCTCGGCCGCGCGTGGCCACTACTACGCCGGACCGGGCAACCGCTTCTGGCCGTTCCTTCACGAGGCCGGGATCGTCCCCGAGCCGCTGGGGCCCGAGGACGACTCGCGGGTGCTCGCGCACGGCATCGGCCTCACCGACCTGGTGAAGACCCTGGCGCAGAGCCACGACCGCGGCCTGCCCTACGACGTCCCGGCGCTGGCCGCGAAGGTGGCCGCGCATCGTCCCGCCTGGATCGCCTTCACCTCGAAGGAGGCGGGCATGCAGGCCGCGCGGTGGCTCGGCCGCCCGCGCCCGGGCCTCGGGGAGCAGGGCTGGACGTTCGAGGGCGCACGGGTGTTCGTGCTGCCCAGCCCGAGCGGACGCAACCAGGGACGCGCCGCCTACGACGGGCGGGCGACGCGCCTCGCGTGGTGGTCGGAGCTGGGCCGGCTGCTCGGCTAGGGCCTACTGCAGCGCGCCGCAGTGCGCCAGCGCCTGGCGCAGCAGCACGTGCTGGCCGCCGGCCATGTCGCCCGCGACCTCGTCCGACGCGGCCTCCTCGGGCGAGAGCCAGGTGAGGTCGAGTGCGTCCTGCTGCGGCTCGCAGTGCCCCTCGACCGGCACCACGTAGGCGAGAGCGACGGCGTGCTGGCGCGAGTCGTGGAACGGCGAGACCCCCTTGGAGGGGAAGTACTCGGCGACGGCGAACGGTGTCGGGGACAGCGGCACCTGCGGCATGGCCGCCAGCCCGAGGTCCTTCTCGAGGTTGCGCACGATCGCGTCGCGGATGCGCTCGTGATAGAGCACGCGGCCCGCCACGATCGCGCGGGAGATCGACCCGTCGAACGCGCGCAGCAGGAGTCCCACCTGCGTCACCTCGCCCATGGAATTGATCCGCACCGGCACGACGTTGACGTACACCAGCGGGAGCTCGCTGCGGACATGGTCCAACTCACGGTCGGACAGCCAGCCGGTGGGCTCGTCGGGAAGCTCGGCCATCTCGGTCATGAGTCATTTCTACCGCGTCGGTGCGTATGGTCCGCCATCCGCGCCGGGACATGACAATCTGAACACGCAGGCGCAGCAGCTCGAGCGGTGGTAAGATACCCCCCGGGGGTATACACCGCAGGAGAGGAATACATGGCAACGATCGATCTGACCGCAGAGACCTTCGACGAGACCGTCGGCAAGGACGGCATCGTCCTCGTCGACTTCTGGGCCGAGTGGTGCGGCCCGTGCAAGCGCTTCGCGCCGATCTTCGAGCAGTCCTCCGAGGCCAAGACCGAGATCGTCCACGCGAAGGTCGACACCGAGGACCAGCAGGAGCTGGGCGCCAAGTTCGGCGTCACCGCGATCCCGACCCTCATGGCGTTCCGCGACGGCATCATGGTCTTCAACCAGGCCGGCGCGCTTCCCGGTCCCGCCCTCCAGCAGCTCATCGACGCCGTCGAGGGCCTGGACATGGACGAGGTCCGCGAGAAGATCGCCGAGCACGAGGCCGCTCAGCACTAGTCTTCTTGGACGCCGCAGGCCCGGACCCCGATGCGAGGGGGCCGGGCCTGCGGTCCGTCCAGGTGCGTCTCGGTGCGCGAGGGTGCTGCTGGACGCGACATGGCGGATCGGTGTACGCAACCGCGCGGTTGCGTACACCGATCCGCCATTCGAGCAGGGTGACCCGCTCCGGTGGTGCGCGAGGGGGGACTTGAACCCCCACGCCCGAGGGCACTGGAACCTAAATCCAGCGCGTCTGCCAATTCCGCCACTCGCGCGCGGCACCCAGGATACGGGGCGGCCGGCGGGACGATGCGCGGGCGGCCGCTGCGTCAGTCGAGACCGAGGTCGCGGCGCAGCTTGGCGACGTGGCCGGTGGCCTTGACGTTGTACTGGGCGACGGCGACCTTGCCCTCCTCGTCGAGCACGACGGTCGAGCGGATCGAGCCCTCGACCTCCTTGCCGTACAGCTTCTTCATGCCCCAGGCGCCGTAGGCCTCCTGGATCGCGCGGTCCTCGTCGGAGACCAGCGTGAAGGTGAGGCCCTCCTGCTCGCGGAACTGTGCGAGCTTCGCGGGCGAGTCCTTCGAGATGCCGACGACCTCGTAACCGGAGGCGTGCAGGACGTCCAGCGAGTCGCGGAAGTCGCACGCCTGCGTGGTGCAGCCGGGCGTCATCGCGGCGGGGTAGAAGTACAGGATCACCTTCGTGCCGCGGAGGTCTGCGAGCGTGAAGGTCGCGTCGTCGGTGGGGGCGGTGAAGTCCGGGGCGGTGTCGCCCACGCTCAGTCGGTTCTCGCTCATGATGACAACCTAACGCGCGAGCCCGACGAGGCCATTCCCGGGACGTTCGTCGTTTTTGAAGTTCGCCCGCGGCCTGCTAAAGTTGTCTCTCGCACCGCGTTGCGGAGCGATGCACCTCTAGCTCAATTGGCAGAGCAACTGACTCTTAATCAGTGGGTTCTGGGTTCGAGTCCCAGGGGGTGTACCAGACACGAAGGCCCGGTCCGCGAGGACCGGGCCTTCGGCGTTCCGCGGGAGGCTCGGCAGGGTCAGTCGACGTCGTCGCGAAGCTCGATCACGGCCCCGTCGACCGCCGCCGCATCCGCGTCCCACAGGTCCACGAAGGCGTCCGCCAGCGCACTCTCCAGTCCGGCGAGGCTGGCGACGCGGAAGATCACCGCCGCCGCGCGCTGGGGCTCCCCGGCGTCGCGCGCGGCCTTCCGGTAGCCCTGCCCGACCGCGCGCACCCACGCCTCGCTCGCCGCCTTGACGGCGGCGTAGTTCGCGCCGCCGGCAGCCGGGTGATCGACCGTCGTCGACGAGACGATGGCGAGGCGACCGGCGGGGGAGCGCCTCAGGTCCTCGTCGAAGGCGCGCGAGACGTGACGCAGCGCGGTGAAGGAGGCCTCGAGCACGCGGTAGTCCGCCTCCGTCTGGCCGGCGATCCCGCCGCCGCCGCGCCAGCCGCCCACCAGGTGCAGCACGCCGTCGACGGCGATGCCATCCGCGTGGAGCCGCGACGCGAGGGCGGAGACCTCGACCTCGTCCACCAGGTCGACCGCCTCGATGCGGGCTCCCATCGCGGCGAGCGGGGCGAGCCGATCCCGATCGCGTCCGGTGGCGACCACCGTGGCGCCGGCGGCGACCAGCGCCCCGACCGCGGCGACGCCCGCGGCGCTGGTCGCACCGCCGATCAGCACCGTGCGCTCGGCCGCACCGCGCATCGTCACGCCGCGTCCGCGCGGATGCCCGCCGTGGACTCGATCACGGGCCGCATCTTCCGGTCGAGCGCCTCGAAGAACATCGACAGGGGGAACTCGTCGTCCAGCACCAGGTCGGTCATGCCCTTCGGCGGGCCGGCGAGCACCTCGCGCGGCAGGCCGGCCGCCCAGGCCGAGGCGGGATGCGGGGCGAGCACTCCGGCGATCAGTTCGTAGGCCTTGAGCCAGTGCACGGTCTTGGGGCGGTCGATCGACTCCCAGTAGAGCGCGTTGATCGCGTCGCTCAGCGCCACCACGGCGTCGGGGACGGCGTCCCAGTCGATGCTCAGCTCGACGTCGCGCCACTCGAGCACGTGCCGCTGGTGCAGCCAGGCGAAGAGGAGCTGGCCGCCGAGCCCGTCGTAGTTCCGCACGCGCGTGCCGGTGATGGGGAAGCGGAAGATGCGGTCGAAGAGGATCGCCTGCTGGACCAGCGCCGCATGCCTGCGGGTGTCGGTCTCCGTCCCGGTGAGCTCCTCGCCCGCGGCGGTGCGGGCGTCGAGCGCGCGCTGGATCGCGACCGCCTCGCGGAACGCGGTGAGGTCGCAGCGGAGCTCCTCGAGCGTGTACAGGAAGAAAGGCATGCGCTGCTTGATCATGAACGGGTCGAACGGCAGGTCGCCGCGCATGTGGGTGCGGTCGTGGATCAGGTCCCACATGACGAAGGTGCGCTCCGCCAGGCCCTGGTCGGCCAGCATCTCCGCGGTCTCGACGGGAAGATCGAGCCGGGTCAGCTCGGCGGCCGCCGCGACCACGCGCCGGTAGCGCGCCGCCTCGCGGTCCTGGAAGATCGCGCCCCAGGTGAACGTGGGGATCTCCCGCATCGCCACGGTCTCCGGGAACAGCACGGCCGAGTTGGTGTCGTATCCCGCGGTGAAGTCGATCAGGCGCAGCGAGACGAACAGCGCGTTCCCGTAGTCGCCGGCCTCGAGCTCGGCGACGAACTCCGGCCAGATCGCCTCAGCCAGCAGCGCCTCCACGTGGCGGTCCCGCGAGCCGTTCTGCGTGTACATCGGGAACACCACCAGGTGACGGAGCCCGTCGACCCGACGGCGCTGCGGCTGGAACGCCACCAGGGAGTCGAGGAAGTCGGGCTCGCCGAAGCCGCCGTCGGCCCAGCGCTCGAAGTCGCCCGGGAGCGCCGCGAGGTAGTCGGCGTCATGGGGGAAGAGCGGCGCGAGCTCGCGGATCGCGCTGACGATGGTGTCGACCAGTCCCCGGGCGGAGCCGTGCGCCGCGGACTCGGGGATCGATCCGTCGCGCGCCTGCAGCGGCTGCAGGGCCGTCACGGCCTCCTTGAGGCGGCGCCAGGCGGCGCTGGACTCGACGGTGCGCACGTCCAGGTGGGCGGGGGTGACGGAGACGGTCATGGGGGACTCCCTCTGAGTGCGGAAGTGGAAGAATTCCGGTGAAAACGTGTCTCTACGGGAAGCATTTCATCCAGAAGTGTCACAGTCAAGGATTCCTCCGCCCGCCGGCCGCCGTGCCGCCGGGCCCACCGGGCGGGATGCGGTAGCGTCCGTGTCATGCAGGATCCCGTCGACGCCCGCCTGGTCGCGGCCGTCTCCCACGACGCCCGCGCCACCCTCGCGCAGCTCGCCTCCGAGGTCGGGCTGTCGACCTCCGCCGTGCAGGCGCGGCTGCGCCGGCTCGAGGCGGACGGGGTGATCGCCGGCTACCGCGCGCTCGTCGACCCCGAGGCCGCGGGGCGACCGCTCTCGGCGTTCATCGAGCTCACGCCCCTCGACCCGGAGCAGGCGGACGACGTCCCGGCGCTGGTCGAGCACCTCACGGCGGTCGAGGCCTGCCATTCGATCGCCGGCGACGCGAGCTACATGCTGTTCGTGCGGGTCGGGACGCCGCGCGACCTCGAGTCCCTCATCAGCGAGATCCGGCGTGCGGTGCGGGTGACCACGCGCACCACCGTGGTGCTCCAGACGTTCTACGAGAACCGGCCGCTCCTGCCCGCCGACCCCCGTTGACCCGAGCGCCCTTCGGGTGTGCACTGGAGGGGCGGGCGACGGGGCCCGCCGCCTTCGGGGGAGGGCCGTCATGATCATCCCGGCGCTGGTGATCGGCTTCATCATGAGCCTCGCGAGGGCGCGCTGGTGGGGGATCCTGCTGGTGGGAGCGTTGTTCGCGGCCGAGCTCGCCTTCACCACCGACAACGCCTGGTACACGCTTCCCGCCAGCGCCGCGCTCGCGGCCGTGAACGCCGCCGTCGGCTGGGGCCTGGGCTGGCTGATCGTGCGTGGCATCACGGCGCTGTGGCGCCTCGCTCGTGGCACCGCATCGTCCCGACACGACGACGGCCCGCTCCCGAGGGAGCAGGCCGCCGCGTGATCGAGGGCGTCGGGGTGGTCAGCCCAGCGCGCCGTCGGAGCTGAACACGAGGCCGACCATGACCTGACCCTGCTGGATCGCGGTCTTGGTCAGCGGGCCGCCCGGGTCGAGCGACTCGAACTGCGCGACCTCGATGCCGTACTGCTCCTCGAGGCCGATCTGGCAGAACGGGCGCTCCGGGCACTCCGGCGGTCCGCCCAGCGAGATGGTGCCGCAGGTCTCGGCGAGCTCGCTCAGCGACGTCACGCCGTACTCGTCGGAGAAGGCGGTGGTCACCGCGAACGCGTTCTGGTCCTGCGCGGCCGAGGCCTCGCCGAACACCAGGCCGGCGGCGGTCGCCAGCGGCTCGAGGGCGGCGACGGTCGCGTCGATGTCGCCCGACGCCACGGCCGCGGCCTCCGCGCCGTTCTGGTCGCGGTTGAGGTACTCGGTCACCGTGGCGGCGTACTCCGGCACCACCTGGATCTCCCCGGACTGGAGCGCCGGGAGGTAGGTCTCGCGGTTGCCGATGGTGCGGACCTCGGTGTCGAAGCCGGCATCGGCCAGCACGGCCGCGTAGATCTCCGCGACGGTGATGTTCTCCGAGAAGTTCGCGGCGCCCACCACGATCGAGCCGGAACCCGTCGCGGGCGCGGCGATGCCGTTGTCCGCGACGTAGGCCGCGGCGGCCTCCGCCGAGGTCTGGCGGTCGATGTCGACCGCCTTGTTGAGCTGGATCAGGTCGTCCGTGGTGAGGACGGCCGAGACGGCGTCGAGCGCCCCGAGCACCTCGTCCGAGGCGGCGTCGGCGTTCACCGCCGGGATCAGGTTGTCGGAGTTCTGCAGCATCTTGTCGTCATCGAGCACCATGAAGGTGTCGCCGGGGACGGGCTGGCACTCCTGCGCCATCGACTCGCCTCCCGCCGTGCTCGACGTCGAGCCCGCGGGCTCGGGGGAGTCGGATCCGCTCGAGCATCCCGCCAGCACGAGCGTCGCGGCCGTGGCCGCGGCGAGCATTCCGGTTCGGATTCGCATGTCACTCCTTCGGGTCGGTGCGTCGGGCAACCCCGCCGGACGGCGGTCTGTTCCCGTCGGGTCGGTTTCCAGGGTATTCACGCTTCGGCGCGGTCGCCCGGGCGGACGGGTGAACGATGCGGGATCGTGACCGGTCAGGCGGCGGCCGTCGCGCGGTTCCGCAGCGGCGCGGGGGTCGCGCGGCGTTCGAGGCGCGCCATCAGCGCGTCGATCCCGAGGCACAGCGCCGCCACCAGCAGGCCCCCGGCGAGCACCTGACCGTAGCGCTGGGTCGCCAGGCCCGTGTTGATGATCACGCCGAGCCCGCCTCCCGCGACCAGGGCCGCCAGCGGCACGGTCGCGACCGTCTGCGTGGTGGAGGTCCGCATCCCCGCGGCGAGCAGCGGCACCGCCAGGGGCAGCTCGACGCGCAGCGCGACCTGCCAGCGCGTCATGCCCTGGCCGAAGGCGGCCTCGCGCACGTCCCGGTCCACCCCGGACATGCCGGTGTAGGCGTTGGTGAGGATCGGGGGGAACGCGAAGATCGCCGCGGCGATGATGACCGCACGGTTGCCGAAGCCGATCGCTGACGCCGCGAACAGCGTGAGCAGCGCCAGCGTGGGCATCGCACGGGACACGTTCGAGATGACGGTCGCGACGCCGCCCCCGCGCCCGAGGTGGCCGAGCCACAGCCCGAGCGGCAGCGCGATCGCGGCGGCGATGGTGACGGCCGCGAACGACATCCACAGGTGCTCAAGGGTGAGCGCGATGATCGAGTCGCGCTGGAAGCGCAGCGACCCGTCGAAGTTGGTGCCGAAGATCCCGTTCGCGCCCGTCCACGACTCGGCGGTGGTGAGGTAGTCCCAGGCGTCGGACACGGTGCTCACGCCGCGGCCCTCCGTCCCCGGGCCCGGCGGCCGCTGCGCGCCCACGGCATCGCCCAGCGCGCCAGCAGCACGATCGCGAGGTCCATCACCAGCGCGAGCGCCAGGCACAGGAGCGTGGCCGTCATGATCTGCGCGTGATAGTTGGACTGGAGTCCGCGGAACATGAGCTGGCCCAGGCCGCCGTAGCCCACCACGACGCCCACCGTCACCAGGGCGACGGTCGTGACGGCCGCGATGCGCAGCCCCGCGACGATGCTGGGCAGCGCGTTGGGCAGCTCGACCGTGAGGAGCAGCCGAGTGCGGGAGTACCCCTGGCCCCGCGCGGCGTCGACCACGTCGGGGTCCACGCCCTCGAGGCCCACGATCATGTTGCGGACCAGCACCAGCAGCGCGTAGATCACCAGCCCGATGAGCACCGTGGTGCGGCCGATGCCGGTGTAGGGGGCGAGCAGCGCGAACAGGGCGAGCGAGGGCACCGTGTACAGGACGCCCGCGGTCCCCAGGATCGGTCCGGCGAGGCGAGGCACCCGGCGCGCGAGCACGGCGAGCGGGAACGCCACCGCGATCGCGATGGCCAGCGCCTGCACCGTGAGCGAGGCGTGGATCACCAGGTGCTCCCAGACCTCGTCCCCGCTGCGCCTGAGGTAGTCGAGCGACAGCCAGGGATTGTCCACCCCCCGACCGTACAGGGTCATGCCTGGACCCGGCAGGGGTGGGGCGCGCTACGGTGGCGGGATGGAGTCCACCGGCATCGTCCTCGAGTCCGTGCGTAAGGAGTACCCCGACGGCACCGTCGCGGTCGACTCGCTCGACCTGGAGGTGCACGGTGGCGAGGTGCTCGCGCTGGTGGGTCCGTCGGGCTGCGGCAAGTCGACCACCCTGCGGATGATCAACCGGCTCATCGAGCCGTCCGCGGGCCGGATCCTGCTCGGCGGCGACGATGTGCTCACCCGCGACCCGGTCGAGCTGCGCCGCGGGATCGGCTACGTCATCCAGCACGTCGGGCTGTTCCCGCACCGCACGGTGGCGCAGAACGTCGCGACCGTGCCGCGGCTTCTCAAGTGGGACCGCGCGCGGACGAGCGAGCGGGTCGCGGAGCTGCTCGACCTGGTGGGCCTTCCCGAGTCCGACTACGGCCGGCGCTACCCGCACGAGCTGTCCGGCGGCGAGCGCCAGCGCGTCGGCGTCGCCCGCGCCCTCGCGGTGCGCCCGCCCGTGCTGCTCATGGATGAGCCCTTCGGGGCGGTCGACCCGCAGGGCCGCCGGCGGCTGCAGCGCGAGTTCCAGGCGCTTCAGCGCGACCTGGGGACCACGGTGGTGATGGTGACCCACGACATGCGCGAGGCCGTCCTGCTCGCTGACCGCATCGCGGTGCTGTCGCGCGGCGGCGTGCTCGAGCAGCTCGGCACGCCCGACCAGGTCACCGGCTCGCCCGCGAACGACTTCGTCGCGGACTTCCTCGCCGACTTCGGCGAGGAGCGCGCGGCCTGAGCCTCAGCATCGTCCCTCAGTGGCGGGACGATGCGCGGGCGGCCAGGGCGGTCATCGCCAGCGGCCGCGCCACCATGGCGTCTTGATGCCGGCGGCGGCCCGTTCCTCGCGCTCGGCTCGCTCCTCGGCCTCAAGCATCGCGCGGCGGCGGCGGCGCCGCCTGCCCGTGGTCACCACGCGGTAGAACACCGCCGCCATCGCGATGAGCACGACGATCACCAGGACCGGCACGAAGATGGCGATGAGGCTCAGTGCGACCGACGTGGCATCCTCCGCGAAGGACGCCACGGGGGCGCCCGTGCCGGCGGTGGCGGCGTTCACCGCGGGCCGGGAGGCGGACTTCGCCGCGTGGACACCGGCGGCGACGATCGCTCCGACGATCCCCGCGATCAGCGGGTTGTCCTGCCAGAAGTTCGACTCGTCGATCACCTGCGCCGCCGCGGTGGCGGCGAAGATCACGCCGCCGACGAGCGGGCGGATGAGCGACTGGAGAAGATCGTTGATGTGGTCGACACCGGGGATCTTGTCGAGCACCAGCTCGGTGGCGAGCAGCAGCAGGCCGATGATGATCGCGGGCCAGGACTCGAGCCAGGCGAGGTTCTCGGGCAGCACGATGAAGTCGGTGAAGCGCGCGAACAGACCCACCATCACCAGCGGGATGAACGCGTTGAGGCCCGCCGCGGCGGACAGCCCCGCTCCCGTGAGCGCTGCGAACATCGAAACCTCCTCCGGCGCCGCCGAGCGGCGGCGCGCACTCAAGGATAGTGTGCGAGAGCCGGCGCCCGTCCGGCGCCAAGGGAGAGGGAGGCAGGCATGGATTGGTTGTGGACCATCCTCGGAGGACTGCTGATCGGGGTGCTCGCGCGCATCTTCGTGCGAGGCCGGCAGAACTTCGGGATCATCGTCACGATCCTGTTGGGGATAGGTGGCGCGGCCATCGGCCATTGGCTCTGGTACACGGTGCTGAACCGGGAGGACACCGCCGGCATCAACTGGATCCAGCTGTTCATGAGCATCGCCGCCGCGGCGATCCTGATCGGCATCTGGGGAGCGATCTTCTCGAAGAAGCGCTGACTCCCGCGGACACGACGAAGGCCCCGGCTCGATCGAGCCGGGGCCTTCGCATCCGGGTGGCTAACGGGACTTGAACCCGCGGCCCTCGCGACCACAACGCGATGCTCTACCAACTGAGCTATAGCCACCATCGTCCCCGCTCACGCGCGGACCAGAAGTAGTGTAGCGGACCTACGCGTCGACGGAGGACGCCTCCGACCCGGTGACGGATGCCGCGGCGGCCTTCGCCTGGTCCGAGTCGGGGCCCGGCAGCGGGACCAGCACCGTCTCGCGGTAGTAGCGGAGCTCGGTGATCGAGTCGCGGATGTCGCCGAGCGCGCGGTGACCTCCGGTCTTCGCCGGGGCGTTGAAGAACACGCGCGGGTACCAGCGGCGGACCAGCTCCTTGAGGGAGCTCACGTCGACCACGCGATAGTGCAGGTGGCCGATCAGCTCGGGCATGTCCCGCTCGAGGAAGAGCCGGTCCATGCCGACGGTGTTGCCCGCCAGGTGCGCCTTGCCCGCGGTCGGGACGTGCGCGCGGATGTAGGCGAGCACGCGCTCCTGGGCGTCCGCCATGGTGGTGCCGTGCTCGAGCTCGGGCAGCAGGCCCGACGTGACGTGCATCTCGCGCACGAAGTCGCTCATGCCGGCGACGGCCTCGGGCGAGGGCGCGATCACCACGGAGACGCCGTCGCCGAGCACGTTGAGCTCGGCGTCGGTGACCAGGCATGCGACCTCGATCAGGGCGTCGGTGCCGACGTCGAGCCCCGTCATCTCGCAGTCGATCCAGACGAGGGGGGTGTCGCTCATGCGGTCCACTCTAACCGGGTGCGCTGGCACCGGGTGCGACCGGTGAGGCGTCCGCTTGACAGCCGGGTCCGCACATGATTGGTTAGTTAGTGAACTAACCAACCAGGTGACCGGAGGTGGGCGTGGACGACGGGCGGCCGATCTTCCAGCAGATCGCCTCCACGCTGGAGGCCCGGATCATCGACGGCTCGATGCCCGAGGAGACCCAGGTGCCCTCGATCAACGAGCTCGCGGCGTTCCACCGCATCAACCCGGCGACCGCGCTCAAAGGGGTCACCCTGCTGGTCGACGCGGGGGTGCTCTACAAGCGGCGGGGCATCGGGATGTTCGTCGCCGCGGGTGCCCGCGACCGGCTCGTCAGCGAGCGTCGCGAGGCGTTCCGGGACACGTACGTCAGGCCGCTGCTCGAGCAGGCCGCCGCCCTGGGACTCGACTCCGCCCAGCTCGCGGAGATGATCAGGAAGGAGGCGGACGCATGACCGCCATCATCGAGACCGAGGGTCTCACCCGCCGGTACGGCGACGTGCACGCGGTCGAGGACGTCACGCTCCGGGTCGAGGAGGGCAGCGTGTACGGCCTGCTCGGCCGCAACGGCGCCG
This sequence comes from Demequina lignilytica, assembly GCF_030418305.1. Lineage (GTDB taxonomy): Bacteria > Actinomycetota > Actinomycetes > Actinomycetales > Demequinaceae > Demequina > Demequina lignilytica. The sequence goes on along the minus strand of NZ_JAUHPX010000007.1, from coordinate 7,027 downwards.
GCAAGACCACGCTGCTCCAGCTCCTCACGGGACAGGAGTTCGCCACCTCGGGCGAGGCGCGGCTGTTCGGCGAGCGCTCGCTCGAGAACCCCCGGGTGCTGGGGCGCACCTGCCTGGTCAAGGAGTCGCAGTCGTACCCCGACAACGTCCGCGGTCACCACGTGCTGAGGGCCGCCTCCTGGAGCTACGCGCACTGGGATCAGGACTACGCGATCCGCCTGGCCGACGATCTGCGCGTCCCTCTCGGCCGCCGCGTCAAGAAGATGTCCCGCGGCCAGCGATCGGCCGTCGGCGCGATCGTCGGACTCGCCTCGCGCGCCGAGCTCACGCTGTTCGACGAGCCCTACGCCGGGCTCGACGCCGTCGCCCGCCAGGTGTTCTACGACGCGCTGCTGGCGGACCTCGCCGAGCACCCTCGCACGGTCGTGATGTCGACGCACCTGATCGATGAGGCGTCACCCCTGCTCGATCGCGTGGTCGTGATCGACGAGGGCAGGATCGTGATCGACGCCGAGGCGGACGCCCTGCGGGGAACCGCGGTCACCGTCGTGGGCCGTGCCCAGGACGTCGACGCGTTCGTCTCGGGCCGCGACGTCCTCCGGCGGGACCGCATCGGCGGAATCTCCTCGGCCACGGTCGCCGATGTCGATCATGCGGCGCGCGCCGCCGCGACGGCCGCGGGCCTGGAGCTCGCGCCGGTCTCGCTGCAGGAGCTGGTGGTCGCCCGCACGGGCGGTGCACGCGGAAGGAAGGACCCCTCATGACCGCCATCGCTCCCGTCGCGCCGGGCCGGCGCATCCTCAACGGCGCGCGCGTGCACGCCGCGAACCCGTTCACGACGCTCGGGCTGCCGTGGCTCATCCTCGCGGCCGTGTTCGCGCTCACCTACGCGATCTGGCGCATCATCGCATGGGCTGCGTCGTCGGGCGGCGGCCTCGACGACGACGCGTTCCGCTACGCGGGCGGCGTGAGCTGGATCATCTTCTACATGATCGCCGTCGCGGCGCAGGCCATGAACCAGACCTTCCGGTTCGCGGTCGGGCTGTCGCAGACCCGCCGCGACTACTTCCTTGGCACGGCCGCCTACTTCGGGGGCATGGCGCTGATCTACGGCGCGGGCATCACCGTGCTCGCGGCGGTCGAGCGGGCCACCGGAGGGTGGGGGATGGGAGGTGCCTTCTTCGCCCCGGCATTCCTCTACGACGCGCCGCTGTGGGTGGTGATGTGGTCCTTCGTGGGGCTGATGCTGCTCATGCTGTTCTTCGGCGCGGTCGCGGGCGCGATCTTCCTCCGGTGGCGCGCGACGGGCCTGGTGACGCTCCTGCTCGCCCTCGCGGCGGCGATCGTCGGCGCGGTCTTCCTGATCACCTGGGCCGATGCTTGGGGGACGGTGGGGGAGCTCCTCGGCGGCACGTCGGTCGCCGCGCTCGTCGCGTGGACGCTGCCGGTCACTGCCCTCCTCGGCGGGCTTGCGTTCCTGCTGCTGCGGCGGGCCGCCGTCCGCGCCTGAGGGGCGGCGTCTCAGCCCGCTGCCGAGCCGACCACGCAGCCGGTCGACGGCTGGCCGCCGCGAGGGAAGGCGACCGCGAGGGCGTCAGCGATGCGGGCGCCGCGCTCGCGGTACCCCGCGGTGGTGAAGTGGATCCCGTCGGACAGGAACCAGGCGTCCTTCACCTCGGACCGCCAGTCGTAGACGCGGATGTTGGGCCACCGGTCGCAGGCGTCGGCGACGGCCGCGTTCCACTTCTTCATCTCGGCGTCCCGGTACGGGCCCTGAGTCCGCAGCGTCGTGACCGTGAGCCACAGCACCGGCTCCTCGGTGCCGATGGTCGACATGATGGTGTCGATGCGCTCGTCGAGGGGGTGGACGCCGCCGACGTACTGGTTGGCGACCTCGTTGGTGCCCTGCGCGATCACCCAGCACCCCTCGTACCCGGCGTCGATCTGCGCGGCGACGGCCTCGCGGGCGTTCGGCTGGCCGTTGACGCGCTCGACGATCGAACGTGCGCCCGAGATGTCGGTGCGGACGTCCTCGATGCCGACGCGCTCGTACTGCGCGACGATCTGCTCCTCGACGGGGAGCACCTGGTCGCTCGTGAGCCCGACGGACGTCGAGTCGCCCACGTGGACCACGGAGGCGCAGGAGGTCATGCCGGCGACCAGGGTCGCGGTCGGCGACGGCGCGGGGGTGGCGGACGGCGACGATGCCGGGGTGGGCGTCGGGGTGGACGCCGCGGTGGGCGTCGGCGAGGCGGCCACGGTCGACGGGGTGGCCGACGGCAGGGTGGCGGCCTCCGCTCGACGGTCGTGGACGGTCGCCGCCCCCGCGATCGACCCGGCGCCGACCGCGATCACCACGGCGACGCCCAGCAGGACGGGGGCGTGGCGGCGCGCTGGCGAGGCGCTCCGGCGCGAGCGTCGCGGCAGAAGCGCGCGACGCAGCCCGTGGCGCCTGATCGGATCCTCGACCATGGCCCAGCTGAGCGCGGCGATCGCGACGGTCATCGCGAGCGCGACCAGGCTCCGATGGAGCGGGTGCTCCGCGAGGAAGCCGGAGGGGAGGAGGGCGATCACCGGGAGGTGCCAGAGGTAGATCCCGTACGAGCGCTCTCCGATCCATCGCAGCGGCGCGGCGCCGAGGATGCGGCTCATCGCGGTCGCCGGGTGCGCGACGGAGGCCACCACGGCGAGCGTCGCGAGCGACAGCGCGACGAATCCCCAGCGGTACAGGGCGATCGCGTAGTCGTCCATGGTCGCCATCAGCGTCACCATCGCGGCGAGGCCGACGATCCCGAGCGGCGTGAGGAGGCGGGGCGCGGGCCCACCGGGATCGACCCGGCGCCGCGTCCAGGCCAGCGCGAGGACGGCGCCGACCAGCAGGCCCCCGGCGCGGGTGTCCGTGCCCTCGTACGCGCGCGTGTTGTCGAAGCCCGGCGTGGCGAGGGTCGCCATCAGCCAGAAGCTGCCGGCGGCGAGCAGCGCGGTGATCGCCGCGGCGGCCTTCCGGTGGCCGCGGACGAGCGCGAGGATGCCGATCAGCAGCGGCGGCCAGAGCAGGTAGAACTGCTCCTCGACCGCCAGGGACCACAGGTGGTCGAGCGGCGCCGGGGGAGAGAAGCGGTCGAAGTAGGAGTCTCCCTGGACGATGTCGGTCCAGTTGTTGACATAGAGCACGGCCGCGAGCGACTCCCGCAGCTCCCGCGGGAGGTCGTCGGGGTAGACGAGTGCGGTCGCCACGAGCACGGCCGCGAGCATCGCGGCGAGGGCGGGCAGGAGCCGGCGCGCGCGACGCAGCCAGAAGTCCTTGAGGTCGATCCGTCCGTGGCGCTCGACCGCGGTCAGCAGCAGGCTGGTGATGAGGAAGCCGGACAGCGTGAAGAAGACGCCGACGCCGAGGAGCCCGCCCGGCAGCCACGGCGCGCCCAGGTGGTACGCGAGCACGGCCACCACCGCGACCGCGCGCAGGCCGTCGAGGCCGGGCAGGTAGTCGCGGGAGGCGCCGACAGGACGGGGCACGGGTCACTTCCTCGGGTCCGGTGGCTCAAGTATGAGGCCCCCGGCAGCGGTCGTCGGCACGTCCGCCGCGCGAGCCCCACGCGCGGCACGCGCCCCGCCGAACGCGAGCTCAGTCCTCGGCGCTGGTGACCTCCGGCCGGGAGCGGAACCCGGCGCGCGTGTACTGCGGCGGCCAGTAGTCGAGGGTCTCCCCGAGCTCGTGCGCCGCCCGCAGCGGGAAGTGCGGATCACGCATGAACTCGCGTCCCGCGAAGACCGCGTCGGCGCGCCCCGATGCAACCAGCTCGTCGGCCTGGCGGGCGTCGACGATCAGCCCGACGGCCGCAGCGGCGATCCCGCCGCGGTCACGCACGGCGGCCGCGTGCGGCACCTGGTAGCCGGGCCCGACCGGGATCTCGGCGGGCACGAGGCCGCCCGTCGAGGTGTCGACCAGGTCGGCGCCCGCCTCGCGCAGCCATCGCGCGACCGTCACCGAGTCGTCGAGCGTCCAGCCCTCGGGCTCCTTCCAGTCGGTGGCGGAGATGCGCACCAGCACCGGCACGCTCGGGCCGGCGACCTCGCGGACGCGACGCACCACGTGCAGCAGCAGGCGGGCGCGCCCCACGAGCGCGCCTCCCCAGCGGTCGTCGCGGGTGTTGCTGAGGGGCGAGAGGAACTGGTGGAGCAGGTAGCCGTGCGCGGCATGCACCTCGAGGACGTCGAAGCCGGCGTCGAGCGAGCGTCGCGCGGCCGCGCCGAAGGCGTCGACCACCTCGAGGATCTGCTCGTCCGTGAGGGCCACGGGTGGCTCGTAGCCGGGGAACGCGATGGCGGACGGCGCGACGGTGGTCCAGCCGCCCTCCGCGGCGGGCACGCTGCCGGTGCCGCTCCACTCGCGGTAGGTCGAGGCCTTGCGGCCGGCGTGGGCGAGCTGGATCGCCGCGAGCGCCCCCTGGCCGTGGATGAAGGCGACGATGCGCGCCCAGGCGTCGCGCTGCTCGTCGTTCCAGATCCCGGTGTCCCACGGAGAGATGCGCCCGTCGGCCGTCACCGCCGTCGCCTCGCTCATGACCAGGCCGGCCCCGCCGCGCGCGAAGGACCCCAGGTGGACCAGGTGCCAGTCGTCCGGCACGCCGTCCTGGTGCTCGCACGAGTACTGGCACAGGGGGCTGACCCAGAGCCGGTTGCGTGCGGTCGCACCGCGCAGGTCGATCGGGCTGAACAATGCGGACGGCATGGATCTCCTCGGGCTCGGGTGCGGACCCCGGCGTCGGGGGCCTCAGGTCGATCAGAACGCGCGGACGTCCCGGTCGATTCCTCGGCCGGGCGCGGTCCTCAGGGCGTCGGGGTGGCGAACCACTCGCGCGGGGTGGCGCCGACGATCACGTCGAGCGCGAGGTCCCGGTCGCGGGGCTCGGGTCCGGTGAGGAAGGCGCGGTAGCCGCCGACCACGCCGTGGCTCAGGTAGGCGGCCGCGATGCGCGCGCGGGCGCGCTCCGCGTCGTCCTTCGGCTCAGGGGCGCCGATCACCTGGCGGTACCGCTCGAGCGTGCCCTCGATGTGGTTCGCGAGCAGCAGCGCGAGCATCGAGCCGCGCCCCGCCTCGGTCTGGGAGAGCCCGGTCCGGTAGACGTCCGCGTGCGAGTCGATGTGATCCATGAGCAGCCCGGCGGTCTCGCGCCAGGCGCCCTCCACGTCGTCGAGGTGCGAGCTCACCGAGTCGAGGAACTCCTGGCGCACCTGGTCGAGCTCCGCGCCGAGCACCCGGGCGAGGAGCTCCTCGGGTCCGTTGGCGTGGTTGTAGAAGGTCGCGCGGGTCACGCCGGCGCGGCGCGCGATGTCGGTGACCGCGATGTCCTCGATCGGGGTCTCCGCGGCGAGCTCGAGCACCGCTCGGGCCAGGGCGTCGGCGCTCCGCGCGAAGCGAGGATCGGTGGTCACGGCGCCAGCCTAGTGGGACGTGGCCCGCGCCGGGGAGGGCCACCCCGCGAAGTGGCGCGACTCGACACCCTCGAGGAGCAGGTCGAGGGCGAACGCGAACTCCGCGTCGTCGTCGCAGCCCGGCCCGACGGCGCTCCCCGCCTCGTGCCGGGCCGACATCGCCGACTCGAGGACGCCGGGCCAGCGCTCGCGCATCGCCGCCATCGCCGCGGCGATCTCCGCGGGATCCGCGGGAGCCGGACCCGACGACGCCACCTCGGGGGTGAAGCCCCAGATCCGGCCGCCCAGCGCGTGCATCGCGTGATGGGTCAGAACCGGTCCCAGCCCGCCGCGCCGCAGGATCTGGATCATCGCCTCCATGTGGTCGAGCATCGCCGGCGTCGGCGCCGCGCGCGTCTCGAGCGCCCTCCACATCCACGGATGCCGCTGGAGGGCGGAGCGGGCGGCGAGGATGCGCGACCGCGCGACCGCGCGCCAGCTCTCCGGCCCGACCCCGGCGAGATCGGCGGCCGGAAGGGTCGCGAGCACCGTCTCGACCATGCCGTCGATCAGCGCCTCCTTGGACCGCACGTGCTTGTAGAGCGCCATGGGCACCACGTCGAGCAGCTCGGCGAGCGTCCGCATGCTCAGGGCGTCGAGCCCGTGGGTGTCGGCATACCCGATCGCCTCGTCGAGCACGCGTGCCCGCGACAGCGGAGTGCGCGCGCCTCCGGTGGCCGTGGTCGCCATCGATCCTCCGCTCTTGACGGTGTACGCCATACACCCTACAGTCGTGGCTCGAAGGTGTACACCGTACACCTCGTGTCCGATCGGAGCCCTCGATGTCTCGCCCTCGCCGCACCGCCGCCCTCGCCGGCGCCTTCTACCTGCTCACCCACCTCACGTCGGTCGCCGCCGTGATCCTCTACGGACCGATGGTCGCCGACGACGCCTGGCTCGCGGGCTCCGACGGGGGCGGGCCGCAGCTGCTCGGCGCGCTGCTCGACATCGTGCTCGCGGTCGCCGTCGTCGGCACCGCGCTGTGCCTCCTCCCGCTCCTGCGCGCGCACGCACCGCTCGGCGGCCCCGCATACCTGGTGCTGCGCGTCCTCGAGGCGGCCGTGATCGTGGTCGGCGCCGCCTCGGTGGCCGCGCTCGTGAGCCTGCGCGACGCCGGCCTCGCCGACGGCGGCGCGGGGGTCGCGCTGCGCGAGCTCTACTCCGCCACCTTCCTGGTCGGCGCGGGGCTGGTGGTCGGCGTGCACACGGTGGTGCTCGCGGTGGTCCTGTGGCGCCTGCGCGCCGTGCCGCGCTGGATCCCGGTGCTCGGCGTGGTCGGCTCCGCGCTGGTGACGGCGTCGAACCTCACCGTCATGTTCGGGCTGGCGGACGAGGTCACCACGGCACGGTCGCTCGCCGCGATCCCGATCTTCCTGTGGGAGATCTCGCTCGCGATCACGCTCATCGTCCGCGGCCTGCGCCTGCCCGCCCGGACCGGCGCTCCGGAGAAGACGGCGGTCGCCGCCGCGGCGTGACCGCGCATCGTCCACCCGACGACGAGGGGCCCGGCACCGCACGGTGCCGGGCCCCGCGAGGCCTGGACGGCAGGCGC
>NZ_JAUHPX010000006.1 GCF_030418305.1 Demequina lignilytica | reverse complement strand
GCGGGGGGGGGGGGGGGGGGGGGGGGGCGCGCCCCCGGGGGGGGGGGGGGGGCCCCCGGCGCCCCCCCCCCGGCCCCCGGGACCCAGCGCATAAACTGTCGCGAGCGAATCCATCAGGAGGGGCGTGGCGATGACGGAGACACCCGTGGGCATGTCCCGCCGCCTGGGCGCGGGGGACGATCAGACCCGGCTCATGGTGCGCATCGCCCGGATGTACCACGAGCAGGGGCTGCGCCAGTCGGAGATCGCCTCCGAGCTGCACGTCTCGCAGCCGCGCGTCTCGCGCCTGCTCAAACGCGCCGTCGAGGTCGGGATCGTGCGCACGACCGTCACCGAGCCGGGCGGCGTCTTCACCGAGCTCGAGCGGACCCTGGAGCGGACCTACGGCCTCGCCGAGGCGGTGGTGGTCGACCCCGGTGCCGACGCCGACGAGCTGCGCGCCCTCGGCAGCGCCGCCGCCACGTACCTCGAGACCACCCTGATCGGCGGGGACCGCATCGGGATCTCATCGTGGAGCGCGTCGCTGCTGGCCGCGGTCGAGTCGCTGCGCCCCTCGCACCAGCCGGTCGCGCAGACCGTGGTGCAGCTCGTCGGCGGCGTCGGCGAGTCCCGCGTCCAGGTCGACGCGACCCGGTTGCTCACGCGGCTCGCCGCCGCGACGGGGGCGGAGCCGGTCTTCCTGCCCGCCCCGGGCCTGCTCGGGACCGCCGCGGCGCGCGACTCGCTCGCCGCGGACTCCTCGGTGACCTCGGTCGCCGCGCACTGGCCCGGCCTGACGATGGCACTCGTCGGCATCGGCACGACCGAGCCCTCGCCGCTGCTGCGGAGCTCCGGCAACGCGATCAGCGAGGCCGACCAGGACCGTCTGCGGGCCTCGGGCGCGGTGGGCGACGTGTGCCTGCGCTACTTCGACGCGGACGGCGAGCCGGTGCGGACCGACTTCGACGAGCGCGTCATCGGCATCACGCCCGAGACGCTGCGCGCGATCCCGCGGCGCATCGCCGTGGCCGGCGGGGTGCGCAAGGCACCCGCCATCCGAGGCGCGCTCCGCGGTGGCTGGATCACCGTGCTGATCACGGATGCGGCGACCGCCCGCGCGCTGGTCGCGGAGCGCTGAGGACACCGTCCCTGTGATGGTGCCGCCACGGTCCCCGAGCGAGTAACGTCGGAGGTAGCGGCAGGCATGGCGCCCGCCGTCTCCTGACCGAGGGGCACTCACATGGACTTCTTCGCCAACTTCCTCAACATCCTGCTGTGGTCGCTGTGGTTCGCGATCTGGATCTCGTTCATCTTCCTGGTCATCCGGTTCATCGTCGACGTGTTCCGCGACGACAAGCTGTCCGTGGTCGGCAAGATCTTCTGGACGCTGCTCCTGGTGATCCTGCCGGTGCTCGGTGCGCTGGTCTACATCTTCACCCGCGGCAAGGGCATGGCCGAGCGCGACCTCGCCGCCGCGAAGGACATGCGCGCCGCGCAGGTCGAGTACACCAAGGGCCTCATGGACGAGGCGGGTGCGGCGAGCGAGATCAAGGCCGCCAAGGAACTGCTCGACTCGGGCGCCATCACGGCGGAGGAGTACGACAAGCTGAAGGCCAAGGCGCTCGCGTAACGCGTCTCGCGGGGCTCAGGCGGCGGTGATCACGTCGCCGTCGACGTCGAGCAGGGTGCGCTCCACCCGCTCGGGGCCGACGGTCACGATGGTCACCGCCGCGTCGCGTCCGGCGGGGAGCAGCCGGACGGTGACCGAGCCGGCCGCCCGCGTGAGGGTCTCTGCGACGCGGGCCTCGACCCTCTGCATCGCCTCGCCGGACGGCAGCCCGCTGCCGCGGTCGTCGAGGAGGACCACGTCGACGCCCCGGCCACGCGCCCGGGTGGCCGCGGTCAGCACGGCGGGGGTGGCCAGCGCGCGGCCGCGGACGCTGTCGCGCAGCATCGCCTCAGCGTCGCGCACCTGTGCACGCTCGTCCGCGCTCAGCGGGCCGCCGTCGACGATCCGGGTGAGGAACGGCACCGCGAGGCGCGCGACCTCGGAGGCGCGCTGGAGCCGCACCTGCCGCGTGGCCTCGGAGGCGGCCGCGGCGGCCGCCGCCTCGACGGAGCGCTCGGACAGCGCGTTGATGCGCCACGCCGTCCGGCGCAGCGCGCGCGCGAAGACCGATGCCACCACGAGCATGCCGAGCTGGGTGTCGAGCATCGACAGGCCCGCACCCCAGCCACGGCCCACGACCATCGCCCACCCCACGGTGATGGCCGTCATCAGCGCGGCGCCCAGCCACGCGAGCCTGCCGCGGCCACGGATGATCAGGAACCACAGGAGCCACATGTTCGAGCCGAGATGCCACGAGGCTCGTCCGATCACGCCCTCAGCGGGCAGGGCGAGGGACAGGACGATGCTCGACACGACCACCGCGCTCACCACCAGCCAGGAGTCCCGCAGCGGGAAGGGATCGGGATGGGGACGCACCAGCAGCACGGCCGCCGCGGAGACGACGACCACGGCGACGTAGGCGGGCCAGGCGGTCGACAGCGTGCCGATCGTGGTCAGCGCGAACGCGACGTTGGTGACGATGAACATGCCCAGGATGAGGCTGCCACCGTCGGTCTCGAGACTGAGCAGGCGGCTGACGTCGACCGCGCTCGCGCCGTCCGGCCGGAGCCGGAGCCGCCGCCTCACGCGGCGCTCCACGCGAGCTCGACGGTGGTCCCGCGACCCGGGGTGCTCGTGACGTGGGCGCTCCCGCCCTCGACGCTCGCCATGCGCTGCTCGATGGACACGCGGATCCCGAGCCTGCGCTGCGAGACACGCGCCGTCGAGAACCCCGCGCCGGAGTCGCGGACCGTGACGCGCATCGCGCCGGGGCGCGCGTCGACGCTGACGTGGGCGGCCGCATCGTCCCCCGCGTGACGCAGGACGTTCCGGACGGCCTCGCCCGCGGCCTCGGCGAACGCGGCGACCACGGGCGCGGCCAGCGTCCCACCCGGCTCGACGGTGTACGTGACCGGCAGCGACGGCGCGATCGAGGCCACGGTCGAGCGCACCACGGCGACGAACTCGTGGAGGTCGTAGTCCTGGTGCTCGGTGCCGCCGCTCTCGAGCGACGCGACGCGGTCGAGGGCGTGCCGTGCCTGCGCCTTCAGCCCGTCCGGCGGATCCTCGCGGGAGGCTGCGAGCAGGACGGACATCACGTCGTCGTGGACGATCCCGTTGATGCGCGCCTGCTCGAGCTCGCGGGTGTGGCGGCGGGCCTCGAGCGCCGCCTGGTCGCGCGCCTGCTGCGCCGCCGCGTCCTGCAGGCCGCCCGCCCGGATCATCGCGATCGACACGCCGCAGAGGATCAGGGAGAAGATGATCGCGCCCAGGCCGTCGAGGAGCGCGGGCACGCCGGCGCCGTCGCGGACCTGCACCTGCACGAACGCGACGATCGGCCCGAGCGCGAGCGGATACACCCAGCCCACGATCCGGGGCCAGACGATCGCGGCCATGGTGGCGTGCACGGCGTTGATGCCCTGCATCCACGGGGTCGCGTCGTCGGCGAGCGTGGGCTCCAGCATCATCCAGGGCCACGCCGTCTCGAGCACCAGGAAGGTGGCGGAGATGGCGCCGGCGTAGATCAGGAGCGCGCGTTGGGGCAGCACGCGGTGCAGCACGATCAGGAGCGCGGGCAGCACGATGCCGACGACCACCGTGAGCCACCCGTAGGGTGCGCGCAGCTGGGGGATCTGCGCGAGGAACCCGCTGCCGCCGCTGGCGAGCAGCGCGCCGAACACGATCGCGCCGAGGCCGACGGCGAGCAGCAGGGTGCGGCGGATGCGGTCCCGCGCCGAGCCGTCGGCGTCGACCCCGATCACTGCGATCCGTCGAGGAGGCCGTCCTCGAGCGCGCGCTTGTACAGGTCGACGCGCGAGTACGCGGGCCTGCCGGCATCCTCGTACTTGCGGCGGATGCGGCTCACGTAGTCCGCAACGGTCTCGCGGGAGACGCCGATCGCCCGCGCCACCGAGACCGCGGTGAGCCCCGAGGCGTAGAGCGACAGCACCTCCTGCTCGCGGGCGCTGAGGTGGGCGTCCGGGAGCGCGTCGTCGGCATCGATGGCGGCGGCCCAGTCGGTGCCGAACACGTCGCCGCCGGCCGCTGCCGTGCGGATCGCGTCGAGCAGCGTGGCGGGGTCCGCGGACTTGCGGATGAGCCCGAGGGCTCCGGCGCGCGCGGCGTCCTGGATCAGGCGGCGGTCCTCGCCGCCGGTGTAGATGAGCACCTCGGCGCCCAGGGCGTGGACGGCCGCGATGTTCGCGGACGGCATCGAGCCGTCGGCGAGGCGGAGGTCCAGCACGACCAGCTCCGGCGCCGGGTCCAGCGCGGTCAGCTCGTCCACCGTCTCGACCGCCGCGATCAGGTCGAGGTCGTCCGCCGAGGCCATCAGATCGCGGAACCCGGCCGCGATCAGCGCATGGTCCTCGACGAGCGCGATCCGGCGCTTCGCCCCCTCCGCCTCCACGGCAGCTCCTCTCTGTGCTGATTCGAACTGTAGCGCGTGACAAAACTCCTGGAGAGCCCATGGTCCCGGGGGTATGCCCCCACAAGTGGGGGCTTGAGCGACGCCCGGGACGATGAAAGATTCATAGCGAGGTTCACGCGGGGTGTTGGGGGGAGGTTCGAGTGACGAGCTGGTCGGCAGAGGCAATTGCTCTCGTCGTCACGGGGGGTGTGCTCGTACTCGACGTCATCGCCTCCTTCCACCCCCGCGTGGCCCTGAGCAACCTGTCCCGGATGGTGTTCGGGGTGTGTGCGGCGTTCTTCATCGCCGTGGCTGTGCTCGCGGAGGGGGTCCTTCCGCTCGAGCTGCCGCCGGTCCTCCTGGTGCTCCCCCTGGTCCCGCTCGCCGTCACCGTGGTCGTGGTCCGGGACTCGATGCGAGGCGCGCCGAACGACGACGCGCCCCTGGCGGCGCGCCCGGAGCAGCCGGTGCAGCCCGTGCCCTTCGGTGCCGACGGCCCTCAGGGCGAGCGCATGCTCGCCGAGAGCCCCTACGCGACGGCGACCGAGCTCGCCGGTCTCGCCTATGCCCGGCCGGAGCTGCGGCCCACCATCGCCGCCAACCCGGTGGCGCCGTCGTCGCTGCTCCAGTGGATGGTCGACCAGGGCGAGCCGGCCGTGATCGCGGCGATCGCCGCCCGTCGCCCCGCGGCCTGACGCCGCGCACGCGCCGCCACCGCGCACCGCTCCTCGCGCAGCGACCCGTCGTCGCGCGCCTTCCCCACCCTTCGCGCGCACCCGCCCGGCGCGCCCCTTCCCGCGCGCACCCCTCCCCGCGCGCATCCCTCCCCGCGAAATGGAGGATCGGTGCCCGAAGCCGGCGCCTATCGTGCACCGATCCGCCATTCCGGGGCCGCGCGCTAGGGTGGCCGCCATGCGCCGCACCGCCGTCATCCTCGTCTCCGGGCTCGCCGCGTCCCTGGCGCTGGCCGGCTGCTCGCAGGACCCGCCGGTGCCCCTGGTGCTCGGCGACTGCCTGATCATCTCCGGGGTGGGGGAGAGCGGCGACTCGGTGCCCACCGTGGCCTGCGACGAGGCGCACGAGGCCGAGGTCTACGCGACGTTCGACGTGGGCGGCTCCGACACGTACGACGAGGAGGCCGTGGTCGCGGAGGTCGAGGAGGAGTGCGTGTCGCGCTTCGAGGCCTACACGGGCGAGCCCTACTCCTCCTCGCCGCTCGACATCTTCTACACGTGGCCGCTCGCCGAGGGCTGGGACGCGGGGGAGCGAGGCGCGGTGTGCGCCGCGTTCGTCCCCGACGAGTCGGGAGTGCCCCAGCTGTTCGAGGGGACGCTCGCGGCGTTCTGAGCGCGTCAGGCGGCGGTGCCGGCCTCGAACGAGCCGGTGACGTCGCGGTCCATGACCACGACGCAGAGCGCGGCGCGGTCACCCGCGGCCCAGGTGCGCTCGGTGGGGACCCAGACGCGCCAGCGCGCGCCCTCGGCGAGCTCCCCGCTCACGAGGCGCGCGACCTGGACCGAGCAGAAGTCCTCGGCCTGGCGCGCGAGCGCATCGTCGCCGGGCCACGCCCCGCCGAGCCTGAGCTCGGCCACCACCTCGGCGCGATGGGGATCCGCACAGGCGACGGCGATGAGCGAGTCGACTGACTCGCCCTCGGGCGCGTCGACCAGGCACAGCCCGGCGACCGCCTGGATCCCCTCGAGTCCTCCGGCGTACCCGCGCGCGACCGGCTCGAGCGAGCGCTGATGCGCGGAGAGGGCGAGGTCGGCGACCACGCCGCCGCCGATCGCCACGGCGGCGGCGCCGCCCACGATCCACGCCAGGACGACCCCGCGTCGGCGCCGGGGGCGACGCGGGCGCGGCGGTGACGCGAGCGGGGCGGGCGTCGGCGCCCCCGCGACCGAGCCCGTCGGCGAGGCGGCGCGCGGGCCGTCGAGCGACGGCGGCGGCGCGAAGCCGTCCGTCACGCGGGATCCTCGAGATCGATCACCACCGGGACGTGGTCCGAGGCGCCCTTGCCCTTGCGCTCGTCGCGGACGATGCTCGCGCCGGTCGCGAGCGCCGCGAGCGGATCCGAGGCGTACACGAAGTCGATGCGCATCCCCTCGCCCTTGGGGAAGCGCAGCGCCTTGTAGTCCCAGAACGTGTACGTGCGCTCCGCCGGGATGAAGCGGCGCGACAGCTCGGTGTACCCGGCGTCCTCGAACGCGTGGAATGCGGCGCGGGCCTCCGGCGTCACGTGCGTCTCCGCCTCGGCGTCCTCCTCCGACCAGATGTCGGTCGGGAGCGGGGCCACGTTGAAGTCGCCGACCAGCGCGGTCGGCACGTCGGTCCAGCCGGCGGCGGCATCCTTGAGGCGTCCGAGGAAGTCCAGCTTGTAGGTGTAGTGGGGGTCGCCGATCCCGCGTCCGTTGGGCACGTACAGGCTCCACACCCGGACGCCGCCCGCTGTCGCGCCGAGCGCCCGTGCCTCGACCACCGGGTCACCCGTCTTGGCGAAGCCCGGCTGGGCGGGGAACGAGGTCTCCACGTCGGACAGACCCACCCGCGAGGCGATCGCGACGCCGTTCCACTGGTTGAGCCCGTGGACCGCCAGCTCGTACCCCGCGGCCTCGAAGGCCTCGCGGGGGAACTGCTCCGGCTTGCACTTGATCTCCTGCATCGCGAGCACGTCGGTCTCCGACCGCTGCAGCCAGTCGACCACCCGCTCGGCGCGGGCGCGGACGGAGTTGACGTTCCAGGTGGCAAGACGCATGGGTTCACGGTACCGGCCACCGGTAGCCTCGTCGCATGGCCATCGCACTCGTCACCGGCGCCTCCTCCGGACTGGGCGAGGAGTTCGCCTGGCAGCTCGCGACCGCGGGCCACGAGGTGGTGCTCGTGGGCCGTTCGCGCGACCGTCTCAGCGAGGTCGCGCACAACCTGACGGGCGCGACCGGCATGGCCGCGGAGCTGCTCCCCGCGGACCTCACGACCGAGGTCGGCCGGCAGGCCGTGGCGAGCCGGCTCGGCGACGACGCCCGCCCTGTCAGCCTGCTGGTGAACAACGCGGGGTTCGGCCTGGGGGAGGGGTTCGCCGCGACCACGTGGGAGCAGGAGCGGGCGCTGCTCGACATCCACGTGACCGCGCCCGCGCAGCTGACGCACGCCGCGCTGCCGGGCATGATCGCGCGCGGCCACGGTGCGATCCTCACGGTCTCGTCGATCGCGTCGCGCCTGGGCAACTCGACGTACGCGGCGCACAAGCGGTGGCAGGTGGAGTTCACCCAGGCGCTCGCGGGCCAGCTCGCCGGCACCGGGGTCACGGCGACCGCCGTGCTGCCGGGGCTGGTGCGGACGCACTTCCACGACTCGGATGCGCTGTCCCACATGCGGGCCGAGTTCCCCGACCAGGCCTGGCTCGATCCCGAGGAGGTCGTGACGGCCGCGCTCGCCGCCGTCCGCCGCGGCCAGACGGTGGTGACGCCGTCCGCGCGCTACGCCGTCGCGGGCGCGCTCGCCGGTCTCCTCCCCACGCGCATGACGCGCGGACGCCGCAGCCAGCAGCGCGACTGAGCCCGCCCGCCCAGCCACCGCATCGTCCCCCGCTAGGCTGGGCGCCATGACCTCCGGCACCCCTCGCGAGCAGCTGCGCGACCTGATCTCCGAGCTGGCCGTGGTGCGCGGCCGCGTCACCCTCGCGTCCGGCAAGGAGGCCGACTACTACGTCGACCTGCGCCGGATCACCCTGCATCACCGGGCCGCCCCGCTCGTGGGCCACGTCCTGCTCGACGCGCTCGAGGAGGCCGGCTTCGGGCCGGCCGATGTGGACGCCGTCGGCGGGCTCACGCTGGGCGCCGACCCGGTCGCGACGTCCCTGCTGCACGCCGCGGCCTCGCGCGGGCTCGACCTCGACGCGTTCGTGGTGCGCAAGGAGAACAAGGCGCACGGCCTGCAACGGCGCATCGAGGGCCCCGACGTGGCGGGACGCCGGGTCGTCGCCGTCGAGGACACCTCGACCACCGGCGGCTCGGTGCTGACCGCCGTGAGCGCGCTGCGGGAGGCGGGCGCGGACGTGGTCGCGGTCGCGGTGATCGTCGACCGCGACACGGGCGCGCGCCAGGTCATCGAGGAGGAGGGCCTGCCCTACCTCTACCTCTACGGTCTGGACGACCTGGGCCTCGCCTGACGCGAGCGCTGCCGGGGGGACGATGCTGAGGCACGGTGCGCGCAACGTCCTCGCCTCCGTGGCGGGCGTCGCGGGCCTGCTCGCCGTGCTCGCGCTCGGCCTGGGCTCGGGCGCGCTGTTCGTCGTGGGACTGCTGTGCGGCGCCGCCGCCGGGCTGTGGGCGCTGTGGGAGTGGCGCGAGGCGCGCGCCCACGGCGACGAGCACGAGCGCTTCGCTCTTGAGCACGGCTGGGACCATCTCGACCGGGGTGCCCCGTACTCCCTGCGCTTCGCCCGCTTCCCGTTCGGGGCGGGATCGCATCAGCACCAGGAGCACATCCTCCGCGGCACCTATGGCGGCATGCGCTGCGCGACCTTCACCCACGCCTTCGAGGACCGTGTCGCCGGGCGTGACGACCGCACCACGCCGCAGCTCTTCCAGGTGACCCTCGCCGAGCTGCCGGTGAACCTGCCGTGGCTCGAGATCGTGCCCGAGAACGCCTGGCATCACGCCGCCCAGGCGCTCGGGGGGATGGACGTCGAGGTCGAGTCGCACGCGTTCAACCAGCGCTGGCGCGTCCGCGCGGCCGACCGGCGATACGCGCACGACGTCGTGGACCCGCGCATGATCGAGCGCCTGCTCGACTTCGATGTCGAGGGCTGCTCGATCCGCATCGAGGGCGGCGCGGTGATGCTGTGGCAGCCCGGGCGGGACGGGGTCGGCTCGCTCGCGAAGCGCCTGGGGGCGGTGACCGGCATCGCGCGGCGGATCCCGGACCACGTGCTGCGCAGCTACACCGACCAGGGCCTCGGGCGGCCCGATCCGAACGCTCCGCTGTCGGGTCCGTCGTGGGCCGTGACGCCCGGTGCGCTCACGTCGCGCCGCTACACCGGCGTCGGCGTGGATGCGGACGGCGACGGGATCGAGGATTGGGAGCAGCGTCGCAACGGCGACGGGGGTGCCGACGGCGCCTCCCGCTAGAGTCGACACGGACACGCCAAGAAAGGGCACATCATGGAGTGGTTCTTCGTCGCGCTCGCGGCTGTGGTCGTCATCGTCATCCTGTGGGCGATCGCCGCGTACAACGGGCTGGTCAGGCTCCGGAACCTGGTGCAGGAGGCGTGGCGTCAGATCGACGTCGAGCTGCAGCGCCGCCACGACCTGATCCCGAACCTGGTCGAGACCGTCAAGGGCTACGCGAAGCACGAGCGCGCGACCCTCGAGGCGGTGACCCAGGCACGCACCATCGCGGCGGCGCCCGGGTCCTCGCCCGCCGAGCAGGCGCAGCAGGAGAACGTGCTCACGCAGGCGCTGGGCCGGCTGTTCGCGGTCGCCGAGGCCTACCCGGACCTCAAGGCGAACCAGAACTTCATGCAGCTCCAGCAGGAGCTGACGAACACCGAGGACCGCGTCGCCGCGGGCCGCCGGTTCTACAACGCGAACGTGCGCACGCTCAACACGCGCATCGAGACCTTCCCGACCGTGATCATCGCGAACATGTTCGGCTTCCACCGCGAGGAGTACTTCGAGACGGAGGAGGCGGCGCGCACGGCGCCGTCGGTCGAGTTCTAGGAGCAGCGCCGAGGCGCCACCCGCGCATCGTCCCGCCGGGACCTACTCGGTGACGTCCTCGGCGATCTCCTCGATCGCCACCGCGGTCTCGCGGCGGTGCCTGATGGCCTCGATCACGATCGGCAGGACCGAGACGAGCACGATCACGAGCGCCGCGACCTCGAGGTTGTCCTTGATGATCGGCACGTTGCCCAGGAAGTAGCCGAGCAGCGTGACGCCGACGCCCCAGATGAACGCGCCGATCACGTTGAACCTGATGAAGTGCCCGTAGTGCATGCGGCCGATCCCGGCGGCGACCGGGATGTACGTGCGCACGAACGGGACGAAGCGCGCGAGCACGATCGCGCGGCCGCCGTACTTCTCGAAGAACGCGTGGGTCTTGTCGATGTGGTCCTGCTTGAAGAACCGGGAGTCGGGCCTGCTGAAGATCGCAGGCCCGGCCTTGCGTCCGATCAGGTAGCCCAGCTGGTCGCCGGCGAAGGCCGCCAGGAACAGCGCGAGGCACGCGACCCACAGCGGCACCTGCAGAGTGCCGGTACCGATGAACAGGCCCACGGTGAAGAGCAGCGAGTCGCCGGGCAGGAACGGGAACAGCAGCCCCGTCTCGATCAGCACCACGGCGCAGACGGCGGCGAGCGCCCACACGCCCCACCGGGAGATGAAGGTCTCGATCATCGTCTCGGGGTCGAGCCAGCTCGGACCCAGGGTGGGCAGCGCGGCTGCCAGCGCGGTGAGGCTCACGCGGGTCAGCGTACGCGCGCCTCCCTGGCAGGTTGCTCAGGAACCCGACGGGGGCGTCCGGGACCTCCCGGTGCCAGGATGGTGGCCATGACCGTCTCGATCGGAACGCCGCTGACCTCGACCGCCACGCGCGCGCTCCTGCTGGGCTCGGGCGAGCTCGGCAAGGAGGTCGCGATCGAGCTGAGCCGGCTCGGCGTGGAGGTGGTCGCCGTCGACCGCTACGCGGACGCGCCCGCGATGCAGGTCGCGCACCGGGCGCACGTGATCGACATGCTCGACCCCGACGCGCTGCGGGGCCTGATCGCGCTCGAGCGGCCGCAGCTGATCATCCCGGAGATCGAGGCGATCGCGACCTCGGTCCTCGCCGAGGTCGAGGCCGCGGGGGACGCGACCGTCATCCCGACGGCGCGGGCGACCATGCTCACCATGGACCGCGAAGGCATCCGCCGGCTCGCGGCGGAGGAGCTGGGGCTGCCGACGTCGCCGTTCTGGTTCGTCGACACGCTCGACGGGCTCCGCGACGCCGTGTCGGAGGTGGGCCTGCCGTGCGTCGTGAAGCCGGTGATGTCGTCCTCGGGCAAGGGGCAGTCGGTGATCCGGTCGCTCGAGGACGTCGAGAAGGCCTGGACCTACGCCGCCGAGGGTGGCCGCGCGGGCGGCACCCGGGTGATCGTCGAGGGCTTCGTCGACTTCGACTACGAGATCACGCAGCTCACGGTGCGGCACGAGGGCGGCACCACCTTCCTCGCGCCGATCGGCCACGTCCAGGTCGACGGCGACTACCGCGAGTCGTGGCAGCCGCAGCCGATGTCCGACGCCGCCCGCGGGCGAGCCCAGGAGATCGCCGGCGCCGTGACCGGTGCGCTCGGGGGACGAGGGGTGTTCGGCGTCGAGCTCTTCGTCCGCGGCGACGAGGTGCTCTTCAACGAGGTCTCCCCCCGCCCGCACGACACCGGCCTCGTCACGCTCGCCGCCTACGACCGCAGCGAGTTCGCGCTGCACGCGCGAGCCGTGCTCGGGCTGCCGGTCGAGGCGGCCTTTCTCGGGCCGTCCGCCTCGTGCGCCGTGCTCGCCGAGGGCAGCGGCGTCCCCGTGTTCTCCGGGGTGGACGATGCGCTGGCCGAGCCCCACACGGACGTGCGGCTGTTCGGCAAGCCCCGCGTCGACGGGCGTCGCCGCGTCGCGGTCGCCGTCGCGCGCGCCGGCTCGGTGGACGAGGCGCGCGAGCGTGCGCGCGCCGCGGCGGGCGCGCTTCGCGTCGACCTCGTGTGACGGGACCTGTGGAGAACCCGCGGGGGTGTCGCACCGCGGTGCGAGGCTGAAGCCTCGACGCCGACCACGGGGGGCACCATGGCGACTCACGAGCAGCTGCTCGACCGGACCCGCACCTTGCTGGCGATCGCCGACGGTGGATCGCCGTATCCCGAGGAGAGGGAGCGGGCGCGCGAACGCGCGGAGAGGCTGATGGTGCGCCTTGCCATCGACGAGGCCGGCGTGCGGATGTCCGCCGATGAGGCGGCGCGGCCGACGCAGCGGGTGTTCGCGTTCTCGGCGCCGTACATCCTCGATCAGCAGCACCTGGCGTTCCGGATCGCCGCGGTGTTCAGCTGCGAGGGCGTGCGGTATCCGAACGGGCGCCTGGTGCTGGTCGGCTTCGCGTCGGACCTCTCCATGGTCGCCGCGCTCATCGACACGCTGGTGCCCGCGATGCGCCTCGAGATGGCGGCCGCGGGAGGGTCGGTGTCACGGCGCAAGTCGTTCGCCATGGCCTTCGCCGCTGCCGTCGGGCTGCGGCTCCAGGACTTCTACGCCGGCGCGCTGCGGGACGCGGAGCAGCAGGGGACGGGATCGGCGCTCGTTCTCGCCGATCGCGCGGTCGTGGTCGAGGGCGCGTTCCGGGAGATGTTCCCGAACCTCAAGGCGGGCCGCCCGCGAGCGATCACCTCGCCCGAAGGCTGGCTCGACGGCCGTGCCGCCGGTCAGCGCGCGGACATCTCGCTCGGCCGCAAGGTGGATCGGGCGGAGGTGCGGACCCTCGGCTCGTGACTACGCTCGGACCGTGGACCAGCCCAGCGATCTCGAGCCCGCGCACGGCGTGGGCCCGTGGGACGGCCCGTGGCCAGCGGATCCTCGGCTCGACCCGGAGCTGCTCGCCCACGGCGACCGCCGCAACGTGGTCGACCGGTACCGGTACTGGCGACACGAGGCGATC
The DNA here is from genome assembly GCF_030418305.1 of Demequina lignilytica. Taxonomy (GTDB): domain Bacteria; phylum Actinomycetota; class Actinomycetes; order Actinomycetales; family Demequinaceae; genus Demequina; species Demequina lignilytica. Next base: position 178,642 of record NZ_JAUHPX010000006.1, on the reverse strand, counting down.
GTCGCCGACCTCGACGCCCGGCGGCACCCGTTCCACGTCGCGATCGAGAACTGGCAGCACGACCTCAACATCGGCTCCGTGGTGCGCACCGCCAACGCGTTCCTCGCGGCCCAGGTGCACATCGTCGGCAACCGGCGGTGGAACCGCCGCGGGGCGATGGTCACCGACCGGTATCAGCACGTCCGTCACCACCCGACGGTCACGGACCTCGCCGACTGGGCCGCCGCATCGTCCCTCCCGGTGATCGGGATCGACAACCTTCCCGGCTCCGTCCCGCTCGAGACCTACGCCCTTCCGCGAGAGTGCGTCCTGGTCTTCGGGCAGGAGTCGGTGGGGCTGTCGGACGCGGTCCGGGAGGCCGCGGTCGCCACGGTGGCGATCGGGCAGTACGGCTCGACGCGGTCCATCAACGCGGGAGCGGCGGCGGCGATCGCGATGCACTCCTGGGTCCGCCAGCACGCCGACGTGGAGGCGGGGCACCAGTAGGACCTTCGCCACCCTGACCCCCGTGTTATCTGACAGAATGGACGGCGGTTCCATCCGCACAAATGAATGTCAGGAGCAACCCATGGCTATCGCCACCACCGAGTCGTACGCCGCGATGCTGGACGCCGCCAAGGCCGGCGGCTACGCGTTCCCCGCGATCAACATCACGTCGTCGTCGTCCGTCACCGCCGCGATTCAGGGCTTCGCCGAGGCCGAGTCCGACGGCATCATCCAGGTCTCGGTCGGTGGCGGTCAGTACGCCTCCGGCTCGACCATCAAGGACGCCGTCGTCGGCTCGCTCGCGCTCGCGGCCTACGCCCGCGTGGTCGCGGAGAAGTACGGCGTGACCATCGCGCTGCACACCGACCACTGCCACAAGGTGTACCTCGAGGAGTGGCTGAAGCCGCTGCTGAAGCTCGAGGCCGAGTCGATCGCCGCAGGCAACGGCCCGATCTTCAACTCGCACATGTGGGACGGCTCGTCGGTGCCGATGGACGAGAACCTCGCGATCGCCGAGGAGCTCCTCGAGCTGTCGCAGGCCGCGGACACCATCCTCGAGATCGAGATCGGCGTCGTGGGCGGCGAGGAGGACGGCCACTCGGCCGAGGTCAACGACAAGCTCTACTCGACCCCCGAGGACGGCATCGCCACCATCGAGAAGCTGGGTCTGGGCGAGAAGGGCCGCTACATGACGGCCATGACCTTCGGCAACGTGCACGGTGCCTACAAGCCCGGTGCCGTCAAGCTGCGTCCGGAGATCCTCGGCGACATCCAGGCCGCCGCCGCCGCGAAGTTCGGCAAGGAGAAGCCGTTCGACCTGGTCTTCCACGGCGGCTCCGGCTCGACGGCCGAGGAGATCGCCACCGCGGTCTCGCACGGTGTCATCAAGATGAACATCGACACCGACACCCAGTACGCGTACACGCGGCCGGTGGTCGACCACATGATGAAGAACTACGACGGCGTCCTCAAGGTCGACGGCGAGTGGGGCAACAAGAAGGCCTACGACCCGCGCGCGTGGGGCAAGCTGGCGGAGGCCGGCATGGCCGCCCGCGTGGTCGAGGCCTGCGAGCAGCTCGGCTCGGCCGGCAAGAAGATCTGACCGACCGTCACGTGAGGGAGACCTCCGCGGTCGCATGACTGCGGAGGTCTCCGCACGTTCGGGGACGATGCGCGGTTCAGCCCGCGCCCGTCCGTGCCGATAATCGTCGGGGGCCTGTGCGTCCCGGCAAGCGTTCAAGTCCTGGGGACGTCCCAGGCGAGGGGAGGGCGGAATGCCCGGTGCAGTGATCGTCGGCGCCCAGTGGGGCGACGAGGGCAAGGGGAAGGCGACCGACCTCCTCGGCTCGCGCGTCGACTACGTGGTGAAGTTCAACGGCGGCAACAACGCCGGCCACACGGTGGTCATCGGCGACCAGAAGTTCGCGCTGCACCTCCTGCCCTCCGGCATCCTGACGCCCGGCTGCACGCCGGTCATCGGCAACGGCGTGGTGGTCGACCTGCGCGTCCTGTTCCAGGAGCTCGACGCCCTGAACGAGCGCGGCGTCGACACCTCGGACCTGCTGGTGTCGAACGCGGCCCACATCATCGCGCCGTACGCCCGGACGCTCGACAACGTCACGGAGCGGTTCCTCGGCAAGCGCAAGATCGGCACCACCGGCCGCGGGATCGGCCCGGCGTACGCCGACAAGATCAACCGCCTCGGCATCCGTGTCGGCGACCTGTTCGACGAGGCCGTCCTGCGCGACAAGATCGAGGGCGCGCTGGTCGCGAAGAACCACCTGCTGGTCAAGGTCTACAACCGTCGCGCGATCACGGTCGACGAGGTCGCCGAGGAGCTGCTCGCGTACCGCGACCGCCTCGAGCCGCACGTCGCCGACACCTCGCTCGTGCTGAACAACGCCCTCGACGAGGACCAGACCGTGCTGTTCGAGGGCGGTCAGGCCACCATGCTCGACGTCGACCACGGCACCTACCCGTTCGTGACGTCCTCGTCGGCGACGGCGGGCGGCGCGTGCACCGGCTCGGGCGTGGGCCCGACCCGCATCGACTCCGTGATCGGCATCGCGAAGGCGTACACGACGCGCGTGGGCGAAGGCCCGTTCCCCACCGAGCTGCTCGACAAGTGGGGCGACCGCCTGCGCGACGTCGGCCACGAGTTCGGCACCACGACCGGGCGTCCCCGTCGCTGCGGCTGGTACGACTCGGTCATCACCCGGTACGCGTCGCGCATCAACGGGCTCACGGACATCGTGCTCACCAAGCTCGACGTGCTCACCGGCATCCAGGAGATCCCGGTGTGCGTGAGCTACGACGTCGACGGCGTCCGCTACCAGGACCTCCCGCTCGACCAGGCGGCCTTCGCCGCCGCCGAGCCGGTGTTCGAGACGTTCCCCGGCTGGGACGAGGACATCTCCACCTGCCGCGAGTTCTCCGACCTGCCGCAGAACGCCCAGGACTACGTCAAGGCGGTCGAGGAGCTGAGCGGCTGCCGGATCTCGACCATCGGCGTCGGCCCGGGCCGGGACGAGATCATCCAGATCAACGACCTTCTCCACGCTCACTGATCAGGCCCCGGTCGCGCAGCCAGCGCGCGACCGGGAGTGCCGCGTCGTCGGCGATCGCGTACCACCGCTCGGATCCGTCGTGGATGACGCGCACCAGGCCCGCGGCCGCAAGGGCCCTGAGATGCTGTGAGGCGCGGGATCTGCGGACCCCGAAGCGGGCCGAGATCGACCCCGCGAGGTCGGTCGCGGTGGCAGGACCGACGTCCAGCCATTCGAGCACGGCCCGGCGGGCGGGGTGGGACAGGGCGGCCCAGAGGCGGGCGTCTCGTTCCTGTGTCAGGAGCTGGGCCTCGAGCTCTGGATCCATCGCCTTCCCTTCCCCGGCGTTGAGGTCGAGCCTGCCGGAGGAGGGTGCCGCACGGCAGACCCTGTGGACGTCGGGCACGCCATCCCCGATCGCGGAGGAGGCGCGTTCGCGTTCCGGCTGTTCCACTCCAGAGTGGAATGCCCGATACGGGTGCCCTCCCCCCGCCGTCGCCCGCGCGTCATGGAACCGTCGGGCGGGCGGGGCCGAACGCCTAGACTCGTGGGCGTGATCATCCTCCTCGTCGGCTCCGGCGCGCGCGAGCACGCGCTCGCCCGCGCCCTGTCCCTCGATCCCGCCGTCGCGCAGCTCCACGCGGCCCCCGGCAACCCCGGCATCGCGTCCGTCGCGACCCTGCACCAGGTCGACGCCCTCGACGGCGCCGCCGTCGCCGCCCTCGCGACCGAGCTGGGAGCGGACCTGGTCGTGGTGGGCCCCGAGGCGCCCCTGGTCGCCGGCGTCTCCGACGCGGTCCGCGCGGCCGGCATCCCGGTGTTCGGCCCCAGCGCCGACGCCGCGATGCTCGAGGGCTCGAAGGCCTTCGCCAAGGAGATCATGGCGGCCGCGGACGTCCCGACGGCCGACCCGCTCGTGTGCGAGACCCTCGACCAGCTCGAGACCGCCCTCGACACGTTCGGCGCGCCGCATGTGGTGAAGGACGACGGCCTCGCCGCCGGCAAGGGCGTGGTGGTCACCTCCGACCGTGACGAGGCGCTCGCGCACGGCACCTCCATCCTCGATGCCGGCGGACGGATCGTGGTCGAGGACTTCCTCGACGGCCCCGAGGTGAGCCTGTTCTGCCTCTGCGACGGCGCCTCGGTGGTCCCCCTCCAGCCCGCCCAGGACTTCAAGCGCGCGCTCGACGCGGACGCCGGCCCGAACACCGGCGGCATGGGTGCGTACACCCCCCTGCCGTGGGCCCCCGAGGGCCTGGTGGACGAGGTGGTCCGCACCGTCGCGCAGCCCACGGTCGACGAGATGGCGCGCCGCGGCACGCCCTTCGTCGGCGTGCTGTACTGCGGCCTCGCGCTCACCTCGAAGGGCACCCGGGTGGTCGAGTTCAACGCGCGCTTCGGCGATCCGGAGACCCAGGTGGTCCTGGCGCGGCTCGCGACCCCGCTCGCGGGCGTGCTGCTCGCCGCCGCCGAGGGGCGCCTCGCCGAGCTCCCGCCGCTCGAGTGGCGGGACGACTCGGCGGTCACGGTCGTGGTCGCCGCCCAGAACTACCCGGACACCCCCCGCAAGGGCGACCCGATCACCGGCATCGACGAGGCCGAGCAGGTCGACACGGTTCACGTGCTCCACGCGGGCACGGCGCTCGACGCCGCCGGCGCGCTCGTCAGCGCCGGCGGTCGCGTGCTGTCGGTGACCGCGCTGGGAGCCGACCTGGCCGAGGCCCGCGAGCGGGCCTACGCGGGGGTGTCCCGCATCGTCCTCCCGGGGAGCCATCACCGCAGCGACATCGCGGCGCGCGCCGCCGCCGGCGAGAACCTCCTGGAGGCCTGATGCCCGGCCACGCCACCCCGCCGCAGCACCTCGAGCTCGAGGGCTGGACCCACGTCTACTCGGGCAAGGTGCGCGACCTCTACGAGCCGACCGAGCCCCACCCGCGCGGCGACGTGGTGCTCGTGGTCGCGTCCGACCGCATCAGCGCCTACGACTGGGTGCTGCCCACCGAGATCCCGGGCAAGGGCGGCATCCTCACCGGGCTGAGCCTGTGGTGGTTCGACCAGATGCTGGACATCGTCCCCAACCACACCGTCGAGGCCCCCGTTCCCGCGGAGGTCGAGGGCCGCGCGATGGTCTGCCAGCGGCTCGACATGTTCCCCGTGGAGTGCGTGGCCCGCGGCTACCTGACCGGCTCCGGCCTGGTCGAGTACGAGCAGTCCGGCACGGTCTGCGGCATCCCGCTGCCCCCGGGCCTCGTGGACGGCTCGCGCCTGCCCGAGCCGATCTTCACCCCCGCGACCAAGGCCGAGGTGGGCGAGCACGACGAGAACGTCGACTTCGACGCGGTGGTCGCGCTGATCGGCCGCGAGGACGCCGAGGCGCTCCGCGACCTGACCCTCGCGCTGTACAGCCGCGCGCACGAGATCGCGGCCGCGAAGGGCATCATCCTCGCCGACACCAAGTTCGAGTTCGGTCGCGACGGCTCCGGCGCGATCGTCCTGGGCGACGAGGTCCTCACGCCCGACAGCTCCCGCTTCTGGCCCGCGGACGAATGGGAGCCGGGCCACGCGCAGCCCAGCTACGACAAGCAGTTCGTCCGCGACTGGCTGACCTCGCCGGCGTCCGGCTGGGACAAGCGCTCGGACGCGCCGCCGCCCGCGCTGCCCGCCGACGTGGTCGCCCGCACCCGCGACCGCTATCTCGAGGCGTTCGACCGGCTCGCGAAGCACTGACGCACGTTTGTCGCGTCGGGCACGGCGATGACGCTACATTGATGCCACCGCCACCCCGCTGAGGAGAGAATTCGTGCTTCGACCCATCGCCCTGGCCTCCGTGCTCGCCCTGACGCTCGCCGGCTGCTCGTCGCTGTTCGGCACCACCGAGGAGGACGTGGCCGCGATGCAGCTCGCCACCGGCCAGTGCATCGAGCACCTGGACGACCTCTCGGGGGTCGCCGACGGCGAGGAGGGCGAGGTCGGGGTGCTCCCCACGGTCGACTGCGCGGAGCCCCACGAGGCCGAGGTGTACTACGCCGCCGACACCACCGCCGCCGAGTACACCGACGGGATCCTGACGGAGGCCGACCAGACCTGCTACGACGCGTTCGGGACCTTCGTGGGGCTGTCCTACGACGAGTCGCGCCTCAGCCTCTTCTCGCTCTACCCGAGCCAGGACACCTGGGACGCGGGCGACCGTCAGATCGCCTGCCTCATCACGGGCGACCAGGGCGAGACGTTCACCGCCACGCTCGCCGGCGCCGCCGAGTAGCCTCACGCGCGTCCGCCCCCAACGCTACGGTCGACGCGTACGTCGATCATGGCAGGAGGTGTGCGATGGCAAGGAAGCAGGTCGCCGCGGTGGTCGCCGTGATCGCCGCGCTCGTGCTCGGCACGCTGCTGACCGCCTGCGCGTCTCCCGAGACGGGCGGCGGGGTCGAGTATGACGAGACCCTCGATCTGGGGGTGCCCGGCGATGCCCTCCAGCTCGAGACCGGAGTCCTCTACTACCCGGCATGTGGCAACGAGGTCCTGACGTGGGACGGCGCGCCCTGGTACCCCTACCGTCCCGCGAACGTCGACGAGCTGCCGGCCGACCCGATAGGCGCGTTCCATGCCGCGGCCATGGCTGAGCCGGTGGCATTCGTGCCGGCCGTCGTCGCGCCTGGTCCCGGCGATGATCGCGGGACGCTCGTGATCTTCGAGGGGGCGCTCGCCTACTGGGAGTCCGACTCTGGCGACCTGTCGACCTGGCTGACGCGCACGGAGCTCGAAAACTGGTGGGCCTGCTGACCCCTAGGCGTGGGACTCGGTCTGCAGCTCGCGCTTCTGGACCACGGCCACCGAGGGCACGCCCCAGCCGCGCGTGAGCGACAGCACGCGCAGCAGCACGATCACCAGCAGCGGCACCCAGAACACCACCTCCGCGGGCAGGCGCAGCGCCCACAGCGCCCACAGCGTCACCGCCCCCGCCAGCGCCGCGGTGGCGTAGAGCTGGCCGTTCCAGAACACCTCGGGCACCTGCGCCGCGAACAGGTCGCGCAGGATGCCGCCGCCGACGCCGTTGGCGACGCCCACGATCATCGCAGCGACCGGGCTCGCACCCGCGTCGAGGGCGATGCCGGTGCCGATCACGACGAAGATCGCGAGGCCCGCGGCGTCGGAGTACTCGACGATCCGGTGGCGGGCGAGGGCGCCGATGTCCCGCCGCCGGGCGACCGGCGCGATCGCCAGCGCGGTCGCCACGGCGACCAGCACCAGCGTGGGGTTCTCGATCCAGAAGACGGGCTGCCGGAGCAGGAGGTCGCGCATCGTCCCGCCGCCCACGGCGACCAGGGAGGCGAGGACCACGGCGCCCACCAGGTCCATGCGGCGACGGCTCGCCGCGACCGCCCCGGAGACGGCGAACGCGACGGTGCCGAGGTACTCCAGGACGATGCGCAGGGTGCCGAGAGCGCTCGCCAGCAGCTCGTCGGTGGCGACGGACGTCAGCAGCTGGTTCACGGGGCCTCCTTCACGAACGGGCGGACCACTGTACCGCCGCGCGCGCCGGTAGACTGCGGGCCATGGCCACGATCCTCGTTCACGTCATGCCCAAGCCCGAGATCCTCGACCCGCAGGGCAAGGCGGTCGGTGCCGCGCTCCCGCGCCTCGGCTTCGACGGCATCGCGCAGGTCCGCCAGGGCAAGCGCTTCGAGCTCACCGTCGACGGCGAGGTGACGGACGCGGTGCTCGCCGACGTCCGCACGGCCGCCGAGACGCTGCTGAGCAACCCGGTCATCGAGGACGTCGTCGAGGTCACGGTGATGGCCGAGGAGCACGCGTGACCGCGCGCATCGGCGTCGTCACCTTCCCCGGCACGCTCGACGACCGCGACGCCTCGCGCGCGGTCCGGCTCGCCGGCGCGGAGGCGGTCCCGCTGTGGCACAACGACGCCGACCTCAAGGAGGTCGACGCGATCGTGCTGCCGGGCGGCTTCTCCTACGGCGACTACCTGCGCGCCGGCGCGATCGCCCGCTTCGCGCCGATCATGGACAAGGTGGTCGACGCGGCCCACGGCGGCATGCCCGTGCTGGGCATCTGCAACGGGTTCCAGGTGCTGACCGAGGTCCACCTGCTGCCGGGCTCGATGATCAAGAACGAGCACCTGCACTTCATCTGCCGCGACCAGGTCCTGCGCGTCGAGAACGCGGAGACGGCGTGGACCGCGGAGTACCGGGAGGGCGAGGAGATCGTCATCCCGCTCAAGAACCAGGACGGCCAGTACGTCGCGGACGAGAAGACCCTCGACATGCTCGAGGCCGAGGGCCGCGTCGCGTTCCGCTACGTGGGCTGGAACCCGAACGGCTCGCGTCGCGACATCGCCGGCATCACCAACGAGCGCGGCAACGTGGTCGGCCTCATGCCGCACCCGGAGCACGCGGTCGAGGCCGGGTTCGGCCCCGACTCGCGCGAGTCCGGGCGCACCGGCGTGGACGGCCTCGCGTTCTTCACCTCCGCGATCAAGAACCTGCTCGCCACGGCCTGACCGCCGTGGCCACGCTTCGCTGCGGGGAACTGGTGGCCCTCTCCGCGAGGTGCTCGACCGCTGCGGGGACCTGATGGACCGGGAGGCCGCGTGATCACCGAGTCGGTCGTCCTCCACGTCCACCCGGGACGCGAGGCGGAGTACGAGGCCGCCTTCCGCACGGCGGCCCCGATCGTCGCTCGCCAGCGCGGTTACGTGGCGCACTCCCTCAAGCGCGGCATCGAGGACCCGAGCAGCTACCTGCTGACCGTGGAGTGGGAGACCGTCGAGGACCACGAGGCCGGCTTCCGCGGGTCAGCCGACTACCAGGAGTGGCGCCGCCTGCTGCACCCGTTCTACGTCGAGCTGCCGCCGGTTCCTCACTACCGCGAGGTCGGGCCGACCGCCTGAGCCCTCCCGCGCATCGTCCCGGCGCGACGCGCTACGCCGCGAAGAACCCGCCCGGCGCGACCTCGGCGCCCCAGCGCGGCACGTATTGATCGAAGTAGACGCGGGAGACCAGCTCGCGGCGGCTCGCGACGCCGGCCTTGTCGAAGATCGACTTCAGGTGGTCCTGGACCGTGTACGGGGACACGTGCATCGCGGCGGCGATCTCCTTGGTGTCGGCGCCGCGCAGCACCTGGGTGGTCACGTCGCGCTCGCGTGCGGTGAGCCCGAACGCGTCGGCGACCAGCCCCATCACCTCCTGCGGGCGCGCCTCCTCGATGGTCACCACGACGTCGCCCGCACGGTCCGCCGCGCCCCCCAGCGGCGCGGCGTGCAGCACCAGCCAGATCCCGTCGCCGGTGCGCACCCGGATCCGTGGGAGGTGATCGGCCTCGCAGCGCGCGTACCGCCGGGCGGCCGCCACCAACGCGTGCACCAGCGTGAGCGGATCGCCGGCGCTCGGCGCGTTGGACAGCCGCTCGAGCTGGGCGGCCGCTCCCGGGCTCGACTGCGCGAGCCGGTCGGCGCTGTCGATGATCATCACCACCGGGCCCGTCGCGCGCTCGGCGTCGGCGGCGCTCAGCTGCGACAGCAGGCCCGCGCGGATGCCGCGGGTGAACGCGGGTGCGATCGCGGCGAGGAAGTCGAGCTCCTGGCGAGAGAACGGCGCGTCGTCGCGACCGCGGAACACCGAGATCGCGCCCCACGCGCCGTGGCGGTCGTGGAAGATCGCGCGCGCCTCGTCGCGGTAGTCGAACACCGGCAGCATCAGCTCGGCCATCCGCACGGAGCTCTCGACAGCGCCGTCCAGCGACAGGTGCATCCCCAGCGCCGTGGTGCCCGACCGCACCATCGCCTCGATCGAGGAGGGGTCCTCGACGCCGTACTCGACGTGCGCCCAGGCCACGTCGCCCGCGTTGTTGCCGGACAGGCCGGCGAACTTGCGGGTGCTCGAGACCATCGCGGTCGCGGGGTCCAGGGTGGACAGGCAGCCGCCGCTGATCGGGATGACGCGCTCGATGGTCGAGGCAGCCTCGTCCATGAAGCGGTGGAGCGGGAGTCCTGCGCGTGACATGACGTCGATGTCGCTGCGCGCGCGTCCGAGGGCCAGCTCGGCGCCGGTGAGGCTGGGCATGAGGAAAGTGTGCGCCTGTCCGGTTCATCCCGCTATCCCACATTTCTGGGGGTCCGGCAAACCCCTCGAACCGGGGATGGCGGCGGATCCCTCCCGGGGCGCACGCTGATCCGCGTCCACCAGACCTGCACACGAATCGAGAGCATGATGAGCACCATCGACACCCTGACCACCGCCGAACGGCTGCGCTCCCTCCTGGGCGACCGCATCGTCCTGCCCGGCGACGCCGCCTACGAGACCGCCCGCCTCCCCTGGAACCGCGCGATCGACCAGCGACCCTTCGCCGTCGCTCGTCCGGAGTCCGCCGAGGACGTGGTCGCGGTCGTGCGGGCCGCCGCCGCGACCGGGCTGCGCGTCGCGCCGCAGGCGACCGGGCACGGCGCCGGCGCGCTCGCGGACTCCGACCTGTCGGGCGCGATCCTCGTCTCGCTCGCCGCGATGCGGGGCGCCACCGTCGACCCCGAGACTCGCACCGCGCGCGTGCTCGGCGGATCCCAGTGGAACGATGTGCTGGCCCAGTCGACGCCCCACGGGCTGACCGCGCTGCACGGCAGCGCCGGCGACGTCGGCGTGGTCGGCTACGCGCTCAGCGGCGGAGTCTCCTTCCTCGCCCGCGCCCACGGTCTCGCGGTGAACGCGGTGCGCGCCGTGCAGCTGGTCACCGCCGAGGGGCACCTGGTGCGCGCCAGCGCCGACGAGAGCCCGGAGCTGTTCTGGGCCGTGCGAGGCGGCTCGGGAGCCTTCGGCATCGTCGTCTCGCTCGAGCTCGACCTGCTGCCCTACGCCGACCTGTTCGCGGGCATGCTGCTGTGGGACACCACGCACGCCACCGCGGTGGCGCATGCCTGGGCGGACTGGACGCGCACCGCACCCGAGAGCGTCTCGACGTCGCTCCGGATCATGCACTTCCCGCCCCTGCCCGAGCTGCCGCCGTTCCTCTCGGGTCGCAGCGTGGTGGTGATCGACGGCGTGGTCCTCGAGGAGGACGATGCGGCGGTCGGGATCCTCGCGCCGCTGCGCGCGCTCGGTCCCGAGATGGACACCTTCGCGCGGATCCCGGCTCGCGAGCTGGTGGGCGTGCACATGGATCCGCCGGAGCCGTCGCCCGCGGCATCGGCCGGCGCGATGCTGGCCTCGTTCGGGGACGACGCGGTGGACGCCTGGCTGGCCGCCGCGACGTCGACGCCGGGGCTGTCGTTCGCCGAGGTCCGCCACGTCGGTGGCGCGGCGTCGCGCCGCCCTGACGGCGCGGGAGCGGTGGGCTCGCTGGCCGGCGACCATCTCCTGGGCGGCATCGCGATGGTGCCCGTCCCGGAGGCCGCGCCGGCGGCCCGTGCGGCCGTGCACGGGCTGGTCCACGCGATGGACGCCTGGCTCGCGCCCTCGCTCGCGCTGACGTTCGTCGACGGCGACGTGAGCCGTGAGCTCGGCTTCGGTGACGCGGCGGCGCGCCTGCGGGAGCTCAAGGCCATCTACGACCCGGCGGGCATGTTCACCGCCGCGCACCCCGTCGACTGACGGGCGCGACGCGGGGCCGGCTCAGCGGGAGAGCCGGTCCCGCAGCTCCGCGAGCGCACCGAACGTGACGCGGTTGAAGTCCGCGCCCAGCTGGTTGGGAACGGTCACCAGCAAGGTGTCGGACTCCATCACCGCATCGTCCTGTCGCAGCTCCCGCTCGAGCTTGTCGAGGTCGCCCACGTACGTCTTGCCGAACGTCGAGACCGTGCTGTCGATCTCGCCGATCTGATCGCGGTTGGCGCCCATGAGGTCACGCTCGAGGTAGGGGTTGAAGTAGGTGTGGGTGAGGTCGTCGACGATCGGCATGATGCTGCGCGACACGGAGACCCGCGGCTCGCCCGCGTGGCCCGCCTCGCGCCACGCCTCGCGGAACGCCTCGATCTGGCGGGTCTGCACCACGCCGAGCGGCTCGCCCGTGGCCTCGAGCACGAGCGTCGAGCTCATCAGGTGCATCCCCAGCTCCCCGACGCGTCGGGCCGAGTCGAAGCCGCCCGCGCCGTACCAGATGCGCTCGGACAGCCCGGGGCTCTGCGGCTGGATCGGCAGCTTCTCGCCCGCGCGGCCGTGGGCGCTCGGCCCGGGCTCCGCGACCCCGGCGCCGGAGATCGCGTGGCGGAACTCGGCGATCCGTCGCGCGGAGTCCTCGGCCGCGGTGTCCCCGTAGGACAGCGGGTAGCCGAAGGTGGCCGGGCCGTCCGCGGCCGGCTCCGGGCTGCCGCGCGAGACCCCGAGCTGGAGGCGTCCTCCGGAGATGAGGTCCGCCGTCGCGGCGGCCTCGGCCATGTACAGCGGGTTCTCGTACCGCATGTTGATGACGCCGGTGCCGAGCTCGACCCGCGAGGTGCGGGCGCCCATCGCGGCGAGCAGGGGGAACGGCGAGGACGTGTTCTGCTCGAAGTGATGCACGCGCAGCCACGCGCCGTCCATCCCGGCATCCTCGGCCGCCTCCGCGAGGCGGATGGTGTCGTGCATGACGTCGCCGGCGGTGCGCACCTTGGATCCGGGTGCGGCGGACCACCACCCGAAGGACAGGAATCCGATGCCGCGCACGCGAGACCTCCTCATGTTGACGTGTCAACCAACCCTACCCCCACGTTGCTCCGCACGGATCCGTGGGCGACACGCCGCCCCACCCTCCATTCTCCCGCCGCCGCCGCCGCGTGTCGCGGCCAGATCCGTGCGCCGCAATCCGAGGGGTGAGCGGGTGCGGCGATCGGTGGGAGGTGCCGGAGGCGCCGATAGCCTGGGCGCATGATCACCATCCGCCGGGTCGCACCCGACGACCCGGACGCGTTCGCCCTCTGGGAGGAGCAGCGCGCGGACCTGGCGCGGCGGTACGACGATCCGGACCTGGTGCTCGAGACGTCCTTCCCCACGCTGATCGCCTCGCTCGTGGGCTACGGGGACGACGGCGAGCCGATCGCCAGCGCGGTGCTGCGCTGGTCCCCGTACGCGACCGGCGAGGGATCCGTCGAGGTCAAACGCGTCTGGGTGCGTCCCGCCCACCGCGGCCACGGCCACTCCAAGGTGCTCATGGGCGCGGTGGAGGCGATCGCCCGCCGCGCGGGCGCCACCAGCATCGTCCTCGAGACGGGCACCGAGCAGCCGGAGGCCATGGCGCTGTACGAACGCCTCGGGTACCGCGCCATCCCCGGCTTCGGCGAGTACAAGGACGCCCCGGACTCCCGCTGCTACGGGATCGAGCTCCCGACCCGCGTGCTGGTGCTGACCGGCGCCATGGGTGCGGGCAAGACCGCGGTCTCCGGCGCGGCGCACACGGCGATGTCCCTGCGCGGCGCGCGCGTGGCCTTCATCGACGCCGACCTGCTGTGCGAGGCGTATCCGTCGCCCGACGACGACTGGCGGCACCAGCGGCTGATGAACGAGGCGCTCGCGGCCCTGGCCCCGGTCTACCGCCGCCACGGCTACGGGTGCCTGATCATCCCGCGCATCCTCGAGGACGCCGGCGACCGGGCGGCGATCGCGCACGCGCTTGCCGGTCCCGGCGGGCCGGCCGAGGTGACGGTGATCCGGGTGACCGCCCCGCTCGACGAGCGGGTGTCCCGCCTGCACGCGCGCGAGACCTCCGAGCGCTGGCTGGAGTGGGCGATCCCTCGCACCGCCGAGCAGGCCGAGGAGCTCGACGCCCTCGCGATCGAGGACGCCTCCGTGGAGAACAGCGGACGGCATCCGGCCGAGGTCGCCGAGGAGGCGCTCGACCTGGCGGGGTGGTGACGATGCGCGGCGCGGGAGCCGCGCGCGGCCTCGTCGCGCTCGTGGTCGCGGTGGCGCTCGCGGCCTGCGGGGGCGGCCCGGCGCCGCCCGTGATCGACGAGAAGGGCGCGGGCGCCGACGGTGGAGGCGACGACTACGGTGCGGTCGAGGTCATCGACGGCCGGGTGGTCGACCAGGTGGGCGGCTACGGCGAGCCCGTGGAGGCGAGCGGCTCGGATCAGCTGGTCGCGCCGCAGACGGTGCTGCTCAGCGTCGACACCCAGGGGGGATCGGGGGTCGTGAGGGTGGAGCTGGTGAGGGGCTACGTCGCGCTCGACGCGACCGCCGAGCCGGTCCCGCCGATCGACCTCCCGGACGAGGTGCTGCGCTTCACGGTGCGCCAGCGATCCGACGGCGTGTACGTCTGCGGGGTCGCGCCGTGCATCACGCGAGCGGAGTGACCGCGCGTCAGTCCGCGAGCGCGAACCGCACCGCCGCCTCCGCGTGCAGCGCGAGCGCGTCGAAGTACGGCACGTCGACGTGGTCCCCGGTCATGACCATCGGGATCTCGGTGCAGCCCGCGACGACCCCGCCGGCGCCGCGCGCGGTGAGGCGCGCGGTGACGTCGCGCGCCAGGGCCCGGCCCGCATCGTCGACGACGCCCCGCGCGAGCTTGTCGTAGATGAGCGCGTGGAGCGCCGACAGGTCCGGCTCGGCGGGCACGAGCGCCGTCACGCCGCGCGCCGCCAGGCGGTCGCGGTAGAACGGCATGCGCATGGTGAAGCCGGTGCCGAGCAGGGCCACCGTGTCGACGCCCGAGGCGGTGATCGCCGCGGCCACCTCGTCGACGATGTGGATGACGGGCACGCCCGCGGCCGCCTCGACCTGGTCCGCGATCAGGTGCACGGTGTTGGCGCAGATCACGATCGCCTCGGCGCCGCCGTCGACCAGCCACCGGGCGTCGCGGCCGAACGTGTCCGCCAGGCCGTCCCAGTCGCCCGCCTCCTGGGACTCGCTGATCGAGCCGAACTCGTAGTGCCGGATCACCAGGTCGGCGGTCCGTCCCGGCAGCGCCGCGGCGACGCCGGCGTGGAGGAGCCGTTCGTACTCGAGCGTGCTGTGCCAGGTGATGCCGCCGAGCAGGCCGATGCGGCGAGGGTGCGTGCGCATGATCCGATCGTAGGGCGACGGTCCTGGTGGCCAGACAAACCTTCCAGTACGATGCAAGGATGAAGATCGGGGAGCTGGCCGAGTTCGGCGGGGTGACGGCGAAGACCGTCCGCTACTACGAAAGCATCGGGCTGATGGCGGCGCCGCAGCGGCGCGCCAACGGCTATCGCGAGTACGACGAGGAGGCGCTCGACCGCCTGCGGTTCATCCGAGATGCACAGGCCTCGGGCCTGTCGCTCGCCGAGGCGGGCGAGATCCTCCGTATGAAGGACGAGGGCGAGAGCACCTGCGCGCACTCCCGCGCGCTGATCGACCGCCACCTCGCGGACATCGACGCCCAGATCGCCAGCCTGCTCGCGGCCAAGGCCGAGCTCACCTCGCTCGCCCGCCGCGCCGACCATCTGGACCCGGCGGGCTGCACCGATCCTCACCGGTGCCAGGTCCTGGGGCTTGACCTTCCTGCCCACAGCAAGGTTTAGAGTCTCCGCATGACCACCGAGACCACCCCCGCGGAGACCATCGACCTGTCGGTCGGCGGCATGACCTGCGCCGGCTGCGCGGCCACCATCCAGAAGGGCCTCGCGATCCTGCCCGGCGTCGACGGCGCCGCCGTGAACATCGCCACGCGCCGCGCCACCGTGCAGGCCGACGGCACGCTCGACCGCGAGGACCTGGAGCTCGCGATGCGGGCCGCGATCGAGGGCCTGGGCTACCAGGTGCTCACCAAGCCCGCCGGAGCGGCGGGGGCGGACGGCGCGGGCGGCGACGCCTCGCATCGTCCCGCCGCCGGCGACGAGCTGGAGGCGCTCGCGGACGAGCATGCCGCCCACGTCGCGTCCGACGCCGCCAGGATCGCGGACTACCGTCGCCGCTTCCTGGTCGCGGTGGCGCTGACCGCGCCCGTGCTGCTGATCTCGATGGTGATGCCCCTGCAGTTCGCGGGCTGGGAGCAGGTGGTGGCGATCCTCGCGACGCCCGTCATCTTCTGGAGCGCGTACCCGTTCCACCGCAGCACCGTGATGAGCGCGCGCCACCGCGCGACCACCATGGACACGCTGGTGTCCCTGGGGACCGTCGCCGCCTGGACCTGGTCGACCGTGGTGCTGCTCGGGCATGCCGCGGGTGCGATGGAGGGCGCGCACGTCTACTACGAGACGGGCGCGGTGATCGTCACGCTGATCCTGCTGGGCAAGTGGCTCGAGGTGCGGTCGTCGGCGCGGGCCGGCGACGCGATCCGGGCGCTGAGCTCGCGCCAGAGCGCCACCGCGCGTCTCGAGGACGGCACCGTCATCGAGCGGTCCGCCCTCGAGGTCGGGATGCGCTTCGTGACGCGCCCGGGCGAGACCATCGCGACCGACGGCGTGGTGGTCGACGGCGAGGCCGCCGTCGACGCGTCGCTGGTGACCGGAGAGTCGGTGCCCGTCACCGCGGGGCCGGGCGCCGAGGTCATCGGTGGCACCATCGCGGCGGACGGTGCCCTCACGGTCGAGGCCACCCGCGTCGGTGCGGAGACGATGCTCGCCCAGATCGCCCGCATGGTGGACCAGGCGCAGGGTGGCAAGGCGCGCATCCAGCGCCTGGCGGACCGGGTCGCCGCGATCTTCGTGCCCGCCGTGATCGGGCTGTCGGGGCTGACGCTCGCGGGCTGGCTGCTCGCGACGGGCGACGTGGAGCGCGCCTTCACCGCCGCGGTCGCGGTGCTCATCATCAGCTGCCCGTGCGCGCTGGGGCTCGCGACGCCGCTCGCGATCATGGTCGGCACCGGCCGTGGTGCGCAGCTGGGCACGCTCGTGCGCGGCCCCGACGCGCTGGAGGACACGCGCGACGTCCAGGTGATCGTGCTCGACAAGACCGGCACCGTGACCGAGGGTCGGATGGAGGTCACGGCGACCTTCGCGCCCGCGCTCGACGACGAGGCGACCGCCGCGCTGCTCGTCGGCGCCGCCTCCGTCGAGGCGCGCTCCGAGCACCCGGTCGCCAAGGCGATCGTCGGGTCCACGACCGAGCGCGCGCCGCTCAAGGGGTTCCGCTCGACCCCGGGCCACGGCGTCACCGCCACCGTGTCGCGCGCGGGTGCGGACGGCTCGCACGCCGACGTGACCGTCGGCTCGGCGCGCATGTTCGACCGGGTGGACGATGCGCTGGCGGCCTGGGCGCGCGAGCGGGAGCAGGCGGGGGAGACGGTCGTGCTGGTCGGCCGGTCGCGGCCGCTCGGCGGCGGGCTGCTGGGCGGAGGCACCGCGACGTCGACGCGCGAGCCGCTGGCCGCCGAGATGGCGATCGCGGTCCGCGACCGCATCAAGGAGTCCACGCCCGACGCGATCGCGGCGTTCCGCGACCTCGGTCTCGAGGTGGTGCTGCTCACGGGCGACAACGCGCGGGCCGCGCGAGCGGTCGCGGACGAGCTCGGCATCGACCGCGTGATCGCGGAGGTGCTGCCGGGCGACAAGGCGGACGTCGTGTCCGGGCTGCAGGAGGGTGGCAGGCGGGTGGCGATGGTCGGGGACGGCGTCAACGACGCCCCGGCGCTCGCGCAGGCGGACCTCGGCATCGCTATCGGGACGGGCGCGGACGTGGCGCGCGAGGCGTCGGACCTCACCATCGTGTCCGGCGACCTGCGGGCCGCCGCCGACGCGATCGCGCTGTCGCGGCGCACGCTCGGCACCATCCGCGGCAACCTGTTCTGGGCGTTCGCCTACAACGTCGCGGCGATCCCGCTCGCGGCGCTCGGGGTGCTCAACCCGATGATCGCCTCGGCGGCGATGGGGGGATCGAGCCTGTTCGTGGTGGGCAACTCGCTCCGGCTGCGCGGCTTCGCCGGGTATCGCGCGAGGCGCTGAGCTCCCCGCAGCGGTCGAGGATCCGCGGCACAGGGCGGCGGCTTCCCCGCGCGGTTCGGGGGGACGGGCGAGCGGCGGTCAGCGCCCCACCACCGACCAGGCGAGCGCCGACCGCGCCGACGTGACCCGGCCGACGGCCTCCGCGGCCCGCGCGGAGACCATCCCGTCCGAGTGGGCGGCGACCAGCAGCGACAGCTGCGCGCGGTGCAGGGCACCCAGGTCGCGGGCGGCCTGCGGGCCGTGCCGCTCGCGCATCTGCTCCCGCGCGTGGCGGCGGGAGGTGCGGGTCGCCAGGATCTCGAAGTCCGCGGGGCTCACCAGGTGGTCCGGCACCGTGTCCTTGGCCATGCGCGCGAACACCGCGCGCTCGCGCAGGTGCGAGACGTGGAGGGTCACGAGCACGACCGCCACGATCGGCACGCCCTTGATGGTCGCCGAGACGAACGGGGACCCCGGGATGAGCGGCGAGTTGAGGAACCCGTGCAGCAGCATCGAGGCCGCGAGCACCCCGATCATGACGCCCCACCGCCGCCACGCGGCTGCGGTCGACACGAACAGGAACGCGATGCCCGCGCCCGCCACCGCGGTGAACGCCGCATGGCTCCACAGGCCGGCGACCAGGCCCCGGAGCACGAACATCTGGCCCACGGTCTGCATCGCGTCGCCCGCGAGCGCGGCGGTGCGCGCCGTGTAGAGGAAGCCCTCGACCACCTGGAACCCCAGGCCGATCATGCCGCCGTAGAACGCGCCGTCCGCCACGGTGCGGATGCGTGAGCCGGGGATCATGGCGAGCGCGACCAGCCCGAGTGCCTTGAGCGGCTCCTCGACCAGGGGAGCGGCGATCGAGCTCACCCAGGGAGACTCGTCACCGATCCAGCCCTGGACCAGCGCATGCATCGCCGGACCGCCCACGCGGGACACGCCGATCGCGACCAGGGCGCCCCAGGCGAGGGCGCCGAGGATGTTGACGATCGGCCGGCGCTCGTAGAGCTCGAGCAGGTACATCGCCGTCGCGAAGACCAGGCCGTAGGCGAACCACAGCGCGGCCGCCACCGCGCCCGACGCCGGGTTCGCGAGCAGGGACTCGAACAGCAGCGGCGTCACCTCGGCGAACGCCAGGATCGACAGCAGGGCCATGCTCCAGAACACCCACGACCGCCGGTCGACGAACGTCGCCGTGCGGGGCCGGGGGATGCCCCCGCGGACGGTGGCGGGCGGTGTCATGGCGCGGTCTCGGGGAAGGCCATCGACCGCACCAGCGCCTGCGCCGCGCTCGACGTCTTGTCCCACGCGGTCGCCGGCGCCGTGAGCACCGCGATCACCTCGAGCTCGCCGTCGGACACCACCCACGCCTGCACGGTCTGCTGGGGCTCCTGCAGGACCACCGTGGCCGCATCGTCGCCGGCGTCGGTCTCGAAGGTGCGGGGCGCCGTCGCGACGGACCCGTCGGGCGCCTCCGCGATCCAGTCCGCCGTCAGGTCGTCGAGGCGCGCGACCACGGACCCCTCCGACGGATGCGGCTGGTCGATCACGAGCGTGGCGCCGCCCTGGGTGAGCGTGGTCGTGCCGCCATCCGACACGGCCTCCGACCAGGTCTCCTCGGAGACCACCGATACCCCGCCTCCGACGTCCACGATGCGCGGCGGAGCGGGCGCCGAGGCGCGCTCCGCGACCATCGGCAGCACCACCGCGTACAGCGCCGCGATGCCGAGCACCAGGAGGGCTCCGGCCAGCGAGCCGCGCCCGATGAGCCGCACGGCGAGCGGCTCCCGGGTCGGGGACGCCGCATCAGCGGCGGGCGCGGCGCCGCTGCTCATGCAGCGACGCTAGCACGCACGAACGACGTCGATCAGGACGATGCGGACGCCGGCTCCTGCGTCTCCTCGCTGAGCGGGGCAGCCTCGCGAGCCGCCCTCCGCCGCAGCGGCAGGTAGAAGGCGAGGAACACCGCCAGCACGATCGCGCCCTTGGCGAAGAACGCCACCATCATGTTGCTCTCCAGCACCGGCGAGTCGAAAAGCGCGTGCAGCGCCATCGCCAGCACGAGCATGCCGAGGAACGCGAGCCAGCGACGCACCGCGGACGCCCCGGAGCGGACGAGCACCGCCAGCCCGATCGCGGCGAGCGCGGTGAACGTCGGGTGCGACCACAGCGCCGCGAGGATGCCGCGGAGGATGACGTACTCGACCACGATCGTCATGGGCGAGTCGCCGGTCTGGGCCCCCTGGGCGGCGTAGAGCAGGCTCTCGACCACCATGAAGCCGAGGCCGACGAAGGCGCCGTAGTAGACGAAGTCGAGCGCGGACCTCATCCGGGTGGCGGCGAACAGCGACAGCGCGAACACGCCGAGGAGCTTGAGCGGCTCCTCGGAGACGCCGGCGGCGATCGCACCGGCCCAGCCCTCGTCCGGGATGACGGCGCCGGCGATGTCGCCGACCCCGCCGGTGGCCCAGCGGCCCAGGCCGGTTGCGATGATCGCACCCCAGGCGAAGGCCGCCAGCGTCGCGAGACGCGGACGTGGCCGCGTGCGTGAGAATCGGCGGATCGCCCACCAGGCGAGCACGGTGAACAGGGTCCACAGGACCACGCCGAGCAGGAAGCCCGCGGGCGAGCCCTCGAAGGCCGCGATCAGGAGCGGCACCAGGCCGATCACGCCGATGACCAGCAGGACCGCGTAGACCCATGTGACGGGGTGGCGCACGATGCTCACAGTCCCTCCCCGAGGATGCGGACCGACCGCGCCATCTGCGCGATCGATGCGGCGACCCGGTCATGGTCGTCCGGTGTCGAGATCACCAGGAGCGTCACCACGGAGGTGCCGTCCGAGATCACCCAGATCTCCTGGACGCTCGCCTCCGAGCTGCTGACGACGTTGAGCGCGGTGTCGCCCGCGTCGGTGGTCGACGTCTGGACCTCGCCGATGCTCCACTCGTTCGCCGGGTCGGCCTCGAGGGCCGCGAGGTCGGTCGCGATGGTCTCCTCGGCCGTGCCGAACTCCGCGACGGATCCGGCGGGCACGAGCGTCAGGGTGGTGTCGCCGTTCTCGATGAGGGTGAACAGCCCTCCGCCGTCGCCGAGCGACCAGCCCTCGGCGACGGTCAACGAGACGGTGTCGTTCGCGGTGAGGGTGTCGCCGGCGCCGATGTGCTGACCCGACAGCTCGTCTCCCGCCCAGGGCGCGACCACGGCGAGCAGCAGCATCGACACGGCGATGGCGATCGCGCCTGTCCACTGCTGACGCCGCGTGGCAACGGGGCCGGGCTCCGGCATCGGCGGAGCCACGAAAGGCTCCTTGGTCTTCCGTGACATATCGGTAGAAGTCCCCTCAGCGTGTTAGCGGTCAGACGGCGTCGAGCGCCCTCGCGAGATCGTCCCGCAGATCCTCGACGTCCTCAAGACCGATGCTCAGCCGCACCGTCGCGTCCGACATCCCGACCATCGCGCGGCGCTCCGGGCCGATCTTGCGGTGCGTGGTGGTCGCAGGATGCGTCGCGATCGACTTGGCGTCGCCCAGGTTGTTCGAGATGTCGATCACGCGCAGGGCGTCCATGAAGCGGAAGGCGGCGGCCTTGGCCTCGGGGCCATGGGGGTCCGTGCCCTCGGGCAGCGCGATGTCGATGGTGACGAGCGTGCCGCCCATGGTCATCTGAGCCATGGCGCGCTCGTGCTGCGGGTGCGAGGGCAGCAGCGGGTAGCGGGACACGGCGACCTTCGGGTGGGCCTCCAGCCACGCCGCGAGATCGATCGCGGAGGCGGCCTGCGCCTTCACCCGCACGCTCAGGGTCTCGAGCGACTTGCCGAGCACCCAGGCGGTGAACGGCGACATGGTCGCGCCCATGGTGCGGACCATCTGGCGGACCTTGTCCACGTACTCCTTGGCGCCCAGCACCGCGCCGCCGAGCACGCGGCCCTGGCCGTCGATGTGCTTGGTCGCGGAGTACACCACCGCGTCGGCGCCCAGCTCGAGCGGCTTCTGGCCCAGCGGGGTGGCGAAGACGTTGTCGACGATGAACAGCGCGCCCGCCGCCTTCGCGAGCCCGGCGACGAACGGGATGTCCACCACGTCCTGCATCGGGTTGGTGGGCGACTCGCAGTAGATCGCGGTCGCGGGGGTCGCGAGCGCGCGCTCCCAGTCCTCGTTGACGTGGCCGTCCACATAGTCGACGATGATGCCCCACTGAGCGAAGTAGTCGTCGAACGTCGCGATCGAGGTGCCGAACAGCGCGCGCGAGGACACCAGCCGGTCGCCCGCCTTGAGGATCGAGGCGAGCGACACGAACACCGCCGCCATGCCGGTCGCGGTCGCGAAGCAGTCCTCGGCGCCCTCGATCGCGGCGAGGCGCTCCTCGAACATCGTGACGGTCGGGTTCGCATAGCGCGAGTACTGGTAGCGCTGGATCTCGCCGGCGAACGCCGCCTCGGCCTCCGCCGCGGTCGGGTAGACGTAGCCCTGCGTCATGAAGATCGCCTCGGACATCTCGTCGAACGGGGTCCGGGTGTGGCCCGCGCGCACGGCGAGGGTGTCGGGGCGGAGGTTCAGGGCGTCGTCCGGGGTCATGCGCTCAGGCTACCGGCGTCGCCGGGTCACGGCCTCGTGCGTGCTGCGAGTGCACGGCGGCACGCCGCGACCGGTTTCCGTCGCGCCGTGCACTCGCAGGGCGCGACGCCGCGGACGCCGCTTCGTCCCGTCAGACCAGGCGCGCCGCGAGCACCTCGCCGTTCGCGCCGATCGCCGTGACGGCCTCACCCGCCACCGTGACCGTCACCTCGAGCGAGGCGCCGTCCTCTCCGTGGAGGACGATGCGACGGTCGCCGTCAGCGCCCGGGTACACGTGGAGCTCGACCTCGGTGAGGAAGTCGTAGTCGGGGCGGTCGTCACGGGTGCCGCGGGCGATCACGGCGCCCTCGCGCACGTAGACCGGCATCGACTCGAAGCCGTGCGACTCGCGCACCCAGCGTCCGCCCTCGACGCGCTCGCCCGTGAGGAGCGAGGTCCACGTGCCCTCGGGCAGGTAGAACTGGACCTCGGAGTCGTGGAACACCGGCGCCACCAGGATGTCGTCGCCCAGCATGTACTGGCGGTCGAGCAGCTGGCAGGCGGGGTCGCCCGGGAACGCGATGAACATCGGGCGCATCATCGGCAGGCCGGTCTCGGCGGTCTGGACCGAGGCCGCGTAGAGGTACGGCATGAGCGACAGCTTGAGCCGGGTGAACGTGCGCGCGACGTCCACGGCCTCGTCGTCGAACGCCCACGGCACGCGGTACGAGTTGGACCCGTGCAGGCGCGAGTGCGAGCCCATCAGGCCGAACGCGAGCCAGCGCTTGAACACCGAGGCGTCGGGCGTGCCCTCGAAGCCGCCGATGTCGTGGCTCCAGTACCCGAAGCCGGAGCTCATCAGCGACAGTCCGCCGCGGAGGGTCTCCGCCATCGACACGTAGGAGGACGAGTTGTCGCCGCCCCAGTGGACCGGCATGGTCTGTCCGCCGGCGGTCGCGGACCGCGCGAACAGCACGGCGTCGCCCTCGCCCTTGACGTCGACCAGGGCCTCCCACACCGCCTCGTTGTACAGCTGCGTGTAGAGGTTGTGCATGGTCTCGGGGGCGGTGCCGTCGTGCCACACCACGTCGGTGGGGATGCGCTCGCCGAAGTCCGTCTTGATCGCGTCGACGCCCTGGCGGGCGAGGTTCCGCACGAACTCCTGGAACCAGGCGCGCGCCTCGGGGTTGGTGAAGTCGACCAGCGCCATGCCGGGCTGCCACAGGTCCCACTGCCAGACGGTGCCGTCCGGGCGCTTCACCAGGTAGCCGTTCTCGACGCCCTCGCGGAACATCCGCCCGCGCTGCGCGATGTACGGGTTGATCCACGCGGAGACGTGCAGGTCCTTCTCCACGTGCATGCGCTCGAGCATCCGCTCCGGCTCGGGGAACGTGCGGGGGTCCCACTCGCCGTCCGTCCAGTTGAACTCGCGCATCCAGAAGCAGTCGTAGTGGAACACGGACAGCGGCACGTCGCGGTCGCGCATGCCGTCCACGAAGGTGTTCACGGTCGCCTCGTCGTAGTCCGTGGTGAAGGACGTCGACAGCCACAGCCCGAAGGACCAGGCGGGTACGCGCGGCGGGCGGCCCATGAGCGCGGTGTACCGCTCGATCACGTCGGCGGGGGTGGGCCCGGCGAAAACCAGGTACTCGAGGGACTCGCCCGCGGTCGAGAACTGGACCCGCTCGACGGCCTCGGTGCCGACCTCGACGCTCACGTGCTCGGGCTGGTTGATCAGGACGCCGTAGCCCTTGGAGCTGAGGTAGAACGGCACGTTCTTGTAGGACTGCTCGGAGCTGGTGCCGCCGTCGGCGTTCCACAGGTCGACCGTCTGACCGTTGCGCACGAACGGACCGAAGCGCTCGCCCAGGCCGTAGATGGTCTCGGCGACGTCGAGGTCGAGCTGCTCGTGGACGTAGGTGGCGCTGGGCGCGAGCCCGGTGTCCGTGTAGCCGGCGACCCCGGCGGGCTCGGCGGGCACGGGTGCGCCGTCCGCGAGCTCCATGTAGCCCAGCGACTTGTGGCCGGATCCCGTCACGCGGACGCCGTCGACCTCGAAGTCGAGGGCCCACGGGGCGCCGTGGGTGATCCGCGCGGTCAGGCGGCCGGACGTGAGGGTGCCCTCCGCATCGTCCGCCGTCACGGCGCCGGCGCCCTCGACGGCGCCGGGCATCCGGAAGCCGGGGGAGCGGTGCGCGCCCTGGTGGTGGTCGATCCGCACGCGCACCACGCCCTCGAGGGGGGAGGTGAGGGTGACCGTGAGCGCGGCGCCGCCGAGCGTGTCGCCGCGGGTGACGATGCGCTTGGTGGGGGCGTACGCGACCAGGGCGTCGCCGTCGGCCCACAGGTCGTAGGTCTCCTGCGCGTAGTGCGCCGTCACGCCGGGTCGGCGCAGCCAGAATCCGTCGGTGAACTTCATGGTGGTGGGAGGGGTCCTCTCGATCAGGGCTGGAGGGCGGGCGCGTCGTCGGGCGCGGCCTCTCCGGGGGTCTCGGGTGCGACCGGCGGCGGGGCACCGTTGCGGACGATCACTGATCCGGCGTCGCGGTACTCGGCGCGCAGCAGCCTGATCTGGGGGGTGGGGGCGTGCGACTCGATCGCCTCGACCAGCAGCTCCATCGCGGCGGCGCAGGAGGCGCGCGCGTCGAGCGGCATGGTGTCGAACGGCACGCGGAAGCGGGCGGTGGAGAAGCTCACGCCGGCCGCGATCACCGACACGTCGCGGGGGACCACGCGGCCGTGCAGCTCGAGGTTGGCGCTGAGCGTCGCGGCCACGTCGGCGGTCGTGTTGAGCACCACCCCGTCGAGGTCGGGCAGCTGCTCGAGCAGGCGGCGCACGGGGCCGTCGGCGGTGTGCCCGCGCGGGTACACGGTGGCGTGGTCGACGCCGCGCTCGGCGGCGCGGCGCTCGAAGGCACGGCGGAAGCGGCGGGGGAAGTTCGATCCGCGCTCCAGCGTCTCCTCGCGGTGCGAGATCAGGCCGATCGCGCGGTGACCCGCGTCGACCAGCATGTCGACGGCGCGCGCGGCGGCCTCCTCGAAGTCGAGGTCGACGCAGATGAGCCCGTCGGTGTCCGCGGGCAGGCCGATGAAGACGGTCGGGCACGCGAGCGTGCGGGAGAGGGCGACGCGCGGGTCGTCCTCGTCGACGTCGAGGACGATGATGCCGTCGGTGAGCCCGGTGCCGGCGGAGCGCGCCATGCCCTCGACGGCATCGTCGTGGACCAGCAGCAGCGTGTCGTAGTTCGCCGCACGGGCCGCCTTGGTGGTCTCCATGGCGAAGGTCATGTGAGCGGTGTCGTCGGTGTCGGGGTGGACCGGCTCGCTCACGGCGATGATCTGGGTGCGCTGGGCCGCGAGCATCCGCGCGCTCGCGTGCGGCACGTAACCCAGCTCCTGCGCCACCGCGAGGACCTTGTCCCGGGTCGCGGGCTTGATCGAGCGCTTGCCGCTCAGCGCGTACGAGACCGTGCTGATGGACACGCCGGCAGCCTCCGCCACCTCCGCTATCGTCGCCATCTCGACTCCATCGTCATGCACCCTCGCCAATTCGAAGCGCTTCGACGCGCGTTCGGTTCCCACATATTATGTTGCGCCCCGCAACAAGGCAAGTTCACCTTAGCGCCGGGGACGGACCTGGCGAAACGGTTCGACGCGGGATCGCCCGCCGAGGCCGCCGGAGCCGCTCGATCGGGAGGTGGGAGCCATGCTCGCCGACGGAGGGACGGCGGCTCGGCCGTGACCGCGTCAGGCCTGGTGCCAGGGGAGGCCGGCGGCCTTCCAGCCCTCGTGACCCCGCTTGGCCTCGTGGTCGAGGCCGCCCTCGAAGCCCTCGAGCACGTTGTACGCCGGCCCGAGGCCCGCGGCGGTCGCGGCGACCGCCGCGCCGATCGAGCGCTGTCCCGAGCGGCAGAGGAACACGATCGGCTGGCCCGGCTGCACGCCCGTCGCCTGGAGCTGCGCGAGGAACTCCGGGTTCGGGGTCATGGTCGGGTACTGCACCCACTCGATGAGGTGCGGCTCGCGACCGAGCTCGTACGTGTCGGGCACGCCCACGTAGCGCCACTCGGCCTCCGTGCGGACGTCGACCAGGATCGCGTC
Source organism: Demequina lignilytica (assembly GCF_030418305.1). Classification (GTDB taxonomy): domain Bacteria; phylum Actinomycetota; class Actinomycetes; order Actinomycetales; family Demequinaceae; genus Demequina; species Demequina lignilytica. Next base: position 152,151 of record NZ_JAUHPX010000006.1, on the reverse strand, counting down.
GGGCGTCTCCGCGAGGAGGTCCCAGGCGGCCTGGGGGGTGAGGTCTCCGGCGTAGCTCATGGGGCTCCTCTCAGCCGAGCTCGGGGTGCGGCTTGTGCGGGGTCACCGGCGGCAGCGCGGACCACGGGAACGTGATCCACAGGTCGGTGCGCTTCCAGATGTAGTCGGGCTCGATGATCGACCGCGACTTCGCGAACAGGGTGACCGTGCGGACCTCGGCGGCGTGCTGCTCCATGAGCGACTTCACCAGCGCGAGCGTCTCGCCCGTGTCGGCCACGTCGTCCGCGATCAGCACCTTGAGGCCGGCCATCGCGTCCGTGTCGAGCAGCGGCGGCAGCACCACCGGGGCCTCGAGGCGCTCGTCGATGCCCGTGTAGAACTCGACGTTCAGCGTCCCGACGCCCTTGGTGCCGAGCGCGTAGGACATCGCTCCGCCCAGGGGCAGGCCGCCGCGCGCGACGGCGACCACCACGTCGGGCTCCCACCCGGAGTCGACGACCATCTGCGCGAGCTCGCGCGACGCGTCGCCGTAGCCCTGCCAGGTGAGCACCTCGCGCTCGCTGCCGTCCGCCATGAGGCCTCCCGTGTCCGTGGCTGTGGGAGGAGACTACCCGCGCAGCACGCTGTCCAGGAGCGCGAGCTGATGCGGCATCTGGTGCAGCTGGCCGCCCTCGTGGCCGTTGAAGGCGTACTCGACCATCTGCTTGGGTCCGCGGTAGGCGTTGAAGGCGCTGTACACGGTCGACGGCGGGCAGACGTCGTCCATGATCGCGACCGACCAGACGGACGATGCGGTGCCCCGGCGGGCGAGCGTCGCGCCGTCGAAGTAGGACAGGGTGCGCTCGGCGTTCGCGACGTCGCCGCGGTGCACGGCGAGGTAGCGGCGGATCTCCGCGTAGGGGTCGGAGTCCGTCATGCGGATCGCGCGCGGGAAGTTGCACAGGAACGGCACGTCGATGAGCGCGGCGCTCACGCCGTCCGCGAGCGCGGTGGCCGCGATCGCGATGCCGCCGCCCTGGCTCGCCCCCATCACGCCGATCCGCGACGGGTCGACTCCCGGCAGCTCCTTGGCGGCGTCGACCGCGAGCGCGGCGTCCGTGAACACGCGGCGGTAGTAGTAGGTGTCGGGCGACTCGATGCCGCGGGTCATGTAGCCCGGCAGGGCGGGGCCGGCGCCGTGCGGGTCGGGCGTGCCGCCGCCGTTGCCCCACGCCGAGCCCTGGCCGCGCGTGTCCATCACCAGGTGCGCGTAGCCGGCCGCCGGCAGCAGGGCGTACTCGTGCGGCACTCCGCGCCCGCCGCCGTAGCCGATGTACTGGACCACGATCGGGAGGTCGGTGGCGCCCTTCGGAACGGCGAGCCAGGCCTTGACGGGGTCGCCGGCGAAGCCCGACAGCGTCACGTCGGTGACGGTCAGGCCCGGGAGGTCGAGCACCACGTCGCCGAGCTCGGGGGCGCGGCGCACGGCGCGGGACTCGGCGAGCGTGCGGTCCCAGAAGGCGTCGAGGTCGTCCGGGACGGGCACGTCCGCGGTGAACGTGCGCAGCTGGTCGACGGGAAGATCGAGCTCGGCCATGGGCGGTGCCTCTCGTGAGTGCGAAGCGATTCGACGGCCATTGAACCACTATTTGTTGGGGGCAAGAACATCTCCGGCCGCGCTCGCGGGAGTCTAGCCTTGACCGATGGGCTTCTTCACGGGTGACGGCGACGCGCGCCGCGTCAACGAATCCGAGCAGTGGCTGGCCGACTGGCTCGCCGCCGCGCCGAAGTCCTCGGCGTACCTCGCGCAGCAGGTGCGCAAGGCGACCGGCCACACGCTGCAGTTCACCGCCGCCGAGCTGCGGCCCGTCATCGACTGGGCGGCGCGGGACCTGCGCCGCGACCGCAGCGCGGTGCGACCCGACTGGGCCTACCGGTCGGAGCTGGGCGACTCGCTCACCATGCACGGCGCCGCCCTGATCGACGGACTGCTGGTCTACCTGGGCGGCCTGGCCGACCAGCACGCCCCGCAACGCTGGCAGCTCGACCAGGACCCCGCATCGTCCACCTACCTGGACCCCACGCTCGGTGCGGACGGTCCCGCGCTCGCGACGCTGCCGGAGGCCGTCGCGGGGCTCGGGCACGGCGGCACGGCATGGGAGGAGGTCGAGGCGGTGCTCCGATGGTTCGACAGCCCGGGCGCGTTGTCGTACGCGAGCTTCGACACCCCGCGCGACGTGCGCGAGTCGCTCATGGACAAGGGCGGGATGCTGCGCCGTGCCGTGCGGCCCGCGGAGCTGCCGTCCGTGCCCGCCTCCGAGTCGCTGCCCGCCCGCGGGGAGTCGGACGCGGGGATGCTCGTGCGCGACGCCGGGATCGGTCATGCACCCGGCACGCCGTCGGACGCGAGCCACCACGCACTGGTGATGCTGGGCGCGCGGGAGATGGACGAGGTGGCGCTGCTGCGGTTCGTGCGAGGCGCCGACGCGTCGCCCGGGATCTCGCGCGTCGCGTTCCGCAGCCACCACCTCCTCGAGGTCTGGGCGCCGGGGCTGCTGTGCGCCGAGGTGCTCGGCGAGCTGCGCCGCGTCGCCCGCGAGACCCTCCCGGCGCAGGAGACCGACGGCCCGCTGTCGGAGGACGACCGCCGCGCCCTCCTGCTGCGCGCGCCCTTCCTGGACCGCCCCGAGGCCGCCGAGCTCGCGCGGGAGGAGGTCGAGATCGGCGGCTGGGACGCGACCGTGACGGTGCAGAGCCCATGGCTCGACGACTACACCGCGACCGTGGTGCTGCACCCCCGCATCATCGAGACGCTGACACCCGAGCGGATGGGCACGATCGCCGAGGCCATCGGGGAGCTCGAGGGCTGCGACCGCGTGCTGTGGGAGGACGCGGAGGCGATCCACGTCAACGCTCCGGGCACCGACCCGGCGGCGCTGGCCCGGCAGGTCGCCGGCGCGCTCGGCTGATCGGCCGCGCCCGCCCGGCCCCGCCCGGCCCCGCCCGACCCCCTGCGGGGAGGTGAGCGCCCCGGCCGGCGGATCGCAGACTCCTGCGGGGTGATCACCGTCCTGCCTGGTAGAGTCCGCATCGTGGGGGCATCACGGGACGACGACGTCGCCAGACTGCAGCGCGAGCAGCCGACCCGCCGCGCCGCGCTCGCGGGCATGCTGATCGCCGGTGCCCTGCTCGTGCTGGTGGCGGTCGCCGCGCTGTGGACGCGTCCGGCCACGGTGCCGACCTACGCGACCGAGGCGTGGACCGGCGCGGAGACGGTGACAGTGAGGTCAGCGGTCGATGTGGGCGCGAGCGGCCCCTTCGCCGCGTGCCCCCGGATCTGGCTCGCCGATGGCACCCGGGTGGGGGCGCTGCTGGTCGACGGGTGGGCGGCATCGATCCCGGGCTTCGCGCACGGGGAGCGCCTCCCCACCCTCCGCGCCACGGTCGACGGGCTCCGCGTCGGCGACGGCTTCGGCGAGGACGTGACGCCGGTCGAGGTGCGGGTGCTCGACCTCGGGGACCCGGATGACGCGGTGCTCGCGCACATCTGGACCGTTGCGTGCGGAGGCGCGGCGGGCGTGGCGATGGTCGCCCCCGATGCCGTGCTGGAGTCGCTCGCCCTGCTGCCGTAGCGCTCATCTCCCCGTAGGAGACCGGAACCGCTGAGAGGGGGCGGTGACCTCCCCGCAGGATGGGGGATCGCTCGGTGGACCGCTGGGTGGATGAACGTAGCGCGCAGGTGGTGGCCCGGCGTCGCCGGTAGGCTGTGGGCGTATCCGCCGGCTCTTCTCCGCACCCCTGAGGACACCATGACCGACGCCCCCGCCCCCTCCGCCGCCCACCTCGACACCGTCGAGCACGCCGCGGCCACCCCCGACCAGGAGCAGCCGTGGGGCGAGCTCGGTCTCAAGCACGACGAGTACCAGCGCATCCGCGACCTGCTGGGCCGCCGCCCCACCAACGCGGAGCTCGCCATGTACTCCGTGATGTGGTCGGAGCACTGCTCGTACAAGTCCTCCAAGGTGCACCTCAAGCAGTTCGGTGAGAAGACCACGCCGGAGATGAAGGAACGCCTGATGGTCGGCATCGGCGAGAACGCCGGCGTGGTCGACATCGGCGACGGCTGGGCCGTGACCTTCAAGGTCGAGTCGCACAACCATCCCTCCTTCGTGGAGCCCTACCAGGGCGCCGCGACCGGCGTCGGCGGCATCGTCCGCGACATCCTCGCGATGGGAGCCCGCCCGGTCGCCGCCATGGACGAGCTGCGGTTCGGCGCGATCGACCACCCCGACACGGCGCGCGTGGTCCACGGCGTGGTCGCCGGCGTCGGGGGCTACGGCAACTCGCTGGGCCTGCCGAACATCGGCGGCGGCGCCCGCTTCGACTCCTGCTACCAGGGCAACCCCCTGGTCAACGCCCTGTGCGTCGGCGTGATGAAGCACGAGGACATCCACCTCGCCTCCGCCGAGGGCGTGGGCAACAAGGTGGTGCTCTTCGGCGCCCGCACCGGCGGCGACGGCATCGGCGGCGCCTCGATCCTCGCGTCCGAGACGTTCGAGGACGGCGTGCCCGCGAAGCGCCCGAGCGTCCAGGTGGGCGACCCGTTCATGGAGAAGGTGCTCATCGAGTGCTGCCTCGAGCTGTTCGCCGCGGACGTGGTCCAGGGCATCCAGGACCTGGGCGCCGCGGGCATCTCCTGCGCCACCTCGGAGCTCGCGTCCAACGGCAGCGGCGGCATGCACGTGTGGCTCGACGACGTCCTCCTGCGCGACCCCACCCTCAACGCCGGCGAGATCCTCATGTCGGAGTCGCAGGAGCGGATGATGGCGGTGGTCACGCCCGAGAAGCTCGAGCAGTTCCTCGAGATCACGGGCAGGTGGGACATCGAGACCGCGGTCGTGGGCGAGGTCAACGACACGGGCCGCCTCACCATCGACCACCACGGCGAGCGCATCGTCGACGTGGACCCCCGCACCGTGGCCCACGAGGGCCCGACGTACCACCGCCCGTTCGCCCGTCCCGCGTGGATGGACGGACTGCAGGCGGACCGCTTCGCGGGCGCCCTGCCCGCCACGGGCGAGGAGCTTCGCGACGCGTTCCTCACCCTGCTGGGCAGCGACAACATGTCCTCCCGCGAGTGGATCACGAACCAGTACGACCGCTACGTCCAGGGCAACACCGCCGCGGCGCGACCCGACACCGCCGGTGTGATCCGCGTCGACGAGACGACCGGACGCGGCGTCGCCATCGCGACGCGGGCGAACGACCGCTTCACCAAGCTCGACCCCTACGAGGGCGCGCGCCAGTCCGTCGCGGCGGCCTTCCGCGGCGTCGCGATCACGGGCGCTGAGCCCACCGCCGTCACCGACGGCCTCAACTTCGGCTCGCCCGAGGACCCCGACTCGATGTGGCAGTTCGCGGAGGCCATCCGCGGCCTCGCGGACGCGTGCCAGGAGCTCGGCGTGCCGGTCACCGGCGGCAACGTCTCGCTGTACAACGGCACCGGCCAGCCCGGCCGCATCGACAGCTCGATCAACCCCACCGCGATCGTCGGCATCCTCGGCATCCTCGACGACGTCGCCCGCGCCACCCCGTCGGGCTGGCGCGAGGAGGGGCAGCTGCTGTTCCTCGTGGGCGCGACCCGCCCCGAGCTCGACGGCTCCGAGCTCGCCGCGACCCACGGCCACCTGGGCGGCCTTCCGCCGAAGGCCGATCTCGCGTGGGAGAGGGAGCTCGCCGAGATCCTCATCGCGTGCTCGCGCGACGGCCTGGTCGACGCGGCGCGCGACGTGTCCGAGGGCGGCCTCGCGGCCGCCGCGGCCTACGGCGCGCTGCGCTACGGCGTGGGTGCACGCATCGTCCTCGACGAGGTGTGCGAGCGCGACGGCCTCACCCCCGCGCAGGCGCTGTTCTCGGAGTCGCAGGGACGCGCGCTGCTCACGGTGCCGCGCACCGAGGAGCCCCGGTTCGTCGCCATGCTCGAGGCGCGCGGCGTGCCGTTCGCCCGCGTGGGCGTGACGGGCGGCGACGCGCTCGAGGTGCAGGACCAGTTCGAGGTGTCCGTCGCGGAGCTGTCGGAGGCCTGGGCGGCGCCGCTGCCCGCGCGCTTCGCCTGATCCGTGCCTCCCCGTCGTCGCATCCCCGTCGCCGCCGGTCGCGAAGCGCTCGCGGCGTGGGGGCGCGGGGGCGCTGACCGCCCCACCACCGCGATGGCCGTGCGCTTCTCGCTCGAGGAGCTCGCGGCGATCGCGCCCGGCCGGTCGCTCGAGGTGCGCGTGCCGCCGTTCGGCGCGGTGCAGTGCGTCGAGGGATCGGTGCACCGGCGCGGCACCCCGCCGGCGGTGGTCGAGATGTCGCCGGAGACCTGGCTCGGCCTCGTCACCGGCGCGCTGACCTGGGACGATGCGGTGGCGTCCGGTGCCGTCGACGCGTCGGGGGAGCGGTCGGACCTGTCGGGGCTGCTGCCGCTCGACCTGGGCTGACGCGGGTTTCTTGCGCGTGCGGTGCGCCGCCTGTTTCGGGCGGAATGTCCCGCTTATCCTGGGCCGATGCGGAGACGAACGGTCGTCGTGCTCCTCGCCGCCGGTGCGGCGCTCGCGGCGTGCGCCGTGCCCACCTCCCCCGGGCCGATCAACCGCGTGACGGAGCCCTTCGTCGGCGACGTGGCGACGCTGCCCGACCTGTCGGAGCACCCCACCTCGCCTGCGCCGGCGCCGACGCCGTCGCCGTCCGCCCCCGGATCGCCCGCGGTGCCAGGATCGCCGTCGCCCTCGCCGTCGCCCTCCGTGGGACCCGCGCCATCGGGCGCCTCGGAGGAGGTCGACGCCTCCCCGTCGGCCGCGCCGCGGGCCTCGAGCGCGCCGAAGGCGACCTCCCCCACGGCCGCCCCGGCCACGGACGCCGCGCACGCCGAGGCCGAGGGCGCCTCCGCATCGAGCCCCCGCGCGACGGAGGAGGCCGAGGCGCCCGCCGCATCGTCGCCGTCCTCCTCGCCGGCGATCACCCCGCCGGCGAGCGCGTCGGGAGCGTTCTACGACGCGCCGAACGCCGCCGACACGGCGGTCGCGAACCTCAAGGCCGCCGGCCGGGACGCCGACGCCGCACTCATCGCGAGGATCGCGAGCCAGCCCGCCGCGACGTGGATCGGCGCGTGGAACGGCGACGTGACCGCGACCGTGTCCGCCGTGACCTCCTCCGCCGCCGCCACCGACACGATCGCGCTGCTCGCGGTGTACAACATCCCGAACCTCGACTGCGCGGGCTCCGGGAGCGGAGCGTCGGAGTCGGGCTACCTGCCCTGGATCGACACGGTCGCGGCCGGCATGAACGCACGCGCGACCACCTGGGTGATCCTCGAGCCGGACGCGCTGGTGATGGCGGACGGCTGCGGCGGCGCGGACGCGCGCATGGCCAACCTCGCGGGCGCTGCCGAGCGGCTCGATGCCGCGGGCGCCGAGGTGTTCCTCGATGCGGGCCACTCGGGATGGCGCTCGCCGGTGGCGACAGCGGAGCTCATCCGGCGTGTCGGCGTCGCGCACCTCGCCGGGTTCGCGACCAACACCTCCAATTACCAGTCGCTGGCCTCGGAGCGCGCCTGGGGCGACCAGGTCAGCGCCGCGGTGGGCCTGCCGTACGTGACGGACACGTCCCGCAACGGCAACGGGCCCAACGGCGAGTGGTGCAACGCCCGCGGCCGGGCGCTCGGGGCGGCGCCGGCGGTGAACGGGGCGAACCTCGCGTCCGGCTCCGGGATGGCGGCGACGGTGTGGGCCAAGGTGCCGGGGGAGTCCGACGGCACCTGCAACGGAGGCCCGCCCGCCGGACAGTGGTGGGAGGACGTCGCCCTCGAGCTCGCCCGCAACGCCGGCTGACAGGAGGGGTCAGCCGGCGGTGGGGTCCATGCACTGGCCGATCATCAGCACGAGGCCGGTCGATGCCTGGCGGATCACGTAGAGGAAGGGGCGGTCGGCGCGGATCTCCGCGTCGTAGAGGGGCATCCCGGTCAACGAGATGCCCAGGACGGTCGCGGCGGCGGCCTCCGTTCCCGACTCGTCGATGATCACCATGGTCGAATGCACCGCGGTGTCGAGCTCCAGATCGGGCCCGATCCGGTCCAGGCCCACCGTGCCGAACAGGCCGGCGACCCCCATCGCGCCCTCGATCACCGCCCGCAGGTCGAGGGTCTCGGCGGCCTCGAGCCGGGGGAGCGTCACGGCGACGTGCCCCTCGTGCCACGCGCGGTCGAGCGAGTCGAGGGTGTCCTGACCGAACGTGCGCCTGACCTCGGCGAGACTCCCCGGGCGGGGCAGCACCAGAACCATCTCGAGATCCCCGACGTACGGCAGCACCGCCGCGTCGAACGCCTCGTCGCGGTGGTAGCGCATCCTCAGGTCGCCGTGCATCAGCGCCGCCTCGACCACCGTGCCGTCCTCGCGGTGGAAGTCGCCGTCCGAGGTGGTGCCGGCATCGAAAGGGGCCCACCACCGCGCCTTCAGGTACACCGTGTTCGCGAGCACGGCGACGGTGTCCGGGCCGGGGACGCCCGGCGGGACGATCGAGGGGATCAGACCGGCGGTGTGGTGCGACGCCCACGCGTCGATGCGTTCGGCGGACCGCGCCGGCTCGGTCCGCAGCGGCGCGGACTCCACGGTGGCCCCGAACCACCGGGCGACCGCGTCGGTGTACGAGGGGGCGGCGGCGTACGACCGATCCAGCCACAGGCCGTTCGCGATCCTGACGATCGGCAGGTCGACGGTGTCGCCGTCGGCGTTCTCGGCGCCGGCTCCCGGCTCGCTCGCGGCCGCCTCCGCGAGCTTGCGGAACGCGGGGAGCAGCGTCGGGTCCGTGAACGCCCGTCCGAACAGGCGCCCGATCGCCGCTTCGACGGGCCCGGAGGCCCCCGCGCCGACCATGCCGAAGGCGAGACCGACCGACAGCGGCGAGACGGCCAGGTTCCGGTCGCCGGCTGCGGCGCGGAAGATCGCGAGGCCCGTGGCGCCGACGCTCCGCGCGAGCGCGCGTCGATCGTCGGTTGCGGAGGGATGCGCGCTCGAGGCCATGCCCCCAGCCAACACCCGGCCACCGACATCCGCGTGACGGGGCGGCCATCCCGAGAGCGCTCTCTCCGCGCGGCGCTCGCGGCCGGGTCCGCAGCCCTCGATGAAACGTTTCCCCAGGTCACCGCGCGATAACGATTCGACTGCGGTTCGGCGTGAGCGCTTGCAGGCGTCGTCCCTGGCACGTAATGTCATCTGCAAGCGCTTGCGTCGATGGTGACGTCTCTTCGTGCCCTCGGTGCCGGCGTCGCTTCCTGGGCAACCCGGATGGCAGTCCGGCCTGGGAAGACACTCAACGACGAGGAGGCGCACCACCCATGAATCGACGATTCATCCTTCCGGTCACCGGGCTCGCGCTCGGTGGCCTCGTGCTCGCCGGCTGCTCGGGCAGCGACGGCGGCGACGGCGGCTCGACCGCCGATGGCGGCGGCGGCGACATGATGGCCGGCTGCGAGGACTACGCGGACTACGGCACGTTCGACGGCGACAGCGTCGAGATCTACGGCACCCAGGTCGACCTCGAGGCGGACCGCCTGGTCGAGTCCTGGATGCAGTTCGAGGAGTGCACCGGCATCACGGTCGAGTGGATCGGCAACCAGGAGTTCGAGACGCAGATGAACGTCCGCGTCGAGGCCGGCTCCCCGCCGGACCTGGCGATCTTCCCGCAGCCCGGTCTCGCGGCACGCTTCATCCAGGGCGGATCCGTGGTTCCCGCCCCGGCGTCCGTCGAGGCCAACGTCGACGAGTTCTGGTCGGAGAGCTGGAAGGAGTACGGCACGGTCGACGGCACCTTCTACGCGGCCCCGCTGATGGCCTCCGTGAAGGGCTGGATCTGGTATTCCCCCACCCAGTTCGCGGACATGGGCTACGAGGTTCCCGCGACGTGGGACGACATGATGGCGCTGACGGAGCAGATGGCGGCGGACGGCGCGGACAACGCGCAGTACCGGCCGTGGTGCATCGGCTTCGAGTCCGGCGAGGCGACCGGCTGGCCCGGCACCGACTGGATCGAGGACATCGTCCTGCGCGAGCAGGGCCCGGAGACCTACGACGCGTGGGTCGCGGGCGACGTGAAGTTCTCCGACCCGGAGATCGTGCAGGCCTTCGACACCTTCGGTGAGATCGCTCTCAACGGCGACTACGTCAACGGCGGCATCGGCGGACCCGAGACCATCGCGTCGACGGCGTTCGGCGACGCGGGTCTCCCGATCCTCGACGGCAACTGCTCGCTCCACCACCAGGCCTCGTTCTACGAGGGCTTCTGGCCGGAGGGCACCAACGTGGCCGAGGACGGCGACATCTGGGCGTTCATCACGCCCAAGGTCAACGCCGACGACCCCGACGCCGTGACCGGTGGTGGCGAGTTCATCACCGCGTTCAACGACAACCCGGCGACCGTGGCGTTCCAGACGTTCCTCTCGAGCGACACCTGGGCGAACATCCGCGTGAGCCTGGGCGGCGTGATCTCCGCGAACAAGGGCCTCGATGCGACCAACGCGAGCTCCGCGCTCGGTCAGGCCGCGATCGAGCTCCTGCAGAGCGAGGACACGCTGTTCAAGTTCGACGGTGCGGACCTGATGCCCGCCGAGGTGGGCTCCGCGTCCTTCTGGACCGGCATCACCGACTGGGTCCAGGGAACGAGGTCGACCTCGGAGATGACCGAGTTCATCGACAGCACCTGGCCGTCCTGATCTCGAACGGCGAGCGCCGGCCGGGCATCGCCAGGCCGGCGCTCGCCGAACCGGAAGGAATCAACGATGACGGTCCTCGCTGATCTCTCGGCCGGCATGCTCCGGACCGAGAGCTTCTGGATCGACCAGGGCAGCAAGCTGGGGTTCGCGGCCATCGCGATCGTGGTGTTCCTCGCGATCGTCGGCCTGGTGATGTTCCTCGCGGACAACGCGCCCAAGCGCGGCCGCGACGTGATCCAGCTCCTGCTCTTCGTCGCTCCCGCGCTCCTGCTGCTCGCGGCCGGCATGATCTGGCCCGCTCTCCAGACCATCTGGCAGTCGGTCACGTCCAAGGCCGGCGAGTTCGTCGGCCTCGACAACTTCGTCACCATCTTCACGGACCCCACCATGCAGGTGGTGATGAGGAACACCATCGTCTGGGTGATCTTCGTGCCGACGTTCTCCACGATCGTCGGTCTCGCCTACGCGCTCTTCATCGACCGCTCGCGCGGGGAGAAGATCCTGAAGTCGCTGGTGTTCATGCCCATGGCGATCTCGTTCGTGGGAGCCTCGATCATCTGGGGCTTCATGTACACGTACCGGTCCGAGGGCTTCCCGCAGATCGGTCTGCTCAACCAGATCCTCGTGTGGCTGGGTCTCTCGCCCTACCAGTTCGTCGAGACCCCGCCCTGGAACACGTTCTTCCTGCTCGTCGTGATGGCGTGGATCCAGACCGGTTTCGCGATGGTGGTCCTCTCGGCCGCCATCAAGGGCGTGCCGGCCGAGATCGTGGAGGCGGCCGAGCTCGACGGCGCGACGGCCTGGCAGCGCTTCCTCAACGTGACGCTGCCGTGGATCCGGGGCTCGCTCGTGGTGGTGGTCACCACCATCACCATCTCGACTCTGAAGGTCTTCGACATCGTCCGCACCATGACCGGCGGCCAGTACAACACGTCGGTCGTGGCCAACGAGATGTACACGAGGGCGTTCCGCCTCAACCAGCCGGAGATCGGCGCCGCGCTCGCGGTGCTGCTGTTCGTGCTGGTCCTGCCCATCGTCGTCTACAACATCCGCGTCCTGCGAGCGCACAAGGAGGCCCACTGATGAGCGCTGCAGTAGCCCCCGAGCCCACCGTGGCCGCGCCGCCGGAAGGCAAGACCAAGCGGGTCAAGAAGCGACTGACGTCCAGGACCGCCACGTTCTTCGCGATCCTGATCGCGACGCTGTGGACCATCCCGACGTTCGGCCTCTTCATCTCGTCCTTCCGCCCGCGGCAGGACATCAACAACTCGGGCTGGTGGACGATGATCACCAACCCGAGCTTCACCTTCGACAACTACGTCACGGTGCTGTCGAGCTCGGGCGCCTCGTCCGCGAGCCTCGGCGTGTACTTCGTGAACTCGATCGTGATCACGCTGCCGGCGGTCGTGTTCCCCGTGACCCTCGCGCTGATGGCCGCGTACGCGTTCGCGTGGATCCCCTTCAAGGGCTCCTCGTGGCTGTTCGTGCTGGTCTTCGCCCTGCAGATCGTGCCGCTCCAGATGGCGCTGATCCCGCTGCTGAAGATCTTCAACTACCCGTGGCTCGACATCGGCGGGACGTTCCCAGCGGTGTGGATCGCGCACACCATCTTCGGCCTGCCGTTGCAGATCTTCCTGCTGCACAACTTCATCTCGGAGATACCCCGGGACGTCATGGAGGCGGCCAAGGTCGACGGCGCGAACCACGCGCAGATCTTCCGCCGCGTGGTGATCCCCCTGTCGGTGCCGGCGATCGCCTCCATGGTGATCTTCCAGTTCCTGTGGGTGTGGAACGACCTGCTGGTCGCGCTGGTGTTCTCCGGCGGGACGGCGAAGACGGCACCGATCACGCAGCGCGTCGCCGAGTTCGCGGGCACCCGCGGCAACCAGTGGGAGCTGCTGACATCGGCCGCGTTCATCGCGACCATCGTGCCGCTGATCGTGTTCTTCGCGCTGCAGCGGTACTTCGTGCGCGGCCTGCTGGCGGGATCCACCAAGGGCTGACGCTCAGGACGAGGGGGACAGGCGGGGCCCGGGTCGGGGGAGACCGGGCGCCGCCGCTCGTCTCCGGACGATGCGCGGGACCGGAGGCGTGGCATCGTCCGGCCGTGCGCGCGCGGCCCCGCGGCCCGCTCCTGTCGTGCGTGCGCGTCGCCTAGACTGTGGGCGTGAGCGACGCCCCCGAGAACGACGCCCCGGACCACCGCGCCCAGGACGTGTTCCCCGAGCCGACGCCGGTCGACCCAGCGGACGATCCCGACCGCCTGGTGATCCCGGCGCACGTGCGCACCTCGCCTCGGTTCGGCCGCATGATCGGCACCGGGGTCGGCATCGGCATCGTCGCCGCGATGATCCTCGCGCTGGTGCTGCCGAACTCGACCGGCACCGGCCGCTTCCTGGTGTTCCTGCTCCTCGCGCTCGGGCTCAGCCTGCTGGGCGCCCTTATCGGCGGCGCGCTGGCCACGGGCCTCGACCGACCGTACCGGCCCGCTCGTCCCGACCGTCCCGCCCGCACCGACCGTGGAGCCCAGTCATGACCCGACGTCCCGACGGCACCCCCCTCACGCCCCGCCGCGGCGGGGACGGCATGCTCGGTCACGAGCTGATGCCCGGCGAGAAGGGACCGCAGGACGCCTGCGGCGTGTTCGGCGTCTTCGGCCCGGGCGAGGAGGTCGCGAAGCTCTCCTACTTCGGGCTCTACGCGCTGCAGCACCGCGGCCAGGAGTCCGCCGGCATCGCGACCTCGAACGGCGACAGCATCCTCGTGTTCAAGGACATGGGCCTCGTGTCGCAGGTGTTCGACGAAGGCTCGCTGGAGGCGCTCCAGGGCCACATCGCGGTGGGTCACACCCGGTACTCGACCACGGGCGCCTCGGTCTGGGCGAACGCGCAGCCGACCCTGGGCCCGACCGCGCACGGCACGGTCGCGCTCGGCCACAACGGCAACCTCACCAACGTCCAGCGGCTGCTCGAGCTGCTGATCGAGCGCGAGGGGATGGCGAAGCGCCTCGACCTCAAGGGCGGCAAGTGCACCGACACCGCGATCGTCACCGCGCTGCTCGGCTCCGACGGCTACGAGAGCCTCGAGGACGTGGCGATCGACCTGCTGCCCTCGCTCGAGGGCGCCTACTCGCTGGTGTGGATGGACGAGCACCGGCTCTACGCCGCCCGCGACCCGCAGGGCATCCGGCCGCTGGTGCTGGGCGAGCTGCCGTCGGGCGGCTGGGTGGTGGCGTCCGAGACCGCCGCGCTGGACATCGTGGGCGCCCGCCAGGAGCGCGAGGTCGAGCCCGGCGAGATGCTGATCATCGACGAGTCCGGCGTGCGGTCGCGCCGCTTCGCGGAGGCCGACCCCAAGGGCTGCATCTTCGAGTACGTCTACCTCGCCCGCCCCGACACGACCATCGCGGGACGTTCCGTGCAGATGGCGCGCCTCGAGATGGGCCGCGCGCTCGCGAAGGAGCACCCCGTCGAGGCGGACCTGGTGATCCCCGTCCCAGAGTCGGGGACCCCGGCCGCGGTCGGCTACGCGCAGGGGTCCGGCATCCCGTTCGCACAGGGACTGGTGAAGAACTCGTACGTGGGACGCACCTTCATCCAGCCGTCGCAGACGCTGCGCCAGCTGGGCATCCGCCTCAAGCTCAACCCGCTGCGCGAGGTCATCGCCGGCAAGCGCCTCGTGGTGGTCGACGACTCGATCGTGCGCGGCAACACCCAGCGCGCGCTGGTCGCGATGCTGCGCGAGGCCGGCGCGGCCGAGGTGCACGTGCGCATCTCCTCGCCGCCGGTCCAGTGGCCGTGCTTCTACGGCATCGACTTCCCGACGCGGGACGAGCTCGCCGCCGTGGGGCACACCATGGAGGAGGTGCGCCGGTCGATCGGCGCCGACTCCCTGGGGCACATCTCGCTCGAGGGCATGCTCGCGGCGACCGAGCAGGCCGAGTCGCGCCTGTGCACCGCGTGCTTCACCGGGACCTACCCCGTCGAGCCGCCCGTCGCCGCCCGTCACCTGCTCCTGAGCCAGCCCGCGGAGGCCTGAACCATGACCGAGACCGAGGGCATCACCTACGCCGCCGCCGGCGTCGACACCGAGGCCGGGGACAAGGCCGTCGAGATGATGAAGGCGGCGGTCGCCAAGACCCACGGACCCGAGGTGCTCGGGGGCGTGGGGGCCTTCGCCGGCCTGTTCGACGCCTCCGCGCTGCTGTCCTACGAGCGGCCGCTGCTCGCGTCGTCCACGGACGGCGTCGGCACCAAGATCGTGATCGCGCGCGCCCTCGACGTCCACGACACGATCGGCCAGGACCTGGTCGCGATGGTGGTCGACGACATCGTCGTGTGCGGCGCGAAGCCGCTGGTCATGACCGACTACATCGCGTGCGGCAAGGTGGTGCCCGAGCGCATCGCCGACATCGTCCGCGGCATCGCCGAGGGCTGCGAGATGGCCGGCGTCGCGCTGGTGGGCGGCGAGACCGCCGAGCACCCCGGCGTCATGGAGCCCGACGACTACGACGTCGCCGGCGCCGCGATCGGCGTGGTCGAGGCCTCGGCCCTGCTGGGCCCGGAGCGCGTGGCCGCCGGCGACGTGGTCGTGGCCATGGCCTCCTCGGGCCTTCACTCCAACGGCTACTCGCTGGTCCGCTCCGTGGTCCGCCACGCGGGCTGGGAGCTGTCGACCACGATCCCCGAGCTCGGCCGCACGGTGGGCGAGGAGCTCCTCGAGCCGACCCGCATCTACTCGCGCCTCTGCGTCGACCTGGCGGCCTCCGTCCCGGGCCTGCGCGCGTTCTCGCACGTGACCGGCGGCGGCCTCGCGGCGAACCTCGCGCGCGTGCTCCCGCGCGGGCTCGCGGCGACGGTAGCGCGCGACGCCTGGGACCTGCCCGCCGTCTTCTCGGTGGTCCAGGGCGCGGGCGCGGTGCCGTGGAACGATCTGGAGTCGACGCTCAACATGGGGGTCGGCATGGTCGCCGTGGTGGCGCCGGACGACGCCGACGCGCTCATCGCATCGTCCGCCGCGGCCGGCGTGCCCGCCTGGACGCTCGGCACCGTGGTGCAGGACCCGGCGCTGCCGGTCGGCCCCGACGTGGTGCGCGGCGCCAAGGGCGTCGACGGTGGCTCCGTGCTGCTGTCGGGGGCCTACCGGGCCTGAGGCCGCGCTCCGACGCGCCCGGTCACGGGCGTGGGGCCGGCGCGTGCACGGCTGGGGTGATGCGGGAGTCGAGCGGCGGGCTCGACGAGGTCAGTCCTCGTCCTCGGCCCAGCGGTCGTAGTACTCCTCGCCTTCGTCGGACGGCTTGGCGGCGTCGCGCGAGATGAGCTCACGCTCCAGGTCACGCAGGTCAGCACCGTGCTGCGTGTACTTGAGCTGGCGTGCGATCTTCGCGTCCTTTGCCTTCTGACGGCCCCGCCCCATGTCGCCGTCCCTTCCGCTCGCGGCGGGCGCGCGTGTCTCGCGGGCCCCGCGTCATGAGTCCTGCCCTACTTTACAACCTCCCCCGCACCCCTCGCGACCTCCTCCCGCCCATGCCCGGGTCGGTATCGCGGCACGCACGTGGACACGTTCACACGACACGAATGTGACATAAATCGCATATAACGGAAATCTGCGTGGAACCGCGTCATAATCGGTACTGCTGAGGCTCTCACCTTGCAGCCCGCCCTCCCCCGGGGCGGACGTCACATCGACTGAGGGATGACGAACATGACTGAGACCGTCCACGAGCCCGAGAAGCTGCTGACCCCGTCGGAGGTGGCCGCGATCTTCCGCGTCGACCCCAAGACGGTCACGCGTTGGGCGAAGGTCGGCAAGCTCTCCTCCATCCGTACGCTGGGCGGCCACCGCCGCTTCCGCGAGGCCGAGGTGCAGGCGCTCCTCGCCGCCGCCCAGGAGGGGCGCTGACCTCACCGGTCCATCCGGGCCGATCCGCACGCTGAGGTGCGGTCGGCCCCCCTCACGGACCCGGTGCCCGCGCGTCGGACCTCGGGCGTAGCCTGCTCCCATGTCCGTCCCCCCGTTGATCGCGTGCGCGATCGACACGCCGTTCGGCGACCTCCACGTCGTCGCGTCTCCTGAGGACGATGCGGTGCGCGCCGCGGGCTTCGGCGCCCGTGCCGAGGTGCTCGCCTGGCTGCCCGCCCGGCTGACGTCCCGGGGGGTGCGGACCGGCGCGATCCCCGCGGCGGCTGCGGCCGTCGACGCGTGGCTCGCCGGGGACGGCGACGCGCTCGCGACGGTGCCCGTCGCGCAGGACGGGGGACCGTTCTCGCAGGAGGTGTGGTCGCTCGTGCGCGAGGTGCCGGCGGGCTCCACCGCGACCTACGGCGAGATCGCCCGGCTCGCGGGCCGGCCCCGCGCCGCGCGCGCGGTCGGCACGGCGTGCGCGCGCACCGCGATCTTCCCGTTCGTGCCCTGCCACCGCATCGTCTCCGCCGCGGGTCCCGGCCGCGACGCCGGCTTCCGATCCGGGCTCCGGGAGGCGATGCTCGCGCTCGAGGCGCCCCGCGCCGCGGGAGCGCGACGGTGACCGCGGCACCCGCGCGGGCGTGGCTGCCCGCGTTCGTCGTCGCGGCGCTGACCTGGGGCTCCAGCTTCCTCTTCATCTCGATCGCGCTGCGCGGCCTCGCGCCGTCGCAGGTGGGCTTCGGGCGCGTGCTCATCGGCGCGGTGGTGCTGTGGCTGATGCTGCTGGTGACCCGGCGCCGGCCCCGGCTCACGGGGCGCGACGTGGGGGCGATCGCGGTGGTCGCGATCGGCATGTCGGTGGTCCCGTTCGTGCTGATTCCGCTCGCGCAGCAGCACATCACGTCGATCCTCGCGAGCCTGCTCAACGCGACCACGCCGCTGTGGACGGCGCTGTTCGTCGCGCTGCTCATCCCTCATGAGCGGGCGTCGAGGGCCCAGGTGGTCGGCCTGCTGATCGGCGCCGGCGGCATCGCGGTCCTGCTGGGCGCGTGGAACATCGACGGGGTGCCGTTGCTGGGAGCGGCGCTGATGCTCGGCGCGACCGCGTGCTACGGCATCGGCTCGACCCTGTCCCGCAGGCTGCTCGCCCGCGTCTCGGAGGGACCGACAGCGCTCTCGGCGGTCCAGATGGCGGTGTCCGCGCTCATGCTGCTGCCGGTGGCGCTGATCGCGCCCGCGCCCGCGCCGGGGACCCTCGACGTCTCGTCGGAGGTGCTGTGGGGGCTGCTGGCGCTCGGCGTGCTCGGCACGAGCTTCACGTACGTGCTGTTCTGGCGCGTGGTGAAGCTCGCCGGGGCGACCACGGCCGCGTCGGTCACCTACGTGGTGCCGGTGGTGGCGACCACGCTCGGCGTGCTCGTGCTGCACGAGGAGCTGCTGTGGCACGAGCCGGTGGGCGCCGCGATCGTGCTCGGCGGCGTCTGGCTCGCGCAGCGGGCGCCGCGGGCGAGGCCGTCGGGTCAGGGAGCCGCCGTCGCTGCGGTCGCCGACGACCGGCCGTAGGGTCCGTCAGTCGACGAGCGGCAGCGCGGCCTTGATGTTGTCGATCGACTGCTGCGGCGTCAGGTCCTTGTTCTTCTTGATCATGCTGGCGCCGATCCCGGCGAGGATCAGGATGATCAGCAGCATCGCGCCGCCGACGGTGAGCGCGGCGAGCCAGGCGGGCCACACGGTGGCGAGCCCGAGGATCGCCGCCGTGATCAGGACGCCCAGGAGGAAGAAGCCGATCGCGGCGGCGGCGACGAGCAGGCCGACGCCGATGCCGATGCCCTTGAGCTTGGCGGCGGTCTCGACCTTCGCGCGCTCGTACTCGGTCTTGACGACGCCGATGATGCGGCCCACGAGGCCCGCGACGATGGCGTTCACGAAGTAGCGGCCGAAGTTGTCAGGCATGCGGAACCTCCTCGAAGAGTCCTGCCTAGTCAAGCGCTAAGTGCGGCACCGACGCAAATGTTGGCGCGGCGCGGGCGGGAACGACGACGGCCCCCGGAGGTGATCCTCCGGGGGCCGTCGTGGTGGTGGCTCCGACGGGCGTCGATCCCGTGACCTCACGATTTTCAGTCGTGCGCTCTACCAACTGAGCTACAGAGCCTGGCGCAGGGGCGTCCCCCCACTGAGACGAAAGCCCCTCGGGTGAGGGGCTCGCGTACCGCGACCCTGACGGGACTTGAACCCGCGACCTCCGCCGTGACAGGGCGGCGCGCTAACCAACTGCGCTACAGGGCCTTGTGAATCTCGCAGATGCGAGCAAGACGTATGAAGTTTAGACCATCCACGGACCGACTCCGTACCCCCAACGGGATTCGAACCCGTGCTACCGCCGTGAAAGGGCGGCGTCCTAGGCCGCTAGACGATGAGGGCTCGTCCCACGCAAGGTGTCCGTGCGTCAAGACCTAGAGAATCATAGGGGCAACGCGGGGAAAAAGCGAATCCTCCCCCGCGCCGCCCGCGCCGCATCGTCGGCCCCCGGGCCCGCGCCTCGTCCGCGCCTCGTCTCCCGCTCCCGCCGGGACGCTCAGGACTGCTCTCGGGGCCTGCGCGTGCCCCACGGGACACGCAGGACCGCATGGCACCCTGGTCGCATGGTGCTAATGAGCCTGGAGGACTTCGAGTCCGCCGTCGACGACGCGCTCGACTCCATCCCCGACCGGCTGCTCGACATGGTCGACAACTGCGTGATCCTGGTCGAGGAGGAGCCCGAGGGCGACGACCCGGAGCTGCTGGGGCTGTACGACGGCATCGCGCTCACGGACCGCGGGGACATGTGGGGCGGCGACCTGCCGGACCGCATCCTCATCTACCGGGGCCCGCTGCAGCGCATGTGCGAGTCCGAGGAGGAGCTGCGCGAGGAGATCGCGATCACCGTGGTCCACGAGATCGCCCATCACTTCGGCATCGACGACGACCGCCTGCACGAGCTCGGCTGGGGTTGACCGGCCAGGACGGGCCGCTCGTCCGGGGATAGCCTGAAGGACAGGACCGGACGCGAAGGAGCGGACCATGGACCACACGGAGCCGGCCGGCGCCGGCGACACCCTGCAGGACTTCGGCCCCGTCCCCGCCGGCTGGGTGTGGGGCACCGCGACGGCCGCCCACCAGATCGAGGGCGGCAACGTGGGCAACGACTGGTGGGACTGGGAGCACACCCCCGGCAGCGGCACCCGCGAGTCCAGCGGCGATGCGTGCGACTCGTGGCATCGCTGGTTCGAGGACCTCGAGCTGGTCAAGGCGATCGGGCTCGACGCCTACCGCTTCTCGCTGGAGTGGAGCCGGATCGAGCCGGCGGAGGGCGAGTTCTCGATCGCCGCGCTCGAGCACTACCGCGCGATCCTGCTCGCGGCGCACGAGCTGGGGCTCCGGGCCTCGGTGACCCTGCACCACTTCACGACGCCGCGGTGGATGGCCGCGCAGGGCGGATGGTCGAACCCGCTGGTGGTCGAGCGCTTCCAGCGCTTCGCCGACATCGCGGCCCAGCACCTGGGCGATCAGATCGACATGGCGGCCACCCTCAACGAGCCGAACGTGGTGGCGCACGCGGGCTACATCGGCGGCCAGTTCCCGCCGGGCCGGCCGCACGACTGGGAGGGCTTCCGCCAGGCGTCTCGCCACCTGCTGCTCGGCCACCTGGCGGCGCGCGAGGCGTTGCGCGCCGGGCCCGGGGACTTCCCCGTCGGCCTCACGCTGGCGCTGCCGGACACGGTCCTGCACGCGGACGGCGACCTCACGAGCCCCGGCGAGCGGGTCACCGACCTGCGCCCCGACGGCCCGCGCGGCGAGCTCGGCTGGCTCACGGCCGGCCAGTACCTCGACGCGGCCCGGGACGACGACTACATCGGGGTCCAGACCTACTTCACGGAGCACGTCGGCCCCGACGGCGCCGAGCTGCCGCTGCCGTCCGGTGAGCGGGTCACCCAGATGGGCTGGCCCTTCACCCCCGAGGCGCTGGGCGCCTCGGTGAGGGTGGCGGCGGAGGTCGCGCGCGTCCCGGTGATCGTCACGGAGAACGGTGTGGCGGCCGCGGAGGACGCCGAGCGGATCGAGTACTACTCCCGGTCCCTGCGGTCGTTGCGCGCGGCGATGGACGACGGCGTCGACGTCCGCGGCTTCTTCGCCTGGAGCCTGCTGGACAACTTCGAGTGGGCCCTGGGCTTCGAGCCCACCTTCGGCCTGGTCGAGGTGGATCCGGTGAGCTTCGCGCGGTCGTCCAAGCCGTCCGCCGCCTGGCTGGGCGGCCTCGCCCGCGCGAGCCGCGGCGCGCACGTGTGACGGGACGATGCGGGGTGCCGTCCGCGCGGACGGCACCCCCGCATCGTCCTCGCGTCAGCGCGCGGCCCCGCGCCAGCGCGCGACGAGCGCCATCAGGTGGTAGGTCACCAGGGCGGCCGCGGTGCCCAGCGCGATGCCCTCGAAGGTCATGTCGCCCGCCACCCAGACGAAGTTCGCGGCGCCCACGATCAGCGCGATGCCTGCGGGCATGAGGGTGACGGGGTTGCCGAAGTCGACGTTGCCCTGCACCCAGATGCGGGCCCCCAGGACCGCGATCATGCCGAAGAGCACCAGCGCGAGCCCGCCGAGGACGCCGCCGGGGGTGGCCGCGATCAGGGCGCCGAACTTGGGGCTGAGGGAGAGGAGCATCGCGAAGGCGGCCGCCACCCAGTAGGCGGCGGTCGAGTAGACGCGGGTCGCGGCCATGACGCCGATGTTCTCGGCGTAGGTCGTGGTGCCGGAGCCGCCGCCGAGGCCCGCGACGGTGGTGGCGAGGCCGTCCGCCAGGAGTGCGCGGCCGGTGACGGGGTCGAGGTTGTCGCCGGTCATCGCGGCGACGGACTTCACGTGGCCGATGTTCTCCGCGACCAGCACCAGCACCACGGGCACGAACACCGCGAGCACGGTGAGGTCGAACCGGGGCGTGTGGAGCTCGGGGAGGCCGAACCAGGCGGCGTCCTTCACGGCGGAGAGGTCGTACTCGCCGCGGATCGCCGCGACGATCCCGCCGACGACCGCGCCCAGGAGGATCGACAGACGGCCCAGGATGCCGCGGAACGCGACGGTGATCACCAGCACGGACAGCGCCGAGACCAGGGCGGTGACGGGGGACGAGCCGAACATGGCCTTCGCTGTGCCGGCGAGGTTGAGCCCGATGAGCATGACGATCGATCCGGTGACCACGGGAGGCATCGTCACCTCGATCCACCGGGTGCCGGCCAGGTGCACCACCACGCCGACCACCGCGAGCAGCACGCCGGTCATGACGATGCCGCCCATCGCGACTCCCATGCCGCCGGACGCCATCGCGACGCCGATCGGGGCGATGAACGCGAAGCTCGACCCCAGGTAGCTGGGGAGGCGGTTGCCGGTGACGAGCAGGAACAGCACCGTGCCGATCGCGGAGAAGAACAGGGTGGTGCTCGGCGGGAAGCCCGTGAGCACGGGCACCAGGAAGGTGGCGCCGAACATCGCCAGCACGTGCTGGGCGCCGATCCCGATGGTGCGCGGCCAGCTCAGCCGCTCGCGCGGCGCGACGGTCGCGCCGGGGGACACCGACCTCCCGTCGCCATGCAGGGTCCAGGACATCAGTGCCATCACGGCTCCTTCGCGGTGCGCTCCACCGGCGGCACGGCCGTGCTCGCCTGGGGCGAACCTAGCGCCGGCCCCGCGAGTCGGGCGGGGCCGGAGGTCCCGCTCCGCGCCGCGCGCCTCCGTGCGGAGCGATCCGACGGGGGAGGGTGCCGAGGGGAGGGGGCGCTCAGCCCCTCGGGTGCGCCGCCCAGGCCGACTCGACCATCTGGGTCACGGTGTGCCGGTTCGCCCAGCCGAGATCGCGCGCCGCGAGCTCGCCCGTCGCGACGATGATCGCCGGGTCGCCCGCGCGGCGGGGCCCGATCACGGCCTCCTGCTCGCAGCCGGTCGCCGCGATGATCGCGTCGACGATCTCCTTGACGGACGTCCCGGCGCCCGAGCCGAGGTTGTAGACGAACTCGACCGGCTCGCCCGCGTCGAGGCGCTGCGCGGCCACCACGTGCGCGGCCGCGAGGTCGCTGACGTGGACGTAGTCGCGGATGCACGTGCCGTCGGGCGTGGGGTAGTCGGTGCCGTTGATCTGGGGCGCCCGGCCGGCCTGGATCGCGGTGAACACCTTGGGGAACAGGTTGTGAGGCGAGGCGTCGTAGATGTCCGCGTACCCGGACCCGACCACGTTGAAGTAGCGCAGGTTGGTGGCCGTCAGCGGGGCGCCGGCCATCGCGGTGGCGCGCATCTGGTCCCGGATGAGCCACTCGCCGATCAGCTTGGTCTCGCCGTAGGGCGACTCGGGCGAGGTGGGCGTCTCCTCGGTGACGATCTCGGTGGGCGGGGTCCCGTACGCGCCGGCGGAGGAGGAGAACACGAGCGACGTGACCCCCGCGGCGGCCATCGCGTCGAGCAGGCAGCCGGTGCCCTCGACGTTCTGGCGGTACGTGTGGACCGGGAGCTTCACGGACTCGCCGGCGTACTTGTAGCCGGCGCAGTGGATGAGCCCGACGACGCCGTGCTCGACGAGCGCCGCGGTCACGGCGGCGGTGTCGAGGATCGAGGCGCGCACGAAGGGCACGTCGTCGGGGACGAAGCCCTCGATGCCGCTCGACAGGTCGTCGAGCACCACGGGCGCGATGCCCGCATCGATGAGGGCGCGGACCACGTGCGAGCCGATGTAGCCGGCTCCGCCGGTGACCATCCAGGACATGGGTTCTCCTTCTGGGGGACGATGCGAGGGTCGGGGGACGATGCGAGGGTCCGCTGCGAGCGGGGCGTCAGAGGTCGCGGTGCGCGCCGTCCGACGGGTTCACCACGAACACGATAGGTGCGGTGAACCCGGCGTCGGCGAAGGCCTGCTCGACCGCGTGGCCGACCTCCTCCGCGCGGTTGGCGTCGATGAGCGCGATCGCGGCGCCGCCGAAGCCGCCGCCGGTCATGCGGGCGCCGATCGCGCCTTTGGCGAGGGCGGTCTCGACCGCGAGGTCGAGCTCGGGCACGGAGATCTCGAAGTCGTCGCGCATCGAGGCGTGGGACGCGACCAGCAGGTCGCCGATCGCGCGCGGGCCGTCCTTCGCGACCACCTCGGCGGTGCGCGCGACGCGAGCGTTCTCGGTCACCACGTGCTTGACGCGGCGGAAGGTCACGTCGTCCAGCACCTCCGCGGCCCGGGGCAGGTCGCCCTCGGTGAGGTCGCGCAGCGAGCCGACGCCCATCGCGGAGGCGCCGTCCTCGCAGGAACGGCGGCGCTCGCCGTAGCCGCCGGTGGCGTGCTCGTGGTGGACGCGCGTGTCGATGACCAGCAGCTCGAGGTCCTCGTCGCCGAAGTGCAGCGCGACCGGATCCGCGGTCTCGGCGCGCACGTCGATGAGCACGCCGTGGCCCGCGACGCCCATGAGCGAGGCGGTCTGGTCCATGTTTCCGGTGGGGGCGCCCACGGCGCCGTTCTCCGCGAGCTGGCAGATGTAGATGAGCTCGCGGCGGCTGAGGCCCAGCTCCCAGAGGTCGTTCACGGCTTGCGCGACGGCGCACTCGATCGCGGCTGAGGACGAGAGCCCCGCGCCCAGCGGGACGTCGGAGGTGAGGAGGATGTCGAAGCCGGTGCGGCCCGTGAGGTCGACCCCCCGCTCGCCCATCGCCCACAGCACGCCGAAGACGTAGGCCGACCAGCCGTCGACGTGCTCCGGGCCCAGCGCGTCGAGGGAGGCCTCGGCGGCGTCGGGCATCGCGCCCGAGCGCACCGAGACGATGCGGTCCTGGCGGGGCGAGACCGCCGCCCAGGTGCGGCGCTCGATTGCGAAGGGGAACACGAGCCCGTCGTTGTAGTCGGTGTGCTCGCCGATGAGGTTGACGCGGCCCGGGGCCGACCAGACGCCCACGGGGCGGGCGCCGTGCACGTCCGCGAACGCGGCGGCGGTGGACTCGGGCGAGGGGATGTCGATCACGGTTCCTCCTGGGTGGGGCGGGCGGCGGAGCGGATCCGCCGCCATGCCTCCCATGCTTCCATGCGCGGGGGCGTGACGCGCGGCGCGTGGCAGCGGTCGGGGGTCGAAATGTTTGCGTAAACATACTAGCGCGCGAGGCGCCGAGGCGGAACGGGACGTAGGCCCCGTCGCGATCCCGGGCACGCCGCGCCGCCGGGCGTGCATGGGTCCTGAGGGTCATCGGGCGAGGGCCCCGCGTGGGCTACTCTGAGGCCGGGGCAGGGTCCGCCCGCGGCGTGCGCCGCAGGCGGCAGGCACGCGGGTGTGGAGGTAGAACGTGGCCAAGGGTTCTCGCGGCCCGAGCATGCACGACGTCGCGGCGCGCGCGGGCGTGTCCCACCAGACCGTCTCCCGCGTGCTCAACGACTTCCCCGGCATCCGCCCGGAGACGCGCGAGAAGGTGCTCGAGGCGATCCGCGAGCTCGGCTACCGCCGCAACATGGCGGCGCGGGCGCTCGCGACGGGTCGCTCCGAGGTGATCGGCGTGATCATGCCGGAGGTGCCCCACTTCGGCCCCACCAGCACGCTGTACGCGATCGAGCACGCCGCCAAGCGGGCGGGGTTCAAGCCGCTGGTCACCACGGCCTCGTGGGACGCGGAGTCGATGGGCCAGGCGCTCGACTTCCTGCTGGCGCGATCGGTCGACGCGCTCGTGGTGATGGCGCAGCACCCCGCCATGCTCGACGCGGTCGACGAGACCACCGACGTCCCCGTGCTGTTCGCGCTCACCGGCAACTCCCACGGCGAGCGGTCGGTCGCCGTCGACCAGGTGGCCGGCACGCGGCTCGCGCTCGACCACCTCTACGAGCTCGGGCACCGTCGCTTCCAGCACATCACCGGCATCACCGGCCTGACCGAGGCCCAGCTGCGGCGCGACACGTTCACCGCCTTCCTCGACGAGCACGGCCTCGAGCACCTGCCGATCCTCGAGGGCGACTGGAGCGCCGACGCGGGCTACCGCGCGGGGCTCGCGGTGGAGGAGGGCGTGACGGCGCTGTTCTGCGCGAACGACCCGATGGCCGTGGGGGCCATCCACGCGCTCGAGGAGCGCGGTCTCGAGGTGCCTCGCGACATCTCCGTGGTGGGCTTCGACGACGTCCCGGAGGCGGCCTACTCCCACCCGGGCCTCACGACGGTGCATCAGGACTTCACGGAGGTCGGCCTGCGTGCCGTCGCGCTGCTCATCGGCGCGATGAACGGCGAGCCGCCGTCGGCCCCGGCGCCGGTCGAGCCGTGGCTCGTCGTGCGCGCCTCCACCGGACCCGCGCCGGCCTGAGCCGGCCCGTCCGCCGGACGTCCCGCATCGTCCGGCGCGGAGCGCGACCCGCGCCCGCATCGTCCCTCTGCGACCCTGCCCGGGGCCTCCGCGTCGGCTAGCGTGGGAGGGGACGGACGGCGACGTGGCCGGGCCGGGACCATCGACCTGGACGCGTGCGGCGGCCGGGCATGTTAACGTTAAAGCACTCGTCACACACCACGCGGCAACGGGGCCAGCACCCTCGGACGAACCACCCGGTCCGGTGGCCCCGCGGCGCTCAGGCACCCATCGGAAGGAGTCACCACCGTGACCAGCTTCACCACCGACCAGGTCCAGGCGATCCGGCGCAGCCGGGAGAGGGTCGCCAAGCTCCACGGCGAGCTCACCCGCTACGGGCTCGTCGTCTGGACCGGCGGCAACGTCTCGGAGCGGGTGCCCGGCACCCAGCACTTCGTCATCAAGCCGTCGGGCGTCGACTACGACGACCTGACGCCGGACAACATGATCCTGTGCGATCTCGACGGCACCGTGGTCCCGGGCTCGGCGGGCTCGGAGAACAACCCGTCGTCCGACACGGCCGCGCACGCGTACGTGTACCGCGCGATGCCGCACGTGGGCGGTGTGGTCCACACCCACTCCACCTACGCCACCGCGTGGGCGGCCCGCAACGAGCCCATCCCGTGCCACATCACCGGCATGGCCGACGAGTTCGGCGGCGAGATCCCGGTGGGCCCGTTCGCGGTCATCGGCGACGACTCGATCGGCCGCGGGATCGTGGCCACGCTCGAGGGCCACCGCTCGCGTGCGGTGCTCATGGCCAACCACGGCGTCTTCACCATCGGCAAGGACGCGCGCGACGCCGTCAAGGCCGCGGTCATGTGCGAGGACGTCGCCAAGACCACCCACATCGCGCGCCAGGGCGGCGCCCTGGTCGACATCCCCGAGGGCAAGATCGACGCCCTCTTCGACCGCTACCAGAACGTCTACGGACAGAAGCCGCAGGGAGGCATCGCGTGACCAGCATCGTTCCCAACCTCGCCGACTACGAGGTCTGGTTCCTCACCGGATCCCAGACCCTCTACGGCGACGAGGTCCTCAAGCAGGTGGCCGACCAGTCCACCGAGGTGGTCGAGACGCTGAAGGCGTCCGGAGCGATCCCGGTGTCGCTGGTGTGGAAGCCCGTCGTGAAGTCGCGCGACGAGATCCTGGACACGATCATGGCGGCCAACGCCGACCCCAAGGTCATCGGCGTCATCACCTGGATGCACACCTTCTCTCCCGCGAAGATGTGGATCTCGGGCCTCAACGCGCTGCAGAAGCCGCTGCTGCATCTCGCCACGCAGGCGAACCGCGAGCTGCCGTGGGCGACCATCGACTTCGACTTCATGAACCTCAACCAGGCCGCGCATGGTGACCGGGAGTACGCGTACATCGAGTCGCGCCTCGGGGTGCCCCGCACCACGGTGGTGGGCCACCCGTCGACCCCGGCCGTGTCCGAGCGCATCGCGGTGTGGTCGCGCGCCGCCGCCGGCCGCGCCGCCGCCAAGAACCTCAAGGTCGCGCGCTTCGGCGACAACATGAGGTTCGTCGCCGTCACCGAGGGAGACAAGACCGAGGCCGAGGTCAAGCTGGGCGCCCAGATCAACACCTGGGGCATCAACGAGCTCGCGGCCAAGGTCGCCGAGGTCACCGACGCCGAGGTCGACGCGCTCATCGACGTGTACCTCGCGGAGTACGAGGTGGTCCCCGAGCTGCTGCCCGGCGCCGAGCGCCACCAGTCGCTGCGGGACGCGGCGGCCATCGAGGTCGCGCTCCGCTCCTTCCTGGTGGAGGGGGGCTTCCAGGCCTTCACCGACACCTTCGAGGACCTGGGCGAGCTCAAGCAGCTGCCCGGCCTCGCCGTGCAGCGCCTCATGGCCGACGGCTACGGCTTCGGCGCCGAGGGCGACTGGAAGACCGCGATCCTGGTGCACCTGTGCGCCGTGATGGGCGCGGGCCTGCCCGGCGGCTCCTCGCTCATGGAGGACTACACGTACCACCTGGTGCCCGGCGAGGAGCTGTCGCTCGGCGCGCACATGCTCGAGGTCAACCCGGCGCTGTCCTCGAAGAAGGCCCGCCTCGAGATCCACCCGCTCGGCATCGGAGGCAAGGAGGACCCGGTCCGCCTGGTCTTCACCGCCGACGCCGGACCGGCCGTCGTGGTGGCGCTGTCCGACATGCGCGACCGCTTCCGCCTGGTGGCGAACGTGGTCGACAACGTGGACCTCCCCGAGCCGATGCCGAACCTGCCGGTCGGGCACGCGGTGTGGAAGCCCCGCCCCGACTTCACCACGGCGGTCGCGTCGTGGCTGCAGACCGGGGGAGCGCACCACACGGCGATGTCGACGCAGATCGGCGTCGATGTGATCAAGGACTTCGCGAAGATGGTCGGCATCGAGCTGCTCGTCATCGACGAGGACACCACGTACGAGGGATTCGAGCAGCAGATCCGCTGGAACAACGCGTACTACTCCATGGGCGGTCGCTGACCTCCCTTCTGCCCGGACGGCCGACCGCCGTCCGCCTCCTCCCTGGACGGCCCGATCGCGCTCAGCGCGGTCGGGCCGTCCGGCGTCTGGCGCGGGTGGACGATGCGCGGGTGACCGCGCCCTGCCGAGATGGACGGTGCGTGGGCGACCGCTCTCGCTGGCGCCTCTGACCGCGCCTCTGGGCGAAATGGACGATGGGTGCCCGAAACACCGCGGTTTCGGGCACCCATCGTCCATCTCGGCGATCAGCGCGCGGCGGGGCGGACGTGGTGGGGGGGCGCGGACGGGACGGGACCTGGCGGTGCGGGGGTGCAGCCGGGCGCGATCCCGGGGCGGGACCTGGCGGTGCGGGGTGCCGCCGTGCGCGATCCTCGGGTCGCGCCGCCACGCAAGCGAGCGACCCCCCTTTTGGTGCGTTGCGGCGACAGTGCGGACGGCCCGACGAGGCACTCGGCTGGACGCCGCGGCGCGGCCCGGATCGCCCCGTACGCCCGCGCGGCCGGGGCCGACGGAGCGACCCGGGCGAGGCCCGCCTCCGCGCGCCGCGCTCCCATTACAACGTTGAAGACAGTACGAGTCAGGTGCCAAATAGATCTGTGAGCGCTCCCAGTCACAACCGAAATCCCTGGTAGACATATTTAATTCAACCGTTGATGGTCGTGTAACCACATCGTGATTCCGGACGTTTGACGCGATGTGTGAACGCAAACAAATATGGGACCGCACGGTCGGCGACGGCGCTGACCGGTATCTCGAGGAGGAGATATGAAGTTCAGGAAGTTCCTGGCTGCGGGTGCCGGCGCGGCGCTCGCGTTCACCCTGGCGGCCTGCTCCGGCGGCGGCGCGGGCAGCGAGACCGACAGCACCGGCGGTGGTGACGGCGGCGAGATGACCGAGGGTGGCCTCATCGGCGTCGCGATGCCGACCGAGACCTCGGAGCGTTGGATCGCTGACGGTGACGCCGTCAAGTCGGGTCTCGAGGCGGCCGGCTACGAGGTCGACCTGCAGTTCGCGGCCGACGACATCCCGACGCAGCAGCAGCAGATCGACAACATGATCACCAACGGCGCCGACGCGCTGATCGTGGCCTCGATCGACGGCACCACGCTCTCCGGCCAGCTGGCCGCGGCGGCGGAGGCCGGCATCCCGATCATCTCGTACGACCGCCTGATCAACGAGACCGAGAACGTCGACTTCTACGTCAGCTTCGACAACTTCGAGGTCGGCGTGCAGCAGGCGAGCTCGCTGCTCGTGGGCCTCGGCGTCCTCGACAAGGACCTGAACGAGACCGGTGACGAGGGCCCGTACAACATCGAGCTCTTCGCCGGTTCGCCCGACGACAACAACGCCGGGTTCTTCTTCAACGGCGCGATGTCGGTGCTCCAGCCCTACATCGACTCGGGCGTCCTGACCGTGCCGTCGGGCCAGACCGACTTCGACACGGTCGCCACCCTGCGCTGGCTGCAGGAGACCGCCCAGAAGCGCATGGAGGACATCCTGACCTCCACGTACACCGGCACCGACCTCGAGGGTGAGCTCGACGGCGTGCTGTCGCCCTACGACGGCCTGTCGCGAGGCATCCTCAACGCTCTCGAGTTCACGGGCGGCTACCCCGCCACCATCGCCGAGGGCATGCCGATCGTGACCGGCCAGGACGCCGAGATCGCGTCCGTCAAGCTGATCGCCGACGACGTCCAGTTCTCGACGATCTTCAAGGACACCCGCAAGCTCGCGGAGCAGTCGGTCACGGCCGCCATCGCGTACCTGAACGGTGAGGAGCCCGAGGCGAACAACACCACGGACTACGACAACGGCGTGAAGATCGTGCCGTCGTACCTGCTCGAGTCGGACATCGTGTACGCCGACAACATCCAGGAGCTGCTGATCGACTCCGGCTACTGGACCGAGGACGAGGTCGCCTCCGGCCAGGCCTCCTGATCCATCGGTGATGCCGGCCCCTCACGGGGCCGGCATCACCCCCTCCCTCCAACCCCCTCTCACACCCAGGAGGTGAGACATGGCCGAGCACATCCTTGAGATGCGGAAGATCACGAAGACCTTCCCGGGCGTCAAGGCGCTGTCCGACGTCGAGCTCAGCGTGTTCGACGGCGAGATCCATGGCATCTGCGGCGAGAACGGCGCCGGCAAGTCCACGCTGATGAAGGTCCTCTCCGGCGTCTACACGTACGGCACCTACGAGGGCGACATCGTCTTCGACGGCGAGGTCCAGCAGTTCCACTCGATCCCCGACTCCGAGGAGAAGGGCATCGTCATCATCCACCAGGAGCTGGCGCTGATCCCCTACCTGTCGGTGGCGGAGAACATCTTCCTCGGCAACGAGCGCCGCGGCAAGAACGGCATGATCGACTGGAACGTCACCAATCACGAGGCCATGAAGCTGCTCGACCGGGTGGGGCTCAAGGAGAACCCGATCACCCCGGTCAACCAGCTCGGCGTCGGCAAGCAGCAGCTCATCGAGATCGCGAAGGCGCTGTCCAAGGACGTGCGGCTCCTCATCCTCGACGAGCCCACCGCCGCCCTGAACGACGACGACTCGGAGCACCTGCTCCAGCTCCTGCGCGTCCTCAAGGAGGAGCAGGGCATCACGTCGATCATGATCTCGCACAAGCTCAACGAGATCGCCGAGATCTGCGACCGGACCACGATCATCCGCGACGGTCACACGATCGAGACCTTCGAGATGACCCGCGACGCCGGCATCCAGGACCGCATCATCCGCGGCATGGTCGGACGCGACCTCACGAACCGCTACCCGAGCCGTGAGCACGTGATCGGCGAGGAGGTCATGCGGGTCGAGGACTGGAACGTCTACCACCCGACCCAGCCGGGCCGCATCGTCGTGGAGAACGCCAACTTCAGCGTCCGCAAGGGCGAGGTGGTCGGCATCGCCGGCGTCATGGGCGCGGGGCGCACCGAGCTGGCGATGAGCCTGTTCGGCCGCTCGTACGGCCGCGACATCACCGGCAAGGTCTTCATGCACGGCGAGGAGGTGCACATCACCGACGTCTCGTCGGCGATCAAGCACGGACTCGCCTACGCCACCGAGGACCGGAAGCGCTACGGGCTCAACCTGATCGACGACGTCCGCCGCAACATCTCCTCGGCCGCGCTGTTCAAGCTGTCGAAGCGCGGTTGGGTGAACGGTAACAAGGAGATCAAGGTCGCGGAGGAGTACCGCGGCTCGATGAACATCAAGACGCCCACGGTCATGCAGACCGTTGGCAACCTCTCCGGCGGCAACCAGCAGAAGGTGGTGCTGTCGAAGTGGATCTACTCCGACGCTGAGGTGATGATCCTCGACGAGCCGACCCGCGGCATCGACGTGGGCGCGAAGTACGAGATCTACACGATCATCAACCGCCTGGTCGCGGCGGGCAAGGCCGTCATCATCATCTCGTCCGAGCTGCCTGAGCTGCTCGGCACGTGCGACCGCATCTACACGCTTGCGTTCGGGCGCGTCACCGGAGAGGTGCCCGTGGCGGAGGCGACCCAGGAGAAGCTCATGACACTCATGACCCAGGAGAAGGAGGTCCGGGCATGACCGGCACCACGAGCGTCAAAGATCTGTTCACCAAGAATCTGAGGACGTCCGGCATCTACATCGCCTTCGTGGTGATCGTGGGACTGTTCGCGATCCTCACGGGTGGCACCTCGCTCAGCCCCATGAACGTCACCAACCTGGTGCTGCAGTACTCCTACATCCTGATCCTCGCGATCGGCATGGTCATGGTGATCATCGCGGGCCACATCGACCTCTCGGTCGGATCGGTCGTGGCGGTGACAGGCGCGGTCTCGGCCGTGCTGGTGATCAAGTACGACATGCCGTGGTGGGTGGGCGTGCTCGCCGCGCTCGGCTGCGGTGTGCTGATCGGTGCCTGGCAGGGCTTCTGGGTGGCGTTCGTCGGCATCCCGGCGTTCATCACCACGCTGGCGGGCATGCTCATGTTCCGCGGCCTCACCCTGCTGGTGCTGAACAACACCTCGCTCTCGCCGTTCCCGGAGCCGTACCGCAACATCGCGGCAGGATTCCAGAACGGGTTGCTAGGAGGAGCCGGGTACGACGTGTTCACCCTGGTGGTGTTCGCGCTCGCCGTGGCCGGCTACTTCTTCTCGGCCTGGCGCACGCGCCGCTCGCAGATCGCCTACGAGCAGCCCGTCGTCGCGTTCCCGCTGTTCATCCTGCAGCTGGTCCTGGTCGCGGCCGTGGTCATGTGGTTCGCCTGGCAGCTCGCCTCCGCGCGCGGCCTCCCGAACGTGCTGATCATCCTCGCGGTCCTGATCATCGCGTACTCGCTGGTCACCACCCGCACGGTGTTCGGTCGCCACGTCTACGCGATCGGCGGCAACCTCGCGGCGGCGATGCTCTCCGGCGTGAAGGTCAAGTGGGTCAACTTCGGCGTCATGCTCAACATGGGCATCCTCGCCTCGGTGGCCGGCGTGGTCTTCTCGGCCCGATCGAACGCGGCACAGCCCGCGGCCGGAAACATGTTCGAGCTCGACGCGATCGCCGCCTGCTTCATCGGTGGAGCGGCGGTCACCGGTGGTGTCGGTCGTGTGACCGGCGCGATCGTCGGTGGTCTGATCATGGCGGTGATGTCGAACGGCATGCAGCTCATGGGCGTGCCGCAGTCGGTGCAGTCGGTGGTGAAGGGCCTGGTGCTCCTCCTCGCCGTCGCGTTCGACGTGTACAACAAGCGCCGCGCGGGCGCCCGCTGACGCGGACCGCGCATCCACGAGGGGCCTCGGGCGACCGGGGCCCCTCGTGCCGTCCCCGGGCAGGGACGATGCGCATGGTCCCCGCCGCGTCGGGTGCGGCTGGGAGCGCGGACAGGCCATACTGCGGTGAGAGGTCAAGAGAGGTCGACACGTGAGCAGCACACGCGGGCGGCGCCCCACCATCGACGATGTGGCGCGCGAGGCGGGGGTGTCCCGCGGGACGGTGTCCCGGGTCCTCAACGGCGGCCATTGGGTGTCCGAGCCGGCGCGCGAGCAGGTCGAGCGCGCCATCCGCGCCACCGGCTACCGCGTCAACCCCCACGCGCGCAGCCTCGCGACGAGTCGCACGGGCTCGGTGGGCTTCCTCCTCAACGAGTCCTACGAGCGGTTCTTCGCGGACCCGAACTTCCTGCTGATCCTGCGCTCCTGCGCGGATGCCCTCGCGGCGCAGGGCATGACGCTCATCATGATCATGGCCGACAGCAAGGACGAGCGGCGGCGCGCCTCCGACTACATCACCGGCGGCCACGTCGACGGCGTGCTGGTCGTGTCCTCGCACCGCGACTCGTCGGAGTTCCTCGCGACCATCCTCGAGGCGCAGCTCCCGGTGGTCGCGGCGGGGATCCCGCTGGGCTTCGAGGACCGGGTCGCGTACGTGGGCGCGGACGACGAGGGCGGCGCGCGCACCATGATGGAGCACCTCGCGCGGTCGGGGCGCACCCGGATCGCGCACATCGCCGGTCCGCAGGACACCTCGGGCGGCACGGGACGGCTGCAGGCGTACCGTGAGGCGCGGGGCGATGCGTTCGACGAGGCGTGGGTCGGCTACGGCGACTACTCGCGGGCGTCCGGGGCGGCCGCGATGGCGACCTTGCTGGACCGGGGGCTCGACATGGATGCGGTGTTCTGCGCGAACGACGCGATGGCCGCCGGCGCCCTCGACGTGCTCCACGAGCGCGGCGTCGACGTGCCGGGACGGATCGCCATCGCGGGATTCGACGATGCGACGCTGGCGTCCCGCACCACGCCGGCCCTGACGACCGTGCGCCAGCCCTTCGACCGGGTGGGCGAGGAGATGGTGCGGCTGCTGCTCGACGAGATCGCGGGGCGGTCGGCCGCCCAGGTCACGCTGCGCACCGAGCTCGTGGTGCGCGACTCGGCCTGAGGCGGGCGCTCAGCGCGGGGGCGCGGTGCTCTCGCGCACCACGAGCTCGCAGGGCACCAGCACGGCGCCTCCCGGGGCGGCCGCGGGGTCCTCGATGCGCGCCATCAGACGGTCGACCAGGAGCGCCCCGATCTCCGCGAACGGCTGGCGCACCGTCGTCAGCGGAGTGGTGAGGTAGCCGGCGAGCGGGATGTCGTCGAACCCGACCACCGAGACGTCCTCCGGCACGCGTCTCCCCGCGCGCGTGAGGGCGAGCATCAGGCCCGCGGCCATCTCGTCGTTCGCGCAGAACACCGCCGTCGCCTCGGACCGGGCGGCGAGCGCGGCGCCGACGGCCTCGCCGGAGGCGGAGGTCCAGTCCCCGCGCACGGGCTCGGGCGGGACGATGCCGTGCTCGCCGAGCACGGCCCGCCACGCCTCGAGCCGGGCCTGGGCGGGGATCGAGCCGACGGGTCCGGCGACGTGGTGGACCGTGCGGTGGCCCAGCGCGAGGAGGTGCTCGACGGCGGCCCGCGCGCCGGTCGCGTGGTCGCCGCCGACCATGGGCAGGTCGCCGCCGAAGCCGGCGTCGGCCACGACCACGGGCAGCGTCGACGGGAGCGCCACCTGGGAGGCGTCGGCGGTCTCGGCGCGGATGATGATGAGCCCGTCGATCGCCTGGTGGGACAGCCGCATCGCGGCCGCCGAGACGTCCTCGTGCGCGGTGGACTCGAGGTCGAGCAGGGTGACGGTGTGACCGCGCTCGTGGGCCGCACGGACCACGCCCTCGACGGTGCGGGACTCGCCGGTGCGCGCGAGCCGGTGCGCGATCACGCCGATGGTCTCGAACGATCCGGAGCGCAGCGCCCGCGCCGCGGTGTTCGGCGAGTAGCCCAGGGTCTCCATGGCGTCGAGGACGCGCCGCCGGGTGTCCTCCCGGACCGCGAGCGAGCCGTTCGAGACGCGCGACACCGTCTGGCCGGAGACCCCGGCGAGCCGCGCGACGTCCGCCATCGAGGCCCGCGTGCTCGGGCGCGCCCCGCGGCGCGAGCGCGGCGTCGCCTCGGATCCCGTGCCCCGCGTGCCCATGTCGCCGATCCTAGGGGGCGCCGGTCACGGCAGGTGCTCGCCCGTGATCGCGGCGAGCCGGTCGACGAGCGCCGCCCGGAGGGCCTGGTCGCGGGTCGCAGGATGGATCGGCAGCGCCCGGCGACGATGCACGTACTGACCGCCCCGGCGCGGCACCGCCTCGTCGGACGTGACCAGCCACACGGGGGTGTCGGCGCCGTCGCTCGGCGGCAGGACCGCGCCCGGCCCGCCCATCCGCGTGCGGACCCAGCCGGGGTGGACCACGTTGATGGGCCGGTCGGTGTGCCTGTCGGCGAGCTCGAAGAACAGCATGGTGACGAGCAGCTTCGAGTCGGCGTACGCGGCGTCCCCGGTCCACGGCTCGGGCCCGGCGAGCCGGACGTCGGGCGAGCCGTGCCCCGCGGCGTCGGAGCCGACGATCACCATGCGGCGCGGGAGGCTGAGCATGCAGGCGAGCAGGTACGGCGCGATCACGTTGACCTGGAGGATCCTCTCGAAGCCGTCCTCGGTGCGCACCGGACCCGGCTGGTCCGGACCCGTCCCCGCGTTGTGCACGATCACGTCGAAGGGCCCCTTGCGCCGCGCATCGTCCGCCATCAGCCGGGTGGAGGCGAGCGAGTCGAGGCGCCCGGTGACGAACCCCGCCGCGCCGGGGACCGCCGCCATCGCGACGTTCGAGCGGGCGGCGTCGCGCCCGTGCACGATCACCTCGTAGCCGCGCGCGACCAGCTGGCGCGCGATCTCCGCGCCCAGGCCTTGGGCGGAGCCGGTGACGAGGACGCGGGGCACCCGCTCATCGTCCCCCCGGATGTGAACGCGTGGCAAGCAACTTCCCTCGCCTAGGCTGGACCCTGTCCCCATCGGCCGTCCTCCGGAGGTCCCCATGCCCATCGCCGACGAGCTGCTCGCGAACAACGCCGAGTACGCGACCACCTACATCGCCGATCGTCCCCTTCCCCCGCGCCGCCAGCTCGCGGTGGTCGGCTGCATGGACTCCCGGCTCGACATGTTCGCGATGCTCGGCCTCGAGGTCGGTGACGCCCACATCATGCGGAACGCGGGCGGCGTCATCACGGACGACATGGTCCGCTCGCTGGTGATCTCGCAGCGCAAGCTCGGCACGCGGGAGATCATCCTCATCCACCACACCGACTGCGGCGCTCTCACCTTCACCGACGACGAGCTGCGCAACCAGCTGCTCGACGAGACGGGCCTCAAGCCGACGTGGAGCCCGGAGTCGTTCCGCGACCTCGACGCGGACCTCCGGCAGTCGATGGAGCGCCTGCGTCGCAACCCGTTCCTGCTCGACACCTCGCAGGTGCGCGGTTTCGTGTTCGACGTCCACACCGGGGTGCTGCGCGAGGTCGTGTAGCGCATACTGGACCGCATGTGGTGGAAGTTCATCCAGGCGGTCAGGAACGGCGAGCACCGGATCGCGCCCCTCACCTGGGTCGCGGGTGCCGGCGCGCTCCTCTACGCCCTGTGGCCCATCGACCTCATCGCGGACATGCTGCTGCCGTTCGGGATCGTGGACGACCTCGGGGTCTGGGGCCTGCTCCTGATCCTCGTCACGCGGGAGAAGCAGCAGTGGGAGGCCCACCTCAAGGACGGCGCGATCGACGTCTGAGGAGCGATGAGCGCGGGTCTGACGTAGCGTCGAGGGGTGGACTCGCCTGACTTCTCCGACCTGCGTGCGGTCGTCGTCAACTGCACGCTCAAGCCGTCGCCCGCCCTGTCCCATACGCAGGGGCTGCTCGACAACGCGATCACGATCCTGCGCACGCAGGGCGTCGCGGTCGACGTGATCCGCGCGGCCGATCATGCGATCCCGCCGGGCGTGTACCCCGACATGCGGGAGGACGTGCCCGGCGGCGGTGTCGACCGCGACGACTGGCCCGCGCTCGCGGAGCGGATCCTCGCGGCCGACATCCTCCTCCTGGGCACCCCGATCTGGCTGGGCGACAAGTCCTCGGTCGCGACGAGGGTGATCGAGCGCCTCTACGGGCTCTCGGGCGATCTCAACGACCGCGGCCAGTACCTCTACTACGGCCGCACGGCGGGCGTGGTGGTGACGGGCAACGAGGACGGGGTCAAGCACGTGGCCATGAACGTCCTCTACAGCCTCCAGCACCTGGGCTACACGATCCCGCCGAACGCGGACGCGGGATGGATCGGCCCGGTCGGGCCGGGCCCGTCGTACCTGGACCCGGACAGCGGCGGCCCCGAGTCGGACTTCACGCGCCGCAACACCACCTTCATGACGTGGAACCTGCTCCACGTGGCCCGCTGGCTCAAGGACGGCGGCGGCTTCCCCGCGGGCGGCAACTCGCGCAAGGAGTGGGACGCCGGCGCCCGCTTCGACCACCCCAACCCGGAGTACCGATGACCGCCACCGAGCACCTGCCGGCCCGCGCCTACGTCGCGATGCCGATGGACGTCGCGATGCACGACCTGCCGCGGGTGGTCGGCGAGGAGTTCGACCGGGTCGCGTCGCTGCTCGCCTCCCGGGGGATCGCTCCGCGCGGCGCGGTGATCCGGTACGTCGCGGCGCGCACGGACGGGACCTTCTCGATCGAGGTGGGCCACCTGGTGGACGCCGAGGATCTCGAGGGGTCGCCGATCGAGCCGGACCAGCTGCCCGCGGGCCGGTACTCGGTCGCGCGTCACGACGGGCCGTACGCGGGGCTCGGCCGGGTGACCCGCGAGCTGATGGACGCGTGGCCGGGGCAGGGGCTTCGGCCCGCGATGGCGCACACCGCCACGGGTGACGATTACGCGTGCTGGTACGAGCGCTACCTCGACATGCCGCGTCAGGGTCCCGAGGGTCCGGAGGGCGCGGTCGAGATCTGCGTGCTGGTGGAGAAGGGCTGACGGCGCGCCGGGATCAGCCGCCCGGGGTGGCCGTCAGGCCGCCAGCGCCCAGCGGGCGCGCCTCAGGACGCGCATGTCGCCCTCCTCGTCGGCCTCCCGGTAGGCGACCATCCCGCCGGGGGTCGCGCATCGTCCCGCCCCGTGGTCCTCGACCACGGTCGCCACGACGAGGCGACGCTCGGCGTCGCGTCCGATCCGCCACACCAGGAAGTCGTCGCCGTCCGACATGAGCGCCCAGCCTCGACCGACCTCCATGACCGTGCGGCGCAGCGGTCGGGTGCCGTGGACGAGCGTCGGGGTGCTCACGTCTTTCCTCCATCCGTGCCGGCGCGGGCGCGCCGGGTCACTCCGCGCACTGTAGCCCCGCCGCGGGCGGTCGGAGGACGGACCGAGGTCACGGACGCCCCGCGTGACCGGTCGGGCCGAGTAGGTTGGGCGCATGGCTGTGATCGACCTCAACGCGGACCTGGGCGAGGGCTTCGGGCGCTGGTCCCTGACCGACGACGTCGCGCTGCTTGACGTGGTGACCTCGGCGAACATCGCCTGCGGCTTCCACGCGGGGGATCCGTCGATCATGCGGCGGGTGTGCGAGCTCGCGGTGGCGCGGGGCGTCACCATCGGCGCGCAGGTGTCCTACCGCGACCTCGCGGGCTTCGGGCGGCGGTCGATGGAGGTGCCGCTCGGGGAGCTCGCCGCGGAGGTGGCGTACCAGATCGGCGCGCTCGAGGTGTTCGCGCGGGCGGCCGGCACGCGCGTCGCGTACGTGAAGCCGCACGGCGCGCTCTACAACAGGACCGTGATGGACGAGGCGCAGGCGGCGGCCGTGGTCGAAGGCACCATGCTCGCGTCCACCGCGGTCGGCGCGTCGCTGCCGCTCATGGGGCTGCCGGGCTCGGCGCTGCTGAAGGCCGCCGCCGACGCGGGGCTCGCCGCCGTCGAGGAGGCGTTCGCGGACCGGGCGTATCACGACGACGGCACGCTGGTGCCGCGGTCGGAGCCCGAGGCCGTGGTCGACGACCCGGACGTGGTGGTCGCGCGGGCGCTCGCGATGGTGGCGGGGGAGTCGATCGCGACCGTGAGCGGCGGGTCGCTGAGCGTCGCGGCGCGGTCGATCTGCGTCCACGGGGACACCCCGGGCGCGGCGGCCCTGGCGGCGCGGATCCGCGAGGAGCTGCTCGGGGCGGGCCACGACCTGGACCCGTTCGCGGCGCCCCCGTGGGAGTGAGGTGCCGGCCCCGATCGTGATGGGCGCGGCCGCGGTCCTGGTGGACTGCGCCGACGCCGACGAGGTGCTGGCCGTGCATGCCGAGGCGCTCCGGCGCCGCGAGGCGGGGCTGCTGACGGCGGAGGAGATCGTGCCCGCGGCACGCACGGTGCTCCTGGCGGGCGTGCCGGACCCCGCGGCGCTCGCGGCCGCGATCACGGGCTGGGAGCTGCGGGCGGTCGACGTCGCCGCGGGTCCGGTGGTGGAGATCCCGGTGCGCTTCGACGGACCGGACCTCCCGGACGTCGCGGCGCATTGGGGCGTGACGGCTCCCGCCGCCGAGGCCACGGTGCTGGCGGCGGAGCTCACGGTCGCGTTCTGCGGGTTCTCTCCGGGCTTCGCCTACCTCACGGGCCTGGGGCGCGAGGTGCCGCGACGGGCCACGCCGCGCACGTCCGTCCCCGCGGGCTCGGTCGCGCTCGCCGGACCCTACGCGGGCGTGTACCCGCAGCGCTCGCCCGGCGGGTGGCAGATCGTCGGCACCGCGGTCGGGATCGAGATCTGGGACGTGGAGCGGGATCCGGCGGCGCTGCTGTCGCCGGGCACGCGGGTGCGCTTCGTGGCGGCGACGTGAGCGGGCTGGAGATCCTCGACGCGGGAGCCCTGGTGACGGTGCAGGACCGGGGCCGGGTCGGGGCCGCGCACCTCGGGGTGCCCCGCGCGGGTGCGGCCGACCTGGCGGCGCACGACGCGGCGAACGCCCTGGTGGGCAACGACCCGTCGGCCGCCACGCTCGAGGCGACGATGCTCGGGGTGAGGGTCCGGGCGCGTGGCGCGACGGTGCTCGCGGTCACGGGCGCGCGATGCGAGGTGTTCGTGGGCGGGGTGCGGGCGCCGTGGGGCGCGCCGTTCCGCGTCGGACGCGGTCAGGTGGTCGAGGTCGGGGCGGCGGTCGCGGGGGCGCGGGCCTACGTCGCGGTCCGGGGCGGCATCGACGTCGCTCCCGTGCTCGGCAGCCGCTCGGCCGACACGCTGTCGGGGCTCGGCCCCGCGCCGGTGAGGGCCGGGGACGTGCTGCCGGTCGGGGAGGCTCCTCCTCGCGACGACGAGCTGTTCCGCGCGACGCGTGGCGCCGCCGCGGCGGCGCCGTCCCTCGAGCAGGAGCGCGGTGCGGCGGCGCTGTCGGTGGTGCCGGGACCGCGGTGGGAGTGGCTCGGCGCGCGCGGCTGGGCGACGCTGCTCGCCCGCGAGTGGACGGTCAGCGTCGACTCCAACCGGGTGGGAGTGAGGCTCGCGGGCGAGTCGCTGGCGCGGGCGCGAGCGGGAGAGATCCCGAGCGAGGGCATGGTCCGGGGCGCGGTGCAGCTGCCGCCGTCGGGGCTGCCGGTGATCTTCCTGGCCGACCACCCGACCACGGGCGGCTACCCGGTGGTCGCGATCGTGCGGGAGGGCTCGCACTCGCGTCTTGCCCAGGCACGGCCAGGCGACACGCTCCGCCTGGTCGGCTAGCGCATCGTCCCGGCGCCGCGGGCTACTGCCGGGGCTCCTCCTCGGAGATCGTGTGCGCGGTGACGATCCCCTCCGTGTCGAGGGACTCGTAGGACCGTGCCTCCTCCGGCCCGATGTCGCTGGCGGCGGGGGCGCCGGGGCCCGGCGGTTCGGTCGTCGCGGGCGCCGGTGGCTCGGGAGCGGTGGAACCCGCGACGGCTCCCGCCTTCTTGCGGCGGCGCCAGCGGATCCGGGTGCGCGCCTCCTCGATCTCCATGGTCGCGGGCTCGAGGCCGTAGTGGTCGCCGATGTGGTCGGCGACGTGCTCGACGAACTCCTCGCGGGTCGCCCGCATGTAGGCGCGATGCTCCGTGTCGAACGCGCGGAACAGGGACATGACCATCATGATCATCACCACCGAGAACGGCAGCGCGGTGATGATGGCCGCGGTCTGCAGGGCCCCGAGGCCGCCGGTGAGCAGCAGCGCGATGGCGACCAGCGCGGTGGTGCACGCCCAGAAGACGCGCAGCCAGCGGGCGGGGGTGGGCGCGCCGCCCGAGGTCAGCATCGACAGCACGAAGCTGCCGGAGTCCGACGAGGTGACGAAGAAGATGCCGATCAGCAGGATCGCGCCGAAGGTCACATAGGTGCCGGCGGGCAGCGCCTCGAGGACCTGGAACAGGGATCCCTGATAGTCGATGCTGCCGTCTGCGGCGATCAGTCCGCCGTCGCCGAACACCTCCCGGTACAGGGCGGAGCCGCCCATCACCGCGAACCACAGGAAGGTGATCATCGCGGGCACGAGCAGCACGCCCCACACGAACTCGCGGACGGTGCGTCCCTTGGAGACGCGCGCGATGAAGATGCCGACGAAGGGCGCCCAGGAGATCCACCAGCCCCAGTAGAAGGTGGTCCAGCTCGCCTGCCAGGCGGCGCCGATCTCGCCCTGGAAGGCGGAGACGTTGAAGCTCAGCCCGACGAAGCCCTGGATGTACGCGCCGATCGACTGCACGAACTCGCGCAGCAGGAACAGGGTCGGCCCCGAGAAGAGCACGTAGAGCAGGATCAGCCCGGCGAGCGCGAGGTTGATGTTCGACAGCCACTTCATCCCGCGCGCGAGACCCGTCAGCAGGGAGAAGAGGGTGACGATGGTGATCACCACGATCAGGATCACCTGGGTACGGGTGTCGGGCTCGGCGATCCCGGCGGAGCTCAGCCCGGAGGAGATCTGCAGCACGCCCAGACCGAGCGAGGTCGCGATGCCGAACAGCGTGCCGACCACAGCGGTCACGTCGATCACGTTGCCCCAGCGCCCGTGGATCGCCTTGCCCAGCAGCGGCTCGACCGCGTAGCGGATCGACACGGGGCGCCCGCGACGGTGCACCGCGTACGCGATCGCGAGCCCGACGATGATGTAGATCGACCACGCGTGGATGCCCCAGTGGAGGAAGGTCTGCGCCATCGCGGACTGCGCGAGCTGCTCGGGGGTGCCGGTCACGCCGGGCCGCGGCGACGCATAGTGCGCCAGCGGCTCGGAGACGCCGTAGAACACCAGGCCGATGCCCATGCCGGCGGCGAACAGCAGCGCGAACCAGGAGAAGCGGCTGAACTGCGGGGTGTCGCCGTCCTTGCCGAGCACGATGTTGCCGTACCGGCTGAACCCCAGGTAGAGGGCGACCGCGACGAACAGCGCCGCGATCAGCACGTAGTACCAGCCGAAGACGGAGATGATGTCGGACTGGATGGTGTCGAACACCGACGCCGCCGCGTCGGGTGCCACCATGGCGAACAGCACGAACCCGAGGATCAGCACCGCGGCAGGCCAGAACACCCACTTCGCGAGCGTCTCGCGGGTCATCGGGGTGGGGGGTGCGGAGGCGCTCATGGTGACGGGTCCCGTTCCTTCGGCTCGGACGTGCCTGGTATCGGTCTCCTTGCCACCGTAGGCCATTCCGCGCGGTCTGTGCAGACGCCGAGGGCCCGGACCGTCGCGGTCCGGGCCCTCGGTCGGGACGATGCGGGGGTCGCCTAGTGCGCGCGCCAGGCGCTGAGGGAGGTGCGGTTGAGCACCGCGATCAGCTGGTCGAGGCGCTTGAGCGTGAGGGCGCCGTCGCTGCTCATCGCGATCTTGCGCAGCGGGGCCTCCTTGAGGTCGGCCTCGAACATCCCGATGGTGGTGGGGTCGGCGTCGGTGGTGTCGAAGCTCTTCCTGCCCAGCTCGAGCAGGGGGCCGGCCGCGACCTTGCCGAGCACGGTGTGCTCGAGGTCGGCGATGGTGGAGTCGCGGTGGAACGGCACGGGACCGTCGGGGGTCGGGATCTCGCTGCCGAGCATGGTGCGGAACTCGTTGTCGGTGGCCACGTAGGCCGCGGGGCCGTGCGACGGCGAGACCGCCTGGCCCTCCGCGATCTTGACGGTGCGGCGAGCGCGGATGTCGGTCGACGAGGCTCCCACCAGGATCTCGATGTCGCCCGGCTCGACGCGCCACTCCTGGGAGCGGACGTCCCACACCGCGAAGGCCCGACGGTCGAGCTTGATGGTGAGCTTCTGCGACTCGCCGGCGCCCAGGTGGACCTTCGCGAAGCCCTTGAGCTCCTTCTCGGGGCGGTAGGCGGCCGACTCGGGGTCGCGCACGTAGACCTGGACCACGTCGGATCCCTCACGGGGGCCGACGTTGGTGACGGTCACGGTCACCGAGTAGCCGTCGCCGGACTTGCGGACGGTGAGGCCCGTGTAGTCGAAGGCCGTGTAGCTGAGGCCGTGGCCGAAGGGGAAGCGGGCGGGAACGCCGGCGGAGTCGTGGAAGCGGTAGCCCACGTAGAGGCCCTCGCGGTACTCGACCTGCTTGGGGTGGCGCGCGAAGTCGCGGTCGGCGGGCAGGTCGGAGGCGGCCATCGGGAAGGACTCGGCGAGGCGTCCGCCGGGGGCGACGTCGCCGAGGATCACGTCGGCGAGCGCGGAGCCGCCCGCCTGGCCGCCCAGGT
Organism: Demequina lignilytica; assembly: GCF_030418305.1. Classification (GTDB taxonomy): domain Bacteria; phylum Actinomycetota; class Actinomycetes; order Actinomycetales; family Demequinaceae; genus Demequina; species Demequina lignilytica. The sequence goes on along the minus strand of NZ_JAUHPX010000006.1, from coordinate 108,164 downwards.
AGGCCTCGACGATCGCGGCGGGGCGCTCGGCCCACGGCATCTCGACGGGGGAGCCGTTCTGAAGCGCGATCACGGTGCGCTCGTTGGCCTCGAGCGCGGCGGTGATGACGGCGGTGTGGCCGTCGGGCAGGCGCAGGTGCTCGCGGTCGAAGCCCTCGGACTCGGCGCTCGCGGGCAGGCCGGCGAGGACGATGACGACGTCCGACTTCGCGGCGGCGGCACGGACCTCGTCGAGCAGCACCTCCTCGGTCGCGCCGGTGAGGGGGTCGTAACCGGGGGCGTAGGTCACGGAGGCGGCGTCGCCGAGCGACTCCCGCAGCGCGGCGATGAAGGTGTCGAGCTGCGTCGGGTTGACCAGCGAGGAGCCGGCGCCCTGGTAGCGGGGCTTCTTCGCGAAGGCGCCGATCACGGCGATGGTGCCGGTGCGCTCGAGCGGGAGTGTGCCGTCGTTGGTGAGGAGGACGGTGCCGGCGGCGGCCGCCTTGCGGGCGAGCGCGTGGTGGGCGGCAGGGTCGACCTGGGAGGTGCCCGCATCGTTCTGCGCCCGGAGGGCGAGGTCGACCACGCGGGTCGCGGCGAGGTCGAGCTCGGCGGTGGTGAGCAGGCCGGACTGGTGGGCCTTGGCGACCTCGGCGTCCCAGGAGCCGCCGGTGCCGGGCATCTCGAGGTCGACGCCGGCGCACAGGGCGAGGGCGCGGTCCGAGGTGGCGAACCAGTCGGTCATCACCAGACCGTCGAAGCCCCAGTCGTCCCGGAGGGTGTCGGTCATCAGGCTGCGGTTGACGTCGGCGTGCTCGCCGTTGACCTTGTTGTACGAGCACATCACGGTCCAGGGGTCGGACTCCTTCACGGCGATCTCGAAGCCGGTGAGGTAGAGCTCGTGCAGGGTGCGGTCGTCGACGACCGTGTCGACCGAGAGGCGGAAGAACTCCTGGTTGTTGGCCGCGTAGTGCTTGAGGCAGGCGCCGACGCCCTGCGACTGGATGCCACGCACCATGGCGGCGGCCATCTTGCCGGAGACGAAGGGGTCCTCGGAGAAGTACTCGAAGTTGCGGCCGCCCGCGGGGTGGCGCTTGATGTTGAGGCCGGGGCCGAGCAGCACGGCGACGTCGGCGGCGCGGCTCTCGCGGCCCAGGGCGGCGCCGACCTCCTCGATCAGCTCGGGGTCCCACGAGGAGCCGAGGGTGACCGCGGTGGGGAAGCACGTTGCCGGGACGGAGGCGTTGAGGCCCAGGTGATCGGTGCCCGCGACCTGCTTGCGCACGCCGTGCGGGCCGTCCGTGACGAGGATCGAGGGGATTCCCGCCTCGATCACCTCCTCGGTGGTCCAGGCGTCGCGGCCGGACACGAGTCGGATCTTGTCGTCGGTCGAGAGGGCGGAGACGATCTTCTCTGCCTTGGCGTAGGTGTCGCGCATGGGGATCCTCTGTGGAGAGCGGGGGGACGGCATCGTTGACGGTGCTCCAAGTTTATCGGTCGCGGCGTTTCGGATAGGTGACGGAGGTCTTGCCTCGCAGGGGTGTCGCGCCAGGTGGTTCCCTGCGTTGCCCCGGCCTGAGGGCCTGGAGACGCGCCGATGCGGCGCTCACCCGGGGGGGGTGGCGCCGTCGGGGCGGGGTCATTGGTCGGGGGGTCGGGGCGGCTTGGTGGGCTCGGCGGGCTGGGTGGGGTGGGTGGGGTGGGTGGGCTGTGGCGTGTGGCTGCGGGGTGCGTGGAAGCGTGCGCGGCCGCCGAGCCTGGGGGTGCGGGTGGGGTCGATGGTGGCGGGCGGGGTGAAGTGGACGGAGGTGGGGGTGGCGTGGATGTCCCAGTGTTGGGTGTGGATGGTGTGGTGGCAGTGGCGGCAGAGCAGGATGCCGTTGGCGAGGTCGGTCGGGCCGGTGTCGCGTCCCCACCAGCGGATGTGGTGGACCTCGGTCCAGGCCGGGGGTGCGCCGCAGAACGCGCAGCCGCCGTCGCGTTCGGTCAGGGCGAGGCGTTGGGCTTTGGTGAACAGGCGCCGGGCCCTGCCCCAGTCGAGGACCTCGCCGTGGGTGCCGAGGACGGCGGGGATGATGTCCGCGTCGGCGGCCATGCGGCGCAGCGTCGCGGGATCCAGCGGTATGGGGGATCCGTCGAGGTCGGCGTGTCCGACCCGGTCGCGTAGGGAGGCTTCGTCGATGCGGACGACCATGGTCACCGACGCGAGGGGCAGGTCCGTCGCGGTGCAGGCCAGGCCGTGGCGGGCCAGACGGGCGAGGGCGTCGGCGCGCATCTGGTCGGTGGTGCGGGTGTCGGTGCCGATGGCGTCGTGGCTGCGGCGCATGTCGTCGCCGACGAGCGCGTCGAGTGCGGTGCGGATCGGTGCGGCGGTCTCGGGGTCGAGCTGTCCGGTGATGACGGTCATGCCGGCACGGTTGTCGTAGATCCGCAGCATGCGGGAGGTGCGCATGCGGGTCAGCTCGCGTTCGTGGCCCTCGGGGTCGAGGCGGGCACGCCACTGGCGGATGATCCGGGCCAGGCGGTCTGCGGCCAACCCGTGGGCCTTGCCCACCAGGACCTCCTCGGCATCGGACAGGACCTGCGGGTCCACGACCCCGTCGAGCGCGTCGAGCATCACGGTGATCTGCGAGGCCGCCTCGACCGACAGGTCCCCTGCCGCCAGTGCCGCCGCCACATGCGGATGCCGCGGCGGCGGCGGCGTGGGAGTCGGTGTCGGGTCGGGGGTCGCCTCGTCAGGGTCAGGCTCACCGTCGCCATCAGGGTCACCACCACCATCAGGGTCGGGGTCGCCATCAGGGTCGGGGTTGGGGGCGCCGTCGGGGTCGGGGTTGGGGGCGCCGTCGGGGTGGGGGTTGGGGGTGTCGGTGTCACCGTTGTCGAGTTCGTCGATTGCGGCGGCGTTCTCGGCGTCCTCGAGGAGGCGACCGACGCCAAGGAGCCGGAACGCCTCAGCGCGGGTCGACCCGCGTCGGGCGGCCATCAGGTCCGCCGTGGAGCGGTGTCCGCACCGGCGTGCGAGCCCTCCTGCGGGGGCGTCCTCGGAGCGGCGCTCGATGCCGCGGCCCAGGCGTGCCACGACCAGGTCGACCTCCCGACCTACCGTGCTCGCCTCGTCGAACTGAGCCAGGAGCGCGTCCGCCTGGCACATGTCAGCCAGCGCGGCGAGCTCACGCATCTGTGTCAGCGCCGCCGACGCCCGCGAGCAGGCCGCCGCGAACTCGCCCGAGGTGTCCCCGGGAAGCTCGTCGAACAGTCCGGCCGCGTCCATGACCCCATCACACCAGAGCCCTCTGACATCGCCCGACGATCATCCACCCTGGTAGACATGTGAATTCGGGCCCGCCCACCTCAGCCTGTGGACATCAGTCGGAAGGGCACGGCCGGGAAGGTTGCGGCGAGAACGTTGCGGCCGGAATGGCGTGTCCGGGGACAGCGTGGCGACGCGGGGACGCCTGACGCGCGACGCCCGGCCCTACATCTCCTCGTGGCGCTCGGGGTCGCCGTCGAACAGCCGCCCGTCCTCGCGCCCGAGCGCGGTGATGGCCGCGACCTCCTCGGGCAGCAGCGCGAACGAGTCGACGGCAAGGTTCTCCGCCTGCCGCGACGGCGTCGCGGACTTCGGCAGCGGCACGGTGCCGCGCTCCAGGTGCCACCGCAGGATCACCTGCGCGGGAGTCACGCCCAGCCGGGCCGCGGCGGCGACGATCACCGGCTCGCCGTACGGCGCCTGACGCTTCCCCAGGGGGCTCCAGGCCTCGGTGACGATGCCGTGCCGCGCGTGGACCTCGAGCAGCTCCTCCTGCGGGAAGTACGGGTGGAGCTCGACCTGGTTGACGACGGGTACCACGCCCGAGTCGTCGATGATCTCCTCCAGCAGCCGCGGCGTGAAGTTCGAGACGCCCACGGACCGCACCACGCCGCGCTCCCGGAGCTCGACCAGCGCGCGCCAGGCCTCGCGGTACCTCCCCGTGACGGGGTTGGGCCAGTGGATCATCAGCACGTCGATGCGATCCAATCCAAGTCGGGCAACTGACTCATATCCCGACGCCAGCGCCCGCTCGTAGTCGTGATGCCGACCGGGCAGCTTGGTCTGCACGGTCAGCTCGTCGCGCCCCGAGCCGGACTCCACCAGCCAGTCGCGCGCCGCACGCCCGACCACGCCCTCGTTCTCGTAGTTCACTGCGGAGTCGAGCAGCCGGTACCCCGTGTCGAGCGCGGACCGCACCGCCGCGGCGCCCTCGGCGCCCACCAGGGGATACGTACCGAAGCCGAGCGCGGGGATGGTGAAGCCGTCGTTGAGCGTGAGCGTGGGAAGGGTCATGCCGTCCACCCTATGCCGGGTCACCGCCCGCGTGACCAGGCGGAGGTCAGCCCCCGGCGATACCGTGGCAGGAGGAAGAGGAGGACGTCATGGCACGCCTGGTCTACGCCACCATCTGCTCGCTCGACGGGTATGTGAACGATGCGCAGGGGGAGTTCGACTGGGCGCAGCCCGACGAGCAGCTCCACGACCACTTCACCGACCTCGCCCGGACCATCGGCACCTATCTGTACGGCCGCCGCATGCACGAGACGATGGTGGTCTGGGAGGACCTCTACGGCACGCCGGTGCTCCCGCCGCACCTGCGCACCTTCGCCGAGGCGTGGGTCGCCTCGGACAAGGTGGTCTACTCGGGCACCCTCGACGAGCCGGGCATCCCGCGCGCCCGCATCGAGCGCGAGTTCGACGCCGTCGACGTCCGCCACCTCAAGGACCGTGCCGACCGCGACCTCGGCATCGGCGGCCCCACGCTCGCGGCGCACGCCCTCACGGCCGGCCTGGTCGACGAGATCCAGCTCGCCGTGGTCCCCGCGATCGTCGGCGCGGGCACGCGCGCGCTGCCGGACGGCCTGCGCCTGGACCTCGAGCTGCTCGAGCACCGCACGTTCCCGCAGGGATCCGTGCTGCTTCGCTACGCCGTCCGCTGAAACCGCGACCCACCAGGCATGACGGTGTAGCGCCCGCCACGGCCGCGAGGCACACTCGAACCATGACCCCGGCCCGCCCCAGCATCGTCCTGACCGCCGACCCCGCGCGCGCCACCACGTCGGTGAGTCCGACGCTCATCGGCGCGTTCCTCGAGGACATCAACCACGCCGTCGACGGCGGCCTCAACGCGAACCTGGTGGCGAACCACTCCTTCGAGGGCGTCTACCTCCGCCGCGGCACCCACACCAACACTGTCGCCGCGATCACGCATCGCAAGCCGCGTACCCGCATCGACCCGATGCGCCACTGGGACGTGCGCGGGGGAGCGATCGCCTTCCCCGCCACGGAGATCGACGATGCGCGGGAGCCGGGGCTCGCGGCCGACCGGCCGCTCGTCCCGGGGAGCAGATACGCCCGGCTGGTCTCCGACGGGATGACGGTGCTCCGCAACGCCGGCCATGGCCGCGCCGCCGCCGGCATCGGCGCCCGCCGCGGGGTGGTCCTCCACCTCGACCTCCTGGTCCGCCGGCACTCCTTCGACGGGCCGTTCGCCGCCCGGCTGGTGGACCGCCGAGGCAAGGTGCTCGCCACCGCGGAGCTGACGGTGACGCCCGCCCCCGACCACCCGGGCTGGGAGCGCGCGACCGCCACCCTGATCCCGTACCGCAACTCCCTCGCGGCGCTGGAGATCGGCTTCAAGGGCACCGGCACGGTCGACGTCGACGAGGTCCGCCTGATCCCCGCGGATCACTGGGGCGCCGGTGATCCCCGGTGGAGCCAGAGCGTGCTGCGCCGCGACCTGGTCGAGGCGATCGCCGACCTCAAGCCGCGCTTCATCCGCTTCCCCGGGGGCTGCATCGTCGAGGGGCTCGACTGCGCGAACGCGTACGACTGGAAGCGGACCGTCGGCCCCGTCGAGCGGCGGCGTCCCGACTACAACCTGTGGGGGCTGTCCACCCGGGGCGGCGACTACTCGCAGTCCTTCCAGGTGGGCTACTACGAATACTTCCTCATGTGCGAGGACCTGGGAGCCAAGCCGCTGCCGGTCGTGGGCGTCGGCATCGCCTGCCAGCTCCGCTCGAGCGAGACGCTCCCGATCGACTCCGACGCCTTCCGAGCGGTGACTCAGGACGTGCTCGACCTCATCGACTGGGCGACCGGCGACCCCGACACCAACGAGTGGGCGCGGCTCCGCGCCGAGGCCGGCCACCCCGAGCCCTTCGCGCTCGACATGATCGCGATCGGCAACGAGAACTCGGGCCCCGGGTACCTCGAGCGGTTCCGGATCATCCGCGAGGCGGTGCGGGCGCATCGTCCCGGCATCGAGGTGGTCCTCTCCGCGGGCGCGCTCGCCTGGGGCACGGAGTACGAGATGGCGTGGGCTCACGCGAGGAGGCACCCCGAGGGCACGATCGTCGACGAGCACTTCTACAAGAGCCCCACCTGGACCATCGACGCCGCCACGCGCTACGACGACCTCCCGCGCGACGTCCGCGTCGCGGTGGGCGAGTACGCCGCGAACCTTCCCTCGGGGCTGGTCCCCAAGCCGGTGCGGCCGCTCCCGAACTCGTTCCGCTCGGCCCTCGCGGAGGCCGCGTTCCTCACCGGTGTCGAACGCAACGCGGACGTGGTCGCCATGACCTCCTTCGCGCCGCTGCTCAACCTGGTCAGCCGGGGCCAGTGGGAGCACAACCTCATCGACTTCAACCCGTTCTCCGCCATGCGCAGCGCCAACCACCATGTGCAGCGGATGTTCGGCGCGACGGTGCGCGAACGCATCGTCCCCCTGGACGCCGCGCTGCCCGAGGGCGTCCTCGCCTCCGCGACGGCGGGCGACGATGCGGTGGTGGTCAAGCTGGTGAACACCACCGGGCGGCGCGAGCTGGTACGCCTCCGCGTGCCCGGTGCGGCGAACGGATTCGCCGACGTCGAGACGCTGTCCGCCCACGACGAGGCGCAGAACCGTCTCACATGGGACGCGATGCGCGGGCGCAGGAAGGTCACGCCGCGCGTGTCGCGCCGTGAGGTGAGGGACGATGAGATGGTGATCCGGCTGGGAGGCCGGACGCTGGTCGCGGTGACGGTGCCGCTCAGGACGCTCGACGAGGAGTGATGATGCGCGTGTGGAGGCTGACGTGAGCGGCACGGACATCCCCGGCATGGACCGGGCCGGGTCCGCGGGTGAGGGCTGGAATCCCGGCACGCGGCGCATGCATCGGGATCAGGGGGCGCGCGCGGCGATCGTCGTGTCGCTCGCGATGGCCCTGCTGTGGTGGTTCGACGCCTCGGTGCTGGTGCAGTCGCTGGTGGTGGCCGCCGCGTTCGGCGTGGAGACGTGGATCGCGTACACGCGGCGGGACTCCGTCGGGCTGCGCGGCTTCGGTATCGCCGCGGTGGTCGCCTTGGCCGGGGTGATCTTCGCGCTGGTGAGCACCGGCAACGCGCTCCTGAGCGCGGGTCTCGGGCTGCTGGGCGCGGCCGTCGGCATGAAGGACATGTACCTGGGCGGCCTCGGCCTCGGCATCTCGATCGCCGCGCTGCGCCTGACCCAGCTGATCGGCGGCGACAGCGGCCTGCAGATCGCCCTCGCGGTCATGCTCGCCGGCGTGCTCGCGCTCCTGCACGTCGGGGTGCGACGCATGGGCGAGGACATCTGAGCGGCGCCGTGGTCGCCGCGATGGCCGTGATGGCCCCGAGCGTGGGAAACGTGCACAACTGATCTACCTCGATAGATGCCCTTGACTCAGGGGCTCGAGTCCACGCAATCTTTGATCCCAGTCCACGGAGAGCGCGAGGCCCCTGGTTCGGGAGCGCGCTCGGTCGGACTCGACCGGGCGCTCGGCGAGGCGGTGACCTGCGCCGCCTCGTGGGGCGCGGCAGCGTTTCACTAGAGTTCGAGGCATGGGACCTGCGTTGCCTGCGCACGACACCGTGCAGCGGCGATTCGCTGAGCTGCTGCGGCCCGGCACGGTGACGAGTCGCGATCAAGCGCTCTCACGCCCGAGCCCGGTGCCGCCGAGGCCCGGCATCTACGCCTGGTACTTCGACGTGCCGCCATCAGGGGTGCCGACTGCCGGAACGCATCACACGGAGTTCGGCGACCTTCTCTACGTGGGCATTTCGCCGAAGGAGCCGCCACGGAACGGCAAGCCCCCCAGCAAGGGGAACCTGCGCGCTCGCATCCAGACCCACTATCGGCGCAACGCGTCGAGTTCGACGTTGCGGCTGACACTCGGATCGCTTCTCTCGAACGAGCTTGGGATTCAGTTGCGTCGGATCGGGAGCGGCGGTCGCCTTCACTTCGGCGACGGAGAGGCGGCGTTATCTCTTTGGATGGAGGAGCACGCCCGGGTCTGTTGGATGGTTGATCCCGAGCCCTGGCTCGCAGAGTCGGAGCTCATCAGCGGGCTCGTTCTCCCGCTGAACCTCGACCAGAACAAGTCAGGCGGCTTCTACCGAACGCTCAAGGATGCGAGAGACGAACAGCGGCACGTAGCGCGGTCGTTGCCCGTCGTATCGCGCTGATTCGTGATCAGGCCGTCGGGGGGCTTCGACGATGACAGGTATCGCCAGCTGTGACTCGCAGTCGCCTCGGGTTCGCCCCACCCCTGTGAGCCTTCTCACGCGGAGCGTGTGATGTCGGCGCTTGCCTATACAGTCAATGGTCGTTGGCTGGTCGCAGAGGTGCGCCGCGCTGAGGGGCGAGTATGTGGAAGTGGATCGTTGGCGGCTTCGTGCTGCTGATCGTGATGGTGTCGTGCGCGAACAACGCCGGAGGCGAGCCTGAACCCGCGCCGACCGTCACAGTCACCGCGACCCCGGAGCCGGTAGTCGTCGAGCCGACCGTCATGGCAGCGACTGCGCCGGAGCCGACGTCCTCCGACCGTACCCGCGCTCTGAAGTTTGCGAACTGGCTCGAAGCGCTTGGCAACTTCGACTTCCCTCAAGCGTACGTCGAGGACTACGGAGACGACCTCGAGGACTCCTTGACGGCGCTCGCGGAGTCGTATCCGGGTGGCACCGGCGATCCGGTGGCTCAGCGGCTGTCGCAGGTCGCCGAGGACGTCGGCGATGGCTACGACCGCCTGGACTGGGGCGGGGATCGGTACGCGGCGCAGGCGGATGAGTTCTTCGACTCGGCGGCGGCTGAACTTGAGGGTTTGTATGACGTGGTGCGGGCGGATGCGCTCGCGACTGAGGGTCAAACGGGGTTCCGTCTTACGGATAACGGGTTGGTGGACCATACGCTCGGCGAGGCGTCGGCGACGATCATCCGGTGGATCGACGGAGATACGGTCCTGACGAGCGAAGGCCGGGTCCGCCTGATCGGCGTCGATACGCCGGAGCTGTCGGACAAGTGCTCGATCGCGATCGAGGCCACCGAGGGTGCGGAGAGTCTCGCGCCGGCTGGCACGTCGGTCGTGCTGGGCAACCCGGCGTCTGTGGATGACACGGACAAGTACGACCGTCTGCTGCGGTACGTCCTCCTGCCTGATGGTGAGGACGTCGGCTACTCGCTGCTGGTGAACAACCTCGCTGAGCCGCGGTACGACTCGACCGATGGCTACGACTGGCATCCGCGCGAGAAGGCGTATCACGATGCGGGTGCGTACGTGGGGGACAAGGCGCTGTGTGGGTGGGAGGCCGCTGCGGCGACGGCCGGCCTGGTTGCCGTCCCGGATGACGATGACGACCACCATCATCGGGTGGCGCTGTTCCTTGCCGCGAAGCGCACCATCACTGACGCGCCCGATCGGTTCGGGAAGATCCGTCAGTCGGCGAAGGACCAGGAGGAGGCCGCGGAGGCCGCGCGGCGTGCCCGCGCCTCGACTCCGTCGACCCCGAAGTCTTCGGGTTCGACCAGCCGATCAAGTTCATCAAGCTCGTCCGGTTCCGGGTCGTCGTACGACGGCGGCTACACCGGCTGTCGCGCCTACGCTCCTGGCGGGAAGACGTGGAAGCCCATCCCGTGTCCGTGAGACACGGGACGGCTCGCCCGGTGCGCAACCCGCACGTTCGCCTCTCCTGTAAGGCGGATGCGCCTCATCTGCCAGGCGATTCGAATGCACCTGTGCGCTGGCAGTCCGCCTGGCTCTTCGGAGACGTCTGCAGGGGGGCATGCGGCGTCGCCGCGTGACCTAGTGACGAGCCCCTGCGCGACCGGCATCCACGCCTGAGGCCGTGCCGGATGGGCGGGCGGGCGCTTACCGGGTCCTGGTGGTCACCTTGAAGTCCTTGGCGACTTCACGGAACTCCTGACGCTCGTACTGGTTGTGCTCGTCGGGAGTCTGCGGCCGCTTCCAAAAGTCGAGCCCCTTGCCGAGCTGGATCTCCCAGTGCTCCGTGGTGATCTCTCGGTCGTGGATCGTGTTGGAGAACGAGAAACTGAGCATGATGCCATGGAGCGCGGCGTGGTCCTGAGCGGCGCTGAGGAGCTCGAGGTGGGTGAGCTGGTCGTCGCTGGAGCGCTCCTCGGTGGTGATGACGTGCACCGCGGCGGGCTTGTGGTCCGTGGCCCGGGAGATGGATTCGACCAGTTCTCGGAGGTTGCGGACCTGCTCGGGGTCGCGCAGGTAGGGGTCGACGATGGTTGCCTGATCTATCCCGGACAGGTATGGCATGAGCACGTCGTCGTAGGTGACGCCCACGTCGCCGGCATGGAACCGCATGGTCGTGGCGACCGGGTCAGGGCGGCTCGGTGCGCGGGGTGCGGGTGTGGTCGGCGGTGCCGCCTGGGCCTCGAGGATCCTTGCGGCGACCACGGCCGCCAGCGGCACGGCGATCGCGAAGGGGCCAAGCGCTCCGAACGCCGGCCCGACAGATCCGCTGGCTGCCAGAAGCCGCGAGGTGAGATGGGCGAGGTTGGTCATGGTTGATCTCTTTCGCTAGTTGGCTGCGGCTTGCCGGTCACAGGGCTTCGCCGCCTGAACGTCGTCCCGAAGGGGCAGTCGCACCCCGAGGACCGGAAGTCAGCCGGTCCCCGTGAGAGCCGCCGGCGCGCGACTGATCCTGGTCGGTCACCTCGTTCCCGTCCGACGGACCCCGCCGGTGCTGTAGGAACCCGGTCCCTTGCCGCGCCTCCAGGGCGACTGCGACTGGGACGGCAGGGTCTCGCCGTTGTTGATCCGAGCGCGGTTGTGGTCGAACGCGCGGCGGGCAGCGTCGAGCGCTTCGCTGGAGTTGTAGGGGTGGCCCATCACGCGGGGCTCGCGCTCCGTGCTCACGCTGCCACCGCCCCGGGCGCGGGCTGGCTCGTCAGGTGCCATCCGTTGCACGCGTAGCACTCGTAGGTGCGGCACTCGGCGCGCTTCGTTGAGCCCGAGGACTCGATGTCGAGGCGCGCGAACTGCTGTGCGCCGTGGAGGGCGTGCACCGCCTCCTGGTGGTCGCGGAAGCGACGCTTGCGGGTGATGCAGCCGACGTCCGAGTGGCGGTGGGCATGTCCGCGGGCGCTCACCGCTTCACCGCCTTGAGCGCGAGGTCGAGTGCGGTGATCGCGGCCGCGCGGGCGACGATCTTGACCGGCTCCGACGTGATGATCCTGATCAAGATGTTCATGAGGAGGCCTCCTTGGTGCTGGTACTTATGTGGGACTTGCGTGGTCCCGCTTCATCAAGATCTCTGGACTCGGCTCACCTGACAGGTGAAAATTGGGTTCGCCTTATGGACGGTGCCCCGTAGCAGGGCAGACTGTGTTCATGAAGGCCGAGCCGAAGGGTCGCGCAGCGCAGGCGAAGAATGAGCACGCCGCTGCGATTCAGGTTGAGCGGCTACTCGTCGCGGGGGCGCATCTGCGTGATCTCACACTGCGTGACGTGCTAGCTCTGCTTGAGCTACGTGGTGCACAACGAGGAGGGCTGGCTCGGACCACGGCGGCGCGCTGGCGCGGCGAGTTCGAAGGGTCCGACGATCTCCGCGGCAACCGTGTGCTGGCAGAGTGGCTGAGCATCTACAGGCCGCATGCGATGGTCCTGAAGGAGCTGCTCGGGAGAGGCGCAGCGGAACACGAGGCCTACTACTTGGCTTGCGGCGCGCGCGAACCAGACGCAGACATAGTCAGGCGGGAGGTCGAGGTTCTCCGCGACGCACACGACCGGGCCCTCGATGACCAGGCACTCGCACAGCAGGTTCGTGCCTTGAAAGCCCCTGTGTCGCTCTCTCGTGAACGAGAACGACATGAGAGCGGACGAGACGGTTGTACCGGCCTCTTGGAAGTCATCGACAGACTCGGTCGGCCGGTTCGACGTGCCGGACCGCTGCTACGCCGACTGCCTCCCCCGAGCACGAGCCAGCAGCTTGCCGAGAAGATCTCCACGCTGGAAAGCGAGTACGAGCGCGAAGGACAAGATCCGTCCGAGGTTCGGACCGGGTGGGATGAGATCGCAGGGACGTCTCGGAGCCTTGAACTGTGGCACCGCGCTGCTGTGCTTGCCGAGTTGCCCCGCGCGCTCGTGGCTTACTGGCTCGACTCTGGAGATCGAGCCGTACGAGAGGTACTGGCGTCGCCCGAGGCGGAGATCTACCGATGGCAGGACCCGGCTGGTGAAGCGACTCCGTGGGGCGAGATGTGTGCCAGGGCACAGGAACTCCACAGCGAGGCAAGCAAGACAGCATGGCTGCTCGCAAGGGACCTCGATGGCCTCGTGTCGAGCGCTCAGGTGCTTGGAACCGCTCAATGGCGTGAACTCGACGCCGATGCGCGCCGCGAGTTGAGCACGTCTGCGGACATCGTGCGTGAAAGCCTCGAGCGCCGATGATGGAGATCCTTGATGTGCTCCTGAGGCGACCGAGTCCTGCTGGGGCACCGTCACCGGTTCCTACCTACTCTGATGCTCCCACTGATCGAACTTGAGAAGTGCGCGCGTCAGCTCCTCCTTTGCGCGCGGATCAAGGCGTGCGTAAGGCGGTAGGTCCCCCAGTGTTGCGCCATACCGGCGTAGGCGCTGGTTGAGGCTTCGCACCTTCGTCGCAAGCTCGTAGTTCAGGCTCGCGGAACCAGATCCTTCATCCGATTCGGGGTTGCGCAAGGAGGCAAGTTCGCGGCGTAGCTCGCTCCACTCCTCGGACTTCTTGGGTTCTCCCCAACGTGCGGCGTACTTGCCGAACGGGGACGCAATCGCCGCGGAAACCGGGCCTTCGCCACCAAGATCCGTGGTGAGTCGTCGAAGGACGGAAATCTGAAGCCCGGACGCGATCGCCGTTAGCCCCTCGAGTTCAGCCTCGTTGAGGTTCTCACCTACGCCGGTGCGCAACAGCGTGATCCTCGCGCTCGGCGCGGTTTCATGGGCCCACCATCTGAGGTGCAGCGACAGGCGCTCATCGGCAGGCCATCCCGCTGACTCGTCCTCTTCAGTCGGGAGGAACTCGTTCACGTCCGACGGGAAGCGGCTCAATTCGTCTCGCGCGCTGTGGCGCGTGCCCTTCGTCAGGTTTCGTGCGCGCTGCGCGTCTTCCGTGTCCGCGGCGAATTCTGGCTCATCAGCCAGTTCGAAAGCGGTGAGCACACGCTCCAGCAGGGCGGCCCGGCCCGCGCGTGACTTGTGAAGCTCAGCCGTCCAATCCTCTGGGAACCACTCGCGCTCAAGTCGACTCTGAGACCTGTAATTCTTGGCCCGCTCTAGTTCGCTGGCGCGTAGCACACGCGTGCGGTTGCGGAACCCGACGACAAGGTCGGGTGTCGCATGGTCTATGGACTCGGACTCCAGTGGCGCGTACATCTGCACGAGACGCCGATCGCCCTCGCCTGCCTCGCCAGCCAATCGCAGCACGAGGTCTCGGGTCAGTTCAACTGCGTCCGCTTCGTGGTCGAGTCCCGCTTCACGGAGGGAGCGAAGGATCACGTCCAACTCAAGCGCGATGACGTCCGCGTGGTCACTTCCGAGTTCAGTGGCGATTCGCGAAGCGTCTCGATGCAGTCCAAATTCATTGACCCTGAGGTGTTGGTGTTCATAGCCTGCCACCGTGGCTAGCCGATGGCGGCCCAATGCGTTCGAGCGATGCAAGCGCATGGCTTCCTCAAGCACGCTCACGTCGTCGCCCGCGAGGTGCCGAGAGGCCCAATTCCTGTAGGTCGCGGGGCTCATGCCGCCGCGCAACGGCCCACGTGTCTTGAGGATGCCGAGTACTTCGATGAGGTGGAGGTTAGTCAGTATCGCGCCGCCATCGAGCAAGCGTGCTACTTCAATCGCGAGACGGGCTCCGTACTCCCCGGACAGGCTATCTTCGAGCGACGGGTCACCAACACTCATCGCTTGGACTCCTGCTGTCGCGGGCTCTGAAGCGGTGACGCCATGAGACGGGCGTCGTGGCAGTGCACAATGGCGTCGCCCTCTCCAACAGGTGACTGCAAGCCACAGTCCGCGCTGTTGGTCCAGGTGCCGGTCCGAGTCACCATGACGTGGAGGTTGGTCCTATCTTGGCAGCCGCGTTCTCGCAGGCAGGACATGGGCCAGCGTTGGCCACCTTCCACCAAGGCCCGCTGACCTTGTCACCGCACAATGGCGCGACTTCGTCGCTCACGTAGTTGGACGGGTCATCACGGAGCAGGTCTTCTTCCCAATCCCACACAAGGTGCTCGACCGTCGCGGTCGCCGAAAGGGCCGCCCAGGTATGGCCATCGGGAACGGTGAAAATGCTCGACCCATGCGTGGGCGTGTGTCGGCAGTCGCGCCTCATTGCCGAATACACGGTCTCGTCCGGCTCCCAAAGCCACCGCCAACCCTCGGCACGCATTCGGCTGATGCGGGTAGGTCCATAGCAGGACACCTCCCACACCGAGTCCTCGTCCAGCAATGGACCCATTCCTGGTCTGGACGTGGCAAACCAGCCGGTGGTGCATCCGCAGGGCGCATGCAACGCCCACAGCATTTCTCCACCACCCCATGAGCCATCAGCTCCGATGGAAGGGATCGATGGTGCGATCGTGCTCACGAGTGCCTCCTTGGACACAGCGGCCGGCGGGCTGTCCTCAGGCCGTGCGTCGATCACGGACGCTGCGATTCTTCGGGTGCTCAGCCGTTGACTTCATCCCAGAAGGAGATCGCTCGGGTGAGGTCGTCCTCCGCATCGGCGAGATCCTGCCGCAGACCCTCGATCTCGTCTTCGACGATTCGCATCTTGTTCTCGCGTGAAGCACTTCGTTTCGGGCTATCAAGATCCTCCTGCTCGAGCTGTTCGAGCAGTTCCTTCGCCCCAGCAAGGTCGTTCTCAACTTCGTCGTAGGCGTCACTCGCACGCTGCCGCTCGGCCTCGGCACGCGCCCTCAAGTCGTCGATCCCGCTCACGATCTCCCCCTCTGGTTGCGCGAACGTTGCTGCTTGAGCAGCCGGTGCTTCGAATGTAGCCGAGTAGGGTGACGCGGGCTCGGGTAGCACACAGTTCAGTTGCCTGGACGGTGCGGCGACTTCGCTACAGACGGACAGTGACACGACTTCAAGCCGCGCGGACTCGAACCCGCTCGGGGCGTTGCGGCGCGAGACGGCTAGGTTCAGGTCAAGACGTCGCCCATCCGTTCACCATGCCCGGATCGTCCGCCGAGCGCTTCGGGGCTCACACGGCGGCCGCGACCTCACCGAGCAGGCCTCTGATGGCGTCACAAAGCCCCGTGGTGTCGATCGCTCCGGCGCGCCAGTCTGTGACTGCGCGCGAAACCTTGAAAGCGCGCATGAGCCGAGCCTGGTCTCCCATTGCCGGAGGGTAGTTCACTGCACGGAGGACTAGTTCGAAAGCCTCCACGTCGGCCTTCGCCTTCGCTTCCGCAACGCCAACGACTTCGCTGGCCACGCTCAGCGCCTGCGCGTGGCTGGCGAGTCGAGCATGCTTGGCGACGTCAGAGCGCGCGTCGTACGCCATGCCGGCCTCGGCGACGTACCAACCATTGAGCGCCTCAAGGAGGCGCGAGATCGCCGCATTGAACTCACTGCGATCGCGCGCGCGAAACTCGACATACGCGAGTGCCAGGGTCACTGCAGAACCGGCAACCGCGCCCAGTGCGGTGTTGACGATGTCATTCCAGTCCAGGTCCATGCGCCTGACACTACAGCTCCAGGTGTACGTCTTTTACCAGGCAATATACCCAAAACGCACGAAGCGGCACCGGAGGTTCTGCCGCAACCGTGGCCCAAAGCGCGCGTGGGCTCGGGTGGGCGCTCGCCGCCCGGCGCTCGGCGTGCGTCCACAGCGCGGCAGGCGCAACTCCGTGCGCGCAAATGTTGGACGGCGGGGGGATCTTCGTCGGCTACTCGCTGAGAGAGCATTGGGATGCGCGCAGAGGATGGCTCTCACAGCGTGGCCGCACGCGCGACGGGTGAGTACGGACGTGCTTTGACACCACATCGCCGCCGCGGTGGAACCTGCCAAGGCTCTCCTGCTGTTACCAGCTGAGACCCGAGTTTCGGCACACTTAGCGAGCCGCGCCCACCACGAGCGAGCGGTGATCTCCCGAAGTGATCGGGCTGTGACCTCACGCATCCGTTGGTCGATCAGCTAGGACGTCGCCGAGGGCGCGTCCACCACGACGGTCGAGCGCTCGGCGGGCATCCGTTTCGGGCATGAGCCCGGTGCGGTCCCCGTTGGCGTGTTGGCCGGCGCAAACGCTCCGGGCACTTGCCGGCGACCCACGCCCACTGCGCAGCATTCTCGGTGCTCCATGGCGCGAGGCAACGCTTCGCCATGCGATTGCGGGTGCATACAGAATGTGTGCTGATCAGGGAGCCCCGCAGGTGTTTGGGCCAGGGGCGGGTAGTTCGCTGCAAACATGTAGAAACGCCTCGAACGGGTGGTTGCGCCGCACCCCACGAAGGCGAGTAGGGTGCAATTCGAGCGCTGTAGCTCGCTATGCCTGGGGGGTATCGGTTGTCAATTTCTGGGTCGGGTCTTTCCGCACGCGCGAATTCGGTGGGGGAGCGCGGTGAGTGGCCCACAAAGGGAGAAATCGCCGAGGCAATGCCAATCGCCGAACTGGCATCGGAAATGGCCAACAACGTCAATCCGAGCGCGCTCACCGCACTTGGGCGCGTGTGGTCCCCGAAGACGGTCAAGAGGCTTCGGGAGTCGATCGGTCTGCCCAGCGGAGGACAATTTGATGCAAAGGTGGTCGCTCCCTTCCTGAAGCACCTCCAGACGCCGGGTGGCTCAATGCAGACAAGGGCACTTGATGCGTTGGCGTCGGCACATCCGGTCAACGCGGCGCAGGTCCCCGAGCACGTTGCCACTGCGCTGCTGCAGTGCGACGCATCGGAGATCGACCTCGAAACTGAAGTGCCTCGCGTCGTACTCGAGGGCCTCGTCGCCCTGTGTCTCGATGAGGATCCCCTCGGCGACCTGGTACTCCTGCAGGCCGCGCATTCCGGTGAATCCCGGGGCGCGCTCGCGTTGGCTCTCCTTGCAGACACGGTGCCTGCGGCGCGCGAGGCATACGGGAGTCTCGCCTCGGCTTACCCCTCACTGCCGGAAGCGCCTCCAACGCGAGCGGACGTGCGCGCCTTGCTTGAGGGAGCCGCTGATGGCTCTTCGGTGAGCGCCCGGGTGGTGGAGTCCGACACGTCGCCGGCTCAACCTTCAGCCAATTCGGTTGTGGAGTTCGAGCCTGGGCATATGCACGCAGACCGCGAACTCGCAGACACCCTCGGGTTGGAGGAACTTGAGGAACTGATTGGGAAGCGTTGGGACGGAGCGATCGAGGACTCAGCCGGGGTTGCCGCTGCCCTCGCTGAGGGCACGATGCCATCGACGGACGAACTCGAGCGACTGCACGGGTTCCTGGACGCTCTGGGCGCTGCTGCGGACGAATACGGTGCGCGCGGCCGCGACGAACTGCGAGATGTGCTCGAAGACTTGCGTCGCGACTTCATCGACCCAGCGCGCGCATGGCTCCGTCGCCTGGTTGAGATGACGGGCCCCGACGAGCTTGCGAGCGACATCGACGCCGTCGCTGCGAAGGCAGACGAGGCATCACGCATGCCGCAGCACGACAGCGATGCAGGCCTCGAGGCGCTGCTGACTCTCATTGACCTCGTATCCGAGCCTGCCGAAGGCGCGTCAGGCGGGCTAGGGGCGACCTTTGAGGCTCAGACGCTCGCCGCCGAGGGCCTTCCCGACCACCCGGTACTCGTGATGGCCGCCGGACGCGGCCTCATCACTGTGCCCAGGTTGGACGTCGGAATGAACGGGGATGAGGATTCTCCCGATGATGCGAAGGAGCCCACTGCCGCCGAGGCTTCGGGGACTGCGCGCGTCGAGAATTCGGAGACCTCCGGCACAGAGCAATCGGCGACCGATGCACTGGAAGATTCGCAGAGCGGCGACCGAGCTGCCCGTGCGGAGGCGACCGAGCAGGACGATGATGCGGCCTCGGACGACGGCACCAACTCCGAAGGGCCGCCGGATTCGTCCCTAGACGCGACCGGCCAGGGCATCGAGCTGGGCTCGACTGAGGTTGTTGCGGATGAACCTGGCGACGACAACGCGGCCAGCGTCGGCAATGTGTCGCGTGGCAGCGGCGGGCTGGCTGCTGAAGTCGCATCTGATGCTGTCGAGTCGCCCGAGTACGCCGGAGTGGCTCGCGAGGACCCGTGGCAGGGCGAGTCTCCGTCGGACATCGCGTGCCTGGTCCGAGACGGTCGCGAACTCCTCGCGTACATGGTCGCGGAGCGGACCGGAACGGCGACAGAGCGCGTGGCTGCGCTCAGGGCGTTCGCAGCGGCCTGGAATTGCAAGCCCGGGCGTCTCGCCACCGACCTGGCGGACATCTGGCCCGACGCCGACGCGGTCGCGACACTGAGCGGAGGCGACCTTCGGTTGCTGCTTGCCGCGTCAACGAGACTGGCACTGTCGCTCGGGTACGACCCCACCGGACAGATCGGGAGCCTGTCGAGCTCGATCAGTTTCGAAGGCTACCCGCAAGCGCGAGCACTTGAGGAGATCATCCAGTTCGCAGCACGCAACTTCGAACGTCCGACGGTCAAGCCTGACGCTGCCCCAGCATCGGATCATTGGACGAGCCTCGCGACCAGCGCGCGTGAGACCCTCGCCGCGATCGCAAACTCCAAGATCAACTACCAGCGTGCCTCCAAGATCATGCACTTCCTTGCACGGAACAACGAGGCAATCGGAACCCACCTCAACCTTCTGGCCGAGACCGCCGAGAACGAAGCGGCGGGAGTAGCCGTGCCTCGCGAGACCTGGGATCGACTGCGCGAGGGAGCCCGGCAGTTCTCTGGAAAGGACGCGCGCGCCCGCCTGATCGCGTATGCGGACGAACACGTCAGCGTGCGCACTCAGCTACGCCAGGAGGTCGAAGCGGGCGCTCGTCAGCGCATGCTCTCGTACTTTGATGACGTTGAAGCACTCTCCGAGCAGGTGAGCGAACTGCGGGCTGAGACCATTGCGGCCGTGCGTGCCGGTCGCAACGATGCAGGCGCGAGTGAGTTCTTTGCAGCCTGCGACAGTTTGACCGAGTTTGAGGTGCGGAGCGTTGGCGACGCCGCGATCGCACGGCTGATCCAGTGGCTGCGTGAAGACGGGGTCGCGTCTGCGGAGACCTTTGCTGCCGCACTTGCTCAGGAGATGGCACCGCTCTTCGAAGTTGAGCGCGACGAGCGCGGCAACCTGGCCCGCGATCCGGAGATGCATGAGCTTGACGCGTTGAGAAGTCCTCGCGATCCGATGGAGGTCGCGCGCGGCTACCTCGAACGTGGCAACGGAGAGGCTGCGGAACAGTGGATCGACAGGCAGGGCATCGAGCGAAGCGAGGAGCTTGAGGACTTGCTTCGTGACTCCGCGGCGCTGTCGGCGAAGCGCTTTCGCATCCGCTACTCGGAGACCGCCCGCCTTGTCGCCCGAGTCCAGGCGCTCGGTGTTGACAGCAAGGGCGAACCGAAGGGAAGGGACGCCGTCGTCGGAGCGACCGCGCAGCTTGCTGGCGCATCGACTGTCCACGACGAGCGCCGCTATGACCTGGCGCTCCAAGCATTGGACGACGTGGCGCAAAGCGCGATGTCACTCCTGGACGGAGTGCAGACGAACCTGCGGGAGCGGGCACACCGCGTCGTCGATGAGACGGACCGGACCCGCATCCTTCGCCTGATCGACTCCGGCGATGAGCCGCTTGCCGTCGAGTACCTGACGTTCGCCGAAGATGGCGAGCCCTTGCCGGTAGCGGATTCTTTTGAATCCGATGACTTCGCAGAGTTCTTTCCTGACGTGGTCGAAGCAGCGGAGGCGAAGCGGGGAGATCGGTCTTCGTCGATCGAGAGAGCACGTGTCCACCTGGGCGCAGTGACGACTCCAACCCACGAGCGTCTCGGTGCAGGCCTTCGCGCGTGGGGTGACTTGGAGCGTGAGAAGCAAGGCAGGCGGTTCAAAGAGAATCTGACCAGTGTGTTGAGAATGCTCGGACTCGTTCCTGACGCGAGCGGCTGGTTCCGTGAGCAGGGACGCAGCCGGCGAGCCGACTTCGCTTCATTCGTCGTCGGGGCTAGCCCGATTGACGGGTCCTACGTGCCGCTCTTCGGTAGCAAGGCTCACGGACGATTCGACCTCACTCTTGTGTGGGACGACGTCCATGATCCGCAGAAGCTTCTCCAGTATGTGGATACAGACCGGCAGAACGAACCGAACATCATCTTGTACTTCGGAGTGCTCTCAGTCGACCAGCGCACCCAACTGCGTCGCCTCACAACCCGCCGCGGCACGTCCTTCTCGCCCATGATCATCGATGCGGCAGTGATCGCGTGGCTGTCGACGAGATCCGAGCCCACGTGGAAGGCGACGCAGCGCGTCACACTTCCCTTCACCACCATCAACCCGTACGCGCCCTTCGCTGGCGGTGAGGTGCCCGACGAGGTATTCGTCGGTCGCGAGCGAGAACGCAAGGAGATCATCGACGCATCCGGGTCGATGTTCGTCTACGGTGGTCGGCAACTGGGCAAGTCCGCCCTGCTCCGCAAGGTCGAGCGCGGCCTCAACGGCCAGCGCGACGGTAACGGGTCCACGTCGGCCGGGCGAACGACGGCCGTCTACCTTGACCTGAAGGCGGCCAATATCGGCGAGGCGCAACGTGCCTCGGCACTATGGCCGGAGCTGGCGCAGAGGCTCATCAAGGCGGACGTCCTCTCTGCACAGCGCCAGAAGTGGACCGCCGACAACGTCGTCGCAGGGATTGAGCGATGGCTCGAGTCCGATCCTTCTCGACGTCTGCTGCTGCTGCTCGACGAAGCCGACAACTTCCTGACGGAAGACGCGAGCGAGACGGCTAGTGGTGGGCTCGGCGGGTTCCCCGTCCTCCAGCGCCTCAAGGGGCTGATGGAGAACTCGCATCGTCGGTTCAAGCCGGTGTTCGCTGGACTCCACCAGGTGCAGCGATTCCACGACATGCCGAACACTCCAGTGGCGCATGGCGGCCGGGACACGCTGATCGGTCCCCTGACGCCCAGTGAGGCGCAGAACCTCGTGAATGATCCGCTGCGAGCTCTTGGCTACGAGTTCGCCAGCAGCGAGACGATCTGGCGGCTACTGCTCCTCACCAACTACCAGGCAAGCCTCATCCAGATCGCATGCGAGGCGCTCGTCAATCACATGAGCGAGCGCGGACTCACCAAGGGTGGCGGGCGAATCCAGATCACCACCCAGGATGTCGAGGACGTCTACGCCAAGCCCGAGGTGCGCGAGGGCATCCGAGAGCGCTTTCACTGGACGATCAACCTCGACAACCGGTATCGCGTCATCGCCTTGGTCACGGCCGTGCTGTCGTTCGAGGCGGACGCCGGTACTGCCTTCTCACCTCGAGACCTTCACCTCGCGTGCGCCGACTACTGGCCGCAAGGGTTCGCGCAAGGCGCGATCTCCAGTGCGGAGTTCCGTCGATACCTCGATGAGATGAAGGGGCTCGGTGTGCTTCATCGGCGCGAGACCGGTGACTACGTACTGCGGAGCCCGAACATCCGATCCTTGCTCGGCACGCGGCAGCAGATCGAGGAGGAGCTCCTCGAGGTCGCAGAAGGCCTTGAGGTCGCTCCAACCTACAACCCGGCGCTCAATAGGCGGATTATCCGGCCGCGCGAATCCTCGGGAGGTGACGTTCGCTCGCCGCTCGCCGACGCGGATCTGGCTCGTCTGCTGGATCGCACGGACCCGATCCAGTTCGTGATCGGTACAGAAGCCCTCGGTATCGCTCGAGTGGCGCAGACACTCCTGGAGACCGCAGAGCAACGCAGCACGCCATCCACGCGAGTGACACCGCAGCACCTGAGCCAGCGGCTCCGCAGTGATCTGGAGCGCCACATCATCCTTGACCTGCTCGATTCGCACCTGTCCACGGAGGCGTGTCAGCAGGCCATCCGGAAGCTCTCGAACACGCCAGGGGCCGACGCTACAGTTATCGCGGCTATTGACGGACCGGTTGACGTCAACGCATACGGGGAGCGGTTCCCGACCATCAGGCTTGCGCGGTGGACAACCGACGGCTTGCGTACGATCCAGGACTCCGGATTCTCCACACAGGGCGAGCGCGAAGCGCTCAGGCAGGCAACGGGCGGGTGGCCCGAACTCGTCGAGAAGGCGCTGGGTCTGGTCGCCGGCGGACAGGCGCGAGACGCCGCGCTCGAAGAGGCCATCGAGGTTGTCAGGGATCCAGAGCTCGCGCGCCACTTCCTTCAGAGCACTGGAGTGCGGCCCGAGTGGATCCTTCCGTGGGTGAAGGAGTTCGGAGAATCGACCAGCCGTGGCCTCATGGCGCTCCCGCCGCTCACGCCGGAGCTGCTGGATCTGATCGACGACTCAGATCACCCTGCCGTGGAGGTAATCGAGCACCTCGAACTGGTCGACGCCGTTGAGTGGGTCGACAACGGAGTGCTCGTTGACGCGCATGTGGTGACCGCGGCGGCGCAACTTCTTCGATGATGGAGGGCACTTCGGTTTGGTCCCTCTCGGGACCGGCGTCGTTCGTGCGCGACGTCGCGCAAGCCGCAACCCGTGGGCAGCACACGCTCGTGCTCCTCCCTGAGACGATGCTCGCCGATGCGAACCTTCGCGCGGACCTCAGGGAGCGAATCGCGGAGCTAGTGCGTGCGAGGGCGCTTTCGGTATTCGATCCGGATGCGTCAGACCTTGTCGCGGCGCTGAGCGACGCCGTCTACCTCGGAGACGACGTAGCGACGTTGCCGGAACTGCTGACTCACGACGAGGTTGCCGGACGAGCCTTTGTCCTCGACGCATCGGAGTTGGATAGCCGGCATCGGAAGCAACTCGCGGACCTCCTGCGCCGCCTCGATGCCGAGTCGCGTGCAGTGTCCGTAGAGAACCGCGCGACATTCGTCGTTCTCGCCGGTCTGGACGACGGTCTGGCGCGTGCCGGTGACGCAAGCGGGGGGGTCGCGCTCCGCACGGTGTGGTTCTGGAATCGAGTCGCCCGGTGGGACGTCGCCGCGTGGCTCAAGCTGCATGACCCGGCACGGGACTTCAGTTCGCTTGCGTCCGAGATTCGCCTCGAAACCGTGATCGAGGCAGCGCGGTGGAATCTCTCTCGCGCGCTCGCGCTATGGAAGGGCTGGGACGGCAGCCCGGGTCACCTGCTGGGCCTAGTTGCGGTAGGAGAAGAGGGCCCCAGCGGCGACCTACCCAGCTTCGCTAGCGACCATCGCATCAAGCCTCCCGCGGGGTGTGCCGAGGACTGGAACCGCGGCATGGTCGAGTTCTGGCACGGGGCGATGACGTTGCTTCCCGCGGGCCCGGGATTGGTGAGGAGCGACGTTGACCGGTTGATCTGGCAAGCGCAGGTGCGGGTCCTCTTGCCATGGATAGAACTGCAGCGAATCCGGCTCGTTCAAGCAACGAGAGAGAGGCTCGGTGCTGAACGCTTCGCCGAACAGGTGCGCCTATACGACGCGTCCTCGAACTCGCTGGAGGACGGCGGTGACGTCGTTGAGATTGGCCCCCTGGCCTTCATCCTCGTGAGGACCCTGGGCAAAACCGCACCCCAGTTCACGGACACGGCGCATGTGCTGCGCAAGGCGCGAAACAAGTTGGCTCACCTTGACCCGCTCGGCACTCCCGAGATCTCACGACTCGTGGAAGTCACGGCCTGGTTGCGGTGAGTGAATTGGCTTGATAGTCGTTCCGCTCAATCTCCGTGTCAGGCAGGTGCCGGTTGGGATGATTCGAGGTAAGCGTCGGAGGCCCCTTCGACCTCGAGTGTTCCTCGCACTCCGAGCTCGCCGTGGAGGCGTGCCAGTAGGCCGGGTGCGTGAGGTGTCCTGCATGAGGTGAGGTGGGGCGAGGAGCGCTTCAGTGCTGAAGGACCCACGTACCGCAGTGGGCTGAGGTGACGCCTTCGCCTCCGCTCACCGTGATCGTGACGCCGTCAGCGGGTTGCCGTTTGAATCGAGCATGACGCGGAGGTAGAGGGCGTTATCGGGCCGGGTGTTTCCGAGGCCGTCGGCGTCCCAGGCTGCGATCTCGTGGGCGCGTGCCTTGACGTCGACGTGCCCTGCGTTGATGTAGACCCGTCGGTCCCCGGCGAGGCGGACGACTTTGCCGCGGCCTGGATATGGCGCGTCGGGTTCTTCGATTTCGAGCCCGAGAAGGGCGCAGACGGCGCGGAGAGGTCCAACCTCGGACTGACGGACCTGAGATCCGGGGTTCGACGACGTCCTGACGGGCAACCGCGGCGCGGCGTCGGCTGGGGGCGTGTGCCCCGGCTCTGGGCCATTCGGCGTGTCTGCGCCGGCCGCCTGCGCCGTCAGCGCGAGCGTCGGGCGGACAACCGCATCGCGCTCGCCGCCTCCCACCGGTGAGACTCCGAGGCGTACGAGCTCGTCACGGAGCGAGGCGACGACATCACGCCAGACGTCGCGGGTGGCGTAGGTCGAGGGGTGGCCGACCACGAGGAGAGGGACTTCGCGTCCAAGCGCGGTGACGTGAGCGGACGCGGAGCGGAACATGCAGGCAAAGTGTGTGCCGTTCCGCGCGAAGAGCTGCGGCGGTTCCGCATTCACGACGAGTGAGCCCCGCACGCAGTGCTCGCCGACGAAGGCGCGAAACGCCTTCGAGCCGAAGACCAGGATCGCTTCGGGGTCGACCGCGCGCAGGATCCCGGCGAGAACGGGCGCACTCTCGTGCGCCGCGGCACGATCCGGGAGGCAGAGACCCGAGGAACGTCGCGAGCGTCGGAAAATGACGTTCGTCGCCGGGATCCGTCGGATGTCGTCCTCGGACGAGGTCTGGAGCGCCTCCGTCAAGGTGTCGTAGGCGCGGCCGGCCAGCGTGTACGCGTTGCCGTAGCCGCGGAAGTCGACGTAGTCGTGTTCCCAGTTCTCGTAGAACGACTCCGAGGCGTTCAGGTCAGTACCGTCAGTTTCTCCGCCCGGGTTGAACCCAATGACGAGGAGCGGTGCCGGGGCAATCGCCGAGTAGAAGATCTTGTAGAAGCGGCGGTCGGTCAGCCCCGACGCCACCCGGAACTCGGTCTCAAGGCGCACCATGCGGTCGACGTCAGGCGTGCTCACGGTCTCCATCCTTGGATCATTCCGGTGCGACCCGCAGCCGGGAGGGTTTGCCCCCAAGATCGGTTGACCGGGGTGGTCAGGCCGCGCGGGCCAGGTGTTGGGTAGCGTAGGCGGTCTCGGACTCGATTGGCGTCATCGGGCCGGGCGGGCGACCCGCGTCGCTCTTCATAGTAATTTCGCCGGAAAGCCTGCTTTCAAGTTGACGAGAGGTGGCAGGAGCGCACTATGGCGGCGGGAGACTTTGAGCAGCGCCGGATCGAGAAGTTGCACGCGCGCTGGGCCGAGGAGGCCGCGGAGCGAGCCAAGCGGGAGAGGAGCGCGCGTGCCGCCGATCCGAAATGCGAGGCTGACTCATTACGTGACCTCGCACGCGATTCCGATTGGCAGGTACGGTGCGCTGCCGCAAGTAATCCAAGCCTGCCACTCGACGTTCTCGCGCGATTGGTGCGAGACCCATGGGGCTGGATTCGGCAATCTGCGGCCGCGAATCCCAACCTGACCGTCGCAGACGTGACACTGCTCGCCGGAGACGACGACAAGTACGTTCGACAGGCCGTAGTGTCCCGAGGTACGGGCGACATCCCCGCGCGGCTACTCCGAGAACGAGTCAAGTGTCGAGACTCGTGGGGCCAACTCACACTCAGCGTCGACGCTGTTGAGTTTCGGCGATGGGGTCGCCAAAAGGAATGGCTTCCCCTAGACGGCATTGAGCCGGAGGTGACGACCGCGAGCAATGGAGCGCCGATTCTTGCATTGACCTGGCTCTCCGGGCAACGGCGTAGAGGTCCAGGGGCGTACGTCGGCGGCCGATGGGAGTGGTGCAGGCCACATGTGTACGGAGATCTACAGATCAAGTTCCAAGTAGCAGATGCCGTTGACTGGGTTCACGCGATTCGCGTTAACCAAACCAAGTCGATGCCGGCTCCTCGTTCGAGTTTAGGTTCGTACGAGGGGCCCGAACCGACACTTCGGCAAGTGCAGCACCAATGGTACGGAGCGCACAGGGAACTCAATTGGCAAGACCGCGTGCTGGGCGAAACGCTCGGCTACCCCGATGCTGACAGTTACGTCCAGGGGTTCAAGGAGCACGATCCCAACTAGGTTGGCGTAGCAACCTGTGTTCTGCCGTGTTGTCGCGGCGCACCGGGATGCTGTCTGCACACCGCCTACGAACGCCGGGGCCGCGCGTGCCGCGCGAGATGCGGCACGGGTGGGCTGGCAGGATGCGAACTATGACCGACATGGGGGATGAGGGTCAGGGCGTCGCGACGACTGACTCGTGGATGACGACGGGGCTCATCAAGGTGCGAGACCTCCTTGCCCACGACCTGCGGGTTCCCGACTATCAGCGCCCATACAAGTGGACGGTGCGAAACGTCGCGCAGCTGATCGACGACATCGATACCTTTCGCGCGTACGACCGCTACCGCATCGGCACCGTGATCCTGCACGCCAACAACGATCGCCTCGAGATCGTGGACGGGCAGCAACGCTTCATCACGTTCTGCCTGATCGCACAGGTCCTCGCCTCCAAGGGCGGCCTCGGGACCCTCACCGTGCCGATCGTGGATCCGGACATCCCAGCCGTCGGTCTCGACGTCAGCCGCGCAAACATCGTCGAGAACCACACGTATCTGGTGGACGCACTCGCGCGCCGGGCCGACCTTGAAGAGTGGGCGCGAGCGTTCCTGGATCGCTGCGAAGTGGTCGTGCTGACGCTGTCCCACGTCGATGAGGCGTTCCAGATGTTCGACTCGCAGAACACCCGCGGCAAGGCGCTGTACCCCACCGACCTGCTCAAGGCCTTCCACATCCGCGAGATGAGCCTCGAACACACGACCGCCGAGCAACGACTCGCCATGGTGCGCATGTGGGAGGAAATTCCACCCGAATCCATCAACGAACTGTTCTCCGACTACCTGTTCAAGATCAAGCAGTGGTCGAACCACCTCCCGGTGCCAAGCACCGGCTTCGGTGACGAACACATCGACACGTTCAAAGGCATCCGCGAGGCAGACACCCGCAACGCCAAGAACCACTGGGCGATGCCATTCCTGTACGCCAAGAACTACACCGACGACTTCGGCAACGAGAACGCCACCTTGATCCGCTACGGCGCGATGGCTCCCGTGAAGTACCCGTTCCAGATCGATCAGCCAGTCATCAACGGTGAGACCTTCTTCCTCATGGTTCGCCACTACTGGGAGCTTGGACTGCGGTGCGGCCTCTTCCGCGACGACGAAGCATCGAAGAACGCCCACCTGATCCCGGGCGCGGAACACGTGATCAGCCAGCTCGAGCCCATGCAGAAACGCGAGACGCACCGGCTCGTGCGGAACCTCTTCGACGCCCTGCTGCTCCACTACGTCGACCGCTTCGATGACCAAGACCTCGACCGCGCCGCCATGCTCCTGGCCCGATATGCGATGGCTCCCCGCGTCCAGCAGCAGCGTGTCACCCGGCAGATGATCAACAAGTATGCGCTGGGAGAGCGCGAGTCCGACGGCTTGCCCCAAGAGAACCTGTTCGCCGCACTCCGGCGGTCGCTTCGGGCTCAAGACTTCCTGCGCCGGCCTCGCCCGACTCCGAAGACCAACGGGTACGGCGAGCTGCACTTCCTCTACGACAACTCGGAGGCCAACGCATGAGCACCGCCGAGGTCGGCCACGACATTGAACCTCTCACCGTCCGCGAGGTATTCAGGAGTGGACGCTACGTCGTGCCTGTGTATCAGCGCGCCTACGCCTGGGGAGAGACCCAGATCCTCACGCTGCTTCAAGATGTCGCCGACTACCGGCGGCGCGGAGCGGCGAGCTACTACATCGGGTCGTTGGTGACCCACCGCGGCCACGACATCACCGGCGATGACCTGCAGTTCGAAGTCGTCGATGGTCAGCAGCGCCTCACCACGCTCTTCATCATCCTGTCGACCCTCAGCCACCTGCACGATGTCCAGCCCGAGCGCGGCGTTCTGTCCTACGAGGGTCGGAAGAGCTCGACACGCGACCTCGCCATCGTGGCTCGCGACGGCGACAAAACCGTCGTTGGTGATCTCGCCGTCGCGGGCATCCGAGTCGCAGTCGAGACTGTCCGCGCCGCCGTCGAGACGGGCCACTTCACCCCGGACGATCTCTCGTACCTGATCGACCATGTGAAGGTCGCGCGCACCGCGCTGCCTGTAAGAACCGATCTCAACCACTACTTCGAGGTCATGAACAGCCGCGGCGAACAGCTCGAGAAGCACGAGATCGCCAAGGCGCACCTCATGTCCCTGATTGCAGGCGACGACGATGCCGACGCGCGGTCTCACGCTTTCGCAGTCGTGTGGGACGCCTGCAGTGATCTGTCCCGGCATGTCCAAGGCCGGTTCCCCCCAACCATCCGAGACGAACTCTTCGGTCGCGACACGTGGGATGAGTTCCGATCGACGTCTTTCGACGACATCGTCGGCGCGATCAAAGCCACGCCCGGCGGAGAGCTCAAGCCGACCGCCTTGTCGGCGATCCTCGCCGGCACCGTGGAGACAGAGCCTGCCGCGGGCGAGAAGGAAGACGACGCGATCGAACGGTTCGGAGCGATCATCGACTTCCCGAACTTCCTTCTCCACGTCCTCGCCATCGCCGATCCGTACCGCGCCGACTTCTCATGGACTGAGACGAGCGTGAGCGGCTGGGTCTCGCTCGACGACAAGAAGCTCGTCGAGCAGTTCGAACGCGTCATCACGGAGCGCGCTCAAGCAGAAGCCTTCGCGTTCACGCTGCTGCGAGTGCGCTACCTGTTCGACAAGTACGTCATCAAGACCGACCTCACACGCGCCAGCGAGGACGACTCCAACTGGGTGCTTAACCGCGCCCGGCTTGCCCGCACCGGCAACAAGCGGAAGCTGACGCCGGTCGCGACCTTTGCGCGCGGTGTCCTCGACGACGACGCAGTCATGTCGGGCGACCAGCGTCACATCGTGATCCTGCAATCGATGTTCCAGGTCACGGACTCGCGCCGCGCCTACAAGAATTTCCTCTACGCAATCCTCGACTACCTTCACCGTCAAGACGCCGTAGCCCCAGCTGATTTCATCTCCTTCCTGCGGGGCCTCGCAGCGCAGCGGTATGCGACCACGATCGACCGGGCCTCCCTTGATTCCGGTACGTCGGTACCGCACTTCGCTCTCAACTACCTCGACTACCTCCTATGGAGCGACCCGCACGGCTATGCCGCCGCGCACGGCGCGGACGTCGCGGGCTACAAGTTCCGTTACCGCACCTCGATCGAGCACTTCCACCCGCAACATCCGGATCCTGACAGCCAGATTCCGATGTGGCCGAAGTCTGACGTCGACCGATTCGGCAACCTCTGCATCATGACGCGGTCGGAGAACTCGCAGCGCTCCAACCTTGCGCCGGTGGCGAAGGTCGGCCAGTACCGCTGGGAGCGCCAAACCCTCAAGTTCCAGATCATGGCCGGCGTAACCCGACACACGTCAACCTGGACACTTGATCACGTGCATGCGCATGGCCAGGCGATGCGCGCAATCCTCGACGCCGCCGCCGGCAGTGGAGGCATCGAGTAACGCACCCAGAGCCAGGGGCCGACAGTGGTCGGCGGCTCGGTTGCCGCGCGGGTGCGAAACCGAGGCGGCTAGGCGGAGATCACGGTTGTGATGAAGCGGCCGATGCGCGTCTGCTGCCCGAGCTCTCCCGCGAACGTGAGCGAGTCCTCGGTCGCGGGCGCATCGTGTGTGATCGGAGATTGCCCAGGTGCGTAGTGCATGAGCAGCACGGCCGTCTTCGCGCGTCTTTGCAGCAAGTCGATATCTGTCGGCGTCAGGTAGGACGCTGATCCGCCGAGCGCGAGCACGGTGTCGAAGCGGCTCCCACAAAGCACGCGTCGTTCCTCTGCGACGGCGTACGTCATCGGGTGCACGCCTGCGAGGTGCTTGTGCTTCCACACCAGTTCGTTGAGCATCGCGGTCGATGGGTCGATGCCGACGTACCGCACTGGTTCCGCCAAGCCGAGATCCAGCGGCAAGCCCGTACCGTACCCGACGTCCAGGGTGCGCCACAGTTTCGGGCCGAAGACTTCGCGGACCAGGTCGGCGGTCGCGGCCTTCTCGTCCTCCGTCATGCCGTAGTCGGAGTCCCAATGAGACGCGTACGTGTCATAGGCCGACTCGATCCCCGAAGATGTGCGGGGATGGTTCTGAGGGCCGTACACGTGGTCCGCGCGGCCACGGTTGATGATGCTTGTGTCGCGCACATCCGAATCGAGCGGAAAGTACTTCCAGCCGTCGTCAAGCGTGAGGTAGATGTTCGTCGCGCGATAGAACTTCGCTGGCGCGCCAAAGGTGCGGATCACACGGGCTGCGCGCACGCAGTCCTCTTTGGAGAACCCGGGCGTCTTGTCGGCGATCACGTACTCGTGCGGTGCTCCCTCCGCGTATGTGGTCGCGAACGCCCAGTCGAGCTCCATTGCGCGGTTGCGCCACCACTCCAGATCAGTCTTGGTAATCATCTGTGTCTCCTCGTCAGACACGGCCCGCGAAGTCCGTGCGCGATCAGTATCGTCACGAGGACTGACAGCCAGCTCCACGGCCTGTAAAGGCTGCCGCGTCGGTGAAAGAAGTGCCCGTCACCCTCGGCGCGCATCGTCGCGCGCGATATCTCTCGCCACCTTCTCGCAGTCGAGGCACGGATCGGCGCGGAGAGCACTCCACCACGGGGAAATCGCCTCGCGCCCGCACAACGGGGCGACGTGCGCACCGGAGTAGCCGAACTCGTAGAACTCGATCAGGTCGACGTCCGTCAACGGTACGAGATGCTGCACCGTGTCGGTCATCTCGCCAATGGTCCACGTGTATCCGTCGAGAGTGATCCAGACATCGGGCTCGAACGGGTCGCCATGGGTGCAGTCACCCGTGCGGTAGTTCTTGGGCTCAGCCATCAGGAGCACCCATCGGAAGCCCTTGGCGCGCATGCGGGCCTTGTAGACCTCTCCGTTCGGCGAGAAGTCCCAGACCATGTCCTCCGTCAGGAGCGGTCCTATGCCAGGGACGTCGTACGCCGCCCACCCGAAGGAGCAGCCGCACGGCGCATGCAGCACCCACAGCGAGTCACCACCGGAATCCGTCGGGGTCCCGGGAATGGTGTCGGAGGGTGCAATAGAACTCATAGGTGTGATGGTGCCCACGGGGTCTGACATGGCTCACAGCGCGTGCGGTCAAACGCCACCCAGCGGGAGGCGCGCGCCGGTTCCGGGCTCGTCAGCCGTGGCCCATGGGGACGACCTAGTTCGCGGAGTCGGAGAGCCTCGCCGGACCCTCGTCGGGTTCCTGGCCCAGGCGATCAAGCGCCGGCCTGTACTCGCCTACGACGGCCTCGTACGCTTCGAGGGCTTCCGCTTCCTGGAGCGCTGCGGCCGCTTCTGCCGCGGGACTCCTACGATTCGTCGAAACCCGGGCGCGGCGCAGCTGCTCGGGCGTAGACGACTGCGGCTCAGTGCCACCGTTCGACATCACGTCCCCCTCCTGACGGCCCGACACACGGATCCGTCCTTCACTCCAGATTCTGCGCCGACCCGGCAGACCGATGGTCTCCCAAGTTCGGCCGAAGCCTTCGGCGGGTCGCCCACGATCGACCCTGCACTGAGCGCACGATCCGCTGCGCGATCGTACGCGATGCGGCGGTCACGGCCACCTGGACAGACGCGCACACGTCGATCCGCAGTCATGACGGTAGACCGTTTTCGGCCATGCTCGCCGCGACCACTCCCGAGCATCGCGTGCCGCCCCACGATGGGGACATGGATCGACAACGCCGACCGCTAGCGCCGATCGCGCGTTCGGCAGATCGACGCTCCGCCCGAGAGCGTGACTACAGCGAGTCGGGCAGTTCCCCGGCCGTGATCTGGAAATCAGGGAAGCCAAGCTCACCGGCTCGCCTGATCAGGAATCCGGCGCACACATCCTTGCCATACATGCGCAGGACGTCTGCGGCCTCCCGTGCGAGAACGGGATCGCTCAGAAGACCCGCGAGCCCTTCGGCGGCGGCCTCGATCCTGCCGCGCCGTTCGTCGAGCTCCGCCTGCCGCTGGGCCTCCAACTGGGCCTGGCGAGCGGCCTCGAGCTCGACCTCCTCGGGCGTCGCAACCACCACAGCGGTCCCGACGGCTTGGACCATGAACATCTGCATGCTCTTGCCACTGATGGAATCGAGGTTGTACCGGACCGCGAGGACGGCGTTCGCGCCGAGCTTGGCCGCGCTCGACTCAAGCTCGTCGGTCACTTGGCTGTACATCGACGCCATGTAGCTCTCGTAGGTCTGCGACCTGCCGCCAAAGGCGTCGGAGAACCCGGCGAAAATGTCGCTCACGAAGTTCGTGCCGGCGACAACCTGCGCGGCAACTGGGCGCAGATAGCGCACGACCGACTGGCCCTCGACACTGTCGGTGGTGGTGACGATCACGCGACCATGCTCGCGCGTGCCGCGCGTGAGCCGTCCCAGGCTCGCCGCGCCTGCCTCCGTTGTCGGGACTCCATGCGACCGCCCAGCCAGCGATACATCCGACCTACGTGTGCAGCACCCGAGCCCGAGCCCGATCCCTGCCGGCTGATGAATCTACGCCGTCAGCGATGGACTGGGCGGCTCGGTCCGCGCCATCCAAGTCCTCGGCACGGCCGGTCGGTCCCAAAACTGATCGAAGCCGCTCTGCAGTCGGCGAGCCAAGCGAGGCGCATCCTCAATGTTCGCGCTGGGGCCATCTCCAGGTCGCCAATCCCTCGAGGCCGCGTTCCTGCCGATGACGTCGAGCGAGCTCCGTCGTACCCGCCTTCTGTGAGGGTTGCTCGGCAAAGATCCGCCGAAGGGTGATCCCATCGACGCCCCACACATCAGGTTGGCTCAGCCGGTCGAACCCCTCTTCAACCGCGAGCGCCGCCCAACCGTCGAACCTGATGTAGCGGTTGTGAGCCTTGGCTGTTTCGCCCGTCCAGTTGGCCCACCGCTTCCATGGGACAAGATTGACCTGCATACGGTGGGAACTCGACGAGATCAGCGGGAGCTGCGCCAAATACGATGCGAGGCTTGTATGGGCCTCATCCTGGCGCGCAGCTGGCTCGAGCTCGAAGTCAGCGGCGATGATGGTCACCCGCGCGGTCGGTGCGACCACTTCATCGAGTCGTTCGAGAATCCACGTCAGGTGGGCCACACCTCGCTCACGCCGATCTGGCCACTTTGCCAGTAGGTACCGGTCGCGGATGACTACCCGTTCGGCCCCCCGTGCTAGCGGCATGATGTGCGACTGCCAGATCGCCTCCCGCGAGGCCCCCTCTGGGTAGTTCGGCTCGCGCACCAATTGCTCAAGGCCCCGGACGGTATCGCAAGCAGCAACTGATTCGAGCAGTGACACCTCGGCGCTCGCGTTCAGTCGCGAGTGGCCCGGTGGGGGTAGTTCGAGGTTACGCGCGACCTCCTCGCACACTGCGATGAGGTCAACTTCCCCCGCGAGGCGCTGTGCGCCCTGCGGGGTTCCACAGGTTGTGTGTACTCCGGTCTGGCCCGCAAGCGTGGTGTCTCGCCTAGTTGTGTGAAGCGCCTTCAGCGAGGCTTGCCATAGGCTCTTTGAGTCGGGATCGAGGTTGTCAATCGCGGCCAGAAGCTCAAGAAGGTCCGTGGTGCTGGGGAAGGTGAGTGTTCCGTGGTCCCTGAGTACACGGGTGACCGCCGTGTGGACGTTCCTCGAGCGAGGTGTGCCGTCGGCGAACGCGTTGAGCGCGTCCGCATCCAGCGCGACTCGCGCGATCACTGCGAGATCCCGAGGATGTCGTGAAGGCTGTCGTCGAAGAACCCTGTCGGCCATGGGTCAAGCAAGCGCCCGTCCGTGCCCAACTCAAGTCGGTCCGCGAAGGCTCCTGAAGTTGCGTCATTGTCGACGTAGATCACAGCAACTTCGTCCGGCTGCAGCAGGCCGCGCTGCACGAGTCGCCTGATCCGCAACAGGAGGTTTTCCGAGTGCGTCTCCACGATCACTTGATTGCGATTGCGGACCGCGTGGGCGAGGAGCGCTCCGGTCTTAGACTGCAGCCTCGGGTGGAGATGGAGCTCGGGTTGTTCGATACAGATGATCTGCTCTGACGCCTGGACGCATGCCTGGATGACGGGCAAGAGCTGTCCGACGCCGTAGCCAACCTGGTTGAGGTCGACGTCGACGCTGGTGCGGGTATCGACGAGTTGCCAGATGTTTCGCACGCGTCCCTCGGGCGTGAATCGCTCGCGCGCTTGGAACTGGTACGGCATTTCCAGGCGTGCGAGCATGGCGTTGAACTGGTCCGGGCCGCCGACGTGCTTGCTGTCGATTGACGCCCGAAAAAAGTCACCGGTGGACTCGTAGCGCGCCTGCGGATCGCCCCTGTGCGGTCCGAGGAAGACCGCGTGTTTCGCCAAGTCATAGAGTCGATCCGCATGCGCGTCGTCGCCAGCGAAAAGGTCCGGGTCGGCCCGGACCCGCTTGAGGTCCCCATCGCCCACTGCGACCCAATAGTGGGCCTCTGGTTCACCGTGGTTCGTCGGCTCCGGATCGATGCGGAAGTGCTTGACGGCGGTGCTGCCTTGGTCCTCGATGATTTGAGAGTTCCACTCGATCAGATCCGCAATCGGGTGGCGGAAGAACTGAAGGTTGGCCCCCAGCCCCAGATGCCGCGAGGTCCCGGGTAGGTGGACGCCCACCGAGAGCGCAAGGTCCTCGTCGTGACCGGAGGTGAGCGTGTCGATGGGCGACTGTTCGCCCAGGAAGCATGCTTCGAAGACTCCGAGCGCATCGCGGCGGCCCGAGGCCACGGCGCGGGCGAACAGCCGCAGGCTTTGGATGAGTGTCGATTTTCCCGCAGCGTTGGGCCCGAAGATGAGTGTCAGCGGCGCGAGCGGGACCTCGTGCCGCCCGGCGAACGCCTTGACGTTCTCGACGGCAAGCGCATCGATAATCGCGCGAGCGTGTGGTGCCGGCGCATTGGATCGCTGCGCGTCGGTACCGTTCGTGGAATCCTGGGCCTGCACATCATCGCGCATTTAACTTTCCTCCTCGCCTACCTGCTGAACCTACTGCTTGCCGTCGCGACGGGCACCAACGGTCCCACCTCGCGGGTCTTGTGAGGTGCGGAAGGTCGGGTCGAGCAACTGGTCGACCATGTTCGCCACCGTGGCGGGGGAGGCTGAGGGCAGGACCTTCGTGACCGCACGGGTCACGGCGGGTGCGAGCTTGTTGGCCATGAGGTGGCCGACAAGATCCTGAATCCAAACGGTGATCATGGTCAGGCCTCCTTCGCGGGGGCGAAGTTGAGCTTGCCCTCGTCGTTCTTGCCGGTGACTCGCAGGTACACCGTCTGGCCGACGTTCAGCACGGTCTCAGGGTTCGCCACTTGCCTTCCTCCGTTGAGGACGTGCATTTCGGACACGTGCAGGAGTCCGGTCTCGCCCGAGCGCAGCCGGATGAACGCGCCGAAGGGCTTGATCCCGGTGACCTCACCCCAGGCAGGCTCATAGCCCCTGTTGGGCGAGGGCGGTGTGGCGGCCTGGATCGTCGCGAGCTCGACCTGTCCGCGCGCGATGATGGTCGCCGTCTCGACGCGGTGCTTGACCTCCGTGAGGAGCAGGTCGATCACCTGGGACGGCTTGGTGGTGCCCTTGGTGCGCTGAGCGGTTTCCATGAGGGTCCTCTCGATGTCTGCCGAGCAGGCGTTCCAGAGGATCTCGTTGGCAGCGGCCTCGATCGACGCGATGGTGCCGGCCGGAGCCTCGTGCAGGATGGCAACGAGCTCGTTGTGGGCGCGCGCGAAGGTTGTGGCCATCGTGACCTTCGCGTGAGCCCACCCCTTCTCGAGCTGGTGGACGTGGCGCGGGTCGCCGGCCCCGACCTGGGCCGCGACCGCGGCCAGGTGGGTGCGCTCCATCTCGGCGATGAAGTCGAACGGCACGGCCGTAGCCGATGCGGTCGAAGCGAGCTCGACGGTGTTGGCCATCGTGTGGTGGGTGACGGTGAGCTGGGACATGAGGGTTCCTTCCTCGACGATGAAGTGGTCAGGCGCGGCGCTGGCCGCATAGTCATGGATGGCCTCAGAGTGCGAGGTGGTCGGTGGGATGGCCCGGGCGTCGGTCCTGCGTGCTGCGTGGTTCGTCGCCGCCTCGAGCAAGGCCCGGCTGGCGATGGTGGTCGCCCGGTCGGGTGCGACCGTGCTGTTGCCTGCACTGCGGACCGACTGGCCGATCGTCTGGCCCGCTCGTCCCTTGCTGTAGTACTTCCCGTCGTAGTTGCCGTGCGCCTTCAACACCGACAGCTGAGCAGCTGTCGCGGGCTGACCCCACATGCGCGTGTTCGACGCGCGCTGCGCCGACGACGAGCCACTACGACCCCTCGCAGACTGGCCATAGCCTCCCGCTGACGCCTTCGCCATGAGATACCCCTCAGTGCCTGTCACACCGCGTCCTGGGCGGTGCAAAGTTTTTCAGGATATCGATGGAGGGCGCACGGGTCAAGAGGGAATTTCGTGAGGCGGACTGAGGGGGTGCGGCGTCCGTCGTCAGTCCTTTGGCATCAGCCGAAGCGCTCTTCTTGGAAATAGGAAAAATACTTGTCTGGCTTGCTGTGCTGAGTTATTGTGATGGCACGCACCCACCCGAGAAGGAGAAGCACCGTGCGAACCGTCCAGATCAACGACACCACCTACGGCGCACTCGAGCTTGCCGGCCAGCTGACTGGCATGAGCGTCGGCGAGGTCATTGAGAAGCTTGTCGCGCAGGCCGCGCCGAGCATCGCCGCTCCGGCTGCCCAGGCCGGCCCCGTCGCCGACGGGACCGGGGTCTACGCCGACTACAACGGGGCCCGCTTCAAGGGGGTCTTCGACCCTGTCACCACCAGCATCACGATCACCGCCGGCGCTTTGGCGAACTCGCGCTACAAGTCCCCGAGCGCGGCCGCGCGTGCCGTCGTCGCGAGCGAGCGCCCGGACGTCGACTCGAACCGCAACGGCTGGACGTTCTGGACCATCGACGACGGATCGGGCCGCCAGCTGCAGTCCCTGCGCGCCCAGTGAGGAGCGACCTAGCGCGTCACCCAGTGGCCAGGTCAGACGATGCACGGAAGGCGTCTGACCTGGCTCTCACCTGTGACCGTCGGGCCCGTAGGGACTGAGGCCGCCCAGAAACGGCGTGAGGTTATCAGGCTTGGGCTCGGGAATCTCGCACAGGACCGACTCCAGCCGGCTGGTCGGGTCGAGCGAGTCTGCGATCGCCGACGCCCGTGCCAGTGCCGCCGTCGCGTCGGCAGCCGGTTCGGAGCCATTCTCGGAGGCGCGTTTGGTCATTGCGTCAACGAAGGACCGCAGGCGCATCGCCTCCTCCCAACGGCTCGCCAGCGCGTTGAGGTGCCGGCGCTCGTAGTCCTCCCGGAACGCCGCGCGAGCACGCTCCATCGCGACCTCCCATCGGAGAAGGCGCGCCTGCCGCTCGAGGTCAGCCTTCCGGGCGCGCAGGTCGCGATACATGCACTCGACCTCCAACGTCCGCATCAGCTCGCCGAGGCGTACCTCGACAAGTGCACGCGCGCCATCGGTCACAGCGGACCGCGTCGACGCGTCCCGAACGGGACTGACACCGACTGTGAGCTCGCCCGTCGGCACGTACTCGTAGACCCGACTCGGTGCGAACGAGTACCGGCGCTCACTCTCGGGGACTTCGTGCGTGACGCGCTTGCGCCGCTCACTGATGTGAACGACGAACACATGTCCTGACCCCGCGGTCGCACGCAAGCGGTATGCGCTGCTCGGGACGCCGTGGAGGCTTGTGCGATCTCGTTCGCGTTCGACTGTCCCGCCGGACTCGACGATCGCACGGACAAGAGCCTCCAGGATCCGACCCGCACGGGGCGCAGCGGCGCGGGTCACGGCGACCTGCTTCTTGTCATCGAGGAACTCCCGTATGACCGGGTGGTACTTGCCCACACGTGCGGGAACCACGACCGCCCGCTCGTCCACCAGATCCTCGAAGTAGTCCACCAACTTCACAGCCCACCGTCGCTGAAGGAAACCGCCCGTGTACTCCAGGTCGAGGCGCTTGCCTCGCGGTCGCGCACTGCTCTTCAACGCACGCTTCACCACCGACCGGTAAAGCGCCTCGTCCACCTCGCCAACCAGATCAAGAGCACCGCCAGCGGCGATCACCTCAGCGAGCAGCTCGTCCGGGTTGACGGAC
Organism: Demequina lignilytica; assembly: GCF_030418305.1. Taxonomy (GTDB): domain Bacteria; phylum Actinomycetota; class Actinomycetes; order Actinomycetales; family Demequinaceae; genus Demequina; species Demequina lignilytica. The sequence goes on along the minus strand of NZ_JAUHPX010000006.1, from coordinate 69,480 downwards.
CCGCTCGGTGGGGTGCCGTGGAGTTCGCTTCTCGTGCCTGTCCCGCGTCCCGCCAGCGGCAGCGCCGTCGAACGCTTGGGTGCGGTGGGGCCGCCCTTCGTGGGTTGAGTCCACGCTCGCCCCGCGTCGGTGAGCTCGATCCTCCACGTGCTTCCCCGACCGCGGATCTTCACCAGACCTCGGCTCTCGAGGGCGCGCGCGCTCAGCCGATATGAGCTTCCCGAGCCGGCCCCGTCCTCCGGGCAGCCCGCGCGCACCCACTCGAGAACAGCAATCTGGTGGGCGTTGAGCCTGTTGTCAGCCATGAGCCCAGTCTTGACGTTGCCGGGCCCGTATCGGGCGACGCATCGGGCGGCGGATGCGCGGGAGATGTCGAGGCTCGGACATCGGACACCCCAGCCGAATGGTCCGGCAGATCGTCGCGTCAGCCGCTAGCGTGGGACAAGCGGCCCCTGGTACGGGGCCCGTGTCGATGCACGGCCGGACCTGCGCTCCGGCTGAGCAGATGAGACCAAGGCGCTTCGAGCCACGTGCGACCCAGAGATTGCCACCCGCGATCCGGGCGCAGGCTGAATCGCGAGTGGCGTTGCCCGGAGAGCACCGATGCCTAGTCACTCCCACCATCCCATCGACCCCACGAACGACAACTACCCGGACCCGTCGCCCTCGCCTGCGCGCCTCGCCTCGCCCGATGCAGCCGCAGCGCTGAACGAAGGCGGCTTTCGGCTGCCGCCTGGCATCTTCATCACGGCAATCGTCGCGGCTACGGACCCGGCAACTCGCGCGCTTGAGCGCGATCGGGACTTCCCGCGCACGCCACGCCACCGGTGGCTCCTTGACCATGCGATGTCTGATGTCGAGTGGGACTGGAGAATCCTCTCCACCGCAGATCCCGCGCTGCAGGTGTTCCACATGGCGGTGTACGACCCGACCGTCGATGAGTACTGGCTGCCGCAAGTCGGGCAGCATGCCGCGAGTTTGTTCTTGGATGCGATCCGTGAGGAGCTCGACGTCAAGGCCATCACGGTCATGCGGGCCTACACCGGCGACTCCATCGCTGGGCTCGACGGCTACTGCCGCATTCCGAGCCCTACCGACCTTCCTGCCGACCCTGCGGAAATCCTGGTCGCCTACGCCGAGGCGGTTGAACGGATGAGCGAACGTACGCGACGTCCGCGGCTCGTGCGCGAACTGTGCGCCGGCGTCGCCGTGGACGGATTTGAGTACGTCGCCCATCTCGCGGACATCCAGGAGCGAGTCCTCGACGGGAGAGGGCCACTCGTACGCCTAACGGATCACCGCGAGCTGGCAGGGCTCCTCGCCGAGGCCGCCGATGACCCGGTCGCGCGCGAACTGGAGTGTGTCGGAGAGTGGGACCACACGACGACTCAGGGGCTTGCTGGAATCGCCCGCGATATCGCCACGGCCTGCGCAGTGATCACCGATCACGCGTGCCCGGACGAGGACTACCCCTGCGCGCCGCGCCGATTCCACTTCGCCCACCTCAAGATGTGCGGCCGGTGCTTCTGGTGCATCATCTCCGACCAGCCCGCCGGAGACATCACCCCAGACCACGAGGTCCGCATGCTGGAAGAGATCTACTCGCGACGCCCGAACCGGCGCGTCGCGGTCGACACCGTCGACTACATCGACAGACACTTCGACACCCGCGGAGCCGAGTACTGCACCAACCCCGCCCCTAGAACCCTCGATGAACTGGCCACCCCAGTCACGACCGCACACCCCACCCGGTACAAGCGCATCGAGACCGCGCTCGCCGCGGCTGTCGCGGTAGACCGGCTCACCTTCGAGGACCTGATGGAGGCCAACGCCCTGTTCGAGGACATCGAGAGGGCCTCCAACGCCGCTCGAGCAGGCCACTAGGGACGCCTGAGCGGAACCCTGGCGGTGACAGTCGGAGGTGCGCGCTCCGCGTGCCCGCACAACGACCCGTGCCGTGGTGACATGGCTTTCTGGCCGCCGAGCCCGGGGGCGCTCAGCGATCCACGACTCTCGGCCCTCAACCGCCGCCTCAGAGTGCTGTCGGCGGTGGGAGGAACGTCGGGGTGAGCGACTCAAGATCAAGCACCCCCAACGACATAGGGTCCTCATCCCCCGCGAGACCGAACACACGGGTGCTGAACCCGTCGAACGCGACCTGTTCGTCGACGCTGAAATGGTAGTGGCCGTGGAGCAAAAGGGCTGGTTGAACAGCTTTGAAAGCCTCGGTGAGGCGGGCGCGAACCTCATCTGCGTAGAGCAGGTCAGACAGGGTGAACCCGGGGTTGCCGGCGATACGCGCGGCGATCGACGGCACGCCGTTCGGCGCATCATGCGTGACCATGATGTCCGCATGCCCGCCAGAGGTCGTGGCCTGGACGTCGGCGTCGCTGATCTCCTCCTGAGGCCACCACGTCCGCATCCCTGTGATGGTCTGGCGGTAGTGGCGGTAGGCGCGATCGACTGAAGCCGCACCTCCTGTCCACACGAGCGTGCGTCCGCCCATCTCGGTGCGGTGGCCGCGCGGTGCGAGCAGGATGCGGTCTCGGAACAGCAGCCAGCCGTCATCGCGCCTCTTCAGGCGGCTGACCTGGTCGTAGTCCTCATGATTTCCAGGGGCGACGTACATCGTCTGCCCATGTTCCTCGAGCGTCGTCTGGATCCGGTTCCACTTCCGCGATGCTTCAGTGCCGGGCCAGACGCCCAGGTCTCCGACCTGGATGATCGTGTCGAGCCCTGCGTCTGCAAAGACCTCGAGCGCGTAGTGAATCCACGCCTCATTGCCGTGGGTGTCTCCGAGCAGTGCCACCTTCATTCGTTTCCTCCCATGGGGTTGATGTCGTCGCGAGTAGTGGACGGGTCGGTCGGCTCCGCGGTGACGGGCTGAACCGTCGCCGGTAGATCGCGGCGCAGCTGGCCAGCGGCTGTGGTGGCGATGGTGAAGGTGATGTGGTGGTCGACGATGCTCACGCTGACGCCAGGGCCAAAGAAGGGTTCATCGACGTGGAGCCGCCTGCACGTGTCGCTGTCGGGCAGCTCGGCCGCCACGTCGGTCTCGCCTGCGTCGTGCAGTGCGGCGACTACATCCCAAAGCGACCGCCCACTGGGGCCTGTCAGATCGGCCGCGCCGTCAGCGGCCAGGCTGGTCAGCGGGCGGGCCGGCTCCGAGGCGTGAGGTGTGCACATCTCACCGGCGGGCTGGCCAGGCCAGCGGCTGCACCGGTGGCCCGAACTTCGCGGTCGCGGCCTGCTCGACCAGCCGCCGCATACTCACCCGCTCGCCCACAGGCATCGACTGGACTTCGGCGGCACACTTCTTCACCAGCGCCAAGCCCGCGACGTAGGCAACGCCGTACGCGTCACGGACCGCCTGCGCACGGCGCTTGTACTTCTTGTGGTCCATCTGGTGCGCCCGCGTCTCGCCGCCGCCGTGCTCCCGGTCGCTGACGGGAGCTCCGAGCGTCTCCCTGGCGACCGCGCGAACCACCTGCGCGAACAACTCACTGTCACTCGCGGCGGCGACGCCACGGCGCGCCGCGAGATCGACCGCTCGGGCAACGACTCGGTGCGCCTCGGCGCGGTTCACCCCCCACGTTCGCATCACCAGCCCCACCCCGAGCGGGCCCCCTGCCGTCGAGTCCGCAGCCGGACGGGGAGAGGCCGCCAAGGAGGAGGGTTGTGGGAGAGATCGGGTTGACGGCGCAACGAAGTCTCGGTCCATGCCCGAATGCTAGCATCGCAAAAGTGGACACACCAAACGCCCAATTTAATGTGGAAAGAGTACCACACGAATGTCGAAGTCTGCAATCGCCTGTGCGCGGCGCGTTTCAGGCGGCTGGAGGGGTGTCGCCTCCCGGAGATCGACTACCACAGTATTGCCTGGTAGATGGCCGATATGGGGGTTGACGCGCGCGATTGGGTTGACCTAGAACGGTCTCGGTGGGGCTGGTGTGTGGCTTCAGGGGAGGGAGCGAAAGATGGCAGGTGTGTTGCGGTGTACGGAGTGGGTGGACCTGCGGACCTCAAAGGTCCTTGCGGCGATCTACACCTCCTCCAGCACCGCCTACTACGTCGATACGCGAGGCGCGCGCCCGCTGCTGTTCCGTGCCCGCGGGCAGGGCCGCACAGGCCGCGGCCGCTGGGACGACGTCTGGGTCGCCTTGACAGACGTGGAGTCCGGCCCGCGGCTCAACGACGTGCGCGGGCGTGAGCTTGACGATGCGCAGGTCGACTGGTCAGACGTGCGGCCATGGGTGCTCCGGGTCGGCTCCCGCCACCAGTACACCTTCGATCCCGGCGGACCCGATCTGCTGTGGTGGGTGCAGCGCGTCGCCGAGCGCATCGAGATCCTCGCCGACATGCCACCCGAAGCGGAGCGCAGCCGCCGTGCCGACGAGGTCGACTTCCTCGACGGCCCTCATCCCTCACCCGGCGCGGCGGGCCCGTGACCGCGCGGGACAGGGTGGATTTGCGGGTCGAGCCCGGCCTGTACGAGCTCGTAAATCGCACGGGTACCCAGTACTACGTGGACGCTAGACGCGGCAAACAGATGCAGTACCTGCGACGGCCCCGAGGCGAGCACAACGCCTTGCGACTGGACGGGGTCTGGCAGCCCCTCCTGACCGTGCTGTGCCTACCGCGATCCCACACCGCCCAGGCTCCGGCCGGCCCAAGCCTGGTCGAGGTTCGCATTCGGCCCTGGCTCCTGGACGTTGGCCACGCCCACCTGTTCGTCACTCACCTGTCGAAACCGGGGCCGGGCCCGTCGCGGGCTTACGGGGTCAAGGCGACACCCGCCGTGTCGATCAATGCCATCGACAAGCTCCCAGCGCTGGCACAACTCCTTCTCGACATCGCCGAAGCGCACTCCGAGGATGAGTGAGACCGCGCCAGTGCCTGCGCTCGTGCTCGTAGACGTCGACGGTGTGATCCGCGCCCTCGGCGACACCGTTGCGGACCTCGAGCACTGGCCGGCCGAGTCATGGCAGAGGAACCGCGTCGCCATCCGCTGGGCGGGCTTCACCGTCACCGTGACCCACTCCACCGCCGTGATCGACCGCCTGCGCCGGATCGAGGCGATGCCCCACACGGCTATGACATGGTGCACGTCGTGGCGAAACGACGCCGCCGCCTCACTTGCCCCGGTAATCGGGCTAGGCGAGGACTGGCCGATCGTGGGCCATGACCTGCCCGAGGAGCTTCAGTGGACGGGGTGGTGGAAAGCGGCTCGCGTCTACGAGGCCACACGCACTCACAAGCGTGTCGTGTGGGTGGACGACGACGCCGCCCGATGGGTCGAGAAGATGCGCGCCGCCGAGCTCGGAGAATGGCTCAACTGGCTCGACGAACGCGTGCTCATCATCAGCCCCGACCGCAGGCGCGGCCTCACCTCCGAGCACCTTGACGCGATCGAGAACTTCCTCGCGCCAGGCGCGTCGGAGGTGACCGAATGACCCAACGCGACGACCGCGCCACCGGACGCAGCGAACCCCAACGAGCGGCAGCACTAGAAGGTATGCCCGCATGGCTCCTGCAGATCAACCACCGGTCCGCACTGTGGAGCCGCATCCGCACCGGACAGGCAGACCCGATCAACGAGCAAGAAGTGCGCATCGCGAGAGCAGTCCAAGCGGCGCTGGCCCGCCCTGGCGATGCGCAGCCCAGCCAAGGCGGGTGGGCACCAGGTTCTCCACGTCGGAAGCGCTAGGCAGCGCCGCACACGCGGGCGGGGGCCGCCGCGGAAGGTGAACTCGCCGGTCGTCGGCATCAAGAGCGGTGGGCGCTCGTGCGAGCCGATCCGCGAGCGTGTCCCACGTCGCGAGATTGCGCGCGCGTCGCGGTGCCGATCATCGCACGTTGCCGGGCCGCGAAGCCGAGCAGACCCATCGGGGCCCCAGCACGCGGCCGCGTGCGAACTATCGACCGGAGCGGTCGGCGCGAGCCATGGGCAGGGGAGGGCCGGGCCGGGCGGGCCGCGTCGCGCGCGACTGTGAATCGCAGGCCGTGCTGCGCGAGACCACAAGTTCATGAAGAAATGTCTGCATGGATGAACGCACCAATGAACACATTCCTGTGTGAATTCATGCATGTGTTCATGCACTCGTGCACGAACACATGAACTCGTGCATGAACGCCCCGTCGCGGACCGCGCCGCCGGCACGGATTCGCCGTTGGCTGTACCGGGCCCGGTACAGCCCTCGATCGATGCCGGTACAGCCGCGGTGCGTGACGGGGCTCTTCGCCGGAGCATTCAGCAGCCGCCAACCGCGCGAACGTGGACAGAAACGTATGAATTCATGCATGAACACCTGGATGGATGCATGAAGAACTGAGTTGATGAACGCTGTCATGAAGACGTGCATGCATGAATGAGTTTCTGGACAACTCTCCGAGAGGCGTCATCAGCGGGTCCTGCTCGAGCGTCGCTCGGCCCTGGAGGGCCAACGACGGCGCAGGTCCTGGCACGTGACGGCCGCCCTCGCATGTGCAGAGCCCGGCCGCGCGTGTCGCGGCCAACCGATCGGCCCTCCGCTGCTGTCGCGAGGGGCCATGCTCGCAGGCATCTGTTAGGTCGATAGTGACGCTCAGCGCTGTGAATCGCATTTTCGGGTTGACATGGCGCGAGGTCGTGCCTATCGTGACGACAAGAGATGAAAACCCGATCTACAGAGGACGAGGGGGGTAGCATGTTCACAAGGACTGGCGAGTGTCGGTCGGTCAGGCGACGCGCACTTCGTGGGCGGCGGCTGGTCGTGGTCGACATCGAGAACTGTGTGGGGGGTGCTGTGCTGACGTCGAGTGCCGCGTGCTGGGCACGCGAGGTGGTCGTGCGCGAGCTCGGAGGCGCGAGCGACCAGATGGTGGTCGGTGTCAGCCATGTGGGGCTCCTCGCCACCGCGGACGCGTGGCCTGGAGCGCGGCTGCTCGTGAAGTCCGGTCCTGACGGTGCGGACCTGGCACTCCTCGAAGTGCTCCAGGGGGAGCAGATCGCCGCCCGGTTCGACGAAGTGGTGCTCTTCTCGGGGGACGGGATCTTCACCGACGCGGTCGACGCGCTCGGTGCTGACGGAGTGCGCGTCACGGTCGTCGGACATCGGGGCCGCGTTGCGGCGCGGCTGTGCATGGCCGCCGCGGAGACGCGCTACATCGGTATGGGACAGACGCGAATGGGAGATGCAGCGTGAAGGAGAACACCATGGAAGGGCTCGTGTCGCCCAGCGATATCGCCGAGCTCACCGGCTACACCCGCGGTGCGGTCAGCAACTGGCGTCGTCGTTCCGAGGACTTCCCTGAGGCCGTTGCTGGAACAGCCGCGAACCCGCTGTTCCGACGTGCCGACATCATGGAGTGGCTCTCAGTGACCGGCAAGCGCATCAAGAAGGACCGCGGCGAGAACGCGGTGTTTGCGGCCATGAACACCATGCGAGGCAGCCTTGAGATGAGCGAGTTGACGATGCTCGTCGTCACCGTTGCGTGCGCGAGGAAGCTTGCCGCCGCGCAGGGGCGCGAGGGGTTCGTCGGACGGTGGCGCGACGCCAGCGCGAAGTTCTCACACAACGGGACGGCCCACGTAGTGCTGGGAGCTGCTTTCCGGGATCTCGATCCCCGCTGCGAAGTCATCGACATCGACCACCGAATCATCGACCTGCCGGCGCACCGCATGGACCGAGTCGTCGACGCTTTCGCCTCCATTGAGGTGTCTGACCTTGCCGACGTGATCGATGCGATCCTTGAGCGAGTCGCCCGGTCGCAGGGAAAGATGGGGGCCGAGCACGGCTTCGTCGCCTCACGGACCGCTTCCTTGCTGGCGTCATTGTGTGCGGGGAGCGATGGAGGCACTCTCTACGACCCGGCATGCGGCATCGGTGTCACCCTGCTGCAGGCCGTCGACGCGGGGATCAAGCCGAGCCGCGTCGTCGGGCATGACATCAACGACGGAACCCTCCGCGTGGCACGCCAGCGAGCCTTCCTTCGCGACGTCACTATCGAGCTATCGCTCGGTGATGTGCTCGAGCACGACCTTTCGCCTGAGCTCAAGGCCGATGTCATCGTCGCCGAGCCGCCGTTCGGGCTGAGTTTCCGGGCCGCAGGTGCGCTGTTCGACCCCCGCTATGTCTTCGGCCAACCGCCCAAGTCGTCCGGCGACTGGGCGTGGGTCCAACATGCCGTCGAGCACCTCGACGAAGGTGGGCGGGCCTACGTGATTCTAACTGCGGGTGCACTCGATCGCGCCAACGAACGGTCCATCCGCATGGGGCTCGTTGGTGCTGGCTGTGTGGAGGCCGTCGTCGGTCTGCCCGGAAAGATGCTCCCGCACGTGTCGGTTCCGCTTGCGCTGCTGGTGCTGCGCCGGCCTGTAGCGACCGACGTCGATACGGATGTGCTGTTCATCGACGCTTCCGAAGCGGCCGAACCCGAAAGCGCTGCGGCACGCTGGCTGAAGGGCCCGGGTCACCGGGACGATGTGCCGCACACGACGGCACGTATCGCCGACGTTTTGGCTCGTGACGCCCGGCTGGAGCCTCGCGCGTGGTTTCCCAATGTTGGTCCGGACGCACGCGACGTCGCGTCCTCGTACGCCGACGGCTGGAAGCAGGTTGTACGTGCAGCCGAGGAGCTCGACGGGCTGGCTAGCATTGGGCCGGCCTCACTCTCATCCGCGAACCCGCGTGTCGCCACCGTGAACGATCTCGTGACGCAGGGAATCCTCAAGGTGTGGGGAGGCGGTCGCGCGGCCGAGAAGTACGCCGACATGGGCTACCCGCAGTGGCTTCTCGAGCGCCTGGTTTCTGCAGCGGACGTACGTGACGGCACGCTGTCGACCGCCCCTGTCGTCGATGAGCTTGATGACGCTCCTGGCCGCCCTCACCTGACCGACGCAGGCGACCTCCTCGTCACCACGTGGAACGAGGTGCGTGCGCACGTCGACACCGTCGGCAAGCACCTGCCGGGAAGCGGCGTCCAGCGCGTCAAGGTCAAGGACCCCTCCGCCCTGGACCCCGAGTATCTTGCGTTGGCGCTTGCAGGCCGCTGGAACGAGTGGCTGATCGGAGGAAGCACAATCCAACGAGCGAAGCTCGGCGACCTCGAGGTGCCCCTCGTCCCTCTAGCCGAACAACGCCACGTCGTCACGTCGCTGCGAGGATTCCAGGACATCGCGCAACTCGCCGCTCGTCTCTTGGAAGGCGCTGCCAGCGTGCGAACCGCCTACTTCGACGCACTGCGGTACGGCATTGAGTTGAGCGGCATCGACGCCCACGGTTCGTCCGGTCCGTCCTCCCGCACCGGGGACAGCTGATGTTGCGCCGATCGTCACATCGTCCGCGTCGCCACGCGAAGTCCGTCCGACCCTGTCCAACGGCCGAGACCGGAGACGGCAGCGCGCCCGCCTGCACGGCCCAGCGAGGGGGCCGGTCGCTCCTTCCCGCGGGGCACGCGCCCCGGTGTCACAGCCTTCCGCCAGGATGGAGCTCTACGCCCCTCCGGTCAGCGATCCCGAACCGAACTACTTGCAGGAGTGCACACTCGTGGTGAATCACGTCTCGTTCATCTGGAACATCGCCGAGTCCCTGCGGGGCCCGTTCAAGCCCTCCGAGTACGGCTCCGTGGTGCTGCCGTTCACGGTGCTGCGCCGCCTGGACGCGGTGCTCGCCGAGACCAAGACCGCCGTCCTCAAGACCGCCCCAGAGGTGACGGAACTGCCGGACATGCTGCAGCACATGAAGCTCACCGAAGCCGCAGGCCACGAGTTCTACAACACGTCCCCGTTCGACTTCGCCAAGCTCGTCGCCGACCCCAACGACCTGCGCCAGAACATCGCCGCCTACATCGCAGGCTTCTCGCCCAACGTGCGCGACATCTTCGACCGCTTCGAGTTCGACAAAACGCTCAACAAACTCGCCGAGAAGAACAAGCTCTTCGCCGTCGTCGAGAAGTTCGCCCAGGCCGACTTCCACCCCAATACCGTCTCGAACATCCAGATGGGCCTCGTATTCGAGGAGCTGATCCGGTGGGCGAACGAGCGCTCCAACGAGACCGCCGGCGACCACTACACCCCCCGCGAGGTCATCTCGCTGATGGTGCAACTGCTGTTCGCCACCGACGACGACGCCCTGTCCAAGCCCGGCGTCGTGCGCTCCATCTACGACCCCACCGCCGGCACCGGCGGCATGCTCTCCGTCGCCGACGAACGCCTCCGCTCGATGAACCCCGACATCCAGCTGTCGCTGTACGGCCAGGACTACAACGACGCCTCCTACGCGATCTGCAAGGCCGACATGGTCATCAAGGGCCAGGACGTCGACAACATCCGCCTCGGCGACACCCTCACCGAGGACCACTTCGAAGACAAGAAGTTCGACTACGGCCTGTCCAACCCTCCCTTCGGAGTCGACTGGAAGGACCAGCGCGAGTACGTCGACGACGAGCACAAGCGCCTCGGGTTCGTCGGCCGCTTCGGCCCCGGCACCCCGGCAGTGAGCGACGGTGCGATGCTGTTCCTCCTCCACCTCGTCTCCAAGATGCGCAAGGTCGAGGACGGCGGCTCCCGCATGGCCATCGTCCTCAACGGCAGCCCCCTGTTCTCCGGCGGTGCTGGTGGTGGCGAGTCCAACATCCGCAAGCACCTGCTCGAGGGCGACCTCGTCGAGGCGATCATCGGACTGCCGAAGGACATGTTCTACAACACCGGCATCTCCACCTACATCTGGATCCTCACCAACCGCAAGACCGACGAACGCCGCGGCAAGGTCCAACTCATCGACGCCCGCGAGCTCTACGTCAAGCTCCGCAAGGGCCTCGGATCCAAGCGCAACGAACTGTCCGCCGACAACGTCGCCGACATCGTTAAGCTCTACGCCGAGTTCGAAGACGGCGAGCAGTCCAAGATCTTCACCAACGAGGACTTCCTCTACCGCACCATCACCGTCGAACGCCCCCTCAAGCTCCGCTGGCAGGCTACCCCCGACGCCATCGACGCCGTCTTCGACGCCAAGCCGCTCGCCAAAATCAGCCAAGACGATGCGGCGGCCCTGCGGGCTGCGCTCGAATCGCTCGGGGACGATGCGGTCTTCACCAACCGTGACACCTTCCACAAGGCTCTCAAGACCTCCGCTAGCGCGCAGGGACTCAAGCTTGCCGCGCCGATCCTCAAGGCCACCACCGCGGCGCTGGGCGAGCAGGACGACGCCGCCGACGTCTGCACCGACACCAAGGGCAACCCCGAACCCGACACCTCCCTGCGCGACACCGAGAACGTCCCCTGGAACGAGGACATCGACGACTACCTCACCCGCGAAGTCCTGCCCTATGCGCCAGACGCCTGGATCGACCACACCAAGACCAAGGAAGGCGCAGAAATCCCCTTCACCCGCCACTTCTACAAGTACGTGCCCCCGCGACCGCTCGAGGAGATCGACAACGACCTCGAGCGCGTGATGGACGACCTCCGCAAGATGCTCGCCGAGGTCGAGGAATGACCCAGGCAACGGTGCCGCTGAAGCGCCTCGCGACGATCAAGGCTCGTGTCGGCTGGAAGGGGCTCACGTCAGACGAGTTTGAGGTGGCGTCGTACGCGTATCTCGTCACTGGGCGCGACTTTCAGAGCAAGCTGATCAACTGGCGCACGTGCTACCAGGTCTCGCGCGAGCGCTTCGATGATGACCCGTTCATTCAGCTCGCGGACGGTGATCTCCTCGTCACGAAGGACGGCACGATCGGGAAGGTTGCTCTGGTGGCTGGGCTCGACAAGCCTGCGTGCCTGAACTCCGGCGTATTTGTGGTGCGTCCGCATGGCGAACTCTCGTCCGCCTACCTGTACTGGGTGCTGCAGTCTGGCGTGTTCACTGACTTCATTCGTGAGGTCTCGCGAGGATCAACGATCCAGCACCTCTACCAAGAAGAGTTTCGGGAACTGCGGGTGCCGCTACCGAAGCCCGCTGAACAGCGGGCGATTGCGGACTTCCTGGATCGGGAGGCCGCCCAGATCGACGCGTTCATCGCGAAGAGCGAAGAACTGATCACCCTTCTCACCGAACGTCGCGCCGCGGTCATCGCTCGAGCCTTTGGCGATGAGTGGCCGACCACCCCGTTGCGAGCGCTCTCGACAGTTCCCATCCAGAACGGGGTCGATGCGGTCGGCGATCCAGCGAATCCGAGCGACTGGCCGCGGTACCTGCGCACAACTGACATTGCATCACTCTCCGACCTAGACCCGGAGAAGCGGGTCACGATCGAGCCCGCACTCGCCGCAGCGGCGGTCGTGCGGCCCAACGACCTCCTTCTCACGAGAGCAGGCGCGACGATCGGCAAGAGCTACCTGCATGTGAGCGACGAGATCTGTTCATACGCGGGCTACCTAGTGCGTGTGAGGCCGGATCGACGTCTCGTACTTCCCTGGTTCCTCGCGTACTGGACGCTCTCGCGGCGCTACCTGGACGACATCCGCGCTGGCGCTGTGGTCTCGACAATCGAGAACTTCAGCGCCTCCAAGTACCGCGCGATGCGGGTCCCACTGCCGCCGCTGGCCGACCAGGCCGCGATTGTCGCGAGCCTCAACGCGGAGACTGGCCGGATCGATGCAGCGCTTGAGGCTGCGCGCCGTGGCATCGAATTGGCGCATGAGCGTCGTGCGGCGCTGATTTCGGCGGCGGTGACGGGCAAGATCAGCGTGGGGGTGGGTTGATGGCTGGGGTGTCGGGGTCGCATTTGGAGTCGGTGCTCGAGACGGAGATCTGTGAGTATCTGGCCGCGAGCGGGTGGCTGTATTCGCCCACGGACGCGGGCTACGATCAGGCGCTCGCGCTGTTCCCTGAGGATGTGCTCGGGTGGATTGAGGACACGCAGCCGGAGGAGTTCGCGAAGGTCGTCCGACTGACGGACAGCCCGACACAGCGGCGGGCCGCCGAGGGCGTGCTGCTGGCGAATCTCGCGAAGCGTTTGGACAACGATCCGTTCAAGAACGGCGGCACCCTCGAGATCCTCCGCGGCGGTTTCAACTACATCCCGACCCATGGGTCCGCGGTGAAGGTGCGGATGGCGCAGTTCCGTCCCGCGACGTCGAACAACCCGGACACGCTTGCCATGTACTCGAAGATGCGGCTGCGGGTCATGCGTCAGGTCCACTATTCGGCGAAGCACCCGAACAACGCCCTGGATCTGGTCCTGTTCGTCAACGGGCTACCGGTGGCGACGGTGGAACTCAAGACCGACTTCACGCAGAACGTCGGAAACGCGACCAAGCAGTACCAGTACGACCGCAACCCCGCCGGCGAGATCCTCTTGTCGCATGGGAAGCGGGCGTTGGTGCATTTCGCGGTGTCGAACAGCGAGGTCAAGATGACGACCAAGCTTGCCGGCCCCAAGACCCGGTTCTTGCCGTTCAATCAGGGCAGTGACGAGGGTGCGGGCAACCCGCTCAACGCGGCCGGTAGCGCATCGTCCTATTTCTGGGAGCAGATCCTGGAGCGGGACACGTGGTTGAAGATCGTGGGCTCGTTCCTCCACACCCAGGTCGATACGGAGGTCGACCACGACTCGGGCAAGAAGACCCGTGTCGAGAAGATCCTGTTCCCGCGCTACCACCAGTGGCGTGCAGTGACCCGGTTGGTGGACGATGCGCGGGCCAAGGGGCCTGGACAGAGGTACCTGATCCAGCATTCGGCTGGGTCGGGCAAGACGAACTCGATCTCGTGGCTAGCCCACCAGCTCTCCCAACTTCACGACGTCGACAACGAGAAGGTGTTCGACACGGTGGTGGTGGTCACGGACCGCACGGTGCTGGACAAGCAGCTGCAGGACGCGATCGCACAGTTCGAGCGCCATGCGGGGGTGGTGAAGTCCATCACCCGCGCTGAGGGGGATTCAAAGTCGGCTGAGCTGGCGGCAGCGCTGACGGGTGGCAAGCAGATCGTGATCGTCACGATTCAGACCTTCGAGGCACTGATCAACCTGATCGACACCGCTCCGGAGCTCAAGGGCAAGCGCTTCGCAGTGATCGCGGATGAGGCGCACTCCTCCCAGACGGGCTCGACTGCGGGGGCGCTGACGAAGGTGCTGTCCCCAGACGAGCTCGCGGCTGTGGCCGAGGGCGGCGAGATCGACTCCGAGGCGTATCTGCAGTGGGCGATGTCCGTCACCGCCTACGCACCGAACATCTCCTACTTCGCGTTCACGGCCACGCCTAAGGCCAAGACGCTCGAACTGTTCGGCACTGTCCCTGAGGGCGGGACGACGCCGGCGGCGTTCGACCTGTATTCGATGCAGCAGGCGATCGAGGAGGAGTTCATCCTCGATGTGCTGACGAACTACACCCCGTACAAGGTGGCGTGGCAGCTCCAGCACCCGGGCGGCGACTATGACCTGCCCGGTGAGGTCGACGAGTCCACCGCGATGAAGCAGCTGGTGCAGTTCGTGCGACTGCATCCGACGAACATCTCGCAGAAGGCGAAGATCGTCGTCGACCACTTCCGTGCCAACGTCGCCCATCTACTCGAGGGCAAGGCGAAGGCGATGGTCGTCACCGGGTCCCGCAAGGAAGCGGTGCGGTGGAAGAAGTACCTCGACAAGTACGTCGCCGACTCCAAGATCGATGGGGTCAAGGCGCTGGTGGCGTTCTCAGGGACCGTGGAGGACCCCGACGATGTCGGTGAGGGCCTGACGGAGAAGACCCAGAACCCTGGGGTGTGGACGTCGGATCTGGCGGAGGCGTTCAAGCCATCGACGTTCAACGTGATGATCGTGGCCGAGAAGTTCCAGACCGGATTCGACCAGCCCCGCCTGGTCGCGATGTACGTCGACAAGAAGCTCGGCGGTGTTCAGGCCGTGCAGACACTGTCCAGGTTGAACCGCACGTACCCGGGTAAGGACAAGACGTTCGTGCTGGACTTCGTCAACGACCCCCAGGACGTCCTCGATGCGTTCACGCCGTACTACCGCGCCGCGACGCTGACGGGCGTGACGGATCCGAACATCGTGTACGAGGTGAAGTCCAAGCTCGACAGCGCCGGAATCTACGACTGGGCTGAAGTCGAGCAAGCCTTCGATGCCGCCCTGGCGGGCGGGACGAGTGCGAACAGTTCGCTCACCGCGGCGACAGCGCCCGCGGTCAAGCGTTTCCAAACTCGCTGGCAGG
Source organism: Demequina lignilytica (assembly GCF_030418305.1). GTDB lineage: Bacteria > Actinomycetota > Actinomycetes > Actinomycetales > Demequinaceae > Demequina > Demequina lignilytica. The sequence goes on along the minus strand of NZ_JAUHPX010000006.1, from coordinate 54,350 downwards.
ACGCGTTCGTTGCCGACGACAAGGCTGCCCAGGACGAACTGAAGCTGTTCAAGTCCGACGCGGGCGCGTTCGTGAAGTTCTACGACTTCATCTCCCAGGCGCGCGACCTGGGCGACACCGACCTGCCGCGCCTGCACTTCTTCTTGCGCCGCGTGTTGCCCCAGATGTCGACGAGCACGTTCGATGAGCAGGTCGACATCTCCGAGGTGAAGCTCGCCGGGTACACCATCACCAAGGGCGACGCCGTGAAGCTCACCCTCGCCCCGGGACCCGGGCTGGATCCGATCACCGCGATCGGGTCCGGTGCAGTGCACGAGAAGCACCGCAGCGCGCTCGAGGAGATCATCGCCAAACTGAACGAACGCTTCGGCGACACGTACGGACCGGGCATCGTCTCCGGCACCGTGTCCAACATCGTGGTCCGCCTCGCCCACGACGAGAAGCTCGCCCATCAGGCCGAGGTCAACACTGCCCACCAGTTCGCAGAGTCGCCCACACTGCCCAACGCGTTCGCACAGGCCATCATGGGAGTCCGGGACGAGACGCCGCAGTTCGTCGACGACATCTTCAACAACAAGGACCTGTACGACCTGCTGAGCAAGGCGCTACCCGCGATGCTCTACGAACACCTGCGTGGTGGGGGCAGCGACGGCGCAGCCGGGGCCGACTAGCGATCGTGCCTGGGCGCGGCTGACCTTGCGGAGGTCGTGCGCGCTGGCGTTCGCGCTAGGCCCCGCGCTGAATCTAGTGCTCGCCCTCGAGTGCTGTGATGCGGTCTTCCGCGGCCAGGCGGCGGCCGCGCTCTTCGGCTAGCGCGATCTCCGACTGGCGGGCCGCTGCTTGCGTTGATTCCGCAGCGGCCGTCAGCTCGGACCGCGCAAGCTCGGCGACTTCCTGAGCGGCGCGAGCCTCGCCGAGCGCACGGTCGCGTTGTTCGAACGCGAGGTCACGGGCGTGGAGCGCGGCATCACGCTCCGAACGGATGGCCGCGATGTCGTCTCGCAGTGACGACAGCTGGTTCTCCAGCACATCACGCTCGACTGCGCGGAGTTCCACTTCGGCTGCGAGTTCCGCAAGTGCGGCGTCGCGTTGTCCGAATGCGGCGGCGATCACCTCGTCGGACACGGCTCGAGCCGGCGCGAGCACGCGCTCGACTAAAGAGGCGACCTCGTCGTCGAGGACGCGCGTCGCGGCGGATGCCATCGCGCGTCCGAGCTCAACGATGGCCTCGACCGCCTCCGGGCTTGTCGAGTTCGAGGCCTTCGTGCGCGCCGCAGTGGCGCGGGCTTGCCGAAGCGCAGCCGCGATCGTGGCGGTGCGTGCGCGGACGCCTCCCTCTCGCACCTGAGCGATGGTGGGGAGCACTCCATGCTCGGCCACGTGCTCGGCTATGTAGAGCTCGACAGCTGATGCGCTTGCGCCGGCCGAGAAGTCTTGGTCCATCCGGCAACCATACATTGGGAAAGATTTCCAGGAAGGCATTCCCGATCCTTCGCCAGGTGCTGCGTACCGAGTGGCGGAGACGGACGCGGCGGCGAGTTTGGCGAGGCCCAGCGAGGTCGTGCGAGGTGACGCGACCGGACGCGCTGAGTGACGGTGGGACGCGCCGATCCGGCCGGGCGCTGAGCGGGCCAGTGGTGGGGACGGAGCGAGCCTGCGCCGTGGAGCAGCCTCCAGGGGGCGCGATGGCCTCGGCGTGCCATGGGGGGCACGCCGCCGCGACGGGCGAGATCGAACTAGGTCCGGGTCGTGCGGGACAGGCGCTCCGTGGCGACGCGCACGTCGGCGTCGTGCACCAAGGTCAGCTTCGAGCGTCCTCGCAACGCCGACCAGAGGCTGGCGTATGAGACCGCTGCGAGCTCCTCGGAGAACGCAAGCAGGTCGGCAGCCTCGTCGTCCTTCTTCTTCTGTGCGACGGCGATCAGTCCCTGAAGTTCGACTGACGTTTGGTGCTGCTCTTGGGCGGCTCTTAGTAGAACGCGATCGCGCTCTGTGACCGCTTCGCGCCATACGAGCGGCGGACCGTCTTTCCCTGGTCCTTTGCCAAATAGCGAAGGGTCCTCAAGCCACGAGCGAGGCTCCGGTTCCGACAGCTGCACACGCGGACCTTAGCGGAACGTAGGCGCGCGACCTATTCAGCTATAAGCGAAATTCCCAGATCGCAGAGCGGGGATTTGTGATGAACACAAACCGCGACGATCGGTGCCCCCACCATCGAGCCATGGCATCTACCTCACCTGATTCTCGCCCCTCCCTGACCTCGCACGAGCGCGAGCTGCTCCGGGGGCAGTGCGACACCGACGCGGAGCATGGCGGAGAGCCGCACGCCGGCCCCGACTCCGTTGGCGGTGACAAGGTGGCAGTGGGTTCCGCATCGGTTCAGTCCGCCTCCGCACTGTTCGTGCCGATATGGTCCGGCCACAAGGGGACGCCGAGACCGGCCTCAAGCAGGGCGATCGTGCGCAAGTCGGGCCACGTGGTCCCGTTGAGAATCGCCGAGACCGTCGTCGAGTCGACGCCGCAGAGTCGTCCAACAGCGCGAGCGGAACGGTCACCCATCTGTTCGCGAAGCCCGAGTGCGAGCAGTCGCGCGGCCTCGCCTGGCACGTCATCGATGGCGGCGTCGGGCCAGCGGTCGGTGAGCGTGACCGGGTGCGGCCGGGGCAGGCGCGACATGACCGCATCGTAGGCCCTACCACAGGCGACGAGGAGGCCGCCGCCACAGGGGCGCGTCGGCCCCGCTTCGCACTGCTCTCGGGCGGCGCTTCGCCCGATATGGACAGTTCGGACATTCCGCTCGATGCTGGTTCCACCCATCAGCGATCGGAGGCCCTCGTGGCTCAGTTCATCGGCGCACACGGCAGCGAGATCCCTGCTGCCCAGTGGGCGGAGATCGAGACCTTCGTGTGCGCAGCGATCACCGACATGCACTTCGACCGCACCCACGACGCGAAGAATTACTTCACCGCCGCGACGCGCCTGGCCCATTGGGCCTTCTTCGAAGCGGGGCTCGAGCTCGAGCGCGAGGTCATCTTCCACCCCGAGGTGATTGCGACGTTCATCTCCCAGGGATGCGATGACCTCAAGCCGTCCTCGCGGGGCTCGTATCGCTCGCGGGCTCTTCAGATGACGGACAAGTTCTTCCCTGGGCTTCGCGGCAACGTCAAGAACCAGGCTCTTGAAGACTTCGACAACGCCCCCGAGCCCTACACCGACCAGGAGGTGATCGAGCTCCGCCACTGGGCCGGCAACCAGGGCACCCGATACCGCTCCGTCAACATGACCCTGATGCTGGCGTTGGGAATCGGCGCGGGCCTGTCCAACAGCGAGATCGCGGCGGTCACCGCCGGCGACGTGCAGGTCGACGACCACGGCGTCGTGATCCGCGTCCGCGGCGACCGCCCGCGCGAGGTCCCCGTGCTGGCTGAGTGGGAGTCGGAGATCGCTCAGCTCGCTCGGGCAGCGATGCGCCCCACGTTGCATCTGATCTGTCCCCGCCGCAGGGTCCTCAACAACCCCAGCCTGATCGCCGCGCTGATCCTGGATGGATCCACGCCGCCGGTGACGGTCACGGTCCAGCGCATGCGCTCGACCTGGATCGTGGGTCACCTCAATGCCCGCGTGCCCCGCGACGTGGTCGCCCGGGCGGCCGGGATCAAGCGCACGGAGGGCCTCAGCCGCTACGACAAGTTCCTCGCCCCGACCGACACGTCCAGCGCCCGCACCCTTCTTCGCGACGGAAGCGAGGGCACCGCCGCGTGATCTCCAAGCCCCTGATTCGACGCTGCGACGCCTCCGACGGCATTGTCGGCCTCCTGCGCGCGACCTCTGAGGAGAACCTCAACGGCACCATGCGCAAGGCCGGCGTTGACATCGCCGACCACTACTACGAGCGCGCGGCGCAGTACCTCGAGTGGGTCGGGGCGATCCGCGACATCGACGCTTGGGTGGCGGAGGACAAGCAGGCCAACGTCAAGGGCCCCGGAGGTGCGCCCGAGTTCCTGCCCGACCGCGCGGTTCTCATCACCACGCTCGCATGTGCGTTCGCGCATGCGCCTACCTCGTACACACAGATCACCTACGCGCTCACCGCGCCCGCCATGACGCGCCACCTGCGGAAGATCCTGGGCCTGCCGATGTCGAAGAACCGCGCACTTGATCAGCGGCTCAACGCGACTCGCCGGGGTATGCACCGGTCGACGATCGGACGCCACGCGGCCCAGATCGCCGCCACCTTCGACCCCCGCGTCTACCCCACGGATCGTGGCTACACCGATGAGGAGCTCAAGTTGATCGACGATGCACGTGACGCCGCTGACGAGGCCAAGCGTCAGAACCGAGCCGACGACCTGGCTCACCGCATGCTCACCACCGCCTGGAAGATGCTTCCCGCGGAGGTCCAGGACAGCTGGGCGGGTGGGATCACCTTCGACGCGACCCCGATTCGCATCTACGGCCAGAAGGGTCACTACGACCGACGACGCAAGGTCGAAGGAGCGAACAGTCCCGAGGCCAACGCTGGCATTTATGACAAGACCCCCGACAAGCGCGACGCCGCGGCGCAGCCGGGCGCGACGCTCAGCAAGAACCGCAAGTTCGCCGCCGAGGCGCACCTCGGCCGCAACACCAGTCCGGGCGTCGGCATCGACTTCCCAGCACAGGTCGCGGCCCTGCGCCTGGAGCGCCCCGGCGTCGCGCCCGGACACAATGCCCACGGCGCGCTCCAGGGCATCCCGCGGGCCGGCATGCCGGTCGGCCTCTTGACCGTCGACCGCGGCTACTCCCAGCAGACCGAAGACAACTTCGCTGGCCCGATGCGTGCCCTCGGCTATGGCCTCGTCATGGACTATCGCGACGATGCCCTCGGGATCCAGGAGACCTTCAAGGGCTGCCTGCTGATCGATGGTTGGTGGTACGGGCCCTGCATCCCCGAGAAGCTCAAGTGGATCTCCGTCGAGTGGCGCGCCGGACGCCTCGACGACGACACCTATCACCGCCAGATCCAGGAGCGGATGAAGTACGCACTCCGCTTCAAGGAGACCAAGCGCGGTGACATGGTCTTCGTGTTCCGTTGCCCGGGCCGCGGCCACGGCCGCACGCTCGACTGCGCACACGTCGCGGAATTCGGATCGGCGCAGCCACCGCTGCCCGCCGGGCGTAAGAAGCTGCCGCTCGCGGTCAAGCGTCCCAAGCAGGCGCTGGAGGTGTGCAAGCTCAAGCAGAGCATCTCTATCCCCGCCGATCTGGGCTTGCGGTTCCGCCAGGACATCCCCTACCGGAGCCCCGAGTGGTACGCCGCGTACACGGGTCCGCGCAACGAGATCGAGTCGGAGAACAAGCGCCTCAAGAAGGCCACGGGTGCGGCGATTGACGAGGTCGCCCACCGACAGTTCCGCGGCTGGGGCAAGCAGCTCCTCGCGATCATGTGCAAGATCGTCGCCGCCAACCTCGACAGCATCCGCGATTGGGCCGACTCAGATCCGACCAACGGCGACCCGAACGAGAAGCAGCAGACTCGACGCGGCCGCAAGCCCAAGTACACGGGCTTCTCCAAGTACGGGACCGAACCAGGCGACGCACCGTTGCGCACTCCAGGACGCCGCCCACCCGAGAAGCGCGCGGCGTAGCCGTCGCTCAGCGTCCACGTCACACCCCGACAGGGCCCCGCCAACAGGCGAGGGCCCTACTCGGCGTTCCTGACCGGTTTCAGAATGCCTGGCTCCCCGGCATAGTTGTGCGTTCCCGGACGCCACGATCGCCTGCCGGCAATAGGGGTCCGCCTGGAGCCCTGTGGCTCGCAGTTATGCAACAGATTTGGCCAAGTTCTGCACGTTTCCCCCGCGTGGGCCCCGTGGGGCTCGAACCCACGACCTACGGATTAAAAGTCCGCTGCTCTACCAGCTGAGCTAGAGGCCCGGCCCCCATCGTAGCGACGGCGCCGCACCGCGTTCGCGACCCCGATGACCACCGCCGCGACCACCGCGCCGCCGAACGCGCCGAGGGTGTTGAGCAGCACGTCGTCGATGTCCGCGACCCGTCCCAGCGCGAGCTGGGCGATCTCGATCGCGGCGGAGAGCATGCCGGACACGACCGTGGCGACCATCACCCGCAGCACCACGGTGAGCCGGCGCATGAGCGCCACCAGCACCGCCCCGAGCGGCGCGAACATCGCGAGGTTGCCGATCAGGTTGAGCCACGCGATCCGCGAGTCCGACCGGAGCGCCCGCTCGATCTCCTGGAAAAGGGTGAGGTTCACGGAGGAGGTGCCGGAGTTCGAGAACGACGTCGAGGCCCCGACCGTCAGGAAGGCGATCCCGGCGAGGCAGGCGACCAGCGCGCCCCACAGCAGCACCCGTGCCCCCGCGCCGCGCATCGTCCCGAGGACGGAGACCAGGACCACGAGCACCAGCGCGACGAACGCGTACGGACTCGCGGCCTCGGCGGCCTCGGGCACGGTCAGGAACATGCTCCCCCTCCAGGTGTCAGCAGACGTAACGCCCGGATGGCCGCGGTTGTGCCCGCGCCCTCCGCAGCACGCCTAGACGACCAGGCCCAGCTCGGCGAAGCCGCGCCAGGCCATCATCACATTGAGCGGGCGGTCGAGCACGGCCCACGAGGCGCACTTGGTGACGGCGATGCCGCGCAGCCGGGCGTCGAGGCCCGGATCATCGCAGGACGATGCGTCACGGTAGGCGGCGACCGCCGTCGCGACACCCGCGGCCGAGGCCGCGGTGTAGAGGAAGCTGAGGTCGACGGCGCGCTCGCAGCGTGCCATCTTGCCCCAGTCGATGATCCCGCCGAACTCCCCGTCGAGGGAGAGCAGGTTGGATCCGTGCGGATCCGCGTGCGACCAGACCTCCTCGGTCGGCCCGGGCGCCGCGACCGCCTCGCGCCAGATCTCCCGCGCGCCGGCGACGGACAGCCGCTCTCCCGACGGGCCCTCCGCCTCGGTCAGCAGGTCGAGCGCCCACTCGAGGTTCTCGACCCGCGCCTCGAGCGGGATCGACTGCTCCGGGTTGACCCACGCCTCCGTCGGCGCCGGCACGTGCACCTGGGCGAGGGCGGCGCCCACGGCGCCCGCCGCATCGTCCCGCAGCGGCGAGACGTCCGCGGTGCCGCCCGGCAGCCACGACACCACGGCCCACGGCCACGGGTAGTCGCCCTGCGGGCCGCCGGTCGCGACCACCCGCGGATGCGCGAACGTCCACCCGGCTCCCACGGTCGTGAGCAGGTGGTTCTCGCGCTCGAGCGGCCCCACGGCCCCCGCGACTCGCGGCAGGCGCAGCGCGAGCTCGGGACCGACGCGGAAGACCACCATGTCCCAGCCGTCGAAGCGCTCGCCCACCTCGAGGTCGGCGAGCTCCGGCAGCTGGGCGGCGAGCAGCTCGTGCGCGAGCGCTCGCGAGATCGCCGGGTGCGCGGGCGGCGGGCCGGAGTCGCGGATCATGCGGGCACCAGGGCGCGCCAGCGCGTGGCGCGCATGTACAGCGCGCCCAGGGCCAGCCCCGCGACGACGATCCCCCCGACCACCATCGCGATCGCCGCGTACCCGTTCGCCGGATCCAGGAAGGGATACGGGAACCACCCGTCCGTCGCCCCGCGCACCAGCGTGACCGCGACCCAGAGCAGGGGATACGCCATCACCCAGGGCAGCAGGCCCCACGGCAGCGGCCGTCGCGGCCCGTCGACCAGCCAGTCCGCGACCAGCGCGACCCCGGACAGCCCGTGGACCACCAGGTTGGTCCACGCCCAGGGCTCGTCGTCGGTGGGGAGCAGCAGCGTCCAGTAGACGGTGACCACGATGGTCAGCGTCACCGCGGCCGTCAGCCGGAGCAGCTCGACCCACTCGGGCCGCTCCCGTCCGACGTATCGCGCCGCGATCGCCAGCGCCGCGACGCCGATCAGGTTGTTCTGGATGGTGAAGTACCCGAAGAAGTTCCACGGCACGAAGCTGCCGTCCGCGATGCCCTGCCAGGCCAGCCGGCCCACGGCCAGCAGCATGAGCGCGGCGACCAGGGCACGTGCGACGGCGAGGGTGCGGACCATGGCGCGACGCTAGCAGTCGGGCGCCGCGCATGCCGGTCGAGCGCACCTGGGCGCGAAATAGGACGTATGCCCCTGATGGCGGCGTGATTCACGCGATGGAATGGATGTCACCAGAGCGACAGCATCCAGTCGTGACAGATCGCGCGCCGCTCCGGTACCGCCACAAGCGGGCTGGGGTGGAGTGTCAGGCACTGCAAAGGAGCAGGCGATGAGCACCCATGCCCACACGTCCTGCACGGAGATCCGCACAGCCCAGGGGAGGCGAACGTGACCGCGACCGAGCTCCACACCGAGGCCGCGCTCCGGCGCGCCGCATCCTGCCTGAACGAACGCGACGCCGACCTGCTGATCGGCTACGTCCGCGGCGAGACCGAGGCCCAGCTCGCGAGCCGGCTCGGCTACCGCTCCGAGGGAGCGGTGCGCCTGCGCCTCAACCGCCTGCGCTGGTACGTCGCGGCGGCCTTCCCCGGCGACGAGGACGTGCGCGACCTGGTGACGGCGACGCACGCCCCCTGAACGGACCCACCGCGGGCGCCGGGGCCTACAGCCCCGCGAGCAGCAGCGCCGCGAACGCGACGGCGCCGGCGGCCATCGCGACGCCGGAGGTGCGCCGCCACACGGCGACCCCGATCGCGACCAGCGCGGCCAGGTGCCACGCCCCGAAGCCCCGCCAGGCGCCCTCGTCGAGCAGCAGCGCGTTCGCGACGATCGCGGCCATCGCGGCCGGTCCCACCAGGCTCAGCCCCTTGGCGATCCGCGGCGGCAGCTCGCGGTCGCGCAGCAGCAGGACGCCGGACAGCCGGATCGCGAAGGTGCCGATCCCGGCGGCGAGGAAGATCAGGAACGCGGTCATTCGCCGGCCGCCGCGTCGTGCGCCAGCCCGTCATCGGGGTGGTGCGGGTCGGGTCGTCTGCGATCGGGGACGAACGCGCCGGCCGCGATGCCCGCCAGCGAGCCGAGCAGCACGTTGAGCCCGTAGGGCAGGTCCTTCGCCACCACCACGGTCACGGCCGCCACGGCGACCGCCACGAGCGCGGGGGCCCCGTGCAGCCCCGGCACCAGCACGGAGATGAACATGAGGGGCACGATGAACCCGATCTGCCACGCATCCGGGATCACCGGCCCGAGCGTCACCCCGGCGGCCGTGCCGATCAGCCACACGCCCACGAACGTCGACTCCGCGCCGTGGACGAACCGCCGTCGCCGCACCGGATCCGGATAGCGCTCGTGGTGCTGCAGGGTGATGACCGCCGACTGGTCCGTCATCAGATACGACAGCCACAGCTTCCAGCGGGTCGGGAACGGCGCGAAGATCGGCGCCATCGCGGCGGACCACAGCGCGAAGCGCGCGTTGATCACCACCGCCGTGATGACCGCGATGACCGCGGGCGCGTTCGCGCGCAGCGCCTCGAGGATCGCGATCTGGCTCGCGCCCGCCTGCACCATCACGGACCCCATGAACCCCGTGACCGGGTCGATCCCGACCACGCGGACCAGTGCGCCGAACGCGAGCCCGAACAGCACCGCGCCCGGCATCAGGGTCGCCACCGCCCGGGCGCCCGCCCAGAAGTCGCGGCGCGCCGAGGGGATCTCGGCGGCGGAGGCGGAGGCGGTCACACAGGCGAGTGTGGCACCTCAGTGTGGCGCCAAGGTTTCAGGAACCGGCAGCCGCCTCGGCCTCGGCGGCAGCCTTCCGCGCGGCGACGAACGCCTCCCGGGCGGCCTTCGCCGCCGCGGCGAGCTCCGCATCGTCCCACTCCGTGCTGACGCCGTCCTTCTGCGCGAACCGGTCGAGGTGCGACCCGACCACGCCCATGACGCGATGCACGTCGGCGTCCTCGGCGCCGGAGACGGCGATCTCGAGCGACCCGGGGGTCGCGGTCAGGCGCGCGATCGCGGTGCCGAGGACGATGCGGCCGTCGCCGCCCTCGTACGTCGCGTCGAGCTTGTTGCCCAGGTGCGAGCACAGCTGCTTGAGGTAGCGCTCGGGGCGGTCGGTGGGGAAGCGGCCGGTGGTGCTGAGGGTCATGGGGACTCCGTTCGTCATCGGTAGTAGGCGGCGATCCGGTCGCCGTCGAGGTGGTGGACCCGGAAGGGGGCGCCGTACACATCGGACAACGCCTCCTCGGTGATCACTTCTTCCGGGGTGCCGTCGCGGACCACGCGTCCGTCGCGCATCGCGATGATGCGGTCGGAGTGGACCGAGGCGTAGTTGATGTCGTGCAGCACCAGCACCACGGAGGTGCCGTGCTCGTCCGACAGCGTGCGCAGCAGCTGCATGAGCGCGGTCGCGTGGACCAGGTCCAGGCTGTTGAGCGGCTCGTCGAGCAGCAGGTAGCGCGTGTCCTGCGCGAGGACCATGGCGACGTACGCCCGCTGGCGCTGGCCCCCCGACAGCTCGTGGAGGCCGCGCCGGTCGAGGTCCGCGAGGTCGCACCGCGCGAGCGCCGCGTCGACCGCGGCGTGGCAGGCCGGCGTGAGCCGGCCCTTCGAATGCGGGTGGCGCCCGAGCTCCACCAGCTCCCGCACGGTGATCCGAGCCGGTGTGTGGGAGTCCTGCCGCAGGATCGCCAGCCGGCGCGCGACCTCCCGCGAGGGCGCCCGGTGGACGTCGAGGCCGTCGAGGTCGACCGTGCCCGCGTCGACGCCGAGCAGCCGGCTGACCATCGACAGCAGCGTCGACTTCCCGGCGCCGTTGGGGCCGATGATCGACGTCACGCCCGCGCTCGGGAGCTCGAGCGAGACGCCGTCGACCACCAGGTGGTCGTCGTAGGACTTGGTGAGCGAGTCGAGGGTGATCACCGGCGGGACTCCTTGATCAGCATGGCGATGAAGACGACCCCGCCCACCAGGGAGATGAGCGAGCCGAGCGTGCCGTTGAAGGCGAGGACGTGCTGCAGCAGCGCCTGGCCCAGCACCAGGGCGACCGCCGCGACCAGCATCGCGACCAGCAGGTTCGCGCCATGCCGGTGGGTGCCCGTGAGGCGGTAGGCGAGGTTCGCGACCAGCAGGCCCAGGAACGTGACCGGGCCCACGAGCGCGGTCGAGACGGAGACCAGCACGGCGACCAGCGCCATCGCGAGCATGACCGTGCGCCGGTGATCGAGCCCGACCCCGATCGCGCCGTCGCGTCCGAGGGCGAGCACGTCGAGGCGGCGTGCCATCGCGAACGCCCCCGCGACCGCGGCCGTCAGCACCACCGCGCCCACCGCGAGCAGCGTGGTGTCGATCGAGGTGAAGCTCGCGAACAGGTCGGCCATCAGCACGTCGAAGGCGTTGGGGTCCATCACGCGGAACAGGAAGCCGCTGATGGAGCTGAACAGCGTCCCGGCGATCACGCCGGCGAGCACGGTGGTGTAGAGCCCTCGCGTCCCGTCGCCGATCACCGCGCGGAACAGCAGCAGCGACGCGCCCAGCATCACTCCCGTGTTGAGCGCGAACAGCGCGAGCGGAGGCATGGCGAGCGCGGTGGCGGCGCCGGTGCTCCACACGATCAGCGTCGCGACCAGCACGTACAGCGAGTCGAAGCCCATGATCGAGGGCGTGAGGATCCGCGACGCCGTCACGGTCTGGAACACCACCGTCGCGACCGCGACCGCCGCGCCCACGATCACCAGCGCGGCCAGGGTCTCGAGTCGCCGGGGCAGCGCGAAGTCCCAGTGCCCGTCGACCCCCCACGTCAGCAGCAGCGCGGCCGCGCCGAGCGTCGCGAGGGTCAGCGCGAGGACGACTCGGCGCACGCGGGCCGCTCCCGGCGGCGTGCGCCGGACCCTCGGGGGGGACGATGCGGTGGTCGCCGGGGCTGCGGGCGCCGCGGTGACCACCGCATCGTCCCGCGACAGCGTCGCGTCAGGCGCGTGCAAAGCGGTTCCCCTTCCTGAGGATCAGCGCGAGCAGCACCCCGGCGCCCAGGACGCCGACCACGGAGCTCACCGGGATCTCGTACGGGTGGATGACGAGGCGCCCGATCAGGTCGCACGCGAGCACGAGCGCCGCGCCGCCGAGCGCGGTCACCGGCAGCGCCCGTCGCAGGTTGTCCCCCACCAGCAGCGTCACCACGTTCGGCACGATCAGCCCGAGGAACGGGATCGCGCCGACGGTGACCACCACCACCGCGGTGGCGAAGGAGGCGACGCCGAGCCCGGCGGCGAGCGTCGCGCGATACGGCAGCCCCACGCTGGTCGCGATCTCGCGACCCATGCCGGCCGCGGTGAGGTGGTGGGCCATCAGGTAGGCGGCCGCGGCGGCGGCGCCGGCGAGCCACAGGGTCTCGTAGCGCCCCTCGATGACCCCCGAGAAGTCGCCGTTCATCCACACCTGCACGGTCTGGGTGAGGTTCGCGCGGTACGCGATCATCTCGGTGGTCGCGCGGAAGATGCCGCCGAGCACGAGCCCCAGCAGCGGCACCATGATCATCTCGCGCAGCCGCAGGCGCTCGACCAGCAGCAGGAACAGAGCCGTCCCCGCGAACGCGAACACCAGCGCGATCCCGATCTTCGCCATCACCGAGGCGCCGGCGAAGAGCAGCACCGCGACCAGGACGCCCAGGCCCGCGGCGTCGATGGTGCCGGCCGTGGTGGGCGCGACGTAGCGGTTCCGGGTGAGCGCCTGCATGATGAGGCCGGCGACGGCCATCGCGGCGCCCGCGAGGATCACCGCGGCGGTGCGCGGGATCCGGCTCACCGTGACCAGCCGCAGCTGCTCGGGATCGGTGAGCACGGCGCCCCAGTCGAGGGTGGCGGCGCCCACGGCGAGCGAGGCGACCGCCAGCAGCGCGACGACCGCCGCCGCCACCCCGAGGGTGACGGCGGCGGTGCGGCCGCGGAGCGAGGTCACGAGGCGACCAGCGCCCCGATCTCCTCGCTGATGCCGTCGAGGGCCGTGAGACCGCCGAACGCGAGGTACCACTTCTGGGTGTCGACGTAGGCGATCGCGTCGTTCTGCGCGGCCGAGGTGCCGTTCACCAGCGCGTTGTCGAGCAGCGCCTGGGCGCTCTCGCCCTCGGCGCCGATCGCGGCGTCGCGGTCGAGCACGATCAGCATGTCCGCGTCGGTCTCGGCGAGGAACTCGTAGGAGATCGCGTCGCCGTGGGAGTCGATCGCCACCTGCTCGGCCGCCGGGGTGATCCCGAACAGTCCGTAGACGAAGTCGAAGCGGCCCTCCTCGGACGGCCCGAACGCGTTGATCTTGCCGCCCGTGGTGAGCACCACCAGTCCGGTGCCGGCGCTCGCCGCGTCCTCCGCGATGGCGGCCGCGTCGGCCTCGAAGCCCGCGACCGCCGCGGTGGCGGCGCCTTCAAGGCCCAGGATCGTGTCGAGCGCCTCGGCGTTGCGCTCGAGGGTCGCGAGGAACGCGTCGGTGCCCCACTCGAAGCTCAGGTCGACGGTCGGGGCGATCTGCTCCATCTCCTCGAGCGTCGCGGAGGAACGGCCGCCGACGATGATGAGGTCCGGCTCGGCCGCGTTGACGGCCTCGTAGTCGGGCTCGAACAGCGTGCCCGCGTTCTCGGTGCTCTCGGCGTAGCCGGCGAGGTAGTCCGGGATGCCCTGGTGGGGGATCGCCACCACACGGTCGCCCTCGCCCAGCGCGTCGATCGTGTCGAGGATGCCGTGCTCGAAGACGACGATCCGCTGCGGGTCCGCGGGGAGGGTCACGTCGCCGGTGGCGGTGGTGACGGTGATCTCGGTGGGCGCGGAGGCGGCCTCGGCGGCGGGGGACGATGCGGTGGGCTCGGTGGCGGCCGCGCCTGCACAGGCGCTGAGCCCGAGGGCTGCCACGGCGAGCACGAGCGCGCGCGGAAGGCGTGCGACGGTCATGGTTCTCCTTCTATGGTGGGCCGCGCGGGGCGGCTCCGACGACGTTGCAATGAGGTGAGGCTTGCCTAACCTCGTGGGCCCGGATTAACGCTACACAGGCGTTGCTAAAAAACCAAACAGATTCCCGATCCGGGGAACAAACCGGGCCGCCCCGGCGTCTTTATCCATGCACCCACCACGGCGAGAGCCGCATGGGACGTCAAGGTGAGAGCACGTGGCGTCCGACCTCCTCCCCCCCTCGGAGGTCGGGCGCCTCGTGTCTGACCAGGCATGAGGCCGGGAGCCGTCCGGCGCGCGATTCGGGAGCGCGCCGCGCGTACCCTGTCCTGGGAAGGAGTCCCCCATGACGCAGCACAGGATCGTGAAGACCGACGCCGAGTGGCGCGCGCAGCTCACCGACATGGAGTTCGCGGTGCTCCGCGAGGCCGCCACCGAACGCCCGTGGACCGGAGAGCTCATCGACGAGAAGCGCGACGGCGTGTTCCGCTGCCGCGCCTGCGGCGCGCAGCTGTTCAGCTCGGGCACCAAGTTCGACAGCCACTGCGGGTGGCCCAGCTTCTACGACGCCGACCCCGAGGCCGTCACCCTCCACGAGGACCTCACGCACGGCATGGTGCGCACCGAGGTGCGCTGCGCCGCATGCGACTCGCACCTGGGCCACGTGTTCCCCGACGCGCCGCAGACGCCGACCGGGGACCGCTTCTGCATCAACTCCGTGTCGCTGACCTTCGACCAGGCGGGCGAGTCCGCCTAGTGGCCGAGCCCCGCTTCCGCCGCCCCGCCATGCTGGACATGGAGATGGCCGACCAGCTCGAGGGCGACATCGACCCCGCCGACCGCGGGCTGATCGCCCACGAGACCGCCGCCGCGATCGTCGCGCAGGCCCGCGAGTCCGGCGACCCGGAGCTGGTCGCGCGCCTGGTGCGCCTGGTCGATGAGGAGGGCATCGACACCGTCGCGATGATGTGGGCCAAGGCCGGGGAGCACACGCTGCCCGGCGCGCTGTGGCGGATCTACATGATCCGCGAGTGGGTCAAGCACGATGCCGGCGCGGTCGCCCGCTCGTACCACCACGGCGTCAACGCCGCTCACGTGCGCCACGCCATCGCCGGCGTCGAGGACCCGCCCGGGCCGTCCGAGGTGCAGGCGCTCGCGGACGCCGTGCTGTCGGGCGTCTTCAGCGGCGACCTCGCGGTCGCGCTCGAGCGGGCCGGGGCGTTCTGCCGCGTGGTCGCGACGGGCGCCGCCTTCGAGGCGCAGTCCGACGAGGGCCACGCCGACCGCCGCGCCCACGCCACCACGCTGCGCGCCGCCCAGCTGCTGCGCACCGGCGAGGACCTCGAGCGCTGCGCCGCGATGTGGCGCGAGGGCCGCCTGGACTGAAGCCGCGCATCGTCCCGCGCCGCCCCTCCCTCCCTCCCTCCCCCCTCCCCCTCCACGGACAGTCCGCACGGAATCGGTCCCGGGTCGGCGGCGTGTCGGGGCGGATCCGGGCCGCGCTTTCGGCGTGTCGTCCCCGATTCCGTGCCCACTGTCCAGGGGTGGGCAGGTGGGGCGGTTGTTCCCGGTTCCGCAGGCCGCGAACAGGCCGGTGGAGGGGCTCGACAGCCTGGTTTTCGGGCGTATGGTGGTGGTGACGTCGGACCGCGGCAGCCCCGGGCTCCAAATCCAGCCGCCTCGAGCGGCCTTCGCGCCGACTGGCGCTCCCGGTCCGACGTCTTCATCTTCTCCGGCCGGCGGATCCGGACGCTCAGCACCTACCGTCGGGGCTCAGGCGTCCGGATGCCCGGCGGCGAGGCTCTATCGTGCCTGGTCGCGTCGCGCGCATCGACCGGCCCTGGCGAGGCGGTAGGTGCTGAGCGTCCGTCGCGATGCGGCGATCAGACGTGGACGCGCAGCAGGTGCGTCTCGACCGCGACCACCACGGGGCCGGATTCCGTGTCGTTCACGTGCGCGACCAGCACCCCGCCGGCCGGCAGGTAGGGGTTGCTGCGCGGCAGCGCCCCGCGGGTGTACGGCCGGATCGACGCGCGCATCAGCTCGATGATGGTCGGCAGGGTGGGCCGGTGGACGCACACCGCTCGCGCGGAGGTCTTGTAGAACAGCTTGGCGAAGGTCTTCGCGGTCGCGAGCGGTCGCTCGGCGTGCGAGGGCTCGGTCAGCGAGTCGTGGGTCTTGACCTCGACGCCCACGGCCGCCGCGTACGGCGCGACCGTGTCGACGCACCGCCGCGCGGGCGACGAGTCCACCCGCCCCACCCCGAAGCAGGAGATGAGCGGCACGATCGCGCGGGCCCGCTGCGCGCCCGCCTTGGTGATCGGCCGACGCAGGTCCGCGAGCTTCCACGCCTTGCGACGCTTGGCCCGGGCGTGGCGCACCAGCACGAACGGGCGCGTGTCGAGCCGTCCCGCCTGGTAGGCCTCGATAAGCGCGTCCAACGGCCGCAGGTCGTCGGGGAACGTGATGATCCGGTGCGCCTCCTCGACGGAGAGCCATCGCAGCCGGTCGATCTCGTGCTTGGCCGCCGCCTTGTAGGTGGGCCGGGCCTTCACGGAGCGCGAGCCGGACGGCAGCACCGTGGCCGCCCAGTACTTCACCACCTTCTGCTTGCCCGCCCCGATGGGGTACCGGATGGTCGGCAGCGGCTGGCCGAGCTCGATCTGCTTCCCGGTCTCCTCCGCTACCTCGCGCACCGCGCACTCGGGCAGGTGCTCGCCCGGGTCGAGCTTGCCCTTGGGCCACGACCAGTCGTTGTACCGCGGACGATGCACGGCCAGCACCTGGAGCTCGCCGTTCCGGACGCGCCACACCAGGGCACCCGCGGCGACGACGGTGCCGTCGGGGTAGTGGCTCACTACTTGCCCTTGGCCCTGCGCTTCGGCTGGCGCTTGATGTAGATCTCCTGCAGGTCCTTGAGGCGCTCGCCGTGGCCGTCGGTGACGGTCCGCGCCCACGACCCGTCCTCGTGGAGCTCCCAGCCAGCGACCTTGGCGCTCATCGCGAGGTCGACGTTCTCGATGAGGTTGGCCTTCTGCTGCTCGTCGGTGACGGTGATGAGCGCCTCGATGCGGCGGTCGAGGTTGCGGTGCATGAGGTCGGCGGAGCCGATGAACACCTCGGGATCGCCGTCGTTCGCGAACGCGTAGATGCGGGAGTGCTCGAGGAACCGTCCCAGGATCGACCGCACGCGCACGTTCTCGGAGAAGCCTGGCACGCCCGGCCGCACGGCGCAGATGCCGCGGACGTTGATGTCGACCTTCACGCCGGCCTGCGAGGCGCGGTACAGCGCGTCGATGACCTTCTCGTCGACCGCCGAGTTGACCTTGATCTTGACCCAGGCGTCCTTGCCCGCGCGGGCGTTGCGGGCCTCGTTCTCGATGCGCTCGATGAGGCCCACGCGGACCCCGGTGGGCGCGACGATCAGGCGGCGGAACTTCGCCTTGGGCGCGTAGCCCGACAGCTGGTTGAACAGCTTGGTGAGGTCGGCTCCGGTGTCCGAGTCCTTGGTCAGCAGGCCGTAGTCCTCGTACAGGCGCGCCGTGCGCGGGTGGTAGTTGCCGGTGCCGATGTGGCAGTAGCGGTGGAGCCCGTCCTCCTCCTGGCGGACCACGAGCGACAGCTTGCAGTGCGTCTTGAGGCCCACCAGGCCGTAGACCACGTGGACGCCCGCCTGCTCGAGCTTGCGGGCCCAGGAGATGTTCCGCTGCTCGTCGAAGCGCGCCTTGATCTCGACCAGGGCCAGCACCTGCTTGCCGTTGTGCGCGGCCTCGATGAGGGCGTCGACGATCGGCGAGTCGCCGGAGGTCCGGTACAGGGTCTGCTTGATCGCGAGCACCTTCGGATCCATCGCGGCCTGCGCGAGGAACGCCTGCACCGACGTGGAGAACGAGTCGTACGGGTGGTGCAGCAGGACGTCGCCCCGCGTGATCGCCTCGAAGACGTTCTGCTCGGCCGCGGTCTCGACGGGGGCGAGCTTGTGATGGGTGGTCGGCCGGAACGAGGCGAACTGCAGCGACGGACGGTCCAGGTCGGCGATCGCGTTGAGACCGGTGAGGTCGAGCGGCGCCGGGAGGTGGAACACGTCGTTCTCGGTGATGCCGAGCTCGCGCACCAGCAGCTCGCGGATCTTCGCGGGCAGGTCGTCGGCGACCTCGACGCGCACGGCGGGGCCGAACCGGCGGCGCAGCAGCTCCTTCTCCATCGCCTTGAGGAGGTTCTCGGCGTCGTCCTCCTCGACCTCGACGTCCTCGTTGCGGGTGACGCGGAACGTGTAGTGGTCGACCACCTCCATGCCGGGGAACAGGTAGTCGAGGTGGGCGCCGATCACGTCCTCGAGCGGCACGAACGAGCGCGGCTCGTCCGACAGCGAGGCCGCGTCGGTGACCTGGCCCACCTTGCCGGCGGCGTCGACGGAGAGGAAGCGCGGCAGCGTCTCCGGCACCTTCACGCGCGCAAAGAAGTCCTTGCCTGTGTCGGGGTCGCGGATCTCGACCGCGAGGTTCAGGGACAGGCCCGAGATGTACGGGAACGGGTGCGCCGGGTCCACGGCGAGGGGGGTCAGGACCGGGAAGATGTCGGAGCGGAACAGCTTGCGCAGCCGCTCCTGCTCGGCCTCCCCGAGCGAGTCGTAGCGCACCAGCGTGATGCCCTCGTTGGCCAGCGCCGGGCGGACCTGATCCTGGAAGACCTCGGCGTGGCGGTCCATGATCTCGTGGGCCCGCTCGATGATCGCCTCGATCTGGCGGGTCGCGCTCATCCCGGTCGCGGACGGCACCGCGAAGCCCGCGGCGATGCGGCGCTTGAGCCCGGCGACGCGGACCATGAAGAACTCGTCGAGGTTGGACGCGAAGATCGCGAGGAACCTCGCCCGCTCGAGCAGCGGCGTCTGCGGGTCCTCGGCCATCTCGAGCACGCGCTGGTTGAACGCGAGCCAGCTGAGCTCGCGGTCCAGGTAGCGGTCGTCGGGAAGCTCGCCGGTGGGCTCCTCGTCCTCGTACGAGACCGTCGGCAGGGCGTACGTCTCGTCGGACTCGATGCTCGGCTCCGCGCCCTCGGCTGGCGGGGCGGCGGGCACGGCGTCGTTCATGTCGAGGCTCTCGGGCATGGGGCCATGCTTCCACGCTCCCGACCGCGTCGCTACCCTGCGCGCGCGACCTGCCACGCCGGGCGCACGACTTGCTTCTTTCAGCAGTTTCAGTCACTATTGAAACGTGCCGATGGACGATGCGCAGCACCAGTACGTGGACAAGGTCGCCACGTTCTTCACCATGTTCGGCTCCACTCGCGCGTGGGCGGAGATCCTGGGCTGGCTGATGATCTGCGAGCCCGCGGAGCGCACGCAGGCTGAGCTCGCCGAGGACCTCGGGCTCAGCGCCGGCACCGTGTCGACGCAGCTCCGCACCCACGTGCAGCTGGGGATGGTCGAGCAGGTCCGCGTGCGCGGCGAGCGCGTCCAGCGCTACCGCCTCAAGCCCGGCGCGTGGCGGGAGGTGATGACGTCCGAGCTCGGGCGCATCCAGGCGCTGGGCGACCTTGCGTCCGCCGCGGCTCCCGTGATGCCCGGGGACCGGCCCGACCGGGTCACCGAGCTGGGCGACCTCGCCGGGTTCTTCGCCCGCGAGTGGCCGCCGTTGATGGCACGCATGACTGCAGAGCTGGAGAAGGGAACGCCATGACCACCACCCCCGCGATCGAGACCGCAGGCCTGACCAAGCGGTTCGGGGACTTCACCGCGGTGCAGGACGTGTCGCTCCAGATCGGGCCCGGCGAGATCTTCGGCTTCCTCGGTCCCAACGGCGCCGGCAAGTCGACCACGATCCGGTGCCTGCTCGACCTGATCCGTCCCTCCGAGGGCGAGTGCCGCATCGTCGGCCTCGACTCCCGCCGGGACGCCGTCGAGATCCGCCGCCACCTGGGCTTCCTGCCGTCCGATCTCGCGCTGTACCCGAACCTCACCGGGCGCGAGACCCTGCAGTTCCTCGCCAACCTCCGCGGCGGCGTCGACTGGGCGTGGGTCGACGCGCTCGCGGACCGCTTCGACGCGGACCTCGTGAAGAAGGTCGGGGAGCTGTCGAGCGGCAACCGGCAGAAGGTGGGCCTGATCCAGGCCTTCATGAACCGCCCCGAGGTGGTGATCCTCGACGAGCCGATCACCGGGCTCGACCCCTTGGTGCAGCTCGAGTTCCACACCCTCATGCGCGAGCACGTCGCGGACGGCAACACCGTGTTCCTGTCCTCTCACACCCTGTCCGAGGTCGAGCGCGTCGCCGACCGCGTCGGCTTCATCCGGCGGGGTCACCTCATCGCGGTCGAGCGCATGAGCGACCTGCTGGACAAGGCGCTGCGCAGGGTCCGGCTCGAGTTCGCGTCGCCCGTGCCCGCCTCCGCCTTCGACGGCGTCGAGGGCGTGCACGGCGTGGCCGTCGAGGGTGCGTCGGTCACGGCGCAGTACGAGGGCTCGATGGGTCCGCTGCTGCGGGTCGCCACGGCCCACGACGTGCTCTCGCTCGAGTCCTCCTCGGTCGACCTCGACGAGATCTTCCTCGAGTTCTACCGCGACGAGCTCACGGAGGCGGAGGCGGTCTGATGCTCCAGACCCTGTATCTCAAGACGGTCCGCGACCGCTGGCTGGGTGCGCTCATCGGCGTCGCCTCGCTGTGGCTGGTCGCCGTGTTCGGCATGTGGGCCTACTCCGGCATCGGCGACGAGGCGGTCGACTTCTTCGACCAGATGCCGGAGTTCTACTCGACCATGATCGGCATCAGCGGGGACGCGGGCGTCACCGGCCTGATGATGTCGATGATGTTCAACTTCCTCGGGCCGTTCGTGATCGCCGGCATCGCGATCTCGATGGGCGCCGCGGCCATCGCGGGCGAGGAGCGGGACGGCACCATGAACGTGCTGACCACGGCTCCGCGCTCGCGCAGCCGGCTGTTCGCGTCGAAGTCGGCCGCCGCCTTCACCATCGCGCTCGGCGTCAACGCGCTCGCGTGGCTGGGCTACGTGGGCGTGGTGCTCGTCTTCGGCGAGACCTCGACGGGGGTGGACGTCGGGGCCGCGACCGTGCACGTGCTGGTGGTGTCGCTCCTGTACGGCGCGGTCGCGCTCGCGATCGGCGCCGCGACCGGCCAGCAGCAGCTCGCCTCCGGCGTGGCGACCGCCTTCCTGGTCGTGTCCTTCTTCGCCTCGGGCCTGCTCCCGATGATCGAGGGGTGGGAGGACTGGGCGAAGGTCTTCCCCTGGCACTACATCGGCGCCTCGCAGCCGCTCACCAACGGCGTCGACTGGTCGCAGATGGGCGTCATCATCGCCATCACCGCCGGCCTGGTCGTGGTGGGCTGGGGAGCGCTCATCCGGCGCGACCTGCGGTCCGGGGAGGGGCGGCTGTCGATCGTCGCCCGCCTGCAGGACGATGCGCGGGTCGCCAAGGTCCTCGAGCTCCTGCGCGGACGCTCGAGCACGCGAGGCATGCTCGGCATGGCGCTGTCCGACTCGCGCGCGCTGCTCACGATCGCGGGCGGCGGCATGTTCGCGATGATGGTGGTGATGGGTCCGCTGTTCAACGCGGTCTCCGACGTGGTCGGCCAGTTCGCCGACGCCTTCCCGGACTCGATCATGGCGATGGTCGGGTTCGCCGACTACTCGCGGCCCGAGGGCTGGTACCACGGCGAGGGCCTGTCGATCCTCGCGCCCGTCGCGGTGGGCGTGGTCGCGATCGCGGCCGGCGCCGCGCTCGCGGGCGAGGAGCGGCGCCGGACCATCTCGGTGCTGCTCACCTCGCGGGTCTCGCGCACGCGGGTGGCCTGGACCCGGGCGACCGCGGTGCTGATCGCCTCCCTCGGGGTGTCGGCGCTCACCGTCGTCGGCATGGCGCTCGGCAACTGGATCGCGGGTCTGGGCATGTCCTATGCGCACATCTTCGGCACCGGCGTCCTGCTGTGGGGGCTCGGCGCGGTGCTCGGCGGCGTCGCGTTCCTGGGCGGGGCGCTGACGGGCCAGCCGCGCATCGCGGTCGGCGCCGGCACGGGCGTCGCGATCGTCGGGTGGGCGCTGACCGCGTTCGCGGCGGTCAACGACGCGCTCGAGCCGATCGCCCACGCCTCACCCTTCTACTACGTCACCTGGCACTTCCCGCTGGACAACGGCATGTACTGGTACCAGCCGGTGGTGCTGTTCGGCGCGGCGGCCGCGCTGTTCGCCGCCGGTGTGGCCGCCTACCGGGAGCGTGACCTGCGGGGGTAGCCGGGCTGGCGAGCGTCCCGGCGCGGCCACGCCCGTTGCATAGGGTGGAGCGCATGGCTCGTCCCCGCATGCGACCGTCCGACGCCGTCACCGCGCTCTGGCCCGGCGTGCTTCTGCTCGCCCTCGGCATCGGCGGCTTCCTGGTCGCCCTCGACTGGGTCAGGGAGCAGGAGGACCTGTTCCTGCTGGACCAACCGCTCCTCGAGTACCTGTCGCAGAACCGCACCCCCGGGCTGACGGCGTTCTTCGAGGTGGTCACCACCATCTTCGGGCCCGTGGTGCTGCCGATCGTGGTCGCGGTGATCGCGCTGATCTGGTGGCGCGTGTCCCGATCGTGGTGGCATCCGGTCCTGCTCGTGGGCGCGATGATCCTCTCGACGGTGCTCGGGATGGGGCTCAAGATCGCGGTCGGCCGTGCGCGCCCCGAGGACGTGTTCATGCTGATCCCGGGCTTCGAGACCTCGTACTCGTTCCCCTCCGGCCACACGATCGGCGCCACCACCTTCGTGCTCGTCGTGAGCTACCTGCTGCTCCACGAGGACTCGGACGCGACCTGGCGGCTCGCGCTGTGGTCAGTCGGCGCGGTGCTGATCATCGCGCTCGTCGCCCTCAGCCGCCTCTACCTCGGCTACCACTTCCTCACCGACGTGCTCGCCGGGGCGTGCGTGGGCGTCGCCGTCCTCGGGGTGGTGGTGGCGGTCGAGCGGTGGCGCGACCTCTCGCTCGAGCGCGTCGATCCGCCGCAGGGCCTGCTGAGCCTCGCCGAGGTGGACGACCGCCCGTACGCGGCGCCGGATGCGGAGCGCGCCGACCAGGAGCGCGCGGACGAGGCTGTCGCCGGCTCGGAGGAGGGTCCTGCGGAGGAGCCGGACGCCGACGACCCGGCGTCCCCGGCCGAGCCGCAGGACGAGCGCCCGGCGTGACCGCCGAGCCGTCCCGGAAAGCAAGGATCCCCGGGAGGGCAACCGCGCTGGGGGGCACCGCGGCCGCCCCCTCCCGGGGACGTCTTGGGGCGGACACCCGGTCGCCCGGGTGGCATCGCCTCGCTCAAGTGTAGGGGTTGGGAACCCGCGGCGCCACCAGTACCGGGCGGGGTTTCCTGCGAATCTGCTGAGACCGGTGCACGGAACCTGCGTCGCCCGACACGTGTCGGGGAGCAGGCGCGTCCGGGGGCGGTCCGGCGGCGTCAGGTGACCGTGATCTCGAGCTCCATCCCGAGGTCCCGATGCGTCCCGACCGAGCAGTACAGCGTGTAGGTGCCGGGCTCGAGGGTCACCGTGAACGCGTCGGTCTCGGTCGGTCCGATGATGGCGGTCGCGGCGCCGTCCACGCCCTCGATCACCAGGTCGTGCGCCATGCCGCCGGTGTTGAGCAGGGTGAAGGTGACCTCGCCCGCGGGCACCGTGTCGGTGGAGGCCGTGTAGCCGTACTCGAACGCGGACACGTCGACGGATGTGCTCGTCACGGGCCCGTCCGACGTCTCGGCGGGTGCGGGGCTCCCGTCCGTGCACGCGGCGAGGATCCCGGCGAACGCCACGATCAGCAGCGCGACGATCAGGTGGCGGAGAGCAGCCTCCGGCGAACGGTGCATGGGGACCTCCACCTCTCACCGTACGTCGGCGGCCACCGCGCCGCCCGGCGAGCGGCGAGCCCCGAGAACCCTCAGTCGCCCTTGCCCGCCTCGAGGCCGCCCCGGATGGCGTCCATCACCGACGAGTCCGCGAGCGTGGTCACGTCGCCTACGGGCCGGTTCTCGGCCACGTCGCGCAGCAGTCGGCGCATGATCTTCCCTGACCGGGTCTTGGGCACCTCGGACACCACCATGATGGTGCGCGGGGTCGCCACCGGCCCGATCTGCTTGCGCACGTGCTTCCGCAGCTCGCCCGCCACGGCCTCGCCGTCGTCGGGGATGCCCGCGACGTCGCCGCGGACGATCACGAACGCCACCACCGCCTGGCCCGTCACCTCGTCGTTCGCGCCGACCACCGCCGCCTCGGCCACCCACGGGTGCGCGACCAGCGCATGCTCGATCTCCGTGGTGGTGAGGCGGTGGCCCGACACGTTCATCACATCGTCCACCCGGCCCAGCAGCCACAGGTCCCCGTCGACGTCCTTCTTCGCGCCGTCGCCGGCGAAGTACAGGCCGTCGAAGTGGTTCCAGTACGTCGACACGTAGCGGTGCCGGTTGCCCCAGATGCCGCGCAGCATCGACGGCCAGGGCTCCGTGATGACCAGGTACCCGCCCTCGCCGTTGGGCACGGGCCTACCCGCATCGTCCACCACGTCGATCGCGACGCCCGGCACGGGCGTCATCGCGCTGCCGGGCTTGGTCGCCGTCACGCCCGGCAGGGGCGAGATCATGATGGAACCCGTCTCCGTCTGCCACCAGGTGTCGACGATCGGGCAGCGGTCCCCGCCGATCACGCGGCGGTACCACATCCACGCCTCCGGGTTGATGGGCTCCCCGACGGAGCCGAGCAGCCGCAGCGAGCTCAGATCGAAGCGGTCCGGGATCGCCTCGCCCCACTTCATGAACGTGCGGATCGCCGTCGGGGCCGTGTAGAGGATCGTGACGCCGTACTCCTGGACGATCTCCCACCAGCGACCCTCGTGCGGGGTGTTCGGGGTGCCCTCGTAGAGCACCTGCGTCGCGCCGTTGGTCATCGGCCCGTAGACGATGTAGCTGTGGCCCGTGATCCAGCCCACGTCCGCGGTGCACCAGTAGACGTCCGTCTCGGGCTTGAGATCGAAGACGATGCGGTGGGTGTGGGCGGCGCCGACGAGGTAGCCGCCGGTCGAGTGGAAGAGCCCCTTCGGGGTGCCCGTGGTCCCCGAGGTGTAGAGGATGAACAGGGGGTGCTCGGCGTCGACCCACTCGGGCTCGTGCGCGGCGGTCTGCGGGTCGACCACGTCGTGCCACCAGCGGTCCCTGCCCTCGGTCCAGGCGGTGTCCTGCCCGGTGCGGCGCACCACCAGCACATGCTCGACCGAGGCGCAGGGCTCGGGATGAGCGGTGCCCTCCCCGTGGCTCGCCAGCGCCTCGTCGACGAGCGGCTTGAGGGCGAGATGGCTCCCGCGACGGTTGCCGCCGTCGGCGGTGATGACGAGCTTCGCCTCCGCGTCGTCGATGCGCTGACGCAGGCTCTCGGCGGAGAAGCCGCCGAACACGACCGAGTGGATGGCGCCGATGCGTGCGCAGGCGAGCATCGCGACCACGGCCTCGGGGATCTGGGGCAGGTAGATCGCCACGCGGTCGCCCTTGCCGACGCCCAGGCTCAGCAGCCCGTTCGCCGCCTTCTGGACGCGCTCGTGCATGTCGGCGTAGGTGAGCGTCTCCGTGTCGCCGGGCTCACCCACGAAGTGGAAGGCCACCCGGTCCCCGCGACCCTCGCGGACGTGACGGTCGACAGCGTTGTCGCAGGCGTTGAGGGTGCCGTCGTGGAACCAGCGCGACACGGGTGCGTCGGACCAGTCGAGGATCTCGGTGAAGGGCTCGTGCCAGGCGAGACGCAGCGCGGCCTCACGCCAGTACTCGAGCCGGTCGACGCCGGCCTTCTTGTACTCGTAGGCGGTGGCGTTCGCGTGCGCGGCGAGGGAGACCGGCGGCTTGAAGGTGCGGCGCTCGGTGTGCAGGTTCTCGAGGGTATGGGCGACTGTGACCATGCGGGCCACTCTAGGACGTAGGTCCCGGTGCGGGAAGGCTTTGTTAGACGGCCTGGTAGAGCGCTCAGCGGCGTCTCGCGACCCCGACGGGACGCTCACCGTCGCTCTCCCCGGCCGGCCGCCTCCTGCGGGGCGCGCACCGTCGCTCGCCGCGCGGAATCGGCCGGGCCGTGCGAGCCTGACGTGATGAGCGAAGGCTACGACTACCGCACCCGCACCAACGGCGAGGTGCACATCTTCCACCACGGCAGGCTCGCGAGGATGCTGCGGGACGACCCGGCGCAGGACTTCCTCGCCGCGGTCAAGGACGGCGACGCGCAGGAGGTGATGGCGGCCGCCGTCGGCAACGACGGCCAGGGCGGGGGCGTCGGAGGCCCCGCGACGGGTCCGGGCACGCATCTGCACGGTAACGGCGCCGCGCATGCGCCGCAGCAGTTCCGCCGCAAGAGCGGCTGAGCGCGCCTACTCGACGGTGAACTCGGCGGCGACCGAGAAGGCCACCGCGGGCGGCACGTCGGCGATGTACTCGACGGGCACGTCGCGGGTCAGCACCTCGGCGAGCACGTCCTCGGGCACGTCGCACGTGCGGGAGATCAGGGCGCCCTCGGCGTCCAGCTGGTCGGTGCAGTACTCCGTGACCCGCGGATCGTCGGCGAGCGGCGAGTAGCCGATCGTGTACTGCAGCGTCGCGACCCCAGTGACGCCTTCGGACGCCAGCACCCGGGCGAGCGCGGCCGGCTCCCCGAGGATGATCGGGGACCACTGGTAGACCTTGTAGTCGCCCGGCGGGAGCGTCGCGTGGGCCTCGTTGAACGCGGCGGTCTCCTCCTGCTTCTCGGCGATCTCCGCGTCGGTCGCGGTCGCCCAGTCGAAGCCGTCCCAGATCGCGTTCAGCTCCGCGGCCACATCGCACAGCGTCGACCCGGTGAACTCGACGTTGTTCTGCGTGAGGGTGGTCTCGCCGCTGGTCGCGACGTAGTACTCCGGCACGAAGTCGGCCCCCCATTCGGGGGTGACCACCACATCGTCCCGCGTGACGATGATCTCGCCCTCGCTCGCCAGGAAGCCGATGCCCGCGGTGTCGGTGGTGTATCCGGGCACGACGGTCACCGTGTCGACGCCGGCGACCTGGCGCAGGCTCGCGTCGAGCTTGGGCTCGACGCCGTTGGCCGCGCCCGACTCGGGCGTCCACGTCTCGCCGCAGGCGGGCGCCGTGAACAGCCCCGCGACCGAGTCCTCGACCTCGGACGCGCGGAACGTCAGCGCCACCGTCTCGCCCGACGTCGGCGTGGCGCTCGACGAGGCCCCGGGGGCCGGCTCGGCGCTCTGCGAGGACTTCCACGCCTTCACTCCGAACCAGCCGGCCGCGGCTGAGGCCACGGCGATCGCGAGGGCGGCGACGGCGAGCAGGATCTTGCGCAATGGGGGTCCTCGGAGCTGGGCGTGGCGAATCCCCCGGGGCGGTCGGAGGATGCACCGAGGATACGTCATTCCGGACAAGTCGACGAGGACCGTCGCGAGTCCTGGGACGATGCGCGGGAGACCCCGCGGGACGGCTCGCCGGGGGTCAGGCGGAGGCGCTGGCGGAGGGGGTCGGCGAGGCGTCCTCGTCACCGGTCACGGAGTCCCAGGCCCATCCCGCGCCGAAGCCGAGCGCGAGCCCCAGCACTCCGACGAGCGCCGCGATCAGGGCCTTGTTCATGTGCGTGTCCTCGCAGTTCCTCAGCGGGCAGGCGACGACGAGCGCCCCCCGAGCTCACGCCTCACATTACAGGCGTATTTCCTGACACCCGTCCAATTCGGTGAGGACGGCCGCTCAGGCGTCCGGTTCGCGCCGGTACGCGGCGTATGCGATCGCCCAGACGGCCCCGATCGCGGCGATCGCCAGCAGCGTCACCGCGACGGGCCGGCCCGCGTCGCGGCGCCGCAGGCCCACCGGTCGGCGGAAGGTCAGCACGCCCCAGCCGCGCCGGTGCGCCTCGCGGCGCATGGACCGGTCGGGGTTGACCGCGAAGCCGTGGCCGACGGCGTCGAGCATGGGCGCGTCGGTGATCGAGTCGGAGTACGCGTAGGAGCCGTCGAGGTCGTAGCCGCGCGCGTTCGCGAGCTCCACGATCGCCTCCGCCTTCGCGGCACCGTACGCGTAGAAGGAGATCTCACCGGTGAGCACGCCGTCGCGCGCCTCCATGCGCGACGCGATGACGGCGTCGGCGCCCAGGAGCTCCGCGATCGGCTCGACCACGAGCGACGCGGAGGCGCTCACGATGATGACGTCGCGGCCGTTCATCTGGTGGCGGCGGATGAGCTCGAGCGCCTCCTGATAGACGATCGGGTCGATGTGGTCGTGGATGGTCTCGGCCACGATCGCCTGCACGTGGGCGACCTCCCAGCCGGCGACGAGCTCGCTGAGCGCGTCGCGCAGGCGCGCGGTCTGGCGCTCGTCCGCGCCTCCGACCTCGAACAGGAACTGCGCGTACGCGGTCCGGAGGGCCTTGGTGCGCGTGAGCAGCCCGCCCTCGAGGAACGACCGCGAGAACGCCATCGACGACGACTTCGCGATGATCGTCTTGTCCAGGTCGAAGAACGCGGCGCTGCGGCGCCGCGGCTCGTCCAGGGTGCCCTCGGTGTCCATGCGGTCAGAGTAGCCGCGGGCACCGACGCCGACCACGACCGATGTCCCCGGCTCGTCGCGGGGGGGCGCGGCGCCCCACGGGACCGGGCCGCCCGGCCCGCACCGCCGTCGCGCGGGAGACGCTGGCGCGCATGGCCGACCCCGACCTGCTCGCACCGCTGCTCGCGATCCCCGGCGTCACCGACGTGCTGGTCAACGCGCCCGACAGCGTCTGGATCGACCGGGGCCGCGGGCTCGAGCGTCGGGAGTTCGGCATCGGCGGTCCCGAGGATGTGCGCGAGCTCGCGGTGGCGCTCGCCGCGGCGGCGGGCCGTCGGCTGGACGATGCGCAGCCCACGGTCGACGGCCGCCTCCCGGACGGCACGCGGCTGCACGCGGTGCTCCCACCCGTCGCGGAGGGCTGCGCCGCCATCTCGCTGCGGCGCGTGAGGGAGCGGGCTCTCACGGTCGAGGAGCTGGTGGACCTCGGCACGCTCACCCCGGAGCTGGCGGACCTCCTCGCGCTGCTGGTCCGGACGCGGGTCCCGCTGCTCGTCTCGGGCGGCACGGGAGCGGGGAAGACCACGCTGCTCGCGAGCCTCCTGTCGGAGGCGGACCCGGGCGAGAGGCTCGTCCTGATCGAGGAGGCCGGGGAGCTCCGGCCGCGGCACCCCCACGTGGTGCGGCTGGTCGAGCGGCGCGCCAACGTCGAGGGCGCGGGTGCCGTGGGGCTCGACCGCCTGGTGCGGGAGGCGCTGCGGATGAGACCGGATCGGATCGTCCTCGGCGAGTGCCGCGGCGCGGAGCTGAGGGAGGTGCTGGCCGCCGCCAACACGGGCCATCGCGGAGCGATGACCACGGTGCACGCGAACACCGCCGGCGACGTGCCCGCCCGGCTCCACGCGATGGCGGCGCTCGCGGGCCTCGACACCGCCCAGCTCGCGCTGCAGGCGGCGGCTGCCTTCGCGGTGATCGTCCACGTCGCGCGGGAGCACGGCGGCCGCCGTGTGGTCGAGCTGGGGCTGGTCGAGGCCGACGCGGGGGGTCTGCGCATGGTGACCGCGTGGAGGCGCGACGGCGGAGCCGTGAGCTACGGACCCGCCTGGCGGGCGGTCGCGGCGCTCGCGGCGAGGGAGGCGGCGTGACGGAGCGGTACGACGAGTCCCTGCCGCGGGTGGTCGGGCTGCTCGCCGCGGGCCTGCCGGACGGCGAGGCGTGGCGACGGTCGGGCGCGACCCGTCCCGCGCCGCCGTGGGGCTCGCCGCTCGATCGCGCGGTCGCGGCTGCGGACGCGCTCGCCGGGCGGGTGGGGGCGCCCCTCGGGACGATGCTCGGGGCCCTCGCCGATGTCGCGGCGGACGAGCGCGAGGCGGAGGCCGCCCGCGCGGCCGCCCTGGCGGGGCCGCGGTTGAGCGCGCGGATCCTGGCCTGGCTGCCCGTGGTGGGGGTGGCCCTCGGCGCGATCATCGAGCCCGCGGCGCTGCGGGTGCTGCTCCTCGGCCCCCTCGGCTGGACGCTCCTGGCCCTCGCCGCCGCGCTCACCTGGACGGGACGGCTCTGGACCCGTCGCCTGGTCGCCGGGGCCGTGCACGCGCGGGGGGTCGACGCTCACGAGGTCGCGGTCGCCTCGGCGCTGCTCGGCGCGGCCCTGGACGCCGGTGTCGACCTGCCGCGGGCGCTGAGGGAGGTCGGCGGGGCGCTCGAGGCCCCGGCGCTCACGCGGGCGGCCGATGCGCTCGCGGCGACCGGGCGGTGGCCGGGACTGCCGGACGGGTGGAGCGACGTGGGCGCCGCGTTGGCTCCGGCCTGGGAGGCGGGCGCGAGGGCCGGTCCGGCGCTCGCCGCCGTGCGCCGGTCGGCGGCTCGGCGGGCCCGGGCCGACGCGGCCACGGCCGCCGGGGAGCTCGGCGTGCGGGTCGCCCTGCCGCTCACCCTGTGCCTGCTGCCCGCGTTCGTGCTCGTCGGCCTGGTGCCGCTGCTGATCGCCGTGCTGCGCGGCAGCGCGCTGGTGTGACGCCGGGCGCCGCGGTCACACGACGGGCGCGCGCTCCTGCTCCGGGAGGCGCACCAGCATGTGCGGCGCGCGCGTCACCACGAGCCACGCCGGCAGGATCGCGATGCACAGGATCGCGAGCGTCGCGACGTCGCCCGCGACCAGGACGCCTCCGAAGATCGCGAACCAGCCGTCGCGGGAGATCGCGAGCACCATGCCCATCACGCCGGCGGCCACCGCCATCGCGAGGGGGAGGCCCGGGATCAGCGCGTGTCCGAGCAGGCCCACCACGACGCCGACGAACAGGGCCGGGAAGATCCGGCCGCCGCGGAACCCGCTCGCGCCCGCGACCACGACCGCGACCAGCTTCACCACGATGATCAGGATGAGCGCACCGACGCCGTACTGGTCCCGGTCGGCCAGGATCTCGGCGGTCTCCGCGGCTCCCTTGAACAGCGTGATGTGGCCCCCGACGACGCCCAGGAGGCCGAGCAGCAGCCCGCCGACGGTGGCGTAGACCATGGGGTGGCCGAGCCGGCGCGACAGGCGCCACGCCGGCGTGAACAGGGCCGCGGCGCCGACCCCGGCGAGCGCGGCCACCACCGCCACGACAGACGCCGTGAGCAGGTCGACCCAGGCGGGCTCGTACGCCGGCAGGCCCATGTCCCAGCTGACCCCGCCCAGCAGGTGGTACATCGCCGCTCCCGCCCCGGCCGCCACCAGCGGTGCGAACAGCCGGTCCCAGAGGTGGCCGCCCTTGACGCCGCCTAGCGCGCCGGTCAGGGCCAGCGCGGCCGCGACCGGGGTGCCGAGCATCGCGCCGAGCATGCCCGCCGCCGCGATGACGAGCACCGCGGTCACGGGCACGGCCGGTGCCAGCCATCGGTACGCGAGGACCGCGAGCGCGGCGCCGATCATGATGATCGGCCCCTCCGGGCCCAGGCTGACGCCGCCCGCCAGGCCGAGCACCAGGGCGGCCAGCACCCCGGGGAGCGCGCGGAGCGGCAGCGGGGGAGCGATGAGCTCGACCGCGGCGGTGTCGTGCCCCCCGTGACCGGGCGCCTTCCACAGGACCAGGCCGACCAGGGCCCCCGTGATGGTGAGGACCACGACGATCCACCAGCGGGCGTCCTCCTCCACGCCGAGCAGGTGCGGGAGCGTCTCCCACCACCAGTGCTCGAGCAGCAGCGCGAGCTCGTCGGCGCCGAAGAGGATCAGGGCGCTCGCGGCGCCGATCAGCAGGGCCGGCACGGCGGCGCGCGCGAGCTGCGCCGGACCCGGCCCCCGGTCCTCGTGCTCGTCCATGCCACCCCTCTCCGCGGTCAGCCTAGTGACGGCCCGGCCGGATGTCCCCAGGTCGGTGCCGGGTGCGGCAGGTCCCCGTGGTCGCGGGTGGCGCGGTCGGCGCACCCGCGGAACGCCGAGCCTGGAGACCCCGACGGGAAGGAGAACCGATGGACGGGGACAAGGGAGGCGTCGGCGACGCCTCGATCGGCAGCGGCGTCGCGGCGCCGGGATCGCCCTGGCGGCGCGACGATGGCATGGCCACCGTGGAGTACGCGCTCGTCACCGTGGCGGCCGCGGGCTTCGCGGGTCTGCTGCTGGTGATCCTGAAGTCCGACGAGGTGCGCGGGATGCTCGTGAGCATCCTGCAGGGAGCGCTCGGAGGATGAGGAGCAGGCGCGGCGACCGCGGGTCGGTGACAGTGGAGCTCGCGCTCGCGCTGCCGGCCGCGGTCGCCGTGCTGGCGCTCGCGCTCGGCGGGGTGCGTGCGGCGGGAGAGGGGGCGGCGGTGGACGCCGCGGCCCTCGCGGCCGCGCGGGCGGCGGTGGTGGAGGACGATGCCGGCGCGCAGGCGGTGGCACGGCGGGTCGGCGGGCCGCGGGTGTCCGTGGAGATCGTCCGCGCCGACGGCTGGGTCGCCGTGACGGTGGCGGCGCCGCCTCGGTGGCCGTGGCCGCCGCGCACGGCCGTCATCGCGCTTCCGGACCAGCCGTGAGGGGTGACCGGGGGGCGGGCTCGGTCGTCGCGATGGGGTTGATCGCCGTCGTGGTCACGGCGGTGCTCGCGCTGCTGGCGGTGCTCGGACCCGTGCTCGAGGGAGCGCGGGCCCAGGCCGTCGCCGACGCGGCGGCGGTCGCCGCGGCCGTCGAGCTGCGTCACGGGCGCGCCCGGGGGTCGCCCGACGTCGCGGGGGCCTGCGCGGTCGCGGCTCGCGCGGCGGCGCTCGCGGGCGCCGAGCTCACGGGCTGCGAGCCGGGCCCGGCCGTCGGGGCGATGCGCGTCACCGCGGACGCGGGCGTCGAGCGCTCCGCGGTCGCGGGTCCGGCGCCACAGGCCCGGACAGAGATCGACGGCGGCCCGGGCTGAGGGATTCCGGGCCGCCGCCGCCAACCCCCGGGTCAGCGGACGGCTGAGGGAACGTCCCGCTGGCTGACGAGGGTCGGGCAAGGTGCGTGCACCCTGCACTCCCGATTGTTGACGCTGACTCGCCTCGTCGCCACCACCTGAGGCCGCGTTGCGCGGAGGTTACGCGGGAAATGTGACAAAGGCCACACGCGTAACCCCGGATCCGATGGTCGTTATCGGACCGTTACCTGACGGTGACCGTTCCCAGGGAGGTCCATGCCTGGAGCTCGAACCAGTCGTAGTAGCCCGGTTCAGGGGCGATGGCGATGTCGGGCTCGGCGATCCCGATCGAGGACTCGCCGGAGCCGGTCGTCCCCGCCGAGCCTTCGACGCCCCAGCCCGCGTCGGGCTCCGTGACCACGATCCCGCCGTCGCTGCCGCGCTCGAGGTCCACGCCGTCGTCGCCCGTCGGCTCGACGATCGTCGTGCCCGGCAGGCTCAGGTGGTGCATGGCCAGGAGCGTGTAGGAGCCGGGCGCGACGTCCAGCTGGCCGGCCTCCGTCCAGCAGGTGCTCACGTCGCGCCACAGGTACGTGCTGGACACGGACTCGCCGGCGCCGAGGAAGGATCCCTCCCATTCGGGGGCGATCGTCATCTCGCCGAGCGCGGGCTCGCTCACCGCCGCGTCGCCCGTGTCCTCGAACGCCTGCTCCTCCATCGCGGCCGCGGAGTCCATGGCCCACGCGCGCTGGTGCTGGTACGGATCGACGGGGTAGCCCTCGGCGACCACACGGCCGTCCCGCACCAGCGCGAGGTTCACACCCTGCATGCCCCAGAACTGCGTGAGATCCCACTCCGAGGTGTTGGCCAGCGTCACGTCCACGGCGGGGTTGCCCTCGACGATCCAGCCGTAGCTGACCGAGATCGACCGCGGCGCGGCCACCGTCACGGAGAGCAGGTCGAGCTCGGCGGACCGCGCCGGGAACGCCCCGTCGCCCTCGTAGCCGCAGCCCCACCAGGAGGTCGGCACCTCGCCCAGGCCGTCCGAGGTGGCGAGCCAGCGCTGGCTGCCCGCCGCCATGTCCCACGCGCCCGTCAGGCCCGCGAGGTACAGCTCGCGCGCGGTGGCGGCGTCGAGGGCGCTGTCGCTGGTCGGGTCGACCGGCGTGGGGTCGACGGGATCCGGCACGGGCTCCGGGTCGGTCCGCAGGTACGCGGCGAACGGCTCGTCGACCGGTTCGCCCGGGACCGCGAACCCGACGGGGTCGGAGTACACCCGGGTGAACGCGTCCGCGGCGAGCATGCCCGCGCTGTCGGTGGTGGTCGCGGCGTCGCCGTCGGCGGGACCCGAGGTCACCGCCTCGTCGGGATCGACCGCGACGTCGTCGGTCGGCTCCGCGGGCGCCGGCTCGTCGACGGCATCCGTCGGCTCCACAGGGTCGGCCGGCTCCAGCGTGGGCTCCGACGGCGGCTCCTCCTCGACGATCATCTCCGAAGGCCACAGCTCCTGGGTCAGCACCACCTCGTACTTCCCGGCGGGCAGCGCCTCGCCGTCCCAGCAGTTCTCCAGGGGCACGGACAGCTCCGTGACCTCGGAGTCCCCGGCGGCCATCACCAGCTCGCGGATCTCCACCACGTCGTCCGTGCTCGACCCCAGGGTCGCCACCACGATCCCGTCCCACAGCACCACGCCGTCCACCTCGAAGGTCTCGAAGACGCCGTCCTCGGCGCTCGTGAGCGTGGCGACCACGTCGAGCGTGCCGCCGGCGACCTCACCGGTCGGCAGCGACGCCGCGAGCGAGAAGGGCCCGGCGATCTCGGGCATGGCCGGCAGCTCCGTGCCGCACATTCCCCAGGCGGGCAGGCTCCCGGCCGCGAGCCCGCCGTCGGTCTCGGGCACCCCCGCGCTCATGTCGCCGCCGGCGGAGTCCGTGGCGGACTCCGCGGTCGTGGCGGAGTCCTCGGACCGCGAGCCGAGCGCGGAGCCCGGGCCGATCACGCCGACTGCGATGAGCGCCACCGCGCCCGCCCCGAGCAGGCCGTTGGCGCCGGCGTGCAGCGCGCGGGACCGGGACGCGCGCCGGGTCGCGTGCGCGCGGTCGATGGACATGCCGTCCAGCGGGGCCTTGTCGGCCGCGCCGCGGAGGGCGTCGGAGAGCTTGACCATGTCAGCGGCCTTCCTGGGAGGGGCGCGGGGCGCCGTCGGGGGAGGGGTCGCGGACGTCCTCGAGCGGGCCCAGGACCAGCTCGAGCCGGGCCAGGCCGTCGTGGACGTACCGCTTCACCGACCCCGGGGCGAGCCCGAGCTGGTGGGCGATCTGCGGCACCGTGAGGTCGTCGAAGTACCGCAGGACCACGCAGGCGCGCTCCCGCGGGGGCAGCGTCGCGAGCGCGGCGGTGACGTCGGTCCCGGCCTCGATCCCGGTGGTGGGATCGGAGCCCGCCTGCTCCTCGCGGAACAGGTGCTGGACCCTGCGCCACCGCTGCTCGCGGCGGTACCCGTCGATGTAGACCGTGGTGATCGCGCGGCGCACGTACCCCTCGGCCTTCACGGCGGTGAGACCCGGTCGCGGCTTCGAGAAGGTGCGCACCAGCGCGTCCTGCACCAGGTCCTGCGCCTGGGTGGCGTTGCCGCACACCAGGTACGCGTACCCGAGCAGCGCGCGCTCGCGATCCTCGACCAGCTGGGTCAACACCTCACGCCAGTCGCTCATCGCGCACCCCCTCGTCGCCTCCGTGCCTCACATGATGTCGACGCACGACACCCCAGGAAAGGTTGGGTCGCCCGCCTACCCGTCCCCTGCATCGTCCCCTAGAGTGCAGAGATATCCCTCGCGGACACGACAACGGAGTCGGGTCGGGGAGAACGTCGAGGAGGACGTCATGGTGCAGGCCATCGGCGCCACGGTGGAGGTGGGCTCGGCCAGCCTCACCATCGTGGTGGTCATCGGGATCATCGCCGCCGTCGCGCTGCTGGCCTCATGGCTGCTGCGCGCGCAGGTGCTCAAGGCGAAGGACGGCACGGAGCGGATGAACGACATCGCCGCCGCCGTCCAGGAGGGGGCGAGCGCGTACCTGACGCGGCAGCTGCGGACGCTGGCGCTGTTCGCGGCGCTGGTGTTCGCGCTGCTGTTCCTGCTG
The DNA here is from genome assembly GCF_030418305.1 of Demequina lignilytica. GTDB lineage: Bacteria > Actinomycetota > Actinomycetes > Actinomycetales > Demequinaceae > Demequina > Demequina lignilytica. The sequence continues at coordinate 18,490 of NZ_JAUHPX010000006.1, read as the reverse complement.
CCCGGGGACACGGGCGTGCGGATCGGTCGGTCGCTGTTCTTCCTGCTGGGGGCCGGCTGCTCGGCCACCATCGGCTACATGGGCATGTGGCTCGCCGTGCGGGCCAACGTGCGGGTCGCGTCCGCCGCGAACCGGTCGGGGGGCCGCGCCGAGGGCGCGCGCATCGCGTTCCGCACCGGCGGCGCGGTGGGCATGTCCGTGGTCGGCATGGGCCTCGGCGGCGCGGCGGCCGTGGTGTTCCTGTACCGCGACGATGCGGCGGCCGTGCTGGAGGGCTTCGGCTTCGGCGCCGCGCTGCTGGCCATGTTCATGCGGGTCGGCGGCGGCATCTTCACCAAGGCCGCCGACGTGGGCGCCGACCTGGTGGGCAAGGTCGAGCAGCACATCCCGGAGGACGACCCCCGCAACGCCGCCACCATCGCGGACAACGTGGGCGACAACGTCGGCGACTGCGCCGGCATGGCGGCCGACCTGTTCGAGTCCTACGCCGTGACCCTGGTCGCGGCGCTCATCCTCGGCAAGGCGGCGTTCGGCGAGCAGGGGCTCGTGTTCCCGCTGATCATCACTGCGATCGGCGCGCTGGTCGCGGCGATCGGCGTGCTCATCACGCGGGTGCGCGGCTCCGAGTCGGGCCTCAAGGCCATCAACCGCGGCTTCTACATCGCGGCGCTGGTGGGCGCGGTGCTCGCCGCGGTCGCGTCGTACGTGTACCTGCCGTCCTCGTTCTCCGAGTTCGCGGGCTCGGCGGTCGCGGACGCGTCCGGCGATCCGCGGGCGATCGCGACCATCGCCGTGTTCGTCGGCATCGGCCTCGCGGGGCTCATCCTCTGGCTCACGGGCTACTTCACGGACACCGCGAAGCGCCCGACCCGGCGCGTCGCGAAGACATCGCTGACCGGCGCGGCGACGGTGGTGCTCTCGGGCATCGGCGTCGGCCTCGAGTCGGCGGTCTACACGGCGACGGTCATCGCGGGCGCGATCGTGATCCTCTTCGCCATCTCGGGAGGCTCGATCGCCCTCGCGCTGTTCCTGGTGGCGCTCGCGGGCTGCGGGCTGCTCACCACGGTCGGCGTGATCGTGGCGATGGACACCTTCGGGCCCGTGTCGGACAACGCGCAGGGCATCGCCGAGATGTCCGGCGACGTCGACGAGGAGGCCGCCAAGACCCTCACCGACCTGGACGCCGTGGGCAACACCACCAAGGCCGTCACCAAGGGCATCGCCATCGCGACCGCGGTGCTCGCGGCGACCGCGCTGTTCGGCAGCTACTCCGACGCCGTCACGCACGCGCTCGAGCAGGCGTCCGCGAACGCCGCGGACTACTTCAGCTTCGAGATCATCCACCCGCTCACCCTGGTCGGGCTGATCATCGGCGGCGCGACGGTGTTCCTGTTCTCGGGTCTCGCGATCGACGCGGTGACCCGCGCCGCCGGCGCGATCGTCTACGAGGTCCGCCGCCAGTTCCGCGAGATGCCCGGCATCATGACGGGTCAGCAGCGCCCCGAGTACGGCCGCGTGGTCGACATCTGCACCCGCGACTCGCTGCGCGAGCTCGCCACCCCGGGCCTGCTCGCGGTGATGGCGCCGATCTTCGTGGGCTTCGCGCTCGGGATCGGCGCGCTCGCGGGCTTCCTCGCCGGCGCGATCGGCACCGGCGTGCTGATGGCGGTCTTCCTCGCCAACTCCGGTGGCTCGTGGGACAACGCCAAGAAGATCGTCGAGGACGGCCACCACGGCGGCAAGTACTCGCCCGCCCACGAGGCGACCGTGATCGGCGACACCATCGGCGACCCGTTCAAGGACACCGCGGGTCCCGCGATCAACCCGCTCATCAAGGTGATGAACCTGGTGGCCCTGCTGATCGCCCCCGCGGTGGTCGCGGTCGCGTACGGCGAGTCGAGCAGCGACATCCTGCGCATCGCGATCGCTGCGGTCGCCGCGGCCGTCGCGGTGGCGGCGGTGGCGATGGCCTCGCGCCGGTCGCATGCCGGCGGCGTCGAGGAGGAGGCCGATGCGGCGGCAGTCGACGAGGGGCACGCCCCGGCGGCGGGGACGGACGATGCGGTGGAGGAGCCCGCGGAGCGGTAGGGAGGTCCACGGGCGCCTGCGGCACCCCGTGCCACGCAGTCGAAACATCGGGGTGGGAGCATTCCGCCTATGGCACGCACGAGCATGAGGCTGGCCGGCGGGATCGTCGGCGCGTTGGTGGTCGTCGAGGCATCCTCCGGGGTGATCCAGGGCTACTACACGCCCCTTCTCACCGACATCGCCCGCCACCTCGGGATCCACGACGCCGACGTCAACTGGTTCGAGGCGGCGCAGCTCCTGCTGAGCGCGATCGTGGTGCCGGTGCTCGCCCGGCTGGGCGACATGGTGGGCCACCGCAAGGTGCTCCTCGGATCCCTCGCGCTCACGGCCGCCGCGAGCTGGGCGATCGCGTTCTCGCCCACCTTCCCCCTGTTCATCGTCGCGTGGGCGCTGCAGGGCTTCTACGTGGTGTGGCTGCCGCTCAACGTCGCGATCATCCACACCCGCGCGCGCGACCGCGAGGACGGCGCCGCGCTCACCCGCCGGGGCGCCGGCGTGATCGTGATGGCGCTGCAGGCCGGCGCGATCCTCGGCGCGGTGGTCGGCGGCCAGCTCGGCGGCATCCTGCCGCTGTGGGCGGCCCTGTCGATCCCCGCAGCCATGGTGACCCTCGCGGGCGTCGTGGTGCTGGTGAAGGTCCCCGACACGGGCGCCCGCGGCGGCGGCCGCATCGACTCGACGGGCACCGTGGTGCTGACGCTCGCGCTGCTGGCGATCATGGGCGGCCTGTCCGTGATGCGGCGCACGGGCTTCTCCGGCTGGGTGGTGCTCCTGGTCGCGGTCGGTCTCGCGCTGCTGTGGGTGTTCGTCCGGGTCGAGCGGCGGTCCGACGACCCGCTCGTCGACATGACCATGCTGCGCCGCCCCACGATGTGGCCCGTGATCCTGACCTCGGCGCTGTTCGGCGTCAGCGTGCTGGGCGCGCAGGCGCCGCTGTCGACCTTCGCCCGCACCGACCCCGCCACCGTCGGCTACGGGCTCGGCCTGACGTCCGCGACCGCGGGCTACCTGATCGGCGCCTACGTGCTGTCCCTGCTGATCGGTGCCGGCGTCTTCGCCCGCCTGTCGCAGCTGATGAGCCCCCGCATCGTCCTGATCGGGGCCTCGCTGCTGGTCGCGGCCGGCTACCTCTCGCTCATCCCCTTCCACTCCGGCGTGCCGCAGGTGGTGGCGTGCATGGTGGTCGCCGGGCTCGGGTCGGGCATGCTCGTCGCCGCGCTCCCGGCCGCGGCGGCCGCCGCGGCGCCGTCGCACCAGACCGCCGTCGCGACCGGGCTCACCAACACCACCAAGACCATCGGCGGCGCGTTCGCCTCCACCGCCTTCGCGATCGCGCTCGCGTCCGGCGTCGCGGCCGCCGCGGGCGACTCGACCGCGGGCTCCCTGAGCGGGTACGTCACGGTGTGGGCGATCTGCGGCGTGACCGCGCTGGTCGCGACCGGGGCCCTCCTCACGGTGCCGAAGGTCGCGTTCACGCACAACACCGATGCGAAGGTGGCCGAGGCGGAGGAGCTGCTGTGATCCCCGCCGCCCCGGAGGTGGCGTCCCGCCTGGCCGCGCTGGTGCGCGTACCGACCATCACGCCGCCGCACGGGCCGCTGGACGATGCGACGGCCGCCACGTTCGCGACCTTCCGCGCCGCGCTGCGCGGCTTCTACCCCCGGGTCTTCGCTCACGAGGTCGAGACTGTCGGCCGCGCGGGCCTGCTCATCCGGATACCCGGCGGCGGCGCTTCCCCGGTGGTCCTCATGGCCCACCAGGACGTGGTGCCCGTGCCCGAGGACTGGGCCGCCGAGGGCTGGGAGCACGGCCCGTTCGAGGGCGTGATCTCGGAGGGGTGGGTCCACGGCCGCGGCACCCTCGACGACAAGGGCGCGCTGGCGGTCGCGCTGGAGGCCGTCGACTCCCTGCTCGGCGAGGGGTGGACGCCGCCGGGCGACCTGTACCTCTCGCTGGGCGCGGACGAGGAGTCCCACGGCGACAGCGCGATCCAGGCGGCGACGCTCCTGGAGGCGCGCGGCGTCGCGCCCGCGCTCATCCTCGACGAAGGCGGCGCCGTGACGCTCGGCGCCTTCCCGGGCCTCGAGGGCGAGGCGGCCGTGATCGGGGCGTCGGAGAAGGGGATCGTCGACGTGACGCTCACCGTGGAGGGCAGGGGCGGCCACGCGTCCACGCCGCCGCGGGAGTCCGCGCCGGGGATCCTCGCCCGCGCGCTCGGCCGGATCGAGGCGCACCCGCACCCCTCCGCGCTGCACCCGGTCAACGTCGAGCTGCTCGAGGCGGTCGGCTCGCGGCTGGGCGGGGCGAGGGGCGCGGTGATGCGCCGCGCGGGCGCGCTGCGCTGGCTGCTCGCACGGCTGCTGCCGCGCCTGGGCGCCGAGCTCGCGGCGATGACCCGCACCACGGTGGCCATCACCCAGCTGCGCGGATCCCCCGCGCACAACGTGCTCGCGACGTCCGCCACCGCCACGCTCAACATCCGGGTCGCCGTGGGCTCCGGCGTCGATGAGGCGGTGGCGCACGTCCGACGCGTGATCCGGGATCCCCGCGTCCGGATCGACATCGAGGAGCCCTCGGAGCCGTCGCCCGTGTCGCCTCGCGGAGACAGCCCCGCCTGGACGGCCCTCACGGGCGCGGTCGCGGCGTCGTACCCGGACGCGCTCGTGGTGCCCTACGTCATGCTCGCGGCGTCCGACTCGCGGCATCTCGCGCACCTCGGCCCCACCTACCGCTTCGCGCCCCTCCGGATGAGCAGCGACCAGCGCGCCGCCGTGCACGGGCCGAACGAGAAGGTCGAGGTCGAGTCGCTCGGCCGCGGCGTCGCGTTCTACCGCGCGCTGCTCGCCTCCGACGAGGCGTGGATGCGCGGCTAGCCTCGTGCTGTGACCACGCCTCAGCTCGACCGCGCCGACGCGCTCCGCGCCTCCCTCGCCACCTGGACCGTCGACGCCGTCGAGGCCGTGTGCGGCGAGCGCGCCACGCGGGCCCTCGCCCGCGAGCAGGTGCTGCCGGCGCGCCTGGCCGCCCGCGCATCGTCCACCCCGGAGGCGACGCTCACGCGCGTGTTCCTGCTGGGCGACGCCGTGCCCGTCGCGCGGCTGGACGATGCGCTGCCCGGCGTGGGCGCCGACGGCGCCGCCGCGATGGGCCTGGTCGAGCTGAGCGCGGGAGAGGCGCGGGCGCGCGTCGACCTGCGCCCTTACGAGACCACCACCGCGGACGGGGAGGCGCGCTGGTGGGTGGCGTCCGACCTGGGCGAGGACGTCACGGGCGAGCGGCTCGAGGCGGACCACGTCCTCGGGATCGGCGGTGCCTCGCTGACGCTCGCCGGCATGACCATGCGCAGCCCGGTCGGGCGGGTGCTCGACCTGGGCACGGGCTGCGGCATCCAGGCGCTGCACGCCTCGCAGCACGCGCGGGCGGTGGTGGCCACCGACATCTCGCGTCGGGCGCTCGCGTTCGCGGAGTTCAACCGCGCGCTCAACATTGCGGGCGCCTGGGACCTGCGCGAGGGGTCGATGCTCGAGCCCGTGGCGGGGGAGCGGTTCGACCTGGTGGTCTCCAACCCGCCGTTCGTCATCACCCCGCCGGGGACGCCGGAGTTCGAGTACCGCGCCTCCGGGGTCCAGGGCGACGGGATCGTCTCGGGGCTGATCTCCTCGGTCGGCTCGGTGCTCGCCCCCGGCGGCGTCGCGCAGATGCTCGGCAACTGGGAGATCCACGGCGGAGGGTGGGGCGACGGCCTCGAGGCGTGGCTCGCCGCGTCGCCCGTGCCGCTCGACGCCTGGGTCATCGAGCGGGACCAGCTCGACGCCGCGGAGTACGCGGAGACCTGGCTGCGCGACGCCGGGGTGACGCCCGAACGCGGTCGGGCGGCGTTCGAGGACGCGTACGAGGCCTACCTGAGCGACTTCGACGCGCGGGGGGTCACCGCCGTCGGCTTCGGGATGGTGCTGCTGCGACGGCCGCTCTCCGGCGCGCCGACGCTGCGGCGGCTCGAGCAGCACGAGGGGGCGCTGCAGGAGCCGTTCGGTGCGTACCTGGTGGACGCGCTCGCGGCGCACGACCTGGTCGCCTCGCTGTCCGACCAGGCGCTTCTCGACGCACGCTGGACGGTCGCCGCCGACGTCACGCGGGAGTCGTACGGACCGGTGCTGCAGGCCGACCCGTCGCACCTGCTGCTGCGCCAGGGGGCCGGGCTCGGACGCTCGATATCGATGGACACGGCCCTCGCGGGCTTCGTCGGCGCGTGCGACGGCGAGCTCGCGGCCGGGCAGATCGCGCACGCGCTCGCCGCGCTCCTCGACGTGCCGTCGGGCGTCATGATCGAGGGCCTGGTCCCCGCGATCCGGGAGCTGGTCGCGGACGGCTTCCTCACGCCGGCCGCGGACTGATCTTTACCCGGCTTGACGCTCCCATGGGGGGCGTTTGCGAGGCGCCATAGGGGTGGTTCACCGGTCCGTGAGGGACCGTTCGAAAACCCGGGACCAGGGTCCGGACCGGCCTTCCGCCGCGCTTCCTACCCTGGATTTATGACCCCGAGGTGCAACGGCTGCACACCCCTCCCGCGCAGGCGGGGAGACCGTCGACCGGACACCGCTCGCATCGTCGCGACGCTCGGGGCCACGACCCCTCACCCGCACACCCACGGCGCCGCGTCCCACCCGGACGCACGCCCGACCGAGCCGTCCGCGGGAACGGACGGCTGAACCAGGGTCCGGAACCCCCGCGGAGATCCCGCGGTCCGGCCGGATCCGCCACCAGGAGGCACGCCCCATGTCCACCACCGAGATCGACGTCCAGGCCATCGAGCAGATGACCCCGCACTCGCTGTCGATCGCCGACATCACCCCGATCGGCACCGGCGACTGGCCGGGCCGTCCGGCCGTCACCATCCTGCTCCAGGGCTGCCCGTGGACGTGCACGTACTGCCACCAGCCCGCGCTGCAGGACTCGACCGCCGCCGGATCGGTGACGTGGCAGGACGTGGTCGACTTCCTCGAGGTGCGCCGCGGCATGGTGGAGTCCGTGGTCTTCAGCGGCGGAGAGCCGACGCGCCAGCCCGGCCTGGTCGCCGCCATCCGCGCGGTCAAGCAGATGGGCTTCCAGGTCGGCCTGCACACCGCCGGCGCGTACCCGGCGAAGCTCGCGGCCGTGCTGTCGGAGGTCGACTGGGTCGGCATCGACATCAAGGCGGCACCCGAGCGCTACGCCGAGGTGACCGGGCAGGAGGTGTCCGGGGTCAAGGCGTGGACGTCGCTCGAGCTGGTCCAGCACTCCGGCGTCGACTACGAGGTGCGCCTCACGATCGACCCCACCGTGCACTCGCGCGAGGACGTGTTCGCCGCGGTGCGCGAGGTGATCCGGCGCGGCGCGCACGCCCCCGTGCTGCAGCAGGCGCGCCCCGGCGGGGTGTCCGACTCCTACCGCGCCGAGCTCGGCCGCCGCGGCATGTACGACGTGATCCGCCACGACGACCTCCCGGACCTCGCGCGTCGCTGACGCCCGCGCCGCACCCCCCGCGCGCAGCGGGCTCGCGCCCCAGGTCCGGATCCACGGCCGCCCTCCCTCGGGAGGGCGGCCGTTCTGCTGTGCGCGACGGCGCGTCGGGCACCGCGGGGGTCCCGCCGGATGGTCGGGGACCACTATTTGGCAACTGTCGCTCAGAGTTCGCTGAGAGCCCTGGGTGCGTGATTCGGGGAGTGGTGACGTGTCATCTAGTGACATAACACCTGCTACGTGAGGGGTGTCACACCGACGCTTCACGATTTCGTGTCAAATCGGGCACATGGTCCCGGGAATTACGCAACGACGCGCGAGACGCTTGGCGCAGCAACACACCGGAGGTCCAAAGAAGGGCCGTCCCCAAGGAAAGGAAATCCCCATGGTCACCAAGCTGCGCATCATCGGCGCGGTCCTCGCGCTCGCCGGACTCGGCTTCATCGGCGCCGGCATCTACGCCTTCACGGAGGTCCAGGCGGGTCAGAACTCGCTGCAGAAGTTCTCCGAGGCTCAGAACGTCCAGCTCACCTACAACGAGGACGGCGTCCTCATCGATCGCGGCACCGTCGAGGGCGCCGAGGGCATCATGAGCCTGCTGGTCGACGACTGGGGCTACAAGGTCGTCGAGTCCGAGTTCGACCCCAACGACCCGCTGGTGAACACCGGTTCCGAGTACATGTACCAGATGGCGCTCGTGGGCTACCACACCCTCCACGGCACCACCACGGTGACCCTCGACGAGGCCGTCGAGTACAACGGTGAGACCTTCGAGGCCGGCACCTACGAGGTTCCGACCGACGGCAAGTACTGGGCCGACTTCGACCGCATGCACCCGCTCGAGGGCCCGGCCCGCGCGCAGGCCTGGAACCCGACCGCTCACGCGCTGTTCGGCGAGCTGGGCGTCGGCTCGGTCACCGCGTCGACCCTGAAGCTGGGCCTCGGCATCGTCGGCATGATCTCCGGCCTGGGCCTGCTGTTCCTGGCTCTGGGCGCCGGCCTCTTCTGGATCTCCGGCGACGTCGCCCGCAAGGCGACCGCCAAGGTCGAGGAGACCGAGCTCGCGACCGCGTAAGCGGCACGCCTCACACGGGAGGGTCCCTTCGGGGGCCCTCCCGTCGTGCTGTCCCGGCGCGGCCGGACCGGCCCCTTCGCCCCGCCCCTGGTCCCCCCCGCCCGGACACTGCGCACGGATCTCGCCGCGACACGCCGAGCGCTCGCGGCCGATGCGGAGTCCGACCCGGCGTGTCGGGCTCAGTTCCGTGCGGACTGTCCGGGGCAGGGGTGTCAGGCGGCGGATCAGACCGCGAGGTGGCGCGCGAGGACCTCGCGGATCGACTCCCAGTGGTCGGTGCGGGCGGCGAGCAGCGGCGCCCCGGCCGTCTGCGCGGTGACGTAGCCGCTGCCGTCGACCCGGCCGACCGTGTAGCCGCACTCCGCCGCGATGGCCGCGCCCGGGACGTGGTCCCACGCCTTGGCCCGCGTGTAGACCAGGTAGCCGACCTGCTCGGTGACCAGGTCGGTGTAGTCGAAGCCGGCGCACATCCGCAGCTGCGCGTAGTCGCCCAGCTCGCGCTCGGCCGCGATGAGGCCCTCGCGGACCTCGTCGGCCGCGTACTTCACGGACACGGCGCCCTGCGGCAGGTCGGCGACCGCGGCACGCACCTCGGCCGCGCGGGTGCGCGCGACGCCCGGCAGCGGTCGGCCGTCGACGAACGCGCCGACCCCCTCGAGACCCTCGTACAGGTGGCCGGTCTCGGGCTGCAGGATCCACCCGCCGACCGGGCGGCCGGCCTCCACCAGCCCGACCATCACGGCGTAGGTCTCCGACCCGGCCACGAAGTTCGCGGTCCCGTCCACGGGGTCGACCGTCCAGGCGACCTCGTCGGTCGCGAGCACGTCCTCGACCGACGCGTCCTTGGACGCCGCCTCCTCGCCGACCACCGGCACGTCGAGGATCGCGCGCAGCATCGGCGTCAGCGCGAGCTCGGCCTCGAGGTCGGCCTCCGTGACGTAGTCGCCGGGACCCTTGAGGTGGATCTGGCCGTCGGCCAGGGCGCGGAAGCGGGGGCGGATCTCGGCGTCGGCCACGCGACGCATCGCGTCGCCCACGGCCGCGCGCGCGGCGGCGTCAAGGAGGGGCTGCATGGCGCTCATGGTGTCACGGCGGTGTGTCGGGAAGGTGAACGATGCGCGGGTGGCGGCACCCCTGCATCGTCCACAGTCCCGGTGGCGGTGCCCCATCCCATATGTATATTGAGTGCGTTCCGGCCCCCGAGCGGTGCCGGAGGACGCTATCCGGAAGAAGTCAGGTGCCATGGCCCGCAAGCTCGTGATCGTCGAGTCGCCCACCAAGTCGAAGACCATCGGCGGCTATCTGGGCGCCGACTACGACGTGGTCGCCTCGGTGGGGCACATCCGTGACCTCGCCGAGCGCTCCGAGCTGCCCGCCGAGGTGAAGAAGGGCGACATCGGCAAGTTCGCGATCGACATCGCGGGCGGGTTCGTCCCCTACTACGTGGTGAGCCCGGACAAGAAGAAGATCATCACGGACCTCAAGCGGCGTCTCAAGGAGGCCGACGAGCTCTACCTCGCGACTGATGAGGACCGCGAGGGAGAGGCGATCGCCTGGCACCTGCTCGAGGTCCTCAAGCCCAAGGTGCCGGTGAAGCGGCTCGCGTTCCACGAGATCACCCGCGAGGGCATCGAGCGCGCGATGGCGGCGCCCCGCGAGGTCAACACCGAGCTCGTCGAGGCGCAGGAGGCGCGTCGCCTCCTCGACCGCCTCTACGGCTACGAGGTCTCGCCGGTGCTCTGGCGCAAGATCCAGCAGGGGCTGTCCGCCGGCCGCGTCCAGTCCGTGACGCTGCGCCTGGTGGTCGACCGCGAGCGGGAGCGCATGGCGTTCCAGTCCGCGGAGTACTGGGACCTGGCCGCGCGCTTCACCGCGACGGAGGGTCCGGACCGCGGCCGCTCGTTCGCCGCGAAGCTGACCTCCGTCGACGGCAAGCGCGTCGCGACCGGCAAGGACTTCGACGACCGCGGCGCCCTCACCAACAGCAAGGTCGTCCACGTGACCGGCGCGCTCGCCGGCGCGCTCGCCGCGGGCCTGGCCGAGGCATCGTTCTCCGTCACCTCGGTCGACTCGAAGCCGTACAAGCGCCGCCCGGCCGCGCCTTTCATCACGTCGACCCTGATCCAGGAGTCGAGCCGCAAGCTGCGCCTCAGCGCGCGCCAGGCGATGTCGGTGGCGCAGGGGCTGTACCAGAAGGGCTTCATCACCTACATGAGGTCCGACTCCCCGACGCTGTCGGCGGAGGCGGTCCGTGCGGCCCGCTCGCAGGCCGCGGAGCTGTACGGGTCGGACTCGGTCGCCGCCAGCGCCCGCGTCTACGCCTCGAAGGACTCCAACGCGCAGGAGGCGCACGAGGCGATCCGGCCCGCCGGCGACCGCTTCCGCACGCCCGACTCGGTGCGCTCGGAGCTGCGCGGCGACGAGTTCCGCATGTACGAGATGATCTGGAAGCGCACCGTCGCCTCCCAGATGGCGGACGCCGAGGGCACCACGTCGACCGTGCGCATCGGCGCCACCACCGCCGCGCACCACGCCGTCGAGTTCTCCGCCTCCGGCACGATCATCACCAAGCCCGGCTTCCTCGCCGCGTACGAGGAGTCGCGCGAGAAGGAGCGCTACGAGGAGGACGAGCAGAAGGTCGGCCGCGAGGGCGACGCCCGGCTGCCGCAGCTCGCCGCGAGCCAGAAGGTCGACGCGGAGGACATCGAGCCGCTGACCCACGCGACCACGCCGCCGCCGCGCTTCACCCAGGGCTCGATGATCAAGGAGCTCGAGGACCGCAAGCTCGGGCGCCCGTCGACCTACGCCGCGATGGTGGACGTGATCATCGACCGCGGCTACGTGCGCGTCGACCGCCAGCAGCTGGTCCCCAACTGGATCGCGTTCGCGATCATCCGCCTGCTCGAGGAGCACTTCAGCTGGCTGATCGACTACGACTTCACCGCCGACATGGAGCAGGACCTCGACCGGATCGCCGACGGCGAGCTGTCGCGTCTCGACTGGCTCAGCGAGTTCTACTTCGGCTCGGGCGAGGAGGAGGACGGCCGCGGCCAGGGCCTCAAGGCGCTCGCCGAGAACCTGGGCGACATCGACGCCCGCGCGAACTCGACCTTCGAGGTCGGCGACGGGATCGTCCTCCGCGTGGGCCGCTACGGCCCCTACATCGAGCGCGAGGTCGACGGCGAGCAGCAGCGCGCCTCCGTGCCCGAGGACCTGTCGCCCGACGAGCTCACCGTCGCGAAGGCGGAGGAGCTCCTCGCGAACCAGGGCGGCGACGAGCGCGAGCTCGGCACCCACCCGGAGTCCGGCCTGCCGGTGGTGGCGAAGGCCGGGCGGTTCGGCCCGTACGTCACCGAGGTGCTGCCGGACGATGCGAAGGGCAAGCCCCGCACGGCGTCGCTGTTCAAGTCGATGGACCTCACGACGGTCACGCTCGAGGACGCGCTGCGGCTCATGAGCCTGCCGCGCGTGGTCGGGGTCGCCGACGACGGCGAGGAGATCACGGCGCAGAACGGCCGCTTCGGCCCGTACCTCAAGAAGGGCACGGACTCGCGCACCATCGAGTCCGAGGAGCAGCTGCTCAGCATCACCCTCGAGGAGGCGCTCGCGATCTACGCGCAGCCCAAGCGTGGCCGTGGCCGCACCGCCGCACCGCCGCTCAAGGAGCTCGGCACGGACCCGGTGAGCGAGAAGCCCGTGGTGGTGAAGTCCGGCCGGTTCGGCGACTACATCACCGACGGCACCACCAACGTGACCATCCCCAAGGACCTCACGCTGGACTCGCTGACCGAGGAGAAGGCGTACGAGCTGCTCGCGGAGAAGCGCGCCAAGGGGCCGGCCAAGAAGCCGGCCCGCCGCACCGCCGCGCGCAAGACCACCACGCGCAAGAAGTCCTGAACCCGCGCTGCCCGCGCATCGAACCACCGCCGACGGAGGCCCGCATGCCCGACAAGACCCCCGCACCCCAGGCCTCGGGCGGCGTGCCCTCCGTGAACGTGCGCTGGCTCGGCTACCTCGGGCTGGTGCTCGGCTTCGGCGCGGTCGCGCTGACCGTGGACTCCGGATCCGTCTCGGTGCTCGGGTTCTCGTTCCCGATCTCCGTGCCGCTCATCGCGGCGATTGCGTTCGCGGGCGGAATCCTCGGCGGGCGCTTCGGCCCGCGCCCCGGCGCGCTGTAGCCGACCTCCCGGCGCCGGTCGCCCGCGGACGTCCGCCACCGGAACCGAGCCGTGGCGCGCTGACAGAGGACCGATTCGCCCCGATCCGGTGGCGCGCGTCCGGTCGCCGGTAGTGGACTGGTGGCGCGGCGGCGCGGATCGAGCGCACACGTTCTTGACCGATGTCCCGAACCCTCGCAGTGCCGGATGCCGCCCACCGGCCGCGGCGTCGCGGACGTGGGCGCCCACGCCATCCGTCAGGTTGCCCGTTGTGGACATCATCGAGGCACTGGGCGTGCACGGGGGCGCCGCACGGCGCGAGGCGTTGCTCGCTGCCGGCGTCACCAAGCATGCGATCTACGCGGCGCTCCGGGCCGGCGTGGTGACGCAGCCGGCGCGTGGGTGCTTCGCCGTGCCCGACGCGCCGCTGTGGGCCGTACGTGCAGCGTGCTTCCGCGGCGTGCCCACCTGCGTGACCCTTCTCGGCCTCTGGGGCCTGCCGCTGCTCGATCGCGACCCGCGTGCGCACATCGCGGTTCCGCGCAATCGGGCGCTTCGCGCGACCGACTCGCGGAGCACCAGTCGGCTGGTGCTCCATCGCGAGTTTGAAGCGCCGGTCAGGGCCGAGGACGCGGTCCGGATCGCGCTGGCGCACGCCGCCCGGTGTCTCCCGCGGGATCAGTGGCTCGTGCCGGTCGATTCCGCGTTGCGCCAGGGGCTGATCACGGTGGACGAGGCGATGCACGCGGGACGGCGCGGAGCGATCCCGGCGCGGTGGACTCAGAGGATGGCTGATCCGCGCGCCGAGTCGCCGGCCGAGACGCGCGCACGTGTCGCGATGCTCCAGGCGCGCCTCGACGTGAGGAGCCAGGTGTCGATCGAGGGCGTGGGCCGGGTGGACTTCGTGGTGAGGAAGCGCGTGATCGTCGAGACCGATGGCCGCGAGTATCACTCGGATCCCGCGAGGTTCACGGAGGATCGGCGCCGTGACCGGGCCGCGATCCTGCTGGGATTTCAACCGTTGAGGTACCCCGCCGCGCACGCGCTCCGCGACCCCGAGTCCATCGCGGCGGACGTGCGCCGACTACTGCGCGGCCGGGCTCGGACCTCCGCCACCGGGTTGAACTGATCTCGCACCGGGCCGGGCCACAGAAGCGGATTCCGGTGGCGGACGTCCGGACCCTGAGCTAGCGCAGGTGGCGCAACGGCGGGTGGCTCGGCCGCGGGCTTCGTCGCACTCGGCGACGTGACTAGGGTGAGTGTCATGAGTGCACCGCTGCCGATGTCCGCGCCCGCCGTCCGCTGGGGAATCCTCGGCGCCGGAGGGATCGCCCACAAGCTCGCCGACGCCGTCAACAGCTACACGCAGTCCCAGGTGCTGGCGGTCGCCTCCCGCGACCAGGCCAAGGCGCAGGCCTTCGCCGACCAGATGGGGGTGCCGACCGCGTACGGCTCCTACGAGCAGCTGGTCGCGGATCCGGACATCGACGTGGTCTACGTCGCGACCCCGCACAGCCACCACCACGAGCACATGCTCCTCGCGATCGAGGCGGGCAAGCACGTGCTGTGCGAGAAGGCGTTCACGCAGAACGCCGCGCAGGCCCGCGAGGTGGTCGCCGCCGCCCGCGCGAAGGGCGTGTTCGTGATGGAGGCGATGTGGACCCGCCACCTGCCGCACGTCTACGCCATCCGCGAGCTCATCGAGCGCGGCGAGATCGGCGACGTGGTCTCGGTGCAGGCGGACCACGGTCAGCCCATCGCCCACATCCCTCGCATGTGGAACCCCGAGCTCGCGGGCGGCGCGCTGCTCGACCTGGGCGTGTACCCCATCGCCTTCGCGCACGACATCCTGGGCGTCCCGGACCGGATCACCGCGACGGGCCGCATCCGCGACACGGGCGTGGACAACCAGTCGAGCATGGTGTTCGACTACCCCACCGCGCAGGCGATCCTCACCACCACCATGGAGGCGCGTACGCCCTGCACCGCGCACATCGCCGGCACGGAGGGCTGGATCGAGATCGACCGGATGTTCTACAACCCGGTCGCATTCACCGTCACCCGCCACGACGGCACGTCCTGGCGCTGGGACGGCACGGTCCCGAACGGCTTCCAGTTCGAGGCCGCCGAGGTCGCCCGCCGGATCACCGCGGGCGAGACGGAGAGCCCCTACCTGACCCTCGACCAGTCGGTCGAGATCATGGAGATCATGGACACCGTCCGCGAGCAGATCGGCGTCTCCTTCCCGAACGAGGGCTAGGGGCCGCGCGGCCTGACGCAACCTTCTCCCCACCCCATGGCGTTTCATGGGGGGAGGGGAGATCATGGGTGACTCTGAGCCGATCGAGGACCTGTACCGGGTCGCGCTGCCGCGACTGTGCCGGTACGGCCTCCTGCTCACGGGCTCCGAGGCCGAGGGCGAGGAGCTGGTCCAGGCCGCGATCGTCAAGACCTTCTCCCGGTGGCGGAGGATCGACGACGCGCGGGCGGCCGAGCAGTACGTGCGCGCGACGATGCGCACGCTCACGATCGACGCGGGGCGCCGTGCCGCGCGCTGGCGCCGGGCGATGCCCAGGCTGGTGGAGCAGTCCAGCGATGCTCCCGACGAGGCGGTGGTCGCCGCGGACGACGTCGCGGCGGCGGTCCGGGCGCTGCCGCCGCGCGTCCGCGTCGCCGTCGCGCTGCGCTACCTCGACGACCTGACGATCGCTGAGGCGGCGGACCGGATGGGTGTGACCGCGGGCGCGGTGAAGAAGTACCTGCACACGGCTCGTGAACGGCTCGAGCCGTGGCGCCTGGCGGAGATGGACCACGAGGCGCATGACGCGCCCGCCCGCGAGGCCGTCGAGCCTCGTCGGCCCGAAGGGAGGCGAGTGCGATGGCCCCGGACCTCATGACGATTCTCGATGAGCGAGCCGAGGAGATGGCGACCCGGCTCCAGGCATCGGGCACTGCCCGCGTGCGCGGGCGCATCGCGCGGCGCCGCCGGACCCGCGGTGCCCTGACGGCGCTGGCCGTGGTCCCGCTCGTCGCCCTCGCGGCGTGGGGCATCGGCGTCGCGGGACGGACGCCGGCGGTCGAGCCGGCCCGCGGCATGGAGATCCGGCTCGACGAGCCGCTGGAGCCGCAGGTCGTGGAGGCGATCGGAGCGGGTGACGTCGACGCCGTGCGGGACCTCCTCGCGCTGGGCGCGGACCCCGCGTACGTCGACGAGGACGGTGCCGCGACGGCCGACGTGGTGCCGACGCTGGCCTACCGCGCGATGCTGCGGTGCGACACCGCGGTGCTGCGGGTGCTGGACGAGCACGGCGCGCCACGCGTGACGCTGTGGCCACCCGACGAGGACCTCGCGGTCCGGGCTGCCATGACCTTCTGCGAGCCCGAGGCGCTGCTGGAGGCGCTGGAGGCCTCGCCGATGGCGGCGACGCCCGAGCGGGTGGTGGCGCTCGCGGTCGAGGAGGCGGACCTGCTCGCGGTCAACGCGCTGATCGCCGCCGGGTACCCGACGGAGATCGAGGGGCGCTGGAGCGCGCTCGCGTCCGCCGCGCAGGCGGCGCGAGCCGACCGCGAGGAGCTGATCTCCCTCCTGCTGAGCCTGGGCGCGGACCCCGCCGCCGTCATCGAGGGCGAGCCGATCGCCGAGTGGCTGGTGGGACGGACCTCCTCCGGGGTGGTCGATCAGATCGCGGAGGCGGCGGAGGTGGCGTCATGAACGCACGGATCGGATGGGCGGCGTCCGCGGTCGCGGTGCTGCTGGTGGTCGCGGGCTGCACCGGGGAGGACGCGCCGGGCGGTGCGAGCCCGGACGCGAGCACGGGCGAGATCGCTCCGGCGCTCGCCCCCGACATCGCGCTCAAGGCCGCCGTGGTGCGGGGCGACCTCGACGCCGTGCGAGCGGCATTGGACGGGGGCGCCGACGTGCTCGCCGCCCCCGGCGGAAGCACCGCGCTGCACGTGGCCGCGCGCACCGGACAGGCGGAGGCCGTGGCGCTGCTGCTCGAGGCGGGTGCCGACGTCGGTGCGCGCGAGCCCGACGGCGACACCCCGCTGCACCTGGCCGCGTACGCCGACGACGGCGAGGTGATCGCCCTGCTGGTCGAGGCCGGAGCCGACCCCGACGCCGCCGAGGGGTTCCCGTACGACGCGCGGCCGATCCACATCGCGGCCTCCACCGGCAACCTCGCCGGGCTGGGCGTCCTCGTGGCGAACGGCGCCGACCCGGCTCTCGACAACGGGATGGAAAAGGACACCACCGACTACGCCGCGTGCCACGGGAGGACCGACGTGCTGCGCCGCCTGATGGACCTCGGGATCGCGCCGTCGGTCGGCAGCGCGGCGTGCGCGCGCGACGCCCTGTACTTCGAGACGCTCGACTACCTGCGATCGCTGTCCTGACGGACCATTGGGATCGCCGCGCACAACCTGTCGCGCACCCAGCCCGTTCTTAGGTCGGGAGGGAGCCGACATGGGGACGCTCGAGGATCTGTACGACCACGCCGGTGCCGCGCTCGCCGCGCTCGGCGCGCAGCTCACCGGGGAGAAGGCGGCCGGGATCCGCCTCCGCGACGATGCGGTGGTCGCCGTGCTCGGCGGCGCCTGGCCACCGCGACGCGAGGACCACGTCGAGCGACGGGTCCGGGCGCACATGCGGCGGCACGCCCCGGTGCGGCAGGCCCCGGCGGACGGCGAGGAGACGATGCTCGTCGGGGGGAGGAGCTGACATGTCCCCGGCGGAGACGGTCGAGGCGGTCCCCACGGGGGTGCGCTCGCGGATCTCGCGACGTCGTCGCCTCGGGGTCGCGTTGCTGATCGCAGCCGCGATCGCCGGGACGGCCGTGGGTCTCACCCATCCGCTGCTGGAGCGTGCGGCGGCGGTCCGCCTGGTGGGCGACGCCTCGCTCGAGCAGACCCTGCGCGACGCGATCGACGCGGGCGACGAGGCCCGCGTCGCGGCCCTCGCGAGGATCGGCGCGGATGTGAACCACCGCTACGCCGACGGCCTGCGCCCGCTCGAGGTGGCGGCCATGCGGTGCGACCGCGACACCGTGCGGGCGCTCGAGGGGCACGGAGCCCGGCGAGCGGATGCCGACGGCGTGGACCCGGCGCTCCGGATCGCTATCGAGCGCTGCGACGAGGACACGGTCCGCGCGATCGCGCTCACCGCGGTCGAGGACCACCGTGGGTCCGCGATCCAGGCGGCGCTCGCCGCGCGCGGCGACCCGCGCATCGTCGCCGCCGTCCGAGGGTACGTGCCATGACGCGCGGGTGGCTGGCGGTCGCGCTGTTCGCGGTGACGGCGTGGCTCGGCACCGCGGTCGCCGGCGGCGCCGCGGCGGATGCGCGCGACCTCATGACGCCGGACCAGGCGCTGCGCGCGGCGGTGGTCGAGGGCGACATGGCCGGGGCCGTCGAGGCGCTCGACGCGGGCGCGGATCCCGACCACACCGTGGACGGCGCCACCGTCCTGCACGTGGCGGCCCGCCAGGGTGACCCGAGCATCGTCCGGCTGCTGCTCTCGGCCGACGCGGACCTGTACGCCCGGACGTCGGACGGCGAGCTCGCCCTCGAGCTCGCGATCCGCGCCCGCAGCGGCGACGCGGCGGCCGTGCTGATCGAGGCGGCCGGCCCGTGCCGGCTGTGCCGGCCTCGCTAGCCTGAAGTTGGGCTCGGC
>NZ_JAUHPX010000005.1 GCF_030418305.1 Demequina lignilytica | reverse complement strand
CCCCCCGCCGCTGTGCTGTCCCCACCCACCTCATCCCGTCCCTGGACACTCCGCACGGACCTGATCCCGATGTGCCGCGTGTCGCAACCCGATGACGGCCGACACGCCGCAGAACCGGGACTGGCTCCGTGCGCACTGTCCACGAGGGCGGGGGCGGCCGGCGGGGGGTGCGGACGGTCGCGGTGCCACAGGGGTCTGGACCGGCACCGTCCGGGCCGCCTACGCTCGCCGCATGGACCTCGCCCCGGAGATCGCCGCCGCCCGTGACCACTTCGCCCGTCGTCTGGCGGTCGAGACCGACTGCTCTGACGTGCACGCGGCGCTCGAGTCGGGCGCGCCCGGGTTCGTGCTCATCGACACGCGCAACCAGGAGGCGTGGGACCAGGGCCACGTGCGCGGAGCGATCCACATGCCCAAGCCGGACATGCCAGCGCGCATCCCCGCGGAGTTCGCGCCGGGCACCGCGTTCGTCGTGTACTGCTGGGGCCCGGGCTGCAACGGCGCCACCCGCGCCGGCCTGATCATCTCCGAGCTCGGCTACGCCGTGAAGGAGATGATCGGCGGCTTCGAGTACTGGGCGCGCGAGGGCCTGCCGGTCGACGCCGTCGACGCCTCCGGCGCGCACGTCGACGCGACGCGCGATGTCGACCCGCTCACCGGGCCGCTCCCGAAGGCGGGCGTCCGCATCAGCTGCGCCTGCTGACCGACCCCGCCTCGCGGCCAGGCGCGCTGCGGGAGGCTCAGCGCCCCTCACGAGCGATCCTCGCCCCGTACGGGGAAGCCATGTGCCAGACCACGCTCAATGCAGCGACGCCACCGTGGCGTCCACGCCGGCGCGTCGCACCCGCTGCACCACGTTCGCGGTGTCGCGGATGGTGAACCCGAGGTGCTCGTACAGCCGGATCGCCCCGACGTTGGTGGCGCCCGTGTGCAGGAACGGCTCGCGCCCCGCCTCGCGGATCCCGTGCGCGACCACCTCCATGAGCCGCGTCGCGAGGCCGCGCCCTCGATGCGAGGCACGGGTGGCCACCGCGCTGATCTCGGTCCACGACGGCGTGGTCAGGCGTTCGCCCGCCATCGCGACCAGCCGTCCGTCCTCCTTGATGCCGTAGTAGGCGCCGCAGCGGTACGTCTCCACCGAGAACGGGCCGGGCTGCGCCTCGGCGACCAGCTCGAGCATCGCGGCGACGTCGGCCTCCGTCAGCCGCTCGATGTCCGGGTGCCGGCGCCCGAAGCCGGCCGGCGCGGTCATCTGGACCACGTCGAACTGCCCGAGCAGGTCCCACCCCGCCGGCACCTCGCGCGCGAGCCCGAAGAACGCCAGCTCGTCGTCGCCGGCGACGGCGGTCAGATCCTCCCAGTCCTGCGCCGAGGCGACGGGCGGCAGGGCGGCGAACGGTGCGACCGTCGGGCGGTACCGGGCCGCGCCGCCATGCGAGACGCCGAGCGCACGATGCGGTCCCGACAGCGCGTGCCACACCGGCTGGTCGAGCTCGTGGGTGCGGGCATGGGCGTTCACACCAGCCTCCCGTCGGCCATGCGGAGCACCCGGTCCGCGATCGCCGCGGCCTCCTCCGCGTCGTGGGTCACGAGCAGCCCGGTGGTGCCGGTCGCGCGGAGGATCTGCCTGACCTCCTCGCCGAGACGCGCCCGCAGGTCGGCGTCGAGGGAGGACAGCGGCTCGTCGAGCGCGAGCAGCCGCGGGGAGGGCGCGAGCGAGCGTGCGAGGGCGACCCGCTGGCGTTGTCCGCCCGACAGCTCGCTCACCGCGCGCTCGCCCAGGCCCGCCAGGCCGACCGTCTCGAGCAGCGCCGCGACCCGGGCCTCGCGCGCAGCCCGCGGCGCCCGCGCCATCTCGAGGCCGAAGGCGATGTTGCCGGCGACCGTGCGATGCGGGAACAGCTGTCCGTCCTGGAACACCATCCCGAAGCTTCGGCGGTGCACCGGCACCCGGGTGAGATCCTCGCCGTCCCACCAGATCTCCCCGGCGGACGGCGGCACCACGCCGACCACGGCGGACAGCAGCGACGACTTCCCGCACCCCGAGGGCCCCAGCAGCGCGACGATCTCCCCGCGGGCGATCTCGAGCGAGACGCCGCGCACGGCCTCGACCGGCGGGCGCCCGGGGTAGGTCACGGTCAGGTCCCGCACCTGCAGCCCGGACGATGCGCGGGTCGCCGCCGCGCTCACAGCTCCGCCCCCACGGTGGTGCGCAGGCGCTCGGACAGCAGCATCACGGCGGCGGTGAGGGCGGCCAGCAGGACCGCGGCGGCGAAGGCCATGCCTGCATTGTCCAGCCCCGGGCGGCTCAGGAGCCGGCTGATCGCGGTGGTGAGGGTCGGGCGATCGGGGCGCGCGACGAACACCGTCGCACCGAACTCGCCCATCGAGATCGCGAAGGCGAACGCGATCGAGGCGCCGGCCGGCGCCCTCAGCAAGCGGGCGTCGACCTGCCACCAGGTGCGCCACGGGGAGGCGCCCAGGGTCGCCGCCGCGGCGCGAAGCCGCGGATCGATCGCGCGGGCCGCGGGCACCAGCGCGCGCACCATGAGCGGGAGCGCGACGACCGCCTGCGCGATCGGCACGAGCCACCACGAGCCCCGGAGGTCGACGCCGAGCACCGCGCGGTTGAGCGTCAGCAGCAGACCCAGACCCACCACCACGGCCGAGACTCCGAGGGGGAGCATCACGAGCGACTCGAGCACGCCCGCCCGCCGCGACCGCGCCGCGAGCAGCTGGGCGGTCACCAGGCCGACCACGGTCGCCATCGCCGTCGCGATCAGTGCGGTGACCAGGGAGTTCACCGCCGCCTCCCAGACCGGGACCGGCAGCGCGGTCCGGGCCGGTGGGACGAGCAGCGCCCGATAGTGGTCCAGGCCGTAGCCGCCCACCACCCTCAGCGACCGCTCGACGAGCGCGGCGATCGGGAGGGCGAGCAGCGCCAGGGTCGGCAGCAGCGCCGCCGCCACCGCCCACCGCTCGCGGCCCCGCGGTCCTCGCCGCCGCGCGGTCGCCACGCCGGCGGCGGCCCGCGCATGCGACGCCCGCGAGCTGACCCAGAGCGCGAGGCCCACGAACGCCACCTGGACCAGCGCGAGCACGGCGGCGGCCCTCAGGTCGAGGAACTGGTTCACCTGGATCCAGATCTCCGTCTCGATGGTCCGCACCCGCGTGCCCCCGAGCGTCAGGACCAGGGCGAAGGATGTCGAGCAGAACAGGAACACGACCGCTGCGGAGGAGGCGATCGCCGGACGCAGCGCGGGCAGGGTCGTGTGGACGAAGGCGCGCCACCGCGAGGCCCCGAGGGTGCGGGCGGCGAGCGACCGCCCGGGGGGCAGCGCCTCCCAGGCGCCGCCGACGATCCGCACCACGACCGACACGTTGAAGAACACCAGCGCCAGCACGATCGCCACGGGGCTCTGGTCGAGGCCGAGCCCGCCGAGGATCCCGGAGGCGGCGAAGAGCGCCGAGAACGCGGCGGCGACCACGATGGTCGGCAGCACGAACGGGACCGTCACGAGCGCCCGCACGGTCCGCGACCCGCGCCACGAGAACCGCGACAGCGCCCACGCCGCCGGCAGCCCCAGCACGAGCGACCCGGCGGTGCCCGCGAGGGCCAGCCACGCGGTGGTCGCGATGGCCCGGAGGGTCCGTGAGGACGCGAGCACGGCCCACGCCTCGGCGAGCCCGGCGCCCGGGCCGACCCCCGCATCGTCCCCCACCAGACCGCGCCACAGCACGGTGGCCGCCGGCCACAGGAAGAATGTGCCAAGGAACAGCAGCGGCACGCCCGCGAGCGCCCACCACAGGCGGGCGCTCGCGGGCGCGGGCGTCATGTCACGACCCGCTCAGTCCAGGACCGTGGCGGTCCAGGCGTCGATCCACTCGTCGCGCATGGCGTCGATGCGGGCCGGGTCCAGCGTGGTCGGGGTGTCCGCGAGCGGCGCGTACTCCGCCCAGTCGGCGGGCACCTCGACGGACGAGGACACCGGGTAGACGTACATGCTCTCGGGCAGGGCCGCCTGGAACTCGTCCGAGAGCATCCACTCGACCACGAGCTCGGCGGCCGCGGGGTTCTCGGCGCCCTCGAGCACGCCCGCGTACTCGACCTGGCGGAAGCAGGTGTCGAGCATCGCCGCGGTGGTGGGCTCGCCGTCGACCACCTCGAACGGCGGCGACGAGGCGTAGGACAGGACGATCGGGAAGTCGCCGCCGTAGTTGGGCGCGGAGAAGTCCGTGTAGTACGTGTCCGACCACGAGGCTGTGACGCGGACGTCGTTCTCGCGCATCGCCTCCCACCAGCTCAGCCAGCCGTCCTCGTCCGTCGCGGCGATCGTCGCGAGCATGAAGGCGAGGCCAGGCGAGGACGTCGCGGGGTTGGTGACCGAGACCATCCCGGCGTACTCCGGGAGGGTCAGGTCGGCGAAGGCAGGCGCACCGTCGGGGAACGCCGCGAGGTCGTAGTTCAGGCACACGTCGGAGAAGTCGATCGCCGTGAGCAGGTCCTCGGCGCCGGGCGCCGCGTAGGACGCGGCGTCGGCGGCCGCCGGGGCGGCCGGCGAGTACGCGGCGAGCACGCCCGCCTCCGTCGCGCGGGTCGCGAACGTGTTGTCGATGCCGTAGACCACGTCGCCCAACGGCGCGTCCTTCGTCAGCACCAGCTGGTTGACGAGCGCGCCCGCGTCGCCGGGCGCGACGAGCTCGACCGTCAGCCCCGTCTCCTCCTCGAACGAGGCGAGCAGCGCATCGTCCACGTAGAAGCTGTCGTGGGTGACCACCGTGACGGTGCCGGTGGGGGCGGCGCTCGCCGACGGCGCGGCGGACGATGCGTCGGGCGCCTCGGGGCCCGAGGAGCAGGCCGCGAGCGTCAGCGTGGAAAGGGCGGCGACGGCGAGCGTCGCGGTGCGCGAGATGCGCATGGATGGTTCCTCCCGGATAGGAGGGGACGAGACTCGACTCCCTACGCCGGTGCGAGCCGGATCAGGTTCGAGGGTCTGCGGCGGTCCGCACTCTCAGCGCTCTGGTCCCGGACGGGAAGCGCTCCCCTGTCGTGTGCCGCCAGGATAGCGTGCGCGACGAGCACCGCCGACGCCTCAGTCGAGGGTGAGCGAGTTCAGCACGGACTCGAGCTCGGCGACGCCCGAGCCGAGCTCGTCGTTGCCGTTCGTCGAGACGATCATCACGCTCGAGCCCTCGACGACGACGCCGATGGCGTTGGTGAGCTGGATCCCGTACAGCGGGAAGCCGTACTCGATGATGTAGCCGTCCAGACCGGCGGCCGTGGTCACGGCGCCCTCGGAGGTCACCACGACGTCATCGATCCCCGCCGTGCTGCTCTGCAGGAACGCGTGAGCCTCGATCCTCGGGGCGCTCGGGCCACCGACATCGCCCGCGCTGTACGCGAGCAGGGCCACACCACCGTCCACGAGGTCGCCCGCGAGCAGCCACGCCCCGGCGACCTGGGAGTCGATGCCCGTCTCCTCGACGATCTGCGCCTCCATGGCGTCCGTGCCCGAGACCTCCGAGATGTCCTCCCAGGAGGGATCGAGCGTGATGGTGCCGCGACCGCCCATGACCGGCACCTCGACCCCCGTCGCGGGGGCGGCGGCCGTGAGTGCGCGCGAGTCGCCCGCGCTGCCGGTCACGCCGGCGATCGCCTGCGTGACGCCGGAGTACACGAGCGAGCCGACCACGGCGACCGCGGCGATCCCGCCGACGACCGCGAGGACCACGCGGCCGCGCCGTCGGGGCGGGGCCGCGGATGCCGACGCCGCAGGCTGCGACTGTCGGTGCTGCGTCCACGCCGCGCCGTCCCAGTACCGCTGCATCCCGGCCTGCGCCGGGTCGGAGTACCAGCCTGCCGGCGGCAGCGCCGGCGGCAGCTCCGGCGGCGCCGCGTAGTCCTCGGTCGCGGCCGGAGCCGACGTCTGGTCGCTCATCATCCCCCCTGGTGAACGGCTTCCTCAGGGGAGCCTAGGGGAGAATTGGCGCTCGGTGGCGCAATGTGACCGGATCGACAGCGGTCAGACGTCGATGCGGTGGAAGCTCTTCCAGCTCAGCGACGCCGTGGGGCCGCGCTGACCCTTGTAGCGCGAGCCGTAGCGCTCCGAGCCGTACGGGTGCTCGGCGGGGGAGGACAGGCGGAAGAAGCAGAGCTGGCCGATCTTCATGCCGGGCCACAGGTTGATCGGCAGCGTCGCGGTGTTCGACAGCTCGAGGGTGACGTTGCCCTCGAAGCCAGGGTCGATGAAGCCGGCCGTGGAGTGGGTCAGCAGGCCCAGCCGGCCCAGCGACGACTTGCCCTCGAGGCGTGCCGCGATGTCGTCGGGCAGGGTCACGGACTCGTAGGTCGCGCCCAGCACGAACTCGCCGGGATGCAGCACGAACGGCCCGTCGGCGATGTCCACCAGGCGTGTGAGCTCGGGCTGCTCGGCGGCCGGGTCGATCGCGGCGTACTTGTGGTTGTCGAAGACCCGGAAGTAGCGGTCGAGGCGCACGTCGATCGAGGAGGGCTGGATCATCTCCGGGTCCCAGGGGTCGAGGGCGACCCTGCCCGAAGCGATCTCAGCGCGGATGTCCCTGTCCGAGAGAAGCATGCGCCCAACCTAGTGCGTGCGGCGGGACGATGCGAGGGCCGGGTCGCCGCCGGTTGATCCCGGGAGTGCACGACGCGACGCCGGGCGCCCGTCTCGTCGCGCCGTGCACTCGCGGGGCGCAGGCGCCGAGGCGCCCGCCGCATCGTCCCGCCGGGACCGTCCGGGAGAGCGCTCTCGCGAAATGCGAAACGTTTCGATAAGGTGTACTCGACATGACGGTCCCGGCGCGGTGTCCGCGCCAGTAGAGAGGCGCTCACCCATGCAGTTCGGCCACTTCGACGACGAAGCGCGCGAGTACGTGATCACCACCCCCCACACGCCGTACCCGTGGATCAACTATCTGGGAAGCCAGGACTTCTTCGGGCTGGTCTCGAACACCGGCGGCGGGTACTGCTTCTACCGCGACGCGAAGCTGCGCCGCCTCACGCGCTACCGCTACAACAACGTGCCGGTCGACGACGGCGGCCGCTACTTCTCGATCAACGACGGCGGCGACGTGTGGAGCCCCGGCTACCGCCCCTACAAGAGCGAGCTCGACTTCTACGAGGCCCGCCACGGCATGGGATACACCCGCATCACCGGCGCGCGCGGCGGGCTCAAGGCCTCGGTGCTGCTGTTCGTGCCGGTCGACGTCAACGCCGAGATCCACCAGGTGACGCTGACCAACGAGTCGGATGCGGCCAAGTCGGTCAACCTGTTCTCCTTCCTTGAGTTCGCCCTGTGGAACGCCGAGGACGACCAGACCAACTACCAGCGCAACCTCTCGATCGGCGAGGTCGAGGTCGAGGACGGCGCGATCTACCACGTCACCGAGTACCGCGAGCGGCGCGACCACTACGCGGTCTACGGCGTCAACGCCCCCATCGCGGGCTTCGACACGGACCGCGACGCGTTCCTCGGCTTCGGCAACGGCTTCGACGAGGCCGCGGTGCCGCACGCGGGCCAGGCCACCGGCTCGATGGCGTCGGGCTGGTACCCGATCGCATCGCACCAGCTGGACGTCGACCTCGCGCCGGGCGAGTCGACGAGCTTCACCTTCACGCTCGGCTACATGGAGAACCCCCGCGACGCCAAGTGGGAGGCGCCCGGCGTGGTGCGCAAGGACGGCGCCAAGGAGCTGCTGGCCCGCTTCGCGACCGAGGAGCAGACGGCCGCGGAGTTCGCGCGCCTCAACGACCACTGGTCCACCCTGCTCGGCTCCTACACGGTCGAGTCGAGCCACGAGAAGCTCGACCGGATGGTCAACATCTGGAACCAGTACCAGTGCATGGTGACGTACAACATGTCGCGCTCGGCGTCCTACTTCGAGACCGGCATGGGCCGCGGCATGGGCTTCCGCGACTCCTCGCAGGACCTCCTCGGCTTCGTCCACCTGGTGCCCGAGCGTGCCCGCGAGCGCATCATCGACATCGCGTCGACGCAGTTCGAGGACGGCAGCGCGTACCACCAGTACCAGCCGCTCACCAAGCGCGGGAACCACACCCTGGGCTCGGGCTTCAACGACGACCCGCTGTGGCTGATCCTGGGCGTCTCCGCCTACATCAAGGAGACCGGCGACTTCGGCATCCTCGATGAGATGGTGCCGTTCGACAACGACGAGTCGAAGGCCGCCACCCTGATGGAGCACCTCAAGCGCTCCTTCGACCACCCGCTCCTCAAGGCGGGGCCGCACGGCCTGCCGCTCATCGGACGCGCGGACTGGAACGACTGCCTCAACCTCAACTGCTTCTCCACCGAGCCGGGCGAGTCCTTCCAGACCACGGGGAACAAGACCGGCGGCGTGGCCGAGTCGGTGTTCATCGCCGGGATGTTCTGCGCGATCGGCCCCGACTACGCGGCGCTCGCGCGCCGTCGAGGGGACGATGCGGAGGCCGACCGGGCGGAGAAGGCGATCGCCGACATGCGGGACGCCGTCGTCGAGCACGGCTGGGACGGTGCCTGGTTCAAGCGCGCCTACGACTACTACGGCAACCCGGTCGGCTCCGACGCGAACGCGGAGGGCAAGATCTGGATCGAGCCCCAGGGCTTCTGCATCATGGGCGGGATCGGCGTCGAGGACGGCAAGGCCGTCCAGGCGCTCGACTCGGTGAGGGAGCGGCTCAACACGCCCCACGGCATCGTCCTGCTCAACCCTGCCTTCACCGAGTACAAGGTGGAGCTCGGGGAGGTCTCCACGTACCCGCCGGGCTACAAGGAGAACGCGGGCATCTTCTGCCACAACAACCCGTGGATCATCATCGCGGAGACCGTGGTGGGCCGCGCCGAGCTCGCGTGGGAGTACTGGAAGCAGATCGCCCCGGCCTACCGCGAGGAGCAGTCCGAGGTGCACCGCCTCGAGCCGTACGTCTACGCGCAGATGATCGCCGGCAAGGACGCGGTGCGTCACGGCGAGGCCAAGAACTCGTGGCTCACCGGCACGGCCTCGTGGAACTTCGTCACGGTGTCCCAGTACCTCCTGGGCGTGCGCGCCGACTACGACGGCCTGGTGGTCGACCCGTGCATCGGCGCGGAGGTGTCCGAGTACACCGTCCGCCGTCAGATCCGGGGTGCGACCTACGTGATCCACGTGACCAACACCGGCGGCAAGGGCGCGTCGCTCACCGTCGACGGCACGCCGATCGACGGCACGCTCGTGCCGTACGCGGCCCCGGGTGCGGTGGTCGAGGTCACCGCCACGGTCTAGCGGCTCGCCTGCCGCGCGCGAGGGCCGCCACCCGCCGGGGTGGCGGCCCTCGGCTCTGTGCAGGGACGATGCGGGGGTGACCGAGGTCTTGCGGGGCCGGGGACGGTGCGTGAGAGACTGCCGAGGAACGGGGGAGGGCTCGATGACGCAGGCCGCGTGGGAGGAGGCGTACCGGGAGACCGGTCCGCTGGTCCACACGCTCGCCCTGCGCGCGCTCGGCTCCGTCGAGGAGGCGGAGGACGTCGTGCGACGCGTGTTCGCGGCGGCGGCGGCCTCGGAGTCCCCGCTCGAGGCGCGGCTGCTGCTGCACGACGCGGCCGATCGCATCACGGGCGACCTGGAGCGTCGGGTGCGCGCCAAGCTTGCCGCGCTCGACGACGGTGATGTCGGAGCGGAGCCGGTGACCGACTCCCGCGCGGTGGTCGCCGAGGCCGATCGGATCCTCCTGCGGTGCTCGATGGAGACGCTGTCGGAGGACGACCGTGCGCTGCTCGAACGGGCCTTCGTGCACGGCGACCCGCGCTACGAGCTCGCGATGATGACCGGGATCTCCGAGCAGGAGCTGGACGAGCGGCTGCGCGACGCGGTGCTCGCCCTGTGGACCGGTCCCCGGCTGGAAGGCGAGCACGCGCCGGTGGAGACGCTTGCCATGCGGGCGGTGCGTGGGCGCGTCGCGGACGGCCACGGGGCGCACCTGGCGGGATGCAAGGAGTGCAAGGACGTCTGGCGGGGGCTCAACGACCTGGTCGGCGCGATCACCCGCATGCCGGCCTCGGCCCCTGTCCTCGCGCCGCGCGCGGGCCTGTGGGACGAGCTGGTCGCGGGGATCGAGGCGGGCGAGGGGGCGGAGCCGGAGCCCGACTGGCGCGAGGAGGCCCGCCTGGCGGCCGCGCGGGCCGCGCGACGCCGGACCATGCTCATGACCGTCGCGGTGGTGCTCTCCGGCCTGGTCGCCGGCCTCGCGGTGGTGGTCTCGCAGCTGCTGATCGAGCCCGACCGCGAGATGGGGGTGTCGGCGTCGCTCACCGATCCCCGTGAGCGCGGCGTGGACGCGGGACGGGCGTGGGTCGAGGTGCAGGACGACGGTGCGCAGGTGCTCGTGGTCGAGGGTCGGTACTCGGAGTATCCCGACGGTTACCTCGAGATCTGGGTCACGGTCGACGGTGTCGACGGCCCGGTCTCGCTGGGCACGCTGACGAGCGCGCACTACTCGGTGCTGGTGCCGGTCTCGCTCGGCGACCTCGACGGGGCGCTCGTGCAGATCTCGAAGGAGCCGTGGGACGGGGACGCCACCCGGACCGGGGAGATCGTCGCCCGCGGCGTGCTCGGCTGATCCCGCGCATCGTCCCCACCCACCGCTCCCCGCCCCCCCCGGACACTCCGCACCGACCTGGTCCCGGGTCTGCGGCGTGTCGCTGCCGTCCACCCGCTCTCGCCCGCGTGTCGCCACGGATTCGGTGCGGGTGTCCAGGGTGGGGAGGCGACGCGAGCCTTGTTCGCTGTGAGCATAATCTCGCGAGGGTGCATCCGAACCGGGCCCCCGGCCGGAAGTACGGGGTGAAGGCACGTCGCACCCCGGCGGCGGCCCGAGAGAGGAGCACCATCATGCGCACTTCGATCTTCGCCGGCGCCGCTGCCGGCACCCTGCTCGCGGCGGGCGTGGCCGCCCCCGCCTTCGCGGTGGAGGACGGGATGGCCGAGCTGTCGGTCCTCCACGGCGTCCCCGACCTGACCGTCGACGTCTACGTCGACGGCGCCCTCACGCTCGACGACTTCGCCCCGGGCGACCTGGCCGGCCCGCTCGAGCTCGCGCCCGGCACGTACTCCGTGGCGATCACCGCCTCGGACGCGGCCGACGACTCGTCGCCCGTGCTCGGCCCGATCGACCTCCCCCTCGAGGAGGGGATGAGCTACACCGCCGTGGCCCACCTCGACGCGGACGGCAACCCGACCGCGAACCTCTTCACCAACGACATCTCCGAGACCGCCTCCGGCGAGGGCCGCCTCACGGTCCGCCACGTGGCCGCCGCGCCGGCCGTCGACGTGTGGGCGAACGGCGAGGTCGCCTTCGAGAACCTCGCCAACCCCGACGAGGTCATGGCGGACCTGCCCGCCGCCACCTACGAGGCCGCGGTCTCGCTGACCGGCGAGACCGACCCGGTGCTCGGGCCCACGGACGTGCCCGTGACCGAGGCGACCAACACCATCGTCTACGCCTGGGGCTCCGCCGCGGACGGCAACCTCGCCGTCGCCGTCCAGACCGTCGCCACGCACGCCGCGATGCCCACCTCGGTGAGCGCCGGCACGCAGGGCCTCGCCGCCGACTCGTCGGGCGCACCGCTCGCGCTGATCGTCGTCGGCGCCGGCATGGTGGTCGCGGCCGGCCTCGCCACCCGCGCGGTGCTCGTCCGCCGCTGACCGTCACCGACAGGCGGGGCGCACCCATCCCCCGGGGTGCGCCCCGCACGGGCCGTCCCGAGAGGAGGAGGACGATGCGAACGCTCGCCGTGGTCCTCGCCGCGACGCTGGCGCTGTCCGCCTGTGCCGCCGCACCGTCGTCCGCTCCGCCGTCCCCGGCGGGCGCTCCCGACGCGCCCCTCCTCGCGGAGGTCCAGGCTCCGGTCAACGCACGCGTGGTCACGGGCGAGATCCCCGTCGCGTCGGCGGCCGCCGAGGACCTCGCGGTCGCGCCGACGCCGTCGGGCCTGCGGGTCCCCCGGCTCGAGATCGACATGGCGGTCCTCGGCGTGGGACTCGACGCCGACGGCGGCATGGAGCTCCGGGAGAGCGCCGCGGAGGCGGGCTGGTTCCGTGCCGGAGGAAACCCCGGCGGCGGCCTTCGTGAGGGCCAGAACGCGGTGATCGCCGCGCACGTCGACGACGGGGTGATCGGCCGTGGTCCCTTCGCCTCGCTGCGGGAGGCGCGGCCGGGCGATCGGGTCGAGGTCGAGCTCACGGACGGCTCGGTCGTGGTCTACCAGGTCGATCGTGTCCAGCAGACGTCCAAGCGCGAGGTCGACTTCTCGGTGGTGTTCGGGGCCGCCGAGGGGGCGCTCGTGCTGGTGACGTGTGGTGGACGTTGGGACGCCGATGTGCGACATTACGAGGACAACGTCCTGGTCTGGGCCTTCCCGGAGGACGGTCGATGACGATCGCGAGGGTGGAGATGGTGGCGGACACCGCAGTCGGGGCCGACCGCCCCGACGACCGTGCCCTCGACCACGAGTTCGCCGCCGGCGCCGAGGGCTCGCTCGAACGGCTCTACCGGTCCGTCTCGCCGCTCGTCCACACGCTGGCGCTCCGCGCGCTCGGCGACGCGACGGAGGCGGAGGATGTCACCCAGCAGACCTTCGTCTCCGCCTGGCGGACACGTGAGGGCTACGATCCGGACCGTGGCTCCGCGCGCGGGTGGGTGGTCGGCATCGCTCGCCGCCGCATCGCGGATGCGCTCGAGGCGCGGACGCGCGAGCGCCGTCGGCTCGAGGCGGTGCGGGACGAGTCGCCACCCGCGATCGCCGACCCGCTCGCGGCGGAGACCGAGCGGATACTGGTGCGGGGCGAGGTCGAGAGGCTCGGGCCGCCACGCGACCAGATCGTGTCCCTCGCGTTCTTCGAGGGACGCACCCACGAGCAGATCGCCGAACGGCTCCAGATGCCGCTCGGCACCGTGAAGAGCCACCTGCGCCGGTCGCTGCTGGCGCTCAGACGAGGATTGGAGGCCGCCGATGCGTCACTGTGACGACGAGACTCTCGCCGCGCTCGCGCTCGGCGAGCCGGTCGATGCGGCGGACGCGACGCACGTCGAGTCCTGCGACACGTGCGCGCGCGAGCTGTCGGCGCTGCGCGCGACCGCGGCGAGCCTGGTCGACGCCGGGACGTCCGGCCCGCTGGTCGCGCCGCCGACGTCGGTGTGGGCCGGGATCGCGGCCGAGGTGGCGTCGGAGGCGGAGCCGCGTCCGGCCCCCGTGGTGCCGCTGACCGCCGCTCGCGGCGCGCGTCGACGCCGCGAGCCTGGCCACATGTTCCGCCCGTGGGTGGTCGGGGCGGCCGCAGCCGCCGGGGTCGTGATCGGCGCCTTCGGGATCTCCCTGCTCACCCGCGACACGGTGCCCGAGCAGACGCTCGTCGCCCAGGCGGCGCTGTCCGATCTCGCGAGCGAGGCGGACGCCGGCACCGCGCGCGTCGAGCAGCGCTCCGACGGCACGGAGGTGCTCGTGGTCGACACGACCGTGCCGAGCGACCCCGACGGCGCCCTCGAGGTGTGGCTGATCGATCCGGACGTGGTCGGGATGGTGTCGCTCGGGTTCCTGACCGGCGACCACGGCGAGTTCGAGATCCCCGCCGGCTACGACGTGGTGAGCTTCCCGATCGTCGACATCTCCGTCGAGCCCGCGGACGGCGATCCGACCCACTCCGGCGACTCGATCACGCGAGGCATCCTGGAGAGCTGAACCCGAGCATCGTCCCGGACCGCTCCCACACGGACAGTCCGCACGGACCTGGTCCTGGGTCTGCGGCGTGTCGGCCCTGAACGGTCGCCGCGCTCCGGCGTGTCGCCGGTCGATCGGTGCGCAGTGTCCGAGGCAGGGGGAGCGTGAGGCTCAGGGACGCTTCGCGAACCTCTCGAGCAGCTCGCCCTCGCCCGCGACCACCAGGATGTCGTCCGGACCGAGCAGGGTGTCGGGCGTCGCGTACTCGAAGGCGCGTCCCGGACCCTTGATGCCGACCACGTGCACGCCGTACTTCTCCTGCAGTCCCAGCTTGTCCAGCGTGAAGTGGTGGGTCTCCTTGGGGGTGCGCATCTTGACGATCGTGAAGCCGTCCTCGATGTCGATGTAGTCGAGCATGGTGCCGCCCACCGAGTGGGCGACGCGCGCGCCGGCGTCGGACTCCGGGAGCACCACGTGGTGCGCGCCGATCCGCTCGAGGATGCGCTTGTGCTCGACGGACGTCGCCTTGGCCCAGATCTCCGGGATGCCGATGTCCACCAGGTTGCCGGTGATCAGCACCGACGCCTCCAGCGAGGTGCCGACCCCGACGACCGCGGCCGCGAAGTCGGCGGCACCGATCTGATCGAGGGCGCGCGGGTCCGCGCCGTCCGCCTCGACGCACGGCAGGCGCTTCGACCAGCGCTCGACCACGTCGGGGTCGCGCTCGACCGCGAGCACCTCGATGTCCATGGAGTCGAGCGTGTCCGCGAGCGCGGAGCCGAAGCGTCCGAGCCCGAACACCAGCACTCCCTGGCGGTCCTTGTCGTTGCTAGCCAATGAGGGGCCTTTCTGACGGGTAGCGGATCACGCGCCGCTGGCGGTTGAGGGCGAGCGCCGCGGCGATGGTCACCGATCCGAGACGTCCCACGAACATCAGTATGGTCAAGGTCAGCTTGGCATCGGCGGGCAGATGCCCCGTGATCCCGGTCGACAGGCCGCAGGTCGCGTAGGCGGAGACGACCTCGAACAGCACCTCGTCCAGCCTCAACCCGACCGTGTCGGGCCGGTACGGCAGCACCGTCCCGGTGGTCTGGGCGAGCACCACGCCCGCTCCGATGATCACGAAGGCGAGGGAGATGATCGTCACCGCGACCGCGAGCCGGAGCACCTCGGTGCCGATGCGCTTGCCGTAGGCCTCGATGTCGCGACGGCCGCGCGCCTCCGCCCAGATCGCGAGGATCAGCACGGCCACCGTGGTCACGCGGATGCCGCCCGCGGTGCCGCCCGACCCGCCGCCGATGAACATCAGCACGTCCTCGAGCAGCCACGTGTGCTCGTGCATCTGTCCGTGGTCGATCGCGGAGAAGCCGCCGGATCTCTGGTTGACGGAGATGAACAGCGTCTGCCAGAAGCGCGTGGACTGGTGGTACTGGCCGAGGGTGTTCGGGTTGTTCCACTCGAACAGCGCCAGGAGCCCCGCGGAGATCACGGAGAGCAGCATCACCATCACGATGGTGAGCTTGGTGTGCAGCGACCACTCGGCGGGTCGCCGCCACGCGCGGATGAGGTTGAGGAACACGGGGAAGCCGAGCCCGCCGACGAAGACGCCCAGCGCGATCGGCATGCGGAACCACGGGTCCCCGGCGAACGGCACGATGCCGTTGGGGTCCGGCGTGAAGCCGGCGTTGTTGAACGCGGAGATGCCGTAGAAGATCGCGTGCCAGATGGCGGTCGGAAGGTGCTCGTGGTGGGCGAGCAGCCGCCAGAACAGCACGAACGCGATGCTCAGCTCCGTCACGGTGGACACGATCACGATCGTGCGCAGCAGGTGCTTGACGTCGCCCAGCCCCGTCGCGCGCGCCTCGCCGGCGGCGAGGATGCGCTGGGTGAGGCCGATGCGTCGCGAGACCGCGAGGCCGAGCAGCGAGGCCAGCGTCATGATCCCGAGGCCGCCGACCTTGATCGCGATGAGGATGACGCCCTGGCCGAAGCCGGACCAGTAGCTGCCCGTGTCGACCGTGACCAGGCCCGTGACGCAGACCGCCGAGGTCGCGGTGAAGAGCGCGTCGACGAACGGCGCGCGCTGCCCCGACTGGGTCGCGGCGGGCAGCGACAGCAGGCCGGTGAACAGCAGGATCACCATGCCGAAGGCGGCCAGAGCGAGCCGGGCGGGGGCCTCGAGGCCGACCCGGTCGATCCAGTCGCCGACGGCGTCGCGCACCGTCCGCAGCAGCGGCATGCCTCTCCTCACGTGGCCCGTCGGGCCGTGGCCTCCTCGCGCGGGCGTCGCCCGTGCGTCACCCCTTATCTTCGGCATGTTTCACACACTTCACAACTGTCACTCCAGCCCCTACAGTTGGGAGTGCATCCAGCCGATAGCACCGCCGAGGATGCTTTCGAGAGGGACTGGACGACAACGATGGCTGAGAACCCGCAACGCACCAAGTTTCTGACCGTCGCCGAGGTGGCGGACATGGTGCGGGTGTCGCGCATGACGGTGTACCGGTGGGTGCACGCCGGCGAGCTGCCGGCCGTGCGCTTCGGCCGGTCGTTCCGCGTGCCGCAGGAGGCCGTCGAGCAGTTCATGGAGCAGGCGGCGCTCGCGGGAGGGTACTACTCCGAGGATGACGAGCAGGGGACCGGCACGGTAGGCTAGTCCCTTGTCTGTCGCGTCCAGCGCGGCCTGGACGTCGGCGTGCCGCGCACGCACCGCAGTTTCTGTCATCGAATGAGGTAGGTACCGATGGGTTCCATCATCAAGAAGCGCCGCAAGCGCATGTCGAAGAAGAAGCACCGCAAGCTGCTTCGCAAGACGCGTCACCAGCGCCGCAACAAGAAGTAAGCGCGCTGCGCTCACGACGCCCGTCTCGCCACCCGGTGAGGCGGGCGTTCTGCTGTCCGGCGCGCATAGCCCCGGCTCCCGGCGGACGCTGGGCACCTACCGGCGACCCCGACGTGGCGTGTCGCGCGGCGTGTCTCGCATCAAGAGCCGAGTCATGCCCGACCGGTAGGTGCGGATGGTCCGCGGACCGTGCCTGCGGGCTACGCGGCGGGCTCCGCGGCGGGGTAGCGGACCCGCTCGTGGGCCGTGAGCTCGCCCACGTCGACCCCGGCGACGAGCCCGCCTTCGGGCCTGACCTCGATCGCGTCGTCGGCCAGCGTCACCCGACGCGGGTTGGCGATCCGCGACCACGCGCCGGACGGCGCCGTCGCCCCCGCCGCGTCGCCCCCGGGCCCGCGCCCTGCCCCCGCCTGCGCTCCAAGCTCTGCATTCATGTCCGGCTCCCCCCGTCGCCGCTGCGGTCGATCCGCAGTCCCTCAGGGACCATTCCGCCGCGTGCTGTCCGATTTGTCAAGATTGTGACGTTTCGATCGGCGCGGCCCCCGTCCCGCCGCCCGGACAGCCCGCACGGATCCTGGCGGGACGATGCGGCGTGTCGGCCCCGGCGCGGCCCTGACGGCGGCGTGTCGTGGCGGATTCCGTGCGGAGCGTCCGCCGTGGGGTGACGAGGGCCCGGGGGCGTCAGCCTCGGCTGAACAGGCGCCGCCAGACGCCGCGCGCCGCCGCCTTGAGCCCGCGCGAGACCTGGATGGTGACCCACGCGGCGCCCGTGACCGAGCTCTTCACCACGCCGCGGCGGCCGCTCTTGCGACGCTTGCGGAACTCCCGGATCGGCCAGCCCTTGGCGAGGGCCTGCTTGCGCATCTTGGGGTCCGGGTTGATCGCGCACGGGTGGCCGACGGTCTCGAGCATCGAGGTGTCGTTGAGCGAGTCGCCGTACGCGTAGCAGTCCGGGAGCGACAGGCCGCGCCGCTCCGCGAGCGCCGTGACCTCGACGGCCTTCCGCGGCCCGTGCAGGAAGTCGCCCTCGAGCCGCCCGGTGTAGTGGCCGTCCTTGTGCTCGGCGACCGTCCCGAGCGCGCCGGTCGCGCCGATGCGGCGCGCGATCATCCGGCCGATCTCGATGGGGGACGCGGTCACGAGCCACACCTCGTGCCCCTGCGCCAGGTGCTCATCGATGATCTCCTTGGTCCCGGGGTACACCCGCGACTCGAGAAGCTCGTCGTAGACCTCCTCGCCGACGGCCGTCATCTCCGCCACCGACCAGCCCTTGATGATCCCCAGGCCGTGTTCGCGCAGGCGCGTCATCTGCTCCTGCGACTCCCCGAACAGCACGTACTGCGCCTGCTCCACGCCGAACTTCAGGATGTCGCGCGCGGAGAAGTAGTCGCGCTGCCACAGGCCCCTCGCGATGTGGAACGCCGAGGCGCCGCGGATCACGGTGTTGTCGACATCGAAGAACGCGGCGATGCGGGGCGCGCTCTCCTTGGTGGTCACCCGTCAACTCTACCCATCCGGCCGCATCGACCCTCCTGCCGCCCGGCTTATGCTTGTGCGCATGCCCCCCCGCGTGACCCTGTACACCCGTGTCGGGTGCCACCTGTGCGAGGAGGCCCGCGACACCGTCCGCGCGATCTGCGACGCCCTCGGTCAGGAATGGGTCGAGATCGACGTCGACACCGATCCCGACCTCAAGGCGCGCCACGGCGACGAGGTCCCGGTCGCGGTGGTCGACGGCGAGACCGTCGGCTTCTGGCGGATCGACCCCGACCGGCTGCGCGCGGCGCTCGCGTAGGACGAGGGAGACACGATGCCCCGGGTCCACGTGCTACGGCACGGCCACGTCCACAACCCCGACAAGGTCCTCTACGGCCGCCTCCCCGAGTTCCGCCTGTCGGACACGGGCGAGGCGATGGCGCGCGCCGCCGCCGACCACCTGGTCGCGACCGGCACCCCCGTCACCCGCATCGTCGCCTCGCCGCTGCTGCGCGCGCAGCAGACCGCGGCGCCGGTGGCGGCAGCCTTCGGCCTCGAGATCGTCACCGACGAGCGCGTGATCGAGGCGGGCAACCAGTACCAGGGCGAGCCCATCCCGCGCCCGATCGACTTCCTCCACCCCAAGCACTGGTGGCGGCTGCGGAACCCGTGGCGGCCGTCCTGGGGCGAGCCCTACGTCGAGCAGGCCGCACGGATGCGCGCCGCGATCGCCGACGCGGCCGCCGACAACCCCGACGGCGACACCGTGATCGTCAGCCACCAGCTCCCGATCTGGGTGGCCCGCTGCGACGCCGAGGGCCGCTCGTTCCTGCACGACCCGCGCTCCCGCGAGTGCGCGCTGTGCTCGCTCACCTCCTTCGAGGTGGAGGACGGACGCCCCCGCTTCGTCGGCTACGCCACGCCCGCGGCTCACATCGAGGTCCCGCGGTGAGGCCGGCCGCGCGCATCGCGATCCTCATCGCGGTGGTGGTCGCGCTCGTCATCACTCTCGCCAGCTGCGCCGGCCCCGACGCCGCCCAGTCGCCCGGCTACGTCTCGGGCGACGGCACCGTCACCGTGCTCGCCGACCAGGGCGACGCGCTCGATCTCGCGGGCACGTCGTTCGCGGGCGAGGCCGTCGACGTCGCGGACTTCCGCGGGCAGGTCGTCCTGGTCAACACCTGGTACGCCTCCTGCCCGCCGTGCCGTGCGGAGGCCCCCGACCTCGTCGCGCTCGACGCGCGCGACGACGTCCAGATCGTCGGCGTCAACGGCCGGGACGATGCGCCGACGGTGGAGGCGTTCGACCGCACCTTCGGCGTCGAGTTCCCGAGCATCGACGACGCGGACGGCGCCGCCACCGCGGCCCTCCAGGGCGTGGTCGCCATGAACGCCGTCCCCACCACGCTCGTGCTGGACCCCGACGGCCGCCTCTACGCCCGGATCGTGGGCCGCGCCGACCCGTCGACGCTGAGCGCGCTCATCGAGGACGCCCTGGCCGAGGGCGCCTGATGGGGTCGGAGCTCGCGGGCGTCGCCCTCAGCGGCTCGATGCTGCTCGCGATCCCGGTCGCGATCCTCGCCGGGCTGGTGAGCTTCGCGTCGCCGTGCGTGGTGCCGCTGGTGCCCGGCTACCTCGGCTACGTGTCCGGCATGGCCGGCACCGGCGGCACCGGCAGGGCGTCCCGACCCAGGCTCGTGATCGGCGCCGCGCTCTTCGTGCTCGGCTTCTCCGCCGTCTTCATCGCCTTCGGCTTCCTCGCGTCCTCGCTCGGGGTCGCCCTCGCGCCGTACATGACCGTCATCACGCGGGTGCTCGGCGTGGTGATCATCCTGCTCGGCTTCGCCTTCATGGGAGCCGTGCCGTTCCTCCAGAACGAGCGCCGCCTCCACGTCAGCCCGCGGGCGGGTCTCGCCGGCGCCCCCGTGCTGGGCATCGCGTTCGGCCTGGGCTGGACGCCGTGCCTGGGGCCCACGCTCGCAGCCGTGTACGCGCTCGGCCTGTCGGAGGCGACCCAGGGGCGCGGCGCGGTGCTCGCGATCGCCTACTGCGTCGGCCTGGGTCTGCCGTTCATCCTGCTCGCCGCGCTGTTCGAGCGCTCGGGCAAGGTGCTGGGCTGGCTGCGCCGCCACCGGCTCGCGCTGATGCGCATCGGCGGCGCGATGCTGATCGTGCTGGGCGTGCTGCTGGTGACGGGCCTGTGGGACCGCCTCACCGCGATGCTGCAGGGCTGGATCGACGGATTCTGGGTGGCCATCTGATGGCGCGCATGAAGCTCGACAACTACGTGGTCCCCGAGGCTCCTCGGCTCGGTTTCCGGGGCTGGCTGCGCTGGATCTGGCGTCAGGTCACCAGCATGCGCGTCGCGCTGATCCTGCTCCTGGTGCTCGCGCTCGCCTCCATCCCCGGCTCGGTGCTGCCGCAATGGCCGCAGGACGCCGCCGCGACGGCGCAGTTCGTCGCCGACCATGCGTTCTGGGGCCCGCTGCTCGACGCCACCGGCTTCCTCGACGTGTTCGGCTCGGCGTGGTTCACGGCCATCTACGTGCTGCTGTTCGCGTCGCTCATCGGGTGCATCACTCCG
Source organism: Demequina lignilytica (assembly GCF_030418305.1). Lineage (GTDB taxonomy): Bacteria > Actinomycetota > Actinomycetes > Actinomycetales > Demequinaceae > Demequina > Demequina lignilytica. Next base: position 283,255 of record NZ_JAUHPX010000005.1, on the reverse strand, counting down.
CGCGCGATCCTGCACTACCGGGAGCTCCGGCGCCCCGTGGCGCCCGCGCCGTCGCGCCTGAGCCGGTACGAGCCCGTGGACGCATCGTCCCCCCTGACGGCGGATGATGCGGTCGAGGCCGCCCGCGCGGCCCTTCGCCCGCGCGCGGGCCGGCTCGGGGCGCTGACGGGCTCCCGGGTCCGCGTCGATCGCCGCGACGACGGCACCGTCGCGCTCGCGGCCGAGACGGGCCACATCCGCGAGCTGGGCAACCTGGTCTTCCACGCCTCGCTGGTGCTGCTGCTCGTCGCGATGGCGTACGGCACCCTCTTCACGTACCGCGGCCAGGCGATCGTGGTCGAGGGGCGGTCCTTCACCAACGCGGTGGTCGCGTACGACACGTTCGACTCGGGACGGCTCTTCGACCCGGCGTCCCTCGACCCCTTCACCATCCGCCTCGACTCGTTCGACGCCGAGTTCTCGGACACCGCTCGCCCGCTGCACTTCCAGGCGAACGTCACCTTCACGGAGCCCGGCGGGGAGCCGGTGGAGGAGACCATCAGCGTCAACCACCCGCTCGAGGTCGACGGCGCGAAGGTCTACCTCCAGGGCAACGGCTACGCGCCTGTCATCACCGTCCGGGACGCCGCGGGCGAGATCGCGTTCTCCGGCCCGGTGCCCTTCCTGCCGCAGGACGCGGTCTACACGTCGACCGGCGTCATCAAGGCCCCCGACGTGTCGACGGGCGAGCAGCTCGGCTTTACCGCCACCCTGTACCCCACCTTCCTCGAGGGTCCGTTCGCGGTGGCGTCGATCCACCCCGATCCGACCAACCCGGTGATCGACCTGCTCGCGTACGTCGGCGACCTGGGCCTCGACACGGGGATCCCGCAGAACGTCTACCGGCTGGACCAGTCCCAGCTCAGCCCCGTGCGGGGCGACGACGGCCAGCCCGCGCTGCTGCGCGTCAACCTGGGCGAGACGGTCGACATCCCCGGCGGGCTCGGCACCGTCACCTTCGAGTCGCTGCCGCGGTTCGTCGCGCTGGACCTGCGGGCCGACCCGTCGCTGCCGTACCTGCTGACCGCCGCGATCCTCACGCTGCTGGGCCTGTCCGTGTCGCTGTTCGCGCCCCGTCGCAAGGTCTGGGTGGTGGCGCGCGAGGAGGACGGAACTACAGTGGTCACCGTCGCCGCCCTCGCGCCCGCGCACGATGCGGGGGTGCAGGCGGTGCGGGAGCGGGCGTCACGTGCCGCGACCGGGGAGAGGGAGCCAGAATGAACGTCACCGAGCTCAGCATCATGACGCTGTGGGGCGCGACGACGCTGTACGCGATCGCGATGGTCGCGCACGCGATCCGCCTCGCGCGCGTGGCCGACGACAAGGTCGCGGCCCGCGCCGCGGACCGCGAGGCCGTCGCCGTCGGCGGGGCCTCGCCCGCCGAGCCGTCCGCCGCGACCGAGGCCGCCGCATCGTCCCGTCCGTCCCGCGCGTCCAAGGCGGCGGGCATCGCCCGCTCGACGACGATGGTCGGCGCGCTGCTCCACGCCGTGGGCCTCGTGGCCCGCGGCATCGACGCCGGACACGTGCCGTGGTCGAACATGTACGAGTACACGATCTCCGGGTCGTTCTTCGCGGTCGCCGCGTTCCTGGTGATCCAGCGCCGGCGCGATGTCGCGTTCCTCGGCGCGGGCGTCACCGGCATCGCCACCGTCGCGCTCGGGCTCGCGATGACCGTGCTGTACAAGGACGCGGACACCCTGCCGCCGGCGCTGCAGAGCTACTGGCTGGTGATCCACGTCTCCATCGCGGTGCTGGTGACCGGCCTCCTGACCGTGAGCTTCATCGCCTCCGTCCTCCAGCTGATGCGCGACTCCCGCGACAGCGGCACCCGCTGGACGGGCCGCCGGCTCCGCTTCCTCGAGGCGGTGCCGAGCGCCGCGAGCCTCGAGGCGCTGTCCTTCCGGCTCAACGCCGTCGGATTCGTGCTCTGGACGTTCACGGTCATGGCCGGCGCGATCTGGGCCGAGCACGCCTGGGGCCGATACTGGGGCTGGGACCCCAAGGAGGTCTGGTCCTTCGTGATCTGGGTCCTCTACGCCGCGTACCTGCACGCGCGCACCACGCAGGGCTGGGCGGGGCGCCGCAGCGCCTGGCTCGCGATCGCGGGCTATGCCGCCCTCATCGCGAACTTCACCGTGGTGAACCTGTTCTTCCAGGGCCTTCACACGTACGCGGGATCCTGAGCCTGTGAAGATCGCGCTGGTCCTCGACGACTCGATCGACCGTCCCGACGGGGTCCAGCAGTACGTGCTCACGCTGGGCGCGTTCCTCGCCCGGGCGGGCCACACCGTGCACTACCTGAGCTCGTCGTCGTCGCGGACGGATGTCACCGTGCACTCGCTCGCGCGCAACGTCGGGGTGACCTTCAACGGCAACGGCCTGCGCATCCCGCTCCCGACGTCCCGCGCGCGGATCCGCGCGCTGCTCGACGCCGAGCGCTACGACGTCATCCACGTGCAGACCCCGCACTCGCCCCTGTTCGCCGCCCGCGTGGTCGACGAGGCGCGACGGCTCCAGGCCCGCTCGGTGCGGATCGTCGGCACCTTCCACATCCTCCCGGACTCGAAGATCTCCGAGTGGGGCACCCATGCCCTCGGGCGCGCGCTGCGGGCCAACCTGCGCAAGTTCGACGCGTTCTGCGCGGTGTCGGCGCCGGCGGCGGACTTCGCGCGCCGGACCTTCGGCATCGACGCACGGGTGATCCCGTGCCCGGTGGACGTGACGGGGTTCGCGGCCGCGGCCGCGGCATCGTCCCGGCGTCCCGGCGCCGATGGGCGTCTGGTGATCGCGTTCCTGGGGCGGCTGGTCGAGCGCAAGGGCGTGCTCGAGCTGATCCACGCGCTCGACGCCCTCACCGAGGAGGAGCGACAGGGGATCGAGGTGCGGATCGGCGGCAAGGGCCCGCTGTTCGGGGATCTCGAGGCCGCGATCCATGCCGCCGGGATCGACCGGGTCGCGATGCTCGGCTTCGTCGCCGAGGAGGACAAGGCGGCGTTCTACGCCGACGCGGACATCGCGGTGTTCCCGGCGACGGGAGGCGAGAGCTTCGGGATCGTGCTGGTCGAGGCCATGGCGGCCGGGGCCGGCGTGGTCCTCGCTGGGGCGAACCCCGGCTACCTCTCCGTGATCGGCGACCGCCCCGAGGTGAGCGTGGACGCGCGCGACACCCCGGCGTTCGCCGATGCGCTGCGACGGCTCATCGCCGACGCGTCGCTGCGAAGCGAGATCCACGCGGAGCAGGCGGCGCACGTGCGCCAGTTCGATGTCGAGCGCGTCGGCGCGCAGGTGCTGGAGCTGTACGCGGTCTGAGCGGCGCGCCGGCTCACGCCTCAGCGAGGCGGAGCGGTCGAGGCGCGCTCCTCGAGCTCGACGGGCATGATCACGTGCGGCTCGGCCGGCTCCCGTCCCGCGAGCCGCTCGAGCAGCATCCGCACCACCTCGACACCCATCTCGTGCAGCGGCTGGCGCACGGTGGTGAGGGGGACCGGGGCCGTGCAGGCCTCGGGCACGCCGCCGTAGCCGATGATCGACAGGTCGTCCGGAACGGCCAGCCCCGCGTCGAGCGCGGTCTCCATGAACGCGACCGCCATCCCGTCGGAGGCCGACACCACCGCGGTCGGCGGCTGCTCGAACGCGAGCATCGCCTCGGCCGCGTGGGCGGCACGCTCGGGCAGACCCTCCGCCTCCGCGATGAGGTCCTGATCGCAGGAGATCCCGGCGGCCTCGAGGGTCTCGCGGAACGCCTCCTCCGCCCGCCGCGACGAGTCGAGATCATGGCGTCCCGCGAGGAAGCCGATGCGCCGGTGACCCAGGTCGATGAGGTGGCGCGTCGCGAGCCGGATCCCGGCGTCCGCGTCCGCGGCCACGGTCGGACGCGGCGTGAAGCGGTAGTGCGGGTCGAGCGCGACGGTCGGGATGCGCGTGCTCGCGTTGACCACGGTCGGGCCGATGATCACGGCGCCGTCGGCGAGCACCCCTGCGAGGGTCGACAACGACTTGCGCTCCCAGCCGTGGTCGGGGCCCCCGACGTGGAGGTGCAGGCCGTAGCCGGCATCCGCGAGGGCGGCGGCGACCCCCTTGAGCAGCTCCGCGACGTACGCGTCGAACTGCGGCGCGAGCACGGCGACCGCGCGGGTGCGTGGCCCTCGTGCACGCACCGTCGCGAGCCCGGCGTCGTAGCCCAGCTCCTCGATGGCCCCGTGCACGCGCGCGACGGTCGCCCGCGAGACCCCGTAGCGCCCGTTCACCACCTTCGACACGGTGGCGACCGAGACGCCCGCACGGTGCGCGACGTCGGCGAGCGTGACCCTGGGTGACGTGTCCATCACCGCAGGATACGTCCGCTCAGCAGGGACGATGCGGGCCGCAGGGCCCGGGTGCCGCGGCGCGTCAGGCGTCGATCGAGCCCGAGAAGCCGCCCTCCTGCACCGCGAAGGCGAACAGCGCGATGTACGCGATGACGACGATCACCGTGATGCCGATCCCGACGTAGCCGAGGATGGTCCCCCACAGGGCCAGGCCGCGATTGCGCGCCTCGCCCCGCCGGACCGCGCCGAGCCCCAGATGGCCGAACACGACCGCCGCGACGGAGCCGACGAACGGGGCGACGAAGAACGCCGCGATGCTCGCGACCAGGGAGACGATCCCCATCCAGTTCTTCTCGTCCCCGCGCGGGCCGAACGTGGGGAATGCGGGGGCGCCGTACTGCGGTGCCGGGTAGGAGGGCTGGCCGTACGCGGGCGCGGGAGACGGCTGCGCGTAGCCGCGGGTGTCCTGGTGGGCCGGCGGGACGTACGGAGGGGGCGTCGGCTGCCCCTGGGGCTCGGCGGCGAACGGGTCGGGCGGCGTCTGGCCGTAGGTCATGATCGGTCCCCTCAGGTGCGCTGGTGCGGCGAGACTATCAGCGCCGATCGCACGTCCCGGGGGCGGTCAGGCGCCGCTGCTGCCGCGCTTGCGCTTGGACTGCTCGCGGAGCCAGGCCAGGTACTCCGGGTCGTCGTCGGGCGCCACGGGCTCGCGCCGGGTCGCCGGAGGGGTGGAGGGGCCCGTGCGCGCCGCGAGGATCCAGAGGATCGCGCCCAGGTAGGGGAGGAGCACGATCGCGAGCGTCCACGCCCACTTGGCGAAGCCGTACGGCCGCTTCTCCTGGCGCTGGAGCATGTCCGACAGCGCGTAGACCACGAGGCCGAGGTACAGCAGGGGGAGGACCACGCGCACGAACATCCCCCAAGCCTACGCCGGGTACCGTGGTGGGCATGAGAGTTCTCGCCTACTGGGCCGCGCGCACCGGCATCTTCCTCGCGGTGCTGGGGATCCTGTGGCTGGTCGGCTGGCGCGACCTTCTCGTCTTCGTGGCCGCCTTCGTGGTCGCGTGGCTGGTCTCCTACCTCGCGCTGCCCGGGCTCAAGGCCGGAGCCGCCGCCCAGATGGACGGCTGGATCACCCGCTCCGAGCGCGGCATCAGGGCCGCCGCCGCGGAGGAGGACGCGGAGATCGAGAACGGACCGACGCGCCCCTGACCGGGGCTCAGATCGCGATGCCCACGGCGAGCAGCAGGCCGTAGGCGAGGCCGACGCCGGAGATCCCCGCGAACATCACCCTGAAGTTCGCGCCCTCGGCGCCCATCCGCATCCCGAGCGCGATGAACAGCGCGGGCAGGGCGATGAAGGTCGCGCCGAGCGCGAACGGGTGCACGAAGGCGACGAGCACGGCGCACACGATCGGGAGCGTCACCACGGCCGCGAACAGGCGGCGTGCCCGGAACTCGCCCAGCTTGACCGCCAGCGTGCGCTTGCCCGCGAGGGCGTCGGTGGCGAGGTCACGGATGTTGTTCACGAGCAGCAGGGCGACGGAGAACATGCCGACGCCGGCGGAGGCCGCGACGGCCCACCACGTGACGGTGCCGGCCTGCGTGTACATCGTGCCCAGCACGGCGACCGGCCCGAAGAAGATGAACACGCTCACCTCTCCCCACCCGGCGTAGCCGTAGGGGCGGGACGATCCCGTGTAGGTCCACGCCGCGATCACCGCGACGGCGCCCACCGCCAGCAGCCACCACTGACCCGACAGCCACACCAGCAGCAGTCCGAGCACGGCCCCGAGCGCGAGCGATGCGTACGCGGCGTTCTTCACCGAGCGTGGCAGCGCCTTGCCCGAGGCCACGAGCCGCTCGGGGCCGATCCGGTCCACGTCGGTGCCGCGGATGCCGTCCGCGTAGTCGTTGGCGTAGTTCGACCCGATCTGGAGCGCAAGCGCGACGCCGAGCGCGATGAGCGCGAGCAGCGGTCGGAAACCGCCGATGGCGGACGCGGACGCGCTGCCGACCAGCACGGGCACGGCTCCGGTCCACAGGGTGCGGGGGCGTGCGCCGGCGATCCAGTCGGCGGTGGTGGTCATCGAATCTCCTCCTGTGGGGCGGCGAGGGAACGCGCGGCCGCCCGGTCAATCTTCCCACCGGCGGTGCGCGGCACCTCCCCGACGCGGACGATGCGTCGCGGGCGTGACGGCCCGGGCAGCGCCGAGATCGCGGACGCCAGGGCCGCATCGTCCACCGCGCCGGCGAGCACCGCGACCACCCTCTCGCCCCACTGGGCGTCCGGGACCCCGACCACCGCGCAGGCCTCGACCCCGGGCACCGCCTCGAGGGCGCGCTCGACCGGCAGCGGATGGACCTTGACGCCGCCTGTGTTGATCACGTGGTCGGCGCGGCCGAGCACGGTGAGCGCCCCGTCCCGCAGCTCGCCCAGGTCCGAGGTGACGAACCATCGCCGCCCCTCGACCGTCTCGAACGCCGCATCGTCCCCGTCGGCGTAGCCCGCGGCGAGCGTGGGGCCGGCGATGCGGATGCGGCCGTCCGGCCCGATCGCGACCTCCACGCCGTCGAGCGGGCGGCCGTCGTACACGCAGCCGCCCGACGTCTCCGACATCCCGTAGGTCGAGACCACGCCGGGCGGCAGGTCCGCGTCGGGCAGCGCGGCGCCGCCGACGAGCACCGCCTCGAACCGTGCGAGCGCCTCGCGCCCGGCGGGTTCGGCGAGCAGCCGGCGCAGCTGGGTGGGCACCAGGGAGACGTGGTGGGGCCCGTCGGGGAGGGACAATGCGGCGGCGGCGAAGGCGTCCGCCGTGAAGCGGCCGGGAGGGAGGGTCGACAGCGGGGCGTCCGCGAGCCGGGCGCGGGCCACGACCATCGCGCCGCCGATCCGGTCCGCGGGGATCGCGAGCAGCCATCCGGCCTCCCCGAGGCGCGCGGCGGTCGCCGCCGCCGACGCGCGCATCGCCGCGGCCGGCACCTGCACCACGCGTGGGGCGCCGGTCGATCCCGAGGTCCGGACCGCGATCCCGTCGGCGGCGCCCGCGAGGGCGGCGTCGACCGCGGCGAGGGGATCGGGCGACAGGTGGGCGAAGATCACCGGATCACCCTACGGCGACGCCTACACTTCACCGCATGAGACCCACCCGCGTGACCTCCGCGGTCGCGGCCGCGCTGGCCCTGGTGGGCCTCGCCGCCTGCGCCCCCGCCACCACGGACTCCTCGCCCCAGGCGACCGTCTCGGTCGCTCCGGCCTCCGCGACCCCCACGCTTCCGGCGGCGCCCGAGGACCCGCGCCCCGAGGTGATCTGGCCGCTCACCGGCCTCGACGCGTCGGACGCGTCCGCCGCGGAGCTGGCGAGGCCCGCGCTGTCGATCAAGATCGAGAACAGCGCCGCCGCGCGCCCGCAGGAGAACCTCGACCAGGCCGACGTGGTGTTCGAGGAGTACGTCGAGGCCGGCATCTCGCGGCTCATCGCCGTCTACCACTCGCAGATGCCGGACTCCGTCGGGCCGGTGCGGTCGATGCGGCCGATGGACCGCAACATCATGGGATCGTTCGCGGGGCCGCTCGTGTTCTCGGGCGCGCAGAACCGGTTCGTCACCGCGACCGTGAACTCGGGGCAGCAGGTCATCACCCAGGACATCGGGTCCTACGGCTTCTATCGCACCAGCGGCCGACGGGCGCCGCACAACCTCCACGCCTACCTGGACAAGATCCTCGAGCAGGCTGACGACGAGATGACGACGCCGCCCGAGCAGTGGGCGATCGCCTACCCGGAGGAGACCGCGACCGCGCAGGTCGAGGGCAGCGACGCGAGCAGCATCCAGATCCACATGTCGAGCTACTCGAACCCGTCCTGGCGGTGGGACGCCTCGAAGGAGCTGTGGATGCGCTCCGAGGGATCGTCGCCGCACGTCACCATGGCGGGGGTGCAGCTCTCGGCGACCAACGTGGTCATGCTGTGGGTGAGCGTGGAGTACACGTCGGGGAACGCGAAGACCTCGGTGCCGGAGACGCTCGTCGCCGGCCGGAGCGGGGCCGGGTACGTCGTGTCGGGCGACCGCATGATCCCGATCGAGTGGAGCAAGGCGGGGCAGTACGAGCCCTTCGTGCTGACCACGGAGGCCGGCGACCCGGTCGCCCTGATGCCGGGACAGACCTGGTTCGAGCTGATCCCGAACAAGGGCGTCGGCCACCCGACGTCGATCGACATCTCCTGACGCCGTGACGCCCTCCGTCGCCGTCCTCACCGGCGCCGGGATCTCCACCTCCACCGGGATCCCGGACTTCCGAGGTCCCGGCGGCCTGTGGACCCGGTCGCCGGAGAAGGTCCGGCTGCTCGACATCGACGTGTTCGTGGCCGACCGGGACGCGCGCGTCGAGGGCTGGCGGGACTGGGCCGCGCATCCCGTGTGGACCGCCGCACCGTCGGCGGCGCACCGGGCGCTCGCGTCCGTGCCGGGGCTCGCCGTCCTCACCCAGAACTTCGACGGCCTGCACCAGGCGGCGGGGACGGCCGCGTCGGACGTCGTCGAGCTGCACGGCACGCTGGCGACCACGTCCTGCCTGACGTGCGCGGAGACGTGCGCCACGGCGACGGTGGTCGCGCGCCTCGGCTCGGAGCCCGACCCCCGGTGCGGCGGCTGCGGCGGGATCCTCAAGCCCGACATCGTGTACTTCGGGGAGGCGCTGTCCGAGGCCGACCTCGAGCGGGCGGACCGTGCCGCCCGGACCTGCGACCTGTTCGTGGCGATCGGCACCACGCTGCAGGTCTACCCGGTGGCGGCGCTGGCCGGCACGGCGGTGCGGGCAGGCGCGGAGCTCGTGATCGTCAACGCCTCGCCGACCGCGTACGACGCGCAGGCCGCCCGGGTGATCCGGGAGCCCATCGATCAGGCGGTGCCGGGGCTCGTCGAGGAGCTCGGCGGCTGACCGCCGCCCGACCTCAGAACGCGTACGGGAAGCGGGTCCAGTCCGGGTCCCGGCGCTCGAGGAAGGCGTCGCGACCCTCCTGCGCCTCGTCGGTCATGTAGGCCATGCGGGTCGCCTCCCCGGCGAACACCTGCTGGCCCGCGAGCCCGTCGTCGGCGAGGTTGAACGCGAACTTCAGCATCCGGATCGCCTGGGGAGACTTGGTCGCGATGATCCGGGCGTAGTCGAGCGCGCGCGTCTCGAGCTCCCCGTGCGGAACCGACTCGTTCACGGCGCCCCAGCGCTCCGCGTCGTCGGCCGAGTACTCGCGGGCGAGGAAGAAGATCTCCCGCGCGCGCTTGTCGCCCACCTGGCGGGCCAGCAGGGCCGAGCCGTAGCCCGCGTCGAAACTCCCGACGTTGGCGTCGGTCTGCTTGAACCGTGCGTGCTCGCGCGACGCGATCGACAGGTCGCTCACCACGTGGAGCGAGTGCCCCCCTCCCGCGGCCCAGCCGTTCACCGCGGCGATGGTCACCTTCGGCGACGTGCGCATCAGGCGCTGCACCTCGAGGATGTGGAGCCGGCCGCCGTAGGCCGGGGCGTCCTGGGCGCTGCCCTCGTAGAGGTAGCCGTCCTTGCCGCGGATGCGCTGGTCTCCGCCCGAGCAGAACGCGTGCACCCCGTCCGCCGCGGGACCGTTGCCCGTGAGGATGATCGCCGCCACGTCCACCGTCTGGCGGGCGTGGTCGACGGCTCGATAGAGCTCGTCGACGGTCTGCGGGCGGAACGCGTTGCGCACCTCGGGGCGGTTGAAGCCGATGCGCACGGCCGGCAGGTCACGCTCGCCCTCGGGGCCGCGCGCGACCCACCGGTGATACGTGATGTCCGCGTCGGGGAAGCCGTCGATCGCGCGCCACTGCGCGGGGTCCATCAGGTCGGAGACCTGCGCCGGGATGTCGCTCATGTGCTCGAGCGTAGCCGCGGGGACCGGGGGGACCGGGCCGCCCTAGGCTGGCCCCATGGAGTTCCGGCCCTTCCGCGTCCAGCTCGCGACGCGCTTCCGCGGCGTCACCGAGCGCCATGGCGTCCTGATCAGGGGCCGCGGGCCCGATGGCCGGGACGCCTGGGGCGAGTACTCCCCGTTCCCCGACTACACCCCGGAGCGCGCGTCCCGCTGGTGGGCCGCCGCCATGGAGGCGGCACGCGGCGAGTGGCCGGAGCCGGTGCGCGACACGGTGCCGGTCAACAGCATCGTCCCGGAGCTCCCGTCCGGTCGGGCCGCCCAGCTGGCGAAGGCCGGCGGCTGCACCACCGCGAAGGTCAAGGTCGCCGGCACGATGCGGATCATCGACGACGCGCGACGCGTCGAGGCCGTCGCGATCGCCCTGGGCCCCGAGGGCCGGGTGCGGGTGGACGCCAACGGTGCGTGGGACGTCGACACGGCGGTGAAGGCGCTCCGGGAGCTCGACGCCGCGGCCCGGGCGGGCGGCGGCCCCGGCCTCGAGTACGTCGAGCAGCCCTGCATGCGCGTCGAGGATCTCGCGGAGGTGCGCCGGCGCACGCATGTGCCGGTCGCTGCAGACGAGTCCGTGCGGATCCCGGGCGACGCCGATGCGGTGATGCGGCTGGGCGCGGCCGACATCCTGGTGCTCAAGGTCGCCCCGATGGGCGGCGTCCAGGCCTGCCTCGACGTGGTCGACCGGTACGACGTCCCCGTGGTGGTCTCGTCGGCGATGGAGTCCTCGGTGGGTCTGCTCGCGGGCGTCGCGCTCGCCCGCGCGCTGCCCGAGCTCCCCTACGCCTGCGGGCTGGGCACGTCGGAGCTGCTCGCGACCGACACCGTCCGGGAGCCGATCGTGCCCCACGACGGTGTGATCGGCCCGGTCACGCTGGACGTGATCGTGTGACCGAGCACCCGTCGGCGGCGTTCGCCCGCGCGCTCGTCGCCGCGCTCGCGGAGCACGGCGTCGAGGACTACGTCCTGAGCCCGGGGTCGCGCTCGGGTCCCCTCGCGCACGCGCTCGCGGAGGCCGGTTCGGGCAACCCCCCGCTCGGCGCGCCGCGGGTGCGGCTGCACGTCCGCATCGACGAGCGCACCGCGGGCTTCCTGGCGCTCGGCGTCGCACGCGGACGGGCGAGAACCGGGACGGCGCGCCCGGTCGCCCTGGTGACCACCTCCGGCACCGCGGTCGGGAACCTGCTCCCGGCGGTCATGGAGGCGCATCACGCCGGGGTGCCGCTGCTCCTGCTCACGGCGGACCGGCCCGAGGAGCTGCGCGGGGTGGGAGCCAACCAGACGACGACGCAGCCGGGCATCTTCGGCGGCTTCGTGCAGTGGTCGACGGACGAGCCCGCCCCGGCCGACGGCGACCAGGTCCCCCGCGCGGCGCGTCTCGCCGCGACGGCGGTCGCCCGCGCCCTCGGCGATCCCTCACGGGACGACATGTCGGGAGCGCCCGGCCCCGTCCACCTCAACCTCTCCTTCCGCGACCCGCTCGGCCCCGATGGGGGCGTGTGGCCCGGGGTGCCCGCCGCACCCGCCCGCCCCGAGCCCCGTCCCGACGGGGGAGAGCCGCTGCCCGCCGTCGCGCGCGGCGTCGTGGTGGCGGGGGACGGCGCGGGCGATGTCGCGCGCCGTGTCGCCGAGGCGCACGGCTGGCCCCTGCTCGCCGAGCCGACGTCGGGCGCCCGCGCCGGCCGCGCCGCCATCCCCGACTACGTGCGGCTGCTGACCTCCCCGCGGGGCGAGGAGCTCGTGCGTCGGACGCACCTGGTGGTGGTCGTCGGGCGGCCGACGCTCTCGCGCCCCGTGCAGGCGCTGATCGCGAGGGCACCCTCCCTGCACGTCGCGGGCTTCGGGGCGCGCTGGCGCGAGGCCCCGCATCACGCTGACCGCGTGCTCGCGCGGGTGCCCGCCGCGTGGTGGGGCAGGTCCGACGCCGCCGATCCGGACTGGCTCGCCTCGTGGCGTGCGGCCGCCGGCGACACGCCGTCGCCCGAGGGGTGGGGTCCCCGGGTGGTCGCCGCCGAGGTCGCCGCCGCGTGGCGGGGCGGGATGCTCGGCGTGGTCGGCTCCTCGGGACCGGTGCGCGCGCTGGACCGCGTGATGCCGGCGGCGCGCGCGGGCGGAGCGCCCACGGTGCTCGCGAACCGTGGCCTGGCGGGCATCGACGGGACCGTGTCCACCGCCGCGGGCGTCGCGCTCGGGTCGGGGCGGCCGGTGCTCGCGCTCATGGGCGACGTGACCTTCCTTCACGATGCCGGCGGGCTGCTCGTCGGGCCCCTCGAGCAACGTCCGGCGCTCAGGATCGTCGTGGTGAACGACGGCGGCGGCACGCTGTTCTCGACCCTCGAGCACGCCGGCGGCGATCCGGATGCGGTCGAGCGCGTCTTCCTCACGCCCCACGGTGCCGATCTCGGGGCGCTGTGCGCGGGCTACCGGGTTCCACACCGCGAGGTCGGTGCGCGCGACGAGCTCGCGGCCGCGCTCGCGGCGCCCCTGACCGGCCTGGAGGTGATCGAGGCCCGCCTGTAGGCGCCGCCGGGTCAGTCGAGCCGGCGCGCCCGCAGCACCGCGTCGAGGCGGGTCGTGTCCTGGCCGTCGAGCGTGGCCGCGCGCTCGCGCACCTCGGCGACCTCGATGTCCCACATCGCGGGGTCGAGGCCGAGCGCCGCGTCCTCCGCCCGGAAGGCGGTGTGGCTGAGGCGGGGGTGCTCCTGGACGTGGGCGTCGCGCGGGTCGTGGCCCACGACCAGCAGCACGCCGCCCGGCGCGACCAGCCGACCCAGGGTGCGGACCAGCGAGGCGATGCCCGCCTGCGGGTGCGCGAAGTGCGCCGTCACCAGGTCGTAGGCGCGCGCCTCCATCGAGGGCCCGGTCGCGTCTCCGACGCGCCAGTCGACCTTGCCGGCGATCGCCTCGCTGATGGCGTGCTGGCGGCCCCGGCTGATCGCGGTCTCGGAGATGTCGACCGCGGTCACGGTCCACCCCTGCGAGGCGAGCCACACGGCGTCCGCGCCCTCGCCGCAGCCGGCGTCGAGCGCGCGTCCCGGCTCGAGCACGGCGGCCTCCGTCATGAGCTGGACGTTGGGCTGCGCGCTCCAGACCGCCGAACGGGACGCGTAGCGCTCCTCCCAGTCGGCCGCGTCCCAGCTCGCGCTCGCCGCCTTGACCGGAGTCTCGGCCGCGCGGGTCGAGGCGAAGGTGGGGATCTCCCCCACCTCGGCCGGGTCGACCTGCAGCTCCGGGAAGTCGACCTCGCCCGTGTAGTCGAAGCGTGCGACGGGGGCGGCGGACGATGCGGGAGCCGGCTCGGCTTCGGGGGTCGGCTCAGGCTCAGACTGGGGCTCAGGGGCGCGCTCCGGCTCCGGCTCCGGCTCGGGGGTCGGCTCGGGCTCCGCCTCGGGCTCGGGCTCGGGCTCGGGCTCCGTTGCCTTGGCCTTCGCACGCGACCGGCGCTTGGGCTTCGGGGTCGGCTCGGGCTCCGGCTCCGGCTCCGGCTCCGGCTCAGGCTCGGGCTCGGGCTCGGGCTCGGGCTCGGGCTCCGGGTCGGGCTCCGGCTCCGGCTCGATTCCCAGCGCCTTGCGCATCGGCTCGAGCTTCGCCTCGGACTCGGCCCACTCCGACTCGGGCTCGCTGGCCGCGACGATCCCGCAGCCCGCGTAGAGGCGCACGTCGCGAGGGTCCTCCGCGGACAGCTGCGCCGACCTCAGGCCGATGCACCACTCGCCGTCGCCGGCGGCGTCGATCCATCCGACCGGGCCCGCGTACCTGCCGCGGTCGAGCGGCTCCAGCTCGTCGATCACCGTGGCGGCCGCGACGGTCGGCGTGCCGCACACGGCGGCGCTGGGGTGCAGCTCCGCCACCAGCTCGAGCGCCGCCACGTTGTGCGACAGCACGCCGGTGACATCGGTCGCGAGGTGCATGACGTTGGGCAGGTGCAGCACGAACGGCTCGTCGGGCACGTTCACCGACGCGCAGTGGGCGCCGAGCACCTGGGTGACGGACCGCGCGGCGTACTCGTGCTCCTCACGGTCCTTCGAGGAGCGGGCGAGCGCACCGGCGCGGGCCAGGTCGGCCGCGTCGTCCCCGGTCATCCGGATGGTGCCGGCGAGCACGCGCGACGTCACCAGGCCGTGGTCGACCCGCGCGAGCAGCTCGGGCGTCGCCCCGATGAGCCCGTCGACGTGGAAGGCCCAGCACATCGGATACTCGTCCGCGAGCCTGCTCAGCACGGTGCGGACGTCGATCGGGCGCTCGGCGCGAGCGTCGACGGCACGGGCGAGCACCACCTTCTCGAGCGCGCCCTCGCGGATGCGGGCGACGGCGGCCTCGACCGCATCGTCCCAGCCCTGACGGTCGGCGGGCTGCGCGGCCACGGCGCCGTGCTCGCTCGGTGCCGTCCTTCCCGCGGTCGCCGCCTCGAGCAGGACGGCCGCCTCCGGGTCGTGGGCGATGACGGTGAACCAGGCGCGACCGTCGCGCCGACCCATGAGGTAGCGGGGGACGATCAGCGTGCCGCCCGCCCCGGAGTCGTCGGCGAAGGAGAAGGAGCCGAAGGCGACCAGGCCGGTGCCGCGCGTCCGGACGTCGTCCTGGACGGTCGCGTGCCGGGTGAGCAGGCGCCACCATGCCTGGGCGGCGTTCATGCGGTCCGCGCCGCCGGCCTCGAACCGCGCGGCCTCGCCCCAGGCGACCATGCCCTCGCCGCGACGCACCCACGACAGGCCGGCCTCGGGCAGCGCCGCGATCAGATCGCCCGGGTCCTCGATCTCGACGGTGCGGACGGTCAGGGGGCCGGGGGCGGCTGCGGCGATGCTCACCCGTCCAGCCTAGGGGCACGGGGCTCGCGGATCCCCAGTCGTGTGAGGTAGTCGTTGACGAACCGTCCGGCGGGGTCGAGCGTCTCGAACACCGCCTTCGCGTCGGCGAGCCGTGGCGTCACCCGGGCGATCGCCGCGCCGTCGAACGCGTGCCACTTGCCCCAGTGCGGGCGGGCGTCGAACGGGGCCAGCGCCCGCTCGATCTCAGGGAGCAGCGCACGCACGGGCTCGGGGTGCGGCGCCCATGTGAAGTGGATCGCGAGGGTCTCGCGTCCGTAGGCGCCGGACAGCCATAGGTCGTCCGCGGCGACCGCGCGCAGCTCGGACACGAGCAGGTGCGGGACGATGCGGTCGCCCAGCGCGCGCACTGCGGCGAGCGCGTCTCCCGCGGCCTCCATGGGCACGAAGTACTCGGTCTGGATCTCCTCGCCGTTGGACGGCGTGTGCGTGAGCCGGAAGTGGGGGAGCCGGTCGATCCACGGTCCGGGGATCCCGTGGGGCGTCAGCGCGCCGGGATCGCCGTCGACCAGGCGGGTGTCGCCCACCGCCTGCCGCGTCGCGCCCCACCACTCGTCGGGCGGCTCGGCTCCGGCGCGCACGCCGCTCTTGCGCCAGATCTGCTGCACCGTGTCCTCGGTCCAGGTGGTGAAGATCGACACGGAGTACGCGTCGGCGAGCACGTCGCGCGCATGCTCGAGCAGCACCTCCCACGGCAGGCCGACGTAGACGTCCTGACGCACGTCGTAGGTGGGCTGGACGGTCAGCGACAGCTCGGTGATGATCCCGAAGGCACCGACCCCGACCGCCACCGCGGGAAACTCGGGATGCATGTGCCGGATCGTGCACAGGTCGCCCGCGGCGTCGACGAACTCGATCCGGCTCAGCGCCGTCGACTGGCAGCCGTTGAGCACGCCCGAGCCGTGGGTGCCGGTCGCGGTGGCGCCGGCGAGGGAGATGTGGGGGAGCGAGCCCGTGTTGTGCAACGCCCAGCCGCGCTCCTGGAGCCATCTGCCCAGGACCCCGTACCGGATCCCCGCGGGCGTCGTGACCGTCGGGTGCGACGGGTCGGTGACGTCGATGAAGGGGGTGCCGCCGATCCCGGTCACCGTGACGAGCGTGCCGTCGGTGTCCGCGATGTCGTTGAAGCTGTGGCGGGTGCCGAGCGCCTTGACACGCCCCGGTGCCGCGCGCACCGCCTCCTGCACCTGGGCGACCGTGGACGCCTCCACGACGCCGAGCGCGCCGAACCGGTGCGTGCCTGCCCACGTCGTCCCAGCGTCCCTCATGATTGCAACGTAGCAACCGACGCCCGCCGCCAGGAAGAGGACGCCCGCGAGTCCCGCATCGTCCATGCCACGGGCACCCTCGAAGGCTGACTACAGTTGTCGGGTGCGTACTGAGGCAGACGTCATCGTGATCGGAGCGGGTCCGGGTGGGGCCGCGGCGGCGCGCTACCTCGCGGCCGAGGGCTTCGACGTCATCGCGCTGGAGAAGTCCCACTACCCCCGCGAGAAGGTCTGCGGCGACGGGCTCACGCCCCGCGCGGTCCGCGAGCTGCAGCTGATCGGGCTGCCGACCCCGCGCGAGGAGGGGTGGATCCCCAACCACGGCCTGCGCATGGTGGGCGGCGGCCACCGGCTGGAGTTCCCGTGGCACGACCTGGAGGAGTTCCCGAACTACGGGCTGTCCCTCCCGCGCGCGCAGTTCGACCAGCGCCTCGCGGAGCACGCGCGTGCCGCGGGCGCGGACGTGCGCGAGGGCTGGTACGTGGAGTCCGCGCTGCGCGACGAGCGTCAGGCGGGTCACGCCGGCGGCGGTCGTGTGGTGGGGGTGGTCGCGCGGCAGACCGATGCGCGCGGCCGCAAGATCGGCGATCCGGTCGAGTTCCGGGCCCCGCTGGTGATCGCCGCGGACGGCGTGAGCGCCCGCATCGCGCTCGGCATGGGGCTCGAGCGCAAGGAGAACCGCCCGATGGGTGTCGCCGTGCGCACCTACTTCACCACGCCGCGTCACGACGAGGAGTGGATGGAGGGCCACCTCGAGATCTGGGACGGCGAGCGCGGGCGGTCGAACCTCCTGCCCGGCTACGGGTGGATCTTCCCCCTCGGCGACGGCACCGCCAACGTGGGCCTCGGCACCCTCAGCGCGAAGGGCACGCCCTCCAAGCTCGACCACCGCGCGCTGCTGCGCGACTGGCTCGACCACGCGGCGCAGGACTGGGAGCTCGGCGAGCAGGTCGGGCAGATCAAGGGCGCCGCGATCCCGATGGCCTTCAACCGCCAGCCGCACTACGTGCCCGGCATGATGCTCGTGGGCGACTCCGGCGGCATGGTCAACCCGTTCAACGGCGAGGGCATCGCCTACGCGATGCAGGCCGCGCGGCGCGCGACCGAGGCCGCCGTGGCCTGGCGGGACGCCCCGGGCGCCCGCGAGGAGGAGAAGGCGCTCGCGAGCTACGCGCGCATGATGAAGGACGACCTGGGCGGCTACTACAACCTGGGTCGCATCTTCGCCGCGCTGGTCGAGCGCCCCGAGGTGATGAAGGTATGCACGCGGTACGGACTTCCTAGTCCGTTGGTCATGGAGTTCACGTCTAGACTGCTCGCAGATGTCTACGAGCCGCGCGGTGGGAACTGGGCGGACAAGCTGCTGGCGGCGATCGTGAAGGCGGCTCCGGCCGCATGACGACGCCGGCAGATCGACGACGACGACGGAAGGACCTCCCCCAGTGAATCCGTACGTGCCGATCATCGTGATGATGGTGATCGCCGGCCTGCTGGCCGTGGCCGGCCTCGTGGTGAGCTCCATCCTCGGCCCCAAGCGCGCCAACGCGGCGAAGCTCGACAAGTACGAGTCGGGCCTCCAGCCGACCGCGGGCGCCGCCGGGGGCGGTCGCATCCCGATCAAGTACTACCTGGTCGCGATGACGTTCATCGTGTTCGACATCGAGGTGGTCTTCCTGTACCCCTGGGCGGTCGCGCACGGCGCGCTCGGGTGGTTCGGGCTGATCGCCATCATGACCTTCCTCGCCCTCATCACGATCCCGTTCGTGTACGAGTGGCGCCGCGGCGGATTCGAGTGGGACTGACTTATGGGTATTGAAGAGAGCGCACCTCCGTTCCTCCTCGGCACCGTCGAGGACTTCGTCGGCTTCATGCGTGCCGGCTCGCTGTGGCCGGCGACGTTCGGCCTCGCGTGCTGCGCGATCGAGATGATGGCGACGGGCACGCCCCGCTTCGACATCTCGCGCATGGGCTCCGAGGTCTTCCGCGGCTCGCCGCGCCAGGCCGACATGATGATCGTCGCGGGCCGCGTGTCCAACAAGATGGCGCCGATCGTCCGCCAGGTCTACGACCAGATGGCCGAGCCCAAGTGGGTGATCTCGATGGGCGTGTGCGCCTCCTCGGGCGGCATGTTCAACAACTACGCGATCGTGCCCGGCGTGGACCACTTGGTGCCGGTGGACATCTACCTCCCCGGCTGCCCGCCCCGTCCCGAGATGCTGCTCTATGCGCTGCTCGAGCTGCAGGAGCAGGTCCGCAACACGCCGATGGGCCGCAACCGTCGTGAGATCGCCGCCGCCGCCGAGGCCGCCGCGCTCGCCGCGACGCCGACCTCCGACATGAAGGGGCTGCTGCGTTGAGCGACTCCCAGGACCTCACGGGCACGGGCGCGCCGCAGGGCGGCCCCCAGCCCGGCGACCGGAAGCCGATGACCCTGATCAACGTCCGCGAGGGTATGTTCGGCGCCCAGGGTGACACGACCGGCTACGACCTGCTGGTCAAGCCGATCCAGATGCCCGGCGTGTCCGAGCGCCCCTACGGGGAGTGGTTCGACGGCGTCGTCGACGTGCTCGAGGAGCTGCTCGGGGACGATGCGGGGGCCGCCATCGAGGGCGTCGTGGTCGATCGCGGCGAGCTGACGCTGCACATCGCGCGCGAGCACCTGGTCGAGGTGTGCCAGCACCTGCGCGACGACCAGGACCTCCGCTTCGAGCTGTGCCTCGGCGTCTCCGGCGTCCACTATCCGGCGGACGCGGGCCGCGAGCTCCACGCGGTGTACCCGATCCAGTCGATCACCCACAACCGCCGCCTGCGCCTCGAGGTCTCCGTCCCGGACGCCGACCCCCACATCCCGTCGGTGACCTCCGTCTACCCGATGAACAACTGGCACGAGCGGGAGACCTGGGACTTCTTCGGGATCGTCTTCGACGGCCACCCCTCGCTCGCGCGCATCGAGATGCCGGACGACTGGGTGGGACACCCGCAGCGGAAGGACTACCCGCTGGGCGGCATCGACGTCGAGTTCAAGGGCGCCGAGATCCCCTCGCCCGACACCCGGAGGCAGTACCGATGAGCGAATCGACGACCGCACCGCACGCCACCGGGCCCTTCACCGAGGACCCGGAGGCCCCCGAGTACAGCGCCTACGGTGGCGACTGGAGCGAGATCGCCGACGAGGCCGCCCGCCTGGGCCAGCAGCGCATCGTCGTCAACATGGGTCCTCAGCACCCGTCGACCCACGGCGTGCTCCGCGTGATGCTCGAGATCGAGGGCGAGACCATCACGGAGACCCGCGCCGGCATCGGCTACCTCCACACGGGCATCGAGAAGAACATGGAGTTCCGCACCTGGACCCAGGGCGTGACCTTCTGCACCCGCATGGACTACGTCGCGTCCATGGCCCAGGAGCTCGCCTACTGCCTCGGCGTGGAGAAGCTGCTCGGCATCACCGACGACGTGCCCGAGCGCGCGAGCGTCCTGCGCGTCCTGATGGCCGAGCTCACCCGCATCGGCTCGCACCTGGTCGCGGTCGGCACCGGCGGCAACGAGATGGGCGCGACCACGGTGATGACCACCGCGTTCGTCGCGCGTGAGGAGACCTTCAAGGTCATCGAGCTCATCTCGGGGCTCCGCACCAACAACGCCTACATCCGTCCCGGCGGCGTCGCGCAGGACGCGCCCGAGGGGGCGACCGACGCGATCCGCGCGATGATCCCCAAGGTCAAGCAGAAGCTCGACGAGCTCGTGGACCTGCAGCTCGCGAACCCGATCTTCAAGGGCCGGCTGCAGGACGTCGCCGTGCTCGACCTCGCCGGCTGCATGGCGCTGGGCATCACCGGACCGATCCTGCGGTCCGCGGGTCTGCCGTACGACGTGCGCAAGGCCGAGCCGTACTGCGGGTACGAGACCTACGACTTCCAGGTGCCGACGAGCACGGATGCGGACGCGTACTCCCGCGTGGTGCTGCGCCTGGAGGAGTGCTACGAGTCCCTCAAGATCGTCGAGCAGTGCGTCGAGCGCCTCGAGGCGAGCGAGGGCCAGCCCGTGATGGTCGCGGACAAGAAGGTGGCGTGGCCCGCCCAGCTCTCCGTCGGCTCCGACGGCCAGGGCAACTCGCTGGAGCACATCCGGCACATCATGGGCGAGTCGATGGAGTCGCTCATCCACCACTTCAAGCTGGTCACCGAGGGATTCAAGGTCCCCGCCGGCCAGGTCTACGTCGCGACGGAGGGCCCCAAGGGCCTGCTGGGCGTCCACCTGGTCTCCGACGGCGGCACCAAGCCGTGGCGCGCGCACTTCCGTGACCCCGGCTTCAACAACCTGCAGGCGCTGTCGATCCTGACGGAGGGCGGCCAGGTCGCCGACGTCGTGGTCGCCATCGCCACCATCGACATGGTCCTGGGAGGCGTCGACCGATGACCTACGACGAGTCCACCCTGACGCAGCTGGCCGAGGACGCCGCCGCGATCGTCGGCCGCTACCCGGTCAAGCGCTCCGCGCTGCTGCCGATGCTGCACCTGGTGCAGTCGGTCGACGGGTACGTCAGCCCCGACGGCATCCAGTTCTGCGCGGACCAGCTCGACCTGACGGCCGCCGAGGTCTCCGCGGTCGCGACGTTCTACACCCAGTACAAGCGTCGTCCCAACGGCGAGTACCAGGTGGGCGTCTGCACCAACACGCTGTGCGCCGTCATGGGGGGCGACCGCATCTGGGACGAGCTGTCCGAGCACGTGGGCGTCGGGCACGACGAGACCACCGAGGACGGCCAGATCACCCTCGAGCGGCTCGAGTGCAACGCGGCCTGCGACTATGCGCCCGTCATGATGGTCAACTGGGAGTTCTTCGACAACCAGACGCCCGAGTCCGCCAAGCAGATCGTCGACGACCTCCGTGCTGGCAAGGACGTCGCGCCGACGCGCGGACCGGGCAAGGTGGCGTGCTTCAAGGACGTCTCGCGTGTGCTCGCCGGATTCGAGGACGGGCGTGCCGACGAGGACCAGGGCGCGGGTGCTCCCACCCTCGCGGGCCTCAAGGCCGCCAAGGAGCAGGGCTGGAAGGGGGCGTCCAAGTGACCGAGCTGGTTCCCGTCCTGAGCGCGACCTGGGCCGACGAGAAGTCCTGGAGCCTGGACACCTACACCGCCGCCGGCGGCTACGCGCCGCTGAAGAAGGCCCTGGGCATGGCGCCCGGCGACCTCATCCAGGCCGTCAAGGACTCGGGTCTGCGCGGCCGTGGCGGCGCGGGCTTCCCCACCGGCATGAAGTGGGGCTTCCTGCCCCCGGACGACGGCGGCCCCCGCTACCTGGTGGTCAACGCCGACGAGTCCGAGCCGGGCACGTGCAAGGACATCCCGACCATGATGTCCGCGCCGCACGCGCTGGTCGAGGGCGTGATCATCACGTCCTTCGCCATCGGCTGCAACCACGCCTTCATCTACCTGCGCGGCGAGGTGGTGCACGTGTACCGCCGCCTGCTGCAGGCCGTGCGCGAGGCCTACGAGGCCGGGCACCTGGGCAAGAACATCCACGGCAGCGGCTTCGACCTCGACGTGACCGTCCACGCCGGCGCCGGCGCCTACATCTGCGGCGAGGAGACCGCGCTGCTCGACTCGCTCGAGGGGCGCCGCGGCCAGCCGCGGCTCAAGCCCCCGTTCCCGGCGGTCGCGGGCCTCTACGCGCGCCCGACCGTGGTCAACAACGTCGAGTCGGTGGCCTCCGTGCCGTCGATCGTCGACAAGGGCGTCGAGTGGTTCACGGCGATGGGCACCGAGCGCTCGAAGGGCATGGGCCTGTTCTCGCTCTCCGGGCACGTCACCCGTCCGGGTCAGTACGAGGCGCCGCTCGGCATCACGCTGCGCGAGCTCCTCGAGCTCGCCGGCGGCATCCGCGAGGGCCACGAGCTGAAGTTCTGGACGCCGGGCGGCTCCTCCACCCCGATCTTCACCCAGGACCACCTGGACACGCCGCTCGACTACGAGTCGGTGGGCGCGGCGGGCTCGATGCTCGGCACGCGCGCGCTCCAGCTCTTCGACGACACGACCTGCGTGGTGCGGGCCGTGACCCGCTGGACCGAGTTCTACAAGCACGAGTCCTGCGGCAAGTGCACCCCCTGCCGCGAGGGCACCTACTGGCTCACCCAGATCCTCAAGCGGATCGAGAAGGGCCAGGGCACGCAGGCCGACATCCAGCAGCTGCTCGACACCTGCGACTCGATCGCGGGCCGCTCGTTCTGCGCGCTGGGCGACGGCGCGACCTCGTCGATCATCAGCTCCGTGAAGCTCTTCCGCGAGGAGTACGAGGCCCACGTCGAGCAGGGCGGCTGCCCGTTCGACCACGCCGCCTCGGCGCTCTTCGAGTACGCCGATGCACCTGAGGAGGCGCACGCATGACCGCGACCGCGGACAAGCCCGCAGCCGAGGCCGTCGAGACCGTCACGCTCACCATCGACGGCACCGAGGTGACCGTGCCCAAGGGCACGCTCATCATCCGCGCCGCGGAGCAGATCGGCATCGAGATCCCGCGCTTCTGCGACCACCCCGCGCTCAAGCCCGCCGGCGCCTGCCGCCAGTGCCTGGTCGACGTCGCCAGCCCGGGCCCCGACGGCAACCTGCGCGCGTTCCCCAAGCCCCAGGCATCGTGCACCATGACGGTGACGAACGGCATGGTGGTGAACACGCAGCACACCTCCGAGGAGGCCGACCGCGCCCAGAAGGGCGTGATGGAGCTGCTGCTCATCAACCACCCGCTGGACTGCCCCGTCTGCGACAAGGGCGGCGAGTGCCCCCTGCAGAACCAGGCGATGAGCCACGGCCGCCCCGAGAGCCGCTTCGTCGACGTCAAGCGCGTCTTCGAGAAGCCGCTGGCGCTGAGCTCGGAGATCCTGCTCGACCGCGAGCGCTGCGTGCTGTGCCAGCGCTGCACCCGGTTCTCGAAGGAGATCGCGGGCGACGCGTTCATCGACCTCCAGAACCGCGGCGCGCAGCAGCAGATCGGCACGTTCGACGAGGACGTGCTCGACTTCGACGGCTACCGTCCCGTCGGTGCCGCCGCCGAGGACGAGGCCGGCAAGGCGTTCTCCTCCTACTACTCCGGCAACACGGTGCAGATCTGCCCGGTGGGCGCGCTCACCTCGGCCGCGTACCGGTTCCGCTCCCGCCCGTTCGACCTCGTGTCCTCGCCGGCGATCTCCGAGCACGACTCGTCGGGCTCCGCGATCCGCATCGACCACCGGCGCGGCAAGATCCTGCGCCGCCTCGCGGACAACGACCCGGTGGTGAACGAGGACTGGATCACCGACAAGGACCGCTTCGCCTTCGCGTGGCAGAACCTCGACGACCGCCTCGCCCGCCCGCTGGTCCGCAAGGACGGCGAGCTGGTCGAGGTCTCGTGGCCCGAGGCTCTCGCCGCCGCGGCGGCGGGCATCCGCGCCGCGACCGCCGAGCCCGAGGAGGGCGACGCGCGGACCGCGGGCGTGCTGGTCGGCGGCCGCGTCACCCTCGAGGACGCCTACGCCTACGCCAAGCTCGCGCGCACGGTGCTCGGCACCAACGACGTGGACTCCCGCGCCCGCGCGGCGAGCGACGAGGAGCAGGCGTTCCTCGGCTCCGCCGTCGCCGGCACCGGCATGGGCGTGACCTTCGGAGACCTCGAGAAGGCGCCGACCGTCCTGATGGTCGGGTTCGAGCCCGAGGACGAGGGCGGCGTGGTGTTCCTGCGCCTGCGCAAGTCGCTGGGTCGTCAGCAGGTCCTGACCGTCGCCCCGTTCCTGTCCCGTGGCGCCGAGAAGCTCGCCGCCACGCTCGTCCCGACGGCGCCCGGCCAGGAGGCCGCCGCGCTGAGCGGACTGGCGGACGATGCGCGCGAGGCCCTGTCGCAGCCGGGCGCCGTGATCGTGCTGGGCGAGCGCGTGGCCGAGTCCGCCGGCGGCTTCACCGCCGCACAGGAGCTTGCCGCGGCGACCGGAGCACGGCTCGCGTGGATCCCGCGCCGTGCGGGTGAGCGCGGCGCCGTCGAGGCGGGCGCGCTTCCCGGCCTGCTCCCCGGCGGCCGCGCCGCATCGTCGAAGGCCGCCCGCGCGGCCGTCGCCGAGGCGTGGGGCGTCGACTCGCTCCCGGAGAAGCCGGGCCGTGACACGGCCGGCATCCTGGCCGCCGCGGCGGCAGGCGAGATCGGTGCCCTGGTGGTCGGTGGCGTCAGCGCCTCCGACCTCGCCGCGGACGTCCCCGCCGCGCTCGACGCGGTGGACTTCGTCGTCTCCCTCGAGGTGCGCCGCAGCGACATCGCGTCCCGCGCGGACGTGGTGCTGCCGGTCGCGCCGCCGTCGGAGAAGTCCGGCACCTTCGTGAACTGGGAGGGTCGCCTGCGCTCGTTCGCGACCGCCATCCGCACGGACGCCATGTCCGATCACCGGGTGCTCGACCTGCTGGCCAGGGAGCTCGGTGCCGCCCTCGGCACCGGCACCGTCGAGGCCGTCAACTCGGAGTTGGCCGCGCTGGGCGCCGCCGGAACCGGGGAGCGTGCGGCCGCGCCGAAGGCGAAGGCGGCCAAGCCCGCGAAGCCGGCGAAGGGCCAGGCCGCGCTGGCGACCTGGCACCAGCTGGTCGACGAGGGTGCGCTCCAGGCGGGCGAGCCCTACCTGGCCGGCACCGGCCGCGTCGCCGTGGCCCGCCTGTCGCAGGCGACCGCCGACGCGCTCGGCGTCGCCCGCACCGTGACGGTGGCGAGCGAGCGCGGCGCGATCGAGCTGCCCGCCGTGGTCACCGACATGGTCGACGGCGTGATCTGGCTGCCGCTGAAGTCTCCCGGCTCCTGGGTCGCCCGCGACCTGGGCGCGTCCGCCGGGGCCACCGTGTCCGTGAAGGGGGCAGAGTGATGGCGCTCTCCGCATTCGCCGCGGGTCTCGCGACCGCCGTCCAGCCGGTGTCCGAGGACGCCGACGTGTCGAGCACGCTCGCCGGCGACTCGATCTGGATCGTCATCATCAAGGCGGTGCTGATCGTCGCGTTCCTCCTCACCAGCGTGCTCTTCGCGGTGTGGTTCGAGCGCCGCGTGATCGGCCGCCTCCAGGAGCGCCCCGGACCGAACCGCCTGGGACCGTTCGGACTGCTGCAGTCCGTGGCCGACGCGATGAAGCTCCTGTTCAAGGAGGACATCACCGTCCGCAAGTCCGAGAAGGCGCTGTACATCGTCGCGCCGATGATCTCGGTGTTCTGCGCGATCCTGATCTTCTCCGTGATCCCGTTCGGTCCCGCGACCCGGATCATCGGCACCGAGGAGGTCACACCGCTGCAGCTGACCGACTTCCCGGTGGCGGTGCTCTTCATCCTCGCGTGCGCCGCCCTGGGCGTGTACGGCATCGTCCTCGGCGGATGGGCCTCGGGCTCGACGTATCCGCTCATGGGCTCGATCCGCTCGACCGCGCAGGTCATCTCCTACGAGCTGGCCATGGGCCTGTCGCTCGTGACGGTGTTCATGCTGTCGGGCACGATGAGCACGCAGGGGATCGTCGACGCGCAGACCGACCGCTGGTGGATCTGGCCGCTGCTGCCCGCCTTCGTGCTCTACGTCATCTCCATGGTCGGCGAGACCAACCGTCTGCCCTTCGACCTCCCCGAGGCCGAGGGCGAGCTGGTCGCCGGCTTCATGACCGAGTACTCCTCGATGAAGTTCGCGTGGTTCTTCCTCGCCGAGTACATGAACATGATCAACGTCTCGGCCGTCGCGACCACGCTGTTCCTCGGCGGCTGGCGCGCTCCGTGGCCCGCGTCCTGGCCGGGAGCCGAGTTCCTCAACACCGGGTTCTTCCCGCCCATCTGGCTGATCGTGAAGATCTGGCTGCTGATGTTCGTGTTCGTGTGGATCCGCGGGTCGGTCCTGCGTTTCCGCTACGACCAGTTCATGAAGTTCGGCTGGAAGGTGCTCATCCCCGTCGGCCTCGGCTGGCTGGTGTTCTTCGCCGTCGGCCGCGAGCTGTTCGACCACTTCGACCGCGACCTCAACGTCTACGACGCGGTCGCGGCCGTCATCGGCATCCTGCTGCTGATCGCGGTGTGGAGCTTCGTCACCGACTCGAAGAAGTCCGAGGAGGAGGCCCCCGCCGAGGACCGCGAGCCCGAGGTTCTCGACGCGTTCGCGGGCGGCTACCCCGTACCCCCGATGCCTCACCAGGTGCTCCCGCCGTCCCCGCGGTCGGGCCGCACGGTCGAGGCGCATGCCGGCAAGCGAGAGGAGGACTCCGAGTGAGCGAGTCCGACGAGGTCTGGAAGGTCAACCGCGAGCGCGACGGCAAGCGCGAGACCTTCGAGTCGAACTTCAAGAAGAAGGGCCCGATCGGCGAGGCCTTCGCCCCGGTCGCCGGCTTCGGCGTCTCGCTGCGCAACTTCTTCCGGCCCACCGTGACCGAGCAGTACCCGAAGGTCAAGAACCCGACGGCGCCGCGCTACCACGGCCGCCACCAGCTCAACCGCTACGCGGACGGGCTCGAGAAGTGCATCGGCTGCGAGCTGTGCGCCTGGGCGTGCCCCGCGGACGCGATCTATGTCGAGGCGGACTCGAACACGCCCGACCACCAGGTGAGCCCCGGCGAGCGCTACGGCCGGGTCTACCAGATCAACTACCTGCGTTGCATCTTCTGCGGTCTGTGCATCGAGGCGTGCCCGACGCGCGCGCTCACGATGACCAACGACTACGAGCTCGCCGGGCCCACCCGCGAGGGCCTGATCTACGAGAAGCAGGACCTGCTGGCCCCGATGGGCGAGGACATGCTCGCGGCGCCGCACCCGATGGTGCCCGGCACCACCGACGGCGACTACTACCGCGGCGACGTGACCCAGGTGGTCGACGCCCAGATCGAGTGGGTGCGCGAGAACCGTCCCGAGGAGCCGACGCTGCCGGAGAACCGGGACGCCAAGGAGGCCAGCCGTGGTTAGCCCGATCCTGTTCTGGATCATCGCGGCGATCACCGTGATCCCCGCGCTGTCGCTGCTGTTCGCCCGCAAGGCCGTGCACATCGCGATGTCGATCGTGCTGGTGATGGTGGGTCTCGCGGCCGCGTACGTCGCCCTCGACGCGCCGTTCCTGGGCGTCGTGCAGATCGTGGTCTACACGGGCGCGGTCATGATGCTGTTCCTCTTCGTGCTCATGCTGGTCGGAGTCGATCAGCGCGAGGACCTCAAGGAGACCATCACCGCGCAGCGCTGGATCGCGTTCTTCGCCGCCGGCGGCCTGGGCGCGTTCCTGGTGTCGCTGATCACCCGGGTGAGCATCCCCGTGGCCGAGGAGGGCGCCGTGGGCGATCCGGAGCCGATCGCGATCCTCCTGTTCGAGAAGTACGTGCTCGTGATCGAGGTGCTGGGCTTCGTGCTGATCACCGCCGCGGTCGGGGCGCTCGTGCTCACCCACGTGCCGCGGCTCAAGCCGCGCCGGACCCAGGTCGAGGTGCAGCGTGACCGCGTCCGCACCGGCTCCGACCCGGTCAACAAGGTCTTCCCCGGCGTGTACGCCCGCCACAACGCGCTCGACATCCCTGCCCTCGACCCGGAGGGCAAGCCCATCGAGGCGTCGGTGTCGCGCGTGCTCAAGATCCGCAACCAGGTGCAGGACGGCGCCGAGTTCCGCGCCCAGCTGGAGGACCCGAGCCGGAAGGAGGACGACCGCTGATGGACCCCGTCAACTTCGTGATCCTCGCGAGCATCCTGTTCGCGATCGGCTCCGCCGCGGTGCTGCTGCGCCGCAACGCGATCGTCGCGTTCATGGGAGTCGAGCTCATGCTGAACGCCGCCAACCTCGCGCTCGTCGCCTTCGCCCGCATCCACGGGGAGATCGACGGCCAGGTCATGGCGTTCTTCGTCATGGTGGTCGCGGCCGCCGAGGTCGTGGTCGGTCTCGCGATCATCATCGCGGTCTTCCGTGCACGCCAGACCATCTCGCTCGACGAGCCCGCCGAGCTGAAGGGCTGACCCCATGCTTGATCTCACCTGGCTTCTCATCGCGGTGCCCCTGGCCAGCAGCGCCGTGCTGCTGCTCGCGGGCAGGCGCGCCGACTCGTGGGGCCACTGGCTCGGCGTCGCCGCGTCCGGCTCCGCCTTCGTGGTCGGCCTGCTCGCGCTCATCCAGATGCTCGGCCTCGACGCGGAGGAGCGCTCGCACGCGGTCCACCTGTTCAGCTGGATCCCGGGCGCCGAGCTCAACCTCGACGCCGGCCTGCTGGTGGACCCGCTGTCGCTGACCTTCGTGATGCTCGTGACCTTCGTGGGCACGCTCATCCACGTCTACTCCGTGGCGTACATGGAGCACGACCCGAACCGGCGCATCTTCTTCGCGTACCTCAACCTCTTCGTGGCCGCGATGCTCCTGCTGGTGCTCGCCGACAGCTATCTGCTGCTGTTCGTCGGCTGGGAGGGCGTGGGTCTCGCGTCGTACCTGCTCATCGGCTTCTGGAACTTCAAGCCGGAGTACGCGACGGCCGCCAAGAAGGCCTTCGTGGTGAACCGCATCGGCGACATCGGGCTCATCCTCGCGATGGGCCTCATGTTCGCCTACCTCGGCGGCGTCGACTTCGAGACCGTCTTCGCGAACGTCGACGGCGTCTCCACCGCGACGCTCACCGCGATCGGCCTCACGCTGCTGCTCGCGGCCTGCGGAAAGTCGGCGCAGTTCCCGCTGCAGTCCTGGCTGGGCGACGCCATGGCGGGCCCCACGCCGGTCTCCGCGCTCATCCATGCGGCGACCATGGTGACCGCCGGCGTCTACCTGCTGGTGCGCTCCGCGCCGATCCTCGAGGGCGCCCCGAGCGCCCAGACCGCGATCGCCGCGGTGGGTGCGTTCACCCTCATCCTGGGCGCGCTCATCGGTATGGCGAAGGACGACATCAAGAAGGCGCTCGCCGCCTCGACCATGTCGCAGATCGGCTACATGATGCTCGCCGCGGGCCTCGGACCCATCGGCTACGCCTTCGCGATCTTCCACCTGGTCACGCACGGCTTCTTCAAGGCCGGCATGTTCCTCGGCGCCGGCTCCGTGATGCACGGGATGGGCGACCAGGTCGACATGCGCCGCTTCGGCGCGCTCCGCACCGCGATGGTCACCACCTGGGTCACCTTCGGTCTGGGCTGGCTCGCGATCCTGGGCATCCCGCCGTTCTCGGGCTTCTGGTCGAAGGACAAGATCATCGAGGCCGCGTTCGTCGGCGAGGGCGCCCAGCCGTGGATCCTCGGCGGCGCCGCGCTGATCGGCGCAGGCCTCACCGCGTTCTACATGTCGCGCCTGTTCTTCATGACCTTCCATGGCAAGGCGCGCTGGACCGACGGCCAGCACCCCCACGAGTCGCCCGCGCTCATGACCGTGCCGATGATCATCCTCGCGGTGGGCTCGGCGTTCCTGGGCCTGTTCCTCGCGGTCGGCGACCGCTTCTCGCACTGGCTCGAGCCCGTCACAGGGCACGCCGAGCACCACGAGCCGGTGCTGCCCGTGCCCGTGCTGATGGCGGCGACCCTCATCCTGGTCGCGCTGGGCGTGTGGGTCGCGTGGCGCAAGTACGGAGCGGCGGACGTGCCCGAGGAGGCCCCCGCCGCCTCGCTGGCCACCATCGCCGCCCGCAACGACATGTTCCAGGACAGCGTCAACCGCGCGGTCTTCGAGCGGCCGGGCACGCACCTCACGCGGACGCTCGTCTACGCGGATGCCGCCGTGGTGGACGGCGCCGTCAACGGCGGCGGCGAGGCGTGGTCCAAGACCGGTGAGGTGGCGCGTCGCCTCCAGACCGGCCAGGTCCGCTCGTACGCCGCGACCATGCTGGTCGGCCTTGTCATCGTCATCCTCGTCGTGGTCCAGGGGGGTCTCTAAGCCATGTTCCCGATCCTGACCGTCATGGTGGCCGTCCCCGCGGTGGGCGCGGCGCTGCTGTGGGCCCTGCCCGCCGGCGCCCGCGCGCGCGTCCGCGAGATCGCGCTCGCCGTCACGGCCGTGGAGCTCGTGCTCGCCATCGTGCTGTTCGCGCAGTTCGACACGGCGGCCGCCGCCACCTTCCAGTTCTCCGAGACGTACGCGTGGATCCCGCAGATCGGCGCGAGCTGGGCGCTCGGCGTCAACGGCATCGGCCTGCTGATGATCGTGCTCGCCGCGATCCTCACCCCGCTCGCGATCCTCGCGGCCTGGAAGGAGGACGAGGCGGAGGACCGGCGCACGCACTACCTCGCGCTGATCCTGCTGAGCCAGGCGTTCATGGTCGGCATCTTCGCCGCCCGCGACGTCTTCCTCTTCTACGTGCTGTTCGAGGCGATGCTGATCCCGCTGTACTTCCTCATCGGCTCGTTCGGCGGCGTCCAGCGCCGCTACGCCGCGGTGAAGTTCCTGCTGTACTCGCTGGCCGGCGGCCTGATCATGCTGGTCGGGGTCGTGGCGCTGTACTTCCAGGGGCCCGGCGGCGACCAGGCGTTCCTCACGGACAACCTCACTGGGCTGACCATGTCGACCACGGCGGAGCGCCTGATCTTCCTCGCGTTCTTCCTGGCGTTCGCGATCAAGGCGCCCATGGTCCCGGTCCACACGTGGCTGCCGACGGTCGCCGAGAACGCGCGCCCGGGCACCACCGCCCTGCTGGTCGCGGTGCTCGACAAGATCGGCACCTTCGGCATGCTGACGCTCGGTATCGCGCTGTTCCCCGACGCCGCCCGCTGGGCGGCCCCGGCGATCATCATCTTCGCGGTGATCTCCGTCATCTACGGCGCCCTCCTCGCGATCGGCCAGACCAACATGCTGCGGCTCGTCTCGTTCACGTCCGTCAGCCACTTCGGCATCATGGTGCTCGGCATCTTCGCCTTCACCCAGACGTCCATCGAGGGCGCCGCGCTGTACATGTTCAACCACGGCCTCTCGACGGGCGCGCTGTTCTTCGCGGTCGGGTTCCTCATCGAGCGCTACGGCAGCGCGAACGTGTCCGACTACGGCGGCCTCCAGAAGGTGGTCCCGGTGTTCGCCGGCACGTTCCTGATCATCGGTCTGAGCGCCCTCGCGCTGCCCGGCCTGTCGCCGTTCGTGTCCGAGATCATGGTGCTGATCGGCGCGTTCTCCGTCGCGAAGACGGCGGTCATCGTCTCGTCGATCGGTGTCGTGCTCGCCGCGCTCTACATCCTGCTGACCTATCAGAAGGTGTTCACCGGACCCACGCGCGAGGGGCTCGAGGCCACCCGCGAGCTGTCCGTCCGGGAGCGCGTGGTGCTGTGGCCCCTCGTGATCCTGATGCTGATCCTCGGCTTCCTGCCCGGGATCGCGCTCGACACGGTGCGGGAGCCGTCCGCCGACTATGTGTCCGCCGTCGTCGCTGAGGAGGCAGGCGAGTGAGCTTCGTGACCCCTGAGATCGCCTGGGCGCCGCTCGCGCCCATCATCGTGGTGCTCGGCGCGGCCGCCATCGGGATCCTCGTCGAGTCCTTCGTCCGCACGCCCGCGACCCGTCGCGCGGCGCAGCTGGGGCTCTCGCTCGTCGCGCTGATCGGCGCGGCCGGCGTGGCCGTCGTGCAGTGGGCCGGGCTCGAGGGCGCCGGCACCGAGGTGCTCGCCGGCATGCTCACCGTCGACCGCCAGGCGCTCGCCTGGCAGATCGTGATCCTCGTGTTCGGCGCGCTCGGCGCGCTGCTGTTCGCCGCGCGCACCCGCGCCGGCGAGGAGGCGTTCACGTCGCTCGGCTCGGTCGCCCCGGGGTCCACCGAGGAGACCCTCGCCCGCCGCAAGGGCATGCAGGTGACGGAGGTGTTCCCGCTCGCGCTGTTCGCGGTGGGCGGCATGATGCTGTTCACGTCGGTGACGGACCTGGTGTTCCTCTTCGTCGCGCTCGAGCTCTTCTCGCTGCCGCTGTACATCCTGGTGGCGCTCGCGCGCCGTCGTCGGATGCTCTCGCACGAGGGCGCGCTGAAGTACTTCCTGCTCGGAGCCTTCTCGTCGGCGCTGTTCCTGTTCGGTGCGGCACTGCTCTACGGCGCGACCGGGTCGGCCTCCCTCACGGGCATCGCCGACGGCATCGCGACGGTCTCGGGCCTGGACCCGCTGATCCTCGGCGGCGCCGTGCTCGTCGTGGTCGGCCTGCTGTTCAAGCTCGGCGCCGTCCCGTTCCACTCGTGGACGCCGGACGCCTATCAGGGCGCCCCGACCCCGGTGACCGCGTTCATGGGCGCCGCCACCAAGGCCGCCGCCACAGCCGCGCTGATCCGCGTGTCCTACGAGGCGTTCTACGGCCTGACGTGGGAGCTGTCCTGGCTGTTCTGGGCCGTCGCGATCGCCTCCATGCTGCTCGGCACCGTGGTCGCGCTGGTGCAGACCGACCTCAAGCGCATGCTGGCCTACTCGTCGGTGGCGCACGCGGGCTTCATCCTGGTCGCCTTCGCGGGCTTCCCCGAGGCGACCCTCGCGGCGCTGCCGTTCTACCTGCTCGCCTACGGCCTCGCCACGCTCGGCGCGTTCGCGGTGATCACC
Organism: Demequina lignilytica; assembly: GCF_030418305.1. Taxonomy (GTDB): domain Bacteria; phylum Actinomycetota; class Actinomycetes; order Actinomycetales; family Demequinaceae; genus Demequina; species Demequina lignilytica. The sequence continues at coordinate 250,418 of NZ_JAUHPX010000005.1, read as the reverse complement.
CAGGTGCGCGAGAGGTCCGACGACGGCACGGTCCTGGGCGAGGCCACGCGCCTCGGACAGTGGGCGGGCCTCGGCAAGCGCTCGCCGCTGCTGGCAGGAGCGATGGCGCTGTTCCTGCTCTCCTTCGCGGGCATCCCGCTGACCGCGGGCTTCGTCGGCAAGTTCGTCGCCTTCGCCGCGGCGATCTCGGAGGGCGCCTGGCCGCTCGTGCTGGTCGCCGTGATCGCCTCCGCGGCGGCCGCGTTCTTCTACGTCCGCCTGATCGTGCTGATGTTCTTCACCGACGTGCCCGACGGTCAGGAGGAGGCCATCGAGGTCGACTACTCGCCGCTCGCTCGCGTCGTGGTCGTGATCACCGCCGCCGCGGTGGTGCTGCTCGGAGTCGTGCCGGGCCCGGTGCTCTCGGCCTTCGAGAACGCCGCCGTGCTGCTCATCGGCTCCGCCGGCTGACGCATGGCCACGCTGACGATCGGCAACGCCGCCCTCGACTCGGAGCTCCAGCCCCGGCTGGACCTGGTCGAGGAGCGGCTGCGCGACGCGGTCGCCCAGTCCGACAAGCTCGCCGACGCATCGTCCCGTCACCTGGTCGACGCGGGAGGCAAGCGTCTGCGCCCCATGCTGGTCCTGCTGTGCGCCCAGCTCGGCGACGGCTCGCGTCCTGAGGTGCTCGACGCCGCGGTGGTGGTGGAGCTCACCCACCTCGCGACGCTGTACCACGACGACGTCATGGACTCCGCGCCCACCCGGCGCGGCGCCCCCTCGGCGCACGAGGTGTGGGGCAACTCCGTCGCGATCCTCACCGGCGATCTGCTGTTCGCGCGCGCCTCGACGGTGGTCGCGGGACTGGGCCCCGCGGCCGTCCGCATCCAGGCGGAGACCTTCGAGCGGCTGTGCATCGGCCAGCTCCACGAGACCGTGGGGCCGGACGATGCGGACGACCCGGTGGCCTTCTACCTCCAGGTCCTCGCGGACAAGACGGCGTCGCTGATCGCGACGTCGGCGCGGTTCGGAGCGATGTTCGGAGGCGCGCCGCGCTCCATGGTCGAGCAGGTCACGCGCTACGGCGAGTTCGCCGGGGTGGCGTTCCAGCTGGCCGACGACGTGATCGACATCCGCTCGGACGCCGCCACGACCGGCAAGACCCCCGGCACGGACCTCCGCGAGGGCGTGCCCACCATGCCGGTGCTCCTGCTGCGCCGGCGGGTCGCGTCGCCGGAGGCGACCGACGAGGACCGCGCCCTGCTCGCGGCGATCGACGGGGACCTGAGCGACGACGCGGCGCTCGCCGACGTGGTCGCACGCCTCGCCGTGCACCCGGTGCTCGACGAGACCGCGGAGCTGGCGCGCCGCTGGGCCTATCAGGCGGTCGGCGCCATCGCGAGCCTCCCCGAGGGCGACGTGAAGGACGCGCTCGGCGCCTTCGCCGAGGCCCTGGTCGCCCGCGCGGCCTGACCACACCCCCGCTCCCTCCCGCTGCGGGGAACTCACCGCCCCTACCGCGCGATCGTCGTCTCCCGCGGGGAGCTCAAGGCCCTTCGACGGTTACACCGGCTCGGTGACCCGCCCCGGCGGGGTGACCGCCGCGGATGCGCGGGCACGCCACGAGTCGACGGTGATGAGCACCAGCGCCACCCAGACGAGGGCGAAGCCGGCCCACCGTGCGGACGGCATCGGCTCGTGGAAGTACCAGACCGCCAGCGCGAACGTCATGGTGGGGGCGATGTACTGCAGCAGGCCCGAGATGTTGAGCGGCAGGCGGCGGGCGGCGGCCGCGAAGATCAGCAGCGCGCCCGCGGTCCAGGTGCCGGTGGTGAGCAGGAGCGTGTCATGGACCCAGCCCAGCCCCTCCGCGCCGCGGACCAGCAGCGTCTGCGTCCCGGACGCGTGCACCCAGATCAGCACCCCGATCGCGAGCGGCAGCTGGATCGCGGTCTCCACCGTGAGCCCGGTGAGCGCGTCGACCTTGGCGCCCACGTCCTTCTTGATGAAGGAGTACAGCCCGAAGCTCGTGGCGAGCACCAGAGAGATCCACGGCAGCCCGCCCATGTCGACCGCCACCACCGTCACGGCCACGGCGGCGACCCCGATCGCGACCAGCTGCATCGGCCGCAGGCGCTCGCGCAGGAAGAACACGCCGAGCGCGACCGTCAGGAGCGGGTTGATGTAGTAGCCGAGCGACGTCGAGGCGACCCGATCGGTCACCACCGCGTAGACCATCACCCCCCAGTTGACGGCGATGAGCAGCGACGCCGCGGTGAGCCGCAGCATCGTCCGCCCGTCCCGGGCCACGGCGACGATGCGCGGCCAGGCGCCCGCCATGAACGGCACGATCATCAGGCACACCGCGAGCGACGAGACCGACCTCCAGGCGACGATCTCGAGGGCTCCTGCCGGCTCGAGCCACGCCATGAGGATGGGGAACAGCCCCCAGATGAAGTAGGCGGCGAAGCCGTACGTCAGTCCGCGGCGGTCGAGCGAGGGGGTCACCGCTCGATTCTCGCACCGCGCGGACCTCGCCCGTGAGGGCCAGTCGCGCGCGACTGGCCCCTGGGATCAGAGGCCTGGACGGCGCACGCTCACCCGACGTGGATGCCGCACTCCGTCTTGTCGAGGCCGGCCCAGCGCCCCGAGCGCGGGTCGGCGCCGGGAGCCACCCGCTGGGTGCAGGGGAGGCAGCCGATGCTGGGGTAGCCCTGCGCGACCAACGGGTTGCGCGGCAGCCCGTGCGTGTCCTGGTACGACTCGACCGCCGCATCGTCCCAGAGCGCGAGCGGGTTGATCTTCACCAGGCCGTGCTTGGCGTCCCAGCTGACCACCGGCAGCTCCGAGCGTGTGACGGCGTCGACGCGGCGGGCGCCCGTCACCCACGCGTCGTATCCGGCGAGCGCGTCGCGCAGCGGGTCCATCTTGCGCAGCTGGCAGCACAGCCCGGGGTCGCGGGCGAAGAGGTCCTTGCCGTAGGCGGCGTCCTGCTCGGCGACGGTCTGCTTCGGGGTGACGTCGACGACGGTGATGTCGAGGGCGGCCGCGGCCGCGTCCCGGGTCGCCAGCGTCTCGGGGAAGTGGTAGCCGGTCTCGAGGAAGAGGACGTCCACCCCGGGGATCCGGGTCCCGAACAGGTGGGGGAGGATCGTGTCCTGCATGGACGCCGCGACGGCCAGGCGCCGCCCGAAGGTGGCGGCGGCCCAGTCGGCGATGTGCGCGGCCGAGGCGCTCAGCAGGCGCTCGTTGACCTGCGCGCAGGTCTCGGCGTTCCACTCGCTCGGGTTGAGCAACGTGAGCGACGATGCGCCGAGCGGCGGCGCGTTCATCGGATCAGCTCCTCGTCGACCCGGAAGGCCCAGTCCGCGAAGGGCTCGCCGTCGGCGCGGGTCTCCAGGTAGTTGCGGGTCACGCGCTCGACGTAGTCGGGCATGCCGTCCGCCTTCACCTTGTGGGCACGGATCTTGCGGCCGAAGTCGTTGTCCTCGCCCCGGCCGAGGCGGCCACCCAGGTGGACCTGGAAGCCGGGCACCTGCTCGCCGGTCTCGTCGTCCAGCACCAGCTGGCCCTTGAAGCCGATGTCGGCGACCTGGATGCGAGCGCAGGAGTTCGGGCAGCCGTTGACGTGCACGGAGATCGGGGTGTCGAGCGTCGGGAACGTCTCATCGAGCCGCAGCACCACCTCGCGAGCGGTGGCCTTGGTCTCGACGATCGCGAGCTTGCAGTACTCGATGCCGGTGCAGGCCATCACGTTGCGGTGGAACTCGCCGGGCTCGGCCTCGAGCTCGAGCGCGCGGAGGCCGTTGACCACGTCGTTGACGCGGTCCTCCGGGATGTCGAGCAGCACGATCTTCTGCAGCGGCGTGAGCCGGATGCGGTCCGAGCCCGCCGCCTCGGCGATGTCCGCGATCGCTGCCAGCTTGGTGCCCGAGATGCGACCCGCGACCGGGGCGACGCCGACGTACCAGCGGCCGTCCCGCTGACGGTGGATGCCGACGTGGTCGCCTCGATCGCCGGGACCCGCCTCCTGCGGCGCGGGGCCGTCGGGGAGCCTCCAACCGAGGTAGTCGTTCTCGAGCACCTCGCGGAACTTCTCGGCGCCCCACGCCTTCACCACGAACTTCAGGCGGGCGCGGGTCCTGAGCCGGCGGTAGCCATGGTCCCGGAAGATCCCGATCACCCCGGCCCAGACGTCGGCGACCTTGTCCGGCTCCACGAAGGCGCCCAGGCGCACGCCCAGGTGCGGGTTGATGGACAGCCCGCCGCCCACCCAGAGGTCGTAGCCGACGCCGAGCTCGGGGTGCTCGACGGCGACGAACGCGATGTCGTTGATCTCGTGGACGATGTCCGGGATCCGCATGCCGGAGATCGCGGACTTGAACTTGCGCGGCAGGTTGGAGAACTCGGGGTTGCCGATGCCGCGCTCGATGATCGCCTGGATCTGCGGCGTCGGATCGATCAGCTCGTCCTGGGCGACGCCCGCGAGCGGCGAGCCGAGGATGACGCGCGGGGAGTCGCCGCAGGCCTCGGTGGTGAACAGGCCGACCGACTCGACGCGGCGGAAGATCTCGGGTGCGTCCTCGATGCGGATCCAGTGGAGCTGGATGTTCTGGCGATCGGAGACGTCGGCGGTGTCGCGGCCCATCTCCGTCGAGATCGCCGCGATCTCGCGGGCCTGCGCGACGCTCAGCTGGCCGCCGTCGGAGCGGATGCGGAGCATGAAGTACTCGTCGTCGAGCTGATGGGGCTCGAGCACCGCGGTGCGACCGCCGTCGATCCCCGGGCGGCGCTGCGTGTACAGGCCCCACCACCGGAACCGCCCACGCAGGTCGCTCGGGGGGATCGACCAGAAGCCCCACTTCGAGTAGAGGGTCTCGATGCGGTGGCGCACTTCGAGCGGGTCCGCGGTCGCCTTGAACTCCTCGTTCGGGTTGAGCGGCGTGCGGTCGCCGGCGGCCCACTGGCCGTCCTTGGACGCGGTGTTCTTGCGGGCGGCGGCCTCGCGGGTGCGGATGAGGCGTGCCTCCTCGCGGTGGCGTCGGCGCTCCTCGGCCTCGGTCAGCGCCTGCGGGGTGCGGGTCGTGTCGTCGGTGGTGCTCACCGGTTCTCCAGTGTGTCGGGGGAGCTGCGGCGTGGCGAGATCGCGCTCGTCAGGCCGAGCGCCCAGGAAGGGGGACAGGTTCCGTGGGCGATCAGGCCGACAGACACATGGCGCAGCGAACGCAGCACATGTGTGCACGCAGGTTCGCGGGGATGGCCATGGCGGGAATGATGACACATCCACGTGACCCTTGGGAACCCCCGGGGCGACGATGCGGGGCGTTCCTGGGAGGACGACTACCAGGGCATATGCCCCCGGGGGTGTGCGATCAGAGTGTCACGCGGTGTCGCCGCGCCGGTGCACCTCGGTGTCGATGAAGCCGGCGATCGCGTCCACGCTGTCCTGGTGCCGCGTCAGCAGCGCGATCTCCCGCGTGCCGTACTCGACGCCGCGCCACACGAAGTTGTGCGATCCCGTGATCGCGGTCCGCGACCCGTCCGGCATGTGCGCGAGGATCACCTTCGCGTGCAGGTAGTCCGGGTGGGCGTACGACGTCGAGGTGCGCGTCGCGAGCATGGACGAGGCGATGAGCGCCCGGTTGAGCAGGGAGGCCTGACCGGGGCGGTTGAAGAAGATCCGGTGGGGACGCTCCTTGATCGCGCGCCCCAGCTCGCCCGTCGGGCAGTACTGCGAGACCAGGGTCACCTCGACCGCGTCCTCGACCACCTCGAGCGCCCGGCGGTAGATGATCGAGTCGCCGGCGCCGCCCCCGTCGATCAGCACCTCGCCGTGCTCGTGCGGCAGCGCGACGGATGCGGGCCGGGTCGACCGGTTCACCGTGCGGATCTCCGCGTGCACGTCGGCGAGCGCGTCGGCCAGGGCAGGGTCGTCGAACCGCAGCATGAAGTCCACGTTGGTCACGCCCCGGTCGTCGAGGTTGACCCCGCCGAACGCGTAGACGGAGTCGTCGACCACGGTGAGCTTGGTGTGCGTGCGCCCCTTGAACAGGGGGCCGCGCTCGTGGCCGAGCCAGGTGAACGTGCCGCCCGCGGAGCGGATGCGCCAGGCGAGGGTGCGGGCGTCGCTCCGTGCGCGCGTCGGGACCCGTCCCGGCAGCAGCGAGGCCGCGGTGTCGCGGAAGGTGAAGGTGTCCGCCTGCACGCACACCTCGACACCGCGCCGCGCGGCGTCGACGAGCGCGTCGACGAGCGCGCCCGTGAGGAAGCCGTCCGAGAGCGTCAGGGTCGTGAGGCGGACGCGACGGCGCGCGCGGTGCACGCGGCCGACGAGGTCGGCGAGGTAGTCCAGCGCGGGCAGCAGCGTAGGAGTCGCGAGCGCGACGTCGACCGGCGCGGGCTCCAGGGCGCGCACGGGGGCGGACGAACCGACGGGGTGCATACCCCCTAGGGTTCCAGAGTTATGTCAGGTTGGGAAGGGGGTCGCCGCGATCCGCAGCAAACTCCGAGCAACGGCCACGTCTCTCCCGCGGGGTCCCGGGTCGTTCGCCCTAGACTCGAGGCGCGGCGTGGTCCCCGTCCTCGCGCCGCCCGACGAAGGGTCGAGAGCGACGCGATGACCTCTGGCGCAGATGGGTCCGCCCGGTACGACGTCGCGGGCTTCCTCCGCGAGCTCGACGCCGCCTTCGCGGCGCAGGCGGGTCCGGACGCGGCGGAGCGGCTGGTCGCCGACGCCGTGGAGGGCTCCCGCGCCGCGGGGGACCTGGCGGCGGAGCTCACGGTGCTCAACGAGGCGATGGGCCTCCACCGGTCGATCGGCAGGCACCGGGAGGCGGTGTCCGAGGCGCGCGAGGCGCTCGCCCTCGTCGGCCGGCTCGGGCTCGAGGGGACCGAGGCGCACGCGACCACGCTCATCAACGCCGCGACCGCGATGCGCGCGGCCGGGCGGAGGGACGATGCGCGGTCCGCCTACGCGGAGGCGCTCGCCGTCGCCGCGCCGCTGTTCGGGTCGCGCGACCGCCGGCTCGCGGCGCTCCACAACAACCTCTCGATCCTCGACAGCGACAGCGGCGACCACGCCTCCGCCCACGCCCACCTCGAGCAGGCGCTGGCGATCCTGGCGTCCTCTTCGGCCGACCCCGCGACCGACATCGACGTCGCCGCGACCCGCACGAACCTCGCGCTCGTGTCCTTCGCGCTCGGGCGCGAGGACCAGGCGCAGGACCATGCTGCTGCCGCGATGGAGATCTTCCGCCGCGGGGGGAGCGAAGGGGACGCGCACTACGCCGCGGCGCTCGCCGGGCATGCGGAGGCGAGCTTCCGGCTCGGTCGGCTCGCGGATGCCGTCGACGGGTACGAGAGGGCGCTCGCGATCATCGCGCGGGCGTACGGCGAGGGCTCCGACGCCCACGCCGTGACCTCCGAGAACCTCCGCGCCGCCCGGGCCGCGCTCGCGGCCGCTCCCGACCGGTCGCCGGCCGTGGACCCGCCGCCCGCGGAGAGCGCCGCATCGTCCCCCGACCCCGACCCCGCGCCATCGCCGGACCCGCTGACCGGCCTCGCGCTGGCGCGCTCCTACTGGGAGGAGGTGGGCCGGCCGATGATGCGCGAGCGTCACGCGGACCTGCTGCGGCGGGCGGCCGTCGGCCTCGTGGGGCACGGCTCGGACGCCCTCGGGTTCGACGACGCGCTGTCGCGCGACCACGACTTCGGCCCCGGATTCTGCGTCTGGCTGTCCGCCGAGGATTTCGCGGCGCACGGCGCCGCGCTCCAGGCCGACTACGAGGCGCTCCCGCCGACCCATCGCGGTCACGGTCCGCGCGTGGCCACCCCGCGCGCGACCGGCGGCGCGCGGCGCGTCGGCGTGTTCGAGATCGGCGACTTCTTCGAGGGCCTGACCGGGTATGCCGCCGCGCCCGCAGCGGACCGCCCCCACGAGTGGCTCGGGCTCGATGAGGCGACGCTGGCGGCGGCGACCGGCGGGCAGGTGTTCCAGGATCCGCACGGCGCGTTCTCGGCGGCGCGGAACGGGTTCCGCCGCATGCCGGAGGACGTCCGGCTGGCGCTGGTCTCGCGGCGGCTCGGGATGATGGCGCAGGCGGGCCAGTACAACGTGCCGAGGATGCTCGACCGCGGAGACGGTGAGGCGGCGTGGCTGGCTGTCGGCGAGTTCGTGAACGCGGCGGCCTCCGCGGTGTTCCTGCTCAACGGCCCCGCCTCGGCCGGCTACCTGCCGTACTACAAGTGGCGCTTCGCAGCGCTGCGCGCGCTCGCGGATCGGATGGGCTCGCGGCTGCCGGGCGTCCATCCGCGGCTGTCCGACGCGCTGAGGCTGGCCTCGGCGGCCTGCTTCGGGGGAGCGGGCTTCGGCGAGGGGGGCAAGGGTGCGGGCCCCGCGCGCGCCGGCCTCGAGGCCGCGATCGAGGACGTGTGCGCGCAGGTGGCGGCCGAGCTGCGCGCGCAGGGGCTCTCGGGCTCTGACGCGGGCTTCCTCGAGCATCACCGCGGCGAGCTCGCCGCGCGCATCGGCGACGACTGGCTCAAGGGTCTGTGAGAGGGGTCCGGCATGCGGGAGACCATGGAGCAGCGGCTGGCGCGCATGGAGCGCGCGCGGGAGATCGTCGCGCATGAGTGGGAGCAGTTCCAGCAGGTGCGCGGCGAGGGCGGGCGGGCGTCCTGCCAGGACAACCCCGAGGAGTTCGAGGTCCAGCGGCTGGGTCAGTTCCTCACGTGGCCCATGGACCTGCTCGACTCCTACGCATCCGACCTCGACGCCGCCGACGCGGCCGGACGCAACCTCCTGACCGAGAAGTACGCGCGCATGATGGAGTCCACCGAGCCGGAGAGGTACGCCCGCGAGCTCGCGCCGCACCTGCCCGCGCTCTCGCCCGACCGGGTCGAGGAGCAGGAGCAGATCATCGCGATCCAGGTGGTCTGGGCGCGCGAGTTCCACGCCGGGTACCCGGCGCTCGGCGCCGGCATGCGGGTGCTCACCACCGCCGAGGACACGCTCGAGGCGACGTCCTTCGAGACCTATCTGCGCGGCGAGCTCGGCACCTACTCCGACCGCACGCTGGCGCTGTACCGCGCCCTGGTCGACGACCTGATCGCGGCGGGCGAGAACCTCACCTGGCGCACCGTCGCGTACACGGTGATCCTCGCCGGATACGAGGACCTGGACGCCGCCGAGGAGGCGCACGCGGTCGGCTGACGCGCGCCGCGCATCGTCGCACCGCCCGCCGGCCGGATACCCCGCCGGGCATCTACCAGGGCGGATGCCCCCCGGGGTGTCGACGGCCCCGAGTTGGCGGGTGGCCCGTTCGCCGTGTCTATACTCTGGTGCCATTCGCCCGGTGCGGCGCGTCCGCAGCCGCAGCATCGGGCCGGACGCCGCCCAGCCCCCACCCCGAGGACTCACCGTGACCACCGAACGCCCGCTCCGGGTCGCCATCATCGGCGCCGGACCCGCCGGCACGTACGCCGCCGACATCCTGTCCAAGTCCGACCTGTCCGTGTCGATCGACATCATCGAGCGCCTGCCCGCGCCCTTCGGCCTGGTCCGTTACGGCGTCGCGCCCGATCACCCGCGCATCAAGCAGATCATCGTCGCGCTGGCGAACGTTCTCGGCCGCGGCGACATCCGCCTGCTCGCGAACGTGAACGTGGGCACCGACCTCACGCTGCAGGAGCTGCGCGAGCACTACGACGCCGTGATCTTCGCGACCGGATCCTTCAAGGACGCGGACCTCGACATCCCTGGCATCGACCTCGACGGCTCCTTCGGCGCGGCCGACTTCGTGTCCTGGTACGACGGTCATCCGGACGTGCCCCGCACGTGGCCGCTCGACGCCAAGGAGGTCGCGGTGCTGGGGGTCGGCAACGTCGCGCTCGACGTCGCCCGCGTGCTGAGCAAGCACGTGCCCGACCTCATGCCGACCGAGGTGCCCGCGAACGTGGTCGAGGCGCTCCAGGACTCGCCCGTCACCGACGTGCACGTGTTCGGCCGGCGCGGCCCCGCGCAGGTCAAGTTCTCGCCGCTCGAGCTCCGCGAGCTCGGTCATGTCCCCGACGTCGACATCGTCGTCTACCCGGAGACCGACTACGAGTTCGACGAGGCCTCGATGGAGGTGGCCGAGAACAACAAGCAGCAGAAGCAGGTGGTCAAGACCCTCACCGACTACGCGCTCAAGGAGCCCGGCAACGCGTCCCGACGCATCCACCTGCACTTCCTCCAGTCGCCGCACGAGGTCCTGGGCGAGGACGGCAAGGTGGTCGGCATCCGGATGGAGCGCACCGCCCTCCAGGGCGACGGGTCGGTCAAGGGCACCGGAGAGTTCATCGACTACCCGGTTCAGGCCGTGTACCGCGCGGTCGGCTACTGGGGCACCGAGATCGAGGGCGTCCCGTTCGACGACCGCAAGGGCGTCATCCGCAACGTCGCCGGCCGCGTGGTCGACGAGTCGGGCGAGCCCGTCCCCGGGCTGTACACCACCGGTTGGATCAAGCGGGGGCCGGTCGGCCTGATCGGCCACACCAAGTCCGACGCCTCGGAGACCATAGCGAACCTGGTCGAGGACGCGGATGGGCTGTACGCCGGCACCCAGGCGACGCCGCAGCAGCTCAGCCCCGACAACGTCCTCCGGCTCCTCAGGGAGCGCGAGGTCCCCGTGGTGCTCTGGAAGGACTGGGAGGTGCTCGACGCCCACGAGCGTGCGCTCGGCGAGGCGCAGGGGCGCGAGCGCATCAAGGTGGTCCCCCGCGACGAGATGACGGACATCGCGCTCGGTCGGGTCGCCTCCGCGGCCGACGAGGACGGGCACGCCTACTCGATCTGACCTCGCGCCTCCGTCGCGTCCGCGGTCGCGGGCGTGCTCGCGGGCGTGCGACGATGCGCGGGGAACCGGCATAGGGTGACATCCGTTCTTCCTGGCGAGGGAACTACGGAGGACCGGTGGGAAAGAAGCACTTCAACGGGCTCAAGACGACGGGCCTGTTCGTGGCCCTGTGGGCCGTCATGCTCACGCTCGGCGTGTTCGTCGGCAACGGCAGCTACCTGTGGCTGTTCGCGCTGCTCTCGGTGATCGGCACGTTCGTCGGCTACTGGAACTCGGACACCCTGGCGATCCGCGCGATGCATGCGCGGCCCGTCACCGAGGTCGAGCAGCCTGCCATGTACCGGATCGTCCGCGAGCTGAGCCGCGAGGCCGCCCAGCCCATGCCGCGCCTGTACATCTCACCCACGGCGGCGCCCAACGCCTTCGCCACCGGGCGGAACCCGCAGAACGCGGCCGTCTGCTGCACCGAGGGGATCCTCGAGCTGCTCGACGAGCGCGAGCTGCGCGGAGTGCTCGGTCACGAGCTCATGCACGTCTACAACCGCGACATCCTCATCGGCTCGGTGGCGGCGGCGTTCGCCGGCATGATCACCGCGGTCGCGCAGATGATGTTCTTCTTCGGCGGCGGCGGCAACAACCGCGACAACCCGTTCGGCGCGATCGGGATGCTTGCCATGCTGCTGCTCGCGCCGCTCGCCGCGACCCTGATCCGCATGTCGATCTCCCGCACCCGCGAGTACGACGCCGACGAGGACGGTGCGGCCCTCACGGGCGATCCGCTCGCGCTGGCGTCCGCGCTGCGCAAGCTCGAGGCCGGGGTGAAGGCACGGCCCCTGCGCGACGACCCGAAGCTCGAGAACGTGTCGCACATGATGATCGCCAACCCCTTCCGCGGGGCCGGCCTGTCGAACCTGTTCGCGACGCACCCGCCGATGGACCAGCGCATCGCGCGTCTCGAGCAGATGGCGCAGGGCCGCGGCTTCCTGCGCTGAGCCTCGGGGCTCGCAAGTGTCGGACCCGGCGCGTAGCGTGGCCGGAGACACGGAGGAGGTCCCATGACGACTCTCGAGGGACGGCCGGCTACGGCGCTGCTGGTGATCGACATGCAGCACGACGTCGTGGTCGCGGCCCACGACCGCGACGGTGTGATCGCACGCATCGCCGCCATGGTGAAGCGCGCGCGCAAGGCGGGTGCACCCGTGATCTGGGTGCAGCACTCGGACGCGGGCATGCCGGAGGGCTCCGAGGGGTGGCGCTACGTGCCCGAGCTCACCATGAAAGCGGGCGAGCCCGTGATCCACAAGCGGTACGGGGACGCCTTCGAGGGCACCGGGCTGGAGGCCGAGCTGGCGAACGCCGCGGTCGGGCACCTCGTGGTCTGCGGCGCGCAGACCGACATGTGCATCCGGTCGACCATCCACGGCGCGTTCACGCGGGGATACGACGTCACGCTGGTCGGGGACTCGCACACGACCGAGGACCTGACGGAGCTCGGCGCCCCGCCCATGGCGGACGTGATCGCGCACACCAACCTCTACTGGGAGTCGCAGCGGGCACCCGGCCGCACCGCGGCGGTCGTGCCGGCCGCCGCGGTGTTCGCCTCGTAGGTCCGTGGAACCGGCGCCGCCCTCAGTCGCGCGGCCGCCGCGTGAACGTCACGTGCGTGACACCGCTCGGGGTGGTGACGGACTCGCTCACGAAGCGGTCCTCGATGCCGTCCAGTCCGGTCCACGGGCTGGTCCCTCGGCCCAGCACCACCGGCACCACCGCGACGTGGAGCAGGTCGACCAGGTCGGCGGCGAGGAACGCGCGCACCGTGGTCGGCCCGCCGCCGACGCGCACATCGAGGCCGTCCGCCATCGTGCGGGCGGCCTCGAGCGCGTCCCGGGGGAGCGTGTCGAGGAAGTGGAAGGTGGTCCCGCCGAGCGTCAGCGCCGGCCGCGGGCGATGCGTGAGCACCACCACAGGCGAGTGGAACGGGGGCTCCTCGCCCCACCACCCCTGCCACGACGCATCGTCCTCCCAGCCCGGGGGGCCGAACTTGCCCGCCCCCATGATCTCGGCTCCGACGCCCTGGTCCCAGCGCGCGGCGAACGCGTCGTCGGGGGTCGGCTCGCCGGGATCCTCACCCATGTTGCGGCGGAAGGTCGCGGTGTCGTGGAACCACTGCATGAGGCGCATGCCGGCGTGGCCGAACGGCGACTCGAGGCTCTGGTCGACGCCGGTCGCGAAGCCGTCGAGGGAGACGGCGAGGTTGTGGACGCGCACCAGGGACATGGGTGCAGTCTCGCACCATGGAGACTCGCCCGCACGGCGTCCGAAAAGTGATCCACCATTCACTTCCGCGCCCGGATGGCGTAGTTTGCGTGGCATGAGACGCGACCACTGGCGGCGGGTCAACGCGGCGCTCGACCCCGAGCGCGACTTCGTCGAGATCTACCGCAACGTCGTCATGCACGAGTTCCCGTGGGACATGAACCAGTCGCTGAGCTTCGCGCTGTTCCGCACCTACGCGGTGCCCGGGATCGGCGGGCTGCTCGACCGCACGGGCGAGTTCACGGCGCGCCCCCAGAAGCGCTACGACGACACGGCGCTGCTGCTCGAGGTCCCCACCCGTGCCGGCTTCGCGGCGCCGGAGGCACGCAGCGCGATCCGCCGCATCAACCAGATGCATCGTGCCTACGACATCCCCGACCACGAGTTCCGCTACGTGCTGTCGACCTTCGTCGTCGTGCCCAAGCGGTGGCTCGACGCGTACGGCAAGCGTGCCCTCACGGACGCCGAGCTCGACGCCTCCGTGCGGTACTACCGGGAGCTCGGGCGGCACATGAACATCACGGACCTGCCCGAGACCTACGAGGGCTTCGCCGAGCTCATGGACGGCTACGAGGCCGAGCATTTCGCGTTCGACGAGGGCGCCCGTCGCGTCGCGGACGCGACCCTCGCGCTGCTGCTGACGTTCCGCCCGTACGTGCCCAAGCGCGCCATGGAGGCGGTCAGCCGGGCCCTGATGGACGATGCGCTGCTGGACGCGCTCGGCTACGCGCACCCGCCGCGCGTGGTGGTGATCGGGTCGCGAGTCGCGGTGCGGTTGCGAGGGGTGATCGCGGGGCTGCTGCCTGCGCGTGCCAAGCCGACCCGGGTCGAGGATCTGCCGTGGATCCGGAGCTACCCGGACGGGTTCCGCGTCGAGGAGCTCGGGACGTTCCCCGGCGGGTGCCCGGTGCCGCACACGCCCACGGGAGGCGGGGATCCCTGAGCGTCCTATTTGTCCGTTTCGATGTCGGACCCCTCCTGTTGACTTGAGGCATGACCTCGACCGCCGCATCCGCAGGGCCCGACCCGCTGGACGCGCTGCGCGCCCGCGTCGAGACCGCCGGCGCCCTCACGGACTGGGATCTGGTGGCGCTCATCTCGGACAGCGTGGCAAGGCGCCGCGAATCCGACCTGATCCTGGCAGCAGCGGTCGCCGAGGCCGGCCGGAGGTCGGGCCCGGGAGCGGGTGGGCTCGCGCGGCGGCGAGGGTTCAGCGGCGTCGATCAGCTCGTCGCCGGGATCACCGGTGGCACGGTCGCCGAGGCTGAGCGTCTGCGCATCCTCGGTTCCTCCCTCGATGGACGCGCGGACGACTCGCCGTCGGGCGCCTCGGTCCTGCCGTACCTGGCGGTGACGGCGCGCGAGGGCCGGATCAGTCCCGATGCCTTCGTGCTGATCCACGGGGTGCTGATGCAGCACCCCGACGCCCGCGACGCGGACGGGCTCCCGGTGGACGCGGCCGTGCGGGAGACCCCGCTGGGGTCGCTGCCGCTGGAGCGGGTCGAGCGGATGGTCGTGGACAAGGCCGTGACCATCCCGCTGCGGTCGGTACGCTCGCTGGTCAGGCGGATCGAGGCGGGGCTCACGCCGCCGCGGGTGGCGGAGGACCGGTACGACGAGCTGCACGCGCTGCGGCAGGCGTCGATCCGCGAGGAGTCGAACGGCATGATCCGCCTCAGCGCTCTGCTCGACCCGCTGACCGCCGCACCCCTGATGGCAGCGGTCGACGGGTACATGAAGCACGCCTACCGCGCCGCGGTCGAGCATGACGCGGTGGACGGGCGCACCCCCGGGCAGCTGCGCGCCGACGCGCTGGGCTGGCTCGGCCGGCATGCCAACGGCTGCGAGCGTCCGCACGATGCGGTGAAGACCACCGTCGTGGTCCGGTTGAGCCTCACGGACCTCGAGTCGGGCCAGGGCCACGGCGCGATCGACGGGATCGACCGTCCGATCCCGATCGGCGTGCTCCGGAGGCAGGCCGCCGACGCGGAGATCATCCCGACCGTGCTGGGCACCCGCTCCGAGGTGCTCGACCAGGGTGCCGCGAAGCGGTTCTTCACCCCGGGACAGCGCCGCGCGATCGCGGAGCGCGACCGAGGCTGCGCGAAGTGCGGGCTCCCGCCCGCGTACTGCGACACCCACCACGTGCGCGAATGGCAGCACGGGGGCAGGACCGATGTCGATGACGGCATCATGCTGTGCGTCCGCCATCACCACATGATCCACCGCGAACGCTGGCGGATCCGGCGCCGGGGCACGGGCTGGCAGTTCATCCCGCCCGCATCGGTGGACCCGCGACAGGAGCCGATCCCCGGTCACCTCGAGCGGACCACGATGGATCCGGAGGAGCTGCGTGAGACCGGGTGACTACCGGAAGTTGACGAACTGCAGCGCGGCGTCGACGTCCGCGCCCTTCAGCAGGGCGATGGTCGCCTGCAGGTCGTCGCGGGACTTCGAGGTGACGCGGAGCTCGTCGCCCTGGATGAGCGCCTTGACGGACTTCGGACCCTCGTCGCGCACCAGCTTCGTCAACTTCTTGGCGACGTCCTGGGCGATGCCCTCCTTGACCTTCGCGACCAGGCGGAACTCCTTGCCCGACGGCACCGGCTCGCCCCACTCGAGCGCCTTCATCTCGATCTGGCGCTTGGCGAGCTTCGAGATGAACACGTCCAGGATCGCCTTGACGCGCTCGGGGCTGTTGGCCTTCATGAGGACGTCCTCGCCGGCGAACTCGATCGAGGCGCCCACGCCCTTGAAGTCGTAGCGCTGCGCGATCTCCTTCGCGGCCTGGTTGAGAGCATTGTCCACCTCCTGGCGGTCGACCTTGCTCACCACGTCGAAGCTGTTGTCCCCGGCCATCCGGCACCTCCTCGCGCGGCCTCCCGCGCATCGTTCCCTGCCGACCGGGACCATGCGAGTAACAAGCCCGGCGGATTCCTTGCTATCCTTCCATGCGCGCCGGTTGACGGCGCACCGGCAGGTTGCCCGAGCGGCCAAAGGGAGCTGACTGTAAATCAGCCGCGCAAGCTTCGGGGGTTCGAATCCCTCACCTGCCACCCACGGGAAGCGCCCCGCCTGATCTCAGGCGGGGCGCTTCCCCGTTCGCGGGAGGGACGATGCGCGGGTTTAGATCCCCGCGGCGGCGTCCTCCTTCGTGTGGGCGTCCGCGTCGTCGCGCATGTCCTCCAGCTCGACGCCGCGCGTCTCCGGCACGCGGGTCATGACGAAGAAGAAGGACAGCAGCGCCATGGTCGCGTAGAAGCCGTACGCGACGGCGAGCGACATGTTCGCGAGCGACGGGAACGTCACGGTGATGAGGAAGTTCGCGATCCACTGCGCAGCGGCGGCGACCGCGAGCGCGGTCGCGCGGAAGCGGTTGGGGAACATCTCTCCCAGGAGGACCCAGACCACGGGTCCCCACGAGGCGCCGAAGAAGACCACGAACGCGTTCGCCGCGATCAGCGCCGCCATCGCCCAGCCGCCCGTCAGGGACGCGTCCCCGCCCGCGTCGACCGTCGCGGTGGAGAACGCGACCGCCATGATCCCGAGCGACACGGTCATGCCCGCGGAGCCGATGAGCAGCAGCAGCCGGCGCCCGATCTTGTCCACGAGCGCGATCGCGATGATGGTGACGACGATGTTGGTGACGGAGGTGATGGTCGAGGTGAGGAAGGCGTCGTCCTCGGTGAACCCGACGGACTTCCACAAGGTGGTCGAGTAGTAGAAGATCACGTTGATGCCGACGAACTGCTGGAACACCGAGAGCAGGATGCCGGTCCACACGATCGGATGGAGACCGAACGCCCGCCCCTTGAGGTCGCGCAGCGACCTCTTGTCGTCCTTGCCGAGCGAGAACCGGATCTGGGCGACCTTGTGCGCGGGCTCCTCCTCGCCGGTGAAGTCGACCAGGACCCGTGAGGCCTCGTCGTCACGGTGCTGCGCCACCAGGAACCGCGGCGACTCCGGCAGCCGCAGCGCGGCGATGCCGTAGACGAGCGCCGGGATGATCGCCATCAGGAACATCCAGCGCCAGGCCTCGAGGCCGAACCACAGCTCCTGATCCGCGCCGCCGGCGGACGTGGCGAGCACCTGATCGCTGAGCAGCGCCGCGAAGATTCCGAGCACGATCGCCATCTGCTGGAGCGAACCGAGCCGTCCTCGGAACGTCGCGGGCGCGACCTCGGCGATGTACGCGGGCGCGATCACGGAGGCCGCGCCGATCGCGAGGCCGCCCGCGACCCGCCAGCCGATGAGGTCCCAGATGCCGAAGGCGAAGCCCGAGCCGATCGCGGAGGCGAGGAACACGATCGCCGAGATGACCATCACGCGGATCCGCCCGTAGCGGTTGCCGAGCGAGCCCGCGAACCACGCTCCCACCGCGCAGCCCAGCAGCGCCGAGGCGACGGCGAAGCCGGTGAAGGTCTCGGTGAGCTCGAACTGCCCCTGGATGGAGTCCACGGCGCCGTTGATGACCGACGAGTCGAAGCCGAACAGGAAGCCGCCGAGCGCGGCTCCGATGCTGATCGCCACGACGCGCCCGTGCAGTCGCGGCTTGTGCTGGTCCGTCACGGCGTCGCCTCCGTTCGCACCCCGATGGTGCCCCTGGGTCCGACGCTAGCCCCTGAGGGGCCGATCCGCCCGGCGGCGCTCAGTGCCCGCCCATCAGCGGTGACATCGCTCGTGCGACAAGGCTCTCGCGGCCCGTGATCCGCTCCTCACGGTCGGCGATCGCCATGGCCCGGAGCCCCGCGTTGGCCCCCGCCCAGCGCAGCGGCTCCGGCTCCCAGCGACGCGACCGGTGCCCCACCCACGGCAGCGTCGTGAGCGCGGTGTCCTCGCCCAGGATGAGGTCCCTGAGGGTGCGTCCGGCCAGGTTCGTGGTGGTGACGCCGTCGCCGACGTACCCGCCGGCCCAGCCGATCCCGGTCCGAGCGTCGAACCCGACCGACGCATGCCAGTCGCGGGCGATCCCCAGCGCGCCGCCCCACGCGTACGGGAACGGCACCCCCTCGAGGGCCGGCAGCATCTCGGCGACCGTCGCGCGCAGCGCCGCGTGCACGCGGTCGGCCGCGCGCTGCCGGAGCGCCGTCGACGAGCCCCAGCGGTACGGGGCGCCCCGGCCGCCGAAGACCAGGCGGTCGTCGGCGGTGCGCTGCCCGTAGACGATGAGGTGGCGATGGTCGGAGAAGGTCTCGCGTCCGGCGAGGCCGATGCGCTCCCACACCTCCGCGGGGAGCGGCTCGGTGGCGAGCACCAGCGACTGCACGGGGATCACCGCGCGACGCGAGCCCGGCAGGCCCGGCGTGTAGCCCTCGGTCGCGCGGACGATGTGCCGCGCGCGGACCGTCCCACGCGGGGTCGTCACGCGGCGCGGGGCGATCGCGGTGACCGCGGTCGCCTCGTGAACCCGGACCCCGCGGCGACGCACCGCGGCGAGGAGGCCGCGCACCAGGCGGCCGGGGTGGATGGCGGCGCAGTCCGGCGTGTACGTCGCGCCGAGCGTGCCGGCGCCGTCCAGCCGGGCCCGCGCATCGTCCTCGCCCAGCAGGACGAGGTCGTCCTCGGCTCGGCCCCACCGCCGCGCCTCCTCGACCTCCGCGCGTGCCCGCGCGAGCTGCACGGGCGTACGCGCCAGGACGATGGTGCCGCCCTTGGCGGCGCCCGCGTCGATGCCCTCCTCGGCGGCGACGCGGAGGAGCTCGTCGACGGAGGCGCGCATGGCGGCGTGCTGGCGCATCGCGGCCTCGGGCCCGTGCTCCCGCGCCAGCGTCGAGAAGGAGCTCGGGAACAGGGCGGACGCCCAGCCGCCGTTGCGTCCCGAGGCTCCGAATCCGGCGTGGTAGCGCTCGAGCACGACGATGCGCAGGTCGGGTCGTGCGCGGGCCAGGTACAAGGCGGTCCACAGCCCGGTGAAGCCCGCCCCGACGATCGCGACGTCGGCCTCGGTGTCCCCCGTCAGCGGATCCGAGGGAGCGAGGGGCTCGTCGAGCGTGGCCAGCCAGAGCGAGCGGCGAGGGTGCGAGGGCGCGAGCGTACCCGCGGCGTTCGAGGGCGTCACCGAAACAGTCTCGGTTCCTCGAAATCGGGCGGCAATATTGCGGGGATATTGTCCGGACATCTCGTTTCGTGCGCCGCGCACAGCCGGGCAGAACGCCCGGGGGCATACGAGTTTCGTTGTGCGGGCACGTGGCGTGATGCAACCATCTGCTCACTCCCTGTTGGTCGACCGGGTGCGCCCGGAGTGAAGGAGGTCGACGTGTCTGAGGTCACGCCGCCGGAGGAAGGCAACAAGAAGGGCATCTCCCGCCGAGGTCTGATGATCGGCGGCGCCGCCGGCGCAGCGGGCATCGCGGCGGTCTACTTCATGGGTCGTGGAGGCGGCGGTGGCAGCAGCGCCACGGACTGCATCACGACCGACCTCTCCGACACCGAGGCGAAGCTGAACGTCTCGAACTGGCCGGAGTACATCGACGAGGACGACGGCGACTACCTCTCGACTCTCACCGAGTTCCAGCAGACCTCGGGCATCGAGGTGGCGTACACGCCCGACGTGAACGACAACGTCGAGTTCTTCGCCAAGGTGCGCAACCAGCTGGGCGCGTGCCAGCCGACCGGGCGCGACCTGTTCGTGCTCACCGACTGGATGGCCGCGCGCATGATCGACGCCGACTGGATCCAGCAGCTGGACAAGGCCAACGTGCCGAACCTCGACAAGAACCTCATCTCCTCCCTGCAGGGTCCCGGCTGGGACCCCAACCGCGACTACTCGGCGCCGTGGCAGTCCGGCTTCACCGGCATCGCCTACAACAAGTCGCTCGTCGGCGAGGTCGGCTCGGTCAGCGAGCTGCTCACGCGGTCGGACCTCAAGGGCAAGGTGACCATGCTCACCGAGATGCGCGACACCATGGGCCTGCTCCTGCTGGCCGAGGGCGCCGACCCGTCGAACTTCACCGACGACCAGTGGGGGAACGCCCTCGACAAGCTCGCGAAGGCGCGCACCGACGGTCAGATCCGTGCCTTCACCGGCAACGAGTACATCAACGACCTCGCGGCGGGCAACATCGCCGCGTGCGTCGCGTGGTCGGGCGACGTCGCCGCCGCGGAGGACGAGAACCTCGTCTTCCTGCCGCCGGAGGAGGGCCTGATGATCTGGTCCGACAACATGCTCGTGCCGGTCCAGGGCACCCACAAGGCCAACGCGGAGAAGTGGATCGACTACTACTACGACCCCGCGGTCGCCGCGAAGCTCGCCGCCTACGTGTGGTACGTCTGCCCCGTCGAGGGCGCCCGCGAGGAGATGGAGAAGATCGATCCGTCGCTCGTCGACAACCCGCTCATCTTCCCGACTGCGGACTACCTCGCCCAGACGCACGGCTTCATGGCGCTGGACGAGGCGAAGGCCTCGCAGTACGAGAAGGACTTCGCGGATGTCACCGGCTGAGCAGGCTCACGGCGATCTGAAGCTGTCGGGTCTGCACAAGCGGTACCCGAACGGCTTCACCGCGGTGAAGTCGCTCGACCTGGTCATCCCCCAGGGCTCCTTCTTCGCCTTGCTCGGTCCCTCGGGGTGCGGCAAGACCACCACCCTGCGCATGGTCGCCGGCCTCGAGACGCCCACCGCGGGCACCATCGAGATCGGCGCCAACGACATCACCCACGAGAAGCCGTACAAGCGTCCCGTGAACACGGTGTTCCAGAACTACGCGCTGTTCCCGCACCTCACGATCGCGGAGAACGTCGAGTTCGGGCCCAAGCGTCGGGGCGTCAAGGACACGCGGTCTCAGGTCAAGGAGATCCTCGAGCTCACCGAGCTCACCGAGCAGGCGGCCAAGAAGCCGGCGCAGCTCTCGGGCGGCCAGCAGCAGCGTGTCGCCCTCGCTCGTGCGCTGATCAACCGGCCCGAGGTGCTCCTGCTCGACGAGCCGCTCGGCGCGCTCGACCTCAAGCTGCGCCGCGCCATGCAGATGGAGCTCAAGCGCATCCAGGAGGAGGTCGGGCTCACGTTCGTCCACGTCACCCACGACCAGGAGGAGGCCATGACCATGGCCGACACGGTCGCGGTCATGAACGAGGGTCGGATCGAGCAGCTCGGCACCCCCTACGACCTGTACACGAACCCGCGCACGACGTTCGTCGCGAACTTCCTCGGGCGCTCGAACCTGGTCAAGGGCACCGTCCTGGGCCGTGAGGGCTCGGGGGACGACGAGGTGGTGAAGGTCGACATGCACGGCACGGTGGTGTCGATCAAGGCCGGCCGGGTCCACACGGACTCGTCCGAGGGGTGGATCGGCATCCGTCCCGAGAAGGTCCTGATCCAGCCGGCGGGCACGCCCGTCGACGCGCCGGGCGGGTACTTCGCCGGCGCGGTGGTCACCGAGGCGAGCTACATGGGCACCTCGACCGAGTACCGGCTGCGGATGCCCTGGGGCCAGGAGCTGATCTGCTTCGAGCAGAACACCGGCCGCCGCGGCGGCCTGGTGCCGGTCGGCACGCAGGTCGACGTCTCCTGGCGGCCCGAGTTCGCGTTCCTCCTGGACTCCTCGCAGGATGCCGAGGCCGGGCTCGAGGAGGACTGACGTGGCCTCGCTGCAACGGGTGTTCGGCAAGAACGCCGCCTACCTGCTCATCGGGCCCGCGGCCATCTGGCTCGCGCTGTTCTTCCTGTTCCCGATGCTGTCGCTGCTCACCACGTCGCTGTCGGACCCCGCGGGCAACCCGATCACCGGCTACGACCTGACCTGGCGGATCCAGAACTACCTCGAGGCGCTGGGCGACTACTGGCCCTACCTGCTGCGGTCGCTGCTCTACGCGGGCATCGCCACCGTGCTGTGCCTGGTGCTCGGCTACGTCCTGGCCTACGCGATCGCGTTCAAGGCGGGGAGGTGGAAGACCGTCATGCTGGTGCTGGTGATCGCGCCGTTCTTCACCTCGTTCCTGGTCCGGACCCTGTCGTGGAAGCTGATCCTCGCGGACAACGGCTGGCTGGTGGAGACGCTCAAGGCGCTGTGGATCCTGCCCGAGGACGGTCGCCTGCTCGCGACGCCGATCGCGGTGGTCGCGGGTCTGACGTACAACTTCCTGCCGTTCATGATCCTGCCGCTGTACACGAGCCTCGAGAAGATCGACCCGAAGCTCAACGAGGCGGCGGCGGACCTGTACGCCAGCCCGTTCCAGCGCTTCGCCAAGGTGATCTGGCCGCTGTCGCTGCCGGGAGTCGTCGGCGGCACGCTGCTCACGTTCATCCCGGCGACCGGCGACTACATCAACGCGGAGCTGCTGGGCAGCCCGAACACGCAGATGGTCGGCAACAAGATCCAGGCGCTGTTCACCACGGCGAGCGACTACCCGCACGCCTCGGCGCTGTCGGTGATCCTCATGGTGATGATCGTGGCGATGGTCCTGTACTACGTGCGGAAGGCCGGAACGGAGGACCTGCTGTGATGACGCGCCTCGGCCGCTGGGTCGGCAAGCACCTGATGATCACGCTGGGCCTGCTGGTCCTGCTGTACATGTACATCCCCAACTTCATCGTCGCGCTCATGTCGTTCAACGACGCGTCGCAGTCGCGGAACCTGTACCAGTTCCAGGGGTTCACCTGGGACAACTGGCTGAACCCGTGCGACCCGCTCGGCATGTGCGAGTCGCTGCGCGTGTCGATCAGCATCGGCCTCGCGGCCACGCTGGTCTCCACCATCATCGGCACGCTCGCGGCGTTCGCCCTCGTCCGGCATCGCTTCGAGGGCCGGTCGACCATGAACCTGGTGCTGTTCCTGCCGATGGCGACCCCTGAGATCGTGATGGGCTCGTCGCTGCTCGCGCTGTTCGTCGCGGCGGGCTTCGGCGGCCAGCTGGGCTTCTGGACCATCCTCATCGCGCACATCATGTTCTGCATCTCGTTCGTGGTGGTGACCGTCCGGTCGCGCCTCGGCGGTCTGGACTCGAACCTCGAGAAGGCCGCCATGGACCTCTACGCGGACGAGTGGCAGACCTTCTGGCGCATCACGTTCCCGCTGGTCTTCCCGGGAATCCTGGCGGCGGCGCTGCTGGCGTTCTCGCTGTCCTTCGACGACTTCATCATCACGAACTTCACGTCGGGCCAGACGGTGACGTTCCCGATGTTCGTGTGGGGAGCCGCGCAGCGCGGCGTCCCGATGCAGGTCAACGTGATCGGCACGCTCATGTTCCTGGTGGCGCTCGGCGCCGTCATCGGCGGCGAGGTCATGTCGCGCCGCCGGGCACGGGGCCGGGTGCGCGCCGCGTCCTGAGCGAGGCGCACGACGACGGGGGACGATGCGGTGACCACCGCATCGTCCCTCGTCCGCGTCTCCCCCGTGCCGTGGGAGGTCAGAGCATCGCGGATGCGCGCGTCAGGACGTCGCGCAGGATCGACTCCATCTCGTCGAACTCCGCCTGGCCGATGATCAGCGGCGGGGAGAGCTGGATGACCGGGTCCCCACGGTCGTCGGCGCGGCAGTAGAGGCCGGCCTCCCACAGCGCGGGGGAGAGGAAGCCGTAGAGGATGCGCTCGCACTGCTCGTCGGTGAGGGTGGCCCGCGTCGCCTGGTCCGTCACCAGCTCGATCCCGTAGAAGTAGCCGTCGCCGCGCACATCGCCCACGATCGGGATGTCGAGCAGGCGCTCGAGCGTCGCGCGGAACGCGTCCCGGTTGTCGCGCACGTGCTCCAGCACCCCCTCGGTCTCGAACAGCTCGAGGTTCTTGAGCGCGACGGCGGCGCCCATCGGGTGGCCGCCCCAGGTGTACCCGTGCGCGAACATCGCGCCCGGCTCCTGGAACGGCTCCATCAGCCGTGCGGACGCGATCATCGCGCCCATGGGGGCGTAGCCCGACGTGAGCCCCTTCGCCGACGTGATGATGTCGGGCTGGTAGCCGAAGCGCGTCGAGCCGTACATCTCACCCAGGCGGCCGTAGGCGCAGATCACCTCGTCCGACACCAGCAGCACGTCGTACCGGTCGCAGATCTCCCGGACCCGCTGCCAGTAGCCGGGCGGTGGCGGGAAGCACCCGCCCGCGTTCTGGACGGGCTCGAGGAAGACCGCGGCGACGGTGTCCGGACCCTCGTTCTCGATCGCGATCGCGATCTGGTCGGCCGCCCAGATGCCGAAGGCCTCCGGGTCGGAGCCGTCGAGGTAGCCGCTGGTGATCTCCGATGCGCGGTAGAGGTTCGTGTTCGGCACCCGGAAGGTGGACGGCACGAGCGGCTCGAACTGCTGCTTGAGGCCGGGCAGGCCGGTGATGGACAGGGCGCCCTGGGTGGTGCCGTGGTAGGCGACGGCGCGGCTGATGACCTTGTGCTTCATCGGTCGGCCCGTGAGCTTGAAGTAGTTCTTCGCGAGCTTCCACGCCGACTCGACGGCCTCGCCTCCGCCCGACGTGAAGAACACGCGGTCGAGATCCCCCGGCGCGTACCCGGCCAGCTTCTCCGCGAGCTCGATCGCCGGGACGTTGGCGTACGACCACAGCGGGTGGAACGCGAGCTCGCGGGCCTGCGCGGCCGCCGCGTCGGCGAGCTCGGTGCGACCGTGGCCGAGCTGGTTCACGAACAGGCCGGCGAGCCCGTCGAGGTAGCGCTTGCCGTGCTGGTCGTAGAGGTACGCGCCCTCGCCCCTGACCACGATCGGCACCTCGGCGTCCGCGTAGCGCGCATGCTGCGTGAAGTGCATCCAGAGGTGGTCCTTGGCGGACTGCTGAAGACGTGCGTGATCCATGCGCTCCATGCTCGCGCGGCCGCGTGTCCGGGGGCAAGCGACGGCCTGACGGGGATTCGGGCCGCGTGGCACGGTCTGTCCGGATCGGGTCAGCCTGCCTCGACGGCGCGGTCGAGCGCTGACGCGAGCGTGCCGCGCGGCGCCACCTCGATGTCGGGCAGGCCGAGCCACCCGGACATCAGCCGGAGCTCGGACGCCAACGCCGCGGCGACCTCCGCATCGTCCCGCCTGCGCGCTCCCGGCGCGCGGCCCGGCTCGCGCCACGCGGCCTCGACGCCGAGCACGCCGTCCCTGCGTCGCGCCTTGAGGTCGACGCGGGCCTCGAAGCGGTCGCCCAGGAGGAACAGGAGGCAGTAGTAGCCGAACTCCCGCTTGTCCGCCGGGGTGTAGATCTCGATGCGGTAGTCGACGCCGAACATCCGCAGCAGCCGCGGCCGGAACCAGCACACCGGGTCGAACGGGCTCAGCAGCGCGCTCGCGGTCGCGCGGCCGGGATCCTCCGCTCCTGTCGCCAGCAGCGCCGGCTCGCGCCAGCCGTCCACGTCGACCCAGGAGGCCAGCCCGCGCTCGACCGCAGACGTCGCCCATGCGGCGCCGCGCGGTCCGGAGCCGGACGTCGCGGGCGACGTGAGCCGGAAGTGGTCCGCGAGGTCGCGCACCGTGCCGACGCCGGTCGCGGCGAGGGCGCGGTCGAACAGCGCCTGCTGCGCGGCGTCCGGGTCCATGGCCCACGCGTCGCCGTCGTGCGCGCCCACATGCCCCCAGGCGCGCTCGGGGGCGTCGTAGGTGCGCCGGAAGTGGTCCGCGCGGCTCGCGGCGACCTCGCCCGTCATGAACAGGTACTCGAGCGCCGTCTTCACGTGGCTCTCGTCCCACCAGGGGCCGCGCCGGCTCTCGCGCGGCGCGAGGTGCTCGAGGTCGGCTGCCGTCACCGGACCGTGCACCTGGACCGCCGCGCGGACCTGGTCGAGCAGCCCCGGACGCTCGGCCTCGAGGCGGTCCAGGGTGCGGGCCTTCCACGAGCTCGAGCGGCGCATCCGGTGGTGCAGCTCCGGTAGCAGGTCGCGGGGCATCACCGACGCCTCGTGCCCCCAGTGCTCGAAGTTCTCGCCCGAACCCCAGAGCCACCGGTCGAAGCGGTCGCGGTCGTACGGTCCGTACCGCGAGTAGATGGGCAGATGGTGGGCGCGCGCGAGCACGTTGACCGAGTCGAGCTGCAGCACGCCCTGGCGCTCGAGGTAGTCGCGGAAACGCGCGGGTCTGGGGCGTCCGGCGGGGCGTCGGCGCGCGAGCGACTGCGCCGCGAGGTGGATCCGCCGCGCCTCGGCGGGGCTCAGGGAGGCCGTCACGCCTGCCACTCTAGGGGCGGCCTCCGACATCCCGACGCGGCGCCCGACGGACCCCGGGAACGGAGCCGGCGGCCGATTTCACTTTTGGGTCGCGCGGCGTGTAACCTATTCCGGCTGGCCCCGATAGCTCAGTCGGCAGAGCGTTTCCATGGTAAGGAAAAGGTCCAGGGTTCGATTCCCTGTCGGGGCTCCAAGTCCGCCGTCACTCACGTGGCGTCGGCACGCGGCGGGGTAGCTCAGCTGGTTAGAGCGCACGACTCATAATCGTGAGGTCGCGGGTTCGAGCCCCGCCCTCGCTACGGAACAGGCGATCCGCCTGACCATGCGCCTTCGCGAGGCGCGTCCCTACAAGGCTGGGAGAGAACCATGGCCAAGAACGACGTCCGTCCGAAGATCACGCTCGCGTGCACCGAGTGCAAGGACCGCAACTACATCACGCGCAAGAACCGCCGCAACAACCCTGACCGTGTCGAGCTCTCCAAGTTCTGCCGGAGGTGCGGCAAGCACACCGCGCACCGCGAGACGCGCTGATCGCAGCAGATCGATCCGAACCCCCGTCGCCCCTCAGGGCGGCGGGGGTTCGTCGTCTCTGCGCGCCTCCCGCGGCGCGCGTCGGACGACGGCCATACTGGCCCCGAGGGAACGCTTGAGGGAGCGCCGCCATGTCCGAGGGGCAGCATCTGCTGCTCCGGATCCGTCCGGAGCGCATCGAGAGGGACGATCGCCTGGAGGCGTATCGCTTCCTCCACTACTGCGTGTCCGCGCTGGTCGAGGTCTACGTCGGAGCGGTCGGGCACGAGCGGGTCGGCGTGCTGTCGGCGGCCGGCGTCGAGGGCGACGTCGACACCCTCGAGGAGGCGCTCCGCGAGCTCCACCACCGGCGCACCAGCATCGTCACCCCCGCGCCGCTCCTGGTCGTGGTGCCGACCCTGCTCCACCTGCTCCACGAGGAGGGCGACGCCATCGCCGCGCAGCGGCGCCGACGGGTGGCGGTCGACCTGGTCTCGCGCGGGCCGCAGCATCGGATGCACCTGGTCACGGGGCTGACCGTCGAGCCGCCGGGGCTCGAGCAGCGCGCGCGGGCCGCCGCGCCCGCATCGATCCTCTCCGCGGTCGAGACCATCGACCTCGAGGGCGGCGCCGATCTGAGACCGGTCTTCGCCGTGCTAGCGGCCTTCACCGGGCTCGATCCCCGGCCGGAGGGGATCGCACGCGCCCTCGCCCTCCTGTGACGCGAGGGCGCCGCCCTCCCCACGCATCGTCCCTTCGCTAGGGTGGGAGCGTGCCAGTGAACACCGAAGCCGTGGGCCGCGCGTACGGCCCCCATGAGCCGTACGAGGTCACGCGCGTCAAGATCCGCGAGTTCGCCGACGCCGTCGACGCGTACTCCTTCGCGCACCGCAGCGAGGAGGCGGCCCGCGCCGAGGGCTACGCCGACGTGGTCGCGCCGACCACCTTCGCCGTCGTGATCGCGCAGCAGGCCGAGTTCCACGTGGTGACCGACCCCGAGGTGGGCGTCGACTTCTCGCGCGTGGTCCACGCGGACGAGCGCTTCACCCACCACCGTCCGATCGTCGCGGGCGACCTGATCACCACCACCGTCCATGTCGACGCCATCAGCCAGCGCGGCGGCATCTCGATGGTCACCACGCGCACCGAGCTGGTCGACGCCGACGGCGCGCCGGTCTCGACGGTCCGCAGCACCCTCGCGGTGCGAGAGGAGGCGTGATGACCGCCGAGAACCGGCCGTCCTTCGAGGGGCTCGAGGTGGGCGAGGTGGTCGCCTCGCGCACCGTCGAGCTCAACCGCGACACCCTGGTCCGCTACGCCGGCGCGTCGGGCGACTTCAACCCGATCCACTACAACGACGTCGTGGCGGAGTCCGTCGGCCTCCCCGGCGTGATCGCTCACGGCATGCTCACCATGGGCACCGCCGCCTCGGTGGTCGAGGAGTGGTCCGGGCCGGGCAACGTCGTCGACTACCAGACGCGCTTCTCGCGGCCGATCCCGGTGCCGAACCCCGGCGCCGCGACAGTCGCGATCACCGCGAAGGTGGGCGCGCTCGATGCCGAGGCGCGCACGGCGCGCATCGACATCGCGGTGGAGTTCGACGGCCAGAAGGTGCTGGGCAAGGCGCAGGCCGTGGTGGTCTGCGCGTAGCGCGGGACGATGCGCGGGCGGGCCGGACCCGGCCGCGTCAGCCGCGCGGCGGCGCGGTCGAGGTGCCCGGTCGGAACGTCAGCGGCAGGGTCACCGGCTCGGGG
The DNA here is from genome assembly GCF_030418305.1 of Demequina lignilytica. GTDB lineage: Bacteria > Actinomycetota > Actinomycetes > Actinomycetales > Demequinaceae > Demequina > Demequina lignilytica. Next base: position 221,948 of record NZ_JAUHPX010000005.1, on the reverse strand, counting down.
GTCTCGCCCGCGAGCAGGGCCTTCACGAGCGCGGCGAGCGCGTGCCCCTTGGCCTCCCCGTCCTGCAGCTGCGTGGTGATCTCGAGCGGTGCGATCCAGGGGAGGTCGAGGCCGTCGAAGCCCGTGACCGAGAGGTCCGCGGGAACCTCCAGCCCGCGCTCCCGCGCGGCCAGCACGGCGCCTCCCGCGAGCAGGTCCGACTGGCACACCAGCGCGGTGGGGCGGGCCTCGTGCCCGAGGGCGATCTGCGCCGCCGCGAGGCCTTCACCCACGGTCGAGGCGCGGGCCTCGACCACGACGCAGGGCGCGACGCCGGCGTCCTCGAAGGCGCGCAGACGATGGTGGACCGGGGTCCAGGCGGTCTGCGCGAACGCCTCGTCGAGGGTGAGCTCGCGCGTGGTGCCGTCGACCCCGGCCGGCAGGGTGATGGTGCCGATCCGCTCGTGACCCAGGTCGCGCAGGTGCCGGATCAGCTCGGCGGTCGCCGTGCGGTCGTCGATCAGGACCACGCCGGCGCCGGCTGGGGGCTCACCCTCGACCACCGCCGTCGGAAGGCCGCGCCGGCGCAGGATGTCGAGCGCCGGCTCGTCGTCATGATCGCGCACCCTCAGCAGCACCACCGCGTCCATGGCGGCGGTGTCCAGCAGCGACCGCTCGCCCGGCTCGCCCGTCGGCGTGGGGATCAGCAGCACGCCGAGGCCCATCTGGCCGAGGTCGCCCACCAGGCCGTCCATGATCCGCAGCATCAGAGGGTCGCGGAAGGACAGCTGGAGGCGCTCGTGGATGACCACACCCACCACGCCGGTCCGGCCGGACCGGAGCGCGCGCGCGTGCGGGGACGGTCCCGCGTAGTCCAGCTCGGCCGCCGCGCGCTCGACCTTGGCGCGGGTCTCCGCGGTGAGCGGACCCGCACCCGAGTAGGTCAGCGACACCGTCGACAGGGACACCCCCGCGCGCGCGGCGACGTCGGCCATGGTGGGGCGGCGGGTGCGAGCCATCGGGGCCCTCTCTGTCGGGTGCCCCCAGCGTAGCCGTGCGGGACGCGGTGGCCGCCGCTACCGTGGAGAGGGTCGCGGACGCCGTAGCGGCGACGTCGGGGGGAGTCGCATGGACGCAGCTGAGCCCGACGCGCGCCGGGTGCGCGCCGCACGCGCGGGCATCCTCGTGCTCTTCGTCGGCATGGGCCTCATGCTGGGCACCCACGTGTCCCGGGTGCCGAGCGTGCGCGACGCCCTGGGGGTCACGCCCGCGCAACTGGGTGCGCTGTTCATCGCCGGATCGATCGGCGGGCTGATCGCGTTCTCGCTGCTCGGCGGGCTGGTCGCCCGGCTCGGCTCCCTGCTCCTGCTGAGGCTCGCCTCGGTCGCCGTCGTCGTCGGGTTCGGCGGGATGGCGCTCGCCGCGCACCTCGGGTCGCCGGCGGTCTTCGGCGCCGCGATGTTCGTCACGCTGGGCTCCTTCGAGACCGTCAACGCGCTGGCGAACGCCGAGGCCGCCACCGTCGAGCGCATGGTGGGGCGCTCGATCATGTCGCAGTTCCACGCCGCCTTCGCGCTCGCCCTGCTGGCGGGCGTGGGCATCGGCGCGCTGTACTCGGGTGCGGGGGTCGCCGTCCCGGTCCACTACCTCGTCAACGTCGGAGTCGTCGGCCTGGCGTTCCTCGCGTGCGCGCGCCTCGCCATCCTCGACGGCGCGCCGGCCGCGGCCGACAGCGCGGAGAGGGCGGGCGGGATCTTCGTCACGCTGCGCGTGGCGGCGCGTGAGCGTCGGACCCTCGCGCTGGGGCTGATCATCTTCTGCGCCTTCACCATCGAGATGAGCGCCAACAACTGGCTCCCGCTCACGCTGGTCGACGACTTCGGACGCACCGAGGCGCTCGCGGCCCTCCTCTACGCGGCGCTGGTCGTGGCGCAGAGCGCCGTCAGGGTCGTCGGCGGGCGGCTCATCGACCGGCTCGGGCGCGTCCGGATCCTGCGGGGCAGCGCCGTGCTGGTCGCGGCGGGTGTGCTCCTCATCGCCCTCGCCCCCGGGTTCTGGGCCGTGCCGATCGCGCTGCTCCTGTGGGGCGCCGGTGCCGCGCTGGGGTACCCGCTCGCGATCTCGGCCGCGGCGGACGAGCGGACCAACGCGACGGCGCGGGTCGCGGCGGTGGCGGCGTTCGGCACCATCGCGGGTCTGACGATGCCGCAGGCGATCGGGCTGCTCGCCGAGGGCCTCGGGCTGCGGCTCTCGCTCCTGCTCGTCGTGGCCGTCGCCGGCGCGATGCTGCTGCTCGCGCCCGCCGCTCGCCCCCTCCCCGCGCCCGCCACGGGTGTGGAGGAGGGCGAGGGCGCCGCCGATACGCTGGAGGCATGAACCTTGCCTCCCTCACCACGCTGCGCGTGGGCGGTCCGATCGGCTCGCTGGTCGAGGCGGGCACCGAGGCCGAGCTCGTCGACGCGGTGCGCGCGGCGGACGCGGACGGCACGCCGCTCCTGGTGCTCGGCGGGGGGTCGAACCTGCTGGTCGGGGACCGCGGCTTCGACGGCGTCGTGGTGCGCGACACCCGCGCGGACGTGTCGCTCGCCAACCACGGCTCATGCGGGGGGCTCGAGATCACCGCGACCGCCGGCACCCCGTGGGACGCGCTCGTCGCCCAGGCCGTCGGCTCCCAGTGGAGCGGCTTCGAGGCGCTGTCGGGGATCCCCGGCTCGACCGGCGCGACCCCGATCCAGAACGTGGGCGCCTACGGAGCGGAGGTCGCCGACATCATCGCGCTCATCCGCACCTGGGACCGGGAGGACGGCGCGCTGCGCTCCCTGCCCCTGGTGAAGGCGCAGTTCGGCTACCGCGACTCGATGCTGAAGCGGACGATGACCGACGGCCCCTGGGGCCCGACCCCGCGCTACGTGGTCCTCGACGTCACCTTCCACACGCGCATGGCGAGCCTGTCCGCGCCCGTCCGATACCAGCAGCTCGCGACCGCGCTCGGCGTGGAGCTCGGCGCGCGCGTGCCGATCGTCGACGTCCGCGCGGCCGTGCTCGAGCTCAGGTCGTCGAAGGGCATGGTGCTCGACCCCGCCGATCACGACACCTGGAGCGCCGGCTCGTTCTTCACCAACCCGATCGTCCCCGCGGGCTCGCTTCCCGAGGGCGCGCCGGCGTACCCGGTGGCGGGGGAGGGCATGGTCAAGACGTCGGCCGCCTGGCTGATCGAGCGTGCCGGGTTCTCCCGGGGCTTCGCCGCCGCACCGGACGCGGCCGCGTCGCTCAGCACCAAGCACACCCTCGCGCTCACCAACCGCGGGGGAGCGAGCGCCGCCGACATCGTCGCCCTCGCCCGCGCCGTGCGCGACGGGGTGCGCGAGCGCTTCGGCATCACCCTGGTGCCCGAGCCGGTGACCGTCGGCGTCGAGATCTAGCGGCGGCCGCCCCCTCCCCGTCGCTACCCGTCGGTGGCGATCGCCTGCAGGATGTCCATCCGCGACGCGCGCCATGCCGGCCAGATCGCGGCGACCACGCCCGCGATCGCGGCGGCCACCGTGTAGAAGGCGAGCCAGCCCCACGGCACCGTGACCGTGCTGAAGCCGAACTCCTCCAGGGCGAGGACGAGCGCCGCGCCCAGGCCGACGCCCAGGATCATGCCGAGGATGGTGCCGAAGACGGACATCACCATCGACTCGATCGTGATCATGCGCCAGACCGACGAGCGCCTGACACCGACTGCCCGCAGGAGCCCGATCTCGCGGGTCCGCTCGGTGACCGAGAGGAGCAGGGTGTTGGCGACGCCCAGGATCGCGACGATCAGCGCGGCGCCGAGCAGCGCGGAGATCACGCCGAGCAGCAGGTCGATGAACTGGTTCGCGAGCTGTTGGAAGGCGTCCGGGGTCTGGAGCGCGACCAGCGGGAAGTCGTCGGCGAGCGCCGCGAGCAGGGTCTCGCGCATCTCCGTCGCGTCCACGCCGTCGTCCAGCACCACCATCGACTGGAAGACCTCGACCTCGCCCAGAAGGGCGGCCCCGGTCTCCTCGTCGACCCACAGCTGCGCGTCGCCGGCGTTGAGGTACTCGCCGGTCACCGTGAGCGTCGCGGAGCCCTCGGAGCCCTCCAGCGTCAGCTCGTCGCCGACCTCGACGCCCGTCTCGGCCACCGTGGGGTCGATGAAGACGCCGCCGTCGAGCCGGTCGAAGTCGGGCTCGTTGTTGTAGTCGAACGCCTGCTCCGCCGTGTCGGGGTCGATCACGGCGAGGCTCATGGCCGTCCCGTCGACCGTGACGGTGCCGAGGCCCGTGCTCGTGACGAACGCGACGCCGTCCTCGGCCTCGATGGCCTCGAGCGCGCCGGGCGGGATGGGCCCCTGCGGGTTGACCACGAAGAAGTCGGCGTTGCTGCCCGCGAACTGCTCCGACACCACCGACTTGAGCGACTCCGTGAAGGTGGCGACCAGCGCGAGCAGCATGACGCCGATCATCAGCGCGGCGGCCGTGTTGGCGCTGCGCCGGGGCTCGCGGCGGATGTTGTTCGCCGCGAGCTTGCCGTCGACGCGGAACACGCGGGTGAGCGCCGCCTTGAGCGCGTAGGCCAGCGGGACGAGCACCTGAGCAGCGAGCAGCGTCACCCCCAGCACCAGCAGGACGGCGCCGACGCCCACGTAGATGTACGGGCGCTCCAAGCCCATGTAGAGGCCGACCGTGATGGCGACCACACCGAGCAGAGCCATGGCGGCGCCGACGATGTTCCGGCGGGCCAGCGGCTTCTTCGACTCGGTCGCGGCCTCCCGGAGCGCCTCCATCGGGGAGATGGTGGACGCGTGGATGGCGGGCAGCAGCGCGGAGGCGATGGTGACGATGGCTCCCAGCACGTAGCTCGCGAGCACCGCATCGAGCGGCAGGGTGACGGTGCCGAACAGGTCGCCCGTGAACCGCTCCACGAGCGCGGAGAGCCCGAGCGCGCCCAGGTAGCCCACCACGAGGCCCACGGTGGAGGCGACGATCGCGATCACCACCGCCTCGAGCAGGATCATGCTGCGCAGCTGCCTGCCCGTCACGCCGATGGCCCGCATCAGGCCGAACTCACGGGTGCGCTGGGTGACGATGATCCGGAACGTGTTGACGATGATGTAGGAGCCGACGAACAGCGCGATGAGCGCGAACGCGATCGCGAAGATGTCGATGTACTGGAACACCTCGTCGAGCGCCTCGGTCTGCTCGGCGGCCTTGTCCTCGCCGGTGATCGCGCGCGTCCCGTCGGGCAGCACCTCGCCGATCGAGTCCGCCACCGCGGCGGCGTCCGCCCCCTCGGCGACGATCACGCTGATCTGCTGGTAGCCGTCGGCCCCGGCCAGCTCTGCCGCGGCGTCCTCGGTGAGGTAGGCGAGAGTCGCCCCCTGGAGCGAGTTGGACTCGCCGAAGCGGACCAGTCCGACCAGCGTCAGCTCGGAGACCCCCGACTCGGTCGCGACCATGACGGTGTCGCCGATCTCGTACCCCAGGCGCGGCGCGGCGTCGAGGTCGAGCACGATCTCGTCGTCCGCCGCGGGGCCGACGCCCTCGACCAGCGTCGCCTGGTCGATGCGGGGGTCGCCCGCCCAGTTGAAGATCTGGCTCGGGGCCCCGCCGGCGCCCATGAGGTCGCCGGTGGGCTCGAAGTCGGCGGCGAGCACGGAGCCCATCACCTGGATCCCGCCCTCGGCGCGCTCCACGCCGTCGATCGCGCGGATCGCCTCGAGGCTCTCGGCGGTGAAGACGTCGTCGCCGGCCGCGAAGGGATCCTCGTCGTCGGCGACCGCGGCGGGGTCCTGCTCGACGATCACGTCGGTGCCCGCGTAGATCTCCTCGAACAGCTGGGAGAAGCCGCTGGACAGGGCGTTCGTGAGGGTCAGCGTCGCGGCGACGAGCGTGACGCCCAGCGCGACCGCGATCGCGGTGAGGACCAGCCGCTTCGGGTTGTGCCGGACGGACTTGACTGCGAGGCGGAACATCAGTGGCCCATCTGCTTCATGCGGTCGAGGACGCGGTCCGCCGTGGGCTCGCGCATCTCGTCCACGATCTGGCCGTCCTCGAGGAACAGGATCCGGTCGGCGTAGGACGCGGCGGTGGGGTCGTGGGTGACCATCACGATGGTCTGGCCGAACTCCTTGACCGCACGGCGCATGAAGCCGAGCAGCTCGGCGCCGGAACGCGAGTCGAGGTTGCCGGACGGCTCGTCGGCGAAGATGATCTCGGGACGCGCGACCAGCGCGCGCGCCACGGCGACGCGCTGCTGCTGGCCGCCCGACAGCTCCGCGGGCAGGTGCGTGAGGCGGTCGCCGAGCCCCAGGATGCCGATGATCTCGTCGAACCACGCCGGGTCGACGGGCTTGCCCGAGATGTCGAGCGGCAGCGTGATGTTCTCGCGACCGGTCAGCGACGGGATCAGGTTGAAGGACTGGAACACGAATCCGATGTGCTCGCGGCGCACCTCGGTGACCTTCGCCTCCGGCAGCGAGGTGATCACGATGTCCGCGATCGAGGACTCGCCGGCGGTGAGCCGGTCGAGCCCCGCCAGGGTGTGGAGCAGGGTCGACTTGCCGGAGCCCGACGGACCCATGATCGCGGTGAACTCGTGGCGCGCGATGTCGACGTTGACGCCGTCGAGCGCGCGCACCGCGGTGTCTCCCGAGCCGTAGTCCTTGGTGCCGCCGCGCATCGACGCGGCGAGGGTGACGGTGGTCATGGTGGGGCCTTCCTGACAGGGATCTCGACGGCCCCAGTCTGGTGCGGCCCCGGCGCCCGGGGCATCGTCCAGAAGGACGGTTTCTCGCGGTCCGCCTCAGGGATGACCCCCGATCGCCACCTCGGAGCGATGGCTAGGGGCGGGGCACCACCAGGCCGGAGTCGTACGCCTCCACGACCGCCTGCACCCTGTCGCGCACCCCGAGCTTGGTGAGGATGTGGCTCACGTGCGTCTTCACCGTGGTGTTCGACACGTACAGGTCCGCCGCGATCTCCTGGTTGGACATGCCCCGTGCCATGAGCGTGAGCACCTCGACCTCGCGATCGGAGAGGTCGCCCACGGCCGCGGCGCTCGGCTCGTGCGGATCCGCCGGCGCGGGGGCGCCGCCGCGCGCGAACTGCGCGATGACGCGGCGGGTCACCTCGGGGGCGAGGAGAGCCTCGCCCCCCGCCACCACGCGGACCGCGCTCACCAGAGCGTCGCCCTCGACGCTCTTGAGGAGGAAGCCGGACGCGCCCGCGCGCAGGGACTCGTAGAGGTACTCGTCGTCGTCGAAGGTGGTGAGGATCACCACGCGGGCGTCCGGGTCCCGCGCGAGGATCTCGCGGGTCGCGGCCAGCCCGTCCATGCCGGGCATCCGGACATCCATCAGCAGCACGTCGGGCGCCTCGGACGCCAGACGCGCCAGCGCATCGTCCCCCGAGGTCGCCTCCCAGGCGACCTCGATGTCCTCCTCGGACTCGAGGATCATGCGCAGCCCCACGCGGACCATCGCCTGGTCGTCGACCAGCGCCACCCGGATCATCGCGTCTCCTCCTTCGCCCGCGGCACGGCCACCTGGTCGTCCCCGGACGGCAGCTCGGCCATCACGCGGAACCCTCCGCCCCGCCTCGGACCGTACTCCAGCGCGCCGCCGAGGGCCTGCACCCGCTCGCGCATGCCGCGCAGCCCGTGCCCGCCGCTCAGCCGGGCGGCGTCGGAGATCGCGCCGCGCCCGTCGTCGTCCACGGTGATCCGCACCAGCCTGCGCCGACGCTCCACGGCGACGGTGGCGCGCGCTCCGGGACCCGCATGCTTCATCGCGTTGGTGAGGGCCTCCTGGACGATCCGGTATGCGCTCAGCTCCACGCCGGCCGGCACATGGGAGGTGCCCGAGATGGTCAGGTCGACCGGGAGTCCCGCGTCCTCGACCTGCTGGGCGAGCTGGGGGATCGCGGCGAGGGAGGGCATGGGAGCGAGGTCCGCATCCGAGAGAGGCACCCCCGCCACGACGCGGTCGTGCTCCGCCGCCTCGGCCGCCTCCTGCTCGGAAGCCCGCAGCACGCCGATCATCCGCTGCATCTCCGCGAGCCCGGTGCGGCCCGACTCCGAGATGGTCCCGAGCGCCTGGACCACCCGCTCGTCCGAGTCCTTCGCGAGCCGCCGCGCTCCCTCCGCCTGCAGGGTCATCACGGTGATCTCGTGCGCGACCACGTCGTGGAGCTCCCGCGCGATGCGGGCGCGCTCGGCGCGGACCGCGTCCGCGGCCACCGTGCGCTGCGCCTGCTCGCGACGGGCGTGCGCGACCTCGAGCTCGGTCAGGCGCTCGCGGCGGCGGAAGTCGACGAAGCCGACCATCATCGGCACGATCACCGCGAGCGTGACCGCCACGAGAGCCGTCCACGGCACGAAGTCGGTGACCAGGACGCCGACGGTGGTCCATGCGATCATCACGGCGAGCACGGCGGCGCCGTGGAGGAGCGCCTCGCGTCGCGCGACGTACGCCGCGACGCCGTAGAGCGCGACGTAGATCGCGAACATCGCGGCGGTGTCCGGGTAGCCGAAGCCCACCGCGATCAGCCACGGCACGAGCACCGCCCAGAGCACCAGGCGCGGGTAGTGCTGGCGCCACGCGAGCGGCACCACCTGAGCGACCACGAGCGCCACCCCGATCGCGTCGTACGGGTGGCCGCGGCTGACGCCGATGTCGACGGTCTGGGAGACGCCGATCAGGCCGAGCACGAGGAGCGCGGCGGCGATGGCGATGTCGCCCCAGCGGGGCGTCTTGAGGTCCACCCCGCCAGGGTAGGGGGAGCGGGCGCGCCCGGCATCGTGCGCGCGGACGATGCCGGGGGACGATGCGGTCAGCCGACGAAGCGGTAGCCGACCCCGCGCACGGTCTCGATCGCCTCCGAACCGAGCCGGCTGCGGAGGTAGCCGACGTAGACGTCGAGCACGTTGTCGCGCGATGCGGCGCCCCAGACCTCGTCGAGGGCGCGGGCGCGCGAGACGACGTCCCCTCCCGCGGCCATCAGCAGGTGGGCGAGCTGGAGCTCGCGCGGGCTGAGCGCCACCGGCTCCCCGTCGCACGTGAGCGTGCGCGCGATGGGGTCGAGCTCGCACCTGCCGACGCGGAGCACCGGGTCGTCGTCGGGGCCCGGCGCCTTGCGTGCCCGGAGCCGGATGCGCGCGAGCAGCTCGTCGAGAGAGAACGGCTTGGCCATGTAGTCGTCGGCGCCCCGCTCGAGCCCGCGCACGGTGTCCTCAGCCGAGGTGCGGGCCGTCAGGATGATCACCGGCAGATCGGAGCCGGTCGCGCGCAGGCGGCGGAGCACGGTGAAGCCCTCCTGGTCCGGCAGGCCGATGTCGAGGATCATGAGGTCGAGCTCCTCGGTCTGCGCCAGCGCGAGCCCCTCGCGGCCGGTCCCCGCGTGGACCGTCTCGATCCCCGCGGTTCGCAGGCCGTCCCGCAGCGACGCGACCAGCCGTTCCTCGTCCTCCACCAGCAGCACCCGCATCGTCACCCCTCCCGCCACGGCAGCCGCAGCGCGAACGTGGAGCCGACGCCGGGCTCGGAGGCGATCTCGAGCCGGCCGCCGTGGGCCTCCACGATCGCCCTGACGATCGGCAGCCCCAGCCCGGCACCCTCGGTCTCGGGGTCGAGACGGACGAACCGCCCGGCGATCCGCTCCAGGTCCTCCGGCGCGATCCCGCGGCCGTGATCCTCGATCCACAGCAGCACGTCCTCAGCGATCCGGGCGCTTCCCACGCGGATGGTGCTGCCCGGCTCGGAGAACTTCACCGCGTTCGCCGCGAGCTGGAGCCACGCCTGGGTGACGCGTTGGGCGTCGAGCACCGCGGGGCCGGTCGCGCTGCCGGCGAGCACCCACTCGCGGTCGCCCAGATGCTCCATCCGTGCGAACGCCGACTCCGTGAGCTCGCTCAGGTCGGTCGCGGCAAGGCGTAGGAACTCCGGCCGGTCCGCCTTCGCGAGCAGCACCAGGTCCTCGACCAGCCGTGACATGTCGGCGGCGACGGCGAGCAGCTCGTCCCGCGTGGCCTCGACCTGGTCCGGGTCCCGCGGCTCGAGCAGCTCGAGCCGCGTGCGCAGCACCGTCAGAGGGGTGCGGAGCTCGTGAGAGGCGTCATCCAGCAGCTGACGCTGGTCGGCGAAGGCGCCCTCCAGGCGGTCGAGCATCGCGTTGACGGTGCGCGAAAGCCGTGCGAGGTCGTCGTCGCCCACGATCGGGACCCGCTCGCCCAGGTCCGACTCGCCGATGCGTCGCGCCGTGCGGTCGAGGAGCCGGATCGGCTCCAGCAGCCGTCCGACCGTGAAGAAGCCGAACGCGCCGATCGCGACCAGGGCGGCGATCGCGACCAGGGCGTAGACCGCGAACGTCTCGCGCAGCTCGTGCACGCGCTGTCCCTCGTCGATCGCGATCGCGAAGACCGCGATCCTGTCTCCCGCCGCATCGAGGAAGGGGATGGCGACGTAGGCGTACGACGCGCTCGCGGTCTCCGCTCGACGGACCTCCACCGCGGTCGAGGTCTGAGCCCACAGCAGGTCGATCAGCTGCTCGTCGTCCTCGAGCGCGAGCCGCGGGTCCGAGGCCGGGACGTAGCGGGCGGCGGCGTCGATGATGGCGACGGCGCCCTCGTCGGCCGTCCCGGTGAAGCGGGCGACGGCATCCCGCATGAGAGCGTCGACGCCCGTCACCTCGGTCTCGGCGACCCACCTCACATAGTCGTCGCCGCGAGCCGTCAGCTCGGCGGTGACCCCGTCCTCGAGGGAGTCACGCTCGATCAGGAAGGCCGTGGTGCCGGCCACGGCCAGGGCCACCGCGGTGAGCACGAGGAGGTAGACGAGGACGCGGGCACGCACGGAGATGCCGTGCGCGCCCGCGTGCCTGAAGCGTGAGGTCATGGCCACCTTCCGGTGCCCAAACTACCTGCTCAGTCGTCCTCCGGCTCGTCCTCGTCCTCGTGGTCGTCGTCGTCCTCGTCCTCGTGGTCGTCGTCGTCGTGCGAGTCGGCGCGATCGTGGTCCGAGTCGTCGTCCGACTCCACCTCGTCATGGTCGTCGGAGTCGTCGTCGCCGCCCACGGTGCTCGGCACCGACCCGAGCCGGGTGTCGTTCGGCGGGAGCGCGACCCGGTCGTCCGAGTCGCCGTCCGGGCGGTCGCCCCCGTGGTCGTCGTCGAGGTCGTCGACCTCAGGGCTGTGCTCGACCTCGGTGGGGTCATCGTCGTGGGAGGCCTCGGGCGAGGGAGAGTCGTCGGGGCTCGCGCCGGTCTCGGACTCGAGCAGGACCGCTTCGCCGACGGTCGGGTCGGGGTCCGGGTCGCCGGAGGCGCGGGAGAGGGCGGTGGCGCCGACGCCGACGCCGATCAGGATGGCGGAGGCCGCGGCGACGGTGACGGCGAACCTGGCGGTGGAGGTGTTCATGTCCTCAGGATGCCGCCGGCATTCTGAGAGCTCTCTTATATGAGCCTCAGTCGATCAGCGTCGGCGTGTCCGCGGAGTCGTCCTCGGACGCCTCCCCTCCCGCCGCGCCGCCGTCGGGGACCGAGTCGGACCCCTCGCCCTCCTCGCGCCAGCGCTGCTCCTCCGGCGGCACCGCGAGCGCGTCGCCCGACGGGGGGCCGGCGCGGTGGCCGCCGCGGCCGCCGTCGCCGTCCCGGTCGAAGCCGTCGGACGGCACCTCGCCGAGCTGCTCCGTACCCCCAGGGCCCGCATCGTCCGGGATCGCCGCATCGTCCTGCAGCAGCGTGCCGTCCTCGGCCGTGGCGACGGTGTCGGGATCGGCCGGATCGGCGGAGCGCGCGACCGCGGTGGCGGCCACGCCCACGCCCAGCAGCAGGAGGGCGGCGGCGCCGGTGACGACGCCGAGGCGGAGGACGGTGCTGTTCATGTCTCCATTGGTACGCGCCGAGTCTCAGAGAACGCTCGGAGCGGGGGCAGGAAGCGCCTAGTTGTCGTCGTGCCGCGTCCAGCGGAAGGTGCGGACCGCGAGCACCAGCCCGACGACGACCCAGACCGCGAGGATCAGCGCGGTCAGCGGCAGCTGCCACGATCCCGCGGCCTCGGCGTACTTGAACTCGTCGGGGAGGAACACCGACCGCATGCCCTGGGCGAGCCACCGGAGCGGGAAGATCGACGCCACGGTCTGCAGGAACGCCGGCACCTGCGTGAAGATCAGGAACACGCCCGACGTGAACTGGAGGAAGAGGACGATCGGCGTGATGATCGCCGACCCCGCCTTCGCGTTGCGCAGGAGCGAGGACATCGCGATGCCCAGCGTGGTCGAGCCCGCGGTACCGAGCAGGAACACCCACGCGAACGTCCCCCAGTGCGCGGCGTCGGACGGCAGCGCGACGTCGTAGAGGGCCACGCCGATCGCGATGAGGATCACCACCTGGACCACCGTGACCGACAGCACCTGCAGGATCTTGGCGGCGAAGTACGACGTCGCGGGCAGCGGGGTCGCGTGGATGCGCTTGAGCACGTCCTCGTCGCGGTCGATCGCGATGGACATCGCCAGGGACTGGAACCCGGTGTTGAGGATGCCGGAGGCGACCATGCCGGCGAGGAAGTACTGCGCGAACGTCACGTCCGTCCCGTCGAGGACCGCGCCCCCGAACACGGAGCCGAACAGCACGAGCAGCATCATGGGGAAGGCGAAGATGAACACCATCTGCTCGCGGCTGCGGAGGAACTCCTTGAGCTCGACCACGTAGCGGTTGAGCGTCATCGACGTCCAGCTGGGCGGCGCGACGGGTGGCGATGCGGGTGCGGTCATGACGGCTCCTCCTCGGCTGCGGCGTCGACCTCGGCGACGTCGTCGACGAGCCGCAGGTACACGTCCTCGAGGGACGGATGGGTGACGCGGAGGCCCTCGACCTCGCCGGGGATCCGTCCGAGCAGGTCGCGCAGGAACGCGGCCGGGGTCGGCGTCTCCTCGGTGCGGGGCTCGCCGCCCTCCGTCCAGGTGATCCGCGCGTCGGTCGCGCGCGACCGCAGCCCGTCCGGGGTGTCGAGGGCGACCAGCCGGCCGGAGGCGATGATGCCGATGCGGTCGGCGAGGTGGTCGGCCTCGTCCAGGTAGTGGGTGGTGAGCACCACGGTGGTGCCGTCCCCGCTGAGGCCCTCGATCAGCCGCCAGAACCGGCGGCGCGCCTCCGGGTCGAAGCCGGTGGTGGGCTCGTCGAGGAACACGAGATCCGGGTTCCCGATCACGGCCAGCGCGACGTCGAGACGGCGCTGCTGGCCGCCGGAGAGGGTCTGCGGCTTGGCGTTCGCCTTCTCGGTGAGCCCCACCTCGTCGAGGGTGGCGTCGACGTCGCGAGGGTTCGGGTAGTAGCGGGACGTGTGGAGCAGCGCCTCGCGGGCCGTGAGCGACGAGCGCGCGCTGGTCGACTGCAGCATGACGCCCACGCGGGTCCGCCACTCCTTGGTCGCGTGGTGCGGGTCGATGCCGAGCACGCTGACCTCGCCCGCGGTGCGCTTGCGGAACCCCTCGAGGATCTCGACCGTGGTGGACTTGCCGGCGCCGTTGGGCCCCAGCAGCGCGAACACCTCGCCGCGCGGGATCTCGAGGTCGAGGCCGTCCACCGCGCGGAGGTCGCCGTAGTGCTTGTGCAGGCCGGCGATGCTGATCGCTGCGTCTGTCATGAGTGCGAGCCTAGCCAGCGGGGCGGGGCCGCGCCCCGTCAGCGCGGACGGCGGGGCCGCGTCGTCCGGGTGGACGATGCGACCCCGCGGCCGTGCGGAGGGCGCGCTCGCGGCGCTACTCGGCGAGCAGCGCCTGGATGCGGCCGACGCCCTCGGCGAGGTCCGCGTCGCCCAGCGCGTAGCTGAGGCGCAGGAAGCCCGACGGCCCGAAGGCCTCGCCGGGGACCACGGCGACCTCGACCTCGTCGAGGATCACGCCCGCGAGGTCCGCGGAGGAGGTGATCTCCCGCCCGCGCACCGTGCGGCCCATGAGGCCCTCGACGGAGGGGTACGCGTAGAACGCGCCCTTCGGCGTCGGGCAGACCACGCCGTCGATCTCGCGGAGCATGCCCACCATGGTCTGGCGGCGGCGGTCGAAGGCGGCGCGCATGGCGTGGACCTCCTCGAGGCCGCCCTCGAGCGCGGCGATCGCGGCGCGCTGGGACACGTTCGCGACGTTCGAGGTCAGGTGGCTCTGGAAGTTCGCCGCCGCCTTGGTGACGTCGGCGGGGGAGATCATCCACCCCACGCGCCAGCCGGTCATCGCGTAGGTCTTCGCGACGCCGTTGAGGACGATCGTCTGGTCCGCGAGCTCGGGAACCGCGCGCACGATCGGCGTGAACTCCGCGTCCTCGTACAGGAGGTGCTCGTAGATCTCGTCGGTGATGACCCAGATGCCGTGCTCGAGAGCCCACTCGCCGATCGCCTTGGTCTGCTCCGCGGAGTACACGGCGCCCGTCGGGTTCGAGGGCGAGCAGAACAGCAGCGCCTTGGTGCTCTCCGTGCGGGCCGCCTCGAGCTGCTCGACGGTGACCAGGTACTCCTGGTCCGCGCCGGCGAACACCTCGACCGCCGTGCCGCCGGCGAGCGAGATCGCCTCGGGGTAGGTGGTCCAGTAGGGGGCGGGCAGCAGCACCTCGTCGCCCGGGTCGACGATCGCGGCGAACGCCTGGAACACGGCCTGCTTGCCGCCGTTGGTGACGATCACCTGGGCCGGGTCGATCTCGTACCCGGAGTCGCGCAGCGTCTTGGCCGCGATCGCCTTCTTCAGCTCGGGGAGGCCCGCCGCCGGCGTGTACCGGTGGTTCCTCGGGTCCGTGGCGGCGGCGACGGCCGCCTCGACGATGAAGTCGGGCGTCGGGAAGTCGGGCTCGCCCGCGCCGAACCCGATGACGGGGCGGCCGGCGGCCCTGAGCGCCTTCGCTTTGGAGTCGACGGCGAGGGTGGCGGAGGGCGCGATGGCGCCCAGGCGTGCGGAGACGCGGCGTGCAGGCTTCATGCGCGCCATTCTTCCATCCCGCGTAGGCTCCGCATGGTCGACGATGCGCGCGACGGCGGCGGGAGCGGCCCGGTTCGCTTTTCCCGGGCCGGTGGCGTAGCATTGCACGTCGGCGATTGACAGACGTCATGATGGTTCGCGCCCTGGTGCGACCGAGGTCAAGGTCGAAAGCCTCCGGGAGGGTCACCTCCCGAAGGGCAGTGGCGCAATTGGTAGCGCACCGGTCTCCAAAACCGGCGGTTGTGGGTTCGAGTCCCGCCTGCCCTGCGGAACGCGGGAGTCTCCCGCGTGAGCCAATCCACGAGAGAAGGACTTTTCGGTGAGCGAATCTGCCGTGACGGATTCCGGGGAGAAGGACCCGCGGCACGAGTCGCGCGAGGGTCTGAACATCTTCGGACGAATCGCGCTGTTCGTGCGACAGGTCATCTCCGAGCTTCGCCGCGTGGTCACCCCCACGCGCGAGGAGCTGGTGCGCTACGTCGGCATCGTCCTCGGCTTCGTCGCCGTGATGATGCTGCTGGTGTGGGGCCTGGACATCCTGTTCGGCTGGCTCGCGGGACTCGTGTTCGGCAGCTGACGCTGCCCGACGACTGGAGTGTGATCACGATGAGCGACGAGATGACTGACGAGACCCCCGAGACGATCGACGCGCCCGCAGAGGCCGCCGTCGAGACCGACGCTGCCGACCTTCCCCCGGTCGAGGACGCGCCGGTCGACCCCGTCGCCGAGTTCAAGGCTCACCTGCGTACCCTCGAGGGCGACTGGTACGTGGTCCACAGCTACTCGGGCCACGAGAAGCGCGTGAAGCAGGCGATCGAGCACCGCATCGAGAGCCTCCACATGGAGGACTACATCTTCCAGGTCGAGGTCCCGATGGAGGAGGTCGCCGAGATCAAGGGCGGCCAGCGCAAGCTCGTCACCCGCGTCCGGATGCCCGGATACGTCCTGGTGCGCATGTACCTCACGGACGAGTCCTGGGGCGCCGTGCGCAACACCCCCGGCGTCACCGGCTTCGTGGGCCACGCCCACAACCCGGTCCCGCTCACCATGGACGAGGTCTACTCGATGCTCGCCCCCGCCGAGGTCGCTGCGGCGGTCGCCGAGGCCGAGGACGCGAAGGCGCCCGCCGCCGCCGTGGCCGTCGACTTCGAGGTCGGCGAGTCGGTCACCGTCATCGACGGCCCGTTCGCGACGCTGCCCGGCACCATCTCCGAGATCAACGTCGAGAGCCAGAAGCTCCACGTGCTCGTCTCCATCTTCGGCCGGGAGACCCCGGTCGAGCTGTCGTTCACCCAGGTCACCAAGCTCTAGGTCGCGACAGCGCAACCGCGGCCGCCACGCCGCACAGGCAACAAGATAAGGACCCACAACATGGCACCGAAGAAGAAGGTGACCGGCCTGATCAAGCTCCAGATCCAGGCCGGCGCTGCCAACCCTGCCCCGCCGGTCGGTCCGGCGCTGGGTCAGCATGGCGTCAACATCATGGAGTTCTGCAAGGCGTACAACGCGGCGACCGAGTCGCAGCGTGGCAACGTCGTGCCGGTCGAGATCACCGTCTACGAGGACCGTTCGTTCACGTTCGTCCTGAAGACGCCCCCGGCCGCCGAGCTCATCAAGAAGGCCGCTGGCGTCGCCAAGGGCTCCGGCACCCCGCACACCACCAAGGTCGGCAACCTGACCGAGGCCCAGGTGCGCGAGATCGCCGAGGCCAAGATGGCCGACCTCAACGCCAACGACATCGACGCCGCCGCGAAGATCATCGCCGGCACCGCCCGCTCCATGGGCATCACGGTCTCCTAAGGACCCTCAACCTCAGTGGCAGGGGCCGCGCTGGCCCGCACCACGACTGCAAAGGAAAGACACGCAGATGACCAAGCGCTCCAAGGCTTACCGCGACGCAGCCCAGCTCGTCGACCGCAGCCAGCTCTACACCCCGCTCGAGGCGCTCCGCCTTGCGCAGAAGACCGCCTCGAAGAACACCGACTCGACCATCGACGTCGTGTTCAAGCTCGGCGTCGACCCGCGTCACGCGGACCAGATGGTCCGCTCGACCTGCATCCTGCCTCACGGCACCGGCAAGACCGCCAGGGTCCTGGTCTTTGCCAACGGTGACAAGGCGGAGGCGGCCCGCGAGGCCGGCGCCGACATCGTCGGTGGCGACGAGCTCATCGCCGAGGTGGCCGACGGCCGCCAGGACTTCGACGCCGTCGTCGCCACGCCGGACCTCATGGGCAAGGTCGGCCGCCTCGGCCGCGTGCTCGGTCCCCGTGGCCTCATGCCCAACCCGAAGACCGGCACCGTGACCATGGACGTCACCAAGGCCGTCTCCGACATCAAGGGCGGAAAGATCGAGTTCCGCGTCGACAAGCACGCCAACCTGCACACCGTGCTGGGCAAGGCGTCGTTCGGCGACGAGAAGCTGCTCGAGAACTACCAGGCCGTCCTCGACGAGGTGCTCCGCGCCAAGCCGTCTGCCTCGAAGGGCCGGTACATCATCAAGGCCGCCATCTCGGCGACCCAGGGCCCGGGCATCCCGCTGGACGCCCAGGCCAAGGTCGAGGCGTAGAGCCAGGCACCACCCTTCTCTCGCGCACCGCTCGGCGACCCCGGGCGGCGTGAGGAGAGAGTGACGCCCACAGCGCCCACAGGCGCGACGCGCGTCACCAGGCCCGGCCCCTCCGCGAGGGGCCGGGCCTTCGTGCGCCCCGCGCGCGCATCGTCCGCCGCATGGCCCGCGCATCGTCCCCCCCGGCCATCCGCGCGACATGGACTCTGAGTGCTCGACACTCTGGGTGTGCGGGCACTCGATCTCCATTTCGCGGGACGCGGCGTGCACCGGGCCACCCGAGTTGCGGACGATGCGCGGTTCCCGTACGATGGTCAGGCCCAAGACCGCCGGTCGTCGGGCCCGGGACAACCGGGAACGGCCGAAGCTCCGCTCGAGCGGGGACCAGCGCAGGTGATGCTGACAGCGCCTCGTGCGCGGACGTCTGGGCGACCTTCGGGTCGCCCTTTCTGTTCCGCGGACCAGGACCTCCGGCCCCGCCTGCGCGGGGCCTTTCTCGTTCCCGGGGCAGGCGCGGCGGTCATCCGAAGGAAGGATAAACATGGCGACGCCAGACAAGGTGAACGCTGTTGCCGAGCTCGCGGAGGACTTCCGCAACTCGGCAGCCGTGCTGATCACCGAGTACCGCGGCCTCTCCGTCCCGCAGCTCGCGAAGCTGCGCGGTGAGATCCGCGGCGCCGCGACCTACAAGGTCGCGAAGAACACTCTGACGGCGCTCGCGGCCAAGGAGGCCGGTGTCGAGGGTCTTGACGACCTTCTGACCGGTCCCACGGCCATCGCATTCGTCACCGGTGACCCGGTGGAGGCTGCGAAGGGTCTCAAGGCTTTTGCCAAGGAGAACGACAAGCTCGTCATCAAGGGCGGCGTTCTCGAGGGCAAGGTGATCTCTGCTGATGAGGTCAAGAAGCTGGCCGACCTCGAGTCCCGCGAGGTTCTGCTCGCCAAGGCTGCCGGCGCCATGAAGGCGTCGCTCTTTGGTGCTGCATACCTGTTCCAGGCGCCGCTGGCTCAGGCCGCGCGTGCCGTCGACGCCCTGCGTGCGAAGCAGGAAGACGCGGCGTAGCTGCCGCACCCCACCTAGTAATTCTGCTTCACGCAGGCAAGAGAGAAGGAAGTCATCATGGCTAAGCTCACCACCGAGGAGCTCATCGAGCAGTTCAAGCAGCTCTCCCTCATCGAGCTGTCGGAGTTCGTCAAGGCGTTCGAGGAGACCTTCGAGGTCACCGCTGCCGCCCCGGCCGCCGTCGCCGTCGCCGCCCCCGCCGCTGGCGAGGCCGCTGCCGAGGTCGAGGAGAAGGACGAGTTCGACGTCATCCTCACCGCCGTCGGCGACAAGAAGATCCAGGTCATCAAGGAGGTGCGCGCGCTCACGTCGCTCGGCCTCGGCGAGGCCAAGGCTCTGGTCGACGAGGCCCCCAAGGCCGTCCTCGAGGGCGCCAAGAAGGACGACGCCGAGAAGGCCAAGGCTCAGCTCGAGGCCGCCGGCGCCACCGTCGAGCTCAAGTAAGCTCGCGCGGCGTCGCGCTCAGCGCGACGAAGCCGCCTGAGGAACGGGGTCGGGTCCGCATGGACCCGGCCCCGTTCTGCTGTCCCGGCGGACGATGCGCGGGGGACCGGGAGGGCCGGGCTACCATGCCTCGGTGACGATCGAAGAGCAGTCCGCGCCCGCGCGGACCGGGAGCCGGGAGGCCGCCGACTTCAGGCCGGACATCCAGGCGCTCAGGGCCATCGCGGTCGGGCTGGTGGTGGTCTACCACCTGTGGCCGCACCGGCTGACCGGCGGCTACATCGGCGTCGACGTCTTCTTCGTCATCAGCGGCTTCCTGATCACGTCGCACCTCTGGCGCGAGGCCGCCGCGACTGGGCGGATCCGGCTCGGCCGCTTCTGGGCTCGGCGCGCACGGCGGCTGCTGCCCTCGGCCCTGCTGGTGCTGCTGGCGACCGCGGTGGCGTCCTGGCTCCTCGCGCCGGTCACCGAGGTCCGCGGATTCCTGGCCGAGGTGGCGGCGGCCACCCTGTACGCGGAGAACTGGTTCCTCGCGATCGCCGCCGTCGACTACCAGGCGATCGGGCACGCCGCCTCTCCCGTCCAGCACTACTGGTCGCTGTCCGTCGAGGAGCAGTTCTACGTGCTCCTGCCGGTGCTGCTGGTCGCTGCGCTGTGGGCGGCGGCGCGGCTGTCGTTGCCGCGCCGCGGCGTGGTCGTCGGCGTGGTCGCCGTGGTCGGCGCCGGGTCCTTCGCCTACAGCTGGTGGCTCACCGCATGGTCCGCCGGCGCCTACTTCTCGACGTTCACCCGGCTGTGGGAGTTCGTCCTCGGCGCCGCGGTGGCGGTGGCGCTGCAGCGGTCCCGGTCGCATGGCGGGGCGGTCCTGGCGGGTCTGGCGCTGATGCTCGGCGCCGCCGTCGTGATGAACGATGCGACCCCCTTCCCCGGCTGGCAGGCCGCCATCCCGGTCGTCGGCACGGCGCTGGTGCTGGCCTGGGGAGACCGAACGTTGCTGTCACGTGTGGGGGCGTGGCGACCGGTCGCGCACGTCGGGCGCACCTCCTACGCGATCTACCTGTGGCACTGGCCGTTGATCGTGCTCGTGCCGTTCGCCCTCGGCCGCGAGCTGGGTCTGGTCGAGAAGCTCGGCATCGGCATCGCCACGTTGCTGCTCGCCGCGGCGAGCACCTCGCTCGTGGAGGACCCGGTGCGGTTCTCCCCACGGCTGCTCGGCGGCAGGGCGCCGTGGGTGGTCGCGGCCTGGTCGGCCGCGGGGATGGCCGTGGTGCTGGGCGCCGTGGTCGCCGGCACCGTGGCCACCGAGCACCGGGCCGAGCGTGAGCGCGAGCTCGCCGCCTCGCTCGAGGCGCAGCTCGGGGACTGCGTCGGCGCGGCCGCGGAGGACGCGGCCGAGGGCTGCGCGGATCCGGAACCGGCCGCCGACGGCGGCGAGGTCGAGACCGAGCCTGCGCACTTCATCCCTCCGCTCGCCGACCTCGAGGACGACGACGAGAATCGCGACGAGTGCTGGACCGGCCTCACCGGACGACGGCTCGACGTGTGCGCGCTCGGCGAGACCGACGCGCCCACCAAGCGCTTCCTGGTGCTCGGGGACTCGCACGCGAACGCGCTGATCCCGGCCTTCGATCAGGCGGGCTCCGACCGCGGCTGGGCGTTCGACCTCGCTGGCCATGCCGCGTGCCCGTTCACCACGGAGCCCGCCCACACGGCGGACGCCCAGGTGCGGGAGGCCTGCGACGCATGGCGAGCGGACGTGCGCGACCTCGCGGCGACGGCGGACGCGTACGACGGCGTGATCGTGACGCAGCAGGTCCGGATCCTCGACGAGGCGGAGCTGGAGCGGTCGGCCGACGGCCTGGTCGACGCGTGGTCGGTGGTGCCGGCCGGCGTGCCGATCCTGGCCGTGCGCGACAACCCGCGGCTGCCCGACGAGTTCGTCGCGTGCCTCGAGCAGGAGGGGCCCGCGGGGGCCGACGCGTGCGGCTGGCCGCAGGACTCGGCGCTGCGCGTCGACCCGCAGGGCATCGCGGCGATGCGCGACGACCGCGCCTCGCTGATCGACATGTCCGACGTGTACTGCGCGGACGGCACCTGCGACGCCGTGATCGGCTCCGTGGTCGCGTACCGGCCCGACGGTCACCACCTGACCGCGACCTTCGCCCGCACGCTCGCGCCGCGGCTCGCCGACGAGATCGAGGCCGCGCTCGGCTCCTGACGGGGTCGAGCGTCACGCTTCTGTCTCCGTCGGCGTGTCGGCTGGCATCGGGACGTACGGACTGGACAATCGCGCGCGCCGGCGGTAGTCTAGCGACTTGCGCTGTCTATTGCCCTGCCCTCATATGCCTACCTGGCGTGCCCCGCTCGTAGCGGGTTCAGCACCGGGATCCGGTGGAGCCGCGGCTGGACATCGTGGTGACTCACGATCATAAAGGGAAGGGACCACCCTTGGCTGCCTCGCGCACCGATTCCATCTCCAACCGCTCCGCATCGCGCCGCATCTCCTTCGCCCAGATCTCCGAGCCTCTCGAGGTTCCGAACCTCATCGGTCTGCAGACCGAGAGCTTCGACTGGCTCCTGGGCAACGAGGCGTGGAAGGCACGCGTCGACGCCGCGAAGGAGGCGGGACGCAACGACGTCCCGGAGGTCGCCGGCCTCGAGGAGATCTTCGAGGAGATCTCGCCCATCGAGGACTTCGGCCAGACCATGTCGCTGTCCTTCTCGGACCCGTACTTCGAGGAGCCGCGGTACACCCCCGAGGAGTGCAAGGAGAAGGACTTCACCTTCGCCGCGCAGCTGTTCGTCACCGCGGAGTTCATGAACAACACGACGGGCGAGATCAAGTCGCAGACCGTGTTCATGGGCGACTTCCCGCTCATGACCGACCGCGGAACGTTCATCGTCAACGGCACCGAGCGCGTGGTCGTCTCGCAGCTGGTCCGTTCGCCCGGCGTCTACTTCGAGCGCACCCCCGACAAGACGTCCGACAAGGACATCTTCACCGCGAAGGTCATCCCCTCGCGCGGCGCCTGGCTCGAGTTCGAGATCGACAAGCGTGACGCCGTCGGCGTGCGCGTCGACCGCAAGCGCAAGCAGCCCGTCACCCTGTTCCTCAAGGCGCTCGGCATGACCGACGACCAGATCGCCGAGGAGTTCGCCGACTTCCCGGCCGTCCTCGAGACGCTGGCGAAGGACACCGTCCACGGTCACGAGGAGGCGCTCGTCGACCTGTACCGCAAGCTGCGTCCGGGCGAGCCGCCGACCGTCGAGGCCGGCCAGAACCTGCTCGACAACTTCTACTTCAACCCCAAGCGCTACGACCTCGCCAAGGTGGGCCGCTTCAAGCTCAACAAGAAGCTGGGCCTGGGCAAGGCGCTGGGCGACTCGGTGCTGGGTCTCGACGACATCGTCGCGACCATCAAGTACATCGCCGCCGCGCACGCCGGTCACGAGACGATCGACGGCGCCGACGGCGACGTCCGCGTCGAGACCGACGACATCGACCACTTCGGCAACCGTCGCATCCGCGCGGTGGGCGAGCTGATCCAGAACCAGATCCGCACGGGCCTGTCCCGCATGGAGCGCGTCGTGCGCGAGCGCATGACCACCCAGGACGTCGAGGCGATCACGCCGCAGACCCTGATCAACACGCGCCCCGTGGTCGCCGCGATCCGCGAGTTCTTCGGCACGTCGCAGCTGTCGCAGTTCATGGACCAGAACAACCCGCTCGCCGGCCTGACCCACAAGCGCCGTCTCTCGGCGCTCGGCCCCGGCGGTCTCTCCCGTGACCGCGCGGGCATGGAGGTCCGCGACGTCCACACCTCGCACTACGGCCGCATGTGCCCGATCGAGACTCCTGAGGGTCCGAACATCGGTCTGATCGGCTCGCTCGCCTCGTTCGGCCGCATCAACCCGCTCGGCTTCGTCGAGACCCCCTACCGCAAGGTGGTCAAGGGTGTCGTCACCGACCAGGTCGACTACCTGACCGCGGACGACGAGGACCACTTCGTCATCGCGCAGGCGAACGCGGTGCTCGACGCCAAGGGCCGCTTCGCCGACGAGCGCGTGCTGGTCCGCTCGAAGGGCGGCGAGGTCGAGTTCGTCCCCGCCGAGGCCGTGGACTACATGGACGTCTCGCCGCGCCAGATGGTGTCGGTCGCGACCGCCCTGATCCCGTTCCTCGAGCACGACGACGCGAACCGCGCGCTCATGGGTGCGAACATGCAGCGCCAGGCGGTGCCGCTGGTCCGCTCGGAGGCGCCGCTGGTCGGCACCGGCATGGAGCGCCGCGCGGCGATCGACGCCGGTGACGTGGTGGTCGCCGGCAAGGCCGGCGTGGTCACCGAGGTCAGCTCGGACCTGGTCACCGTCGCCAACGACGACGGCACCACCGGCTCCTACCGCATCGCGAAGTTCGAGCGCTCGAACCAGGGCACCTCGTACAACCAGCGCGTCGTCGTCGACGAGGGCGACTCGGTGGTCCCGGGCTCCGTGCTCGCGGACGGCCCCGCCACGGACCAGGGCGACCTGGCGCTCGGCAAGAACCTGCTGGTCGCCTTCATGTGCTGGGAGGGCCACAACTACGAGGACGCGATCATCCTGTCGCAGCGCCTCGTGCAGGACGACGTCCTGTCCTCGATCCACATCGAGGAGCACGAGGTCGACGCCCGTGACACCAAGCTGGGCCCGGAGGAGATCACCCGCGACATCCCGAACGCCTCCGAGGAGGCGCTCGCGGACCTCGACGAGCGCGGCATCGTCCGCATCGGTGCCGAGGTGCGCGCCGGTGACATCCTGGTCGGCAAGGTCACCCCGAAGGGTGAGACCGAGCTGACCCCCGAGGAGCGCCTGCTCCGCGCGATCTTCGGTGAGAAGGCGCGCGAGGTCCGCGACACCTCGCTGAAGGTGCCCCACGGCGAGTCCGGCACGGTCATCGGCGTGCGCGTGTTCACCGAGGAGGACGGCGACGACCTCCCGGCCGGCGTCAACCAGCTGGTCCGCGTGTACATCGCGCAGCGCCGCAAGATCCAGGAGGGCGACAAGCTCGCCGGCCGCCACGGCAACAAGGGCGTCATCTCGACGATCCTGCCCGTGGAGGACATGCCGTTCCTCGCGGACGGCACGCCGGTCGACGTCATCCTCAACCCGCTGGGCGTGCCCGGTCGTATGAACGTCGGTCAGGTCCTCGAGACCCACACCGGCTGGCTGGCCAAGAACGGCTGGGACGCGACGGACGCCGACGGTCCGTGGACCGCGCACCTGCCCGAGGACGCCGTGGTGTCGGAGCCGGGCCGCCCGGTCGCGACCCCGGTGTTCGACGGTCTGCGCGAGGACGTCCTCGGCGGCCTGCGCGGCCACGTCAACCCGAACCGCGACGGCGTGCGCCTCGTGGACCAGGAGGGCAAGGCGACGCTGTTCGACGGTCGTACCGGCGAGCCGTTCCCCGAGCCGATCGCGGTGGGCTACAAGTACATCCTGAAGCTCCACCACCTGGTCGACGACAAGATCCACGCGCGCTCCACGGGTCCGTACTCGATGATCACGCAGCAGCCGCTGGGCGGTAAGGCCCAGTTCGGCGGCCAGCGCTTCGGCGAGATGGAGGTGTGGGCCCTCGAGGCCTACGGCGCCGCCTACGCCCTGCAGGAGCTGCTGACCATCAAGTCCGACGACGTCACCGGTCGTGTGAAGGTCTACGAGGCCATCGTCAAGGGTCAGAACATCCCGGAGCCGGGTCTTCCCGAGTCGTTCCGCGTCCTGATGAAGGAGATGCAGTCGCTCTGCCTCAACGTCGAGGTCCTCAACACCGAGGGCCACGTCATCGAGATGCGCGAGACCGACGACGACGCCTACCAGGCGGCCGAGTCGCTGGGCATCTCGCTGTCCAGCCGTCCCGATGCCTCGAGCGTCGACGAGATCTGACGAGCCTCGAGCTCTTTCCACCACAAGAATTTTTCGGTGCCGGCCCTGGGCCGGCGGTAAGGAAGTAGAACCTTGCTCGACGTGAACGAGTTCGGCGATCTGCGCATCGGCCTGGCCACGGCGGAGGACATCCGCACGTGGTCGCACGGTGAGGTGAAGAAGCCCGAGACGATCAACTACCGCACGCTCAAGCCGGAGAAGGACGGCCTGTTCTGCGAGAAGATCTTCGGCCCCACCCGCGACTGGGAGTGCGGCTGCGGCAAGTACAAGCGCGTGCGCTACCGCGGCATCGTCTGCGAGCGCTGCGGTGTCGAGGTGACCCGCTCCAAGGTGCGCCGCGAGCGCATGGGCCACATCGAGCTCGCCGCTCCGGTGACCCACATCTGGTACTTCAAGGGCGTCCCGTCGCGCCTCGGCTACCTGCTCGACCTGGCCCCGAAGGACCTGGAGAAGGTCATCTACTTCGCGGCCTACATGGTCACCGAGGTGGACGAGGACGGCCGTCACGAGGACCTTCCGCAGCTCCGCAACGAGCTGGAGAAGGAGAAGAAGGCGATCGCGAACGACCGCGACGTCCAGATCAACGCCCGTGCCGAGAAGCTCGAGAAGGACATCGCCGAGCTCGAGGCCGAGGGTGCCAAGGCCGACGTGAAGCGCAAGGTCAAGGACGGCGCGGAGCGCGAGATGGCGAACGTGCGCAAGCGCGCCGACGCCGAGATCGAGCGTCTCGACGCGGTGTTCGACCGCTTCGCGAACCTCAAGGTCCAGGACCTCGAGGGCGACGAGCTGCTGTACCGCGAGATGTCGCGCCGCTTCGGCTCGTACTTCAAGGGCTCGATGGGTGCCGAGGCCATCCAGAAGCGCCTCCAGACCTTCGACCTGGACGCCGAGGCCGAGAAGCTCCGCGAGATCATCGCGAACGGCAAGGGCCAGCGCAAGACCCGCGCCCTCAAGCGCCTCAAGGTGGTCAACGCGTTCCTGACGACCACCAACTCGCCCGAGGGCATGGTGCTCGACTGCGTGCCGGTGATCCCGCCGGATCTGCGCCCGATGGTCCAGCTCGACGGTGGCCGCTTCGCGACGTCCGACCTGAACGACCTGTACCGCCGCGTCATCAACCGCAACAACCGCCTCAAGCGCCTGCTCGACCTCGGTGCGCCCGAGATCATCGTGAACAACGAGAAGCGCATGCTGCAGGAGGCCGTCGACTCGCTGTTCGACAACGGCCGCCGCGGTCGCCCCGTCACGGGCCCCGGCAACCGCCCCCTCAAGTCCATCTCGGACATGCTCAAGGGCAAGCAGGGCCGCTTCCGCCAGAACCTGCTCGGCAAGCGCGTCGACTACTCGGGCCGTTCGGTCATCGTGGTCGGCCCGACCCTGAAGCTGCACCAGTGCGGTCTGCCCAAGCAGATGGCGCTCGAGCTCTTCAAGCCGTTCGTCATGAAGCGCCTGGTCGAGCTCAACCACGCGCAGAACATCAAGTCCGCCAAGCGCATGGTGGAGCGCAGCCGTCCCGAGGTGTGGGACGTGCTCGAGGAGGTCATCCGCGAGCACCCGGTGCTGCTCAACCGCGCGCCGACGCTGCACCGCCTGGGCATCCAGGCGTTCGAGCCCCAGCTGGTGGAGGGCAAGGCCATCCACCTGCACCCGCTCGTCTGCGGCGCGTTCAACGCGGACTTCGACGGCGACCAGATGGCCGTGCACCTGCCGCTCTCGGCGGAGGCCCAGGCCGAGGCCCGCATCCTGATGCTGTCCTCGAACAACATCCTCAAGCCGTCCGACGGCCGCCCCGTGACCATGCCCTCGCAGGACATGATCATCGGCCTCTACCACCTGTCGCTGCTCAAGTCCGGCCAGCCGGGCGAGGGCCTCGCCTTCGGCACGCAGTCCGAGGCGATCATGGCGCTCGATGCGGGCACCATCTCGCTCAACTCGGAGATCCAGCTCCGCGTCGACGGCGACACCGTGCCGCCGGTCGACCACGAGCTGCCCGAGGGCCACGTCGAGGGCGAGCCCTTCATGCTCACCACGACGCTCGGCCGGTCGCTCTTCAACGACCTGCTCCCGGTCTCGTACCCCTACGTCAACCGCAACGTCGACAAGAAGGTGCTCGGCGACATCGTCAACACCCTCGCCGAGCGGTACGAGAAGGTCGAGGTCGCCGCCTCGCTCGACGCCCTCAAGGCGGCGGGCTTCCACTGGGCGACGCGCTCCGGCGTGACCATCGCCATCGGCGACGTCGCGACCCCCGCGAACAAGCAGGAGATCCTCGAGCGCTACGAGGCCCAGGCGGCCAAGGTCCAGGACCAGTTCGACACCGGTCTGATCACCGACGACGAGCGCCGTCAGGAGCTCATCGAGATCTGGACCCAGGCGACCAACGAGGTCGACAAGGCGATGCGCGAGTCGTTCCCCGAGCACAACACCGTCCACACCATGGTCGGCTCCGGTGCGCGAGGCAACTGGATGCAGGTCCGTCAGATCGCGGGTATGCGCGGCCTGGTGGCCAACCCGAAGGGTGAGATCATCCCGCGTCCGATCAAGTCGAACTACCGCGAGGGCCTGTCCGTCCTCGAGTACTTCATCGCCACCCACGGTGCCCGCAAGGGCCTCGCGGACACGGCGCTGCGTACCGCGGACTCGGGCTACCTCACGCGTCGTCTGGTCGACGTCTCGCAGGACGTGATCGTGCGCGAGGAGGACTGCGGCACCGAGCGCGGCCTGAGCATGCCGATCGTGGAGCTCACCGCGGGCGGCGACAAGGTCCAGCACGAGCGCGTCGCGACCTCCGTCTTCGCGCGCACGCTGGCGACCGACGTCCTCGACACGGCCGGCGAGGTCGTGGCGAAGGCTGGCTCGGACGTGGGCGACCTGCAGATCGACACGCTGATCGGTCACGGCGTCACGGACGTCAAGGTCCGCTCGGTCCTGACCTGCGAGTCCGTCGTGGGCACGTGCGCGAAGTGCTACGGCCGTTCGCTCGCGACCCGCGAGCTCGTCGACATCGGCGAGGCGGTCGGCATCATCGCCGCCCAGTCGATCGGTGAGCCGGGCACCCAGCTGACGATGCGTACGTTCCACACCGGTGGTGTGGCCTCGGCGGACGACATCACGCAGGGTCTGCCGCGTGTCCAGGAGCTCTTCGAGGCCCGCACCCCCAAGGGTGAGGCCCCGATCTCCGAGGTCGCCGGCACGCTCAAGGTCGACGACTCGGAGGCGACGCGCCGCCTGGTCATCACCCCCGACAACGGCGACGAGGTCATCGAGTACCCCGTCACCAAGCGCTCGCGCCTGCTGGTGCAGGACGGCGAGCACGTCGAGGTCGGCCAGCAGCTGGTCGCCGGTGCGGTGGACCCGAAGAACGTCCTCCGCATCCTCGGCCCGCGCGCCACGCAGAAGCACCTGGTCGACGAGGTGCAGAACGTGTACCGCTCGCAGGGTGTGGAGATCCACGACAAGCACATCGAGGTCATCGTGCGTCAGATGCTGCGACGCGTGACCGTGCTCGACTCCGGCGAGACCAACCTGCTCCCGGGCGAGCTGGTCGAGCGGAGCCGCTTCGAGAACGCCAACCGTGAGACCGTGACCGCCGGCGGCAAGCCCGCCTCCGCGCGTCCCGAGCTCATGGGCATCACGAAGGCCTCGCTCGCCACGGAGTCCTGGCTCTCGGCGGCCTCCTTCCAGGAGACCACCCGGGTCCTGACCGAGGCGGCGATGTCGGGCAAGTCCGACCCGCTGATCGGCCTGAAGGAGAACGTGATCCTCGGAAAGCTCATCCCCGCTGGTACCGGCCTCGCGCAGTACCGCACGGCGACGGTCGAGCCCACCGAGGAGGCGAAGGCCAACCTGTTCCCGACCTTCGGGTACGAGGAGTGGGACGGCCAGTTCTTCGGCGAGGGGACCGGCGAGGCCGTGCCGCTCGAGGAGTTCGACATCCGCGACTAGCACAACCGACGGGGTCGGGGCGGGACCTTCCGCTTTGACGGCGGCGCGGCGCGCAGGTATCTTAGATGCTTGTGCCCGCGTCGCCGGGCCCCCGAACCGCGCCCATCGGCGCGGTACCCGATGGAACGACACGCCCGGGCGCGGGGGTCGGGCCGACACGACAAGACGATTTCTCATCACCGATGACAGACATGGACACGGAGAAGTAGTGCCTACGATTCAGCAGCTGGTCAGGAAGGGCCGTCACCCCAAGGCCTCCAAGACCAAGACCCCGGCTCTTCAGTCGAGCCCCCAGCGTCGCGGCGTGTGCACCCGCGTCTACACCACCACCCCCAAGAAGCCGAACTCGGCGCTTCGCAAGGTGGCGCGTGTCCGCCTGTCGACCGGCATCGAGGTCACCGCGTACATCCCCGGTGAGGGCCACAACCTCCAGGAGCACTCGATCGTGCTCGTCCGTGGCGGTCGTGTGAAGGACCTCCCGGGTGTCCGCTACAAGATCATCCGCGGCTCGCTCGACACCCAGGGTGTCAAGAACCGCCAGCAGGCTCGCAGCCGCTACGGCGCGAAGATGGAGAAGAAGAAGTAATGCCTCGCAAGGGACCGGCCCCCAAGCGGCCCATCATCAACGACCCCGTCTACGGCGCCCCGGTCGTCACCCAGCTCATCAACAAGGTGCTGCTCGACGGCAAGAAGTCGACCGCCGAGGCGATCGTCTACGGCGCCCTCGAGGGCGTCGCCGAGAAGTCCGGCCAGGACGCGGTCGTCGTGCTCAAGCGCGCGCTCGAGAACGTCCGCCCCGCCCTCGAGGTCCGCAGCCGCCGCGTCGGTGGCGCGACCTACCAGGTGCCGGTCGACGTGCGCCCGGTGCGCGCGAACACCCTCGCGCTGCGCTGGCTGGTCGACTTCTCGCGCCAGCGTCGTGAGAAGACCATGACCGAGCGCCTCATGAACGAGATCCTCGACGCCTCCAACGGCCTGGGTGCCGCTGTGAAGCGCCGCGAGGACATGCACAAGATGGCCGAGTCGAACAAGGCGTTCGCGCACTACCGCTGGTAGTCGCGACCCCGTTCGCTCACTTCGACGATTTCTAGGGAGAACCTCTCGTGGCACAGGACGTGCTGACGGACCTCACCAAGGTCCGCAACTTCGGCATCATGGCTCACATCGACGCCGGCAAGACCACCACCACCGAGCGCATCCTGTTCTACACGGGCATCACCTACAAGATCGGCGAGGTGCACGACGGCGCCGCGACGATGGACTGGATGGCCCAGGAGCAGGAGCGTGGCATCACCATCACCTCCGCGGCGACGACGTGCTTCTGGGACAAGACCCAGCTGAACATCATCGACACCCCGGGCCACGTGGACTTCACCGTCGAGGTGGAGCGCAACCTGCGCGTGCTCGACGGCGCGGTCGCGGTGTTCGACGGCAAGGAGGGCGTGGAGCCCCAGTCGGAGACCGTGTGGCGCCAGGCCGACAAGTACAACGTCCCCCGCATCTGCTTCGTCAACAAGATGGACAAGCTCGGCGCGGACTTCTACTTCACGGTCGACACCATCAAGTCGCGCCTCGGTGCCCGTCCGCTGGTCATCCAGCTCCCGATCGGTGCGGAGTCCGACTTCCTCGGCGTCGTGGACCTGGTCCAGATGAAGGCCCTCGTGTGGCCCGGCGACGCCAAGGGCGACGTGACCATGGGCGCCTCGTACGAGACCCAGGAGATCCCGGCCGACCTCGTCGACAAGGCGGAGACCTACCGCGCCGAGCTCCTCGAGACGGTCGCCGAGACCGACGAGGACCTCATGGAGAAGTACCTCGAGGGCGGCGAGCTGACGGTCGACGAGATCAAGGGCGCCATCCGCAAGATGGTCATCGCCTCCGAGATCTACCCCGTCCTGTGCGGTTCCGCGTTCAAGAACCGCGGCGTGCAGCCCATGCTCGACGCGGTCGTGGACTACCTGCCGTCGCCGCTCGACATGCCGGCGATCGAGGGTCACGAGCCGGGTGACGAGGAGGTCGTCATCGAGCGTCACGCCGACGCCGAGGAGCCCTTCTCCGCGCTCGCGTTCAAGATCATGACGCACCCGTTCTTCGGCCGTCTGACCTACATCCGCGTGTACTCCGGTCACGTCGACTCCGGCGCCCAGGTCATCAACGCGACCAAGGGCAAGAAGGAGCGCATCGGGAAGATCTTCCAGATGCACGCCAACAAGGAGAACCCGGTCGACGCGGTCACCGCGGGTCACATCTACGCCGTCATCGGCCTCAAGGACACCACCACCGGTGACACCCTGTGCGACCCGGCCAAGCCGGTCGTGCTCGAGTCGATGACCTTCCCCGAGCCCGTGATCCACGTGGCGGTCGAGCCCAAGACCAAGGGCGACCAGGAGAAGATGTCGGTCGCGATCCAGAAGCTGGCCGAGGAGGACCCGACCTTCCGCGTCAAGCTCGACGAGGACACCGGCCAGACCGTCATCTCCGGCATGGGCGAGCTGCACCTCGACATCATCGTCGACCGCATGAAGCGCGAGTTCAAGGTCGACGCGAACGTCGGCAAGCCGCAGGTCGCGTACCGCGAGACCATCCGCGGCACCGTCGAGAAGCACGACTACACGCACAAGAAGCAGACCGGTGGCTCCGGCCAGTTCGCGAAGGTCCAGATCTCGATCGCGCCTCTCGAGGCCGACGCCGAGGTCCAGTACGAGTTCTCGAACGCCGTCACCGGCGGTCGCGTGCCGCGTGAGTACATCCCGTCGGTGGACGCGGGCATCCAGGACGCCATGAACATCGGCATCCTCGCCGGCTACCCCATGGTGGGAATCAAGGCCACCCTGCTCGACGGCCAGTACCACGACGTCGACTCCTCGGAGATGGCGTTCAAGATCGCCGGCTCGATGGCCTTCAAGGAGGCCGCGCGCAAGGCCCAGCCCGTGCTGCTCGAGCCCGTCATGGCCGTCGAGGTGCGTACGCCCGAGGACTACATGGGCGACGTCATCGGCGACCTCAACTCCCGCCGTGGCCAGATCCGTCAGATGTCCGACGCCGCCGGTGTCAAGGTCATCGACTCTCTGGTCCCGCTGTCGGAGATGTTCGGCTACGTCGGCGACCTGCGTTCGAAGACGCAGGGCCGCGCGGTGTACTCGATGACCTTCGACAGCTACGCAGAGGTTCCTCGCAACGTTGCCGAGGAGATCATCGCTAAGACCCGGGGCGAGTAGTCCCACCGGTTGAAGTAGGAAATAATACGACCAGTAGGGATGCGCCCCACGATGGTTGACCCCATCAGCAGTCGGATCCTCTACCCGAGTCTCACCACCAATTCAGGAGGAAGCCACCATGGCTAAGGCCAAGTTCGAGCGGACCAAGCCGCACGTGAACATCGGCACCATCGGTCACGTCGACCACGGTAAGACGACGCTGACCGCCGCCATCTCGAAGGTGCTGCACGACCAGTACCCCGAGCTCAACCCGTTCACGCCGTTCGAGGACATCGACAAGGCTCCCGAGGAGCGCGAGCGCGGTATCACCATCAACATCGCGCACATCGAGTACCAGACGGAGAAGCGTCACTACGCTCACGTCGACGCTCCGGGTCACGCCGACTACATCAAGAACATGATCACCGGTGCCGCCCAGATGGACGGCGCGATCCTGGTGGTCGCCGCGACCGACGGTCCGATGGCCCAGACCCGTGAGCACGTGCTGCTCGCGAAGCAGGTCGGCGTCCCCTACCTGCTCGTGGCGCTGAACAAGTCGGACATGGTCGACGACGAGGAGATCCTCGAGCTCGTCGAGGTCGAGGTGCGCGAGCTCCTCTCCTCGCAGGGCTTCGACGGCGACAACGCGCCTGTCATCCGCGTCTCCGCGCTGAAGGCGCTCGAGGGCGACGCCGAGTGGGTCAAGACCGTTCAGGACCTCATGGAGGCCGTGGACGAGAACGTCCCGGAGCCCGAGCGTGACATGGACAAGCCGTTCCTGATGCCGATCGAGGACGTCTTCACGATCACCGGTCGTGGCACCGTCGTCACCGGCAAGGTCGAGCGCGGCAAGCTCAAGATCAACTCGGAGGTCGAGATCCTCGGCATCCGCGAGCCGCAGAAGACCACCGTCACCGGCATCGAGATGTTCCACAAGTCGATGGACGAGGCGTGGGCCGGCGAGAACTGCGGTCTGCTGCTCCGCGGCACCAAGCGTGAGGACGTCGAGCGCGGCCAGGTCGTGGTCGCCCCCGGCACCACCACCCCGCACACCTCGTTCGAGGGCCGCTGCTACATCCTCGACAAGTCCGAGGGTGGCCGCCACAACCCCTTCTACACGAACTACCGCCCGCAGTTCTACATCCGCACCACGGATGTGACCGGCGTCATCACGCTGCCCGAGGGCACCGAGATGGTCATGCCGGGCGACACCACCGAGATGACGGTCGAGCTCATCCAGCCGATCGCCCTCGAGGAGGGTCAGGGCTTCGCGATCCGCGAGGGTGGCCGTACCGTGGGTTCCGGCACCGTCACCAAGATCCTCAAGTAAGTCCCCCGCGACTTCGCTCGAAGGCCCCCCGCCGCATGGCGGGGGGCCTTCGTGCTCCCCGGGCGGGACGATGCGGGTGGTCGGAGGGCTCCCGCCCTCCTGTTACGGTGGCCGCGTGGCAGCCATCCTGACCCGCGCCGAGCGGCTCGCACGGTCCGTCGCCGTGTGGGACCCTCACCGCGACACCGCGCATGCGTCCCTCCTGAGCGGCAGCGGCCGCTCGGGCACCACGTGGCTCCTGGAGGCGTACTCGCGTGCGGGCCGGCTGCGGCCCATCTTCGAGCCGGTCCGGCCGGACCTCGACGCGCGGTTCAGCGACCTCCGCCCGGGCCGCTACGTCCCTGTCGACGCGGAGCGCCTCCCCTCCCAGGAGGCGGTCGAGGACCTGCTGGTCGGCCGGTACCGCCACCCGTGGGCGGATCAGGAGGCGTCGCTCAACCCGTTCCTGCGCTACCGCGGCCGCCTGATCAAGGAGATCCGGTTCCCGATGTGGGCGGGGTGGGTCGCCCACCGTCACCCCGATGTGCGGATCGTCCACGTGATCCGTCATCCGCTGGCCACGCTCAGCAGCCAGAGCGTGCTCGGCTGGGTCCCCGAGCGGATGCACTACATGATGGCGCAGCCGGAGCTGGTGGACGGGCTGCTGGGCGACCGTCCGCTGCGGGAGCTCGCGAGCGGGGACGACGCCACCGCGCTCATCACGCGCTGGGCGATCGAGAACCTGACGGCCGCGCGCACCTACGGCGGCGCCCGCTCCGCGCTCGTCTCCTACGACGCCGCCGTCGAGGACCGGTCCGAGCTGGATCGCGGCGCGCGGTGGCTCGGGATCGACCCGGCGCGCCTGACCAACCTGGAGAAGCCGTCGAAGATGTCGCACGCCAAGGGTGCGAACGCGCACGCGGGCAAGGACCCGCGTGCGTGGATGAAGCGGATCGACGCCTCGCAGCAGGCCGCCGCGGCCCGTGTCCTCGACGCCGTGGGCCTCGCGGAGGCCTTCCCGGTGGACGGGACCGTCGACCGCGAGGCGCTTCAGCGCTGGTGGGAGCGCGGCGGGCGCGACTGACGCGCGGGGCTCAGGTCCAGCCCTCGCCGGCCTCCCGCAGCCCGATCGTGAGCTCCACGGAGCCCGGTCCCGTCTGATCGACGGCCACCGACTCCGCCTCCAGGCCCGCGGCGAGCACGTCGCGATGCGCGGCCATCGCGGCGACGGCGGCCTCGTCGTCGACGCGGCAGGCGGCGATCACGGCGCCGTCGCGCTGCGCGACGGAGGTGAGGACGGGACCGCGGTAGGAGCCGTCCGTACCCACCTCGGCCAGGCCCGCCAGCTCCATGCCGTGCTCCCAGCGCCAGCGCAGGTCCCGGGCGTACGCCCGCAGGCTCGGGTCGGTGGCCGTGTTCGGGAACCGGTCGGGACGGTGAGGCCGCCAGGGCTCCATGCCCGAGCCGTGGAGCCGCCAGGCCACCGCCGCCGCCGGCACCAGGACGATCAGCGACGCGGCCGGATGCAGCAGCGCGAGCGCGCCGGCGGGCACGGCGACGGCCGCGATCGTCAGGGCGGGACGCGCCCACGCGCGCCAGGCGTCGGCGGACACGCGGGGGCCGGGATCGACGGCGGGGGAGAGGGTCATGTCGGGTCCGATCGGTCGGCGGCTGTCGGCAGGGCCGGCATGCGGCTCCCGCTCCTGGGCACCCTACCCCGGCGGTCGGTGCGCCACCGCAGGCGGATCCCGTCGAGTGCCCGGCATCTCGCGGCAGGCTCCCAGCATCCTGCCAGGGTCGGCCCTCTACCTTCGGGGTGCACCGTCCCCGACCGAGAGGCACTCCTCCCATGATCACCATCCGTCCCGCCGTGCGGCGCGCGCTCGCCCTGGGCGTCGCCGTCGGGCTCGCGACGACCCTGGCCGCCTGCAGCGCCACCGATGACTCGTCGACCACCGAGTCGACGACGTCGACGGCCTCCACCTCCTCGACCGCGGTGACCGCGGCCTCCGAGGACTCCAACACCGCCGAGGTGGTCGCCGCGGCCGAGGCCTTCCTCGCGACGCTCGACGAGGACCAGCTCGCGCTCGTGCAGCTCTCCTACGACGACCTCGAGGACAAGGCCAACTGGTCGAACCTGCCCAACGGGCAGGTGGACCGGCCCGGTCTCGCGCGCGGCGACATGACCGACGAGCAGCTCGCCGCGCTCGACGTCCTGCTCCAGGCGATGCTCTCGGACGAGGGCTACGAGGAGGTGCAGGAGGTGATGACGGCCGACGACGTGCTCGCGGGCAACGTCGAGACCTCCTACCGGTACGGCGAGGACTCCGACGACGCGCTGAACTCGAGCTCGAGCGGCGCCGCCGCGGCGGGCGGGCCGGGGGACGGCGGCACGCCGCCGGACATGGGCGACGGCACCGCCCCGACCGACGTCCCGACCGACGGCGCGATGCCGACCGGCGACGTCGCGACCGCCCCGGGCGACATGGGTGGCGGCCTCGAGTACGGCTCGGACCTCTACTTCATCGCCTTCTACGGCGACGTCTCCGCCGACTCGACCTTCGAGATCCAGTTCGGCGGCCATCACCTCGCGCTCATGGCGGCGTACTCCGGCGACACCGTGACCATCGCGCCGTACTTCGCGGGCATCGAGCCCCAGTCGTGGACCACGACCGACGGCGAGAGCTCCGAGCCGCTCGGTGAGAAGAAGGCGGCGGCACAGGCGCTCATGGCGTCGCTCACGGACGACCAGGCCGCGGCGGCCGAGCTGTCCATGGTCTACAACGCGGTGGTCATGGGCCCCGGTGAGGACTCGGGTGACTACCCCGATGACGAGGGCATCCTGGTCTCCGACCTGACGGAGGAGCAGCAGGAGCTCGTCACCGCGCTGATCACCGAGTACGTCGGCGTCCTCGACGAGGACGAGGCGCAGGAGATCATCGACACCTACGTGTCGCAGTACGGCGAGACGTACCTCTCGTGGTCGGGCGCCCTCGACACCGACGACGGCTCCACGTACCTCCGCCTCTCCGGGCCTCAGGTGTGGATCGAGTTCGACATGGAGAACGGCATCGTCTACGACGCCCTCCACATCCACTCGGTCTACCGCGACAAGCTGTACGACTACGGCGACGCGTCGCAGTACGCGTCGTGACGGCGTCGACCACCGGTGCCGCGCATCGTCCCCTCCGGGGGACGATGCGCGGCCTGGCTGCGCTGGTGCTCGCGGCCGCCGCGGTGGTGGGCCTGGGCGCCGGCGCGGCCGAGGCTCACCCCGCCGAGACCACGGCGGTGCTCGTCAGCATCGACGAGGGCAGCGTCGAGCTCGAGCTCCAGGTGCCCGTGCGCCAGTACAACGCGGCGACCTCCTCGGACCTCGACGTCGACGGCGCCGACGTCGAGGCGCGCGCCGACGAGCTCGCCGCCTATGTCCTCGACCGGCTCGAGGTGGCCGACGCGGACGGCGCGCTCGACCTGTCCGTGTCCGCGGTCGCGGAGACCACCGTGAACGATCTCCCGACGGCCGACATCGTGGTGATCGCCACCGCGGCGGACGGATCCGTCGACGGCGACGTCGCGATCGAGTACGGGGTGCTGATCGACACCCTCGCCACCCACGAGGTGTACGTGTCGCTGGTCTCCGACTGGGAGGGCGGCACCCTCACCGACGAGGAGCCGGAGCTGGTCACGGTGCTCGACTGGGAGCACACCACGGCGCAGGTCTCCCGCGACGACGGCGGCTGGGCCGAGGGTCTGTGGGCCACCGTGAGGCTCGGCGCCTCGCACATCGCCGCCGGCCCCGACCATGTGCTCTTCCTCGTCCTGCTCCTGCTCCCGGCACCGCTCGTCGCGGTCGGGCGCCGGTGGGTCCCGCGTCAGGGCACCCTGCGGGAGACGGCCGGTGCGGCCGCCCGGCGAGCGGCGACGCTGGTGACCAGCTTCACGGCCGGCCACACGATCTCGCTCGCGCTCGTGTCGCTCGGGCTGATCAGCCTGCCGACCGTCGTCACCGAATCGCTGGTCGCCCTGTCGGTGGTGGCCGCCGCGGCGCACGCCATGGTGCCCGCACTCCGCCGCGGCGAGGCGTGGACCGCCGGTCTGTTCGGGATCGTCCACGGCACCGCGTTCGCCACCACCCTGGTCGCGCTCGACCTTCCGTTGGGCCGGTTGGTCGCCGCGATCGTCGGCTTCAACGTCGGCGTCGAGCTGGCTCAGCTGGTGGTGGTCGCCGCGCTCCTGCCCGCGCTCGTGTGGGCCGCGCGCAGCCGCTGGTTCGCGGGGCTCCGGTGGGCCGCGGCGGCGGCCGGCGCCGTCGCGGGCGCCGCGTGGCTGGTCGGCGTGGTGCGCGGGGAGGCCTCCGTGCTGGGAGCGGCGTTCGACGCGATCATCGCCCACCCCTGGCAGGCCTACGCCGTCGCCCTGGCGACCCTCGCCGTGGTCTCGGTGGGCCCCCGCGTGAGACAATCGTCGTCGCCGGTCCGTGAGGCTTCGAGACCCACGGCCGAGACCGTCGTCGCCCGCTGAGGGCGTATGGCCGGTCGGGGGTGACCGTGTTGCACGGGAACCCCCGATCTGGCACAATGTTCAGGTTGCCTATTGCGGGCAGCCACACCTTCACCCACGGATCACCGAGGAATCGGGTGGCGGACGCGCGTCCTGGATGTGCGACACGCCCGAGCGCGGGGGTCGGGGTGATGACCATAGTTGTACGAGAGAAAAGGCAGAACCACGCCATGGCGGGACAGAAGATCCGCATCCGGCTGAAGAGCTATGACCACGAGGTCATCGACTCCTCGGCCCGCAAGATCGTCGAGACGGTCACGCGTGCTGGCGCGTCCGTGGTGGGCCCCGTCCCGCTGCCGACCGAGAAGAACGTGTTCTGTGTGATCCGTTCTCCCCACAAGTACAAGGACTCCCGCGAGCACTTCGAGATGCGCACCCACAAGCGCCTCATCGACATCGTGGACCCGACGCCCAAGGCCGTCGACTCGCTCATGCGTCTCGACCTCCCCGCGGACGTCAACATCGAGATCAAGCTCTAAGCACCGCTCAAGCCCATAAGGACTGAATCACCATGACTACGACTTCCAATGCCCAGCGCGCGGTCTCCGCGCTGCTCGGTACGAAGCTGGGCATGACGCAGGTCTGGGACGCCGAGGGACGCATCGTCCCC
Source organism: Demequina lignilytica (assembly GCF_030418305.1). Lineage (GTDB taxonomy): Bacteria > Actinomycetota > Actinomycetes > Actinomycetales > Demequinaceae > Demequina > Demequina lignilytica. The sequence goes on along the minus strand of NZ_JAUHPX010000005.1, from coordinate 183,391 downwards.
GTCACCGTCCTCCAGGTCGACACCAACGTCGTGACCCAGGTGCGCAACGCAGACAAGGACGGCTACGAGGCCATCCAGCTCGCGTTCGGCACCGTCGACCCGCGCCGCGTCACCAACCCGCTCAAGGGCCACTTCGAGGCCGCCGGCGTCACGCCGCGCCGCCACGTCGCCGAGGTCCGCACCGCGAACGCGTCCGAGTACGCGCTCGGCCAGGAGATCACCGCCGAGGTGTTCGAGGCCGGCCAGCTCGTCGACGTGACCGGCACCACCAAGGGCAAGGGCACCGCCGGTGTCATGAAGCGCCACGGCTTCAAGGGTGTCGGCGCCTCGCACGGTGCGCACCGCAACCACCGCAAGCCGGGCTCCATCGGTGGCGCGTCGACGCCTTCGCGCGTCTTCCGCGGCCTCAAGATGGCCGGCCGCATGGGCAACGCCCGCAAGACCGTCCAGAACCTCCTCGTCCACTCGGTGGACGTCGAGAAGGGTCTGGTGCTCGTCAAGGGCGCCGTTCCCGGCAACAAGGGCGGCGTCGTTCTCATCCGCTCCGCTGTGAAGGGTGCGTGATCCGCATGGCTCCCACCAAGAATGTCGTGCTCCCCGCGGAGATCTTCGACGTCGACACCAACGTGCCGCTGATCCACCAGGTCGTGGTCGCGCAGCTCGCCGCCGCTCGTCAGGGCACCCACGCCACCAAGACCCGCGGCGACGTCCGCGGCGGTGGCCGCAAGCCCTACAAGCAGAAGGGCACCGGCCGCGCCCGTCAGGGCTCGACCCGTGCGCCGCAGTTCGCCGGCGGTGGCACCGTCCACGGGCCGCAGCCGCGTGACTACGCGCAGCGGACCCCCAAGAAGATGAAGGCCGCCGCTCTTCGTGGCGCGCTCTCCGACCGCGCCCGCGCCGGCCGCGTGCACGTCGCCGACTCCCTCGTGAAGGGTGACGCGCCGTCGACCAAGGCCGCCATCGAGGCTCTCGCCGCGCTGACCGCCGGGCGCTCCGCGCTCGTCGTCATCGAGCGCTCCGACGAGCTCACGGCGCTCTCGCTGCGCAATGCGGCCGACGTCCACGTGCTCTTCGTGGACCAGCTCAACACCTACGACGTGCTCGTCGCCGACGACACGGTCTTCCTCAAGGGCGCGTTCGACGCGTTCGTCGCGGGCCCTGCCACCGGCAAGTCCGTGAAGGCCGTCGCGACCGAGGCCGAGGCGGAGGAGAAGTAACGTGACCGCTCTGAACAAGGACCCGCGCGACATCATCGTGCGCCCGATCGTCTCCGAGAAGACCTACGGCCTGATGGACGAGGGCAAGTACACCTTCGAGGTGGACCCGCGCTCGAACAAGACCGAGATCAAGATCGCGATCGAGCAGATCTTCGGTGTGAAGGTCGCGTCGGTCAACACGATCAACCGCAAGGGCAAGACGCGCCGCACGCGCTTCGGCCTGGGCAAGCGCAAGGACGTCAAGCGCGCCATCGTCACCCTCGCCGGTGACGAGGCCCTCGACATCTTCTCCGGCCAGGTCGGCTAGAAGGACAGGTAAGCACTCATGGCTATTCGCAAGTACAAGCCGACGACGCCGGGCCGCCGTGGCTCGTCCGTCGCCGACTTCGTCGAGGTCACCCGCTCGGAGCCCGAGAAGTCGCTCGTCCGCCCGCTGCACAAGAAGGGCGGCCGCAACAACACCGGTCGCATCACCACCCGTCACCAGGGTGGCGGTCACAAGCGCGCCTACCGCGTGATCGACTTCCGTCGTCACGACAAGGACGGCGTGCCCGCGACCGTCGCGCACATCGAGTACGACCCCAACCGCACCGCCCGCATCGCGCTCCTGCACTACGCGGACGGCGAGAAGCGCTACATCATCGCCCCCGAGAAGCTCGGTCAGGGCGACCGCGTGGAGGCCGGCGCCGGCGCTGACATCAAGCCCGGCAACAACCTCCCGCTGCGCAACATCCCGGTCGGTACCGTCATCCACGCGATCGAGCTCAAGCCCGGTGGCGGCGCCAAGATCGCCCGCTCCGCGGGTGCCTCGGTGCAGCTCGTCGCGAAGGACGGCCCCTACGCCCAGCTGCGCATGCCGTCCGGCGAGATCCGCAACGTCGACGCGCGCTGCCGCGCGACGATCGGCGAGGTCGGCAACGCCGAGCAGTCGAACATCAACTGGGGCAAGGCCGGCCGCATGCGCTGGAAGGGCAAGCGCCCGACCGTCCGTGGTGTCGTCATGAACCCGGTCGACCACCCGCACGGTGGTGGTGAGGGCAAGACCTCCGGTGGTCGCCACCCGGTCTCGCCGTGGGGCAAGCCCGAGGGCCGCACCCGCCGTCCCAACAAGGAAAGCGACAAGCTCATCGTGCGTCGCCGCAAGACCGGCAAGAACAAGCGATAAGGAGCCTGAGAAATGCCGCGTAGCCTCAAGAAGGGCCCCTTCATCGACGACCACCTGCAGAAGAAGGTGGACGCCCAGAACGAAGCCGGTTCGAAGAACGTCATCAAGACCTGGTCCCGTCGGTCGGTCATCACCCCCGACTTCCTGGGTCACACCTTTGCCGTGCACGACGGCCGCAAGCACGTCCCGGTGTTCGTCACCGAGTCGATGGTCGGCCACAAGCTGGGCGAGTTCGCCCCCACGCGCACGTTCAAGGGCCACGTCAAGGACGACCGCAAGGGCCGCCGCTAAGGCGCCTGAGCGAAGGTAAGAGGAGTTAGAACATGGAAGCCAAGGCGCAGACGCGGTACATCCGCGTGACCGCCCAGAAGGCTCGCCGCGTCGTGAACCTGGTCCGTGGTCAGAACGCCGTGGAGGCCGCCGCCTCGCTGAAGTTCCAGCCGCAGGCCGTCGCGACCGATGTGCGCAAGCTCATCGAGTCCGCGATCGCGAACGCCCGCGTGAAGGCCGACAAGGCCGGCGAGCGCTTCGACGAGCGCGAGCTCGTCATCAAGGAGATCTTCGTGGACGAGGGTCCGACCATGAAGCGCATTCAGCCGCGCGCTCAGGGTCGGGCGAACCGCATCCTCAAGCGCTCCAGCCACATCACCGTGGTCGTCGCGACCCCGGTCGCTGCCAAGGAAGGGGCCAAGTAATGGGTCAGAAGGTCAACCCCCACGGCTACCGCCTGGGCATCACGACCGACCACCGTTCGCGCTGGTTCGCCGACTCGACCAAGAAGGGCGAGCGCTACCGCGACTACGTGGACGAGGACGTCAAGATCCGCAAGATGATGTCGGAGGGCCTCGAGCGCGCCGGCGTGTCGAAGGTCGAGATCGAGCGCACGCGTGAGCGTGTCCGCGTCGACCTGCACACCGCGCGTCCGGGCATCGTCATCGGCCGTCGTGGCGCCGAGGCCGACAAGCTTCGCGCCAACCTCGAGAAGCTCACGGGCAAGCAGGTCCAGCTGAACATCCTCGAGGTCAAGAACGCCGAGGTCGACGCTCAGCTGGTGGCTCAGGGCATCGCCGAGCAGCTCGCCTCGCGCGTCTCGTTCCGTCGTGCCATGCGCAAGGGCATCCAGTCCGCGCTGCGCGCCGGCGCCAAGGGCATCCGTGTCCAGTGCTCCGGCCGTCTGGGCGGCGCGGAGATGTCGCGCTCGGAGTTCTACCGCGAGGGTCGCGTGCCGCTGCACACCCTCCGCGCGAACATCGACTACGGCTTCTTCGAGGCCCGCACCACCTTCGGCCAGATCGGCGTGAAGGTGTGGATCTACAAGGGCGACATGACGGAGAAGGAGTGGGCCGCCGAGCAGGCGAAGGCCCCCCGTCCGCAGCGCGGTCGTGGCGACCGCCGTGGCCCGCGTCGTGACTCCGCCCCCCGTTCGGCCGAGGCCCCCGCGGCCGAGGCCCCGGCTGCCGAGGCCCCCGCGGCCGAGGCCGGTAAGGAGAGCTGAGAATGCTTATCCCCCGTCGAGTGAAGCACCGCAAGCAGCACCACCCGAAGCGTTCGGGCGCTGCCACCGGTGGCACCTCAATCGCGTTCGGCGACTTCGGCATCCAGGCTCTCGAGCCCGCCTACGTCACGAACCGCCAGATCGAGGCCGCGCGTATCGCGATGACCCGTCACATCAAGCGTGGTGGAAAGGTGTGGATCAACATCTACCCCGACCGTCCGCTGACGAAGAAGCCCGCCGAGGTCCGCATGGGCTCCGGTAAGGGCTCGCCCGAGTGGTGGGTCGCGAACGTCAAGCCCGGTCGCGTCATGTTCGAGCTCGCGGGTGTCCCCGAGGAGCTGGCGCGCGAGGCCATGCGCCGCGCGCAGCACAAGCTCCCCATGAAGACCCGCTTTGTGACCCGTGAGGGTGGTGACATCTGATGGCCATCGGTACCAAGGACCTCATGCCCTCCGAGCTGGACGGCATGGAGAACGAGCGCCTGGTGGAGGAGCTGAAGAAGGCCAAGGAGGAGCTGTTCAACCTGCGCTTCCAGTCGGCCACCGGTCAGCTCGAGAACCACGGCCGCCTGAAGGCGGTCAAGCGCGACATCGCCCGCATCTACACGATCCTGCGCGAGCGCGAGCTGGGTATCCGCACCGCGCCCTCCGCGAAGGCATAAGGAAGCAGCACATGTCGACTAAGAAGCACACGACGGCGACCGAGGAGCACCGCGCGTACCGCAAGACGCGCCGTGGCTACGTCACGTCGGACAAGATGGACAAGACCATCACCGTCGAGATCGAGGACCGCGTCAAGCACCCGCTCTACGGCAAGGTCATGCGCCGCACGAGCAAGATCAAGGCTCACGACGAGCTCAACACCGCCGGCATCGGCGACCTCGTCGTCGTGATGGAGACCCGCCCGCTGTCCGCTTCCAAGCGGTGGCGCCTGGTCGAGATCGTCGAGAAGGCCAAGTAACTACTAGTTCGACCAGGCTCGCTCCGCGTGAGCGAGAACCAGACGACAGGAGACAGACATGATTCAGCAGGAGTCGCGACTTCGGGTCGCCGACAACACGGGTGCGAAGGAAGTCCTCTGCATCCGCGTGCTCGGTGGCTCGCACCGTCGCTACGCCGGCATCGGCGACGTCATCGTCGCCACCGTCAAGGACGCGATCCCCGGCGGCAACGTCAAGAAGGGCGACGTCGTCAAGGCGGTCGTCGTGCGCACCACCAAGGAGCGCCGCCGTCCCGACGGTTCCTACATCCGTTTCGATGAGAACGCCGCGGTGATCCTCAAGAACCTCGAGGGTGACCCCCGCGGCACCCGCATCTTCGGCCCCGTGGGCCGCGAGCTGCGCGACAAGAAGTTCATGAAGATCATCTCGCTGGCACCGGAGGTCATCTGATGGCGAAGATCAAGAAGGGCGACCTCGTCGTCGTCATCGCCGGCCGTGACCGCGGTCAGCAGGGCCGCGTGCTCACCGTCGACACCGAGCGCGAGCGCGTCGTGGTCGAGGGCATCCAGCGCGTGACCAAGCACATCAAGCCGGGCACCCGCCGCGACAACGCGGAGGGTGGCCTCGTCACCGTCGAGGCCCCGATCCACATCTCGAACGTGATGCTGGTGGACCCGGAGACCAAGAAGGGCACCCGTGTGGGCTACCGCACGGAGCAGGTCGAGCAGGACGGCCGCACCCGCACCAAGCGCGTGCGTGTCGCCAAGCGCTCGGGTAAGGACGTCTGATGGCCACCGCTACCACCGCGCAGCCGCGTCTCAAGGAGAAGTACCGCAACGAGATCGTCGCGGCCCTCCGTGAGGAGTTCGGCCACGAGAACATCAACCAGGTCGCCGGTCTCACCAAGATCGTCGTGAACATGGGTGTGGGCGACGCCGCCAAGGACTCGAAGCTCATCGAGGGCGCCATCGCCGACCTCACCGCGATCACGGGTCAGAAGCCGCAGGTCACCAAGGCCCGCAAGTCCATCGCGCAGTTCAAGCTGCGCGAGGGCCAGCCGATCGGCGCGCACGTCACGCTGCGCGGCGACCGCATGTGGGAGTTCCTGGACCGCCTGCTGTCCATCGCGCTTCCCCGTATCCGCGACTTCCGCGGCCTCAGCCCGAAGCAGTTCGACGGCAACGGCAACTACACCTTCGGTCTCACCGAGCAGTCGATGTTCCACGAGATCAACCAGGACAAGATCGACCGCGTGCGCGGCATGGACATCACGGTCGTGACGTCCGCCACCACCGACGACGAGGGCCGCTCGCTGCTGAAGCAGCTGGGCTTCCCGTTCAAGGAGAAGTAGGACATGGCCAAGACTGCGCTGAAGAACAAGGCCGCCGGCAAGCAGAAGTTCGCCGTCCGCGCCTACACCCGGTGCCAGAAGTGCGGCCGTCCGCACTCGGTGTACCGCAAGTTCGGCCTCTGCCGCGTGTGCTTCCGCGAGATGGCTCACCGCGGTGAGCTTCCCGGCATCACCAAGAGCAGCTGGTAAACCACTACGCCACAGGTCCCCTGCGGGGAAACCACGGCGAGGAAGAGTTCAACACTCATGACGATGACTGACCCCATCGCAGACATGCTGACGCGTCTGCGCAACGCCAACGCGGCGTACCACGAGACCGTGGCCATGCCGCACTCCAAGCTCAAGGCGAACATCGCCAAGATCCTGGAGGCCGAGGGCTACATCTCCGGCTCCGCGACCACCGACGCGGAGGTCGGCAAGACCCTCACCCTCACGCTGAAGTACGGCCCGAACCGCGAGCGCTCGCTCGCCGGCGTCCGCCGTGTGTCGAAGCCCGGCCTTCGCGTGTACGCCAAGTCGACGAACCTGCCCAAGGTGCTCGGCGGCCTCGGCGTGGCCATCCTGTCCACCTCCTCCGGTCTCCTGACCGACCGCGAGGCCGAGAAGAAGGGCGTCGGCGGCGAGGTCGTCGCGTTCGTCTGGTAACCGGAAAGGAGAACGTAAGCAATGTCCCGCATTGGCAAGATCCCCGTTCCGGTTCCCTCCGGAGTGGACATCACCATCAACGGCGCCGACGTCACGGTGAAGGGCCCCAAGGGCACCCTGACCCACACCGTCGCCGCACCCATCACCGTGGAGAAGGGCGACGAGGGCCTCGCGGTCAACCGCCCCAACGACGAGCGTCTGTCGAAGTCGCTGCACGGCCTCACGCGCACGCTGATCGCCAACATGGTGACCGGCGTGACCAGCGGTTACGAGAAGAAGCTCGAGATCGTCGGCACGGGCTACCGCGTCGCGCTCAAGGGCTCGGACCTCGAGTTCGCGCTCGGCTTCTCGCACCCGGTCGTCGTGACGCCCCCGCAGGGCATCACCTTCTCGGTCGAGAGCCCCACCAAGTTCACCGTTGCCGGCATCAGCAAGCAGCAGGTGGGCGAGGTCGCGGCGAACATCCGCAAGATTCGCAAGCCCGAGCCCTACAAGGGCAAGGGTGTCCGCTACGCCGGCGAGAACGTGCGCCGCAAGGCTGGAAAGACGGGTAAGTAAGACATGGGTATCGCAATCAAGGGCAAGGGCAAGGCGATCCAGCGCAAGCGTCGCCACTTCCGCCTGCGCAAGAAGATCTCCGGCACCGGTGCTCGTCCCCGCCTCGTGGTCACCCGCTCGGCGCGCCACATGGTCGCGCAGATCGTGGACGACACGGTCGGCAAGACCCTCGCCTCGGCGTCGACCCTCGAGGCCGACGTCCGTGCGCTCGAGGGCGACAAGACGGCCAAGGCCTCGAAGGTCGGCCAGCTGGTCGCCGAGCGCGCCAAGGCCGCGGGCATCGACGCCGTCGTGTTCGACCGTGGCGGCAACAAGTACCACGGCCGTGTGGCTGCCGTGGCCGACGGCGCCCGAGAGGCGGGCCTCGCCCTGTAGGGCGCGGCCAGGAGTGAGGAAGACATATGGCTGACAACAACAGCGGCCGTCGCGGCGGCAACCGTCGCGACAACGAGCCGGAGAACAAGTTCGTCGAGCGCGTCGTCACCATCAACCGCGTCGCCAAGGTCGTGAAGGGTGGTCGTCGCTTCAGCTTCACCGCGCTCGTGGTCGTCGGCGACGGCGAGGGCAACGTGGGCATCGGCTACGGCAAGGCGAAGGAGGTGCCGGCCGCGATCTCGAAGGGTGTCGAGGAGGCCAAGCGCAACTTCTTCCGCGTCCCGCGCATCCAGGGCACCATCCCGCACGCCGTGCAGGGTGAGGCCGCCGCGGGTGTCGTGTTCCTGCGTCCCGCGTCGCCCGGTACCGGTGTGATCGCCGGTGGCCCGGTGCGCGCGGTGCTCGAGTGCGCCGGCATCCACGACGTGCTGAGCAAGTCGCTCGGCTCGTCCAACGCGATCAACATCGTGCACGCGACCGTCGACGCCCTCAAGCGCCTCGAGCGCCCCGAGGCCGTCGCCGCCCGCCGTGGCAAGGCCGTGGAGGACGTGGCCCCGGCCGCGATGCTCCGCGCGCAGGCAGCGGGGGTGAAGTAGTCATGGCACGTCTGAAGGTCGTTCAGAAGAGGTCGGCGATCGGCACCAAGCCGCAGCACCGCGAGACCCTGCGGTCGCTCGGTCTGAAGCGCATCGGCGACATCGTCGTGAAGGAGGACCGTCCCGAGATCCGCGGGATGGTCAAGGCGGTGGACCACCTGGTCGCCGTTGAGGAGGTTGACTGATGGCTGAGGCCAAGAAGCCGGCGGAGGACGCCGTCGAGGAGAAGCCCGCCAAGAAGCCGGCCGCGAAGAAGGCTCCGGCCAAGGCTGCTGCCGCGGACAAGCCCGCCGCCAAGAAGCCGGCCGCCAAGAAGGCGCCGGCGAAGGCGGAGGCCGCTGCCGACGCCGCGGAGAAGCCCGCTGCCAAGAAGGCTCCGGCCAAGAAGGCCGCCCCGAAGGCCGAGGAGCCGGCGGAGAAGGTGAGCACCCTCAAGGTGCACCACCTCCGCCCGGCTGCCGGTGCCCACACCAAGAAGACCCGCGTGGGTCGTGGTGAGGGCTCGAAGGGCAAGACCGCCGGTCGTGGCACCAAGGGCACGGGTGCCCGCTACCAGGTGCCGGAGCGCTTCGAGGGCGGTCAGACGCCCATCCACATGCGCATCCCGAAGCTGCGCGGCTTCAAGAGCCCGTTCAAGGTCTACTACCAGGTCGTCAACGTGGGCCAGCTCTCCGAGCTGTTCCCCGACGGCGGCGACGTGACCAAGGCGGAGCTCGTCGCGAAGGGCGCCGTGCGCAAGAACCAGCCCGTCAAGGTGCTGGGCGACGGCGACATCTCGGTCAAGGTCACGCTGGTCGACGCCGACAAGGTGTCGCAGTCCGCGAAGACCAAGATCGAGGCCGCGGGCGGCTCGGTCAACGAGGGCTAACATGTAGGCCGGGCCCGTCCTGTGGGACGGGCCCGGCCTGCGTGCTTCCGCCCGCCTTTTTCTTTCTGGAGGATCAATGCTGAATGGGTTCCTGAGCGCTTTCCGGACCCCCGACCTGCGTCGGAAGCTGCTCTTCACCATCGGCATCATCGCCATCTACCGCCTGGGCGTCTCGATCCCCACCCCGGGCGTCAGCTACGAGAACGTGCAGCTCTGCCTCGCGCAGACGAGCACCAACACGGGTTTCGAGATCCTCAACCTGTTCTCCGGTGGCGCGCTGCTGCAGCTGTCGATCTTCGCGCTGGGCATCATGCCGTACATCACGGCGTCGATCATGGTCCAGCTGCTGCGCGTGCTCATCCCGCGCTTCGAGACCCTCTACAAGGAGGGCGCCGAGGGCCAGGCCAAGCTGACCCAGTACACGCGCTACATCACGCTCGGCTTCGCGGCGATCCAGTCGGCCTCGTACATCACGATGGCGCGCAACGGCGTGTTCTTCCCCGGCTGCGCGTACGACATCATCCCCAACGACTCGTGGACCATGATCGCCGGCATGGTGCTCGTGATGACCGCCGGCACCATCTTCATCATGTGGCTCGGCGAGCGCATCACCGAGCGCGGCGTCGGCAACGGCATGTCGCTGCTGATCTTCACCTCGATCGCGGCGTCGTTCCCCGGCGCGGTCTCCACGATCTGGAACTCGACCAACGGCCCGACCAACACGGTCCTGCTGGCGCTCGCGCTGCTCGTGGTGGTCGCGGCGATCGTGTTCGTCGAGCAGTCGCAGCGCCGCATCCCGGTCCAGTACGCCAAGCGCATGGTGGGCCGCAAGATGCTCGGCGGCTCGTCGACGTACATCCCGCTGAAGATCAACATGGCGGGCGTGATCCCCGTGATCTTCGCCTCCTCGCTGCTGATGATCCCTCAGGTGATCCGGCAGTTCCAGGGCGACGACCCGTCGGGCTTCATGGTGTGGCTCGAGAACAACGTAGCGAGCCCGAGCGCCCCGCTGCACATCGCGCTGTACATCCTGCTGATCGTCTTCTTCGCGTACTTCTACACCGCGATCACGTTCAACCCGACCGAGGTCGCGGACAACATGAAGAAGTACGGCGGCTTCATCCCGGGCATCCGTCCCGGCACCCCGACGGCCGACTTCCTCGACTACGTGCTGTCGCGCATCACGGCGGCGGGCGCGGTCTACCTCGCGATCGTGGCGCTCATCCCGACGCTGCTGTTCGTCGCGATGGGCGTGGCCACGAACATCCCGTTCGGCGGCACGTCGCTCATCATCCTCGTCGGCGTCGGCCTCGACACCGTCAAGCGCATCCAGTCGCAGCTGGAGCAGCGCAACTACGAAGGGTTCCTCAAGTAATGCGTGCAGTCCTCCTCGGTCCCCCCGGAGCCGGCAAGGGCACCCAGGCCGCCCGCCTCGCGGAGCGCTACGGCGTCCCCGCCATCTCGACCGGCGACATCTTCCGCGCCAACGTCAAGGGCGGCACCCCGCTCGGGCTCAAGGCGCAGGAGTACATGTCGGCCGGCCAGCTGGTGCCGGACGAGGTGACCAACGCCATGGTGCGCGACCGCCTCGCGCAGGACGATGCGGCCGGCGGCTTCCTGCTCGACGGCTACCCGCGCAACCCGGAGCAGGCGGTCGAGCTCGACTCGATGCTCGCCGACCTGGGCGTCTCGCTGGAGTCGGCCATCGAGATCACCGCGGACTTCGACGTGGTCACCGAGCGGCTCCTCAAGCGCGCCGAGCTCGAGGGCCGTGCCGACGACACCGAGCCGGTGATCCGCAAGCGCCTCGAGGTCTACGCGAGCAGCACTGCGCCGCTCACCGCGTTCTACGCGGGCCGCGGCGTGCTGGTGCAGGTCGACGGCATCGGCGAGATGGATGAGGTCACCGACCGCCTGGTCGCCGCGATCGGCCGCTGAGCCATGGCTCGCGGCATCGAGCTGAAGACCCGCGAGCAGATGCGGGTCATGGCCCGCGCCGGCGTGATCGTCGAGCGGGCGCTGGCGGCGGCGCGCGCCGCCGCCGTCCCCGGCGCGACCACCGCGCAGGTGGACGCCGCCGCGGCCGCGACCATCGCGGATGCGGGTGCGACGTCCAACTTCCTCGGCTACCACGGCTTCCCCGCCACCACCTGCATCTCGGTGAACGAGGAGGTGGTTCACGGGATCCCCGGCGACCGCGTGCTCGCGGCGGGCGACCTGGTCTCCATCGACTGCGGCGCCATCGTGGACGGCTGGCACGGCGACAGCGCGATCAGCCTGATCGTGGGAGGCGAGGGCTCGGCTCAGGACCGTGCCCTCATGGACGCGACCGAGAAGGCCCTGTGGGCCGGCATCGCCGCGCTCGCCTCCGCGCGTCGCGTCTCCGACGTCTCCGCCGCGATCGAGCAGGTCGCGGACCGGGCCGGGCTCCATCCCATCGAGGGCTACGTGGGGCACGGCATCGGTACCGCGATGCATCAGGGTCCCGACGTGCCCAACTACCGGGTGCGGGGCCGCAGCCCTCGGGTGGAGCCCGGGATGTGCCTCGCGATCGAGCCCATGTTCGTGATCGGCACGGACGAGTCGGCGACGCTCGCCGACGAATGGACGGTCGTCTCCCTCGACGGCTCGCGCGCGGCCCACTGGGAGCACTCGATCGCCGTGCACGAGGACGGCATCTGGGTCCTGACCGCCGGCGACGGCGGCGCCCGCGGGCTCTCTACCCACGGCATCGTCCCGGTCTCGCCCTGACACGCCGGGTGTGAGGGATCTCACACCTCGACACCCGTTCGTTACGCGCACGCCACGCCGACGCAAAGCCGCCGTCCTACCCTGGGCTGCGACGGGAGGCGTCCCCTGAGCCCCCCGGGGGCTGAGGGAGCGATCATGGCACGAGGGTTCAACTACGCACCGATCAACGATCCGTTGGTGGACGAGGCGGCGTCGCCCGGGCTGGCGAAGGACCGGATCCTGGCGCTCGCCGACTCGCGCAACGCCCTGGTGCGCTCGACCATCGCGGCGCGGGAGGACTGCCCGTTCGGCCTGATGGCGTCGATGGCGCACGACTTCAGCTCCGACGTGAGGGCGGCGCTCGCGAGGAACCCGCGCCTGCTGCATTCGGTGATGGAGCATCTGTCGCGCGACAAGAGCGTCGACGTGCTGGTCGCCCTCACCGAGAACCCCTCGGTCACCTCCGAGATCCTCGATGCGCTGGTCGGCCACCGCAAGCGCGACGTCCAGCAGGCCGCCGCGTCGGCGATGGACGCGCTGCGGACCCGTCAGGCGTCCGAGGACGCGCACACCCCCGAGCTTCGCGACCGCGTGTTCGAGCAGGCCGCGGCCCGCCGCGCCGAGGCCCTCGCCGCCGCTTCGACCGAGGGTGCCCTCGAGGGCGCCATCGCCGCCGTGGCGGCGGACCCGCCGGAGGCCGAGCCCGAGGTCCGGGTCCGCACCGCGCCCGTGCGCGGCTTCAAGCCGCCGATCGAGGCCTGACACCGGCACCAGGAGTTCGCGCCCCCGCTACCTGGCGTACACCTGACCGACAGCGCACGGTCATCTCGCCTCCGTAGCGTCCTCCTCACAGCGAGGGGAGGGCGTGATGGCGGACCAGGGCTGGTCGAGCGCGCTCATGGCGGCGTCGGGGGTCGCCGTGCATGGGGCGGCGCAGGACGATGCGATCCGCGCCCTGGTCATGGAGGCCCGCACGGCGACCCTCGCCCGGGCACGAGCGATCGAGCTGTCGCGCCGGCGCGAGCCGGAGATCCGCGAGGCGATCGCGGCGCGCCACGACTGCCCGCTCGGCGTGCAGGCGAACCTGCTCCACGACCGCCGCGCCTCGGTGCGCATCGCGCTCGCCTCGAACAAGGAGCTGTTCGCCGCCGTCGCCGAGGAGCTAGCCCGGGACCGTGACGTCGCCGTGCTCAAGGCGCTCGCCCGCTCGGAGGGCGCGCCGCGGCGGGTGCTCGAGACGCTCGCCGGGCACCGGCGGGACGAGGTCGCGCGGCTCGCGCGTCGGGCCCTCGACGGCACGGTCGTCACCGCCCGCAGCCTGGTGCCCGAGCTCGAGGAGGGGGCGCGCGAGGCGCGGCCGACGCCGGACTCGCCCGCGCAGTCCCCGGTCGGACAGCGCACCGCCCGCACCTACGCACCCCGCCCCGCCGTGCGTCGCGACGCGGCCCCGACCACCCGCTGGGCGTGACCGGTGCCCCGGTGGGGGATTGGTGCCAACCCTCCGTTTTCGTCGGATTTCTCACATCGCCTGGCGCCGGGACCGCGCACGCGTCACCATGAGGGGAGGAACCCTCGGCATGGATGGAGACGCACCGTGGAGACGCCAGCCACCGATCTTGCGACCGACCTCCTGCGTGCCCGCGATCCTGAGGCCATGCCCTCGGACCTGCTGCCGCTGGCCGCGCACCGCGAGTCCTCGGTGCGCGCGATCGTCGCGTCGCGCGCGGACTGCCCCGTCGCCGCGCTCACCTCGCTCGGTCACGACCGCCACCCGGACGTGCTGCGCGCGCTCCTGGCCAACCCCCGCACGCCGTCCTCGGTGGTCCGCAGGCTCGCCGACCACCGCGACGCCGCCATCTCCGAGCTCGCCGTTCAGCGCCTGCGGAACTCCTTCCGCTGACAACGGCGGCCCCGGACGCTACTCTGAAGTCCTCCGCTCGGCGGGCGCTGACGCCCGCCTTGAGTCGCGCGCTCACTTCGCGTATAGTTTTCTGTTGGGCGTTTTTGCGCGCCCACATCCCTGTCAATCAACGTTAGCGGAGTAATGGCCAAGAAAGACGGAGTCATCGAGGTCGAGGGCGTGGTGGTCGAAGCCCTGCCCAACGCATCGTTCCGAGTGGAGCTGACGAACGGGCACCTGGTGCTCGCTCACATCTCCGGGAAGATGCGCCAGCACTACATCCGGATCCTCCCCGAGGACCGCGTGGTGGTGGAGCTCAGCCCCTATGACCTGTCCCGCGGCCGGATCGTCTACCGCTACAAGTGAGTCGTCGCCCGAGCGCATCCGTGCGCGAGAGCGACGCAGGAAAGAACCATGAAGGTTAAGCCCAGCGTCAAGCCGATCTGCGACAAGTGCAAGGTCATCCGACGCAATGGCCGCGTGATGGTCATCTGCGAGAACCTGCGCCACAAGCAGCGTCAGGGCTAGACACAACAGCACATCCTCGTTCGGCCATATGCATCAAACCCCCGGCTCGGAGGCCGGGGCCCGCACAGAACACAGCGGGGCGGTCGAGCGTCAGACCTCCGACTACTGATGGAGTAGAACTTCACCATGGCACGCATCGTTGGTGTCGACATCCCGCGCGACAAGCGCATGGAGATCGCACTCACCTACATCTACGGCATCGGCCGTACCCGTTCCCAGGAGATCCTCGCCGCCACCGGCATCAGCGCGGACCTGCGCGTCAAGGACGCGACCGACGACCAGCTCGTCGCGATCCGTGACTACATCGAGGCCAACTTCACCGTCGAGGGCGACCTGCGCCGCGAGGTGACCGCCGACATCCGCCGCAAGGTCGAGATCGGCAACTACCAGGGTCTGCGTCACCGCCGCGGCATGCCGGTCCGTGGTCAGCGCACCAAGACCAACGCCCGCACGCGCAAGGGCCCCAAGAAGACCGTCGCCGGAAAGAAGAAGTAAGACATGGCCGCTCCTACTCGCAAGCCGCGCAAGAAGATCAAGAAGACCGTCGCGCACGGTCAGGCGCACATCAAGTCCACCTTCAACAACACGATCATCTCGATCACGGACCCCTCGGGCGCCGTCGTGTCGTGGTCGTCCTCCGGCCAGGTGGGCTTCAAGGGTTCGCGCAAGTCGACCCCCTACGCCGCCCAGATGGCCGCCGAGGCCGCCGCTCGCCGTGCCACCGAGGCCGGCATGAGCAAGGTCGACGTGTTCGTCAAGGGCCCGGGCTCGGGTCGCGACACCGCGATCCGCTCGCTGACCGCCGCCGGCCTCGAGGTGACCTCCATCAAGGACGTCACCCCGCAGGCGCACAACGGCTGCCGTCCGCCCAAGCGCCGCCGCAACTAGCACGTCAGCGCGCAGGTCCTGCTTGCGCGCGCCCGGTCGCGGGCCGATGCCTCGCATCGGCCCGCCGACCGCCCTTCCATCTCAGCTTCTGGCCCTGACCGGACCGATACCGGACAGGATTCGCGAGCATCAAATAGCGGATGCTCGGAAAGGAAACAACCGTGCTGATCGCACAGCGTCCCACGCTGACCGAGAAGGTCATCTCGGAGAACCGTTCGCAGTTCTCGCTCAAGCCGCTGGAGCCGGGCTTCGGCTACACGCTGGGCAACTCGCTGCGCCGCACCCTGCTCTCGTCCATCCCGGGCGCGGCCATCACGTCGGTGCGCTTCGAGGGCGTCCTCCACGAGTTCACCACCATCGACGGCGTGAAGGAGGATGTCACCGAGATCCTCCTGAACCTCAAGAACCTGGTGGTCTCCTCGGAGCACGACGAGCCCGTGGTCATGTACCTGCGCAAGTCGGGCGCCGGCGCCGTCACCGGTGCCGACATCGCGCCGCCGGCCGGCGTCGAGATCCACAACCCCGACCTCCACATCGCCACGCTCAACGCGAAGGCGAAGTTCGAGGTGGAGCTCACCGTCGAGCGCGGCCGCGGCTACGTGCCCGCCGCCCTCAACAAGAGCTACGACGCGGAGATCGGCCAGATCCCGGTCGACTCGATCTACTCGCCGGTGCTCAAGGTGACCTACAAGGTCGAGGCCACCCGTGTCGCGCAGCGCACGGACTTCGACGAGCTGGTCATCGACGTCGAGACCAAGTCCTCCATCTCCCCGCGCGACGCGCTGGCCTCGGCCGGCTCGACGCTGGTGGAGCTGTTCTCCCTCGCTCGCGGCCTCAACGAGGCCGCCGAGGGCATCGAGATCGGCCCGTCGGACACCGACGAGTCCCTCGAGGAGGACTACAACCAGCCGATCGAGGAGCTGAACCTCACCCAGCGGTCCTACAACTGCCTCAAGCGCGAGGGCATCCACACCGTGGGTGAGCTCACCGCTCGCTCGGAGGCGGACCTCATGGACATCCGCAACTTCGGCCAGAAGTCGATCACCGAGGTCAAGGAGAAGCTCGCCGAGCTGGGCTTCTCCCTGAAGGACGGTGCCGTCGAGTACGACAGCGCGTCGTCCGTGTACTTCTCGGGCAGCGACGAGTAACAAGGAGAATTCTCAATCATGCCTACCCCCACCAAGGGTGCCCGCCTGGGCGGCGGCCCCGCGCACGAGCGTCAGATGCTCGCGAACCTCTCGCAGAGCCTGTTCGAGCACGGCCGCATCACCACCACCGTGACCAAGGCCAAGCGCCTGCGCCCCTACGCCGAGCGTCTGGTCACCTTCGCCAAGCGCGGCGACCTCGCCTCGCGCCGCAAGGTGCTCGGGATCCTCTCGGACAAGGGCGTCGTCCACAAGCTCTTCACGGAGATCGGCCCCGGCTTCGCCGAGCGTGACGGCGGCTACACCCGCATCACCAAGGTCGGCTTCCGCAAGGGCGACAACGCGCCCCTCGCGGTGATCGAGCTGGTCGAGTTCGGCGCCCCCGCGAAGAAGGCCGTCGCCAAGGAGGCCGAGAAGGCCACCAAGAAGGCCGCGCCCAAGAAGGCCGAGAAGGTCGAGGAGGCCCCCGCGGCCGAGGAGACCGTCGAGGCTGTCGAGACCGAGGCCCCCGCGGCCGAGGCCGACGAGGCCAAGTAACCTCCGTCTTCGCCTGAAGACCACCCGAGGCGGGTCCGCACATGCTCCCTGAGACTGTGCGGGCCCGCCTCGATCTTTCCTATGACGGGACCGACTTCTCCGGCTGGGCGACGCAGCCGGGCCTGCGGACCGTCCAGGGCGTCCTCGAGGACGCCCTCGCGCGGGTGGTCCGCCAGGAGGCGCACCCTCGCGTGACCGTCGCGGGGCGCACGGATGCGGGCGTGCACGCCCGCGGCCAGGTCGCGCATGTCGACATCGACGCGGGGGCCTGGGCCCGGATGCCGGGCCGTGCCGAGCGCACCCCGGCCGAGGGCCTGCTGACCCGCCTCAACGGCGTGCTGCCGGACGATGCGGTGGTCCGGTCGGTCGCGGTGGCGCCGGCGGGATTCGACGCCCGGTTCTCGGCCACCGAGCGGCGCTACGCCTACCGCGTCACCGACGCGGTGCCCGACGTGCTGCTGCGCCGCCACGTCCTCGCGGTGGGACGCCCTCTCGACGTCGACGCCCTCAACGCCGCATCGTCCATCTTGAGGGGTCTGCGCGACTTCGCGCCCTTCTGCAAGGCCCGCGAGGGGGCGACCACCATCCGGGAGCTCAAGGAGCTGTCGTGGGTGCGCGAGACGGACGGGCCGGACACCGGGCTGGTGGTCGCGACCGTGCGCGCGGACGCGTTCTGCCACTCCATGGTGCGCTCCCTCGTGGGCGCGCTGCTGGCCGTGGGGGAGGGTCGCCGGCACCTCGACTGGTTCGCCGCGATCGCCTCGGGGTCCGAGCGCTCGCAGGCCGTCGCGGTCGCGCCGCCGCACGGGCTCACGCTCGAGGAGGTGGGCTACCCGGAGGACGCGGAGCTCGCGGCGCGCGCCAAGGCTACCCGAGGGCGGCGCACCCTGCCGTGATCGACGCGCCCGAGCGCGGGGGTCGGATTGAAATCATGGCGAGACCCGCGTATGATGGTGCGTCGTTGTGCGTTCCCTCGTGGACGGTGCCTCCCACTCGCCTCCGCAGGACCCGCCGACCGAATTGCTTCGCGATGCCCGTCCGGCATCGTCCACCAGAACGAGTAGAAGTAAGGCTTCACAGTGCGTACGTATTCTCCCAAGCCGGGTGACGTCACCAAGAACTGGTACGTCATCGACGCTACTGACGTGGTCCTCGGTCGTCTGGCCTCCCAGGCCGCTTCGCTGCTTCGCGGCAAGCACAAGGCGACGTTCGCGCCCCACGTCGACGGCGGTGACTTCGTCATCGTCATCAACGCCGAGAAGGTGGCCCTCTCGGGCGCCAAGCTCACCGACAAGATGGTGTACCGCCACTCGGGCTTCCCGGGCGGTCTCTCGGCCGTCCCGATCGGCGAGCTCCTCGAGAAGAACCCCCGCAAGGTGATCGAGAACGCCGTCAAGGGCATGCTCCCCAAGACCAAGCTGGGCGCCGCGCAGCTCAAGCACCTCAAGGTGTACGCGGGTGCCGAGCACCCGCACGCCGCGCAGCAGCCCGAGGTCTTCGAGATCTCCCAGGTCGCGCAGTAAGCGCCGCAGAGTTTAAGGATCGATGAAAGTGGCAGATGTGACGACCGAGGTCGACAACGAGACCCCCACCGAGTACACCTCCGAGTCCGCGCCCGAGCGCGGCAAGGGTGTCACCAACCTCGCCCCCGGCGCCGGCCTCGGCCGTCGCAAGGAGGCGGTGGCCCGCGTCCGCCTGGTGCCCGGCACCGGCAACTGGACCATCAACGGCCGCACCCTCGAGGACTACTTCCCGAACAAGGTGCACCAGCAGCTGGTGAACTCGCCGTTCGCGCTCCTCGACATCGAGGGCAAGTTCGACGTGCACGCCCGCATCCACGGCGGCGGCCCCTCGGGCCAGGCCGGTGCGCTGCGCCTCGGCGTGGCCCGCGCCCTCAACGAGATCGACGAGGAGAACAACCGCGGCGAGCTCAAGAAGGCGGGCTTCCTGACCCGTGACGCCCGCGTGGTGGAGCGCAAGAAGGCCGGTCTCAAGAAGGCCCGCCGCGCGCCTCAGTACTCGAAGCGCTAACCTCTCGCGCATGGCGCGACTTTTCGGCACGGACGGTGTCCGGGGCCTCGCGAACCGCGACCTCACAGCGGAGCTCGCCGTCGACCTCTCGGTCGCGGCGGCTCACATCCTGGGGGAGCGGGGCGAGTTCTCCGGGCACCGTCCTGTTGCTGTCCTGGGGCGGGACACCCGTCTGTCGGGCGAGTTCCTCGGGGCCGCCGTGGCGGCCGGGCTCGCCTCCGCCGGTGTCGACGTCCTCGACGCCGGCGTGCTGCCGACTCCCGCGGTCGCGTACCTGACCGCGGCGACCGGCGCGGACCTGGGCGTGGTGATCTCCGCCTCGCACAACCCGATGCCGGACAACGGCATCAAGTTCTTCGCGCGCGGCGGCCACAAGCTCGACGACTCCGTCGAGGAGGCCATCGAGCGCCGCCTGGGTGAGCCCTGGGAGCGGCCCACGGGTGATGCCGTGGGGCGCATCGTCGCCTCGCCGCAGCTGGCCGCGCAGTACGTCGAGCACGTGGACGCCGCCGTCCGCGCGTTCGCCGGGACCGACGCTCCGCTCGCCGGCGTGCATCTCGTGGTCGACGCGGCGCACGGCGCCGCGAGCGCGGTGGGACCGCTCGCGCTCGCCAACGCGGGCGCGCGGGTGACCACCATCAACGCCTCGCCCGACGGCCTCAACATCAACGACGGCGTGGGGTCGACCCACCTGGAGCAGCTGCAGGCCGCCGTGGTCGAGGCCGGCGCCGACCTGGGCGTCGCGTTCGACGGCGACGCCGACCGGTGCCTCGCCGTGGATCACACGGGTGCGGTGGTGAACGGCGACCAGATCATGGGTCTGCTCGCGATCGCGATGAAGGAGGCCGGCGCGCTGTACCGGTCGACGCTGGTCGCCACTGTGATGAGCAACCTGGGCCTGCATCAGGCGATGCGCCGGGCGGGCGTCGACATCGTCGAGACCGCCGTGGGCGACCGCTACGTGCTGGAGGCGATGCGCGAGGGCGGCTACTCGCTGGGCGGCGAGCAGTCCGGGCACGTGATCGTGGCCGAGCACGCCACCACGGGCGACGGCATCCTGACCGCGCTGCTGCTGGGCGCGCGCGTGGCGGCCGCCGGGCCCCTGCGCGACCAGTGCGCCGGGATCGAGACGCTGCCTCAGGTCCTCATCAACGTGCCCAACGCCGACCGCTCGCGGGTCCATACCGACGTCGAGCTGCAGGCCGCCGTCGCCGCGTCGCGCAAGGCGCTGGGCGACGCCGGGCGCGTGCTGCTGCGGCCGTCGGGGACGGAGCCGCTGGTGCGGGTGATGGTGGAGGCCGCGACGGCGGAGGACGCGCAGCGTCATGCCTCGTCCCTGGCCACGGTGGTCGCCGCCCGTCTGGGCCTCTGAACCCTCCCCCCGACGGAGCCCCCTCGGGGGATCACCCCATCGCGTCGGCGCGTCAGCCCTGACAGACTGAGCGGGTGAACGAGCTCTGGCACGTCCTGTTCGACTGGATCGACGCGATGGAGGAGTGGATCCTCACGCTCACCGAGTCGCTGTGGATCTACCCGAGCGTCTTCCTGCTGTCGCTGATCGACGGCATCTTCCCGCTGGTGCCCAGCGAGTCGGTGGTCATCGCCACGGCGACGGCGTGGTCGCAGAACGGCACCCCGCTGATCTACCTGACGTGGCTGTTCGCGGCGGCCGGCGCCTGGTGCGGCGACCAGATCGCGTACTGGGTCGGGTCGCGCTTCGACGTCCGCAAGCATCCGTTCTTCGCCCGCGCACGCGCTCGGAAGACCCTCGACTGGGCCGAGACCACGCTCGAGAAGCGCGGCACCACGTTCATCATCGCGGCCCGGTTCATCCCCATGGGTCGCGTCGCGGTCAACCTCACGGCCGGTGCGCTCGGGTATCCCCGCAAGTGGTTCATGACGGTCGACGCGATCGCCGCCGCCATCTGGGCGACCTACGGCTCCATCCTGGGCATCTTCGCCGGGTCGATCTCCGACAACATCGTGGTGTCGATCGTGATCGGCGTCGTCGGCGGGGTGGTGCTGGGCTTCCTCATCGACAAGATCCTCGCGCGCCTGGGCTTCGCCGAGCCCGAGATGCCCGACCTCGCCGGGGAGATCGAGCAGCGCGTCGAGACCGGCCAGCTCCAGGTCCGCCCGCCGCGCCGGGAGCGCCGCGGCGCCGGCCCGCGCGACGGGGAGGACGAGTCGTGACCGAGCCCGCGCCGGTCGACGGTGTCGCGATCGGATGGGACGATGCGCGGGCCGCCAACCGCGCGAACTGGGACGAGCGCGTTGCCCTCCACGTCGAGGCCTACGGCCTCGACCGCTACCGTGAGGACCCGGCGCACCTGTCGACGGTGGTGCGCAAGGACCTCGCGACCCTGAGCCGGTTCCTGCCAGGCGGCAGCATCGGCGGGCTCGACGTGTGCCATCTCCAGTGCCACATCGGCACCGACACGATCTCCCTGGCGAGGGCCGGCGCCGCGGTGGTGGGCGTCGACTTCTCCGCCCCGGCGCTCGCGGCGGCGGCGGGCCTCGCGACGTCCCTCGGGATCGAGGCGTCCTGGGTCGAGGGGGACGTCCTGGACGCGCGGGCGCTGGTCTCCGGCGCACTCGGCGCGGACCGTGACTTCGACGTGGTCTACACCAGCATCGGCACCATCGGCTGGCTGCGGGACCTGGACGCGTGGGCGCGGCAGGTCGCGGCGCTGCTGCGCCCCGGCGGCGTGTTCTACATCCGCGACGGGCACCCCGTGCTGTTCACCCTCGACGAGGCGCGGGACGAGCTGGTCGCCCGCTACCGCTACTTCCACGACGGCCTCGCGCTGCAGTGGGACGAGGCCGCGACCTACGTCGGGGACGGCACCGTGTCCTCGACGCGCACCTACGAGTGGGTCCACCCGATCTCCGAGGTGGTCACCGCGCTGATCGGAGCCGGCCTGACCATCGAGGCGATGGAGGAGGGTCGCGACCTGCCGTGGCGCTTCGCCGAGCGGATGGTCGAGCTCCCCGACGGCGACTTCGCGTGGCCGGGTTCCGAGCGCGACCTGCTGCCGTCCACCTTCACGCTGGTGGCGCGACGCCCCGGAGGCTGAGCCCGATCAGAGCTTCCGCAGCCTGACCTCCTGGACCGTGTGGTCCGGCCCCTTGCGCAGGATGATGGTCGCGCGCGAGCGCGTCGGGATGATGTTGCGCGCCAGGTTCGGCGCGTTCACCGCGTCCCAGATCTGACCCGCGACCGCGCGCGCCTGCTCGTCGTTCAGGGTCGAGTACGAGTGGAAGTAGGAGTCCGGCTCGGCGAACGCCGACTCGCGGAAGGCCAGGAAGCGGTCCACGTACCAGCGGCGGATGTCCTCGGAGTCCGCGTCGACGTAGATCGACACGTCGAAGAAGTCGCTGACGTGCAGCTGAGGCTGTCCCGGCTCGCGGGTGGCGGTGGTCTGGAGCACGTTGAGGCCCTCGACGATCAGCACGTCCGGCTGGCGCACCACGACCCGCTCGCCGGGGACGATGTTGTAGATCTGGTGGGAGTACACCGGGGCGGCGACCTCGGGGGCACCCGACTTCACCTGGAGGATGAAGTCGCGCAGGGCGCGGCGGTCGTAGGACTCGGGGAAGCCCTTGCGCGCGAGCAGGCCGCGCTCCTCGAGCACCTCGTTCGGGTAGAGGAAGCCGTCGGTGGTGACCAGCTCGACGTGCGGCGATCGGGGCCAACGCGCCATCAGCTCGCGCAGCAGTCGGGCGGTCGTGGACTTGCCGACCGCGACCGACCCCGCGACGCCGATGACGAACGGGGTGCGCCCCGAGCGCTCGCCCAGGAACTGGCTGGTCGCACGATGCAGGGCGCCGGTGGCGCCCGAGTAGAGGTCGAGCAGCCGCGACAGCGGACGGTAGATCTGGTCCACCTCGGTGAGGTCGACGGGATCGCGCAGACCCCGGACCTTGGCGATGTCGTCCTCGGTCAGCGGCAACGGCGTCGAGTCCGCGAGGGCGGCCCACTCCTCGCGGCCCAGCGTCACGTACGGCGTGCTGACGTCGGGGATCCGCGGTGCTGTCACCCGCCCATTGTGGCGCATCGTCCCGACTGCGTCGGCGACGCCGGGGCGGCATCTAGACTCGGACCATGTGCGGAATCGTCGGATATGTGGGAGCCGGTGCGCCTGACGCGAGGCCTCAGGGCGTGGTCATGGGCGGGCTCGCGCGGCTAGAGTACCGGGGGTACGACTCCGCGGGGCTCGCGGTCGTGACCTCCGACCGCGATCGCGTCGGGATGCGCAAGAAGGCCGGCAAGCTGGTCAACCTCGAGAAGGAGCTCGCCGGGCGTCCCCTCGAGCCCGCGACGGCCGCGATCGGCCACACGCGCTGGGCGACCCACGGCGCGCCCACGGACGCCAACGCGCACCCGCACCTCGCGGCGCACGGGCGTCTCGCGATCATCCACAACGGCATCATCGAGAACTTCTCCGCGCTGCGCGCCGAGCTGCAGTCCGAGGGCGTCGAGTTCCTCTCGGAGACCGACACGGAGGTCGCCGGCCACCTGCTCGCGCGCGAGGTGGACCGGGGCGAGAGCCTCGCGGACGCGATGCGCATCATCACCCGCCGCCTCGAGGGCGCGTTCACGCTGCTGGCCGTCGACGCCAGCGAGCCGCGCACGGTCGTGGGCGCGCGCCGCAACAGCCCGCTGGTGATCGGCCTGGGCGAGGGCGAGAACTTCCTCGGCTCCGACGTCGTGGCGTTCATCGAGCACACGCGCACCGCGCTCGAGCTGCACCAGGACGAGGTCGTGGAGATCACGCCGGAGGGCGTGACCATCACGGACATCGCCGGACACACCGTCGAGCGCGAGCCGTACCACGTCGACTGGGACGCCACCGCGGCGCAGAAGGGCGGCTTCCCGACCTTCATGGAGAAGGAGATCCACGACCAGCCGACGGCGGTCGCGGACACGCTTCGCGGGCGCATCGACGAGCACGGCCGGCTCCAGCTCGACGGCGGCATGATCCACGAGAACGTGCTCAACTCGATCGACAAGATCATCGTGGTCGCCTGCGGCACCGCCGCGTACGCCGGCCTCGTGGGACGCAACGCGATCGAGCACTGGTGCCGCATCCCGGTCGAGGTGGAGCTCGCCCACGAGTTCCGCTACCGGGACCCGGTGGTGGGCGTGAAGACGCTGGTGGTCGCGATCTCGCAGTCGGGCGAGACCATGGACACGATCATGGCGGTCCGCCACGCGCAGCAGCAGGGCGCCCCCGTCATCGCGATCGTGAACTCTCAGGGCTCGACCATCGCGCGCGAGGCCGACGCGGTGCTCTACACGCGCGCCGGGCCCGAGATCGCCGTGGCGTCGACCAAGGCGTTCCTCGCGCAGATCACCGCCATGTTCCTGCTGGGCATCTACCTCGCGGAGCTGCGCGGCAACAAGTTCCCCGACGAGATCGAGTCGCTCCTCGACCAGCTCGAGGAGATCCCCGCCAAGATCCAGCGGGTGCTCGACGCCTCGGAGCCGGTGCGCGCCCTCGCCCGGACCATGGCGGACGAGCGCACCGTGCTGTTCCTGGGCCGGCACGTGGGCTATCCCGTCGCGATGGAGGGTGCGCTCAAGCTCAAGGAGCTCGCGTACATCCACGCCGAGGGCTTCCCCGCGGGCGAGCTCAAGCACGGCCCGATCGCGTTGATCGAGGAGGGCCAGCCGGTCTTCATCGTGCTGCCGAGCCCCCGCGGCCGCGAGTCCCTGCACTCCAAGGTGATCTCGAACGTCCAGGAGGTCCGCGCGCGCGGCGCCCGCACGTTCGTGATCGCGGAGGAGGGGGACACCGAGGCGGCCAACCACGCGGAGCAGGTGTTCTACGTCCCCGCCGCGCCGGTGCTCATGACGCCGCTGCTGTCGGTGGTGCCGCTGCAGCTGTTCGCCCTCGAGCTCGCGACGGCCAAGGGCTACGACGTGGACCAGCCGCGGAACCTCGCCAAGTCCGTCACGGTCGAGTAGCGCCCGTGGCGATCCTGGGCCTGGGCATCGACGTCGTCGAGATCTCGCGATTCGAGGACGCCCTCGAGCGCTCCCCGGGATTCCTCGAGCGCGTCTTCACGCCCGCCGAGCGGGAGCTCGGTCACGCGAGCCTGGCGGCCCGGTGGGCGGCCAAGGAGGCCGTGGCGAAGGCGCTCGGCGCGCCGGGCGGCATGAGCTGGCAGGACTGCGAGATCGCCCGCATCGAGGGCGGCGCCCCCGTCCTGACGGTGCGGGGGTCGGTCGCGGCCCGAGCCGCGGAGCTGGGGATCACCAGCTTCCATGTATCGCTGTCGCACGATGCGGGGATCGCCTCCGCCGTGGTGATCGGGGAGGGTTGATGAGCAGGCTGCAGGTGACCGTGGACCACGGCGCGATCACGCGCAACGTCGAGCGGCTGCGCGCCGCAACGACCGCGCAGGTGATGGCGGTGGTGAAGGCGGACGCGTACGGGCACGGCCTGGTCCCCTCGGGTCGCGCCGCGCGCGCGGGGGGAGCCACCTGGCTCGGCGTCGCGCAGCCGGACGAGGCGCTCGCGCTCCGGGCCGCGGGGGACACCGGTCGGGTCCTCACGTGGCTCTACGGTCCCGAGGTGCCGGCGCGTGCGCTGATCGAGGCGGACGTCGACCTGTCCGTGTCGTCGCTCCCGGTGCTCGCGAGCATCGTCGCCGGTGCGCGCGAGGCGGGCGGCACGGCCCGCCTGCACCTGTGCCTCGACACGGGGCTCAGCCGGGAGGGCGTGCGCCCGGCGGAGCTGGCGGCGCTGCTGGACGCCGTGTTGGAGGCGCAGGCCGACGGCCTGGTCACCGTGGTCGGCGCGTGGTCGCACCTGGCCTGGGCGGACCAGCCGGGCCATCCCACCATCGACGCGCAGGCCGGGGTGTTCCGCGGCGCGCTCGAGGAGATCGAGGCCCGCGGGATCGCGCTCGAGGTGCGCCACCTGGCGAACTCCGCCGCGACGCTCACCCGGCCCGACCTCCACTTCGACCTGGTGCGCCCCGGCATCGCCGTGTACGGGCTGCCGCCCGTGGAGGACCCGTCGGGGGAGGGCTTCGGGCTCGAGCCCGCGATGCGCGTCTCGGCGACCCTCGCGCTTGTGAAGGACGTCGAGGCCGGCCGCGGCGTGAGCTACGGCCACGACTACGTCACCCCGGCGCGGACCCGGCTCGGGCTCGTGACGGCGGGCTACGCCGACGGCGTGTTCCGCTCGGCTGGCAACCGCGCGGAGGTCGCGGTGGCGGGGCGGCGCTTCCGCATCGCCGGCCGCGTCTGCATGGACCAGGTGGTGCTCGACCTGGGCGCGCGCTCCGAGGCCCAGGCCGGCGACGAGGTGGTGCTGATCGGCCCGGACGGCCCGAGCGCCACCGAGTGGGCCGACGCGATCGGCACCATCGACTACGAGATCGTCTGCCGCTTCGGCTGCCTGAGGGAGAAGACCTCCGTATGACCGCATCGTCCCTCACCACGCTGATCGCCGCGGACGGCGACGCCATGCGCAGGATCGCCGGCGAGGTGCTCGCGCCGCACCTGCGGGCGGGCGACGTGGTGATCCTCACCGGAGACCTGGGCGCCGGCAAGACCACCTTCACGCAGGGCCTCGGTGCCGCGATCGGCGTGCGCGGGCCCGTGGCCAGCCCGACGTTCATCATCGCTCGCACCCATCCGTCCCTCGTGGGTGGACCGGCGCTCATCCACGTCGACGCGTACCGTCTGAACTCCCTCGCGGAGCTCGACGACCTCGACCTCGACACCACGGTCGAGGACTCGATCACGGTGGTCGAATGGGGCGAGGACAAGGCGGAGCAGCTCGCCGCGGACCGCGTCCACGTCACCATCGCCCGCGAGGTGGGGGGCGAGGTCGACATGGAGCGCCCCGACGAGGGGCTGCGCACCGTCACCATCCGGCTGGTCGGCGAGCGCTGGGCCGGCGTCTCGCTCGTAGGCTAGAGCCGTGATCCTCGCGCTCGACACCTCCTCCGCCATCGCCGTCGCGGTGGTCTCCGACGCCGGCGACGTGCTCGCGGCCCGGTCCGTCTTCGACCCGCGCGGCCACGCCGAGCACCTGTCGGCCCTGGTCGCCGAGGCCCTCGAGGAGGCTGGCGCCTCCGGCGCGGTCTCCCGGATCGTGGTGGGCACGGGGCCCGCACCGTTCACCGGGCTGCGCGTGGGCCTGATGACCGCGCGCACCCTCGCGACGGTGTGGGGCGTCCCCGTCGAGGGCGTGTGCTCGCTCGACGCGGTAGGCGCGGCCGCGCCCGGCGAGGTGACGGTCGTCGCCGACGCGCGTCGCAAGGAGGTCTACTGGGCGACCTACCGGGACGGCGTGCGCGTGTCGGGGCCCGCCGTGTCCGCGCCTGGGGACGTGCCCGTCCTGGGGTCGGTCCTGGGCCGAGGCGCGCTCCTGTACCCGGAGGCCTTCCCCGGTGCCGTCGGAGCCGACCCCGATCCCGCCCGGCTCGTCGAGGTCGCCGCGTGGCTGCGTGCCGCGGGCGAGCCGATGCCCACCGAACCGCTGTACCTGCGCCGGCCCGACGTGCACGGCGTGCCCGGGGCGTGACCGCGATCCGCGATCTGACCGAGGCCGACCTCCCGTGGATGGCCGAGGTCGAGCGGGAGCTGTTCGGCGCCTCCGCGTGGTCGCGCGACCTCATCACGGAGGACTTCCGCTACGGCCTCACGCGCTACCGCGGCCTCGAGGTCGACGGCGCACTGGCCGGGTACGCCGTCTATGGCTTCGACGGCGACGCGTTCCACCTGATGAACCTCGCGGTGGTGTCGGCGATGCGCGGGCGCGGCCTCGGGCGCGCGCTGGTGGAGGACTTCATGGCCGAGGCGCGCCGGCTCGGCGCGCCCGACGCGTGGCTCGAGGTGGCGGTGACCAACCAGGTCGCGCTCGCCCTGTACCGGTCCTACGGCTTCGAGGACGTGCGGGTCCGCAGGAAGTACTACCAGCCGGAGGGTGTCGACGCGCTGGTGATGAGGGCGCAGCTGACCGGCTACCGACCGGCTCAGGCCTGAGCGCCGCCCTTACACCCCTCCAACCCCTGTCGGGACAGTGGTTCCTCTTCTCGGGGCGTCGGCGGCGATGCCGGGACACTGAGTCCTCATCGGCGACCCTCACGCGTGGCGAGGGTTGGTAACGCAGGAGGACTCAGTGTCCCGGAGAGCGCGGAGCAGGCTCAGAATGAGGACTGAGTGTCCCGGCCGGGGGTAGGGGGGATGGGGGTGGAGCGGTCGAGGTGGCGGCCCGGGTGCGGGGGGTCAGAGGACCCGCACCGCCGTGTCCGCCGGGATGCGGCCCTTACGGTCGCCCGCGCCGTGATCCTCCGCGGGGTAGCCGATGCCGAGCAGCACCTCGGCACGCCAGTGCTCGGGCATCAGCGTCCGGTCGAGCGCGGCGCGGTCGAAGCCCCCGTAGGGGCGGACCGCGAGGCCCTCGCCGCGCAGGCCGACGATCACGTAGCCGAGCTGGAGCATCGAGCCCGATCGGGCGATCCAGCTCCGTCCGGCCGGGTCGGCCTCGAAGCGGTCGAACACGGCCGGGTTGCCGCCGGCCCACACGTCGTGGTGATCGTGGAAGCGGTCGTCGTGGGCGGCGACGGCGATGAGCGGGGCCTGCTCGAGCTTGGGCCGGTTGCCGGGTGCCGCGGCGGCCAGCACGGCCTCGCGAGCCTCGCCTGAGGAGGCGATCACCAGGCGCAGCGGCTGCGTGTTGTTGCTGGTGGGCCCCCACTTCGCGAGGTCCCAGACCCGACGCACGACCGTCGGGTCCACGGCGGCGTCCGCGAACGCCACATTGGAGCGCGCCTCGAGGAACAGCGCACGGCGGGCCGCGTCGGACAGCAGGAACGGCGCGGCCGCGGACTCGGGAAGGTTCGTGTTCTCCATACCTTCATGATGACCCATGCGGCGGCCCGCCCCGCACCGCCGCCGACTACAGTTGTCGCGTGGCATTGGTACTGGGACTCGAGTCCACCTGTGATGAGACGGGCATCGCGCTCGTGCGCGGCAACGAGCTGCTCGCGGACGTGGTGGCGTCGTCGATGGACGAGCACGCGCGCTTCGGCGGGATCGTGCCCGAGGTCGCCTCGCGTGCGCATCTCGAGGCCGTGATCCCGACCATGGAGGAGGCGCTGTCGCGGGCCGGCCACACGCTCGGGGACGTCGACGCGATCGCCGTGGCCTCGGGACCGGGCCTGGTGGGGTCGCTCACGGTCGGCGTCTCCGCCGCGAAGGCGCTCGCGCTCGGCCTGGGCAAGCCGCTGTACGGGGTGAACCACGTCATCGGTCACGCGGCGGTCGACCAGCTCGTCCACGGCGAGTTCCCGGACCGCACCATGGCGCTGGTGGTGTCCGGCGGCCACACGTCGTTGCTGCTGGTCGACGACATCGCGACGCAGGTCACGGAGCTCGGGCACACGCTCGACGACGCCGCCGGCGAGGCCTTCGACAAGGTGGGCC
This sequence comes from Demequina lignilytica, assembly GCF_030418305.1. Taxonomy (GTDB): domain Bacteria; phylum Actinomycetota; class Actinomycetes; order Actinomycetales; family Demequinaceae; genus Demequina; species Demequina lignilytica. The sequence continues at coordinate 153,972 of NZ_JAUHPX010000005.1, read as the reverse complement.
GCCTGCTCGGTCTGCCGTACCCCGGCGGTCCCCACGTGGACCGGCTCGCCCGCGAGGGCGACCCGGAGGCGATCCCGTTCCCGCGCGGGCTGTCCAAGCCCAAGGACATGGCGAAGCACGCCTACGACTTCTCCTTCTCCGGGCTCAAGACCGCGGTCGCGCGCTGGGTCGAGGCGCGCCGAGCGTCGGGCCAGGAGATCCCCGTCGAGGACGTCTGCGCGTCCTTCGCCGCCGCGGTGTCGGACGTCCTGGTCACGAAGACGCTCAACGCCTGCCGCGAGCACGGCGTCGAGACGCTCGTGATCGGCGGCGGCTTCTCCGCGAACAGCCAGCTCCGCGAGCTCGCGCAGGCGCGCGGCGAGGCGGCGGGCATCGACGTCCGCATCCCGCCGCTGCGCTACTGCACCGACAACGGCGCGATGATCGCGGCGCTCGGGTCGGCGGTGGTCGACCGCGGCGTCGCCCCGAGCTCGCTCGGGATCGGGGTCGACTCCTCCATGCCACTGTCGACCATCACGGTCTGATGGCCTCCCGGGCGCTGCCGGCGGTGCTGGTGGCGGCGGTCGGGGCGCTCGCCGCCTGCACCTCCGCCGCGGACCCGGCGGCGCCCTCGCCCTCCGCCTCCAGCCCCGCGGCGCCGGTGGCTGCGGTGGCCGCCGCGGTCGCCTCGCCGCCCCCCGAGCCGACCCTGGCGTGGGGCCCGACCGAGGCGATGATGGACGATGCGCTGGCGCGGGCCGCCGCGCTGCCGCTGGAGGACGCCGCGGGCCAGGTGGTGGTCGCCGCGGTGGGCTCGCCCGATCCCGCCGCCGCCGCGGACCTGGTGGCCCGTCACGGGCTGGGCGGCGTCATCCTCATGGGCGATGCGATCACCGATGCCGACGGCGTGAAGGCGCTGACGGCCGCGGTGAGCGCCGCCGACGACCGCGAGTGGCCGGTCTGGATCAGCGTCGACGAGGAGGGCGGGCTGGTGTCGCGCCTGCGCGAGGTGATCACGCCGATGCCGTCGTTCATGGCCGCGGGGGCGGCCACCGACAAGGCCGTGGTCGAGCGCGTCTACGCCTCGCAGGCCGCGCAGATCCGCGACCTCGGCATCGGCATCGACTTCGCCCCGGTCGCGGACATGACGGTGGGCCCGTCCGATCCGATCATCCGCACCCGGAGCGCCGGTGACCGGGCGGAGGACGTCGCTGCCACCGTCGAGGCGGCCGTCGCCGGATTCGCCGACGCCGCGGTCGTGCCGGTCCTCAAGCACTTCCCCGGCCACGGCTCGGTGACCGCGGACTCGCATCGGGAGCTGCCGGTCCAGGAGGCGTCCGTGGCCGAGCTCGCGGACCGGGACCTCGTCCCGTTCGCGCGCGCGATCGACGCCGGCGCCCCCGCCGTCATGGTCGCCCACATCGCCGTGCCGGAATGGGGCGACGAGCCGGCGACCCTCCAGCCCGAGGCCTACGCCTACCTGCGCGAGGAGCTCGGATTCACGGGCGTCGCGGTGACGGACGCGCTCAACATGGGGGCGATCGCGAACCACCACGGCCCGGGCGAGGCCGCGGCGCTGGCGCTCGCGGCCGGCGCCGACGTGCTGCTCATGCCCGCCTCGGCGGACGATGCGGTCGCCGGGATCGTCGCCGCGGTCCAGGAGGGCGGCCTGTCGCGGGAGCGCCTCGATCAGGCCGTCGCCCGCATGACCCTCATGCTCGAGTGGAGCGCGGGCGCCGAGCCCGAGGCCGTCCCCCTCGAGGACCCCGCCTACGCGCTCGGCGTCGCGGGCACGACCCTCGCGACCGCGGACTGCGACGCCCCGCTGGTGACGGAGGCCGCCACGGTGGTCGCCGCCGCGCCCCGGCCCCGCGCCGCGCTCGAGGACGCGCTGCGCAAGCGCGGCATCGACGTCGGGGACGACGGTCCGCGGATCGTCCTGATGGGATCGGGCCGCGACGCCGTCACGGCGGACGTGGTCGTCTCGACGGGCGCCCCGTTCGGGTTGGAGCGGTCGGACGCCGACGCCTACGTCGCGACGTACGGCTCGACCGACGCGTCGATGCGGGCGCTCGCGGACGTGCTCACCGGCGCGGCCGCTCCGGGAGGCACGTGGCCCGTCGCCATGCCCGGTATGCCGTTCCCGGCGTGCGCATGACGTTCCTGGCGGGCCTCGGGCTCGGTCTCTCGCTGATCGTCGCGATCGGTGCGCAGAACGTGTTCGTGCTGCGCCAGGGGCTGAGGCGGGAGCATGTCGGCGCGGTGGTGCTCATCTGCGCGGTCTCGGACGCCCTGCTCATCGCGCTCGGCGTGTCCGGGATGGGCGCCGCCATCGCCTCGCGGCCGTGGCTCGAGACGGGCGCGCGATGGGCGGGCGCCGTCTTCCTGCTCGGCTACGCCCTGCTCGCGGCGAGGCGCGCGTGGAAGGGCGGCGAGACCCTGCATCCGGACGATGCGGGTGGCACCGCCGCCGGCCACGCCGTCACGGGCGGCCGCACGGTCGCGACGGGTGCGGGGCTCCGCGCGGTCGCGGTGACCGCGCTCGCGCTGACGTGGCTCAACCCCCATGTCTACCTGGACACCGTGCTGCTCCTGGGGTCCGTGGCGGGCTCCTACGGCGAGGCGCGCTGGATCTTCGCCGCCGGCGCCGTGACCGGCAGCGTGGTGTGGTTCACCGGCCTGGGCTACGGCGCCCGGCTGCTGAGCGGCGTGCTCGACCGGCCGGGCGCGTGGAGGATCCTCGACGGCCTCATCGCGACGGTGATGCTGGTGCTCGCGGTCTCGCTCGCGTGGGGCGCCTGAACGGGTCAGACGGGCTCGACGATCAGCGCGGTGTGCCTCCCGGCGACGCGGGTGAGGACCAGGGTCTCGCGACGGGTCCCCTTCAGCTTGAGGCGCGGCCGGAGCTGCTCGGGGGTGAGGTCGACCCCGCGCTTCTTGATGTCGACCGCGCCCACGTCGCGGGCCCGGAGCGCCGCCGCGAGCCGCTTCACGTCCAGCGGCAGCGTCTCGATCACCCGGTAGGCGCGGGCGAAGGGCGTCGCCTCGACGTGCGCCGCGGTCAGATAGGCGATGGTCGGGTCGACCAGGTGCGCGCCGATCCGTGCGGCGAGCTCTCCGACCAGGCCCGCGCGGATCACGGCGCCGTCGGGCTCGAGCAGGTGGGCGTCCAGCGGTCCCGCCTCGCCGCGGTCGGTCGGACCCGCGAGCTCGTGCGCGTCCCCGTCGGAGATCACGAGCGCGGAGTGACCCGCGCCGCGCGACGCGTCGCCCGCCCACAGGCCGGCCTCGACGACGTCCCCGTCCACGCTGACCCACTGCGCCTCCATGTCGGCCGGGATCGCCGCGTGCGGGATCCCGGGTCCGACCTTGACGCCGAGCGCGCGCACGGAGCCCCGCAGCTCGAGCACCGCGTCGAGGCGCGGCGAGTAGTCGGCGGGGTCGTGGTGGCGTCCCCGTGCGCTGCGCCTGGCCGGGTCGGCGAACACCCCGTCCACCGCATCGTCCGCCAGGGCCGCGAGGCCCTCGAGGGAGTCGCCGTGGAGCACCCGCGACTCCGGCCATGGCGCAAGGTTGCGGCGCGCGAGCAGGGCGGTGGCCTCGTCGGCCTCGAACGCCGTCACGGCGATGCCTCGCGCGGCGATGGCGCGCGCGTCGAGCCCCAGGCCGCAGGTGAGGTCGGCGACGCGGGCGCAGCCCGCCTCCGCGAAGCGCTCCGCGTGGAGCCCGGCCACCACGGCGCGCGTCGCCTGCTCGAGCCCCGCGCGGTGCAGCACCAGCGCGTCGGCCTGCTCCCCGAGACGTGCGCGCGCCTCGCGGCGGAGCCCGGCGAGGGTCATCGCCGCCGCGACCAGGGAGCCGTCGTGGCCCTCGCGCCGGAGGCGCTCCCCGACGCGGAGCTCGTCGGCGGGCCCGACCTCGCGCAGCTCCTCCGCGAGCGACAGGCAGGCCGGGCTCACCGTGAGGCGGGCGGTCGCGGCGTCCATGCGCCGATCTTTTCACGCGGGGCGAACAGCCGCGCCCGCGTTAGCACTCGCGCTCCCAGAGTGCTAAATTGGCGTTGCTCACCACGAGCGCGGAGCCACGTCTGACCCCCGCGACGGCAGACAGGGTCCGCACCACACACACTTCGACAAGGGAAGGTGAGGTCCGCAGTGTCGGTCTCCATCAAGCCTCTGGAGGACAAGGTCGTCGTCAAGGCGGCTGCCGCCGAGACGACCACCGCGTCCGGACTCGTGATCCCTGACACGGCCAAGGAGAAGCCCCAGGAGGGCGAGGTCGTGGCCGTGGGTCCGGGTCGCATCGACGACAACGGCAACCGCGTTCCGCTCGACGTCAACGTCGGCGACCGCGTGATCTACAGCAAGTACGGCGGCACCGAGGTCAAGTACGCCGGCGAGGAGTTCCTGATCCTCTCCGCGCGCGACCTGCTCGCCATCGTCGGCTGACCAGCCGCGCACGTCAGAAGGCTCCCGGGCATCCGCCCGGGAGCCTTCTGCGTCGTCGGGTCAGCTGGCCGCGCGCAGCCTGTTGCTCAGCATCGCGTGGCGCTCGTCCTCGCTGAGGCCGCCCCACACGCCGAACGGCTCGCGCGCCATGAGCGAGCGCTCGCGGCAGAGGTCCAGCACGGGGCAGCGGGCGCAGAACTCCTTGGCGTTCTCGGCCCGCCGGCGCCTCGCCGCGCCGCGTTCGCCCTCGGGGTGGAAGAACAGATCGGGATCGGCGCCCCGGCAGGCGCCCTCGTATTGCCATTCCCATTGGTCCTGCGTCGGTGCCGGCAGCTTCGCCACGGCTTCCATGAGGTGCCCCCTATGGATGTCTCGGGCGGATCGCTCGGCCCCATTGCCGCCCGATCCGGTAGGTGTCTTCCTTGGTATCCAAGCGGTCACCGACATCTCACCGTCGGGCACCACCCGCCCTCACTGCCATTCATAACACCTGTTCCCGGGGCTTGTGAACCCCCGATTTCGGACGGTGCCGCACGGCGTCCTCCGCGGCCTAGAATGGCCCAATGACGCCGCCCGAGAACGACCCGTTCGGGTTCACCGGACTGACCTACGACGACGTCCTCCTCCTGCCGGGGGAGTCCGACGTCATCCCGTCCGAGGTGGACACCTCGACCCGCCTGACCCGCGAGATCACCGTCGCCGTCCCGCTGCTCTCCGCCGCGATGGACACCGTCACCGAGGCACGCCTCGCCATCGCCCTGGCCCGCCTGGGCGGCATGGGCGTGCTGCACCGCAACCTGTCGATCGAGGACCAGGCCCACCAGGTCGAGATCGTCAAGCGCTCCGAGTCCGGGATGATCACCGACCCGGTCACCGTGGGCCCGGACGCGACGCTCGCGGAGCTCGACGCCCTGTGCGCGAAGTACCGCGTCTCGGGGCTTCCCGTCGTCGACGCGGACCGCCGCCTGCTGGGCATCATCACCAACCGCGACCTGCGGTTCGTGAACACGGCCGACTTCGCGCGCCTGCGGGTCGCGGACCAGATGACCGCGATGCCGCTGGTGACCGCCCGTGAGGGCGTGTCGAACCAGGAGGCGTCGGAGCTGCTCGCCAAGCACCGGGTGGAGAAGCTCCCGCTGGTCGACGCCGACGGGCGCCTCACGGGGCTCATCACCGTCAAGGACTTCGTCAAGACCGAGAAGTACCCCCTGGCGTCGAAGGACGCGGAGGGCCGCCTGCGGGTGGCCGCCGCCGTGGGCTTCTACGGCGACGCCTGGGCGCGCGCGACCGCCCTGGTCGAGGCCGAGGTCGACGCGCTCGTGGTCGACACCGCGCACGGCCACGCGCGCAAGATGATCGAGATGATCCAGCGCCTCAAGTCCGACCCCGCCACGCGGCACGTCCAGGTGATCGGCGGCAACGTCGCGACCCGCGACGGCGCCCGGGCCCTGGTCGAGGCCGGCGTGGACGCGGTCAAGGTGGGCGTCGGTCCGGGCTCGATCTGCACCACCCGCGTCGTGGCCGGCGTCGGAGTGCCGCAGGTCACCGCCGTCTACGAGGCCGCGCAGGCCGCGAAGGACGCGGGCGTGCCCGTGATCGCGGACGGCGGGCTCCAGTACTCGGGAGACATCGCCAAGGCGCTGGTCGCCGGCGCCTCGTCCGTGATGCTCGGCTCGCTGTTCGCGGGCTGCGCGGAGACGCCCGGCGACCTGGTCCTGGTCAACGGCAAGCAGTTCAAGAGCTACCGCGGCATGGGCTCGATGGGCGCCATGGCGTCCCGCGGGCGCACGTCCTACTCGAAGGACCGCTACTTCCAGGCGGACGCCCCGAGCGACGACGACCTGATCCCCGAGGGCATCGAGGGCCGCGTGCCCTACAAGGGCCCCCTGAGCTCGGTGGTCCGCCAGCTGGTCGGCGGCCTGGGCCAGTCGATGTTCTACGTCGGCGCCCGCACCATCCCCGAGCTGCAGGCGAAGGGCAAGTTCGTGCGGATCACGCCGGCGGGGCTCAAGGAGTCGCACCCGCACGACGTGCAGATCACCGTCGAGGCGCCGAACTACGCCGGCCGCAACTAGGTGGACATCACCTGGCAGGTGCTGCTGGTCCTCGGGCTGGTCGCGCTCCTCGCCGGGTTCCTCGACACCCTCGCGGGAGGAGGCGGGCTGCTGACGCTGCCCGCGCTCCTGCTCGCCGGCGTGCCGCCGCTGCAGGCGCTCGGCACGAACAAGCTGCAGGGCTCGTTCGGCACGGGCATGGCGACGCTGCAGATGCTGCGGCACCGGCGCGTGCGGTGGGACGATGCGCGCTGGCCGATGCTGTGGGCCTTCCTGGGATCGGCGGCCGGCTCCGTAGCGATTCAGTTCGCTGACTCAGACGCGTTGCGGGTCGTGATCCCGGTCGTGCTGGGGGCGATCGCCGCCTACTTCGCCTTCGTGCCGAAGGCGCATCGCCCTCCCGAGCGCGAGCGGATGTCCGCGGCGCCCTACGAGGCCACCGTGGTGCCGGCGATCGGCGCCTACGACGGCGCCTTCGGGCCGGGGACGGGCTCGCTGTTCGCCCTCGCGGGCGTCACGCTCCGGGCGTACGAGCTGCCGCGGTCGACCGCCGTCGCCAAGACCCTCAACTTCGCCACCAACGTCGCGTCGCTGCTGGTGTTCGCCGTCGCGGGGAAGATGGTGTGGCTCGTGGGCGGCGTGATGATCGTGGGTCAGCTCGTCGGCGCCTACGTCGCGTCGCACGTGCTCTTCAAGGTGTCGCCGGTGGTGCTGCGCGTGCTGATCGTGGTGATGAGCGCTGGCATGCTCGTGCGCGTGCTGCTCGGCTGATCCGGGCTCCGCGCGACGGCCCGAAGGGTCGCGCGGAGCCGCGTCGATCAGGGGTAGAGGCCGCGCAGCCGGTGGGCCTCGGTCACGCGCTGCACCGCGAGCGCGGTGGCGGCCTGACGGTACGTGAGCCGGTGGGCTCCCGCGTAGTCGACCACGTCGTGCCACGCGCGGGTCATCCGCTCCTCGAGCCGGTCGTTCACGTCCCGCTCGCTCCACTGGTAGGCCTGGTTCGCCTGCACCCACTCGAAGTACGAGACGACCACGCCGCCCGCGTTGGCAAGGATGTCCGGCACCACCAGCACGTCCCGCTCGCGCAGGATCCTGTCGGCCGCCTTGGTGGTGGGGCCGTTGGCCCCCTCGACGACGATCGAGGCCTGTACCCGGTCGGCGTTGGCCTCGGTGAGGACGCCCTCGACCGCCGCCGGCACCAGCACGTCGACGTCGAGGGTCAGCAGGTATCCCGGGTCGATCGCCTCCGCTCCGTCGAAGCCCATCACCGATCCCGAGCGGTCGACGTGCTCGCCCAGGCGCGCGATGTCGAGGCCTTCGTGCATGTAGATCGCGCCGTCGATGTCGCTCACGGCCCGGATCTTCACGCCCGCCTCCGCGAGCAGCCGTGCGGCCCCGCGACCCACCTTGCCGAAGCCCTGCACGGCGGCGGTGGCGTGCTCCGGCCGCATGCCGCGCGACGCCATCGCCATCAGCGCGATGTGCGCGACTCCGCGGGACGTGGCCAGCGCGCGGCCCAGCGAGCCGCCGAGGCTGATCGGCTTGCCCGTGACCACGCCGGGCACCGTGTGGCCCTTGGCGACGGAGTACGTGTCCATGATCCACGCCATGGTCGACTCGTCGGTGCCGATGTCCGGAGCGGGGATGTCGACCTCGGGCCCGATGATCGGCAGGATCTCCGTGGTGTACCTGCGCGTGACGCGCTCGAGCTCGGCGTGCGAGTGGTCCCGCGGGTCGATCGCGACGCCGCCCTTGGCGCCGCCGTACGGCACGTCGACGAGCGCGCACTTCCAGGTCATCCACATCGCCAGCGCGCGGACCTCGTCGAGGTCGACCGAGGGCGCGTACCGGAGGCCGCCCTTCGCGGGGCCGCGGGTGAGGGAGTGCTGGACGCGGTAGCCGGTGTAGACGGCGGTCGAGCCGTCATCGCGCCGCAGCGGGATCGAGACCATCATCTCCCGCCGCGAGGTCGCGAGCATGCGTCGCGTCCCCTCGCTCAGGCCGAGGTGTCCGACCGCCTCGGCGAGCTGCGCGTGAGCATCGGCGAGGGGGTTGGCAGGCAGCACGGCCGTGGCCGTGGCACCGGAATGCTCCATTGCATCCTCCAGTTCAGGGGTGACTCGACTGTAACCCCGCCCCGGTGACGCTCAGGAGACCGCCCTCCCCAAGTCGCGACACGACGTCGCGCGGCCGTGCCGCGCCGGTCTGTTCGTCCGGCGACGCCCGGCGGCGCGCCGGGGGATCAGGCGAACAGCGTGCCCTCGGGCGCCTCGTCGACGGCGTCGAGGCGCGGCACGAGCGGCCACCGCGGGTCCGGCAGGTCCTCCGTCCGGCCGCGCGACTTCAGCCACGCCGCGAACCCCGTGGCCCAGTCCTTGTACGCGGAGATCTGCTGGTCGTGCAGGGCGTCGAGCTCGACCGAGGCGAGGGCCGGGTACGCGGCCGCGAGGGCCCGGACCAGCTCGAGCGTGGCGAGCACGTCGGCGTCCGCCGCATGCAGCGAATCCGCCTCGACCCTGACCGCGTACAGCGTGCAGAGGTCGATGAGCTTGCGTGAGCCCTTGCGGTAGCGGTCGAGGTGGCGGTCGAGCACGTAGGGGTCCACGACGGGGCGGATCTCGCCGCGGTCGAGGCGCGAGACCAGCGACGGCAGGCCGTGCCGCGCGAGCTCGTGCTCGAGGATGGTGAGGTCGAACTGCGCGTTGTAGGCGACCACCGGCTGACCCGCGTTGAGCGCCTGGGCGAGCTCCGCGGCGATCTGCTCGAGCGCCTCCGCCGGCACCTGTCCCTCCGCGCGGGCGCGCTCGGTGCTGATGCCATGCACCGCGGTGGCGGCCGCCGGGATCTCGACGCCCGGGTCGATGAGCCAGGTGCGGGCGGAGACGTCGTGCCCCGTGCGGGTGATGAGGGCGGCGGTGACGATGCGGTCGCGCGCCGTCGCGACGCCCGTGGTCTCGGTGTCGAAGCCCACCATGGTCTGATCGATCCAGCTCATGGTCCCAGCCTGGCACGGACCACCGACGCCGGGTGACGTTCCGTCCCCAGGCGGTCCCGCATCGTCCCACGTGCCGGGGCGTGCGCGGACGATAGGCTAGTGACCCGTGAGCAACGAGATCGAGATCGGCCGCGGCAAGCGCGGCCGCCGGGCCTACTCCTTCGACGACATCGCGGTGGTGCCCTCGCGGCGCACGCGTGACCCGAAGGTGGTCAGCCTCGGGTGGCAGATCGACGCGTTCCAGTTCCAGATCCCCGTCATCGGCGCACCCATGGACTCGGTGATGAGCCCCGCTACCGCGATCGCGCTCGGCCACGCGGGTGGTCTGGGCGTCCTCGACCTCGAGGGCCTGTGGACGCGGTACGAGGACCCCACGGACCAGCTCGCCGAGATCGCCGCGATGGGTCCCGAGCACGCCACCGCGCGCATGCAGGAGCTCTACTGCGAGCCCATCAAGGACCACCTCATCACGCAGCGCCTGCAGGAGATCCGCGCCGCCGGCGTGGTCGTCGCGGGCGCGCTGAGCCCGCAGCGGACCCAGGAGCACTACGAGACGGTGCTTCAGGCGGGCGTCGACCTGTTCGTCATCCGCGGCACCACCGTGAGCGCGGAGCACGTGTCGGGCGAGGCCGAGCCGCTCAACCTCAAGAAGTTCATCTACGACCTCGACGTCCCCGTGATCGTCGGCGGGGCGTCCACGTACCAGGCGGCGCTCCACCTCATGCGGACGGGCGCGGCCGGCGTCCTGGTCGGCTTCGGCGGCGGCGCGGCGCAGACCACGCGCACCACCCTCGGCATCCACGCGCCGATGGCGACCGCGGTGTCCGACGTCGCCGCGGCGCGCCGCGACTACCTCGACGAGTCGGGCGGCCGGTACGTCCACGTGATCGCGGACGGTGGTCTGGGCCGGTCGGGCGACATCGTCAAGGCGATCGCCTGCGGCGCGGACGCCATCATGCTCGGCGCCGCGCTCGCGCGCGCCGAGGAGGCGCCCGGCTCCGGCTTCCACTGGGGCCAGGAGGCGCACCACCACGAGCTTCCCCGCGGCGAGCGCGTCCACGTCGGCACCGTGGCGCCGCTGCAGGAGATCCTGTTCGGGCCGGGGTCGCACGCCGACGGCACCTCCAACCTCATGGGCGCGCTGCGGCGGTCGATGGCGACCACCGGCTACTCCGACCTCAAGGAGTTCCAGCGCGTCGACCTGGTGGTCAGCCCGTACCAGGCCCAGCACGGCTGACCGTCCCTCGCGCGGGGGCTCGGACCCCGCGATGTTGATGAGCTCGCGCATCGAGGCGCGCCCCGACGCCTCGACATGAGCACGCCAGACGGGCATATGTGAATCAGGACTCACATTCTGCGCGAAGTTGTGCCATGCTCGGGAGTGCACGCGGCGAGCAACGGCGCCCGCTCCGCGTGGACCCCGCGACAGGGTGCCGGTCAGGAGTCCCCCCCATGAAGGCTGTGCGATTCGACGCGTGGAAGACGCGGCCCACCCTGGTCGACGTGGAGCGACCTGTCCCCGGCCCGGGTGAGGTGCTGCTCAAGGTCGCCGGCTCGGGCGCCTGCCACTCGGATGTCGCGCTCTACGCGATCTTCGAGGAGGCGATCGCGATGCCGCAGCTCCGGCCCGCCTATGTCCTCGGTCACGAGGTCACGGGGTGGGTCGAGGAGGCCGGGCCGGGCGTCGTCGGCATGGAGAGGGGCGACGCCTACATGGTCTACGCGGCGCGCGGCTGCGGGCACTGCTCGTCGTGCTCCCGCGGCGAGGACACGCTGTGCGTGAACGTGGCCTCGATGACCCACCTCGGCAGCGGCCTCGGGCTGGACGGCGGGATGGCCGAGTACATGACCGTGCCGGTGCGGAACCTGGTCCCGCTCGAGGGCGCGGACCCGATCGCGGCGGCACCGCTGGTCGATGCCGGCCTCACCGCCTATCACGCCGTCAAGCTCGCGCTCCCGAAGCTCGCGGCGGGCGGGCGCACCGCGCTCGTGATCGGCCTCGGCGGGGTGGGCCAGCTGGCGGTGCAGCTCCTGCGCCAGATGTCCGCCGCCACCGTCCTGGCCACGGACCTCAAGCCCGAGGCGTGCGACCTGGCGGCGCGCCGCGGCGCCGTGATCGTCGACGGCGGCGAGGACCAGGCGGCCCGCATCCGCGAGCTGACCGGCGGTCGCGGCGTCGACGCGGTGTTCGACCTCGTGGGGACCGCCGAGACCATGCAGCTCGCCCAGGCGGTGGTCGCGGTCCGCGGGCGCATCACCGTGGTGGGGCTCGCGGGCGGCCGGACGGACTGGGGCTTCTACACGACGCCCTTCGAGGCCGAGATCATGGGCACGTACATGGGCACCCTCGAGGAGCTCCACGAGCTCTCCGCGCTGTACCGCGCCGGGCGGCTCGAGGTCTACGTGACGCCGTGCTCGCTCGACCAGGCGATGGACGCCTACGGCCGCCTCGAGGCGGGGACGATGCTGGGGAGGGCGGTTGTGGTCCCTCATCCGGACGCCGCCGGCGTCGCGGTGGAGGGGGCCTCGCAGGCCGAGCCCGCGACCGTCTGAGGGTGCGCGGCGCCGCCCCGCCCCTCAGCGCGGGGCGGCGCCGCGCGTCAGCCGTCGGGAATACCCCGAGGGGCTTCTGTGTCATGATCTGTATGACACGTGTACAGCAAAGGCGCCCGCACAGTGTCCTCCCGTCCCTTGGGCGCCACGAAGGAGCTCCCTGATGAAGGCGCTGCGTTTCACCGCGTGGAAGACCAAGCCGTCGCTGCAGGAGGTCGAGCGTCCCTCGCCCGCCCCGGGCGAGGTGCTGCTCAAGGTCGCGGGAGCGGGTGCGTGCCACTCCGACGTCGCGGTCTACGACCAGTTCGACGAGTCGACGGTGGGCCCGCAGCTCGCTCCGGCCTACACCCTCGGACACGAGACCGCGGGCTGGATCGAGGAGGTCGGCGAGGGTGTGCTCGGCCTCACCAAGGGCGACGCCTACCTGGTCTACGGGCCCATCGGCTGCGGCCACTGCGCCGCCTGCTCTCGCGGCCAGGACACGTACTGTGAGAACGCCGCGCAGACCCCGTTCCTCGCATCCGGGCTGGGCAAGGACGGCGGCATGGCCGAGTACATGACGGTCCCCGCCCGCAACCTGATCCCGCTGGGCGACGCCGACCCGGTCGCCGCGGCGCCCCTCGCGGACGCCGGTCTGACGCCGTATCACGCGATCAAGCTCGCGCTCGACAAGCTCCAGGGCGGCGGCAAGACGGCCCTGGTCATCGGCCTGGGCGGTCTGGGTCAGATCGCGGTCCAGGTGCTCAAGGCCACCACCGCGGCCACGGTCATCGCCACGGACATGAAGCCCGAGGCGATGGAGCTCGCGGGCCGCCGCGGCGCCGTGACGGTGTCGGGCGGCGATGCCCAGGCCGAACGCATCCGGGAGCTCACAGGCGGGCGCGGCGTCGACGCCGTCTTCGACTTCGTGGGCCTCACCCCGACCATCCAGCTCGCGCAGAAGGTGGTCGCGAAGCAGGGCCGGATCACCGTGGTCGGCATCGCGGGCGGACCCGTGCAGTGGGACTTCTACTCCAACCCCTACGAGGCGGAGCTGACGAACACCTACTGGGGCACCATCGAGGAGCTGCACGAGCTCGCGGCGCTCTACCGCGACGGTCACATCGAGGTCGACGTCACCCGGTTCTCCCTCGACCATGCGCTCGAGGCCTACGAGCATCTCGAGAAGGGGACGCTGCTCGGCCGTGCGGTCGTCGTACCCCATCCCGACGCGCCGGCCGCGGCGACCGACGCAGTGAGGGAGCAAGTCGCCATGGGCGTCTGATCCCGCCCGTCTCCGTGGCGGGGACGATGCGCCTCCTGGACGAGCGCGTCGTCCCCGTCAGCGTGGGGGCAGCACCGTGAGGGCCTCGACGACGGCGCCCCGCCCGCGAAGATCCGCCATCGTGGCGCGCACGTCGGTCAGGGGCCCGGCGAGCATCGTGATCGGGGCGCCTCCCGCGGCGTGCGAGTGCACCGTCACCCCGGGCCCCGCCTCGACATCTCCGACGACGCCCGTGAGCACGGCCACCGCCCCGACCCCCGCATCGTCCGCCCGGATCAGCACGACCGCGCGCACCACGGCGAGCCGCTCGAGAGTCCTCACCAGGACGTGGGCGAGCCGCTCGGACGCGGTGAACTCGACGCAGACCGTGCCGCGGCCGTCGTGGACGTCGAGCGTCGAGATCGAGGCGAAGCTCACGCCCCGCTCGGAGAAGACGCCGGTGAGGGCGCTCGACGCGCCCGCCCGGTCGTCGACCTCGACGAACGCGAACCAGCGCGTGCTGACGGCGGTCACGGGGCGCCCCCGCGCCAGGCGACGAGCGACTCGTTGATCGCCTGCCCGACCTCCCACAGCATGCGGCGCTCGTCGGCGGCGAGGTCGTCGAGCATGACCCGTGTCCACCCGTCAGGTCCGACCGCGACGGGCACGCCGAGCACGCCCCGCCATGGCATGCCGCCGAGCTCGATCTCGCCGTCGAGGAGCACCTGACCCGCGACCACGATGTCGCGTCCGTCCAGGATGGTCCGGATGAGGTCGACGGTCGCATTGGCGGTGCCGTGCGCCGTCTTCGCGCCGCTCTGGTGCGTCAGGTACGGCCGCACCACGGCCTGAACGTCCGGCGGCAGCGTGTCGACGGCGGCGAAGGCCTCCGCGATGTCCGCCATGCCCGTGATCCGCTGCTTCGCGGCGGCGATCTCGGACGCGAAGGAGGTCAGCGTGCGGTCCCCGCGCAGGCGCGTCACGATCTCGGCTCGCTCGTCCGCGTCGAGGCCTCGCAGCCGCACGGTGGACCACAGGGGCACCATGCGGTCACCGTGCTGACCGGCCACGAAGCCCCCGACGCGATGGCGCCGGATGCCCAGCGTGGCGGCGATCTCGCGCCGGAACCGGAGCGTGTCGAGCCAGGCGCCCATGCCGATGACGCGGTGGCGGCCGAGCGCATGGGAGAAGACCTCGACCGCGAGCTCGACCGGGTTCGCGACCACGATCACGATCTCGTGACCGCTGCCGTGCTCCGCCAGCGCGTCGGCGTACTCCTCGAAGGTGCGGCGGTTGTCGCGCGCGAGGGCGTCCCGGTCGATCGTGACTCCGGTGCCGGTGGGAAGCGTGCGGCCCGCGGCCATCACCACCACGTCGGCGACCACGTCCTCGGGCCGGTCGGCGACGTCGATGTGCGGGGCGTGCTCGTCGTGCGCGTCGATCAGGTCGACGCGCAGCCCGTGGACCGCCTGGCCGCTCGCGCCCCCGGGCCTGCCCACCAGCTGCAGCCGCGACGTCGGCCCGAGCTCTCCGCGTTCGATGAGCTGGCCGCAGATGGCCCGGCCCACGTCACCCGTGGCGCCGACGATCGACACGTCCATGCCCGCGACAGTACGCGCGGCGTGTGTCGCCGGTGTTGCGCGTCAGCCGAGGCGCTCGGACAGGTCGAGCCAGCGGTCCTCCAGCTCGGCCGTCTCCTCCTCGTACTCCTTGAGCGTCCTCATGAACGTCGCCAGCGCCGCGAAGTCCGACTGGTCGTGCATGACCATCTCGTGGTGCGTGCCCTCCGTGAGCTCGCCGAGCTTCGCCATGCGGCGCTCGACCGCCTTCAGCTCCTTCTCGACCTCGCGACGCTCCGCGCCGCTCACGGCGACCGGCGCATCGTCCCTCGCCGCCGCATCGTCCGGTCCGAACGTGCCGATGCCGGACCGGGCCGCGCGGCGCCGCCGGGACAGCTCGACGTACTCGTCGACGCCGCCGGGCAGGTGACGGAGGCCGCCGTCGACCACAGCGAACTGCGTGTCGGTGATCCGCTCCATGAGGTAGCGATCGTGGCTGACGACGATCAGCGTGCCCGGCCACGCGTCGAGCAGGTCCTCGAGCGCGGCGAGCATGTCCGTGTCGAGGTCGTTGGTCGGTTCGTCGAGGACCAGCACGTTGGGCTCGGACAGGAGCACCACCAGCAGCTGGAGGCGGCGTCGCTGGCCGCCGGACAGCCGTCCGACGGGGGTCTTGAGCTGGGCCGACGTGAAGCCCATGCGCTCGAGCAGCTGGCCCGGGGTCATCTCCTGGCCGTCGGACAGGGTGATCGAGGAGAACTGCTTGACCACGGCGGAGACGCGCTCGTCGGCGTGCTCCTCGAGCTCGGCGAGCTGCTGGCTGAGCTGGGCGACGCGGACGGTGACGCCGGTCTTGACCCGGCCGGTCGTGGGCTCCTGCTCGCCCGTGACCAGGCGCAGCAGGGTGGACTTGCCGGCGCCGTTCTCCCCGAGGAGGCCGATGCGGTCGCCGGGGCCGATGTTCCAGTCGAGGTCGTGGAGCACCTCGTGGTCGCCGTACGCGACCCCGACCCGGATGAGCTCGACCACGTCCTTGCCCAGGCGCGCGGCGGCCATGCGGTGGAGCCTGACCGAGTCGCGGATCGGCGGGACGTCCTCGATGAGGGCGTTGGCGGCGTCGATCCGGAACTTGGGCTTGGAGGTGCGCGCGGGGGCGCCGCGACGCAGCCACGCGAGCTCCTTGCGCATGAGGTTCTGGCGGCGCTGCTCGGTGACCGCGGCGATGCGGTCGCGCTCGACCCGCTGGAGCACGTAGGCCGCGTAGCCGCCCTCGTACATGTCGACCTCGCCGTCGTGGACCTCCCAGGTGCGGGTGGTGACCTCGTCGAGGAACCAGCGGTCGTGGGTGACCACCAGCAGGGCGCCCTTGTTCGCCGCCCACCGGCGCTTGAGGTGCTCCGCGAGCCACGTGACGCCCTCGACGTCGAGGTGGTTGGTGGGCTCGTCGAGGAAGACGGCGTCGTGATCGCCGACCAGCACGTGCGCGAGGGCCACCCTCCTCTGCTGGCCTCCGGAGAGGTCGCCGACCACGGCGTCGGCGGGCAGGTCGGGGACCAGGCCGGACATGATGTCGCGCACCCGCGGGTCGGCGGCCCACTCGTGCTCGTCCATGTCGCCGACGATCGCCTGGGCCACGGTCAGCGCGGTGTCCACGTGGTCCGACTGGTCGAGGACGCCGATGCGGGTGCCGCGCGCGACCGTGACGCGGCCGTCGTGAGGGGCGAGGCGGCCCGCGAGGATCTTCATGAGGCTGGACTTGCCCGCGCCGTTGGCGCCGACGATGCCGATGCGGTCGCCGTCGTCGAGGCCCACGGAGATGGAGCCGAGGACCGTGCCGGTGCCGAAGTCGAGGTGGAGCGCCTCCGCGCCCAGGAGATGAGCCACCCGACGATTTTAGTCGGGACGGTGAGTCCTCCGATCTCGGCGGATCTGCGCCCGTCGGGACGCTGAGTCCTCATCCGTGGTGGCGGCGGTGGTGACTAGGCTCGCCGCATGAACATCAGGCAGGCGGCGTGCGGCGCCGCGGCACTGGACGCCGGCGCGATCGCGGTGTTCGCCGCCATCGGGCGTGCGAGCCATGACGAGGGGATCCTCGGCGACGACGGCCTCGGACTGCTCACCACGTACTGGCCGTTCGCGGCGGGAGCGGCCGCCGGCTGGCTGCTGTCGCGCGGCTGGAACGCGCCATGCGACTGGAGGAGGACCGGAGCGATCGTGTGGGCGGCGACCCTGGTCGGCGGCATGGCGCTGCGTGCGGCCACCGGCCAGGGCGTGCAGGTGTCCTTCGTGATCGTCGCCGGCACGTTCCTCGCGGCGGGGCTGATCGGCTGGCGCGTGGTGTCGGGCGCCATCGCGAAGCGTCGCGGTCTCACGCCGTGACGCTGCGCTGCGACGTCATCCGCTTCGTCGCCTTCGAGGACCTGGGCGTATGGGAGCCCGAGCTCCGAGCCCACGGCTACGAGGTCCGCTACCTCGACGCCGGCGTCGACGACGTGACCGAGGCGTCAGGCGCCGAGCTCGCGATCGTGCTCGGCGCGCCCATCGATGCTCCGGACTCAGCCGGGTATCCGGTGCTCGACCAGGTGCGCGCGGTGCTCGCGGCGCGCCGCGACCGGCCCACCGTCGGGGTGTGCCTCGGGGCTCAGCTCATGGCGCTGGTGGCGGGCGCGTCGGTGCTGCCGGGCGCGCGCGAGGTCGGCTTCGCGCCCGTCGAGGTCACCGAGGCCGGACGGCGGGGCCCGCTCCGCGCGCTCGACTGCGCCCCGGTGCTCCACTGGCACGCGGACACCTTCACGCTGCCGGACGGCGCCGTGCTGCTCGCCTCGACCGCGGCCAACCGGAACCAGGCGTTCGCGCTCGGTCCCTGGCTCGCGGTCCAGTTCCATCCGGAGGCCGACCCCGAGGCGATCGAGCGCTGGCTCATCGGGCACACGGGGGACCTGCGCGCCTGGGGGATCGACCCGAGGGAGCTGCGGCAGGCCGCGCGGGATCATGGGGATGCGGCCGCGATGGGTGGCGTGCAGGTGATCCGCGAGTACGTGCGAGCCCTCTGAGCGTCAGCTCTCCGGATCGTCGCCGAAGACGCGTACCTCCTGCGCGCACCGGCACGCCGCCGCGAACCGCGCCGCCCAGGCGAGAGCCGCGTCCCGGTCCGCACAGTCGAGGACGCTGTAGCCACCCTCGATCCGCGCGGTCTGCGGATAGGTGCCCGGGGTGACCGTGCCGTCGCCCGCGACCCTCACGGGCGGGACGGATTCGTCGATGCCGCCGCCGAACACCCAGACGCCAGCGGCCTTGGCCGCGGCGACCACCGCGTGCGCGTCCTCCGCGACCGTCCGCAGGTCGGTGCCGGTCAGGTCCATCGCCCCGCTCGGGAACGAGATCAGGTACCTCGACACGGGCTCTCGCTCAATGCTCGTCGGCGTGGTCGCTGCGCGCGACGGCCGAGCGACCGCGGTCGGGACCGTGGTCGTGGGTCTCGCGAACCTCGTGCTCCGTCATGGTGGCTCCCCCCCCGGGTGGCACGGGACGTCGTGCCGGTGCCACCACGCTACGTCGACCCGCCGCCTCCCGCGCGTCGGGCGCGTGCGACGCCGACGCCGATCAGGAGCAGCGCGAGAGGAAGCACCAGGATCCGCGCGATGCCCGCCGCCTGGTCGACGGCCGGGGCCGAGGTGAGCAGCGACCACAGCTGCAGCGCGCCGATGATGCCGAAGGCGACGACGAACGCCACGTCGAGCGGGCCGCGTCGTCGGCGCGGCCCGGGCGCGACGGTCACGGCGTGACCACCACCTTGCCCACGTGGTCGCCCGCGACGACCCTCCGCACCGCATCGTCCGCCCGGGAGAGCGGGTGCACGGAGTCGACGGTCGGCCGCAGCCCGGTGCGGACCAGGAACGCCATCAGCGCCGCGAGATCCTCGCGGGTGCCCATGGTGACGCCCTGGATGCGGAGCTCGTGGAAGAAGACGCGCGTGAGGAGGGCGGGATCGGGGTCGCCCGTGGTGTGGCCGGCGATCGCGATGGTCCCGCCGTTCTTGACCGAGGCGATCGTGTGCCTCCAGGTCTCCTTGCCCACCGTCTCGATCACGGCGTCCACGCGCATCGGCAGCCGCGCGCCGGGCTCGACCGCGGCGACGGCCCCCATCCGGAGGGCCGCGGTGCGCTTGGCCTCGGTGCGTGACGTGGCGAACACGTCGAGGCCCGCGGCCGAGCCGAGCGCGATCGCCGCGGACGCGACGCCGCCGCCGGCGCCCTGGACCAGCACCGACTGCCCGGGCGTGAGGCCGGCGCCGTGGAACAGCATGCGGTACGCCGTCAGCCACGCGGTGGGGAGGCAGGCGGCGTCCGCCCAGGTGAGCTCCGGCGGCTTGGGGATCAGGTTCGCCGTCGGCACCGCGACCCTCTCCGCCAGCGTGCCCGGGTAGCGCTCGGACAGGATGCTGCGCGGCTCGCGGGGACCGACCCCGTGCCCGTCGGCGCCGATCACCCCGTGGACGACCACCTCGGTGCCGTCGTCGGTCACGCCGGCCGCGTCGCAGCCGAGGATCATCGGGAGCTGGGCCTCCGTGAGGCCGATGCCCTTGAGGGACCACACGTCGTGGTGGTTGACGCTCGCGGCGCGCACCGTCACGGTCGACCAGTGCTCGCGCGCCTCGGGCTCGGGACGCTCGCCCACCTCGAGGGCGCTGGCGGGATCGTCGGGGCTGAACCGGGCGGCGTAGGCGGCGAGCATGGGACCAACCTATGCCTCGGCGACGGGACAGTACCGGGGTCGGACGTCACGGATCCCTTGATAGGACCGGATCAGGGCCCGGGACCGACACGATCCGCGTCATGGGGCGTTGGCGTGGCCGGGAGCGCGCACCGGGGGCTTCCGCGAGCGCGCGACGGGGGACGATGCGCGGGGCCGGCCCGTGCATCGCCCCCCTGAGGAGCCGGGAGAGGAGTCCCTACTCGTTGTCGCCGTCGGTCGCGAGCGCGCCCGAGAGCTTGGCCTGCACCTCGGTGCCCGCCCCGGACCAGACCCACTCGGCGACCTCGGGGAGGTCAGCGCCGGTCTCGTACGCGTAGCGCTGCGCCTCGAACCGCTTGTCCTGCAGCTTCTGACGCAGGACTGCGGCGCGGGTGCCCAGCGACGGGACGCGGTCGATGACGTCCATGACCAGGTGGTAGCGGTCGATGTCGTTGACCATCGCCATGTCGAACGGCGAGGTGGTGGTGCCCTCCTCCTTGAAGCCGCGGACGTGGAGGTTCGCGTGGCCGTTGCGGCGGTACGTGAGGCGGTGGATGAGCCACGGGTAGCCGTGGTAGTTCATGATCACCGGCTTGTCCGCCGTGAAGAGCTGGTCGAACTCGCGGTCCGACATGCCGTGCGGATGCTCCTTCTCCGGCTGCAGCCTCATCAGGTCCACCACGTTGACCATGCGGACCTTGAGCTCCGGGAGCTCCTTGCGGATGATGTCGATCGCCGCGAGCACCTCCATGGTGGGCACGTCGCCGATGCCCGCCATCACCACGTCGGGCTCCTCGCCGAGCGGCACGTTGGAGGCGAAGTCCCAGATGCCCGCGCCACGCGCGAAGTGGTTCTCCGCCTCCTCGATGGTGAGCCACTGGGCCTGCGGCTGCTTGCCGGCCACCACCACGTTGACGTGGTCGCGGCTGCGCAGGCAGTGGTCGTAGGTCGCCAGCAGGGTGTTCGCGTCGGCGGGCAGGTACACGCGCACCACCTCGGCCTTCTTGTTCACCACGTGGTCGATGAAGCCCGGGTCCTGGTGCGAGAAGCCGTTGTGGTCCTGGCGCCACACGTGGCTCGAGAGCAGGTAGTTGAGCGACGGGATGGGCCGGCGCCACGGCAGCTCGTGAGCGACCTTGAGCCACTTCGCGTGCTGGTTGAACATCGAGTCGACGATGTGGATGAACGCCTCGTACGAGGTGAACAGGCCGTGGCGGCCCGTGAGGTTGTAGGCCTCGAGCCAGCCCTGGCACTGGTGCTCGGACAGCATCTCGACCACGCGGCCCTCGTGGGACATCGGGCCGTCGTCGGGGTCGATCTCGGCGTTCCACACCTTGTCGGTGACCTCGAGCACCGCCTGGATGCGGTTCGAGGCGAGCTCGTCGGGGGCGAACACGCGGAAGTTGTCGGGGTTGCTCCGCATGACCTCGCGGAGGAACTCGCCGAGCGTCCGGGTGGCCTCGCCGATCTCGGCGCCGGGCGCGGGCACGTCCACCGCGAAGTCGCGGTAGTCGGGCATGACCAGGTCCTTCATCAGCAGGCCGCCGTTGGCCTCGGGCCGGGCGGACATGCGCAGGTCGCCCTCGGGGACGGTCGCGAGCACCTCGGGACGGACCACGCCGTCCTCGTCGAACAGGTCGTCCGGTCCGTACGACTGCAGCCAGGACTCCAGGGTGTGGAGGTGGTCGTCAGTGTCGCGGGCGTTGGACAGCGGCACCTGGTGCGCGCGCCACGATCCCTCGGTGCGCTTGCCGTCGATCTCCGGCGGGCACGTCCAGCCCTTGGGGGTGCGCAGCACGATCATGGGCCACATCGGACGGTCCATGCCGGGGTTCACGGCGGCCTCGGCCTTGATCGCCGCGATCTCGTCCATGACGTCGTCGAGCACGGCGGCGAAGCGGGCGTGGAAGGAGGCGGGCGACTCGTCGTCGAAGCCCGCGGTGAAGACGTGCGGCTTGTGGCCGTAGCCCTTCATCAGGTCGACCAGCTCCTCCTCGGAGATGCGGCTGAGCACGGTCGGGTTCGCGATCTTGTAGCCGTTCAGGTGCAGGATCGGGAGGACCACGCCGTCGGTGGCGGGGTTGATGAACTTGTTCGAGTGCCACGACGTCGCGAGCGGGCCGGTCTCGGCCTCGCCGTCGCCGACCACGGCCGCGACCAGCAGGTGCGGGTTGTCGAACGCGGCGCCGTAGGCGTGGCTGAGCGCGTAGCCGAGCTCGCCACCCTCGTGGATCGAGCCCGGGGTCTCGGGCGCGACGTGCGACGGGATGCCGCCGGGGAACGAGAACTGCTTGAACAGGCGCTGGAGGCCGCGCTCGTCCTCGGAGATCTCGGGGTAGGTCTCGTTGTAGGTGCCCTCGAGGTAGGACGCCGCGACCAGGCCGGGACCGCCGTGGCCGGGTCCGATGATGTACATCGTCGGCTGCTGGCGCGCCTTGATCATGCGGTTGAGGTGTGTGTAGATGAAGTTCAGGCCGGGGGTGGTGCCCCAGTGGCCCACCAGGCGCTTCTTCACGTGATCGCGGTCCAGCGGCTCGCGCAGGAGCGGGTTGTCGAGCAGGTAGATCTGCCCCACGGACATGTAGTTGGCGGTGCGCCACCACAGGTCGATGGCCTCGACCTCGGCGTCGGTGGCGGACTCGGTGGTGCGTGCGGACCACGGCTGCGGTGTCATGGTGACCTCCCTGTCGGCGGATACCTCAGCCTCGCATGGTTAACGTTCACACGTCGCGGCGAAGGTCCCGGTTCCGAGGTGGATCTCGGGTGACATCGACGCCTCCCGGACCCCCGCATCGTCCCGCCGCGCACTGTCCGGGGGGGGCGGACGGCAGGGGAGAGGACGCAGGAACGCCGAGGGGCCGCCACCTTCCGGTGACGGCCCCTCGGGACGGACGATGCTGTGGTCAGGACACCGCGGCGATCGACTGCACGGCGATGGCGCGCTCCTCGTTGGTCGGGATGACCCAGATCTGGACCTTCGACTCGTCGGTCGAGATCAGCGTGGCCTGCTTCTTGCGACCCGCGTTGCGCTCCTCGGAGATCTCGATGCCGAGCTCCGCGAGCCCGCGCAGCGACTCGAGGCGGACGATGTCGTCGTTCTCGCCCACGCCCGCGGTGAACACGATGGCATCGAGGCCGCCGAGCTGCGCCATGTACTGCCCGACGTAGCCCTTGATGCGGCGGCAGTAGATGTCGAGCGCGACCTGCGCCTCGTGGCTGCCGCCCTCGATCGCCTTGTGGACGTCGCGCATGTCGGAGTAGCCGGTGAGGCCGAGCATGCCGGAGCGCTTGTTGAACAGCTCGTCGATCTCGTCGATGTCCATGCCCGCCGCGCGGTGGAGGTGGAACACCACCGCGGGGTCGATCGCGCCGGTGCGCGAGCCCATCACGAGCCCGTCGAGCGGGGTCAGCCCCATCGACGTGTCGATCGCGACGCCGCCCTTGACGGCGTCCGCCGAGGCGCCGTTGCCCAGGTGCAGCGTGATGATGCGCAGCTCCTTGGGGTCGCGGCCCATGAGCTCGGCGCACTCGCGGGACACGTAGCCGTGCGAGGTGCCGTGGAAGCCGTAGCGACGGATCCCGTGCTCGTGGGCGAGGCGCTGGTCGATCGCGTACGAGTAGGCGGCCTCGGACAGCGTCTGGTGGAAGGCGGTGTCGAAGACCGCGACGTGCGGGATGTCGGGGAACGCGGCGCGGGCGGCCGCCATGCCGGCGACGTGCCCGGGGTTGTGGAGCGGCGCGAGCACGGCGAGCTTCGCGATGGCGTCCTGGACCTCGTCGTCGATGATGGTCGGCGCCGAGAACTCCGATCCGCCCTGCACCACGCGGTGGCCCACCGCGGTCAGCTGCGACAGGTCGACGCCCGAGCCGGGCTCGGACAGCGACTCGATGACCGAGCGGACGCCCTCGTTGTGGTCGGTGACGCGCTCGACCAGGCCGGACGCGAGGGGCTCCTCCCGGGTGGTGTCGACCACCTGGTACTTGATCGAGCTGGAGCCGCAGTTGAGGACGAGGGCGATGCCCTGGGTGTTGACGCTCACGCGTTGCCTTCCGGGTTGTCGAGGTTCTGAGCCTGGATCGCCGTGATGGCGACCGTGTTGACGATGTCCTGCACCAGCGCGCCGCGCGAGAGGTCGTTGACCGGCTTGCGCAGGCCCTGCAGGACCGGGCCGACCGCGACCGCGTTGGCGGAGCGCTGGACGGCCTTGTAGGTGTTGTTGCCGGTGTTGAGGTCGGGGAACACGAGCACGGTCGCCTGGCCCGCGACGGGGGAGCCGGGGGCCTTCGACCGCGCGACCGACGGCTCGACCGCGGCGTCGTACTGCATGGGTCCGTCGACCAGCAGGTCGGGGCGGCGCTCCTTGACGATCCGCGTCGCCTCGCGCACCTTGTCGACGTCCGAGCCGGTGCCCGACTCGCCGGTCGAGTAGGAGAGCATCGCGATCCTCGGCTCCACGCCGAACTGGGCGGCGGTGTCCGCGGACGAGATCGCGATGTCCGCGAGCTGCTCCGCCGTCGGGTCGGGGTTGACCGCGCAGTCGCCGTAGACCAGGACGCGGTCCGCGAGGCACATGAAGAAGACCGAGGACACGACCGAGACGCCCGGCACCGTCTTGATGATCTGGAAGGACGGCAGGATGGTGTGGGCCGTGGTGTGCACCGCGCCCGAGACCATGCCGTCGGCGAGGCCGAGCTGCACCATCATCGTGCCGAAGTAGCTCGAGTCCTGCACCCGGTCTCGCGCCGCGTCCAGCGTCGCGCCCTTGTGCTTGCGCATCTCGTAGTACTCGGCCGCGAAGCGCTCCACGTACTCGGGGTCCGTGGGGTCGATCACGCGGGCCGCGTCGAGCTCGAGCCCGAGCTCGCCCGCGCGCGACCGGATGGCGGCCTCCTCGCCCAGGATCGTGAGATCCACCACGTTGCGGGTGAGGAGCGACGAGGCCGCGCGAAGGATGCGGTCGTCGTTGCCCTCGGGCAGGACGATGTGCTGCTTGCGGGCCCGGGCACGGTCCAGCAGGCCGTACTCGAACATGAGCGGCGTGATCACGTCGGTGCCGGCGACGTCGAGGATGCTCGTGAGGTGCTCGGCGTCGACGCGCTGCTCGAACATCGCGAGCGCGGTGTCGACCTTGAGCTGGGACTCGCGCGAGAGCCGGCCGTTGGTCAGCGAGCAACGGTTGGCCGTCTCGAAGGTGTCCATGTCCGTGCGGACCACCGGCAGCGAGGAGCCGAGCCCCTCGACCAGGCGGCGCACGGCCGAGCGGGGCTCGAAGCCGCCCGAGAGGATGATGCCGGTGAGGGCGGGGAAGCCCTCGGCGCCGTGAGCCGCGAGGAGCGCCAGCAGGGTGTCCGCGCGGTCGCCCGGGGTGATGATGACGGCGCCGTCCTCGAGCCGGTCGAGAAGGTTCGACGTGGTCATCGCGCCGACGATGATGTCGCGCGTCTCGCGGGTCAGCAGGGTGGCGTCGCCCGACACCAGCTGGCCGCCGACCGCGTCCATCAGCTGCTTGAGCGACGGCGCGACCAGGATCGGGTCCTCGGGGAGGACGCCGGCGATCAGCTCCTGAGGCATGAGCGCCTCGACCTGCTCGACGTCCGAGGGCTTCGCGCGGTTGACGAACAGCGCCGCGACCGCGGCGTGGCTGCCCTCCAGCTCGGTGCGCGCCTGGTCGACCACCTGCGCGATCTCGAGCGGCGTGCGGTCGTGGCCACGCACGACCAGCGCGACCGGCGCGCCCAGGTTCGCGGCGATCCGGCCGTTGAACTCCAGCTCCGCGGTCGCCGAGACGTCCGTGTAGTCGGTGCCGACGATCACGACGGCGTCGCAGCGCCGCTCCACCTCGTGGAAGCGCTGCACGATCGTGGTGAGCGCCTTCTCCTGGTCGGCGTGCACGTCGTCATAGGTGACGCCGATCGCCTCGTCGTAGGTCAGGTCGATGCTGTCGTGGCCGAGCAGCAGCTCGAGCACGTAGTCCCCACGGCCGTCCGTGGTGCGCGCGACGGGGCGGAAGATCCCGACGCGGCCCACCTGCTTGGCCAGAAGGTTGGTGATGCCGAGCGCGATGGTGGACTTGCCCGTGTCGCCCTCGGCCGATGCGATGTAGATGCTCCGAGACACGGCCCCATGTTTTCACGACTGGAGGGGTGCTCGTCGGCCCAAGGTCCCGTGGGGGGTATCCGCCGCCGGGCGATGACGCGGGTGTGATGCTCCCCACTCGGCCTTGTGCCTCGCATGATGCGCCTGCCTAGACTCCTGGGAGGAGGGGTGAGGGCGACGCAGCTGAGGGCGCCGCGCGAACCCCCTGAGCTCGGGGAGCGACATGGGGCTGAGGGCCTCCGTCGGGCGCGCCTGGGTCGTGTCGACGACCGTGGGCGTCGTCGGCCTGCCCCGGGACGCCGCCCGAGCCGTGCTCGGCGCCAACCACTTCTTCGTGCTCGCCTCCGTGGTCGCGGTGCCGTGGACCGTCACCTTCGCGCTGCACAGCTCGAGCAGCCAGCCCTATCCGGCCGTGACCCACTCCCTGCTGATCCTCACCTGGATGCTGTGCCTGTGGATGAACGCGCGAGGGCTCCACGTGCTCGCTCCCGCGCTCGGGCTCGCGGCGGCGCTCGTGCAGTACGGCTACCTCACACACCTGTACGGACGGGACTCGGCCTTCCAGCTCGCGATGCTGTCGGTGCCCACCCTGTCGTTCGTGATGTTCGAGCAGCATCGTCGCGCCATGCGCCTCACGTCGACGGCGATCGTGGGAGCCGCGGTCGCCTTCGTGTACCTCGACCCGCGCTTCGCCGAGCCGATGGTCGAGGTGTCCCGCACGTGGACCCAGGCGGTCGCGGTGGGCAACGTGTTCTCCGCGCTCGCGATCTTCGCGACCGTCGCGCTCTACAACGACCTGTACCTGCGTCAGGAGCGCAGCCGCGCCGACCGCCTGCTCGACGAGGCGCAGCGGGCCGCCGACACGGACTCCCTCACCGGGCTCCTGAACCGCCGGGGCGTCGCACCGCTGCTCGCCGCCGCTCCGGAGGAGGGCGCCTACGCGCTGCTGCTCATCGACGTCGACCGCTTCAAGAGCGTGAACGACCGGCTGGGCCACGCGGAGGGGGACAGGGTGCTCGCCAAGGTCGCCGCGGTGCTCGCGGCGTGCGGCAGGCCCGACGCGTCTCTCGCACGCTGGGGTGGCGAGGAGTTCCTGATGGTGGTCCCGGACGCCTGGCCTGGTCGGGTCCGCCGTCTCGCGGAGAGCCTGCGTCGGGACGTCGAGGACGAGCTGGCGATGGACGGTGCGCCCGGGGTGACCGTCTCCGTCGGGGCCGCCTTCGCCATCCGCGGGGTGCCCTTCGAGGACACGCTGCGCATCGCGGACGCCTGCATGTACGAGGCCAAGGAGTCCGGCCGGAACGTGTCGATCGCCCGCGAGGTGGTCGCATGACGATGCCGCCGTACGGCACGACCACGTAGGCTGGCCGGGGCGACGGCGCTGAGGGGCATCCGTCGCGCTGGCGCGGCGCGCCGACATGCTGAGGAAGGGCCTGATGAAGCTGGGTGCGATCACCACCGTGGGCAGGCGGCTGCCCGATGCGGTGATGCGTGCCTTCGAGCGGCGCGACGGCCGGCTGCAGGGGGATGCGGGACGGGCCGCCGGCGCGATGCGCGTCTTCCTCGCGATCGCCCTCGCGTCGACCGTCGGCTACCTGGTGATGCTCGTCGCGACCGGCATCCCCGGCGGTCCCATCCCGATCCTCAACGTGGTGGTCACGGTGCTGTTCGTCGCCATGTGGGTGGCGCTCAGCCGCGGCCATCAGCTGGGCGTGGCGATCGTGTTCCTGTCGCTCTCGATCGGCGCCGTGGTCTACATGACCGCGCTCACGGGCTGGCGGGCCGGCCACCAGCTCTACCTCATCACCGCGGCGCAGATCGTCTTCATCGTCTTCACCGACCGCCAGCGCGCGTGGCGGTGGACGTTCGTGGTCATCGGCGCGGTCACCTTCCTCGCGTGCCAGCTGCTCGCGCCTCCGCTCGGCCCGTTCGCCCCGCCGACCGACGGCGATCTGGGCACCATCTTCACGGTCAACGCGGTGATCACGGCCACGCTGATGTTCGTGCTGTCGGGCGTGGCGCACCATCGCGCGATCCTGGCGCAGGACCAGGCCGGCCAGCACGCGGCCCGCGCCGAGTACCTGGCCAACACCGATCCGCTCACGGGGCTCGCGAACCGGCGACCGATCGCGGCGCGCCTCGACGAGCTGGCCGGGGGCGACGCGACGTACGCGGTCGCGGTCGCGGACCTCGACCGCTTCAAGCAGCTCAACGACCAGCACGGACACATCTGCGGCGACCGCGTGCTCTCGACCATCGGCGAGCGCCTGCGCGACCAGCTCCGGGTCACGGACGCGCTCGGGCGATGGGGCGGGGAGGAGTTCATCTTCGTCCTCGCCGACACGGGCCTCGACGACGCACGCACCATGATGGAGCGCATGAGGCACCTTGTCGGCGACGAGCCGATCCCCTGCGGCGACCACGTCCATCCCGTCACCATGTCGATCGGCGTGTCCGACAGCGCCGGCGACGACGTCGCGCACCGGGTGGTCAAGCGCGCCGACGATGCGCTCTACGACGCCAAGCAGGCCGGCCGCGACCGCGTGATGACCCGCACCGCGCGCGCGACGGACCAGGACGTCGCGCTGGATGAGCCGCGGTCGCGACGGGGCGGGGAGTGACCGCTCCGGACGCCGCGCGGATCCTGTGGGGACGCGTGCTCGTCGCCGCGCTGGTCGGCGTCGTGGCGGTGGTGGGCTGCGGCGCGCTGGGCTGGTGGCAGTGGTCGCGCGCGGAGACCACGGGACGCACGGTGCAGCCGGAGCCGGCCGTGCCGCTGGCCGACGTCATCGCGCCCGCGCAGAGCCCGGGCGAGGCGCTCGGACGGCAGGTGACGGTGAGCGGCACGTGGCTCGACGCCGATGCCGCCGTGGTGACCGGCCGCGAGGTGGACGGGGTCGCGGCGGAGCTGCTCGTCCGCGCGCTGGAGGTGCCGGGCGACGCCACCGGCACCGGCGAGCCCGCCACCCTCGCGGTGGTGGTCGGCTGGCGCCCCGACGGGGAGGATCCCGCCACGTCGCTCGCCTCCGGCGAGGCCGAGCTCACCGGGTACCTCCGGGCGGCGGAGGCCTCGACCGGCGCCGCCTCCCTGCCGACGGAGGCGCCGGCGCCCGGCACGCTCTGGGCCTCCGGTCTCGCGACATCGGAGCTCGCGCAGCTGTGGCCCGCGCCCCTGTACAGCGCTGTGCTCGTCTCCTACGAGGGCGCCGACGGCTGGACCCCGCTCGAGCCGCTCCCCCCGACCACCGAGTTCAACTTCCGCTCCGCGGCGTACGCGGTCGAGTGGTGGCTCTTCGGCGGCTTCGCCCTGTTCATCGTCGCCCGCTGGATACGCGACAATGGTCGCGCCGCGCCGTCCGCCCCCGAGGACGCGGAGACCACGGAGGACCGTTCGTGACCGAAGCACCCCGACCCACGCCCGGTGCGCTCACGCGCTACCGGGTCATGGCCATCATCACCGGAACGCTGCTGATCGTGGTGTTCCTCGGGATGCTGCGCTACATCGACGCGCTCGGGGTGCCCGAGTCGTGGGACCCGTTCTTCCTGACGCTCGCCCAGGTCCACGGCGTGGTCTACATCGTGTACCTCGCGACCGTGATGCAGCTGTGGCTGCAGGCCCGCTGGGGCTACGGCCGCCTGGCGACCATGTTCTTCGGCGGCATCGTGCCGCTGCTGTCGTTCTTCGTGGAGCGACGCATCACCCATGAGCTGCGACCCGCATCGGAGGAGCGCGCATGACCCAGCCCACCCAGCATCGTCCCGTCCTGGTGGTCGACTGCGGCGCCCAGTACGCCCAGCTGATCGCCCGCCGCGTGCGCGAGGCGCACGTCTACTCCGAGATCGTGCCTCACAGCATGTCCGCCGCCGACATGCTCGCGAAGGACCCCGCCGCCGTCATCCTCTCCGGCGGTCCGTCCTCGGTGTACGAGCCCGGCGCCCCGCAGATCGACCCCGCGCTGTTCGAGGCCGGCGTCCCCGTCATGGGCATCTGCTACGGCTTCCAGGCGATGGCGCAGGCCATGGGCGGCACCGTCGCGAAGACGGGACTGCGCGAGTACGGCCGCACGCAGGCGTCGGTCGGCGCCGCGGGGACCACGCTGGCCGGCAGCCCGGCCGTCCAGGAGGTCTGGATGAGCCACGGCGACTCCGTGCAGGCGCCGCCGCCCGGCTTCGAGGTCCTCGCCACCACGGAGGGGGCGCCCGTCGCGGCGTTCGAGAACCTCTCCCTGCGGATGTGCGGAGTGCAGTGGCATCCCGAGGTCAAGCACTCGCCGCTCGGCCAGCACGCGATCGAGAGCTTCCTCTACAACGTCGCGGGCCTGCGCCCCGACTGGACCTCCGAGAACGTGATCGAGGAGCAGGTCGCGCGGATCCGCGAGCAGGTCGGTGACAAGCTGGTCATCTGCGCCCTGTCGGGCGGGGTGGACTCCGCCGTCGCCGCCGCGATCGTCCAGAAGGCCGTGGGGGACCAGCTCACCTGCATCCACGTCGACCACGGACTGATGCGCGCGGGCGAGGTCGAGCAGATCGAGAAGGACTTCGTCGCCTCGACCGGCGTGCGGCTGATCATCCGCGACGAGAAGGAGCGGTTCCTGACCGCCCTCGCCGGCGTCTCCGACCCGGAGACCAAGCGCAAGATCATCGGCCGCGAGTTCATCCGCGTGTTCGAGGACGCCGCGCGTCAGGTGGTCGAGGAGGCCGGCGCCCACGGCGAGCAGGTGGAGTTCCTGGTCCAGGGCACGCTGTACCCCGACGTGGTCGAGTCCGGCGGCGGCGAGGGCGCGGCCAACATCAAGAGCCACCACAACGTGGGCGGCCTCCCCGACGACCTGCAGTTCTCGCTGGTCGAGCCGCTGCGCACCCTGTTCAAGGACGAGGTCCGCGCGGTGGGCCGCGAGCTCGGCATCCCCGAGGAGATCGTCGGTCGGCAGCCCTTCCCTGGCCCCGGCTTGGGCATCCGCATCATCGGCGAGGTGACCTGGGAGCGCCTGGAGATCCTGCGCCGTGCCGACGCGATCGCCCGCGAGGAGCTGACCAGGGCCGGCCTGGACAACGACATCTGGCAGTGCCCGGTGGTGCTGCTCGCGGATGTCCGGTCCGTGGGCGTCCAGGGCGACGGCCGCACCTACGGCCACCCCGTGGTGCTGCGCCCGGTGTCCTCCGAGGACGCCATGACCGCCGACTGGTCGCGCGTGCCCTACGAGGTGCTCGCGCACATCTCCAACCGGATCACCAACGAGGTGGCCGAGGTCAACCGCGTGGTGCTCGACGTGACGAGCAAGCCGCCGGGCACCATCGAGTGGGAGTAGACGCCGCGAGGGCCGTCACGCACGCTGCGTGACGGCCCTCGTCGTGTATCGGCTCAGTCCTCCGAGCGCGGCTCCGGGGACGGTGCGGGATCGGTGATCTCCCAGGTGTCGCCGCGGCGCGGGCGGTTGCGCATGGACACCGCGATCGCGGAGAAGAGCAGCCAGCCGCCGAGGGCGACGAGCGCGACGATCGCGATGAGCTCGAGGTCGACGTCGTAGCCCGACAGCGCGGCGATGAGGAATCCGCCGCCGGCCGTGACGATCGCGGCCCAGATCACGCCGGTCATGCGCTCGCTCCAGGGCTTGCGCGGGTCCGGACGGGGGGACGATGCGGTGGTGTCGGCGGTGCTCATGATGCGGCCTCCTCGATGACGATGCTGGCGTAGCCCTCCGGGTTCGCGACCTTCAGCGTGAGGGTGGGCTGGTCGGTGGCGGCGAGGCTCACGGGGGAGCCGTCCCAGACCTCGCAGGTGACCCCCCGCTCGACCCAGTGGACGGTCGAGTAGCTCGAGTCGTCGGTCGCGATGGCGAGTCCGGTGCCGCGCGGGATCCGTACCGTGGTGTACCCGGCCGTGACGTCGACGGTCTGGTCGGCGTCCATCAGGGACTCGTCGACCAGCCCGACCGACATCCCGGAGGCGTCGAGGGCCTCGCGGCTCGCGTAGCAGTCGCCGGGGAGCATGATCCGCTGGTAGTCGGTGTCGAACTTGTCGAGCACGGACGCCTCGGTGAGCTCCGGCTCCGCCGTCTCGACGGCCTCCGGGTCTCCGAGCGTGACGTCGCCGTCCTCGCCCACGGTGAGGGTGCCGTCGCCGACCTCGACGCGAACCACCTCGCCGCCGTCGCCGCGGATCACCTCGACGCGCGGGAGCCACCGGTCGCTCCACCCCTCGACCACCTTGTCCGCCTGGACGATCATGACGGCCGTGGGCACGAGCAGCACCGCGGACAGGAACGCGAGGGAACCGAGGCGGCGGCCGCTGAGCGCGACCAGCGCGAGGATCACGCCCAGGCCCGTGACGAACAGCGCGAACCAGGCGAGCACGGGGTGCACCGCGAGGCGGTCGTTCCACCCTGCCCAGGCCGTGCCGGCGGCGGACAGCACCAGCCACGCGAGCGTGAGCAGGTGGAAGCCGGCTCCGGGTCCGGGGACGCGCGGCGGGCGCGGGGGGCGGGGCGGTGCCGCGGGCGCGACCGGCGGGGGCGTGGAGGCGGTCCACGCGGTCGCCGCGGTGGCGGCCGCGGCGGCGTCCTGGGCGGCGGCGCGCGCCGTGTCCGCGGCCTCCTGGCCCGCCGCGCGGGCGGCGTCCGCTGCCGCGTACGCCTCGGCGTGCGCGGCAGCGCGGCGCTGCTGACGCTCCGCCGCCCAGGCGGGCGGCGCGGCGTAGACCGGCGGGGTGCCGTCGTCGGGTCGGGGGGTGCGGTCGCGCCGCACCAGCCAGACGATGAGGCCGACGATCCCGCCGACGATCAGGAGCGGGACGGCGACGGCCGCCACGGTCGCGATCGCCGACACGACGCTGTGGCCCGGGCCGTCCCAGGCGCCGTTCACCGGCCACCCGCCGGCCCAGCCGAACGGGCCGTCGCCCGCGTTCGCGAGGCCGAGCAGCCCGGCGAGCGCGATGATCCCGATCATGATGAGCGCGCCCACGTTGGGCACGCCGCGCCCGAAGTCCTGCGCGATGATGCGGCCCTCGCGGTCGGGCAGCAGCGCCCAGGCGGCGGCGTAGGCCAGCGCTCCGAGCCCGCTGACGAGCAGGACCACGGCGAGCACGCCCACGCGGGTCCAGCCGAGGCGCCATCCGAGGCGAGCGGCGATGCCGCTCGCGACGCCGCCGAGGACGCGCTCGTCGCCGCGGGCGAGCCCCCATCCGCGGACGGTGGTGAAGAACCCGGCCTCCTGGGGCGGGGTCTGCTGGTCGGTCATGTCTCCTCCTTCTGCCTCGATCCTCCCGCCACGGCCCGCCTCGCCGCTATGAGGGGACCCCCTGATCCGCACCCTGATCTTCGACCACGGCCCGGCATCGTCCCTCCGACCGACGCCCCTGGTCGGGGGCCTGTGCGACCCTGGATCCGTGACCGCATCGTCCGCCCGCCTCGCGCACCCGCTGGAGCGTCGCCGCACGGCGCCGCAGTGGTGGCGCGCGCTCGTCGGCGGCGTGCTGCTCGCGATCGCGATCGCGCTGCTCGCGCACCGGTTCCACTGGGCGCAGCTGTCGTGGTGGCTGCTGCCGCTGCTGGTCTTCATCATCGGTGTGGTGCTCGTGTGGAGCCCGCTCGAGAACGCGGTGCAGCTCGACGCGCGCCGCCCCGACGTGGTCGCACTGTTCTCGCGCGAGGTGTGGCTGCGGATGCTGGCCGGCCTCGCGCTCGCGATCGGAGCGCTGTGGTGGTTCGCGCAGGCCGACCCCGACTGGAACCCCGTGGTGCGGGCGCTCGCGATCCCGCTGGTGATCGTGGTCGGGCTCGGCCTGCTGCTCGCGCCATGGTGGCTGCGGCTGATCCGCCAGGTGAGGATCGAGCGCGAGCGCCGCGTGCGGGAGTTCGAGCGCGCGGAGATCGCCGCGCACCTCCACGACTCGGTGCTGCAGACCCTCACCCTCATCCGCGCGAAGGCGGACGACCCGGCCGCCGTCGCGCGGCTCGCGCGTGCCCAGGAACGTGACCTGCGGACCTACCTCTACCAGGAGCGTCAGAGCGCCGCCGCGTCCGTGGCCGTCGCGCTCGCGGAGGCCATCGCGGAGGTCGAGGACCGCCAGGGCGTCGAGATCGAGCTGGTGACGGTCGGCGACACGCAGACGACCGGTGCGCTGCATGCCGCCGTGCGCGCGGTCGCGGAGGCGGCGACCAACGCGGCCCGCCACGCCGTCCCGCCCTACTCCGTCTACGCGGAGGTGACCGAGCGTGCCTTCGAGGCGTTCGTGCGCGACGGCGGCCCGGGCTTCGACCCCGAGGCGATCCCCGAGGGCCGTCTCGGGATCCGCGAGTCGATCGTGGGGCGCGTCGCCCGGTTCGGCGGCACCGCCACGGTCGCGTCGGTGCCGGGCGGCCGCACCGAGGTGGCGATCGTGATCCATCCCGAGGCGAGAGAGGACCGCTCATGAGCGTGACCGTGGTGATCGTGGACGACCACGACGTGATCCGGGTGGGGGTGCGCGAGAGCCTCGCCCCCGACATCGAGGTGATCGGCGAGGCGCGCGACGTCGAGTCGGCCGTCGCCGAGATCCGCGAGCGGCAGCCGCAGGTGGTCATCCTCGACGTGCACCTCCCGGGCGGGACCGGGGGAGGTGCGCTCGACGTGCTGGCGGAGGTCCTGCACCGTCCGGGCGCGCCTCGCGTGCTCGCGCTGTCGGTGTCCGACGCCGCCGAGGACGTGGTGGCCACGGTGCGCGCCGGTGCCCGCGGCTACGTCACCAAGTCGATCTCCGGTCCCGATCTCTCGGACGCCGTGCGTCGCGTCGCGGGCGGGGACGCGGTGTTCTCGCCGCGTCTCGCGGGGTTCGTGCTCGACGCGTTCGGCGCGGCCGGGGGTGAGGTCGCCGCGGCCGACGAGGATCTCGACAAGCTCACCGAGCGCGAGCAGGAGGTGATGCGGCTGATCGCCCGCGGGTACACCTACCGCGAGGTGGGGGAGAAGCTCTTCATCTCGATCAAGACCGTCGAGACGCACGTGGGCAAGGTGCTGCACAAGCTGCAGCTGTCGAACCGCCACGAGCTCGCGCACTGGGCCGCGCAGCGTCGGATCGTCTGACATCCCCCACGCGGGACTTGTGGAAATGTCCGATTTGACTAGTCTTTTCTTCATGCCCCGCATCGATGCGAACCCCCAGGTCCCTCGGCGGCCCGAGCTCGACGCGACCGACCTGCCGCACGCTTGGTCCGGGCACCCGGACACGAGCCCGCTCCGGGCGCTCGACTTCTGGGTCGGGCTCCATCAGTACCGGGCGCAGGCTGTCGCCGCCGAGCACGTCGCGGAGGCCGCGGTGCCCACCGAGGAGCTGCCGGTCATGGACCGGCGGCAACGGGAGCAGGCGCGCGCGGCGCGCATCGCCGAGCTGGCCCGGCTGGTCCCGTTGCTCAAGGAGCTCGCGGCGGACCCGCGCGCTCCCATGCGCGTGACGAGCGCGACGTGCTTCTCGATCCTCGCGCGCGGGGGTCAGGCGCAGGCCGACCGCGAGGTGTGGCGGATCCTGCTGGGTCTCAGCAAGTACGACGACGACGCCGAGGTCCGAGCCGCCGCCGACGCCGCGCTCGCGGACCTCGAGCGCTTCGGGACGGTCGCGCACGCCTCCTGACGGCGCCGGACCGGACGGTTCAGGCCGCGGGGTCCGTGTAGAAGAGCTCCGCCTGGTCGAGGCCCTCCTCGAGCTCTTCGCCGCCGATCCACAGGGTGAGCTCGTGGGTGGCGGTCAGCGTCGGGTCGAGGATGTCCGCGGCGGGGTCCTCCTCGACCATGCTCCCCAACCACTCGAGCGTCAGGCCGCTGGTCAGCAGCACCGTGGTGTCGCCGACCGTCCAGCGCGCCTGGCAGCCCAGGGACCGCTGGGTCTCGGTCCACGCGGCGCAGCTCGGGCCGAACGTGGGCTCGCTGCCGACGGCCTCGCTGAAGGACGTCGTGATCGCCGCGAACGCGCCGGGGAGCCCGTCCGACTCCTCGAACGTCCAGCACCGCTCGGGCCGGGTGGTCGCGTCCTCGGACCAGTCCGTCTGGAGGTCGGCGCACTCGAGCTCGGCGACCCCGGCGGCGGCGCCGTCCCACGCGAGGGCGGCGTCGACCGCCCCCTGGTCGTCGGCGGAGCACCCCGCCAGCAGGGTCGCGGCGGCGAGGGCGCCGAGGATCGGGACGATGCGTCGCATGGCTCGAGCGTACGTGCTCCGGGGCCATGCACGGCATCGCGTGAGCAGCCCCCGGACGTCGGAGCCAGCGCCTACACTTCTCAGGTCATGGATGCGCTCTTCGATCTCGACGGCACGGTTCCGACCGAGCCCACGCCCGACCCGTCCGCCGAGCCCGCGCGCGTCTCGCCCGCGGACGCCTGGGAGCCGCCGCAGGAGCCGGACCCCGAGCCCTGGCCCGAGGACGACCACGGGCACGAGCCGGAGCCCGCGGACGCCTGGGTGCCGCCCGCGGCCGTGCCCGCCGCATCGTCCCGTCCGGCCGCCAACCGCCCGGCGCGCGGCGCATCGTCCCTGGTCGAGGGGCTCAATCCGCCGCAGGCGGAGGCCGTCCTCCACGAGGGGGAGGCGCTGCTCATCATCGCCGGCGCCGGCTCCGGCAAGACGCGGGTGCTGACGCACCGCATCGCGCACCTGCTCGAGGCCGGCCGCGCGCGGCCGCACCAGATCCTCGCCATCACGTTCACCAACAAGGCCGCGGGGGAGATGCGCGAGCGCGTCGCCGCGCTGGTCGGTCCCGAGGCCCGCGGGATGTGGGTCGCGACCTTCCACAGCGCGTGCGTGCGGATCCTGCGCGCGGACCACCAGCTCGCGGGGCTCAGCTCGAGCTTCTCCATCTACGACACGGCCGACTCGGTCAACCTGATGAAGCTCGTGATGAAGGAGCTGAACCTCGACCCCAAGAAGTTCACGCCGAAGGCGATCCTGGGACGCATCGGCAAGTTCAAGGACGAGCTGATCGACCCCGAGGTCGCGCTCGCCGGCGCCGCGATGGCGAGCAAGTTCTCGATCGAGCACGCCGCCGCCACCGCGTATCCGCTCTACCAGCGCCGTCTCGAGGCCGCCAACGCCGTCGACTTCGACGACATCATCGTGAAGACCGTGCGCCTGGTGCAGAACCATCCGCAGGTCGCGCGCGCCTACCGCGAGCGCTTCCGCCACATCCTGGTCGACGAGTACCAGGACACCAACCACGCGCAGTACGTGCTGGTGCGCGAGCTGGTGGGGCAGGAGGGCGACCCGAGCCTGCCGCCGAGCGAGCTGACGGTCGTGGGCGACGCCGACCAGTCGATCTACGCCTTCCGCGGCGCGACCATCCGCAACATCCTCGAGTTCGAGAAGGATTACCCGAACGCGCACATCGTGCGCCTCGAGCAGAACTACCGGTCGACGCAGAACATCCTCAGCGCCGCCAACGCGGTCATCGAGAACAACTCGGACCGCCGACCCAAGAACCTGTGGACCGACTCCGGCGCGGGGGAGAAGATCGCGGGCTACGCGGCCGACACCGAGCAGGAGGAGGCGCAGTACATCGCGAAGGAGATCCGACGCCTCATCGACGATGAGGGCGTCGCTCCGTCGGACGTCGCGATCATGTACCGCGCGAACGCGCAGTCCCGCGCCGTCGAGGAGCGGTTCATCCGCGCCGAGATCCCCTACAAGGTGATCGGCGGCACGCGCTTCTACGAGCGCAAGGAGATCAAGGACATGCTCGCGTACCTCGCCGCCGTGGTGAACGAGGACGACGACGTGGCCACCCGGCGCATCATCAACGAGCCCAAGCGGGGCATCGGCGACACCGCGGTCGAGGCCGTCGAGAGCGTGCGCCGCACGCTGGTCGCGGCGGGCGAGCAGGCGAGCTTCGGGACCGCGCTGCGGCGCCTGGACGATGCGGGGCTCCAGGCGCGCTCGGAGCGCGCGATCGGCGAGTTCGTGCGCCTGATGGACGACCTGCGAGCGCTGGCGCGGGACAACGGGCCCGCGGGCGTGCTCGACGCGATCGCCGACCGGTCCGGGCTGCTCGCCTCGCTGAGGTCGAGCGAGGACCCGCAGGACGCGAGCCGCATCGAGAACATCATGGAGCTCGTGGCGGTCGGGCGGGAGTTCTCCGAGGAGAACCCCGAGGGGACCCTCGCGGACTTCCTCGAGAAGGTCGCCCTGGTGGCGGACGCCGACCAGCTGCCGGACTCCGCCGGAGCCGGCGGCGTGGTGACGATGATGACCCTCCACACCGCCAAGGGCCTCGAGTTCCCCGTGGTGTTCCTCACCGGCATGGAGGACGGCACGTTCCCCCACATGCGGTCGATCGAGTCAGGCGACCCCAAGGACATGGAGGAGGAGCGCCGGCTCGCCTACGTGGGCCTCACGCGGGCGCGCGAGCGGCTGTACCTGACGCGCGCGGAGGCGCGGTCGAGCTGGGGCGCGCCGCAGTACTTCGGGGCGTCGCGGTTCGTCGACGAGATCCCGGCCGAGCTCATGGAGTGGACCCGCTCCACGCCCTCGATGGCGTCGCTGAGGGCGCGGTCCGACTCGGGCACGTCGCGCTCCGGCGCCTGGTCCGGGATGGGCTACGGCGGCAACCAGGACCGCGAGGACGGCAACTCCTACGCGCGCGCCGGGGCCGTGCGGACGCGCCGCGTGCCGCCGAGCCCGCCCGGCGCGGGCGGCGGCGACGTCGGCTTCGAGGTCGGCGAGCGCGTGCTGCACGACAAGTTCGGCATGGGCAAGGTGGTGGGCACCGAGGGGGTCGGGCGCAACGCCGTGGTGAAGGTCGACTTCGGCGGCGACGTCAAGCGTCTGGTGCTGCGCTTCAACTCGCTCGAGAAGCTCTGACGCGCCGCCGGCGGTGCGACCGCCACCGGCCGTGACGCCGCATCGTCCAGCCATTCCCGCCGTCCCTGGCACCCCACTAGGCTCGTCGCAGGACTCATCCCGGGGAGGATCATTCATGGATGCCAGGACGTCGAAGGTCTCGATCGTGGGAGCGGGCGCCGTGGGCGCGACCCTCGCCTACGCAGGGCTGATGCGCGGTTTCGCCCGCACCGTCGCCCTCTACGACATCAACAAGGCGAAGGTCGAGGCGGAGGCGCTCGACCTCGCCCAGGGCATCCAGTTCATGCCCGAGGCGACGGTGCTCGGCTCGAACGACGTGGGCGTGGTGGAGAACTCCGACGTGGTGGTCATCACCGCCGGCGCCAAGCAGCAGCCCGGCCAGTCGCGCATGGACCTGGCGGGCGCGACCATCTCGCTGATGGACAAGGTCCTGCCCCCGCTGCTCGAGGTCGCGCCGGACGCGATCTACATCCTCGTCACCAACCCGGTCGACGTGGTCACCCTCGCCGCCGTCAAGAAGTCCGGCATGGACCCGGCGCGCATGTTCGGCTCCGGCACCGCGCTCGACACCTCCCGGCTGCGCCACCAGATCGCCGCCGAATGCGACATCGCGGTGGGCAACGTGCACGCGTACATCGCGGGCGAGCACGGGGACTCCGAGGTCGCGCTCTGGTCGTCGGCGACCATCGGCGGTCAGCCGCTCATGGAGTGGCGTGACCGCGCGGGGAACGTCGTCATGACGGAGGAGGTGCGGGAGCGCATCCACCACGACGTCATGCGGTCGGCGTACACGATCATCGAGGGCAAGGGCGCGACCAACTACGCGATCGGCGCCGCTGGCGCGCGGATCGTCGAGGCGGTGCTCGGCGACCAGCGCCGGATCATGCCCGTCTCGACGCTCATCGACTACCCCGGCGTCGGCGAGGTCTGCATGTCGCTGCCCGCGGTGATCGGCCGCAACGGGATCGAGCACCACGCGACCGTGCCCATGGACGCCTCGGAGGAGGCGGCGCTGGAGGCGTCGGCGCGCTCGATCCGCGAGACCTTCGAGCGCTTCGCCGTCTGACGGACCGCGCATCGCAGCCCCGGACCGGATGACCGGTCCGGGGCTGCCTGGTCCTCAGCGCGCGACGGGCACGAGCGCGGGCTCGCGCTCCGGCCGGACCGGGGCGGGCTCGGCCTCGATGCGCATCTCGGGCAGCCACCCGAGGCCGCGCGGCAGGTACCAGTTCCAGCGGCCGAGCAGCGTCATCAGGGACGGCACCAGGACGGTGCGGACCACGGTCGCGTCGATGATGACCGCCGCGGCGAGCCCGAACCCCATCTGCGCGAACTCGGCCAGGTCGCCCAGGGCGAAGCCCGCGAACACCGCGACCATGATGAGGGCCGCGCCGGTGATGAGCGACCCCGTCCGGCTGACCCCGTGCACGACCGCCGCCTTGGTGGTGTCGCCCGCGTCGTGACGCTCCTTGATGCGTGTCAGCAGGAACACGTGGTAGTCCATCGACAGCCCGAACAGGACGGCGAACAGGAACAGCGGGATCCACGGCGCGATCGCCTCGGTGTGCGGCATGCCGAGCAGCTCGGCGCCCAGGCCCCACTGGAACACGATCACCATGAGGCCGTACGCGGCCGCTGCGCTGAGCAGGTTCAGGAGGATCGCCGTCGCGGGGATGACGATCGAGCGGAACGCGATCAGCAGCAGGACGAACGACGCGCCGAGCACCGCGAGGAGCACCCACGGCGTCGCCTCCGTGATCAGCCCCGTGAAGTCCAGGCCGCCCGCCTGGTCGCCGCCGACGTAGGCGTCGAGGCCGGTCCCGGCGATGTGGTCGCGCAGGTCGACGATCGCCTGCTCCGCCCGCGGGTCGGCCCCGCCGTAGACGTCCTTGGTGTCGATGAACGCCGCGTCACCTCGCACGTCGACCGTGGTCTCGGCGAAGCCCGGGGAGTCCTCGATCCACGCCGCCAGCTCCTCGACGGCGGCCGGGTCGGAGGAGGCGCCCTCGATGGCGACGACCGTGGACTCCCCGCCGAAGCCGAAGTCCTCCACGAGGACCTCGGACGCGACGCGGAACTCGTTGTCCGCGGGCAGCGCCTCGAGGCCGGGGAACGCGAGCCGGATGCCCGCGATCGGCGCCGCCAGCGCGACGAGCGCCACGAGCCCGGTCACGAGGCTCGCCACCGGGCGGCCCGTCACCACGCGGGCGATCCCGCGCCACGCGCGCGGCTCGCGCCCCGCGCGGCTGAGCGGGATGCGGCCCTTGTTCACGCGGGACCCCAGCAGGCGGAGGACCGCCGGCAGGAGCGTGAGCGCCGTGACGACCGACATGATCGCCGCGAGCATCGCGCCCGCCCCGAGGCTGCGCATCAGCGTGTTGGGCACCAGCAGCATGCCGGCGAGCGAGACCAGGACGGTGAGGCCCGAGAACAGGACCGCGCGGTTGGCGGTCGAGCCCGCGACGGTCACCGCGTCGAGCGGGCTGCGGCCGTGACCGAGCTCCTCGCGGAAGCGCTGCACGGTCACCAGCGTGTAGTCGACGCCGAGGGCGAGGCCCATCATCGTGATCATGTTCACGATGAAGAAGGAGAGGTCGAACGCGGCCCCCACCACGGCGGTGGCGCCGACCGCGGTCGTGATCGCCACCAGGCTCACCAGCAGCGGGATGCCGGCCGCGACGAGCGCGCCGAAGACGACGAGCAGGATGAGCACGGCGACGCCGATGCCGATCAGCTCGCCGCGCACCAGCGTGTCCTCCGCGAGCCCGTCGAACATCGCCTCTCCCGTGAGGGGGCCGTAGCTGGAGAACGTCGCGCCGTCGACGGCCAGGCCGTCGACCGCCGCGAGCAGGTCGGTGCCCGTGGCCTCGGGGTGATCGCGGTCGACCGTGATCTGGACCAGAGCGGAGCGGCCCGACTGCGAGGGCGCGGGCAGCACGGTCGCCGAGTCGACACCCGCGACGGTGGCCGTCGCGTCGGCCGCGGCGTCCGCGCCGGCCGCGAGCGCCGCCGGGTCGTCGGCCTGCACCACGACGGTCTCGGTGATCGGGCCGGTGCCGTCGCCGCGCTCGCGTGAGTCGATGGCCGCCGCCGTGTCCGACTCGGTGGTGACGAGGTTGCGGTCGGCCTGGGTGAGCGCGTCGCCCAGCCCTCCCGCGAGGACCACGGAGGCCGCGATGAGCACGACCCATCCGAGGATGGTGAGCCAGGGCCGTGAGGCCGAGGCCCGGGCGATCCGCCCGGTGAGTGCGATGGTCATGATGGAGTCCCCCTTCGGCCCCGCGGCGCCGGTCGGAGTCATGGTGCGCCGCTGTCTCCACGGTTCCGCGCCGACGGGGTCGGGCACAGCCCGCTCGAGAGCGAGATCGCTGCCCCGCGAGGGGGGTTCGTCCCCGGTGCGCGCGGGGGAGCACCCCTCGGGGATCCCCCGGACGGGGGAGTCGGGATCCGCCGTGCGGGCGTGGTGATGAAGGTCTGCACCAGGCACGATGAGGACATGAGCTTCCTGAGGTACCTCGCAGCGCCCTACTCGTCCCGCACCGCCGGCGAGCTCGGGTTCCTGCTGCTCGGACTGCCGATGGGGGTGGTCTGGTTCGTCTACGCGATCACCATGTACGCGGTGTCGCTGAGCCTGCTGATCGTCTGGGTCGGCTTCGCGGTGTTCGTCGCGACCCAGGTGTCGATGCGGTGGATCGGGGCGGTCGAGCGCGCCCAGGTGAACGGGCTGCTCGGCGTGCGCATCCCTCCCCCCGACGCCCGCCCGCGCTCCGACGCCCGGGTCTCGGCGGGCGCCAGGGCCGCGAGGTACACGCTCGAGCTCGCTCATGACGCCGCCGCGTGGCGCGTCCTCGCGTGGGTGTCCGTCCGGATCGTCACCGGCCCGGTCGGGTTCGCGATCGCCCTGGTCGCCGTGGTGCTGCCGCTGTCGCTCGTCGTGGCCTTCGGGCTGGTGCTCGGCTACGAGGTCGGCTGGATCGACGTCTCGACCGAGGCGACCGCCGAGGCCGCGCTCGACGCGGGCGGGTGGCGCTGGGGCTACGCAGCCCTGCCGCTCGCGCTCCTGATCACGCCCGCGCTGACGCTCGCGGCGCGCGCCTTCGCCTCCCTCCACCGTGCTCTCGCGCGCTGGGCGCTCGGCCCGCGCGTGAGCGCGGCCGCACGTGAGGCCACCGCTCGCGCGGAGCGGGCGGAGGCCCAGGTCCGCATCGACCAGGAGCTGCACGACAGCATCGGCCACATGATCACCATGAACGTGGTGCAGGCCGGGGCCGGGGCCCACGTGTTCGACTCCGACCCCGAGTTCGCCAGGCGCGCGCTGCAGAACATCGAGGAGCGCGGGCGTGCCGCCATGGGCGAGCTGGACCGGATCATCGCGACCATCCGTGGCGACGATGCGCCGCTCGCCCCGCTGCCCTCCGTCGAGCAGATCGAGGAGCTGGCGGGCGCGTCGAGGCGCGCCGGGGCCACGGTGACGTGCCGCGTCGATGCGGACGGGATCGCCGGCGCCCTGGGCCGGACCGCGTACGCCGTGGTCCGGGAGGCGCTCACCAACGCCGCGCGGCACGCGCCGGGCGCGCCGGTCGACGTGCTGGTCGCGCGGGATGGGGACGCTCTCGGGATCGCGGTGGTCAACGGCCCCGCCGCCGGAGTGCCCGCGCCGCGCGACCGGGCGGCGGGCGGGCGTGGCCTCGCCGGCATCCGCGACCGGGTGGGCCTGATGGGCGGCGTCGCCGCGCTGGGCCCCGAGGCTGGCGGCTTCGCCGTCCGCGCGCTGCTGCCGCTCGGCACGGAGATCGGGGCCGGCGAGCCCGGGTCGCCGTGGGCGGGGCTGCGTGCCAAGGTGGCGCCATGAGGATCGCGATCGTGGACGACGACCCGCTGGTGCGGATGGGGCTGCGCGCGATCATGGGGTCCGAGCCGGGGTGGGAGGTCGTGGGTGAGGCGGGCGACGGTGCCGCCGCGGTGGCCCTGGCGGCCCAGACGCGGCCCGACGTCATGCTCATGGACATCCGGATGCCCGGCATGGACGGGCTCGAGGCGACGCGCCGGATCCTCGCCTCGGTCCCCGGCGTCGCGGTCCTGGTGCTGACCACCTTCGAGGTCGACGAGTACGTCTTCGAGGCGCTGCGGTCGGGAGCGTCGGGGTTCGTGCTCAAGCGGGTGCCGCCCGCCGAGCTCATCGAGGCCGCCCGCGTCGTCGCCGCGGGGGAGTCCCTGCTGTTCCCCGCATCGACCCGCTCCGTGATCGAGCGCTTCGCCACGCGGGAGCCCGGCGGGACGCTGCCGGAGCTGACCGATCGCGAGCAGGATGTGCTGCGCGCGCTGGCGCGCGGACTGTCCAACGGCGAGATCGCCTCCGAGATGTTCGTGTCCGTCGAGACGGTGAAGTCCCATGTCGCCTCGATCCTCACCAAGCTCGGCGTGCGCGACCGCACGCAGGCGGTCATCGCGGCGTACGAGACCGGCTTCGTCGCGCCCGGGGAGACGGCGGGCTGATCTGTCCACCGCATCGTCGCCCACCTTTGGCGACAATTTTGTCGACATTTTTCGGGACCATGGTCCCGAAGCGTCGCCGGTCATGGGTAGGCTGACCTACGCACCATCGGACGCGCGCCGACGCGGGCGCGCACTCTCGCGTGAGGACAGTGCATGGACCTGTACGAGTACCAGGCGCGCGACATGTTCGAGAAGCACGGGGTCCCCGTGCTCCCTGGCATCGTCGCCACCACCCCCGCCGAGGCACGCGCCGCGGCCGAGCAGCTGGGAGGCGGCGTCTGCGTCGTCAAGGCCCAGGTCAAGACCGGAGGGCGAGGCAAGGCCGGCGGCGTCAAGCTCGCCCGCTCGCCCGAGGAGGCCGAGGCGCATGCCGCCGCGATCCTCGGCATGGACATCAAGGGTCACACCGTCCACCGGGTGATGATCGCCGCGGGCGCCGCGATCGCCGAGGAGTTCTACTTCTCCGTCCTGCTGGACCGCGCCGAGCGCCGCTACCTCGCGATGTGCTCGGTCGAGGGCGGCATGGAGATCGAGCAGCTCGCGGTCGAGCGGCCCGACGCGCTGGCGAAGGTCGCCGTGGACCCGCTGGTCGGCATCGACGCCGCGAAGGCCGCCGAGATCGTCGACGTCGCGGGCTTCCCGGAGGACCTGAAGGCGCCGGTCGCCGACGTGATCTCCCGGCTGTGGGACGTGTACAAGAACGAGGACGCGACCCTGGTCGAGGTCAACCCCCTGGTGCGCACCGAGGACGGGTCGATCATCGCCCTCGACGGCAAGGTCACCCTCGACGAGAACGCCGAGTTCCGCCACGAGGACCACGCCGCGCTCGAGGACAAGGCCGCGGCGAACCCGCTCGAGG
This sequence comes from Demequina lignilytica, assembly GCF_030418305.1. GTDB lineage: Bacteria > Actinomycetota > Actinomycetes > Actinomycetales > Demequinaceae > Demequina > Demequina lignilytica. The sequence continues at coordinate 109,137 of NZ_JAUHPX010000005.1, read as the reverse complement.
CCAAGGCCAAGCACATGAACCTCAACTACGTGAAGCTCGACGGCTCCGTGGGGATCATCGGCAACGGCGCGGGCCTCGTGATGTCCACCCTGGACGTGGTCGCGTACGCGGGCGAGCAGTTCGGCGGCCAGAAGCCCGCGAACTTCCTCGACATCGGCGGCGGCGCCTCGGCCGAGGTGATGGCCAACGGCCTCGACGTGATCCTCCACGACGCGCAGGTGAAGTCGGTGTTCGTGAACGTGTTCGGCGGCATCACGTCGTGCGTCGCGGTCGCCGACGGCATCGTCGGGGCGCTGAAGGCGCTCGGCGACGAGGCCTCGAAGCCGCTGGTGGTCCGTCTCGACGGCAACGCCGTCGAGGAGGGGCGCGCGATCCTCGCCGCCGCGAACCACCCGCTCGTGACCATCGTCGACACCATGGACGGCGCCGCGGCCAAGGCCGCCGAGCTCGCCGCCGCGGCATCCTAAGGAGCAACGCAATGGCCATCTTCCTCACCGCAGAGTCCAAGGTGATCGTCCAGGGCATGACCGGCTCCGAGGGCATGAAGCACACGCAGCGCATGCTCGCGTCGGGCACCACCATCGTCGGCGGGGTCAACCCCCGCAAGGCGGGCACCGAGGTCGAGTTCCCCGCCGACGTGACCGTGCCGGTGTTCGGCACCGTCGCCGAGGCGATGGCAGCCACGGGCGCGGACGTCTCCGTGCTGTTCGTGCCGCCGCCGTTCACCAAGGCCGCCGTCATGGAGGCCGTCGACGCCGGCATGCCGCTCGTGGTGATCATCACCGAGGGCGTCCCGGTCGCGGACACGGCGGAGTTCTTCGCCTACGCCCAGGCGAAGGGCACGCGCCTGATCGGCCCGAACTGCCCGGGCCTCATCACGCCCGGCCAGTCCAACGTGGGCATCACGCCGGCCACCATCACGGGCCCCGGCAAGATCGGCCTGGTGTCGAAGTCCGGCACCCTGACCTACCAGATGCTCTTCGAGCTGCGCGACATCGGCTTCACCACCGCGGTCGGCATCGGCGGCGACCCGATCGTGGGCACCACCCACATCGACTGCCTCGAGGCCTTCGAGAACGACCCCGACACCGCCGCGATCGTCATGATCGGCGAGATCGGCGGCGACGCCGAGGAGCGGGCGGCGGCCTTCATCAAGGCCAACGTGACCAAGCCCGTCGTGGGCTACGTGGCGGGCTTCGAGGCGCCCGAGGGCAAGACGATGGGCCACGCCGGCGCCATCGTGTCGGGCTCCGCCGGCACGGCGCAGGCGAAGAAGGAGGCCCTCGAGGCCGCCGGCGTCAAGGTCGGCAAGACGCCGTCCGAGACCGCTCGCCTGATGCGGGAGATCCTCACCGCCTGATCACGGGTGGACGATGCGGGGGCCGGGCGCGCACGCGTCCGGCCCCCGTTCGCGTCCCTGCGCTGCAATGGCGGATCGGTGCACAGAACCGTCGAGTTCTGTGCACCGATCCTCCATTTCGCGGGATCGCCGCCGCGCGGCGGTCCGCCGCATCGTCCTCGACGCGCGCGACCATGGGTGCCATGCCCGCCGACGCACCCGCCCCCTCGCGCCTCGAGCGGCTGCGCGACGCGTTGCCCGGCTGGGCCGGCGGCCTCCTCACGGGCGTCCAGGGCGCGGTGCTGTCCTATCTGGTGGTCCTCGCGCCCGCCCTCGCGGCGATCGCCGGCGCCCCGAGCCTCGACGGCTCCGCGACGGTCGACTGGGGTGGCGCCTCGACGGTGGCGACCCACGTGTGGCTGCTCGGCCACGGCGTGCCGGTGGTGGCGGGCGGGGTCACGGTCTCCCTCGTGCCCCTGGGCCTGCCGCTGCTCAGCGGGCTGATCCTCGCGGGTGTCGCGCGGCGCTTCGCGACCAAGTCCTGGATCAGCTGGGCGCTGGCCTGCGCGTCCTTCGCATCGTCCGCGGGGCTCATCGCCGGGCTCGCGACGGCCGCGACCGACACCACGGGCGACTCCGTGGCGCGCGCGACGACGGTGGCCGCGGTGATCGCCGCGCCCGCGGTCGCGATCGGCATCTGGCGCGCCTACGGCGCACGCCTCCACCTGCTCGACCGCCTTCCGGGGGAGGTGCGCGGGGGACTGCGGCTCGGCCTCGCCACGCTCGGGCTGCTGTGGCTGGCCGCGGGGGCGCTGTCCGCCGCGTTCGCGGTGCTCGGACGGGTCGGCATCGCGGAGATGGCGACCGGGCTGGGCCTCGACCCCCTCGGTGCGGGCGCGCTCGCGATCGCCGAGCTCGCCTACGTGCCGACCATGGTCGCCTGGGGGCTGACGTGGCTGATCGGGCCCGGGTTCGTCGTGGGCGCCGGGTCGCTCTACGCGCCCGACACGCTCACCGCGGGCGCGGTGCCGGACGTGCCGCTGCTCGGCGCGCTCCCCACGGTCGCCGGCGGCTGGTGGGCGTGGGCGCCGGTCGGCGTGGTGGTGATCGCAGCGATCGTGAGGATCGCGCTGCGGTGGCGGCTGGGGATCGACTGGGCCTCGGCGCGTGCGGGCGGGGTGGCGCTGGCCTCGGTCGCCGTCGGCCTGACCGCGGTGACCGTGCTGTCGCGCGGGTCGCTCGGCGCCCCTCCGCTCGACGTCGCGGGAGCGGAGCCCGTGCCCGTCGTGATCCTGGGAACATCGCTCACCGCGCTCGGCTACGCCGCGGTCTGGGGGACGATGCTGCTGTGGCGGTGGGTCCGCGCACGCACCGGAGCCCCGGCTCCGGTGGTGCACGAGCCGGCGAGGGCCGGCACTACGGCGTCGTGAGGCCGAACCGCTCCATCAGCGAGACGATCGCGTCCTCGTAGTCCTGCTCGCACTGGCGCTGCGCCTGATGCGTGATCGCTCGCGCCTGGCACTCCGTGTACGCGTCGACGGGTCCGTGGAACACGAGCAGCACCACCCCGTACAGCAGCGCGATCGCGGACACCCCGATCCCGATCGCGAGCATCACCTTGAGCCCCACCAGCCGGGTGCTGCGGAGCATCACCAGGGCGACCACCATGGCCGCCGCGGTGGCGGGGGCGAGCAGCAGCGTCGCCAGCGCCCAGGTGGGTCCGAGGAGCAGGACGAGCATCGTCACCGCGAGCAGCCCGAGGCTCCAACGGACCGCCCGACGGGCGCCCTTTCCCACCTCGGGTGGGGCGGCGGGGCTGCGGTCCGGCATCGGTCTCCTCGGGTCGTGGTGGGAACCAGCATGCCGATAGGCTCGGCCTGTGACAAACCCGACCCGGCCCCGACGAGTCGTGGTGCTCGCCTCCGGTGCCGGATCCACCCTGCGCGCCGTGCTCGAGGCGGCCGCGGACGAGGCCTACGGCGCGCGTGTGGTCGCCGTCATCACGGATCAGGACGATGCGGGTGCGCTGGAGATCGCGCACGCCGCGGGGCTTGCGACCGCCGTGGTGAAGATGGCGGACTTCCCCGATCGTGCGACGTGGGACCAGGCTCTCGCCCGCGCGATCGGCTCGTTCGACCCGGACCTGGTGCTGCTCGCCGGCTTCATGCGGATCGTCGGCGCCCCGAGCCTCGAGCGGTTCGGCGGCCGGATGGTGAACACGCATCCCGCGCTCCTGCCGGCATACCCGGGCGCCCACGCGGTCCGCGACGCGCTCGCCGGCGGCGCGAAGGTCACGGGCTGCACCGTGATCATCGTCGACGCCGGGGTCGACACCGGGCCGATCGTCGCGCAGGCACCCGTCGAGGTCGCCGCCGACGACGACGAGGCCACGCTGCACGAGCGCATCAAGACCGTCGAGCGCCGACTGGTGGCTGACACCGTCGGGCGCATGGCCCGCGAGGGCTGGACTGTGAGCGGACGCACCGTCCGCATCGGAACCCCCACGTCCCAGGAGGACTCATGACCGAGCGTCAGCCCGTGCGGCGCGCCCTCATCTCCGTGTACGACAAGACCGGCATCGATGAGCTCGCGACCGCGCTCGCCCACGAGGGCGTCCAGATCGTCTCCACCGGCTCGACCGCGCAGCGCATCGCGGCGGCGGGCGTGGATGTCACCCCCGTCGAGGAGCTCACCGGCTTCCCCGAGTGCCTCGACGGCCGCGTCAAGACGCTCCACCCGAACGTCCACGCCGGCATCCTCGCCGACCGTCGGCTCGACTCTCACGTCGCCCAGCTCGCCGAGCTCGGCATCGAGGCCTTCGACCTGGTGGTGGTGAACCTCTACCCGTTCGCCGCGACCGTCGCCTCCGGGGCCGAGCCCGACGCGATCGTCGAGCAGATCGACATCGGCGGGCCGTCCATGGTGCGCGGCGCCGCCAAGAACCACGCGAGCGTCGCCGTGGTGGTCGATCCCGAGGACTACGAGCACGTGGCGAACTCGGTCGGCCACGGCGGGTTCACCCTCGCCGAGCGCACCGAGCTCGCGGTCAAGGCCTTCCGCCACACCGCCGAGTACGACGTCCAGGTCGCGTCCTGGCTGGGCAGCACCCAGGCGCCGGACGATGCGGGGACGGGCCTGCCCGGCTGGATCGGCGCATCGTTCACCCGCCAGGCCGCCCTGCGCTACGGCGAGAACCCGCACCAGAGCGCGGCGCTCTACGCCGACGGCTCCGGCGCGGGCATCGCGGGCGCGCGCCAGCTCCACGGCAAGGAGATGTCGTTCAACAACTACGTGGACGCCGATGCGGCCGTGCGTGCCGCCTACGACCACGACGGCGCCGCGGTCGCCGTGATCAAGCACGCGAACCCGTGCGGCATCGCGGTGGGGGAGTCGATCGCCGAGGCGCACGCGAAGGCGCACGCGACCGACCCGGTCAGCGCGTTCGGGGGAGTGATCGCCGCGAACCGCACCCTGACGGCCGATGCCGCGCGCCAGATCGCCGAGATCTTCACGGAGGTCGTGGTCGCGCCGTCGTACGAGGACGAGGCCGTCGAGATCCTCGCCAAGAAGAAGAACCTGCGGATCCTCGAGATCGATCCCGTCCCGCTCGTGGCCGAGTGGCGGCGCGTGAGCGGCGGCCTGCTGGTGCAGGCGGCCGACGCGATCGACGCGCCGGGCGACCCGGCCTCGACGTGGCAGCACGTCGCGGGCCCCGCCGCCGACGAGGCCACGCTCGCGGACCTCGAGTTCGCGTGGCGGGCCTGCCGAGCGGTCAAGTCGAACGCGATCCTGCTGGCCAAGGACGGCGCGGCCGTCGGCATCGGCATGGGGCAGGTCAACCGCGTCGACTCGTGCCGGCTCGCGGTGAGCCGCGCGGGCGAGGAGCGCGCGACGGGCGCGGTGGCCGCCTCCGACGCGTTCTTCCCCTTCGCCGACGGCCTGCAGGTGCTCATCGACGGCGGTGTCCGCGCGGTCGCCTCGCCGGGCGGATCGGTCCGGGATGCCGAGGTCATCGCCGCCGCCGAGGCTGCGGGGATCACGCTGTACCACACCGGTACCAGGCACTTCTTCCACTAGGAGCCGCGATGTCCGAGCCGCTCGCCCCCGTGCGCGTCGCCGTGACGGCGGCGGTCGCGTGCGTGCTCATCGCGCTGTCGGGGCTGGTGATCGGTGTCGACCTCGCGGTGCTGGCGCTCGCGGCCTTCGCCGCCGCCGGTGCCGTCGCGCGGGTCGTGACCCCGATGGGGCGCGCGTTCGCGGTGCGGCGGCGCGCGATCGACGTCGCCGTGCTGGCGTTCCTCGCGATCGGGCTCGCCTTCCTCGGGTTCACCACGCCGCTCGCCTGAACCGGCACGGCGGCCCGGCCCGGGCATCGTCCCGCGCCGCGCGCGCCGGGCTCCGAGATGGAGAACGGGTGCCCGAAACCTCTCGGTTTCGGGCACCCGTTCTCCATTTCGGCGAACCAGGGTCGCCCTGGGGTGGCCGCCGCGTCAGCGCTCCTCGATGATCTCCACGACCTCGATCTCCTCGACCACCATCGCCTGCTGGTGGCTCAGCAGGTCCTCCTCGGGGCCGAAGGCGCGGAACAGCAGGCCCACGATCGCGGCCCCCACCAGCGGCCCGAGCCACCAGGCCCACAGCTGGGTCAGCGCCCAGGTGTCGGAGAACAGCGCGATCCCGCTCGCGCGCGCGGGGTTGAGCGCGGCGTTCGTGAACGGGATGGTCCACATGATCATGAGGAACAGCGCGATGCCGATGCTGACCGGCGCCAGGTTCTTGGTCGAGCGCGCGGAGGTCGCGGCGAGGATCACACCCACGAACACCGCGGTGCCGAGCACCTCGGCGATGAGCCCGGCCCCGAGGCCGAACTGGGTCGGGGAGTGCTCGCCGTAGCCGATCGCGACGGTGTCCATCAGCGCGCGCCCGTCGGAGACGTTCGGGTTCGCGGAGATGAGGGCCCACAGGGTCGCGCCGCCCGCGGAGGCGCCCACCACCTGGGCCAGGATGTACGGGGCGACGTCGCGGCCGGGGAAGCGGCCGGCGATCCAGGCGGCCAGGGTCACCGCCGGGTTCACGTGGCCGCCCGTGGTGCGCCCGATCGCGACGATGATCACCCACAGCGAGAAGCCGAACGCCGCGCCCACCGTGATGCGGGTCTCGGAGAACGCCGAGGTGAACAGCGCCACCCCCAGCGACAGCGTGACGAGCAGGAACGTGCCGAGAGCCTCGAGCACCATGCGGGTGACGAGGCTCGGGCCGGCGGGCTCCACCTCGGGAGCGGCCAGGTCGAGGTCCTCGTGGAAGATCGTGTCGTCGTCGTCGATGGGCGCGTTGCTCATGGGTCCTCCCAGGGCTCCGGCGCATCCGGACGATGCGCACCAGTCGCATCGTGGCACGACGTCGCGCGGGTCGCTCGGCGACCCGCGGGATCGGGGACCTTGGTCCTCCCGCGGTGGACTAGCCTAAGGAGCACCGCATCTAGGTTGTGAGGACAGCGCATGGCGAAGATCAAGGTCGAAGGCAAGGTCGTCGAGCTCGATGGCGACGAGATGACGCGGATCATCTGGCAGTTCATCAAGGACCGCCTGATCCACCCCTACCTCGACGTGGACCTCGAGTACTACGACCTCGGCATCGAGTCGCGCGACGCGACCGACGACCAGATCACCATCGACGCGGCCAACGCCATCAAGAACCACGGCGTCGGCGTGAAGTGCGCGACCATCACGCCGGACGAGGCGCGGGTCGAGGAGTTCGGCCTCAAGCGCATGTACGTCAGCCCCAACGGCACCATCCGCAACATCCTCGGCGGCGTGGTGTTCCGCGAGCCGATCATCATCTCGAACATCCCCCGCCTGGTGCCCGGCTGGACCAAGCCGATCGTCATCGGCCGTCACGCGCACGGCGACCAGTACAAGGCCACGAACTTCAAGGTGCCCGGCGCCGGCAAGCTCACCGTGACCTTCACCCCCGAGGACGGCTCGGAGCCGATCGAGCACGTGGTCGCCAACTACGGTGCGGACGGCGGCGTCGCGATGGGCATGTACAACTTCAACAAGTCCATCGAGGACTTCGCGCGCGCCTCCTTCGCGTACGGCCTGCAGCGCGGCTACCCGGTGTACCTGTCGACCAAGAACACGATCCTCAAGGCCTACGACGGCCAGTTCAAGGACATCTTCGCGGACGTGTTCGAGAAGGAGTACAAGGCGCAGTTCGACGCGGCCGGGATCACCTACGAGCACCGCCTGATCGACGACATGGTCGCGGCGGCGATGAAGTGGGAGGGCGGCTACGTCTGGGCCTGCAAGAACTACGACGGCGACGTCCAGTCCGACACCGTCGCGCAGGGCTTCGGCTCGCTGGGCCTGATGACCTCGGTGCTGATGACGCCGGACGGGAAGACCGTCGAGGCCGAGGCCGCGCACGGCACCGTGACCCGCCACTTCCGCCAGCACCAGCAGGGCAAGCCCACCTCCACCAACCCGATCGCCTCGATCTTCGCGTGGACCGGCGGCCTCAAGCACCGCGGCAAGCTGGACGGCACCCCCGAGGTGATCGGCTTCGCCGAGACCCTCGAGGACGTGATCGTGAAGTCCGTCGAGGGCGGCGCGATGACCAAGGACCTCGCCCTGCTGGTCGGCCCCGATCAGGAGTGGCAGACCACCGAGGAGTTCCTCGCGACGCTCGACGCGAACCTCTCGGCGCGCCTGGCCTAGCAGGCGGGACGATGCGCCCGCCGCCGGCGCATCGTCCACCACCGAGGCGGCGCATCGTCCCACCTCATCCCCGACGCAAGGAGTCACGACGACGTGAGCACCACCCCTGTCAATGTCACCGTCACCGGAGCGGCAGGCCAGATCGGCTACGCCCTCCTGTTCCGCATCGCCTCGGGTGCGATGCTCGGGCCGGACACCCCGGTCCGCCTGCGCCTCCTGGAGATCCCGCAGGCCGTGAAGGCCGCCGAGGGCACCGCGATGGAGCTCGACGACTGCGCCTTCCCGCTGCTCGACGGCGTGGACATCTTCGACGATGCGACGGCCGCGTTCGACGGCGTCAACGTGGCGCTGCTCGTGGGCGCGCGCCCGCGCGGCCCGGGCATGGAGCGCGGTGACCTGCTGGCGGCCAACGGCGGGATCTTCGGCCCGCAGGGGGCGGCCATCAACGCGGGCGCGGCGGACGACGTGCGCGTGCTCGTCGTGGGCAACCCGGCGAACACGAACGCGCTGATCGCCGCGTCGAGCGCCCCCGACGTGCCGACCGAGCGCTTCACCGCGATGATGCGGCTCGACCACAACCGCGCGCTCGCGCAGCTGGCGCAGAAGACCGGCACGGGCGTGGCCGACGTCACGAACGTCACCATCTGGGGCAACCACTCCGCGAAGCAGTATCCGGACGTGGCGCACGCGACCATCGGCGGCCGCCCGGCCCCCGAGGTGATCGGCGACGACGCGTGGGTCACGGACACCTTCATCCCGACCGTCGCCAAGCGCGGCGCGGCGATCATCGACGCCCGCGGCGCCTCGTCAGCCGCCTCCGCCGCCAACGCGGCCATCGACCACGTGCGCGACTGGGTGCTCGGGACGCCCGCGGGCGAGTGGACGTCGGTCGGCATGGTGTCCGACGGCTCGTACGGCGTGCCCGAGGGCCTCATCTCCGGCTTCCCCGCGGTGTCGACGGGAGGCGCGTGGGAGATCGTGCAGGGCCTGTCCGTCTCCGAGACCGCTCAGGCGGGGATCGATGTGTCCGTGGGCGAGCTGACCGAGGAGCGCGACGCCGTCAAGGAGCTCGGGCTGATCTAGCGGAGCGTGCGGGTCGCGGGCGTCAGCGCGCCCGCGACCGCGGCGCGAAGAAACCCGAGCGGGCCGCGCCAGGCGCAGCGTCGGGCCGCTCGTAGCCGAACATCCGATAGTCCTCGGCGAAGTAGTCGGCCACGAGCTTGCGCGCGGAGTCGTTGACCTCGATGTCGGAGCTGCGGACGCCTCCGACGTCGGAGCCCGCGTGCGCCTGGGGGATCTCGGTCGGCAGCTCGAGACCGGTCAGGCCCGCGAGATCGGCGAGACCCGCCTCGACGCCGTCCTCAAGCCGGTAGACGCGCGACGCCCGGACGATGAACTCGTGCTGGGGACGCATGTGGTTGTCGAAGATGTACGGGTTGGCGTGGGCGCCCTCGATGGCGGAGCGGAGCCAGCCCTCGAAGGCCTTGGCGCCGGGGTCGATCTCGTCGGCGCTCCGGTTGCGCCAGATGTACTCGGAGACCATGCGGGACAGCGGGTCGCGCACGAAGGTGAAGACGGCGTCGAAGCGATCGAGTCGGAAGGTCGCCTCGATCACCGCGGCCTCGATGTGCTGGGGCGTGGTGCGGCGGTAGTAGTTCACCGAGCCGCGGCGCATGTTGCCGTCGAGCATCCCCACGCTCCAGCCGGAGCTGCGGAACGCGTCCTCGACGGAACCGCCGCCGTTCTTCGGGATGTGGACGAAGAAGATCCCAGCTCCATCCTTGCGCAGCAGTGGCATGTCCTGACCTCTCTCGGCGGGAACCGCCGCCGGCGATGGGGATAGGTCGCACGGCTCAGGTCGGCGCCGGCGGACGCGTCCACTCTAGCCGTCTCCGACGCGCGTCACCGGCGTCGGGGAGTCCCCGTGAGCCGACCGCCGGGGTATCCGGATTCCGTAGACTTGCCCGCATGTCCTTCGGCCTGCAGCGGATCAGATCCACTCCCAGCCTCCTCCGGCGCCTTCTCCACCGGCTGCCCGCGAGCACGCGCACCCAGCTGTCCGAGGCCAAGCGCCGGGCCCGCCGGGACTGGTTGATCGAGCGGCCGAGACGCGCCACGCGCAGGGCGCGTCGCCGGGCTCAGGTCCGGGCGAAGCTCCGGTCGCTGCCGCTGCGCGACCAGGTGATCTACGAGAGCAACTACGGGGCCGGCGTGCTCTGCAACCCGGAGGCGATCTTCCGGACGCTGCACGCGGACCCGGCGTACGGCCGACTGTCGCACGTGTGGGTGCTGAAGAACGGGCGGACCGCACGTGGCGTCCAGCAGGAGTTCGCGTCCGACCCGCGGGTGCGGTTCGTCCGTTACGGCTCCTGGGAGTACATCCGTGAGATGTACCGCTCGCGCTACCTGGTCAATAACTCGACGTGGCCGACGCACTTCTCCAAGCGGCCCGGTCAGGTCTATGTGAACACCTGGCACGGCACGCCGCTCAAGCACATGGGCTACGACATGCCGGACGGTGCGCTCCAGTCCGCCAACACCTTGCGGAACTTCCTCATGGCGGACTACCTGGTCTCGCCGAACGAGCACACGACCCGCCGCATGTACCTCGACGCCTATCGCCTCGACGGCGTGTTCACCGGAACGATCATCGAGACCGGCTACCCGCGGGTCGACCGGTCGCTGCGCATGGCCGACGACAGGCGGTCGGCGCGGGAGTGGCTGGAGCAGTTCGGAGTCGCGTGTCCCGATGGTCCGACGACCGTGCTCTTCGCGCCGACGTGGCGAGGCGCGTCGTTCAGCTCGCCGCAGGACGACGCGGAGGAGGTCGCGGACACGGTGCTCGAGCTGCAGGAGCTCCTCGGTGACGACTTCTTCGTCATGCTCAAGGTGCACCCGCAGGTCGCGGACGGCGTCGCGGCGCTCCCCGACCTGGTCGGACGTCTGGTGGGCAACGATGCGCCGACAGCCGGCGCCCTCGCCGCCGCCGACGTCCTCGTGACGGACTACTCGTCCATCTTCTTCGACTACCTTCCGCTTCGCCGCCCGCTCGTCTTCTTCGTGCCCGACTCGGACGACTACCAGCGTGGGCGTGGCACCTACCTCCCGGTCGAGTCGCTTCCCGGAAGCACGGTGTCGACGCTCGAGGATCTTGCCGGCGCGGTGCGTGACGCAGTCACCGAGCCCGCGCTGGCCCCCGGCCTCGAGGACTTCGCGGACCGGTTCGCTCCCTACGAGGACGGCGACGCCTCGTCCCGTGTGGTCGATGTGGTGTTCGGGGGAGCGAAGCGGCTCGACGTGGGCGCGTTGGTCACCGCCGGACGAACGAAGCCGCGCATGATGATCCACCTCGGGGGGATGCTGCCCAACGGGATCACCGCGTCGGCTCTCAACCTGGTCCGCAACCTCGACTACGACACCTTCGACATCACGGTCAACGTGCCGTGGCCCAAGGGCGAGAGCCAGGAGGAGCTGATCCGCGGGATCGATCCTCGAGCCAGGATCGTGTTCACCTTCGACGGGGTGGCGGAGGAGCCGTACCGCGTGCCGCTGCGCCGCCTCCGCCGTCGCGTGGTCCCGTTCGGCTCGCCGCCGAGGCGCGCGCGCGTCACACGCGCATTCTCGGCCGAGTGGCGGCGCATCTTCGGAGACGCCCAGTTCGACGCCGTGGTCGACTTCTCGGGGTACTCGCCGCGCCACGCCGGACTGATGCTCGGCGCGCCGGGCGGCCGCACCAGCATCTGGTTGCACAACGACATCGCAGCGGATCAGCTCAGGACCGTGCTGGGAAAGCAGCCTCACTACGTGAGCCTCGCGCAGACGATCAGCCTCTATCCGCACTACGACAGCCTGGTCTCCGTCTCCGACGCTCTCGCGGAGGTGAACAGGGAGTCGCTCGGGACGCCGGCGACCCGGCGGCGGTTCCTCGCAGCCCACAACGTGATCGATGCGCAGCGCATCCTCGCCGGAGCGGGTCCGGACGCCGTGAGGGCGGAGGTCGAGGCGTCGAGCGCCGCGGGCCTTCCCCGTCGGGTCCTTGCGGCCCGGGAGCGAGCGCTCGCGCCAGTCGACCGGCGCAAGGTGTTCGTGTCGGTCGGGAGGCTGAGCACGGAGAAGAACCACGCCCGTCTGCTCGAGGCCTTCTCGATCGTCGTCGCCCGGCATCCTGACAGCCGCCTGGTGATCGTCGGCGACGGCCCGCTCCGCAACACGATTCGCGGACTCGTGCGCGGGCTCGGCCTCGTCGGGCACGTCGACATGGTCGGGCATACGTCCAACCCGTTCGCCTACATCGCCAACGCGGGCTGCCTCACGATGAGCTCCGACCACGAGGGGCAGCCGATGGTGATCCTCGAGGCGCGAGTCCTCGGGCTGCCGGTGGTGACGACGCGATTCTCGTCCGCCGACTCCGCCGTCGATTCGAGCTTTGGCCTGATCGTCGACCAGGACGCGAGCGCGCTCGCCGAGGGGATGCTGGCCTACCTCGAGGGGAAGGTCCCGTCGGCGCCGTTCGACTACGACAGCTACAACCGGCAGTGCCTGCGAGAGTTCTACTCCGCGACCGGCATGTGGGAGTTCGTCGCCGACCGTTTCGAGCCGACCTCCGCGTAGGGCACCGAGCGGCTCGGCTGTCGCCCCCAGGATCGTGCGCGCGCCAGGGGCGTCCGGTCGACGCTTGAGGTCGCGGGCCTCGCTCCTGGCGGTGCGGACGCCGGATCGCGTCGACCTGGGCCCTAGGTCACGGAGCGGTAACGATCCCGAAAGTTGCCGTTCAGGTCTTGTCTTTTGATTGTTAGTACTCTTTACTAACAAACATGGCTCCTGAGGTCACCCCCGCGACGCAGCCGTCGCCCGCCCGCCAGCGACGGTTCGCCTCCGTCGCTCGCCAGGACGCGCGGCTGACGCCGGAGCGCGCCCGCAGCCACAACCGGGCCCTCGTGCTCCAGGAGCTGTACCGCCCGGGCAACCTCAGCCGCGCGGACCTCGCCCGCGCCGTGGGTCTCACCCGCGTCACCATCTCCGACCTGGTCGCGGACCTCATCGAGGAGGGCCTGGTCGTCGAGCTCGGCCAGCGCGCCGACTCCCGTCCCGGCAAGCCCGCGACCCTGCTCGACATCAACCGCTCCGGCTTCTCGATCGTCGCGCTCGACCTGTCGTACGACAGCCTGTTCCGCGGCGTGGTCACCGACCTCGACGGCGTGGTGCTGGTGCGCGACCAGCTGAGCGTTCCCGGCGTCACCGGCGACGCGGCGGTCGACGCGGTCGCCCAGCTCCTCGCCCGCCTGGCCGACCGCGCCCCCGCCGCGATCCTCGGCGTCGGCGTCGGGAGCCCCGGCATCGTCGACCAGGGCGGCACCGTCCTCTCCGCCCCCAACCTCGGCTGGTCCGACCTCCCCCTGCAGACGATCCTCGCCGAGCGCAGCGGCCTGCCCGTCACGGTCGCGAACGACGCGAACGCCGCCGCGCTCGCCGAGCGCACGTTCGGCGGCGTGCAGGACGACTCGATCCTGGTCCGCGTCGGCCGCGGAGTCGGCTCCGGCCTGATCGTCGGCGGCACCCTGGTGCAGGGCGCGCACTCGGCGGCGGGCGAGCTCGGCCACGTGGTGGTCGGCACCGACGGCGGCGAGCTGTGCGCATGCGGCAAGGTGGGCTGCCTCGAGACCTGGCTCGCGATCCCGCGCCTCCAGTCGCGTCTCGAGGGCGTGGCGGACGATGCGGCCCGCGCCGTCGCGCTCGCCGCGGCGGGGGAGCGGCTCGGCATCGCCCTCGCGCCCGTGGTGGGCGCGCTCAACCTTGCCGAGGTGGTCCTGTCGGGACCCCTCGACACGCTCGACGGGACGCTGCTCGCGGCGACCGCCGACACCATCCGTGCCCGCACCATGGCCGACTCCCACGGGGGTCCCACGGTGCGGATGACCACGCTGGGACGCGACATCGTCGTGCTCGGCGCCGCGGTCATGGTCCTCACCGGACAGCTCGGGGTCTCGTAGGCCCCGGAACCCGCTGCGGCCCCGGCCCAGCACCCCACACAGAAAAGGAACTGGCAATGAAGAAGACGATGCTCGGGATGGTCGCGTTCGCGACTGCCGGCGCACTCGCCCTCGCGGGCTGTTCGTCGTCCGGCGACGAGACCGCCTCCTCGGCGGAGCCCACCACCGGCGGCTCCGCCACGGGTGCGGGCGCCGAGGACATCACCCTGTGGCTGATGGGCACGGACACCCCCGACGACCTGATCGACTACCTGAAGACCACCTACGCGGACCAGAACGGCGGCACCCTCACCGTCGAGCAGATCGGCTGGGGCGATGCGATCGCGTCGCTCACCACCGCGCTGCCCGACTCGGCGAACACGCCCGACGTCACGGAGATCGGCAACACCCAGGCCGCGACCTTCACCACGGTGGGCGCGTTCATGGACATCTCCGACATGTACGACGAGCTGGGCGGCGACTCGCTGCTCCAGGGCTTCGTCGAGGCGGGCTCGGTCGGCGACACCGCCTACGCCCTCCCGTACTACTTCGGCTCGCGCCTCGCGTTCTACCGCAAGGACATCTACGCTGCGGGCGGCCAGGAGGTCCCGACCACCCTCGCCGAGTTCACCGAGGTCAACAAGGCGCTCAAGGACGCCGGCGTCGGCGGCTCCTACACCCCGGGTCAGGACTGGCGCTCGGGCATCGCGTGGATCTTCGCGAACGGCGGCGACATCGCGACGTTCGACGGCTCCGCGTGGACCGCGTCGCTGTCCTCGCCCGAGTCGGTCGCCGGCATGGAGATGTGGCAGGAGCTGTTCGTCGAGTCGTCGGTGGCCACCGCGACCGACACCGACGCGAACTCGTACCTCGCGATCAACGACGAGTTCCTCCCCGGCATCCCCGCCGCGACCACGCTCGCGCCGAGCTGGGCCGCCTGCTGCCTCGGCGACATCGCCGACGACGACACGGTGACCTGGAACGACGAGAAGTTCGGCGCGTTCGTGCTGCCCGGCGTCGACGGCGGCGCGGCCCCGGTCTTCGCCGGTGGCTCGAACATCGCCATCTCGGCGACCACCACGCACCCCGAGGGCGCCAAGGAGCTCATGCGCATCCTGTTCTCCGCGGACTACCAGGGCATGCTGGCCGAGGCGGGCATGGGTCCCGGCAACCTCGACTACGCCGACGCGTACACCTCCCAGAGCCCGATGAACGCGCTGGCCTTCGAGGCGGCGTCGAGCTCGAAGCTGACCCCGGCGGCGCCGGGCTGGGCGGCCGTCGAGAACGCCACGCTGATGGAGCAGTACTTCCAGGCCGTGGCGGAGGGTGGCGACGTCGCGACGCTCGCCGCCGAGTACGACGAGAAGATCAACGCCCTCATCAACGGCTGATCCTCCCGTCACCACATCACCCGGGGTCCTGACCCCGCACGCAGGCCCGGGCGCTCATCCCCCCGAGCGCCCGGGCCTGCCCATGGGGGAGACTCCCACCCGAGAGACGTAAGAGGTTCCGCATGTCCACCATCGCGCCCGCGCCCGCCGCCGCGGCCCAGCGCGCGCCCGAGCCGCCCGGCCGCCGCCGCCGACGCTCGCCGCTCCCGTACTGGCTCTCCATCCCCGCGGTCCTGGTGCTGATCGCCGGCATGGGATACCCGCTGGTGTGGCAGGTCTGGAACTCGTTCCGCGAGTACGGCCTGGCCCAGCAGTTCGGCCAGGACCCCACGTTCGTGGGCCTCGACAACTACATCCAGCTGCTCACCGACACCGGCTTCTGGGCCGTCCTCGCCAAGTCGATCGTCTTCATGGCGGTCACCGCGCTCGCGACCATGGCGCTGGGCATCGGCGTCGCCCTGCTCATGAAGGCGATCCACGGCTGGGCGCGCGTGGTCCTCCAGATCGCCCTGCTGCTCGCCTGGGCGATGCCGATCGTCGCGCAGATGACGGTGTGGAACTGGCTCATCAACGCCCGCAACGGCGTCATCAACCACCTGCTGTCGCTGCTTCCCGGCGTCGACATGATCGGCCACAACTGGCTGGTCGAGCCGTTGAGCTTCTTCGCCGTCGCCTCGGTCATCATCACCTGGGCCTCGGTGCCGTTCGTCGCGCTGTCCGTCTACGCCGGCCTCACGCAGGTCTCGGACGAGGTGCTCGAGGCCTCCTCCCTCGACGGCGCCACGGGCTTCCAGCAGCTGCGGCTCATCATCATGCCCATCCTGCGCCCGGTGCTCGTGATCCTCCTGCTCCTGCAGATGATCTGGGACCTGCGGGTCTACGCGCAGATCGAGCTGCTGCAGGGCTTCGGCGCCCGCGGCTCGAAGTACGACCTGCTGGGCACGTACATCTACTCCCTCGGCGTGGGCCAGGGGAAGTTCGGCGTCGCCGCCGCGGCCGCGATGCTCGTCATGCTCTTCACCATCGCGCTGTCGTGGGTCTACGTGCGCGAGCTCCTGAAGGAGGACAAGTCGTGACCCGCACGCGCCCCCTGCGCACCGTCGGATCGGTGGTGGCGCTCGTCCTCGCGGTGGCCTGGGCCTTCCCGGTCTACTGGATGATCAACAGCTCGTTCCAGTCCGCCGCGACCATCTCGAAGCTCGAGCCGACCTTCAGCCCCTTCGGAGGCTCGACCGCCAACTACGCCGCGGTGCTCGGAGACTCCGGCTTCGTCGGCGCCCTCAGGATGTCGCTCGTGGTGACGGCGATCGCGCTGGTCGTGTGCATCGTCGTGGCCTTCCTGGGCGCCCTCGCGATCTCGCGCTTCCGCTTCCGCGGGCGCAAGTCGCTCGTCGTCGCCGTGATCCTGGTGCAGATGCTGCCGGCCGAGGCGATGTTCATCGCGCAGTACAAGATGATCTCCGGACTCGGCCTGCTCAACACCATCGCCGGTGTGTCGATCATCTACGTCGCGATGGTGGTGCCGTTCACCATGTGGATGCTCCGCGGCTTCGTCGCGGGCGTCCCGGCGGACCTCGAGGAGGCCGCCATGATCGACGGCTGCAGCCGGTTCGGCGCCTTCATGCGGATCACCTTCCCGCTGCTCGCGCCTGGGCTGGTCGCCTCCGGGGTGTTCGCCTTCCTGCAGGTGTGGAACGAGTTCGCGCTCGCCTCGATCCTGCTGACCTCCGACGCCACCGAGACGCTGCCCCTGTGGCTGCGCAACTTCTCGCAGTCGTCGGCGTTCGGCCAGATCGAGTGGGGTCAGGTCATGGCCGCGTCGACCCTGGTCGCGGTGCCGGTCATCATCTTCTTCCTGGTGGTCCAGTCCCGCATGACCAAGGGCATGGTGGGCGGGGCGGTGAAGGGATGAATCCGCTCGCCGTGCTCATGCCAGGGTTCGTCGGCACGACCCTCCCCGGCTGGCTCGAGACCCGCCTGCGCGACGGTCTCGGCTCGGTGTGCCTGTTCGGCCACAACGTCGAGTCCCCGTCGCAGCTGCGGGTCCTGTGCGACGCGATCCACGCCGCCAACCCCCGCGCGATCATCGCGATCGACGAGGAGGGCGGCGACGTCAGCCGGCTCTACCAGCACGAGGGATCGCCGTTCCCCGGCAACGCCGTGCTCGGACGGCTGGACGATGCGGCGGCCACCGAGGCCGTCGCCGCACGGGTCGGCGCCGAGCTGCGGGCGGTGGGCGTCGACCTCACCCTCGCGCCCGACGCCGACGTCAACTCGAATCCGCTCAACCCGGTGATCGGCGTGCGCAGCTTCGGCGCCGACCCCGCGCTCGTGTCGCGCCACACCGCCGCCTGGGTGCGGGGCGTGCAGAGCGCCGGCGTCTCCGCCTGCGCCAAGCACTTCCCCGGCCACGGCGACACCGCGCAGGACTCGCACCTGGCGCTGCCTCGGGTCGACGCGGACGAGGCCACGCTCGGCGTCCGCGAGCTCCCGCCGTTCGTCGCGGCCATCCGCGCGCGAGCCGCGACGCTCATGACGTCCCACATCCTGGTCCCCGAGCTCGACCCCGAGCTCCCCGCGACCTTCTCGCCGACCATCCTGCGCGGCCTGCTGCGCGAGGGGCTGGGCTTCCAGGGCGTCGTCGTCACCGACGCGCTCGACATGAAGGGAGCGTCCGAGGGACGCGGGATCCCCGCGGCCGCCGTGATGGCGCTCGCGGGCGGCTCCGACCTGCTGTGCCTGGGGTCGAACAACCCCGACGATGAGCTCGGCGCGATCGTCGCCGCCATCGACGCCGCCGTCGCGGACGGCACGCTTCCGGCCGCGCGGCTGCGCGACGCCGGGACCCGCGTGGCCGCGCTCGGCGCGCATCACGAGCGGGTGCGGCGGTCGCGGGTCGTGGACGCGCCTCCGATCATGGACGCGTTCACCGTGGCGACCACCTTCGCCGTCTCGGACCGCGCACGGGCGCTGCTCGCCGGCGACCGGCCGCGGGCCTGGCTGCGCCTCGAGCCCACCGCCAACATCGCGGTCGGCGCCTCCCCGTGGGGCCCGTTCGCCGCGGGCGTGGACGCCGTCGCGACCCTGGGCCCCGAGGGCGACCCCGCATCGTTCGCCGCGGCCGTCCCCGACGGTGCGCTGGCGGTCGTGGTCGGCAAGGACACGCATCGTCACCCGTGGGCGCTGGCGGCGCTGGACGCCGTCCGCGCGAGGGCTGACGTGGTCGCCGTCGACATGGGCTGGCCCGGCGAGGCCGGGGCGGACGTCGCCACCTACGGAGCGTCGCGCCTGGTGGGCGGCGCGCTCCTCGAGCTGATCGGACGCTGACATGCATCTCGGGATCGACATCGGCGGGACCAAGACCGACGCGGTCGTGGTCGACGCCGACGGCGCGGTGCGCGCGCGACGGACGCTGCCCTCGGGGCGGGGCGCCGCCGCGGTGATCGCGGCGGCGCTCGAGGCCGCGCGCGACGCCTGCGCCCAGGTGGGCGTGGAGCCGGCCTCCCTGACCATCGGCATCGGCACGCCTGGCACCGTGGTCGACGGGGTGGTGAGCCACGCGCTCAACCTCCAGGTCGACCGCCTGGACCTGGCCGGCGCCATCGAGGCCGCGCTCGGGGCGCGGCCCACCGTCGACAACGACGTGAACGCGGCCGCGCTGGGTGCGTACCTGCTCGCCGGCGGGGGCGAGCGCTCCATGGCGTACCTCAACCTCGGCACCGGGCTCGCGGCGGGGCTGGTCCTCGACGGGCGGCTCTGGCGAGGCTCCCGCGGGGCGGCGGGCGAGATCGGGCACGTCTCGGTCGACCCGGCGGGACCGATCGGCTCCGATGGCCTTCCCGGCGGCCTCGAGACCTATGCGTCCGGCGCGGGACTGACCCTGCAGTGGGGCGTCGACGGCGCCTCGGGGGCGGACGTGGTCGCCGCCGCCGCCGCGGGCGACGCCCGTGCGCGGGCGATCTGCGACGGCGCGATGTTCGGTCTCGCCTCGGCGGTCCGCGTCCTGGTGCTGACGCTCGACGTCGATGAGGTCGTCGTCGCCGGCGGCATGACCGCCTGGGGCGACGAGCTCATCGGCGGGGCCCGACGCCTGCTCGACGCGTGGGCGGCGACCAGCCCGTTCCTCGCGTCGCTCGACCTGGCCGCCCGGATGCGGCCGCTGGAGCTGGAGGTGCCGGTCGCCGCGATCGGCGCCGCGATGCGAGGAGGTGGACATGGCTGAGGTCATCGTCCTGGAGTCGCCGGCCGCTGCCGGCGCGTTCGTGGCGGCGCATATCGCCGCCGAGGTCCGTGCCCGGCCGGAGTTCACGCTGGGCGTCGCGACGGGCTCGACCCCGCTGCCCGTGTACGAGGGCCTGCGCGCCCAGGCCGCCGCGGGCACCGACTTCGCGCGGATCACGGCCTTCGCGCTGGACGAGTACGTCGGGCTGCCCGCGGGCCACCCGGAGAGCTACCGCGCCGTGGTCGACCGCGAGGTCACGGTCCCGCTCGGGCTCGATCCGGCCCGGGTGAACGTGCCCGACGGCGCGCTCGACGGGATCGAGACCGCCGGTGACCGGTACGAGGCCGCGTTGGCGGCTCACGGCGGCGTCGACCTCCAGCTGCTGGGGATCGGCACCACCGGCCACATCGGGTTCAACGAGCCGGGCTCGTCGTTCGGGTCGTTGACGCGCGTCAAGACGCTCACGGAGCGCACGCGCGAGGACAACGCCCGATTCTTCGACTCGATCGACCAGGTGCCGATCCACTGCGTGACCCAGGGGCTGGGCACCATCCTGCGGGCCCGCCACCTGGTGCTGCTCGCCTTCGGCGAGGGGAAGGCCGAGGCCCTCGCAGCCGCCGTCGAGGGACCCGTCTCCGCCTCGATGCCGGGCTCGGCCATCCAGCTGCATCCCCGCGTCACCGTGGTGGTCGACCCCGCCGCCGCGTCGCGCCTGCGGTTCCGCGAGTACTACCGCTGGGCCCAGGACAACAAGCCGGAGTGGCAGGGGATCTAGGGTCGTGACCATGGACGGGCTCGTCGACATCCACTGCCACGGCGGCGGTGGGCACGACTTCGGCGACACCGTCGACGGCACGCTCGCCGCGGTGGACGCGCACCGTGCCCACGGGACCGCGCGCATCGTCGCCTCCCTGGTGTCGATGCCGATCGAGGGCGTCGCGCGAGCGGCGGCTGTGATCCGCGAGGCCATGCGCCTCGACGATGCGCTGGTCGGGATCCATCTCGAGGGCCCGTTCCTGGCGCCCGCGAGGAAGGGCGCGCACGACCCGTCGGCGCTGGCGGCGCCGGCGCCGGCCGCCGTCGCCGCACTGCTGGACGCGTGCGACGGCACGCTGCGGCAGATCACCGTCGCGCCGGAGCTCCCGGGCGCGGTCGAGGCGATCCGGACGCTGGTCGACGCCGGCGTGGTCGTCGCCGTCGGGCACACCGAGTGCACCGCGGACCAGGCGCGCGCCGCGTTCGACGCGGGCGCGTCGCTGATCACGCACGGCTTCAACGCGATGAGGCCCATCGCGGGGCGCGAGCCGGGGCCGCTGGGCGCCGCGATCGAGGACCCGCGCGTGTCGATCGAGGTGATCGCGGATGGCATCCACGTGGCGCCGGCGAACATCGCGACGCTGTTCCGAGCGGCCCCAGGGCGGGTGGTGCTGGTGACCGACGCGATGAGCGCCGCCGCGGCCGCGCCGGGCCGCTACCTGCTGGGCGGGCTCGACGTGGACGTCACGTCGGACGGACGGGCGGTGCTCGCGGGCACCGACACGCTGGCCGGCTCGACCCTCACGCTCGACCGTGCGGTCGAGGTGTGCGTCGCCGCCGGGGTCGCGCGGGAGGACGCGGTCGCCGCCGCATCATCCGTCCCGGCGCGGGTCATCGGCCTCTGACCCGGACCGCCGGCACCGACCGGCTCCACAGCCCCGGACCACCAGCACCTACCGCTCCAGATCCGGGCAGCTCTTCCGCTCGCTGTGCGGAACGGCATGGCTGGTAGATCGCATCCGGCGGTCGGCGCAGGCGGGGCGGTAGGTGCTGAGCGTCCGGGATGCCTGGTGATGCGGAGTGGTGTGGGTGGGCCCGCCTACTTGAAGACGATGGTGCGGTGGCCGTCCAGCAGGACCCGGTGCTCCGCGTGCCAGCGGACCGCGCGTGCCAGCGCGCGCCGCTCGACGTCCGCGCCGATCGCCGTGAGCGACTCCGGCGTGTAGGTGTGGTCGACGCGCTCGACGTCCTGCTCGATGATCGGCCCCTCGTCGAGGTCGGACGTCACGTAGTGCGCGGTGGCGCCGATCAGCTTCACGCCGCGGTCGTGCGCCTGGAAGTACGGGCGCGCGCCCTTGAAGCTCGGCAGGAACGAGTGGTGGATGTTGATCGCGCGTCCGCGCAGCGCCTCCGACAGGTCGGGCGACAGGATCTGCATGTAGCGCGCGAGCACGACCAGCTCCGCGTCCAGCTCCTCGACCAGCGACAGCAGCGCCGCCTCGGCGTCGGGCTTGCTGTCCGCGGTGACGGGGATGTGATGGAACGGCTTGCCGTAGAACGCGGCCAGGTCCTGCAGCGTCGGGTGGTTGCCGACCACCGCGACGATGTCGACCGGGAGGGTCTTGGCGCGCTCGCGGAACAGCAGGTCGTTCACGCAGTGCGCCGACTTCGAGACCATCACGATGGTGCGCATCCGCCGGCCCGCGACGTCGAGGCGCCAGGTCATGCCGAAGCGGTCGCCGACGCGCCCGATGGCGGTCTCGAGCTCGCCCTGGGGTGCGGCCGAGGCGAACTCGACGCGCATGAAGAACAGCCCGGTGTCCGGGTCGCCGAACTGCTGGGACTCCGTGATGTTGCCGTCGTGCTCCGCGAGCGCGCCGGACACCGCGTGCACGATTCCGGGCTGGTCGGGGCAGGACAGGCTGAGGACCCAGGACGACGTCATGCGGACAAGGGTACCGAGGCGCATGGCAGGGACGATGCGCGGGTCACGTTTCCGCGTCGGACGCCCGGGTCCGGCGCGCGGCATGCCACGATAGGGGCATGAGCGAGGGCGACCAGATCCGGATCGACGTGATCACCGCGGCGGACGCGGGCGAGCTGCTGACCGTGCGCCGGGCGGCGTTCGTCTCCGAGGCGCAGATCTTCAACGACCCCAACATCCCCGCGCTCACGCAGACCCTCGAGGAGCTGGTCGTCGACCTGCAGTCCGAGGACGTGGTGACGCTCGGCGCGTGGCAGGGCCACCGGCTGGTCGGCTCCATCCGGGTCGGCATCGAGGACGACAAGGCGACCATCGGCCGCCTCGCCGTCACCCCCGACCTGCAGGGCAAGGGCATCGGCACGCAGCTGCTGTTCGCCGTGCTCCGCTTCCTGCCCGAGGGTGTCAAGGAGGTCTGGGCGTTCACGGGCCAGAACTCGAAGCACAACATCGCCCTGTACAACGACAACGGCTACGAGCACCAGTTCGACCAGGTCGCCGGCGACCTGACGTACGCCTACCTGCGCAAGGTGCTCGAATCCGGCGCGATCGTCGACGACGAGGGCGAGGACGAGGTCGGCCGCGGCGAGAACTGAGGCCGCCACGCGGGGAGGCGTGGGTCATGTCCTGGTACCAGGACCTGGTGGTCGACACCGGCCGTGCGCCCGCGCTCTGGCTGCTGATCGGCTTCCTGGCCACCTTCGCCGCGACACGCTGGGTGACCCGGCGCATCCGCACCCGTGAGGCCTCCGGCGGGGGCGGGGTGGTCTCGAACATCCACATCGGCGGCGTCCACGTCCACCACCAGGTGTGGGGCATCCTGCTGGTGCTGGTGACCGGCCTGCTCGCCTTCCGCTTCGCTCCCGGCTCGCCATGGCAGGAGATCCTCGCGGCGCTGTTCGGCGCGGGCGCAGCGCTCGCCCTCGACGAGTTCGCGCTCTGGCTGCACCTCGAGGACGTCTACTGGTCCGCGGAGGGCCGGAAGTCCATCGACGCGATCCTCGTGGCAGCAGTGGTCGGTGCCGCGTTCCTGGTGCAGGTCAGCCCGATCGGGATCGCTCCCGACGACGCGGGCAGCGTCGCGGTCTACCTTGTCGCGGTCGCGCTGCATCTGACGTGGGTGGTGGTCGCGTTCCTCAAGGGCAAGCGGCACCTCGGCCTGATCGGCATCGTCGTCCCGCTGGTCTCGCTCGTGTGCGGTCTCCGGTTGGCGAAGCCCACCTCGTTCTGGGCCCGGCGCTTCTACGGCGAGGCGAAGATGACGCGTGCCCTGCACCGCTTCTCCGATGAGTATCAGGCGCGGTGGGATCGGCTGCGCGACCGCATCGGGGGTGCGCACGGGCATCGTGTGCCCGCTGCGATGGATCGGCTGGTGCATGACGAGATCGTCCATGCCACGGTGGACGCGCCCGGCGACGTGCCTCGTGCGCCTCGCGGCCCCGACGCCCGCTGACGCGTCCCGGACCGGTGGCGCGAGAGGCGGCGGTTGGTACACTCTCCCTCGTCGCGACTGGCGCAGTGGGTCACCCACAGGGAGCGGCGAGCAGCACCTCGACTCTTGGTCGCACGCCTGGGCCACTGGTCACCGGAACGTAGGGATGCCGGCGACCCGCCGGCGTGATGAGAGAGGCCACCATGAGCACCGACTCCAGCGCCACCGCAGCGGTGATGAACGCCACGCTGCAGGACTTCGACCCCGAGATCGCCCAGGTCCTCGACCGCGAGCTCGACCGTCAGCGGCACTACCTTGAGATGATCGCGTCCGAGAACTTCGTGCCCCGCTCGGTCCTGCAGGCGCAGGGCTCCGTCCTGACGAACAAGTACGCCGAGGGCTACCCGGGCCGCCGCTACTACGGCGGCTGCGAGGAGGTCGACGTCGCGGAGAGCATCGCCATCGAGCGCGCGAAGGCGCTGTTCGGCGCGGAGTACGCGAACGTCCAGCCGCACTCGGGTGCGACCGCCAACGCGGCCGTGCTGCACGCCCTCATCAACGCGGGCGACAAGATCATGGGCCTGTCGCTGGCCCACGGCGGCCACCTCACGCACGGCATGAAGCTCAACTTCTCCGGCAAGCTCTACGACGTCGCCGCCTACGGTCTCGACGAGCAGACCCACCGGATCGAGATGGAGCAGGTGCGCGAGCAGGCCCTCGCCGAGCGCCCCGACGTGATCATCGCCGGCTGGTCGGCGTACCCCCGCCACATCGACTTCGCCGCCTTCCGCGCGATCGCGGACGAGGTGGGTGCCAAGCTGTGGACCGACATGGCGCACTTCGCCGGGCTGGTCGCCGCGGGGCTCCACCCGAGCCCGGTGCCGCACTCGGACGTGGTGTCGACCACCATCCACAAGACCATCGGCGGCCCCCGCTCGGGCATGATCGTCGCGCGTGACACCGTGCTGGCGAAGAAGCTCAACTCGGCGGTGTTCCCCGGGCAGCAGGGCGGCCCGCTCATGCACGTCATCGCGGCGAAGGCGGTCGCCCTGAAGGCCGCGGCGGGCGACGAGTTCAAGGAGCGCCAGGCGCGCGTCCTCGAGGGCGCGCGCATCATCGCCGAGCGCCTCACGTCCCCGGACGCGATCGAGGCGGGCGTGAACGTGGTCACCGGCGGCACCGACGTGCACCTGGTGCTCGCGGACCTCCGCAACTCGCCGCTCGACGGCCAGCAGGCGGAGGACCTCCTCCACGAGGTCGGCATCACCGTCAACCGCAACGCCGTCCCGTTCGACCCCCGCCCGCCGATGGTGACCTCCGGCGTCCGCATCGGCACCGCCGCGCTCGCGAGCCGCGGCTTCGGCGCCGAGGAGTTCACCGAGGTCGCCGACGTGATCGCCACGGCGCTCAAGGGCGGCGCCGACGTGGACGCGCTGCGCGCCCGCGTCGCGAAGCTGGCCGACGAGTTCCCGCTGTACGAGGGCCTCGCCCAGTAATGGCGCAGATCCTCGACGGCAAGGCCACCGCGGCCGCCATCAAGGCCGAGCTCACGGACCGGGTCACGACGCTGCGCGAGCGCGGCGTCGTGCCCGGCCTGGGCACGTTGCTCGTGGGCGAGGACCCCGGCTCGACCTGGTACGTCAACGGCAAGCACGCCGACTGCGCCGAGGTGGGCATCGCGTCGATCCGCGAGGACCTTCCCGCCAGCGCCACCCAGGAGGACATCGAGGCCGCCGTCGCGCGTCTCAACGCCGACCCCGCGTGCACCGGCTTCATCGTGCAGCTCCCCCTGCCCGCGGGCATCGACACCAACCGGGTGCTCGAGCTGATCGATCCCGACAAGGACGCGGACGGCCTCCACCCGACCAACCTCGGTCGCCTGGTGCTGCGCATCTCCGAAGAAGTCGAGTCCAGCCTGCCGTGCACGCCGAAGGGCATCATCGAGCTCATCACGCGCCACGGCGTGGACCTGCGCGGCAAGGAGGTCGTGGTCATCGGGCGCGGCACCACCGTGGGGCGCAGCATCGGCCTGCTCCTCACCCGCAAGGACGTCAACGCGACGGTGACGCTGTGCCACACCGGCACCGCCGACCTCGCCGCTCACACCCGGGGGGCGGACGTGATCGTCGCCGCCGCCGGCGTGCCCGGCATCGTCACCCCCGACATGGTGAAGGACGGGGCCGTGCTCATCGACGTGGGCGTGTCCCGCGTCACCGACCCGGTCACGGGCAGGTCCAAGGTGGCCGGCGACATCGCCGCGGAGGCCCGTGAGAAGGCGTCCTGGTACTCGCCGAACCCCGGTGGCGTGGGCCCGATGACCCGCGCCATGCTGCTCGCGAACGTGGTCGAGAGCGCGGAGCGGGCGCTCGCCTGAACCGCCGCATCGTCCCGCGCGGGCGGGACGATGCGCGGGCGTCCGCCGTCGGTGGGACCGGGTAGGTTCTAGGCCATGAGAATCGCCTCCGTCAACGTCAACGGCGTCCGCGCCGCCGCCAAGAAGGGCATGGGGGAGTGGCTCGCGTCAGCGGGCTGCGACGTCGTGTGCCTCCAGGAGGTGCGGGCGCCGCTCGAGATCACCGCGGGCCTGCTCGGCGAGGGCTGGCACGTGGTCGAGCAGGCCTGCGAGATCAAGGGCCGCGCGGGCGTCGCCATCGCGTCGCGCACGCCGCTCGACGGTGTGCTCGCGGGGGTCGACGCCCTCGGTGGCGAGATGGGGGAGCCAGTCCACACGGGGCGCTGGATCGAGGCCACCGTCGAGTCCCCGGCGGGCCCCGTGAGGGTGGTGTCGGTCTACCACCACTCGGGCGAGGCCGGCACGCCCAAGATGGATCAGAAGTACGCGCTGCTCGACGCCGCGACGGCGCGCATGGAGGCGCTCCGCGAGGAGTTCGACCGCGTGGTCGTGATGGGCGACGTCAACATCGCGCACGACGAGCGCGACATCAAGAACTGGAAGGGCAACCTCAAGTCGGCGGGCTTCCTGCCGGAGGAGCGCGCGTACCTGACCCGCTGGGCCGAGGCCGGGTGGGTCGACATCCACCGGACCCTCGAGGGCGACCGTCAGGGCCCGTACACCTGGTGGTCCATGCGCGGTCAGGCCTTCGACAACGACGCGGGATGGCGGATCGACTACCAGTTCGCCTCGCCCGTCCTCGCCGAGGCCGCCACGGCGGTGCGGGTCGACCGGCAGGAGTCCTGGGACTCGCGCTGGACGGACCACGCGCCGCTCGTCGTCGACTACGCCCTGTAGACCGTCACACCAGGACGAACGTGGGTTGCGCAAAGCCCTGGCGCACGAACTCCGCGTCGACCAGGTCGGCCACCCGGTCGGCGTCGGTCGCCCGGACCAGCGCGAGCGCCCCGCCGCCGAAGCCGACGCCGATGGTGCGGGCGCCGAGCGCGCCCGCGGCGAACGCCATGTCGACGGCCGCGTCGAGCTGCCGGGTCGACGCCTCGTAGTCGGTGCGCAGGGACCGATGCGACGCGAGCATGAGCGTCCCGATCTCGGTGAACCGGTCGTGCGCGGGGCCCAGGCCGCCGAGCGCCGCCGCGGCCTCCTGGACCCGGCGGTCCTCGGTGATGACGTGCCGCGCGCGGCGGCGCACCACCGGGTCCTCGATGCCGGCCACGCGCTCGACGCCGTCCGGGGCGTCGGCGAGCTCCCTCAGCGACCGCACGCCGAGCGCCTCCGCCGCGAGCGCCGCGTCCCGGCTGCGACGCTTGAACGCGTCCATCCAGTCGTCCCGGCGCTCGCCCGTGTCGATGACGAGGAGGCGCAGGCCGTAGTCGTGGAAGTACAGCGGGTAATGGGTGAGCGTCGGCGGCGCCGTCGCGAAGTCGAGCACCACCGCCTCATCCGCCGAGCAGCGGAGGACGGTGTGCGTGTCGAGCCTGCCGCAGGGGAAGCCCACGTACGCGCTCTCGGCCTCCCAGCAGAGCTCGGCGAGCTCGATCGCGCCCGCCTCGCTGTCGAGCGCCAGGCCCCAGGCCTCGTCGCACGCGCGTGCGACGGCCGTCGTGAGCGACGCGGAGGAGCCGAGGCCCGCCTCGAGCGGGACGCAGCCCACGATCGCGATGTCGAGACCGCTGACCGGGTACCCGCGCTCCACCATGGCCCAGATCACGCCGGAGACGTAGTCGGGCCAGTCGATGCCGGACCCCGGGTGGAGAGCCTCGACCGCACCCTCCCACCGGCGCGGCTCGGTCGGCGGCGGGTTGCCTGACACCATCCTCAGCGCCTGGTCGTGCCGGCGGCGGACGGCGACGAACGTACGGTGCGCGATCGGGACGCACAAGGACAGGCCCTCGGTGTAGTCGGTGTGGTCGCCGATCACGGTGACCCGGCCGGGCGAGGACGCGACCGCGTCGGGATCGCCCTCGAACGCATCGGCGAAGAGCGCGCGCACGCGGTCGGAGCCCTCGTCGAGCGACCAGGGCTCGAGCCAGACGGGCTCGTCGGCGGAGGTGGCGGCGTCCCTCACGCGGCCAATTGTGCCAGCAGGGACGCTGGGGTGGCGCGGGCGCCGTGACATGATGAAGGCGTTCGCGCGAGGAGGTCCCGATGCCACGCAAGCCCGCCCAGCCGGTCGATCCGGAGGACGCCGCCCCGCTCGAGGCGGCCGCCGATCCTGCCCCGGACCTGCCGCCCACGGTGCCTCCGGCGCCGCCCGCGCCCACCGAGGCGATCCCGGCCGCCGCCGCGCCCTCCGTGCTGGAGCGGATGCGCCGCAACCGCATGGGGTCGCTGGTCGCCGCCCTGGTCGTCGGGATCGCGGTGGGGCTGCTGCTCGCGGTGCTCGTGCCGTCGGAGCCGAACCTCTACGCGATGGTGGTGCTCGGCGTGCTGATCACCGCCGCGGTGGGGTTCACGGTGCGCTACCTCTCGCGCTCGCGCGGGATCGGGGCGCAGGCGGTCGCGTTCGTGGGCACGGTGGTCGGGATCCACGTGATGGCCGTGACCGGCGCGGTCGACGGCATCGGCGCGGGCCGCCTGCTGGACATGATCGGCTTGAGCGGACCCGGCTTCGACGATGCGCTGCTCGCCGCGCTCGCGACGCCCGCCGTGTCGACGGGCGGGGTGCTCGCGGGACTGGTGGCCGCGATCATCGCGGGCTGGGGCCCGCGCGACGACGACTCCTAGCGGCTCACGGGCGTGACGCCCAGCGAGCGTCCCGCGAGGCCGCGACGGCGCGACGTGAGGGTGCGCGCGACGCCGCGGAGGGCCTGGGCGGCCGTCGAGTCGGGGTCGGACACCACCACGGGGGTGCCTGCGTCGCCGGCCTCGCGGGCCGCGATGTCGAGCGGGACCTGCCCGAGCAGCGGCACCTGCGTTCCGAGCACGCTCGACAGGCGCGAGGCGACCGTCGAGCCGCCGCCCTCGCCGAACAGGTGGAGGCGCGAGCCGTCGGGCTGCTCGAGCCAGGCCATGTTCTCGATCACGCCGACCACGTTCTGGGACGTCTGGGTCGCGATCGCGCCCGCTCGCTCGGCGACGCCAGCCGCGGCCGACTGGGGCGTGGTCACCACGACGATCTCCGCGTGCGGCAGCAGCTGCGCCGTCGAGATCGCGATGTCGCCGGTGCCCGGCGGCAGGTCGAGCAGGAGGACGTCGAGGTCGCCCCAGTACACGTCGGCGAGGAACTGCTCGATCGCGCGATGCAGCATCGGGCCGCGCCACACGACGGGCTGGCCCTCGGGCACGAACATGCCGATCGAGACGGCCTTCACCTCGTGGGCGATGGGCGGCAGGAGCATGTCGTCGAGCCGGGTCGGCTGGCCGGTCACCCCGAGCATGCCGGGGATCGAGAACCCGAAGATGTCGGCGTCGAGCACGCCCACCTTCAGGCCGTCCTGCGCCATGGCCGCGGCGAGGTTGGTGGTCACGGTCGACTTGCCGACGCCGCCCTTGCCGGAGGCGATCGCGTAGACCCGCGTCATGTTGCCCGGCTGGGTGAACTGGATGACGGGCTCGGGCTTGCCGCCGCGGAGCTGCGCGCGCAGCCCCTGGCGCTGCTCGTCGCTCATGACGCCGAGCTCGATGCGGACGTCGACGACCTCGGGAACCGTGCGCGCCGCGGCGTCGACGTCGCCCGTGATCCGGTCGCGCATCGGACAGCCCTGGGTGGTGAGGTCGATACCGATGACCGCGGTGGAGCCGTCGACCTCGACGGAGCGGACCATGCCGATCTCCGTGATGGGCCGGCGGATCTCCGGGTCGATGACCGTCGCGAGGGCGTCGCGGATGAGATCGGCGGTAGGCATGGCGTCCATCGTAGGCCGTGCGCGCCCGGCTCCGGTGCGGACCGGGCGGCGGTCGACGACGCGCCGATGCGGCGTTCGTCACAGGATGCTCGCGCACGACGTCGCGGGACGATACGGTGCGAGAAGTGCCTGAGGGGGCACGTCGTACGCATCGTGGCGTCACCATGCTGGGGGGAACCACATGTCGGAGCATCACTCCGTCGCGCCTGCGAGCGCGCGCGCAGCCGAGCCTGCGCGCGAACGCCCGCCGCGCCTGTTCATGCCCGAGGAGCTGCCGGACGAGCAGCCGGGCATCCGGTCGATGCCGCCCGCGTGGGACGCGGTGCAGCTGCAGATCGACTCGTCTCCGCGGCTCCCGGAGGCGGTGGTGGCGGAGCCTGCGCAGCCCCGGCGCGCGCCCGGGGCCGGCCTGCTCGCCGGTGCGGGTCTGGGGCTCGTCGCCGCCGCGGTGGTGGGCCTCGTCCTGGTGGTCGACACGACGATCGGCGGAGCGGTCTCGCCGCTGATCGGGGCGGCCGTCGGGTTCGGCGTCACCGGGGTGGTCGGCGCGATGCCGGCTCGGCTCGGTCTCGCGGCCGGCGCGATCGCGGCCCTCGAGTACGGCGTCGCGGTGCTGTGGGCCTCGACGCTCGCCGCGAGCGCGGCCGCGGGGCGCGTCGCGGACGGGGCCGTCCAGGTCACCGG
Organism: Demequina lignilytica; assembly: GCF_030418305.1. Lineage (GTDB taxonomy): Bacteria > Actinomycetota > Actinomycetes > Actinomycetales > Demequinaceae > Demequina > Demequina lignilytica. Next base: position 78,386 of record NZ_JAUHPX010000005.1, on the reverse strand, counting down.
GATGGAGGTGCACGCGTTGGTGGCGGACTGGTTCTCGCAGCCCGTCGCCTACGTGTTCCTCGTGATCGCGGTGCTGCCGGTGGTGGTCGCCCAGCTCGTGAGCGAGCGTCGGCGGGGCTGAGCGCGGTTCAGGAGGGGCGCGTCGGCGTGGCCTTGGTACGTCGCGCCGGCTTGCGCGCGGGCTCGGGGCGCTCCCCGGCGTCCTCCTCCGCCTCGTCCTCGGCGCGGAGCTCCTCGAGCAGCGCGCGCAGCTCGGAGCGCACGAAGTCGCGGGTCGCGGTCTCGTTGATCGCCTGACGGAGCGCCGCGACCTCGCGGGCGAGGTACTCGGTGTCCGCGAGGGAGCGCTCGGCCCGCTGACGGTCCTGCTCCGCCGCGACGCGGTCGCGGTCGTCCTGCCGGTTCTGGGCGAGCAGGATGAGCGGGGCGGCGTAGGACGCCTGCAGCGACAGCATCAGGGTGAGCAGGGTGTAGCCGAACTCCGCCGAGTCGAAGCGGAGGCCCTCGGGCGCCCACGTGTTCCACGCGAGCCACGCGGCGCAGAAGACCGTGAGGTACACGAGGAAGCGGGGGGTGCCGAGGAAGCGCGCGATGCCCTCCGACACCACGCCCACGCGGTCGGAGTTGCTGGAGCGGCGCCGGAACAGGCCGCGCTCGGCGCCCTTGGGGCGGTCGAGACGTGCGTCAGCCACGGGCACCTCCCGCCGCGGGCTCGTCCTCGTCCATGTGCTCGCGCCAGTCGCTGGGCAGCAGGTGGTCGAGCACATCGTCGATCGACACGGCGCCGACGAGGCGGTGGTCGTCGCTCACCACGGGCAGCGCGAGGATGTCGTACGCGGCCATGCGGCGGGCGACGTTGGACAGACGGTCGTCCGGGTGCAGAGGTGCGATCGCCGGGTCGACGAAGTTGCCGATCGGGTCATGCGGCGGCTCGCGGAGCAGGCGCTGGATGTGCACCATCCCGATGTACCGACCCGTGGGGGTCTCCAGGGGCGGCCGCACCACGAACACCATGGAGGCGAGCGCGGGCGCCAGCTCCTGCTTGCGCACCAGCGCGAGGCATGTGGCGACGGAGGTCTCGGGACCCACGAGGACGGGCTCGGTCGTCATGAGGCCGCCGGCCGTGTCGTCCTCGTAGCCCAGGAGCTGCTCGACGTTGCGGGCCTCCTCGGGCTCCATCAGCTCGAGCAGCGCCGCCGCCTTGGCCGCCGGCAGGTCGCCGAGGAGGTCCGCCGCGTCGTCGGGGTCCATGGCCTCGAGCACGTCCGCGGCACGCTCGGACTTGAGCGTCGAGAGGAGCGTGATCTGGTCCTCCTCGGGCAGCTCCTCGAGCACGTCGGCGAGCCGCTCGTCGTCGAGAGCGGCGGCGATCTCCGCGGAGCGGGACGGCGCCATCTCCATGAGCGCGGCCGCGAGGTCGGCGGGCTTGTGGTCCTGGAACGCCTCGATGACCAGCGCGGCGCCCTGGTTCTTGTCGCGCACGGACAGACCCGTCACCTGGTCGGCATCGACCACCAGGGACTCGCCACGGCGCGAGAAGCCGAGGACGCCCCTGCGCCGCTCCGCCCGGCGCACGTAGAGCTTGGTGACGCGCCAGGTCTTCAGCTTGTCCTGCTCGATCGCGATGTCCTCGATGTACGCCGTCGAGCGGTCCTCCTTGAGCTTCACGGAGCGCTCGAACAGCTCCGCGATCGCGAGGGACTCGCCCTGGCGGGCCTTGAAGCGGCGCAGGTTCACCACCCCGGTGCAGATGACCTGGCCCGGGGAGATGGAGGTGACGCGGGTGAGCGGCATGAAGACGCGCCGGCGACCCGGCACCTCGACCACCAGGCCGACCGCCGTCGGCGGCTGGCCACCGGTGCGCCGGACGACGACGACGACGTCGCGGACGCGGCCCACCGCGTCGCCGATGGGATCGAAGACCGGGGTGCCCGCGAGACGCGCGACGTAGACGCGGTCGACTGCGGTGCTCATGCGCCCAGCGTAGTCCCGCGATCCGGCACGACCGGGGACCCCGGCGCGGGGCCGGACGCGCGCGTCAGCCGCGCACCCGGGTCCACGCGTCGAGGATCGCGGAGGCGCTCACGTGGACGTCGTCGCGCGTGGTCGCCTGGTCCGACACGGACAGTCGCATCGCGTGGCGACCCTTCCAGACCGTGCCTCCGGCCCACAGGGCGCCCTCCTGCTGCACGAGGCCGATGACCGCGTCCGTCACCGCATCGTCACCGGTGCCGCCCGTCGCGGCGCCGAAGGCGACCAGCACCTGATTCAGCGCGACCGGCGCCAGGATCTCCGCGCCGCCAGCCTCGAGAAGCGCCGCCAGGTCACGCGCATGGGCGCAGGTGCGCCCGATCAGGTCGGCGACGCCGTCGCGCCCGTTCGCGGCGAGCATCGCCCACGTCTCGATCCCGCGGGCGCGCTGCGACATCTGCATCCCCAGATGCATGGCCTCCCGGTCGCCCGTCTCCGGGAGGTAGGCCGCACGCATCGACATCGCGCGCTCGAGGTCGGCGCGCTCGCGGACGATCGCGATGCCCGAGTCGTACGGCACGTTCAGCCACTTGTGGGCGTCGGTGCCCCAGGAGTCGGCGAGCTCCATGCCGGCGACGGCGTCTCGCAGCCCCGGAGCGACGGCTGCCCACATGCCGAAGGCGCCGTCGACGTGGACCCAGCCGCCGCGCTCCCGAACCCGGGGGATGATCCGCGCGAACGGATCCGAGGCGCCTGTGTTGACGTTGCCGGCCTGCAGCACCACCAGCGTGAGGTGGTCGGTGTCCCCGGGGAAGGCATCGGCGATCACCGCTCCGGTCGCGTCCGTGGGGACCCGCTCCACGCGGTCCACCCCGAGCCCGGCGAGGCGCAGCGCCTTGAGCGCCGAGACGTGGCACTCCTCGCCGGTGATCACGCGGATCGGGGGCGCGCCGAACAGTCCTTGCGCGGACGCGTCCCAGCCGGCGCGGGCGAGGAGCGCGTCGCGGCCGGCGAGGATCCCCGTGAGGTTGGCGAGGGTCGCGCCCGGGGTGAACGTCGCGGTCGCCCCGGCCGGGAGTCCGAGCAGGTCGACCACCCATGCGGCGGCGACCTCGTCGAGCACCGCGGCGACCGGTGACATCACCGGGAGCGCGGCGTTCTGATCCCACTGTCCGGCGAGGACGGAGGCGGCGCCCGCGGCGGCGTCGACGCCGCCGTTGACGAACCCGAAGTACCGTCCGCGCGCCTGCGCCATCGTGGCCGGGGAGCCGAGCGCGTCGAGCTCCGCGAGCACGTCGCGGGCGTCGCGCGGCGCCGTCTGGAGAGGTCGGCGGAAGGCCGCGAGCGCCGCGACCGCATCGGCGGGCGGGGCGACGGGACGATGCTCGAGGCCGGTCAGGTACGCGCTCGCGCGGCGCGCGGCATCGGAGACGAGCGTGGCGCGTGCGGCGAGACTCGCGGGCACGGCGGCGACGGTGGGTTCCGGGGCGTCCATCTCCCGATCGTATGCCTGCGGTGGCACCGCTGCTCCAGGGCCAGAACCAAAGGTCCTGGCCCTTGTTCTCGGGGGCCACTTCGCGCTGTGATGGACCCATGCGCACCACCGCCGACCAGCTCTCGGGAGTCCTCGACCACTGGCGCTCGGGCACGGGCCCGCTCTACCAGCAGCTCGCGGACGCCATCGTGGCGCTCGCGGAGGCCGGCTCGCTCGAGCACGGCGCGCGGATGCCGTCCGAGCGCGCGCTAGCGACCCGCCTCCACCTCTCCCGCAACACGGTCACCGCCGCGTACCAGCGCTTGCGTGACCAGGGATGGCTCGACGCGTCCCCCGGCTCCGCGCCTCGCCTGGGCACGCGGTCGCGCGGCGTCTCCGCGCTCACCGCGCAGGACCGCTTCTCGCGCATCCTCGTGGGCCAGCAGGAGCCGCTCGTGGCCCTCAACACCGCCTCGCCGCCGCCCGCCCCGGTGGTCGCCGAGGCGCTGGCCCGCCCCGAGGCCTTCCTCGGAGGGCTGGCCGCGATCGGCAACGGCTATGCGGCGCTGGGGGACCGCGACCTCACCCTGGCGATCACCGACCACCTGCGCGCGTCGGGCGTCCCCGCGCGGCCCGACGAGGTGGTGGTGACCGCGGGCGCGCAGCAGGCGCTGTGGCTGGCGCTCACGGCGCTCGCCGGGCCGAACACGCCGGTCGCGCTCGAGGGGGTGACCTACCCCGGGGTCTTCGACGCCATCGCCGCGGCCGGCTCGCGCCCGTTCGCGCTGCCGATGACGGAGCGGGGGCTCGACGTCGACGGCGCGGTCAAGATGCTCCGTGCGGCGCTGCCCGACGTCGCGTACGTCACCACGTTCAACAACCCGACCGGGACGGCTCTCGCCGAGGAGCAGGCCGTCCGCCTGCTCGAGGCCGCCGCGGCGAGCGAGACCACCGTGATCGACGACCGCACCATCGGGGAGCTCGCCCTCGACGGACGTCGGCGGCGCCCGTTCGCCTCGCTGGGCACGCGTGCGTCGGTGGTGACCATCGGCGGGATGTCGAAGGTGTTCTGGGGAGGGCTGCGGATCGGCTGGTTGCACACGAACGCGACCCTGGCGGCGCAGCTGCGTCATCGGCGCGCGGCGATGGATCTCGGCAGCCCGGCAATGTTCCAGCGCATGGGCGCGGTGCTGCTGCGCGAGCACTTCGACGCGGCGCTCGCGTGGCGCCTCGACAGCCTGCGGGAGTCGCTCGCGGCAACCGAGGCCGCGATAGGCGAGGCCGGACTCGACTGGGAGCACGTGCGGCCCGCGGGGGGTCCGAGCCTGTGGGTGCGGATGCCCGGCGTCTCCGCCGAGCGCTTCGCCGAGCGCGCCGAGCGCGCGGGCGTCCCCGTGGTCGCCGGCGCTGCCTTCTGCGTGGTGCCTGGTCAGGGATCGGACCGCTTCCGGCTGCCGTTCTACCTGCCGCCCGAGCAGATGCGGCTCGGCATCAAGACCCTCGCGGAGCGCGCGGCCTGACGTCCGGCCTCACGCCGCGGCGAGCTCCACGGACCGCAGCCGTGCCGCCGGGTCGAGCGACGGGTGCACGGTGATGAGCTCGTCGGCGCGGGCCTCCTCCGCGAACGACTCGAGGCTCGCGCGAACCTCGGCGGGGGTCCCGACCGCCGCCTTCGACATCATCGTGGCGATGGACGCGCCCTGCGGTGTGGCGAGGAACGCGTCGATCTCCTGGTCGCTGTGGTCCCTCGCGACGGGGCCGCGGGCGATCATCGAGCGCACCCGCTGGCGCCGGGCGGCTGCGAGCTGCTCCCGCGCATCGTCCCCGTCCTCGGCGGCGACCACGTTGACCCCGGCGATCACATACGGCGCCGGATGCGCGGGCGACGGCTGGTAGGTGCCGCGGTACAGGGCGACGGCCTCGGTGAGGGCCTGCGGCGCGAAGTGCGAGGCGAACGCGTACGGCAGGCCCAACCGGGCGGCGAGCTGCGCGCCGAACAGCGAGGATCCGAGCACGTACAGCGGGACGCGGGTGTCGGCGCCTGGGGTGGCTCGGACGCCGTCCGAACGGTCGTCGCCCGCGAGTAGCCCCTGCAGCTCGACCACGTCCGCGGGGAAGCGGTCCGAGGCCTCCGGAGACCGTCGCAGCGCCGTGTACACGGCGCGATCGCCGCCCGGCGCGCGCCCCAGCCCGAGGTCGATGCGCCCGGGGTGGAGCTCGGCGAGCGTGCCGAACTGCTCGGCGATCACGAGCGGCGAGTGGTGAGGCAGCATCACGCCTCCGGCCCCCAGGCGGATGGTCGAGGTGTGCGCCGCGACGTGCGCGATGACCACCGCCGGAGCGGACGAGGCGATGGTCGCCATCCCGTGGTGCTCGGCGTACCAGACGCGCGTGTAGCCGGCGCGCTCGGCGACCCGGGCGAGGTCCACCGAGTGGGCGAGGCTGGCGGCGGCGGAGCCGCCGGGCGGGATGAAGGCGAGGTCGAGCATGGAGAGGCGGGGCATGCCCGGCCCAACGCCCGCCCGGCGCGGGCTATGCCCGGGCGGCCGGAGCATCGTCACCGCGCGCCCGATCCCGCCGTGCGGGTAGCGTGCGAGAAGGAGGGCTGACGATGCTGCTGTTCTACGTGGACGAGTCCGGCGGGACGTCGATGAGCTTCACCACCCCGCGGCACGGCCGCACGCGGCCGCAGGGCTCGAGCGACCTGTTCGTGCTCGCGGCGGTGGGCATCCACGACTCGTCCCGCGCGCGGCTCGCGCTCGAGTTGCGGGAGGCGAAGTACCGCTGCTTCGGCGAGGGCGCGATGGACCGGCCGTGGAACGACACCGAGCTCAAGGGCACGTTCCTCGCGCACGTGGTGCGCCACCGCGACGGCGAGCGGATGGGCCGCCTCCCCGCGGGCTACTCGGCGTTGCTGGCGCGCGACAAGGTGGACGAGCTCCTCCACAACCTGGGACAGATCTTCGCGAAGTTCCGTCCGCTGGTGTTCGCGACGGTGGTGGACAAGCTCGCGATGGTCGAGCGGGAGGACACGTCGACGGTGATCGGCGCCGCCTACTCGCGGCTCTACGAGCGTGTCGCCCTCACCCTCGACCAGGTCAACGAGGGCGAGGGCGGGCTCTTCGTGGCCGACCAGCAGGACGAGCACGAGGCGTACTTCAGGTCCGGTGCCATGAAGGGCGACCTCGACGGGCTCGCCGCACGCCGCAGCACCAAGCCCAACTTCCGGCTCCTCATCGACAAGCCCGTGTGGATCGACTCGTCGCTGTCGACGTGGGACCGCGAGCTGATCCAGCTCCCCGACCTGGTGGCCTACGCGACCTACGAGTGGTACAAGGTCGGGGGTCCGCCGCAGGGGGCGAACTTCCTGTGGGACAAGATCGAGCCATGCTTCGCCGAGCACTGGAACACCACCAAGGTGCAGCGTGGCGGGATCATCGTGCATCCGGACCCGGGGCGCTACCCGCCGGTCGCGTGACCGTCAGCCGCGGAGGCTCCGCATCCACGCCTCGACGGCATCGGGGTCGCGCGGCAGCGCCGCGGACAGGTTCTCGACACCGTCCTCGGTCATGAGCACGTCGTCCTCGATGCGGATGCCGATCCCGCGCAGCTCCTCGGGGGCGGCCAGGTCGCCCTCCTGGAAGTACAGGCCCGGCTCGATGGTGAACACCATGCCCGGCTCGAGCACGCCCTCCATGTAGAGCTCGCGCTTCGCCTCGGCGCAGTCGTGGACGTCGATCCCGAGGTGGTGCGAGGTGCCGTGCACCATCCAGCGCCGGAACAGCTTCGACTCCGGGTCCTCGGATGAGGGGGCGATGCCCCACTCCGTGAGGCGCTTCTCGATCACCTCGACCGCGGCGAAGTGCACGTCGAGGAACCGGGCGCCGGGGCGCGCCGCGGCGAACGCCGCGTCGGCCGCCTCGAGGACGATCTGGTAGACGCGGCGCTGGAGCGGCGTGAACTCGCCCCCGATCGGGAACGTGCGCGTGACGTCGGCGGTGTAGAGGCTCTCGACCTCGACACCCGCGTCGAGCAGCAGCAGGTCGCCCTCGCGCACCTGGCCGGTGTTCGCGATCCAATGCAGGGTGGTCGCGTGCGGTCCGGCCGCGGCGATGGTCTCGTAGCCGACCGCGTTGCCCTCCTCGCGAGCATGGCCGTCGAAGGTCGCCTCGATGACCCGCTCGCCGCGCTTGTGGGCGATGGCGCGGGGCAGCTGTCCGATCGCGCGCTCGAAGCCGGCGACCGTGGCGTCCACGGCGTCGCGCAGCTGCTGGACCTCGTACTCGTCCTTCACGAACCGCATCTCGGCGAGCGCGACGCGGACCTTCTTGTGCGGCTGGCTCGCGGTGCGGATCTTGGGCAGCTCGGACAGGCGCGCCGTCGCGATCCCGGTCATGGCCGCGAACTCCTCGAGGCCCGGGCGGCGCCCGATCCAGAACTCGCCCGCGGCGGGGTCGGAGTAGAAGCCCTCGTCGCCGGGCTGCGCGGGCGGGACCAGGTACAGCGTCGAGTCGTGCCCGCCGGCCTCACGCGGCTCCATCACCAGGATCGCGCCGGGCTCGTGGTCCACGCCCAGACCGGTGAGGTACGCGAAGTCCGAGGAGGGGCGGAAACGATAGTCCGTGTCGTTGGAGCGCGTCTTCAGGGTGCCCGCCGGCACGACGATGCGCTCGCCGGGGAAGCGCGCGCTGAGGCGCTCGCGACGGGCGGCGGCGTAGGGCGCCGCGGCGATCCTGGTGACCTCGACGTCCTCGTGCGGCGCCCAGTGCGCTCCCATGAAGTCCTTGAACTCCGTGGTGGTGGGGCGCCCGGTGCGGGCCTTGTTCGTCTGGTCCTTGTCGCTCACCCGGACATGGTCGCACGAGCGGGACCGGCCCCAGGTCCGAGCGCCTACGCTGGAGCCGTGCGCATCGACCTCCACACCCACTCGACCGTGTCGGACGGGACCGGCACGCCCGAGCAGGTGATGCACGAGGCGTACGAGGCGCGGCTCGACATCGTGGCCCTCACCGACCACGACTCGATCGACGGCTGGGGCGAGGCGTCCGAGGTCGCGTCGGGGCTCGGGCTCGGCTTCGTGCCGGGCATCGAGATCTCCGCCAAGGACCGCTGGGTCTCGATCCACATGCTCGCGCTGTGGCCCCGTCCCTTCGACGAGGACCTGGTGGCGATGCTCGCCCGCACGCGCGCGGCCCGGCTGACCCGGGCGCGGGAGATGGTGGGGCTCATCGCCGCCGACTACCCGATCACCTGGGACGACGTGATGGAGTTCTCGGGCGACGCCGCGACGGTGGGACGGCCGCACATCGCGGACGCGCTGGTCGCGCGGGGGTGCTTCCCGTCCCGCGACGCGGTGTTCGCCGACGTGCTGCACAACGGCTCGGCCTACTACGTGCCGCACTACGCGCCCGACGTCCACGACGCGGTGCGCGTGATCCGCGCCGCGGGCGGGGTGCCGGTGTTCGCCCACCCGGCCGCGCACGCGCGCGGCAAGGTGGTGCCCGACCGGGTGATCCGGTCGCTCGCCGCCGCGGGCCTCGCGGGCCTCGAGATCGATCACCGCGATCACGACGACGCCTCCCGGACCCGGCTGCACGACCTGGCCGCGAAGCACGGACTGGTCCCCACCGGCTCCTCGGACTACCACGGCGACGGCAAGCTCAACCGGCTCGGGGAGAACCTCACGTCACCGGAGGCATACGAGGCGCTGCGAGCCCAGCGGGGCTAGGGTCCGCGACCCGAGCCCGCCCCGGATCCGCGCCCTCGCGCCTCCGGCCTCGTCCCATGAAGCGGATCGTGTCGATCTCGCGCGCCCGCGGCGCCCCCTGAAGAGATACGTGTCGGCGCAGACGCCGCAGGGGCGGGACCCGTACGGATCCCGCCCCTGCTGGTGCGTGTGCTACTCGCCGGCCGGCTGCGCCTGCGCGGCGTCGCCCGTGCCCGCGCCGCCCGAGCGGCGGCGACGGCGGTTGCGGTTCCGGCGCGGCTTGGCCTCGCCGTCGGCTCCGGCGCCGCCCTCGACGCGGGGCTCGCGCGGTGCGCCGTCGCCCTGGCCGCCCTGGCCGCGACCGCCCTGGCCGCCCCGGCCCGAGCCGCCGCGTCCGCCGCGACCACGGCCGCGCCCGCCGGAACGTCCCGCATCGTCACCCGAACGGCCGCCGCGACCACCGTCGCGACCGCCGTGCGACGGCGCGCCGGTGTGCTTGCCGGTCTCGCCCAGGTCCTCGAGCACCTCGGCCTCGAGGCCGGCACGCGTGCGCGCCTCCTTGGGCAGGCGGCCCTTGGTGCCGGCGGGGATGCCGAGGTCCTCGTACAGGTGCGGTGACGTGGAGTAGGTCTCCTGCGGCTCCGGGTAGCCCAGGTCGAGCGCCTTGTCGATCAGCGACCAGCGCGGGATGTCGTCCCAGTCGACGAACGTGACCGCGGTGCCGGTCTTGCCCGCGCGGCCCGTGCGGCCGATGCGGTGGAGGTAGGTCTTCTCATCCTCGGGGCACTGGTAGTTGACCACGTGCGTCACGTCGTCGACGTCGATGCCGCGCGCCGCGACGTCGGTGGCGACCAGGATGTCGATCTTGCCGGTGCGGAACGCGCGGAGCGCCTGCTCGCGCGCGCCCTGGCCCAGGTCGCCGTGGATCGCGCCGGCGGCGAAACCGCGGTCGCGCAGCTCGTCGGACACCTTCGCGGCGGTGCGCTTGGTCCGTGCGAACACCACGGTGAGGCCGCGGCCGTCGGCCTGCAGCATGCGCGCGAGCACCTCGATCTTGTCGAGCGCGTGCGCACGGTAGACCACCTGCTTGATCGCCTTGACCGTGGCGCCGTCGTCGTCCGGGTCGGCCGCGCGGATGTGGGTGGGCTGGGTCATGTACCGGCGGGCGAGCGCGACCACCGCGCCCGGCATGGTCGCCGAGAACAGCATGGTGTGGCGCGACGCGGGCGTCGCCGCGAGCAGCTTCTCGACGTCGGGGAGGAAGCCCAGGTCGAGCATCTCGTCCGCCTCGTCGAGCACCACGGTCTTGACGTACCGCAGGTCGAGGTGGCCCTGGTTGAGCAGGTCGATCATGCGCCCCGGCGTGCCGACGACCACGTCGACACCCTTCTGCAGGGCCTCGATCTGAGGCTCGTAGGCGCGGCCGCCGTAGATCTGGACGATCCGCACGGTGCGCTTGCGCGACGCGGTCTCGAGGTCGCCGGCGACCTGCACGGCGAGCTCGCGGGTCGGCGCGACGACGAGCACCTGCGGCTTGCCCTGCGCGTCGCCGAGCGCGTCGTACGCGGGCTCGCCCGGCGCGGCGGTCCGCTGGAGCGCGGGGATGCCGAATCCGAGCGTCTTGCCGGTGCCGGTCTTGGCCTGGCCGATGATGTCGTGGCCGGACAGGGCCACGGGCAGGGTCATCGCCTGGATCGGGAAGGGGGTGGTGATGCCCTTGTCGGCGAGGGCCTGGACGATGCGGGGGTCGACATCGAAGTCGGCGAACGTCCGGTCGGGCGTCTGCACGCTGGCGTGCGTCTCGGTCATGGTGCTCCGAATGAGAGGGGGCGCTGGGAAGGCGCCGGTACGGCGGGCAGCCGATCGCGAATCATCCGGGTCGCGGCCAGCGGCCGCGCGCGTCCGCCGTCTTCAGGCGGTTCCGCATTCACACATGACGACCGGTCAGCCCCGGGTCGTGGCCAAGTGTACCGGGTGGCACCCGGGTGCGGATAGGGGCGGTCGCCCTCAGGCGCCGAAACCGACGCGACGCTTGGTCTCCTCGCCGATGTCGACGTAGCCGAGCGCTCCCGAGGGCACGACGATCCGGCGGCCCTTGGTGTCCGTGAGGTCGAGCGTCCCGCCCCCGACCGCGGCGGCGACGGCGTCAGCCACCTGGTCCGCGGTGAGGTCGGTCTCCAGCGAGATCTCGCGGGACACGTTCTGCACGCCGATCCTGATCTCCATCAGGGCCTCCTTCGGTCTTCAGGCGGGGTCTAGGCCCCTATCCTAGAGCGATGGAGCGAGGGTCCAGGGGCCTGTTCGCGGGCAGGCGAATCCGCCGTCCGAGGCTGTGGGTGTCGGTGGTGACGGTGATCGCGGCCTTCGGCCTCGGCATCGGCGCCGGCTACGCGACCGGCCTGGTCCCCGGCCTCTACGCCCGCTGGACCGCGGCGCCGGAGGTGTCAGCGTCGCCGTCGGCGAGCGCGAGCGCGACCCCGACCGTGTCGGTGGGGCCCCTCGCGCCGATCGACCGCGAGCTCGACGAGGCGGACGGGCTCGCGGGCCTCATCTCGCTGGTGGTGCCCGACGAGGGAAACGGCACCTTCTCCGCCGTCCCCGGCACCACCGCGGAGGTCGACGGGGGCGGTCCCGTGCGCTACGTGAGGATCGACGTCGAGGACGGCCTCGACGTCGCCACCACGGCCTTCCGCGACTTCGTCATGGACACCCTGAACGACCCGCGCGGATGGGGATCGGAGGGGCGCCAGCAGTTCGTCCTGACCGACGGCGCCGCCGACATCCGCATCGTCCTCGCGAGCCCGGTCACGGCGGCCGGCCTGTGCGTGCCGACCGACTCCGACGCCGCGGCGGACGCGGACGGCGCGACGAGCCCGTCGTCGACCGCGGACCTGACGTGCGAGGCGCAGGGGATCGTGCCGCTGTCCCTCTACGACTGGGCCGCCGGGCTGTCGCGCTACGAGGACGACCGCACCGGGTCGCGTCGGTACCAGCTCGCCCACTCGGTCGGGTACGTCCTCGGAGACGAGGCAGGGACGTGCACGTCCGGCGAGGCCTCGGTGATGGTGGTCCAGGAGACCATGCCGGCCGAGTGCAGTGTGAATCCCTGGCCGTTCCCGGACGCCCCGGTGCCGGAGCCCTCGGCGTCCGCGTGATGGTCGCGATGTCCGACCCGCGTGCTTCCATGGCCGCATGACCTCGCTGCGGCTCGTGCCCCCGGCCGCGCCGCCACGCGTGCCGGAGCTGGACGCGCACCAGCGCGCGGCGCTCGCGGCGGTGGCCGACGGAGGCCACCACGTGGTGGTCGGCGAGCCGGGCAGCGGCGCCACGACCGTGGCCGCTGCCACCGCGCTGGAGGCGGTGGCAGCGGGCACCCCGGTCGCGCGCGTCCTGGTCCTCGCGGCGACGCGGGCGAGCGCCGCGCGTCTGCGGGACCGGGTCTCCTTGCTGCTGGACCGGCCGGTCGGCGCCCCCGTCGTGCGCACGGCCGCCTCGGCGTCCCATGCGATCCTCACCGCGCTCGCCGTCGCCGGGGGCCAGCCGCCGCCCCGGCTGGTGACCGGAGCCGAGCAGGACCAGATCCTCCGGGAGCTCCTCGACGGGCATGCGCGCGGCGAGGGCGCCGCCCCGGACTGGAACGGACTCGTGCCGCCCGAGGCGACCGCGCTCGCGGGATTCCGTCACGAGCTCCGTGACGTCATCATGCGCGCCAGCGAGGCGGGGCGGATCCCCGACGAGCTGGCCGAGCTCGGGCGCGACGTCGGCAGGCCCGAGTGGGAGGCCGCCGCGGAGGTCATGCGCGAGTACGACCAGGTGCTCGGCTCCTTCGCCTCCACCCCGGATCAGGGTGACCGCTTCGACCCGGCGGTCGTGGTCGCGCAGGCCGCCCACGTGCTGCGGTCCTGGGAGGAGCTGGCCGACGGCGAGGCCCCGGAGTGGGACCTCGTCGTGGTCGACGAGGCGCAGGAGCTGACCGCCGCAGGCGTCGACCTGCTGCGCGCATGCGCGGCGCGGGGCGCGAGTCTTGTCCTGCTCGGCAACGCCGACGTGTCCGTGCAGGGCTACCGCGGCGCGATGCCCCGGGTCCTCGACGATGCGACGGCTCCGGCGCCGCGAGGCTGGGGAGCGCGCCTGCACCGGTTGGGCCCGTCGCACCGCCAGGCGGGAGCCCTCGCGGCGGTGACGGCGGCGGCGACGGCCCGGATCCGCACCGTCGGGGAGGGGTCGCCGCGCGGGCGTGCCGAGACGGTCGACGATGCGCGTGGCGCTGTCAGGATCGTGACCGCCGCGCATCGCCACGCCCAGTCGCGGGCGATCGCGGGCGCGCTGCGTGCGGCCCGCCACGGGCTCGACGGGGCCCCGCCGGTGCCGTGGGGCGAGATGGCGGTGATCGCGCGGTCGACGTCGCGGCTGCGCGAGCTCCGCGCCGACCTCGCCGCGCTCGACATCCCGTGCGAGACGCTGGGCGAGGGCACCGCGCTCCATCTCGAGCCTGCGGTCGCGCCCCTCCTCACGCTGATGCGACGCGCGGCGAGCGCCGCCCGCGGCGACCGTCCCGAGTGGACCGAGGAGCAGTCCGTCGAGCTCCTCACCTCGCGGATCGTCGGACTCGACCCGGTCGCGCTGCGCCGCCTGCGACGCGCCCTCGTCAGGGTCGAGCGCGAGTCCGAGGGCACGCGAGGCTCCGCGGAGCTGCTCGTGGACGCGATGGCACGCGAGGACGGATGGGCGGCCGTGAGGTCCGCGGAGGCACGGATCGCGGAGCGCGCCACGCGCGCGCTCGCCGACGCGACCGAGGCCGCGCGCCTCCCGGGCGCGTCACCGGGAACGGTCGCATGGGCGGCCTGGGCCGCGCTCGGCGTCGCCGACTCCTGGCGCGCCGCCGCGCTCGCGGGCTCCGCGCGGGACGACGCGGACCTCGACGCGGTGATCGCGCTGCTGCGCGCCGCCCAGGGCTTCGCCGAGCGGATGCCGCACGCCTCGGTGGCGTCGTTCGTCGAGCACCTCGAGGGACAGGACTTCGCGGCGGACTCGCTCGGCGCGCGGGCCCGGGTCGAGGATGCCGTCGCGTTCTCGACGGCCGCGTCCGCGTCGGGTCGCGAATGGGACGTGGTCGTGGTCGCGGGGCTCGAGGAGGGCGTGTGGCCGGACCTGCGGCTGCGCGACTCGGTCCTGGGCGCGCAGCACCTCGCCGACGTGCTCGCCGGTCGCGCCGACCGCGCGCCGATCCCCGACGGCGACCGAGCCGTCCGTGCACGGGAGTCCCGCCGCGCCGTGCTCGACGACGAGACGCGGGCCTTCGCGGTGGCGGTGTCCCGGGCACGTCGCATGCTGATCCTCTCGTGCGAGGAGGGCGAGGACGCCCGGCCGTCGCGCTATCTCGCCTGGTGCGGGGAGGCCGCCGGGGTGCGAGCCGAGCGTGCCGACGACATCGTGACCGTGGCGGACCTGCGAGGAGCGGTCGTTCACGCGCGTGTCGCGGCGACGGACCCGGGCCTCGCGCCCACGGAGCGCGACGGGCATGCCGCGCTCGTCGCGCGCCTCGCCGATGCGGACGTCGCCGGCGCCGATCCGCGCGAGTGGCACGGGGTCCCGCCCACGTCCTCCTCGGTCGGCATGTGGGACGACGGCACCCCGGTGCGGGTGTCCCCGTCGAAGCTCGAGTCCCTCGAGACGTGCGCCCTGCGGTGGGCCCTGCAGAGCGTCGGCGGCACGCCGTCGGCGACTGAGAAGCAGACGCTCGGCACGGTGGTCCACGAGATCGCCGCGGAGCTCCCGCACGGGACCGCCGTCGAGCTGCTCGACGCGCTCGACGAGCGATGGGGCGACGTGGCCGGGACGGAGACGTGGCCCGATCGACGCCTCCGCGAGCGCGCAGAGGACATGGTCAGGCGCCTCGCGGGCTATGTCGCGACAGTCCCCGGCGAGGTGCGCGTCGAGCAGCCGTTCGCCGTCGACATCGGCGGGGCGAGGCTCGCGGGCAGCGCCGACCGGGTCGAGGTCGACGACGCCGCCGCGCGCATCGTGGACCTCAAGACCGGGAGCCCCGTGACTCAGAAGGAGGCCGAGGATCACGCCCAGCTCGCGATGTACCAGCTCGCCGCCGCCCACGGTGCGTTCCCCGGTGTCGAGGCCGCCTCGGGAGCGTCGCTGGTCTTCCTCGGCACGACGGCGCAGGCGGCGGGGGAGCGCGCGCAGCCGCCCGTGGATCTCGAGGCGACGCGTGCCCGCCTCGCGGACGCGGTCGAGGTGATGGCGCGGCCCGAGTTCCTCGCCACGCCCAACCCGAGCTGCACATTCTGCCCGGTGAGGCGCAGCTGCCCGGCGTGGCCGGAGGGGCGTCAGGTGAGCGACGGATGACGGCCCAGGACCCGGTGGAGGACGGGACCGTTCGCGGGCGCGCGCGCACCGCCGCCGAGCTGATGGCCCTGGTCGATCCCGACATCTCCGTCACGGCCGAGCAGGCGCGCGTGATCGAGGCGGGCCTCGAGCCGATGCTCGTGGTCGCCGGGGCCGGATCGGGCAAGACGGCGACGCTGTCGATGCGGATCGTCGCGCTCCTCGACCATGCGGAGCGCCTCTTCGGCACCCCCATCGCGCCGGACGAGATCCTGTGCCTGACGTTCACGCGCAAGGCCGCGGCCGAGATCGCCGAACGCGCGGAACGGCGGATCGCCACGGTCTTCGGGGCGGACGCCGGGCGCCCCCCGGTCGCTGTCTCGACGTACAACGCCTACGCCGCCCAGCTGGTCGCCGAGCACGGCCTGCGTCTCGGCATCGACCCGGACGCCGCCACGCTGACGCAGGCAGCGCTGTGGCAGCTGGCCGACGACGTGGTCGGCTCGTGGACCGAGGACCTCGATGTCGACGCCGCGCTGAGCACGCTCACGGCCGCGATCCCCAGGCTCGCGGGCCAGCTCCGCGATCACGAGAGCACCCCCGCCGAGCTGCGGAGCTGGGCGCGGGAGGCGATCGCCTGGATCGAGGCGCTGCCGGGGAAGGGTGATGACACGGTGCCCGGCCCGCTCGTGACCCGCAACGGCACGCCGAACGCCCATGCGAAGTCCCTGACCCGGTTCCGCACCCTTGCGGGCATGGCCGACCTGGTCGCCGAGTTCCAGCGGCGCAAGCGCGCGGCGTCGCAGCTGGACTTCGCGGACCAGGTCGGGTTCGCGGTCGACCTGTCGCGCCTGCCCGCGGTCCGGGCGATCGAGAGGGGCCGCTATCGGGCGATCCTGCTCGACGAGTTCCAGGACACGTCGCCCGGCCAGCTCCGGCTGTTCGCCCGGCTGTTCGGCCGGTCGCACCACGTGATGGCGGTGGGCGATCCCCACCAGGCCATCTACGGATTCCGTGGTGCGTCGGAGAGCGCCCTGCCGATGTTCGTCGAGGAGTTCGGCGGCCCCGGTGAGGTGCAGGTGGCGAGCCTGTCCGTCTCGTGGCGCAACGAGCGCGCGGTCCTGGACGTCGCCAACGCCGCCGCACGACCGCTCCGTGAGTCCTCACGGGTCCACGTCGACCCGCTCCGGTCGCGCGGCGAGGAGCTCGGGCGTCCCGAGCCCACCCGCCGCGCACCCGCCGTCGCGAGCCTCGTCGCCGAGGACCACGTGGTCGAGGCGTCGCGGATGGTCGAGTGGCTCAAGGCGCGCCTCGCGGAGCTGACGGATGACGAGGCCACCGCCACGGCCGCGGTCCTGTGCCGGCGCAAGGCGCAGTTCACGCCCGTGGTCGAGGCCCTGGCCGCCGCCGGGCTCGACTACGAGGTGGTCGGCCTCGGCGGGCTGGTCGACACCCCGGAGGTCGCGGACCTGGTCGCGCTCCTGGAGGTCGCGCACGACCCCTCCCGCGGAGACTCGGCGATGCGCCTGCTCACGTCGGAGCGCATGGCGCTCGGGATCCGAGATCTCGCGGCGCTGCATGACTGGGCGGAGGAGCTCGCCGGCCCGCGCGAGCAGCGCGAGACCGAGGCGGGGATCGTCGACGCGATCGCCTCGCCGCCGCCGCCGGGCTGGCGGTCCCGTCACGGACGCGAGCTCGGCGTCGTCGCACGCGCCAGGCTCGTCGCCCTCCACCACGCGATCGACGCGATCCGCACCCGTACCTACCTGCCCCTCGGCGAGCTCATCCTCACCGCGGAGCGCGCCTGGGGCCTCGACATCGAGGCCGCCGTCGCTCGCCCCGACGGTCGTGCGGCGCGCAACGTCGACGCCTTCATCGATGCCGCGCGCCAGTTCGCCGCCGGCGCGGACCACGTGACGCTCGGGGCCTTCCTCGCCTGGCTCGACGCCGCCCGGGGCGAGGAGTCCGGGCTCGAGCTGCCGGTCAAGGAGCCCGAGCCCGGCGCCGTCCAGGTGCTGACCGTGCACGCCTCGAAGGGTCTGGAGTGGGACGTCGTCGCGGTGCCGGGGCTGGTCGACGGGCACTTCCCGTCCGTCGACGCGCCCACCCCCACCCGCGACTGGTACTCCGACGGCGGCTGGTACTCGGGTCGGGGGCTCGAGCTCCCCTACGAGCTCCGGCTGGACCGGGACGACCTGCCGCTGTGGGAGTGGCGCGAGGCGATCGATCAGCAGACGTTCGCCGCGTCGATCGGCGAGTTCAAGCGCGAGTGCGGGTCCCACCGCGTCGAGGAGGAGCGCCGACTCTTCTACGTCGCGGTGACGCGCGCGCGGTCGCACGTGCTGCTCTCGGCCTCCTGGTTCACCGACGGGGTCAAGCCGCGCCGGCCCTCGAGCTACCTCGAGGAGCTCGTCGAGGCAGGCCTCATCGATACCTCGGCGTGGGCGCCGGCGCCAGCGGACGACGCGCGCAACGAGCGCCACGCGCCGCCCGAGACGTGGCCGCGTCCGCCGACCCCGGCCCAGCTCGCGAGGCGGGAGCTGGCGGGCCGCGTCGAGCGCATCCGGGCGTCCGGCGACCCGTCGCCTGCATGGGCCGCGCTCCCATCCGGCGCGCAGGTGGAGGCCATGCTCACCGAGCGCGCTCAGCGTCGCGCCGGGGCGGGCGACGTGCGCACGCCCGCCCACCTCTCGACGTCCGCGCTCGTGTCCATCCGACGTGATCGCGAGGCGTTCGCCGCCCAGCTGCGCCGCCCGCTCCCGTCGGAGCCGACCGATGCCGCCCGCCGCGGAAGCCTCATCCACGCCTGGATCGAGTCGCGCTACGGCCACACGCCGCTGATCGAGCTGGCGGACCTCGGCCCGGGCGAGGACGACGACGCCATCGAGGAGCTCAAGGCCGCGTTCGAGGCGTCGCCGTGGCGGCTCCGCACGCCGAGCCACATCGAGGTCGACGTGGAGGTCCCCCTCGCCGGCGTGACCGTCCGCTCGCGGATCGACGCGGTGTTCCCGCCCGGCGACGGGCTCGAGCGCGTCACCGTGGTCGACTGGAAGTCGGGGGCACCCCCGCGCGACCCGGCCGAGCGCGCCGCACGCGAGGTGCAGCTCTCCGTCTACCGCCTGGCCTGGGCGACCTACACGGGCGCGGCGCTGGAGGACGTGGACGCGGCCTTCCACTACGTCAGGGACGGGCGCACCGTGTTCCCGGAGCAGCTGCTCTCGCGCGACCAGATCGAGGGCCTGATCCGCGGCAGGAGCTGACCGGCTCAGTCCTCGGTGTCGAACAGCATCGCCTCGAGATCGGCGAGCATGCCCTCGCCGTCGGCGATCACGTCGGCGTTGTCGGTGCGGACGCCGTACATCAGCCAGCGCATCAGGGCCATCTCCGACGCGAGCCGCGCCCTGTCGATCAGGTGAGGATCGCGCATCTCGCGCCGGCTCACGGTGTAGGCCTCGACCACCGAGTCGAGGACGTCCTCGCCTGCGGACGCCACCAGCCACGCCAGGTCGTCCGCCGGGTCGGCGACGCGGGCGTCCATCCAGTCGACGATCCCCACCACCTCGTCGTCGGCGACGTACAGCTGGTGCTCGCCCATGTCGCCGTGCACCACGGTCGGGTCGAAGCGCCACCAGGAGACGTTCTCGAGCTGGTGCTCCCAGCGGTCGGCGAGCCGTGGCGGGACCTTGCCGGTCTGGATCCCGGCGTCGAGCTCCGCGAGCCGGCGCTCGCGGTACTCCTCGGCGGAGTACGACGCGAGGCCCTGGTCCTCGACCACGGCGATCGGGAGCTCGTGGATCTGCGCGAGCGCGCGTCCGAGCGACGCCGCCAGTCCTGGTCCGGGCTGCACGGCCGCCAGCATGAGGTGAGCGCCGCGCACCTCCGTGTAGACCACGGCCCGTCCTTCGTCGCGACCGAGCTCGACCGCCCCGACGGGATGGGGGACGTCGAAGGTCACCAGCCCGGCCTCCTTCGCCCGGGCCAGGGCGGACAGCAGCCCCTTCTCGGCCTCGAGCGCCGCGCCCGCCGCGGCCCGCTTGGGAGCACGCACCAGCCAGCGCTTGCCGGTGGCGTCCTTCACCACGACCACCTCGAAGTCGGCGTCGGTGTGCGGGCTGCGCAGCACGTCGTAGACGTCGAGCCCGGGCACGGCGACCGAGGCCAGGGCGGCGAGCGCGAGAGGTGAGCGGGGCACGCCCTCACGGTAGAGCGTGAACGGGGTGCACGCCACGCTCCACGCCGCACGGGTCCCGCACGGTCCGGGAGGAGGCGACGGGTACGGTGATCGGGTGAGGAATCCCTGGCCCCTGGACCTGCCCTCGACCGTCGACCGCGCCGCGGAGCGCCGAGACGCCGTCGACCTCGCCGCATGCGACGCGATCGTGGTCCGCGACGGGCGCGTGCTTGCTGCGGAGGGGCGGCTCATCGAGCTCGCGCCCGCATCGCAGCCCCCCGCGGATCTGCGCGTCTACCTGGGACGGGACGGCACCCGCGACCTGGTCGCGCTCGTGCCCTCCGACCCCGCGTTCGGAACGGACCACGACGGGATCGGCGGGGAGACGATGCGGGGGCTCAGGGACCTCCTCGCGGGCTTCTGGGACCGGGGCGCCGAGGGCGCGCGCGATCACGAGCTCGCGACCACCGCGATCGCGATCTCCCAGTGGCACGCGAGCCACCCGCGGTGCTCGCTCTGCGGCGAACCGACCGCCCCGACCCTGGGCGGCTGGGTACGCCGGTGCGACACCTGCGGACGCGACCACTACCCGCGGACCGACCCGGCGATGATCGTCGCGGTCACCGACCCGGACGACCGGCTGCTCCTCGCTCATGCCGCGCACTGGTCCCCTCGACGGTTCTCGCACCTCGCGGGATTCGTCGAACCGGGTGAGACCTTCGAGCAGGCGGTCCACCGTGAGGTGTGGGAGGAGGCGCGGCTCGAGGTGACCGACGTCGAGTACCTCGGCTCCCAGCCCTGGCCGTTCCCGGCCTCGGTCATGGTCGCGTTCCGCGCCCGCACCGCGACGACAGCGATCGAGGTCGACGGCCTCGAGATCGCGGAGGCGAGATTCGTGGCGCGCGAGGAGATCGGTCCCCAGGTGCGCGACGGGATCATCGTGCTCGCGCCCAAGGGCTCGGTCGCGCGCCGGATGCTGGAGGAGTGGTACGGCGGGCCGCTTCCGGAACCGCGCGCCGGAGGCCCGGTCGACGTC
Source organism: Demequina lignilytica (assembly GCF_030418305.1). Lineage (GTDB taxonomy): Bacteria > Actinomycetota > Actinomycetes > Actinomycetales > Demequinaceae > Demequina > Demequina lignilytica. The sequence goes on along the minus strand of NZ_JAUHPX010000005.1, from coordinate 57,688 downwards.
TAGACCGGCACCCTCGCCGCACGGCCCGCGCGCGTGGGGACGGACACGACGGGTGCGACGGGAGGGGCCATGATCGAGCTCGGCTCGTTCGCCAGCGTGATGGCCGTGGTGACGGGGCCCCTGGCCGCAGGCGTCGAGGGACGCGGATACGGCGTCGCGGCAGTCCAGAACGGCGCGTCGGCGCACGAGCTCCGGGTGTTCATCGAGAACGGACTGCTCGGCTTCTGCGTCGCCACGGACTGGGAGATCGTCAGCATCGCGGCGTACCCGGCCGTGGAGCGTGCGGCGTGGAACCGATGGTCGATCACGCCCGACGCCTTCGCGCGGTGGCGCGGCGAGCCCCCGCCCGCCGACCAGGCAGGTGCCGAGACCGTCGCGCGGTTCGTGGCCCGCGTCGGCGAGCTCGAGGCGCTCGCGCGCGACATCGGCCGGTGGCAGGACGTGCGTCGCGGCCGGCTGCCCCGATAGGTCGCCGCGACCGTCCCCCGCTCGCCGTCCGAGGGCATCGAGTGTCCGACGGTCCTGACACAATGACCGCGATGTCCGCCGATCAGATCCTCGACGCCCTCGACCCCGAGCAGAGGGAGGTCGCCACCGCGCTCCACGGGCCCGTGTGCGTGCTCGCGGGCGCGGGCACGGGCAAGACCCGCGCGATCACCCATCGCATCGCGTACGGGGTCCGCGTCAACGCCTACGCGCCCCAGTCCGTGCTCGCCGTGACGTTCACGGCTCGCGCGGCGGGGGAGATGCGTCAGCGCCTGCGCGCGCTCGGCGTCGCGGGGGTCCAGGCCCGTACCTTCCACGCCGCGGCGCTGCGCCAGCTCAGCTACTTCTGGCCCGAGGTCGTCGGCGGTCAGATGCCGTCGCTGGTCGAGCAGAAGGCGCCGCTGGTGGGACGCGCCGCGAACGCGTCGGGGCTTCGTGTCGACCGGCTCATGGTGCGTGACCTCGCGGCCGAGATCGAGTGGGCCAAGGTCTCGCTCGTCGACCCGGCCGACTACGCGTCGACCATCGCACGGCAGGGCCGACCGTCGCCCGCGGGCCTCGCACCCGCGCAGGTCGTGGACGTGATGCGCGCCTACGAGGAGGCGAAGACCGACGCGGTCGTGCTCGACTTCGAGGACATCCTGCTGCTGCTCGCCGACGTGATCGGGCGCCACCACGAGGTCGGCGATCAGATCCGCCGGCAGTACCGCCACTTCGTGGTGGACGAGTACCAGGACGTCTCTCCGCTGCAGCAGTTCCTGCTCGAGCAGTGGCTGGGCGGCCGGCGGGAGCTGTGCGTGGTGGGCGACCCCGCGCAGACCATCTACTCGTTCGCCGGCGCGAGCCCGCAGCACCTGCTCGGCTTCGGTCGCACCTACACGGACGCCACGCAGGTCCGGCTGGTGCGGGACTACCGCTCGACGCCGCAGGTCGTGAGCCTCGCCAACGGCCTCATGAGGCGCCGCGGGGCGGCGGGCGCGGGCGTCGAGCTCGTGGCCCAGCGGCCCTCGGGGCCGGCGCCGTCGTTCACCGCGTACGACGACGACGAGTCGGAGGCCGCGGGCGTCGCCACCCGCATCGAGGCGCTGATCTCCGCCGGGGTTCCGGCCTCGGAGATCGCCGTCCTCTACCGCGCGAACAGCCAGTCGGAGGCGCTCGAGGAGGCGCTCGCCGAGCGCGGCATCGGCTACCTCGTGCGCGGCGGGCAGCGGTTCTTCGCCCGCGAGGAGGTGCGGCGGGCGATCGTCCTCCTGCGGGGGGCCGCGGTCGCCGCGGACGACCGCCCTCTGGGCGAGCAGGTGCGGGATGCGCTCACCGGGGTCGGCTGGACCGAGGAGCCGCCGACAGCGCGCGGCGCGGTGCGCGAGCGCTGGGACGCCCTGCAAGCGCTGGTGAACCTCGCGGACGACGTGGCGGCCGATGCCGGGGGAGCGGCGACCATGCGGGAGTACGTCGAGCACCTCGCGGAGCGGGCCCAGGCGCAGCACGCCCCCGCGGTGGAGGGGGTCACGCTCTCCTCGATGCACGCCGCCAAGGGCCTCGAGTGGGACGCCGTCTTCATCGTCGGCTGCTCGGAGGGCCTCCTGCCCATCTCCCTCGCCGAGACCGACGAGGCGGTGGAGGAGGAGCGGCGCCTGCTCTACGTGGCGATCACGCGCGCGCGTGAGCACCTCGCCTTGAGCTTCGCCCGCGCCCGCAAGTCGGGCGGCAAGGCCACCCGGTCCCGCACGCGGTTCCTCGAGCAGCAGTGGCCCGACGTGCGGCCGGGTCGCACGCCCCGCAAGGCGGCGAACGCCAGGCTCGCCGACCTGGGCCCGGACGACCTGCGCCTGTTCGAGACGCTGAAGACGTGGCGGCTCGAGACCGCGACGGCGGACGCCAAGCCCGCCTTCACGGTGCTCGTGGACACATCCCTCGTGGAGATCGCGCGCTCCCGGCCGTCCACCCTGGGCGACCTCGCCCGCGTGCAGGGGATCGGGGCTTCGAAGCTCGACCGGTACGGCAGGGCGATCCTCGAGATCGTCGAGCAGCATCACGCCGAGCGGGCGTAGCCGTCGGGCTCACGTTCCGCCGCGCCGCACCCGCAGGCCGGCTCCGCCGCGAGCGACAGCGGTGAGGGGCGCCCGGCCTCGACCCGCCATCCCGGGGGCAGGCCGCCTCGCGCCAGCGTGAGCGCCGCTGCCGCGGCGAGCCCGCCCGCGACCGCAGCGTCGCGGGGATCGGCACGCGGGGCGAGGGGCTCGCACTGGCGCAGCAGGAGCGGCCACACCGGGTCGAGCCGGGTGCGGACGATGTCGCGGCACCGCACGCACGCGGTGATCCCCGGCGTGACCGGCAGCAGGGTCACCCCGCGCTCGTCCACGAGCACGGCCACGTGGGGGACGTCCGCCACCATCAGGCGGTGCAGGTCGACCGGAGGCAGCGATCCGACCGCGACCGCCACCTCGCTGTCGACCGCGCGGGAGCGGTCGAGATCCACGCGGACCCCGGGGCGCAGCTCCCGGACCAGGCGCGAGGCGCGCTCGGCGCGGGTGCCCCGGCCGAGCGCGGGAAGCACGCCGGGCTCGGCCGTGCCCGCATCGTCCACCGCCGGGTCCACGAGGGTGAGCGAGGCGCCCGCGCGCGCCAGCGCCTCGGCGGCGGCGACCCCGGAAGCCGACAGTCCGCTGACCCGGACCCGGACCGGTGCGAGCGGCTCCGGCGCCACGAGCCCGGCGCGCGACAGCCGCGCCGCCAAGCGGGGCCTGTCCCGCGGCACGGCGCCACCGGATCGCGCGAGCGCGCGCGCATCGTCGCTGTCCAGCGGGAGCGCGCGAGCGAGCCCCACCTGGTGACGATCGCCGCCGCGCCACAGGAGCGCGGCGCCCGGGAGCAGCCGCATGCCCTCACGCTGGCACGGGCCGGGCACATGGGACCGGCTGTCCACAGGGTCATGTGCCCCGGAGACGAGGGAAGGCCCGGCCCCCTGAGGGGCCGGGCCTTCGCCTGAGATCCTGGGGCGCTTACGCCTTGCCGAGGATGCGGTTGAGCTTGGTGCCGCAGACCGGGCAGGTCGCCTTCGCCATGCGACGGCCGTTCTCCGAGATGACCACGTCACCCTCGGTCTCGCGCTTCTCCTTGCACTTCACGCAGTAGAACTCGCCCGAGTACTTGTCAGCCATGTGGCTCTCCTTCTTCTCGTTGGCGCGGCGGAACGCGCCGCACGTCGATGGGCTGAGGGCCCTTGGTCCCTCAGCGTAGACGTGCGACGCACCTTTTTCGCTCGATGCGTGCCGGGTGTCGCCGCACGGTCCGCCGCATACCTTACGCGCACGATCCGACGCCGCAACCCCGGTTCAGGACGTGGGCGGCTCCTCGTCCCCGCCGAGCAGGCGCTCGAGCTCGCGGTCCACCTCGTCCGAGGCGCCCTCGCCGCGCGCCACGTAGGCGTCGACCCAGGCGGCGTACGAGGCCAGGTCGTCCGACGTCGGCAGCAGGTCCGGGTGCGACCAGACGCCGTCCCGTCCCTCGGGGCCGATCCGCGATGCGAGCAGCGCCCACAGGGCGGCCGCGTCGCGCATGCGGCGCGGCCGCAGCTCGAGCGACAGCAGGTTCGCGAACGTGTCCTCGGCGGGTCCGCCGGTGGCCCGTCGGCGGCGCATCATCTCGCGCAGGGCGCCGATCTCGGGCAGGTGGGGAGCCGCGGCGCGCACCGTGACGTCGTCGACCCAGCCCTCGATCAGGGCGAGCAGGGTCTCGATGCGCTCGAGCGTCTCCTTCTGCTCCGCGGTGTGGTGCGACGCGAAGATCCCGCGGTTGAGGGCCTGCTGGAGCTTCGCGGGATCACCCATGCCGGCGTCGCGCACGGCGTCCTCGAGAGCCTCCAGGTCGATCGTGATGCCCTGCGCGTAGCGCTCGACCAGCCCGTGCAGCTGCCCGGGCAGCCAGGGTGAGGCCTGGAACAGCCGGACGTGGGCGGCCTCGCGGAGCGCCAGGTACGACCGGACCTGGTCCTCGTCGATCCCGAGCCCGTCGGCGAACTCGGCGATCGCGGACGGGACCATCACCACGCGGGCCTCGTCGAGCAGCGGGATCCCGAGGTCGGTGACGCCGAACGCCTCGCGCGCCATCCCGCCGGCCGCCTGACCCATGTGCATCCCGCAGACCGTCGGGCTCACGGAGGAGATCAGCCCGGCGGGGTCGATGCCGCCACGCACCTCGTCGCCCAGCGCGTCGTCCCGATCGAGCTCGCCGCGCAGGATGCCGGTGAGGGCTCGCGACACGCTCACGGCGACGGGGCCGGCCAGCGTGCGCCAGACGGGCAGAGTGGCCTCCACCCACTCCGCGCGGCTCCACACGCGCGGCTCGAGCCGCGACGGGTCGAAGTCCGTCGCGGCGTCGAGCCACAGCTCGGCGCGCGACACGGCGGCGCGGTGGGCCGATGCCTGGGCCGCGCTCACGGTCGGGTCGCCGCCCTGGGCGGCGACGCCCCGCGCGACGTCGTGCGCGAGGGCCCAGTTCACGTCCTCGCCGGCGGACTGCGCCACCAGCGCGCGGATCTGCCCCAGGACGTGCTCCATCATCGCGGGGCTCGCGGCCATCCCGGAGGTCGCGGCGAGCGCCTCGGGGTCCATGCCCATGCGCTTGAGCTCCTCGAGGGCCATCTCCGCGTCGTCCCCGAAGAGCTCGCGCAGCAGCCGCATCCACGGCGTCGATTCGTCGCTCACGCTCACTCCGTCCGGGCGCGCGTCTCACGCCCTCTCCACGGTAACGAAGGAGGCGCCGTCGGCGCGTCCACGTTCGCTACCAGCATTGCCCCAGGTGTCGGTCGCGCCGCCGCGATGGGGGAGAATGGCCCGGTGACCACCTCCGAGGCCATGCCCCCCGTCCCCGGGACGGAGGACGCCCCGAGCCGGCGGTCCACCGTCATGTCGGTCACGGGGCTGGCGGCGAGCGCGCTGATCGCGGTGCTCACGGTGCTGCCGGCGGCCTACGCGATCGGCGGCGCCGGACCCACCTTCGACACCCTCGGCGAGGTCGACGGCGAGCCGCTCGTCAGCATCTCCGGTGCCCCGACCTACGACTCGTCGGGAGAGTTGCGCCTCACCACCGTCTCGGTGTCGCGGGCGGGGTCGCAGCCGTTCACGCTGGGTCGCGTGCTCGCGGGATGGGCCTCGCCGCGGCAGTACGTGGTGCCGGAGGAGCAGGTGTTCGGCACGCCAGAGGAGGAGGAGCAGGTCGAGGAGCAGGCCCAGGTGGACTGGGTGACCTCCCAGGAGTCCGCGACCGTCTCCGCCCTCGAGGCGCTCGGCGTCGACGTGCCGGCCACGCTCACCGTCCGCGGGACGTCGAGCGACTCGCTCGCCGACGGGCTGCTCGTCGACGGCGACGTCATCACGGCGGTCGACGGCGCGGAGGTGACCTCGTTCTCCGCGCTCGCCGACGCGGTCGGCGGCCGCGCTCCGGGCGAGGACATCACGGTGACCTACGTGCGCGACGGCGCCGAGCGCAGCGAGACGTTCGCGACCATCGACGACGGCGCGGGCGGCGCGGTGATCGGCGTCTACGTCGATCCGGACTTCGACCTGCCGATCGACGTGACCGTCGCGATCGACTCCGTCGGCGGCCCGAGCGCAGGCCTGATGTTCTCGCTCGGGATCATGGACCGGCTCACCCCCGAGGACGAGCTCGCCGGTGCCCTGGTCGCGGGCACGGGCACCATCAGCGCCGCGGGCGATGTGGGCGCGATCGGCGGCATCCGCATGAAGATGTACGGCGCGCTCGACGACGGCGCCGACTGGTTCCTCGCCCCCGTGGCGAACTGCGCCGACGTGCGCGGCAACATCCCCGACGGCCTGACCGTTGTCGCGGTGGACACCCTCGACGAGGCGTACGACGCGATCGTGCGCATCGGCGAGGGGGACACCGCGGGTCTGCCGTCCTGCTGACTGTGGCACGCTGGTAGCCACGCCGACCGAGTCCCACCAACCATGAAGGACCCGCTGTGACGTTCGACGACGACCGATTCTCCCGACCGATGCGCCCCGCGCCGGTGCCGCAGCGACGCTCGCCGCTCGCGATCACCGCCGTCGTGGTCGGTGCGCTCGTGCTCGCGGCCATCGCCACCGCCAACGTGTGGACCGAGGTGGTGTGGTTCGACCAGCTGGGATTCAGCGAGGTGTGGCGCACCCAGTGGATCGCACGGATCCTGCTGTTCGCGGCGGGTGCCGTGATCGCCGGCGGGGCCGTCTGGCTCAACCTGTGGATCGCCAAGCGGGTGCGGCCCGCGCGCCTCGGCGGACGGACCCAGCTCGACCAGCTCCGCGAGCAGATCGCACCGCTCGAGCGGTTCGTGATGCTGCTGCTGCCGGCGGTCGTCGGGCTCGTCGCCGGGCTCGCGCTGTCCTCGCAGTGGTCCATGGTGCTGGCGTTCCTCAACCGGCAGGAGTTCGGCGAGGCCGACCCGATCTTCGGTCTCGACGCGTCGTTCTACGTCTTCACCCTGCCGGTCCTGGACCTGGTGCTCACCATGATCCTGACGCTCGCGGTCGTGTGCGCGGTGATCGCGGCGTTCGTCCACCTGCTCTACGGCGGCATCGCGGGCTCCGGACGGTCCTTCATCGCGTCCCGCGGCGCGCGCATCCAGCTCGCGATCCTCGGCGCGATCGTGATGCTGGCGATCGCCGCGAACTACTGGCTCGACCGCTACGGCCTGCTGACCAGCTCCGGCGAGAAGTTCTACGGCGCGTCCTACACCGACGTGAACGCGATCCTCCCGTCGCGATCGATCCTCGCGGGCATCGCGATCGTGGTCGCGCTCGTGTTCCTCGTCGTGATCTGGCGCGGCGACTGGCGCATCCCGGCGGTCGGCATCGCGCTCATGATCGTCGCGGCGATCGCCGTCGGAGGCATCTACCCGTCGATCGTGCAGCGCTTCCAGGTGAGCCCGAACGAGCAGGAGCTCGAGACTCCCTACATCCAGAACAACATCGACGCGACGCTGTACGCGTACGGGCTGGACGGCATCGAGACCACCCCGTACCGCGCCACCACGGAGGCCACGGCCGGCGCGCTCCGGGCCGACGCGGAGACGACCGCCCAGATCCGCCTGCTCGACCCCAACGTGGTGTCTCCGGCGTTCCAGCAGCTCCAGCAGAACAAGCAGTACTACAACTTCTCGGACCTGCTCGCGGTGGACCGCTACATGATCGACGGCGAGCTGCAGGATACCGTGATCGCGGTCCGCGAGCTCAACCTCGACGGCCTGTCGAACGAGAACCGCAACTGGGTGAACGACCACACCGTGTTCACGCACGGCTTCGGCGTGGTCGCCGCCTACGGCAACCGCACCACGTCCGACGGCCAGCCCAGCTTCTTCGAGGGCGGGATCCCGTCGAGCGGCCTGCTCGGCGAGTACGAGCCGCGCGTGTACTTCGGCACCACCCTCCCCGACTACTCGATCGTGGGCGCCCCCGACGGCACGGCGCCGTGGGAGCTCGACTACCCCGACGACGACTCCGCGAACGGCCAGGTCAACACCACCTACACCGGCGACGGCGGGCCCGGGATCGGCAACATCTTCGCCAAGCTGATGTACGCGATCCGGCTCGGCGAGGAGCAGCTCCTCTTCTCCGACCGCGTCACCACCGAGTCGCAGATCCTGTACTACCGCGACCCGCTCGAGCGTGTCGCGCGCGTCGCCCCGTACCTCGAGCTCGACAAGACCACCTACCCCGCGGTGGTGGACGGCAAGATCGTCTGGGTGGTCGACGGCTACACCACGACGGACCAGTACCCGTACTCGGCGCCCGTCACGGCGACCACGCTCTTCGCGGACGCCGCCTCCTCGCCGCTCGGCACCACGCTGAACTACATGCGCAACTCCGTGAAGGCGACCGTCGACGCCTACGACGGCTCGGTGACGCTCTACGTGTGGGACGAGGACGACCCGATCATCGAGACCTGGGCGAATGTGTTCCCCGCGTCGTTCGAGCCGATGAGCGAGATCTCAGGGTCGCTCATGAGCCACCTTCGCTACCCCGAGGACATGTTCACCGTGCAGCGGTACCAGCTGACCCGGTACCACGTCACGGACGCCGCGGCCTTCTACTCCGGCCAGGATGTGTGGGAGAACCCCGACGACCCGACCGACAGCACGCGCAAGCAGCCGCCGTACTACCTGACGCTGCAGATGCCGGGGCAGGAGTCCTCGACGTTCTCGCTCACGAGCACGTTCATCCCCGGCGGAAACAGCAACCGCAACATCCTGACGGGCTTCCTCGCGGTCGACTCCGAGACGGGCTCGTCGGACGGTCAGGTCGCTGAAGGGTACGGCACCCTCAGGCTGCTCGAGCTGCCGCGTGACACGACCATCCCCGGCCCCGGCCAGGTCCAGAACACGTTCAACTCGGACTCCGAGGCGCAGACCACGCTGAACCTGCTCCGCCAGGGCGAGACGGACGTGATCAGCGGCAACCTGCTCACGCTCCCCGTGGGCGGCGGCCTGCTCTACGTCCAGCCCGTCTACGTGCAGGCCAGCACCGGCACCCAGGTGCCGCTGCTGCGCAAGGTGTTCGTGGCGTTCGGCGACGAGGTCGGCTTCGCGGACACCCTGCCCGAGGCGCTCGACCAGGTCTTCGGCGACGGCGCGGGCGACGGTGCCGCCGGCAGCGAGACAGACGGCGGCACCACGGACGAGGGCACGACCGACGAGGGCACCACGGACGAGGGCACCACCGACCCGACCACGGAGGCGGCGCTGCGCGACGCGCTCGATCGGGCGAACCAGGCGCTCGTCGACGGTCAGGCCGCGCTGGCGGACAACGACTGGGCCGCGTACGGCGAGGCGCAGCAGCGCCTGCAGTCGGCGCTGGAGGACGCGATCGCGGCCGAGGCGGCGCTCAGCGGCGAGCCCGAGGTGTCGGCGTCCGCCGAGCCGTCGGCCTCGCCGAGTCCGACCCCGGAGGCGACGTCCACCGAGGAGTCGACGCCGACCGACGAGTCGACCACCGACGCCCTCTGACGCGACGGCGCGACGCGGCCCGCATCCCGATCGGGATGCGGGCCGCAGCGGTCTCCGGTGCCGGCCGCGGTGCGGCCCGGCGGTGTCAGGGCTCGAGGTGCGCGGTGGTGGACCGTCGGATCAGCAGGACGAAGAGCACGAGCGCGAGCACCAGCACCGGCGCGGAGGCCCACATGAGCGGGGCGTACGCGTCGACCAGCTCGGGCCGGACCAGCTCGCCCGACGTGGCGTCGATCGCGAAGCTGGGCACGGCTCCCGCGATCCCGCTCAGCGCCTGCGCGACGGTCCACGACGCCATCCAGCCGACCAGGAGGCCGACCGGAGCCTTGTGACCTGACACGCGGCGCAGACCCATGGGCACCAGCACGAGGCCGACGAGCGGCACGAACCAGCCCCACCACTCGACGCCGGCGAGGCCCGGCTTGTCGCCCATCGCGACGCGGTTGCCGCGCATCCGACCGGCCCAGAGCCCGTATGCGATGAAGGACAGGATGAGCACGGGCGTCGACAGCAGCGAGATGAGCAGGCCGACGGGCAGCGACGCGAACTCGCCCGTCTCGAGCGCGTCGAGCAGGACCGCGGCGTCGTTGCCGGCGAGCGACGCGACCACGAGGCCGATGAGCGTGTAGGCCCCGGCCGATCCGATCAGGGCCCACGACAGCGACGTGGGGGCCGTCAGCGGGTTGCCGCGTGGGTCCCGCAACGGGCCTGTGGTCGACTGCTGCCAGGGCGCGGGGGTCGCGTCCGCCGGTGCCGCCGCACCGGGGATGAGGCCCGGGGCGGACGCGCTCGCAGGGGCTGGCGGGGCGGGCGGCTGGGCGCCGGGGATGATGCCGGGAGGGGTCGGTTCGGTGTTGTCCGTCATGTCCTCGACCCTAGCGACGGGAGGGCGATTTGGTCGGAGGCGGCGGCTCGGGTACAGTTATCAGGCCGACGCGGGGTGGAGCAGTTCGGTAGCTCGCCGGGCTCATAACCCGGAGGTCGCAGGTTCAAATCCTGTCCCCGCTACGAATCGACGAAGGCCCGGACCTCAGGTCCGGGCCTTCGTCGTCTCCGGGGGGAGCGTCGCGCCCGGGCCGCGCGGCAGCGCCGGGGATGGGACGATGCGGGGGACGGCGGGCGCGAGGGGGCACCCGGGACCTCCGGTCGCCGCGCAGGCTTGTCGAGCGTTAACATTGCTTGCGTACCGGGGGAGCCCCAGAACACGAAGGAGTGGTGGCACGATGGCTCAGCAGCAGGTGGACGCGGTCGACGCGATCCAGTCGGGACAGACGTCGCTGGGCATCGAGCTCGGCTCGACCCGCATCAAGGCGTGCCTCATCGGGCCGGACCACGCGGTGATCGCGACGGGCAGCCACGGCTGGGAGAACCAGTTCGTCGACCGCATGTGGACCTACTCGGTGGAGGCGATCTGGGAGGGTCTCCAGGCGGCGTTCGCCGACCTGGTCGCGAACGTCGAGGCGGCGCACGGCGTCCGGTTGACGTCGGTCGGCGCCCTCGGAGTCTCGGCGATGATGCACGGCTACCTCGCCTTCGACGCCGCGGACGAGCTCCTGGTGCCCTTCCGGACCTGGCGCAACACCACCACCGAGGCGGCCGCCGCGGAGCTCACCGAGGAGCTCGGCTTCAACTTCCCGCTCCGATGGTCCGCGTCGCACCTCTACCAGGCCGTCATCGACCAGGAGCCGCACGTGGGCGAGGTCGCGTTCTTCACCACGCTCGCGGGATACGTCCACTGGCGCCTCACCGGCCGCAAGGTGCTCGGCGTGGGCGACGCGTCCGGCATGTTCCCCATCGACCCTGCGACGCGCGACTACGACGCGGCGATGCTCGAGCGCTTCGACGCCCTGGTCGCCGGCAGGCAGCCGGGGATGACCGCATCGTCCCTCCTCCCGGAGGTGCTCGTCGCGGGTCAGGATGCCGGCGCGCTCACCGCCGCCGGCGCCGCGCTGCTCGACCCGACGGGAGGGCTCCAGCCGGGCGCCGTCGTGTGCCCGCCCGAGGGCGACGCCGGCACCGGCATGATCGCGACCAACGCGGTCGCCCCGCGCACGGGCAACATCTCCGCCGGCACCTCGATCTTCGCGATGGTGGTCCTCGAGAGGCCGCTGACGAGCGTCCACGAGGAGCTCGACATCGTCACCACGCCCGCGGGCGACCTGGTCGCGATGGTGCACTGCAACAACGGCGCGTCGGAGCTGGGCACGTGGGCGGGCGTCTTCACCGAGTTCGCCGCCGCGATGGGCGTCGATGGCGGCCCCGACGCGGTCTTCGAGACCCTGTTCCGCGCCGCGCTCGAGGGCGAGGCAGACGGCGGCGGCCTGCTCGCCTACAACTACCTGTCCGGCGAGCCGATCACCGGCCTGGCCGAGGGCCGGCCGCTCGTGGTGCGCACGCCGGGCAGCCGCCTCACCCTGGCGAACTTCATGCGCACTCAGCTGTACGCCGCCTTCGGCACCCTGAGCCTGGGCATGCGGGTCCTGCACGACGAGGGCGTCGAGCTCGACTCGATGTTCGCGCACGGCGGCATGTTCCGCACCGCCGGCGTGGCGCAGCGGCTCCTCGCGGCGGCGATCGACGCCCCTGTCACCGTGGGCGACACCGCCTCGGAGGGTGGTGCGTGGGGCATCGCGGTGCTCGCCGAGCACCTGCGCGCCGGTGCGGGCGCGGACCTCAGCTCCTACCTGGCGGGGCAGGTCTTCGCGGATGCGGCGCTGGACGTCGCGGCGCCTGTCGCGGCGGACGTCGAGGGCTACGGAGCCTGGCTCGCGCAGTACGAGGCGGGTCTCGCCATCGAGCGCGCTGCCACGCAGGCGATCCACTAGCCTCGCCGGCCTCTCCGTCGGGCCCGCGGGCGGGCCCGGCCGTCAGATCGTGACGCGGAACCGACAGGTTGGTCCGTGGCGGCGTCGCGACGGTCTCGCGCTCGCTAGCGTCCCTCGGGTCGCGCCTCGTCGGCGTGCACGACGAGGACCGGAGGGACGATGCACGGGTCAGAGGGAGTCCGAGGATGGTGGGGGCGCGTCGCCGCCGCGCATCCGCTGATCGCGGAGATGGCGACGTTCGGAGGGCTGTCGTTCCTGATCGCCGCGCTGCAGTACCTGCTGCTGACGTTCCTCCCGGAGCTGCTCTTCCGCACCACCGGGTGGGGAGCCGTCCCGGCCCAGTACCTGCACGTCAGCCTCGGCCCGATCGACACCTACGTCTTCGACCACCCTGTCACCGGGGACGCGCTCGGCGGGCTCAGCTACTTCGTGGCGTTCGTGCTGATGCTGGTGATCTCGCAGGGCGTGAACTTCCCGCTGCAGCGCAACGTCACCTTCCGGTCGCGCGGCAACGTGTGGTTCCAGCTCGGCTGGTACGTGGTGGCGCTCGTGCTCATCACGATCGCGTGCAGCCTGCTGATGAGCCTCTACGTGCCGCTGCTCCAGCAGCACCTCGATCCGGCCGTGTACAACCTGGCGGTGACCGTGATCAACGGCGGGGTGCAGCTCGTGATCTACTTCCCGGTCTTCAAGATCATCTTCCCGGCCGAGAACGCCACCAGCACCGCCGTCGTCGCCGAGGAGCGCGAGCCGGTCGCGGCCTGAGGAGTGTCCTCCCTGGACCCGCCGGGGTTAGCCTGAGCCGGTGACGGACACCTCGACCCGGCCCCGGATCGCTCTCGCGCTGGGCAGCGGCGGCGCGCGCGGCTACGCCCACATGGGGGTGCTCGACGAGATCGCGGCCCGCGGCTGGGAGGTGGTCGCGGTCGCGGGCACGTCGATGGGTGCGGTCGTCGGCGCGCTGCACGCCGTCGGCGGGGTCGAGGCGTACCGCGCGTGGGTCGAGCCGATGGGCCGCCGCGAGGTGCTCCGGTGGATGGACCCCGCGTTCAAGGGGGCGGGGGCGATCCGCGCGGACCGGCTCATGTCGCGGCTCGACGGGATCCTCGGCTCGAGCAGGATCGAGGATCTGCCGATCCCCTACACGGCGGTCGCCACGGACCTGCTGTCCCAGACCGAGGTGTGGTTCACCTCCGGGCCGGTGATCGAGGCGATCCGCGCCTCGATCGCGATCCCGACGGTGTTCACCCCCGTCCAGCGGGACGGCATGCTGCTCGCCGACGGCGGCATCCTCAACCCGGTCCCCGTGATCCCGCTCGCCTCGGTGCGCGCGGACGCGATCATCGCCGTCAACCTCGCCGGCACCACGCGGGGCGGCAACGCCGCCCAGCCCCCCGTCGACTCCGGAGGGCCGCTCGTCCGCCTGCCGCGGCTGCGGCTGCCGTCCTTCCACGTCGCCGAGCCGCGCCTGGTCGGCATGATCACGGACCGCCTGCGGGCCCGCGGCGAGCAGGGGGACGATGCGTTGGTCGAGGCCTCTCCGGTCGAGGCCGAGCCCGGGGAGCCGCCGCTCGCGGTCAGCACGCTCGACGTGATCGACCGCTCGCTCCAGACGCTGCAGAACACGGTGCAGCGGTACCGGCTCGCCGGCTACCCGCCCGACGTCATGGTCACGGTGCCGTCCGACGCGTGCGGGACCCTCGACTTCCACCGCGCGACGGAGATGATCGCGCTCGGACGGGCGCTCGCCCGTGAGGCCTTCGACGCCTGGGAGGGCGCGCCCGGCTGAGCCTGGGAGATGAGTCCCGGGGGGCGCCCCCGGGGAGGTCTAGGGTGTCCTACGGTGCAGACGCGACGCGCTGCCCGACGTCCGACAGATGGAAGGGGTCGCGTGACTCACCCCACCGCGCGGCGCGCCGGCTCCCGCTGGCTGCACGGCCGCACCGCGCTCCTCCTCGCCTTCGCCTTCTCCGTGATGGCGGATCCCGTGTCCTCCGTGGCGTACGCCATCGAGGCGGCCCTCCGTGCGCTCGACGGCAACCTGGCGCTGCTGCTGCCGGCGATGTCGGCCGTGGTCCTCGTGGTCGGCCTGGTCGTGGCGAGCTACCACCAGCTGGTCGCCCGGTTCCCGGAGGGCGGCGGGTCCGCGGCCGCCGCGGGCCGGGCCTTCGGGGAGGGGTTCTCGTTCGTGCCGATGGGCGCGCTGGTGGTCGACTTCGTGCTCACCATCGCGATCTCCGTCTCCGCCGGCTCCGCGGCGATCATCGCCTACCTGCCGTCGCTGGCCCCGCACCGCGTGCTGCTGGCGCTGGCGCTGCTGCTCGTGGTCGCCGGGCTCATGTGGTTCGGGCATCTCGGGCGCGCGGTGTTCGCGCTCCTCACCCTGATCTTCATCGGTGCCGCCGTCGCGGTGCTGCTGCCCATGCTGGGCGTGACCGAGGCGCCGACCGCGCCGGTGACGGGGCTGACCCACTCCGCGCCGCTCGCGGTCGCGCTCGCGTTCCCGGTCGCGATGGCGCTCGCGACGGGCATCGAGGCGCCCTCGTCGGCGATCGCCCAACTGGGCCAGCTCGATGACGCCGGCCGCCGCAGCTTCGGGCGCTGGGCGCTCTGGCTCACCCTCGGGATCGTCGGCACCCTCACCCTCGCGATCACCGGCGCCGTCGTGTGGCTCGGCCTCGAGGTGCCGCACGAGGACACCACGCTCGTCGCCGAGCTCGCGCGCGCCATCGGCAGCCCCGCGATCTTCGCCGCGTTCCAGGGCGCGACGGCGCTGCTGCTGCTCTCCGCCGCATCGTCCTCGTTCCAGGCCGGACCCGGCCTGCTCAAGGCCCTCGCGCGCTCCGAGGACGGCAGCGCCCGCCACGGGGTGCTCCCCGCGGTGCTGGGACGCACCAACGTCCATCACGTCCCCGTGGTGGGCGTGCTGGTCTTCCTGGTGATCTCCGCCTGCGTGGTGGCCATCGGAGGCGCGAGCGAGCAGCGGCTGGTGCTCTTCTACGCCGTCGCCGTGTTCGTGAGCTTCCTCATGGGCCTGATCGCGATGGCCACGTTCGCCTGGCGTGAGCGCCGGCCCGGCTGGGTGGTCCTCAACGGCGTCGCGGCCCTCGCGGTGGCCTTCACGCTGGTCGCCAACATGACCCGGCCGGCGGCGGTCGGCTCGCTGGCCGCCACCCTCGTGGTCGCGGGCGGCCTGTACTGGGCATGGGTGCGCGCGGGCCGGCCCCGCGGCGCGGCCAACGCCGTGGCGGAGTCCGAGGCCGCCGAGACGCACGGGGACGAGCAGATCCACGACCAGGTCGCCCCGCCCGCCGGCGTCGAGACCCGCTGAGGGGAGCGGCCATGTCCACCAGGCGCGTCGGGCTGGTCGGGGCCACCGCCATCGGCGTCGGCTCGATGCTCGGCGCCGGAGTGTTCGTGGTGTGGGGTCCGGCGGCGTCCCTCGCGGGAGCGCTGCTGCCCGCGGCCGTGCTGGTCGCCGGGCTGGTCGCGCTGCTCAACGCGGGGTCGACGGCGCAGCTGGCGGCCGTGCACCCGGTGGCCGGCGGGGCGTACGCCTACGGCCGCGCGGAGCTCGGCGCATGGCCCGGCTTCCTCGCCGGCGCCGGCTTCGTGCTGGGCAAGACGGCGTCCGTGGCGGCGGTGGCGCTCGCGATCGGGCGCTACCTCGCTCCCGATCACGCCGCGCTCGTCGCGACGGCCGCGATCATCGCCTCGTGGCTCCTCAACTCCCGGGGCGTCACCCGGACCGCGGGCGCCGCCGTGGTGCTGGCGTCGGTGGTGGTCGCGGTGCTCGTGGCCGCGGTCTACGCGATCGCGGCCGCGGGGCCGGCCGACGCCGCGTTCCTCGGGATCGTCGGACCCGAGGGGGGCGCGGTGCCGGGCGTCGTCGGCGGGGTGCTGGCGGCCGCCGCGCTCGTCTTCTTCGCCTTCGCGGGCTATGCGCGCATCGCCACGCTGGGCGAGGAGGTCAGCCGCCCGGCGCGCACCATCCCATGGGCGATCGCGGGGGCGCTCGTCGTGGCGCTCACCGCCTACCTGCTGCTGTCCCTCGCGCTGCCCGCACGGCTCGGCGAGGGCCTCGTCACCTCGACCGCGCCGATCGCCGACGCCGTCGACGGCACGTGGCTGCCGGTGCCGCTGGTGACGTTCGCCGCCGTGGCGGCGGCCGCCGGCTCGCTGCTCGCCCTCACGGCGGGCGTAGGACGCACCGCGATGGCGATGGCCAGGGAGGGCGACCTGCCCCGCGCGCTCGCGCGTGCGAACGGGCGCGGCGTGCCCGCGCTCGCCGAGGGGCTCTCCGGGCTGGTGGCGATCGGCCTCGTCTGGGTCGGCAGCCTCACCTTCGTGATCGCGATGTCCTCGTTCGCGGTCCTGCTGTACTACGCCGTCGCGGGTGCCGCGGCCTTCCGGGCGGCGGGCGCCGGTCACCTCGAGGGATGGCGCATGCCGCGGGCGGCCAGCGCCTCGGGCGCGGTCCTGTGCGTGCTCCTCATGATCGCCCTGCCGTGGCCCGCGCTGGTCGCCGCCGTCGCGACCCTCGCGCTCGCGGCGGCCGTGCGCATGGCCGCGACCCGCGCATCGTCCCGCTGACGGGCTACGCCAGCGCGTCGGCGACGGCGAAGCCCGCCGCCGCGGAGGCGAGGCCGAGGACCAGCGTGCCCGCGAGGTACGCGGTGGCCGCCGTGCGGCGGCCGTCGCGCCACAGCACGAGCGCGTCGACCGCGAGCGAGGAGAAGGTCGACAGGCCCCCCGCGACGCCGGTGCCGAGCGCGAAGGTCGCGCCGGGGGAGAGCGCGCCGCCATCGCTCAGCGCGAGCACCGCGCCGAGCAGAGCCGAGCCGAGCAGGTTCGCCAGGATGGTGGGCCACGGGAACGTCTTGGGGCGGTCGAGCCACCCGAGCGAGAACCGCACGCACGCGCCCACGCCGACGCCGAGCGTCGCCGCCAGGTACGCCCACACGCTCACTCGTTCTCCTCCTCGAAGATCGCGCGCTCGTCGATCGGGGTCGGCGGCCGGTCGCCGAACCACCATCCGACCGCCGCGCCGAGCACCGCCGCCGCCATGGTCGCGGCCAGGACCCCGGCCGAGGCTGCGGTGCCGAGGCCGGCCGACCACTGCAGGCAGGCGATCGAGGAGAACGTGGTGAAGCCGCCGAAGAACCCCGGACCGATCGCGGGGAAGTACGGCAGCGGCCCCTGCGACCGCGAGTAGGCGACGGCGGCGCCGAGCCCGGCCGAGCCGATCACGTTGATGAGGAGCAGGTCCCAGGGGAGGGTCGCGGCCAGGTGCGGGAACAGCTCGCCCACCGCGATGCGGGCGGCGCCGCCGAGGGTCCCGCCCACCAGGACCAGGGCGAGCTCGCGCGCGCGGCTCACCCGGCGAGCCAGGCGTCGGCCGCGGCCATCTCGGCGGCCATCGCCTTCTCGACCGCGCCCCCGACGGCCTTCTCGATCATCGCGCCGACCAGCGGCACGTTGGAGATCACGTCGCCGGCGGCGAGGATCTCGGTCCCGGACCCGTCCGCGGTGATGCCGATCGCGCCCGCGACGTGGCCCGGTGCGCCCGCGACGTCCACCGCGAACGTCCCGACACGGTCCGTCTCGCCCAGCGGCTCCCAGGCCTCCGTGTAGGTGATCGCGAGGTCCGTGCCGACGAACGACCTGAACTCCGCGGGGATCGAGCTCGCGGGTACGGAGGCCTTCAGACAGACGACCAGGGCGCCGCTCGAGCGGCGGTCGACATCGATGTCGAGCACCGCCGAGCCCATCGCCTCGGCACGCACCCGCGCGAAGTCCTCGTCCTCGAGCATCGCGCTCACACGCGCGAGCTCCGCGTCGAACCGGTGCCGGTGGATCAGCTTCACGTCTACCCCCTGGTGACAGGCTATCGCGGCGCGCGGGTCGGCTTAGGCTGGTCCCCGTGGCAACCTTGCGCGAGACCATCGAGGAGCACGGACCGATCACGGACGCCGAGGCCGACTGGCTGGCGATGCTGGTCGCCGACTGGCAGATCATCGCGGACCTGTCGTTCGCGGATCTGGTGATGTGGCGGCAGGACGGCGACGGCTTCGTCGCGGTCGCCCAGTGTCGACCGTCGACCGGACCGACCGTCCATCTGGACGATGTGGTGGGCTCGGCAGCGCCCGGGGGTCGCGTCGCGCACCTGAGCCGCGCGCTCGAGGAGGGCGGGATCGTCGCGTCGCGGGAGCCGCGCTGGGATGAGACGTACGCGGTCCGCGAGGACGCGCTGCCCGTCGTGATGGACGGGCGACCCATCGCGGTGGTGACCCGCGAGGTGTCGCAGGCCGTGTCCCGCTCCTCCAGCCGCCTCGAGCTGAACTACAAGGGCGCCGCGGACGATCTTCTCCGGATGGTGACGCGCGGCGAGTTCCCGTTGCGGAGCTCGGCTACCGGACCACGACGCGGTGCGCCGCGCGTCGGCGACGGTGTGCTCCGGCTCGACGCGGTGGGCCACGTCACCTACGCGTCTCCCAACGCGCTGTCGTGCTTCCATCGCCTGGGAGTCCACGGCTCGCTCATGAACAAGTCGCTCCCGCGCGTGACGAGCGAGCTGCTCGAGGACCAGGGCGTGGTCGACGAGACGCTCGCGATGGTGGTCGCCGGCCGCGCCGCGTGGCGCACCGACCTCGAGGCGAACGGCGCCTGCCTGTCGCTCCGCGCGATCCCCGTGACGGAGCGCGGCACCCGGGTGGGCGCGGTGCTGCTCTGCCGCGACGTGTCCGACCTGCGCCGCCGCGAGCGTGAACTGGTCACCAAGGACGCGACCATCCGCGAGATCCACCACCGCGTCAAGAACAACCTGCAGACCGTGGCGGCGCTGCTGAGGCTGCAGTCGCGCCGTGTCGAGGCGCCGGAGGCCAAGGAGGCGCTCGCGGAGGCGATGCGCCGCGTCGCCACCATCGCGCTCGTGCACGAGACGCTGTCGGGAACGCTCGACGAGCTGGTGAACTTCGACGAGCTGGTCTCGCGCTCGATCCGGATGGCGGCCGATGTCGCGTCGCCCGACACCCAGGTGAGGATCATCAACTCGGGGGAGTTCGGGCTCATCCCCGCGCAGTACGCGTCGTCGCTCGCGCTGGTCATCACGGAGCTCGTGACCAACGCCGTCGAGCACGGCTTCGACGGCCGCGAGCGCGGCACCATCACGGTGGACGCGCAGCGCGACGGGCATGCGCTCCACGTCACCATCGCCGACGACGGCGTGGGCCTCGCGGGCGAGCCGACAGGGCTGGGGTCGCAGATCGTCCGGACCCTGGTCCAGAACGAGCTCTCGGGCTCGATCGACTGGACCCGGGCGGAGGTCGGCTCGGTGGTCGACGTCCGGGTCCGGGTAGAGGAGAAGGCCTCCGATCCGCGTCTGTGACGGGATCGAAGGCCTTCTGACGGGGTGCGTGCCTACTTGGCGGCGCGGCGGGCGCGCGCGGCGCGGCGCTTGAGCGAGCGACGCTCGTCCTCGGACAGCCCGCCCCAGACGCCGGAGTCCTGGTTGTGCTCCATCGCCCACTGGAGGCAGGTGTCCCTCACGGTGCAACCGTTGCAGACGGTCTTGGCCTTCTCGATCTGCACCAGCGCGGGGCCGGTGTTGCCGACCGGGAAGAACAGCTCCGGGTCGTCGACTTCAAGGCAGGCTGCGCGGTCGCGCCAATCCATGGGTGCTCCTCAGGGTTCGCAGGGGACGACGACACCTACGGGGGTATGGGGGGTGGTGCCGTCGCGTCATCGCGTTTCGACTTCCTTTAGGTTCGCATAAGTAACGAACATGTTTCAAGAGTCTTTTTCTGTGGGTTCGCTCACAGCATGAAGGGAGAGCCCATGTCGGGCACCGAAACCGGACCCGGGTCCCGGGTCCAGAGCCTCCGGACGGCCGCCGCGGTGGCCCTCTGGATCGAGGCCGCGGGGCTCGCGGCGGCGGGCGTCGCGTACGGCGTGCATGCCTTCTCGCTCCCGCAGCCCATGTTCGCGATCGGGCTCGCGATCTTCGCGGTGTGCATCGCGGTCGGGCTCGCCTTCGCGGGCCGCGGGCTCCGTCGCGGCGCACGGTGGTCCGTCTCGGCGGCGGTGACCTGGCAGGCCCTGCTCACGCTCGCGGGCGTGTCGCTGGTGCAGTCACGACCCGCGGTCGGCCTGCCCGCGGCCGCCGTCGGCGCGGCGATCGGCGTGCTCGTGATCGTCGCGTCACGGGACGTGGTCGCGCCTCGCGGCTGACGCGGGTGCGCTCGTCTCGACGCGGAGCTGAGCCGCCTCCCAGCCTCCCGAGGTGAGCAGCAGCACCCGTCCGGTCACCGGCTGGGGGTCGATCAGCCCGGGTGGCACGCGCACGCCCCAGCCGCGCAGCAGCGCGGGCGAGGGCGCCGGCACGATCGTCGCGTCGACCACGCCGGCTCCTCCGGGCGCCGCCGCGACGCGCGGCTCGATGCCGTGACGGCGGAGGGTCTCGACGGTCAGCGACCGGTGGGGGTGCGGCGGACCCGCCACCTCGACCTCCCCCGCGAGCCGGAGGGGTGCCGCTTCATCGCCTCGCACGCCGAGCGCGTCCGCCGCGAGACCCGGACCGCACCGCAGAGGCGCGACCAGGGGCGTGGCGGGCCGCCACGGGCCGGCCGCCCGGAGCGCGACCGCCGCCGCCCCGCCGGCGCCGATCGCAACGGAGCACGCGTCGGCCGCCCCGTCGGCCTGCAGCTCGGCGGGCACCCCCCAGAGCGACCGCTCGGTGGCCTCCACCTCGGGCAGCACCACCCGCAGCGCGGCACGCACGCTCCAGCGCACGGGCCAGCCGGGTGCGCATCCGAGGATCAGCGGCACGCGCCGCGCCAGCTCCTCCAGGGCCTGCTCGCCCGGCGCACGAAGGCAGTCCTCGAGCGCCTGCCGCGCACGTTCGGCATCCTCGACGGCCACCGCCCGCACGGCGCCGGAGGCCGCGAGCTCGAGCGTTCGGACCGCCTCGCGGGGATCCTCCGGCAGGGCGAGCGTGCCCGGGGTCGAGGCGGCGAGCGCCGCGATCGCCGCCGCCCGGCGCGCGCCGCGGGGCCCGAGCACCAGCGCCGGTCCCTCGCCCGGATCCCAGACCAGCGGCGCGCGACGCCGCTCGGCGGGGAGGTCGAGCCAGCCCGCCGAGCCGGGCAGGGGATCCGTGTCGAGCGACGCCGGAGGCAGCCACAGCGCTGTCGCGGGCGCGTGCTGCGCCCACCGTCGCGCGGCCTCCGACGCGAGCGCCGTCCCTGGGGCCGCGGGGCTTCCGACCAGGCGTGCGGGTGGTCGCGGCTCGACCACCGGAACCGCGGCACGGAACACCGTGCGGCGGCGGGCGGTGAGCAGCACGGCCGCGCCCGGCGCGTCGGCGGGCAGCCGGTGCGCGGCGTCGTCGCCGAGCAGGTCGTGGGACTCGGCCGCGCCCGATACGCGCAACGCGATCACCGCGCTCACATTCGCGCGGATCTGCGGCGTGACGACCCCGGCGGGTCGTTGCGTCGCGAGCACCAGGTACATCCCCAGCGAGCGCCCCTGCGCGGCGAGCGTCGCCGCCTGCGTGAGGAACCCGGGGTCCGCGGCGGCGAGCTCCTGGAACTCGTCGATCACCACCACGAGCCGCGGCGGCGCGCCACCCGCGGCCTCCCAGTCGTGCCAGGAGGGCAGCCCGGCCTGCCGCAGCGCTCCCTTCCGCTGGCGGAGCTCGTGAGCGAGGCCCTGCAGCGCGCGCCGCGCGAGTCGTGGCTCGAGGTCCGTGAGCAGCCCGCCGACGTGGGGCAGGCCCGCGCAGGGGCCCAGGCCGGCGCCGCCCTTGAAGTCGATGAGGGCGAGCGCGAGGTCCTCAGGGGCGTGGTCGTGGGCGAGCGCGGAGACCAGCGTCTCGAGCAGGAGCGACTTGCCGGATCCCGTGGTCCCGGCCACCAGCAGGTGGGGGCCGTCGGCGTCGAGGTCGAGGATCACATCGCCGCTCGCGTCCCTCCCGATCGCCGCCCGCAGCGTCCGTGCCCGTGCCGGACCCGACCGGGTGACCGCGGCGAGCTCACCCCAACGTACGTCGCGCACGGGCTCGGTCCCCGTCCCGCGGGCGGCGCGCGCGAGCGTCTCCGCGGTGCGTGCGCTCATCGACGCCGGCGTCCAGGCGCGCGGCTCGCCGCGCACCGTCAGCAGTCCTCGGTCGAGGTCGAGCACGGTGACGGCCTCGGAGGGCACGAGGTCCGGCGAGGCCACGAGGACCAGGCTCCCCGGCGCGGCGTCCGAGGCCAGCCAGCGCTCCCACCGTTCGCCGGCCTCGCGATCCCACGCGCGATCCGCGACCACGGCGACCGCCCGTGCCGCCGCCGCGGCCCGGTGCCGCGGTCCGACGATGGCGAGGGGCAGCGGGAGCGAGCCGAGCCGCTCCAGCCCGTCGCGATCACGGGCGGCGTGGCGCGGCCGGCCCCGCGCCCACGCCACCGCCGCCGATGCGGCCGTCGCCGCTGCCAGCAGCGCGCCGAGCCACCAGCGGCCCGACATCACGCCCACCGCGGCCGCGCCGACCGTAGCGCCGGCCAGCGAGCCGAGGGACCGCCCGTGCGGGATCGACGACCGTGGGCCCGGGGCGTCGGCGAGCGGCTCCCTCCAGGCGAGGACGCTCGCCCCGACCGAGATCACGTCGTCGTGGCGCAGGGCGATCCGGCGTCGCCCGACCCGCCGCCGGCGGCCCCGCCGCACCAGGACCGTCCCGTTGCCGGATCCCAGGTCCCGGAGGCGTCCGCGCTCGTCCACCTCCGCGTGGCGGCGGCTGACGGCGGGGTCCGCGATCACCAGCGCGGCGTCCGGGGACCGGCCCACGGCGGCCCGCGCGGCCGGCGCGAGCCCGAGCCCCGCATCGGGGCCGGCGATGACGGCGAGGTGCGGCCGGCCGTCGGGCGGCGGCGACGCCTGAGGTCCGGAGGTGAGCAGGGCGGCGTGGACCAGCGGCGGCCGGCCGGCGCGATGCCGCGGGTCGAGACGTGCGCCGCCGCACCACCGCGCGGCCGGGGCGCCCGCCGCCGCGAGGATCAGGCTGACGGGGGTGCCGGGCTCGACCTCGAGGTCGCCCACGCCGTCGACGGAGATGATCACCCCGCAAGTCGACGCGGTGGCGCGGCGGGCCACCGCGCGGATGCCGTCCGCTGTGGACGGTGCCGGGGCCGATCAGGGGCTGGTGACGACCGCCTGCCCGCCCGGCGCGACCGGCTCGAGGGTCCCGTCGGCCTGCACGATGCCCGCGTACCAGTCGTAGGTGCGGGTGAAGTAGGTCCGTGGGATCTGCTGGAGGTCGTAGCTCGCCTGGTCGATGGTCGAGTGCTGCACCACCGCGGGATCCGCGGACCAGGTGAACCACTCCGGGTTCCGCGTCAGGACCACCGGCGCCACGTCCCAGACGGCGGCCATGTCCGCCACCTGGGCGGGAGCGAGCTCGGCGAGTGCGAGCACGGTGGGCTCGTCGCATGTCACCCGGAGCGACCCGAAGTGCGACGACGTCCCGGCGAGGATGATCGGCCGGTCCGGCGCGAGCGCGCACAGGTCGGCCAGCTGGTCGCGCGCGCCGCCCATCTCGCGCACGAACACGGGCACCGCGGCCGCCACGGGCTGCGTGTCGCCCGGCTTGATCGACACCCACGTGGTCAGCGGCAGCACCGCGAACGATGCGGCGGCCACCAGACGCAGGCGCTGCTCCGTGCGAGGACGCGCGTAGCGCGAGACGAGCCACCACGCTGCGATCGCCGCCGCGATGGCGAATCCCGGCAGCGTGGCCGGTTCGAATCGCCGAAACGCCCACAGCTGGTCGGGGACCACCTCCGGGTTCCAGAAGTACAGGAGCGACGTGGGGAGCGCGGCGCCCAGCAGGAGCGCCCACTCGGGACGGCGCCGCAGCGTCCAGGCCGTGGCGAGGCCGAAGCCGAGGATCCCCAGCAGCACCAGGGGCCACGTGAGGTAGTAGGAGAGCCACGCGACGGTGTGCTCGGCATACGTGCGTGTCGGGTCGATCTCGAGGCCCTGCGACGCCTGGAAGGCCTCGACGACCGAGTTGGTGAAGCGGTCGACGCTGGTCTCGGTCCCGCGGTGCGACACCCACCACAGCGGACGCGATGCCAGCACCGCGAGCACCGCCATGACCGCGCCGCCGGCGCCGATCGCGCCGCGCCGGCCGAGCCCGTCCCGTACCCGGGTCGCGATCCGGTCCCCGCCGGCCAGCCACGACAGCACCCACGCCGCGAGCACGAGCGTGATGCCGCCGTACGCGAGCATGATGCGCTCCGCCTGGTCGCCCAGCCGCTCCGCGTAGGCCTCGCTCCACCGCCAGAGCGCCGCATAGCTCCCGGCGAGCACGGCGGCCTGGAGCACCAGCAGCACGAGGGCGTCCCACGCGCGGCGGCCCCGCGGGCCGTCGCCGAGCGCCAGCGCGAGGACCCCGGTCGCGAGCAGTCCGAGCGCGAAGGCCGCGCCGTCGATCCGGATCAGCGCGATCGCTCCGCTGGTCACCGCGCCGAGGGCGACCAGCGCCGCGCGCCGGTCCGCGATGCCGCGCCAGAGCCACAGCGTCGCCGCGAGCAGGGTCACGAGGGTGAGCGGCTCGCTGTAGGCCGACCGCGACAGGCCGATGTGGGAGACGGAGATGGCGACGGCCGCCATCGGCGCCAGGGAGGCCAGCGGACCGAGCATGCGACGGGCGAGCGCGTACACCGCGAGCAGGCCCACCGCGCCGATCACCACGTTCGCCACCAGCACGCCGCGGTCGCCGCCGATCCAGCCGCCCACGGCGATGACCGCGGGGAGCATCTTCGCACCCTGAGGCTGCACCGTGTCGCCCCGCAGGTTCCACGCCTCCGAGGCATCGGCGAGAACCGTGCCGTCGACCGCCGCGGCGTCGACGGCGCCGAGCGACGGGATGTCGGTGCTCGGGTGGTCGACGAGCCACAGCCCGGACAGGGTCAGGAAGCCGGGGTCGCGCACGACCACCAGGTACTCGGCGGAGAGCACGGCGTTGGCGATGGCCCAGACCGCCGCCCCGGACAGCGCCGCGATCGCACCGGTGCGTTCCGCCGGGGCCACGGCCGCCGGGCGCGGCACCAGCCGCCACGTCACCGCCACGCCGATCAGCGCGGTGGGGAGCACGGTCCACGGCTCGTGGGCGCCGACCGACACCCAGAGCCCGGCGGACAGCGCGAGCATCACGAGCGTGAGGACGATGCGCTCGGGGGCGGCCACCAGGCCCGCGGCGGCGCGCTCGCCCGTCAGCAGGGTCCCGAGGTCCGGGCGGCGACGCGTCACGCGACCCAAGCGTAGTGGCGGGGCACCGCGCGCCCGCGCGGTGCGGCGGCGCGGCGCGGCCGGCGTTGATTTCCGGCAAAGGGCGGGTAATGTATCGGCATGACGCGAATTGTTTTGGTCGAGGATGACCCGACCATTTCAGAACCCTTGACCCGTGCTTTGGGTCGCGAGGGGTACGACGTCGAGTGGCACGGCACCGGCGTGGGAGGGGTCGACGCCGCGGACGACGCGGACCTCGTCATCCTCGACCTCGGGCTGCCGGACATCGACGGTGTCGACGTGGCTCGACGCATCCGGGACAAGGGCCTCCAGGTGCCGATCCTGATGCTCACGGCGCGCGCCGACGAGGTGGATCTCGTGGTGGGCCTCGACGCCGGCGCCGACGACTACGTGACCAAGCCCTTCCGGCTCGCGGAGCTGCTGGCGCGCGTGCGCGCGTTGCTGCGCCGTCGCACCGGCGCCGAGCCCGGCGGCGAGCTCGAGGTGGGACGGGTCCGCATCGACGTCGCGGGCCACCGCGCCTACCTCGGGTCCGACGAGCTCCAGCTCAGCGGCAAGGAGTTCGACCTGCTCCACGTCCTCGTGCAGCACGCGGGCTCCGTGGTGTCGCGGGAGCAGCTCATGCGCGAGGTGTGGTCGGCGGATGCCGGGGCGCCGTCGAAGACCCTCGACATGCACGTGTCGTGGCTGCGCCGCAAGCTCGGGGACGATGCCGCGAGCCCCCAGTACATCACCACCGTTCGCGGCATGGGCTTCCGCTTCGAGAACGACGCCTAGGCGGGGCGCGTGCGCCGCCGCGTCCTCGCCGCGACCGTCTCCGCGCTCGCGGTCGCGGTCATCATGCTGGGCATCCCCCTGGCGGTCGCCGTGGTGCAGATCATCCGCGACGACGCCCTCCGTGACCTCGAGTCGCGCGCGTCGACCGCGGCCCGCGCGCTCGACGTCCGCTACCAGTCGGGCGAGTCGATCACCGAGGAGAACGTCAACTCGTTCGTGAGCCGCACGCCCGGCTCGCCGTCCTACATCCAGGTCACCCTGCCTGACGGCACGGTCGTGACCGGCGGCGAGGAGCCGTCTCCCGCGTACTCCGAGAGCTACGCCACCGAGTCGGGGATCCGCGTTCTCGCGTACATCTCGTGGTGGGACGTGTTCTGGCAGGGCGCCAGGATGATCGCGCTCGTGGTCGCCTCCGGCACCGTCGCGATCGTCGCCGGGATCGCGATGGCCGTCTGGCAGGCGAACCGTCTGGCGGCGCCGCTGGTGTATCTCGCGGCGTCGGCGGAGCAGCTCGGATCCGGCCAGGTGCGGCCACGGCTCGAGGCCACGGGGATCGAGGAGATCGACATGGTGGCGGACGAGCTCGCGCGGAGCGCCGACCGCATGGCCGCCCGGCTCGCGACCGAGCGCCAGTTCGCCGCCGACGCCTCGCACCAGCTCCGGACGCCGCTCACCGCGCTCACGATGCGGCTCGAGGAGATCACGTTCATGACGGATCAGGCCGAGGTCCGCGAGGAGGCGGAGCGCTCCCTCGAGCAGGTCGAGCGCCTGGTCGGAGTCGTGGACGAGCTGCTCGGCAGGTCGCGCCGCGCCCTCGGGTCCGGCACCGAGCTGGTGCAGCTCGACGAGGTCTTCGAGCAGCAGCGCGAGGAGTGGTCGGGGCCCTTCCACCAGGCCGGCCGCACCCTGGTGATCGAGCCGACTCACTCGACCGTGTTCGCGACCCCCGGCGGGCTCGCGCAGGTCCTGGCCACGCTCATCGAGAACTCGCTCAAGCACGGCGGTGGGGTGACCCGGGTGGTCGCGCGGGAGTCCGGACAGAACCACGCCGTGGTGATCGAGGTCGGGGATCAGGGGGACGGCGTCCCCGAGGACCTCGCCGGTCGCATCTTCGAGCGCGAGGTGACATCGGGGAAGGGCACGGGGCTCGGCCTCGCGCTCGCGCGCGACCTCGTCACCGCCGACGGCGGACGGCTCGAGCTCGCGCAGCGCGTCCCCGCCATGTTCGCGGTCTTCCTCCAGGGGGTGCCCCGCATGGTCGACCTCGAGGAGATCGTGCCGCACGGACGCGCGGTGGACCCGCGGCGCCGGCGGCGCTGAGGCGCGCGCGGCGCTCGGCCTCAGGAGGCGTCGGACGCCTGTCCCGTGCGTGCCGCGTCGTCCGCATCCGCGAACACGAACAGCGAGTAGCCCGCGTAGCGGGTGATGGTCCCGAGGCCGATGCCGATCACCGAGGCGACGTTGTCCGCCCAGAGGCTGGTGAGGCCCCACCAGTGATGGCTCACCGCCACCGCACCGGCCTCCACGGCCAGGGCGGCGGCGTTGACCAGGCCGAACAGCACCAGCTCGCGGGCCGGGCGGTGCCGTCGGCGCCCTCGGAAGGTCCAGCCGCGATGCGCGACCCAGGCGAACAGGATCGACACGAGCGTCGCCACCACCTTCGCCGTCACCACCCGGTCGTCGTCGCCCGCGACGGTCGAGTCGGGCGCCAGCGGACCGAGCCGCAGCAGGTTGAAGACGCCGAGGTTGACGACCACGCCGGCGACGCCGACGACGGAGAAGCGGGTCAGCTCGCCCGCGCGCCTGCGCACCCAGCCCGTGATGGTCACGAGGGTCGAGCCTAGCGCCGCCCGGACCCCGGTAGGTTTGACCCCATGACCCCGATCGTCGCCGTCGTCGGCGGCGGGCAGCTCGCCCGCATGATGGCCGCACCCGCCACCGCGCTGGGCCTGACCCTGCGCGTCCTGGTCGAGTCGCCCGAGGCCGCCTCCGCCCTGCCCGCGCACCAGACGGTGGTGGGCCTGCCGACGGATCCCGATGCGATCCAGCGGCTGCTCGCGCATCCCCGCCCCGCCGCGCTGACGTGGGAGCACGAGCACATCCCGGCGGACGTCTTCGACGCCGCCGAGGAGTGCGGCGTGCCCGCGCGTCCCGGGCTCCACGCCCTGCTGTTCGCACAGGACAAGATCGAGATGCGCACGCGGATGGATGCGCTCGGCCTGCCGAACCCGGCGTGGACCCACGTCGACACCGAAGGCGACGTCGAGGACTTCCTCGCCGTGCACGGCGGAGCGGGCGTGCTCAAGACCTCCCGCGGCGGCTACGACGGCAAGGGCGTGCGGGTGATCCACGCCCCGCACGAGGCCGCCGACTGGCTGCGCGCCGCGGCCGACGGCGGCCCGCGCGTGCTGCTCGAGGAGAAGGTGCCGTTCGACCGCGAGCTCGCCGTGCTCGTCGCGCGACGTCCATCGGGCGAGATGCGGGCGTGGCCGACCGTCGAGTCGATCCAGCGGGCCGGGGTGTGCTCCGAGGTGATCGCGCCGGCTCCCGACCTTCCCGGCGACGTGGCGGCCGAGGCCGCGCGCATCGGCGAGGCCGTCGCGGAGGGCCTCGGCGTCACCGGCGTGCTCGCGGTGGAGCTCTTCCTCGCCGGCGACCGCATCCTGGTCAACGAGCTGGCGATGCGTCCCCACAACTCGGGTCACTGGACCATCGACGGCGCGGTCACCAGCCAGTTCGAGCAGCACCTGCGTGCGGTGCTGGACCTGCCGCTCGGCGACACCGCCCCGACGGCCCCCTGGACCGTGATGGCCAACGTGCTCGGCGGTGCCCGCGCCACCCTCACCGATGCGCTGGCGGAGATCGGCGACCCGGGCGCGAAGGTGCAGCTCTACGGCAAGGGCGTGCGCGCGGGGAGGAAGGTCGGCCACGTCAACGTCTCGGCCGCCACGCGGGACGAGGCGTACGGCCGCGCCGTCGCCGCCGCCGCTATCGTGAGGGACGGAGGTGCGGCATGAGCGCGATTCGGGTGGGCATCGTCATGGGCTCGGACTCCGACTGGCCGACCATGAAGGCCGCAGGGGAGGCGCTCGCGGAGTTCGGCATCGCCTTCGAGAAGGACGTCGTCTCCGCCCACCGCATGCCCGAGCAGATGATCGCCTACGGTCGCGAGGCCGAGTCGCGGGGCCTGCAGGTGATCATCGCGGGTGCCGGCGGCGCCGCGCACCTGCCGGGCATGCTCGCCTCCGTGACCACGCTGCCCGTGATCGGCGTGCCGGTGCCGCTGAAGCACCTCGACGGCATGGACTCGCTGCTCAGCATCGTCCAGATGCCCGCGGGCGTGCCGGTCGCCACCGTGTCGATCGGAGGAGCGCGCAACGCGGGCCTGCTCGCCGCCCGCATCCTGGGGGTGGGCGAGGGCGCCGAGGCGGCGCGACTGCGCGAGCGCATGCGGGAGTTCCAGGAGGAGCTCCGCGATCTGGCCTACGCCAAGGGCGAGGCCCTGCGCCGCGCCTGACCCGCATCGTCCCCCGACGCGAGAGGGGCCGCCCCGACGCTCGGGGCGGCCCCTCTCACGCGCGGCGGGCTACTGGTCGATCACGCAGGAGTCGAGGATGTCCTGCTCGGTCTCGCGCTCGGGGCTGGGCGTGATGCTGGGCGTCGCCGACGCGCTCGAGGTCGCGGACGGCGAGGCCTCCGGCGATGCCGTCGCGCTCGCGCTCGCGGTCGGGTCGGTGGCGTCGGCCTCGGGGATGATCGACTGGTCGGCCATGATGGCGTCGAACATCGCCTGCGCCTCGGCCTCCTTCCACACGACGTCGCCGGTGCCGTCGCCGGGGTACTCCCACGGGATGGTCGTCATGTAGAGATTCTCGGTGTCGAAGTTGCGCAGGCTCCACGCGAGTCCGAGCAGGTAGTGCGAGTCGCCGAACTCGGGGTCCATGGTGAGCGACTCCGCCACCGCGGTGATGAAGGCGGTGCCCTTGGTCGCGTCGGTCAGCAGGTTCAGTCCGAGGGCCTTGCGCGCGATGTTCGTCAGCAGCTCGTGCTGACGGTCGATGCGCATCAGGTCGGAGCCGTCCCCGAGCCCGGTGCCGGTCCGGGCCCGCGCCCACGCGAGCGCGGTCTCGCCGTCGAGCACCTGCGCCCCGGCCTCCAGATCGAGGTGCGCCTTCTTCGAGTACACGTCGTTGGGGATGCACATCGGCACGCCGCCCAGCGCGTCGACGACCTCCGTGAAGCCCTCCATGTCGACCACCGCATAGTGGTCGATCTCGAGGCCCAGGAGGTCGTACAGGGTGGTCGCCACGCATGCCGCCGCCTCGGCGACGTTGCCGTTCCTGCCGCCGTTCGCGAAGGCGATGTTGAACTTGCCGGTCCAGCCCTTCACGGTGCTGCCGTCGAGCATCCTGCAGTCCGAGATCGCCACCCGCGAGTCGCGCGGGATCGACACCATCTCGATCCTGCTGCGGTCGGCGGAGATGTGCATCACGATCGTCGTGTCGTTGCGCATGCCCTCGACGTCGCCGCCGCCGAGCTCCTGGTTGTCCTCGCCGAGGCGGGTGTCGGAGCCGAGCAGGAGGATGTTCAGGGCCTGGCCCGCGGCCGCGTCCTCGGGGTCGGCCGAGGCTGTGGGGGTCACCTTGGGCAGGAGCGCCGAGATGTCCTGCGTCGTGAAGCTGTCGTTGATCCGGTTGAGGCTGGTCTCGACGAACACGATGCCGAACCCGGCGAACGCGGCGATCACCGACAACACCGCCGCGAGCGCGCGATGAGCGGGGATGCGCGTGGCATGCCTGAGGCGGCGGCTGCTTCGAGGGTCGGTCACCTCGGCGGTCATTCATGCTCCTGTGGTCGGCGTGCGGGCACGCTGCGGTGGTCCGGCGACACAACGCCCGATGCGTGCCTCGGGTTCCGAGCCGTGCTCAGCGGCACTCCAGCAGGAGGTCGGCTGCCCCGGATCCCGAGCCACCGTCGCCGTCATCGGGGTCGGTCGAGGCGGCCGGCGCGGGGGTCTCGGAGGTCTTCCTGCCGTCGTCCCACGCGGAGCTCGCATCTCCCTCGGCGGTGACGGACAGCGGGCGGTCGTTCCGGATATCGTCCCACATCTGCTCCGCCTCGGGCAGGAGCTCCACGTCGAGGAAGTCCGGGGTGTACTGCCAGGGGACCGTCGCGAAGGTGATCTCGCCGGGATCGATGCCGCGCAGCGCGTAGGCAAGACCGATGATGTACGAGGTATCCGCCAGCTCGGGATCCATGGTGAGCGACTCCGCCGCCGCGCGCACGAACTGTGTGAGATCGCCCACGTCGGTGAGCAGGTTCTTCGCGAGCACCGTCCTCGCCACCTGGCTGAGCAGCTGCTGCTGCCGGGTCACCCGTTGGAGGTCGGAGCCGGAGACGCCGCCGACCTCCGCCTTCCTGAGCCGGGCGTAGCCGAGCGCCTCGTGACCGTCGAGGATCTGCGGCCCTGCCTCGAGGTCGAGGTCGGCCTCGCGGGAGACGATCCTGGTCGGGATGCACATGGGGACCCCGCCGATCGCGTCGACCATGCGGATGAAGCCGTCGAAGTCCGCGACGGCGTAGTGGTCGATGTAGACGCCGGTCAGCTGCTCGACCGTCTTGATGGTGCACGCCGCGGCCTCGGCCGCGTTGCCCTGCGCGCCCCCGTTCGAGAACGCGATGTTGAAGTCGCCGGTGCCGCCCGGGTGGGTGCCGCCGTCGAGGTAGGTGCACTCCGGGATCTCCACCTGGGCGTCGCGCGGGATCGACACGGCGTCGATGCGGGTGCGGTCACCGGAGACGTGGACCAGGATGGTCGTGTCGTTGCGCATGCCCTCGACGTCGCCGCCGCCCACCGCCTGGTTGCCGGCGCCGATGCGCGTGTCGGACCCCATGAGGAGGATGGTCAGCGGTTCGCCCGCCGCACCGTCGGTCGGCGTCGCCGACTTGCTCGGGCGGGCGCCGACGATGTGGTCGACGTCCTGCGCGTTGGCGGTGAGGGTGGTGTCCAGCTGGGTGACCAGGGTGTTCGCGTACACCGCGAGGAACCCGAGGACGGCCACCCCGGCCATGGCGCCCCACCACAGCCATCGGCGCCACCTGTCGCCGCGGGAGTGCCGCGCCGCGACCAGCACCTCGTCGAGCATCGTCCGCCTCCGGCCCCCGTCCTGCCGGTCAGTGTAGGCGTGGGCGAGCGCGATCCCGGCCGCGCCCCACCGCGGCTCGGAGATGCTCGACGCGCGCATCACGGCGCTATGGCGCGGTGCCGGGCGGCGGGGCCGCGCGACACGCCCGGGCGCGCGTGCGGGACCGTCGTGACGGATCGCGCACTTCGACTTGACGGGGCGTGCTTACACGGGTGTAATTCCTCTAGGCGGGAGGTACGTCCCGTCAGCGAGATCGGCAGTTCTCGTGGTGAACGGAGGTGGGGGCCATGTGGAATATCTACGACGGTTCGATGCCCTCCGACGCAGGCAAGCCGGCCTCGACGCTCGCGTCGGTGGTCGACATCTTCGACGGGACGGACGATGACGGTCCGCTCTCGTGGCAGGAGCGCGCGCTGTGCGCCCAGACCGATCCCGAGGCGTTCTTCCCCGAGAAGGGCGGCTCGACCCGCGAGGCCAAGAAGGTGTGCGCGTCGTGCGACGTGCGCTCCGAGTGCCTCGACTACGCGCTCGCGAACGATGAGCGCTTCGGCATCTGGGGCGGCCTCTCCGAGCGTGAGCGCCGCAAGCTCAAGCGGCGCGCTGTCTGAGCGGAGAGTCTGCGTGGGAGCGCGATGAGCTCTGCGCGCCTGCTGGTGCGCGCCGTCGTCGTCTCCGACGGTCGCTCCACCCTGCTTCCCGAGGTGCTCGCGGCCGTGGCCGCCCAGTCGGTGAGACCCGACGTCGTGCACGTCGTGACCCCCGCCGGCGAGGACCACGGGGCGGCGCCTGAGGGCCTCGAGGTCGACCGGAGCGTCGACCTGGCCGCCGACTACGGCGCGTCCGTCGACGCGGTGCTCGCCGCCCATCCCGCGCACTCCCGCGAGCTGCTGTGGCTGCTGCACGACGACACCGCGCCGCTGCCCGACGCGCTGGCGCTGCTGGTCGCAGCGGCGAAGCGGCGGACGGCCGCGGCGGTGATCGCCCCCGCGCAGGTGCGGTGGGACGACACGAGCAGGCTGGTGGGTCTCGGCATCAGCACCACCCGGGTGGGCGCCCGCCGCATCGACCTGGTCGACGAGGACGACATCAACCAGGGCCAGTACGACGAGCGCGAGGACGTGCTCGGGGCCTCGCTCGCGGGTGCGCTCGTGCGGCGGGAGGCCTGGGAGCGGCTCGGCGGTGTCGAGCCCGCGTACCGCGGCTACGGGTCCAGCCTGCATCTGTGCCGCCGCGCCTGGAGCGCCGGCGACGACGTCGTGATCGTCCCGACCGCGCTGATGCGCCATGCGCAGGAGGGCCTCGACGGCCTGCGCCATGGCGGCCGCGGCCGCGCCGCGACGTACGGGCTCCGGCGCACCGGCGAATGGCTGCACGCGCTGTCCTGGAGCCGGCTGCCCTGGGTGCCGCTGCTGCTCGTGTGGATGTTCCTCTCGGCGCTGGCGCGCGCGGTGCTCCGGATCGCGCAGAACGAGTCCCGGATGGTCGGGGCCGACCTGGCGGTGCCGTGGCGCGTGCTCGCGCGCCTGCCCGCCGTCCCCGGCATGCGCGCGCGGATCCGCCGCGGCGCGTCGCGCCCGCGCTCCGCCGTGCGGCCCTTCCTGGTGGGCGTCCGTGGCGTCGGGACGCACGTGAGGTCGCGCGAGCTGCGCGCCTACGACCGCTGGAAGGCGGCGTCCGCGCCCACCGACATGGTCGCGCAGGAGGTCGCGGCGGCAGGCCTGCGGCGGCGTGCGGCGCTGGGCGGCGTGCTGGTCGCGGCGATCACGGTCTCCGTGCTGCTGCACGGCACCTGGCTGCGCGCGCTTATCGGCGGGCGCATGCTGGCCGGCGAGGCGCTCGGGGTGACCGACGTGCCGCTGTCGTACCTGTGGGAGCGCACCTGGTCGGGCTGGACCGTCGAGGGCCTGGGCGCCCCCGCGACCGACGGGGCGTTCGCCGCCCTGATGCTCCCCGCCGCCGCCCTCCCGGGCGGGACCCGCGTGTGGATCGGCTTGCTGCTGGGTCTCGGGGTCGCCCTCGCGGCGATGTCCGCCTGGTTCGCGTCGGGCGCCGCGACGCGCTCGCTGTGGGCACGCGCCCTCATCGCGCTCGCGTACGGGCTCTGGCCCCTGCACCTCCAGGCGATCTCCGACGGCCGCGTGGGCGCGGTCGTCGCCCACGTGATGCTGCCGTGGGCCGCGCTCGCGATCGCGCGGGCGGCGGGCTGGCACCGCGGCGAGGCGGTGGGCGACGGCGAGGAGCACCCGCCGGTGCGGCTCGCCTCCCCGAGCGCCGCCATGGGCGCCGCGTTCTCCTCCGCCGTGATCGTGGTCGCGGCGCCGGTGCTCCTGGTCCCGCTGGTCGCGGTCATCGTCGTCGCGGGCGCCTTCGCGCGGAGTGCGCGCTGGCGCGTGTGGACCGCGGCGGCGGCGCCGTTGATCGTCTCCGGGCCGGCGCTGGTCGCCGCCTGGGAGGCGGGGCCGCTGACGTCGCAGGCGTGGGCGATCCTCGCGCGCGAACCCGGACCCGCGCTGGCGTCCGGCGTCACGGCGCCGTGGCGCATCCTGCTGGGCCTGACCGACCATTCGCGCGGGGTGCCGGGCCTGGACCTGCCGGGCACGCTGGTGGTCGGAGCGGTCGGGCTCGCGGTGGTCGCCGCGGCGGCCCTCGCGCTCCTGTCCGGACGGGCGCCCGCGCGCGTCGCCGCCGGTCTCGGCGTCGCCGCCGTCGGGCTCACGGTGGCCGTCGCCGCGCAGCGCACCGTGGTGGTGCCCGCGACCGCGACGGGTGCGGAGGCGAACGGCTTCGCCGGCCCCGGCAGCTCGCTCATGGTGCTCGGGCTGCTCACCGCCGTCGCCGCGGCATCGTTCCGCGCGTGGGACGCCGGCGCGGGGCGGGCGCGCGCCGGCCGCCGGCTCGCGCTCTCGCTCGGGATCGTCGCCGCGTGCGGCGTGATCGCCGCCGCGGTGGTAGTCGAGGCCTGGCCCGGGCGGGCCGAGCGGGGCGACGTGCACCCCGTCGACGCCCGGGTGCTGCCGCTGGTTGCGACGCTCGAGCAGGACCTGCCGACCCGCCAACGCGTCCTGGTGGTCGCCGACACCGACGCGGGCGTCCGCTACTCGCTGCTCGAGACCGACGGGACCGTGCTGCTAGCCGGTCGCGCCGACCGCGCGCTCGACGGGTCGCTCCTCGCCGGAGGCTCCGATCCGGGGCAGGTGCTCGAGCCGCTGGTCACCCTGCTGGCCGGCTCGGGGGCGACCGCGCAGCAGCCGCTCGCCGACTGGGGCGTCGGCGTCGTGGTCGCGGCGCCCGGATCGACGCAGGTCGGCGGCGCGCTGAGCCAGATGGCCGGGCTGCGGCTGATCGGCGCGAGCGAGTACGGCACCAGTTATCGGGTGCCGCGCACGGCGGGCGATGCCCCCGTCTCGCGCGCCTGGATCGAGACGGGCGGCACCGACGCGGTGGTGCTCGACGCCGACGGCCGGGGAGGCGAGGTGGTCACCGAGGGTCTCGAGGAGGGCCGCCTGATCGTCGCCGTACCGGACGCCGACGGGTGGCAGGCGTCCGCCGACGGCGTCGCGCTCGAGCGGGTCGACGATGCGCTGGGGCGGGTGGCGTTCGCGGTCCCGGCGGGCGCCGCGCACGTCGCGTACGAGTACGAGGACCGCACCTACCGGGTGTGGTGGTGGGCCGCCGTCGTCGCCGTCGGATGGGCCATGATCGGCATGATCCCGCTGCACGACCGGCGGCACAGGGCGGTGAGACGATGACGATGCGGTGGAGCCGGGTCGGCGCCGTGCTCGCCGGCGCGGCGGTGGTCGCGGCGGCGGCCCTCACGGGCGCGATCCCGGCGGGCGAGCCGCTCGCGTCCGCGCCCTACCAGGGCGAGGTGACGCCCGACCAGCAGCCGCTCGCCTGCCCGGGCCAGGTCGAGATCCCCGTGGGCCAGATCGAGTCCGGCGACGCCGCGCTCGACTCGGGCTCGGACGACGTCGCCTACGATGCCGAGGGGGAGGACCGCCAGGGG
This sequence comes from Demequina lignilytica, assembly GCF_030418305.1. Lineage (GTDB taxonomy): Bacteria > Actinomycetota > Actinomycetes > Actinomycetales > Demequinaceae > Demequina > Demequina lignilytica. Next base: position 21,160 of record NZ_JAUHPX010000005.1, on the reverse strand, counting down.
GCCGGGGCCGGCTTCACCACCGGCGCGGACACCGGGGCCTCGGTCGAGCGGGTCGGCGGCGGCGACGTGGCGGGCCTGGCGGCGGCCGGCTGCACGGCGCCGTCGCAGGAGCAGTGGCTGGTCGGTGGATCGACCGCGCTCGGGTCGAGCGCCCGGCTGGTGCTCACCAACCCGACCGAGGCGTCGACCGAGGTCACGGTCACCTACTACGGCCCCCTGGGGCAGGTCGACGACCGCACCGTCGTGTCCGTCGCCGCGGGCGGGCAGCAGGACCTGCTGATCGAGGGGGTCGCGGCCGAGACGGCGGCGCTCGTCACCCGCGTGACGGCGACGGGAGCCGGCGTGGTCGCGGCGATCCAGGACTCGCGGCTCGACGGCTTCCAGCCCGCCGGCACCGACTGGGTGGTCCCCTCGGCCTCTCCCGCCCGCTCGCTCGTGATCGCGGGTGTGGGCAGTGCCGCCGACGGCGCCGAGACGCTCCTCCGCCTGATGGCCCCCGAGGGTGCGACCCTGGATCTGGCGCTGCTCACCGGACAGGGCGCCGCGACGTGGGGAGGGGTGAGCGCCCTCGAGCTCGAGCCCGGCGTCGTGACGGAGGTCGTGGTGCCCCAGGTCGACGCGGGCGCGATCACCATCGAGGCCGACGCGCCGGTCACGGCCGCCGCGATGGTCCGCGTGCCGCGCGCGGTGATCGACGGCCCGCGCGACGCGCAGGCCTGGGACCTCGCCTGGTCGCCCGCGCAGGCGATCGCGGACGGCATGCCGAGGTCCGTCCGTGTCGGCGAGCACACCACGGCCGTGGTGGTCTACGCGCCCACGGTCGGCACCTTCACCCTCACCGACGCGTCGGGTGCGGAGGTGGTGAGCCGCACCCTCAGCGCCGGCACCGTCGCGTCCCTCCCGCTCGACGTGGCCGCCGGCACGGAGCTCACCGGGACCGCCGGGTTCGCGTGGGAGCTCGTGCTGGAAGACTCGCCGGGCTTCGTCTCCCGGCTGACGCCGCGTCGAACCGATGTCGAGCCGATCGGCGTCGACGTCACGCGCGGCGCGTACGTCGAGCCGTCCTGACCGGGATCAGGTGCCGTAGTCGGGGTCGACGTCCTCGGGTGCGATGCCGAGGACGTGGGCGACGTGCTCGGCCAGGACGTCGCGCACCAGGGCGGGGAGGTCGCCCGGCTCCACGCGCTGCTCGATCGGTCGTCGGTACAGGACGATCCGGGTCGGCTGGCCGAGCTCGGCGGGGAACAGGCGTCCGAGGGGCACGCCGTCCTCCCACGGCGTCGGGTCGGAGGGCGGAACGTCCTCGGACCCGAACTCGATGCGCCCCCACTCGCCTCCCCACCGCGCCGCGAGGCGTTCCGCGGCATCGGCCAGCGCGTCGTCGAAGCGCTCGGCGCGGGTGCGATGCCCGGGTGCGCCGAACGGGAGCAACGGGCGGCGCAGGCCCCGCCCGTGGCGGTCGCGGCGTGACATGGTGCGAGGCTACCGCGACCCCGGCGTGGCAGCGCCCGCGCGCCGCGGCGGCGGGGTAGCGTCTCGAACCGTGATGGCAACCCGGCAGTGCTCGCGGAGCTCGTGCGCCCGACCCGCGGCGGCGACGCTCACCTACGTGTACGCCGACTCGACCGTGGTGGTCGGTCAGCTGTCCGCGACGGCGGAGCCGCACTCCTACGACCTGTGCGCGCATCACGCCGACCGCTTCACCGCGCCGCGCGGCTGGGACGTCGTGCACATCCAGGCCGAGTACGTCGAGCCCGAGCCGTCGACCGACGACCTCGAGGCGCTCGCCCGGGCCGTGCGCGAGGCCGGCCGGCCGCGGCCCGCCGCGACCTTCACCGTGCCGGCGCCGGTGGCGTCCGAGCCGCGCCGCGGGCACCTCCGCGTCATCTCGACCGACGGCTGAGGACCCCCTAGCGGCCGGGTGGGGGCGTCCCGCTAACCTAAGGGCGTGACCGACGCACCTGATCTCAGCGCCCTCATCAAGTCCTACGACGTCCGCGGCATCGTCGGCGACACGTTGACCGCCCCGGTCGCCCGCGCGATTGGCGCGGCCTTCGCCGACGCGATCGTGCTCCCCGAGGGGGGCACCACGGTAGCGATCGGCCACGACATGCGCGACAGCGGGCCGTGGCTCGCCGACGCGGTGGCCGAGGGGCTGACGCGGCGCGGGGTCGACGTGGTCCGCATCGGGCTGTGCTCGACCGACGGCCTGTACCACGCCTCGGGCGCGCTCGACCTGCCCGGCGTCATGATCACCGCGAGCCACAACCCGGCGGAGTACAACGGGATGAAGATGTGCCGCTCCCGCGCCCGGGCGGTGGGCGAGAACTCCGGTCTCGCCGACGTCCGCGAGACCGCCGCACGCTACCTGGTCGAGGAGCCGCCGGCGGCCGAGACGCCCGGCACGGAGTCCACGCGCGACATGATCGGGGAGTACGGGGCCTTCCTGCGCTCGCTGGTCCCTCTCGACGGCATCCGGCCGCTCAAGGTCGTGGTCGACGCGGCGAACGCGATGGCCGGGTACACCGTGCCCGCGGTGCTCGGCACCGAGGCGGGCCTCCCCGGTCTGCCCCTCGAGATCATCCCACTGTACTTCGAGCTCGACGGCACCTTCCCGAACCACGAGGCGAACCCTCTCGACTCGTCGACGCTCGTGGACCTGCAGGCCGCCGTCAGGGAGCACGGCGCGGACATCGGCCTGGCGTTCGACGGGGACGCGGACCGCTGCTTCGTGATCGACGAGCGCGGCGAGGTCGTGACCCCGTCGACCATCACGTGCCTGGTGGGCCTGCGGGAGACCGCGCGCGAGCTCGCATCCGGCGGCCAGCCCACCGTGATCCACAACCTGATCTCGTCGCGCGCGGTGCGCGAGCAGCTCGCGGCCGCCGGAGCCACGCCGGTGCGATCGCGCGTCGGCCACAGCTTCATCAAGGCGGAGATGGCGCGGCTCAACGCGATCTTCGGCGGCGAGCACAGTGGCCACTTCTACTTCCGTGACTTCTGGTACGCCGACTCGGGCATGATCGCGGCCATGCACGTGCTCGCCGCGCTGGGCACCCAGGACCGACCGCTGTCCGAGATGCTCACGGCGCACGACCCGTACGTCGCCTCCGGGGAGATTAACTCGAAGGTCGACTCGGTCCCCGCGGCGCTCGCCCGCGTGAAGGAGGCGTTCGTCACCGACGACGTCTACTCCGACGAGTTCGACGGCCTCACCGTCGAGCACTGGCCCGCCCCGGGCGAGGGTGAGCGCTGGTGGTTCAACGTGCGCCCGTCCAACACCGAGCCGTTGCTGCGGCTCAACTCGGAGGCCGACGGCCAGGAGCTCATGGAGCGCATGCGCGACCGCGTGCTCGCGGTCATCCGGCAGGGCTGACGTGTCGACCGAGGGCGGCACCAAGGCTGTCGTCGCGGCGCTCAGCGCGAACCTGGGGATCGGCGTCACCAAGTTCGCGGCATGGGCGCTCACCGGCGCGTCCTCGATGCTCGCGGAGGCGATCCACTCGGTCGCGGACTCGGGCAACCAGGTGCTGCTGCTGGTCGGCGGCAAGGCCGCGAAGCGCGAGGCGACGCCCGAGCATCCGTTCGGATTCTCGCGGTACCGCTACTACTACGCGTTCCTGGTCGCCGTGGTGCTCTTCACCGTCGGCGGCCTGTTCGCGCTGTACGAGGGCTGGCACAAGTGGCACGATCCGGAGCCCATCGAGTCGTGGCAGTGGGTTCCCATCGCCGTGCTGGTGATCGCGATCGTGCTCGAGGGGCTCTCCTTCCGCACCGCGATCCGCGAGTCCAACAAGATCCGCGGCAACGTCGGCTGGGGCAGGTTCATCCGCCGGTCGCGCTCGCCCGAGCTGCCGGTGATCCTCCTCGAGGACTTCGGCGCGCTGATCGGCCTGGTGTTCGCCCTGTTCGGGGTGTCGATGACCCTCGTCACTCACGACGGCCGCTGGGACGCGGTCGGCTCGGCGGCGATCGGGCTCCTGCTCGTCACGATCGCGATCGTGCTCGGGAGCGAGACCCGCGAGATGCTGCTCGGGGAGTCGGCGACCGACGAGGACCTGGCGAAGATCCGCACCGCGCTCGCGGAGGGCGGCTACCCCGACGTCATCCACCTGCGCACCTCGCACCTCGGCCCCGAGGACATCCTGCTGGCGGTCAAGGTGGCCGCGGAGCCGGAGGCCTCCCTCGCGGAGATCGGCGAGCGGACCGACAGGGCCGAGGCGCTGGTCCGTGCGGCCGTCCCCGCGGTCCGGCTGATCTTCATCGAGCCCGACGTCCGTCACGCCGAGGAGCCGACGGATCAGTCCACGTCCGGGATGCCGTAGGGCAGGCGGCGCAACGCGTCGCCGTCGGCCTCGGCCCGGCTCATCCGCGCGGACTCGAGGATCCACTCGCGGTCGCGTCGCTCCGTGAGGACCGCCGCGATGAACGCCTCGGGGTGGGTGCCCGCCGGCGGGGGCGGCGAGACATGGGTCGCCATGCGCCCGCTCAGCAGCGTTCCCAGGCGCACCCGGGAGGGCGCGTGCATCCGGTCGGCTCGCGCGAGGAACATGCGGCCCGTCAGCGCCAGGCCGTCCGGCAGCCGGGTGATGTCCGCGGTCCGCGCCCACTCGCCCAGCCCGGGCGGCATGGACAGGGGCGGCAGGGCCGTGCGGCTGCCGCGGGTGCGCATCGCGTAGGTGCCGGCCAGATGATCGCCGATCCGCTTGCCGCGCGCCCCGAGCACCGAGACGGTGACCGCCAGCGTGCCGACCGTGCCGTAGATCTCGAGCACGCCGAGGAGGGCCCGGGTGAGCGCGTGGCGGACGGACACGGGGCCGCCGTCGTCACGGACGACCCGCAGGCCCGCCGCCCAGCGGCCGACCGAACGGCCCCGGGACAGGGTCTCGACCGTGGTCGGCACGATCACGAGGCACGTCACGGTCCAGCCGATGACGAGCACGCGCGCCCATGCATCGTCGACCGCGGGCAGGAGCTGCCCCACCAGCCCGAAGCCGGCGGCGTAGAGCACCAGGACCACGAGCATGTCCAGGGCGCCGGACAGGATCCTCAGCGTGACGGGGGCCGCGCCCGAGTCGAGCACCACGCCCTCGCCGATGAGAATCTGGTCCTCGTCGTCCACGCTCTCCTCCTCCTCGGGCTCCTGTGGCATCGTAGCGGCGTGGACATCGACTCCTTCAGCGCCTCCCGTGAACGCCGCTGGGCGCGGCTGAAGGAGCTGGCGGGCGCACGTCGCCTGTCAGGCGCGGAGGCCGACGAGCTCGCCCGGCTCTACCAGGCGACCGCGGGTGACCTGTCGACGGTGAGATCCGCCGCACCGGAGCCGACCCTGGTCTCGCGGCTCTCGGTGGTGCTCGCCTCCGCGCGGGTGTGGCTGACCGGCGCCCACACCGCGTCGACGCGAGAGGTGGCGCGCTACCTCCTCGTGGGCCTGCCGGCGGCGCTCCACCGGGTGCGCTGGTGGGCGGTCGCGGTCACGCTCGCCGTGGTGGTCATGGCGTTCGTCTCGGGCTGGTGGACGGTGACCCACGAGGACGCCCTCGACCTGGTCGGGCCGCCGGAGGTGCGCGCCGCCATCGCGCAGGAGGAGTTCGCCAGCTACTACACCGAGTACGACTCGACCTCGTTCGCCGCCACCGTGTGGACCAACAACGGCTGGCTCGCGGCGCAGTGCATCGCGTTCGGCATCACGGGCGTCTACCCCCTGTTCCTGATGTACAACACCGTCCTGCAGCTCGGCGTGGCGGGCGCGATCATGGCCGAGGCGGGGGCGCTCGACATCTTCTTCCAGCTGATCATGCCGCACGGGCTGCTCGAGCTCTCCGCTGTCTTCGTCGCCGCGGGCACGGGGCTCCGCCTCTGCTGGACCATGCTCGTGCCCGGGCCGCGGCCGCGGTCGCGGGCGCTCGCCGAGGAGGGGCGGGCGGCGGTCGGCGTCGCGATCGGGCTGGTGATCGCGCTCTTCCTGTCGGGACTCATCGAGGGCTACGTGACGGGATCGCTGATGCCCTGGTGGCTCAAGATCGTGATCGGCGTCATCGCGGTCACCGCGTTCTGGATGTACATCTTCGTGGCCGGGCGCGCCGCGACGCGCGCGGGCGCCACCGGTGATGCGGAGGGCGACTTCGCGACGGACCAGGTGGCCCTCGCGGGCTGAGCCCCGTGCGCACCGTCCGGGGTGGAGGAGCCGACGTCAGAGCCGGCCGGCCGCCTTGAGCGCCAGGTAGCGGTCCGTGACGTCGGGCGCGAGGGAGTCCGGTGCGGCGAGCACCACCTCGGCGCCGAGCCGGCGCAGCTGCGCCGCGACGGCCTCACGCTCGAGCAGCGCCCGGGCCGCGGCGCCGGCCGCGTAGGCGGCCGCCGCATCGTCCCGGCCGGCCGCCATCTCGGCGACCTCGGGGTCCTCCACGGAGGCCACGAGCACCTGATGGTGGCGCTGCAGCGCCGCGACAGCGTCGAGCAGTCCGGAGTCCGTCGCGGACGTGTCGACCGTGGTGAGCAGGACCACCAGCGCGCGCTGGGACACCCGCGACTGGGCGAGCCGCAGCAGCGCGGGCCAGTCGGGCTCGAGCAGCGAGGGCTCGACCGTGGCGAGCGCCTCGGCCAGCAGCGGCATGATCTGCTCGCCGGTGGCGGCGGCCCGGGCGCGCTCGGAGCGGTCGAACGCCGTCGCCTGCACCCGGTCGCCCGCGCGGGAGGCCAGCGCCGCGAGCAGCAGCGCGGCCTCGATCGACGCATCGAGCCGCGGGGCGTCGCCGACCCGGGCCGCGGACTGGCGCGCGCAGTCGATCGCGATCAGCACCCGGCGGTCGCGCTCGGGGCGGAAGGTGCGCACCAGCACCTCGCCCCGGCGGGCGGTGGAGCGCCAGTCGATCGCGCGCACGTCGTCCCCGATCACGTACTCGCGCATCGAGTCGAACTCCGAGCCCGCGCCCTTGAGGCGCACCGCGGTGCTGCCGTCGATCTCGCGCAGCCGCTTGAGCCGCGACGGCAGGTGCTTGCGGGACGCGAACTCCGGGAGCACGCGCAGGCGCGCCGGGACCTCGACCGAGCGCTGGCGCCCCGCGAGCCGCAGCGGACCCGCGGTCCGGATGGTGACGGGACCCGCGTGCCGGTCGCCCCGACGCGTCGGGCGCATCGCGGTGGCGAACGTCGCCGCCTCGCCGGGGCCGAGGTCGAACCGGTGTCGCGTCCGCGCGGCTCCCGCGGACGGCTGCCATGCGTCGCGGAGGACGCCGCGGACCCGTCGTCGGCCGCCGACGTGCCCCGCGACCAGGCGGGTGGACGTCGGCTCGGTCAGCCGCACGGAGGCGGGCGCCTCGCGCCGCACCCCCACCGTCGCGGTGCGGGGCGCGAGCCACGCGTCGAGCAGCGCGAGCAGCGCGACGCCGAGCATCCACGCGAACGCCACGCCGCGCGACTGGGACAGCGCCGCGGGGACCGCCCCGAGCGCCGCGAGCGCGACCGTCCAGCCGGTGAGGTACATCAGCGCGGGACGGGGACCGTCGCCAGCACGGACGTGAGCACGGAGGTCGCGGTGACGCCCTCGAGCTCGGCCTCGGCGCGCACCTGGATGCGGTGGGCGAGGGTCCAGGCGGCGAGGGCCTTGACGTCGTCCGGCGCGACGTAGGTCCGCCCGCGCATCCACGCCCACGCGCGCGACGTCGCCATCAACGCGGTCGCGCCGCGCGGCGAGACGCCCAGCGCCACCGAGGGCGCCTCGCGCGTGGCCCGGCAGACGTCGACGATGTACCGGAGCACGTCGTCCGAGATCTCCACCTGCGCGGACTCGCGGCGGCCCTGCTCGAGGTCCTCGGCGCTCGCGACCGCCGAGACGCCCGCCGCGGCCAGATCGCGCGGGTCGAAGCCGGCGGCGTGGCGGCGCAGCACATCGGTCTCGGAGTCCCGGTCCGGCAGCGCGACGGGGAGCTTCAGCATGAAGCGGTCGAGCTGCGCCTCAGGCAGGGGGTAGGTGCCCTCGTACTCGACGGGGTTCTGGGTCGCGAGCACCAGGAACGGCGTCGGCAGGGCGCGCGCCTCGCCGTCGACGGTCACCTGCCGCTCCTCCATCGCCTCGAGCAGCGCGGACTGCGTCTTCGGGGGCGTGCGGTTGATCTCGTCGGCGAGCAGCAGGTTGGTGAAGATGGGTCCCTCGCGGAACGAGAACGCCGCGGTGCGGGCGTCGTAGACGAGCGAGCCCGTGACGTCACCGGGCATGAGGTCCGGCGTGAACTGGACGCGCGACGTGTCGAGGCCGAGCGACGCGCCCAGGGTGCGCACCAGCAGCGTCTTCGCGGTGCCGGGCACGCCCTCGAGCAGCACGTGCCCGCGGCAGAGCAGCGCGATCACCAGGCCGGTGACGATCGGATCCTGTCCCACCACGGCCTTGCCCACCTCGGTCCGGAGGCGACCCAGAGCGTCCCGGGCGGACGATGCCGCGGGAGCCTCGGACGCCGGGCCGGGCGGCGGTGCGCCCTCGGAGGATGGTGCGGTGTCGGGCATGTCGGTCACGGTCGGTGTACCTCGCTTTCGAGAGCGTCGAGTGCGGTGAGGAGCGTGAGCAGGGCGGCGTCGTCGGCCGGCGGGGCGCCGTAGAGGAGGGCCTCGATCTCGGCGGTCGAGCGGCCGGTCGCGCGGCGGATGGACTCCACGAGGTCGGCCCGGCCGGCGGTGCGCGGGACGCCGATGCGGCGGGCGATCCGGGTGGCGGTCGCGGCGCGCAGCGCCGCCGCGGAGCGGCCGGTCGCGCGCGCCCGGCGGTACAGCCGGGCCCGACCGCGGGTGGCCTCGGATGAGCGCACCACCACCGGCATCGGCTCGCGCACGAGCGCCCCGAAGCGTCGGCCGCGCCAGATCGCGGCGAACACCAGGGCGAGGCCGAGCGCGTACAGCGCGGTGCCGGTGCCCGGGGGCAGGAAGTCCGGGCTGGCCTCGAGCTCGCTGAGGGTCTCGCGCCCGACGCCGCCGTCGCCCGAGCCGCCGCCCGCATCGTCCCCCGCCCAGGTGAGCAGGGTCGGGTCGAAGCCGTCCGCGACGTACCAGACCAAGTCGGGGTGCCGGCCGGTGACCCGCAGCGCGAGCGCCGCGTGGCCCAGGTCCGCCAGCCGGCCGTTGGTGACCAGGCCGGTCGAGGCGATCACGGTGAGCGTGCGGGCGCCGTCCTCGACGCGGGCCATCGCCCCCGCGCCGTCGCGCTGGGCGAAGCAGACCGTGACGTCCCCGCCCGCGGTCGCGCGCACGCCGAGGTGGTCGACGCGGACCTCGCCGGCGGCGACGGCGTCGGGATCCTGGCACGCCGCGTCCGCGACCTCCGGGAGGAACCCGAGCGCGGTCTCGACGGGGAGGCCGAGCGCGGCGAACGCGGAGTCGTCCGCTCCGAGCAGCACCAGGTCGCCCGGGTAGTCGGCCAGCGAGCCGAGCTGCCCGGACGTGAGCAGCTCGGGGTTCGCGACCACCACGGTGGTGGCAGCGGGGTCCGCGATGCCCGCGCGGCTCAGGCGGTCGATCTGCGTCACCTCGACGTGATGCTGCCGGAGGATCTGGGCGAGCGCGCGGGTCCCCGTGTCGGTGGAGTTCTCCGTCGACAGCGGCGTGTAGTCGCTGGGGCGGGACGTCACCACCAGCAGCGCCACTATCGCGGCGAGCAGCACCACCGCGACGATCCAGGGGCGGCCGCCGCGGGCCCGTGCCGCGATCCCCGGCCCGGGGTCAGTGGTCACCAGCGACTCGCGTCCGACGCTCACGTCACCACCGCCTTCGCCGTCGACGCGCGCTCGAGCGTCGCCCGTGCGTGCGCGTACGCCTCCGGTCCCGCGCCTCCGTGTCCGTACCGGATGCGGTCGAACACGTCCGCGTCGACGGCGAGGGGGACCGCGAGCTCCGCGAGGGCGCGGCCGCCCAGCTCCGCGGCCTCGTGGGCGGTGAGGCCGGGGGTCAGGTCGATGAGGGAGCGCTCGGCCAGCCGGCGGATGGTCGCCCGATAGGCGTGCATGGTGGCCGTCGCGAAGTCCCCGGCCCGCGCCGCCCTGTCGGCGTCGTCATCGAGCGCGGCCGCGTCGCGGTCGTCGTCGAAGAGCTCCGCCTCGACCGTGCGTCGGCGGTTCCGGCGGAGCGGACCCACGACGAGCCACACGATCAGCGCGAGCACCGCGGCGACCAGGATCCCGATGCCGATCGCGCCCCACGGGCCCACGGCGCCGCCGACCCCGTCGCCCAGACCGTCGAGGAGCCGGGAGAACCAGTCCAGGACGCGGGCGAGCCAGGACTCCCCGCCGCTCGCGTACTCGTCCTTGGCGAGCTCGTCCACGGCCCAGCGGCGTGCCTCGTCCGCCCCCGGCACCACCGGGGGCTCGATCACGCTCACGGTCGCTCGCTCACGCGCGGCGGCTCGCCTCCGCGGCCTCCGCGAGGGTCAGGTCGAAGCCCTCGTGGCGGATGCGCAGGTCGATGTGCAGCAGCGTCAGGAGCGAGCCCAGGTACGAGTACGTGAGGACGTACGAGACGACCATCCCGACGCTCACGGCCAGCACCGCGCCGATCGCGATGAGCGTGAGGTTGTCCGGCGCCGCGATCCCGACCACCAGCGCGCCGATCGAGCCGATCTGCTGGAACACCCCCGCGACCATCGACACGATGAGCGAGGACACGAACAGGATCAGCACCGTCCACCAGAACCGGCCCTTGATCAGGCGCAGCACGCGGCGCACGGCGTCGATCGGACCGCGCTTCTCGAGCACGATCACGGGGCGCGCGAGCCCGCTGAAGAGGCCGATGAGGAAGGCGACCGGGATCACGGCGACCCACAGCAGCAGGGTGAGCCCGACGCCGAGCCCGAGGGAGTCGTCGGAGGCGCCGGCCATCAGCATCGGCACCAGCGCGATGCCGAGCACCAGCGCGCCCGCGCCCGCGGTCATCAGGTAGAGCAGCAGCAGCGAGCCCAGCCGCTCCCGGACCGCGGCGAAGGCCTGCGACAGCCGGATCCGCTCGCCGAGGACGGCGCGGGCGACGGCCGGGGCCACCACCGCGCTCGACAGCAGGTCCGCGAGGAGCATCGCGATCACGGCGATCCCTCCGACCAGCACCGTGGACGGCTCGATGCCGCCCAGGTCGGACGTCGGGTCGAGGATCGCGAGCGAGGGGTCGGTGAACAGGAGCCACATGAAGGCGGCCGTCGCGAGCGTCGCCACGAGCGTCAGCAGCAGGGGCCCGCCGAGCACCACCCCGCGGTTGAACCGCATCGCCTTGAACGGCACCGACAGGAAGTCGCCGAAGCTCAACGGTCGCAGCGGCATGATGCCCGGCTGCCAGGAGCGGTAGGTGGGCGCGGGCGCCGGCGCCGCATGAGGCGTAGGGACGATGCCGGGGGCCGGGGGAGCGGCGCTCGGCGGGCCCCCGGGGGGCACGTAGGGCGGGGGGTAGGACGCCGCCGCGGGCGGTCCGACCGGGGGCCCCGCCGGGGTCGGCGCGCCACCGGGCGCGGCCCATCCCGAGGTGCCCTGCTGGTCCGTCATCCGCGCGCTCCCCCCGGTCGATGCGCCCCATCCTGCCACGCCTGCATGGTGCGGTCGGGGGGCGTCGGCATAATGGGTGCATGACGGCGAAGATCCTGGTGGTCGACGATGACCCTGCCGTGGCGGAGATGCTTGGCATCGTGCTGCGCGGGGACGGTTTCGAGACCGTGTTCTGCGACCACGGCGACGAGGCGGTGGGCGCGTTCCGCGCCACGAACCCCGACGTCATCCTGCTCGACCTGATGCTGCCCGGGAAGAGCGGCATCGACATCTGCCGGGAGATCCGCGCGGAGTCGGGCGTGCCGATCATCATGCTCACGGCGAAGTCCGAGACGGTCGACGTGGTGCTCGGGCTCGAGTCCGGGGCGGACGACTACGTGCCGAAGCCCTTCAAGCCGCGCGAGCTGATCGCGCGCGTCCGCGCGCGCCTGCGCCGCAACGACAACGCGACGCCGGCGGTGGTCAGGGTCGCGGACCTCGAGATCGACGTCACCGGGCATCGGGTGATGCGGGACGGCGAGCTGATCCCGCTCACACCCCTCGAGTTCGACGTGCTGGTGACCCTCGCGCGCACCCCGGGTCAGGTCTTCACCCGCGAGGTGCTGCTCGAGGACGTGTGGGGCTACCGGCACGCCGCCGACACGCGGCTGGTCAACGTCCACATCCAGCGGCTGCGCGCCAAGATCGAGCGCGACCCCGAGAACCCGGAGATCATCGTCACCGTCCGCGGCGTGGGCTACAAGGCGGGTGGCATCGGGTCGTGAGGCTCACCCCGCGCTCGCTGTGGGCCAACCTGGCGTCACGGCCGCGCCGGGTCTGGCGCAGGTTCCGCGGCTCGCTGCTGCTCCGGGTGGTCGCCACCACGCTGGTGCTGGGCCTCACGGCGGTCGGCATCATCGGCGCCGCCATCTCCTCGCAGATCCGCGACGGGCTGGTCCAGACCCGCGTCGACCGGATCCTCGCGGAGACGGCGCGCGACGCGGACTCCGCGCAGCAGACCGTGGACGCGTCGACGGCGGAGACCCCCGGCGACCTGCAGCAGCTGGTCAACGACCTGTTCGACGGCCTCGGGACGCTGGGCGGCGACACCCGCGGACTGGTCCTGCTGCGGGACCCGACCAACACGTCCGGCGTGCTGCTCTCGACGCCGGTGACGTCCACCGACCTGGTCGGGGTGATCAGCCCCGAGATGCGGGAGGCCGTGGAGTCCGACGTGACCCAGCCGTGGCAGTTCGTGGAGATGCCGGGGACGGGAGACCCGGGCGTGGTCGTCGGGTCGATGATCACGATCCGGGTCGCGGGGGACTACGAGCTCTACTTCGTCTACTCGCTCGCCGACGAGGCCGCGACCCTCAGCCTCATCCAGCGTGTGCTCGGCGCTGGCGCGGTCGCGCTCATGATCCTGCTCGGCCTGCTCACCCTCCAGGTGTCGCGCCAGACCGTGCGCCCCGTCCGGCAGGCGGCGCGGGTCGCCTCGCGGTTGGCGGAGGGCATCCTGTCGGAGCGCATGACCGTGCGGGGTCAGGACGAGATGGCGACCCTTGCGCGCACCTTCAACGAGATGGCCGAGTCGCTGCAGCGCCAGATCACCCGGATGGAGGAGCTGTCGCGGCTGCAGCGACGCTTCGTGTCCGACGTGTCGCACGAGCTGCGCACGCCGCTCACCACCATCCGCATGGCCTCCGACGTCCTCCACGACGCCCGCGAGGGCTTCCCCCCGGCCGTGGCGCGATCGGCCGAGCTGCTCGACGCGCAGATCGACCGTTTCGAGACCCTGCTGTCCGACCTCCTCGAGATCTCGCGCATCGACGCGGGCGCCGCGCAGCTGGAGTTCGACGACATGTCCCTCGCCGACGTGGTGCGCGACCAGACGGAGGCGATGGTGCCGGCGGCTCGCCGCGAGGGCGTGGAGCTGCGGCTGTGGGTCGCCGCGGGCGACCACGTCGCGTCGATGGACCGGCCGCGGGTCGCGAGGATCGTCCGCAACCTGCTGTCGAACGCGATCGAGCACGCCCAGCGCCGGCCCGTGGACGTCGTGGTCGCGTCGAGCAAGCGAGCGGTGGCGGTGGTGGTGCGCGACTACGGCATCGGCCTGACGCCGCAGCAGGTCAACCGGGTGTTCGACCGGTTCTGGCGCGCGGACGCGGCGCGCGCCCGCACCATGGGCGGCACCGGGCTCGGGCTCTCGATCGCGCGCGAGGACGCACAGCTCCATGGCGGCAAGCTGGAGGCGTGGGGGCTGCCGGGCAAGGGGGCGAGCTTCAGGCTCGAGCTGCCGCGCACCTCGCGCGGGCTCGGCCAGCATCCGCCGCTGCCGTTGGTGATCGCGGAGCTCGACTACAACACGATCGCGACACGGGTCCCACTCGAGGCGGACCGCAGGGAGGTGAACCGGTGAGGCTACGGCTGGCGGCATGGGCGGCGGTGATCGCGGTCGTCCTCGCGGCATGCGCGACCATCCCGACGTCGGGTCCCGTCAACGAGGGCGGAGGGCAGGTCGAGAGCGTCGACCCGTTCGTCCCGTTCGCCGAGGGGCCCCGCGTCGACGACCCGGTCACCGCGATCGTGTCGGGCTTCATCCGCGCGACCGCGGCGGGCTTCGCCTCCGACTTCTCCGTGGCGCGCGAGTACCTGACGGCCGAGGCCAGGGCGTCGTGGGACCCGCTCGCCCAGATCACGGTGTTCGACTCGGGCGCCCTCACGCCCGACTACGACGAGGCCGCCGGCACCGTGGTCTACGCGGTCCCTGTCGCGGCGCGGCTGGACGGCGCGGGCCGCATGGTCGAGGCGGCCGACGGCACGCAGACGCAGCTCAAGTTCACCATGGCGCAGGATGACGAGGGCCAGTGGCGGATCGCCGAGCTCGACGACGGCTCGCTGCTCGCCGAGGCGAACTTCACGCGCCTGTTCCAGTCCGTCAGCCTGATCTTCGCGACGCCGGACCAGTCGGCGGCGGTCCCCGAGCTGCGGTGGCTGCCCCTGACGAACGTCGCGACGTGGGCGGCCCGCGAGCTGGTCGCGGGGCCCTCGGCATGGCTGGCCGCCGGGGTGGCCACCGGCTTCCCGGCCGGCTCCGCGCTCGCCGTCGACTCGGTCGTCGTGACGGACGGGGTCGCCGCCGTCGGGCTCACCGGCGAGTCGGCCGGCAGCGCGGACGAGCGGGCGCTCGCGCTCGCGCAGCTCCGGCTCACCCTGACGGCGCTGCCCGGCATCCGTGATGTCACCGCGAGCGTGGGCGGGGTGCCGCTGTCCGCCGAGGAGGCGGACCTGTCGCGCGATCCGATCGCCGACCCGCTCGCCGCGGTCATCGCAGGCGGGCGGCTGGGCCTGTGGGACGGCGACGCGCTGCGGGTCACCGCCGAGGACGCGGGAGCGGTGCCCGACGGCGCGGACGCCCTCGCCCTCGCCTACGACGACGCCCGGGTGGCGTACCGCATCGGAGGCACGCGCATCGTCGTCTCCGACGCGCTCGCCGGCGGCGTCGACTCGCTCCAGGACTACGACGCGGACCTCGCGACGCCGACCGGGAGCATCGCCGCAGAGCCCGTGCTCGAGGGCAACAGCCTGCTCGCACCCAGCTTCGACCGGTTCGGATGGCTGTGGAGCGCGGAGGCCTCCGACCCCACGCGGCTCATCGCGGTCGACGGCGTGGGCGGCGTGCTGCGGCTCGACACGCAGTGGCTCGCCGGCCGCGTGCCTGTCGGGCTGTCGGTGTCCCGCGACGGATCCCGCGTCCTGGTGGTCTCCCGCGCGGGCTCGCAGACGGTGGTCGAGGTGGCCGCCGTGGTGAGGGCCGACGGCGGAGAGCCCGTGAGCGTCGGCGAGCCCCTCGCCGTGGGCGCGAACGTCCGCGAGGTGGCCGACGCGATCTGGGTGGACGACCTCACCGTCGGACTGCTCGGCACGCGATCGGGCGACGAGACGGTGCCGCTGTGGCTCGCGACCGTCGGCGGCAGGACCACCGAGGACTCGACGGTGCCCGACGCCGTCGCCATCTCCGCCCGGCACGGTGACCGGTCGATCACCCTGGTCTCCGCGGACGGCGCCGTGCGCGAGCGCGCCGGCACCGGGTGGGCGGGCATCGCGACCGGGATCCAGGACCTCGCGTACGCGGGCTGATGTCCACGGCCGGGTCCCGGGCCCGGCCGGTGCGCGCCGCGGGCGCCTGGGGGCGCTGCGTCGTGCTCGCGCGCGCCATCCTGGTGGGATGCGGATGGCCGGTGTGTGGCGATCGGCGGTGGGCGCCGCGCGGCTCGCGCTGCCGGTCGACTGCCCGGGCTGCGACGCCCCCGACGAGCGCTGGTGCGAGGAGTGCCGAGCGCCCTGGTGGGAGGAGCCGGTGCGGTGCGAGACGTCCGCGGCTCGCCTCGAGGTGCTCGACCCGCCCCTGCCCGCCTGGTCGATCACGGTGCTCGAGGGATCGGCTCACGGCACCGTCTCCGCCTGGAAGGACGGTGGGCGGCGCGACCTCGACCGCGACCTGACGGCGGCGATGCGCCGCGCCGCGGCGGTGGTGGCCGCCGCGCTGGCCGCCGCCTGCGGGGAGGTCGACGTGGTGCCGTGCCCCGCGCGCGCGGCGCACACGCGTCGGCGTGGCGCGGACCTTCCGGGCCTGCTCGCGCGGGGCGCCGCGGCCGGGCTCCGTGACGCGGGAGTCTCGGCATCTCCCCGGAGCCTGCTGCGTCCCGCGCGGGGACGTTCACGCGGAGCGGGGGATCGCGGGCGCTGGCGCGGCGAGGCCCCGGTCGCGCTCGCGGCGGTCCGCGGGCCGATGCGACCCGTGCTCCTGGTGGACGACGTGGTGACCACCGGGGCCACCCTCGCGCGCGCGGCCCAGGCGCTTCAGGCGGGCCCCGCGGTGCCCGTCGGGGCGCTCCTGCTGGCCGTCGCGCCGGGGGTGCACAGTCGGCAGGGGAGCGCGCTACTGTAGGAGGTCCAGGACGATGATCGTCGAACACCTTCCAGGCGAGGAGGTGATGTATCAGGCGCGAGAAGCGCCGCCCCTCCCTTGCCCCTGGCCGCCGAGCGGTCACAGTGAGAACAGAAGGAGTTTTCGTCATGGACATCGCCATCGTCGGACGCCACACCAAGGTCTCCGAGGACCTCCGCCAGAAGATCTTCGAGAAGATGGAGAAGATCGAGACGCTCGCGCCGCGGGCGACTCGCGCGGACGTCCATGTGGTCCATGAGAGGAACCCGAAGCACGGAAACGAGCGCGAACGCGTCGAGATCACGGTCCGCGGAGGCCGGGTCGTGCGCGCGGAGGCGTCGGCCGAGGACCGCATGATCGCCCTCGACGCCGCCATCCAGAAGCTCGTCGAGCAGCTGCGCAAGCTGCATGAGCGGAAGGTTCACCGTCACCAGGGCAAGACCGGGCTCCACTCGGTCCCGCCGGCGCCCGAGCCGGCGGAGGGCGACGAGCGGGTCGCGAGCGTCGAGGCGTGGGAGGGTGCCCCCGAGGGGTCGCACCGCGAGATCCCCATCGACGGCACCCCGATCGTCATCCGCTCGAAGACGCACGCCGCGCCGCCGATGACGGTGGCCGACGCGCTCGACCACATGGAGCTGGTCGGCCACGACTTCTTCCTGTTCCACGACGCGGACACCGGGCTCGCCTCGGCGGTCTACCGGCGCCGCGGCTGGACCTACGGGGTGATCCACCTCGAGCAGTCCGACGCCGGCGTCCAGGCGGAGGAGGCGGAGCGCGAGAGCGCCTGATCGCATCGTCCCGACGGGGCCGCACCACCGGATAGGTTTCGGGGGTGCGGCCCCGTCATTTCCTCTCCGTGGTGCTGGCGGCGACCCTGTGGGGCTTCGGCGGCATCACCGGCACCCTGCTCGGCGACCACGCTGGGATCGGCGCCCTGTCGATCGCCATGTGGCGGATGCTGGTCGCGGGCGTCGCCCTGCTCGCTTACCTCGCGGTCCGCGGCACGCTGCGGCGCCTGAGCGCGGCCCAGTGGCGCCGCGCGTTGCTCACCGGTGCGCTCACCGCGGCGTTCGAGGCCTGCTACTTCCTCGGGATCTCGTACTCGTCCGTGGGCCTGTCGACGCTCATCGGCATCGGCTCCGCGCCCGTGTTCGTCGCCGCCTACGACTGGGCGACCGACCGCCGGCGGCCGCCCGCGACCACGCTGATCGCGCTGGCCCTCGCGCTCGGCGGGCTCGCGCTGCTGCTGAGCGGGTCGCTCGACACCGGGCGGAACGGGCCGCTCGGCGCGCTGATCGCGCTCGGCGCGGGAGCCACGTTCGCGGCGATCACGGTGGTCAACCGCCACGAGGTGCCCGGCCTCGGGCCCGTCGAGCACACGGCCTTCGCCTTCACCTTCGGCGGCCTGCTGCTGGTCCCCGCCGCGGCCGCGACGGGCATCGGCGCCGCGTCTGACGGCTACGGATGGGCGCTGACCATCGCCATGGGCGTGCTCATCACCGCGCTCGCGTATGTCGCGTACCTCACGGGGCTGCGGTCCGTTCCGCCGTTCGTCGCGACCATCGTGGCGCTGCTCGAGCCGCTCGTCGCCGCCATCGCGGCGGCGCTCATCTTCGCGGAGAGGCTCGGCCCGCTCGGCATCGTGGGAGGCCTCCTGCTGGGCGCGGCGGTGGTCCTGTTGCGCCCACAGCGAGACGAGCCCGAGTCCCTCCACTGACCGCCTACGATGGTCGGGGACTAACGACGGTACGCGAGGAGCGAGACGTGGCACTGCTGGACCGGATCATCCGTGTGGGCGAAGGGCGCGAGCTGCGCCGCCTCGAGAAGGTGGTGACGCTCACCAACGCCCTCGAGGAGGCCTACCAGGAGATGTCCGATGAGGAGCTCCGCGCGCTCACGGACGAGTTCAAGGAGCGCCGGCAGGGCGGCGAGAGTCTCGACTCCCTGATGCCCGAGACCTTCGCGGCCGTGCGCGAGGCCGCGCGACGGACCCTCGGGATGCGCCACTTCGACGTCCAGATCATGGGTGGCGGCGCGCTCCACCACGGCAACATCGCGGAGATGAAGACCGGTGAGGGCAAGACCCTGGTCGCGACGCTGCCCGCCTATCTCAACGCCCTCGACGGCAAGGGCGTCCACATCGTCACGGTCAACGACTACCTTGCCGGCTACCAGTCCGAGCTGATGGGCCGCGTCTTCCGGTTCCTCGGGATGACCACCGGCTGCATCGTCGCGAACCAGACCCCGGAGGTGCGCCGCCAGCAGTACGAGGCGGACATCACCTACGGCACCAACAACGAGTTCGGCTTCGACCACCTGCGCGACAACATGGCCCTCCAGCCGGCCCAGCTGGTCCAGCGGGGCTACCACTACGCGATCGTCGACGAGGTCGACTCGATCCTCATCGACGAGGCGCGCACCCCGCTCATCGTGTCCGGGCCGGCGTCCGCGGACAACAACCGCTGGTACGTGGAGTTCGCGCGGCTGGTCAAGGAGATGACGGCGGGCGAGGACTACGAGGTCGAGGAGAAGAAGCGGGCGGTCGGCATCCTCGAGCCCGGCATCGACAAGGTGGAGAAGGCGCTCGGGATCGAGAACCTGTACGACCCCGCCAACACGCCGCTGATCGGCTTCCTCAACAACGCCATCAAGGCGAAGGAGCTGTTCAAGAAGGACGTCGACTACGTGGTCCAGGGCGGTGAGGTCGACATCGTCGACGAGCACACCGGGCGCCTCCTCAAGGGTCGTCGCTACTCCGAGGGCCTCCACCAGGCGATCGAGGCCAAGGAGCGCGTGCCGATCAAGGCGGAAAACCAGACCTACGCCTCGATCACGCTCCAGAACTACTTCCGCCAGTACGAGAAGCTCGCGGGCATGACCGGAACTGCCCAGACCGAGGCCGCGGAGCTGCACTCCACCTACGGCATGGGCGTGATCCCGATCCCGACCAACCGGCCGATGATCCGCGCCGACCAGTCGGACCTGCTCTACAAGAACGAGGCGGCCAAGCTCACCGCGGTGATCGACGACATCCTCGAGCGCAACGCCAAGGGCCAGCCGGTGCTGGTCGGCACGGTGTCCGTCGAGAAGTCGGAGAACCTGTCCAAGGAGCTCCGCAAGCGCGGGATCAAGCACACCGTCCTGAACGCCAAGCAGCACGCCCAGGAGGCGGCGATCGTCGCCGAGGCGGGACGCAAGGGCGCCGTCACCGTCGCCACCAACATGGCCGGCCGCGGCACCGACATCATGCTCGGCGGCAACCCCGAGTTCCGCGCGGTCGCCCAGATGCACGAGCGCGGGCTCGACCCGAAGGAGAGCCCGGAGGAGTACGAGTCGGTCTGGAAGGACGTCTTCGCGGCGGCGCAGGAGGAGACCGCGGCCGAGCGCGACGAGGTGCTCGAGGCGGGCGGCCTCTACGTCCTGGGCACGGAGCGTCACGAGTCGCGCCGCATCGACAACCAGCTGCGCGGCCGCTCTGGCCGCCAGGGCGATCCCGGCGAGAGCCGGTTCTACCTGTCGCTCGAGGACGACCTGATGCGGATGTTCCAGTCCGGCCTCGCGTCCACCGTGATGAACTCGGGCGCGCTGCCGGACGACATGCCGATCGAGTCCAAGGTGCTGACGCGCGGCGTGCGCAGCGCGCAGGCCCAGATCGAGGGCCGCAACCACGAGATCCGCAAGAACATCCTCAAGTACGACGACGTCATGAGCGACCAGCGCAAGGTGATCTTCGCGGAGCGCCGGCGCGTGCTCGACGGCGAGGACCTGCGCGAGCAGATCCTGACCTTCGTCGAGGACGTGGTCTCCGACGACGTGCGCTCGTCCACCGCGGTCGGATCGCCCGACGACTGGGACCTCGAGGCGCTGTGGAAGGACCTCCACACCGTGTACCCCGTGAGCCTCACGCGCGACGAGCTGATCGAGGAGGCCGGCGATCTCTCCGGGCTGTCGACGGCGTTCCTCGAGCGCGAGCTGGTCGCCGACGCGAAGGTCCAGTACGAGGTGGTCGAGGAGCGCATCGGCGCTGAGATCATGCGTCAGGTCGAGCGGCAGGTGCTGCTGCAGGTCCTCGACTTCAAGTGGCGCGAGCACCTGTACGAGATGGACTACCTCAAGGAGGGCATCGGCCTGCGCGCGATGGGTCAGCGCGACCCGCTGATCGAGTACCAGCGCGAGGGCTTCCAGCTGTTCGAGGCGATGACCGATGCGATCAAGGAGCAGGCCGTGTCCATCCTGTTCCGCGTCGAGAAGCGCGAGAACCAGGCGCCGGTGACGCCCGACTCCGCGGCTCAGGTCGCGCAGGCCAACGCCGCCGCGCAGGCGAACGCGGTGGCGCAGGCCCGCACGCAGGGCGCGGCCAACCCCGCGCAGCGTCTCGCCGGCGGCGGTGCGGCCACGGCCGCCGGACCGGCCGGCCAGCGCCTGGTCGCGACCCCGGCCACGGGCACCGCGGGCGGCCCCGTCCGGTCGACGATGGGCGCGATGACGTTCTCCGGTCCGTCGCAGGACGGGACGGGCGCGGCCACGATCGAGAAGGGCCCGTCGGGCCTCAAGCCGTGGGAGGACGGCCGCGTCTTCGAGGGCGCCGGCAAGAATTCGCCGTGCCCCTGCGGCTCGGGCCGCAAGTACAAGATGTGCCACGGCAGGAACGAGGAGGGCGCGGAGGCCTGACGGCCCCGAGCCTCGGGGGGGGGGGGGGCCCCCCCCCCCGGGCGCCCCC
>NZ_JAUHPX010000004.1 GCF_030418305.1 Demequina lignilytica | reverse complement strand
CGGCGGGGTCGCGGTGGGCGCGCACCTGCGTGCCGAGGGTGTCGCCGAGGGTCTGGTGGCGCGGGCGCATCGTCGCCGGACACGTCGGACGTTGGCGTCGGCGGCGGCGTCGGTCGCGGTGCTCGCGTTGGCGGGCACGGTCGCGGTCGAGCTGCTGCGTCCTGCGCCGGATCCGGCAGGTCCGGTGCATCGCGACGACGTGCCCTCGATCGACCGCATCGTCAATCCGGAGGCCGCGGACCTGTTCCAGTGCGGCGTGGAGCCCGTCGAGCTGCCCGAGCAGGGCGTGACCATCGCCGAGGACGCCGACCGCGACGCCCACCCCGACGTCGAGGTGGCGCTGTTCGAGAGGTACGTCGACGCGTCGGGCGCGGACGTGGAGGTGCGGCTTCCCGTCGACGGGTCCGTCACGGCCGATCCCGACGCTGCCCTGGTGTTCGCCACCACGGTCGCGTGGGGCGAGGACGGACCGCCCGAGACCTGGGGCGTCTCCACCGCGGGCGCGGTCCTCGGCGACGACGGCACGCCCGTGATGATCCACGACGGCGTCACGGTGCGCGGTGACCTCCTGCCCGTGGTCGAGCAGCTGCGGGCCCTCGAGGGCGGCTTCGACGCCTACGCCTGCGGCGAGGCGTTCGCGGGCGAGCACACGGTGCTGACGGTGGTGCAGGTCTGGGAGGGCGACCCTGGCACCGTGGTCGCGACCTATGTGAACCCGGGCTGGGGGGACGATGCGGTGGTCGCCTTCGCGGACCGGCCGGAGGAGATCACGCTCGGAACGGACGATGCGGCCCGCAGGGAGCAGGGCGCGCTGATCCAGCAGGTGGCCCAGGAGGGCGTGCCGCTGACGGAGGCCGGAGGAGGCTACGCGTCACCGGCCCTGACGTCCGCTGCGCAGGTCAACGGCACGGCGGCGTGCGTGCGCGCGGACGCGGCGCCGACGCTCGACTCGATCCGCGTGATGCCGACGCCGTTCGACTCCAGCAGCTTCGAGACACGCCTCGGCCCCGTGCTCTTCGACAACTCCGCGAATCGTGACGATGCGATCGAGCTGGTGGCCCCGCTGGTCAGCTGGACGGGGGAGCGGGCCGATCACCCGTGGGTCTTCCACCAGTACCGGAGCACGCTGCTCATCTACGACGACGACGGCGCGCTCGTGGCGGTGTTCGAGGGCGACGGCTCCGTCGGGATCGGCGAGGGGCCGGACGCAGGGACGGTCGCGAAGGTGTTCCAGTACGACGCCGGCTGCGCGGTGCCCTCGGAGTGGCCGCAGGAACCGGGCGACTACTCCGCGGTCTATGTCGCCGACCTCCTGTTCCTTCCCGGCTCCCGGGGGGAGGTGGCGACGGTCGATGAGCTCGGGCTCGCGGAGCCCCCTGACGGATGGTTCCTGATGCCGGAGTTCGTGATCGCGCCGGATGATCCGCTCCGCAAGGAGGAGCTCGTGGTGCCGCCGGACCGCGCTTCGCCGATCATCCCCTGAGCGCCGCCCCCCTGACAGCCGGGTGTCCCCGGGTCCCGGTAGATTCGTCCCCATGGCGTACGCGGGGTTCTGGGTGGTGTTCGAGGGTGCCGACGGCGTGGGCAAGACCACGCAGATCGAGGCCCTCGCCGCGCACCTGAGCGGACCCGCCGGCGGCGGCCACCGGGTGCTGACCACGCGCGAGCCCGGCGGCACCGACCTCGGGGTCGAGCTGCGCCAGGCCATCATGCACGGCGACCACGTGGCGCCCCGCGCCGAGGCGCTGCTGTACGCCGCCGACCGCGCGCACCACATCGCCACCAAGGTGCGCCCCGCGCTCGAGGACGGCCAGGTGGTGCTTCAGGACCGCTACCTCGACTCGTCGATCGTCTACCAGGGCGGCGCCCGCGGGCTCGGGGACATGGTCGAGGAGATCTCGCTGTGGGCGACCGAGGGGCTGCTCCCCGACCTCACGATCGTGCTCGACATGGAGCCCGACCCGAGCCGGATGGCGCGCGACCTCGACCGGGTCGAGCGGGAGACCATCGAGAAGGCGGCGACCATGCGCCAGACCTTCCTCACGCTCGCCTCGCGGGACCCGGGCCGGTACGCCGTGGTCGACGCGGGCCGACCGGTCGAGTCGGTGGCCGGTGATGTCGCCGTCGCCGTGATGGACGCGATGGCCGCGCGAGCCGAGCGGGAGGCGCAGCCGGAGGAGCTCCCCGTCGAGCCGTGGGGCACGCCGTGACCACGCTCGCGGGGGTCTGGGCGGAGACCGTCGGGCAGGCGCACGCGGTGGGTCCGCTGCGCGCCGCGATCGACGACCCGTCCGCGATGACCCACGCCTGGCTCATCACGGGCCCGCCCGGCTCCGGGCGCTCGAATGCCGCCCGCGCGTTCGCCGCCGCGCTGCAGTGCGAGCGCGGCGGCTGCGGCGAGTGCCGCGAGTGCACCACGGCCCTCGCGGGGACGCACGCCGACGTCAAGGTGGTGGCGACGGAGAAGGTGACCATCGCCATCTCCGAGGTCCGCGAGCTCATCACGCTCGCCCAGTCGACGCCGAGCCAGGGCCGCTGGCGCGTGATCATCGTCGAGGACGCGGACCGCATGGCGGAGCGCACCTCGAACGTGCTGCTGAAGTCGATCGAGGAGCCGCCGCCACGCACGGTGTGGCTGCTGTGCGCGCCCAGCCCGCAGGACGTCGCCGTGACCATCCGGTCCCGCTGCCGTATCGTCCCCCTGCGCACCCCCGATCCCGAGGACGTCGCGCGACTCCTCGAGACCCGTGACGGGATCGCGCCCGACCTCGCGCTCGAGTGCGCCCGGGCCGCGCAGAGCCACATCGGCGTCGCGCGTCGCCTCGCGCGCGATCCCGAGGCGCGCGCCCGCCGCGCTCAGGTGCTGGCCCTGGCGACCGAGATCCGCGGCGTGGGCGACGCGATCCTCGCGGCGGCGGACCTGGTCGAGGTCGCGGACGCCGATGCCAAGGCCGCGACCGAGGAGCGCGACGCCGCCGAGAAGGTGGCGCTCATGCAGACCCTGGGCGTCGAGGAGGGCGCGCGCGTCGCCCCGGCGCTGCGGGCCCAGCTGCGCCAGCTCGAGGAGGACCAGAAGCGGCGCGCCACGCGTCACAAGCGCGACGTGCTCGACCGCGCGATCACCGACCTCATGTCGCTCTACCGTGACGTGGCCGTCGCCCAGACGGGCGCGACCGTGACGCTGGTCAACACCGCGCACGACGGCCGCATCCGCGACCTCGCCGCCCGGACGGCGCTGGCGGACACCATGCGCTGCCTCGACGCGCTCGGCACCGCGCGCGAGCGCCTCGCCGGCAACGTCGCGCCGCTGCTGGCGCTCGAGGCGATGATGTTGGACCTGCGCCCCCGCGGTTAGGGTGAGCGCATGCCTCGCCCCCTGACCGCCGCGGTCGCGGCCGCCCTGACAGCGCTGCTGCTCGCGGCCTGCGTCCCCGAGCGAGCCCAGATCACCCCGAGCGACGACTCGGTGCCGACGTCGATCCCCTCGACCACCGCATCGTCCGGCCTCGACGTCTACGACCAGACGGTCGACTGGAGCGCCTGCGGAGTCCTCGAATGCGCGACCATCCAGGTGCCGGTGGACTGGACGGACCCGACGGGGCCCACGACGGATCTCGCGATCAACCGCTCGGCCGCCACCGACCCCGCGAACCGCATCGGCTCGCTGCTGATCAACCCCGGCGGCCCGGGCGGATCGGGGCTGGACCTCACGGAGTACTTCGTGAGCTCCGCGGGGGAGGACCTGCTCGCCGCGTACGACGTGATCGGCTTCGACCCGCGCGGCGTCGGCCAGTCCTCGCCGCTGCAGTGCGGGGACGCCGACGTGATCGACACCTACTACCTGACGGACCTGGTGCTGGAGACCGAGGGCGCGATCGAGGACGCCCGTCAGGCGACGGTCGACTTCGCGGCCGGCTGCCGCGAGCTGTCCGGGCCGCTGATCGAGAACGTGGACACCACATCGGCCGCCCGGGACATGGACGTGATCCGCGCGCTGCTCGGCGACGACGAGCTGTACTACCTGGGCTTCTCCTACGGCACCCAGCTGGGCGCCACCTACGCGGCGCTGTACCCGGAGAACGTCGGCCGGATGGTCCTCGACGGTGCGGTCGACTTCCTGCTCGACGGCGAGCAGGTCGCGATCGAGCAGGCCGAGGGATTCGAGCGATCGCTCGGCAACTTCGCCGAGTGGTGCCTCGCCAGCGCGGACGACTGCCCGCTGACCGGCACCGTCGAGCAGGCGAAGGCCCAGGTCAAGGAGATCGCGCTTCATGCGCGCGACACCGGGTACCAGAACTCCGACGGCGACCGGGTGAACGGCAACGAGCTCGTGTACGGCATCGTGGTGACCCTGTACGACGAGGGCTCGTGGCCGTACCTCTCAGCCGCGCTGCAGGAGGTGGCGGACCGGGGGACCGCGGACATCTTCTTCCAGCTCGCGAACTTCTACCTCGACAAGGACTCGTCCAGCGGGGAGTACCTGTCGAACTCGATGTGGTCGTTCACGGCGATCGGCTGCCTCGACGGGCCCGTGAGCGAGCCGACCACCGTCGACTCCCTCGCCGACTTCACGGCGCAGATCTCGCAGGCATCGCCCACCTTCGGCTGGTGGTTCGCGGGATCCCTCGGCTGCGACGGCTGGCCGTGGGAGGCGAAGGAGCCTGTCACGTCGCTCGAGGCCACCGCGGATGCGGCGCCCATCCTCGTGGTGGGCACCACCAACGACCCGGCGACACCGTACTCGTGGGCCGAGTCGCTCACCGAGCGCCTGGGCGACGCCACGTTGCTGACCTACGACGGCGAGGGCCACACCGCCTACGGCCGCTCGAACCAGTGCATCATCGACGCGGTCGACGGCTACCTGGTGGACGGGGAGATGCCGGTTTCGGGAACCACCTGCTGAGGCGCTATCATGTCTACCCGTGCCTCTCTTGAGGGTGCACGCCGCCTTAGCTCAGTCGGCAGAGCGATTCACTCGTAATGAATAGGTCAAGGGTTCGATTCCCTTAGGCGGCTCCATCTGGAAGCCCCGGACCGCGAGGACCGGGGCTTCTCGCGTTCCCGGACCGCGCATCGTGCTTCCTGTGAGGACATGGGGGTACGGTTCCGGCCCGATCCATACCCTCATCTCCTCACGGGAGGCGGGACGATGCGGTCGACGGCTCAGCCGGTAACGCGCGCCCGGCGTCCGCCGAGGCTGACGATGTCGCCCACCTGGAGCTGCCGCCCGCGTCGCAGGTCGACCTCGCCGTTGACGAGCACCTCGCCCTCGCGGATCGCCTCCTTCGCCTCCCCGCCGGAGTCGACGAGCCCGGCGAGCTGGAGGAACTGGCCCAGGCGGATGCCGCCGCCATGGGTGGGGACGTCGTCGATCGGTGAAGAGGTCGCCATGGCCGCATGCTAGCCCGCCGCGCGGTGGTGCCTCCCACGAGTGCACGACGCGACGGTGGGGGTCGTGTGCGTCGCGCGGTGCACTCGCAGCGCGCGACGAGCTCGGCGTGCCCCGGGTGCCACAACCGATCTTTGCCTATCCTTGACCCGTGGACGACCTGCGCTGCACCGCACCCAAGCGAGGGCATCACACTCTCGCGTCCGCGGTCGCCTGCCCCGCGCACCGCGAGCAGGCCCTCCGGGACGCCGCGCACGACGTCCAGACCACGCAGGTCGCGAGCATCCAGCCGGTCGAGCGGCGGATGCTCGCCGCCGATCCGAGCACCCAGGCGTCGATGCTCGAGCTCCTCGCGACGGACACCGCGCGCTCGGTGCGTCTCCTGGTCGCCCGCAACCCGGCGACGCCCGCCGCGACGGTCGCCGCGATGGTCGACGATCACGATGCGGCGGTCGCCCAGGTGGCGGCCTCCCGCGCACGCGAGCTCGCCGAGCGCTGACGCGCGCCCTGGCGCCCCCGCCCGCTCAGGCGAACGGCCAGCCCGTGTACGCCTCGGCCAGGTAGGTCCGTCCGGCCTCCGACCCGACCACCGAGCGCAGCTCGCCGAGCTGCCGCTGCCGGTCGAACTCCGAGGCCTCCGGCGCGAGGTGCAGCATCGAGGTCATCCACCAGGAGAAGTGCTGCGCCTTCCAGATGCGATCGCTCGCGGCCTCGGCGAAGCCGTCGAGCGGCCCCGCGTCGCCGCGCAGCAGCAGCGCCTCGAGCGCGCGCGCCAGCAGCAGCACGTCCGCGACCGCGAGGTTCATCCCCTTCGCGCCGGTGGGCGGCACGGTGTGGGCCGCGTCGCCGACGATCGCGACCCGCCCGCGCCGCAGGTCCCGCGCAACGAAGGAGCGGAAGCGCAGCACGTCGCGCTGGAAGATCGGCCCCTCGACCAGCGAGGTGCCGGGCACCCGCTCCTGCAGGGTGTCCCAGATCTGCGCCTCGCTCATCGCGCTCGCATCCGCCTCGGGCGAGCACTGGAAGTACATGCGCTGCACGGTCTCCGACCGCTGGCTGATGAGCGCGAACCCCGCGGGCGAGTTGGAGTAGATGAGCTCCTCCGCGCTCGGCGGGGCCTCGCACAGGATGCCGAACCATGCGAACGGGTACTCGCGGAAGTACCCGCCGTGCGACCCGCTGAGCGCCTTGCGGACCACCGAGTGCGACCCGTCGGCGCCCACCACGAAGTCGGCCTCGACCTCGAAGGCGACCCCCGCATCGTCCACCGCCTGCACGCGCGGTCGGAGGCTGTCGGCATCGGCGACCGCGGTCGCCGTCACGCCGAACCGCAGGTCCTGCCCCGCGGCGAGGCGCGCGGCGAGCAGGTCCTTGAGCGCCTCGTGCTGCGGGTACAGCCACACGGACCGTCCCGTGAGGCCGGGGAAGTCGATCCGGTGGCCCTCGCCGGAGAAGCGCAGCTCGATGCCGTCGTGCCGCTGGCCCACGGTGTGGACGCGCGATCCCGGGATGGTGGCGAGCAGGTCCACGGTGCCCTGCTCGAGGATCCCGGCCCGGATGGTCGACTCGATCTCCTCGCGCGAGCGCTGGTCGAGGATCACCGAGTCGATCCCCGCGGCGGCGAGCAGGTGCGACAGGATCAGCCCGGCGGGGCCGGCGCCCACGATGGCGACCTGGGTGCGAACTGGTGCGGTCATGATGTCTCCTTTGACACGATGCGACGCCAGTGTGCGGCGCGGGACGATGCCCCGGCGCAGTTTTCCCATTGAACGGGAACTGGGATGCTCAGGCGGGTGCGGCGAGCGCGGTCTCGACGTCGCGGGCGGCCCGGCGCAGCTCCTCGACCGCCGGCGCGGTCGGCGCCTCGCGGGGGAGCACCACCGACAGCGCCGCGATCGCCCGGCCCGCGCGGTCGCGGACCGGCACCGCCACGCCTGTCGAGACCTCCTCGATGTAGCCCGGCGCGATCGCGTGCCCGAGCCGGCGCACCTCCGCCAGCGTGCGCCGGAGGGCGCCCGGATCGGTGGGCGTCGACGGGCTGACGCGCCGCAGGGGTCCCGCGAGGATCCGCTCCTGCAGCTCCGGGCCGCCGAACGCCAGCAGCACCAGCCCCGAGGAGGCCGCGTGCAGCGGCAGCCGCCCCGCGATCCGGGTGATGTTGGCGCCCGCCTGGGGGTGGCTGAGCCGCTCGAGGAACAGCGCCTCGTCCTGCTCGAGGATCGCGAGCTGGGTGTGCTCGCGCACCCGCGCCTGGACCCTCTCCATCGCCGGCAGCGCCGCCTGCCGCACCCGCAGCGCGTGCGAGGAGCGCGTCGCGAGCTCCCACAGCCGCAGCCCGACGCGGACCCGCCCCTCCGGGTCGCGGTCGAGCAGCCCCGCGTCCACCAGGTCCCCGACCACGCGGTGCGCCGTCGACGGCGGCAGCCCGGCGCGACGGCCGATGTCGGAGGCCGTCTGGACGGTCCGGGTGGGCGTGAACGTCTCCAGGATCCGCACGATGCGGTCCGTCACCGAGTCGCCCGACGGGGAGTTCGCCACGGCGGCAGGATCCCACAGCGAGCGGCGGTAGCCTCGGACCATGTCGCCGACGACGCCGCCCGCCACGCCGTGGGCGCCGCTCACCCCCGAGGCGGTCTCCGACCTGCTCGCCTCCACGGATGCGCGCTGGTGGCTGTCCGGGGGCGTCGCGCTCGACCGCTGGCTGGGCGCCCCCATCCGCGAGCGCGAGAACATCGACGTCAGCACCGTCCCCGCCGACCTGCCGGCGCTTGTCGCGGCGCTGCCCGCATCGTTCACCGCCTGGGCGACGGTGGACGATGCCCTGGTGCCCTACGCGGAGGTCCCCGAGGACGCGGACGTGCAGCCCGTGCTGGTCCGGGATGACGATGCGGGTGCCTGGGTGCTGCGCGTCAACGTCGAGGACGGGGCGCCGCGCGCGTGGCTCTACCGCCGGGACGCGCGCCTGCAGCTGCCGTGGGAGCGTGCGGTGCTGGACGTCGACGGAATCCCGACGGGCGCCCCCGAGGTCCAGCTGCTGTGGAAGTGCTTCAGCGTCCGCCCGGAGGACGACGTGGACAAGGACGCCGTGATGCCGCACCTGTCCGAGGAGGCGCGGGCGTGGTGGGAGAAGGCGCTGCTGCGGATCCACCCGCATTCGTCCTGGACCATCCCGGTGCGCAGCCCGATGTTCCCGGCGCGGGCGAGCTGGAACCGTCCTCAGCGCTGAGCGTCGTCGGTGAACTCGCCGCTGGAGACGGCGTGCAGCACGAGGCGGCGGAACCAGCGCTGGGCGGGGGAGAGGTTCATCTCGCGCCGGGAGTAGAGCGCGACGGGGGAGCTCGTGCCCGGCCACGGCAGGTCCGCGAGCTGCAGGTCGGGGAACCAGCCGCAGAACACGTCCGCGACGTGCCGGGGCAGCAGGGCGACCAGGTCGGTCGCGACCAGCACCGCGGGCACGGTCGAGTGCTCCTCGACGGTCAGGGCGACCTGGGGGACCAGGCCGTGCTCGACCAGCGCTTGCGTCGGGAACACGTGACCGCCGCGGGCGGACACGCGGATGAACCGGCGCCCGTCGAACATGTCCGGACCCGTGGCCGGGAGGGGGTGCTCGCGGGACGTGAGCGCGACGTACTCGACGCCGCGCACGGGCGTGCGCCACAGGCGGGAGGTGTCCATCACCGAGACGGTCAGGGCGACGTCGAGCGCGCCCCGCACGAGCTCCTCCTCGGCCACCTCGGCGTCGAGGCGCTTCACGACCAGCCGCGGCGACGCGCCCTTGGCCCGCAGGGATGACATGACGGGCGGGAGGAAGGTCTGCTCGCCGATCGAGGTGAGCCCGAGCACCAGTTCGCCGTCGAAGCCCTCGGGGTCGAAGGCGGCGCTGTCGGTCACGGTCGCGTCGATCTGGGCCAGCGCCTCGTGGAGCGGGCCGAACAGCTGGGTCGCGCGCGGCGTCGGGACCATCACGTGGCCCTCGCGGCGGAACAGGTCGTCGCCGAACCGCTTGCGCAGCCGCGCGAGCGTGTAGCTCACGGTCGGCTGGGTCACGAAGAGCCGGTCGGCGGCGCCGGTGAGGCTGCGGGTCTCGTAGAGCACCACGAAGGTGCGGAGCTGGTTCAGATCGGCCACGGACATGTATCGAACCCATCTATGCGGCGTCGCAGTCGAATCTATTGGACCACAGTCCGCGGCGGGCCTACTGTCGGAGGAGCAGGACCCGCCAGTGACAAGGACGCCACTCGTGATCATCGACACCTCCGGTCGTGACGACCCGGCCGCCTCGAGCCCCTGCGGCGCGTGCCAGGGCTGCTCCTGCAGCTCCAGCATCGTCGCCCTCCCCCAACCGTCGGTGCCGGGCCGATGACCTCCAGCGGCACCGCGACCCACGGCGTCACCACCGGTGGGTTCGACAAGACCCCCGGCTGGCTGGACTGGTACGACGGCCCCGCGACGCCGGCCTTCCGTCTGCCCGCCGGCGCCGTGGACGCGCACTGCCACGTGTTCGGCCCGGGAGGGGAGTTCCCCTACGCGCCCGAGCGGAAGTACACGCCCTGCGACGCCTCCGCCGCGCAGCTGTTCGCGCTGCGTGACCACCTGGGCTTCGACCGCAACGTGATCGTCCAGGCGACCTGCCACGGTGCGGACAACAGCGCCCTGGTGGACGCGCTGCGACGCAGCGAGGGCCGCGCCCGCGGCGTCGCCACCGTGCGCCGCGACGTCACCGCGGAGCAGCTCGCCGAGCTGCACGCGGCCGGGGTGCGCGGCGTGCGCTTCAACTTCGTCAAGCGCCTCGTGGACCGCGTGCCCACCGACTCCCTCGAGGAGATCGTCGCGAAGATCGCGCCGCTCGGCTGGCACGTGGTCATCTACTTCGAGGCAGAGGACCTGCCGGAGCTCTACGACTTCTTCTCCGCCATCCCGACGGATCTGGTGGTCGATCACATGGGCCGGCCCGACGTGACCAAGGACGTGGACGGTCCCGAGTTCGGCCTGTTCCTGCGCTTCATGCGCGAGAACCCGAACGTGTGGACCAAGGTGACCTGCCCCGAGCGGCTGTCCGTCACCGGTCCGCGCGCCCTCGACGGTGAGCGGGACGCCTACACCGACGTGGTGCCGTTCGCCCGACGCGTGGTCGAGCTCTTCCCCGACCGCGTGCTGTGGGGCACCGACTGGCCCCACCCCAACCTCAAGGACCACATGCCCGACGACGGGCTGCTGGTCGACCACATCCCCCATATCGCCACCACGCCCGAGCGGCAGCGCCAGCTGCTGGTCGACAACCCGCACCGCCTGTACTGGCCCGAAGGAGAATGACATGGCTCTCGACAAGCCCTACAAGAAGATCCCGGGCACGATCATCTTCGACGCCGAGATGGCCCGGAAGGGCTACCACCTCAACCAGTTCTCGATGTCGCTGATGAAGCCCGAGAACCGCGAGCGCTACCTCGCGGACCGCGCGGCGTACCTCGACGAGTGGCCGCTGTCGCCCGCGCAGCGCCAGGCCGTGCTCGACCTGGACCTCAACGCCATGATGGCCGAGGGCGGCAACATCTACTTCCTGTCCAAGATCGGCGCCACGCACGGCCTGAGCTTCCAGCAGATGGCCGGGTCCATGACCGGCATGAGCGAGGCCGCCTACCGCGACATGATGATCGAGGGCGGCCGCCGTCCCGAGGGCGTGCGGCTCAAGGACCTCGACGGGTGGACGCCGCCGTCGACCGAGAAGGCCACGACCATGCGGAAGGACGCCCCGGCCGCGTACACCTCCGCGCTGTTCACGTCGCACGTGCCGGCGATCGGCGCCGCGATGGACCTCGGCAAGACCGAGGAGCCGTACTGGAAGAAGGTGTTCGCCGGCTACGAGTGGACCCGCAAGTGGGCCAAGGAGAACACGCCGGACGTCATCATCCTGGTCTACAACGACCACGCCACGGCCTTCGACTCGAGCCTCATCCCGACCTTCGTGCTCGGCACCGGCGCGCACTACCCGGTCGCGGACGAGGGCTACGGTCCGCGCCCCGTCCCGGACGTGTACGGCCACCCGGAGCTCGCCGCGCACATCGCCCAGTCGGTGATCCAGGACGACTTCGACCTCACGCTGGTCAACGAGATGGTGGTGGACCACGGCCTCACCGTGCCGCTCTCGCTCGTGTTCGGCGACGTCGACGAGTGGCCGTGCAAGATCATCCCGCTGCCCGTCAACGTGGTGCAGTACCCCGTCCCATCGGGCCGCCGCTGCTACGAGCTGGGCAAGGCGATCCGCCGCGCCCTCGACAAGTGGGACGGCGAGCCCCTCAACGTGCAGATCTGGGGCACCGGCGGCATGAGCCACCAGCTCCAGGGCCCGCGCGCGGGCCTCATCAACGAGGAGTGGGACAACGCCTTCCTCGACCACCTCATCGCCGACCCGAAGGGCCTGACCGAGTGGCCCCACATGGAGTACGTCGACGAGGCGGGCTCCGAGGGCATCGAGCTGGTCGACTGGCTCATCGCCCGCGGCGCCATGGACGACCAGTTCGAGGGCGAGGCTCCGACCGTCGACCACCGCTTCTACCACGTGCCCGCCTCCAACACCGCGGTCGGCCACCTCGTGATCAGCAACCCCGTGGGCCGCACGGCCGCGGCCGAGGAGGCCGAGTCCCAGGTAGCCTCGGACGCGAAGCCGGAGGTGGTGCACGCGTGAGCAGCGACAAGGTCCGCGTCGCCGTCGTCGGCGCCGCCGGCGCCTTCGGGATGAAGCATCTCGACGGGCTCGCGAGCATCGACGATGCGGTGGTCACGGTGGTGTCCGGCACCAGGCCGGAGCCGACCCAGGCGGTCGCGGACAGGTACGGCGTCCCGGCCGCGGTGGTGGGCTACGAGGCGGTGCTCGAGCGCGACGACGTCGACGCGGTGATCCTCGCCACCCCGACCGGGCTGCACGCGTCCCAGACGCAGGCGGCGCTCGCGGCAGGCAAGCACGTCCAGGTCGAGATCCCGCTCGCGGACTCGCTCGCCGACGCCGAGGCCACCCTCGCGGCGGCCGAGGCCTCGTCGCTGGTGGCGATGGTCGGGCACACCCGCCGCTTCAACCCCTCACATCAGTGGGTGCACCAGCGGATCGCGGCCGGGGAGTTCGGCATCCAGCAGATGGACGTGCAGACCTACTTCTTCCGCCGCACCAACACCAACGCCAAGGGCGAGCCGCGGTCCTGGACCGACCACCTCCTGTGGCACCACGCCGCGCACACCGTGGACCTGTTCGCCTACCAGGCCGGACGCATCGTCCAGGCGAACGCGATCCAGGGCCCGATCCACCCGGAGCTGGGCATCGCGATGGACATGTCGATCCAGCTCAGGGCGGAGTCCGGGGCGATCTGCACGCTGTCGCTGTCCTTCAACAACGACGGTCCGTTCGGCACCTTCTTCCGCTACATCGGCGACACCGGCACCTACATCGCGCGCTACGACGACCTGGTCGACGGCCGCGAGGAGCCCATCGACGTGTCGAACGTCGCGGTCAGCATGAACGGCATCGAGCTGCAGGACCGGGAGTTCGTCGCGGCGATCCGCGAGGGCCGCGAGCCCAACTCCTCGCTGCGCCAGGTGATCGACTGCTACCGCGTGCTGGGCGCGCTCGAGGAGCAGCTCGCGTGATCCTGCCTCGCATCGGCCTGGGCTGCATGGAGCTCAGCCACGCCTACGGCGTGGCACCCTCGCCCGAGGATGGGGAGCGCATGCTGCGCGCCGCCCTCGACGCCGGCGTGCGGCACCTCGACACCGCCACGCTCTATGGCGGCGGGCGCAACGAGGAGCTCGTGGGGCGTGCGCTGCGGGGGCGGCGGGACGATGCGCTGGTGGCCTCCAAGGGCGGCATGGCGATGGTCGACGGGGTCAAGACCATCGACGGGCGCCCCGAGACCCTGAGGGCGCAGGTCGACGCGTCGCTCGGGCGGCTCGGCGTCGAACGCATCGACCTCTACTACCTGCACCGGTGGGACAAGTCCGTGCCGATCGGGGAGAGCGTCGGCGCTCTGGCCGACGCCGTGGCCGCCGGCAAGATCGGCGCGATCGGGCTGTCCGAGGTGTCCGTCGCGCGGCTGCACGAGGCGCTCGCGGTCGGGCCCATCGCCGCCGTGCAGAACGAGTACTCGCTGTGGAGCCGCAACCCCGAGCTCGGGATCCTCGAGGCGACCCGGGAGGCCGGCGTCGCGCTGGTCGCGTTCTCGCCTGTGGCCCGCGGCTTCCTCGCGGGCGCGGTCGAGGACCCGGAGGCGCTCGCCCCGAAGGACATCCGGCGGGGCATGCCGCGCTTCCAGTCGGACCACTGGCCCGCCAACGCGGCGCTGCTGCCGGCCTGGAGGGCGCTCGCCGTCGAGGCCGGGTGCACGCCCGCGCAGCTCGCGCTCGCGTGGGTCCTGTCGCGCGGGCCGCACGTCACGGCGATCCCGGGCACGACGAGCCTCGCGCACGCGCTCGAGAACGAGTCAGTCGTCTCGCTGAGTATCGATTCCGCTCTCCTGGAGCGCGCGGGCGCGCTCATCGACACCGCCACGGTGTCGGGCGGTCGCTACAACGCCGCGCAGTCCGCCGAGGTGGACGCCGAGTCCTTCGAGGACGCCGCATGAGGGCGATCTCCTCGATGGCGACCCGCCACGTGCTCGCGGACCTGGTCGCGGCTGCCGCGGACGCGGGGCTCCCTGAGGTCGAGGTCGAGTCGGTCGGCGGCGTGGACGCGGCGCGCCGGGTGGCCGAGGGTGAGCCGTTCGACCTGGTCTTCCTCGCCGACGGCGCGCTGGGCCGGCTCGCCGACGCCGGTCACGTCGACGCGGCCACGCTGACCCCGCTGGTGGTCTCGGAGGTCGCGGTCGCCGTGCCCGCGCCGGGAGTCGATGCCGCCGTCGCTCCGGACGGACCCGCCTTCCCGGACGCCGCGGCCATGCGGGAGACGCTGCTCGCCGCGCCGCGCATCGGCTACTCGACCGGGCCGAGCGGGACGGCGCTGGTCGCGATGATCGAGCGGTGGGGCCTCGCGGACGAGCTCGGCGGTCGCCTGGTGCAGGCGAGGCCCGGCATCCCCGTCGCCGCGTCGCTCGCGGCCGGCGACGTGGACCTGGGGTGTCAGCAGCTGAGCGAGCTCGCGGGTCAGCCGGGGATCCGGATCCTGGGCACGCTGCCGGACGACTGCGCGATCACCACGGTGTTCGCGGGAGCCGTCGCGACCGCCGCGACCGACCCGGACGGCGCGCGCGCCGTCCTCGCGCTGCTCGCGTCCGACGCGGTCGACGCGATCAAGGTCCGGCACAGCTTCGCGGTGCCCGCGCGCGCCTGAACCGCCTCGCCCCGCTCGCCAGCCCGCGCCCTTCGCGCGCCTCGGTCGTCGCCGGACATGAGTGCCGGATCGAGGTGCGGATCGCGCGCTCATGTCCGGCCAGCGGACCGTGCGCCTCAGAACAGCGGTCGCCCCGCCGCGAGCCGCTTGCGCACGTCGCGAAGCGGCCGCGTCAGCGGCGCCTCGCGGAGGGCCCGCGGCAGCGCGCGCTGCACGGCGGCCATGCGGCGGTTGAAGCGTTCGAAGCGGCGCTGGTCGTCGTCGGTCCAGGTCATCCGCATCAGCTCCCGGAACTGCGGGCCGAGGTAGCCGCCGGTCATCCGGATGCGCCAGCGGATCAGCGGCGCGGGCAGGTCGCGGCCGAGGTACTCGAGGCGCAGCACGCGCCACAGGTAGGCGCGGGTGCGATCGTCCATCTCGAGGCGGGTGAGGTGCTCGCTCCACCACGCCTCGAAGTCGTCGCGGGTCGCGGGCCACGCCTCGGCGGGCATCTGCAGGGTGGTGCCGAACACCCTGCCCTGCCGGTAGAACTCCTCCCGGAACGGCCCGGCGAGAGGCCCGTGCACGCGCTCGTAGGCGTGCTCGGCCCCCCGGTAGAGGCATGCCGCCACCCACTGCTGGAGCGCCGGGTCGAAGGCGCGGTAGGGAACCCGCGTCCCGGGCGGCGACGTCACCGGCGCGTGCGACCGGTTGGTCGCGGCCCGGTAGGCGGCGCGCTCGTCGGCCCTGCCCAGCATCGTCACCGCGATGTACCCGATGGTGGTCCTCATCCGCCGTCGCGGGTCGTGGAACAGCGCGCCGGGGCTGGTCGACTCGACCACGCCGTGGCCGACCGGCGGGTAGGACAGCTGCCAGATCACGTTCGCCGTGCCGGCGAGCTGGATGAACCAGTTTGCGCCCTCGCGGAGCGCGGCGGTGTCGATGCCGTCGAGCTCGTGTCGACGCTCGGCCTTGAGGGTCGTCATGCGGGCACGGTAGCACAGAAGTGAATCGCGATTCACTTATGGTCGCGAGCGCGGCCGGCTCAGGCGAGCGGCTGCACCCCTAGCCGCGCCGCCAGCCACGCCCACGCGCCGCCGACCAGCGCCTTCGACAGCGGGGTCGACGCGGCCCAGTTCTCGAAGCCGTGCGCCGCACCCTCGACCACCTCGAACGTCACGGGGACGCCCGCATCGTCCAACCGGCGGGCGTAGTCCGCGACCTCGTCGTGGAACAGCTCGATGTCGCCGGCGTAGAGCCAGGCGGGCGGCAGGCCGCCGAGGTCCTCCCGGCGCGCGGGCACCGCGTACGGCGGGACGGATGCCGCCCCGGGTGCGGCGCCCAGGTAGGCGCTCCATCCGACCCGGTTGCTCACGTTGCTCCAGACCACGTGGTCGACGGCGTCCAGGGACGTGTCCGCGGCGGTGCGGTCGTCGAGCATCGGGGCGAACAGCCACTGCGCGACCGGCTGCACCCCGCCGGAGTCCCGGAGCGACTGCGCCAGCGCCGCCGCGATCCCGCCTCCCGCGCTCTCCCCGCCGATCGCGACACGACCCGGATCGATCCCGAGCTCGCGGGCATGCGCGTGGAGCCACTCCCACGCCGCGGTCGCATCGTCCAGCGCGGCGGGGAACGGGTGCTCGGGCGCGAGCCGGTACTCGACGGAGACCACCACCGTGCCGAGTCGCTTCGCGGTGCGGGCGCAGAGGCCGTCGTCCTGCACGGCCGAGCCGATCACCAGGCCGCCGCCGTGGATCCACAGCAGGGCCGGCGCGGGTGCGGCGGGTGGGGTCGCGGGGGAGTAGACCCGCAGGCGTAGGCGGCCGGACCGCACCCAGCGCACGGCGACGCCGGCGACGGGCTTGGTGCGCTGCAGGCGCGGTCCCACGCGGCCGAGCCATCGCGCCCACCGCGTGCTGAGGTCGAGCGGTGGGAGCCGCCTCAGGGGCTCGTGCAGGTCCGGGTGAACGTCGGTGATCTCCATGGGAGCGCCTCTCCGCGTCGAGGGACGGCGGCGGATCCGGACCTCGATGTCCGGTGCCGTGCCACGGAGCATACGGGAGGGGTCAACCCTGGCGCCTCGCGCGCGTCCCGCCTACGCTCGACTGCCATGTCCGTCCCCACGAGCGTCCCCACGCGCACCGGCGCCGGTCGCCGCGCCCTGCCGGCCGCCCTCGCGGTGGCGCTCGCGGCGCTGCTCGCGCTCCTGGCCGCGGCGCCCGCGCAGGCGCACACCCAGCTCGACGCCTCCGACCCCGCGGACGGCTCGACCCTCACGGAGCCGGTCGAGCGCATCGTCCTGACGTACTCCCTGCCGGTGACGCCGCTGGGCGACGCGGTGGTGGTGACCGGACCCGACGGCCCCGTCGGCGTCGAGGTCACGCAGTCGGATGACGGCCTCGAGATGGTCGCGACGCCGGTCGCGGCGCTCGACGACGGCGACTACACGGTCGAGTGGACTGTCGCGGCGCAGGACGGTCACCCCCTCGACGGGATCTTCGCCTTCGCCGTGGTCGGAACCGAGCCGTCGCCCTCGGCCACGCCGTCCGCCAGCGCGTCCGCCGCCCCGACGCCCACCGCGAGCGCCTCGCCCTCGCCCTCGGCGTCGATGTCCCCGATGCCGGAGGATCACGAGGAGGACGCGGGCGGTGTCGGGGGCGACACCTTCGCCGAGATCCTGGCGCGCGCGGGCAGCGCGATCGCCCTATGGGCGCTGCTGGTCGGCGCGGGCGCGCTCGCCTTCGCCGCGATCGCGCTGCGCGGCACCGACCGGATCGACGAGCCGCGCGTCATCGCCGGCGTGCGCTGGTGCGGCGCGCTCCTCCTGGGCGGTCTCGCGCTGCGGCTCGTCGGCCGCTCCGAGCTGCTCGACGGCGGCTCGCTTGCCGATGGCCTCACCCTCGAGGCGCTCGACACGGCGACCACCGGGTCCGTCGCCTGGGTGCTGGGCCTGCAGGCGGCGGGCGCGCTGCTCATGCTGCTGGGCGCGTGGCGCAGCGCCCGCGGGTCGTGGCTCGCCGTGATCGGCGTGCTGCTCGCGGGCGCGGGCCACGTCCTCGGCGGGCACAGCAACACCGCCGAGCCGCGCTGGCTCGTGCTGACCGCCGACGTGGCGCACCTCGCGGCGGCCGCGATCTGGGTCGGCGGGGTCGTGACCCTGGCGAGCGTGCTGCTGCGCCGCCGCCGGGAGGGCCGGCCGCTCGACGCGGCCCGCATGGGCTCGCGCTTCGGGGTGGTCGCCGCGGGCGCGTTCGTGGTGGTGGGCGCCGCCGGCGTCGCGCTCACCTGGGCGATCGTGGACGAGCTCTCCGATCTGTGGGCCACGACCTGGGGCATCGTCCTGCTGGTGAAGGTCGCGGTGGTGCTCGTGGTCGGCGCGATCGGCGCCTACACGCACTTCTCCGTGGTGCCGCGGCTGAACCGCGCCGCGGCGACCTCCGCGGCGGCCTCTGCGGAGGCCGGCGGGGAGGACGATGCGACGCACCTGCGTCGCGCCGCCGTCGCCGAGGCGTGGCTGTTCGCGGCGGTCGTGATCGCCACCGCGGTGCTGGTCGCCTCCACCGTCCACATGTGACGGGCTCTCTCAGCCCGTGAAGACGTCCACGACCAAACGGACCGGGTCCTCGAGCCACGTCACCCGGTAGGGCCGCGCCTGGTCGAGCCCGATCCCGACGTGACTGATGCCCTCGAATCCGCCCAGGATCCGCGCCTCGAGGATCGCCCCGCCGCCCGCGAGGGTCATGGGACCTGTGTACGCGTCCTCGCCCAGCGGGGTGCCGTCGACCCATGCGCCGAACGCGACGTCGAGCGACGCCGCGCCGGCGAGCGCGGGCGTGAGCTCCTCCCCGGAGGGGTCGAGCGTGAAGGTGCTCGCCTCGTAGGGCGTGACGGACCACCCCGGCGCGGCCGTGGCCCCCGCGAACTCGAGCACCCAGCGGTCGTAGCAATCGTGGGTCCCCAGGCGCATGGTCGAGCCCCAGATCACGGGGCTCAGGTGCGCGCCCCAGTCGTCGGACGATGCGGTCGCCTCCTCCGTGCCGAAGGCTTCGCACGTCGGGGTGGGCGAGGGTGTGGGCGTCGGGGTCGGCGCGGGGCTCGGCGTCGCCGTCGCGGAGGGCATCTGGCTGGTCGCGCTCGGTGACGGCTCCGGCACGTCGCCCTGCGAGCACCCGGCGAGGAGGGTCGCGGTCAGCGCGATCGCGGCCAGCCATCGCCGGCTCCTGCTCACACCTTCAGGCTACGCCGGTGCGCGAACCTCGGGCTGTCAGAGGGGGCCAGCCCCCGGGCCCGACCCGCGATGGAATGCGGCACCGCTGGGAGCGTTTACAGTGAAGAGATCACTGTTTGACGGGTGCAAAGGTGGGCCCGACCCTCGCACGAAGGAGTCGCCCATGTCCGCTGCGCCCACGCCCGCCACGTCGCCGTCGCCCGGCGCGACCCCCGCATCGTCCGACCGGGGCCTGAGGGGGTCGCTGAGGCGGGGCGTGTTCTGGAACTACGGCGGTCTGTACTTCTTCTACTTCGCCATCTGGCAGATCTTCTTCTCCTTCCACGGGCTGTGGTTCGACCAGAGGGGCCTCGGCGAGGGCAACATCGGGCTGATCAACACCGTGATGGCGATCACTGCGCTGTGCCTCCAGCCGCTCTACGGCTACCTGCAGGACCGGCTCGGGCTGCGCAAGCACCTGTTCGCGTTCGTG
The DNA here is from genome assembly GCF_030418305.1 of Demequina lignilytica. Taxonomy (GTDB): domain Bacteria; phylum Actinomycetota; class Actinomycetes; order Actinomycetales; family Demequinaceae; genus Demequina; species Demequina lignilytica. The sequence continues at coordinate 315,514 of NZ_JAUHPX010000004.1, read as the reverse complement.
GTGCTGTGCGGCGCGATGGTGGGGCCGTTCTTCGCCTTCGTGTTCACGCCGCTGCTGGCATGGAGCCCGGTGGGCGCGGCGGTCGTGTCCGGCATGTTCATGGCGCTGGTGCTGCTGGCCGGCGTGAGCGTGGTGGAGGCGTTCAACGAGCGCGCCTCGCGCGCCAACGACTTCGAGTACGGGCATGCCCGCCTCTTCGGCTCGCTCGCGGGCGGCACCATCACCCTGGTCGCGGGCTGGCTGTGGGCGAACGTGAACCCCGACAGCATCTGGTGGGCGGCATCCTTCTGCGCGCTCGTGCTCGGCGCGCTCCTGTTCGTCGCGCGGGTGCCGCGGCAGGCGGAGCAGAGCGCGGCCGAGGGTGAGCACTCCTCCGTCAAGGTGAGCCGCGCGGCGGTGCTGGGCCTGGTCAAGGATCGCAGCTTCCTCGGCTTCGTCGTGCTGATGTTCGGGACCGCGGCGCTCTACGACGTGTTCGATCAGCAGTTCTCCATCTACTTCGCCGCCCACGTCGACCACGGCGACCCGGTCTCCCTGTTCTCCTACGTGGTCACCATCCAGATCTTCGCGGAGGCCGCAGTGATGCTGGTCGCGCCCTGGTTCGTCAACCGGATCGGCGCCAAGCGCGGTCTGCAGCTCTTCGCCGCGATCCTGGTGGTCCGCGTGCTGGGCTCGGCGCTGGTCACCACGACGGAGGCGCTGATCGCGTGGCGCCTGCTCGCCGCGATCGAGATGCCGCTGATGCTGGTCTCCGTGATGAAGTACATCACCCGCACGTTCGACGTCCGCATCTCGGCCACCGCGTACATGCTCGGCTTCGGGGTCGCGAAGTCGCTGGGTGTCGCCGTCTTCTCGCTGCCGATCGGCGTGGCCTACGAGTCCATCGGCTTCTCGAACGCCTACCTGGTGATGTCCGTCGCGATCGTGGCGGTGACGGTGGTCGCGAGCCTGCTCATGCGCAACGACCGGCCGCGCGGCCGCGGCGGTGCGGACGATGCGGGTGCACCGGCGGGCGAGGAGCTCGCCACCGCGCGCACCTGAGCGGCGGGGCGAGCGCGTGCCGGCTCGACTCCGCGCACGCATGGTGGCGCACCGGTTCGACACGCGCTTTCCATCGTTGTAAACTCGTGACCAGTCTCAGGCCCCGGGGGACGTCCGCATCCGTGCGGATGCCCCCGAGGCCCGCCGTACCAGCGACGATGCGGCGACCGCCTGTCGAAGGAGCCATCCGTGTCCGAGGACCTCATCCCGAACCCCATCGTGCTGCAGCGCGCCGACCCGTGCGTGCTCCGCGACGGTGACCAGTACTACTTCACCGGCTCGCACCCGCGGTACGACCGCATCGTCCTGCGTCGCGCCTCGCGCCTCGAGGACCTGCAGGCGGCCGAGGAGCACACCATCTGGGTGAAGCACGACTCGGGTCCGCAGTCGCAGCTGATCTGGGCGCCCGAGATCCACCGGGTGAACGGCGCCTGGTACGTCTACTACGCGGCGTCGCCCACGGGCGCGCCGTCGGCGGACGAGCCCGGCACCGCCGAGACCTTCAACCACCGCGTCTACGTCCTCGAGTGCACCGACGCCGACCCCATCACGGGCACCTGGGTCGAGCGCGGCCAGGTCGACACCGGCTGGGAGACGTTCGCGCTGGACGCCACCAGCTTCGTGAAGGACGGCGTCCAGTACCTGGTGTGGGCGCAGCAGGATCTCGCGATCCGCGGCAACTCGAACCTGTACATCGCGCGCATGGCGAACCCGTGGACGCTGGCCACGCCGGCGGTCATGCTGACCAAGCCGGAGTACGACTGGGAGACCCGCGTGTTCTGGGTCAACGAGGGGCCGTCCGTGCTGCAGCGGGACGGCAGGCTGTACCTCAGCTACTCGGCGTCCGGCACGGGCATCGAGTACGCGATGGGCCTGCTGACGGCCGACGCGGACGCGGATCCGCTCGACCCGGCGGCCTGGACCAAGTCGCCGGAGCCGGTGTTCACCTCCGATCCCGCCGTCGGCATCTACGGGCCCGGCCACAACTCGTTCACGGAGAACGAGGACGGCGAGACCGTGCTGGTCTATCACGCCCGCACCTACACCGAGATCGTGGGCGACCCCCTGTGGGAGCCCAACCGTCAGGCGTGCGCGCAGGTGCTGCCCTTCGTCGACGGCGAGCCCGTGTGGGGGACGCCGGTGCCGTTGACCCGCCCCGCTCCCACGTCGACCGAGGTGCTCCCCCCGGAGGGCATGCCGCAGCTGACGGCCTAGCCGCCGGGCCCCCGCCCTGGCAGGATTGGCGGGATCCGGCGCGGGTCGCCGCCCGTGCCAGGGGATTCGGAGGACGCATGCTTGCGGACGCACCGGTCGTGGCCGGCCTGATCGTCTTCGTCGCCTACGTCGGCGTGGTCGCGGTGCTGTGGCGGGTGAACCGGGTCGACTACGCGGCCATCGCGGCCAGCCGGACGAGCGTCGTACGCGGCGGGCCGCCAGCTGTGAGTGCACCGCGCGACGTTGGACGCCCTAGGCGTCGCGTCGTGCACTCGCAGGACCCGCGAGGCGCGCGGATACGGTCGTGAGCACCCGGTCCCGGCACCACGCGGGCCGATCGACCACATCGCGCCAGCCGAAGCGGAGCACAGCGAACCCTGCGGCGACCAGGTCCGTCTGGCGCTCGCGATCCGCATCGCGCGCCTGGCGCGTCGAGTGATAGCGGTCGCCGTCGAGCTCGACCACGACCGCCGCGCGCCGGTGCAGCATGTCGACGGTGGCGCGCCGCGATCTCAACGCCAGCGGAACCTGCCACTCGAACTCTCGGAAGCGCTGATCCGCGAAGGTCTCGTACCGTGCGCGGACCTCGAGCGGGGTGGTGGCGCCGGCGGCGAACCAGCCGAGCATCCGCTCGAGCTCGACGCGTCCCGGCACCCGCGGAGCGCGCTCGACCTCCCGCCGGAGCTGGCGCCAGCTGCAGGCGCGCGCCCACAGGGCCTCCCACGCGATGCTTGCCCGGCGCTCCGGTGCGGCGAGACGCCAGGCATCGAGCAGCGTGCGCTCGGGGACCGCGCAGTTCACCATGGAGAAGCTGGTGCTCACCCGTGGCGTCCCCACCTGCAGCAGCCGCACCCAGCTCGGGGATCGCAGGTGCTGTCCACGCGGCACGATCAGGGCGGCCCGGTCCGGCGCGGGAAGTTGGCGCGCGCACAGATGCAGCGCCAGCTCGCCGGTGACCAGGCCCGCGGGGTGCCACAGGTTGAGGGCCTCGCCTCGAACCACCGGATCAGCTGCGTGGCGGGAACCGCAGTAGACGCTCGGCAGCAGCCGGGTCACGGCTCCGTCGGCGATGGCGCGGGTGAGTCGCCGGGTCGACCAGGCGTGGAGCAGCTCGGCGCGCGACCACGCATGGGGATGGGAGTCGAGGTGGTCGGCCAGGAGGCCGCTGGGCATGGGCACCCCCGGGATCGCGCGCATCTCTCCAGCGCAACAGAGCATCGGGAGCGCGGAGCCGCCGCTCGGAGATCTGTGGACGAGCGCCGGCTGTCCACAGCCGCCGTTGTCGGTCCTGCGAGTGCACCGTGCGACGCCGAGCGCCCTAGGCGTCGCGCCGTGCACTCACAGGGCTTCTGGGGCACGGCGCAGGGCCGGGACGATGCGCGACACGCCCGGATGCGTTGTCGCATCGACGGCCGTTCTGGCCGGCGGCGACATGGGCCCGAGCCGGTCGGCGCTTCGGCCGGAAACGCCCCGACTTGAGGCCTTCTACATCACGAATCGGCCACATTCATCCCCGAAAAGCGCAACAAAACGGACATAACATACGTCCCGAACGGCTCAATGTGGCGTATGTCACATCGCGGGCGTAGCGTCGAATGTGATGTAGGTCACAAGGGAGTGACCTGCGCGACCCCAGTGAGGGAGGGGTATCATGCGCGGCTTCATGTCCACAGGCAGGTTTGAGGGAACCCGCGGACGGCACGCTCGACGGCGAACGTCGCGGCCGGTCATCGCGGGGGTCTCGATCACGGCGCTGCTCGCGACCACGCTCGCGGGAGGGGTGGCGGCGCCCGCGGTCGCGACGTCCGCGGCCTTCACGCCGCAGACGGCCTTCGTGATCGACGCCGACACCGCCGGCCCGAACGACTTCGACGCGCTGTACGGCGCGGGCACCACGCCAGGCGGCCTGCCGACCACCGGCGTGTATGCGATGAGCGAGGACCCGGACCTGTGCGCGGATGTCAACGATGACGCCGGCGACAGCGGCGTCAAGCTCGAGCACGGCCCCATCTGGGGCTCCACCTTCTCGCAGGTGACGCCGTCCAAGAGCGACCTGGCCTACGTCGCGATCGCGGCTGAGAAGGTCGACGTCGGCGGCGACGTCAACGACATCGTCTACGCGATCTACAAGCGCTGCAACGCGGATCCCGGTTCGATGATCGGCGCGCTGTACTTCGACGACGGTGACGGTCTGCCGCCGACCAGCGACCCCGACGGCGACTACCTGATGCTGTTCGAGTTCAATCCCTCGAAGGCCTCCAACGCCGACCTGTACCAGCGCGTGGGCGGCACCTGGGTGCTGCGCAGCATCCTGGCGGGAGCCGTCGAGGTGACGGCCACCCAGACCGCGGGCGAGGTCGCGATGAACCTCAGCCTGCTGCGCATCCTGCCGAGCGACCAGTGCCGCACCGTCAGCGTGGGCGGACAGGCGGCCACCGCCTCGGGCTACGACCCGAACAGTGCGCTCAAGGACCTGGCATACGTGCCGCCGATCGACATCTCCAACTGCGGCACCGTCGAGATCGACAAGACCGCCACCACCGACGCCCCCGGACAGCAGTTCGACTATCGGATCGAACGCACGGGCGGCGGCACGGTGCGGGATGGCGAGGCCGTCATCGTCGGCGACCTGGCCGTGGGCGAGCAGGACTCGTGGAACCGCGTCATCAACGGCACCGACTACACCGCCTGGGAGCTCACCGACAGCCTCCCGCCGGGGTGGAGCCTCGACACCGTGATGTGCACGTATCAGGACATCTTCGCGGCAGGTCGACCGTGGGTCGACGTCACGCTCTACGAGGACGGCGCCCCCACAGGGAACGTCTTCGACGTGCCGTCGTCGCTCCTGGGCGGCACCAGCTCGTGCACCATCCACAACGTCTTCACGGGCATCGTCGTGAAGAAGGCCGGTGACGGCGACACGGGCACCGACTTCGACTTCAGCTACGGCCAGACGGACTTCGGCCTGAAGCTCGGCGAGTCCCAGACCTTCGCCGCGACGGCGGGCGAGCCCGTGGTCATCAGCGAGGGCACGCTCCCGGCGAGCGCGCTCCCGTGGGGCCTCGACAGCATCTACTGCGAGGCCGACGGCCAGGAGGTCGGCACCGTCGACCTCGCGAACCAGAAGGTGACCGTGACCGCCCAGAATGGCGACCTGATCACCTGCACCTTCACGAACGAGCAGCAGGGGAAGCTGATCGTCCAGAAGGCCTCCGACGGCGGCGCTGGCGACTTCGACATCACCGGCACGGCCGCGGGCACGATCACCACCACCGCGACCGGCGGGACGGTCTCGGGCAACACCCTGAGCGCGCTCGTCGACGCCGGCTCCGGCTACTCGGTGGGCGAGGACGTCCCCGACGGCTGGCGGCTCGACAGCATCATGTGCGACCAGGGCGAGGACGACCCGGCGGACATCACCGTGAACGCGGGCGAGACCGTCACCTGCACCGTGCACAACACCAAGCTCGCGCGGCTCAGCCTGACCAAGGAGGTCACGGGCGTCGCCGACGACTACCCGTGGTCCTTCGGATTCACCCTGAGCCCCGACGCGGTCCCGGCGGGCACCCAGACGCTCGCCGGCACGGGCAACCAGACCTCGCCGAGCGTGGCGAGCTGGATGGACCTCCAGCCCGGCACCGAGTACACGCTGAGCGAGTCCGGCGCGACCGGCTACGACGCGACCATGAAGTGCTACGACCAGGCGCAGACGGAGCTGCCCGACGCCGACGGCGACACCCCCGGGTATCAGATCGACCCGGCTCCCGGCGCGGTCATCGACTGCCACGTGGTCAACGCGGCCAAGCCGGCGGACGTCGAGCTGACCAAGACGGTCACGGGCGTGGCGGGCAGCTACGCGTGGGAGTTCGACTTCACGCTCACGCCCCCGGCGACCGGCGGCGGCCTCCAGAAGGCTGCCGGGGTCGGCGACGGCTCCGACGTGCTCACCTGGACCGACCTGGTCCCGGGCGAGACCTACACGATCGCGGAGGAGGTCGACGGGGACTACACCCAGGCGCTCTCGTGCACCGTGGCGGAGGACCTCGACCAGGACCCGACCAACGCGTCGGTCACCTTCGTCGCGAGCCTCGACCAGCACGTCACCTGCGCCGCGACCAACGCGGCGGAGGCGTCCACGTTGACGCTCACCAAGACCGTCTCGGGCGTGGACGATGCGCTGGCGTGGGGCTTCGACTTCACGCTCAGCCCGGACGCCACCGGCGGCGGCATGCAGACCGCGACCGGCACCGGCGACATGGTCTCCGCGCCGCTCGTGTGGTCGGACCTGGTCCCCGGCACGCTCTACACGCTGACCGAGGCGGCCGACGGCGACTACACCCAGACGCTCCGCTGCACCGGGGTGGTCGACCTCGACCCGAGCCCGACGGTGGTGTCCTTCATCGCCGGCTTCGACCAGAGCATCGTCTGCTCGGCGGTCAACACCGCCAAGCCGTCGGACCTCACGCTCACCAAGACGGTCGACGGGGTCGCGAGCGATCTCCCCTGGCAGTTCGGGTTCACCCTGACGCCGCTCGGCGGGGCGCCTGACGCGCAGCTCGCGCTCGGGACCGGTGACGGTTCCGACGTGCTCGAGTGGACGGGCCTGGTGCCCGGCACCACGTACATCGTGTCCGAGGCGGTCGTGGGCGGCTACGTCCAGGATCTCCAGTGCACCGGCGTCGAGGACCTCGACCCGTTCGACCACTCGGTGACGTTCGTCGCCGGCTTCGACCAGCACATCGTCTGCACCGCGGACAACACGGCGAAGCCGACCGACATCACGGTCACCAAGACGGTGGTCGGCGTGGCTGAGGACTACAGCTGGCAGTTCGGATTCCTGCTCACGCCGATCGGGGGGCTGCCGTCCGCGCAGGTCGCGCTCGGCACCGGCAGCACGTCCGACGTGCTCACCTGGACAGGGCTCACCCCGGGCATGACCTACGTGCTCGCCGAGGTGGTCGACACGAACTACACCCAGACCCTGCAGTGCACGGGCGTCGAGGACCTCGACCAGTCCGACACCACGGTCACGTTCGTCGCCGGCTTCGACCAGCACCTCACCTGCGACGCCCTGAACAAGGCGAAGATCTCGCGGGCGACCCTCTCCAAGGAGGTCACCGGCGTCGCCGACGACTACGAGTGGGCGTTCGCGTTCACCTTCGCTCCCACGGGTCCGTCGAGCCGCAGCTCCGAGCAGTTCGTGCTCGGCGGCACCGGCAGCACCCTCATCCAGCCTCGCGCGATCGAGGGGCTGATCCCGGGCGAGGTCTACAGGCTCGAGGAGGTCGCGCTCGGAGGCTTCCTCCAGCGGCTGGTCTGCGACGGCGTCACCGACCTCGACCTGTCCGAGTCCTCGGTGACGTTCATGGCCGGCTTCGACCAGAGCATCGTCTGCCGGGCGGTGAACGATGCGGTGCCCACCTCGGTCACCGTGACCAAGGTGGTCGAGGGCGTGGCCGATGACTACGCCTGGGACTTCGGGTTCATCCTGTCGCCCGAGGCGACCGGCGGCGGCGTCCAGCACGCCACCGGCACCGGACCCGGCTCCGACGTCCTGACGTGGGAGGACCTGATCCCCGGCGAGGAGTACACGCTCGCCGAGGAGATCCTCCCCGGCTACGACCAGACGCTGGTGTGCGATGTGCCGGCCGACCTCGACGACAACCCGACCACGGTCACGTGGCGGCACGGGGTCAACCAGAACATCACCTGCACCGCGACCAACACGGCCAGGAGCTCGGAGCTCACCGTGACCAAGACCGTCAGCGGCGTCGCCGACGACTACGCCTGGGACTTCGGGTTCCTGCTGTCGCCCGAGGCGACCGGCGGCGGTGAGCAGCACGCCACCGGCACCGGACCCGGCTCCGACGTCCTGACGTGGGAGGACCTGATCCCCGGCGAGACCTACGTGATCGCCGAGGAGCTGGTCACCGGCTACGACCAGATGCTGATGTGCACGGGCGTCGAGGACCTCGACCAGTCCGACACCACGGTCACGTTCGTCGCCGGCTTCGACCAGGACATCGCCTGCGACGCCACCAACGACGCGCTGCCCTCCAGCCTGACGGTCACCAAGACGGTCACGAACGTGGGTCCCGACCACCAGTGGGACTTCGGGTTCCTGCTGTCGCCCGAGGCGACCGGGGGCGGCGTCCAGCACGCCACCGGCACCGGACCCGGCTCCGACGTCCTGACGTGGGAGGACCTGGTCCCCGGCGAGACCTACGTGATCGCCGAGGAGCTGGTCACCGGCTACGACCAGATGCTGATGTGCATGGGCGTCGAGGACCTCGACCAGTCCGACACCACGGTCACGTTCGTCGCCGGCTTCGACCAGGACATCATCTGCGACGCCACCAACGACGCGCTGCCCTCCAGCCTGACCCTGACCAAGGAGGTGACCGGTGTCGCCGACACGCTCGCGTGGGCGTTCGACTTCACCCTCACCCCGGAGGTGGGCGACGGCGGCCTGCAGACGGCGACCGGCACCGGTGACATGGTGTCCGCGCCGCTGGTCTGGGAGGACCTGGTGCCCGGTACGGAGTACACCGTGATGGAGGGCCTGTACCCCGACTACGACGGGATGCTGGTCTGCACCGGAGTCGAGGACACCGACCCCGATCCCACGGTGGTGACCTTCATCGCGGGCTTCGACCTCGACATCACCTGCGTGGCGTCGAACGCGGGGCTCCCGTCCGACCTCAGCGTCACCAAGACGGTGGAGGGCGTGGCCGACGGCTACGACTGGTCCTTCGCCTTCACGCTGACGCCGGCGGCGGGCGGCGGTGGCGAGCAGGTCGCCTCCGGCACCGGTGACGGCACCGCGGCGCCGCTGCTGTGGACCGACCTGGTCCCCGGCGTGGAGTACGTGCTCGCCGAGGCGGTGGACGCCGGCTACACGCAGTCGCTGATGTGCGAGGGTGTGGAGGACCTGGACGACGTCGACACGTCGGTGACCTTCGTCGCCGGCTTCGACCAGAGCATCGTCTGCGACGCGGTCAACACCGCGCTGCCGTCGAGCGTCTCCATCACCAAGACCGTGACCGGGGTCGCCGAGGACCTGCCGTGGAGCTTCCTGTTCTCCATCGCGCCGGCCGTCGGTGATGTCGACTCGCAGCTGGTCGAGGGCGTCGGCAACGTGACCGCGGAGCCCGTGGGCTGGACCGGCCTGGTGCCGGGCGAGACCTACACCGTGGCCGAGGCGGAGGTCGACGGCTACGCCGCCACCCTGATGTGCGAGGGGGTTCAGGACCTCGACGACGTGGCGTCCTCCGTCACCTTCGTCGCGGGCTTCGACCAGCAGGTGGACTGCACGGCCACCAACGCGGGCCTCGCGGCGCAGCTGGCGCTCACCAAGACCGTGGCGGGCATGCCCGACGACGGCGACTGGGCGTTCGAGTTCACCCTGACCTCCGACGTGGGCCCGGCGACGGTGACCCTCACGGGTGCGGGCAACTCGAGCTCCGACACCGCGACCTGGGACCTGATCCCGGGGGCGACCTACACGGTCTCCGAGCCGGTCGACGAGCTCTACACCCAGGAGCTCACCTGCACCGGGGTCGAGGACCTCGACGACGTGGCCACGTCGGTGACGTTCGTGGCCCCGCTGGGCGGGATGGTCACCTGCGACGCGGTCAACACCGTGATCCCGGTGATCGTGGTCGAGCCGACCGAGCCGCCTGCCCTGTCCGTCACCGGCGCGGACGTCCGCGGCACCCTGGGAGCCGCTGCGCTCCTGCTGGTGGCCGGGCTGGCGCTGCTGACGGTGCGCCGCCGACGCGAGAGCTGAGACTCGCGGAGGCGAAGGTCCACGGGCTCGGCGGTCCTCACCCGCCGGGCCCGTGGTCCCTCCGCGGCCGCCCCGCCCCGCCTCCGGACAGTACGCACGGAGTTGGGCGCGACACGCCGTGGTCCCGGACCCGATCGGCCCCAGCCGCCGGCGTGTCGGCGCGGATTCCGTGCGGACTGTCCAGGGGAGGACGGGAAGGCGGGAGGGAGGAGGCCCGGCGGCCTCAGCGCGCCGGGATCTCCGTCACCTCGACCGGTGTGACCGTGAGCCGGAGCGCGCGCGCCGGTGTCAGCTCCTCGTCGAGGGCGGCTTTGAGGTCCTCCGGCGGCGGGGTGTCCCCGCTGCCGCGCAACGCGACGATGACGGTGCCGCTCTCGATCGAGATGCCCTCGACCACGAAGTCGGGGTCCTCGCCCAGCCACTGGTCGACCGTGCGCTGCGCCACGCGCTCGGCGGTCGCCTGGGTCAGCAGGCCCTGCGAGGACAGCACGAGCGGGGCCAGCAGCACCACCGCGAGGGCCACGAACGGGCCGAGCACGCCGATCACCCGCATCGGGTTGTCCTGGAGGCGACGATGCTCGGCGAAGCCCGTGAGCACGAACACCAGCGCCGCGGACAGCACGATCGCGGCGAAGTTGGTGAGGAACAGCAGGAACGCTCCGCCCGCATCGACGAAGCGCCCGCCGCCGAGGCAGATGCCGACCACCGCGAGCGGCGGCACCAGCGCGACCGCGATCGCGACGCCCGCGATCGACGAGGACACCCGCTTGTTGACGGTCGCGAACGCGCCCGCCGCGCCGGCCGCGATCGCGATGCACATGTCGATCACGTTGGGGTTCACCCGCGACGTGATCTGCGTGTTGGTGTCGAACGAGACCGCCACGGGGGCCCACGCGGCGAGGCCGTAGGACAGCGCGATCGACACGAGCACCCCGAGCGTCACCATCAGCCCGGCCTGCAGCGCGCGGTGGGGCCAGCCGTTGACGAGCGCGCCGGCGAGCCCCACGATCGGCTGCATCAGCGGGGCCACGAGCATCGCGCCGATCACCACGGCGGTCGAGTCCGACAGGACGGCGAAGGTGGCGATCGCGACGGACAGGACCAGCATCACCCACCACGCGCCGAGCTTCGCGTAGCGTCCCGGCTCGTCGAAGTAGAGGCTGTCCGCCAGGTCCTCGCGCTCGCCGACGCCGATGTCCATGCCCCGGATCCAGTCCCAGAGCACCTCGGGCAACGTCGCCGTACGGGGGTCGAGACCCGCCTCGTGGGACGAGCTGCGGCGCAGGCCCCATGCGACCAGGATCAGCCCGACGACGATCGCGAGGGTCGCGCCGCCGACGATGATCGCGTCCGTGAGGGTCTCGGGCGACCAGAAGGCGATCCCGCCTCCGGCGAGCGCGATCACGCCGCCGACGATCCGGGGCCCCTGACCCTCCTGCCCGCGGCGGAAGATCGACGACACCAGCAGGAAGAGTCCGCGGATGGCCACGTACAGCCCGGTCAGCGAGACCACCACCTGAAGGCTCACCGTGCCGCCGTCGGTGTCGATCCACATGAAGAGCACCAGGATCGCGACGAACAGGACGGTGATGAGGCCGCGCAGGAACGCGATCACGCGGTTGCGTCGCTTGCCGATCCACCGCTTGCCGACCAGCGCGTAGATCACGTCGAGGATGCCGGAGACGCCCAGCACGGCCACGACGATGATCTGGACGATCGCGGTGCTGACGCCGGGCAGCATCAGCACCAGGGTGCCGGCGCCCGCGGCCACCAGCCCGCGGAGCGAGATCGGGTTCGCGACACCACGCCACATCGACGCGGCGTCGCCTCGCATGCTGCGCATCGCCTGCTTGCCGGTCCGAGGCGTGTAGCGGGGCCTCCGCTCCGGGCTGGTGTCGCCGCTCATGATCCTGTCCCCCTCTGCCGCCAGCGATGATCCTGCCGTCTAGGACCCAGCGTAGGTCCGGACGGCGCGCGTGCGGCGATGGGGCGAGGTGTCGCGTCGGCCCTGGTCCGTCGCGAGGTCTCCGACGTAGGCTGGCCTCCGACCTGGAGGGAGGGACGATGCGCGTGAGAGTCCTCGCGGCCGTGAGCCTGGGCGCGTTGGTGATGGCCGGCTGCACCGGCACGAGCGAGCCGGCGGGCACCGCGACGGGCGGATCCAGCACGTCCGCGCAGCCCGCGATCAGCGCCTCGGACCTTCCCAGCGAGCCCGCGGAGGTCGAGGGGTCGCTCATCGCCCAGGCGTCGGGGCAGTCGCTCACGGTGTTCACCGCGCCCGATGGAGCCGAGCAGCAGACGGTCGAGGCCGCCGACGTCCTCACCGTCCCGGATCAGACCCCGCTGGTGTTCCTTGTCAAGGAACGCCAGGCCGGCTGGGTCGAGCTCTACCTGCCCGTGCGTCCCAACGGCACCACGGGCTGGGTGCCCGAGTCGGACGTCACGCTCACCTCGACCACGCTCCAGGTCGAGGTGGTGCTGTCGGACTTCACGCTGACCGTCACGGACGGCGACGACGTCATCTTCGAGTCGTCGATCGGGCTCGGCCGCGACGAGATGCCCACGCCCGGCGGCGTCTACTTCATCCGCGAGCTGCTGCAGCCGCCCGACCCCGACGGGCTCTACGGGCCGTACGCGTACGGGCTGTCGGGCTACTCGCCCGTGCTGGACTCCTTCGCCGGCGGCGACGCCGTGATCGGCATCCACGGCACCGACGACCCGACGTCGATCGGCCGCGCCGTCTCCCACGGGTGCATCCGCCTGCCCAACGACGCGATCACCGCGCTGGTCACCACGGTGGGCCTGCCGCTCGGCACCCCGGTCACGATCTCGGAGTAGCGTCGGGGCGCATCGTCCTCGCAGCGAGCAAAGCACGGCCCGGCAGGTCGTGAGACCTGCCGGGCCGCGTCGCCGGGGGGATCAGCCGGCGTATGTGGCTGCGGACTTCACCGGGGTGGCCGCAGCAGCCTTGGTCGGCGCCACCGTGGTGGTCGGCGCCTCGGTGGACGTGGTGGGGGTCTCGGCGACGATGTCGTCGACCACCACGATGGTGGGCGTGAAGTCGCATCCGACCACGCCGCCCGGGTAGGTGACGGTGAGGGTCTGCGACAGCGGGTCCACGGTCACGGAGACCTCGGTGTCCGGCGCGGTGGTCCAGCCGTAGTTGGCGGAGGCGTCCTCCACCCACTCCTCGGCGTCGACGTCCCAGTACCAGCCCGGCCACGTCGCGACGGTTCCGTCGGTGTTCCACTCGACGCCCGGCCAGATGACCGTGCCTGATCCGAGCCCGACCTCGATCGACCAGTCCTGCGCCGCGTCGGTCGGGTGGTGGAAGGTCAGGGTCGCGGTGTCGCCGAGCGTGCCGGCGGGGTCGTTGACCGTGACGGTGTAGGCGAGGTACGGACCCTCGGCGCCGCACATCGGGATGACCTCGGCGTCCTCGATGCTCGGGTCGACCGGCGGGGCCGGCGGGGCCGGGGGCGTCGGCGGAGTCGGAGGCGTCGGCGGAGTCGGCGGGGTAGGCGGAGTCGGAGGCGTCGGAGGCTCCTCCACGCAGGAGGCGAGCTCCTCCTCGGTCAGGTCGCGCAGCTTCGCCTCGACGCCCGAGGTCGCGTTCGCGGTGTCCAGCACCCACTCCTCGCCGTTCCAGACGTAGGGCGTCACGGTGAAGCCGCGGGTGAGCGTCACGGTGGTGTCGCCGCAGACCCACTCGCCCTCGGCGTACTCGCCGTAGACGATCTTGTCGTCGGGCTGGGGCGGGATCGGCGGCGTCGGGGGCTCGTCGACCGGCGGGGTCGGCACGGTGTCGTCGACGCAGACGATCCAGTGCGAGACGCCCGCCTGCTGGCCGCCGCCGTTGAGCGGCGTGAAGTAGGGGGTCCCGGCGACCGGGTACTCGACAGGCTCGGCGTTGCCGTCGCCCCAGCCGTAGTCGACGGCGCCGCCCTTGACGACCAGCAGCGCGTAACCCGAGCCGTCGCCGGTGTACGGGTCGAGCTCGACGGCGGTGCCGCCCTCGACGATCGAGCCGAAGCTGTCGTTGTAGCAGCTGATCATCTCGGGGTCGACGCCGGCGGCCGCGGCGGCCGCGCCGACCCAGTTGTCGGGGTTGTTGGTGTTGTTCTCGTTGGCGCCTGCGGGCGCGATGCCCGTCAGCGTCAGCGCAGCCACGCCTGCGGCGATGGCGAAGTTCCTCAGCTTCATGATCCCTCTCCCAGCCAGGGGAGGGCGGGGCTCCTCAGCCAGCCCACGTAATCCCGATCCCCCGGTTGCTCACATCGTGATTCGGGCCGGATACCAGGGTCAACGACCCTCGCAGGGGGGTGTTGCCTCATGAGGTTTATATGTACGGATGTGAAGGATGTGACAAAAGGGACTGCGTTATCGGCTCAAGGAGTCCGCGGTCGCGGACGATGCCTGGGGCTCGTGCGACGCTGATACCTCAGTCGCCGTTGAGCAAGATGGGCTAGGGTGGGGTCGTGACCGACCGACTGGCCCAGCTCGCCGCGCTCGCCGACGCGCACCGGCTCGCGTTGGTCGACGTGCTGGCCGCCGGGGACCTGTCGCCCGCCGAGCTCGGCCGCGCGGTCGACCTGCCGTCGAACCTCCTCGCGCATCACCTGCGCGTGCTCGAGGATGCGGGGCTGGTGGACCGGCGCCGCTCCGACGGCGACGGCCGCCGCGCGTACCTCTCGCTGCGCTGGTCGCCGCTGGTCGCCGCGGCGATCGCCACCCCGGGCGCCCCCGGCGTCTCGCAGCCCGCCGGTCGCGCCGCGCCCGACGCGCCCGCGCATCGTCCCTCCCGCGTGCTGTTCGTGTGCACCGGCAACGCGGCTCGCTCCCCGCTGGCGGCGGCGCTGGCCGCCGCCGCGGGCGTCCCCGCGGCCTCGGCCGGCGTCGACCCCGCGGCGTCGCTGCACCCCGGGGCGGTCGCCGAGCTGGCCCGCCACGGCCTGACGCCGCTCGCCGACACTCCCGCGCCGCTCGACCAGGTCCGCGCCGCCGGCGACCTGGTCATCACCGTCTGCGACCGCGCCCACGAGTCCGGCGCGGGCGCCGCCCACTGGTCCATCCCGCGGCCCGACGGGACCGCGGAGGCCTTCGCGCGCATCGTCGATCAGCTGACCCCGCGCGTGCGCCGCCTGGCGGACGCGCTCACGACCCCCTGAAGAAGGAGACCTCCATGCCCACGCCCCACGTCCTGTTCCTCTGCGTCAAGAACGGCGGCAAGTCCCAGATGGCGCTCGGCCTGTTCAGCCACTACGCGGGCGACCGCGCGGTCGCCTGGTCCGCCGGCTCCGAGCCGGGCCCGGCGCTCAGCTCCGGTGCGGTCGAGGCGATGGCCGCCGTCGGCATCGACATCAGCCACGAGCACCCCAAGCGGTGGACGGACTCCCGCCTGCAGGAGGCCGACGTCATCATCACCATGGGCTGCGGCGACACCTGCCCCTACATCCCCGGCAAGCGCTACGAGGACTGGGCGATCGAGCCCGGCCCCTCGGAGGACCAGCGCGACCAGATCGACGCCCGCGTCCGCGAGCTGATGGTGAGCCTCGGGGTCGAGCCCGGCCCGTCGGTGGTGCCCGCCGACTGACACGCGACGACCGGTCCTGCTGCAGCAGGGCCGGTCGTGCTGTCCGGTCGACGGATCAGCCGGTGTAGCCGGCGTCCGACAGGACCGGGGTGGCGACGGGGGCCTCCGGGGTGGCGGTGTCCGACAGGACATCGACCTCCGGCTCGTCCTCGTCGTCGGGGACCTCGGTGGTCTGGGGATCAGGCTCCTGCGTGGGGACCACGCAGTCGTTGTCCCAGATCGCCTGGCCGAGCGTCCCGTAGTTCTGTCCGGCGTAGGACAGGAACGGCGGGATGATGTCGGCCGGATGGTCGTCATGCCCGTTCCAGGCGATGTCGACCACGCCGTCCGTCGAGGTCCACCCGACCTGGTCGGACACGAACGGATCGCTCGTGTCCGAGGTCGCGTGGCAGATCATGACCGATCCGGTCTCGACCACGGGCTCCGGCTCATCCGCCGGTACCACGCAGCCGTTCGCGAGGATCGCCTGGCCCGCCTCGTCGTAGTTGAGGCCGGGGAAGCCGTTCTCGCCGCCGAAGGGCGGGATGATGTCCCCGGTGTGGTCTCCGTGTCCGTTCCACTTGATGTTGAGGCCGTTGTCGACGGCGTTCCAGGACACGTGGTTGACGGTGTAGGGGTTGGTCTCCGACGCCGTCGCGTGGCAGATGGTGACCTTGTAGGTCTCCATGTGCGGGTCGTTCCCGGGGTTGTTGTCCCCGGCCTGCGCCGCGGTTCCGGCCGCCAGCAGCAGGGCGAAGGTGCCCAGCGCCATCGCCAGGCCTCGCGCATTCATGATGCACTCCTGTGCCGGGGGACGATGCGGGGGCCTCAGCCAGTCCTCAACTACCCCAGCACTCCCATTGTCCTCCTTTGTGATGGTTTGTCACGAATCGGCGGCGATCAGCCCGTGTAGCCCGCGTCGGAGACCACGGCGTCGGCGGCCGGCGCCTCCGTGGTCTCGTCCTCGACGCCCACCTCCGGGTCCGTGGTCTCGTCCGGGTCGGGATCGGTGGTCTCCGGCGTCACCGGCTCGACCTCGGGGGTGATCGGCTCCGGGTCCGGCGGCACCGGGTCGGGCTCGGGCGGCGGGGGCGGGTCGGTCGGCTCCGTGGTCGGGGTGCCGGACGGGATGGGCTCGGAGCCGCATCGCACCTCACCGGTGAAGGCGTCCGTCACCACGATGTCCCCGTAGCTGAAGTCCACCGTGTACGAGTAGCTGGTGTCCGGCAGCTGGTCCGCGGGGATCACGGGATGGAAGCCGCGCAGGTCGCTCAGGTCGTCGTCGACCAGCTGGATCACCTCGCCCTCGGACGTGGTGACCGTCACGATGATCGGGATGTCCGCCGCGGGCTCCCAGCCCCAGCCGATGTCGAGGTGCATGTCGGAGCCGCACGACGCGTTGACGTTGATGCTGTCGAGGTCGCCCGGGCTGCGCGGTTCCGGCAGGACGGCGGCGACGGCGCCGCCTCCCAGGAGCAGGACCGCGCCGGTGAGGCCGACGATCATCGGGGCACGCGAGACCATGGAGGCCCCCCTTCCTCCCTCAACCCCTACTAATGTGCGACTGCCGAGCACGACCTGCAACCGGAGGCGCCCCGGGCCCTCCGTCCCTGGCGGCCGGCCGGGCCGGGGGTGGAAGAATGACGCGCGTGACGACGACGGCCCCCTCCACCGCCTCCACCGAGCTCGCGGCCGCGCTGGATCGCGCCATCGACGGGGAGGTCGACGCCTCCCCGCGCCGGCGCGCCGAGTACTCGACGGACGCCTCCAACTACCGCATCGTCCCCGCCGTGGTCGCGTACCCGCGGGACGCCGACGACCTGCTCGCCGCGCTCGAGACCGCCCGCGCCGCCGGGGTCGCCACGACCATGCGCGGCGGAGGCACGTCGGTGGCGGGCAACGCGATCGGCCCGGGCGTGGTGCTCGACCTCAGCCGCCACATGAACCGGATCCTCGACGTCGACCTCGAGGCCAAGACCGCGCGCGTCCAGCCCGGCGTGATCCTGTCGGACCTGCAGAAGCGGGTCGCCGGCGCGGGTCTCCGCTTCGGTCCCGACCCGTCGACCTCGACCCGCGCGACGCTCGGCGGGATGATCGGCAACAACGCCTGCGGGCCGCATGCGGTCGCGTTCGGGCGCACGGCGGACAACGTGGTCTCGCTCGAGGCGGTCGACGGGATCGGCCGCCGCTTCACGGCGGGTGCGCGCGGCGTGGGCGCCGTGCCCGGGCTCGAGGAGCTGGTGGCGGCGAACCTCGCGCTGATCCGGCAGGAGTTCGGCCGCTTCTCGCGTCAGGTCAGCGGCTACTCGCTCGAGCACCTGCTGCCGGAGCTCGGCGGCGACCTCGCGCGCTTCCTGGTGGGCTCCGAGGGCACGCTCGCCACCATCCTCGAGGCGACGGTGCGGCTGGTGGACGTGCCGCCCGCGCGCCTCACCGCGGCCTTCGGCTACGCGGACATGCCGGCGGCGGCCGATGCGGTGGTCGGGATCCTTCCCCACCGGCCGCAGGCCGTCGAGGGCCTCGACGCCCGCCTGGTCGCCCGCGTCGCGGGCGCGACCGGGCCGGTGCCCGACCTGCCCGAGGGGGCCGGCTGGCTGTTCGTCGAGGTGGGCGGCGAGACCGAGGAGGAGGCGCGCGCCGCCCTCGCGGCGCTCGCGGCCGACGCGGGCACGTCCGCCTGGCGCGAGGTGGCCGACCCGCGGGAGGCCGCCCGCCTGTGGGCGATCCGCGCGGACGGCGCCGGCCTGTCGGGCCGCACCCCGGACAACGACGAGGCGTGGCCCGGCTGGGAGGACGCCGCCGTCCCGCCGGAGCGGCTGGGGGCGTACCTCAGGGACTTCGACGCGCTCATGGAGCGCCACGGCGTGGTCGGGCAGCCCTTCGGGCACTTCGGCGACGGCTGCATCCACGTCCGGCTCGGCATCCCGATGCAGGAGTCGGGCGAGCCGCTGCGGGCGTTCATGACGGACGCCGCCGCGCTGGTCGCGTCCCATGGCGGATCGCTGTCGGGCGAGCACGGGGACGGGCGCGCCCGCTCGGAGCTGCTGCCCGCGATGTACTCGGGCGAGGCGATCGACCTGTTCCGCCAGGTCAAGCACCTGTTCGACCCCGAGAACGTGCTCAATCCCGGCGTGATGGTGGACCCCGATCCGCTCGACGCGCACCTGCGGCGCCCCGCCGCGCCGCGCACCCCGGGCGAGGGCTTCACGTTCCCGCACGACCATGGCGACATGGCCGAGGCCGTCCACCGCTGCACGGGCGTGGGCAAGTGCCGCGCGGACGCGATCGGGTCTGGGTCGGGCTTCATGTGCCCCAGCTATCAGGCGACGGGGGATGAGAAGGACGTGACCCGTGGTCGTGCCCGTGTGCTCCAGGACGCGATCAACGGCACGCTGATCGGCGGGCTGACGGCCCCCGAGGTCCGCGAGAGCCTCGACCTGTGCCTGAGCTGCAAGGCCTGCTCCGCGGACTGCCCGAGCGGCGTCGACATGGCGGCCTACAAGTCCGAGGTGCTGCACCGCACGTACAAGGGCCGCCTGCGCCCCGCGACGCACTACTCGATCGGCTGGCTGCCGCGCTGGCTCAAGGTGATCGGGCTGGTGCCCTCCGTGGTGAACGCGGTGCTGAGGCCCGCGTGGATCCAGCGGATCGCGGTGTCGATCGCGGGCATGGACACGCGCCGCACGCTGCCGCGGTTCGCGAAGCCGTTCCGCGCGACGGAGTTCGCGAGGGAACGCCGCGGCGACGCGGCCCGCGCCGTGCCGAGGAACACCCGCGTGGTGCTGTGGGCCGACTCCTTCACGGACGGCATCGACCCGCAGATCCCGACCGCGGTGGTCGAGGTGCTCGAGGACGCCGGCCTCGACGTGGTCGTGGTCGCGGGGGACGCCTGCTGCGGCGTCACCTGGATCTCGACGGGCCAGCTCGACGGCGCCAAGCACCACCTTGAGCACCTGCTCGGGGTGCTGGGGCCGTGGGCGGTCAACGGCGTGCCGATCGTGGGGGTCGAGCCCAGCTGCATGGCGGTGCTGCGCGGCGACCTGGTGGACCTGCTGCCGGAGGACCCGCGCGCCGCCGCCGTCGCGCGCGGCACCTACACGCTCGCCGAGGTGCTGACCGGGCGCTCGCCCGTCAAGCCGCGCGAGGGCTGGCGGATGCCGGACCTGTCCGACGTCACCGCCGTCGTCCAGCCTCACTGCCACCAGTACTCGGTGATGGGCTACGCCGCGGACCGGGAGCTGCTGGCCCGCGCCGGCGCGACCGTGACCGAGACGAGCGGGTGCTGCGGCCTCGCCGGCAACTGGGGCACGGAGAAGGGGCACTACGAGACCAGCGTGAAGGTCGCGGAGAACTCCCTGCTCCCCGCGCTCCGGGAGGCGCCCGAGGGGTCGATCTACCTCGCCGACGGCGTCAGCTGCCGCACCCAGGCCGACGATCTCGCCGACGTCCAGGGCCGCCACCTGGCGGAGCTCATCATGGAACGCCGCCGCGCGGCCTCCTGACCGGCTCCGCACCCACCCCGCTCTCGCTCCCCCCACCGCCCGTCGGGACACTCAGTCCTCCCGAAACGCGCAATACGCGCCTCCCGGGACAATCAGGACTCCTTTGCGAGGATGAACCCATGACCGCACCCGTGCGATTCGCGATCGTGGGCACCGGCTGGCGCACGCGGTTCATGCTGCGGCTCGCCGCCATGGCCCCGGAGCGCCTCGAGCCGGTCGCGATCGTCGGCCGCACCGCCGCCCGAGCGGCCGAGGCGCTGGTCGAGGCCCGCCGCGACGCCGCGCCCTTCACCGCGCACCTCGATGACGCCCTGGCCGCCGACAGTCTGGAGGAGGCCCTCGAGCGCCGCCCCGAGTTCGTGGTGGTCGCCGTGCCGTGGGACGTCAGCCCGGGCATGATCGAGAGCATCGTCGGCGCGCGGATCCCCGTCCTCGCCGAGACCCCGCCCGCGCCCGACGCCGCCGGCCTCGCCGCGCTGTGGCGCGCCGTGGGCGGCGCCGGGATCGTCCAGGTCGCCGAGCAGTACACGCGCATGCCCGGCCACGCCGCCCGCATCGCCCTGCTCCGGCGGGGCGCGATCGGCACGCCGCACCACGTGCAGCTCAGCTCCACGCACCTCTATCACGCGGTCTCGCTCATCCGGACGTACCTCGGCTCCGGCGACCCGGCGGCCGTCACCGAGGCGACCGTCAACGCCCGCACCTTCACCGCGCCCATGGTCGACCCGCTGACCCCCGACGGCTGGGTCGGCGGCGACCAGCCGCAGCCGCGCGCGACCATGCTCGCCACCCTCGACTTCGGGGACGGCCGGTCCGGGCTGTACGACTTCGTCGACAACCAGTGGTGGAACCCGTACCTGCACCGTCGGGTCGTCATCCGCGGCGAGCGCGGCGAGATCTCCGACGACTCGGTGCTGCGCCTCACGGCCGACGGCCCCGTCCCCGGGCACCTCGAGCATCGTCGCACCGGGGTGGACCTCAACCTCGAGGGCAACGCGCTGTGGCACACCGCGTTCGACGGCGAGGTGGTCTACCGCAACGCCTGGCATGACTCGCGGATGTCGGAGGACGACCTCGCCGTCGCCCAGATCCTCGAGGACATGGGCCGGTGGGTCCGCGGCGAGGCGCCCGAGCCGTACCCGCTCGCGCAGGGGCTGTGGGATCACGCGCTGTCGCTCGCGATGATCGAGTCCGCGCGGACGGGCGCCGACGTGCGGGTCCGGGACCTCGCGTGGGCATGAGGACCATGGCGGCCGCGGGCGCGCTCGCGGCGATGCTGGTCGCCTGCGCCCCCGCCGATCCCGGAGGCGCCACGCCCGGCCCGTCCGCCGCATCGTCCCCCCTGCGCGTGGCGGTGGTGGGCGACTCGCTGTCCTTCGGCGACTCGTCGGTGTTCACGCAGGAGGGGCTGGGGGAGGGGTCATACCTGTTCTGGGCCCTCGGGGACGATGCGCTGCTCGCCGGCGGCACGGCCGTCCCGGGCGCGACGTCGCTCCACCAGCTCGAGCGGGTGACGCCCGTCGAGGCGGACGTGCTGATCCTCGCGCTCGGCACGAACGACCTGGCGTGGGGGCTGCCGTTCGAGGAGACGGCCTCCGCGCTGGTGTCCATCGCCGGGGTGGTGGCCGCGCCGCGCGTGCTGCTGCTGTCGATCCCGCCGATCGCCGACGACTACGGGCTCGACACGACCGCCTACAACCGGAGCCTGCGGGCCCTGGCGGGCGAGCAGGGCTGGGAGTGGGTCGACGCGGCCGCGGCGATCCGCGAGGGTGCCGCGTGGGCGCCCGGCGCGACCGACGACGGCGTCCACTACACGGTCGCGGCCGCCCGGAAGGTGGGCGAGGCGGTCGGCGAGGCGCTGCGCTCCGATTCGTAACACTCGTCGGCTAGGGTGCCGCGCGTGGGTCGGGGGATGAGGATCGTGATCGCTGGTGCGGTGGTCGCCGCACTGGCGCTGATCGCGTGCCTCCCCCTGTACGCGTTCCCGGCGAGCGACGAGCCCCGCGCCGTCGACGCGGTCTACGTCATCGGGCCGCCGACGGACACCCGGATGGAGCTCGCCGAGCAGATGATCGCCGACGGGCTGGCGGACACGCTGGTCGTCTCGCTCGTCGAGGACGATGCGGAGAAGCGCGAGGCGATGGAGCGGGCGGCCGAGCTGTGCGACGCCCCCGACGCGTGGGGCTTCGAGGTGTTGTGCTCCCAGCCCGAGCCGTTCACCACCCGCGGCGAGGCCAGGTGGATGCGGGAGCTGGTCGAGTCGTATGGATGGGAGTCCGTCGCGGTCATCACGATCCGGCCCCACCTCACCCGCACCCGCGTGATCATGGAGCGCTGCTGGGACGGCGACATCGCCTACGTCGACTCGGGCGAGACCCTCGCGCCGTGGTACTGGGCCTATCAGTTCGCCTATCAGACCGCGGGATTCGCGAAGGTGGCGCTGCAGGACGGGTGCTGATCCGCCGATGCGCGTGGCGCGACTGGGAGCGCTCTCCCCGCACGTCCCGCCCGATTCGGCATCGACTCAGGACCTTTGTCCCTTGCTCGCCGCCAGCGGCGGATTCGTGCGCAGTGGGCGGCACATAGAGAAAAAGAGAGACAAATCGGACATAGAGGGCTAGAGTCGAGAACGCGATCGCATGACAAACGGAGGGTGTGCGACGTGGAGTGGGGGAGAGTAACCATGTGGGGTCGAAAGATCGCAATCGGGGTTCTCGCGGGAGCCATCGTCCTAGCGCCGACAGCGGCCTTCGCGGCTCCTGTCTATCCGGCGCCTCCGGCACCGCAGTCCGGCGTCATCCCGAACGATCCGGTCGACGACGAGGTCGTCGACGTCGACGATGAGACCGAGGAGGTCGTCGTCGAGACCAAGAAGGTGACGACCACCACCACGGTGGTGCCGACGCTGTCGGAGACCGGCTTCGACAGCCTGCCGATGGCGCTCGGTGCGGGCGCACTGCTGGTCGCGGGCGCGGCGACGGTGGTGATCTCGGCCCGCCGCACCTCGACGGGCACCAGGGTCTAGGTCGATGAGCACGGCGCCCCGCGATGGCGGGGCGCCGTGCTCATCCGCCTGGTCTCACGCTGGACGCTGAGGGGAACACGTCATGGCGCTTCTGGACATCGCGCCCGCGGGAGCGGGCACGCAGTCCTGGGCGCGCGCGATCCAGCGGCGCATCACCTTCACCGACGTCTTCGTCGTCGCCCTCATCATGGTCGCGGCGCACGGCGTCCGCTTCGGCTGGGACCCGTTCGTCGCGCTGGTCGGCCCCTCCGGTCCCGCCTACTGGTGGGTGACGTTGATGGTGTCGGTCCTCTGGGTGCTCCAGCTGGGGTGGACGCGGTCGCGCGACCCGCGCATCCTGGGCCAGGGGCCGGAGGAGTACCAGCGCGTCGGCACCGCCGGCTGGCGCACCTTCGCGATCGTCGCGATCGTCGGCTTCCTCACGCAGTGGCAGATCAGCCGCGGCTACCTCCTCTTCGCCCTGCCCGTCGGCACGCTGGTGCTGTTCGGGTACCGCCGCGCGTGGAGGACCTGGTTCCGTGAGCAGCGCGCGCTCGGTCGGCTGCGACAGCGCGTGGTGATCGTGGGCCCGCAGCGCACCGTCGAGCAGATGATCCGTCGCCTCGCCCGCACCGCGCGGGAGCACAGCTACGAGGTCGCGGGCGTGTGCGTGCACGGCGCCGGCGACGCCGCGCTCGCGGCGGACCTCTCGGAGATCCCGGTGCTGGGCGCGATCGCCGACGCGCCCGCCGCGGCCGACCAGGTGGGAGCGGAGTACATCGTGCTCGTCGGCACCGAGGAGGTCTCCCTGAAGGAGGCCCGTCGCCTCGAGTACGAGCTCGAGGATTCGGGCGTCGGGCTCATCGTCGCTCCGACGGTGGCCGACATCGCGCTCCCGCGGGTGGCGGTCAGCCAGGTCGCGGGACTGCCGCTCATCCACGTCGACCCTCCGACGTTCACCGGTCCGTCGCGGGTGCTGAAGGCCGTGGCGGACCGGGTGGGCGCCGCCGCGATCCTGCTGGTGCTCGCGGTGCCGATGCTCGCGATCGCCACCGCCGTCAGGCTGTCGAGCCCCGGCCCCGTGCTGTTCCGTCAGAGCCGCGTCGGCCTCGCGCATCAGCCCTTCGAGATGCTGAAGTTCCGCACCATGTACCTCGATGCCGAGGAGCGCCTCGCCGCGATCATCGCGGAGAACGAGGGCAACGGCGTCCACTTCAAGATGCGGGAGGACCCGCGGGTCACCCGCGTCGGCCGGGTGCTGCGGCGCTTCTCGCTGGACGAGCTCCCCCAGCTCTTCAACGTGCTCAAGGGCGACATGTCGATCGTCGGACCGCGGCCTCCCCTGCCGCGGGAGACCGAGCTCTGGGACCAGGAGGTGGCGCGACGGCAGCTGGTCAAGCCCGGGATCACCGGCCTGTGGCAGGTGAGCGGTCGCTCCGACCTCAGCTGGGAGGAGACGGTGCGGCTGGACCTGCACTACACCCAGAACTGGACGCTGGGGTTGGACGCGATCATCGTGCTGCGTACGGCGTGGGCCGTGCTCGCGGGCCGGGGCGCGTACTGAGGCCTCACGGCGCCCACGGGTGCCCCACCCTTGACACGCGCCGGGGGTGCCCTACTTTTGGGGGCGAGGGCACTGCCGGACGAGGAGCCGGGGCTGGCAGCGGAGGGGGGCTCGTGACGCACGACGCACGGGCGGGTTCGCCATGTCGCCGCGGTCCGCTGCGCCCCGCGCGCCGTCCGCGGGCGCGGACGACGGACCTGCCGGGGCCGCGGTGAGACGCGTCAACGGCGCGATCTGGTCGCTCGCCGATGCGGGCCAGGCGTCCCTCGCGACCTTCGCCACGGGCATCCTCGCGCTGCGCGTGCTGGGCGAGGGCGAGCTCGCGCTCTACGCGCTCGTCTTCGCGGCCGGGGTGGTGCTCATGATCGTGCCCCAGCTCGCGGTGTTCACCCTCCAGCGGCTCCACGTCAACCGCCTCAGCGACATCTACCGGCCCCGCTATCGCAACGACCTCCGCCAGGCCGCTCCGCTGCTCGGGCTCGCCGCGGTCGGCGCCTTCGTCGCGGGTCTGCCGCTCCGGGGAGGGCTGAGCACCGGGGTCTTCATCGTGATCTGCGGGTCGGCGGCGGCATGGACGGCCGTGTCCACGTTCCAGGATCACGTGCGCGGCGCGCTGCACGCGTCCCTGCATCACGGCTATGCGGCGGTGGTCTCCACGGTGAACCTCGCCGTGGTGCTGGTGGGGATCGTCGCGGCCGAGGTCGCGACCTCGGCGGGCGACGTCGCGCCGGAGGTGCTGGCGGCTCTCCCGTTCTCGATCCTCGCGCTGGGGAACCTCGCGAGCGCGACCACCGGCATGGTGCTTCACCGGTCGGTGCCGCGCGTGCCCGAGCGCGCGCCGAGCGACTGGCGCGAGTCCGCGGTCGCCAGCGCGCCCGCGCTGATCGCGCACGGAGCGAACTACCTGAGAACCCTGATCATCGCCGGCGTGCTGGGATCCTCGGCGGTGGTCGCGCTGGAGGCGGCACGCATCGCCTCCCAGCCGGTGCTGGTGCTGGGCGCGGGGATGTCCGCGTTCTTCATCCCGACCGCGGTGCGGATGCTCGGCTCCGGCCAGGTGCGCGCCGCGTACCGCCACGTCGCGCGACAGAACCTGGTGGTGCTCGCCTGCGGGCTCGCGTTCTCCGCGGCCCTCGTGGTCGTCACCCCGATCATCGCGACCCTCGCCGACCGCGCGATCCGGGTGCCGCTCGCCGTCGCGCGGGGCGCGGCCGCGACGGTGGGTGCGGTCGCGCAGCCGTACAACGCCGTGAACCTCGCGGCGAAGCGCTACGGACGCGCGGTGACCCTCACCGCGCTGTCGGAGGGCCTCGGCCTCGTGACGGTGCTCGCGCTCGCCGTGCCGATCGGCGTGTACGCGATGCCCGCCGGCGCGGCTCTTGCTGGCGCGATGCGCGTGGTCGGGGAGATGATGGCCAGACGCAGGGAGAGTCGCGATGGGGGGGCGACGCAGCGATGATGGAGCGGACCGCGACGGCGCCGGGGCAGCTGCCCCCGCGCCTGCGCGAGCGCGCGCAGTCCCGCTGGGCGCGCGGGTGGACCGAGCCCGCGGGGGACGATGCCCGTGCCGGGTCCGGTGCGGCCCGAGCGGCCCGCGCGGACTGGCCGGCGATGCTCATCGTGCTGGGGCTCCTGGTCCCGGTCGCGTTCGGCCGGTGGGGCAGCTACATCTCCCCGGCCAACGGTCTCGTGTACCTGTCGGACCTGCTGGTGGTGGGCGGGATCGCCGCCGCCGTGCTCGAGTCCCTCATCCGCCGCGGCAGAGGCGAGCGCCGCGCACGGGCGCACGTGCCCATGCTCCTGGTGGCGGTGCTGGCGGTCTGCGTGATGGGCCTCGCCCGCGGCACGCTCGACGCGCCGGAGCTGGTCATCCGCGACCTGGTCCCGATCCTCTACCTGGGCCTGGTGCCCGCGGGCGCATGGGCGGTCAGGAAGCTCGGCGCCCCGCGGGCCTTCCTCTGGGTCCGGCGGGCGCTCGCCGTCCACACCACGTGGCTGCTCGGCGCGCTCGCGGGGGTGCTGCCCACCATCGCGATGCCCTTCGTCGGGATCCCCGTCTTCTCGCTGCGCAACGACTTCGACATGCTGCTGTGCGGCGCGGCGATCGCGGCGTTCGCCCTCGACCGGCGGGCGCGCCCGTGGCTCCGGGTCGCCATGATCGGCGCCAGCGTCACCGCGCTCGCGCTCGCGGGCAGCCGCGCGGGCCTCATCTCCGCGGTGGTGCTGCTCGTCGTCGTCGTCGCGGTGATCCGACCGCTGAAGGGCTCGCCGTACGCGCCGCTGGCGATCGGGGTCGCGCTGATCGGTGTGGTCCCGCTGATCGCGTCCATCGCCGCGATCCTGGCGTCCCCGCCGACGTGGGCGGCGGCTCTCAACCGGCTCATCCCGAACGACAGCGACGCCTACGCCTCGGCCCTCAACACCTGGGATGCGCGGCTCGAGGCGTGGGGGCTGCTCATTGAGCATGCCCAGCTCACTACGACCCGCTGGCTGTTCGGCAGCGGCTTCGGCAGCAGCCCGGTCATCGACAGCGGCGCGATCGCGCATCTCTCGGGAGATCCCAGCGTCCGCGCGGCCCACAGCTTCGTCGTCACCTGGCTCGCGTATGTCGGCGTGGTCGGGACCGCGGTGCTCCTCGGGGTGCTCGTGACCCTCTTCGTGCTCGGGATCCGGAACGCGCGTCGGCCGTCCGCGCCGGTCGCGCTCGGGCTGGGACTCATGACGGGCCTCACCCTCGCCGCGGTCGCGGGAGTGATCCTCGAGTCGCCGTTCGGATACCAGACGTTCGTGGTGGGTGCCTCGCTCGCGCTGCTGAGGCCGGAGCACCTGCCCGGCCCGAGCGGCCTGGGCGACGAGCCCCCTGCGACGTGGAGCCTGCGCCCCGAGGGCCTGTCGCGGTGGCGCATCGGCCCGGCGTCCGTCGAGCCGCACGCCGCCCCCGACGAGGAGGCGCCGACGGAGGCCGCGCCGACGCCGGCACCGGTCGCGGCGCCAGCCCCGGCACCACGCCGGCCCCGTCGAGGAGGGACGGCGCCATGACCGGGGACGACCGCCGGATCCGCAGCGTCGTGTACGCCTACACCTGCGATGACCGCCAGGGCTCGGAGCCCGGCGCCGGTGCGGCGCTCGCGGAGGTCGCCGGGAGGGTGTCGACCGCCACCGTCGTGACCCGCGGGCTCGAGTCGCCCGCGGCCGACGAGGAGCTGCGCGCCCGTCTCGGGGTGGAGGCGGTGGTCGCGCTGCGTCCCTTCGAGCTCGAGCGGCGCCTGCCCCTGCACGTGCAGTACGCCGCGTGGTGCGTGCGCGCCGCGCGATGGACGGCCCGGGAGCGTCGCGACCGTGCGTTCGACGTCCTCCACCACGCGACCTACGCGTCCGACTGGTTCCTCAACCCGCTCACGTTCCTGCGCAAGCGACCCGGCGAGCGCTGGGTGCTCGGGCCGATCGGCGGCGCGTCGTATCCTAGCGCGGCGCTCGCACGGGAGGTGACCGGTGCGCGCGCGGTCGGGCTCACGGCCCGCCGGCTGGCCACCAGCGCGTCACGGCGGCTGTTCATCGGCCCGCTCGCGGCCCGCGTCGACCGCGCGCTCGCGCTCAACGCGGACACGGAGCGGGTGCTGCGCCGCCTCGGGTACGCGACGGTCGACGTCACGTCGAACGCGGTCCTGGACGATGCGGTGGCCGCCTACCGTGTCCCCGAGCGGGACCGCACGGTCGCCTTCCTGGGGCGCGGCGTGGCGTGGAAGGGGCTGCGGGCGGTGCTCGCCGCCGCCCGCCACCTCCCGGCGGACGTGACCGTCCACGTCGCGGGCCCCGACACGGACACCCCCGAGCACCGCGAGCTCGCCCAGGACGCCGCGTGCCCCGTCGTGTTCCACGGGCGCCTGAGCCGGCCCGAGGCGCTGGCGCTGATGGCCCGGTCGGGCGCGCTCGCCCTGCCGAGCCTGCACGACTCGGCGCCGTGGGCGGCGGCCGAGGCCGCCGAGCTCGGCGTGCCCACGGTATGCCTGCCGCTGGGCGGCGTGCCGTTCATGGCCGGGCCCGCGGCCGTCACGGTCGACCCCGAGGGCGACGGGACGCTCGCGGAGCGGCTCGCCGCCGCCCTCCTGCGCGCGATCGACCTGCACCCGCCGGTCGAGCCGCGGTTCACGGTGGACCGGATGGTCGAGACCATCGGCGGCGCCTACGGCGGCGAGACGGTGCGTCGATGAGGGTCCTGGTCGCGTTCAACGACTACCTGGAGGCCGGCGGCGAGCGTTTCTCGGTCGAGACCGAGGTCGCCGCGCTGTCCGCCGCGGGCGCCGACGTCGAGGTGCTCCGCGTCGACAACGCGGGCCTGCGGGACGGCGGGCTCGCCGACCGCGCGCGCAGCGTGCTCGGAGATCCCGCGCTCCTCACCGACCTGGCGGACCGTCTCGACCGGTTCCGCCCGGACGTCGTCCACGCGGAGAACCTGTTCCCCCAGCTCGGGGCCGGCGCGATCGAGGCGGTCGCGTCCCGCGGCATCCCGTGGGTGCGCACCTTCCGGAACTACCGGCTCGCGTGCGTCGGGGGCGACCTGCGGCGCGACGGCGGCCCGTGCACCCGGTGCGGCGATCTGAGGACGCGGCTTCCCGGCATCGTCCACCGCTGCTACCGGGGCTCCCTCGGGGCGTCGCTCGGGGCGACCGTGCAGGTGTCCCGCGACGCCCGCGCCATGCGGAGCCACCCGCCCGCGGCGCACCTCTTCGTGAGCGACTTCATGCGCGGCTCGCTCGCGGGAGCGCTCGGTGCCGACGTGCCGGCCCACGTGGTGCCGAACGCGGTCGACCTGCCCGAGCCCGACGCCGTGCCGTGGCGGGATCGCGCCTACGACGCGGTGTACGTGGGACGGCTGTCGCAGGAGAAGGGCCTGCCGCTGCTGCTCGAGGCGGCGCGGGCGCTGCCGCATCGGTCCTTCGCGGTGGTCGGCACCGGTCCCCTCGCGGACCAGGTCGAGCGCGACGCGCGCGAGCTGCCGCACGTGCGCGTGCTCGGCCAGGTGGCCCACGATCGCCTCGCCGAGGTGGTCGCGGACGCGCGCACGGTGGTGGTGCCGTCGCAGTGGGACGAGCCGTTCGGGCGGGTGAGCATCGAGGCGCAGCGGATGGGTGCGGTGCCCCTGGTCTCCGACCGCGGCGGCCTTCCCGAGACGCTCCCGGCGAGCCACCGCGACCGGCTGGTCGTGCCCGCCGCCGAGCCGCGCGCGTGGGCGGACGCCGTCGAGGCGGTCGCCTCGTGGTCGCCGGAGGAGGCCGCCGCCTTCGCGTCCGAGGCGGCGTCGGCGTGGGAGCGGGACTACTCGCCCGCGGCCCTGGCCGGCCGCCTCATGGAGATCTACCAGGGGGCTTGCGGCCCGCGCGGATAGGATCCGGCGGCGGTTCGCCCCGGGCCCGTCGCGCCCGCGGCGCGTCCGAGATGTCCGAAAAGCCCTTGTTCTCCCTCGGGCGGATGCGTAGCATCGCACGCATGGGGGAACTGGTATCGGTGATCATGCCCGTGTACAACGGGGAGGACTTCCTGGGCGCGGCGATCGACAGCGTGCTGGTCCAGACGCATACGGATCTCGAGGTGATCGTCATCGACGACGGCTCGCAGGACGGGACCGTCGCGCTGGTCGAGGCGATCGAGGACCCGCGTGTGAGATGCCTCAAGCAGCAGAATCAGGGGGTGGCGGCCGCCCGCAACACGGGCATCGCGAACGCCCGCGGGTCGATCATCGCCTTCCTCGATCATGACGATGCGTGGGTCCCGGACAAGCTCGAGCTCCAGCTGGAGATGATGCGGGAGACCGGCGCGGTGCTCGTGGGAGCCCTGATGACGTACCTGGGGCCGCGCGGTCCGATGGCGGCGCGGGCGGGGGAGATCGCGGATGGCCAGCGCACTAAGATCGCGGAGGCGCGGCTGATGCCCTTCCCGCCGTCGTCGATGATCGTGCGGCGGGACGTGCTCGAGCAGGCCGGCCCCTTCGACGTCGAGCTCAACCACAACACCGGTCCGATCGACGATCTCGACATGGTGGCGAAGATCGCGCGCCTGGGCGACGTGGTGACCTACCCCGAGCCGCTCGGCTTCTACCGCGTGCACGGTGCCGCGAACACCTTCGCCAAGTTCTTCGAGATGCAGCGGGGCACCCGCTACCTGCAGGCGCGCTACGACGGCGAGCTCGACTGGGACGAGTGGAAGGCGGCGAACCCGGCCACCTCGGGCGAGATCCGCCTCGACAAGGCGAAGTTCTACTACCGCCGTGCGGGCTTCGCCTATGCGGGTGGCAAGTGGGTCGACGCGGCCGTGAGCGGGGCGACGGCCTTCGCCCTCGCGCCCAAGTACGTGGTGACCCGCAGCCGACGTCAGATGTCCTGAGGGCGCATCGGGCACAGGCAGCGGTGCGGGCACTCTGTTCAGAGCCGGGGGCCGGTGCCTACACTGAGGAATGGCCATCGGTGGCTGAGGGGGACACATGGGGCTCGTCGACTACGCGCGAATGCTTCGCGCGCATTGGCTCACGATCGTGCTGCTGACACTCGTGGGGGGTGCGCTCGCGTACGCGTGGGCCCTGTCCCAGCCGCAGGTCTACACCGCGTCGGGGTCGGCGGTGCTGACCGCCGGCGTGGCCGAGGACCTGGAGACCGCGGAGCTGGGCGACCGGTACGCGAAGTCGTTGGTGAGCAGCTACCTCGACGTCGCCCGCTCCCAGAAGGTCGGCGAGTACGCGGCCGACGAGCTCGGCATCACCGTCAGCGCGGGTGCGCTCACGAGCCGCGTCTCCGTCTCCAGCCCGTCGGACAGCGCCACCCTGCGCTTCTCGGCGACGGGTCCGACGCCGGAGGCGGCGCGCGACCTGGTCTCGGCGTGGATCGCCGGCACCGCGGCGGTGGTCGCTGACATCGAGACCGGCGGCTCGAGCTCCGCGGAGTCCGTGGTGCGTCTCGAGGTGCTGGACGAGCCGGGCCTTCCGACGTCCCCGTCCAGCCCTGACATCCAGCGCGCGGTGGTGCTGGGCATCCTCGCGGGCCTGGTCGTCGGCGTCGGCGTCGCGTTCGTGCGGGGCGCCCTCGACCGGAGGCTGCGCCGCCGCGAGGACGTCGAGCGCGACTTCGACCTGCCGGTGCTCGGCACCGTGCCGCTCGTGCGGCAGCTGAGCAGGTCCGGCAGCACCTTCGGCGGGGAGACGCCCGTCATGAAGGAGGCGCTGCGCGCGCTGCGCACCAACTTCCAGTTCATCGACATCGACCGGCCGCCGCGGGTGATCGTGGTGACGTCATCGCTGATGGGCGACGGCAAGTCGACCATGGCCTACATGCTCGCCGACGTGCTCGCCGCCCTGGGCAAGGACGTGATCCTGGTGGACGCGGACCTGCGCCGGCCCCGGCTCGCGCAGTACCTCGGGCTCGAGGGCAGCCTAGGGCTCACCGACGTGCTCGTGGGTCGCGTCGACCCGCTCGACGTGCTGCAGGACTACGGCCCGACCGGGCACCTCTCGATCCTGACGGCGGGGCAGGTCCCGCCGAACCCGTCGGAGCTGGTCGCCTCGGACGCCATGAAGACGCTGCTGTACTCGTTCCCGGAGGACACGGTGGTGCTGGTCGACACGCCACCGCTGATCCCCGTGACCGACGCGGCCGTGCTCGCCGCGCGCACCGACGGCGCCCTCGTGGTCGCCCGGGCCGGCCGGACCACCGTCGACGTGCTCGACCGCGCGCTCGCGAGCCTCGACCGGGTCGACGGCCACCCGCTCGGAGTGATCCTCAACGGCGTCACGCTCAAGGGGATCGACAAGGCCGCGTACGCGCGCGAGTACGCCGAGCCCGAGGAGATGCAGTCCGGCGGCGAGTCGTGGCTGAGCCGCATGCGCGCCCGTCTCGCCGGGATCGGCGAGCCTGCCGCCGAGGTGGTGGAGGAGGCCGACCTCGACGAGCCCGGCGCGGCCGAGGGCGACGATGCGGCGGTGGCTGCGGACGGCGACGATGTGGCGGTCGCTACCGCGGACGGCGACGACGAGGCCCCGCTCGACGGTCCCGTCGAGGCGCACGATCGCGAGGACGACGACGCCCCGGTCGGCTCGACCCTCGCGGACGAGGTCGACATCGACGACGAGATCGACGCCGAGGACGAGTGGGTCGCGGACGGCGACGATGCGGTCTCCGACGCCCTCGACGACGAGCTGCTGGCCGAGGACGGCTGGGACGACGACGATCGCGAGACCGACGCCTCGCGGCGCTCCGAGCAGCCGGCGCCCGCCAACAGCGAGGCGTAGCACCGCCGACGAACCTCCAGCATCGTCGCTGGTCCGACCCCTGTCGGCGGTTCGCCCCTTATGGCATGATTGTCCGTATCTGACCAGTGGGACAGCTGAGGGGGCGTCTGCACATGGAAGCTGAGCGGGTACTTGTCACCGGTGGTGGGGGTTTTCTGGGGTCGCATCTGATCGATCGGCTGCTGGACGCGGGTCATGAGGTCTTGTGCGTGGACAACTTCTTCACGGGGTCGCGGGCGAATGTGCGGCACGTGCTGAACCATCCGCGGTTCGAGCTGATGCGTCATGACGTGACGTTCCCGCTCTACGTGGAGGTGGATCGGATCTACAACCTGGCGTGTCCGGCGTCGCCGATCCACTATCAGCGGGATCCGGTGCAGACCATCAAGACGTCCGTGCTGGGCGCGATCAACATGCTGGGGCTCGCGAAGCGGCTCCATATCCCGATCCTGCAGGCGTCGACGTCGGAGGTGTACGGCGACCCGGAGGTCCATCCGCAGACGGAGGAGTACTGGGGCAAGGTCAACCCGATCGGGATCCGCTCGTGCTACGACGAGGGCAAGCGGGCCGCAGAGACCCTGTTCTTCGACTATCACCGTCAGAACGGTCTGGACGTGAAGGTGATCCGGATCTTCAACACGTACGGTCCGCGGATGGACATGAACGACGGCCGGGTGGTGTCGAACTTCATCGTCCAGGCCCTCAGGGGTGAGCCCATCACCATCTATGGCGACGGGAACCAGACGCGGTCGTTCTGCTACGTCGACGACCTGATCGACGGGATGATCCGTCTCATGGGCACCGAGCCGGGCTTCACCGGGCCGGTGAACGTCGGCAATCCGGTGGAGTTCACCATGAAGGAGCTCGCGGAGGCCGTGATCCGTCTGACCGGGTCGGCGTCGACCATCGAGTATCGGCCGCTGCCGCAGGACGACCCTCGTCAGCGCAAGCCCGACATCAGCCTCGCAGGCGAGAAGCTCGGCTGGGAGCCCCACGTCCCCCTCGAGGACGGCCTCAAGCCCACCATCGACTACTTCCGCAGCCTGGTCGAGGCGTAGGACGCGATGCGACGGCCCGCCCGGATCTCCGGGCGGGCCGTCGCGTGCTGTACGTCTGGAGCGCGGGCGATGCCGCTACGCGTGTCGGCGGCGCTCCCGCCACATGATGCGCTCCCAGTCGATGATGCCGGTGGTGTAGCGCTGCCACAGCCGCTTGGGCTCGGAGGCGAAGCGGAACAGCCACTCGAGCTTGGTGCGGCGCATCCACAGGGGCGCGACGGCCTTGGTGCCGGCGACGAAGTCGAACGCCGCGCCCACGGCCGCCGTGGTCACGCCCAGCTTCTTCGCGACGCAGGTGGCGACGATGTCCTGCTTGGGCGTGCCCAGACCCACCCACACGATGTCCGGGGACGCCACGTCGATGCGGGCGAGCAGCTCGGGGGCGCACAGCTCGTCGGCCGTGCCGAACGGGGGAGCGAGGCGCCCCGCGATGATCGCGCCGGGGTACCGCTCCGCGACCACGGTGGCGAGCTTCGCGAGGGTCTCGTCGTCGGCCCCGTAGAAGAAGTGGCGCACGCCCGCCACGCGACCGCGGTCGAGGACCTCCTCGAAGAACGAGGGTCCGCGCACGTGCGAGTCGCGTCCGCCCCGGCGGCGCTGGACCGCGTCGGCGACCGGGCGGCCGTCGGCGAAGTTCTCGCCGCTGCCGTTGAGCAGGGCCTTGTACTCCGGGTCGCGGTCCGCGAGCACGATGCACCACGTGTTGGTGAAGCGCAGGCACGTGCCGTCGTGAGCCTCGGCGTGCAGCAGCGCGTCGTCGACGGCCTCGTCGAGGCTGGCGGGCGCGATCGCCACGCCGCCGATCGTCATGCTCGGAGCCACGGTCATCTTGTCCCCCTCAGGAGCCTTCACGCTCCTGGCGGTCCCTCCCCCAGGTGGCGCTTGTGGTGCGCTATGTCCGCTTTCGCGGCCTTTGCGCACTTCAGAGGCTACACAAGTGTGACGAAAGTCACTAGAGGGAGAAAACGGACACTGCTAATGAGGCGGAGCCGCTGGCCCGGGTGCGGGAGCGGCTGGGCTCAGCCGCGCAGCCAGGCGCCGATCTCGCGGGCGGCGCCGCGGATCATCGTGTAGGACTCGTGATACGCGTCCTGGGAACGCCGGTAGGGGTCGGGCACGTCGCTGAGGTCGAAGTCGGCGAGGATGTGACGATGCGCGGCGATCGCCGCGGGGAGCGAGGCGAGCCGCTCGGCCACCGTGGTGCCGGTGAGCGTGGCACCGGTGCCGGCGGCGGCCGCGACCTCCGCGAGGGTGAACGTGCGCTTGAGCGCGCCCGGCGCGGTCTGGACGGCGAGCCGCCGGTGGTCCCGCGTCATGGTGATGATGACGTCGGCGTCCCGCATCACGGCCTCGGTCAGGAGCGCGCCCTGGTGGGCCGCGCCGTCGATCCCGTCGGCGGCGAGCTCGGTGAGCATCGGCGCGGGGATGCCGTGACCCACCAGCGCGTGGGTGCCCGCGCTGGCGACGGTGATCGCGTCGCCCAGCTCGCGCTGCAGCAGCAGCTCGGCGGCGGGCGAGCGGCAGATGTTGCCGGTGCACACCGTGAGGACCGTGGGCATGGTGTCCCTTCCGAGCTCGAGCCGCCGCGTCGGGGTCACGCTATCAGCGCGTGCGCGAGACGGCCCTCCCGCTTCGGCGGTCGCCCACGTAGATTGGTGCGTGGACACGGCTGGGGGAGGCCTCGTGGATGCGGACGATGCAGCGTCTGGGGACGGCTCCGTGCGCCCGGACCGGTCCGGGCCGCCCCAGGAGCGCGGGCTTGGCGCGTTGACGCTGGCGATCCTCGCGATCCCCGTGGTCGCGCTGGTGGCCCTGGTGGCGGCGTTCGCGGTCGACGCGATGACGCTGCGGACCGCCGCCGCCGATCTCGAGACCCGGGCGAGCGCCGCGCAGGACGCGCTCGCCGCGCGCGACGCGGAAGCGCTCGAGGCCGAGGTTGACGCGCTGCAGGAGGCGGCACGCGACTTCACGGGCGCCACCGATGGGCCGCACTGGTGGATCGCCACCCACCTGGTGGGCGTCCGCGATCAGGCCGTGCCGCTGGTGGCGGCGGGTGCGGCGGCCGCGGTCATCGCGGACGACGTGCTCGCGCCTCTCGCGCAGGCGGGTGACCTCGGGGCGCTCAGCACGCCCACCGTGACCGACGGTCGCATCGATCCGCTGCTGCTCGAGCCGTACCGTCCCGCGCTGGCGACGGCAGCGGAGGCGCTCGACGCCCAGGTCGAGGCGCTGGCGGCGGTCGAGATCGCGGGCACGGTCGACCTGATCCGGGAGCCCTTCGTCGCGCTCGAGGCGCAGGTCGGGGAGCTCGCGGCGACCGTCGACGCGGCGCATGCGACGGCGGAGCTGCTGCCCGCCATGCTGGGGGCGGACGAGCCGCGCACCTATGTGGTGATCGTGCAGAACAACGCGGAGCCGCGCGCGAGCGGAGGCATCCCCGGCGCGTTCATCGAGCTCACGGCCGACGACGGGCGCCTCTCCACGGGCGCCGTGGTCCCGGCGTTCTCGCTCGAGGTGCCGGATCAGGTCGCCCCGCTCACCGACGACGAGCTGACCCTCTACACCGAGCGCATGGCGATCTTCCCCCAGGACATCAACTTCACGCCCGAGTTCCCGCGCGCCGCAGAGCTGGCGGCGGCCTTCTGGGCGCGTGGCGGCGGCGGGGAGGTCGACGGCGTGCTGTCGCTCGATCCGGTGGCGCTGTCGTGGATGCTCGGGGACGCCCCGCCGGTCGAGGTGGACGGGATCACGCTCGCGGGCGACACTCTGGCGGAGACGCTGCTCAACGGGACCTACTACGCGTTCGAGACGCCGCGGGAGCAGGACGCGTTCTTCGCCGATGCCGCCCGGGCGCTGTTCGGACAGCTGCTGGCGGGCACGGGCAGCGCGGTCGACGGCGTCAGCCGCGCGATCGATGCGCACCGGTTCATCCTCTGGTCGGTCCATCCGGAGGAGCAGGAGCTGCTCGCGGACCTCCCGATCTCGGGGGACTTCCTCGAGGACCGGGATGCGCTCGGGGTCTTCATCAACGACGGCTCGGGCTCGAAGATCGGCTACTACGTCGACACCGGCATGGCGGTGACCGACCTGATGTGCTCTGACGAGTCGCTTGTCGGCCAGTCGGTCGAGGTGACGCTGACCCACAACTACGACGGCGACGTCGCCGACCTTCCCGACTACGTCGGCGTCGGGGGCGGATTCGTGCCGGCGGGCCAGTTCCACGCCAACGTGATCATCTACCCGCCCGAGGGCATGCGTGTCGCGGAGGCGTGGCAGGACGGGGACCCCGCCTCGGTCGCCGTCAACAGCCACGACGGCCGCCAGACGGTCACCGCTCGCGTGGTGCTCGATCCGGGCGACCAAGCCGTGTTGGAGTACCGGCTGGAGCCGCGAGCGGCGGGCTTGGAGCCGGGCGATGTCTGGTTGACCCCGGGTCCCGGGTCGGTCGACGTCGAGCGACTCACCGCGGCTGCGTCGGGCTGCTGAACCAGCCGCGGGCGACCGTAGCTGCCGCCCGCGCCGTCGAGCGCACCCCTACGCGGCCTGCTCGTCATCCTTTGACCTGATCTCCAGCGCCGCCCGTCCTCCGAGCCGCGGTGTGCGCGCCGCATCGATGTCCGGCGGCGGGATGAACCAGATGGTCCCGCCACCGCGGGCCGCGCCCGGTCCGCGGACCTGGATCTGCCAGCCTTCGTCGTGGATGCGATGGTGGCAGGCGGTGCAGAGCATCGCGCCGTTACGCAGGTCCGTTCGACCGCCGTCTCGCGCCCAGTACTCGATGTGATGCGCGGCCGTCCATTGGGGAGGCGCATGGCAGAAGGCGCACCCGCCGTCCCGTTCGAGGAGCGCCACGCGTTGCGCGTGGCTGAAGAGGCGGCGTGTGCTGCCCAGATCCAGCACCTGGGACTTGCCGCCGAGGACGATCGGGAGGAATCCGGCATCCACCGCCAGACGGCGCGCGGCCGCGGCGCTGAGAGGGGTCTCGAGCTGGTCGCAGTCGGCGGTTCCGCGCCCGCTCTGCAGCGCCTCGAGCGAGAGCCGGACCACCACCGTGGTCTTGGCGCCGGAGCCGGGGGATTCGCAGTCGAGCCCGTGGGTGAAGAGCATGGTGACGGCGTCGGCGAGGATCTGCACGCGCGAGCGGGTGTCGCGGAGCGCGGGGTCCTGCGTGCGGCGCCGCTTGTAGGCGTCGGAGACCTGCGCCTCGCACCACGCGACCACGGGCGCGGCCGAGGCGGGGTCGAGCACGGCGCGGAGCTCGACCATGCCGTCGGCGCGGCGGCGGATCACGGCGGCGCGCTCGGCGTGCTGGCGGCGTTCCTTCTCCTCCTGGGCCTCGGTGTCGAGGCGGGCCAGGAGGGACTCGCAGGCGCGCCTGAGGTCGCGGAGGGAGAGCCGTTCGGCTCGCTCGACCAGGTCCTCCTCGAACTCGGACGCGCGATCGCCGAGCTTGTCGAGCGTGCGGGCGAGCAGCGCGGCCTTGTCGGTGCCGATCCGACCGGCCGCGAAGGAGGCCGCGGCGAGCGGGTACTTGGGGGGCTTCGGGAGCTCGCGCCGCTGCTGCTCCTCGCCGCCGTCGCCCCCGCCATTCTCGCCGTTCCCGCCGTTCCCGCCGTCCGCATCGTCCGGCGTCCCGCCGGACTGGCCCTCCTCATCGTCCTCTCCGCCGAAGAGCCCGCCCGCCTCCGCGAGATCGCGCGCCCGCCCGTGCGACGTGCCGGCGGCGTTGGCGTTCTGGGACGTGGCGTTCTGGTGTCCGCGACGGCGCGCGGCGGCCGCATGCTTCATCTCGATCACCGCCGAGGTGGTGGCGAAGGGGACCTCGGCGAGGCGCATGACCAGGGCGGCGGCGTCCTGGATCTCGACCACGGTGGGCTCGTCGAGCTCGAGCAGGTTGGTGTCCGCGTAGCGATGCAGCGCGGCGAGCGCCGCGTACAAGGCCGTGTCCGAGAACTCCATGGAACCATCAGACCAGAGGGGTCAGACAAAGCCGACAAACCGGACGATGCGCCGGTGGAGAACGGTGGAGAGTTACTTCTTCCCGGCCTTCGCCGGCTCCTCGTCGCCATAGACGTAGCCGTAGCGACCGTAGCCGTACGCGTCGGGCCCGCGCGAGGGCAGCATCGTCAAGACGAGTCCCGACACCGGCGCCCCGACGGTCTCCAGCGCGGCCACGGCCGAGTCCAGCTGAGGCGCGTGGGTCTTGCCCGCGGCGACGATCAGCACGGTGCCGCCGACCAGGCGCGCGAGCACGGCGGCATCGGTGACCGGAAGCAGGGGAGGAGCGTCGTAGAGCACCACGTCGAAGCG
The DNA here is from genome assembly GCF_030418305.1 of Demequina lignilytica. Classification (GTDB taxonomy): domain Bacteria; phylum Actinomycetota; class Actinomycetes; order Actinomycetales; family Demequinaceae; genus Demequina; species Demequina lignilytica. The sequence goes on along the minus strand of NZ_JAUHPX010000004.1, from coordinate 276,184 downwards.
CTCGTCCAGGTCCGTGATGAGCGACGCCATCAGCGAAGAGCCCAGCAGCTCCGACGGATTCGGCGGGATCGAACCGGCGGGGAGCAGGTAGAGGTCCGTGCGTCCCCAGCGCTGGATCGCATCGTCGAGCGACAGGCGCCCGATCAGCACGTCCGTCAGGCCCGTGCCGGCCTCGATGCCCATGTAGGACCCCATCTTGGGCCGGCGCAGGTCGGCCCCGACCAGCAGGACCCGTGCCCCCGCCTCGGCGAGCGTGATGGCGAGGTTCGCGGCGGTGGTCGACTTCCCCTCGGAGGGGATCGACGAGGTGATGACGAACGACCTCGAGGAACGCTCCGCATCCAGGAACTGCAGGTTCGTCCGGAGCGTGCGGAAGGACTCCGCGCGCGGCGACTTCGCGTCCTCGTGGACGATGAGGGGACGCGACTTCGCCTTGGGGTCGAAGACGATGCCGCCCAGCACCGGGGCATCGACCACGCGCTCGAGGTCGCGCTCGTTCCGGATGCGCGTGTCCAGCGTCGCGCGCAGCAGCGCGATGCCCACGCCGACCGCGAGCCCGAGCAGCAGGCCCAGCGCCACGTTGAGCGTCTTGTTGGGTGACACCGGCACGTCGGGCACCTCGGCCGCCTGGACCAGGGTGAGCGAGACCGGCGACCCCTCACCCGAGTCGGTGGTCTCGATGTCCTCGACCACATCGATCAGCTGGTTCGACGCCTCGGTGGCGAGAGACGCCGCGAATACGGGGTCAGAGTCGGACACGGAGATGTTGATCACCGACGTGTTGAGCGGAGTCGAGGCCGAGAGGCGCCCGCGCAGCGACGCGACGGACGTCTCGATGCCGAGTGAGTCGATGGTCGGCTGCAGCACCGCGGAGGTGGTCAGCAGGTCGGCATACGTCTTGACGCGCTGCTGCGTGAAGTTCGACCCGGTCGCCAGGTCCGACACGGTCGACGCGCCGGAGGTCGAGACGAACACCTTCGCCGTCGCGGTGTAGACCGGAGTCGCGAGGAGCGAGTACGCGAAACCCGCGCCCGCGCCCAGCGCCGTCAGCAGGACGATGAGCAGCCAGTTCTTCCTCAGCACCCTGAGGTAGTCGTGCAGCTCCAAGTCATCCCCCTGAACAGGTCGTCGCCGTACGCGAGAGAAACCAGCCTCGCACCGCCGCCTATCCTTCCACGCGCAGAGTGAGAAGTTTCACGCCTGTACAAGTGATGTCCGCAGCCGCGGCTACCCTGGCCCGTATGACTGTCAAGGGGGGCAGCGCGGGCGTGAGGGCGTCCGCGCAGCGGATGTATGGCTCGCGCGGCTGGGCCCGCAAGTACGAGAGTCGGCTGTTCGTCTCCGACGTCGCCGTGGTGACGCTGACGATGATCCTTGCGCACGCCGCGCGCTTCGGCTGGGACCCGTTCGCACCGCTCGCGGGTGCGGGAGGCGGCCGGCATTACTGGCAGGTCACACTCGCCATCGCCGTGCTGTGGGTGCTCAACCTGGGCTGGACCCGCTCACGCGACCCGATGATCCTCGGTCATGGCCCCCAGGAGTTCCAGCGCGTGGTGCTCGCCGGCTGGCGCGTCTTCGCCATCGTCGCCGTGATCGGCTTCCTCACCCAGTGGGACGTGAGCCGCGGCTACCTGCTGTTCGCCATCCCGCTCGGCACCCTCGCGCTGCTCGTCTACCGTGCCGCGTGGCGGCAGTTTATCCACGCGCAGCGCGACAACGGCGAGCTTCTCGCCCAGGTGATCGTGGTGGGGCCGACCATCACCAGCGGCCAGATGATCCGCCGCATCCGCCGCTCCCGCCGTGCCGGGTACAACGTGATCGGCGCGTGCCTCCCGGCCGGGCATGAGTTCCGCGATGAGGATCTGGCGGATGTCCCCTTGCTCGGCAGCCTGGACGATGCGGCGCAGGTCGCCATCGACCGCCGGGCCGAGTTCGTTCTCCTGTCGGGCACCGATGCGATGAGCCTCAAGGAGTCCCGCGAGCTCGGCTGGGCGCTCGAGGGGACAGGCATCGGGCTGATCGTCGCCCCCGCGATGGTCGACGTGGCCGGCCCGCGCGTGTCGATGTCGCCCGTCGAGGGGCTGCCTCTGCTCCACGTCGATATCCCGAAGTTCGAGGGCGGGCAGTACTACGCGAAGGAGATCGCCGACAAGGTCACCGCCGGCGCGCTCCTCCTGCTCGGCGCCATCCCCATGCTGATCGTCGCCGCGCTGATCAAGCTCACCAGCCCGGGCCCCGTGTTCTTCCGCCAGGAGCGCATCGGCCGCAACCTCGAGCCGTTCGCGATGCTGAAGTTCCGCTCCATGTACGTCGACGCCGAGGAGCGGCTGATCGCCCTGCGTGAGCAGGATCGCGCCGAGGGCAACGAGGTCTTGTTCAAGATGAAGGACGACCCCCGTGTCACCTCGGTGGGCCGGGTTCTCAGAAGGTTCAGCATCGACGAGATCCCCCAGCTCCTCAACGTCCTCAAGGGCGACATGTCGCTGGTGGGGCCCCGCCCCCCTCTGCGCCGGGAGGTCGAGCAGTGGGACGAGCGCACCGCGCGCCGCCAGCTCGTCAAGCCCGGCATCACCGGCCTGTGGCAGGTGAGCGGACGCAGCGACCTCAGCTGGGACGAGTCCGTCCGGCTTGACCTCTACTACACGGAGAACTGGTCGCTCGCGGGCGACCTCATCATCATCCTGCGCACCGTCGGCGCGGTCCTCGCGGGCCGCGGGGCGTACTGAGATCTCCCGGCTACGCTGAGCGACCATGGCGAGACCCCGGCACGCGCGAGTGGACGATGCGCGTCGCGGTACCCGCCGCACTCTCACCTTCTGGGTGGTGCTGGTCCTCGGGATCGGGCTGGTGCTGATCGCGGCCGCGTTCGTGGTCGATGGCATTCGGCTGCTCGGATCGAAGGATGCGCTCACGCAGCACGCTGCGGCGGCCAAGACCGCTCTGCTGGACCGCGACGCGACGGCGCTGAGCGCCGAGGTGGTCGAGCTTGAGACCGCGGCGCAGACCTTCGCGGGAGCCACGAGCGGCCCGCACTGGTGGATCGCCGCGCATCTCCCCTGGGTGAAGGATCAGGCGGTGCCGCTCATGGCCGCTGGGGAGGCGGTCGACGCAGTGGCCCGCGAGGCCCTCGCGCCCCTCGCCGGCCTCGGCAGCCTCGACGCGCTCGAGGCGCCCGCCTTCGAGGATGGCCGCATCGATCCCGACACGCTCGAGCCCTACCGCGAGACGCTGGCGCAGGCCGCCAAGGCGCTCGATGCGCAGCAGACGACGCTCGCGGACGTCGACATCGCGGGCACCATCGACGCCGTCGCCGGCCCGTTCGTGGAGCTCCGGGAGCAGCTCGAGACCGTCGGCGGGATCGTCCAGGGCGGCCACGTCGCGGCGGAGCTCCTGCCGACCATGCTCGGTGGTGACGAGCCCCGCACCTACCTGGTGATGGTCCAGAACAACGCCGAGCCGCGCACCACCGGCGGCATCCCGGGTGCGGTGATCGAGGTCACGGTCGAGGACGGCCGCATGACCCAGGGTCGCTACGCCTCCGCGAGCTCGATGGTCGTGCCCGACGGTGTCGGAGGATTGACGGACGACGAGCTGCGCATCTTCTCCGAGCGCATGGAGATCTACCCCCACGACGTGAACTTCACCCCCGAGTACCCCCGGTCGGCCGAGCTGATGACCCGCTTCTGGGCAGCAGAGTTCGACGAGGTCGTCGACGGCGTGCTCAGCGTCGACCCCGTGGCGCTGGGATGGATGCTCGAGGGTGCGTCGCCCACCGAGCTGGCGGGCTTCACCATCACCAGCGACAACCTCGCGGACGTCATGCTCAACCAGGCGTACTTCGCGTTCGAGGACCCGGCCGAGCAGGACGCGTTCTTCGCCCGCGCGTCCGCCGAGCTGTTCGGCCGCATCGTCTCGGGCGAGACCAACGTTCTCGGCGGGGTTGAGCGCGCCATCGAGGCGGGCAGGTTCATGATCTGGTCAGCGGACGGCGGCGAGCAGGAGCTGCTCGCCACGACGCCCGCGGCTGGCGCCTTCCTCGAGAGGGACGATGCGCTCGGCGTCTTCCTGAACGACGGTTCGGGCTCGAAGATCGGCTACTACGTCGACACCACGACCACCGTGACGAACCACCTGTGCACCGATGGATCGCTCGCGGGCCAGACCATCGCGGTGGCGCTGACCCATACCTACGACGGCGACGTCGCGGATCTGCCGGAGTACATCTCGGGTGGTGACGTCTACGTCCCGGCGGGCGAATTCCATGCCAACCTCCTCGTCTACCCGCGTGGCGGGACGGGTGTGACCAAGGTCACCGAGGACGGCGCGCAAGCGGGCCTCAACCCGGAGCAGCAGGAGGGGCGCACCGTCGGAACCGTCAGGGTGGTGCTCGAACCCGGACAAAGCGTGACCTACACCTTCGAGATCGCCGCCTCGCAGGCGGGCCTCCTGCCCCCGGTGTACGTCGATACCCCTGGTCCGAAACCTAATGTTTACGAGGCGGCGACCGATAGAGTCGCTGAGGGCTGTTAGCATTCACGTGGAAATCAATGGTGGCTTTGAGGGGCTGCCGCGCGCTGGGAGGCATTGAAATGATTCGTAAGACCATCGCCGCACTTGCTCTGGCGGGCGCGATCGTGCTCGCCCCTGCTGCGGCTCAGGCGGCTCCGGTGACCTACCCGGCGTCCGAGTACTCCATCACCTGCTCGGTGACCCAGGTGGAGACCGGCCGGAGCTTCGAGTGCACCGTGACCGGTCCGAACGGTGGGACCCTCGAGCTCCGTGTGACCCTCCCGAACGGGAACGTGCTGACGATCGCTCCGACGTCGTTCACCACCGACAGCGCCACCTTCTCGCTGACCGCGCCTTCGGAGCTCGGCGTGCTCGGCGTGACCGCGGTCTCCGAGGGCTCGACCGTCGGCACCGCTACCGTCGACGTCGTCTCGACCTCGACGGGCACCACCGACACGGACGGTCTCGCCTCGACCGGCTTCGAGAACACCGGCCTCGCGATCGGCGCGGGTGCCCTGCTCGTCGCCGGTGCCGCCACCGTCTTCGTCGCGGCGCGTCGCCGTCAGATGCAGGACGCGTAAGACTTCACCCACGCGAAAGCCCCCCGCCGTCCGGCGGGGGGCTTTCGCATTGCGCGGTGGGTATGCGCTGTGAGTTACCCCCGAAGGCGCGCGGCGTTCTCGTGGTACCAGGCCACGGTGCGCCGCAGACCCTCCTCAAGGGAGATCTGCGAAGTCCAGCCCAGGTTGGCGAGCATCGACACATCCAGCAGCTTCTGCGGCGTCCCGTCCGGCTTGGAGGTGTCCCACTCGGTCTCGCCCTCGTAGCCCACGACGCCGGCGATGGTCTCCGCGATCTCCTTGATGGTCACATCGGTACCGGTGCCCACGTTGACCTGCGACGGCCCGTCGTAGTTCTCCATGAGGTGGAGGCAGGCGTCGGCCATGTCGTCGCTGTGGAGGAACTCTCGGCGGGGTGAGCCCGTGCCCCAGTTGGTGACCGAGCCCGCTCCGGACTGGGCGGCCTCGTCGTAGCGGCGGATCAGCGCCGGCAGCACGTGCGAGCCCTTCGGCGAGAAGTTGTCGTTCGGCCCATAGAGGTTGGTCGGCATCGCCGAGATCCACGGCCTGCCGTACTGACGCCGCGCGGCCTGCACGTGCAGGATGCCCGCGATCTTGGCGATCGCGTAGGCGTCGTTCGTGGGCTCGAGGTGGCCCGTCAGCAGCGAGTCTTCGGGGATCGGCTGGGGTGCGAACTTGGGGTAGATGCAGCTCGACCCGAGGAACAGGAGTCGGTCGACATCCGTCTCGAGCGCGGCATCCAGCACGTTGGTCTGGATGCGCATGTTGTCGGAGAGGAAGTCGACGGGGTAGGTGCTGTTCGCCATGATGCCGCCCACCTTGGCGGCGGCGAGCACCACGTAGCGCGGCTGCACCTCCCGCATGAAGGCGAACGTCGCGTCACGGTCCTTGAGGTCGAGTTCCGCCGAGCTACGCCCCACGATGTTGGTGAAGCCAGCGCCCTCCAATCGGCGCACAATCGCGCTGCCGACCAGCCCCCGGTGACCCGCGACGTAGAAGGTCGCGTCCCGGTCGAGCGGGCCGGGAGAGAAGTCCACCCCGTCGACGGCGGTCATCAGCGGTTCCAGGACGCCAGCGATACCGCGTCGATCCACGGGGTGCCCTCGTGGGTGATCGCCTCGACGTCGGCGTCCACCATGAGCCGCGCGAGCGCACGGCCGTCGACGGTGGCCTCCCAGCCGAGCTTCTCCTTGGCCTTGGACGCGTCGCCGATCAGCGCGTCGACCTCGGTGGGGCGGAGGTACCGTGGGTCGAACCGGACGTGCTCCTCCCAGTCGAGGCCCAGGTGGCTGAAGGTCTCCTCGAGGAAGTCGCGGACGGTGATGCCGACGCCGGTAGCGAGCACGAAGTCGTCGGGCTCGTCGGCCTGCAGCATGCGCCACATGCCCTCGACGTACTCGGCGGCGTAGCCCCAGTCGCGGATCGAGTCGAGGTTGCCCAGCCACAGCTCCGACTGGAGACCCGCCTTGATGCGGGCGGCGGCGCGCGTGATCTTGCGTGTCACGAAGGTCTCGCCACGGCGGGGTGACTCGTGGTTGAAGAGGATGCCGTTGACGGCGAACATCCCGTAGGCCTCGCGGTAGTTCTTGGTCACCCAGTAGGAGTAGACCTTCGCGGCGCCGTACGGGCTGCGGGGGTAGAACGGGGTCTCCTCGTCCTGCGGCGGTGGCGTCGCTCCGAACATCTCCGACGAGCTCGCCTGGTAGAACCTCGTGTCGATGCCCGCCAGGCGGACGGCCTCAAGCATGCGCATCGAACCCACGCCCGTGGTGTCGCCGGTGTGCTCGGGCTCGTCGAAGCTCACGCGCACGTGCGACTGGGCGGCCAGGTTGTAGACCTCGTCGGGCTTGATCTCGGCAAGCAAGGTAGTCAGTCGTGCTCCGTCGGAGAGGTCGCCATAGTGCAGGAAGAGGTTGGCGTCCGGGTTGTGCGGGTCGACGTAGAGGTGGTCGATTCGTGACGTGTTGAACGTCGAGGCGCGGCGGATGAGCCCGTGCACCTCGTAGCCCTTGCCGAGCAGCAACTCGGCGAGGTAGCTGCCGTCCTGTCCGGTGATGCCGGTGATGAATGCCTTCTTGGCCACGGCTGTTCCCCCAATTCGCAGGTGGTCGTTGAGTGCCCTCAGGATCAGAGGGTAGTCGGCTGGTGTTTCCGCTCAGTGACGGTGGCGAGAACCTCACGCCAGGCAGTGATCGCCGCGTCCTCGGACAGGTGCGACCGCCAGTACGCGGAGCCGGCGGCGGCGGCGGCCGCCATCTCATCGGGATGGACAAGGTAGTCGAGAGCGCCATCGAGCAGCGCGTGCGGATCTCCGGATCCCGTCACGCGCCCACCGCCGGCCTCGGCGAGGATTCCGGCGACGATCCCCTCGGGGTCGACGGCCGCGAGCACGGGCCGGTCGGCAGCGAAGTAGGACGTGAGCTTCGATGGAGCGGCCATCTCCTTCACGCCCGGAAGCTCGTTGACCAGCAGGATGTCGGCCGCCGCCAGCGCGTCTGAGAACAACTCGTCGGGCAGAGGGTCGATGAACCGCAGGGTCGGGACACCATCGGCGAGCGCCTCGAGCTCGGCCCGCTCGGCGCCATCACCCAGCAGGACGAAGGTGACGTCATCGCCACGCTGATCGGCGATTCGCGCGGCCTCGACAACGGTGCTCAGTCCCTGCTTGCGGCCCATGTTCCCTGAGTGGAGGACGATGCGGGCGTCGGCCTCCCATCCCAGGCGTGCTCGCGCATCGTTCTTATGCGAGACCGACGGGGCGACATGGCCCCAATTGCGGATGACGTAGGTCCGCTCAGGATCGGCACCGAGATCGCGGATCATGCGTTCACGCATCGCGGGGTGGATTGCGACCACGGCGTCCGCATCCTTGAGGAGCCACCGCTCGACGGTCTTGGCGATGCGCACGGCCGCACGCGACCCCTCGCCCGTCTCCATCATCCCGTGGGTGTAGAGGTCCTGCACCCAGACCGCATGCGGGATGCGGCGCGGGAACCTCAGCCGAACGGCGCACAGCGCGGAGGCGAACAGCGCCGGCGACACCAGCACGGCGGCGTCGGTCCTGCCCCACGGGACGTTCATCTGATGGAACCCGAAGTGGAGCTCCGACAGGAGCCGCTTGAGTCCGCGAGGCGGGTTCGGGATCCAGTGCGCGACGCGGCGCAGGTCGACACCGTGGTCGTTCGCGCGCTTCCACAGCCCCGGGTACTCCTCGTACCTGGACCACTGCGGGTAATGGGGGAATCCCGTGACTGCGGTGACGTTCGCATCGTCCACGAGCCGACGCGCCAACGCTGTCGTGTACGGTGCGTTGCCGGTGGGCTCGGGGGAGTAGTTCAGTGCGAGAAGTGTCACATCGAGCCCGGATTTCACTCGGCTACTCTACCGATGTAAAGATTCCTGAGGGGGCTTCTGTGGCTGAGCGCACACCCGAGAGCGATGCGGACATTCCGGTGATCCCGCTCAAGGACGCACCGGGCGAGCGTGCGACCTGGGGACGTCACGCGGCCGTCGTTTATCTGTGGGGCCTGTGCGAGTGGTTGTTCGTCACGAACGCCCTCCAGATCAGTTCGCGGCTGCGAGTTGCCGTCCTCCGGGCGTTCGGGGCGCAGATCGGGTCCGGCGTGATCTTCCGACCACGCACACGTGTGCGGTTCCCCTGGAAGCTCGAGATCGGCGACGACTGCTGGATCGGCGAGGGCGTCTGGATCCACAATCAGGACCGGGTAGCCATCGGGCACGACGTGGTGATCTCTCAGGAGACGTTCATCACGACTGGAAGCCACGCCCATCGTCGCGACATGGCGCTGATCACGCGTCCCGTCAAGATTGAAGACGGGGCTTGGCTGACCGCGCGAGTAGTTGTCACGGGTGGCGTCACGGTCGGGCGTGGCGCGCTCGTGGCTCCGTGCTCGGTAGTTTCCGCCAGCGTCCCGCCCGGCTTCATGGTTGCTGGTAGCCCGGCAGTCGAAGCTGGCAAGCGCTTCCCTGCGGGAGGTCCGTGTTGAACGAGCCGAAGATCCCCGTGACGGTACTGGTCCAGACCAAGAACGAGGAGGCCGCGATTGCGGCCTGTGTAGGAGCGCTGAGCGATTTTGGTGAAGTCGTAGTCGTCGACTCGAACAGTGAGGACCGGACTGTCGAGATTGCTCGCGGCCTCGGCGCTCGAATCGTTTCGTTTGCGTGGAACGGCCGGTACCCCAAGAAGAAGCAATGGCAGCTCGAGAACGTCGCCACTCGGTATGAGTGGATCCTCTTTGTTGATGCCGATGAGGCGCCGACTCAGCGCTTGAAGGATTCCATCCGGGAGTTCGTGCTATCTGACCCGTCGGCGGCAGCAGCGCAACTAAGACTCGAGTACCATTTTTCGGGCCGCGCGCTGAAACACGGTCACCGCGTGTACAAGACCGTGTTACTGCACCGCAGGCGTGCCCGATTCGACCCCGTGGATGACATCGACATCCCGGGGATGGGGGAACTGGAAGGGCACTACCAGCCCTCGTGTACGGGTCCTGTCGTGCAGTTGGCGGGCCTCTTGCGACACGATGACCCGGACCCCGTCCGGACTTGGTTTGACCGCCACAACCGGTATTCAGACTGGGAGGCAGGGCTCCGCTTCCGTCGCTCTGGTCGCGAGAACGAGATTCCAAGATCTTCCCAGGGACGAGTGTTCGAGCGGGTGCCATTCAAACCGGTGGTCTTCTTTGTGTACTCGTACGCGCTTCGTCTTGGATTCCTCGACGGTCGCGCGGGCTTCGACTACGCGTTTGCTCTGGCTGCGTACTACTGGCAGATCGGCCTAAAGGAGCGCGAACTGCGGCGCGCCGCGCAGCCTGCGGCAATTGAAACGCACCATGAGCGATAGGCGTAACTTCGTGCGTACTCACGAGGATCTCTTGAGGCGCACCAACAGTCTCGCTGCGAGTCGGGAAGAAACGCGGCGGGCGGGAACGTGAGGATTGGAGAGTTGTGAGAGCGCTTGTAACTGGTGCTGCGGGTTTTGTTGGGAGTCACCTAGCGGTGCGTCTCGCGTCCGACGGATGGTCCGTAGATGGCGTCGATTCCTTCACCGACTACTACTCGCGCGCTCGAAAAGAAGACAACGCCGCAGTCTTGCGCGCAGCTGGAGTCCGGTTGCTTGAGCTTGACCTAAACACTGTTCCACTCGAGCCGCTGCTCGCGGACGTCGACGTCGTCTTCCACCAGGCCGGCCAACCCGGGGTCCGCAAGTCTTGGGGCGACAACTTCTCGACATACACAGAAGCCAACGTGAACGCCACTCAGAAGCTACTGGAGGCGGCGCGCTCCGCGAAGAAACTCCGTCGTTTCGTCTATGCATCCTCAAGCTCGGTCTACGGCGACGCCGAACGCTTTCCGACGCGCGAGTCAGATCTGCCAAGACCGCACAGCCCGTACGGGGTAACGAAATTGGCGGCGGAGCACCTCTGCGTGCTTTACGCAAGAAACTTCGACGTACCAACGGTATCGCTGCGATACTTCACGGTCTACGGTCCCAGACAAAGGCCCGATATGGCATTCACGAGGTTCGTGACGGCCGCTGTGGAAGAATCGCCGATCAAGATTTTTGGCGACGGGAATCAAATCCGCGATTTCACCTACGTGGAGGATGTGGTGAGTGCCAATCTTGCGGTCGCGGAGTCAACGCGTGTTGCGCCCGGCGCAGTTTTCAATGTGGCGGGCGGCTCTAGCATCTCGGTCAACGGAGTTCTCGGGCACATCCGGGAGATCCACGGATCTGAACTGCATGTTGATTATCTACCCCGCGTGGATGGCGACGTCTTCAGGACAGGTGGTTCAACGGCGGCGATAGCGGAGGCCACAGGGTGGGCGCCCACCGTGGACATTCGAGAGGGGCTGTCTAGGCACTACCAGTGGGCGGCCAAGGGAATCGCGGAAGGCACACTCGTACGGTTGTGACACTTGGCAATCCTTGCCGCGATACTGATGTTCGCACATGCGATTGCTTCTTTTCGCTATCGGCGGGGTTCAGGATAGGGGGCTCGAAAGTTGTCCGACAAGAAGATCACGTCTGTGCTGATCATAGGTGGGCTAGCTGGTCCCGGGCCCGTCTCAGGCGGAGTGTGGTCCGTCGCGCTCGCGCAGCAGGCAGCGCTGGGCCTTGTCGGACTAGGAAGCACCGTGGTCGGGACATGGTTAGGTGGTGTCACAGACGAGTCGCGACGCCCCAGCGGGCAGGTCATGCTGAGGGCACGGAGGCCGTTTCCGGGCGCCGGGCTCCGGGGTCTAGTCACCGCGAACTTGAGGCGACGGCTACGTGAGGCGGCAGCGGAAGCGGACGTTGCTCACGTACACCTATGTCGCGACTATTTGACGACGTCTAGCGTGAGAATCCTGCGCCGAAGGGGGGTGACTATTGTTGCTCAGCCCCACGGGATGCTCACGCCTGGTGGTGGATTCGCGGTGCGCGTCTTCGACTGGATGTTCAGGCGCACGATGCTGGACGCGGTAGACCTTTGGCTCGCGCTGACAGACCGTGAGGAGCGGGACCTGCTTGCGTTCGGGGTATCCGCGGATCGCATCTCGCGAATCTCGAACGCTGCAAAAGACCTTAGCGTCGCTCATCCACGTGTAATACCGGGCGAGCCCGTCTTCGCGTTTGTGGGGCGACTTGAAGAGCGCAAGCAGCCTGACGTGTTCGTCGCCGCCGCAATCAAACTGCTCGAAGATTACCCTGACACGAAGTTTGTCATCGCAGGTCCGGACCAGGGCATGCGCGAAGTAGTCATGCGCTCCATCGCTGCGTCGGGGCGTGCGGATTCTTTCGACCTTCTGGGCCCGCTCGAGCGGGACAGGGTTGCCTCACTGCTGTCGCGCGTAACCGCGCTCGTTCTGCCATCCAGAGGCGAGGTCGCGCCGATGATCGTCATTGAGGCTGCGGGACTCGGCGTGCCGAGCGTCTTGACCACGGACTGTGGATTAGCGGCGGATATCGACCGTGCTAGCGCCGGCGTTGTGGTAGCACCGGAGGTCGAGGCTACGCGTGCAGGCATGGCGGACATGCTGCAGAGCCGTGAGTACGTGGAGATCTTGGGGCAACGCTCGAGGGCCGTCTATCTCAACAATTGGTCGATGGAGGCCCTCGCGACCTCACTTACTCGCTTGTACGAACACGCCATGACGTTGGGGCGCGAGAAATGACCCTTAGCAGGCAAGTTGCCAACGCAGTCCGTGGGGCACTATCGGTTCGTCGTGTGTCCAAAGGGCGATCCTTCCGCAGGGGCTCTTCGGTCCGCATCATCGATGGCAGGCTCGTGGTGGGCGACCGAGTCACCATCCTCAGGAACGGGGAGTTCTCAGGCGCGGTAACTATCGGCAACCGAGTCTTCGTGAATCGTGATGCGTACATCCGACCGGGTGTCACCATCGGCGATGACGTGTCGCTCGGTCCATTCGTCCGGCTTGTTACGGACTCCCACGTCATAGCTGGCCCGTCGCGCCGCGCCGGCGCGAGCACGCACTCCCCGATACGTATCGGGGACGGAGCCTGGCTCGGAGCCGGGGTTACGGTCCTCCCGGGAGTTCGCATCGGAGACGGTGCCGTCGTCGCCGCTGGCAGCACCGTGACCCGTGATGTCCAACCCAATACTCTGGTAGCTGGAACCCCAGCGCGTCTGGTTCGTGAGCTAGATCAGGTCACAAATGCTTAGCCGGGGTCACCGACGGCTTGGGCGGTGTCTATGACCGAGGTCCTGTTGCTGCTGACTTGGTCCTTCACAGTTGTCCTCTACGTACTGGCGTTCCGGCGCGACCGCATCGCGGGAATTGCGGCGTTGCCTGCTCTGGCGAGTATGTCTCTGAGCGTTGTGGTCGTCGCTGTTGGCGATAGTTTGGCCGCGGCAAGTATCGGCGGTCCGGCTGCGCAAGTGTGGTTCGGCGTCAACCTGGATAGCGCGGCGTTGTCATTTTCGACGACGGCGCTCGCCGCGGTCGCGACTGTACTCGCTGCTTCCCTCGTGCTCGGCCGTTCGACCTTGCGGACTGCCAATGCCACATCGGTGCAAATCTCGCCACGCATCGCGGCAGTTTCTGTGTTCGCAGCTTTCGCGATGTCTGTAGCCGCGGATGTTGTCTACGGCGTGGGAAACCTCGTGTCGCGCAGCAACTATGACCCACCTCGCGCGATCCCCGCACTATCGGCGCTCGCGGGTGTGCTTATCCCGATCGGGTTCGCGCTAGCGGTCCTCGTCCTGGTGGCGTCGTCTGGACGATTCATCAGGTTGATGGCCGCCTGTGTGATTCTGCTCCAGTTGGCCAGCCTCTACGCCATGTCGTCAAGGCAGCTCGCACTCTTGCCGCTGATTGCGCTTGCGCTCGTGCTCTTGCTTGGCAGGCGCCTGACCCCAAGAGTCATAGTGATTCTGGGCGGCGCGTCGGTGGTGTTTCTTGCAGTTGCCGTGGCGCTTCGCAACCTGAGCGGGGGTCATGGTTTCGTTCCCTACTCTGCCTATCTCCTCGGTGGCGGCGGCGTCGATCTTTCCTCATCTCTCTGGACCTTGGCTGGCAACGTCGCTTTCGCGGTCCCGTTGACGTCTTACGTGGCCTCGACAGGTGTCTTCAATACGAATGACTTGGCATTGAGCTTGTCAATTTCGCCGAGCTCTGACGCCGAGTGGGCGATTCGCTCGCGCGACCTTAGGGTTCACGACTTCATACCTTTCAACGCCACTGGTGAAATCGCGACAATTGGATGGCTGCTACTGGCGTCGCTGGTGTGTGGAGCAACTCTTGCTGTCTATGTCGTGCTCAGGCGGCTTTCGGCAAACGGTCGGCCGCTGTTATTGCAGGCGGTCGCGATTCTCTACCTGTTCTCCTTTGTGCTCTCTCTCCAATACAACACTCGCTCCGTCTCGCGTTTCGCGTACCTGATTCCAGTTCTGCTCGTAGGCGCCTGGATCCTTGGCCTGGTACTTCCACGAGTGCGTCGCGATCGGAAGTCACCCGAACACAAGAATCACAACCGCGGTCGCCATAGTCATAGCAGCGCTCATCGAGAGCATCCGCCACGGGGCGTATCGTCCAAGCGACGCGTAGCCCACGCTGAGGACGATGAACTCACGAGCGACAGCAAGCCAGGCGCCCGTTTCAAGACTGTGTATGGCAGCGACGCCGACCATGGGCGCAAGAGTGAGGCCCGCAATAGGCGCGAGGATCGAAAGCCGCTCGCGTCCGTTCGAAAGCAACAGAACCGGAGTGGACCAGTTCAGTACGGCTGGAAACCCGGCGAGAGCAAACACGGGTACGGCAGCGAGCGCAGTTGACCATGACTCGTCGAGGATTGGCGCCGCGATCCTACTCGCCGCAGCCGCCACTATGACGGTTGCAGATGCCAGAACAAGAGCGAGTCCAAGGGTCCGTCTGGTCACGCGTTGCTGGCTCTCCGGGTTCGTCGCCTCGGTCACGGCGAGTCGCGCACGCAGGACGTTGGCCGTCGCCGCAGCGAGCGGATCGACTAGCGCCCGAGACAACGCGTTCGATAAAGAATATTCCCCCAATCGCGCTACGCCGGCAGCGGCTCCAAGCACCACGCGGTCAGCTTGACCCTGCGCCCACGCGAGGGCAGAGTAATTCGCCATATGCCGATACTCGTGCCATCCGCTGGGATGATCAGAGGACCCCTCGCCGGCGCCGGGTGGCAAGCTAACGCGCGCTCTCGACGCGGCTCTCCACGTCCATAGCGCAAAGATCGACTCCGCGGCCACGATATGCAAAGCAAGCGGGACGAGATTCTGCATCACGATCAACAGGGGTATTGAGATCATCGCCGCAGCAACTGCGGCAACAAACTGTCCCAGCGCCAAGAGCCGCCACTGCCCGCCGACTTGCAGTTCACCGACCGGTCGAGCGGCCGCGGCGAGCGCTGTCGGTGCAAGTGCGAGCGGTAGCAGTTGCAGCGCTGTGGCCCCCGACTGTTCTTCAGTCGCCAGGAAGAGGCAGACTACGACGATTGAGAGGAGCGCGGCACCGATCGGCGGTACGGCCGATCGGTATTGGCCGAGCGCAGGTGATTTCCGCGTTATCCAAGTTGGAAGCACCTGGCGCAGGGGAGCCTCGGTAACTGCCTGAAAAGCCGTGTACGCCAACAGGACTGCGTTGTAGATGCCAACGTTCTGTGGAGTCGTGTAGGCAGCCACGACCAGCACCAGCAACGCGGAGATGCCCCGTGGGGTGACGCGTTCAAGGAAGGCCCAGACTTGCTGCACAGTTTGGTTGCCTATGTGTTCGGGGCAAATACTGTCGCCGGCGGCACATCGTTCTTGCACAACGCTAGTGCGCCCACCGTCGCGTTGGAGCCGACAACTACGTCTCCGGCAACAACGCAGTTCGGGAGGAGCGTTGCCCCTGTCTCAATAGTTGGGTAGCCGCCTCGCCCACGACCGACAGTAACTCCTTGGTAGATGCGCACGCCGTGACGCAACACAACGCCGCGCCCGATCACGATACCGGTTGGGTGCGGCAGTTCCAGTGCGCCCTCAATAACAGCGCCTTCACTGACATCGCAGCCGAACACCCGCAGCAGGTGCGATCGCGCTACGTGTCCAACCAAGCCGGTCTCGGCGCTCAGTCGCATCCAGAAGGCGGCACGCAGGCTGGAATTCGTCGCATACGCCCGGAGCCAACCTCTCTTCACGAAGTCGCTTGGATGCTTTTCGCCGAGGAACTCTTGATCGACGCCTATCTGGCGGACCGCATGGACTACACGGGCCACGGAGATGCTCCGAACATAGTTGTTCGGCCGCGGGACAGATGTTTGCCGTAGTGGCGCCGTAGCTGGAGCGACAGCTTTGGTATAAGGGACGCGAGATCATTGGCGAGACCAACAGCGTCGAGTTCGCGCTCCGTCGTTGGCTTCGCAAACTCGCGCCATCGCGGAGTGTCGCCAAAGAACCGCTCTGCGGCAGCGCTGTAACTGATGCCGAGCTGGGCTTGGCTGCGAACCCGCTCCGTGTAGCCCTCGGAGCGACTGACTTGGCTCTGCGACTGGCGGTAGGCGACCACGGGCCGTGCGACCTTGCGGATGTTCGCGCCTTGGGCGGCAAGTCGCAGCCACAGTTCGTAGTCTTGCGCAACGCGCAAATCCGAGTAGTTTCCGGCTTCGACAATCGCGGCTCGACGCATTAAAGCCGTCGGATGGGAAAAGGCCGAATGGAAGAGCAGCGCGGCTGAGGCATCGAAGGGGTTGTACGCAAATGGCGCCGAGGGCCGGAGTTGGCGAATGGAGTCTCCGAATCGGACTACAGAACCAAAAACCAGATCCGCGCCCTGGAGAGCGGGAATCTGCGCACGGAATCGCCACGGCATGCACAAGTCGTCGGCGTCCATGCTCGCAACCAGGTCACTGTCGGTGCCGGCAATCATTCGACGCCTTGCCTCGCCACCTCCGACGGAGGTCTCGGAACGCACCAGCCGAATCCTGTTGTCAGCAATTGCCTCGACACGGTCGCCCGTGCTGTCCACTGAACCGTCGTCCCAGATCAAGAGCTCCGAATCGTTGGGCATTGCGCGCAGAGTCGATCTGACTGCCGATTCGATGGTGCGAGCGGCGTTGAGCGCAGGCATCATGACGGTTAGTTTTGGCACGACGTCAATACTAGAGCCCTACCGGGATAGCACGGTGCGTGCGGCTGCGGGCTCGGGCGCTGGGACCAAGCGTTGGGCTCGAGGTTCGAACATGCGCTTGGGCGCGCACGCAGGTGTGCCGGCTCAGCGCTGAGGGCGACTGCAGACGCTGGACTGCCCCAGCGAGTGCCGCTAAGGAACCGAGACCGGGTTGTGCCAGTCAGGACGGCGGGCTCGCGCGACCACCACGCGTTCTAGACAGGCCAAATCCAAGTAGACCGGTCTAGAGCAGCGGCCCCGACACGGTGTCGGCGTCATGTCACGCCCACTGGCGCCGCGAGAGGTACATTCTCGAGGTGGCTGCCGACACGGGATTGGATTTCGAAACCGCCAAGGCACTGACCATGGCGGCCGCGGACTACCTCGCGCGCCGCGCAGGGATCCGCGTCCTTGTGATCAAGGGCGCGGCGGCGAACTTTCACGGAATCCGACCAGCCAGATTGTCAGGGGACGTGGACGTGCTTGTCGAGCCCCTTGGCTATTCCGTGCTTTGCTCGGCCCTGGAAGCGGCCGGGTGGTATCCGCGCAAGGTGTCGTCGCTCGAGGGCGTTCTCGTAACGCACTCGACGAACTTCGTTCATGACTCGTGGCCGTGCGATCTGGACGTGCATCCCAGCTATCCCGGACTGTTGGCGCCCGAAGATGAGGCATTCAATGCTCTCTGGGACCGCCGCGAGGCCATGCCAGTCGCGGGCACGAGCGTTCACATTACTGACGCTCTCGGGTCAGTCCTCGTGCAGGCGCTCCACAGCCTGCGCACGCTTTCGGAGAGCCCTCGAATCGTATCTGAGTACGAGTTTCTGGTCAGTACGGTCGTGCCAGGCCTATCGCCGCACGACCGCGAGGAGATCGTCGTACTTGCGCGCCGCACCGGCGCGGTCGATACAGCTCGACCGTTTTTCGAAGCGTCTGGGATCGAATTGCCCTGGGGGACTCTGCCCAGCCATGACCCGCTGCTCGACAACTGGCGAGAGCGAGTTGAGTCGGGCGGTTCGCGAACCTCGCAAGTCCTGCAGGCACTCAGGAAGATGCGCTGGCGCGATCGCCCGGCCCTGCTCGCTCGCGCACTTTGGCCGAGCCGGGATGACTACAGGTTGGACCATCCCGAAGCGAGTGGTAACCATGGCCCGATGGTCTGGTTGCGCCTTGTCCGTTTGGTGCGGGGAGTGGTGGACCTGCCAAGGGCGATTCGCGCAATGGTCTTGGCGCGTATGCAGGCCCGTTGAGGGAGGAATTCGAGACGGGCTAGACCTGCCGACCTCGGTCGCCCGCCAGACCTCTTCTTCGACGCGTAGCAAGCGACCGTCCGGTCGGCGCCGAATCGGTTACCGTCTGGGGCTGGGCCAGCGCGCGCCAAGACGATTCAGGCGCCGCGGCACCCTACAATTGCCGTTCAAAGCGCACGTAAGAACGCGAGGGGCGACATGGAACTACAGGACTACATACGTGTGGTTCGTGCGCATTGGATGGCGATTCTGCTGTGCACCGTACTCGGCGGTGCGCTGGCATTCGGTTGGACGCTCATGCAACCGCGGGTCTACACATCGACCGGTTCGGCGATCATCACCACGGGTTCTTCGGAGTCATTGGGTGATGCGTTGGTCGGAGACAACTACGCGAAGTCTCGAGTCAAGTCCTATCTCGACATCGCCAAGTCTCGGCAGGTTGGCGAGTACGCTGCCGCGCAGCTCGGGATCGATGCGTCACCCGACTCGCTTGTGGCTCGCGTTGCTGTTTCGAACCCGCTCGACACAGCCGTTCTCCGGGTCAGCGCAACGGGCCCTTCGCCCGAGGACGCTCGCGCACTCACCGAGGCATGGATCGCGGGTATGACCCAGGCAGTCGCGAACATCGAGACCGGTGGCGAGGGCGGCACGACGGTGGTCGAACTGCGGACCCTCGATAGCGCGGGCCTACCAGGCGCGCCGTCGAGCCCAAACACGCGCATGTCCGTCGCACTAGGCCTGCTTGTGGGTCTGGCTGCGGGAATCGGCTACGCCCTGATCAGGGCTACGATCGACCGCCGCCTTCGCTCGGCAGAGGACATCGAGCGCGAGTTCGACCTTCCCGTGGTCGGTACGCTCCCGTTCGACGACAACGTCGCGCGGCTCGGGCCAGTCCGGGCCACGTCCGATTTCGCAATGAAGGAGGCCGTCCGAGCCCTCCGCACCAACCTGATGTTCCTCGACGTGGACCACCCCCCGCGGGTGATCGTCGTGACCTCCTCACTCCCCGGCGACGGCAAGTCGACAGTGAGCTACAAGCTCGCCGAGGCGATCGCCGAGTCCGGCACCAACGTCGTGCTCATCGACGCGGATCTCCGCCGACCGATGCTTGCCAAGAACCTCGGGCTTCCCGACGGTGCAGGTCTGACCGATGTTCTCGTGGGAAGAGTCAAGGCCGAGGACGTCCTGCAGCCGTACGGTCCCACTGACAACCTCTACGTCATGGCTGCCGGCGTGATCCCGCCGAACCCTTCGGAGCTCCTCGGCTCCGGCGCCATGCGGACCCTCTTGTACAGCTTCCCCGAGGATGCGATCGTTCTGGTCGACACTCCGCCCCTCATCCCGGTGACGGACGCCGCGATCCTCACCGCGCGCACCGATGGCGCGGTCGTGGTTGCGCGTGCAGGCCGGACGACGATCGATGTCTTGGACAAGGCCCTGCAGGCGCTCGACAAGGTCAATGGGCGCGCGCTCGGCGTGATCCTGGACGCCGTGCCACGCAAGGGTGCGCACAAGGACAAGTACGCCTACGCGTACAACTACGAGTACTCCGACCCGAAGGCACCGCGCCGCGACAGCACCGCGTCGACCCCTCAGGCCCAGGAGCCGCGGACGAGCCTGCCGACGCAGGGGTGGGACAGCATCGTCCCGCCGCAGGACGCCGGCGCCAAGAAGCGCACGAAGAGCTGACATGCCCTGGGAGTCGGGGACGGCCTTCCGCGTCTTGATCGTCGATGCGGGCAACCAGGGCCGTTCCGCGGTCGGGGAGCGGCTGCTGAGACGGCACCTCGCCCTCAACGGCATCCCGGCGGATGTCATCCGCGTCACCTCGGCCGGCCTCAACGCCGACGATGGTCTGCGGATGGACGTGGGCGCGGCCGCGCAGGTCGAGCGTCTGGGCGGCAATGCCCACGGCTTCCGCACGCGATCCGTCTCTGCCGCGATGGTCGAGGCCGCGACCATGCTCATCTGCGGGACGTGGTGGGAGCGTGAAGAGCTCTGCATCCGCTATCCCCGGGCGCGCGGACGCGCGTTCACCCTCTCCGAGATCGCGCACCTCTACGAGGAGCTCGCCGTGGCCGCGCCGATCTTCGACCACCCGCGCCTGCTCGACTCGAGGCTCCGTAGCTCCGAGGTTCCGGACGACTTCGACCTCCCGCCGTGGGAGGAGTTCGAGGAGCGGATCGTCGCCGTGTGCGATGCGATCGACGAGGCTACCCGGTGGATCGCCGAGATCTGGGCATCCATGGTTCCGCACCATCCGCAGCCGAAGGCCGACGGTGAGGAGGCGGCAGAGCCCACGTGCACCCTCGACGCCTTCGGCGTCGCCGTGGCGATCACCTGTGGAGGCTCCGCGCACGAGGCCCTGTCCATCGCGGGCAAGCGCGCGTGGGGACGATGCGTGGTCGAGGACCGCGAGGCCGAGGCGGACCTGACGATCGTGGTCGACCCCGATCCCGACGTGCTCGCCGACGCACGACTCACCGGAGCGCTCGCGTACCAAGACGTCGACACTGCGCTCCACCACCTCTCATCGGCGGTGACCGTGCGGGCGATCGAGGCGCGGGTCGGACAGTTGATCATGATGCACGCCGCTGGCCTCGCCGGTCCCGACGGATCGGTGGTCGGATTCGTGGCGCCCTCCGGGACCGGCAAGACCACGCTGTCCCGGACGTTAGGCGCCCACTACGGCTACGTGACCGATGAGACTCTTGCGGTCGCGCCCGACCTCACGGTCTTGCCGTACGCCAAGCCGCTCTCGGTCATCGATGCGCTCACGCATGTGAAGGAGCAGTGGGGAGCGGACTCGCTTGACCTCGCTCCACTGCCCGATGCGCCCCTGCGCCTCACGCGGCTGGTGATCCTCGACCGACGCGAGAACGGCCCGTCGACGCCGGTGCTGACCCGGCTCGGGCATCTTGAGGGGATCGCGATGCTCGCCGAGCAGCTCTCCTACCTCAGCAAGATCCCGGGGCAGCTGCATGCGCTCTCGGATCTGGTCGATGCGGTCGGCGGGCTCTCCCTGCTCACCTATCGCGACGTGAAGACCGTCCTTCCCCTCATGCCCGTCCTCCTCGCCGGGAGCCGCCGATGATTCCCGATGATGCGCTTGTCACGGCGACGTGGGACGACCTGATCGAGCGGGACGGCCAGGCGCTTGCGCTTTCGGGGAACGATGTCTCGCTGCTGTCAGAGCTTGCGACCGCCGCGGTGCTGTTCTGCGCCGAGGGGGATGCGACCGTCTCTGCGATCGCCGCACACCTAGAAGAGTTGTTCGGCGCGCCCGAGGGCGCCGATACGAGCGCTGCGGTCAGAGAGGTTCTGACAACGCTTCAGAATCGTGGCGTCGTGTCGATAACTGGATAGGACGCCCGTTCAACTTGTGACGCTTGTCACATGGTCAATTGGTCTCTACCCTTGGACCAACTGGCCGGCAGCTGAGGGGCAGCCGCACACCCGACGGAGGAGCGACATGACCGAGCAGAGCACTGGCGTCTCACGTAGGCGCGTGATTCAGGGAGCCGCTTGGGCGACGCCCGCGATCCTTGTCGCGTCGGCGGCTCCGGCGCTCGCTGCCTCCGGGGATGCGCCGAGCGTGAATCTGGGTGGGTCCGCGTCCCACAACGGCACCTCGATCGCCTACTCGATCAGCGTCGCTGTCGGCGGGCCTGTCGACTCCTACCTCGACACGGGGTTCACGCTGACCTTCAATCTGCCCCGCTCGGGCGGTACCTGGGGGACGACTCCCGCAGGATGGTCGCGCTCGGGGAACGTCTTCACGTACCTCGGCGGCAGGGTGTCGGCTTCCACGGTGACGCTGTCCCTCAGCCACAACTGGAATAACGGCTCCGGTCTCCAGGGCTCGACGACCGCAGTGTCGCTGTCGGGCCAGTCCGGCTTCGGCGCGGTGTCTCAGAGCCGTAGCTACCTCGCATAGACCGGGCCTGCGCGGCCTCATGTTTCGCGCGGGTGAATTCTCGGCGAAACCCTGCCCCATGTCCGAAATGTCCGGTTAGAGTGCCACGTGTATCAGTGCGAGACACGGGGGCGCTCTCATGGGATATCGACACGCGCGACGCAAGCATTCGCTCGATAAGCCGTGGATCGCTCGGGACCACGCGGGGGCGCCCGGCTGGGCGATCATCGTCGTCGCCATGATTCTGGTCACCGTGGCGATACTCGCAATGTTCCCTCCTGCGGCGCCTGAGCCGACGTTCGGCGCCCCGGAGGTCTCGGTGCGCGGCCTGGGCCCCTGGCGTTAGGGCGTCCGCGCAGATTCGGACATCTCGCCACATAGCGGAACACTTGCGCGATTTGGCTCGTCAACCAGGGACGATGCGGCTACTCTGGCGCCGGGTGCCCGCTGAGGGGTAGCCCCAAGCTGAGGAGTCCCCCCTTGACTGAGAACACTGTCGCGCGTTCGCGCGCGCACTCGCACATCTCGCGCCGCCGCGTCGTCCAGGGCGCCGCATGGTCGGTGCCTGCGGTGCTCGTCGCCACGGCTGCCCCGGCCTTCGCCGGGTCGGACCCGAACGCGTACCCGATCCTGCTCCAGACCAACACCGGTTATGTGCCGAACCCGGGTGAGAGCCAGCAGCACATCGAGCTCACGCTGCAGCGCCAGGACAACAACAGCACGCATGACATCCAGATCGTCAGCGTCAGCGTGTACTTCACGCAGGACAACAACGGGCAGTTCAAGGAGTCGCTCGGTGTCTCCAACGACACCAGCACCTGGACCTACAACGCCGGTGCGTCGACCATGCCGACGACGGTCGGCGGTTCGGGCATCGCGGTCTTCAACCCGGTCGGCGGTCCGCTTGTGCTCTCCGGTTCCAGCGCCACCACGCTCGACTTCAACATCAACCGCTTCGAGAGCATCGAGAAGATCGTCATCGAGGCGTACACGGGACCGAGCTGGAGCGTGAATGCCGGCTACGAGGTTGTTCCCGTCAAGCTCAAGAAGTAGTTTCTGCGCTTCAAGCGCCCGCGGATGCTCTGAGCGCCGCGGGCGTTTGCATGTGAGAGGGCCTCGTCGCGCGGCGCCTTCCGATGTGTCCGTATCGCCCCTGATTCTCCCGGGTGAGACGTTCAGCACTCGCGCTGGAATCTCATGTCCATGACGCGGTAATTTCCATCCGTCAGGCACGATGACGGCCCGGTGCCTGAGGGGGCGCCTGGCCCGACGACTGGGGGAGGCGCCCGATGGACGCATATCTGACGCAGGGTCAGGCACGACGGATGGCGGCGACCGACTCCGACCCGTGGCGCGAGCCCGTGGCCGCCGCGGTCACCGCGCCGGACATCGCCGCCTCGGCACCCATCGGCCAGCTGCACCTGTCCGACATCGCCGCGATGGAGGCCGCCGGCGACGGCGCCGCCGCCCTGCTGCTACGCGCGAGCGTCCTGCACGAGTCGGCCGACGGCTCGCCCATCCGCGGCGCGATCCTCACGCTCGACGCGCCCGGCGTCTGGTTCGACTCCGACCCGTTCTGGCACCAGCTCGACCGCGGCGCCGAGGAGGGCTGGAGCCTCGCAGTCGACGCCGGCGCCGGTCGCGCGACCTTCACCTTCGCGGGCATCCTCGGCCACGGCGGCAGCACCGGCATCACGGCGCGGCTTGGCATCGAGCCGGGCACCCGGATCGCCGGGCGCGAGATCGTGCTCACCGCCGCGGTGCACGGCACCGGGGCCGACCATGCGCCCACCGTCCAGCGCGTCACCGTCGCCTGACAGGTTCCTCCGCCCGGATCGGGCAGGATGAAGCCATGAGCACGCCGTCCCCGCTGGCCCGTCACGAGGGCCTCGCCGAGGTCACCTCCGAGGACCGGGCGACGGTGCTGAACCTGCCCCGCCTCGAGGAGCAGCAGGTGCCCTACATCTTCGAGGGGACCGCCTTCGAGATCTGGATCCGCATCGACGGCACGCGCACGGAGCAGGAGATCGTCGACGAGCTCGCCGAGGTATACGAGGCGCTCGCCGAGGAGATCGCTCCCCAGGTGCGCGACTTCGTCGCCCAGCTCCTCGAGCTCCGCCTCGTGGTGGACAGCGCTGCTGTGGACGGCGCGGCTGCGGATGGCGCCGCAGCGGACGGCGGCGAGACGGCCCCTTAGGCCGCCGCGCCCACCGCGACCCTGTCCAACAACCCCGCCACCGCATCGTTCAGCCCCGACTCGGGCACCAGGAAGCCGTCGTGGCCGATCTCGCTGTGCAGCACCACCAGCTCCGCGCGCGGCAGCGCGCCCGCGAGCCGCTCCGCATCGGACAGCGGGAAGAGCCGGTCGGAGTCGATCGCGACCACCAGCGCCTCGCCCTCGTAGCGCGACAGCGCGGCCTCGACGCCGCCGCGACCCCGGCCCACGTCGTGCGTGTTGATCGCGTGCAGCATCCGCAGGTAGGCGTTCGCGTCGAAGCGGCGCGCGAGCTTGTCGGCGTGGTGATCAAGGTAGCTCTCGACCGCGAAGAAGCCCTCCGGGCGCAGCGGGTCCCCGTCCTGGACGGAGCGCCCGAAGCGCTCGTTGAGCTCCGGCGCGCTCCTGTAGGTCGTGTGCGCGATCACCCGCGCCAGCCCGAGGCCGTGGTGCGGGCCCTCGCCGTCGGGCCGGTCGTAGTAGTCGCCGCCGTGGAAACCCGGGTCCAGCCGAATGGCCGCCGCCTGCGCCGCGTGCCAGGAGATCTGGTCGGCCGTGGTGGCAGCCGTGGTGCCGATCGCGCCGATCGCCCGCACCCGCTCCGGGAACGTCGCCGCCCACTCGACCGCGCGCATCCCGCCCATCGACGGCCCGATGACCAGCGCCCAGACGTCGACACCCAGCAGGTCGGCCAGCCGCGCCTCCGCGACCACCTGGTCGTGCAGCGTGACGTACGGGAACGACGAGCCCCACGGCCGCCCGTCCTCCGGGTGCGGATGCGCCGGCCCGGTCGAGCCCTGGCATCCGCCGACCACGTTCGCGCTCACCACGAAGTACCGGTCGGTGTCGATCACCTTGCCCGGCCCGACCAGGTCCTCCCACCAGCCACCGGTGAGATGCCCCGGCCCGGCCGCGCCCACCACGTGGCTGTCGCCCGTGAACGCGTGCGCCACGTAGACGGCGTTGTCGCGCGCCTCGTTGAGCTCGCCCCACGTCTCGTACGCGAGCGTCACGTCGAGCTCGCCGCGCGGGTCGCCCTCCAGCGGGATGACCCCCACGTGCGCGAACCTGCGCTGCCCCGGGTGGTCGCCCGGGCGCCAGGCGGACGATGCGGGGATCGGGCGGTGCCCGTCCCTCGCCTCGCCCGCCGGCGCCCAGGCGGTGTCGACGTGGTCGGTCACGCGGGCACCGTCTCTGCCACGGCATCGTCCTGGCGTGCCACGACGGCCGCCGCGGCCTCGAAGCCGAGCGCGAGGTCGCCCAGGATGTCGTCGATGTTCTCGATGCCCACCGCGAGGCGCACCAGGCCCGGGGAGACGCCGGTCGACGCCTGCTGCGTCTCATTGAGCTGCGAGTGCGTGGTGGTCGCCGGGTGGATCGCGAGCGAGCGGACGTCGCCGATGTTCGCCACCAGGGAGTGCAGCTGCAGCGCGTCGACGAACGCCTGGCCCGCCTCCTTGCCGCCCACGATCTCGAAGGCGAGGACGCTTCCGCCGCCCTTCGGGGCGTACTTGCGCTGCAGGTGGTTCCACCGGGACGAGGCGAGGCCCGAGTACGCGACCGACGTCACCTGGGCGTGGCCCTCGAGGAAGTCGGCGACCTGCTTCGCGTTCTCGACGTGACGCTCCACGCGCAGGCTGAGGGTCTCGATGCCCTGCGCGATGAGGAACGCGTTGAACGGGCTGATCGCGGCGCCGGTGTCGCGCAGCAGCTGCACGCGGGCCTTGAGGATGAAGGCGAGGTTCACCCCGAAGATGCCGTCCGGGCCCAGGTCGCGGGCGTACACGAGCCCGTTGTAGCTCGGGTCGGGCGTGTTGTAGTTCGGGAAGCGCTCGGGGTGCGCGCCGAAGTCGAACGAGCCGCCGTCCACGATCACGCCGCCGATGGCCGTGCCGTGCCCGCCGAGGTACTTGGTGGCCGAGTGGGTGACGATGTCCGCGCCCCACTTGAGCGGGTTGATCAGGTAGGGGCTCGCGACGGTGTTGTCGACGATCAGCGGGACGCCGACCTCGTGGGCCACGGCCGCGACGGCCTCGATGTCGAGCAGGTCCTGCTTCGGGTTCGAGATCGACTCCCCGAAGAACGCCTTGGTGTTGGGGCGGACCGCGTCCCGCCAGCTCTGCGGGTCGTCGGGGTTTTCGACGAAGGTCACCTCGATGCCGTACTTGGGCAGCGTGTACTCGAAGAGGTTGTAGGTGCCGCCGTACAGGGAGGGGGAGGAGACGATGTGGTCGCCGGCCTCCGCGATGTTCTGGATCGCGAGGGTGTTCGCGGCGCTGCCGCTGGCCACGAGCAGTGCGCCCACGCCGCCCTCGAGCGCCGCGACGCGGTCCTCGACGGCCTGCTGGGTGGGGTTGCCGATGCGCGTGTAGATCGGGCCGAGCTCCGCCAGCGCGAAGCGGGCCGCGGCCTGCGTGGTGTCCTCGAAGACGAAGGACGTGGTCTGGTAGATCGGGAGGGCGCGGGCGCCGGTGGCGCCGTCGGGGGTCTGGCCGGCGTGGATCTGCTTGGTCTCGAAGGCCCAGTCGTTGCTCATGGTGATTCTGCTCCTGAAGGTCGTGTGGATTCGCATGGAGGTGGTGGCGTGATGCCAGAACTGCTGCGGATCCGCGCCTCCGGGCGTGGTGTCACCGACCGTCGGGCGTGCAAGCGCGCCGACCGTCCGCGACCCCGGAGGGCGCGGTGCGACACGAGAGCGTGGCCCGTGGGTGATGGGTTCCTGGCCTGCGTCCGCTCCTGATCAAGAGTTCGCGGCCGGCGCCCTCACGGGCGCACGACGAACGTGCGCTTCGGTCAGCGGCACATTCGACGGAACATGGGGAGGACTGTACGGCGTCATGTCGCGGATGCGCAACCCGGCTCCCTGATGCATCGCTTGCGCGCGGCGTCCGGCACCGGGTGCCGCAGGCTGTACGATCCCCCTGCACGCGCGGCACGGATGCCGCGCCACACTGAGGGGGATCTCAGCATGTCCGCTGCACCTGCGCGCGCGCTCCGCCGCGCCGCCGCCACCGCCGCGCTCGCGGCGATCGGCGCATCGTTCCTGGTAGCCGCGCCTGCCCAGGCCGTCACCTACTCCATCTCGGGGACCGTCTCGGTCCCCGACGGCGCGCCCGCCGGCTGGCTGGGCATGGCGTACGTGGTCGCGATCGGCGACGACGTCGAGTACGTCGACGTGGACCCGGTGACCGGGGCGTACACGATCGACCTGCCGGCGGGTGGCGACTACATGGTCGCGGTGGCCGCCGAGGACCCGGCCGGCATCGAGATCCCGAACCTGATCCCCGAGTACTGGCCCGGCACCTGGTACGCCGACGAGGCCGAGACCGTGACGGTCGCCGGCGCGGTGACCGGCATCGACATCGACCTCGACTACGGCGAGACCCTCTACGGCACCGTCACGCTCTCCGACGGCGGGAACGCCGAGGGCGCGGTCGTGCTGGCCGAGGGCTACGACGGCGAGATCGTCGGCGCCGCGAGCACCGACGAGGACGGCTACTGGTACATGACCGCCATGGTGCCCGAGGAGGTGGTGGTGAGCGCCACCTGGCTCGACGTCTACAGCGACGAGACCACCTACACCTCGGAGTACTTCCTCGACGCGTTCCGACCCGAGCACGCCGTGGTGCTGGACCTCGGCGGCTTCTACCAGACCGACCTGTGGTTCACGCTCGACCGCATCCCCATGTTCTGGGACGCCTACGACGGCGAGTTCTACCCGGAGGTCGAGTTCCTGGCGTCCGCAGGCATCACCACGGGCTGGAAGCTCAAGGACGGCACCTACGAGTACCGCCCCCTGTCGACCGTCAAGCGCGACGCGATGGCGGCCTTCCTCTACCGGCTCGCCGGGGTGACGGGCTACACGCCGCCGAAGAAGTCCCCGTTCATCGACGTGCCGACCACGCACCCCTTCTACAAGGAGATCGCCTGGCTGGCGCAGTCCGAGGTCACGCGCGGCTGGACCACGTCGAAGGGGACCGAGTTCCGCCCCTCGTCCGAGATCGGCCGCGACGCGATGGCCGCGTTCCTCTACCGATTCGCGGGGGTGTCGGGCTACACGGCGCCGTCGAAGTCCGCGTTCGTCGACGTCCCGAAGACGCACCAGTTCTACACGGAGATCTCGTGGCTCGCGCAGACCGGCGTGACGCGGGGCTGGAGCACGTCCTCGGGCCAGAAGTTCAAGCCGGCCTCCGCGATCAAGCGCGACGCGATGGCGGCGTTCCTCTACCGCTTCGCGATGCTCGACAGCTGAGCCGCTCGCCACGGGCGCGGTGCTACGGGAGCCTGAGCTCCCGCGGTGCCGCGCCCGTGGCGTGCCAGGACCACGCCTCGCCCGCGGCGGGGTAGGCGCGCAGCGTGGTCGACCCGTCGGGGCCGAACGCCTCGACGATCGACCCGTCGACCCAGACCTCGGCGGGCCCGTCGCCCGCAGCGACGTCGCGCTCGCCGTCGGGTCCCGCGAGCGACAGGCGCCACGGCCCCGTGGCGGTCGCCATCCAGGCCGGATCGACGATGCGCGTGCCGCCCTCCGGCGCCGGCGCGCCGACGGCGTCTCCCGCCAGGGCACGGGCCTCGGGGACGATGCGCAGGCGGGCGAGGCCCGCATCGTCCAGCGCCACCTCGCGCGGGAGGGTCATGGTGCCCGCCCAGCCCGAGGCGTCGATCTCCTCCGGGGTTCGCGCGCCCGGGCCGGTGCCCTCGTCGGACCAGCCGAACACGACGGCGCGGGCGCCCACCTGCGCCGCCTGCGGCGCATAGAAGTCCGGTCCGTGGTCGAGCGTCACGCCGGTGCGCGGCTCGAAGCGGTGGCCGCCCTGGTCCGCGACCAGGTCTCCCGCGTACGCGACCGCTCCGCGCGGCCCGTTGTCGAGGTACGCCCACGACACCACCAGCACCCAGGTCTCGCCCACCCGCACCAGCTGCGGGCACTCCCAGATCTGGCCGCGGCTCGGCAGCGGGTCCGGCACATCGGCGGCGGCGAGCAGGACGCCCAGCGGCTCCCAGCGGTCGAACTCCGCGACCTCGAAGAGCAGCGCCGCGCCACGGCCGTCGCGGCCGCAGCCCTGGAGCCCGAGCCTGCGGCCCTCGTGGTGGAACAGGAACGGGTCGCGGATGTGCTCGAAGGGGCGGTCAGCGGACTGCGGCAGGATCATGGCGTCCGGCTGCGCGTAGGTGCCGTCGCCGCGGTCGCGGGCGATCGCCACGCCCGCCTCCTCGGGACCGCGCGGCGTCGCGCTGTAGACCAGGCACCTGACCCCCGCATCGTCCACCGTCGCCACCCCGGACCAGCAGCCGCCCGCGTCGATGGTGCCGGGCCGCGGCGTCAGCGCGGCGGGGTGCTCCTCCCAGGTGACCAGGTCCGGCGAGCTGAGGTGCGCCCAGTGGATGTCCCCCCAGCGGGCGCTGCCCGGGTTCCACTGCATCATCACGTGCCAGCGGCCGTCCCAGAAGCCGATGCCGTTCGGGTCGTTGACCCAGCCCGTCGCGGGGCGCGGGTGCAGGCGGGGGTACGGGTCCATGCGTCCATCCTCGCGCGGCCCGGCGTGGGGCGCGCATCGTCGCGCTGACATATCCGACATAGCCGCACAATCCCTGGCAGATCATGCCGGTGCCCCCATAAATGGGGGCATGCGCGCCCGGGTGCCGGTCGGTACGGTCGACCCGGACGCTGAGGGGGCCCGGATGGCCCGTAGGGGGGACCATGACGGTCGCGGGTTGGATGAAGTGGCGGTGACGGCGGGCTGAGCCCGTCGCCTGAAGCGAACAGTGGCGAGGTCGCGGTGGTCTGGGGGGACACCGCGGCCTCGCTTCATGTCCCGGGGGTGCCCCGGGGGCTTGCCGGGGGTGGCGGGCGCCTAGAGCGAGCGCTCGAACTCGTCCATGAAGGCGATCATCTGCGCGGCCTCGACCAGGAAGCCGTCGTGGCCCACGGGGGAGTGGACCACCTTGATGCCGTCCGAGCCGGACAGCGCCGCGTCGAGGCGCTGCGAGTTCTGCATCGGGTACAGGCGGTCGGAGTCGATCGCGATCACCAGGGCGGGGCCCGTGTACCGCGCGAGCGCGGTCTCGACGCCGCCGCGGCCGCGGCCCACGTCGTGCGACTGGATCGCCTGCGCCAGGCGGATGTAGGTGTTGGCGTCGAAGCGGCGCGCGAGCTTGCGCGCGTGGTGCTCGAGGTAGCTCTGCACCGCGAACAGGCCGCCCTTGCCCAGCGGGTCGGAGTCGCCCTGGTAGCTGCGGTCGAAGCGCTCGTTGAGCTCGCCGGCGCTGCGGTACGTGGTGTGCGCGATCATGCGCGCGATGCCCATGCCGACGTGCGGGCCGTCGCCGTCGGCGGCGTCGTAGTAGTCGCCGTCGCGGTACCGCGGGTCGGCCTGGATGGCCGCGACCTGGGCGGTCGACCAGGCGATCTGGTCCGCGGTGGTCGCTCCGGTCGAGCCCACCGGGGAGATCGCGCCCACGCGCTCGGGGACCATCGACACCCACTCGAGCGCGCGCATGCCGCCCATGCTGGGGCCGGTCATCAGCCGCCACCGGTCGATCTCGAGGAAGTCCATCAGGGCGATCTCCGCCCGGGCCATGTCGCGCATCGTCACGTAGGGGAAGCGGCTGCCCCACGGGCGGCCGTCCTCGGGGTGCGGCGACGCGGGGCCGGTGCTGCCCTGGCACCCGCCGACGACGTTCGCGCAGACGATGAAGTGCTTGGCCGGGTCGATCGGCTTTCCCGGGCCGACCATCGCGTTCCACCAGCCGCCGGTGTGATGGCCGGGCTCCGCGGGACCGAAGACGTGGCTGTCGCCCGTGAGCGCGTGCGCGATGTAGACGGCGTTGTCCTTGGCCTGGTTGAGCGTGCCCCAGGTCTCGTATGCAAGGACGGTGTCCGGGAGGGTGCCGAGCGGGTCGGCCTCGAGGTCCAGGTCGCCGAGCGGGAAGAAGAGGCGGCGTCCCGGGTGGTCGCCCTCGCGCCAGGCGGCGCTCGCGGGGATCGGCGCGCCGGGGCCGGGGCCCTGATCCGCGGCGAGCGCGTCGGTCTCGATGCCGTCGTCATCCATGCTCCGAAGCCTAGGGGGTCGGCGGTGGGCCGGCTGTTGTGAGAACCGAGGAGGACTGAGTGTCCCGTAGGAGACATTCCTGCCGATAAAGAAGGAGTGAGTGTCCCGAGCGGGTGGGGCGGGGCGGCTGCGGTCGCGCTGGTGTGAGGGAGGGAACACACTGGTGACAGATAGCCCCTGGTCCGTCTAGCATTCACCTGGGACTGATGTGACAGATGTGACAAAGGTGGTTGAAGTGACTGGCGCAGGCAAGAGGGTGCTCGCGCTCCTCGCCATGTTCGGGGTGGCCGCGGGAGTGGTCATCGCGGGCCCGCCGCAGCACGCCGTCGCGGAGGACTACCCCGGTCAGGCCGAGATCGACGCCGCCCGCGCGGCCGCCAACGACCTCGCCGCCGGCATCGACGAGCTCGACAACGCGATCGCCGCGCTCGCGGACGCCCGCGACAAGGCCACCGCCAACGCCCTGCTCGCCGCGGAGAACTACTCGCAGGCGGCCGACGCCTCCGACCAGGCGCAGACCACCCTCGAGGCCGCGAACCAGCGCGCCGCCGATGCGGAGGTCGCGCTCGCCGAGGCCCGCGCCCAGCTCGCCTCGATCGCGCAGGCCGCATACCGCGGCTCGGGCGGGCTGGCGGAGCTCGGCGCCGTGGTCGGCGCGGAGACCGTCGACCAGGCCGTGGTCCGCTCCGAGGCGATGACCCGCTCGTCCGAGGAGTCCGACATCCTGGTCCAGCGCGTCAAGGCGGCCGAGCTGGTCGCCTCCACCATGCGCACCTACGCCGAGGAGGCCGCCGTCGAGGCCGTCGCCGCGGCGGAGGAGGCCGAGGCCGCCCTCGCCGAGGCGCAGGACGCGCAGGCCCACGCCGAGGAGGCCGTCGCGCTCGCCGAGGAGGCCCGCGTCGACGCGGTCGCGCGCCTGGCCGAGCTGCGCGGCGTCACCATCGAGCTCGAGCAGCAGCGCCAGGCCGGCCTCGAGGCCGACCGCCAGCGCGCCGCGCAGGAGGCGGCCGAGCGCGCCCAGGCCGAGGCCGAGGCCGAGTACGAGGCGTCCCGTCCCTCCACCACCTCGGCCCCCGCGGCGACCACCTCGACGCCGCGGCCCACGACCTCCAGCCCGGCCGCGACCACCGCGGCCCCGCAGCCGACCACCACCACGCCCGCGCCGGCGCAGACCACCACCGCACCGGAGCCCGAGGAGACGGCGACCACGCCGGCACCGAAGCCCACGACCAACGTGCCGGGCACCAGCACCGCCCAGTCGACCGCCGCGCAGGGTCAGATCGCGGCCGACCACGCCGTCACCCTGGTGGGTAAGGCGTACGGCCTGGGTATGTCGGGTCCGGACCAGTACGACTGCTCCGGCGTCACCTCGGAGGCGTGGTCCGTGGCGGGTCAGTGGATCACGCGCTCCTCGCGCAGCCAGTACGCCGCCACCAAGCACCTGCCGTACTCGCAGCTGCGTCCCGGCGACCTGGTGTTCTACGCGACCAACACCTCGGACCCGTCGACGATCTTCCACGTCGCGATCTACATCGGCGACGGCCAGGTCATGGAGGCCGTGAACTACTCGAAGCCCGCGGGCATCCGCTCGCTGTACTCGTGGATGACGTCGAACATGATGCCGTACATCGGCCGCCCCTGAGGCTGCCCCCGACACGCCCCTGCGCCTCGCGCCCGCCCGCCTTCACGTTGCTCCGCACGGATCCGTGGGCGACACGCCGGCGCGAGCTCCTGCATCGTCCCGTCGCGCCGGCGTGGCGCCGGTCAAACCGTGCGGAGCAATCTGCGGCGCTGGCGGGAGACGCAGAAAGACCCGGACCGCCTCCATGCGATCCGGGCCTTCCGCTCGTGGTGAGTCGGCGCGCTCAGTGTTCCGCGGGCATCAGCGGGTTGAGGCTCGCGAACGAGGTGCCCTTGGCGCGCTCGAACGAGTCGCGGATCTCGTCCTCCGCCTCCTCGCGCGACACCCAGTGGGCGCCCTCGACCGACTTGCCGGGCTCGAGGTCCTTGTAGACCTCGAAGAAGTGCTGGACCTCGAGGCGGTGGAAGTCCGAGACGTCCGTCAGCTCCTGGCGCCAGGTCTGACGCTGGTCGCCCACGGGGACGCAGAGGACCTTGTCGTCGCCGCCGGCCTCGTCGCGCATGCGGAACATGCCCAGCGCGCGGCAGCGGATCTGGCAGCCGGGGAACGTCGGCTCCTCGAGCAGCACCAGCGCGTCGAGCGGGTCGCCGTCCTCACCGAGCGTGCCGTCGATGAAGCCGTAGTCGTCCGGGTAGCGGGTCGAGGTGAAGAGCATGCGGTCCAGCCGGATGCGGCCGGTCTCGTGATCCACCTCATACTTGTTCCGCGAGCCCTTGGGGATCTCGATGGTGACGTCGAATTCCATTCGGTGTCCTTTTTAGGGGTAGGTCGAAGGTCCGGGTCTCGGTCCTGGGTCTAGTGTGGCGCATGTTCGGAGGTCGTGGGTGCGGGTTCGGCTGGTTGGAGCGGTCACAGGTGCCGTCGCGCTGCTCGCGGGGGGCTACCTGTGGGCCGATGCGGCCGATCTGGTGCCCGGCTGGCTCACCCTCGCACCCGTCGAGGAGCCCCAGCCGCCGTTCATCACGGCGGCGCCGGTGACCGTCGCATCGTCCTCCCCGCTGCCCGTCACGGCGCTGGACCCGGACGCGCCGCGCCCCTCCGCGGCGGTGGTGCAGGCGCTCGCCCAGGCGGTCCGCGACGACGCGCGCACCGGCGACTCCACCAACGTCGCCGTGGTCGACTACCTCGACGGCACGGTCTACGCCGACCTGTCCGCCGCCGACCCGCAGGTCCCCGCCTCGACCACCAAGCTGCTCACGGTGGTCGCCGCGGTCTCCGCGCTCGGGGACGAGGCGACGCTCACCACCCGCGTCCTCTGGGACGCCGGCGCCGCGACGCTCACGCTGGTCGCCGGGGGCGACGAGATGCTCGCGGCCGGGTACGGGCACGGCGGGGCCGAGGTCGAGGCGGGCACGGACCCGGCGAACGGGTGGGCCGGCATCGCCGATCTCGCCGACCAGGTGGCCGCGGCGCTGGACGATGCGGGGGTGACCGGCGACGTGGCCGTCGCCGTCGACGACTCCGCCTTCGAGGGTCCCGCCTGGCCCGAGGAGTGGCCCGACTACGCGCGCAACCGCGGCTACGCCGCGGCCGTGACCGGCCTCGCCGTCGACATCGCCCGCATCCGCACCGAGGACAACGCGGACGCCGAGTACACGGCGCGCTACGACGACCCGTCGGTCAACGCGGGCGAGGTGCTCGCCGCGGCGCTGGCGGACCGGGGAGTGGCGGTCGCCGACGAGGTGACCCGGGCCGCCGCCGGCTCCGGCGCCGTCGAGGTCGCCACCGTCGAGTCCGCTCCGCTGTCGGAGATCGCCCGTCACCTGCTCGCGGTGTCCGACAACACGGTCGCCGAGTCCCTCGCGCGGGTGCTCGCGATCGAGACCGGGCTGCCCGGCGACCCCGAGGGTGCCGCGACCGCGACCCGACGCGCGCTGAAGGCCATCGGCGTCGACATCACGGGGATCGAGCTGCACGACGGCGCGGGCTTCTCCGAGCACAACCAGATCTCCCCGGCGACCCTCGCATCGTCCCTCCTGGCCGCCCGCGACGTGCCCGCGCTCGACGACCTGATGTCCTGGCTGCCCCTGTCCGGGCTCGAGGGGACGGTCGAGACGCGGTACGTCGACACCCCAGTCGCGGGGTACTTCCGCGCCAAGACCGGATCGCTCACCGGCGTCACCACGATCGCCGGGGTGATCGTCACCGCGGAGGGGCGGCCGCTCGCGGTCGCGATCCTCGCGGACGGGATGCCGTACGGCCAGACCCGGCCCAAGGCGGCGTTCGATGAGTTCCTCACGGCGCTGGCAGAATGTGGCTGTGAGGGATGAGTCGGGCGTGAGCGGACCTCATCCTGCCGTCGCCGCGTGCCGCGTGGCGGTGCGCGACGCCCTCGGCGACCTCGAGCTCGGCACCCGGATCTGGGTGGCCTGCTCGGGCGGCCCCGACTCGCTCGCGCTGGCCGCCGCCGCGTCCTACGTGGGCCGCAAGCACGGCTACCTGGTGGGCGCGATCATCGTCGATCACGGGCTGCAGCCCGACTCCGCGGTGGTGGCCGAGCGGGCCGCGCACCAGGTGCGCCGCGCCGGCATCCACACCGTGCACATCGAGAAGGTGATCGTGGGACGCTCGGGTGGCCAGGAGGCCGCCGCGCGGGAGGCCCGGTACACGGCGCTCGAGGCGCGCATCGACCGCGAGGGCGGGCTCGCGCCGCTGCTGCTCACCGGGCACACCATGGACGACCAGGCCGAGACCGTCCTGCTCGCCCTCGCCCGCGGCTCCGGCGCCCGCGCGCTGTCGGGGATCCCGGCGCGACGGGGGCGCATCGTCCGTCCCTTCCTCAACGTGCGGCGCAAGGACACGATGATGGCGTGCGAGGCGCTCGGCCTCGACCCGTGGCACGACCCGACCAACACGATCGAGGACGGCCCGCGCCGCTCCGCGCTGCGGTCGAAGGTGATGCCCGCGATGATCGAGGTGCTCGGGCCGGGCGTGGTGTCGGGGCTGGCGCGCTCGGCTGCGCTGCTGCAGGCCGACGCCGACGAGCTCGACCGCCAGGCGCGCTCCGCGATGGGCACCTCCGTGTCGACCGTGCGGTCCGACGAGTGGCGCTGCGACATGCTCGCTGCCCTCCCCGACGCGATCCGCACCCGCATGCTGAAGATGCTCGCGGAGAACCGCGGCGCCGGCCCGCTGACCGCCACCCACGTCGCGGCGCTCGACTCGCTGGTGACGGCGTGGAAGGGGCAGGGTGCGATCTCGCTGCCCGGAGGCTTCGAGGCCCGGCGCGAATATGGCAGGCTGGTCATCAGCCACCCGTCCGAAGAGGAGCGACGTCCGTGACCATGCAGTACGACATGACCGACTTCTCGAAGGTGCTCGTCAGCGAGAACGACATCGGCCGCAAGCTCGACGAGATGGCCGACGCCATCCGCCGCGACTACGAGGGCCAGGACCTGCTGCTCGTGGGCGTGCTCAAGGGCGCCGTGATGGTGATGGCGGACCTCGCGCGCCGCATGCCGCCGCAGGTGCAGATGGACTGGATGGCCGTCTCCTCCTACGGGTCCGGCACCAAGTCGTCGGGCGTGGTGCGGATCCTCAAGGACCTGGACGCGGACCTCACGGGGCGTCACGTGCTGATCGTCGAGGACATCATCGACTCCGGCGTCACGCTGTCCTGGCTGCTGGGCAACCTGCGGGCCCGCGGCGCGGCCTCTGTCGAGGTGGCGGC
Source organism: Demequina lignilytica (assembly GCF_030418305.1). Taxonomy (GTDB): domain Bacteria; phylum Actinomycetota; class Actinomycetes; order Actinomycetales; family Demequinaceae; genus Demequina; species Demequina lignilytica. The sequence goes on along the minus strand of NZ_JAUHPX010000004.1, from coordinate 239,715 downwards.
GCTGCTGCGCAAGCCCAAGGCGGCGGTGGTGGACGTGCCGGTCAAGTACATCGGCTTCGACATCCCCAACGACTTCGTGGTCGGCTACGGGCTGGACTACGCGGAGAACTACCGGACGCTGCCGTTCGTGGCGATCCTGGACCCGAAGGTCTACGAGGGCTGAGCTTCCCCCGCCTTCCCCTCTGGACACTCCGCACGGAGCTGGTCCCGGGTCTGCGGCGTGTCGGGCCGTCTGTGGCTCCGCCCCCCCAGAGTTGCTCCGCACGGATCTGGGAGTGAAACGCCGGTGCGCGGCCCCGATCGGCTCGGCTTCACCGGCGTGTCAACCACGAATCCGTGCGCAGCAAGCTGGGGGAGGCGGGTTGCGGCGGGGTCGCTCGCGATGTCCCCAGCCGTGGGCGGAATCGACCGGTGTCCGCGTGAGCCGCTGCTGCAACGCGCACGGGTCGGAGCTGATCACACGATCGCGCTATGGACGCTCTCCGTGCGCTCGCCGACGCCGGGGGCGTTGCGCGCTACAAGGAGCTTCGTGACGCCGGTGTCCCGCAGAGCGCGATGGCGCTCGCGATCGCTGAGGGCACGGTGGTGCGACCACATCGCGGGTGCTACGCGCTGGCCAGCACCCCGTGGCCGGATGTCGTCGCGACCATCTTCCGGGGTCAACCGGCGTGCGTGACCGTCCTCGAGACCTTGGGTCTCCCGGTGGTGCCGGGCGCCCTGAAGCCTCACATCGAGGTGCCCTCCAACCGGAGCCTGGGTCGACCGGGAATCCGCGACCTCGAACTCGCGAGCGTCCACCACACGGAGGACGTCGCGGATGCTCGTCGCCCACTGCTGCGCGCGCTCGATGCGTCGTGGCGGTGCATCGGACGGAACGGGCAGCTTGCTGCCATGGACGCGGCCCTTCGCCTCGGGCTGATGCGGCGAGACGAGGTCCTCGACTTCACGTCGACCCCCCGCCAGATCCGCGAGTGGCTCCGGCGTCACGGTGACCCGCTCAGCGAGTCGCCGATGGAGAGCTTCACCCGTGCGGCCATGATCGACGCGGGGGTGCCGTTCGTGCCACAGGTGGAGATCGCCGGCGTGGGACGGGTCGACTTCGTGGTCGCGAACTGCTGCGTCGTCGAATGCGATGGGTTCGCCTATCACTCGGACCGCGAGAGGTTCGAGGAGGACCGGCGCCGGAGCAATGCGCTCACCACCCTGGGAATCCCGCACCTTCGGTATGCCTACAGCCACGTCATGCGCACACCCGAAGAGATCATCGCGGACGTGCGCGCGCTCATCTGGCGCGCCACGGGCTGAACGTCGCGGCGCATCGTCCCACTCAGCATCGTCGCCCGCCGCGTTGCTCCGCACGGAACTGATCGCGACGCGCCGGCGTTCGGACCGGTATGGCCTCGAATCCCCGGCGTGGCGCCGGCCAATCCGTGCGGAGCAATCTGAGAGGGGGCGGCAGGCAGAACGCCCATAGCGAAACCTTTACTTGCGCCCGGAACCACCGCGTAGAGTCGGTGCCACGATGAAGAACGTCCTCAATCTCCGCCTCATCCTGTCCTACGTGCTGGTGGCGCTCGTGCTCGGCTTCGCCGTGTCGTACCTGTTCCGCCCCAGCACCGAGCGTGTCGACACCTCCGAGGGTCTCGCCATGCTCGAGGCCGGCGTGGTCGAGCAGGTCAAGATCGTCGACGGCGATCAGCGCGTCCAGCTCACCCTCGCGGACCCCGAGACCTTCCCGGACGATGCTCCGGAGGCGTGGGACGAGATGGGAGGCACGGTCGAGTTCTTCTACGTCGCGCCTCAGGGCGAGACGATCGTCGCCGCGGTCACCGCCGCCGACCCCGAGCAGGGCTACGACTCCGAGGTCCCGAAGACCAGCATCTGGATGACGCTGCTGCTCAGCTTCCTCCCGATCCTGATCATCCTGGGACTGTTCTGGTTCCTCATGTCGAGCATGCAGGGCGGCGCGGGCGGCGGCCGCCTCATGAGCTTCGGCAAGTCGAAGGCGTCGCTGGTGACGCCCGACACCCCGACCGTGAAGTTCGACGACGTCGCCGGCGTCGACGAGGCCGTCGAGGAGCTCAAGGAGATCGAGGAGTTCCTCGAGAACCCCGCGAAGTTCCAGGCCGTGGGCGCGAAGATCCCCAAGGGCGTGCTGCTCTACGGCCCGCCCGGCACCGGCAAGACCCTGCTCGCGCGCGCCGTCGCGGGCGAGGCGGGCGTGCCCTTCTTCAGCATCTCCGGCTCCGACTTCGTCGAGATGTTCGTCGGCGTCGGCGCGAGCCGTGTCCGCGACCTGTTCGAGCAGGCGAAGAAGAACAGCCCCGCGATCATCTTCGTCGACGAGATCGACGCCGTCGGCCGCCACCGCGGCGCCGGTATGGGCGGCGGCCACGACGAGCGCGAGCAGACCCTCAACCAGATGCTGGTCGAGATGGACGGCTTCGACGCCCACACCAACATCATCATGATCGCGGCGACCAACCGCCCCGACATCCTCGACCCCGCGCTGCTGCGCCCGGGCCGCTTCGACCGCCAGGTCGGCGTCGACGCCCCCGACCTCAAGGGCCGCGTCAAGGTCCTCGAGGTCCACGCCAAGGGCAAGCCGATCTCCCCGGAGGTCGACCTCGACGCACTCGCGCGCCGGACCCCCGGCTTCACCGGCGCCGACCTCGCGAACGTCCTCAACGAGGCCGCCCTGCTCACGGCCCGCCGCGAGAAGCAGCTAATCGGCCCCGACGAGATGGACGAGGCGATCGACCGCGTCATCGCCGGCCCGCAGAAGCGCACCCGCGTCATGAACGACCACGACAAGCGCGTCACCGCCTACCACGAGGGCGGCCACGCCCTGGTGGCCGCCGCGATGCGCCACACGGACCCGGTCACCAAGGTCACGATCCTGCCCCGCGGCCGCGCGCTCGGCTACACGATGGTGATGCCGCAGGAGGACCGCTACTCCAAGACCCGCAACCAGCTGCTCGACAACCTCGCGTACGCGATGGGCGGCCGGATCGCGGAGGAGCTCGTGTTCGGCGACCCGTCGACGGGCGCCTCCAACGACATCCAGAAGGCGACCGAGATCGCCAAGCAGATGGTCACCGAGTTCGGCATGTCGACGCGGATCGGCTCGGTCCGCCTCGCGGGCAGCTCCGGCGAGGTGTTCCTCGGCCGCGACATGGGCCATGGCCGCGACTTCTCCGAGACCGTCGCGTCCACCGTGGACCAGGAGGTCCGCGCGCTGATGGACAACGCGATGGCCGAGGCGACGCTGGCGCTCGCGACCAACCGGCACATCCTGGACCGCCTCGCGGTCGAGCTGCTCGAGAAGGAGACGCTCGGCGAGGAGGAGCTGGCCGCGATCTTCGCGGACGTCGACCGCATCGCGCCGCGTCAGGACTGGATCTCCGGCACCTGGATCGACACGGTGGGCGAGGACGCCCGACGCCCCGCGGTCGAGACGCCCCCGAGCGCCTCGGTCGAGCCGCGGGACGATGCGGGGCAGGGCGATGCCCCGGCCCCCGCCGAGGGCGCCGAGGAGGAGTCCCACACCGCCCCGGCGCTGGTCGAGCCCAAGGACGAGTAGCGCGATGGCCGTCGACAAGGCGCGCATCGAGGCCGCCGTCCGCGAGATCCTGAGCGCGGTGGGGGAGGACCCCGACCGCGACGGGCTGGCGGACACCCCCGCCCGCGTGGCGCGCGCGTACGAGGAGTTCTTCGCCGGCCTCCACCAGGACCCCGCCGACGTGCTCAACGCCGTCTTCGAGCTGGGCCACGAGGAGATGATCCTGGTCAAGGACATCGAGCTGTACTCGATGTGCGAGCACCACCTGGTGCCCTTCCACGGCGTCGCCCACGTGGGCTACATCCCCGGCGCCGACGGCCGCATCACCGGACTGAGCAAGTTGGCTCGCTTGGTTGACGTGTTCGCCAAGCGCCCGCAGGTCCAGGAGCGGCTCACCACGCAGGTCGCGGACGCGCTGGTCGACGATCTGGGCGCGCGCGGCGTGATCGTCGTGGTCGAGGCCGAGCACCTGTGCATGTCGATGCGCGGCATCCGCAAGCCCGGCTCCCGCACCGTCACCTCCGCCGTGCGCGGCGTCATGCGCGACGGCGCCACCCGCGCCGAGGCGATGAGCCTCATCCTCGGCAGGTAGGCCGCGATGACCCTGGTGATGGGCATCCTCAACGTCACGCCCGACAGCTTCAGCGACGGCGGCCGCTTCGCCCGGGTGGACGATGCGGTGGCCCAGGGCGTCGCCCTGGTCGCCGGCGGTGCCGACCTGGTCGACGTGGGCGGCGAGTCCACGCGCCCCGGCGCTGCCCCGGTGACGCCGGAGGAGGAGCGCGCCCGCGTGATCCCGGTGATCCGCGAGCTCGCGGACCGCGGGATCGTCACCAGCATCGACACCATGCACGCGGCGACGGCCCGCGCGGCGGTCGAGGCGGGCGCCAGCCTCGTCAACGACGTCTCCGGCGGCCTCGCGGACGCCGCGATGGCGGCCACCGTCGCGGATCTCGAGGTCGACTTCATCTGCATGCACTGGCGCGCGCACTCGCCGGACATGGACGCGCTCGACCGCTACGACGACGTGGTCGCGGAGGTCCGCGACGAGCTCGCCGCCCGCGTCGACGCCCTGGTGGCCGCCGGCGTCGGCGAGCAGCGCATCGTCCTGGACCCGGGCCTGGGCTTCAGCAAGGTGACCGACTCGAACTGGCCCCTGCTCGCCCGCGTCGACGACTGGTCGCGCGGTCACCGCGTGCTGATCGGCGCGAGCCGCAAGCGGTTCCTGGGCGCAGCGATCGCCCGCGACGGCGTCGACGCCGCCGACCCCGCCGTCCGCGAGCACGCCACCACCGCCGTCACCGCCCTCGCCGCCCGCGCCGGCGCCTGGGCGGTCAGGGTCCACGACGCGACCGCCGCCGCCGACGCGGTCCGGGTCGTGTCCGCTTGGAATAACGCCGCGCGCCGGGAAGGATGAGGGACATGACGACGCCGACTGTCACGCCGTACGTGAAGGACGGGATCGAGCTGGACCAGATCTGGGTCCAGGGGATCCGGGTCACCGGGCACCACGGGGTCTACGCCGCAGAGAAGGAGACGGGACAGCTGTTCCTCGCCGACGTGGTCGCGCACGTGTCCACCCACGGCGCGGCCTCCCGCGACGACCTCGACCGCACCGTCAACTACTCCGACATCGCCGACCGCGCCGCGGACGTCCTGGGCGGCGACTCCGCCGACCTCCTCGAGACGGTCGCCGAGCACATCGCCCGCGCGATCCTCGAGTTCGACGGCGTGCACTGCGTCGACGTCACCGTCCACAAGCCGCAGGCCCCGCTGCACGTCGAGTTCCGCGACGTCATGGTGAAGATCCGCCGCGACCTCAAGTCCGGGGCGCTGTGGGCGGACAAGCGCATCGGCTCGTCGGCCGGCCGCTCGGCGGACCTCCTCACGGGCCGCCGGCCCATCGACGACCCCGCCGACGAGCAGCCCGCCCAGCCCGTCACCGCGTACCTCGCGCTCGGCGGCAATGTGGGCGACGTCGACGCCGCCTTCCGCGAGGCCCTCTGGGAGCTGCACCGGATCCCGGGCATCGCGGTGCAGCGCGCATCGTCCCTGTTCCGGACCGCGCCCGTGGGCGGTCCGCCGCAGGACGACTACCTCAACGTGGTCATCGAGGTCCAGACCGCCCTCGCCCCGCGCGAGCTGCTCGCCGCCTGCCAGGGCGTCGAGGTGCTGCACGGCCGCGAGCGGCTGGTGGAGAACGGCCCGCGCACGCTGGACGTCGACATCCTCTGGTACGACGGCCGCACCATCGAGGCCGAGGACGTGATGGTGCCGCACCCGCGGGCCGCGCAGCGCGCGTTCGTGCTGCAGCCGTGGGCGACGCTCGCACCCGACCTGGTGATCCCGGGCGCGGGAACCGTGCGCGAGCTGGCCGCTGCCGTGGGCGCCGAGGGCGTCAGCATGGTCGCCGCGCAGTGGCCGGCGCCCGAGGCGCAGGCCGACGCCCCTCCCGCCCCCGCCTGAGCAGATGTCTCCGCTGAGCACGTCCCGGCTGGGGATCACCGCCGCCATCATGGGCGCGGTCGCGTTCGTGGTCTCGCGCTTCCTCATCGACGGCGGCCACACCCCGACCGCCGTGTCATGGGTGTCGCTGCTGGTGAGCGCGGCGGTGGCGGTCATGATCCTGTGGCTCGGCTGGACCGTCCGCCAGTACCGCGCGGGCTCTCACCCGGGCCTGAGCGCGCTGCGCGCCGCTCGCACGGCGGTGCTCGCACAGGCCGTCGCGTACACCGGCGCGATCATGGCGGGCGGATTCGGCGGCTACGCGCTCGCGGTCGGCCTCGAGTGGGGGCATGCGCCGCGCCGCGAGGTCGCCATCTCGGCGCTGGTCGCCATGCTCGGCGCGATCGCGATGGCGGGCGCCGGCCGGGTCGCCGAGCACTGGTGCAAGATCGGCGGCGACGACGAGGACGACGCCGCGCCCCCGGACGTCAGCCCGGCGTAGCCGCCGCATCGTCCCGCCCCGCATCGTCCCCGCCCACGCTCGCCACGGGGAGCTCACCGCCCTTCCCCGCGCATCGTCGACTCCTGCGGGGAGCTCAGCGACCCAAGGGCGCGAGCCCTGGCAGACTTGACCCCATGAGCTGGTACGAGAACGCCGAGGTTCCGTGGACCTACGTGTCCCCGCGCCTCATCCCCGCCCGCCTGATCCCGTTCTGGATCTTCATCGGCCTGGTCACGGTGGGCGGCGCGGTCGCGGCCCTCGCCAGCGGCCTCGCCGCGCTGCTCGCGATCCCGGTCGTCGCGCTCGCCCTCGGGGCGTGGGGCACCGTGGTGATCCGCCGCCAGGTCACGGCGCACGCGTGGGCCGAGGGCAGCGAGGACCTCATGGTCAAGAAGGGCCGCATGTTCCGCAGGGTCACGGTGGTGCCCTACGGCCGCATGCAGTTCGTCGACGTGAAGGCCGGGCCCATCGACCGCGCGTTCGGCATCGCGACCCTCCAGCTCCACACCGCGTCGCCGGCGTCCGACGCCTCGATCTCGGGCGTCCCCGCGGAGGAGGCCGCCCGCCTGCGCGACCGCCTCACCACCAAGGGCGAGGCCCGCCTCGCGGGACTCTGATCGGGCAGGCGACGTGACCGAGCAGACCTTCCGCGCCCCGCGCGAGTGGACCCGCGTCCACCCCGTGTCGCCCCTGCTGGGCGGCTGGGCGGTGATCGGCATCCTGCTCGCCTACTTCATCCACCAGCGGCTGCCCGACCTGATCGCCGGCACCGGTTTCGACGACGCGTTCGCGCTGGCCGACCGCTTCCCGTTCGTCTGGATCCTGGTCGCGGCCATCCTGGGCTTCGCGCTCACGATGCTCGTGAGCATCTGGCAGTGGCGGCGCACCGAATACCGGATCGGCGACGACGCGGTCTACCTCCGCCAGGGCATCATCACCCAGCAGCAGCGTCAGGCGCGCCTCGACCGGCTCCAGGCCGTCGACGTGGTGCAGCCGCTGCTCGCACGCGTCTTCGGCTTCGCCGCGATCAACGTCCAGGTCGCGGGCGGCACCAAGTCCGGCGTCGAGCTGCGCTACCTCCGCCTGGGGGACGCCGAGGCGCTGCGCAACGAGATCCTCGCCCTCGCGGCCGGCGTCGCGGAGCGGGACGTTGCGGCGGCTGAGGACGGCTCGCCGGACGAGGCGGGGGCCGCCCCCGACGGCTCGCCCCGCCTGCGCGACCTCACCTCCCACCTCGCGGGCCGGGCGCAGGCGCTCAACGACCCCGAGGCGGTCCTGCTGGGCACCGAGGCTCCACGCACGGCGGTGGCGGCGAGCGAGGAACGCCCCGTCTACACGGTGCCGATCGGCCGGCTGGTGCTCTCGACGATCCTGTCGGGGCCCGCGGCGTTCATGGCGATCGTGCTCGTCCTGGGCCTCACCGCCTGGCTCTTCTTCGACTACGACCTCGTCGGCACCCTGCTGGCGGCGCTCGGCGGTTCGCTGTTCGCCACGGTGGGTGCGCTGTTCGGTCTGCTCGGCTTCTTCTGGACCCGGATCAACGGCGGCTTCCACTTCACGGCCGGCGTGAGCGACGACGGTCTGCGGTTGCGCCACGGCCTCACCGAGACGCGGCGCCAGACCGTCCCGCCGGGCCGTGTCCAGGCGATCCGCCTGCACCAGCCGCTGTTCTGGCGCGCGAAGGACTGGTGGCGCATCTCCATCAACGTCGCGGGCTACGGCGACGACCAGGAGTCCGTCTCGATCCTCCACCCCGTCGCGACCCGACAGGAGGCGCTGACCGCGGTGTGGCTGATCCTGCCCGACCTGGGCGACCCCGACCCCGCCGGCACCCTGGGCCTCGCGATGAGCGGCCGCGGCGGCGAGGGCGGCTTCCTCACCAGCCCCGACCGGGCCCGGCGCGTCGACCCGCTGCAGTGGCGCTTCCGCGGCGTCCGCGCGACCGAGCGCGCCCTGCTGATCCGCCGCGGCCGCTGGGAGCGCGAGCTCTACGTCGTGCCCCACGAGCGCACCCAGTCGCTCGGGCTCAGCCAGGGCCCGCTCCTGCGCGGGCTCAGCCTCGCGAACGTCGACGTCCACTCCACGTCCGGGCCCGTCAAGCCCGTCGCCGCCCACCTCGACGTGGACGATGCGATGGCCCTGCTCGACGCCCAGGCCGCGCGCGCCCGCGAGGGTCGGCGGCGACAGACCCCTGAGCAGTGGCGGGAGGCGGTAGGGCTGTGAACGGACCCGACATCACGGGCGCATCGCGGCGTCCGGGGCGTCTCCGCATCGCGGTGGTCGGCGCGGGTCGCGTCGGCGCCGTGCTCGCGGCGGCACTGCGCCAGGCGGGGCACGACGTGGTCGCCGCGACCGGCGTCTCGGACGCGTCCGTCTCGCGCATCGAGGCGATGCTGCCGGGCGTCGCGATCGTGCCGCCGGACGAGGCGGTCAAGGCCGCCGAGCTGGTGCTGCTCACGGTGCCGGACGATGCGATCGCCCCCGTCGCGGCGGGCCTCGCCAAGGTGGGGGCTTGGCGCCCCGGCCAGCTCGTGGTCCACACCGCGGGCCGCCACGGCATCGCCGTGCTGACCGAGGCGGCCGGCCACAGCATCGTCCCGCTCGCGATCCACCCGGCCATGACGTTCTCCGGCACATCGCTGGACCTCGCTCGCCTCACCGACGCGGTGTTCGCCGTGACCGCGCCGCCCGGGATGCTGCCGATCGCCCAGGCCCTCGTGGTCGAGATGGGCGGCGAGCCCGTGGTGATCGAGGAGTGGGACCGGCCGGTCTACCACGCGGCGCTGGTCCACGGCGCGAACCACGTGGTGACCGCCGTGACGCAGGCGAGCGCGATGCTCGCGAGGATCGGCATCGAGGACCCGTCCCGGGTGCTCGCGCCGCTCACGCACGCCTCCGTCGACGGCGCGCTCCGGGACGCCCCCGGCGCCGTGGCCTCGCTCACCGGTCCCGTGGTGCGTGGTGATGCCGGTACCGTGGCCTCGCACCTCGAGGCGCTCGCGGACCAGCCAGAAGCCCTCTTCGCGTACCGGGCGATGGCCCGCGCGACCGCTGACCTGGCGCTGCGCGGCGGGCGCATCGGGCCCGCCGTGTACGCCGACCTCATCGCCACCCTGGGAGAGCCCTGATGCGAATCGTCCACACCGCGCGCGAGCTGCGCGGCCTCGCGAGCCGGCCGAGCCGGCGCTCGGGCGACCGGGCGTCGCGCGCGGTCGTCATGACCATGGGCGCGCTTCACGAGGGCCACCTCGCGCTGGTGCGCGCCGCCCGCGAGGCGGCCGACGAGGTGGTCGTCACCATCTTCGTCAACCCCCTCCAGTTCGAGGACGACGAGGACCTGGAGCGCTACCCGCGCACGCTCGAGGCCGACTGCGCGCTGCTCGAGCCGCTGGGCGTCGACGTGGTGTTCGCCCCGTCCCTCGACGAGGTCTACCCCGGCGGGCCGCCCGTGGTGACCGTCCACGCGGGCGCGATCGGCGACGTGCTCGAGGGCGCGCATCGTCCCGGCCACTTCGACGGCGTGCTCACCGTGGTGACCAAGCTGCTCAACCTCACGCAGCCGGACCTGGCGTTCTTCGGGCAGAAGGACGCGCAGCAGGTGATCGCGGTGCGCGCGCTGGTGAGGGACCTGTCGATCGCCACCCGGATCGTGCCCGTCCCGACCGTGCGCGACGCGGACGGCCTCGCGCTGTCCTCGCGCAACGTGTTCCTGTCGCCCGTCGAGCGCACCCGCGCCCTGGTGCTGCACCGGGCGCTGCAGGCCGCCGACGGTGCCGCGCGAGCCGGGCGGCCGCTCGAGGCCGTGCTCGCCGCGGGCCGGCACACGCTGTCCGAGGTGCCTCAGGTCGAGGTCGACTACCTGGCCGCGCTCGACCCCGTGACGGCGGCGGAGCTCGAGCCCGGGTACGTGGGCGAGGCCGTGGTGGCCGTCGCCGCGCAGGTGGGCGCGACCCGGCTGATCGACAACGTGGTGACGCGGATCGGGCCGGTGCTGCCGGAGGCCCCGGCGGAGGCCTGAGCGCCTGGCGGCCCGCCGCCTTCCTCGCTACGTTGCTCCGCACGGATCTGATTGCGACACGCCGGCGGCGACCCCCGCATCGTCCCTCATGGTCGGGGTGTCGCCGGCGAATCCGTGCGCAGCAATCTGGAGGAGCCGCCGCGGGTAGCCTGACCTCATGACTGCGTTCGTGCGGCAGCTCGCCGCGCCCCAGCCCGGCTGGACCATCGAGACCGACGTGATCGTGGTCGGCTCCGGCATCGCCGGGCTCACCACGGTGCTGGACCTGAGGGAGAAGGTCGACCGCGTCCTGCTGGTCACCAAAGGCGTCCTGAGCTCCGGCAGCACGGTGTGGGCCCAGGGCGGCATCGCGGCCGCGATGGACCCCGAGGACACCCCCGACGAGCACCTCGAGGACACCCTGGTCGCCGGCGCCGGCCTGTGCTCCGAGGAGGCCGTCCGGGTGCTGGTGACGGAGGGGCCGCATTCGGTCCGCAAGCTGGTCCGCCGCGGCACGCAGTTCGACCTCGGGCCCGACGGCGACCTCACCCTCACCCGCGAGGGCGGCCACCACCGGGACCGGATCGCCCACGCCGGCGGCGACGCGACCGGCGCCGAGATCTCGCGCGCGCTCATCGAGCAGCTCGACGCGATCCGCAACGACCCGGGCATCGAGGTCATCGAGCACGCCATGGTGGTCGACCTGCTGACCGGCGCGCCCGACGCGGAGGGGCGGCCCGGCCCGGTCTGCGGCGCGACCCTGCACATCATCGGCGAGGGGCAGCGCGACGGCGTCGGCGCGGCGCTCGCGAAGGCGGTCATCATCGCGACGGGCGGGATCGGCCAGGTGTTCCGCTCCTCGACCAACCCCGCGTCGGCGACGGGCGACGGGCTCGCGGTCGGGCTGCGTGCCGGGGCCGCGGTCGCCGACGTCGAGTACGTCCAGTTCCACCCGACCGTGCTGTGGCAGGGGGCGAACGCGCGCGGCCAGCTGCCCCTGATCTCCGAGGCCGTCCGCGGCGAGGGCGCCTACCTGCTCAACGGCGCGGGCGAGCGCTTCATGGTCGGACGGCACGAGATGGCGGAGCTGGCACCCCGCGACGTGGTGAGCCGGACCATCGTCGAGGTGATGCGCGAGGAGGAGTCCGACTCGGTCTTCCTCGACTGCCGCCACCTCGACGCCGCGTTCCTCGAGCAGCGCTTCCCCAGCATCTGGGCCTCGCTGGCCGAGCACGGCATCGACATGGCGCACGACCTCATCCCGGTCGCCCCCGCGCAGCACTTCCACTCGGGCGGCATCATGGCGGACCTGCACGGGCGCTCGACGCAGCGCGGGCTGTACGCGATCGGCGAGGCGGCCTGCACGGGCGTCCACGGCGCGAACCGGCTCGCCTCGAACTCCCTGCTCGAGGGCACGGTCTTCGGACGCCGCGCGGCGCGCGACGCATCGTCCCTCATCGCCGACGGCGTCCTGCGCCAGCTCGAGCCCGAGGAGCGCCGCGGCGACTCCGCGCTGGTCCCGGCGACCATGCGGACGCGGGTGCAGGCCATCGCCCACGAGGGCGCGGGGCCCATGCGCGACGGCGACGGGTTGGACGATGCGGTGGCGCGCCTCGCGCGCATCCGGCAGCGCTTCCACACGGACCCCGTGTCGACCGTGGTCCCGCAGACGGCCGAGTGGGAGACGACCAACATCGTCGCCACGGCGTCCGTGCTCTGCGAGGCGGCGCTGCTGCGCGAGGAGTCGCGCGGCGGCCACCAGCGGTCCGACTACCCGCAGACCGATCCCGAGTGGGCGGTGCGCCTCGCGGCGCGGCTCGACCCGGACGGGCGGATGGAGTTCATGCGGGCGCCGCTGGAGATCGGCGGCTAGTCCCGGACGCAGGCGACCCCCGCATCGTCCCCTCAGCGGGACGATGCGGGGGCCGTGCGGTCGAACGCCTCAGGCGTTCGCCGGCTGCGCCGTGCCGTGCACCAGCTCGAGGCCGGGCACCGACTCGACCAGCGTGAACATGCCGCCGTCGAGCGTCGCGGAGTCCAGGCCGTGCTGCGCCAGCACGCGGTGCGCGTAGTAGGAGCGCACGCCGGAGGCGCACAGCACGCGGACCGGGCGGCCCGCCGCGATCTGCTTGACGCCCTCGATGTACTCACGGATGTGGGTGTGCGGAAGGTTGAGCGCCTCGGGCAGGTGGCCCATGGCGTACTCGCGCTCCGAGCGGACGTCGAGGATCAGCGCGCTGTCGCGGGCCCACTCCAGGTCCTTCGCCGACCACGTGCGGGTGGTGCCGTTGACCACGTTCTGCGCGAGGAAGCCGAGCATATTGACCGGGTCCTTCGCGGAGCCGAACGGCGGGGCGTAGGCGAGCTCGAGCTCGGCGATGTCGTCGGCGTCCATGCCCGCGCGCAGGGCGGTGGCGAGAACGTCGATGCGCTTGTCGGCGCCGTCCGGGCCCACGGCCTGCGCACCCAGGAGCTTGCCCTCGGGCGAGAAGACGCCCATGAGGTGCAGCACCTGCGAGCCGGGGTAGTAGCCGGCGTGGTTCGCCGGGTGGGTGTGGACCACGAAGTAGTCGATGCCCGCCATGTCGAGCATGCGCGGGGAGGCGCCGGTCATCGCGGCGGTCTCGCCGAACACGCGGACGATCGCGGTGCCGAGCACCGGCTGCGCCTTGTCGATGCGGCCCATGATCGAGTCCGCGGCGCGACGGCCCTGGCGGTTCGCGGGGCCCGCGAGCGGGACGGGACCCACCTGGCCGGTGACGCCGTGGCGGACGGCGATCGCATCGCCGGCGGCCCAGATGTGCGGGTCGGTGGTGCGCTGCTGGTCGTCGACCACGATCGCGCCGCGCCCGTCGACCTCGAGGCCGGCCTCGCTCGCGAGGGCGGACGACGGGCGCACGCCGACCGACACCACGACGATGTCGGCGCCGATCGCGCCGCCGTCGTCCAGGTTCACGGTCACACCCTCGTGGGCGGGGTCCTTCACCACGCCAACGGCGGCCACGCCGGTGCGCACGTCCACGCCGTGGGCGCGCAGCTCCTTCTCCACCAGGGAGGACATCTCGGGGGCGAGCGGCGGCAGCACCTGCGGCGCAAGCTCGACCACGGTCACCTCGAGGCCGCGGTGCCGCAGCGCCTCGGCGGTCTCCAGGCCGATGAAGCCGGCGCCCATGACCACGGCGCGGCGGGCGTCGGCGGCGCGGACCGCGAGGGAGCGCGCCTGGTCGACGGTGCGCAGGTGGGTGACCTCGGGCAGGTCCATGCCCTCGATCGGGGGCACGATCGCGTCGGCGCCGGGGGAGAGCACCAGCGCGTCGTACTCGAAGGTCTCGGTGCCCTCCGGGGTGGCGACCAGCACGGACTGCGCGTCCCGGTCGATCGAGATGACCTCGTGCTCGGTGCGGACGTCGAGGTCCAGCTCCGCCTTCAGCGAGTCGGGGGTGTGCAGCAGCAGGTAGGAGTCCTGCTCGATCTCGCCGCCCACGTGGTACGGGAGGCCGCAGTTGGCGAAGGAGACGTACTTCCCCTTCTCGAAGACGATGATCTCCGCGTGCTCATCGAGCCTGCGGGCACGGGCCGCGGCGCTCATGCCGCCGGCGACTCCACCGATCACGAGGATGCGCATGTGAGGGTCCTTCCATCAAGGTATGGACCCACAGTAACAGATACCCCCGGGGGTATATTCCGACCTAGGTCCTGACCATTCCGACGGGGACTCTTCCGAGGCTAGCCCAGGCCGCTCAGGCGAGCGACATGAACATCCGCTGCAGGCGCTCCTTGGCGTCGTCGGCGTCCTCGTCCGAGCGCACGCACTGCTCGAGCCCGGCGGCGATCATGGTGAAGCCGGCGCGGTCGATGGCCTTCGAGACGGCGGCGAGCTGCGTCACCACATCGGCGCACTCGCGACCCTCCTCGATCATCTTCATGACCCCGGCGAGCTGGCCGTGCGCGCGGCGCAGGCGCTTCACCACGGGGTCCATGTCCTCTGCGGAGAGGTGGATCTCTGCCATCGGGGGCTCCTTCGTACGGCGTGACGTTGTGCTCAGGATACCCCTCCCGGGTATATGTGGCACAGGACGTGTTGCCACAATGGGCCCATGACCCATCCCGAGGAGCTCCCGCAGGACGCGCCGCTCGACCCCGAGGCGCTGGCCCGAGTCGTCCGCATCTCTCTCGACGAGGACCTCGGACCGTTCCCCGGCCGCGACGTCACCACCCAGGCCACGATCCCGGACGATGCGCAGGTCGCCGGGGTGGTCGCCGCCCGGGAGGGCTGCGTCCTCGCTGGTATCGACGCGGTGGGGGAGACGATGCGCCAGGTGGCCTCGCGCTTGGGGTTGCCGTCACCCGAGGTCGCCCTCGAGGCCGCGGACGGGGACCGGCTCGCGGCCGGCGCCGTGATCGCCCGGCTGTCCGGACCCGGACACGTGGTGCTGATCGCCGAGCGGACCCTGCTCAACATCATGTCGCGCGCCTCCGGCGTGGCGACCCACACCCGCCGCTGGGTCGACGCGCTGTCCGGCACGGGCGCGCGGGTGCTCGACACCCGCAAGACCACGCCCGGGCTGCGGGAGCTCGAGAAGTACGCGGTGCGGATGGGCGGCGGCGTCAACAAGCGCATGGGCCTGTACGACTGCGCGATGGTGAAGGACAACCACATCGTGGCGGCGGGCTCGGTTGCGGGCGCGATCGCGCGGATCCGGGCCGCCTATCCGGAGGTTCCCATCCAGGTCGAGGTGGAGACCGCCGCGCAGGCGGCCGAGGCGATCGGGGCCGGTGCGCGGTTCCTCATGATCGACAACATGCCGCCCGCGGGGATGGCGGCGCTGGTCGCGTCCGTGCGTGCCGGCGAGAACGGCCCGGGCGGCACGGGCAAGGTGTGGCTCGAGGCGACCGGGGGCCTGACCCTCGCGAACGTGCGCGACGTGGCCGCGACGGGCGTGGACTTCATGTCGGTCGGGGCGCTGACCCACTCGAGCCCGATCGTGGACCTGGGTCTCGATCTGGGCTGACCCCGCGCATCGTCGCCCCGCCCCCCACCTCAGCCGCCGCCCCCACCCCGCCTGTCGGGACACTCAGTCCTCATTTCTGGGCTGATCTGGCTCTCCCGGGACGCTGAGTCCTCATCGCGCGCTCGGCCGCGTCGGGAAGGCCGCGGCGCCCGAAGAGGACTGACTGGCCCGGCAGCCAGGTTGTGTCTGCAGAATGAGGACTGAGTGTCCCGGCGGGGGTGGTGGGGGCGAGGGGCCGGTCCCGTACGAGCGCCGTTAGACTTCTCCGCGTGAGCGAGACCCCCGAGATCCACGAGTCCGACGTTCCCGAGCAGATGCGCGTGCGCCGCGAGAAGCGCGACCGCATCATCGCGGACGGCGGCGAGGCGTACCCCGTCTCCGTCGACCGCACCCACGAGATCGCGGACGTCAAGGCGGCCTACACGGGTCTCGAGGACGGCGAGGAGACCCAGGACGTGGTCGGCGTCGCCGGTCGCGTGGTGTTCATCCGCAACACCGGCAAGCTCTGCTTCGCGTCCATCCAGGACGGCACCGGCGAGCGCCTGCAGATCATGCTGAGCCTCGCCGAGGTGGGCGAGGACTCCCTCGCGGCCTTCAAGGCCGACGTCGACCTGGGCGACCACCTGTTCGCCAAGGGCCGCGCGATCAAGTCGCGCCGCGGCGAGGTCTCGGTGTTCGCCACCGAGTGGGCCATCGCCTCCAAGGCGCTGCGCCCGCTGCCGGTGCTGCACAAGGAGCTGTCCGAGGAGTCGCGCGTCCGCCAGCGCTACGTCGACCTGATCGCCCGCCCGCTCGCGCGCGACACGGTCCGCCACCGCGCGACCATGGTGCGCAGCCTGCGCGACAGCCTGCACTCCCGCGGCTTCATCGAGGTCGAGACGCCGATGCTGCAGACCCAGCCCGGCGGCGCCGCGGCCCGCCCGTTCATCACCCACATGAACGCCTACGACATCGACCTCTACATGCGCATCGCGCCCGAGCTGTTCCTCAAGCGCGCGGCGGTCGGCGGCATCGAGAAGGTCTTCGAGATCAACCGCAACTTCCGCAACGAGGGCGCGGACTCCTCGCACTCGCCCGAGTTCTCGATGCTCGAGGCGTACGAGGCGTACGGCGACTACTCCACCATCGGCCGGCTCACGCAGGACCTGGTCCAGGGTGCGGCGCAGGACGTGTTCGGCACCCAGGTGGTCACGCTGGCCGACGGCACCGAGTACGACCTCGGCGGCGAGTGGGCTCACCTCACCATGTACGGCTCGCTGTCGGAGGCGATCGGCGAGGAGATCACGCCGACCACCCCCGTCGAGCACCTCGAGATGCTCTGCGACAAGGCCGGACTCAAGGTGGACCCCAAGCGCGTCAACCACGGCAAGCTGGTCGAGGAGCTGTGGGAGCACCACGTCGGCGACACCCTGACGGCGCCCACGTTCGTCCGCGACTTCCCGGTCGAGACCTCGCCGCTGACGCGCGACCACCGCTCGATCGACGGGATCGTCGAGAAGTGGGACCTGTACGTCCGCGGCTTCGAGCTCGCGACGGGCTACTCCGAGCTGGTCGACCCGGTCATCCAGCGCGAGCGGTTCGAGCAGCAGGCGCGCATGGCGGCGCAGGGCGACGACGAGGCCATGCGTCTCGACGAGGACTTCCTCACCGCGATGGAGCACGCGATGCCCCCGAGCGGCGGCATGGGCATGGGCATCGACCGCCTGCTCATGGCGCTGACCGGCCTGGGCATCCGCGAGACCATCCTGTTCCCCCTGGTGAAGCCGCAGGAGGACTGAGATGCCCACGTGGCAGGCGGTGCTGGTCGGCATCATCCCGTCCATCGGGGTGGGGCTGATCTTCTGGTTCGCGATCCGCTCGGTCATCCGCGCCGACCGCAACGAGCGCGCCGCGCTGGCCCGGATGGAGGCCGAGCAGGACGCGGCCGAGGCCGCGGAGCAGGACGATGCGGGGGGTGCCGCGGGCGCGGAATCCGCCCGGAATTCGTCGGCCGAGAACTCCGCTGACGCCCCCCGGGACATTCAGTCCTGAATATCGGACCGGAATTCCCCCCGGCGGGACATTCTGTGCCGATAATCGCGGACAATTGACGCGCGCCTTTCCGCGTGGAACTGTTATCTCGGTTCCCCCCGACCGAAAGGACCGCTCGTGGCACAGAAGGTGCAGGTAGTGCTGGTCGATGACATCGACGGCAGCACGGCCGACGAGACCATCGCTTTCTCTCTCGATGGCACGTCGTACGAGATCGATCTGAATTCGACCCACGCGAAGGAATTCCGCGATGCGGTCGCGCCGTGGATCTCCGCAGGTCGTCGCATGAATGCGCGCAAGCCCGCCTCGCGTGCCCGCCGCGCGGAGTCCAGGGCCGCGAAGGCCTCCGACGCCGCCGAGATCCGCGCCTGGGCCAAGGCCAACGGCGTCGACGTGCCCGAGCGCGGGCGCATCCCTGCGAAGGTCCGCGAGGCCTTCGACGCCCGGTGACCCTCCTCTGGGGCACGTACCCCGCGGCGGGCCTCGGCACGCCCGCCGGGCTCGGCGAGGGCCTGTGGATCCAGGACGATGCCGGCCTCGCCGGAGCCGTCCAGGTCGCCGAGCTGCCCGCGCCGTCGTACGTGCTCGCCCACCCGGAGCTGCCGCTCGTCTACGTCGCAAGCGAGCTGCCTGACTCGGCGCTCACCGTGCTCGACGTGTCGCGTCCGCCCGCGCCGCGCATCGTCGCCTCCGTCCCGACCGGCGGCGCCGACGCCTGCCACCTGCTCCTCGCGCCCGACGCCCGCACGCTGTACGTGAGCCACTACTCCAGCGGCGATGTGGCCGTCGTGCGCCTGAGCGGGGACGGCCTGCCCGCGGATGCGGCCCCGGCCCAGCTCCTCGGGCATGCCGGCTCGGGCCCGAACGCCGATCGTCAGCAGGGCCCGCACGCCCACTCGTCGCTGATCGCCCCCGGCGGCGCCCACCTGCTGGTCTGCGACCTGGGCACGGATGAGCTGCGCCGCTACCGGATCGGCTCCGACGGGCTGCTCGAGCCCGACGGGATCGCGGCGACCCTGCCGCCAGGCGCCGGCCCGCGCCACGCGGTGGTCCGCGGCGGGCTGATCTACGTCACCTGCGAGCTCGACCACCTGGTGCGGACGCTGCGCTGGGACCCGACGTCCGCCACCGCCGAGGTGATCGCTGAGGCGCCCTCCACCCTCGCCCCGCCGCGGAGCGCCGAGCTGCAGGACTCCCACCTCGCGCTCGCGGACGGGCCCCACGGCGAGGTCCTGCTGGTGAGCGTGCGCGGCGCGGACGTCGTGAGCGTGTTCGACATCGCGCCCGAGGGCGAGCTGACCTACCGCGCGGCGATCGACGCGGGGGAGTGGCCGCGGTTCTTCGCGGTGCTGGGCGACCGGTTGATCGTCGGGGCCGAGCGCGGCCACGAGGTCCGGGCGTTCGCGATGACCGACGTCTTCGCGCTGCGGCCGGAGAGCGGGATCGGCGACGTGATCGACCTGCCGCACGCCGCCGCCGAGGTGGTCAGCCCGGCCTGCGTCGCGGCCGTCTGATCGCGGCCGTGCCGTGAGATGGAGCCTGAGTGCACGGAACCCGGCGGTTTCGCGCACCGATCGTCCATTTCGGGTGGGCCGCGGGGGACGCGGGCGACGTCGGGCAAGCGGGCGCATGACCGGTGACGGCCGGGACCTCGGTCCAGCGCGCCCCCGGCGGTCGCGGCTAGGCTGACGCCATGACCTACACACTGATCCTGCTCCGCCACGGCGAGAGCGAGTGGAACGAGAAGAACCTCTTCACGGGCTGGGTGGATGTCCCGCTCAACGAGAAGGGCTGGGGCGAGGCCAAGCGCGGCGGCGAGCTGCTCAAGGAGGAGGGCATCCTCCCCGACGTGCTGCACACCTCGCTGCTGCGTCGCGCGATCATGACCGCGAACCTCGCGCTCGACGCGGCGGACCGTCACTGGATCCCGGTCAAGCGCAACTGGCGCCTCAACGAGCGTCACTACGGCGACCTCCAGGGCAAGAACAAGGCCGAGACCCTCGAGCAGTTCGGCGAGGAGAAGTTCATGATCTGGCGCCGTTCCTACGACGTGCCGCCGCCGGAGATCAGCGCCGACAACACCTGGACGCAGGAGGGCGACCCGCGCTACGCCGGCGAGCCGATCCCCAAGACGGAGTGCCTCAAGGACGTCCTCGAGCGCGCACTGCCGTACTGGGAGTCCGAGGTGGTCCCGGATCTCAAGGCCGGCAAGACCGTCATGGTCGCGGCGCACGGCAACTCGCTGCGCGCGATCGTGAAGCACCTCGACGACGTCGCGGACGACGCGATCGTGGGCGTCAACATCCCCACGGGCATCCCGCTGGTGTACCACCTCGACGAGGAGACCCTGAAGCCGACCAACCCCGGCGGCACGTACCTGGACCCGGAGGCCGCCGCGGCCGCCATCCAGGCCGTCGCCAACCAGGGCAAGAAGAAGTAGCAGCCCGGACCGGCTGCCACGCGCAGGGCCCTCGCCTCCCGACGGAGGCGGGGGCCCTGTCGCATGCCCGGGGGCATTGAGCTCCCCGCAGGAGGTGACGATGCGTGGGGAAGGGCCATGACCTCCCCGCAGCGGGTTCGGGGGCAGGGAGGCCGGGGGCGCGGGGGGCTGGGGCGGGGCGGGGGAGAAAGAGAGGGGCCCCGCACCCCTGGCGGGGTGCGGGGCCCGTGGCCGCCGCCCGATGACGAGGCGCGGCCGGAGCGGCCTGCGCGCGACTCCCCCCAGAGCGCGTCGCCCGCCGCGGGCTCTCAGATCTTGGCGCGGTCGCCCGAGTGGTCGCCGGTGACCAGGTAGACGATGCGGCGGGAGATGCCCACCGCGTGGTCGCCGAAGCGCTCGAAGTAGCGGGCGAGCAGCGCGACGTCCAGGGTCTCCTGAGGCGTGCCCGCGTAGCCCTCCGCGACGAGGCCCTGGTAGGCGGCCTCGTGCAGGTCGTCGAGGCGGTCGTCGTCCTCCACGATCGCCGCGGCCACGTTGAGGTCGCGGTTCTCGAGCAGCTTGACCACCTCGCCGGCGGCCTCCTTGGCGGCCGCGCACATGTCCTCGATGATCTGGCGGTGCGAGTCCGGGATCGCGGAGTTCGGGTACGCGCGACGGGCGTCCTTCGCGATGTGCTCGGCGAGGTCGCCCATCCGCTCGAGCGACGCGGAGATCCGCAGCGAGCTGATGATGGTGCGGAGGTCGAGGCCCACGGGCTGCTGCTGCGCGATGAGCAGGACGCAGCGCTCGTCGACGATGTCCTCGAGCTCGTCGAGCTTCGCGTCGTCCGCGATCACGGACTGGGCGAGCTCGAGGTCGCCGGTGAGGATGGCGTCCGCGGTCTTGGTGATGGCGGTCTCGACGTGACGCGCCATCGCGATCAGGTCCTGGGCGAGGTCCGCCATCTCGGCGTTGAACAGGGTGCGCATGGCTCTCCTTCTGCTGTGCCCTCCAAGTCTGGCACCAACCAGGGGCATCCCGGACGCTTCCGCCCCGACCGACGGTGAACAATCGGTGACCCGTTTGAACATTGGGTGAACTCCGACGCGCGTGGATACTGTGTGGCCATGACTCCCGACCTGTGGCTGGCCGCCGCCGTCGGCGCCCTGGTCGGGGCCGCCGTGGTCGCGCTTCTCGGCCTGCGCAGGCGGCACCGGCTGACCGTCGCGGCGACCCTGGTGCCGCACCGCACCCGCCAGCTGATGTCCATCCTCCAGTCGGGGGCCGTGGTGGTGCGCCGCGACCGGCGCTCGGCGTTCGCGAACTCGCCGGCGGTCGCGCTCGGCATCGCCCGGCTGGACGGCAAGCTCCACTCCGACGTCGCGGATCTCGCGGAGGAGGCGTGGAGGAGGGACGAGCCGGTCGAGGACGAGGTCGCGGTCCAGCGCGGCGTGCTCGGCAGCACCTCCTTCGTCCACGTGCGCGTGACCCCGCTCGACGACGAGCTGTGCCTCGCGGTCGCGAACGACCACACCGAGGCGCGCGCCGCCGAGCAGTCCCGCCGCGAGTTCGCCGTCAACGTCTCGCACGAGCTGAAGACCCCGATCGGCGCGCTCAGCCTGCTCGCGGAGACCATCGAGGAGGGCGCGGACGACCCGGTGATGGTCCGCAAGTTCGCCAAGAAGATGCGCAAGGAGGCCCGCCGCCTCACCAAGCTCATCCAGGAGATCATCGAGATCACCCGGCTTCAGGGCGGCGGCTCCATCGCGGAGCACGAGCGCCTCCAGCTCGACGGCGTGGTCCACGAGGCGATCGAGGCCGCCCGCCTGGGCGCCGACGCCCGCGACATCCGCATCGTCCCCGACCTCAAGGCGCGGCCCGAGATCATGGGCGACCGCGACCTGCTGGTGATGGCGCTGCGCAACCTGATCGACAACGCCGTCCAGTACTCCGACCCCGGGCGCGAGGTGGCCGTCGCGCTCGGCGCGAAGGACGGCGTCGCCTCGATCTCCGTGGTCGACCACGGGATCGGCATCGACCCCAAGGACCAGGAGCGCATCTTCGAGCGCTTCTACCGCGCCGACCCGGCCCGCTCCCGCGACACCGGCGGCACCGGCCTGGGCCTCAGCATCGTCAAGCACGTGGCGCTCCAGCACGCCGGCTCGGTGGGCCTGTGGTCCGAGCAGGGCGTCGGCTCCACGTTCACGCTCAAGCTCAACGTTCTTCAGGAGGGGTAGATGTCGGAGGCGAGGATCCTCGTGATCGAGGACGAGGAGTCGTACCGCGACTCCCTCCAGTTCCTGCTCGAGCGCGAGGGGTTCGCCGTCGGGCTCGCGGAGACCGGACCCAAGGGCGTCGAGGCGTTCGCCCGCGACGGCGCCGACCTGGTGCTGCTCGACCTCATGCTGCCCGGGCTGCCCGGACCCGAGGTCTACAAGGCGATCCGCGAGCGCTCGGACGTGCCCGTCATCATGGTCACCGCGAAGGACGACCCGGTCGACCGGATCATCGGCCTCGAGCTGGGCGCCGACGACTACGTCACCAAGCCGTACTCCGGCCGCGAGCTGGTCGCGCGCATCCGCAACGTGCTGCGCCGCGTCGCGTCGGGCCAGCGCGAGGTGATCGACGAGCCGGAACGCCTCACCCTCGCCGGCATCACCCTCGACCCCGAGCGCCTGCACCTGACGAAGGACGGCGAGACCATCTCCCTGCCGCCCAAGGAGTTCGCGCTGCTGCACCTACTCGCGCAGAACGCCGGCCGCGTGCTGCCGCGCCAGGTGATCATCGACCGCGTGTGGGGCGCCGACTACTTCGGCGACACCAAGACCCTCGACGTCCACATCAAGCGCATCCGCTCGCGGGTCGAGGCTGACCCGTCGCAGCCCGTGCTCATCCAGACCGTGCGCGGGGTGGGCTACACGTTCGAGGCCTGACGCACCCGTCCGGAGGGACGATGCGGCGGTGCAGGGGGGCAGGATCGTCACGTTTCGATCACGGCGCCGGGCAGTTCACCGGATGTTCATCTTCCATTCAGAATCCGCCCCGGGCGCCGTTACCTTCGCTCCTTACCTTGGTGGTCATCCGGCAGCACGCCGGGCACTCCCAACTTGTGAGGAAACTGAACGTGAAGATCGCTGCTCGCACCGGTGCGGTGCTGACCGCCACCGCGCTGACGTTTGCGCTTGCCGCCTGCTCCGCCTCGAACGAGGGCTCGACCGACACCGAGTCGTCGGCCACGGAGACCACCGACACCGCCATGGAGCTCTCGGGCTCGCTGAACGGCGCCGGCGCCTCGTCGCAGGAGTCCGCGATGGAGGCCTGGCGCGCCGGGTTCCAGTCCGCGAACCCCGACGTGACCGTCAACTACGACCCGGTCGGCTCGGGCGGTGGCCGCACCCAGTTCCTCGACGGCGCGACCTCGTTCGCCGGCTCGGACGCCCAGATGGACGAGGAGGAGTACGACCTCTCCATCGCCCGCTGCGACGGCGAGTCCGGCGCGATCCACCTGCCGATGTACATCTCGCCCATCGCGGTCATCTTCA
This sequence comes from Demequina lignilytica, assembly GCF_030418305.1. Classification (GTDB taxonomy): domain Bacteria; phylum Actinomycetota; class Actinomycetes; order Actinomycetales; family Demequinaceae; genus Demequina; species Demequina lignilytica. Next base: position 216,205 of record NZ_JAUHPX010000004.1, on the reverse strand, counting down.
ACCTCGACGGCATCGACTCGCTGAACATGGACGCGGACACCATCGCGGACATCTTCAACGGCACGATCACCAACTGGTCGGACGACGCGATCGCGTCGCAGAACGAGGGCGTCGAGCTGCCCGACAGCGCGATCACCATCGTCCACCGTGCCGACGAGTCGGGCACCACCGAGAACTTCACCGAGTACCTCGCCGCCGCCTCCACCACGTGGGGCCAGGAGGCCTCCGGTGACTGGATGGGTGCCGCGGGCGAGTCGGGCCAGGGCACCTCGGCCCTCGTGCAGATCGTCCAGGACAACGCGGGCACCATCGGCTACGCCGACGCCTCGCGTGCCGGCGACCTCGGCACCGTCGCGCTGAAGGTCGGCGAGGAGTACGTGCCGTTCTCCGCCGAGGCCGCCGCCGCCGTCGTGGACGCCTCGCCGGCCGCGGACTACACCAGCGGTGAGAACGACCTCGCGATCCACCTCGACCGCACCACGACCGCCGCGGGCGCCTACCCGCTGGTCCTGGTCTCGTACCACATCGTCTGCCAGCAGTACGACGACGCGACCGAGGCCGCCCTGGTGACCGGCTTCCTCAAGTACGTCGCCTCGGAGGAGGGTCAGGCGCAGTCGGCCTCGGCCGCCGGCTCCTCGCCGATCTCCGCGGACCTGTCCGCGAAGATCACCGCGATCCTCGACGAGATCGCGGCGGCGTAAGCAGCATTGGATTGGACCGGTGGTGGGCTCGTCCGCGAGGATGAGTCCACCACCTGTCTGTCCGCCTCCCACGGAGCCTCCACGGAGAGTAGAGCGTGACCACCACTGACAAGCCCACCGCGGTCACCGCGGCCGGCACCCCCCTGACGGCGCACACCGAGCGTGCGGCGAACAAGGTCTTCTTCGGCCTGTCGGCCACCGCCGCCACGCTGATCCTGGTGACCCTGGCCGCCGTCGCGACGTTCCTGCTCGTCGAGGCGTGGCCGGCGCTCACCGACACCTCCGGCGAGGTCGCCGCCAAGATCTCCTGGGTCCGGCCCGACGAGGGCCAGAGCCTCATCGAGCTCGCCGGCTTCCTGGTCTTCGGCACCGTGCTGATCTCCGCGGTCGCCCTGCTCATCGCGACGCCGCTGTCGATCGGCATCGCGCTCTTCATCTCCCACTTCGCGCCGCGCAAGCTGGCGCAGGGCCTGGGCTACATGATCGACCTGCTCGCCGCGATCCCCTCGGTGGTCTACGGACTCTGGGGTGCGATCGTCGTGATCCCGGTGCTCCAGCCCGCCTACGAGTGGATCAGCACCTACTTCGGCTGGATCCCGCTGTTCGCCCCGGCCGCCGACGGCACCATCTCCTCGACGGGCCGCGTGGCCATGTCCGCGGGCATCGTCCTCGCGATCATGGTGGTCCCGATCATCACCGCCGTCACCCGCGAGGTGTTCCTCCAGACGCCCAAGCTGCACGAGGAGGCCGCCCTCGCCATGGGTGCCACCCGCTGGGAGATGATCCGCATGGCGGTCTTCCCCTTCGCGCGCTCGGGCATGATCGGCGCGACGATGCTCGGCCTGGGCCGCGCGCTCGGCGAGACCATGGCGGTCTACATGATCCTCTCGGTGGGCCTGAGCTACTCGTTCGGCCTCTTCAACGCCGCGAGCCACAACACCATCGCATCGTTCATCGCGGGCCAGTTCCCGGAGGCGAACACCCAGGGCGTGTCCGCCCTGATCGCGCTGGGCCTCGCGCTGTTCATCATCACCCTGCTGGTCAACATGCTCGCCCGCTGGATCGTGGCGCGCCGGGCCGAGTTCTCGGGAGCCAACTGACATGGCCACCACCGACACCGCCGCCGCGCTCGGCACCCTGAGCACCCGCCGCCGGTTCTCCAACGGCGGCATGACCGTCCTGGTCTACCTCGCCTTCCTGATCGCGGTCATCCCGCTCGTGTGGCTCACGGTCACCGTGATCACCCGCGGCATCGACCGGTTCATGGTCGACGCGAACGGCGAGGCGAACTTCAACCTCGACTTCCTGCAGCAGTCCATGCGCGGCGTCTTCGGCGGCATGCCCGAGGGTGGCATCCTGCACGCGATCTGGGGCACGCTGCTCATCACGATCGCGGCGACCGTCATCTCGGTCCCGATCGGTCTGCTCACCTCGATCTACCTGGTCGAGTACGGCAAGGGCTGGCTCAAGAAGGCCGTCACCTTCTTCGTCGACGTGATGACGGGCATCCCCTCGATCGTCGCCGGTCTGTTCGCGTACGCGGTGTTCGCGCTCATCATCGGGCCCGGCACCAAGACCGGCATGGTCGGTGCGGTCGCGCTGTCCGTGCTCATGATCCCGGTCGTCGTGCGCTCCTCCGAGGAGATGCTGCGCCTGGTGCCGAACGAGCTCCGCGAGGCCTCCTACGCGCTCGGCGTGCCCAAGTGGCTGACCATCCTCAAGGTGGTGCTGCGCACCGCGATCGCGGGCATCACCACCGGCGTGACGCTGGCGATCGCGCGCGTGATCGGCGAGACCGCCCCGCTGCTGATCGCGGTGGGCGTCGCGGACTCCATGAACTTCAACCTGTTCGACGGTCGCATGATGTCGCTGCCGGTGTACATCGTGTCCGAGTGGCGCAAGGGCGTGCAGCCGTGCAACGACCCGGGGATCCCCTGCGTGGGCGAGATCACCGAGTACCGCGCGTGGGCCGCCGCCCTGGTGCTGATCCTGATCGTCATGGCGCTGAACCTGATCGCGCGCCTCATCTCCCGATACTTCTCCCCCAAGACCGGCCGGTAAAGGACCGATAGTGACCAAGCGCATCGACGTCAACAACCTGAACGTCTTCTACGGCAACTTCCTGGCCGTCGAGGACGTGTCGCTCGCGATCGAGCCCAAGGCCGTGACCGCCTTCATCGGCCCGTCCGGCTGCGGCAAGTCCACCTTCCTCCGCACCCTCAACCGCATGCACGAGGTCATCCCCGGCGCCCGCGTCGAGGGCGAGGTGCTGATGGACGGCGTGGACCTCTACGGCTCCGGCGTGGACCCGGTCGCGGTGCGCCGCCACATCGGCATGGTGTTCCAGCGCCCCAACCCGTTCCCCACCATGTCGATCGCGGAGAACGTGCTCGCGGGCGTCAAGCTCAACAACAAGCGCATCTCGAAGTCGGACGCCGAGGACCTGGTCGAGGGCTCGCTGCGCGGCGCCAACCTCTGGGAGGAGGTCAAGGACCGCCTCGACAAGCCGGGCTCGTCCCTGTCCGGCGGCCAGCAGCAGCGCCTCTGCATCGCCCGCGCGATCGCCATCAAGCCCGACGTGCTCCTCATGGACGAGCCCTGCTCGGCCCTGGACCCCATCTCGACCCTCGCGATCGAGGACCTCATCCAGGAGCTCAAGAACGACTACACGATCGTGATCGTCACCCACAACATGCAGCAGGCCGCGCGCGTGTCCGACAAGACGGCGTTCTTCAACATCGCCGGCACGGGCAAGCCCGGCAAGCTCATCGAGATGAACGACACCCCGACCATGTTCTCCACGCCGTCCGAGAAGGCGACCGAGGACTACATCTCCGGCCGCTTCGGCTGATCCCGCCGGTCTGCCAGCCGGCGCAGAGAGAAGGCCCCGACGCGATGCGTCGGGGCCTTTGCTCGTCCCGGGACCGCCGCATCGTCCCTCCGTCGGGACGATGCGCGGGGTTCAGGAGATCTTGGACAGCTCGTGGTCGTACTCGGGGAGGGTGCCGTCGAGGACGGGCACGTCCTCCGCCACCTGGCCCTCGGCATCGGTCTGGAAGACCACCTCGGTCAGGAGGCCGGGCAGGACCGGGACGGTACCGGTGACGGCGGTCTCGCCGTCGTCACCACCGAGCTTGACCGTGGCGCCGGCGGGCACGTCCACCGTGGTGATGGCGGTGCCGTCGATGCTCGCGCTCACCGCGACGTCCTCGGTTCCCGCGTTCTCCAGGGTGCCGATCAGGACCCCCGTCTCGCCCTCGCCCGGGGTGAGCACCAGCAGGTTGTAGGCGGTCACGTCGCCGATCTCCAGGCTGATGCCGTCCGAGGCGTCGTACTGCATCTGCGTCGTGATCGGGTTGACGGCGCTGCAGCCGGCCAGGACGGCGGAGACGACGGCGGCGGCGGCGATGCCTGCGGGGATCTTCACGGTGGGGACCTTTCGGGGGACGTCACCAGGAAGAATAGTGGGTGCGCGCACGCGTGGCCACATGCGGCCTCCGCGCCGGGACCGACGGCCCGGCGGGCGCTCGGGGGCGGATGTTATTGCACAAATGGCGAATGATAGACTGGGGATCCACCGAGAAGGGGATTACTCCACCATGAACTTCGTCGTTGGCGAGACCGTCGTCTACCCCCACCACGGGGCGGCCCAGATCCAGGACATCAAGAAGCGCATCATCCGCGGTGAGGAGAAGACCTACCTCAAGCTGAAGGTGGCCCAGGGTGACCTGACCATCGAGGTGCCGGCGGAGAACGTGGACCTGGTGGGTGTGCGCGACGTCGTCGATCAGGCGGGGCTCGAGAAGGTGTTCGGAGTCCTGCGGGAGCCCTACATCGAGGAGCCGACCAACTGGTCGCGCCGCTACAAGGCCAACGTCGAGAAGCTCGCCTCGGGCGACGTGATCCGTGTGGCCGAGGTGGTCCGCGACCTCAGCCGTCGCGACACCGACAAGGGCCTCAGCGCCGGTGAGAAGCGCATGCTCCACAAGGCGCGCCAGATCCTCGTGAGCGAGCTCGCGCTCGCCGAGAAGTGCGATGAGGAGGCCGCGGAGGCCCGCCTCGACGAGGTGCTCGCGTCGTGACCCTCGCGGCCGTCGTCACGGCGGCCGGATACGGCACGCGGCTCGGATCCGACCTGCCCAAGGCGCTCGTCCGCATCGCGGGCGAGCCGCTGCTGGTGCACGCGGTGCGCCGCATGGCGCGCGTGGCCGACCGCATCGCGGTCACCGCGCCGCCGACCCACCTCACCGAGGTGGCCGCCGCGCTGGAGCACGTCGAGACGTGCGCCGCGCTGTTCATCGTCCCCGGTGGGGACACCCGCCAGGCCTCCGTCGCTGCGGGCCTCGAGGCGCTCGACCTGGGCGACCAGGACATCGTGCTGGTGCACGACGCCGCCCGCGCCTTCCAACCCGTCGAGACCATGCGGGCCGCCGTCGCCGCGGTCGAGGCGGGTGCGGCCGGCGCGATCCCCGTGGTCCCCGTCGTGGACACGCTGGTGACCGCCCCCGCCGCCGACGGCGCGCTGGGCGACCCGGTGAGCCGCACGCTGTTCCGCGCCGTGCAGACGCCGCAGGTGTTCCGCGCCGGCCCGCTGCTCGAGGCGCACGCCAAGGCCGTGCACTCCGACGCCACCGACGACGCCACCCTGGTGCGCCGCCGTGGCCACCGCGTGGTCGCCGTCGACGGCCATGAGCACGGCATCAAGGTCACGCACGCCTCCGACCTGCTGGTCGCCGCGCATATCGCGGGCGTGTCCCCGGACGTCGCCGAGGACGCGCTGCGGTGACCATGCCGCCCGTCGGCCCGCCCCGGACGGGCATCGGCGTCGACGTGCACGCGTTCGGCGGGTCCCGCCCGCTGATGGTCGCGGGCCTCGAGTGGCCGGGTGAGCCGGGCCTCGAGGGACACTCCGACGCCGACGTGGCCGCGCACGCCGCCTGCGATGCGCTGCTGTCCGCCGCGGGCCTGGGGGACCTCGGATCGAACTTCGGCACCTCGCGTCCCGAGTGGGCGGGTGCCGCGGGCGTGGTGCTGCTCGCCGAGTCCGCGCGGCTGGTGCGGGCCGCGGGCTTCTCGATCGGGAACGTGGCGGTGCAGGTGATCGGCAACCGCCCCAAGCTCGCGCCCCGGCGCGCGGAGGCGGAGGCCGCGCTGTCCGCGGCCTGCGGGGCGCCCGTGACGGTGGCGGGCACCACCACGGACGGTCTCGGGCTCACGGGTCGGGGCGAGGGGGTCGCGGCGATCGCGACCGCGCTGATCCTCCCGGCCTGAGCCTGCCCCGCGCCCGGCCTCCCCTCTCCCGCGCCCCTCGCCTGTCGGGACACTCAGTCCTCCGTCTCGCCCCCGATCTGCTGATGCCGGGACGCTGAGTCCTCATCGGCCTGGCGCATCGCGGGAGCGGCCATCACGGGCCCGCGCGTGGCGATGAGGACTGACTGTCCCGGGAGGTCCAGAACCGGGTCCAGATGAGGACTCAGCGTCCCGAGCGTGCGGCGCGGTACCTGGGAGGGCATGGCCGGTAGCCTGGTGCGGTGACCCTGACGCTGTTCGACACCGCCACGCGCCTCGAGCGCGAGTTCGCCCCCCTCACCCCGGGGAAGGTGGGCATCTACCTGTGCGGTCCCACGGTGCAGAGCTCCCCCCACGTGGGCCACCTGCGCAGCGCGGTCGCCTTCGACGTCCTCCAGCGATGGCTCGAGCGCTCCGGCTACCAGGTCACCATGGTCCGCAACGTCACCGACATCGACGACAAGACCCTCACCAAGGCGGCGGAGGCCGGCTGGGAGTGGTGGGCCTGGGCGCTGCACTACGAGCGCGAGTTCCAGGCGGCGTACTCCGCGGTCGGCGTGCTGCCGCCGGCGGCCGAGCCGCGCGCGACGGGCCACATCCCGGAGATCGTCGCGATCATCGGGCGTCTGATCGAGGCCGGCCACGCGTACGAGAAGGACGGCTCCGTCTACTTCGACGTCCGCTCCTACGCTCCCTACGGCGAGCTCACGCGGCAGGCGCTCGAGGACCTCACGCCCGCGCCCGACGCGCCGGCCGAGGACAAGCGCGACCCGCGCGACTTCGCGCTGTGGAAGGCGCGCAAGGCCGACGAGCCCGACACCGCGTCGTGGGCCTCCCCGTGGGGCCGTGGCCGCCCGGGCTGGCACATCGAGTGCTCCGCGATGGCCCAGCGCTACCTGGGCGACGAGTTCGACATCCACGGCGGCGGCCTCGACCTGCGGTTCCCGCACCACGAGAACGAGCAGGCGCAGTCCCGCGCCGCCGGCTACGGCTTCGCGCACCTGTGGATGCACTCGGCCTGGGTGACGCAGTCGGGCGCCAAGATGTCGAAGTCGCTGGGCAACGGGCTGCTCGTGTCCGAGGTGCTGGCGGAGCACGAGCCCGCTGCGCTGCGGCTCGCGCTCGCCGCGGTGCACTACCGGTCGATGCTCGAGTACTCGGAGCAGACGCTGCCGGAGGCGGCCGCCCAGTGGGGCCGCTTCCAGGGCTTCGTCGCCCGCGCATCCGAGAAGGTGGGGGCGCCGACCGGCGACGAGGTGCGTGCAGCCGAGCTGCCCGCGAGCTTCGTCGAGGCGATGGACGACGACCTGGCCGTCCCGCGCGCACTCGCCGTGATCCACGAGACCGTCCGCGCCGGCAACGCCGCGCTCACCGCGGGGGACGATGCGGCGGTCGCCGCCGCGCTCCTCGCCGCCCGGGCGATGCTCGACGTGCTGGGCCTCGACCCCGCCGCTCCCGAGTGGGCGGGCGGGTCGTCCGGGGCGGACGATGCGGCGATGACCGCGCTCGACGTGATGGTGCGCGCGGACATCGAGGCACGGGCGGCGGCGCGAGCCGCGAAGGACTGGGCCACCGCCGATGCGATCCGCGACCGGCTCGCCGCCGCCGGGATCGTGGTGGCCGACGGCGCGGACGGCGCCCGCTGGTCGCTCGCCTCCGACGGCTGAGGGTCGAGACCGCGGACGCTCCGCACCTACCGACGCCGAGCGCTCGTGCTCGCGGCCGCCACCGATTCAGCGACGTGCCTGCTAGACGGCTGGCGAGGAGTGTCCGCGTGTTGCGTCGGTGCCGTCGGTAGGTGCGGACCGTCCGCGCGTACGGGGAGGTGGCGACGGTGAGGCGGCCCCGCGCATCGTCCCCCATTACCCTTGTACCCATGGCTGGTAACTCACAGCGCCGCGGCGCGACCCGGAACGCGGGCTCCAAGAAGGGTGCGCAGGTCGGCACCGGCGGTCACGGCCGCAAGGCGCTCGAGGGCAAGGGTCCGACCCCGAAGGCCGAGGACCGCCCCAACCACAAGGCGTACAAGGCCAAGGTGCGTGCCGAGAAGGAGGCCGCCAAGCGGCCCCAGCGATCGGGCAAGGCCGCGCCGAAGGACCGCACGAGCGGCGCCGTCGACCTGGTGGTCGGCCGCAACAGCGTGCTCGAGGCGCTGCGCGAGGGCATGAGCGCGAACCTGCTCAGCGTGTTCAACAGGATCGACGCCGACGACCGCGTCACCGAGATCGTGTCGCTCGCGGTCGAGCAGGGCGTTACCGTGCGCGAGGTCACCAAGCCGACCCTCGACGCGCTCGCGGACGGCTCGCCGCACCAGGGCGTCGCGCTCGAGGTGCCGCCGTACGAGTACGCGCACCCGTCCGACCTGCTCGAGGCGCCCGCGCCCGTCCGCATCATCGCGCTCGACGGCATCCAGGACCCGCGCAACCTGGGCGCGATCGTGCGGTCCGCGGCCGCGTTCGGCGCGTCCGGGGTGCTGATCCCCGAGCGGCGGGCCGCCGGCATGACCGTGGCCGCCTGGAAGGTGTCGGCGGGCGCCGCGTCGCGCATCCCCGTCGCGCGTGCCACCAACCTCACCCGCACCATCGAGGAGTACAAGAAGGCGGGCCTGTTCGTGATCGGTCTCGCCGGCGACGGCGAGGTCGAGCTGCACGAGTCGAGCCTGCTCGACGGGCCGCTCGTGATCGTGGTCGGCGCCGAGGGCGAGGGGCTGTCCCGCCTGGTGCGCGAGGCCTGCGATCAGGTGGTCTCGATCCCCATCGCCGGGACCACCGAGAGCCTCAACGCCTCCGTCGCGGCGTCGATCGCGCTGTACGAGGCCGCGAAGGCCGCCGGGCGCTGACCGGCCCGCGCTGACCGGCCCGCGCGAGCCGCGCCCCAGGGCGCGCGACCGACGAGGCTAGAAGCCGGACTCCTCCGACTCCGCCGCATCGTCCTGCTCGGCGTGGGCCGCCTCGGCGGCGTCCTGGTCACGCTTGGCGAGCTCGCCCGACAGCGGCGCCCGCTCGGGCGCCGGGATCCGGGTGGTGGCGCGCCGCACCACCGGCGGCTCGGTGGTCGCCGGCGCCGGGACCTCGCCCCAGGCGTAGGTGTTGTCGTTCTCGAACGGGTCGCGCGCCTCGAAGCTGGTGCCGAACTCGTCGGTCAGGGCCGGGAGCTCCGCGGTCATCTCCGCGAGCGAGCGGCCCAGCACGGCGCGCTCGTCGGGGCGCAGCGGCAGCACGTTCTTGACGTACGAGGCGGTCGCGACGGGCATCGGCACGTCCTCCGCGGCGGCCTCGGCGAGGTACCAGCGGTGGTCGAGCACCTCGTGGAACACCTGGGCGGGCTCGAGCTTCCCGCGCAGCTCGCGCGGGATCGCGCGCACCGTGGGCTCGAAGATGGTGGTGAGCCACTCGTGCGCCGCGAACGACTCGTCCTCGATCACGTCACGGCGGACAGCGCGGAACTCGTCGAGGTCGTTCAGCAGGCGGCGCGCCTGGTTCTCCTGCACGTCGAGGCCGGTGAGGCGCATCAGGCGGCGCGAGTGGTAGCCCGCGTCCACCACCTTGGGCCGGATCCGCAGCCCCGTGCCGTCGGGTGTGGAGAGCATGTCGAGCTCGCCCACGTCGAAGCCCATCTCGTTGAGCGCGCGCACGCGCTCCGACACGCGGAACGGGATGTTCGAGTCGAACACCTCGGTCTCGGTCAGCGCCGACCACAGCTTCGAGTACTTCGACTCCAGCCGGTCGCCGATCTTGAAGGGGTCGATGCCCTCGTCGAGGTCCTCGTTGGCCTGCAGGTCGAGGATCTCGCCGATGATGTTGGTGGTCGCGATCTCCAGGTCGTACGACCGCTGCCCGCTGGTGAGCTGCTCGTGCAGGTCGCCGGTCTCGGCGTCGACCAGGTACGCGGAGAACTCCGACGCGTCGCGGCGGAACAGGGCGTTCGACAGCGACACGTCGCCCCAGTAGAAGCCGTTGAGGTGCAGCTTCACGAGCAGCACGGAGAGCGCGTCGATCAGCCGGTTCAGCGTCCCCTTGCGCAGCGCCGTCGAGAACAGCGCGCGGTAGGGGAGCGAGTACGCGAGGTGCTCGGTGACCAGGGCGGCGGAGAGCTCGTCGCCGGACACGGAGATGCGGCGCGTGACCACCGCGACGGCGTGCACGCAGGGTGCGTCCATGCGCTCGAGCTCGCGCAGCATCTCGAACTCGCGGTACGCGATCTCGCGGTTGGTCTCCTTCACCGCCAGCACCGTGCCGTTGTGGCGCACGAACCTCACCACGTGGCGCGACAGGCCGCGGGGCAGCGCGGCGATCCGCTCCTCCGGCCAGGCGGACAGCGGGATCTCCCAGGGGAGCTCCATCAGCGACGCGTCGACGGCTCCGGTGATGTGCGGCATGGGTCTCAGCGTAGCCGGGCGCCGGAGCGACGATGCCGGGGTCGGGCGGGCGTCCGCCTCCTGCCCGGACGCCCCGCACGGATCTCGCCGCGACACGCCGGGCCGGCCCGCGCATCGTCCCGCGACACGCCGCGAACCCGGGACCAGGTCCGTGCGGGCTGTCCGGGTGGGAGGGCGCGGGGCGCGGGGACCCAGCCCGGGAACGCCGCAGGGGCGGCCCCGGCCTGAGCCGGGACCGCCCCTGCGGGACTGCGGTGCTTACGCGCCGACGGTGCGCGACGCGTCGGTCTGGATCGCGTGCGTGGTGAGGCGCTTCTGGGTCGAGGCCGAGAAGGCGTGCTGCTCGCCCGGGCGGATGGTGACCCAGATGGTGTCGCCCTTGGCGGGGACATCACGCGGGTCGACGCGGACGATGCCCTCGCCGGAGCCGCCGACGGTGACGTCGTGGGCCGACGCGACCGGGGTCGGGAGCGTGCCGTAGACGAAGGCGTCGGAGCCGAGCTCCTCGACCACGTTCACCTCGACCGGGAACGCGCCCGGGGTGTTCGGGGCCACGCGGTCGAGCGACTCCGGACGGAAGCCCAGGATGATGTCGCCCTTGTCGTCGGCGGTCATGCCGGCGACGACCTCGCGCTCGAGCTTCACCTTCGAGTCGCCGACCACGGCGGAGTCGCCCTCGACGCGGAAGGTGGACAGGTTCATCGCCGGCGAGCCGATGAAGCCCGCGACGAACACGTTCGCCGGGGTGTCGTACATCTCGCGCGGGGTGCCGACCTGCTGGAGGACGCCGTCCTTCAGCACGGCGATGCGGTCGCCCATGGTGAGCGCCTCGACCTGGTCGTGGGTCACGTAGACGGTGGTGGTGCCCAGGCGACGCTGCAGCGCGGCGATCTGGGTACGGGTCTGGACGCGGAGCTTGGCGTCGAGGTTCGACAGCGGCTCGTCCATGAGGAACACCTGCGGCTGACGGACGATCGCGCGGCCCATGGCGACGCGCTGACGCTGACCACCGGAGAGGGCCTTCGGCTTGCGGTCCAGGTACTCGGTGAGGTCCAGGATCTTCGCGGCCGCCTCGACGCGCTCGCGGATCGTGGCCTTGTCGACCTTGGCGATCTTGAGCGCGAAGCCCATGTTGTCCGCGACGGTCATGTGCGGGTAGAGCGCGTAGGACTGGAACACCATCGCGATGTCGCGGTCCTTCGGCTGCACGTGGGTGACGTCGCGGTCACCGACGAAGATGGAGCCCTTGTCGACGTCCTCGAGGCCCGCGAGCATGCGCAGGGAGGTGGACTTTCCGCAACCGGAGGGTCCGACGAGGACCAGGAACTCGCCATCGGCGATCGACAGGTCGAGTGCGTCGACCGCGGGGCGCTCGGTGCCCGGGTAGATCCGGGACGCCTTGTCATAGGTAACAGTGGCCATGGCCGTGTTTCTCCTTCACCGGCAGGTACGTGCCGGACGATCCGTAGTGAAGTGATGCCAATCGTGTGTCCACGCTGACACGTGCCGACGCGGGTGCGCCGGCCCCGTCATCCTCTCACACCCCACCCGGGACCTCCTACCCGGGACCCGGGACCGGCGCCTCCGCCGGGTAGGTTGGGCGCATGGCCGGGCCCCAGCGCGAACCAGGTGACCTCATCGGGGGCTACCGCGTGCTCGCGCGGCTCGGCACGGGCGGGTCGGGCTCGGTCTACCGCGTCCAGTCGCCCGACGGCCAGGTCGCGGCGCTCAAGCTGGTCGACGCCCGCGACGACGAGGTCGCCGTCGAGCGCCTGCGCCGCGAGGTGCGGGCGCTGCAGTCCCTGCGCCATCCTGCGGTGCCGCACATCCTCGACGCCGAGCTGGACGAGGACGAGACCTTCGTCGTCTTCGAGCTGATCGACGGCGACACCCTCTTCGACTTCATCCAGCGCGAGGGCCCGCTCGCCGGCGACGCGCTCGCCGACTTCGCCGAGCGCACCGCCTCCGCGCTCGAGGCGGTCCACGCCGCCGGCGTGATCCACCGCGACGTCACGCCGTCGAACATCATGATGGGCAGCGACGGCCCGGTGCTGATCGACTTCGGCCTGTCCCACCGCGCGACCGACAACCGCCTCACCCGCGAGGGCCTCGTGAGCGGGACCCCCGGCTACGTCGCCCCCGAGGTGATCGACGGCGCCGAGCCGGGCACGCTCGCCGACCGGTGGTCGTGGGCCGCGACGGTGGCCTACGCGATGACCGCCCAGGCGCCCTTCGGCGCCGGCACCGGCGCGATCAGCCGCACCCTCGAGGCCGACGTGCGCCTGCCCGACGCCCCCGGCGCCGCGGCGCTCCACGCCGCGCTCGGACGCGACATCTCGGGACGCCCGGGAATGCGGGACGTGGTCGCCTCGCTGCGCGGGGCCACCGAGGCGATCCCGTACGGGCTCCCCGCCACCGTGGTCGCGCCCGCCGGGTACGTCCTCGAGGACGATGCGGAGCGCACCGCCGTGCTGCCGAGCGGCGAGTCGCCGGTCGCGCCCGCGCCCTACGTGCCGGAGGGGTCGCCGGTGCCGTGGTCGACGGGCGCCGACACGTGGATGGACGAGGACGATGTGGAGGAGGCGCCCGAGCCCGCGCCCCGGCGCCGCACCCTCCTGCTCCTGGCGGCGATCCTCGCCGTGGTCGCGGCGCCGATCGCGCCGTTCGTCGCGTTCGGCGTCGTGCTCGCCGTGTGGATCATCGCCCGCGGCGTCTTCCGCCGCGGCGTCGCCATCGACGCCGCCACCGCGCGCCGGGGGGAGCGGCGCACGTCGGACACGGTGGTGCACACCCTCGGCCTCCCGTGGCACACGCTGCGCGCCGCGGCCGAGACGGTGCCCGCCGCGCTCGCGGCCGCCGTGCTGGGCGGGGGAGCGGCGGTCGGCGGGTGGTGGCTCGTGAGCGCGGGCGTCGCCGCCCCCACGACGGCCGTCGGGCAGTACTACGGGCACGCCGCGGCGCTCGCGCTCGGGTGCCTGGTCGGGATCGTCATGCTCGCGTGGGGGCCCTACATGTCGGGCTCGCGCGAGGGCGCGCACCGCCTGGCCGCGGCGCTGTCGCCCTCGTCGGGCCTGCGCGGCACGTGGGCGGTCGTCCTGGTCGTCGGGATCCTGGTCGCCGTCCTCGCGCTGTACGTGAAGGTCGACATCTGGTGGTGGCCGCTGCCAGGGATGCCCGGCGCGGGCTGAGCGGGACCCAGGTCCCGCATCGTCCCCGGCCCGTCGGCGATAGTGCGATGGAACATTGACGGAGAACCGGACGTTGGCCGGTCAGGCAGCACGGGGCGGACGGCGTCCGCCCCGCGGACGAGGGGACATCATGGGCGTCGACACCGACGAGACCACCGACGCGCAGACGAGCCGCTGGCACGCGATCCAGCCATGGCTGAGCACCGTGGTGCGGCTCGGAATGGCGGTCATCCTCATCGCCGCCGCGATCCCGAAGATGCTGGACATCCCCCAGTCGATCATCGCGGTGCGCGCGTACCGGCTGCTGCCCGAGGCCGTGGTCCCGCTGGTCGGCACCATGCTGCCGTTCCTCGAGCTCGCGCTCGCCGTCTTCCTGATCCTGGGCCTGTTCACCCGGCTGTCCTCGATCGCGTGGCTGCTGATGATGGCGGCGTTCTCCACGGGCGTGATCTGGGCGTGGTCGCAGGGCTACTCGATCGACTGCGGCTGCTTCGGCGGCGGCGGAGACGTGGCGGAGGGCACCACGAACTATCCGCTGCACATGCTCGAGCGGCTCGGGTTCATCGTGCTCGGCACGTACCTGCTGATCTGGCCCCGGTCGCGCTTCTCGCTCGACGGCTGGATGAAGGCCGCCTGACCCGCACCCGTAGACTTTCCCGCCAAGGACCAACCCCAGGAGAGAGATGTCCAGCAAGAACCAGAAGGCCGCCGAGGCGCGCGCCAAGGCGCAGGCCCAGGTCCGCGCGCAGGAGCGCCGCACCACCCTGATGATCATCGCCGGATCCGTGGCGGGTCTCGCGATCTTCGCCGCGGTCGTGATCTTCATCGTGAACCAGGGCAAGGTGCCGGAGCTCGGCTCGGACGGCGCGACCTCCCCGGTGGCCTCCGACTCGACCGGCGGCATCCCGGTGGGCACCAGCGGCGTGGTCGGGGTGGACGTGCCGACCGACGCGGTGCGCGTCGACATCTACCTCGACTACATGTGCCCCATCTGCGGCGTCTTCGAGGACACCAACGCCGCCGACATCGACGAGATGCGTGAGGCCGGGGACATCCAGGTCTACTACCACCCGATCTCGATCCTCGACCGGTACTCGAACGGCACCAACTACTCGACGCGGTCCGCGGCCGCCGCCGGCGTGGTCGCCAACGACGCGCCCGAGGCGTTCCTGGACTTCTCCAACGCGCTGTTCGCGAACCAGCCCGCCGAGAACACGGACGGCCTCAGCGACGACGAGATCGAGCAGATCGCTCTCGACGCCGGCGTCCCGGCTGACGTCGCCGGCAGCCTCGTGAACGACGACTTCAAGAAGTGGGCGACCGCGGCGACCCAGCAGGCCTCGGTCGACGGCATGCAGGGGACCCCGACCGTGCGGATCTCCGCGACCGGCAGCTTCGACGACGGCCTGATCCTCAACGCCGACTCGAGCTCGCCCTCGGTGGACTACTTCACGGACGGCAACCTCAAGGCGTACATCGAGAGCCTGGGCTGAGCCCCAGCATCGTCCGATCCCCGACGCCCCGCCGGTCCGCCGCGCGGGGCGTCGGCGCGTCCGGGGCCGGTATCCTGGCGGTCCCCTGCTGGCATGGCGCAACTGGTAGCGCACCCGACTTGTAATCGGGCGGTTGCGGGTTCGAGTCCCGCTGCCAGCTCTGCCTCCCGACCCTCCCCTCTGCCCGTCGGGACAGTGAGTCCTCCTGTTTCGGCCGGATCGCGCCGCTCGGGACACTCAGTCCTCCCGAGCCCGCGGCCGATGAGGACTGAGCGTCCCGGCACGAGGTGTCTCCCGCAGAAATGAGGACTCAGTGTCCCGACAGTCGGGGAGGGGACGATGCCGAGGTTCAGTCCGGCGTGCCCCACGCGATGGGGGCGGCGCCCTGGGCCTCCAGCGCCGCGTCGGTCCGCGAGAACGGGCGCGATCCGAAGAAGCCCCGAGAGGCGCTCAGCGGCGACGGATGCGCGCTCTCGACGCGCGGCACGTCGCCGAGCACCGGACCCAGCGCCTGCGCGTCCCGACCCCAGAGGATCGCGGTCAGCGGCCCACCGCGCGCGGCGAGAGCCTCGATCGCGAGGGCGGTGATCTGCTCCCACCCCTTGCCGCGATGCGAGGCCGGCCGGCCGGGCGAGACGGTGAGCACCCTGTTCAGGAGCATCACCCCCTGCCGCTCCCAGTGCGAGAGGTCGCCCGAGCTCAGCACCGCGCCGGTGTCCTCCCGCAGCTCCCGCGCGATGTTGGTGAGCGACCGCGGCATGGGATGTCCGGGCGGCACCGAGAAGCTGAGACCCACCGGGTCGCCCGGGGTCGGGTACGGGTCCTGACCCACGATCAGCACCCGGACCTCTGCGAGCGGGGTAGCGAACGCGCGGAGGATCCGGTCGGAGGCCGGGAGGTAGCCGCGGCCGGCGGCGACCTCCTCGCGCAGGAAGACGCCGAGCGCGGCGAGCGTGTCCGCGGCGGGCTCCAGGACCTCCGCCCAGTCGGGCGCCACCGGGTCCTTCCACGCGTCGGCCATGGCGCCACCCTAGCGGCGGGCCCGGCTCCGACCAGCGCGCCTGCGCGTCGTCCCTCCATGGCGGCGTTACGGTGGTGCCCGGACTGGAGGGAGCCCCGATGGACGGCACCGCGGCGCAGCCGCTCGACGCGACCACCGCGTTGAGCGAGCGCGACTCCTCCGTGCTCGCCTTCGAGCGCCAGTGGTGGCGCTACGCGGGCGCCAAGGAGGACGCGATCCGGGAGCTGTTCGACCTCAGCGCGACGCAGTACTACCAGGTGCTGAACTCCCTCATCGACTCTCCCGCGGCCCTGGCCCACGACCCGATGCTGGTGCGTCGCCTGCGCCGCATGCGCGCCGCGCGTCAGCGTGGTCGCGCCATGGGCTCCCGGGACGCGTGAGGCGGAAGGTAGGGTTTCCCCGTGGCTGACGAGTATCCCCGCGACGAGTTCGACCAGATCGCCGAGAGCGCCGGTCCCGTGGGCGTGCACCGCGCGCCCCGCCCGTGGTGGATCCTCGTGGTCACGCCGATCGTGGTGTTCATCGTCGCCGGTCTGCTCGCCTTCCTGATCGCCCAGTTCCTGTGGAACAGCGGCGAGTCGGGCTCCGAGGCGTCGAGCACGCCCAGCGCCACGGCCTCCGTGGAGGCCTCGCCGTCGGCCTCCGCCTCCGCCTCGGCCTCCGCGTCCGCCAGCGCCACCCCCGAGCCGACCGAGACGGCCGAGCCGGAGCCCGTCATCGAGTACGACGCCGCGGTCGCGGTGCTCAACGGCACCGGCATCGGCGGCCTCGCCGCGGGCCAGCAGTCGCTTCTCGAGGACGCCGGCTTCACCGCCGTCAGCGCCGCCAACCTCACCGGCACCAAGCCCGACGTCAACACGGTCGTCTACGCGGACGATGCGATGGCGGACACCGCGCAGGCGGTCGCCGACGCGCTCGGCTTCGACGCGGTCGTGCAGGGCGAGCCGACCACGGACGCCGACGTCGAGGTGCAGATCGTCTCCGACCCGCGCTGAGGCGCGGCTCGCCCTTGGCGAACATCGGCTGAACGACGCCCCCGCGGTTTGCACTCGCCGGGTGAGAGTGCCAGAATCGCGGTTAGCACTCGCCCTGCGCGAGTGCTAAATCAGACCTAAGGCTCACCTGCCGAGGTGCGGGGCGCGGCGTGACGTGAACGCCGGGCGCCGCATCGTCCGTCGCGGGCGGTGGGGGAGCCGCATTCCATCGGAAGAGGAATCATCCCCATGGCAAAGATCATTGCCTTCGATGAGGAGGCCCGCCGCGGCATGGAGCGGGGCATGAACGCCCTCGCCGACGCCGTCAAGGTCACGCTTGGCCCCAAGGGCCGCAACGTGGTGCTCGAGAAGAAGTGGGGCGCCCCGACCATCACCAACGACGGTGTCTCCATCGCCAAGGAGATCGAGCTCGACGAGCCGTTCGAGAAGATCGGCGCGGAGCTCGTCAAGGAGGTCGCCAAGAAGACCGACGACGTCGCGGGTGACGGCACCACCACCGCCACCGTGCTCGCCCAGGCGCTCGTGCAGCAGGGTCTGCGCAACGTCGCCGCCGGCGCCAACCCGATCGCCCTCAAGAAGGGCATCGAGAAGGCCGTCGAGGCCGTGACCGCCGAGCTGCTCAAGGCGGCCAAGGAGGTCGAGACCAAGGACGAGATCGCCGCGACCGCGGGCATCTCGGCCGGCGACCCCGCCATCGGCGAGCTCATCGCCGAGGCGATGGACAAGGTCGGCAAGGAGGGTGTCATCACCGTCGAGGAGTCCTCGGCTCTGGGCCTCGAGCTCGAGCTGACCGAGGGCATGCGCTTCGACAAGGGCTTCCTCTCGGCGTACTTCGTCACCGACCCCGAGCGCCAGGAGGCCGTCCTCGAGGACGCCTACGTACTGCTCGTCGAGTCCAAGATCGGCTCCGTCAAGGACCTGGTCCCCGTGCTCGAGAAGGTCATGCAGACCGGCAAGCCGCTGATGATCATCGCCGAGGACGTCGAGTCCGAGGCCCTCGCCACCCTCGTGGTGAACAAGATCCGCGGCACCTTCAAGGCCGTCGCCGTCAAGGCGCCCGGCTTCGGCGACCGCCGCAAGGCGATGCTGCAGGACATGGCGATCCTGACCGGCGGCACCGTGATCTCGGAGTCGGTGGGCCTGTCCCTCGACAACGCTGGTCTCGAGCTGCTCGGCCAGGCGCGCAAGGTGGTCGTCACCAAGGACGAGACCACGATCGTCGAGGGCGCCGGTGCGCAGGAGATGATCGAGGGCCGCGTGCGCCAGATCCGTGCCGAGATCGACAACTCGGACTCGGACTACGACCGCGAGAAGCTCCAGGAGCGCCTCGCCAAGCTCGCGGGCGGCGTCGCCGTCATCAAGGCGGGCGCGGCCACCGAGGTCGAGCTCAAGGAGCGCAAGCACCGCATCGAGGACGCCGTCCGCAACGCGAAGGCCGCCGTCGAGGAGGGCATCGTCGCCGGTGGTGGCGTGGCCCTCATCCAGGCCGGTACCTCGGCGTTCGAGGGCCTCGCGCTCGAGGGCGACGAGGCGACCGGTGCCCGGATCGTCGAGGCCGCGATCACCGCGCCCCTGCGCCAGATCGCGATCAACGCCGGCCTCGAGGGTGGCGTCGTCGTGGAGAAGGTCAAGGGCCTCCCGGTCCACTTCGGCCTCAACGCCGCGACCGGCGAGTACGTCGACCTGCTCGCCGCGGGCGTCAACGACCCGGTGAAGGTGACCCGCTCGGCGCTGCAGAACGCGGCGTCCATCGCGGCGCTCTTCCTCACCACCGAGGCCGTCGTCGCCGACAAGCCCGAGCCCGAGCCGGCCATGCCGGCCGGCGGCGCGCCCGACATGGGCGGCATGGGCTTCTGACCCCGCCCGGTCTCGCGACCGACTGACGCAGGCCCCCGCTCCCGGTTCGCCGGGGCGGGGGCCTTCGTCGTGCCCGGGCGGGACGATGCGCCTCCTGCGGGGAGCTGGCGGTCGCGTGGGGAAGGTGCGCGCCTCCTGCGGGGAAGTGGAGTGCCAAACCAGGGGTGCGCGCTGCGCCGAGCTCCCCGCAGCGAGAACCGGAGTCCGCGGAGCGACCATCACCTCCCCGCACGGAGCCGGGCGGCGGGAGCCGGCAGGTGCAGGGCGCGGCTCAGCGCCTCTGGGCCGCCGTGACGCGCAACCCGGAGGCACGTAGCCGCGTGATGAGCTCGCGCGTCGAGACCAGCGTGGCGCCCAGCTCGACCAGCTGCTCCTGTCGGGCGATCGGATAGTCGTAGTGGTCGCGGTCGAAGCCGCGCTCGGGGATCCCCGCCCGGCGCGCGAACGCGTGCAGTTCCTCGAGCGACGCGTCCGAGACCAGGTGCCCCCACACCGTGCCGTGGTTGGGCCACAGCGGCGGGTCGATGAGGATCATGGTCCCGAGCGTACGTCGGACGCGGGCGTGCAGATGAGGACTGAGCGTCCCGGGGGGAGCCGGATCGGGCTCCGATGAGGACTGAGCGTCCCGGGGCGCACAGGATCGGGCTCGGATCAGTACTGAGTGTCCCGACAGGCGGGGGTCAGCGGGCGAACAGCCGGGTCGCAGTCGCCTCCGCGTCCTCGTAGGACCGTGCGGCGGCGCCGAGGGCCTGGGTGATCGCGTCGAGGGCCGCCTCGACCTGGACCTGGGCCGCGCGCCACTGCTCGCGGACGTCGCCGAACGCGGCGGCCGCGGATCCCTGCCAGGAGCCCTCGAGCGCGGTCAGGTGCGCGAGCATGGCGGCGGTCTCGCCGCGGATCGCGTCGGCCGTGTGAGCGGTCCGTGCCGCGGCGGCCGCGACCTCGGCGGCATCGACGTGGAACTGCATGGTGTCCTCCCTGGTGGTGTGGGTGCGCACCACGCTAGGGATCGCGACGGGACCGCGGCGGGCCCGCGCCCGGAGGGGGAGCGGTTCAGGCGGTGTCGTCGGCGGGGGACATCGCCGCGAGGGCCTTGTCGAGGCGCGCGAGCTCCGCCGTGAGGTTCTGCCGTGCCTGGGACTCCCACGTGGCTCCGAGCGGACTCGTGTAGAGGCGCTCCCGGGCCAGCAGCTTCGAGACGATCGCGCGGCGGCTGCGCATGAAGCGCTCGTCGGGGATCGCGGAGTACTCGGCGCGGACGTCCTGCAGGTACGCCTTGTACCGCTGCGGGTCGGCGGCGAGGATCGCGAGGTCGGCGTCCGACAGCACGGCCGCGTCGGTCGACTGGGTCCCGGCGGCGTGCCGCGCGAGACCGTGAACCATGGTCGCGACGGCGTCGATCTTCTCGACCGGCAGTCCCAGCTCACGCAGCTCGAGGCGTGCGAACTCCGCGCTGGCGTCCTCGTCCTCCCCGCCCTTCGCGGCGTACGCGGAGGCCGAGTCCGACGCGAACACCGCGCCGTGGTACCAGGCCGCCAGGCGCACGCAGTGGGGCAGGCGGGTCTCCTGCTGGAGCTCGTCGACCCGCGTCAGGAGCTCGACCAGGTGCTGGATCCCGTGATATCGCCGCGCCGGGTTCTCCCACCGCCGCAGGAGCCGGTCCCCCGCCTCGGCGATCTGCTCCTCGGATGCGGTCGAGCCCGCAGCCGTCGCCTCGCGGACGAAGGCGGGGAGCAGCCAGGCAGGCGTGGTGGCCGCAGACATGTTCACCTCAGACAGGGACGGGGGACTCCGTACGCCTCCAGTGTGCCGACTCAGGGGCGCGGGACGCAAAACCCCGCGCCCGCATCGTCCCGACCCAGGAGCGTCGGGACCGCACGCGCTTCCCGCCCGCTAGAATCGGGTGGGCGCCGAGAGACGGTGCCAGCAGGACGAACGAGGTTGATGTGCCCACCGGAAAAGTGAAGTGGTTCGACTCCGACAAGGGGTTCGGATTCATCGCGAGCGAGGACGGCTCGGAGGTCTTCCTCCACGCGTCCGCGCTGCCCGCGGGCACCACCGTCAAGCCGGGCGCGAAGGTCGAGTTCTCCGTCGCCGACGGCCGCCGGGGACCCTCCGCGCTCTCGGTGACCGTCCTCGAGGCGGCGCCGTCGGTCGCCGCGAACCTCCGCAAGCCCGCCGAGGACATGACCGTGATCGTCGAGGACCTCATCAAGATGCTCGACGGCGTGTCCAACTCGCTGCGCAAGGGGCGCTACCCGGAGCCCGCCAAGGGCAAGCAGGTGGCCGCCGTGCTGCGCGCCGTCGCGGAGCAGCTGGACGTCTGATGGCCAAGGACGCCGTGCTGATCGGAGCCGTCGATCTCGCCCGCGAGGCGGCGATCGAGGCGGCCGGTGACGTCGACGCGGTCGGCGAGCACCTCTCCGCCACCACCGAGTCCGAGCGGCTGGTGACCCACCTGTTCGCCTGCGCCCTGCCGGGCTACCGCGGCTGGGTCTGGTCCGTCTCGCTCGCGCGCGCTCCGCGCCAGAAGGCGGCGACGGTGTGCGAGGCCCACCTGGTGCCCGCGGACGATGCGCTGCTCGCCCCCGCGTGGGTCCCGTGGGCCGACCGGGTGCGCCCGGGCGACCTCGAGCCCTCGATGGTGCTGCCGTACATCCCCGACGACGCGCGGCTGGTCCCCGGCTACGAGGTGTCCGGCGAGGACGAGGACGCCATGGAGATCTGGGAGCTCGGGCTCGGTCGCGCCCGCGCGCTCGGCTCCGAGGGGCGCTCCGAGGTCGCGGACCGCTGGTACCGCGGTTCGCATGGCCCGAACGCCGCCTCGGCGATCGCGTCCGCGTCGCCCTGCTCGACCTGCGCCTTCTTCATCCCGCTCACCGGCTCGATGCGCCTGCGCTTCGGGGCCTGCTCGAACGAGTGGTCGCCCTCCGACGGCAAGGTCGTCAGCGTCGACCATGGCTGCGGTGCGCACTCGGAGACCGACGTCGAGCGTCACTCGACCCAGTGGCCCGACCCCGACCCCGTGTTCGAGAACCAGACCGCGGTCACCGTGGATCTCGAGGAGGCCGAGGAGGAGCCCGAGCCGGAGCCGACTCCCGAGCCGGAGCAGCCGGCGGACGAGGCGGCCGAGGAGCCGACCGAGCCCGCCGACGAGGCGAGCGAGCCCGAGACCCCCGACGACGAGCCCGTCGCCCCCGAGCCCGTCGAGGTCGACGGCGACGTGGTCGAGACCGAGGTCGCGCCCGGCGAGCCGCTGCCCGAGGACGCGGCTGCGGAGACGACCGAGGCTTCTGAGGAGCCGGCCGAGGCCACCGACGCCGCCACGGCTTCCGAGCCGGAGCAGCGCTCCTGACCGCGGGCGAGGGCCCGACCTCCCGCCGGGAGATCGCGCGCTCGCTCCTGAGCCACGCCTACCTGCCGACCTTCCTCGCGGAGATCGGGATCGGCGCGATCCTGCCGGTGCTGGCCCTCAGCGTCGCGGACATGGGGCACACGGCGGCCTTCGCCTCCCTCGCCGTCGCCGCGTACCAGCTCGGCCGGCTGCCCGGCTCGGCGCTCGGCGGCGCCATCGCGCACCGCTGGGGCTCCACGCACGCGGCGATGGCCGCGCTCGCGGTCATCGCGGCGGGCTCGGTGCTCGCCGCGTGGGCACCGCACCTCGCCGTCTTCATGGTCGGCGCCGTGATCGTCGGGCTGGGTCATGCCTGGTATCACGTGGCGAGGCAGGGGCAGATCCTCGCGATCATCACCCCCGACCTCACCGCCCGCTCGCTCACGACGCTCGCGGGGGTCTGGCGCATCGCCAACTTCATCGGCCCGCTGCTCGGTGCCGCGCTGATCGGGATCTGGGGGCTCGCCGCGACCTACTGGATGGGGGCCGCGTTCCTGGTCGCCGCCATCGCGGCGCTGGGCCTCTCCCCGGCCGCTCGCGAGCGGCCGGCCCGCGCGGACGGTCCCCGGATCTCCCTGCGGCTGGTCGCGCGTGAGAACCTGCCCGTGCTGCGCACCCTGGGCGTGACCGTCATCGCCACCGGGGCGCTGCGCCAGGCGCGCATCGCCGTCATCCCGCTCTGGGCGACCCACGTGGGGCTCAGCCCGCAGGCGGCCACCCTGATCTACTCCATCTCGGCGGCGATCGACATGCTGCTGTTCTACCCGGCGGGGGCGGTGATGGACCGCTGGGGCCGGCGCTGGACGGCGATCCCGTCGACCCTGCTGCTCGCGCTCGGCACGCTCGCGCTCCCGCTGACCGCGGGGGCGACTCAGGTCACGATCGCCGCGCTCCTGCTGGGGTTGGGCAACGGCTGGGGCTCGGGCCTGGTGATGACGCTCGGCGCGGACGTCGCTCCCGCGGAGGGCCGCACCGTGTTCACGGGGCTGTGGATGGTGCTGCAGGACGTGGGAGGCCTGCTCGGCCCCGCGCTGGTGTCGGTGGGTGCCCTGATCGCGTTGCCGGTCGGGTTCGTCGCCGTCGGCGGCATGGGGTTGGCGACGGTGGGCGGATTCGTCGCGTGGATCCCGTCCATGCGGTCCCCGGGTCACGTCGCCGAATGAGGCTCCGGAGGCCTAGCGGAAGTTCTCGGTGCCGTACCAGGTGGTGCCGTCGGAGGTGACGGCGAGGCCCGCGCCCATGACCGAGTACGCGGGGTTCATGATGTTCCGGCAGTGTCCCGGAGACCGCATCCATCCGGTGGCCAGCGTCGAGGCGGCGCGGGCCTGGCTGATGCCTGCGGAGCTCGCGGTGACGCCGACGTTCTCCGCCCGGCCCGGTGACGCCGGATTGTGCGCGAGCGCATCCGCCATGCCGGAGGTCGACTCGTCGTCGCGCGCCATCTGTAAGGACCACGACTCGGATGCGGCCGCCAGATCGCCGGACCATGCCAGCGGCGCGATGCCCAGGCGGGCGCGTTCCGTATTCGCCGCGGTGAGCAGGCCGCGGGCGGACGATGCGCCGGTGGGGGAGGCGGGAGAGTCGCAGTAGGCGCGCCAGTCGTCCGGCCCCCAGGACCGGGCGGAGGACCCCGACGCCGTCGATCCCCCCGGCGTGGCCGGCGTGTCCGCCGGCTCCGGCGTCGGCGAGGGCAGCCGCACGCCGATGCCCCGCGAGAGGGGTGCCGGGCTGACCTCGGCGGCCGTGATCGCCTCGGCACCGGCGGTGGCCTCCGGGACGGAGACCACGTCGGCGCTCGCGGTCACCCGCGCATCGTCCTGCGACGCGAGCGACCAGGCGACGCTCCCGCCGACGCCCGCCAGCGCGATCCCGAGCAGGAGGACCGGGAGACGCCGGCCGGCACGGTCGGGCCGCGGGTCCTCCCGCTCCGTGGTCATGACCCCAGGCGGTCCGCGACGTGGTCGATGCAGGCGAGCAGGGCACGCACGTCGTCGGGGTCGACGGCCGGGTAGACGCCGACGCGGATCTGGTTCCGCCCCAGCTTCCGGTAGGGGTCGATGTCGACGATCCCGTTGCCGCGCAGGTGGGTCCGCAGCACGGCGCTGTCGATCGAGGCGTCGAGGTCGATGGTCGCGACCACCGGCGACCGGTGCACCGGATCGGTCACGAACGGCGTCGCCCAGGACGTGCGCTCCGCCCAGTCGTAGATGGCCGTGGACGACTCGGCTGAGCGTCCTGCCGCGAACGGGAGCCCG
Source organism: Demequina lignilytica (assembly GCF_030418305.1). Classification (GTDB taxonomy): domain Bacteria; phylum Actinomycetota; class Actinomycetes; order Actinomycetales; family Demequinaceae; genus Demequina; species Demequina lignilytica. Next base: position 191,634 of record NZ_JAUHPX010000004.1, on the reverse strand, counting down.
CCGCCGGCCAGCATCCACTCGAGCTGCGCGCGCATCATCACCAGCGTGGCGACCGCGGGGGTGTTGAGGGTCTGGTTCGCACGCGAGTTGTCGATCGCGGCCGCGAGCGACAGGGACTCCGGCACCCAGCGCTTGGCGGCCGCGATGGCCTCGACGCGGGCGAGAGCCGCCGGCGACAGGAAGGCGAACCACAGCCCGCCGTCCGAGGCGAAGCTCTTCTGGGGCGCGAAGTAGTAGACGTCGGCCTGGGTCAGGTCGACCAGCGTGCCTCCGGCGGCCGAGGTGGCGTCGACCACGGTCAGCGCGCCCTCGGTCCCGGCGGGCCGCAGCACCGGCGCGATCGCCCCGGTCGAGGTCTCGTTGTGCGGCCAGGCGTAGACGTCCACGCCGTCCTCGGCCTCCGGCAGGACGATGCTCCCGGGCTCGGCGGTGCGGAGGGACGACCGCCGCAGGTGCGGCGCCAGGTCCGTGGCCTTCGCGAACTTCGCGCCGAACTCCCCGAACGTGCAGTGCTGGGCGAGCTCGTCGACCAGGGAGAACGCCGCCGCGTCCCAGAACAGGGTGGAGCCGCCGTTGCCGAGCACCACCTCGTACCCCTCGGGCAGCGAGTAGAGCTCGGCGAGCATGCGCCGCACGTCGCCCACCAGGCCCTTCACCGGAGCCTGCCGGTGCGACGTGCCGAGCACGGACGGCTGGGACGCGACCAGCGCGCTCACCTGCGCGTCGCTCACCTTCGACGGGCCCGAGCCGAAGCGCCCGTCGCGGGGCAGCAGGTCGTGAGGGATCTCGATCAGCGCGGTCATGGGCATCATGGTAGCCAGCGGGTACTGGCATGATGTGCCCCATGTATCGCCTGGAACCCACGCTCCAGAACTATGCCTGGGGCATGTCCGGGGTCATCGAGACGATGCTCGGACGACCCGTCACGGACGAGCCGGTCGCCGAGGCGTGGTGGGGGGCTCACCCCAGCGCGCCCGCGCTCGCGACGGCGATGCACGCCGTGCGTGCCGACGAGGTAGGGCTGTACCCCGGGGACGTCGTGCCGCTCGACCGCCTCATCGCGCGCGACCCCGCCGCCATGCTCGGCCACGACGTGGTCGTGCGGTGGGAGCGGCTGCCGTACCTGCTCAAGGTCCTCGCGATCGCCAAGCCGCTGTCGCTGCAGGTGCATCCGACGCTGGCCCAGGCCGACGAGGGCTTCCGCCGGGAGCAGGCGATCGGCGTCCCCCTCGACGCGGCGGCGCGCACCTTCAAGGACCGGTCTCACAAGCCCGAGATGATCGTCGCGCTCACTCCGATGACTCTGCTGGCGGGCTTCCGCAAGGCGCCCGCGGTGGCCGCCGACCTCATGCGGCTGGGCCTCGAGTGCACGCGCGCGTGGGCGGAGGAGCTGAACAACTCGACCGAGCCCACCGTCGCGCTGCGGGAGTACGTCTCGACGGTCCTGACCCATCCCGACGCCGGTGACGCGGTCGCACGCCTGGCCGAGGTCGGCACCGGCGCCGACGCGAGCGAGGGCCTCGCGGTCGCCGCCGCCACCCTGGCCGACTTCCCCGGCGACGTCGGCGCCCTCGTGGCGCTGGCGCTCAACGTCGTGCGCCTCGAGCCGGGTGAGGCCTGCTTCACCGAGGCCGGAGTGGTCCACTCCTATCAGTCGGGCCTGGGCGTCGAGATCATGGCGAACTCCGACAACGTGGTGCGCGCCGGGCTCACGCCCAAGCAGGTGGACATCCCGCTGCTCGTCGCTCTCACCGACGGCACCCCCGGTCCTCCGCCACGCGTCGCGCCGCAGGTCGACGGGCCGGTGACGCACTATCCCGCGCCGGTCGGCGAGTTCGCGCTCACCGTGGTCAGGGACGGGGCCGCGCGGGTCGCTCCGGGCCCGCGCATCGTCCTCGCCGTCGACGGCACGGTCGACGTGCGGGCGGGCTCGGGAGGCCTCGGGCTGCGCCGCGGCCAGGCGGCGTTCGTGCCGTACTGCGACGGCGAGCTCCACGTGGACGCCCACGGGATGGCCGTCGTCGCAGAAGTTCCTTAGTCCTGGTGCCTGGGGTGCCGTTAGATTAGGCGCATGTCACTGCGCATGTCAGTCTTCGGCACCGGCTACCTCGGTGCCACCCACGCGGCCGGGATGGCCGAGCTCGGCCACGAGGTCATCGGCGTCGACATCGACCCGGCGAAGATCGAGAGGCTCGCCCGAGGCGAGGTGCCGTTCTTCGAGCCCGGGCTGCCTGAGCTGCTCCGCAAGCACGTCGAGTCGGGGCGCCTGCGCTTCACCACCGACGCCGCGGAGGCGGCGGAGTTCGCCGACGTCCACTTCATCGGTGTCGGCACCCCTCAGAAGAAGGGGGAGAACGCGGCGGACATGCGGTTCGTGGACTCCGTCATCGAGACGCTCGCGCCGCTGCTCACCCGCCCCGCCGTGATCCTGGGCAAGTCCACCGTCCCGGTGGGGACGGCCGCCCGCCTGGCGGCCCGCGTGCGCGAGCTCGCTCCGGTCGGCGACGAGGCGCAGCTCGGCTGGAACCCGGAGTTCCTGCGGGAGGGGTTCGCCGTCGAGGACACCCTGCGTCCCGACCGCCTGGTGGTGGGGGTCGACAAGGACCGGCCGGGCCGCATCGAGGAGGTCGCGCGAGAGGTGTACGCCGGCGCGATCGGCCGGGGAACGCCGTTCATGGTGACGGACCTCGCGACCGCGGAGCTGGTCAAGGTCTCCGCGAACGCCTTCCTCGCGACCAAGATCTCCTTCATCAACGCGGTCGCGGAGGTGTGCGAGGCCACGGGCGCCGACGTCGCCGACCTGGCGGACGCGATCGGCTACGACGCCCGCATCGGCCGCAAGTTCCTGGGCGCTGGCCTCGGCTTCGGCGGCGGCTGCCTCCCGAAGGACATCCGAGCGTTCATGGCGCGGGCCGGCGAGCTCGGCGTGGACCAGGCGCTGGGGTTCCTGCGCGAGGTCGACAACGTCAACCTGCGCCGCCGTGACCACGTCGTCAACCTCGCCGAGCGTGAGGTGGGCGGCTCCCTGAAGGGTGCGCGCATCGCGGTGCTAGGAGCGGCCTTCAAGCCGAACTCCGACGACGTGCGCGACTCGCCCGCGCTCGATATCGCGGGGCGGCTTCACCTCGCGGGCGCCGAGGTGCGCGTCTACGACCCGGAGGCGATGGGCAACGCCGCCGCGGTGTGGCCCACGCTGCCGTTCGTGGCCGATGCGGACGAGGCCTGCGCGGACGCCGACCTCGTGATCGTCGCGACCGAGTGGAAGGAGTTCCGCGAGCTCGACCCCGCCGTCGTGGCGGGCGAGGTCGCGCAGGCCACGGTCATCGACGGACGCAACTGCCTCCCGGCCGACCAGTGGATCGCGGCGGGGTGGCGCTACCTGGGGCTGGGCCGCTACGCGTCATGAGCGACCTCATCGACACGACGGAGATGTATCTCCGGACCATCTATGAGCTGATCGAGGACGGCGTCACGCCGATGCGCGCGCGCCTGGCCGAGCACCTCGGCCACGCGGGCCCCACGGTCTCGCAGACCATCGCGCGCATGGAGCGCGACGGGCTGGTGCTGGTGTCGGAGGACCGCCACCTCGAGCTCACCGAGCGGGGCCGCGAGCTCGCGACGCGCGTCATGCGCAAGCACCGCCTCGCCGAGCGGCTGCTGACCGACGTGATCGGGCTCGACCTGGCGCATGTGCACGACGAGGCATGCCGGTGGGAGCACGTGATGAGCGAGCGTGTGGAGCGCCGGCTCATCGAGCTGCTCGACGCTCCCACGGTGTCGCCGTACGGCAACCCGATCCCCGGGCTCGGGGAGCTGGGCGTGCCCGAGGGCATCGCGGCCGGGGGCGAGGCGCGGGTCTCGGAGCTGCTGGAGGCCGGTGTGACATCCGTCACACTGACCCGCATCGGGGAGCATCCGCAGGCCGATCTGGAGGCGCTCGAGGCGCTGGTCGAGAACGGGATCCTGCCAGGCGAGACGGTCACGCTGTCCGAGGTACCCCAGGGGGTATGCTTGGCCGTTCGCAAGGATGCCGTCACCGTGCCCGAAGAGGTGGCGCGCCACCTCTTCGGCTTGCCTTCTCAGTGAAGTTTGATAAATTTTCGGTAACAAAGACGGCCTTCATGGCATGGAGACCTACTCCACGGTGCCCCTCACAAGAGGAGACGCTCGAAGATGACGCGAGCGACGGGGTACAGAAACAACGACGCGCACACGGCGCGGAAGGAACAGAAATTGAAGTACGGATACATGCGCGCCCGGACGCGCGCGGTGGCCGCAGCAGCGGGCGCCGCACTCGTCGTGGTTCCCCTCACGGGAGCCGCCGCGGCCGCCCTGGTGACGACCGAGGACGACTCGAACGTCACGGTCCTGGGCTCCGCTCAGCGCGCTGACTACGCCAGCGACGTCGCCGAGATCCCTGCGGTCACCTCCACCGAGGAGTCGGACGCCTTCGAGATCGACACCCCCTCCGTCGATGTCGAGCTCCCGCCGCCGCCGGAGCCGGCCCCCGTCGCCACCACGGCCCGTGCGGCCACGTCCTCAGGGACCAGCGCCGGCACCACGACCACCTCGAGCTCGTCCGGTTCGACCTCGTCGTCCGCCGCCGTGACGGCCGCCATCTCCGGCTCCGCGATCATCGCCGAGGCCGCAAAGTATGTGGGCACCCCCTACGTTTCCGGTGGCTCGAGCCCGTCGGGCTTCGACTGCTCGGGCTTCGTCTCGTACGTCTACGCGCAGTTCGGTGTCTCCCTGCCGCGCTCGTCGAGCGCCTACTGGGGCGTCGGCGTGACCGTGTCGAGCCCGCAGCCGGGCGACATCATCGTCTCCTCCGGCCACGTGGCCCTCTACGCGGGTCCCAACCTGCAGATCGACGCGCCGCGCCCGGGCAAGACCGTCCAGTTCCGCCCGATCTGGCAGTCCAACCCGACCTACAAGCGCATCGCCGGCTGACCGGCGCACACGCCTCACGAGGGCCGTCACCGCAAGGTGGCGGCCCTCGTCGCGTGCGGGCCCGGGCATCGTCATGCCTGGTGCAACCGCGCGGTCGGGGTGATGCATTCCCGCGGCTAGGGTGGATCCCATGAGGACGACGATGGTCCCGAACCTGGGACGCGAGATCTCGCTGGTCGGTCTGGGCACGTGGCAGCTCGGCGGCGACTGGGCCACCGTGGGCGACGATGCGGCGCAGGAGGTCCTCGCGGCCGCGGCCGACGCGGGTACGCGGCTGTTCGACACCGCCGACGTGTACGGCGACGGGCGCTCCGAGAAGGCGATCGGGCGGTTCCTCGCGGGGCGTGCCGACCGGGCCGACTTCACGGTGATCACCAAGATGGGGCGCCGGGCCGAGCCCCATGAGCCGGCGGCGTACACGCTCGACGCCTTCCGCGCATGGACCGACCGGTCGCGCGAGAACCTCGGCGTCGAGACCCTCGACCTGGTCCAGCTGCACTGCCCGCCCACGGCCGTCTACGGCGACGAGCGCGTCTACGACGACCTCCGCACGCTCCAGGCCGAGGGCCGCATCGCGCGATGGGGCGTGAGCGTCGAGCTGGTGGACGAGGCCCTGGCGGCGCTCGAGCAGCCCGACCTCGCCACCATCCAGATCATCGTCAACATCTTCCGCCGCAAGCCGCTCGAGAGGGTGCTGCCGCTCGCGGCCGAGCGCGGCGTCGGGATCATCGCGCGGCTGCCGCTGGCCTCGGGCCTGCTCTCGGGCAAGTACGACGAGCACACCACCTTCGCGCCGGAGGACCACCGCACCTGGAACCGCGACGGCTCGAAGATGAACATCGGCGAGACGTTCTCCGGCATCCCGTTCGAGGTCGGCGTGGCGGCGGCGCGCGAGGTCGCGGCGCTCACCCCCGCGGGCTGGACGACTGCGCAGATGGCGCTCGGCTGGCTCGCGCAGGTGGGGGTGGCGACCATGATCCCCGGCGCGTCCCGGCCGTCGCAGGCGGTGTCGAACGCCGCGGCCGCGGAGATGCCCGCGCTGCCCGAGGAGACGATGCGGGCGCTCGAGGACATCTACGACCGGCACTGCCGCCGCCACGTCCACGACGTGTTCTGAGCGCAGGGACGATGCGGTGAGCGGGTACCCTTGACCGGTACCCCCTCGTACAGGCGCCTGTAGCTCAGGGGATAGAGCACCGCTCTCCTAAAGCGGGTGTCGCGCGTTCGAATCGCGCCAGGCGCACCATCCGCCGCACGACCGCCCTACTGCGGCCTCCGGGGCCGCGGTGCCGACGGGGCGTCCTCGGGAACCACCAGCACGGGGGAGCGGGCGAACTCGATCACGCCGAGCGTGTGCGAGCCGATCGCCGGGATCACGTGCCCGGGCCGGTCCATCCGCCCCACCACGATGAGGCTCGCCTCGCAGGAGTCCGCCTCGGCGAGGATCTCGGCGGCGATCCGGCCGCCACGCAGCGCCACCGTGGCCACGATCCCGGCCGCGCCGGCGCGCTCGACCACGTGCGCCAGCGCCGCCTCGCAGCCGGCGGCGCGGCCGCGTGCCACGGACCCGTCGCGGTCCTCGCCGGCCCCCGCGGGCTCGACCACCGCGACGGCGCGCAGCGCCGCCCCGGTCCGCCGTGCGTGAGCGATCGCCTCGTCGGCGGCCGCGAACGCGGCGGGGGAGTCGTGGACCGCCACCAGCACCGTGCCGTTCATCCCGCACCTCCCGTTCGCGACCCGGCGGTCCGCCGAGGTCGGCGCGCGTCGAGCGCCCAGCGCACACGCAGGTTCTCCTCGCGCTCGAGCTCCTCGAGCGCGCCCTCGATCCGCGCCAGCTCGCCCTCGAGGCGCGGGATCCAGCGGTGCTCGACCGCCCGACGGCGGGTCCTGGTCGCCACCAGCTCGGCCTCGACCGTGGTCGAGGCGCGCCGGGCCGCGGCGTAGGCGGCGGCCGCCCGGACCGCCTCCGCCATCGCCTCGGCCGCCAGCTCGAGCGCTGAGCTGCCTCCCGACGGCAGGCGCTCGGGCACCGTCGCCTCGCCCGCGTCCGTGAACTCGACCCCCATGACGTGGCCGGCCTCCGCGCGCATCGTCGCCGCGCCGCTCGGCGCCGCGGCCTCGATCGCGGGCCAGCCGTCCAGCGCGGCCGCCCGGTCCGCCCACACCGCCGCATCGCGGGCGGCGCGCTCCCACGCCTGCTGGAGGTGGTCCGCGCCGAGGAGGAGCCGCTCGTGCTCGGCGGCGATGATCCGCTGCTTGCGCTCGAGCATGTCGACCCCATGGCGCGCGACGGCCAGCTGGCGCTGCACCCGCAGCCTGGCCGCGCGCCCGACGTCAGGCATCGTCCACCCCCTCGTCCGGGAGCTCGAGGTGCGCCCGGATCATCTCCGGCGACAGCATCGTCAGCTCCTGTCGCGGCAACGTGGCGAGCGCCGTCCAGGCACGATCGAGCGTCTCCTCGAGCGACCTGCTCTCCGCGTCGCCCTGGTCGAGCAGCTCCCGCTCGAGCTCCTCGCGGTAGGCGAGGTAGCTGCGGTCCGTCTCGCCGAGCGCGGCGGCCCCGACGAGCTCGGCCAGGGCCGCCGACTGGCGCGCGCGTGCGAGCGCCGCGAGCACCTGCGCGGCCACATCGAGGTGGTCGTCGCGCGTGCGTCGCGCGCCCGCGCCGTGACGCATGAGCCGCGACAGCGAGCCGAGCGTGTCGACCGGCGGATACACGCCGCGCGCCGCGATCTCGGGCGACAGCACGATCTGCCCCTCCGTGATGTAGCCGGTGAGGTCCGGCACGGGGTGGGTGATGTCGCCCGCCGGCATGGTGAGCACCGGGACGATCGTGACGGAGCCGTCGCGGTCGCGGACCCGGCCGCAGCGTTCGTACAGGCTCGCGAGGTCGCTGTAGAGGTAGCCGGGGTAGCCGCGTCGGGCGGGGATCTCGCGCCGCGCGGCCGAGACCTCGCGGACCGCCTCCGCGTAGTTGGTCATGTCGGACAGGACGACGAGCACGTCGGCGCCGTCGTCGAAGGCGAGATGCTCGGCGACCGTGAGCGCGAGGCGGGGCGTGAGGATCCGCTCGATCGCCGGGTCGTCCGCGGCGTTGAGGATCAGCACCAGCTCTCCCGAGGAGGTGCGCTCCTCCAGCCGGTCCCGGACGTACGCGATGTCGGCATGCGTCAGCCCCATGGCCGCGAACACCACCCGGAACCGCGTGCCCGCGCTGGTCGCCTGAGCCGCGATCTGGGTCGCGAGCGCGAGATGGGGCAGGCCGGCGACGGAGAAGATCGGCAGCTTCTGCCCTCGCACCAGGGTGGTGAGCGCGTCGATCGCGGAGACCCCGGTGAGGACGGGCTCGTGCGGGGGGTCGCGGTCGACCGGATTCATCGGCCACCCCGCCACCGGCTCCAGCCGGTCGCCGGTGACGGGCGGCCCCCCGTCGAGGGGCGCCCCGCGGCCGTTGCACACCCGGCCGAGCCAGCCGGCGCCGACCGGGACGCGCAGGGGGCTTCCGGCGAACCTCACCTCGATCGCGCCGGGCACCAGACCGTCGGTGCCCTCGAACACCTGCACCGTCGCCTGATCGCCGTCGAGCTCCAGCACCAGGCCATGCCGGACGCCCTCCTCGGTCGCGACCTGGGCGGACTCGTCCCAGCCGACGCCGTCCACACCGCCGACGACCAGCAGCGGCCCACGGATCGCCTGCACGTCGCGGTGGGCGACCCGCGGCTCGCCGGCTGCCCACGACGGGGCGCGTCCGTCGCCGCTCATGACACCCTCCTGATTGCGTCGAGCATCCGCTCCCGGGTCGCGGCGATGGCCGTGGCGTCCTCCGGGCCGCCGTCCTGAGCCGCGCGGATCACCGGACCCATGTCGACGCGCTCCAGCGCGGTCGCGGAGACCCCTCGTGCGATCGCCGCGTGGCAGGCGTCGATCACATCGAGCACCAGGTCCAGCAGCGCCGCGCCCTTCGCGTCGGCGCACGTGGCGTCGTTGGGGTGGAGGGCGTTCTGCGCCAGCACGCCCTCGCGCAGCAGGCGCCCGCCGAGCACCACCACCCGCTCGCGGCCGGGGAGCGAGCTGACGCCGATCACCTCGGCCAGCGACTCCAACCGGTCCGCCTCGGCAAGCACCTCGAGCGCCCGCGCGCGGCGCTGCGCCCACTCGGGGTCGCCGTGCACGGTCTGCCACCGTGCGAGGCCGGCGGCGTCGCGCGCGAACGATCCGGACCAGTGCACGGCGGGATAGTGCCGCGCGTAGGCGAGATCCCGGTCGAGCATCCACATGGCGCGCACGAACCGCTGGCTGATGGTGGTGACCGGCTCCGACATGTCGCCGCCCGGTGGCGACACCGCCCCGATCACGGTGACGGAGGCCTCCTGCCCTCCCAAGGTGGTCACGCGCCCGGCCCGCTCGTAGAACGCGGCGAGCTCCGACGCCAGATCGGCGGGGAACCCCTCCTCCGCGGGCAGGTCGCCGCGCCGGTTGGCGAACTCGCGCAGGGCCTCGGCCCAGCGCGAGGTCGAGTCGGCGATCACCACGGCGTCGTGCCCCATGTCGCGGAAGTACTCCGCGATGCTGACGCCGGTGTAGATGCTGAGCTCGCGCGCCATCATCGGCATGTTCGACGTGTTCGCGACCACCACGGTCCGGTCGACCAGCCGGCCGCCGGTGCGCGCGTCCACCAGCCGGCCGAGGTCGTCGAGGACATCGGCCATCTCGTTCCCGCGCTCGCCGCACCCGACGTAGACGATCACGTCGGCGTCGCACCACTTCGCCACCTGCTGGAGGAGCATGGTCTTGCCCGTGCCGAAGCCGCCGGTCACCGCGGCAGCCGCGCCGCGCGCGACGGGGAAGAACAGGTCGAGCACGCGTTGGCCCGTGTGCAGCGGTACCGGATCCGTGAGCCGCTCGCGGTGGGGGCGCGGGCGGCGGATCGGCCATCGCTCGGACAGGTGGACGTCGCGCCCGGAGACGCGCGCGACGGCGTCGAGCTCGCCGACCTCTCCGGCGGCGATCCGCTCGACGGTGCCGGCGCAGCCCGCCGGCGTCAGGACCCGATGCTCGACCGCGCCCGTCGTCGGCACGGTGCCGAGCACGTCGCCCTCGCCCACGGTGTCGCCCGCGGCCACCGCGGGCACGAAGGTCCACCGGTGCGACCGGATCCCGTCCGCATCGTCCCCGGGACGGTCGGGCCGCAGCCACAGCGGCGCCGACGAGAGCGGACGCATGAGCCCGTCGAACGCGTGCCCGAGCAGCCCCGGGCCGAAGAGCCCCGTGAGGGGTTGCCCGGTGCCCGCCGCCGGGTCGCCCACGCGCAGGCCGCCGGTGTACTCGTAGGCCTGCATCGTCGCGCGGGCACCGTCGACGCCCACCACCTCCGCGCTGATGCCGCCCGCGCCCATCCGGAGGATCTCGCCCATCGCGACGTCCGGCACGCCGTCGGCCTCGATCAGCGGCCCGGTGACGCGCACGGCGCGGCCGACGCGTGCGGCCGGCGTCGGCGACGCGCTCACGGCATCCATAGCGCCGACACCTCCTCGGACGGGGACCCCAGCGCGGCACGCGCGAGCGCGGGAAGCGTGAGGTCGAGCCTGCGCGTGCCGCTGGCGGCCACCACCCCGCCGTCGGGGTGCTCCTCGATGGCGGCGTCGGGCCCGAGCATCTCGCGTGCGCGCTCGCGCAGCGACGCGAGCAGGCGCGGGTAGGCCGGATAGGTCCGCAGCATCCGGGCGCGCGCCACCACCCGGTCCTCGATCTCCCGGCGCAGCGACTCGCGACCCGCGAGGTCGAGCTCGTGCGCGGCGCGCCGGCGGCGTGCCGAGCGCTGTGCGGCGTCCGACCGCGCCGCGGCCTCGCCCGCCTGGACCGCGCGCTCCGTGATCGCGTCGGCGTCCCGGCGCGCCTCCGCGAGCGTGATGGCGGCCTCCTCGGCGGACTTCCGCTCGCAGGCGCGCACCACGCCCTCCGCCTGAGCATGGATGCGGTCGCGCAGCGGCGCGAGCGACGGCGCGGATCCGGTCGGCAGGGACCTCATGTCGGGATCACCGCCGTCACCGGTGCGCCCAGGCGGTCCGCCTCGCCCCCCAGCGCCGCGGCCGCGTCCGCGGTCAGCACCACCAGCGCGACATCCTGCGCGAGCGCCTCCCAGGCGAGGCGCACGGCGCCCGGATCCGGCGCGTGCCGCACGTCGACCCCGGCCAGCGCGTACGCGCCGACGAGCCGGCGGTCGCCGATCGCGACGACGACGCCGTCGAGGAGCGGTGCCGGAGCGTTCATGCCTTGCCGATCAGGATGATCGCGATGATGAGCCCGTAGATGGCGATGCCCTCGGCGAGGCCGACGACCACCATGGCGCGGCCGAACATCTCGGGGCGCTCGCTCATCGCGGCGAGCGCGGCGGAACCGGTGTACGCGACGGCGATCGCCGCGCCGATCGACGAGCCCACGACGGCAATCGCCGCGGCGATGAGCGCGGAGCCGTTGGAGCCCGACGCGGCGGCCTCGGTGGTCGCGGCCGCGACGGGTGCCGCGGCGCTCGCCGAGGGCGCGGAGACGAGCACGACGACGGCGGCAGCGATCACCGCGAGGTTGGCGCCGATGATCGTGACGATCCCCGCGCGGGGGCGTCGACGCATCAGCACGGTGGCGCCGCCCGCGACGAGCACGAGGATGGGAAGGGTCAGGAGCCAGATGGACATGGGTCACTCCTCTCGATCGGGCTCGCTCGCCGCGGCGCCGGACGGCTCCGCGACCTCGGGGACCTCGGGGTGCCACGGTCGGAAGGCGCGTCCCTCCCCGACGAAGACACGGGAGAACAGCTCGTAGTACTCGAGCCGGAGCGCCTGCACTCCCGCGACGAGCGCCTCGAGCCCGAACGTGATGACGTTGCCGACCACGAATACCAGCACGGCGGCGACGGCCGCCCAGCCCGGACGCCACAGGGCGGTGGTGCCGTCCCAGATCACGGTGAGCAGGGCCGCGTGGGTCAGTCCGAAGGCCGCGAGCCGCGCGAAGGACACGACGTTGGAGCCGAGCCGGCTGACGGCGTCGACGGACTCGATGCCCGCCTGCAGCACGCCCGTGGCGCCGCCGCCCGACTCGGACAGCACCCCGATGAAGATCAGCACCAGCGCGGCGAGGGCGAGCACGGCTCCCGCCGCTGTCAGCGCGGGAACGTCCGCGACGAGTCCCCACGTCAGGAGGGCCAGGGCGACGAGCAGGCCCGCGCCGGCGAGCCCGGAGCGCGCGTAGAGCGCGTAGCCCCAGCCGCCCTCGCGGACGCGGTTGATGGTGCCCGTCGCGTAGGAGCCGGCGAGCAGGACCCCGCCGATGCCGACGGCGGCGAGCAGCAGCGGCACCGGGTCGTCCATCGGGTCGAGCCACAGCACCGGGACCAGGCCCGTGGGCCCGAACGCCTCGCCGTAGAGCGCGCCGAACACCATCGCCGCGAGCCCCGCGAGCGTGACGAACAGCCACATGCGGGTCAGCTTCCTGAGGCGGGGGATCCAGCCGGCGCGCATCGCGAGCCCGAGCCCGGCGAGCATCGCGCCGTGACCGACGTCGCCGAACATCATCCCGAACATCAGGATGTATGCGGCGGCCGCGAGGCGCGCCGGGTCGACGTCGGCGTAGGGCACCACCCCGTAGGTGTCGACCAGCGTGCGGGAGGTGCCCGCGTCGCGCTCCGCCATGAGCGTGGGCGGCTGCTCGCCCGCGGGGTGGCGCAGCGGCACGACCGCCGCGCCGAGCGGGGCGAGTGCTGAGGCGAGGCCGTCGCGCTCGTGGCTCGGCATCCAGCCGACCCACCCGACGATGCGGTCATGGGTCACGGCCGCCCGGGCGGCGCGGGCGAACGGATCGCCGTCCTCGGGGCCCGCGGCTCGCAGGTCCAGCTCGACGATGCCCGCGCGGGCGACCGCCGCGAGCGTGCGGTCGCGGTCCTCCTCGAGCGCGACGATCGCGACGCGGTCCATCGTCACGGGTCCCCCGTGCTCACGCCGCGGCATCGAGCACCTCCCGGGCAGCCGGACCCGCCTCGAGGGCCGCCGCGGCGGCCTGGACGCGCCACGCGTCCACCTCGAGCAGCGCGAGGCCCGCGACCACCACCTCCTGGCGGGGCGCGCCGGACCTCATCAGCGCCGTGGCCTCCGCCTCGGTCAGGGCACGGTCCCGAGCCTCGGCCCGCCACAGATCCTCCGCGCCGTCGATCCCCGCGAGGATCGGGCGCACGTGCGGCGGGAGCGCAGCCGTCAGCGCCGGAAGGTCCCGAGCCTCCTCCCACGCGCGTCCGAGCAACGGCCGCAGCCGCCGGGTCAGACCCGCGGAGGGGCTGTCGCCGTCGACGACGACGGCGCGCGCGGCGACCAGGGCCGCGCGTCGGGACACCCAGACCCGAGCCGCGGGGGCCGTCTGCGCGTAGCGCAGGAGCCAGGCGGCCTCGAGGAGCTCGGCCAGCCGGTCCTCCTCCTCGGGCTCGACCGCCCCCCACGGCGTGCGCGCCAGCGCGGCACGCAGGTCCTCCGGGCTCGCGGCCCGACGGAGAGCGCCCCAGGACGTCGCGAGCGAGCCCAGGTCGTGCGCCGGGCCCGCCCTGTCGCCCCGCAGCTCCCGGGCCAGTCCCAGGATGTTGTCGCGCTCGAACGGCGCCGCGGCGGCGCGGAGGATGCGGGTGCCGCCCGCCGGCGCCCACCCCGCCAGGACCCGCAGCTGCCACAGCAGCGTCTCCCTGGTCGCGAGCTGGAGGCCGGTCACGGTGGCGGACTCGGGCAGCCGTGCGCCGTAGCTCCAGCGCGCGACCAGCTCGCGGGCCTGCTCGAGCGAGCCGGCGGCCGCGAGGCGCGCGGCTCCGGCGGCTCCCGCGCGGCCGGAGACCAGCGCACGCGTCCTGACCGCGGCGGCCACCCATGCGATGCTCATGATGAGCGCCCGAGCGGGTCGACCAGGCTCTCGACCACCTGTCGCGCGGCGTCCTCGACGCGCGGCCTGCGGTCGGCGAGCAGACGGTCCACCTCATCGCGGGCCGCACGCATCACGCGCTCGTCCTCGCCCGCTGCCCGCGCGAGCACCTCCGCAGCGGCCGCGGCCTCCCGCGCCGGCGCCTCGCCACGTGCGTGCGCGAGCAGCGCCGCGGCCTCGGCGCGTGCCTGCTCGGCACGCTCCGCCGCGCGCGTGCATCCCTCCTCGACTCGCGTCGCGGCCTGCGCCAGGTCCGCGTCGACGGCCGCGAAGACCGGGGCGAGCTCGAGCGCCGCGCTGGAGCGCTGGGCGACGTGCTCCGCCGACTCGGCGGCGCCGCCGGGTGCCGCCACCGGGCGGAAGCGGTCCAGGATCTCCTGCCAGCGCATGTCTCTTCCTCGAGTCAGCGACGACCCGGGCATCCGGGGTGCCCGCTCATCTTCGAATCTACTCCCGCGGGGTGCGCCCGCGCCCGGCGGGCCCGGGGGAGGCGAAGGCCCTGCTGAGGACACGGACCGCCGCATCGTCGCGACCGTCGGGGGGAGGGCATGGCGCCGGCGCCGTCCCGCCGTGCCGCGAGCGGCGCGGCGCCATCGCGTCGTCCCTCCTGGGCGACCGTTACCGAACCGAGACCGAAACTCGACCTTTCGTGACCTAATTAAGTTGACTCCTGACTTAAATTCCTCCAGACTGCAGATGTGCAAAGACGTACACCTGACGGTCCCGAGACCGCCGAACCCTGGGGAGCCCCCCTCGCCGGCCGGCCGCTGAGCGCGCCGCAGATCGACGGCGATGTGGCCGTCATCCGTGACGCCGTCTACTCCAGCCGCGTCGGCTTCCGCCCGTTGACCCTCGACCTCCACGCCCCGGCCGAGGCGTGGGAGCCGGCCGGCGGCGCCGCCGCCGCGCGTCGCTATCCCGCGATCGTGTGGATCCACGGGGGAGCCTTCCGCGTCGGCTCGCGGGCCCTCCTTCCCGACTTCCTCGACGACGGCGACTTCTTCGGCAGCCTCGCGCGTGCCGGATTCGTGGTGGCGTCGATCGACTACCGCCTCTCCTCCGAGGCGGCCTGGCCCGCCCAGCTGCTGGACGTCAGGGCCGCCGTGCGATGGCTGAGGGGCCGCGCGGACGAGCTCGGCATCGCGCCGGCCGCGATCGCGGTGTGGGGAGAGTCCGCGGGAGCCCACCTCGCGGCGAGCGCGGGGGTCCGGGGCGCCGCGGAGCACCCCGATGAGGAGCCCGGCCTCGAGCCGCCGACCGTGGCGGCCGTGGTCGACTGGTACGGCCCGTCCAACTTCGCCCTCATGGACCACCAGGCTCCCGCCGATGCCCTTCAGGTGCACGACGATCCGGACTCGCCCGAGTCGGTGCTGCTGCGGGCTCCCGTGCAGCACGCGCCCGACCGGGTGGCGGACGCGGATCCGGCGACCCACGTGGGCCCGGGATGCCCGCCGATCCTGATCCGTCACGGCATGCACGACCGCCTGGTGCCCTTCGGGCAGAGCGTGCACCTCGCCTCGGCCCTCGAGGGCGCGGGTGTCGATGTGCGGCTGCGTCCCGTCGATGGCGCGGGGCACGTCTTCGAGGGCCACCCCGACCCGTTCCAGTTCGTCCACGAGGCCGTGGACTTCCTCCGCGAGGTGATGCCCCCGGCTCACCCCCACGCCACCGCCAGGACCCTCCGATGAAAGGCACCCTCATGAGCCCACGCGTGAAGGCCGACGAGCCCTCCGCATCCCCGCCGTCGGCGCCGACGCGCAGCACGCTGCCGTCGTTCCTGACCAGCGGGCTCAACATCCGCGCCCTCACCGGTGCCGACTGGTTCAGCGCGCTGGCCGCGCTGCTGCTGCTCGTCGCGGTGATCGGCCTGATGAACCCGGCGTTCTTCAGCACCACGCAGCTGATCAACGTGGTGCAGCAGTCGGTGTACATCGCGCTGATGGCCGCCGGCATCGCGTTCCTCCTCACCCAGGGAGAGGTCGACCTCTCGGTCGCAGGCAACTATGTGCTCACCGGGATCGTCGCCTCGCTCCTCATCCAGGGAGGCATGAACACGTGGCTCGCCGCGGCCATCGCGTTGCTGTGCGCCGTCGGCGTGGGCGCGTTCAACGCGTTGATCGTGCAAGGGATCGGCATCAACTCGCTGATCGCGACGCTCGCGATGGGATGGGTGCTCCGCGGACTCGCGGCCGCGGTCTCCGAAGGCAAGCAGATCATCGGCATGCCGGTCTCCGACCCGTTCTTCGCCATCCTCGGCGGCGGGAAGGTGCTGGGGCTGCCCGTCTCGGTGTGGATCCTCATCATCGTGGTGGCGCTGCTCACCGTGGTGCTGCGCGCGACACCGTTCGGCTACCGTTCCCGCGAGATCGGCTCCAACCCCGACGCGGCGGCCTTCGCCGGCATCCCCGTGAACCGCAACAAGACGTACGGCTTCCTGCTGAGCGGCGGCCTCGCGGGCCTCGCAGGCCTGCTCGGGCTCGCGTTCTTCACCAGCGGCGACCCGACCAGCGGCGGCGGCTTCGAGCTGTTCGCCGTCGCCGGCGCCGTCATCGGCGGCAACCCGCTCACCGGCGGCATCGCGACCATCTTCGGCGCCGCGATCGGCGCGATCCTGCTCAAGACCGTCGGCGTGGGCCTCGTGTACTTCTCGATCCCCGCGGTCTGGAGCCAGTTCGCCACCGGCGCCATCATCATCCTCGCCGTCTCGCTCAACGGGCTGATGGCCCGCCGCAAGGCGAGACGGAAGAAGACCTAGCGGTCCACATCCCACCCCACCACCAGGTCCCCAACAACAAGGAGAGCAGTGACAATGAAGTCCGATCCGACCACCCTCCGCAGGCGCCTCGGCGTTCTCGCGGCCAGCGCCGCGATCGCCGCGGTCGCCCTCGCCGGCTGCAGCTCGTCCGGCACCGAGGCCACCACCTCCGACGAGCCCACCACCGGCACCGACACCACCACCGAGTCGACGCTCGAGCCCGGCTCGATCAAGCTGGGCATCGCGTACTGGGACACCATCACGTACGCCTTCCAGCTCATGCTCAAGGGCTCCGAGGCCGTGGCCGCCAACGACCCGGCGATCGCCCTCGAGTCCGCCGCGCCCGACTCCGGCGACCCGTCCAAGCTGCTCCCGCTCTTCCAGGCGCTGGCGCAGACCCAGACCGACGGCGTGGTGCTCCAGACGCTCGCGGCCGACCCGTTCTACCGTCCGGTGCTCGACACCACCGGTGCCGGCACCCCGGTGATCGCCATCGACGCCCCGCCGCCCGCCGACGCCGGCGTCGACCTCTTCATCACGAACGACAACATGGAGCTGGGCCGCATGCTCGCCCGCGAGCTCCTCAAGGACCTCGACGCCGACGCGTCCGGGCAGATCGTGATCGGCACCAACGGCCCCGCCGTGCCCCCGCTCATGGCCCGCGTCGACGGCATGATCGAGGTCGTGACCGAGGAGTACCCGAACGTCGAGGTGATCGGCCCGATCTCCACCTACGGCACGTCCGGCTCCCCCCAGGAGAACTACGACGCCTGGGACGGCATCTGGCGCCAGTACCCCGACGCCCTCGCCTACATGGCGCCCGGCGCCCAGGACGCCGTCTCGCTCGGCCTGATCCAGACCCGCAACAGCGTCGAGATCCTCGCCGGCGGCATGGACCTCGAGCCCGGCTCGCTCGACGAGGTCAAGACCGGCCGCGTCGCCGTGCTGGTCTCGCCCGAGCACTGGCTGAAGGGCTACATCGCGACCAAGCTGCTCGCGATGCACGCCGAGGACGGCTTCGAGATCCCCGCGGGCGTCTGGGACACCGGCGGCCTCGTGGTCAACTCCGACAACATCGACGAGGTGCTGGCGCGGCAGGCCAGCGACGACTCGATGCGCGAGGCTCTGAGCCCGGTGGGTGACGAGCAGATCGCGAACTACCAGGACTACATCGGATAACAAGGCAGGCACGCACACTCATGCACGCGTTCGAGGCGCAGGACATCCGGAAGAGCTATGGCGGAGTGCACGCGCTCCGTGGGGTGGGCCTCGCGGTCCGTCCCGGCTCGGTTCACGCCCTGCTGGGCGAGAACGGCGCCGGCAAGTCGACCCTGGTCAAGATCATGACCGGGGTGACCCGGCCCGACTCCGGAGTCCTGCGCCTCGACGGGCGTGACGTGGCGTTCGCGAACACGGCCGAGGCGGCCGCCAGCGGCGTGGCGGTGGTGTCGCAGGAGCTCAGCCTGTTCCCCCACCTGTCGCTGCTGTCCAACCTGTTCCCGATGCGCGAGCCGCGCAAGGGGCTGCTCATCGACACGCGCGAGATGCTCCGAAGGGCCGAGCCGATCCTCGAGCAGCTGGGCGTCGACGCCAAGCCGAGCGTCCTGGTCGAGGACCTGTCGCTGGCGGACCGCCAGCTGGTCGAGATCGCCAAGGCGCTCGTGACCCAGCCGCGCGTCCTGCTTCTGGACGAGCCGACCTCGGCCCTCGAGGGGGGCGCCACCGAGCGGCTGCTCGAGATCCTCCGGGTGCTGCGCAGCCGCGATGTGGGCGTCGTGTTCGTCAGCCACATCCTGCAGGAGGTGATGAGCGTCTGCGACGAGGTCACGGTGCTCCGCGACGGCGAGATGGCGCTGTCCGCGGATCCGATCGCGCACCACACCGTGCCCACGCTGGTGAAGGCCATGATCGGCGACAAGGTCGTGGCCACCGAGACCGTCGCGCGGGCGGACGTCGAGGACCTCGCCGGCTCGGCGGAGGGCGTCCTGCAGGTCACCGGCCTCTCCCTCGCCTCCGGCGTCCACGACGTCGACCTCACGGCGCGGCCGGGCGAGATCGTCGGCCTGGTCGGGCTCGCCGGGTCCGGGCCCACCGACGTGCTGCGTGCCCTCGCCGGGATCGTCCGCCCCACCGCGGGCACCGTGACGCTGCCGGGCGGACGTCCCGCGCCCAAGGGGCAGCGGGCGCACGTCGCCGCCGGGGTCGCGTACGTGTCCGGCGACCGGCGCCGCTACGGCCTCATGCTCGAGAAGCCCATCTGGGAGAACATGGTCCAGGTCCGATCGATGGGCATGGCCCGCGACGGCCTCGTGATGCGCAAGGCCTCGCTCATCGAGCGGGCCCAGGGCCACGTCGAGCGGGTCGGCATCAAGGTCGGCTCGATCGCAGACGACGTCAGCTCGCTGTCGGGCGGCAACCAGCAGAAGGTCGTGATGGCCAAGTGGCTCGACAACGCGCCGTCGGTGCTGCTGCTCGACGACCCGACCCGTGGCGTCGACGTGGGCGCGCGCGCCGAGATCCACGGGCTCCTGCGCGGCGCCTCCAACGGAGGCGCGGTGGTGCTGATGTGCTCCACGGACCTGGAGGAGGTGGTCGCCGCGTGCGACCGCGTCGTGGTCTTCTATCGCGGCCGCGCGGTCGCCGAGCTCGAGGGCGAGCGCATCACCACGCAGACGATGCTCGAGCTGATCAATACGGGTGTGCCGGAGGAGGCGACCGCCTGACCGCGGCCGCTCGAGCCGCCATGACCCGCGATGCACCCGGACCGCTCGTGCGCGACCTGCGCGACGCGCTCGCGCTGATCGCGGACGAGCCCGGCGCGTACCTCGAGAGCGACCACCCGGTCGATCCGAAGGCGGAGCTCGCCGGGGTCTACCGTCACGTGGGCGCCGGCGGCACCGTCGCCCGGCCCACGCGCCGCGGGCCGGCCATGATGTTCACCGATGTGGCCGGGTACCCGGGCGCGCGGGTGCTGGTGGGCCTGCTCGCGGACCGCCGGAGGGCCGCGCGGCTGCTGGGCGCGACCCCGGACACCGTGGCCCACCGGCTGGTCGACGCCCTGGAGGCGCCGGTGCCGCCCGTGGTCGTGGACGATGCGCCGGCCCAGGAGGTGGTCCACCTCGCCTCCGACCCGGGTTTCGACATCCGCGCCCTGCTGCCGGCGCCCACGAACACCCCCACCGATGCCGCCCCGTACTTCTGCATGGGGCTCCTGCTCGCGTCCGACCCCGAGACCCGGCGCTCCGACGTCACGATCCACCGGATCGCGGTGCAGGGGCGGGACGAGCTGTCGATCTTCTTCTCGCCGGGCCGCCACATCGACGTGTTCCGCGCGAAGGCCGAGGCCGCCGGGCGGCCGCTGCCCGTGACGATCAACATGGGCCTGGACCCGGCGGTGGTGGTCGGCGCGTGCTTCGAGGCCCCCGCCACGCCGCTCGGCTTCGACGAGCTGCAGGTGGCGGGCGGCTTGCGAGGCGAGCCCGTCGAGCTGGTGCGCGCCACGACGGTCGACGAGCACGCGATCGCCCGCGCCGAGATCGTCATCGAGGGCGAGCTCCTCCCCGGCGTGCGCGTCGCGGAGGACCAGCACACGGGCACCGGCCACGCGATGCCCGAGTTCCCCGGGTACGCCGGTCCGGCCCACCCGGCGGTGCCGGTGATGCGCGTCACGGCGGTCACCACGCGCGAGCGCCCGATCCTGCAGACGCTCGTCGGCCCGGGTGAGGAGCACACCTCCTTGGCGGGCATCCCCACCGAGGCGTCCGTGCTGCAGGCGGTCGAGCGATCGATGCCCGGGTTCGTGACCCAGGTCCACGCGCACACGGCGGGCGGGGGCAAGCTCCTGCTGGTGATGCAGGTGCGCAAGCGCGGCCCGCGGGACGACGGGATGGCGCGGCATGCCGCGCTGGTCGCCTTCGCGACCTTCCGCGAGCTGAAGAACGTGATCGTCGTGGACGACGACGTGGACGTGTTCGACACCGACGACGTGCTGTGGGCCATGACCACCCGGATGCAGGGCTCCACGGACATCGTGGTGATCCCGGGCGTCGCGGGCCACGTGCTCGACCCCTCGCAGCAGCCGGCCTACGACGCCGGCATCCCCGCCCCGGGCGTGACGTCGAAGACCCTCTACGACGCGACGGCGCCGTGGGCGCTGCGCGATGAGTTCGCCCGCGCGAGCTTCGCGGACGTGGACCCCCGCCCCTGGGCGCCGGGACTCGCGTTCCCGTACCTGGACGATGCGGTCGCCGGGGCGGCGCCATGACGGGTGACCGGATCATCGTGGGGATCACCGGCGCCTCCGGCACCGCGTACGGCGTGCGGGCGCTCGAGCTCCTGCGCGACGCGGGCATCGAGACGCACCTGGTGATGTCGAAGGCGGCGCACGTGACCCGCACCTACGAGAGCGGCCTCAGCCGGGCGGAGATCGAGGCGCTCGCGGACCACGTGCACCGTCCCGGCGACATCGACGCCGCGATCTCCTCCGGATCCTTCGCGACGCGCGGCATGCTGATCGCGCCCTGCTCGATGCGGACGCTCGCCGAGATCGCCTCGGGCGCCTCGACGTCCCTGGTGAGCCGCGCCGCGGACGTGGTGCTCAAGGAGCGTCGGCGGTTGGTGCTGATGGCGAGGGAGGCCCCGCTCCACCTCATCCACCTGCGGAACATGGCCACCGTCACCGAGGCCGGGGCCATCGTGTTCCCCCCGGTGCCGGCGATGTACGCGCACCCGGCCTCGATCGACGACGTGATCACTCACTCCGTCGCCCGCGCGCTCGACCTCTTCGACGTCCATGTCGCGGGGATCCCGCGCTGGGAGGGGCCGGGCTGATGGACGACCGCCCCCGTCGCGCCGCGGTGCGCGCGTTGCTCGTCGAGGCCGCCGTGTGGACCATGGCCACGCGCGCCGAAGGGGGAGCGTTGCGCTCGCGGCCGGTGACCCTCTTCGCCGACGCGCCGGAGGGCGGGGCGGATGCGCTGGTCCTGACCGCCGCATCGTCCCGCAAGGCCGTCGACCTCGAGCGGTGGCCGGAGGTCGCGCTCGCCGGGCCGGTCCCCGGCGGGTGGCTCGCCGCCGGCGGGACGGCGCGGGTGATCCGCGACCCCGAGCAGGTGGCGCGGCACGTCTCGCGGCTCGCGCCCGGCGTCCCGGCCGAGGGCGTGTGCGTCCTGGCCGTGACCCTCGACGAGGCGCGTCGCTGGACGGTGCTGTCCTCGGACCCGTTCGACAATCAGGTCGAGCCGCTGCTGCCCTGAGCCGGGACCACGGCTCGCGGCGTAGCGTGGAAGCATGATCGCGGCGCTGCGGCGGCACCTCGAGACGATCGTGCTGATCGCCTCGGGGCTCGTCCTGGCCGCGGGCGGCGTCCTCGCCTGGGCGGGGGACGATGCGGCGGCCCGGTGGATGTGGATCGCCGGCACCCTGCTCGGGCTGGCGTTCGCTCTCTCCGCGACCGTCGAGGCCGCCCGGCATCGCCGGCCGACGGTCGACATCATCGCGGTGCTGGCGCTCGCCGGGGCGTTGTGGGTCGACGAGCCCCTCGCCGGCGCGATCATCACGCTCATGCTCGCGACCGGCCAGGTCCTGGAGGCCCGCGCCGACGCCCGCGCGCGGCGCGAGCTCAGCCTCCTGGCCGCGCGTGCGCCACGGACCGCCCGCCGGGTCGTGGGAGACGGCCTCGTGGAGGTCGCCGTCGAGGAGATCGGGGTGGGGGAGCGTCTGCTGGTGCGCCCGGGGGAGGTCGTGCCGGTCGACGGCCGCCTGGCGGCGGACGCGACGCTCGACGAGTCGGCGCTCACCGGGGAGCCGGAGCCCGTCGAGCGGCCCGCGGGTGGTGACGTGCGCTCGGGCGTGGTGAACGCGGGCGGTCCGCTCGAGCTGGTCACCACCACGACGGCGCAGACCTCGACCTACGCGGCGCTGGTGCGGCTGGTCGAGGCGGCGCAGGCGGCGAGCGCGCCGTTCGTGCGCGCCGCCGACCGGTGGGCGATCGCGTTCGTGCCGCTCACGCTCGCGCTCGCGGGCGGCGCCTGGTGGGTGTCCGGCGATCCGGTCCGCGCCGTCGCGGTGCTGGTGGTGGCCACCCCGTGCCCGCTGCTGCTCGCGGCGCCGATCGCGATCGTGTCGGGCCTGTCCCGGTCCGCGCGGCTCGGCGTGGTGGTCAAGGGCGGAGGTGCGCTCGAGCGCCTCGCCCGCGCCCGCGTCGCCGTGTTCGACAAGACCGGCACGCTGACGCGAGGCCGGCCGCAGCTGGCCGACGTGGTGCCGGCGGACGGCGGGGACCCCGACGTCGCCCTGCGCCTCGCGGCCTCGCTGGACCAGGTCTCCGCCCACGTGCTCGCCGGACCGATCGTCGAGGCCGCCCTCGCGCGCGGCCTCGCCCTGACCATGCCGGACCAGGCGGAGGAGGTCCATGGCCACGGGGTGCGCGGCACCGTCGGGGGCCGCCGCGTCCGCGTCGGGCGGCCGAGCTGGATCGCCGGTCCGGATCCCGCGCCGTGGGCCCGCCAGGTCCGTCGCCGCGCCGACCTCGACGGCTCGATGAGCGTGATGGTCGAGATCGACGGCGAGCCGGCCGCGGCCCTGCTGCTGCGCGACCCCATCCGTCCCGACGCCCCACGCATGGTGCGCGCGCTGCGGGCCGCGGGGATGGACCGCATCGTCCTCGCCACCGGGGACCGTGCCGACGTCGCGCACATGGTCGGACGGATCGTCGGCGTCGACGCCGTGCTCGCCGAGTGCGAGCCCGTGGACAAGCTGACCGCGCTCCGGCGCGAGGGGGAGCGCGGCCCGACGCTGATGGTGGGCGACGGGATCAACGACGCCCCCGCGCTCGCGGCCGCCGACGTGGGCGTCGCGCTCGCCGCGCGCGGCGCCACCGCATCGTCCGAGGCCGCCGACGTGGTGCTCACGGTCGACCGGATCGACGCGCTCGCCGACGCGATCCTGGTCGCCCGCCGGTCCCGCCGCATCGCGCTCCAGGCGGTGGCCGTGGGGATGGGGCTGTCGCTGGTCGCGATGGGCGCGGCCGCCGCGGGACTGCTCCCGCCGACGCTCGGAGCGGCGCTGCAGGAGGTGATCGACCTCCTGGCGATCCTCATCGCGCTGCGGGCCGTGCTGCCGGGCAGGCTGCACACGGTCGCGATCCCCGAGGAGGACCTCCGCACCCTGGCGGCGCTGCGGGTCGAGCACGACGGCCTCGCGCCCCTGGTCGAGCGCGTCGCGGCGGTCGCGGACGGGCTCAGCACCCAGGCGCCCGACCTGGCGCCGGTCCTCGCCCTGCGCGACGCTCTCGAGACCGACCTGCTGCCGCACGAGCGCGCCGACGAGGAGCTGCTGGTGCCGTTGGTCGCGCGGGCGCTGGGCTCGCACGAGGCGGTGGCGGCGCTGAGCCGCACCCACGCCGAGATCGAGCGGCAGGTCGCGCGGCTCCGGCGGCTGGTGGACGGGCTCGACCCTGTGCCCGCGCCCGAGGACGTCGTGGAGCTGCGCCGGCTGCTCTACGGGCTCTACGCCGTGCTCAAGCTGCACAACGCGCAGGAGGACGAGGGTGCGTTCAGCCTCGCGCCGGCGCGCGTACCCTAGGCGGCATGGGCGACGCGGCTGGGGCCAGGGGTGACGTGCGGCTCGCGCACGCCCTGCCCTCCCCGCCCGACCGCGCCGCGGACGCCTCGACGCTGAGGGCCCACAACCTCGGGATCGTGATGCGGCTCCTGCGCGAGCATGGCACCGTCTCCCGCAAGGACATCGAGCAGGCCTCCGGCATGGTGCCGGCCTCGGTGCTCAACCTGCTCGGCGACCTCGAGTCGCGCGGGCTGGTCCGCGAGGTGCGGCACGGCGCGGCGGGAGAGGTCCGCGGGCGCGGCCGCCCGCGCGTGATGGTCGAGGCGGTCGGCGACCGGTGCCTCGCGCTCGCGGTCCGGGTGACGCGCGAGCGCATCACGAGCGAGCTGCACTCCAGCACCGGGGTGCTGCTCGACTCCGCCTCGCGCGCCGTCGCCTTCAAGTGGGGCAACCCCGACGCGGCGGTCGCCGCCGTCGCCGACCTGGTGGCGCGCGCCCTTGCCACGGCGGCCGACCGCGGCGGGCTGCTGATGGCCGTCGTGGTCGCCATGCCCGGCCCCGTCGGCAAGGACAACACGCTCGCGGACTCTGTCGAGTTCGGCTGGGGGCACGTCGGCCTCGAGGCGCGCCTGCGGGAGGCCGGGACCCCCGACTCCGTCAGGGTCGAGGTGGTCAACGAGGGCGATGTCGCGGGACTCGCCGAGTACTGGGAGCTCCCGTCGCCCCGACCGTCGGTGATGCTGTTCCTCAACGGCGACCGGATGATCGGCGGCGGCGTGGTGCAGGACGGGCGGGTGCTGGTCGGGGCGCACGGATTCGGCGGTGCGCTGGGCCACGTGACGGTGGACTGGCGGGGACGGTCGTGCGAGTGCGGGTCGATCGGCTGCCTCAACGCGTACATCGGCGCCGAGGCCCTGCTGACCTCCGCGCGGCTGATCGACCACGTGCAGATGCGCGGGACCGTCGCCGCGATGCTCGAGCTCCAGGAGCGGCTCGACCGCGGCGAGCGCCGGGCGGTCGACGTCGCGATCCGGGCCGGAGACATCCTGGGCGCCGCGATGCGGTCGGTCTACGACGTGGTGAACCCCGCCGCGCTCGTGCTCGGCGGCCACCTCGCGTGGATGCGCCGCTGGCTCGAGCCGGGCGTCCAGATGCAGCTCGCGACCCGCACCGAGCGCCTCGCTCCCGTGCGGATCACCACCGCGCGACTCGGCTCGCGCGCGGGCCTGGTCGGCGCCGCGCGGTACGGCCTCGAGGTGCTGTTCGACGACCCGACGGTGGTGCCCGTCCTCGAGGACGCTCCGGCGCGGCTGCTGGGCTGAGCAGGCGCCCGCGGATCCCTTCCCCGAGCACGATCGCGGCGCGGCGGATTGCCGATCCGTGACGCAGCAACTAGATTGTCGACAATATTGTCGTGCATGGAGCCGGTGCGACAGCGAGGTCGAACCGGGAGGGAGGCTCGTCATGGTCGCCGACGCCCGCGTCTACGAGGAGCTGAAGGCCAACATCCTGCGGGGTGACTACTCGCCGCGCCAGCGGCTGGTCGAGGCCGAGCTGTGCGAGGAGTTCGAGGCGAGCCGGTTCGCCGTGCGAGCGGCGCTCCAGTCGCTCGAGGCGGACGGCCTGGTCGAGCGCCAGCGCAACCGCGGGGCCCGGATCCGCGAGATCTCCCTCGAGGAGGCCGTCGAGATCACCGAGGTGCGCATGGTGGTCGAGGGCCTGGTCGCGCGCCGTGCCGCCGAGCGCGTCACCGACGCACAGGCCGCCACGCTGCGCGAGATCGGCGCCGCGATGCGCGTGGCGGTCGCGTCGGGGGACGTCGGCGCGTACGGCGACCTCAACGTCCGGCTGCACCAGACGGTTCGGGAGATCGCGTCGCACGCCAAGGCGACCGGCATCATCGCGCGGCTGCACGGTCAGATGATCCGCCACCAGTTCGCGATGTCGCGGCTCCCGGGCCGGTCGAGCGTCTCGGTGGTCCAGCACGAGGCGATCATCGACGCGATCGCCGCGCGCGACCCCGACGCCGCCGAGTCCGCGATGCGCGCGCACATCGCCTCGGTGATCGAGGCGCTCCGCACCATCGCCGAGGCGGACGTCAGACGCGGGTGAGCTCCGCGATGCGCATGGTCACGTTGTCCCACGTGCACGTCTGCATCCACAGCCGACCCTCGAGCACGGTCGCGGGTGCCCCCTTCGGCACCGTCTTGAGCCGCGTGACCACGTAGTCGCCGGCGCCGTAGCCGGTCAGGTGCACGGTGTCGCCCACCTGCAGCCCGAGCACGACCGCGCCGCCGCAGTGGTTGTGGGCGGAGACCACGCGTCCGTACCCGCCGAAGTCCTCCCAGACCCAGCCGGTGCAGCGGTCCAGGGCGGCCTGGTGGCCGGCCTGGTGGACGCCGAACGAGTAGTCCGAGCCGGACGATGCGCCGGTCCCGCCCGTCGAGGCGGCTCCCGCGGCGGGTGCGGACGCCGCGACGGGGGCGGGGGTGACGTCGATGTCGACGGCGGCGACCTCGAACTCCGCCTCGGCGGACGCCTCGATCGCGGGGATGAGCACCGAGCGCAACGACGCGGCCGCCACGGCGCGCGCGGGGGAGCCGCCGACCGGCGCGGCGGCCTGGGCGGCGGGGCCGAGGATGAGCGCGGCGGCTGCAGCTGCGACGAGCAGTGCGGAGGTCTGGGCGCGACGAGGCATGGGGTCTCCCGAGGGGGGTGAGGGAATCGTGCCCGCGCGGCGTCAGGCGGGCGTTCTCCTCGAATGTCGCATCGGCCACGAATCGGACGCTGTGACGCAGGTCGCATTGTGACGAGGCTCACATGGGCGATCGCGATCAGTTCGTTACCAAAATCGGCTACAACATTGTCGACAATCCTGATACGGTGGTCCTGCCACGCTCTCAATGACGAGTGCGCGGGTCTCAAGGAGGAGCCCATGAAGTTCACGTCCCCGTCGACCCGGATGCGGGTCGCCCTCGGCGCGCTGACCGCGGTCAGCGCGCTCACCCTCGCCGCCTGCAGCTCGGGCGGATCCGAGCCGGCCGAGACCTCGGCGGCACCCGAGCCGAGCGACACCATGACGGAGGACGTCATGGAGACGGTCGACATCACCGTCGGCGTCATCCCGATCCTGGACGTCGCGCCCATCTACCTCGGAGTCGACCAGGGCTTCTTCGAGGAGGAGGGCCTCAACCTGACCATGGAGCTCGCCCAGGGTGGCGCCGCGATCGTCCCCGGCGTCGTGAGCGGCCAGTTCCAGTTCGGCTTCAGCAACACCACGTCGCTGATCCTCGCCGTCTCCAACGACCTCGGCATCGAGGCGGTCGCCCCCGGCACGTCGACCACGGGCGATCTCGAGACCGACATGGGCGGCGTGCTCACCACGGCCGACTCGGGCATCACCGGCCCCGCGGACCTCGAGGGCAAGAAGGTGGCGGTCAACACCCTCAACAACGTCAACACGTCCACCATCAACAAGATGGTCCGCGATGCCGGCGGCGACCCGTCGACCATCACCTACGTCGAGCTCGCCTTCCCGGACATCGTCCCTGCCGTCGTCTCGGGCGACGTCGACGCGGGCCAGGTCGTCGAGCCGTTCCTCACCGTCGGCAAGGGCCAGGACCTGGTCAACGTCGGCTCGAACTACGCGGCGATGAGCCCGACGTTCATGGTCGCGCAGTACTTCACCGCGAGCCAGTACGCGGCCGACAACCCGGACATCGTCGAGCGCTTCGAGTCGGCCATCACCAAGTCCTTCGAGTACGCCTCGGACAACCCCGACGCGGTCCGCGCGATCCTGCTGACCTACACCTCGATGGACGAGGCGACCACCCAGGCCGTCACGCTCCCCGCGTGGCCGACGGAGATCGACACCGCCACGGTGGACCTGCTCGCCGAGCTGGCCGTCACCGACGGCTTCCTCACCGAGGTCCCGGACCTCTCGGTCCTCAAGTAGCCGTCCGGGGCCGCGGCGACCACCACCCCGCCGCGGCCCCGGGCCCCACCCCCTCATCGCATCGGAGAGCAGCCGTGAGCTCGAGCCCAGCCACGCTGGCGCCGCCCGCCTCGGGCGGGACCCGGCCCCGCACGCGATCCAGGAGAGCCCGCCGCAGCCGCGACGTCTGGCTCGGCATCCTGGGCGTGCTCATCGTCCTGGTCGGAGCGGAGATCCTGTCCCGCACCGGCATCGTCAATCCCGCCTTCCTCCCGCCCGTCACCGAGATGTACGCCTCGCTGTTCCAGATGCTCGGCGAGGGATGGTTCTGGGAGAACCTCTGGCTGACCGTCCGCGGCTGGGCCATCGGCCTCGCGGCCGCCATGGCGCTCGGCATCGTCGTCGGCTTCATCATCGGCTCGGTGCCGTTCCTGCGGGCCTTCACCAACTCGACCATCGAGTTCCTGCGCCCGATCCCCTCCGTCGCGCTCATCCCGCTGGTGGTGCTGCTGTTCGGCACCAAGCCGGCCTCGGCCTTCCTGCTGGTGCTCTACGCGGCGTTCTGGCCCGTGCTCGTGCAGGTCCTGTACGGCGTCGCGGACGTCGACCCGGTGGCTCGCGACACGGCGCGGTCCTACCAGTTCGGGCCCCTGCGGATCGCGCGTTCCGTGATCTACCCGACGGCCCTGCCGTACATCATGACCGCGTTCCGCCTCGCCGCCGCGGTCGCACTGATCCTGGAGATCACCGCCGAGCTCGTCATCGGCGTGCCGGGGCTGGGCAAGCAGATCGGCATCGCCCAGAGCTCGGCGAACGTGCCGGAGACCTACGCGCTCGTGATCGTGGTCGGCCTCATCGGCGTCGCGGTCAACCTGATGGCGCGGTTCGTGGAGCGCAAGGCGCTCTGGTGGCACTCGTCCGTGAGGGGGGAGCACTCATGACCACTCTTCTCAAGAGGGCCTTCATGCTGCTGGGCCTGCCGATCATCCTGGTCGCCGCGTGGTGGTTCGCCTCCGCGGGCTCGACCAGCCCGTTCTGGCCGCCGCTCAGCACCATCCTCGAGGCGTTCCCCACCACCTGGACCATGGACAGGATCGTCGGAGACGTCTTCCCGTCGCTCGCCCGGCTCGGCATCGGCTTCGCGCTCGCCGTGCTCGTCGGCATCGTGGCTGGCACGGCGATCGGTCTGTCGCCCACCCTGCGGGCGCTCGCGGAGCCCGTGCTCGAGTTCTTCCGCGCCGTCCCGCCCCCGGTGCTGGTGCCGATCATCGCGCTGTTCGCGGGCTACACCGGCTGGCTCGGCAAGATCGTCACCATCGCGCTGGGCTGCCTGTGGCCCATCCTGCTCAACACCGTCGAGGGCGTCCGCGGCCTCGAGCCTGTGCTCGGCGACACCGCGAAGAGCTATCAGCTGAGCCGCTGGCGACGCCTGCTGTTCGTGGTCCTTCCCGGGGCGAGCCCTCGCATCTTCACCGGCGCCCGCCAGGCGCTGTCCATCGGCGTGATCCTCATGGTCATCTCGGAGCTGTTCGGGGCCAACCGCGGCCTCGGCGCCGCGATCGTCCAGTTCCAGAGGAGCTTCGCCATCCCGCAGATGTGGACGGGCATCATCCTGCTCGGCCTCATCGGCGTGCTGCTGGCGGCCATCTTCAAGGTGGTCGAGAACCGGATGCTCGCGTGGTACGTCGGGCAGCGTCAGATCGAACGAGGAGTCTAGATGTCCATCACCACCATGCTCTCGGGCCGCGCGGCGCAGACGCCGGCCGCCCCGGCGACCGACATCGCGCTCGACCTGCGCGGCGTCCAGAAGACCTACGACACCCCCGGCCGTCCCGAGGTGGAGGCGATCCGCCACCTCGACTTCCAGATCCGTCGCGGAGAGCTGGTCTGCGTCGTGGGGCCCTCGGGCGCCGGCAAGACCACCCTGCTCCGCTCGATCGCGGGCCTGCTCGACGTCACCGCCGGCGAGGTGGTCCTCGACGGCAAGGCCGTCACCGGGCCGCCCGAGGGCATGGCGGTCGTGTTCCAGGAGTACGGCCGCTCGCTGTTCCCCTGGATGACCGTCCGCCAGAACATCGAGCTCCCGCTCAAGGAGAAGGGCATCCCCAAGGCGGAGCGGCAGGAGAAGATCGACCGCGCCCTCAAGGAGGTCAGCCTCACCGAGGCGGCCGAGCAGCACCCGTGGCAGCTCTCGGGAGGCATGCAGCAGCGCGTCGCGATCGCCCGCGCGATCGCCTTCGAGCCGTCGGTCCTGCTCATGGACGAGCCGTTCGCCGCCGTCGACGCGCAGACCCGCGCCGAGCTCGAAGACCTGGTCCGCTCGCTGTGGAAGCACCTGGGCGTGACCGTGCTGTTCGTCACCCACGACATCGACGAGGCCGTCTACCTGGGCGAGCGCGTGATCGTGCTGTCGAACCGGCCCACCGTCCTCATGGAGGACGTCAAGGTCGACCTTCCCGCCGAGCGCGACCAGCTCACCACCCGCTCGGACCGCCGCTTCGGCGAGCTCCGTGGCCACGTCTACGAGCTGATCCAGCGCGCCAAGCGCGGCGACCGTCCGGACGCCCCCCAGCCCGAGGGGGCGGGGTTCTGACATGGAGACCGTGATCCTCACCGACCCGCCACGTCCGGCGCGCGCGACCGTCGAGGCCTTCTCGACCATCGGCGTCGCCACGGTCGGCGAGGCGATGGGCCGCACGGGCTCCTGCGGCTCCGACCTCCGTCCGATCCAGCAGGGGGTCCGCGTCGCGGGCACCGCGGTCACCGTGATGAGCTGGCCGGGCGACAACCTCATGATCCACGCCGCGATCGAGCAGTGCGGACCGGGCGACATCCTGGTGGTCACCACCCGGTCCCCGTCCGAGCACGGCATGTTCGGCGAGCTGTTCGCCACCGGGCTTCAGCAGCGCGGCGTGGTGGGCGCGATCATCGACGGCGGCGTGCGCGACACCCAGGAGCTGCGCGACATGGGCTTCCCGGTGTGGGCGCGACACGTCAACGTCATGGGCACCGTGAAGAACACGCCGGGCGCGATCAACGTGCCGATCGTGGTCGGCGGCCAGGTGATCGACGCGGGCGACATCATCGTCGCCGACGACGACGGCCTGGTCGTGGTGCCCCGGGAGGGGGCGGACGATGCCCTGGCCGCCTCCCGCGCCCGCCTCGCCAAGGAGGAGGCGACCCGGCAGTCCTTCCTCGGTGGCGAGCTCGGCCTCGACCGCTACGGCATGCGGCCGGTCCTCGAGCGGCTCGGCGTCACCTACCGGCGCCACCCCCTGGCGGCCGCCGAGGAGTCCTGAGCCCCCGCATCGTCCCGCCCGACCACCTCTGATCTAGGAGACCTCATGACCGCCCCTCAGGGCTACGTGTCCCACCTCGGATACGCCATGCTCGACACGCCCGACCTCGACGCCACCGTGTGGTTCTTCGAGCAGATCCTCGGCATGACGGAGACGCGTCGCGTCGACGGCATGTCGTTCCTGCGGGCGTACGACGACTACGAGGAGTGCTCGATCATCGCGTGCCAGGCGCCCACGTCGGGCATCCGTCGCACGGCGCTGCGCGCGGCGTCCGAGCGCGACCTCGAGGAGCGGGCGGTCGCCATCCAGGACGCGGGGCGCGAGGGGCGCTGGGAGGACGGCATCGCGGGCCGCGGCCGCACGTTCGTCACCACCGATCCGGACGGGCACGAGATCGCCCTGTACTACGACACGGTCTGGTACGAGGCGCCGGAGAACCTCGCGGCGGGGCTCAAGAACCAGGCGCAGGCCAAGCCCAACCGCGGGATCGGGGTGCGCCGCTTCGACCACATCAACTTCCTCGCAGCCCACCCCGACCAGGCCGCCGCGTGGCACGTCGACGTGCTCGGCGGACGGGCGACCGAGCAGATCCGCCTCGACGACGGCACCATCGCCGCGAAGTGGGTCACGTTCGGTCAGAAGTCGTACGACGTGGTCTACACGCACGACTGGACCGGGTCGAGCGGCCGCCTCCACCACCTCGCCTTCGCCTCCGACACGCGCGAGGACATCCTGCGGGCGGCGGACCTCTGCCTCGACATGGGTGTCCACATCGAGACCGGGCCGCACAAGCACGCGATCCAGCAGACGTTCTTCCTCTACCTGTTCGAGCCGGGCGGCAACCGCATCGAGATCTGCAACCCGCTGACGCGCCTGGTGATGGCGCCGGACTGGCCGGTGGTCACCTGGACCCAGACCGAGCGGCTCCGCGGCCAGGCCTGGGGGCTCGGCACCATCGAGACGTTCCACACCCACGGCACACCGCCCACCGAGGGCCAGGACACCCGGGTGTACCGGCCCACCGGCATGCTCGGGAAGCGGCCGAGCGGGGACGCGCGCAAGTGACCGGGGAGGCTGCGGACGCGACGGTCGCGCTGATCGGCCTCGGCGAGGTCGGACGCGTGTTCGCCGAGGACCTGCGTGCGCTCGGCGTCACGCGGATCCGGGCGTGGGACACCGCGTTCGCGGACCCGGGCTCGCGCGCGAGCGTCAACGCCGCGGAGCTCGGGCTCGCGCCCTCCTCGTCGGCGGCCGAGGCCGTGACGGGCGCGACCTTCGTGCTGAGCGCGGTGACCGCGATGAACTCGGTGCCCGCGGCATCGTCCGCCGCGACGGCGATCGACCCCGGTGCCTGGTTCTTCGACCTCAACTCGAGCTCGCCGGGGCACAAGCGGGAGTCCGCGGCGCTTGTGGACGCCGCCGGGGGGCGCTACGTCGAGGCGGCGCTGATGTCACCCATCGAGCCGCGCCGGCTGACCTCCCCGTTCCTGCTCGGCGGACCCCACGCGGCGGCGTTCCGCGCGGAGGCCGCCGACGGCCTGGGCCTGGGCGCCGCCCGGGTCGGGGCGGACACGGTGGGCGTCGCCGCGGCGACCAAGCTGTGCCGGTCCGTCGTGGTGAAGGGCCTCGAGGCGCTGCTGTCGGAGTCGCTGCTGTCCGCGCGGCACTACGGGGTCGAGAGGGAGGTGCTCGACTCGCTGTCGAACATCCTGCCCGAGGCGGACTGGGACGCGATCGCGGGGTACTTCATGTCGCGCTCGCTCCAGCACGGCGTGCGCCGGGCGGAGGAGATGGAGGAGGCGGCCGCGACGGTCGCCGAGGCCGGGGTGACGCCGTGGATGGCGTCCGCCACGGTCGAGCGTCAGCGATGGGCCGCGCAGTGGCGCGACGCGCTGGGGCAGGAGGACACGATCTCGCTGGTGGACGCCGTGCGCGCGGCCGCCGGCCTCGACCCCAAGGAGCAGGCATGATCATCGACTGCCACGGCCACTACACCACCGCCCCCGCGGCCCACAGCGACTGGCGCGCGGCGCAGCTGGCGGCCTTCGCGGCGGGCGAGCCGGCACCGGAGTACCCGGAGATCTCCGACGACGAGATCCGCGAGACCATCGAGAAGAACCAGCTCCGGCTGATCCGCGAGCGCGGCGCCGACGTGACGATCTTCTCGCCGCGCGCGTCCGTCATGGGCCACCACCAGGGCGACCTGTCGACGTCGATCGCGTGGTCCGAGGCCTGCAACAACCTGATCGCGCGCGTCGCGGACCTGTTCCCCGGGGTGTTCGCGCCCGTGTGCCAGCTGCCGCAGTCCCCGGGCGAGGGCCTCGAGGCGTCCATCGCGGAGCTCGACCGCTGCGTCGCGATGGGCTTCATCGGCTGCAACGTCAACCCCGACCCGTCGGGCGGCCACTGGACGTCGCCGCCGCTGACGGACCGCTACTGGTACCCGCTGTGGGAGCGGATGGTCGAGCACGACGTGCCGGGCATGGTCCACGTCTCCGCCTCGGCCAACCCGGCGTTCCACGCGACCGGCGCGCACTACATGAACGCCGACACGACGGCCTTCATGCAGCTGCTCCAGGGCGACCTGTTTCGCGACTTCCCGACACTGCGCCTGGTGATCCCGCACGGCGGCGGAGCGGTGCCGTACCACTGGGGACGGTACCGCGGTCTCGCGGACATGCTCGGCCAGCCGCCGGTGTCCTCGCACCTGATGAACAACGTGTTCTTCGACACCTGCGTCTACCACCAGCCGGGCATCGACCTGCTCACCGCGGTGATCCCGACGGAGAACATCCTGTTCGGCTCGGAGATGGTGGGCGCGGTGCGCGGCATCGACCCGGAGACGGGCCAGTACTTCGACGACACGAAGCGCTACGTCGACGCCGCCGCGATCAGCGACGAGCAGCGGGAGGCGATCTTCGCGGGCAACGCGATGCGGGTGTACCCGCGGCTCGCGGCGGCGGTGGGCCTGAGCGCCTGAGCGGTCCCGCCGCCCTCCACCGCGACCACCGCCCCCCACCCCCTGGACAGTCCGCACGGATCTCGCCGCGACACGCCGCAGACCCGGGACGAGCTCCGTGCGGACCGTCCGGGTGCGTGGGACGCCAGCGGCAGCCGGTGACCTTGGTCCCTCGGAACCCGCCTCTACTGAACATATGGTCAATAGCGTCGTAGTCGACGATCCTGACCGTTCTAGGAGGCCCCCGTGTCCACCCTGTACTCCCACGTCCTCGAGCCCGTCGAGCTCGCGGGCCTGAAGCTGCGCAACCGCGTCGTGATGGTGCCGATGGGCACCGAGATGGGTGACCACGACGGTCACCTCACCGACCGCGAGGTCGCCTACTACGCCGAGCGTGCCGCGGGCGCCGGCCTGGTCTGCACCGGCATCAACGCCGTCACCGACGACTACGAGGTGATCAACGAGGGCCTCGGCCGCGTCGACACGGACGCCGCGATCCCCGGCCTCACCAAGCTCGCCGAGGCCTTCCACGCCCGCGGCGGCGCCGTCTCCGTGCAGCTCACCGCGGGACTGGGCCGCAACATCAACAACATCGACCCGGACCGCCTGCCCATCTCCGCCTCGGACAACAGCCACTGGCTCGACCCGAGCGTGCGGTGCCGCCCGCTCGAGACTCACGAGATCAAGGTGATCGTCCAGCGCTTCAAGGAGGCGGCCGAGCGCTGCGCGAAGGCGGGCATCGACGCGATCGACATCCACGGCCACACCGGCTACGTGATCGACCAGTTCCTGTCGCCCGTGTGGAACCGTCGCACCGACGAGTACGGCGGCTCCGTCGAGAACCGCTGCCGCTTCGCCGCCGAGATCATCGCCGCCGTGAAGGAGGGCGCCCCCGGGCTCCCCGTGAGCTTCCGCCTCTCCGTCGACCACCACTTCGAGGGCGGGCGCACGCCGGCCGAGTCCATCGAGATCGCCCAGCAGCTCGAGGCCGCCGGGCTGGACCTGCTGATGATCGACGAGGGCTCCTACGAGGCGATGGACTACGTGTTCCCGCCCTACTACCTGGGCGACAACTGCATGATGGGCTCCGTCCAGATGTTCAAGGACGCGCTCACCATCCCGGTGCTCGGGTGCGGCAACCTGACGCCCGAGCGCGCCGAGGCCGCGATCGCGAGCGGCGAGATGGACTTCGCCGGGATCGGCCGGGCGCTCATCGCGGACCCGGAGTGGGCGCTCAAGCTCGCCGAGGGCCGCCGCGACGACATCCGCCCCTGCATCCGCTGCAACCAGCTGTGCGTCGGCAACGCGTTCGTGGGCAAGCCGCTCGGCTGCGCCGTCAACCCCGTGGTCGGGCTCGAGCTCGAGCGCCGCGAGCTGACCCCCGCCGCGACCCCGAAGCGCGTCGCGATCGTCGGCGCCGGCCCGGCCGGCCTCGAGGCCGCCCGCGTCGCCGCCCTGCGCGGCCACACCGTCGACGTGTACGAGAAGGGCACCCAGCTGGGCGGCGTGCTCTGGCCCGCCGCGACCCCGGAGTTCAAGCGCGAGCTGCGCTCGATGATCTTCTGGTGGGAGCGCCAGCTCGCCACGCTGCCCGTCACGGTCCACCTCGGCACGGAGATGAGCGCCGACTCGCCCGAGCTCGCCGCGGCCGACGCGGTGATCCTCGCGACCGGGTCGACCCCCCTCACCCCGCCGATCCCGGGCCTCGACGGCCCGTCGGTGGTCGAGGTCATCGACGCGCACCTGGGCGCCGACCTCGGCAAGCGCCTCGTGGTCTGCGGCGGCGGCCTCTCGGGCGCGGACTTCGCGCTCGAGAAGGCCCTCGAGGGCCACGACGTCACCATGATCGAGATGAAGGAGGGCATCGCGGAGGACCTCCTGATGATCAACCGCATCACCCTGCTGCGTGACCTCGCGGAGGCGGGCGTGACCCTCATCACGGGCCGCCGCGTCACCGAGGTCGACGCGACCGGCGTCAAGGTCGAGGGCCCCGACGGTCCGGTGCACATCGCCGCCGACACGGTGGTGAGCGCCTTCGGCGTGCGGCCCGCGACGGCGCTGGTCGAGGCGCTCGCTGACCGCGACTCGGTGGTGGCGGTCGGCGACTGCGTGCGTCCCGCCAAGGTGGGCGACGCGATCAACGCGGGCTTCGAGGCGGCGCTCGCCCTCTAGGAACCGGGGGAGGGACGATGCGCGCGATGGCTCCCGCGCATCGTCCCTCCCGCGCGGGGAGATACTGGGGAAGGCAACCTCCCCGCTCGAACTGAACAGGAGCCGCGTGCTCGACCAGCGAACCCCGCGCGCCGCGTGGGTGATCTACATCGCGGCCGCGTCCGCCTACTTCATGGCGGTGGTCAACCGCACCGCGCTCGGCGTCGCCGGGGTGCAGGCCTCCGAGCGCTTCGGGCTCGAGGCCACGGGGCTCGCGATGCTCTCGGTCGCGCAGATCGCCGCCTACGCGGCGCTGCAGATCCCCGGCGGGCGGCTGATGGACCGGTTCGGGGCGCGCACCGTGATGACCGCGGGTCTCGCGGTGATGGCGCTCGGGCAGACGATGCTGGCGTTCGTCCACGAGCCGGCGCTGGTGCTGCTCGCGCGCGTCCTGATCGGCGCGGGCGACGCCCCGATCTTCATCGGCGCGACGCGGGTGGTCGGGCTGTGGTTCCCGCCGCGGCGGGCGCCCATGATGATCCAGGTCACCGGCCTCATCGGTCAGACCGGCCAGCTCGCGTCGGCGATCCCCGTCGCCGCGCTCCTGCACGCCGCCGGGTGGAGCGTGGCGTTCGCGACGCTCGGCGCGGTCACCGTGGCCGTGGGCCTGGTCGCCGGGTTCGGCCTGCGGGCGCCCACCGACGAGTCGGCGGTGGTGGTCGCCGAGCGCATGTGGCCCGCGCTGCGCGCCACCACCCGGGTCGCGGGCACGCGGCTCGGATTCTGGTCGCACTTCGTCACCCCGTTCGGCGCCAACGTGCTGACACTGCTGTGGGGCGTGCCCTTCTTCGTGACCGCGCAGGAGAAGTCGCCCGCGCAGGCGAGCCTCCTGCTCACCTGCCTGACGCTGTCCGCGATCGCCTCCGGCCCGCTGATCGGGTGGTACTCGGGCCGTCACCCGTTCCGCCGGAGCTGGCTCGTGCTCGGCTCGGCGGTCCTCACGCTGGCGGCCTTCGCCGCGCTGCTGGCGTTCGACACGCCGCGGCCCATGTGGCAGCTGGTGGTGTTCGTGATCGCCGTCGGGATCGGCGGGCCCACCTCGGTGGTCGGCCTCGACCTCGCGCGCACGTTCTCCGAGCGGCACCGGCTCGGGACCGCGAGCGGCTTCGTCAACGTCGGAGGGTTCGCGGCGACCATCATCGGCGTGCTCGCGGTGGGCGCGGTGCTGCAGCTCACGTCCGAGCCCGGCGCGACGGTCTACACGCTCGACGAGTACCGTCTCGCCTTCGCGGTGCTGATCGTGCCGTGGATCGCGGGGGTGATCGGCGTGCTCGCCTCGCGGAGGCGGGCGCGCGCCGACCTGGCCGCGGCGGGCGTCGAGATCCCGTCGCGGCGGCCGCCCCGCACCCGCTGACGCGCCCGCTGGCACCCCCTCCCCCCAGATTGCTCCGCACGGTTTCACGCGCGACACGCCGTCCGGAACCGCGTGTGAACGTGTCCAGCACGGCGTGTCGGGCCCAGATCCGTGCGGAGCGTCCGGGGAGGGGGGTGAGGGACCGGCCTGGGTCCGAGGTCCGAGGAATCCCCGGCGGCGCTCCCGTACGGTGAGGCGAACCCGGGAGGGACCCTGACCGCGACGCCGACCCCGCACGTGCGCGCCCCGCGCGCCGCGTGGCTGATGCTCGTCTCGGGCATGGCGCTGTACTTCGTCGCGAT
This sequence comes from Demequina lignilytica, assembly GCF_030418305.1. GTDB lineage: Bacteria > Actinomycetota > Actinomycetes > Actinomycetales > Demequinaceae > Demequina > Demequina lignilytica. Next base: position 153,358 of record NZ_JAUHPX010000004.1, on the reverse strand, counting down.
CGTCAACCGCACCGCGCTCGGCGTCGCCGGGGTCGAGGCGCTCGACCGGTTCGGCATCGAGGCGGCCTGGCTGTCGATCCTCGCGATCGCCCAGGTCGCCACCTACGCGGCGCTGCAGCTGCCGGCCGGCGCCCTCCTCGACCGCTGGGGCGCACGCCGGCTGATGATCGGCGGCGCGCTGCTGATGACCGCCGGCACCGTGCTTCTCGCGTTCACCACCAGCCTCCCGCTGGCGATCCTCGCGCGCGTCCTGATCGGCGCCGGCGACGCTCCCATCTTCATCTCCGCGTGCCGCCTCATCCCGCTGTGGTTCCCGGCCCGCCGCGTGCCGGTGCTGGTGCAGGTGACCGGGCTCGTGGGCCAGGCCGGCCAGCTCGCCACCTCTATCCCCGTCGCATGGATGCTCAAGGGCCACGGCTGGAGCGCCACGTTCGCGGTCCTGGCGGCGGTCACGCTCGCCACGGCGGCCCTCGCGTCCCGCGGCATCCGGGTGCCCGCGACGACCGGCGAGCGCGCGGCGCCCCGGGCCCCCGCATCGTCCCTCCGCGCCTCGATCCGCCTCGCCTCGCGCCCTGCCGGCACCCGGCTCGGGTTCTGGACCCACTTCCTGTCGCTGTGCTCGGCGAACACCGTCGCGCTGCTGTGGGGCGTGCCGTTCTTCGTCACCACGCAGGGCCTCACGCTGCCCGAGGCGAGCGCGCTGCTGATGGTGATCACGCTGACCAAGATGGCCGCCGGCCCGCTCGCAGGGGCGTTCACCGCCCGCCATCCGCTGCGCCGGAGCTGGCTGGTGCTCGGCTCCGCCGTGGCGACCGCCGTGGCCTGGGTCGCGATCCTCGTGCCGGACACGCCCCGTCCGGTGTGGGAGCTCGGCGTGCTGATGGCCGTGATCGGCGCGGGCGGACCGGTCTCGCTGATCGCGCTCGACTACGCCCGCACGTTCGGTCCCGAGGAGGCGATGGGCACCGCCACCGGGTTCGTGAACGTGGGCGGATTCGCCTCCACCATCCTGGGGATCGTGCTGGTCGGCGTGACCCTCCAGGCCGTGTCGCCGGAGGGGGCGACGGCCTACACGCTGGGCGAGTACCGCATCGCGTTCGCGACCCTGCTGATCCCGTGGGTCATGGGCGTCGCCGGGGTCCTCCGGAACCGGCGCCTCGCACGCCTGGACATGGCCGCGGAGGGCGTCCACGTGCCCCCGATCAGGGACGTCATCCAGCGGTACCGACGCCGCTGACGCGCGCGCATCCGAGGCCCCGCGCACGGAATTGACGCGGCGGTACCCGGGGCCGCACAATCCCTTCAACAGTGCGCGTCGTCTGTACAAGTCGGCGCGCACTGTCTGCCGTTCCCCGGGGTGTTGGTGCGCGTCGCGACGATGCGGGGCAGGGTCCCGGATCGGGAGGCGGCGTGGTGCGCGAGAGGCCCGGTTCCCGGCGGTTACCGTAGGACGGTGGTGGACTATATCGGGCGCGCCCTCGTGGCGGAGGCCCTCGAGGAGTGGCGGGAGCAGCTGCAGGAGCTCGCGACCGTCTCGCCGCTGCGGGACCTCGCGCTGAGCGAGTCGACGGTGGTCGACCTGCGCGGCTCGCATCCGGGCGGCCTCGCGCCCCTGTTCGCCGGGCGGCCCACGTCCCTCCAGTCCCTGCTGCGCGATCCCGACGTCTACGCGCAGGCCCTGCACCGCGTCCGGCTGATCCGCGAGGACGCCGACCGGGTCAAGGCGGCGACCGGAGTGTGGACCGCGGCGATGGTGATCGGCACGGTGTCGTGGACCGAGGACGGCCGCCGCCGCGAGATGCCGCTCGTCATGCGGCCGGTGCACTTCGAGCCGGCGCGCCAGGGCGACGTCCTGCTCACCATGCTCGACCAGGTGGTGGTGAACCCGGTGTTCCTCACCGAGGCGCGGGCCCGCGGCGCAGGCGAGGGGCTCGCCGGCCTGCACCCGTCGGCCGGGCCGGGCGTGGAGTTCGACCCGCGGCCGCTGTGGAGCCACGTCAGCGAGCTGGGCGACGCGTTCCCCGACATCGAGGTGGGCGACCGGCTGTTCGTCGGCGCGTTCGACGACCCGGAGCAGCGCCTGCTCGACGACCTCGACGACATGGACGCCGTGATCGGCGCCTCCGACGTGCTCGCGGCGAGCGCCGGCGACGGCGACGCCCGCGCGGTCCTCGCGCAGCCGCTTCCCGCGTTCCCGCTGGGCGACCGCGACCCCTTCGCGGAGCGCGGCGTGGGCGACCTCGACGATGCGGGCTTCGCCGCGCTCGACCTGATCGCCACCGGCCGGTCGGTGCTGGTGCAGGCGCCGCCGGGCGCCGACCCGCTCGGGGCGGTCGCCGCGATCGTCGCCGATGCGGCGGCCTCGGGCCGCGCCGTCATGGCCGTCGGCGGTGGCGAGCAGGCCGTCCGCGCGGTCGCGAGGCGGCTCGACCGGCTCGGCGTGGGTGACACGTACGTCTCGGGGGCGATGGCGTCGTGGAACCAGGTGGCCCGCCGCCGGCTGCTCACCTCGATGACCATGGGGGTGGACGAGGTCGAGGACGACTCGATCCGCGAGGCCGGCGAGCGCCTCCTCGCGGCGCGTCACGAGCTGCAGGGGCGGATGGACGCCCTGCACCGCTCGTACCGCCCGTGGGACGTGAGCGCCTACGAGGCGGTCCAGGCGGTCGTGCGGCTCATCTCGACGGCACCCGCGCCCGCGACCCCGATCCGCCTGGGGGCGGACGCCGCGGCGCTGGTCGCGGAGCACGGCTTCGCCTCGGTCACGCACGCGCTGGTCGAGGCGATCGCGCCGCCCGAGCCCGAGCCGGAGGCGCAGGAGGCGCCGGAGACGCCGGAGATCACCCTGGTCCCGTGGTGGTCGGAGGTGACGTCGGACCCCGCGGAGGGCGCGCGGCTCGACGAGGCGCTGGCCACCCTGGTGGTCCGTCACCTGCCGAAGATGCGTGCCGAGGCCCGCCTGGCCGCGCACGAGACCGGCATGGACGAGGCGCCGACGGTCGCGGCCTGGGCGGATCAGGTCACGCTGTTCACCGACGTGCGCGACACCCTCGAGATCTTCTCCCCGGCCGTGTTCCACCGTTCGCTGCACGACCTGGTGGCCGCGACCGCGCCCGCCGGCACCGCGCAGTCGGGGGAGCTGGCGCGTCGCGACCGGCGCGCGCTGCGCCGTCGCGCGGTGGAGCTGCTGCGGCCCGGGCGCAGCAAGGACGAGATCCACGAGCACCTGGTCGCCGCGCACGCCCAGGCGCTGCGGTGGCGTGCGCACTGCAGCGCCGGCGGCTGGCCGCTCGTGCCCGCCGACTTCGACCTGTTCGCCGATCGCGTCGAGAGCGCGCAGCGGCTCTGGGAGCGCATCGCGCAGCCCGTCGCCCAGGTGTCCGGCGAGACCGACCTCATGGATCAGCCCTGGGAGCGCGTGCGCGAGGTGCTCGAGCACCTCGCGGAGGGGGTGCCCGGCACCCTCGAGGCCGTCGAGGAGATCCCCGTCGATCGCGACCTGGTGCAGGCCGGGCTCGGGCCGCTGCTCGAGGACCTCCGCGCCCGCGAGGCCACGCCCGAGCAGGTGCGCCGCGACCTCGAGTTCGCGTGGTGGGCGGCGGCGTTCGACGCGATCGTCTCGGCGGACCCCCGCCTGACCGAGGAGGGCGCCGTCGGCCGCGTGGTCGAGGAGTTCCTGCGCCGCGACCATGACTTCGCGGCTGCGCGGGTGGGCCCGCTCATGCGAGCGGTGGCGGAGCGCCGCCGCATCGCGATCGCCAAGCACCCCGACCTCGCGCGCGACCTGTTCGCGACCCTCGTCGAGGGTGCCGACGCGCCGTACCGAGAGCTGTGGCGAGACCACGGCCCGCTCGTGACCGCGCTGCGACCCGTCACCCTCGCGACCGCCGAGCAGGTGTCGCGGCTCGCCCCGCCGACCCGCTGCGTCGACCTCGCGGTGGTGTTCGCCTCGGAGTCGCTGGCGCTCGCGGAGACCGTGCCGACGCTCGCGCGCGCCCGCCAGGTGGTCGTGGTCGCCGACGCCGAGTCGGCGACCCGTTCCGCGGTGGCCACGTTCGCCGACCTCCTGCCGCGCGTCGCGCTGCACGCCGCGCCGCAGCCGCGCGACCCGCGCGTCACGTCCCTGCTGGGCTCGCTGGCCTACGGCCGCGCGCTCAGCTCCCTGCCGGCCGCGGGCGAGGCCGACCGGCTCCGGGTGCAGCACGTCGACGCCGTGGGTCACGCCGTCGCCGGCTCCCGCACCGTCGAGTCGACCCGGGCCGAGGTCGCGGCGGTGATCGAGCGCGCCGACCGGCTGGTCCACGAGATGCCGCGCCGCAGCCTCGCCGTGGTCGCGGGCAACGAGCTGCACGCGATGCGGCTGCGCGACGCGCTCGAGGAGCGCGGCGCACGGCTCGCCGACACGGTGCCCGTGGTGTCCCTCGCGAACGCGGCGGGCCTCGACGTGGACGAGGTCATCCTCAGTCTCGGCTATGCGCGCGACGCCGAGGGGACGCTGCCGGCTCGCCTGGGCGCGCTCTCGGAGCCGCACGGGGTCCCGGCGCTGGTCCAGGCGCTGGCCGCGACTCACGAGAGCCTCACCGTGGTGACGGCCCTCGACGCGGAGCAGCTCGCCGCGATCGCCGAGGGCCCCGAGTCGGAGGCGGTCGACGGGCTGCGCGAGCTCCTGCTCGCCGCCGACGGCGCGCCCGTGCCCGCCGAACGTCCCGAGCCCGCGCCCGGCGACTGGTTGCTGGCCGACATCGCGTCGCGGCTGCGCGCCCAGGGCTACGCCGTCCACGTGCGCTACGGGGCGGGCGCCGACGCGATCCCGCTCGTCGTGGGCGGGCGCCATGACCGGGGCTACACGGTCGCCGTGGTGACGGACGATGCGGGGCAGGCCGGCGCCGCGAGCGTGCGGGACCGGATGCGGCACCAGTACGGCGGGCTGGAGGCGCTCGGCTGGACGGTCGTCTCGCTGTGGACGCTCGACGTCTTCATGGACCCCGACGCCGCCGTAGCGGCGATCGTCGACGCCGTCGAGGGCCGGCGCGGACCGCTGGTGTGGGAGCAGCCGACGCTCGACCTCGGCGTCGAGACCTCGGCGATCCGCGTGCCCGCGCAGGAGGTGTTCGACGTCGCCGCGCTCGAGGACGTCACCGGGGCGATCCCCGCGCTGCGCGACGAGCACCTGGTCGCCGCCGAGCCGGAGCCCGACCCGGAGCCCGAGCCCGTGGTCGAGGCGCCCGACGTCACCCTGGGGATCTCGGTGATGCTCGCCGAGCACCTGCTGGTGGACCGGCACACGCGCGCGCAGGAGACCCAGCCCGCGCTCGACCTCCCCGAGCCCGAGCCCGAGCCGGAGCCCGACCCCGAACCGGAACCGTCCCCCGAGCCCGAGCCCGAGCCCGCTCGGGACGCTCAGTCCTCCGAGGAGGCCCCTGTGACACCGCCCCGGGACGCTGAGTCCTCATCCGACGACGACTCGACCCCCGCATCGGCCCCCGAGGAGGAGACCGAGGAGCCGGAGGACGAGGGCGAGGCCGAGGACGCGCTGCCCTCCCCGCCGCCGATCCGCCCGGCGTGGCGCGGCACGGACCGTCCGCTCATCCCGACGCGGGCGCGCGAGGACATCGACGAGGGGTGGGGCGGCTCCGGCGGCTCGAGCCGCGACGACGAGATCAAGCGGGAGCGTCCCCCGCACTGGTGAGCGGGGACGCCGCGATCAGGAGGAGCTGGACGCGGTCTTCGACTCGGAGCGGGAGTCCGTGCGGTAGAAGCCCGAGCCCTTGAAGGTCACGCCGACCGAGCCGAACTGCTTCCGGACGGGACCGGTGCACTCGGGGCACTCGGTCAGGGCTGAGTCGTGGATCGACTGCACCGCGTCGAACGCGTGTGAGCACGCGGTGCACGCGTAGGAGTAGGTAGGCATGGGCGTATTCTACGCCCCGAGCTCGAATGCCCCCTCGGGTGTGATGACCATGTCCACGCCCAGGTCGTGCGGCTCCCTCGGCAGCGGGTCCGTCGCGGCGTCGCGCACCTCGCCCGAGAACGTCAGCGCCACCACCGGCGCGTCCGGCTTCGCGTCGACCAGGGCGCGGTCGTACCACCCTCCGCCCTGGCCGAGGCGGGTGCCCGACGTGTCGACCGCGAGCGCCGGGACCACGATCACGTCGGCCTCCGCGAGGGTCACCGAGCCGAGGAAGTCCCCGGACGGCTCCGGAGGGCGTCCCGGGGCACGCTCGACCAGGTCGTCCACGCCGCGATAGACGCCCCAGCCTCGCTGGAGGCCGTCGCCGAGCAGCGGGATCAGCACCCTGACCCCGCGCACATGCAGCGCCTCGATCAGGGGCCCGGTGCTGGGCTCGTGGGGCCGCGACGCGTAGACGGACACGCAGGAGGCCGCCTGCACCGCCGGCAGGGCGAGCACGTGGTCGCGGAAGGCCGCCGCCGCCTCATGGCGGCGGCGCTCGCTCCGCTGGAGCCTCTCGCGTCGGATCACGGCTCGCAGGTGCGCCTTCGCCTCGTCCGGCTCGGGGGCACGCAGGTGGCCTTCGGACATCGGCGTCATGGGAGCCATTGTGCCAAAGTTCGGTAAATCTTTGTTCCACTTCGGGGCATGTCCCTAGGCTCGTCGCATGGAATCCCGCCAGGAGCACCGCGCATGCTGACCGGCATGGACGGCCGGGTCAGCCGCAGCCTCGACGAGCACCGCGCGGCGGTCGCCGCCGCGCTCGCCCCCATCGAGCCGCTGACGGTCCTCGTCGGCGACGCCGCGGGGGCCACGCTCCTCGAGCCGCTCGTGGCGGACCACCCGCTTCCCGACGCGCCGCGCGCCGCCCACGACGGCTTCGCGGTGCTCGCGCAGGACGTCGAGGCGGCGCCCGTCTCGCTGCCCCTGTCGCACGACGTCGCGTTCTCCGACCGCGGCCCGCGCCGGCTTCTGCCGGGGACGGCGGCGCGCGTGTCGTCCGGGATGCTGCTGCCGAGCGGGGCCGATGCGGTGGTCCCGCTCGCGTCGACCGACGGGGGAGCGGCCCGCGTTGAGATCCGGGAGCGGGTGCGCGCGGGCTCCGGGGTCCGCGAGGTCGGGTCCGACGCCCGGGCGGGGACCGTGCTGGTGCCCGCGGGACGCCGCCTGGGTGGGCGCGAGCTCGCGCTCGCGGCGTCGCTCGGGTTGTCGCGGCTCGCGGTCCGGCCGGTGCCGCGCGTGGTGGTGATCCCGACGGGAGGCGAGCTGGTCGAGACCGCGGGCGGTCTCCTCGGCGTGCCGGAGGCGACGGGGCGCCTGGTCGCCGTCGCCGCGAGGTCCGCCGGCACCCACGCGGTGCGGATCCCCGCCGTCGACGACGATCGCCGGACGCTGCGCACCGCGATCGAGGATCAGCTGGTGCGCGCCGACCTGGTGATCACCACCGGCGGCCTCAGCGACGGCCGGGACGATGCGGTGGTCGCCGTCCTCCGTCAGCTCGGCCGGGTCGAGGACGTGGACCTGGCCTTCCGACCGGGCTCGCGGCACGCGCTCGCGGTCGTGGGCGAGGACCTGGGCCGGCATGTGCCGGTGATCGCGCTGCCGGGTGCGCCCGCCGCCGCCGCGCTCGCTTTCGAGGCCTATGTGAGGCCCGCGCTCCGGCGCATGTGCGGCTTCGCCGAGTATCTGCGTCCCGGCGTGCGAGCCCGTCTCACCGCCGGCTTCGCCTCGCCGGACGCTGCGGCGCATGCCGTGCCGGTGCGCCTGGGGGTCGACGGGCAGGGCTCCGTGACGGCGACGCCCGCCGGGCAGGGCGGCGCGGCGACGCTCGCGTCGCTCGGTGCGGCCGACGGCATCGCGTGGATCGACGCCCGCACCACGGAGGTCCACCCCGGCGACCTCGTGCGCTGCACCGTCTGGGACGACTGACGTGGGGGAGCCGGAGCTGGTCCGCGGCACGCTCAGGGTGCGACCCCTGAGGGTCCGCGACGCGGACGAGTGGGCGGCGCTGCGCAGCGCCAACCGCGACTGGCTCCGGCCCTGGGAGGCGACCGCGCCGCCCGAGGCGCCCATCCCGGCGGTCTCCTTCCGGCAGTTCATCCGTTCCGAGCGCCGCGCGCGGAGGCTCGGGACCGGATGGCCGATGGCGATCGAGCTCGACGGCGCGCTGGTGGGCCGCGTGGTGGTGGCCGGTGTCGAGTGGGGTGCGCAGCGCTCGGGCTCGCTCGGCTACTGGCTCGACCGGGAGCATGCTGGCCTCGGGATCGTGCCCACGGCGGCCGCGATGCTGGTCGAGCACGCCTTCGCGCAGGGGCTGCACCGGGTCGAGGTCGCGATGCGTCCCGAGAACCAGGCGAGCCGCCGGGTGGCGGAGAAGCTCGGGTTCACCCTGGACGGGCCGCGCCGCTCGTTCCTCTACATCGACGGCGGGTGGCGCGACCACATCGTCTACTCGCGAACTCAAGATCAGCCGCGCACCGGCCGATATTGGGAGCCTGAGGGCTGACACGCCGCGCGCCTCCCGCGGTTGCGGTGGCGTCCGCCGTAGCGTCGTCACATGCCTCCCGCTGGACTGCTCGCGATCATCGCCCTCGGCATGGTGCTCGCCTATGTGATCCCCCAGCGGATCAAGGAGCGCTCCGACTACGCGCTCGTGCGCACGGAGGACCGCTTCTCCGCGGAGATGCGCGTGGTGAAGACCGCCGCCGAGCGCGTCGAGCGCCCTGCCGACCGTCCCAGCTCCGACTCGGGCGAGGTCCCGCTGCTCGTCACGGGTGCCGCGCGCGCCTCGATCGCGAAGCTCGGCGCGGACCAGATGTCCCGTCCGTCGGGCCCGATCGACCGCGCCGCGACCGCCGCCCAGCGCCAGCTGGTCGCGATGCGCAAGGACCGTGCCGCGGTCGTCGCCGAGCGCAAGGCACGCGCCCGCCGCCGCGCCCGCGTCGCGCTGGGCGTCACCGCGCTCACGCTGACCGCGTGGGTCCTGGTCGCCCTGGGCGCCGCTCATGTCGCCGTCGGTGCGGGAGCGACGGCGCTGCTCGCGGGCGTGATGGTGCAGGGCGCACGCGCCGCCTCCGCGCAGCGTCGCGCCGACGCGCGGATCGCGATGGTCGCCCGTGAGGTCTCCGCGGCCGCCACCGCCACCCAGGCCCTGCGCAAGGTGACGCGCGAGCGTGCGGCCGGTCGCGACGCCCAGCCGTCGGATGTCGAGACGCAGGCGATCCGTGTGGTCACGTCGGCCGACCTCAAGCCGCTCTCGGTGCCGGCGCCCGCCGCCGTGCAGGCGCCTGCCGCCTCGTCGGCCCCCGCGGCGGAGGAGTCTGCCGCCTGGAGCCCGCGCGAGATGCCCGCGCCGAGCTACACGCTCAAGCCCGAGGTGCGTCAGGCCCAGGCGCGACCGCTGGCGGACGAGGACATCGCCGCGGCGTCGTACCGCCCCGCCGAGGCGCCCGCCGCGTCCGCGACGGACGAGCCGGCGGCGACCACCACGACGTCGCTCGAGCAGATCCTCGCGCGCCGCACCTCCCGCTCGGCCTGAGCGCGGGCTCCTCGCCCGACCGTCGCATCGTCCCGACGGCTGTGCGCCCCCGGACGCCACGATGCCCGCCGCGCGGACGCGGCGGGCATCGTCGTCGGTGTCAGATCCGGACGCGGCTGGGGCTGGCCACCAGGGACGGCTCGGTGTGCAGGTAGCCGAACAGGCGGTCGAACACGTTGACGCGGTCGAACTGCATCGCGTGCTCACGGGCGCGGTGCTGCCACCACTCCGCCTCGGCGTCGTCGATCCCGCCGGCGCACACGTTGAGCGCCACGGTCAGCGCCGACGGGTCGCCGGACGGCACCACCACCGCGGTGTCGCCCACCGCCTCGAGGATGCCGCCGGTGTCGCAGGTGATGACGGGTCCGCCGCCGGCGAGCATCTTCTCGACCAGCGCGATGCCGAACGTCTCGGTGAACTCCGGCGCGGGCTTCGACGGGAGCGCGTACGCGGAGCACGCCGCCATCAGATGCGGCTTCTCCTCGTCGCCCACGTCCTGCAGGAAGATGATGCGTGACGCGGCGGTGGTGCGCGCGGCGACCTCCTGGAAGTACCCCAGGTCCGGCCCGCGTCCCGCGATCACCAGGGTCTGCGTCTCGCAGGCCTCGGAGGCGGCGAACCCGCGGATCAGGTCGTCCACGCCCTTGGCCTTCTGGAGGCGGGACAGGTACAGCACGTAGCGTCCGCGCTCGAGGCCGCGGTCCGCGAGCACCCGCGCCGTCTCCTCCTCGTCCAGGGCGAGGTACGCCGAGGTGTCGATCGCGGGGTACGAGATCTTCACCCGGGCGTCGCACTGCGGGGCGAACGCCGTGCCGTACACGGCGTCGAGCTCCGCCGCGGACTCCACGATCACCTGCTTGGTGTACTCGGAGACCGCGACGCACAGGTCCTGGGACAGGTAGTTCGACAGCACCGCGGCGGCCGCTCCGAACTCGCCGTGGTCGACGGCCGACCGCACCACGTCCGTGATGTCGGAGCCGACCGCCTCCGCGATGGTGGTGACGTTGACCGGCAGGCCGGTCGACCGCGCGATGCGCAGCGCCTCCGCGACGGCGGTGGTGTGCGGGTGGAGGTACAGGCTCATCGCGACGGTCGGGACGCCGTCCGTGAAGAGCTCCACCAGGCGCCCGACCATGCCGGCGAGGTAGCGGCCGTCGGGGATCTTGTAGCCGCCCACGGGCCCCGGGCGTTCGACGGTGATGCCGGGGGAGTAGGGCAGGACGGTGTCCATGGGCTTGAGGGGCAGGCCGGTCTCCTCGAGCCGATCGAGGGGCCAGGTGACGATCCGGACGTCGTCGAAGCCACGGGTGAGCGCGACCTCGGCGAGGTTGCGGGCCTCGCCGGAGTGGCCGCAGATGACGGGGTCGGCCCGGACGATGATGACGAGCCTGCGGTTGACCTCGGTGTTCATGACACCTCCTTCACGGAAGCAGCCCCTGGGTGGGGCGTGGGGTTGAGGGGGGACGATGCGTGCGGCCCCAGTCGCCTGGGGTGTCCGCCAGCGTGAAGCGCAGCTCTCCGCCCTGATGGAGCTCGGAGCCGGCGATCCAGGAGGACTCGACGGGGGCCCCGTCGAGGGTGACGGACCGGATGTACTGCACCGGTCCGCCGGGCGTGGGCTCGATGAAGCCGTCCGCCACGATCGTGAGCTCCCCGCGCGCCATGCGCATCCGCGCGGAGGCGAAGGCGGGCGGGTGGAGCAGGAACAGGTTCTGGCCGGCGACCGGGAACAGTCCCAGGCAGGCCCACACGAACCAGGACGAGAGGCCGCCGGAGTCGTCGTTGCCCGGCAGCCCGCCGCGGCCGGGGCCGAACATCTGGTGGACGATGCCGTGGACCACCTCGGCGGTCCGGTCCGGCCGGCCGGCGTAGTGGTAGGCCCAGGGGGCCTCCATGTCGGGCTCGTTGTTGAGGCCCTCGAAGCGGCCGAGCGCGTAGCCCGCGCGCATCTCCTCCAAACCCGGTCGCTCGCCCGGCTGGACCACCGGCTCCGCGCCGAACCCGAAGAAGGCGTCGAGCAGCGCGACGAACGCCTCGTCCCCGCCGGCGAGCTCGATGCGGGCAGCCATGTCGTGGAGGATCCGGAAGGAGTAGTTGAACTTGGTGCCCTCGTAGTAGGTCGAGTCGCGCAGCAGGCCCGTCTCCTCGTCGAAGGCGTTGCGCCAGCGAGCGGCCATCTCGACGTTCTCCCGGAGCTGGGCGGTGTCGCCGAGCAGCTGCGCGATCACGCCGGCGCACCAGTAGCCGTACGCCAGGTCCAGCGTGTGGCTCATGGGCTGGGCGTAGCCCTGCAGCAGGAACTCCTCGCCGTAGCTGCGTCGCAGGTCGGTCTGCATGTGCACCATCGCCCAGTCCCAGTCGATGCCGTGCAGCCCGAGGTGCGCGAGGTCCGCCAGCAGCGTGTGCACGAGCGCGCTGCCCTGGCGGCTGAAACGGTCGGAGCCGCGCGCCATGCGGTAGCCGATCGGGAGGTTGCCCTCCTCCTCGGCGATGGTGAGCATCGCGTTGGCGAACTCGACCACGCGGTGCGGCATCAGCGCCGTCAGCAGCGGCAGCTGGGTGCGGTAGATGTCCCACATGGTCGAGACGTCGAACACGAACGGCCCCTTGTGGGACCAGAACGGGCTCTCATCCGCCGCGAAGCAGGGCTTCAGGAGCGAGTGGTACACGGCGGTCGCGAACACCTCGCGCCGGACGTCGTCCTCGGTGTCGACCGTGATCGCGTCGAGCAGGCCGCGCCAGGTCTCCCGGGTCCCCGCCAGGCGGGTCGAGAAGGAGCCGAGCTCGCCCAGGTCCTTGTGCAGGTTGCGGCGTGCCTGGTCGACGCCGCGCAGCGAGAAGCCCATGCGCACCTCGACCGACTGGCCCTGCGACGCGGTGCCCATCCACATGAGGCCGAACGGGCGCAGCGTCGACGGGCGGATCGAGTCGAGGTCGAGGCGCTGACCGGCGGGCATGAGCCGGCGGTCGTACCAGAGCATCTGGCGCCAGTCGTCGGCGTCGCACTCGATGTACACGGACAGCGGCACGCCCTCGACCACGATCTCGCCCTGCACCACGCCGGGCTCGACCGCCTCGAGCCGCGCCCGCAGCGGGAGCGTCGCGCCGTAAGGGATCTCCAGACCGCCGACCGAGAAGTCGACCACCACGCGGGCGGACGGGTGCTCCGGGAAGCGGTAGCGGTGGACGGCGGACTTCGGGCCGACCGTGATCTCCGCCTCGATGCCGTTGTCGAGCGTGGCCGCGTACCAGCCGGGCGCGGCCTCCTCCGAGACGAGGTCCCAGGTGCGGTCGAGCTCGTCCAGCGGCTCGATCATGGGCGTGACGCGGAAGTAGTTGTAGTACTTGCGGATCGCGCCGGTGCCGGACTGCTGGAAGTGCGTGAAGCCGGAGGTGACGGCGCGGTCGTGCAGGCGTGTGGGGACGCCCTCGGTGCTGAGGTCGTAGAGGCCGTAGCCCGTGGGGTAGCCGCCCGAGTAGGCGCAGGCCGAGACCATGCCGAGCGGGTAGCAGGCACCCGGGTGCGTGTTGCCCACCTGGGGCTTGGGCCACCACCAGGTGGCCGCGATCCCGGAGGGCTCGGGCAGGACGGTGGCCTCCGTCCCGATGAACGGGTCGACGTCGTCGTACACGGCGGCACCTCCTTCCCGGGGTCGCGCTGAGTGGCTCCGGTGCGAAACGAGGGGACGCGCATCCTCGGGCGTCCTTGGCATGACGGTAGGCGGGGGCCGTGTCTGGTCCGTTGCCGTCATGTGACGAACTCTTTAACTTTCTGTCCGGCCGTCGCGTGGGCGGGGTGCACGTCCGGCGGCCGCGAGGCATGCGGCGGTGGAACGGGGGCGTGTGGCGGCCCGATGGAGCGTATAGAGTGATCCCGCCATTAAGTTTGGAGAGACAACAATGACGATGCCGATCCTCGCCGGCTTCTACCCGGACCCCTCGATCTGCCGGGTGGGCGAGTGGTGCTACCTCGCGAGCTCGACCTTCGAGTACGTGCCCGGGGTGCCGATCCACCGGTCCCGGAACCTGGTGGACTGGGAGCTCGTGGGCCACGCGCTCACCGATCCCGCCGCCATCAACGGCGGCGAGGGCCACGACGCGGCGAGCTCCGGGATCTTCGCCCCCACCCTGCGCCACCACGACGGCCTGTTCTGGATGATCACCACCTCGATCCGCGACGCGGGCCGCGGGCAGCTGATCGTGCACGCGGAGGACCCTTCGGGGCCATGGTCGGCACCCGTGTACGTCGAGGGCACCGACGGGATCGATCCCGACCTCGCCTGGCTCGAGGACGGCACGTGCCTGCTCACCTGGTGCGGCCACAACCCTCCCGCGATCTACCAGGTCGAGGTCGACCCGCGCACCGGCGAGCGGCTCACCGACCGCATCGAGCTGTGGCGAGGCACCGAGATGAAGGACACCGAGGGCCCCCACCTGTTCGAGCGGGACGGCTGGTGGTACCTCTCGGTCGCCGAGGGTGGCACCCACGTGGGCCACGGCGCGTCGATCGCGCGGTCGCGCAGCCCCCACGGGCCGTTCGAGTCGAACCCCGCGAACCCGATCCTGACCCACCGCAGCCTGCCGCATCCGGTGCAGGCGACCGGGCACCCCGACCTGGTCGAGCTGTCCGACGGCTCCTGGGCGATGGTGTACCTCGGCATGCGCCCGACCGGCGCCTACCCCGGCTTCCATGTGAACGGCCGCGAGACGTTCATCGCGGGCGTCGACTGGATCGACGGCTGGCCCGTTGTCGACGAGGGCCGATTCGACGTGCCCGACCGCGACGGCTCGTGGGACGAGCCGTTCGTCAGCCACACGCTCGACGCGCGCTGGCTCGCTCCCGGCAAGGCGCCGGCGCAGATCGCGACGGTGACCGCCGCTGGCCTGGAGCTCTCCGTCGGTCGCGACGCGGACGCGGGGGAGCAGCTCGACCTGCTGTGCGCCCGCATCCCCGCGATCGGGTTCCTGGCGACGGCCGAGGTCGCGGCGGGCGACGCGTGCCTGAGCGTGCGCATGGACGCGCGCAGCTGGGTCGGAGTCGAGCGCGTGGGCGACCGGGTCCGCGGGCGCGCCGTGTCCGGGCCGTTCGACCAGGCCCTGTCGGAGCTGGACCTGCGCGACGGCGACCTGCTCGCGGTCCGCTCGTCGCCGTCGCGCGAGCTCTACGGCCGCCTGGGCCCCGATCTGCTCGAGCCTGGGATCGTCCGCGACGGGGCGTTCGTGGCGCTCGGCTCGGTCGACGGACGCTACGTGTCGACGGAGGTCGCAGGCGGCTTCACGGGCCGGATGCTCGCGATCGAGGCCCTCGGCGGCGCGGCCACCGTGCGGCGGATGGCGTACGCGGAGGACCCGCGCGACTGACCGTCGACGAGCCGCACGGTGGTCGCGTCGCCCCGCGCGGAGGTGCTAATCTATTCCAGCACTTGGGGCTGTGGCGCAGTTGGTAGCGCGTCTCGTTCGCAATGAGAAGGTCAGGGGTTCGAATCCCCTCAGCTCCACGAGTGAGAAGGGGCCCGCCGTCCGGCGGGCCCCTTTCGTCATGTCCGCTGGTGGGATCCCGTGCGCGCGTGGGTGCCGTCGGCCCGCCTGTCCACACGCGCGCGAACTGCATCCCATTGTGGGATGCAGCGGCGTACGATGGCGACCATGAGCACCCAGATCGCGGTCCGGCTTCCGGACGAGATGGTCGCCTTCCTCGACGAGGCGGTCGCGGCCGGGGAGGCGCCCAGCCGGGCCGCGCTGGTGGCGTCCGCGCTCGAGCGGGAGATGAGGCGCACGCTCGCCCAGCGCGATGCAGTGATCCTGCGCGACGCGGGGCCGGGCGACGACCTCGACCCCGTGGTGGCGTGGACGGTCGAGCACGCCGGGATCGATGACTGAGCGGCCGCGTGAGATCAGGCTCGTGCGGCTCGACAAGACCCGCCCGGCGCTGATCCTGACGCGCGAGGCGGCGCGGGGTGCCATGACCAAGGTGACCGTCGCTCCGATCACGAGCACCGTCACAGGTCTGTCGAGCGAGCTGCCGGTCGGGCGTGCCAACGGCCTGGACCACGAGTCGGCGGTCTCCCTCGACAACGTCCTCACGGTGCCGGCGAGCGCGCTCGGCCGGACCGTCGGCTTCCTCACGACAGCCCAGGAGCGCGCGCTGGCGCGCGCAGTGGTCCTCGCCTACGACCTCGACGTGCCGCTGATGTCCTGACGGGCGGTGCGCGTCATCCGAGCCGCGGCGTCCGCGGCGGCTCCGTGCGGCGCCGGCCCAGCGCCTCGAAGCCCGCACCGATCCTCAGCAGCGCCGCGTCGGAGTACGCGCGCCCCGCGAAGGTGAGGCCGACGGGCATGCCGATGTCGCGCATCGTCCCCATCGGGACCGTCACCGTCGGCACGCCCAGGTGGCGGATCGCGAGGTTGCCGTTCGCGACCCACACGCCGTTGCGCCAGCCGAGGTCCGCGGAGTCCGGGTTCACGTCCATGTCCGCGGGGCCCACGTCGGCGACGGCGGGGAAGGCGATCGCGTCGAGACCCCGGGAGTCCATCCACTCCTCGAGGTCCAGACGCCGCGTCTCCTCGAGCCCACGCAGCCCGGCCTCCATGGCGGGGAAGCCGTCCAGCGTCGCGGGCAGCCCCGCGCGCGCCAGCGCCGGGTACTCGGCGATGTCGTCCTCGAAGCCGGTGTACCGGTCCGGTAGCGCGCCTGCGGGGTGGGGGAAGATGCGCGTGCCGTCGACCTCGTCGAGACGCGACAGGCCGGGGTCGCCGTTGAGGCGCAGGAAGGTGTCCCACGCCCAGGCCGACAGCCCCCGCACCTCGGTGTGCAGGAACTCCGCCGGCACCAGCCCGCGAGTTGCGATGGTGGGCGCGCCGGGCCGGTCGCCCTCGTAGTTGCTGATCATCGGCAGGTCGACGTCGACCACGGTCGCGCCGGCGGCCTCGAGGTCGGCGCGCGCCGCCTCCCACAGCTCGAGCGAGGACGGGCGAGGGACGATGCGGGTGCCGGTCGGGCCGCCGACGCCGCCCTGGGGGTTGGTCCCGGCCTCGGCATCCGTGCCGAGGTAGAGGCGCGGGGCTCCGATCCGCAGGCCCGCGAGCGACTCGCGCGCGCCGTCGGCCAGGGCGGGGAACGACTCAGGCCGCACCCGCGCGACGGCGGGCAGGTCCACCCAGGGCTGGGCGCGCCACAGGTCGCCGTCGACCTCGGGGTCGGGCGCGACGATCGTGTCGAGCACCGCGAGCAGGTCCGCCATGGTGCGCGTCTGCGGCACCACGACGTCCATGGTCGGCACCAGCGGCCAGTTGCCGCGCACGGAGATCACGCCCCGCGACGGCGTGTACGCGCACAGCGCGTTGTTCGAGGCGGGCCCCCGGCCGCTCGACCAGGTCTCCTCGCCCAGGCCGAAGGCGCCGAACGATGCGGCGGTCGCCGTGCCGGACCCGTTCGAGGAGCCCGACGCGAAGGGGGCGGTGAGGAAGTCGGCGCGATACGGGCTCTCGGCTCGGCCGTGGAGGCCGCGCTGCATGCCGCCGTTCGCCATCGGCGGCATCGTGGTGAGCCCGAGGCAGATGGCGCCGGCCGCGCGCAGGCGCGCGATGGTGAACGCATCGTCCTGCGCGATCAGGTCGGCGAACGCGGGGCTGCCGGCGGCGCACGGGAGCCCCCGCACCAGGTACGAGTCCTTGGCCGTGTAGGGGATGCCGTCGAGGGGGCCGCGCGCCTCGCCGCGGGCGCGGCGCGCGTCGGACTCGCGCGCCTGGTCGAGCGCGGTCGGGTCCAGCACCGGGACCGCGTTGAGCGCGGTCGGGGTATCGGGGCCGTCGTAGGCCGCGATGCGTGCGAGGTACGCCTCGACCAGCGCGACCGCGGTCGTCTCACCCGACGAGAGGGAGGCGGCGAGCGAGGCGATCGAAGCCTCGACCACGTCGACGGTCATCGCGCCGGCTCCTGCTGGGTGATGCAGTGGATGCCGCCCCCGCGGGCGAAGATCTCGCGGGCGTCGACCGTCACCACCGTGCGGCCCGGGTACGCCTCGGCGAGCACCTCGCGGGCGGCGGCGTCCGCATCGTCCTCCCCGAAGCCGCAGGCGATCACGCCGCCGTTGACCGCGTAGTGGTTGACGTAGCTCCAGTCGACCGGGCCGTGGCCGTCCCGCAGCGTGCGCGGCGCGGGCAGGTCGATCACCTCCAGCGGACGCCCGGCGGCGTCGACCTCGGCCTTCAGCAGGTCGCGCAGCGCGGCGCTCACCTCGTAGTCGGGGTGCTCCGGGTCGGCCTGGGCATGCAGGAGCACGCGGCCTCCGCCGACCGGCGCGGCGACGATGTCCACGTGGCCGTTGGTGCCCAGGTCGTCGTAGTCGCGGGTGAGGCCGCGCGGCAGCCACACGGCGCGGGTCGCGCCGATCGCCCGCGCCATCTCCGCCTCGACCGCCGCGCGATCCAGCCCGGGGTTGCGGCGGGGGTCGAGCTGCACCGTCTCCGTCAGGAGCACCAGCCCGTCACCGTCGACGTGGATCCCGCCGCCCTCGTTGACCAGCGCGGACGGCACCAGCTCGGCGCCCGCCGCCTCGGCGACCACCCTCCCGAGCCGCGCCGACTTCTCCCACTCCGCCCACGCGGGCGCGCCCCAGCCGTTGAAGA
Source organism: Demequina lignilytica (assembly GCF_030418305.1). Lineage (GTDB taxonomy): Bacteria > Actinomycetota > Actinomycetes > Actinomycetales > Demequinaceae > Demequina > Demequina lignilytica. Next base: position 135,242 of record NZ_JAUHPX010000004.1, on the reverse strand, counting down.
CCCAGTCGACGGCGCCGAGGACCCCGGGCCGCGCGTCGTCCAGCACGAACGTGGGGCCCACGTCGCGCATCCAGAACTCGTCGAGCGGTGCCTCGAGCAGGTCGATCGCCCCGCCGAGCATGCGGCGCGCGCGCGACATCTCCGAGGGGTCGACCACCATGGTCACCGGCTCGAGCTCGGCCACGGCGAGCGCGACCGCCGTCCAGGCCGCGTATCCGGCGTCGCGCTCCATCGCGGTCGCGCCGAGCGTCAGCCCCTCGCGGGGGAACGCCATCCACGTCCGCGCGTGCGGCGCGGTCTCGGGGGGCATCGTCCAGGCCATGGCGCTCCGATCGCGGGTCGGTCAATAGTTGATCGCTTGATCAACTAGCGCTCGACGGTACAGAATCGCCTCCATGCCGTCAACGGATCGTCGCCGACTCCCCGCCGCCGAGCGCCGCGCCCAGATCGCCGGGGCGGCGCGTGCCGTGGCCCTGCGCGACGGGCTCGCCGCGGTCACGTTGCGCGGCGTGGCCGCGGAGGCCGCCGTCGCGCCCGCGCTGGTCGCCCACTACAGCCCGAGCATGGAGGCGCTGGTCGCCGAGACCTTCGCCGGCATCGTCGCCGCCGAGCTCGACGAGGTGCGGTACCTCGCGGGCGGGGACGCACCCGACGCGCTGGACGCGCTGCTCCGGACCCTTTTGGGCGGCGGTCGCGAGGACGTCACCGCCGTGTGGGTCGAGGCGTGGGCGCTCGGTCGGCGCAACGCCGAGCTCGCGGCGGCCGTGCGCGACCAGATGGACGCGTGGCACGTCGCGCTCGTGGAGCTCCTCGCCCGGGGCGCGGCCGACGGCTCCCTGACGGTGGCCGACCCCGATGCGGTCGCCTGGCACGTCCTGGGCATGATCGACGGCCTCAACGCCCAGGCGCTGGTGCGCTGGCGCCAGGACGATGCGCGGGTCGCGCTCGCGGCGCGTGCCGTCGAGGCGATGGTCGGGCTTCCCCGCGGTGCGGTGGCGGCTCCGGAGCGCGCTACTGTCGACGCAGGGGAGACACCGTAGCCCCTCCCCATCGGAGGAGCCATGACCCAGCGTGTCGCCGTCGTCACCGGAGCCAGCAGCGGGATCGGAGCCGCGGCAGCCCGCGCCCTCGCCGCCGACGGCTGGCATGTGGTGGTCGGCGCCCGGCGGCTCGACCGCCTCGAGACGCTCGCGGCGGAGATCGGCGGCACCGCCCTCGCGCTCGACGTGACGGACGATGCGTCGGTGGACGCCTTCGCCGCCGCGGTCGAGCGCTGCGACCTGCTGGTGAACAACGCCGGCGGAGCCGTCGGGACCACGCCGCTGGCCGAGGCCGACCTCGACGAGTGGCGGTGGATGTACGACGTCAACGTGCTCGGCACGGTGCGGGTCACCAAGGCGCTCCTGCCGAAGCTGGTCGCGTCGGGTGACGGGCTGGTCGTCACCATCGGCTCGATCGCCGCCCGCGAGCCCTACAAGGGCGGCGCCGGATACAACGCCGCCAAGCATGCCGAGGCGGCCCTCACCCGCGTGCTCCGCCTCGAGCTGCTCGAGCAGCCGCTGCGCGTGTGCGAGATCGACCCGGGCATGGTCGAGACCGAGTTCTCGCTGGTGCGCTTCGCGGGCGACGCCGAGCGCGCGGCCAAGGTCTACGAGGGCATCACGCCGCTGTCGGCCGAGGACGTCGCCGAGGCGATCCGGTGGGTCGCGAGCCTCCCTGCCCACGTGAACATCGACACGATGATGATCATGCCGCGGTCGCAGGCCGGCGCCTCGGTGGTGCACCGGGAGCCCTGACGGCCGCGTCGGCGCCCGTGGGCGGAGAGGTACCCTGGGGGCACATCCGCGCGCAATGCTCACAGTTCGCTGGGAATGCGTCCCGATCGGGAACCTTCGCGGACGTCCGTCGGTTGGTGGGGGGACAAGCCCCGCGGCCGAGCCTTGCCGCGACGACCGCGGGACCACTCCAGGGAGATCCATGAAGAAGAACGTGCTCACGGCCGCCGTGATCGGCGCCGTCGCGCTGATGGGCCTGACGGCCTGCACCTCCGCCGGGGACGCGAGCCCCTCGCCCTCGGCCAGCGCCGCGGTCGACACCTCGGCCGCCGACCTCGCCGCGCTCGAGTCCATCACCTGGACCGACGCCGACGGCGTCCCGCTGCTCGAGTTCGAGGCGCCGCTGTCGGTGGGCGCGTCCGCGCTGCGTCCGATCGCGGACGGCGACGGCGACGCGATCGAGGACGGCATGAACGTGTCGCTCGACTACGTGGTGTACTCCGGCGCCGACGCGGAGGTCATGTACTCGACCTACGACGAGGGCACCCCCGAGGTCGTGTCGATGACCGAGGGCCAGGTCCTGCAGGACCTGTACGACGCCCTGGTCGGCAACGGCGTGGGCACCACCCTCATCTACGCGTACCCCGACACCACGTCCACCGACGGCAGCTCGGTGATCATGGCGGTCACCGCCTCGGACGCGAGCATGCCGCTCGACCGGGCCACCGGCACCACCGTCGAGCCCGCGGACGGGCTTCCGACGGTCACCCTCGCCGAGGACGGCATGCCGTCGATCGACTTCTCCTCCGCCGGCGAGATGCCGACCGAGCTGGTGGTCCAGCCGCTCATCGAGGGCGACGGCGCGACCGTGTCCTCCGAGTCGCAGGTCACCGTCCACTACACCGGCTGGCTGTGGGACGGCGAGCAGTTCGACTCGTCGTGGGACCGTGGCGCGCCGTCGACGTTCAGCCTCGCCAGCGTGATCGCGGGCTGGACCCAGGGCCTCGCGGGCCAGACCGTCGGCAGCCAGGTGCTGCTGGTGATCCCGCCGGACCTCGGCTACGGCGACACGGACTCGGGCTCGATCCCGGCCGGGTCGACCCTGGTGTTCGTGGTCGACATCCTCGCGGCGTCCTAGCGCTCGCACCGTCCGACGGCGCCGATCTCCTCGCGGGGTCGGCGCCGTCGGCGTCTCCCGGGCAGGTGCCGGGATGAGAGCATTCCTCCTGTGATCCGCACCGTGCTCGCCGAGCTCGACCTCGACGCCTCCGGCCCCGCCCGCGCCATCCTCGCCGTCACGGTCGCACGCGGCGCCGCCGTCGACGAGGAGCTCGTCGTCGAGCAGGGCGGCCGCGCCCTCGCCGCGACCGAGGTCGAGGATGACCACGGCACCCGCCTCCACGCCGTCGACTTCGAGGAGGGACCGGCGACCGTGCGGTACCGCGCCACGGTGCGCGGAGCGGTGGAGGAGCCCGCCGTCGCGGGAGCCGACCCGGTGCGCTACCTGCGCCCGAGCCGGTACGCCGAGTCCGACGTGATCGCGCCCACCGTGGCCGACCAGTTCGGGGGCCTCGAGGGGCACGCGCTGGTCGAGGCCGTGCGCGCCTGGGTGCACGACCACGTCGCGTACACGCCGGGCTCGAGCCAGCCCACCGACGGCGCGACCGCCACGATCCTGTCCCGCCAGGGGGTGTGCCGCGACTTCGCGCACCTGGTGGTCGCGGCGCTGCGCGCGAGCGACGTGCCCGCGCGGGTGGTCGCCGTCTACGCGCCCGGTCTCGAGCCCATGGACTTCCACGCGGTCGTCGAGGCGCTGGTCGACGGGCGCTGGTGGGTGGTGGACGCGACCGGGCTCGCGCCGCGCGAGACCATGGTGCGCATCGCGACCGGCCGGGACGCCGCCGACACCGCGTTCCTCACCACGATCGGCGACGCGGTCGAGCTGACCGCGATGCGGGTCGACGCCCAGGTGGACGGCGCGCCGCCCGCCGCCGAGGGCCCGCTTCAGCTGTCCTGACCCCGGCCCCGGCCCCGGCTCCCGGAGACCGCGCCCGCCCCCCGTACCGTGGCCGGACATGGGTGCGCGAGCGCTCGACGTTCGTGACGCTCAGGTCCGGCCCGGGGCGCGGCGGGGCTACTCCTCGGTGGTCTCGCCGGCCTCGGCCGGCTCCGCGTCTTCCGCCGTCTCCTCGTCGATGAGCGCGTAGGTGTGGCCCGTGTTCTTGACGATCGCGGTGATGAGGGCGGCGACGGGCAGCGCCATGAACGCGCCCATCGGTCCGGCCAGTGCGCCGCCGGCGAGCGCGCCGCCGAACGCGACGGCCCCGTTGAGCTCCATGGTCTTGGAGGACAGCCGCGGGCTCAGCACGTAGTTCTCGATCTGCTGGTAGACGAGCACCCACACCAGCAGGATGATCGCCTGCGCGAGGCCCTCCACCGCGAGCACCACGAGGATGGGCACGATCGCGCCCAGGTAGGTGCCGATGAACGGGATGAAGGTCGACACGAACCCCATGAAGAGGGCGAGCGGCGCGGCGTAGACCAGGTCGAGCCCGACGGCCGCCATCACGACGAACGCGAGCCCGCCGTTCACCGCCATGATCAGCAGCCGCGAGTAGAAGTACCCGCCCGTCTGCTCGATCGAGGTGAGCGCGATCCACTTGAAGACGCGCTGGCGCTCGGGAGGCATGCGGCGCATCACGGCGCGCATGAGGCCGGGGAAGCCGGCGGCGAAGTAGAAGGCGAAGGCCGCGATCGTGAGCAGGTCGAACGCCATCCCGACGCCCGAGGTGACGAAGCCGAGGACGTCGTCCCCCCACTCGCCCAGCACGCGCGCCACCGCGCTCGTGCCATCGGCCGCGCCACCGGTGTCGAAGGCGGAGGTGCCGAACGTCGAGTTGACCCACGAGTCGAGATGGTCGAACCAGCCGGACGCCTGGGCGGCGACCGCGTTCGCGAAGCGGACGATGCCGGGGATCAGCACCGCGATCATGAGCACCACCGCGACCAGGGCCGCGAGGTAGATGATGCCGACGGCGGCGCCGCGCCGCATGTGGAAGCGACGCACGAGCGCCTCGACGCCCGGGATCATCGCCAGGGCGAAGAACAGGGCGATCGCGAGGACGCCGAGCAGGTGTCCCAGCGCGCTGAAGGAGTAGACCGCGAGGGCTGCGAAGGCGGCCGCGGCGAGAGCCTTGGCGAGCACGCTCCAGACGAACCGGTCGACCCAGGCGGGCCGCTCGGGGCCCGTGGGCCGCGCCGCATCGGTGCGCGCGGCCGCGAGGACGTCGCTCGGCGGGTTGGCGGGAGGGGGCGGCGTCGACATCGGACCGAGGCTCATGCGTCGATGACCGTGGACCGGCCGGAACCGAAGCGGAAGGCTCGCACCAGCCCGACGATGCCCAGCACGATGAGGATGATCGCGACGAACGTGAAGAAGAAGGTCGCGCTCCAGGCCGGTGCGGCGACCACGGCGATGCCGGCGAGGATCGAGATGATGCCCAGCGCGATGGCCCACCCACGGGAGCTCGCCTTGTCGGAGTCGACGAGGGCCATCACGCCGTCGATGATCCATCCGATCCCGACCACGATCGTCATGATCAGCACCAGGATCGCGGTGCCGGCCGCGAGGTTGCGCAGCAGGACGATGCCGCCGAGGATCACCAGCAGGCCGAGCACGATCGACAGCACCCTCATGCCGGCCGAGTAGGCCGAGCCGAAGACGCCGATCGCCGTGCGGACCAGGCCCGTGATCAGCAGGTTGATGCCGATCAGCGCACCGCCGACCATGAGCGTGCGCCCGGGCCAGACCAGCAGCGCGACGCCGATGATGAGCGCCACGGCGCTCGCGAGGCCCAGGCCGATCCGGACGGCGCGGATGAGCTTCTCGGGGACGGAGTCGAGGTCGATGCCGAGGCTGTCGAAGCCTGCGGAGGGCGTGGACATGGTGGTGCTCCCTGGTCGAGGATGTCGATGCGGGGTTGCCCCCGATCCGCACACTACCGCGCGACATGCCTGGTGACACGGGGTGCGCGCCGAGTGTCCCCCCGCGGCTCGCTCGCGCCTCCGATGCGGCTGCTGTGGCCGCGGTCGAAGGCGATTCGCGACGACAGGTGTCCAAGAGGCGCTCGAAACATGCAAGAATAACTTCGTTCACGCAGGTTGCGTGCACGCACGGGGGTGGAATGTGTCGTTGGACGACCTGGACCGACGGATTCTTGACGAGCTCCGCATCGACGGACGCGCGAGCTACGCGGAGATGGGGGAACGGATCGGCCTGTCGCCCTCGGCGGTGAAGCGTCGCGTCGACCGGATGGTGGCCGAGCGCGTGATCCGCGGGTTCGGCGTGCGCATCGACCCGGAGCTCGACGGCGCGGCGACCGAGGCGTACGTCGAGCTGTTCTGCCGCGGCACCGTCGCGCCCGAGGAGCTCCGGCGGCTGCTGGCCGACATCCCCAACGTGGTCGAGGCGTTCACGGTGACCGGGCAGGCCGACGCGATCGTGCGCCTGCGCGCCGCGACCATGCCGGACCTGGAGATCGCTCTCGAGAAGGTGCGGCTGGCGCCGCAGGTCGACAAGACCCGCAGCGCGATCGTGCTCACCCGACTGGTCGAGCACCGCGAGCCCTGAGCAGCGTCCGCGCGGCGTCTCACACCCAGGTCGGCAGCCACATGTGCAGCTGCCAGTAGCGGAACGGCACGGGTGACCCGACCCAGAGCGGGACGAAGAACGCGGCGACCACCAGGATCGCCGCGAGCGTGATGCCCACGATCAGCACGCCGCGGCGCGACCACCCGCCCGCGAGCCGCTCCGGCTGCGCGATCCTGCGCAGCGCCCACACGAGCGTGAGCACCATGAACGGCGCGAAGGCGACCGAGTAGAACGTGAAGATGGTGCGGTACGCGTAGGGCAGCCACGGGACCCAGCCCGCCAGGACTCCCATCGACACGGTGAGCGCGAGCATGTCGCGGTGACGGAGCACGCGCCACAGCGCCCAGACCAGCGCGGCGGTGGCGAGCCACCAGATGAGCGGGTTGCCCAGCGCATGGATCGCGCTCACGCACCGCTCCGCCCCGCAGTCGGCGTCGGGCACGTCCTCGAAGTAGAACGCCGTGGGCCGCCATTGGATCAGCCACAGCCACGGGTTCGACATGTAGTTGTGCTCGGTGGTGAGCCCGGTGTGGAACGTCCACATCTGCTGGTGGTAGTGCAGGAGCGAGTTGAGCGCGTCGGGCAGCCAGGTCGCCCCCTCGCCCGGATGCTCCTCCGCCCAGCGGCGCGCGTACGAGCCGTCCGTGAGGAACCAGTTCGCCCAGCTGGCGACGTAGACCACCAGCGTCGTGACGACCGTCGCGACGGCTGCGGGCACGGCGCGGACGAACGCGCCGGCGAGCCACCGGTCGTAGCCGAGCTCGCGCCGAACGACCGCGTCCCAGACCACGGACAGCACCAGGAAGGCCGCGGCGAAGTAGAGCCCCGACCACTTGGTGGAGGCGGCGAGCGCGAACGCGACGATCGCCGCGAGGCGCCACCAGCGGATCCCCGTCCGCGGCCCGCCTCCCGGCAGGAAGCCCTCGGGCCCCATGCCGAGCGCCGCGCGGTCGGCCGCCGCCTCCCGTTCGAGCAGGGCGCGCGTCCGGTCGCGGTCGATCACCAGCAGCCCGAAGCCGGCGACCACGAAGAAGGCGAGGAAGCCGTCGAGCAGCGCGGTGCGGGCGAGCACGATCGCCTCGCCGTCGACGGCGATCAGGATGCCCGCGACGGCGCCCCACACGGTCGAGCGGAACAGGCGGCGCGCGATCAGGGCGACCATGACCGCGAGCGCGACGCCGAGCACGGCGCCGACGATGCGCCAGCCGACCGGGGTGACGCCGACCAGCTCGATGCCGAGCGCGATCAGCAGCTTGCCGACCATGGGGTGGACCACGAAGTCACCCTCGGTGGTGAGGCCCGAGTAGTCGCCGTCGACGAAGGCAGAGTCGTCGCCGGTCCAGTCGCCCTCGAAGCCGAGCACCGTGAGCGAGTACGCGCCGCGCGCGTAGAAGACCTCGTCGAACACCAGCGCGTGCGGCTGCGACAGGGAGCCGAGCCGCAGGAGCGCGGCGAGCATGCCCACGCCCGTCGCCATCAGCGCGGCGCGCCAGCGCCACAGGGTCGCGAGAGTCACAGCCGAAGCCTAATGGGCGCCTGCGGGGCTCCGGCCGCGCCGAACCCGTGTGGGAGAGTGGGCGCATGACCGGCCGGATCGTGCTCGCCGCCACCCCCATCGGCAACGTGGACGACTCGTCGCAGCGCCTCAGGGACGCGCTCGCCACCGCGGACGTGATCGCGGCCGAGGACACCCGTCGCCTTCGTGACCTGACCGCGCGCCTCGGCATCCGGACCGTCGGCGAGGTGGTGGCCCACCACGACCACAACGAGGCCGCCTCGGCCGCGGGGCTCGTGGAGAGGGCGGCGGCGGGCGACACCGTGCTCGTCGTGTCCGACGCCGGCATGCCCGCCGTCTCGGACCCGGGCTTCCGCGTGGTCGAGGCGGCTGCCCGCGCCGGCGTCGACGTCACGGTGCTGCCGGGGCCATCCGCGGCCCTCACCGCGCTCGCGCTGTCGGGGCTGCCGACCGACCGGTTCTGCTTCGAGGGGTTCCTCCCGCGCAAGGCGGGTGAGAGGGCCGGCCGGCTCGCGTCGCTCGCGCTCGAGGAGCGGACGATGCTGTTCTTCGAGGCGCCCCACCGCCTCGCGGCGACGCTGGAGGCGATGGCGGGCGCGTTCGGCGCGGACCGGCCTGCGGCCGTGTCGCGCGAGCTCACCAAGACGTACGAGGAGACGCGCCGGGGCACCCTCGCGGAGCTGCACGCCTGGGCCGCGGGAGGGGAGCCTCGCGGGGAGATCGTGGTCACGGTGGCCGGCCGGCCGGCCGAGCGGCTCGGGACGCAGGCGCTGGTCGCCGAGGTGCTCGCGCGGGTCGAGGCGGGTGAGCGGGCGAAGGCGGCGGTCGCCGATGTCGCGGCGGCGGCGGGGGTGCCGAGCCGCGAGCTGTACGCGGCGGTGCTCGCCGCGCGGAGCGGCGGGTGAGGGTCTCCCACGCGCCGGTCTACCGGCGTCGGCGCCGCGTGGTGCTCGCCGTGCTCGTCGCGATCGTCGGACTGGGGCTGGGCTACGGCACGGGCGCCCTCGTCTGGCCGCGAGCGGAGGCGGAGGCGGCCGTGACGCCGGCCAAGTCGCCCACGCCGACGGAGACGCCCGAGGCATCGTCCACCCCCACGCCGAGCGCGACCCCCGCATCGTCGCCGTCCGCCAGCCCGACGCCCTCGCCCTCACCCACGTTCGACCTGACCGCGTACTCGCTGACCGACCCGGACTCGCCGTGGGTGATCGTCAACAAGCTCAACCCGATCGACCCGGCCGAGTACGCGCCGGAGGACCTCACCCGGATCGCGGGGATGAGCTCGGCGGCGACGATGCGCGCGGAGGCCGCGGCGGCGATGTCGGCCCTGCACGAGGCGGCGGTGGCGGCGGGGGCCCCGTTCACCGTGTCGACCGCCTACCGCGACCACGCGACCCAGTCCTCCCTCTACTACGGATACGTGAACCGCTCGGGTCAGGCGAGCGCGGACCGGTACTCGGCCCGCCCCGGCTTCTCCGAGCACCAGACGGGGCTCGCCGCCGACATCCACAACGGCGTGTGCGACCTCAAGGCGTGCTTCGGCACCACCGCCGCCGGTCGCTACGTCGCCGAGCACGCGTGGGAGCACGGCTTCGTGATCCGCTATCCCGAGGGCAAGCAGGAGGTGACGGGCTACATCTACGAGCCCTGGCACCTGCGCTACGTGGGCGTGGAGCTCGCGACCGCGCTCCACGAGTCGGACGTCACCACCCTCGAGGAGCTCTTCGGCCTGCCGGCCGCTCCCGACTACTCCTGAGCGGCTGCCCGCCCCGTGGGTCCCCTCCGGCGTCACTAGGATGGTCCGCATGTCTCGCATCCTGTCCGCGGTCGCCTGGCCCTACGCCAACGGTCCCCGCCACATCGGTCACGTCGCCGGCTTCGGCGTCCCCTCGGACGTCTTCTCCCGCTACATGCGCATGGCCGGCCACGACGTCCTGATGGTCTCCGGCACCGACGAGCACGGCACGCCGATCCTGGTGCAGGCCGACCAGGAGGGCGTCACCCCGCAGGAGCTCGCGGACCGCTACAACCGCGTGATCGTCGAGGACCTCACCCAGCTGGGCCTCAGCTACGACCTCTTCACCCGGACCACGACCGGCAACCACTACCAGGTGGCGCAGACGCTGTTCAAGGCCGTGCACAGGAACGGCTACATGATCGAGCAGACCACGCGCGGCGCGATCTCGCCCTCGACCGGTCGCACCCTGCCCGACCGCTACATCGAGGGCACCTGCCCGATCTGCGGCTACGACGGCGCGCGCGGGGACCAGTGCGACAACTGCGGCAACCAGCTCGACGCGATCGACCTCAAGAACCCGGTGAGCCGCATCAACGGCGAGACGCCGAGATTCGTCGAGACCGAGCACTTCTTCCTCGACCTGCCGGCCCTGGTGCAGCCGCTCACCGACTGGCTCGGGTCGCGCCACGGCTGGCGCCCCAACGTCCTCAACTTCTCGAGGAACCTGCTGGTCGACGTGCGCCCGCGCGCGATGACCCGCGACATCGACTGGGGCATCCCCGTGCCGCTGGCGGGCTGGGAGGAGAACCCGTCGAAGCGCCTGTACGTGTGGTTCGATGCCGTCATCGGCTACCTCAGCGCGTCCATCGAGTGGGCGCGCCGCACCGGCGACGCGGACGCGTGGCGCCAGTGGTGGAACGACCCGGCCGCCCTGTCCTACTACTTCATGGGCAAGGACAACATCACCTTCCACTCGCAGATCTGGCCGGGCGAGCTCATCGCCGCCAACGGCCGCGGCGCGCGTGGGGGCGAGCTGAGCCCGTTCGGGGACCTGCAGCTGCCGACCGAGGTGGTCTCGAGCGAGTTCCTCACCATGGAGTCCGCCAAGTTCTCGTCGTCGCGCGGCCACGTCATCTACGTGCGCGACATGCTCTCGCGCTACCAGCCCGACGCGCTGCGCTACTTCATCGCGGTCGCCGGCCCCGAGACCTCGGACGCCGACTTCACCTGGTCCGAGTTCAAGCGCCGCACCAACGACGAGCTGGTGGCCGGCTGGGGCAACCTGGTCAACCGCACCGCGTCCCTGCTGCACAAGAACGTCGGGTCGATCCCGGAGCTCGGGGAGCTCGCCGACGTCGACCGTGCCGCGCTCGCGTCCTCCGAGGCCGCGTTCGCGACGGTGGGCGACCTGGTCCGGTCGCACCGCCAGCGGGCGGCGATCACGGAGACGATGCGCGTGGTCGGCGAGGCGAACAAGTACCTGGCGGACACGGCGCCCTGGAAGCTGAAGAACGAGGACCCGGAGCGCATGCGGACGGTCCTCGGCGTCGCGGCGCAGCTGGTCTCGGACGCGAACACCCTGATGGCGCCCTTCCTGCCGCACTCCTCGCAGCGGGTCCACGAGGCGCTCGGCGGCGAGGGCGTGCTGGCCCCCATGCCTCAGATGACCGACGTCGCGGACCTCGACCTCGAGGGCCGCGAGTACCCGATCATCACCGGCGACTACACCGCGGTGAAGGGCACCTGGGCCCGGCGCCCGCTGGTCGCCGGCACGCCGGTGCCCGCGCCGTCGCCCGTGTTCACCAAGCTCGACGACGAGATCGTCGCCGCCGAGCTCGAGCGGATGGCGGACGAGTAGCCGATGCGCGACGGAGCCTGGCCGCCGGCGCCCGCGCCGCTGCCCGCGCCGGTGGTCGACAACCACACGCACCTCGACCACCACGCCGGCGACGACCGTCGCAGCGTCGAGCAGCGCCTGGCCGACGCCGCCGCGGTCGGCGTCGACCGGGTGGTCCAGATCGGCTGCGAGCTGGAGACCGCGCGGTGGACGGTCGACGCCCTGGACCGGTACCCCGCGATGGTGGGCGGTATCGCGCTGCACCCCAACGAGGCCCCGCTGCACGCGGACGGGACCCACGAGTCGGGCGTCGGCTACGAGGATGCGCTCGCCGAGATCGCGTCGCTCGCGCGGCATCCGCGGATCCGGGTGATCGGCGAGACCGGGCTCGACTTCTTCCGGACCTCGGAGGACGGACGCGACGCGCAGATCCGCTCCTTCCGCGACCACATCGCGCTGGCGAAGGAGCTCAGCCTCCCGCTGCAGATCCACGACCGCGACGCGCACGCCGAGGTGCTCGAGGTGCTCGAGCGCGACGGGGCGCCGGAGCGCACGGTCTTCCATTGCTTCTCCGGCGACGCCGGCATGGCGCGCCTGTGCGTCGACCGCGGGTACTTCCTGAGCTTCGCCGGGACGGTGACGTTCAAGAACGCCGCGGGCCTGCGCGCCGCCCTCGCCGTCACGCCTCTCGGGCGCGTCCTGGTCGAGACCGACGCGCCCTACCTCACGCCCCACCCGCACCGGGGCGCGCCCAACGCCCCGTACCTGGTGCCGCTCACCCTCAGGACGGTCGCGGAGGTGCTTCAGGCCGATCCGGAGGCCGTCTGCACCACGATCTCGGAGACGTCGGAGAACCTGTACGGTCCCTGGTAGACCGCCTCATGTGGGCGATCTCACAGGACCAAGGGCTCAAGTGCGGTTGGCGCAGACCGTTATCAATATGAGATAAAAGTCGTCAGACATCACGCCTCCACCCCCTCGGAGGCGCGAACCGAGAGGACCTCAGTGAGCTACCGCCGCACCACCCCGATGCCGGGAGGCCGCCGTGAGCGCCGCGCCCGGCGCGGCACGCGGAACCGTGTGCTGACGCAGGTCGGCATCGGGCTCGCCACCGCATCGTTCGCCGTCGGCTCGATCGCCGCGGCTGCCGTTCCCGCCCTCACCGCCGACGCGCCGCTGACCGTGTCGGCTGACGTCGCGAGCCTGCCGGAGATCCAGTCCGACGCCGAGGCCGGCGCCGTGGTCACCACGGAGACCGAGGAGAGCACCGTCGAGCCGAAGACGGTGAAGTCCGAGGACCCGAACCTCGCGAAGGGCACCGAGAAGGTCGTCACCGAGGGTGTCGCCGGCCAGACGATCACCACCTACGACGTCACCACCGTCGGCGGCGTCGAGGTCTCCCGCGTGCAGTCGATGACGGTCACGGTGAGCGAGGCTCAGGACGAGGTCATCGCGGTGGGCACCAAGGAGGCGCCGTCGGTGCCGCGCAGCACCGCCGCGGCGAACCCGACCGGCAACCGTGCGCTCGGCCAGCAGATGGCGGCCGACATGTACGGCTGGACGGGCGACCAGTGGTACTGCCTCGAGGCGCTGTTCACCAAGGAGTCCGGCTGGAACCAGTACGCGGACAACCCGTACTCGAGCGCGTACGGCATCCCGCAGGCGCTGCCGGGCTCGAAGATGTCCACCGCAGGCGCCGACTGGGCGACGAACCCGGCCACCCAGATCCGGTGGGGCCTGGGCTACATCGCCGGCCGCTACGGCACGCCCTGCGGGGCGTGGAACCACTCGCAGACCAAGGGCTGGTACTGAACCGGTGGCTCGGCTGCTGGGCCCCTCCGACATCCGCGGACTCGCCGAGTCGCTGAACACGGCGCCCCACAAGAAGTGGGGCCAGAACTTCGTGGTCGACGCCGGCACGGTGCAGCGCATCGCGCGCCTGTCCGAGGTGGGCGAGGGCGACCGCGTGGTCGAGGTGGGTCCCGGGCTCGGGTCGCTCACCCTCGCGCTGCTCGCCACCGGCGCGGAGGTCACCGCCGTCGAGATCGACCCGGTGCTGGCCGGCGCGCTGCCCGCGACCGTCGCCGAGCGCGCGCCCGAGGCCGTCGACCGCTTCGACGTGGTCCATGCCGACGCCCTGCGCGTCGAGACCCTTCCGTCGCCGCCCCGTGCGCTGGTCGCGAACCTGCCCTACAACGTGTCGGTGCCGGTGATCCTCCACTTCCTCGAGACCTTCCCCACCCTCGAGCGGGTGCTCGTGATGGTCCAGGCCGAGGTCGCCGACAGGCTCGCGGCGCCGCCCGGCTCCCGCACGTACGGCGTGCCGTCGGCAAAGGCCGCGTGGTACTGCGCGACGCGTCGCGCAGGCGACGTGAAGCGCGCGGTCTTCTGGCCCGTCCCGCGCGTCGACAGCGCGCTGGTGCTCATGGACCGGCGCGCCGTTCCGGAGACCGCCGTCGCGCGCGAGGACGTCTTCGCGGTGATCGACCACGCGTTCGCGCAGCGGCGGAAGGCGCTGCGGGGCGCGTTGGCGACGCTCGCCGGCTCCCCGGCGGCCTCCGAGGACGCCCTGCGGGCGGCCGGCATCGATCCGCTCACCCGCGGCGAGCAGCTGGGCATCGACGACTTCGTGCGCATCGCCGAGGCGCTCGCCGCCGCCCGCACCTGACCGGGACTGTCTGGCAGGCTAGGGCCATGACCCGGACCGTCCGAGCGAAGGCGCCCGCCAAGGTGAACCTGCAGCTCACCGTGGGCCCGGTCGCCGAGGACGGCTTCCACCCGCTGGTGACGGTGTTCCAGGCCGTCGACCTGTTCGAGACCGTCGAGGCCACGGCGCGCACCGACGGTCGCATCACGCTGACCGTCGACGCCGCCGCGGGCTCGCCCGTGGACGCGTCCGGGGTGCCCGTCGACGAGTCGAACCTCGCGTGGCGCGCGGCCGAGCTGGTCGCGTCGTCGTACGGGATCGCGGACGGGGTCGACCTCCGGATCGTCAAGGGCGTGCCGGTCGCGGGCGGGATGGCAGGCGGCTCGGCCGACGCCGCAGCGGCGCTGGTCGCGTGCGCCGAGGCCTGGGACGTGGGCGCGACCCGCGGCGAGCTGGCGCGGCTAGCGGCGAGGCTGGGGTCCGACGTGCCGTTCAGCCTCCACGGCCACACGGCCATGGGTGTCGGGCGCGGGGACCAGCTGACGCCGGTGATGAGCCACGGGCAGTTCCACTGGGTGGTCGCGACCCAGGCGGAGGGGCTGTCGACGCCCCGCGTCTACGCGGAGTACGACCGCCGCATCGCCGCACGCGAGCAGGTGCAGAACGACCTGGCCGTGGAGGCCCCCGTCATGACCGCGCTGATGGCGGGTGACCCGGTCGCGCTCGGACGCGCCGTCATCAACGACCTCGAGGGCCCGGCGCTCTCCCTCATGCCGCGGCTCGAGAAGGTGCTCGACGTGGCCGAGGAGGCCGAGGCCTGCGCCGCGATGGTCTCCGGATCCGGTCCCACCGTGGTCGCGCTCGCACGCTCGCGCCAGCACGCGCTCGCGATCGCGGCCCACCTCAAGGCGGCGCGCGTCGCGGATGCCGTGCTGACGGCGACCGGCCCCACCGCCGGCACGGTCCTGGTCCAGGACTGACCCGGGCCCCGCATCGTCCCGTTCGCCGGGCCGTGGCCGCCGCTACCGGTCGGACTGCGCCTTGATGGCGTCGCGGATCTCGGTGAGGATCTCGATCTCGGTCGGGGACACGGCCTCGTCCGGCGCGGGCTCGTCCTTCGCCTTCCGCTCGGCGAGCTTGTTCAGCGGCAGCACGATCGCGAAGTAGATCGCGGCGGCGATGATGAGGAAGTTGAGGATCGCCGTGAGGAACGTGCCGATCGCGAGCACCGCGTCGTCGGCCGGGTCGCCGGGCGTGCCGCCGTCGTTCAGGGTCCACAGCAGGATCCCCGACAGGTCGGGCTTGCCGAAGATCGCGGCGATCAGCGGGTTGATGATGTTGTCGACCAGCGACGTGACCACCGCGCCGAATGCGGCGCCGATGACGACGGCGACCGCGAGATCGACGACGTTGCCTCGCATGATGAACTCTTTGAAGCCCTTGATCACGACTGTCCCCCCTGGGTCCGAGGGCGCCCGCGCGGCGCCCGGTGGAAACCTACAACGCCGTCCCGCCGGTTCCTAGTCCCGACGCGGCGTCGCAGCGACGGTGCCTCAGTCGCCGGGCAGGCCGGGGTCGCGCTCGAGCGTCGACAGGCCGTTCCACGCGAGGTTCACCATGTGCGCGGCCACCACCTGCTTCGACGGCTCGCGAACCTCCGCCCAGTGCTGACCTGCCAGCGCGACCATGCCGACGAGCATCTGCGAGTAGAACGGTGCCACCGACGGGTCGAGGCCGCGCTTGCGGAACTGCGCACCCAGGAGGCCCTCGACCTGCTGCGAGACGTCGCCGAGCAGGTTGCTGAACGTGCCGGCCGTCTGCGCGACCGGCGAGTCGCGCGACAGGATCCGGAAGCCGTCGGGGGAGTCCTCGATGTACCCGAGCAGCGCGAGCGCCGCGCGCTCCACCAGCTGACGCGGGTGCGCGCGGACGGACAGCGCGTCGGTGAGCGCGCCGAGCAGGGCCTGCACCTCGCGGTCGACGATCACCGCGTACATGCCCTCCTTGCCGCCGAAGTGCTCGTACACCACCGGCTTG
This sequence comes from Demequina lignilytica, assembly GCF_030418305.1. Lineage (GTDB taxonomy): Bacteria > Actinomycetota > Actinomycetes > Actinomycetales > Demequinaceae > Demequina > Demequina lignilytica. The sequence goes on along the minus strand of NZ_JAUHPX010000004.1, from coordinate 119,044 downwards.
GACACGTCCGCCCGCGTCGCGATCTCCTCGACGGAGGTGCCCTCGAAGCCCTTCTCCGCGAACAGCGCGCGGCCGACGGTGAGGAGCTGCTCACGGCGCTCCTTGGCGGTCATCCGGGCGCGCGGCGCACGGCGAGGCTCAGCGGTCACGGGACCAGTGTGCCGTGAATCCTGGCAGACTGGACGCCGCGCGGGGCCGTGCGGTCCCGTTCCGCCCTGGTGTAATGGCAGCATGCGGGCCTTTGGAGCCCTGCGGTAGAGGTTCGAATCCTCTGGGCGGAGCCGCGTCGCCGGGACGTTCCGCGCGCGGCGGGACGTCCGCGCTTCGTTAGACTGGGGCGAAACCAGCCACGTGCCCCCACCGGGGCCGCTTCGTGAGGGGATCAGGTGAGCCCGACTCCACCCGCAGCCGTGATGATCCTGGCCGCAGGTGCCGGGACCCGCATGCGTTCCACCACCCCCAAGGTCCTTCACCGCATCGCCGGTCGCACCCTGCTCCATCACGCGCTCGTCGCGGCGGCCGAGCTGGATCCGGGTCGCATCGCCGTCGTGGTGCGGCACGAGCGCGACGCGGTGGTGGCGCACATCGGCGCGGTCGCGCCGGGAGCCCTGATCGCGGATCAGGACGAGGTGCCGGGCACCGGCAGCGCGGTGCGCTGCGGCCTGTCGGTGCTCGACGCGACGGCCGTCGCGGCCGCGGTCGCCGCGGACGGTGCGGGGGAGCACCACCTCGACACCGAGGTCAGCGGCCCGGTCGTGGTCACCAGCGGCGACGTGCCGCTCGTGGACGGCGCGCTGCTCGGCGCGCTTGTCGAGGCGCACCACGACGGCGGGAACGCCGTCACGGTCCTCACCGCCGAGGTGCCCGACGCGGGGGGCTACGGCCGGATCGTCCGCGACTCCTCCGGCGCGGTGCTCCGGATCGTCGAGCACAAGGACGCCACCGACGCGGAGCGCGCGATCCGCGAGATCAACGCCGGCATCTACGTCTTCGACGCCGCGCACCTCCGCGACGCGCTCGCCCGCCTCACCGCCGACAACGCGCAGGGCGAGCTCTACCTGACCGACGTGCTTGCCCTCGCCCGCGAGGCCGGCGGTCGGGTCGGTGCCATGGTCGCCCCCGACGCGGCCGCCGTCGAGGGTGTCAACGACCGCGTCCAGCTCGCCGCGGCGGGCGCGAGCCTCAACCGGCGCATCGTCGAGGGATGGATGCGCGCCGGGGTGACCGTGGTCGACCCCGCGACCACGTGGATCGACGCGGACGCGTCGCTCAGCCAGGACGCCACCGTCCTGCCCGGCACCCAGCTCCAGGGCGTCACCCGCATCGGCGCCGGCGCGACCGTCGGACCCGACACGACCCTCACCGACGTCGAGGTCGGCGAGGGTGCGACCGTCACCCGGACGCATGGCTCCGACTCCCGCATCGGCGCCGGCGCGACCGTCGGCCCGTTCACCTTCCTCCGCCCGGGCACCGTGCTGGGGGAGAAGGGCAAGATCGGCGCCTACGTCGAGACCAAGAACGCCACCATCGGCGCGCACTCGAAGGTCCCGCACCTGTCCTACGTGGGCGACGCGACCGTGGGCGAGCACTCGAACGTCGGCGCCGGCACCATCTTCGTCAACTACGACGGCGTCTCGAAGTCCCGCTCCGACGTGGGCGACCACGTGCGCATCGGCTCCGACAACACCCTCATCGCCCCCGTCCACATCGGCGACGGCGCCTACACCGGCGCGGGCGCGATCATCCGACACGACGTGCCCGCAGGCGCGCTCGCCCTCAACTCGGTGCCGCAGCAGGTGGTCGAGGGCTGGGTCGAGCGCCGCCGCCCCGGCACGCCCTCTGCCGCGGCCGCACGGGCAGCGCAGGACGGAGCCACCCCCGGCGCACTATCGTCGGGGGCACAGGAGGAGCGCGCCGCCGCGGACGCGCAGATCACCGCACAGGACAAGGGAGAAGCATGAACGCGTTCATCTCGAACCCGGGCGAGCGCAGGCTGGTCCTCGCGGGCGGCCGGGCTCACCCGGAGCTCGCCGAGAAGGTCGCGGAGAGCCTCGGGATCGACCTGCTGCCCACCACCGCGTACACGTTCGCGAACGGCGAGCTGTACGTGCGCTTCGGCGAGTCGGTGCGCGGCGCGGACGCCTTCGTCCTGCAGTCGCACGCGGCGCCCATCAACGAGGCGATCATGGAGCACCTCATCATGGTCGACGCCATGAAGCGGGCCTCCGCGAAGCGCATCACGGTGATCATCCCGTCCTACGGCTACGCGCGGCAGGACAAGAAGCACAAGGGCCGCGAGCCGATCTCGGCCCGCCTCATGGCGGACCTGTTCAAGACCGCCGGCGCCGACCGCGTCATGTCGGTCGACCTGCACACCGCGCAGATCCAGGGTTTCTTCGACGGGCCGGTGGATCACCTGTGGGCCATGCCGATGCTCGCGGACTACGTGAAGAGCCGCGTCTCGCCCGGCAACCTCACCATCGTCTCGCCCGACGCGGGCCGCGTGCGCCTCGCCGACCAGTGGTCGGACCACCTGGGCGCGCCGCTCGCCATCATCCACAAGCGCCGCGACCCGTCGGTCCCGAACCAGGTCAAGGTCCACGAGCTGGTCGGTGAGGTCGAGGGCCGCACGTGTGTGCTGGTCGACGACATGATCGACACCGGCGGCACGATCGTCCAGGCCGCCGAGGCGCTGTTCGAGAACGGCGCCAAGGACGTGATCGTGGCCTCGACCCACGGCCTCCTGTCCGGCCCCGCAGTCGAGCGGCTGCAGAGCTCGGGCGTGTCCGAGGTGGTCATCACCGACACGCTGCCGATCTCGGACGACAAGCAGTTCCCCAAGCTCACCGTGCTCTCGATCGCGCCGCTGATCGCCCGCGCGGTCCGCGAGGTCTTCGACGACGGCTCGGTCACGTCGCTGTTCGACGGCAACGTCTGAGCCCTCCGCGACCACGCGCCGGGGCCCCCGCATCGTCACGATGCGGGGGCCCCGGCGCGTCGGTGCGATGCCTAGGCGGTCGCCGCGACCTCCTCGCGGGAGGCGACGCGCGCATCGTCCCGCAGCCACGTCCAGCCGATCAGGGCGCACGTGGTGCCGACCGCGAGGCCGGCGATCACGTCCGTCGGGTGGTGCATGCCGCGGTACACGCGCGACAGCGCGACGGCGACGGGGAACAGCGCGCACACGACGATCACGGTGACGCGCACCGCGCCGATCCTGATCCGGGTCGCCATCAGGGCGAAGGACACGTAGACGGCGGTCGACGCGCCGGTGTGGCCGCTCGGGAAGCTCGAGGTGGGCGGGGCGTGGTCCAGCTGGTCGACGTCGGGCCGCTCGCGCCCCACGACCAGCGAGCTCGTGAGGAACACGGCCGCCTCGACCCCGAGCGCGGTGGCGGGGACCACCGCGAACCACCACTGTCGCGACTGCCACCACACGATCGCGACCACCACCACGGTGGTCGCCATGATGACCTGGGTGTTCGCCATCTCCGAGACCACGGCGGAGATCGAGTCGAGCGCGGGGGTGCGGAGCTCGACGAAGGCCTGGCTGATCGCGTGCTCGTCGATCTGCACGACGTCGACCAGCAGGAAGCCGACGCCCACGATCGTGACCCAGAGGATCGCGGCGGGCAGCAGGACGCGCCGGAGGGCGGCCGCGCCGACCTCGGAGGGCGCGGGCGCGGTCGCCCGCGGTCCGGCGATCACGAGTGCATCCTCGCGTAGCGCGCACGGGCGAACGAGTACAGGCCGTACGCCGCGAAGCCGACGCCGATGAGGATCACGATCACCGGGCCGCCCGGCATGCCGAGCAGCGCCTCGATGCCGCCGTCGATCCCCTTGGCCTGGTCGGGGTCGGCCGTCATGGCCGCGATCACGAACAGCACGCCGACCGCGCCGAGCGCGATGCCCTTGGCGATGTAGCCGACCGTGCCGACGGTCTTCACGCCCGTGCCGAGCTCCTTGCCGGGCATCGGCTTGAGGTCGTCGAGGAACTTCTTCCGCGCGCCCTTGACCACGTGGTAGACGCCACCGCCGAGGATGCCGAGGCCGATCGCGCCCACGATGACGGGGCCGCCCGGCGCGCCCATGAGCGTGGCGGCGATGCCGCTCGCCTGCTGGTCCCCGTTCGAGTCGCCGCCGCCCATCGCGATCGACGCCGCGGAGACGGCCAGGGAGGCGTAGAGCAGGAACTTGCCGCCGGCCTTCGCCCGGTCCATCGCCTCGTCGTGGCCGCGGAGCGCGTCGAACAGCTGCCAGAGCGCGAGGGCGACGAACGCGAGGGCCGAGCCCCAGAGGATGACGGGGCCCGCCGGCGCGTCGCGGAGGCGCGACAGCGCGGAGGAGGAGTCGGCCTCGCCGCCCGAGCCGAGCCCGATGCGCACGATCACGTAGCCGAGGATGAGGTGGAGGAGCCCCGACACGAAGAAGCCTGCCCGTGCCGCGGTCTCCCAGATGTCGCCCGAGGTTCCGGCGCGGGCGCTGCTCGCCGATGCGGTATCCATGCCAGATCCAACTGCGGCCGCGCCGGAAGATATTCCGCGCCGCCTCGCCGCGGTGCCGGCGGAGTGGCGCTCGGGGCCGCGCGACAGGTATAGTTGTCCGGTTCCTCGGCGAGGCTGGGACTTCGACGTCTTGGCGTGATCGACGCGGCAGATGCGAGTCGCCCTGCCTTGCCCTGGCCCCCCATCTGACGCAAGAGGAGTACGCAATGTCCGACAAGCTCACGCTCGCCGCCGAGAAGCGCACCGAGTTCGGCAAGGGTGCCGCCCGTCGCGCCCGCGCCGCCCACAAGATCCCCGCCGTGATCTACGGCCACGGCTCGGACCCGGTGCACATCCTGCTCCCCGGCCACGACACGATGATGGCGCTCAAGCACTCGAACGCCCTCCTCACGATCGAGCTCGACGGCAGCTCCGAGACGGCGATCGCGAAGGACGTCCAGGTCGAGCCGGTCCGCCGCATCATCGAGCACGTCGACCTGCTGCTCGTGAAGAAGGGCGAGAAGATCACCGTGGACGTGCCCGTGCACGTCGTCGGCGAGTCCTTCGCCGGCACCATCCACGTGGTCGAGCACGCCACCGTGCAGATCCTCGCCGAGGCGACCCACCTGCCCGAGTCGCTCGAGGTCTCCATCGAGGGCCTCGAGGAGGGCGCCCGCGTGTACGCCCGCGACATCGAGCTCCCCAAGGGCTCGGAGCTCGTGACCGACGCCGACGCCGCCGTCGTCGTCATCTCGGTGCCCCGTGGCGCCGGCGCCGAGGAGGAGGAGGCCGAGGCCGCCGCCGCCGAGGCTCCCGCCGAGGCCGACGCGGAGTAGGTTCTCACCGATGTTCGCCCGGCTCGCCCGACTGTGGGCGGGCCGGGCGTCGTCGTCTCACCGCTCGACCCATGGAGAGGACGCGCACGTGACCAGCCTGGTGATCGGCCTGGGCAACCCCGGGCCCGAGTACGCCGAGACGCGCCACAACGTCGGCCAGATGGTGGTCGAGGAGCTCGCGCGCCGCGGCGCATCGTCCCTCTCCGTGTCGAAGAAGACCCATACCCGCACCGCGACGGTCCGCCTCGCGGGCGAGGCGGTCGTGATCGGCGTGCCGATGTCCTACATGAACGTCTCCGGCGGCCCCACCTCGTCGCTGGCGAAGTACCACTCGGTCGCCCCCACCGACGTGGTCGTGGTCCACGACGAGCTCGACATCCCGTTCGGCACCGTGAAGATCAAGCGCGGCGGCGGCTCCGGCGGCCACAACGGCCTCAAGGACGTCACCAAGGCGCTCGGCACCCCCGACTACGTGCGGGTGCGCGTCGGGATCGGCCGCCCGCCGGGTCGCATGGAGGCCGCCGCGTTCGTGCTCAAGCCGTTCTCCTCGGTCGAGCGCAAGGAGCTGCCGTTCCTGGTGGACGATGCGGCGGACGCCGTGGAGGCGATCCTCGCCTCCGGGCTCGAGGCGGCGCAGATGAGGTTCCACACCAAGGGCTGAGGCGCCTTCGTCGCCGTCGTCGCTAGTCGACGAGCGTGGCGCCCAGGTGCTCCGCGAGGTCCGGCCCCAGCTCCAGGGCCTGCTGGCGCGTGAGAGTGGCGCCGCCCAGGCCCACCGGGTCCAGGACCCGTCCGATCCGGGTGTGCGACAGGTCGAAGCCGTCGATGCGACCGCGGGACGGGATCAGCTCGTCGATCGAGCCGCCCTCGACGACCACCTCGCGCACGCGGGTCCCCGTGAGATCGAGCAGCCCGATCCGCGAGTCGACGATGTCCACGCGGCGGATCCGCGACTCGCGGATCGACAGGACGTCGATGCGCGACGACTCGATGCGGAAGACCGAGATGTCCGAGCCGTCCGCCCGGACCACGCCGATCCGCACCCCCTCGAATCGCCCGGAGAAGACGGAGCATCCCCCGATCTCGAACGCCGTGGCGGAGGATCCGATCATGCGGGTCCCGGTGGTCCGCAGCCCCGGGAGGCGCACCGTGCCCGCCGTGCAGTCGGAGATCAGGCACTCGTGGAGCGACATGTCGCGCGCCTCGACGTCCTCCATGATCGCGCCGTCGAGGTGGCGGCGCTCGAGGATCGCCTCGTCCCTCAGGTCCTCGGCCCCCATCGGCTCGAGCAGCGCGGTGTCCATGTCCCCACCATAGGACCAGCGGTGCGACCGCGGTCGACCGTCATCCGGCCTCGACACACCCACCGTGGCGCTGGCTAGTATCGAGGGGACGTGCCGCGCGCGCCGCCGATTCGACTGGGGGTGCGCGCGTTCCATTGAGAACCCGCTCGGAGGGAGACCCCTGTGACGTCCCTGCCCACCCCGTGGACCCTGCCCCAGGTCCCCGGCGCATCGTTCGGTGCGGCGCTGTTCGACCTCGACGGGGTGCTCACCCCGACCGCGGACGTCCACATGGATGCGTGGCGACGGATGTTCACGGACTACTTCGAGTCGCATGGCATCACCCCGGCCTACACGGACGACGACTACTTCCGGTACGTGGACGGCAAGCCGCGCTACGACGGCGTGCGGGCGTGCCTCGCGTCCCGCGGCGTCACGCTCCCCGACGGCACGCCGGACGACGCGCCTGGCACCGAGACGGTCTGCGGCATCGGCAACACCAAGAACGCGGAGTTCTCGCGGATCCTCGAGGAGGAGGGCGTGGACCCGTACCCCGGCTCCGTCGCGCTGCTCGACCACCTCGAGTCGATCGGCTGCGCCATGGCCGTGGTGTCGAGCTCCCGCAACGCGCCGGCGGTGCTGGCCGCCGCGGGGCTGGCGCACCGCTTCGAGCACGTGGTGAGCGGGCAGGTCGCCGCCGACCACGGCATCCCGGGCAAGCCCGCCCCCGACACGTACCTGTACGCCGCCGAGCTGCTGGGCGTGCCCAAGGAGGCGGCCGTGGTGGTCGAGGACGCGCTGTCGGGCGTGCAGGCGGGCCGTGCGGGCGACTTCGGGCTGGTGCTCGGGGTCGACCGCGGTGCGGGCGCCGAGGAGCTGCTGGACGGCGGGGCGGACGTCGTGGTGACGGACCTCGGAGAGGTGGTGCCCGGATGAAGGCGGCGCGGCGCTCGCTCGGGGACACCAGCGCGCCGGACTACGTCGACCGCCTGCGGTTCCCCGCCGACCCGTGGCGCCTGGTCGAGACGGAGTTCCGCAGCGACGACCTCGGGACGTCGGAGACGCTGTTCGCCGTCGGCAACGGCTACCTGGGCCTGCGCGGCAACATCGAGGAGGGTCACGACGCCCACGCGCACGGCACCTTCATCAACGGCTTCCACGAGACGTGGCGCATCCGCCACGCCGAGGAGGCGTACGGCTTCGCCCGGACCGGACAGACCATCGTCAACGTCCCCGACCCGAAGGTGATCCGGCTCTACGTCGACGACGAGCCGCTGCTCCTGTCCGTGGCCGACCTCCCCGAGTACTCGCGCACGCTGGACATGAAGACGGGCGTCCTGACGCGCGACCTGCTGTGGCGCACGCCCGCGGGCAACCGCGTCCGCGTGCGCTCGCGGCGCATGGTCTCGTTCGCGCAGCGGCACCTGGCGATCATGACGTTCGAGGTGACGCTGCTCGACAAGGAGGCGCCCGTCGCGGTCTCCTCGCAGCTGCTCAACCGGGAGTCCGGTGCGGACGAGTACCGCACCACCGAGGGCACCAAGGCGGGCTTCGACCCCCGCAAGTCGGACGCGCTCAACGAGCGCGTGCTCGAGCCCAAGCTCCACCTCGCGCACGACGAGCACATGCTGGTCGGCTACAAGTGCCGCAACTCGGGCATGGCGATCGCGGTGGCCATGGAGCACACCGTCGACTTCGACGGCGACGTCGAGCGCGACCGGCTGGTCGAGCCCGACTTCGCGAAGGAGGTGTTCCGGTTCCGTGCCGCGCCCGGCCGCACCTTCACGCTGACCAAGGTGGTGTCGTACCACACGTCCCGCATGGTGCCCGCGCGCGAGCTCGGCGACCGCTGCCACCGCACGCTTGAGCGCGTCCGCTCCGAGGGCGTCGACAAGCAGTTCGCCGACCAGGGTGCCTGGCTGACCGACTTCTGGCAGCGCTCCGACGTCGAGGTCGACGGCGACGACCGCGTCCAGCAGGCGATCCGCTGGAACCTGTTCCAGCTGGCGCAGGCGGCCGCGCGCGGCGACGGCCAGGGGGTCGCCGCCAAGGGCGTCACCGGCTCGGGCTACTCGGGCCACTACTTCTGGGACACCGAGATCTACGTGGTGCCCTTCTTCGTCTACACCTCGCCCGGCATCGCGCGGAACGCCCTGCGCTACCGCTACCGGATGCTCCCCAAGGCGACCGACCGCGCGGGCGAGCTGGCCCAGCACGGCGCGCTGTTCCCGTGGCGCACCATCAACGGCGAGGAGGCCTCGGCCTACTACGCGGCGGGCACCGCGCAGTATCACATCGACGCCGACATCTCCTTCGCGATCGACAAGTACGTGACCGCCACGGGGGACGACGAGTTCCTCGCGCGCGAGGGCATCGACATCCTGGTGCAGACGGCGCGCATGTGGGCGGACCTGGGGTTCTGGCGGTCCACCAAGTCCGAGGGGTCCTCGTTCCGCATCCACGGGGTGACCGGCCCCGACGAGTACACCACCGTGGTGAACGACAACCTGTACACGAACGTGATGGCGCGCTTCAACCTGCGCTGCGCCGCCGCGTCGGTCCGCAAGCTCGCGCGCATGTGGCCCGAGCAGCACGCCAAGATGGTCGCGCGGCTGGGGCTGGACGATGCCGAGGTCGCCGAATGGGACGCCGCCGCCGAGGCGATGGCGATCCTGTGGGACGAGGACCTGGGGATCCACCCGCAGGACGCCCTGTTCCACGAGCGCGAGCTGTGGGACCTCGAGAACACGCCGCCCGAGAAGCGCCCGCTGCTGCTGCACTTCCACCCGCTCGTGATCTACCGGTTCCAGGTCCTCAAGCAGGCGGACGTGGTGCTCGCGCTGTTCCTGCAGGGCGACGAGTTCACCGCCGAGGAGAAGAAGGCCGACTTCGACTACTACGACCCGATCACCACCGGCGACTCGACGCTCTCGGGCGTGGTGCAGTCGATCATGGCCTCCGAGGTCGGGTACCACGAGCTCGCGCTGCGCTACTTCTGGGACGGCCTGTTCGTCGACATCGCGGACCTGCACTCGAACACCGCGGACGGCGTGCACGTGGCGTCGGCCGGCGGCGTGTGGTCGGCGCTGGCGCACGGCTTCGGTGGGATGCGCGACTATGGGGGCCAGCTGTCCTTCGACCCGCGCCTCCCGGCCAGCTGGCCCGAGATGCGGTTCCGCGTCACCCAGCGCGGCACCCGGCTGCTCGTCACCGTGAAGCAGGAGTCCGTCGGGTTCACGGTCGAGGAGGGCCAGGGGCTGACCGTCGAGGTGCGCGGCGAGCGCGTGAGCGTGCTGCGGGGCGAGGAGGTCGTGGTGCCCCTCGCCGACCAGGGCCCGCGCATCTCGGGGGCACCCGACGCGGCCGCCTTCCACGGCACCATGCGAGCGGACGGCTCCGTGGTGACCGCGTCGCTGCCCGCGGTGGTGGAGTCGGAGCACGACGGCGACGAGTAGCCGCCGCCCTCACGGGGTCGGGACACTCAGTCCTCATGTCGCGCGCGGCAGCTCGCTGCCGGGACGCTGAGTCCTCATGGGGCGAGGTGCCCCCGATCCTGAGGTGAGCAGATGAGGACTCATTGTCCCGGGAGCGCGACGGGGGCTCAGGATTGAGGACTCACTGTCCCGGCACGATGCGGGGGCGGGGGCAGGGGGCAGGGTCAGCGGTGCGTGAGGCGCGCCAGGAACTCGCGGGTCTCGGGATGCTGCGGGTCCTCGAAGATCTGCTCCGGCGGGCCCACCTCGAGCGGGCGGCCGCCGTGCATGAAGACGATGCGGTCGGCCACCGAGCGGGCGAAGCTCATCTCGTGCGTCGCCATCAGCATGGTCGAGCCCTGCGCCTTGAGGTCGCGCACCAGGTCGAGCACCTCGCCGACCAGCATGGGGTCGAGCGCCGAGGTGATCTCGTCGAGCAGCAGGAGCTCCGGGTCCGTCATGATCGCGCGCACGATCGCGACGCGCTGCTGCTGGCCGCCCGAGAGCCGGTCGGGGTAGTCGTCGACCTTCTCCGCCAGCCCGAATGTCGACAGCAGCCCGACGGCCTTCTCGCGCGCGACGGACGCCTCGATCCCGTGGACCTTGCGCGCGGCCAGGGTGACGTTGTCGATCACCCGCATGTGCGGGAACAGGTTGAAGTGCTGGAACACCACGCCGATGCGCGCGCGCACCTTGTCGACGTCCACGTCGGGTGCCGTGATGTCGTCACCCGAGAGCAGGATGCGGCCGTCGTCGACCCGCTCGATCAGGTTGATGGTCCGCATCAGGGTGGACTTGCCGGATCCGGAGGCGCCGATCACCACGACCACCTCGTGCGATGCGACCGTGAGGTCGACGCCGCGGAGCACGTGGTTGTCACCGAAGAGCTTGTGGACGCCGTGCAGCTCGAGGACGGAGGCGCTCATACGGTCCCTCCCTGCTGCTCGCGCCGCGCCATCCGTGCCGACACGGTGTCGGTCAGGCGGATCATCGGGAAGCTCATCGCGACGAACAGCAGTCCCGCCACCACGTAGGGGGTGAAGTTGTACGTCTGCGCGGTGACGATCTGCGCGGCACGCACCGCGTCGACGGCGCCCAGCACGGAGATCAGGCCCACGTCCTTCTGCATCGACACGAAGTCGTTCATCAGCGCCGGCACGACCTTGCGCAGGGCCTGCGGGATCACCACCATGCGCAGCGTCTTCGCGTGCGACAGCCCCAGGGAGCGCGCGGCGATGCGCTGCGACGGGTGGACCGCCTCCATGCCGGCACGCAGCACCTCGGCGACGTACGCCGAGTAGCACAGCGAGATGCCGACGGTGCCGAGCACCGCGATGGGGATGCGGGTCTCGGGGTTGAGCGCGGGGACGCCGAAGCCCACCAGGTACAGCACGATCAGCACCGGCAGCCCGCGGAACAGGTCCGTGTAGCCCGTCGCGATCGCGCGCAGCGGGAACCACACGGGCCCCCGCAGCGAGCGCATGACCGCGAGCAGCGTCGCCACCACGGCGACGGCGATGGTCGCGAAGAACAGCACTCGGATGTTGAGCCACAGCCCCTCGAGGATCTTCGGGAACGAGTCGGCCGCGATCTCGAGGTTGAAGAACATCTGGCGGACGCCGTCCCACCCGGGGGACGTCACCACCAGCCAGCCCCCGACCCCGGCGAACGCCAGCGTCGAGACCAGTGCGATGAGGACCGAGCGGCGGGAGGCCCGCCGGCGGTGGAGCCGGCGATCCAGCTCCAGCGCGCTCGGGGAGAAGGCCTCCACGGCCGCCCGGTCCGTCATCGTCGATCTGCCTCAGGTGTTACTTGAGGACCGGGACGTCGACCGCGTCCGACAGCCACTCGGCCTCGATCGAGGCGAGCGTGCCGTCCTCGCGGAGCGCGTCCACGGCGGCGGTGACGGGCTCGGTCAGCGCGGAGCCCTTGGGGAGCACGAAGCCGAACTCGTCGCCGCCGGTGGCGTCCTCGAACTGACCGAGGATGACGCCGCCGTCGAGCTCGACCGCGGCGAGGTAGAACGCCGACGGCAGGTCGATCACGAACGCGTCGATCTGGCCCGAGTTGAGCGCGAGGACCGTGTCCTCCGAGGAGTTGAACACGGAGAGGTTGTCCTCGCCGAGCACCTCGGCGGCGATGGTGTACGAGGTGGTGCCCGACGGCACGCCCACGGCGAGCCCGGCGAGGGCCTCGACCGTGGTGGCGTCGGCGGCGGCCGAACCCTCGACCGTCACGACGGCCTGCGTGGTCGTGTAGTACGGCGACGAGAAGTCGACGGCGGCCTTGCGCTCCTCGGTGATCGAGAACTGCTGGATGTTGAGGTCCCAGTCCTTGGCGCCGGGGGCGATGGCCGAGTCGAAGCTCGAGCGGACCCACACCACGTCGTCGGCGGCGAAGCCGAGCTCCTCGGCGACGGCGTAGGCCACGGCGGCCTCGAAGCCCTCGCCCGAGGCCGGGTCGTCGTTCACGACCCACGGCTCGTAGGCGGGCTCGCCGGTCGCAATGGTGAGCTTGCCCTCGGTGAGGGTCTCGAGCTCGACGGCGGACGATGCGGTGGGCTCGGGGGTGCTCGACGCCGAGCTCTCGGAGTCCGAGGAGGTCGAGGAGCAGCCCGCCATGATCAGCGCGGACAGGGAGGCGGTCGCGATGAGGGCGGCACGGGCGCGGGTGGTCATGGGTGCTCCTTGCAGAGTTGCGGGGTGGGAGTGGCGCGCCGTCGTCGGCTGCGCGGCGCCTAGTCTACCGGCGGCGCCAGCCGCCAGTCCGCGAAGGAGAACCCGGGCGACACCATGCAGCTGACCAGGCATTCCGCATCGTCCAGGAGGCGCGCGGCCTGCCACGTCCCGGCAGGGACGATGCCCTGGGCCGCCTCGTCGTCGAGCGGCGCCGGCCCGAGCACGATCCGGGTGGCCTCCTCGTCGGGCTCAGCGCCCCGGCCGCCGAGCGACAGCTCCAGACGGCCGGGCCCGTGCCACAGCCAGATCTCGTCCGAGCTGACCACGTGCCACGCGGAGTGCTCGCCGGGAGCGAGCAGGTAGTGGATCAGCGTCGCCGCGGGGCGCTCGCCGCCCGCGGTCGCGACCGGGATCTCGGACGTGTAGGTGCGGCGGAACCAGCCGCCCTCGGGGTGCGGCTCGAGGTGCAGCGCGGCGGCGGTCTCGGGGACGGTCATGTGAGCGACGCTCCGGTCTGGGAGGTGAACGATGCGGTGGCGTGGCGCAGCCGGCCCGCGACGACGGTGGCGACGGCGTGGCCGTCGCCTGCGCGGGCCAGGTCGTCGATCGACGTCGCGAGGTCGCCCACGGGGACGTCGAGGAACGCGAGGTCGGCGCGGGCGCCGACCGCGAGGTAGCCGGTGCGGTCCGGACCCATGTGCAGGCCCATCGCGCGAGAGCCGCCGTGGGTGGCGGCGGCGAGCAGCCGCTCCGCGAGGTCGGGGCGGTCGTAGCCCTGCCGGCGGGCCATCGCGTACAGCGCCGCCACGTCGCCCATCAGGTCCAGGCTCGGCGCCGACGACAGCGAGTCCGTGCCTACGGAGATCGGACTGCCCTCGGTGAGGTAGGCGGCGACCGGGGGCTCGTCGAGGCCGATCACCTCGTTGGAGCGCGGGCACAGCGCGACGGAGGTGCCGCGCGCCCGGAGGATCGCGCGGTCCTTCGCGGAGAGGTAGACGCCGTGCGCGATGTGGCAGTCGGGACCCAGCACGCCGAGGTGGTCGACGTAGTCCGTCGCCGAGGTGCCGTAGCCGGCCGACCGCAGCTCGGACAGCGAGCCCAGTCCCTTGCGCTGCCACGGCTCGGCCACCGTGTGGGAGAACTCCCGCTCGATGGCGGACTCGCCCAGGTGGATGTGGATGCGGCTGCCGCGCTCGCGGACGATGTCGGGGATGTCGAGCAGCGGCACGATCTCGAGGGAGTACGGCGCGTGGGGGCTGAGCCCGGTGCCCGGGGGAGTGGGAAGCGCGTCGAGCGCCGCCTCGACCTGGGCCCGACCGCGCTCGCGCCACGCGGCGTTGGTCCAGTCCATCACCTCCCAGTAGGTGATGCCGTGCAGCCCGGCATCGGCGAGCGCGTACATCGCCTCGAGGTCGGTGACCACGTCCGCGACGGCGGTGGTGCCCGCCTCGAGCGCCATGCGGGCACCGGCGGCCGCGGCGGCGCGCCAGTCCTGCCCGCGCTCGTAGACCGGGTTGAACGCCAGCGCCCAGTCCTCGAAGCCGGTGTAGCGACCCTGACCCACCGACGCCATGCCCGTGTACTGCAGGTGGGTGTGGGCGTTGATGAGCCCCGGCATGAGCACGCCGTCCCAGCGATGCTCCGTGAACTCGTGCCCGCTCTCGCGCAGGGCCTCGACCACCCAGGCACGCTCGCCGACGTGGACGATCCGCCGTCCGCGCACCGCGATCGCGCCGTCGAGGACGGGCGGTGCGGTCATGGGCAGCACCAGGGCGGCGCTGAAGACGATCGTGGTCACGCGCGGTCCTCCCGGTAGCGCGGGGAGTGCCAGTCGGACGAGGCCGCGGCGGACGATGCGGGGCGCGCGTCGAGCGCGACGCCGCGCACGCGGGCGGCGGTGGCGGCGACGTGCGCCACCGCCGCGTCGCTCACGGCGTGGACGCCGGGGCCGGGCCGGGTCTCGACGAGCTCCCGGATGGCGGCGAGCTGCGTGGCGAAGGACAGGTCCATGATCTCGATCGGGTTGCCCTCGGCCGCGGTGACGTTGATGCAGCCGCCGCGGTCCAGGACGAGCGTGCCGCGCTCGACGTCGACGTCGAGGTGGTCCACGGTGCGCCCGGCCACCTCGACCGGCTCGAGCGCGGCGAGGTCGAGGTCCACCTCGCCGGGCACGCCGCCCGCGACCGCGACGATGCTCGCGAGCTCCAGCAGCTCGCGGGTCACCGTGCCGGGGGCGCCGGTGCAGGAGATGACGAGAGCGCCCGGCGCGTGGTCCTCGGCGCGACCCACCGGGTAGCCGTCGTGCGCGGCGAGCAGCGCGCGCACGGGGTCGATCTCCGCGACGGCGACCTCGGCGCCCAGCGCGCGCAGGTGCGCGGCGACCCCGACTCCCACCGGGCCGTAGCCGATCACCAGGACGGGCAGGTCGCGGACGGTCGCGTCGACGTGCTCGATGAGGTCCGCGATCGCGAGCACGCAGCTCTGCCCGGTGCCGTAGCGGTTGTCGAAGCCGGTCTTGGTCGCCGCATCGTTCACCGCGACCACCGGGGTGCGCAGCGCCCCCTGCGTCGCCATCGCGCGCAGCGGCGTGAGGCCCGAGGTGGTCTCCTCGGTGACTCCGATCCACGACTCGACGAGCTCCGGTGCCGCCTCGTGGGCGAGCCTCACGAGGTGGGAGCCGTCGTCGACCACCACGTCGAAGCCGCGGCGCAGCCAGGCGAGGGCGGCCGCACGCTCGGCCTCGCCGGAGAGGGTCGCGTCGGCGTCGACGGGCACGCCGCGCGCGCGCAGGGCGGCCGCGACCGCGGGATCGGTCTCGTCGGGGTGGGCGTACACGGCGACCTCGGCGCCCGCGGCCTGCAGCAGCAGCGCCAGGTTCGCGGTCTTGGGCTCGAGGGTCATCGCGACGCCGACCCGCAGGCCGCGGACGGTGCCCGCCGCGCCGATCTCCTCCGCGAGCGCCGTCGAGACCGGCATGTGCGCGGCGGCGAAGTCGAGCCGTCCGCCCGCGTCACCCCGGCTCGCGAGCGGCGCGCCGCCCAGGGACAGCGCCGCATCGTCGCCCCGCACGTCGATGTCGAGGACGTCCGCGCTCGTCGCCTCGTCCTCCACCAGACGCGCGCCCAGCGCGCGGGCCATGCCCGCGACGGCGAGCGCGACGGCGGTGTCCTCGGCCTCGGCGCTCACGCGCACGGGGCGCCCTGAGATGAGCAGATTGGTCTCGCGGGCGAAGCGACGGAGGATCCGCTCGGCGGTCGCATGCGGGTCGGTCATGGGGTCCAAGTCTAGGAGCGCCGGTGGGCTCCGAGCGCGGGCGGGGATTACGCTGGTCAGGCCGTCCCAGAGCCGAAGGATCCACCGTGACCGAGCCACGCAAGATGAACGTCGAGTCGTTCAACCTGGACCACACCGCCGTGGCCGCGCCGTTCATCCGGCTGGCTGACCGCAAGGAGCTGCCTCACGGCGACGTGCTCACCAAGTTCGACGTGCGCTTCACGCAGCCGAACGTCGGCCATCTCGAGATGCCCGCGGTCCATTCGATCGAGCACTCGTTCGCCGAGTGCGTGCGCGACCACAGCGCGCAGGTCATCGACTTCGGTCCGATGGGCTGCCAGACCGGCTTCTACCTGATCATGTCGGGGGACCACGCGCCCGAGGAGATCAAGGACCTGGTGCTCGCCACCATGGCCTCGATGCTCGACCTCGAGGAGGTCCCCGCCGCGAACGAGGTGCAGTGCGGGTGGGGGGCGCACCACTCGCTCGACGCGATGCGCGCGGCGGTGACGGAGTTCACGGCGCACGCCGACGAGCTCCTCACGGTGATGCGCTGATGGCCGCCTCCATCCCCGCCGTGCTGGTCGCGATGCCGGAGGAGGCCCAGGGATTCCTCGACCTCTCCGACCACCACGAGGGTCTCAACTCGCCGGACGACGCCTGGCTCGTGACGTCCGGCGACGTCACCTACCTGCTGGTGGTGACGCGCATCGGCATGGTCGCGGCCGCCCGCGCCGCGACCCTGGCCGCGCATGGGGTGATCGGCGGGATCACGCCCACGCTGATCGTCTCCGCCGGCACCTGCGGCGGCATCCCCGGTCACGTGCAGGTGGGCGACCTGGTGGCGCCGTGCTGCTCGCTCGACTGGTCCGCCGACTCGACGTCGATCGGCTACGAGTACGGCCAGGTCCCCGGCCACGCCGAGTTCCACGAGTCGGACGACGCGCTGGTCGACCTCGCGGTCGCGATGGGCGCGAAGAAGGGCTACCTCGCCTCCGCGAACGCCTTCGCGGTCGCGGAGACGGTCGACCTGATCCGCGAGCGCTTCCCCAAGGTGATCGCGACGGACATGGAGTCCGCCGCGGTCTCGCAGGTCGCCGCCGCGTCCGGCATCCCGTTCCTGTCCCTCCGCTGCGTGTCGGACATGTGCCAGGGCGACGGGGGAGTCGAGTTCGACGAGCACCTGGACGATGCCGCGGCCCGGTCCGCGCGCGCGACGCTCGACCTGCTGGCGAGGGTCGCGGCGGAGGAGCCCGTCGCGGGCTGACGGACCGGGCGATCCTCAGGCCGCGGCGTCCGGGGCGGGCAGCACGAACGTGCTGAGCGAGTCGGCCGGCAGCACCACCCGCATGACCTCCTGGTCGACGGAGACCACGTACGGCATCGGGTCCGCCATGTCGTTCTGCACCACGATCACGGTGGTGCCGTCGGGGTTGCGGAACGCGAGCTGGTTCTCGTACCCGGACCAGCTGAAGGCCTCGAGACGGACGGCGCCGGGCTGGACGAAGCCGCTGACGTGGCGCAAGACCGCGTACTCGTAGGTGAAGCGGTGGCCGCCGGTCCCGGGGTCGACCACGACGAGCGAGTTCTGGGCCCAGCCCCAGCGGCTCACCCCGCCCTCGTCGAGGGCGATGTTCCAGTAGCAGTAGCCGGACGTGCCGTTCGTGAGGAAGTGGCGCATCAGGGACCAGGCGTGGCGGGCGAAGCGCCAGTCGTTGCGGCCGTCCCCGCACTCCTGCTCCGTCTGGTAGAGCGCGAGGTCGGGGCGCGCGGTGCGGACGTCGGCGATCGCCCGCTTGCCGGCCCACTGGAAGCCCGCGCCCGACACCCAGCGGGCGACCTCGGGGTCGGCGAGGGTGTCGAGCACCAGGCGGGCGTCGGGACGCTCGGTGGTGCCGAGGAAGACCTCCACCCCGAGCGCGGCCATCCGCGGCCCCAGCACCCGCAGGAACGCGGCGAGGCCCTCGGGCGTCCAGGTGCAGGAGGGGAACACCTGAGGGGAGTTGTACTCGTTCTGCGGCATCACCATGAACACGTCGATGCCGCGGGCGCGGTACTCCTCGATGAAGCGGCCGAAGTAGCGGGCGTACGTGTCCAGGTGCGCCTCGTCGAGGAGCGCCATGTCGGTGCCCTCCCGCCCGACCTGGTCGGGACGGATGCCGTTCTCGACACCCGACGCGGGGAACGGCTCCGCGGCCGCGTAGTGGCCGTTGGCCTTGAGCCACGTCGGGGGGCTCCACGGCGATGCCCACACGCGCAGGTCGGGCTGCCGCTCCTTCGCCGCATGGATGAAGGGGATCAGGGTCGCCTCGTCGTGCTCGACGCTGAAGTGCTCGAGCGCGTGGTCGCCGGCGACCTCGTCGTACGAGTACCAGTCGAGCGAGAAGTCGTTGGCGCCCAGCGGCATCCGGCACAGCGTGAGGTTGAGGCCGGCGCCCGGGAGGAAGATCGCGTCGAGCACGGCCTCGCGGTCGGGCTCGGGCAGGCGCTGGAGCGCGCGCCAGCCGAGCTCGTTGAAGCAGGCGCCGAAGCCGTCGACGCGCTGCCGCTGCTCCGAGCTGCGGATCATGACGGAGGGGAAGTCCTCCATCGCGCGCACCTCGAGCGCGTCGAGCGCGGCGGGCGCCTGCGTCGACCAGACGTCGGACTGCGTGGTGATGGTCCAGGACGCGGTCCTGTCGGCGGTGGTGATCGGGGTGGCGCTCATCGGGGTGCTCCTGAGGGTGATGGCCGCGGGGCTCGGCCGTGCGCTCGCGCGTTGGGGGAAAGTTTCGATCAAATGAAGACTTCTGCCAGGGTGGCCGGATGTCTAAGGTGGAGGCAAGCGGAGCGGCGCCGGAAGATTTTCGATCACCGGGTGCCAACGAGGGAGGGACGATGCGTCGAGCACGGCCCACCCTGGCGGCGGTCGCCAGGCACGCGGGGGTCTCGGTCACCACGGTGTCGAAGGTGCTCAACAGCAGGACGGACGTGGCGGCCGGCACCCGTGAGCGCGTCGCCGCGTCGATGCGGGCGGTGGGCTACGTGCCCACGACCGCGAAGCGCCTGTTCGCGGAGGGGGCCTCGCTCGCGGTCGTCTTCGACGGCATCACGAACGCGTACTCGGCCCAGGTGCTCGAGTCCGTCCGCACGGCGGCCTACGAGCGCGGCGCGGAGCTCTCGGTCGACATCATGCAGGCGGTCCCCGACGGCCGCCCCGTCCCGTGGACCGAGGAGTGGGTGCGGCGGTGCCTCGCGCGGGGCACGGTCGGAGCCCTCGCCGTCGCCACGGAGGTGAGCGACGCCGCCGTGGCGCTGTGCGAGGACATCGGACTGCCGGTGGTGCTCGTCGACCCGCCGCACCGGCCCGGTCGCAGGACGGTGTCGATCGGATCCACCAACTACGCGGGTGCGCTCGAGGCCGTCGAGCACCTGGTCGCGTCGGGGCACCGGCGCGTCGCGTTCCTCGGTGGGACGCGCGGCGACGACGCGACACTGGAGCGGCTCGCGGGCTGCCGCAGCGCGCTCGACGTGCACGGCCTGCCCGAGCCGACGGTGGTGCTCGACGCGTCCACGGTCGACCGGGCGACGGAGGCGGCGCTCGTGCTGCTGAGCGCGGAGCCCCGGCCCACCGCGGTGATGTGCGCCAACGATGTGATCGCGCTCCGGGTGCTCGAGGCCGCCCGCCGGCTCGGGATCCCCGTGCCGGCCGAGCTCTCGGTGGTCGGATTCGACGACACGTACCTCGCGGAATGGGCGGTGCCGCCCCTCACCTCGGTGCACCAGCCCATCCGCGAGATGGGCATGCTCGCGGCGACCACGCTGCTGGACCTCGCGGAGGGCAGGAGGCCACCGGCCAGACGGCTCCAGCTCGCCACCACGCTCGTGGTCCGCTCGACCACCGCCGCGGCACCCGAGGCCGCCGTCGGAGGCGCCGCCTAGGATGGTCCCGCCGGAGAATCCCGGTCGTTCGGCATGCCCTGGAGGAGCCCCGTGACCACACCCGCGCCCGCCGCACCCCTCGCCCCGCTGCTCGGGGAGTGGGCCGATGCGCGCCTCGGCGACGCGACCTACGTCCAGGCGCCCGGGGCCGCCGCCGCGCCGCTCATCGCCCGCGCCGCGCTCACCGCCGACGCGCCCATCGTCGCCGTCGCCGCCACCGGCGGGGACGCCGACCAGCTCGCCCGCGCGCTCACGGCCTATCTGGATCCGGCGACCGTCACCACGTTCCCCAGCTGGGAGACGCTCCCGCACGAGCGCCTCAGCCCCCGCTCCGACACCGTCGCCCGCCGCCTCGCGACCCTCCGCCGGCTGGTCCACCCCGAGCGGGCCGCGGCCGAGTCCGGCCTCCCCGCCCCGCGCGTGGTGGTCGCCCCGCTCCGCGCCCTCCTGCAGCCGCTGGTGCCCGGGCTCGCCGACCTCGAGCCGGTGCTCCTGCGAGTCGGCGACGAGCGCGACCTCACCGACCTCACCGAGGCGCTCGCGGCCGCCGCCTACACCCGCGTCGACATGGTCGAGCGGCGCGGCGAGTTCGCGGTCCGCGGCGGGATCGTCGACGTGTTCCCGCCGACGGACCCTCACCCGATCCGCGTCGAGTTCTTCGGCGACGAGGTCGAGTCCCTGCGCTTCTTCTCGGTCGCGGACCAGCGGTCGCTGGAGTCGGTCGGCCGGCTGTGGGCGCCGCCGTGCCGCGAGCTGCTGCTGACCGACGAGGTGCGCACCCGGGCCACCGCCCTCGCCTCTCAGATCCCGACCGCCGCCGACATGCTCACCCGCATCGCCGACGGCCACGCGGTCGAGGGCATGGAGTCGTTGATCCCCGTGCTGCTCACGCGCCTCACCCCGGTGACGGACGTCCTGCCGCCGGGCACCCGCATCGTCGCCCTCGAGCCCGAGCGCCTCGCGAGGCGAGCCGAGGACCTCCAGCGCACCGCCGCCGAGTTCCTGCAGGCCGCGTGGGTGTCCGCGGCGGCCGGCGCGGACTCGCCGCTCGAGGCCCAGGGGGAGCAGGGCGGCTTCCTCGCGCTCGAGGACGTCGAGGTCTCCGCCGCGGAGCACGGCCTCGGCTGGACCGCGATCGGGCCGTTCGGCTCCGCCGCCGCCGTCGCGACGCCGATCGGGGAGATCGAGGACTTCCGGGGACGCCTCGCCGCCGTGCTCGACCTCATCAAGGCGCGCCTCGCCGACGGTTGGCGCGTCACCATCGCCGCCGCGTCCGTCGGCAGCGCCCACCGCATCGTCGAGCAGTGCGCGGAGCGGGACATCCCGGCGCGCGTCGCCGCGCGAGGCGACGACTCGGACGCCGGCGTGGTCGCCGTCCTCGCCTCCGTCGATGCGCGCGGCTACCAGGTCGCGGACGCGAGGCTGCTGGTGCTCCACGAGAGCGAGCTGACGGGCCGCGCCGCGTCCGCCGCGGGGCCCAAGGTGAAGGTCCCGAGCCGCCGCCGCACCGCGGTCGACCCGCTGCAGCTGCGCCCGGGAGACTTCGTGGTGCACGAGACCCACGGCGTGGGGCGGTTCGTCGAGCTCACCAAGCGCACGGTACGGGGCATCGAGCGCGAGTACCTGGTCATCGAGTACGCGCCCTCGAAGCGCGGCGGGCCGGGCGACCGGCTGTCGGTGCCCACCGACCAGCTCGACCTCATCACCAAGTACGTCGGCGGCGAGGCCCCGAGCGTGAACAAGATGGGCGGCGCCGACTGGTCGAAGACCAAGGGCAGGGCCCGCAAGGCGGTGAAGGAGATCGCCTCCGAGCTGATCCGTCTCTACAGCGCGCGCATGGCGACGCAGGGACGCGAGTTCGGCCCGGACACCCCCTGGCAGCGGGAGCTCGAGGAGTCCTTCGCCTTCGTCGAGACCCCCGACCAGCTCACCACCGTCGACGAGGTGAAGTCCGACATGGAGAAGGCCGTCCCCATGGACCGCCTGGTCTGCGGCGACGTCGGCTTCGGCAAGACCGAGATCGCCGTGCGCGCCGCGTTCAAGGCCATCCAGGAGGGCACCCAGGTCGCGGTGCTGTGCCCGACCACGCTGCTGGTGAAGCAGCACGTCGACACCTTCGCCGAGCGCTTCGGTCAGTTCCCCGTCAAGGTCGCCGCCCTGTCGCGCTTCCAGACGGACAAGGAGGCGAAGGAGGTCATCGAGGGCCTGGCCGACGGCAGCGTCGACCTGGTGGTCGGCACGCACCGCCTCATCACGGGGTCGGTGCGTTTCAAGGACCTGGGCCTGATCGTGATCGACGAGGAGCAGCGGTTCGGCGTCGAGCACAAGGAGACGCTCAAGGCCCTGCGGACGAACGTCGACGTGCTCGCGATGTCCGCGACGCCGATCCCCCGCACGCTCGAGATGGCCGTCACGGGCATCCGGGAGATGTCCACGCTCGCGACCCCTCCCGAGGAGCGCCACCCGATCCTCACCTACGTGGGCCCGCACGAGGACGCCCAGGTCATCGCCGCGATCCGCCGCGAGCTGCTGCGTGACGGCCAGGTGTTCTACATCCACAACTCCGTCAAGACCATCACGCGCGCGGCGCTCAAGCTGGGCGAGCTGGTGCCTGAGGCGCGCATCGCGGTCGCCCACGGGCAGATGAGCGAGAAGCAGCTCGAGCAGGTGATCGTCGACTACTACGACAAGAAGTACGACGTGCTGGTGTGCACCACGATCGTGGAGACGGGCCTGGACATCTCCAACGCCAACACCTTGATCGTCGAGCGCGCGGACACCTTCGGCCTGTCCCAGCTCCACCAGCTCCGCGGGCGCGTCGGCCGCGGCCGCGAGCGCGCCTACGCGTACTTCCTCTACCCGCCGGACCGCACCCTCACGGAGACGGCGCACGACCGGCTCCAGACCATCGCCGCCAACACGGACCTGGGCTCCGGCATGGCCGTCGCCATGAAGGACCTGGAGATCCGCGGGGCAGGCAACCTGCTGGGCGCCGAGCAGTCCGGCCACATCGAGGGCGTCGGCTTCGACCTCTACATCCGCATGGTCGGCGAGGCCGTCGCCGGCTTCCGCGGCGAGGAGCAGGAGGAGCGCGCCCCCATGACCGTCGACCTGCCCATCGACGCGCACATCCCGGTGGCCTACATCGACCACGAGCGGCTGCGCCTCGAGGCGTACCGCAAGATCGCGGACGCGGAGAGCGGCGATGCGCTGGACGCCGTGGTCGAGGAGCTCGGCGACCGCTACGGCCCGCTCCCCGAGCCGGTGGCGAACCTGATCGCCGTCGCCCGCGTCCGCATCGAGCTGCGCGCCGCCGGCATCCACGACGTGGTGTCCCAGGGCCGCCTGATCCGCTTCAGCCCTGTCGAGCTGCCCGACTCCGCGGCGATGCGCGTCACCCGCCTGTACCCGGGCACGCTGATCAAGCCCGCGGTGCGCCAGGTGCTGGTCCCCGCGCCCATGACGGCGCGCGTGGGCGGGAAGCCGGTCGAGGGTCTGCCCGTGCTCGACTGGGTCCGCGAGGTGCTCGCGGCCATGGGCGTCCGCGCGCCCGCGGGCGGCAACTAGGATGAGCCGCATGTCGTTCCGTCGCCGCCTCGCCGTGATCGCCGCATCGTCCCTTCTGCTCGCCGGCTGCGCCGTGCCCGGCCAGGGCGCCGCCCCCGGCGTCGCCGCCGAGTACGACGGCACCACGCTCACCACCGCCGGGCTCGACCAGCTGGCCGCGGCCTGGGCGGAGGACAGCGACGGGCTCGTCGCCCCGACGCGCGACCAGGTCGCGACGTACGCGCTGATCGGTCCCGCCGCGGTCGCCGCGACGGAGGACACGGACAGCCCGATCACCACGGGGGTCGCGGCGAATGTCGCCTCCGCGTGGTTCGAGTACGTGGGCGTCACCGACGCGGAGATCAGCGACGAGGTGGTCGAGCAGGTGCGCGAGATCCTCGCGGTGTACGTCCTGTCGCTCACCGACGAGGACACGCAGGCGCAGCTCGCCGAGATCGCCGCCGACGTCGAGGACTCCGGGCTGTTCTCCCCGCGCCTGGGCGACTTCTCGGCGGAGGCGCTGTCGGCCTCGATGGCCGACGCGCAGACGCAGGCGTCGAACCTGGGCCTCGGCACCTACACGTTCATCATGTACACCGACGTCTCCGGGTTCTCGGCGCCCGACGTGTCCTGGGCGGCGCGTGACTGACGGCCTCATCCGCCTGGTCCAGGTGATGGACCGGCTGCGGTCCCCTGGCGGCTGCCCGTGGGATGCGGAGCAGACCCACGAGACCCTGGTGCGCTTCGCGCTCGAGGAGACCTACGAACTGGTCGACGCGATCGAGAACGGCACCCGCGAGGACCTGCGCGAGGAGCTCGGCGACGTCCTGCTCCAGGTGGTGTTCCACGCCCGCGTCGCGCAGGAGCACCCCGAGGACCCGTTCACCCTCGACGAGGTGGCGAACGGCGTCGCGGACAAGCTGATCGAGCGCCACCCCCACGTCTTCGCCGACGCGGAGGCGGGCACGGCCGACGAGGTCTACTCCCGCTGGGAGCGGATCAAGAAGGAGACCAAGCGGCGCGAGTCGGTGTTCGACGGCGTCCCGCTGGACCAGCCGGCCCTGGCCCGCGCGCAGAAGATCGCGAGCCGCGCCGACCGCGCCGGTGTGGTCCTCCCCGGCGCCCCCGCATCGTCCGACGGGGACGATGCGGCGGCCCGGATCGGCGCCGAGCTGCTCGCCCTCGCCGTGCGCGCGCAGGCCGCCGGCGTCGACGCCGAGGCCGCCCTGCGCGCCGCCACCCGCGAGTTCGAGGGGGCCGCCCGCGACGCGGAGCAGCAGCGTCCGGCGGACACCGGACGTTCATCGGACTAGGACCTACGGCGCTCAGCGCGTGCGCTGTGCGCTGACTAGACTCCCTAGAGGTACATCCATCCAAGCGAAGGAGCATCATGGCCAGCATTGAGGCCGTCGGCGCCCGCGAGATCCTCGACTCGCGCGGCAACCCCACCGTGGAGGTCGAGGTCGCACTCGAGGACGGCACGTTCGCGCGTGCAGCCGTCCCGTCGGGCGCGTCGACCGGCGCGTTCGAGGCGGTCGAGCGCCGCGACGGCGACAAGGGTCGCTACCTGGGCAAGGGTGTCGAGCAGGCCGTGGACGCGGTCATGGACGACATCGCCCCCGAGATCATCGGCATGGACGCGGGCGACCAGCGCCTGATCGACCAGCGCATGCTCGAGATCGACGGCACCGACAACAAGGGCAAGCTCGGCGCGAACGCGATCCTGGGCGTGTCCCTCGCGGTGGCGAAGGCGGCCGCCGAGTCGGCCGACATCGCGCTGTTCCGCTACGTGGGCGGACCGAACGCGCACGTGCTGCCCGTCCCGATGATGAACATCCTCAACGGTGGCTCGCACGCGGACTCCAACGTCGACATCCAGGAGTTCATGATCGCTCCCGTCGGCGCCCCGACGTTCCGTGAGGCCCTGCGCACCGGCGCCGAGGTCTACCACTCGCTGAAGTCCGTGCTCAAGGAGCGCGGCCTGGCGACCGGCCTGGGCGACGAGGGCGGCTTCGCCCCGAACCTGCCCTCGAACCGCGACGCCCTGGACCTGATCCTGGTCGCGATCGAGAAGGCCGGCTTCACCCCCGGTGACGACGTGGCGCTCGCGCTCGACGTGGCCGCGACCGAGTTCTTCAAGGACGGCGCGTACCAGTGGGAGGGCGGTCAGAAGACCCCCGACGAGATGATCGCGTTCTACGAGGGCCTCGTGAACGACTACCCGCTGGTCTCCATCGAGGACCCGCTGTCCGAGGACGAGTGGGACTCCTGGGCCGGCCTCGTGGCCAAGGTGGGCGACAAGACCCAGATCGTCGGCGACGACCTGTTCGTGACCAACCCGGTGCGCCTCAAGAAGGGCATCGACATGAAGGCCGCGAACGCCCTCCTGGTGAAGCTCAACCAGATCGGCACGCTGTCCGAGACCTCGGACGCCGTGGAGATGGCGCAGCGCGCGGGCTTCGCCGCCATGGTGTCGCACCGCTCGGGCGAGACCGAGGACGTCACCATCGCCGACCTGTCCGTCGCGTACAACGCCGGCCAGATCAAGACCGGTGCCCCCGCCCGTGGCGAGCGCATCAACAAGTACAACCAGCTGCTCCGCATCGAGGAGGAGCTGGACGACGCCGCCAAGTACGCCGGCAAGTCGGCGTTCCCGCGCCGCTACGGCGCGTAAGGCGGCCTGACAGCCTGACGGACGGGCGCGTCTCCCTCACGGGAGGCGCGCCCGTTCCGCGTTCCGGGGCCGGCTCCGCCTCGCCCCCCGGCGCGCCCATGCCTGGACAGCGCGCACGGAGCACGTCCCGGTTGCCCGGCGTGTCGCGGGACGATGCGGCGCGAGACTCGGCGTGTCGGTCCGAGTTCCGTGCGCAGCGTCCGTGGGGTGGGCCCGGGCAATCCAGCGACTCGCTGCCGCGGCAGCGGTCCGACCCGGCCGGTGGCGGCGACAATGTCCCCGTGCGCTCCGCCTCCGGTCCCGACGAGCCGCGCGTCCCCGACGCCGCGGCGCGCGGCTGGCATGCGGTCGAGGGTCCCGATGCCCGCACCGTCCAGGTCCCCATGGTCCCGCCGGCGCCCGGCCGTGGCCGGAAGACGACGCCCACCGGCACGTCCCGCCCCACCTCGAGCGCGGCCGAGCGCCGGGCACGGGTGCAGGCGGATCAGCGCTCCCAGGCGCAGGCCCGCGCCCAGAAGGCTGCGCAGCGGCCCGCGCGCGGCACGGCGAAGGCCGAGCGCCCGGCGACGAGCGCCGCGCGCGGCCCGGCCAAGGCCCCGTCCGCCGCCGCACACCAGGGCCGTCCCGCGCCGAGCCCGGCGCGGCCCGCGTCTCCCCGCGCATCGTCCTCGCCGACGCCCCCGCCCGCCCGCCACCACGAGCCGTCCGCGCCCGCCGGTGCGCTGGCGAACCTGCGCGCGCGCTTCGCCCGCACCCCGGCCGCCGCGGCGCCCGCAGCGGAGCCCCGCGTGCGGGCGGGCGCACGGCCGCCCAAGCGCAACGGGCCGGCGACCGGTGGGGTGAGGATCCCGAAGGGCCGCGCCTCGTCGCGCCCCGGCGGGCCCACCACGCATGCGCGCGGGCCCGAGACGCGCAACCGCATCGAGCCGGCGCGTGCACGGGGCTCCTGGCTCACCGCGGCGTCGTGGCGGATCGCCGTGCTCGCGGGGGTGCTGGTGCTCGCCGCCGCCGTGGTGCTGCCGTCGCTGCGCTCGTACTTCCGCCAGCAGGAGGAGCTCGCCGACCTCGCCGCGGAGGCCCAGGCGGCCCAGGTCGAGGTCGAGGATCTGCGCGCGGAGGCGGCGCGCTGGGACGACCCGGCGTACGTGGTCGCGCAGGCCCGCGAGCGTCTCGCGTTCGTCTTCCCGGGGGAGACCCCGTACCGCGTGATCGACCCCGAGACCGTGGCGGGCGCCGCGGAGGGATCGCCCGCCGCGGAGGAGGAGTCGACCGGCACCGAGGACGGCGTCTGGTACACCCGCGTGTGGGGCTCGATCGCGGGCGAGGCGGCGGCGGAGGAGGAGCCCGCCCCGGCCACGAGCGACGCCGACTAGACTCTCCCGGGTGACCGACACCCCCGCGACCGACCGTGACCTGGCCGTCCTCGAGGCCCAGCTGGGGCGGGTGCCCCGCGGCGTGGTCGCGATCGCGGCCCGCTGCGTCTGCGGCAACCCGACGGTGGTCCACACCGCCCCGCGGCTGCCGGACGGGACCCCGTTCCCGACGCAGTACTACCTGACCCATCCCGATGCCGTGAGCGCGGTGTCGACGCTCGAGGCCGACGGCGTCATGAAGACGATGCAGGCGCGGCTGGGAGAGGAGCCCGAGCTGGCCGCGGCCTACCGGGCCGCGCACGAGCGCTACCTCGAGGAGCGCTACGCGCTCGGGGACGTCGAGGAGATCCACGGGATCTCGGCCGGCGGCATGCCCGACCGCGTGAAGTGCCTGCACGTGCTCGTCGGGCACGCGCTCGCGGCGGGTCCCGGGGTCAACCCGCTGGGCGACGAGGCGCTCGCCCTGATCGCCCACGCGTGGACGCCGGACCGCTGCACCTGCGCGGTCGAGGTCTGAGGACGTGGCACGCGTCGCCGCCGTCGACTGCGGCACCAACTCGATCCGGCTGCTGATCGCCGATGTGGCCGCGCGGGCGGACGGCTCGCTCGAGCTGACCGACGTGGTGCGCGAGATGGTGGTGGTGCGTCTGGGCGAGGGGGTCGACCGCACCGGCGAGTTCTCGGCGGCCGCGCTCACGCGGACCTTCGCGGCGGTCGACGGGTACGCGGCGCTGTGCCGGGAGCACGGGGTGGAGTCGATCCGGTTCGTCGCGACCTCCGCGACCCGCGACGCCGGCAACCGCGAGCAGTTCCTCGACGGTGTCCGTGGTCGGTTGGGCGTCACGCCCGAGGTGATCTCCGGCGAGGAGGAGGCCGCGCTGAGCTTCCGCGGCGCGACCGCCGTGCTGGACCCGGCTCACGACGCGCCGTTCCTGGTGATCGACCTCGGCGGCGGGTCGACCGAGGTGGTGCTGGGCGTCGACGCGCCCGAGGCGGCCCACTCCATGGACGTCGGCTGCGTGCGGATGACCGAGCGGCACCTCGCGGGCGACCCGCCCTCGACGTCTCAGGTGGAGGCGGCCGAGCGAGACATCCACGCCGCCCTCGACGCGGCCTTCGAGGGTGTCCCGGTGGAACGCACCCGCACGCTGGTCGGCCTCGCCGGCACGGTCACCACGGTCACCGCGCACGCGCTCGGGCTGCCCGAGTACGACTCCGAGACGCTCGACGGTGCGGTGCTGCCCATCGAGGACGCCATCCGCGCCTGCGACGAGCTGCTGGTCGCCTCGCGCCACGAGCGGGCCGCGCTCGGGTTCATGCACCCCGGCCGCGTCGACGTCATCGGTGCGGGCGCGCTCGTGTGGCGCACGGTGATGACGCGCGTGCGCGACGCGGTGGTGGCGGCAGGGGGCGAGCTGCCGCACGTGGTGACGTCGGAGCACGACATCCTGGACGGGCTCGCGCTCGCGGTGGCCGAGCCGCTGTTAGCCTCGCGGGCCTGAGCCCGCGCGCTCGCGCCGGGCCCGACCCGCGCATCGTCCCGCCCCCGTAGCCCAACTGGCAGAGGCAGCCGGCTTAAACCCGGTCCAGTGCGGGTTCGAACCCCGCCGGGGGCACCGCCGAGACGCCCGCCGCGCCGCTCCACCCTCGTGCCCGCCGCCCCGGCCCCGTCCCCGCCGCCCCGGCCCGGTCCCCGCCGCCCCGTTCTCGAAATGGACGCTCGGTGACCGCAACCCGAGGGTTTCGTGCGCCGAACCTCCATTTCGGGGGATGGGGCCGTGGCGCCACGGCCGCGGGACCGAGGCGGCGGCGCGGGGCGGCGATTGCCGGCCAGCCCCTAGGCTGGTGCGCCATGGCAGCTGGCGCGACCGTCCACACCTTCGAGATCACGCTCGCGGACGTCGACCGCGGCGTCTACGAGGACCTGTCGCTGCGTGTCGCGCGCCATCCCTCGGAGACCGGCGCGTTCATGATGACCCGCGTGCTGGCGCACTGCCTCGAGCACGCGGAGGGGATCGCGTTCTCCGAGGGCATCTCCACCACCGAGGAGCCGGCGGTGCTGGTGCGCGACCTGACCGGGCTGATCACCGCGTGGATCGAGGTGGGCCAGCCCGAGGCGGAGCGCCTGCACCGCGGGTCGCGCCTGGCGGAGCGGACCGTCGTGTACACCCAGCACGACCCCGCCAAGGTGCTGGCCCGCTGGGACGGCAAGCGGATCCACGAGCGGGAGCGGATCGAGCTCGTCAGCTTCGACCCAGGCTTCATCGACGCGGCCGCGGCGCTGGTCGGGCGTCGCAACGCTCTCACGGTCTCGGTCACCGACGGCCACCTGTACGCGGAGCTGAACGGCACCGCGCTCGACAGCGACGTGCTCCGCCGCCCGCTGGACTGAGCGCCGCGGGCCGCTCAGGCCGGGAGCGCCTCCGCCCGCGCGATCCAGTCCACCGACGCCTCCAGGTTCCCGAAGGTGTACAGGTGCAGCGACACGTCCCCGTGCACCGCGGGCGACAGCCCGTGGACCAGGTCGCCCACGAGCCGCTCCGGCCCCGCCGAGCCGATGAGCGACGTCAGCGAGAACCCGTACTTCTTCGCGATGGATGCGGTGGCGGAGACCCCGCAGCGGCGTGCGAATCCCACCAGGCGTGCGACGCTCGCGGGCCCGGGCACGCCGACCCGGATCGGGAGCTCGAGTCCGCGCGCCCGTGCCTCGGCGATCCACGCCAGCACCGCGTCGGCGTCGAAGGACATCTGCGTGGCGACCAGCCCCGCCATGCCGGCCTCGCGCACGGCGTCCTGCTTGCGCAGCAGCGAGGCCCACAGCACGTCCGACGCGATCGCAGGGTGGCCCTCGGGGTACGCGGCGAACCCGACCTCCTCGACGTGATGGTCGGCGAGCACGTCCCCACGGATCAGCGCCTCGGCATCGGCGTACGGGCCGGCGGGCGTGGCCGGGTCGCCTCCGATGATGAACATGCGGCGGTGCGCGTCCCTCATGGTCAGCGCCGCGAGGTGCTGCCGCAGCGCGGCCTCGCTGGGCACGCGACGGGCCGCGACGTGGGGGACCGGCACCAGTCCGAGCGAGCGCGCGGCGCCGGCGGCCTCGACGCGCGCGGCGGGCTCCTCGGTGCCGAGGTGCGTCACGTGCACCCGGGTGCCCGCCGGGAGGGACGATGCCGCGGTCGGCAGGGTCGCCGCGTCGCGGGCCGTGATCTCGATCGAGATGCCGTCGAGCAGCGGGGCGGTCGCGGACACACGTCTCCTTGGGCTCGTCGCTGGGGAAGGAGGCAAGTCTACGGGGGACGACAGGACGGCCGGGGCGCCCGCTCGTCAGCGGGTGCCCCGGCCGTCGGCTCGGGGAGGGAGAGAGAACCCCGAGGTGGGGGGTCGGGCGAAGGTCAGAGGCTCACAGGATGGCGGTGAGCTCCTCGTTCGCCGCGGCCCGGACGGCCTCGCGAGCCTCGTGGGCGCCTCGCGCCTCGAGCGCCAGGTGCGCGAGCTGGCGGCACTGCTGGATGGTGTGCTTGGACAGCGCGAGCCGCACCGCCGGCACCTTCGACGGCGCCATCGAGAGGCTGCGCACGCCCAGCCCGGCGAGCACCAGCGCCAGGTACGGGTCGCCCGCGGACTCGCCGCACACGCCGATCGGCTTGCCGTTGTGGTCCGCGCCGTCGCAGGCGGCGGCCACCACGTCGAGCACGGCCGGCTGCCACGGGTCGAGCAGATGCGAGAGCTCGCCCTCCATGCGGTCGGCCGCCATCGTGTACTGCGCCAGGTCGTTCGTGCCGATCGACGCGAAGTCGACCTCCGCGAGCACGTGCTTCGATCGCAGCGCGACGGCCGGGACCTCGACCATCACGCCCGCCTTCGGCAGGCCGTGGGCGTAGACCCGCTCGGCGAACCACGCGGCCTCGTCGGCCGTGGCGACCATCGGCGCCATCACGCGGACGTCGGCGCCGGTCTCCTTGGCGGCGACGGCGAGCGCCTCGAGCTGCGAGTCGAGCAGCTCCGGCTTCGCCTCGCACAGGCGCAGGCCGCGACGACCGAGCGCCGGGTTCTCCTCGTCGCCCAGGTTCGCGAACGCCAGCGGCTTGTCGGCGCCAGCGTCGAGGGTGCGGACCACCACGCGCCGGCCCGGGAACTGCTCGAACACCTTGCGGTAGACCTCGGCCTGCTCCTCGACGGTCGGCATGGTCTGCGCGGACAGGTACACGAACTCGGTGCGGAACAGCCCGACGCCCTCGACGTCCGTGGCGCCGGCGGCCACCGCATCGTCCACCCCGCCGATGTTGGCGAGCAGGTTGACCGGGTGCCCGTCCCTGGTGAGGCCGTTGCCGGTCACCTCCGCGAGCGCGGCGGCGAGCGCCTCGCGGCGCGCCCGCTGCGCCTCGATGAGCTCCATGTCGGGCTCGAGGGTGACCTCGCCGGAGTCGCCGTCGACGGCGACCGTGGTGCCCT
This sequence comes from Demequina lignilytica, assembly GCF_030418305.1. Lineage (GTDB taxonomy): Bacteria > Actinomycetota > Actinomycetes > Actinomycetales > Demequinaceae > Demequina > Demequina lignilytica. The sequence goes on along the minus strand of NZ_JAUHPX010000004.1, from coordinate 87,048 downwards.
CGGCGATCGACGTGGCGCCGTGCAGCTGGACCACGGCCGGGATGCCCATCTGGGCTGCCAGGATCGCGGTGTGCGAGGTGCGGCCGCCGGCCGCGGTGATGATGGCCACCACCTTGGCGCGGTCGAGCGCCGCGGTCTCCGCGGGAGCGAGGTCCTCCGCGACGATCACGGACGGGCCGGTGAGGGACGGCACCCCGGGAGCGGGGACGCCGAGCACGGCCGCGACGGCGCGGTGGCCCACGTCGCGGAGGTCGGTGACCCGCTCCGCGAAGTAGCCGCCGAGCGCCTCGAACTGCGCGGCGTACTCGTCGACGGCCGCGGCGATGGCGGTCGCCGGACCCTTGCCCTTGCCCACCTGGCGGCCCGCGGCCTTCGCGAGGCCCTTGTCGCGGGCGATCAGGGCGGTCGCCTTGAGGATGGGGGCGGCGTGCTCGTCGGCGGCCTCGGCCCGGGCGTCGAGGTCCTTCGCGACCGAGGCGAAGGCCTCGAGCACCAGGTCGGTGGCCGCGGCGGCGTCGACCGGGGTGGGTTCGTCCGCCGGCGGCCGGACCGGAGGCGCGACCTGCACCACCGGACCCGCAGCCGTCCCCGGGCTCACTCCCACGCCGGTGAACGTCTCGCCGGACATGTCAGCCCTCCGCGTCCAGGTCGCGCTCGAGGAGCGCGACGAGCGAGTCGAGCGCGGCGTCCGCGCCGTCGCCGTCGGCGGTGAGCACGACCTCCTCGCCGTGCTTGGCGCCGAGCGCCATCACGCCGAGGATGCTGGTGGCGTCGACGGCGTCCTGGCCGGGTCGGCCGATCTCGACGTCCAGACCGGTCTCCTGCGCGGCCTCGACGAAGAGGGCGGCGGGACGGGCGTGGAGGCCGACGGACGAGCCGATCGCAACGGTGCGCTGTGCCATGAGGGATCTCCTTCTTTCTTGGGGGTTGTCAGACGGTCGCGGCCGCGTCGACGGTCGCGAGCTTGGGGTCGCGGGACTTGAGGATCAGCACGATCGACGTCATGACGACCACGCCGATGACGATCGCGGCGATCCAGAGCCACCAGTGGGTGATGAGCGCGGCGACCCAGACGCCGCCGTGCGGGGCGGGCGACTCGGTGCCCCACGCGAGCGCGAGCGCTCCGGTCACCGACGAGCCGATCACCGAGGACAGGATCACGCGCCACGGGTCGGCGGCGGCGAACGGGATCGCTCCCTCCGAGATGAACGAGGCTCCCAGCAGCCACGCGGCCTTGCCGTTCTCCCGCTCCGGCTCCGAGAAGAGCTTGGGGCGCACCACGGTGGCGAGCGCCATCGCGAGCGGGGCGACCATGCCGGCCGCCATGACCGCCGCCATGACCTTCAGCTCCGTCGAGCCGGACACCGCGCCGGCGCTGGCGAGGCCTGCGGTCGCGAAGAAGTACGCGACCTTGTTGACCGGGCCGCCGAGGTCGAAGCCCATCATCGCGCCGAGGATGGCGCCGAGGATCAGGGCCTGCTCCGGGGGGATGCCGTTGAGCCACTCGGTGAGACCGGTCGCCGCGGCGACGATCGGCTTGCCGAGCAGGGTGATGAAGAGCCCGGCGGTGATCAGGAGAGAGAGGAGCGGGGTCACCACGACGGGCATGACTCCGCGGACGCCCTTGTGGACCTTCCACGACGAGATCCACTTCGCGGCGAAGCCGCCGAGCACACCGGTGACGATGCCGCCGAGGAATCCGGCGCCCATCGTGTTCGCGATGAAGCCGCCGACGATGCCGGGCACCAGTCCGGGACGGTCCGCGATCGCGAACGCGATGAACCCGGAGAGGATGGGCACCAGGAAGCCGAACGCCGCGCCGCCGATGACGAACATGAGCGCCGCCCAGTAGACCATCGACGTGGCGTCGAAGCTCGCGGCGAGGTTGTACGGGTCCGGCGTGTAGTCGGCGGCCGAGGACACGGCAGGGTCGACGAACCCGACGTAGTAGCTGACGATCTCCTGCTGCGCGTTCTCCTCGATCACCTGGTTGGCGACCAGGAACGACAACGCGATCAGGATTCCGCCCGCGGCGACGAACGGGATCATGTAGCTCACACCGGTCATCAGCCACTGGCGGATGCGGGTGCCGATGCCGGCCTTCTCGTCCACCTTGGTGGCGAGGCTGCCGGTGGCAGCGGGAGCGGCGGCGGCCTTCGACGGGTCGGCCTTCCACTCGGCGGCCTTGTCCACCGCCTGGCTGATGAGCAGCGGACCGTCGGAGATCGCCTTCTTCACGCCCACGTCGATGATCGGCTTGCCGGCGAAGCGGTCGGCGTTCCTCACCTCGACGTCGTGGGCGAAGATCACGGCGTCGGCCTCGGCGATCTGCGCTGCGCTGAGCGGGGTCGCGCCCGCCGAGCCCTGCGTCTCGACCACCATCGTGTGACCCGCCTCCTTGGCGGCCCGCTCGAGCGCCTCGGCCGCCATGTAGGTGTGCGCGATGCCGGTGGGGCAGGAGGTCACCCCGACCAGCGTGAGGCCGGACGATGCGGCGGGAGCCTCGGCCGGCTCCGTCGCCGCGGCAGCGGCGGCCGGCGCGGGCGTCGGGGTGGGGGCGGGCGTCGCGACGGGCGCCTCGCCGACCTCGGCCTCGACGATCGCGACGACCTCGTCCTCGGAGGTGGCCTCGGCGAGCGCGGCCTTGAACTCCTTCTTCATGAGCGCCTTGGCGAGCTTGGGCAGCACCTGCATGTGCGCCTCGGACGCGCCCTCGGGGGCCGCGATCAGGAAGATCACCGTGGCCGGACCGTCCTTCGCGGCCCAGTCGATCCCCTCCGCGGGCCGCCCGAACGCCAGCGTGGGCTCGGTGATCGCGGCGGAGCGGGCGTGGGGGATCGCGATGCCACCGGGCAGGCCGGTCGCCATGGTCTCCTCGCGCTTGCGGACGTCCGCGACGAACTGGTCCAGGTCGGTGCACCGTCCCGAGGCGACCAGCGTCTCGGCGAGCGCGCGCGTCGCGGCGTGGCGGTCGTCGGCCGTGAGACCGAGGATCACCTGCTGCTCGTTGATGAGTGACATGGGAGTTCCTCTCCTGTCAGTTCTCTGCCAGCGTCGTGCCGGCGTCGGGGGAGTGGGTGAGGTCCACCGGGATCCCGTGAAGATCCTCAGGGTGAGGGACGCGGCTGCCGGGAAGGGTGACGGCGGCAGCGCCCCAGGCGACGCCCTCAGCGAGCGCATCGTCGTGGTCGAGGCCACGGGTGAGCCCGTGGAGCATCCCGGCGAGCATGCAGTCGCCGGCGCCGACGGTGGACAGCGGCGTGGTGATGGTGGCCCAGGAGTGGAGCAGCTCGTCCGCGGTGACCAGCAGGGCGCCGTGGCGTCCGAGGCTCACGCAGACGATGCCGATGCCCTGGGCGACCAGGTCGCGGGCGGCGTCCTGGACGTCGCCGAGCGTCGGAAGCGCGCGGCCCACGAGCTCCTCGAGCTCCTCGTGGTTGGGCTTGATGAGGTCGGGGGTGGCCGCGACGGCGGCGGCGAGCGCGGGCCCGGAGCTGTCGATCGCCACCTTCCCGCCGCCGGCGTGCACTCGTGCGACCAGCTGGCCGTAGAGATCGACCGGCGCGCCCGGCGGGAGCGAGCCGCAGCCGACCACCCAGGCGGCGCCCGCGGCGGCCTCGAGCGTCGCGTCCAGCATCGCCTCGACCTCGGCCTCGGCGAGCTCGGGGCCGGGCTCGTTGAGCTTGGTCGTGGTGCCGTCGGGCTCGAGCACGGAGATGTTCATGCGCGCGGATCCGGTGATCGCGACGGAGCGGCGCGGCACGTCCGCGGCGTCGAGCAGCTCCTCGAGCAGGTGCCCCTCCGGGCCGCCGACAGGGAGCACCGCGATGGCATCGCCGCCCTGTGCGGTGATCGCGCGGGCGACGTTGACGCCCTTGCCTCCCGCGTCGACGCGCACGTCGCTCGCGCGGAGCACCTCGCCGCGCACCAGCGCGTCCAGCGTCACCGCCCGGTCCACGCTGGGATTCGGGGTCAGGGTCACGATCATGCGGTCACCACCTCAGGTCCGGCCTCGCGCAGCTCGTCCAGCACGTCCTCGGAGAGGTCGGCATCGGTCACCACCAGATCGACTTCGGCGAGGCTTGCGAAGCGGTGGAGATGGTCGTCGCCCGCCTTGGTGGAGTCCGTGGCGACGATGACCCGGCGGGCGGAGGTCACCATCGCGCGCTTGATCTCGGCCTCGGCCTGGTCGGGCGTCGTGAGGCCTCGGGCGGCGGAGATCCCGTTCGTGCCGATCACGGCGACGTCGACCACGACGCCCTTGAGGGCGGCCGAGGCCCAGTCGCCCACGGCGGCCGCCGTGACACCGCGGACCCGTCCGCCCAGCACGTACAGCGTGAGTCCGGGGCGACCGGCGAGGGCGGCAGCGGCGGGGATCGAGTTCGTGAGGATCGTGAAGGTCGCGTCGTCGGGGAGCAGGTCGATCAGCGCGTGGGTGGTCGATCCCGCGTCGAGCAGGATGGTGCCGCCCGCCGGGAGCTCGTCCATGATCCGCGCGGCGATGCGGCGCTTCACGTCGGGCAGGTGGGCGGAGCGCGACGCGAGGGTCGGCTCGGCGACCAGGCGCTCGACGGGGATGGCGCCTCCGTGCACGCGGCGCACGGAGCCGCGCTGCTCGAGCGCGGTGAGGTCGCGGCGGATGGTCTCGGGGGTGACGGAGAGGTCCTCGGCGAGCGCGGCCACCTCGACCCGGCCGTCGTCGCGCGCCTGGGCGAGGATGCGCTGCTGTCGCTCCGTCGCGTACATCCCGACTCCTTCGTCTGCGTCCTCCGGGGGTGCAATATCCACATGAAACCACAGAAACAAAAACCAAGCAAAAGCAAGCGGAACCAAATCGGCGCGACTCGGTGCCTCAACCCGTGGCCCGTGCCGCGCTGGAGCAGAGGGGGTGGTTCCCGCGTTGATCAGGCAAGGCGTCTGGACCGGGCCCGAGGGGGGATCGGTAGACTGAGGGCGCCAATCCAAGGAGGCATTCGTGGCAAGTCCCGTGTTCAGCAGCTCGAAGGAGTTCAAGGCCGACCCCCTGCTCGCGCAGCAGTCCACGGCCGAGGACCTCCAGCGCCAGTACGAGGCGCCGTCGGCGACCCCTGGCTACGCCGACGACCGCATGTCGTACCGCGGCGTGGTCAACAAGGGCGTGGGCCTCGGCCTGGTCACCCTCGGCCTCGGCGCCGGCACCTACTTCTACGTGGCCGAGCAGCCCGGCGCGATGCTTCTCGCGTTCGGCGCCGGCATCCTGGCGCTCGTGGTCGGACTCATCGCCGCCTTCAAGCGCACCCCGGGCGTGGGGCTCGTGGGCACCTACGCCGCGGCCGAGGGCGTCTTCCTCGGCGCGCTCACCGCGTGGATCGAGACCTACTTCGAGGTTCCCGGCGCGGGCGTCCAGGCCCTGCTCGCCACCGGCATCACGTTCATGGTGTGCCTCTGGCTGTACCGCTCCGGCAAGGTGCGCTACACGGCCAAGATGCAGAAGATCTTCATGATCGGCGCGATCTCCTACCTGGTGTTCAGCGTGGTGAACATCGGCATCATGTTCCTGAACCCGGACATGGGGGCCTTCGGCGCACGCTCGGTGGAGATCAGCATCGGCGGTCTCAGCTTCCCGCTCGGCGCCATCATCGGCGTGGTCGCCGTGCTGCTGGCCTGCATCTCGCTCATCGGGGACTTCGACTTCATCGACAACGGCGTGAAGCGCGGCCTCGAGAAGAAGCTCGAGTGGAAGGCCGCCTTCGGCCTCATCGTCACGCTCGTCTGGCTCTACACCGAGTTCCTGCGCCTCATCGCGCTGTTCTCCGGTCGCGACTAGCATCCGACGCGCCGACGGCCCCCGACCGCGAGGTCGGGGGCCGTCGTGCTGTCAGGGCCGGGGTCGCTCCCCGCATCGTCCCGCCCCGCCCACCGGACAGTCCGCACCGATCTCCGGGGGACACGCCGGTCGAGACCGGTCCGATCGGGCCGACACGCCGCCGACCCTGGACCTGTCCCGTGCCGAGTGTCCGGGGGTGGGGGCGGGGTCGGGGGTCAGGCGAAGCTGACCTGGCAGAAGCCGTGGTTGCAGTAGCCGCCGGGGTTCTTGTCGAGGTAGCCCTGGTGGTACTCCTCGGCGTAGTAGAAGCGCCCGTCGCCCGCGTCCGCGACCCGGTCGATCTGCGTCGAGATCGGGCCGTAGCCGCCGGCGCTCAGCCGCTCCTGGTAGCGCGCGGCCGACGCCTTCGCGGCCTCGAGCTGCGCGTCGGTGGTGGCGAAGATCGCGCTGCGGTACTGGGTGCCGATGTCGCCGCCCTGCCGGTTCGGGGTGGTCGGGTCGTGGTTCTCCCAGAACGCCGCGAGCAGGGTGTCCAGCGACACCTGCGCCGGGTCGTAGACCACCTGCACCGTCTCGGTGTGGCCGGTCAGCGATGTGCACGTCTCCTGATAGGTCGGGTTCGCCGTCCACCCGCCCATGTAGCCGACCGCGGTCGAGTGGACGCCGGGGATCTGCCAGAAGATGCGCTCGGCGCCCCAGAAGCAGCCCATCGCCACGTAGAGCACCTCGTGGCCCTCGGGCCACGGGCCCTTGAGCGGGCTCCCGAGCACCACGTGGCGGTCGGTGATCTGCATCTCGGCGTCCCGCCCGGGCAGGGCCTTGTCGGGGGTCACCAGGGTCATCTTGTCGAGTCCAAGCATCGCTGCTCCCTTCCGCAGGACGAACGCGTCCGGGTCCGCCGATGTTCCGCGCCGCCGCACTAGTGTGACGGTATGCCCGACAAGGACGATGCGTCTCACGCCCCTCCAGCCGACGTGGTCACCGAGAACGTGCCGGTCTGGCTGCGGGTGTCCGCGGCGTGGGGCTGGCGACTGATCGTCGTCGGCATCGTTCTGCTCGTCCTGTTCCAGGGCTTCACCACCTTGTCCTCGGTGGTCCTCCCCCTGGGCATCGCGCTGCTGATCGCGGCGCCGCTCGAGCAGATGGTGAGCCGGCTCCAGAAGTGGGGGGTGCCGCGGACGGGGGGCGCGCTGCTCGCGATCCTGACGCTCGTCGTCGTGGTGCTGGGCCTCGGGGTCGCGGCAGGCAGCTCGATCGTCGCGGGCTTCGGCGACCTGCGCGACGCGGCGCTCGCGGGCTTCGACCAGTTCCTCGACTGGCTGGTCAACGGCCCCATCCACATGTCACGTGAGCAGATCGACCAGGTCATCGCGAACGCGACGTCGACGCTGCAGGACAACGCGTGGGGAGTCGCGAGCGGGGCGGCGTCCGTGACCGGCACGCTCGGCTCCCTCTTCGCGGGCTCGATCGTCGCGCTGTTCGCCCTCTTCTTCTTCATGAAGGACGGGCGCCGGCTGTGGCTGTGGTTCGTCGGGCTGCTGCCGCGCGGTCGCAGCGAGAAGGTCGACCGCGCCGGCATGACCGCCTGGCTCACGCTGCGCCGCTACACGGAGACCAGCGTGTTCGTGGCGTTCATCGACGCGCTCGGCATCGGTCTCGGCGCGTGGATCCTGGGCATCCCCCTCGCGCTGCCCATCGCGATCTTCGTGTTCCTGCTGTCCTTCATCCCCCTGTTCGGCGCCACCATCTCGGGCGCGATCGCGGTGCTGGTCGCACTGGTCGACGGCGGCCCGGTGAAGGCGCTGATCATGGTCGGGATCGTGCTCCTGGTCCAGCAGCTCGAGGGGAACATCCTGTACCCCTGGCTGTTCGGCAAGGCCGCCTCGCTCCACCCGCTGGCGATCCTGCTCACCGTCGCGACGGGAACCCTGCTGCTCGGCCTGGTGGGCGCGGTCATCGCGGTGCCGATCGTCTCCTTCGCCTACGCGTTCGCGCGCGCCCTGCGCTCCGAGTACGAGGTCGACGACCCCGGGGACGGGACCGGTGAGATCACGGTGCTCGGAGAACAGCCCAAGGACGCGCTCCGGCGCGCCCGCGAGGCGATCGCGCGCACCGGCGAGATCCGCGTGCGCCGTCACCGCGGCGCCGACCAGCCGCGCGGCACCCAGGAGCAGCAGGGCCCCGAGGCGTAGCCGCGCCTAGGCTGCCGCGCCGCTCGCCGCCGGTGCGCCGTCCGGGTGCCGGAGGCCTCGACCGCCCCGCCGGACCAGGCGCTTCAGGGACCGAGCCGCCGCGCGCACCTCCAGGAAGTACGGCCCCGCGAGCTTGATGGCGGTCGCCCTCGACGCCGTTCCCGGTGCGATCGGGAGCACCAGGAGCACATCGCGGCTCCGGATCTGGCGGCGGATCCCGCGAAGCACCTCCCTCGCGCGCGCGTCGGAGCACAGCCGAAGCGCCGTGGTCGCCCGCGCGATGTGATCGAACTCGAGCTCGAAATGGGCCAACCCGCGCCTGAGCGCCGGCGTCTGGGGGAACCCTGCCGCCAGCTGGCGCACGTGCGCGTTCGCCTCCTCGAGATGATGGAGCTGCGGATCCTTGGAGTTGCTGAGGGACCCGGCCCGGACCAGGTGCCGGTACAGCGTCTCCGGGATCGACGCGACCGTCTCGCAGCGGTCCACCACGTCTGCCACGACGAAGAAGTCCTCGATGTATCCGTGGGGCGCGAAGGGATCGACCCCCAGGACGCTTCGCCTGAACAGCTTGGTCCAGAGGTAGCCGCGGATGCCGCCGTGGAGCAGCTGGAGGAACGCGCCTTCCCTGTCCATCACCGTAGGCGCGTCATGGCCGTCGGTGGGCGGGCCCTCCTCCGCGCCGATCTGCCATCGCCCGCGGCACATGGAGAAGTCCGCGCCGGTCGACTCCGCCTCTTCCACGAGGCGGTCGAGGATGCCCGGGTCCCACTCGTCATCCCAGTCGACGAACCACACGTACTCGCCGGAGGCGGCTCGCAGCCCCGCGTTGCGTGCCCCTGCCGGCCCCACGTTCTCCGGCAGACGCATCCATTCGACGATCCGCCGCGTGCCCGGCCTCGTCATGTCGAACGCTCCCCATGCGCTGGAGGGGACGGTGGAGGCGTCGTCGACCAGGATCACCTCGAGCTCGGGGTATGTGAGCGACGCGATGTTCCGCAGCGCGTCGCCCAGCTCCTCCCCGGGGTTGAAGACCGGTGCGACCACCGAGACGAGGGGGCGTCTCGAGAGCGCGTCGTCCTCAGCCATCGTCACTGGCCCGCGTCCGGGTCGGCCGTCCGCACTCGTCTCGATCGACGGATGCGCCGCCGTCGCACGTCGCCACTGTTGCCACAAGCATCTGCGCGCACCCCCTTGCGAGCCCTGCTGTCCTCAGCAGATCATTGCACAGGCATGGGGGTGCAAACCAGGTCAAAAGGTGCGTCGGTCGCATCGCCCGGCGGGGTCCGCCCTCGCCCCGGCCGTGGACCGCGGGACGTTCGCCGAGGCGGGCGTGGGTCGCCACGGGCCCCTGGGCCGATCCGGGCCCGCGGGCTATGCTCGCGAATGCACGGCGTATCGGGGACGATCGCCGCCGATGCTCGGGACCAGGATGACGTCCCAACGGTTCAGCTCAGGGTGACGGGGGTCTGCCAGGGATCTGAGTCACGGCGGCGATGGCGCGGGAGGGGGCGAGCATGAGCGTGAGGGACGTCGCGAAGAGGTATCTCAGGCCTGCGGTGGTGCGCATGCGTGGTCTGGGTGCGGTTCCTGCGGCCGTCGGGCTCGGCGTCGCCAATCTGACGTCTCGGCGGAGCGTCTGCGACCCGGGCTCGCCCTGCGTCGTCTCGCTCACCAGCTACGGGAGCCGGCTCCGGCACGTGCACCTCGTGATCGAGTCCATCGCGCGCGGCTCTCTGCGGCCCGCCCGATTGATCCTCTGGTCGGAGGACCCCGAGTTCCGGGCCTCGCCGCCGCGAGCGATCCGCCGGCTGATCTCGCGTGGCCTCGAGCTCCGCGCCTGCGAGGACCTGGGGCCCCACAAGAAGTACTTCCCGTACGTGAGCGATGACGATGCGCCCGACGGCCTCGCGCTCGTCACCTCCGACGACGACGCGATCTACCCGGTGACCTGGCTCGCCGGGCTCGCGCGGGCGCATCGCGAGATGCCCGAGGCGAACATCGCCTACCGAGCACGGATGGTGCCGGCGGCGGGTGCCGATGGCACGCTGCCGCCGTACCACACGTGGCCGGACTGCCGCACCGACGTACCGGGTCCCGAGGTCTTCCCGACCGGCGTCAGCGGCGTGCTCTACAACCCGCGGATGCAGGCGGCGCTGCGCGCTCGCGGCAGGCAGTTCGAGGACTCCGCGCCACGCGCGGACGACATCTGGCTCTACATGGTCGCGCGGAAGGAGGGCATCCCGATCCGGCAGCTCGCGGACGCGCCCGCCAACTTCCCCTACCTCCCGTTCTCGCAGGGGCGAGGCCTTGCCGAGACGAACTACCTGCAGGGTGGCAACGATCGCCAGTTCGCGGCGACCTCGACGCTGCTCGGTGTCCCGTCGGCGCGTGCCCGGTGACTCCCGAGCCGCGGACGCCTGCGCGCGCCTAGACTCCACGGGTGCGCTGCGACTACTACGACTCGGGGCGGTGCCGGTCGTGCACGCTCATCGAGACGCCGCACGCGGTGCAGGTGGCCGACAAGCAGGCCGGGCTCGAGCGGCTGGTCGCCCAGGGCGCGCCCGGTGCTCGCCCGGAGTGGCTGCCCCCGCTGCTGAGCGCCGAGTCCGGCTTCCGCACCAAGGCGAAGATGGTGGTCGCCGGCTCGGTCGACGCGCCCACCATCGGCATCCTCGACCCGGCCGGCCGCGGCGTCGACCTGCGGGGCTGCCCGCTCTACCCGGAGCCGCTCTCCGCATCGTTCCCCGTCCTCGCGGAGCTGATCACCCGCGCCCGGCTCGAGCCCTACGACGTGCCGGAGCGCCGCGGCGAGCTCAAGCACGTGATCGTCACCCTGGCGCCGTCCGGCGACCTGATGGTGCGGTTCGTCATGCGGTCCACCGAGGCGCACGCACGTCTGGTCAAGCACCTGCCGTGGCTGCGTGAGCGCCTGCCCGCGCTCGCGGTCGCCACGCTGAACGTGCTGCCCGAGCACAAGGCGGTCACGGAGGGCGAGCGCGAGATCGTGCTGACGGAGCGCGCGTCCCTCACGATGGAGCTGGGCGCCGTGGCGCTGCACCTGCGCCCGCAGAGCTTCTTCCAGACCAACACCGCGATCGCGCGCGACCTCTACGCGCAGGTCGCCGGCTGGGTCGACGAGTCCGCGCCCGCCACCGTGTGGGATCTCTACTGCGGCGTGGGCGGCTTCGCGCTCCACTGCGTGCGCGAGGGGCGCCGTGTCACCGGGGTCGAGGCGAGCGAGCAGGCCGTCGCGAGCGCGCGGCTCAGCGCCGCGGAGATGGACGATGCGGGGGTCGCCGGGGCAGACGGGGCGACCTTCGTCGTGGGGGACGCCGTCGCGTGGGCGACGTCGCAGCCGGCGGTCGCCGACGTCGTGGTGGTCAACCCGCCACGACGCGGCATCGGCGTCGAGCTGGCGGCGTGGCTCGAGGCGAGCGGCGTGTCGCGGGTGGTCTACTCCAGCTGCAACGCCGTCACCCTCGCGCGCGACCTCGCGGCGATGCCCTCGCTGGTGCCCGTCCGGGGGCGGCTGCTCGACATGTTCCCGCACACCACGCACTACGAGGCCGTGGTGCTGCTGCAGCGGCGCTGAGCGTCCGCGGCGCGCGGGCTCAGCCGCCGAAGGGCTCCGCGGAGATGACCTCGACGGCGATCTCCTTGCCGTTGGGCGCCTGGTAGGACGTCGTCTCGCCGGCCTTGAGGCCGATCAGCGCGGCGCCGAGCGGCGACTGCGCGCTGAACACGTCGAGGTCGGTGCCCTCGGCGATCTCGCGGGAACCCACGAGGAAGCGCATCTCACGCCCCATGACGGACGCGGTCACCACGGTGCCGGCGGCGATGGTGCCGTCGAACTGCACCTCGCCGACGTGCGCGTTGGCGAGCTTGCGGCGCAGCTCCTCGATGCGCGCCTCCATCTTCGCCTGCTCGTCTCGCGCGGCGTGGTAGCCGCCGTTCTCCTTGAGGTCGCCCTCCTGGCGGCGCTCGTCGATCTCCTTCGCGATCGCGGCGCGGCCCACGTTCACCAGGTCGTCGTACTCCGCCTGGAGGCGGTCGTACGCCTCCTGGGTGAGCCAGGTTCCGGTGGTCTCGGTCACGTCGTTCTCCTCACGGATGGGATAGGTGAGGATAGCAAGCGCCCACGGGGGCACCCAAGTCCGCGCGTCGCCGGGCGCGGCGGGGACGATGCGCGTCAGCCGTCCGCGACGCAGCCCTGGACGGTGGCCGTGGTCGCCTCCTCGGTGGTCACCACGGGGGTGGTCAGCCGCTGCTCCGCGCCGTCCGCGCGGTCCACGTGCACGGCGGCGACGCCCACCTCGGTGAAGCGATCGTTCAGCGCCCGCACCGTGCATGTCGCGCCCGCGTCGGTGTAGAGGTACACCTCGTACGTCGCGGTCACCTCGGTCGGGGAGGTGACGGTGAAGCCGACGTCCTTCCACCGCACCGGCTGCGACTGCATCTGGACGGCGACCCAGGCCGTGATGCCGATGAGCGCGGCCAGGCCGAGCGACACGAGCACCCAGCCGCGGGCGCTGAGCCGGGGCAGCGCCGAGGACTCCTCCTCGAACGCGGCGGCCTCATCGGCGGGCGGGGTGCTCATGATGAGGCAGGATAGTCGGGTCAGAAGGGTGGACATGTCGTCAGACTTCAGCGGCGGGCCGGGATTCCTCGCGTTCCTCGCCACGTTCGGGCTCGTGATCGCGGGCGTGATCCTGTTCCTGTCGCTCAGCCGGCACCTCAGGAAGGTGCGGGCGCAGGCGGCGAAGGAGGCGGCGGAGGCCGCCGCGGCAGGCGACGTGCAGGCGACCGCCGCATCGTCCCCCGAGCCGTCAGGCGACGGCGAAGGCGGCGAGCGAGGCGGCGATGAAGTGGCAGACGAACCCGGCGATCGTCAGTGAGTGGAAGATCTCGTGGAACCCGAAGTACCGGGTCGATCCGCGAGGCCACTTGGTGCCGTAGATGATGGCGCCCACGGTGTAGCAGAGGCCGCCGACGATCACGAGGACCACCACGGCCATGCCGCCCGCCTCGTAGAACGGCTTGATGAACCCGATCGCGACCCAGCCCAGCGCGACGTAGATGGGCACGTACATCCACCGCGGGGCGCCCAGCCACAGCACGCGGAAGAGCAGCCCGAGCAGCGCGCCGCCCCACACGATCGCGAGCACCCAGGTCCTCGCCGGGTTGTCGAGCAGCAGCACCGTGAGCGGGGTGTAGGTGCCGGCGATGATCAGGAAGATGTTGGCATGGTCCATGCGCCGCAGCACGGCCTGGGTCTTCGGTGACCAGTTGCCGCGGTGGTAGACGGCGGAGGTGCCGAACAGCATCACCGCGGTGAGGGTGAAGATCGCGAAGGAGATGCGCCCGGGGAGCGTCGGCGCGACCGCCGTCAGCACCAGCCCGGCGACCAGCGCGAGCGGCGCCGCTCCGAGGTGAAGCCAGCCGCGCATCAGCGGCTTGCCCTGCACGGGGAGGTTCTCAGCCATGAACCTACGATACCGTAGGTTACGGCGCGGGAGTACGGTGGTCTCGGCCCCTGCCGCCCCCCGAGAACGGATGTCGATGGCACTCAGATCGCTCCTGTACGGAACGTACGAGAAGCGGCTGGCGCGCACCCTGAAGCGGGAGGGCCAGGCTCCCCGCCACATCGGCGTCATCCTCGACGGCAACCGCCGCTGGGCCAAGCAGTCGGGCGCGTCCACGGCCCACGGCCACCAGGCCGGCGCGGACAAGATCACCGAGGTCCTCGAGTGGTCGCAGGAGGCGGGCGTCGAGGTGGTGACGCTGTGGATGCTCTCGACCGACAACCTCGCGCGCGACCCCCAGGAGCTCGCGCCGCTGCTCGAGATCATCGCCGCCGCGGTCGAGCGGCTCGCGGACGACGGCCGGTGGCGGCTGCGGCATGTGGGCGACGCGTCGCTGCTCCCGGCTGACACGGCCGCCCGCCTCGCGGCGGCCGTGGTCCGGACCGACGATGCGCCCGGGCTGCAGGTCAACGTGGCCGTGGGCTACGGGGGCCGGCACGAGATCGCGGAGGCGGTGCGCGGCTTCCTGCGCGCCGGGGTCGACGCGGGCCACTCGCTCGAGGAGGTCGCGGAGAGCTTCTCGGTGGAGCACATCGCCGACCACCTCTACACCAAGGGGCAGCCGGATCCCGACCTGGTGATCCGCACGTCGGGGGAGCAGCGCCTGGGCGGGTTCCTGCTGTGGCAGTCCGCTCACTCGGAGTTCTACTTCTGCGAGGCGTACTGGCCGGACTTCCGCCACATCGACTTCCTGCGCGCGCTGCGCGCCTTCTCCCAGCGCGAGCGCCGGCTCGGCCGCTGACGGGCGCGGCGAGGCATCGTCGCACCCCGGTCCCCCGCGATGCTCCGCACGGTTTCGTCCCCGACACGCCGGCCACGAGGGACGATGCGCGGGCGGGGTCCGGCGGGTCGTCGCCCGAACCGTGCGGAGCAACGGGGAGGGGACACGCCCGGGCGCGGGATGCGAGTTACAAACGTGTGAACAATTGGGCGATCCTCTCCCGCTTCCCGCCGTTCCGGGCGTAGCGTCGGCCTCGTGGTAACAACACGACGTCGACCCGGACCCGAGCCGACGTAACCGACCGCCGCAGGGCGCTCGGTGCCCTGCGGCCTGATTCGCTGGGAGCACCGTTGACCACCTCGCCTAGCACCGTCCCCACCACCTCCACCGACTCGGCGTTGGAGACGGAGGTCCGCACGTTCGTGCTGGACACGTCCGTCCTGCTGTCGGATCCGCGAGCGATGAAGCGCTTCGCGGAGCACGCGGTGGTCCTCCCCGTGGTCGTCATCACGGAGCTCGAGGCGAAACGGCATCACCCGGAGCTGGGGTACTTCGCCCGGTCGGCGCTGCGGATGCTCGACGAGCTGCGCGTCCTCCACGGCAAGCTGGACGAGCCGGTCGCGGTGAACCAGACCGGCGGAAGCCTGCGGGTCGAGCTCAACCACACCGACCCCGAGGTGCTGCCCTCGGGATTCCGACTGGGTGACAACGACACCCGCATCCTCGCGGTCGCCGCGAACCTCGCCGCCGAGGGCCACTCCGTCACGGTGGTGTCGAAGGACCTGCCGATGCGCGTCAAGGCCTCGGCGCTGGGCATCGAGGCGGAGGAGTACCGCGCGGAGCTCGCCGTCGAGTCCGGCTGGACCGGCATGCGCGAGATCCAGCTGACCGACGAGCAGATGGCCTCCCTGTGGGAGCACGAGTCGCTGCCCGCCCCGCACCCCGCCGACTGCGGCGAGGACCTCGCGCAGCTCCCCGTGCACACGGGCCTGGTGATCCACGCCGGCCGCGGCAGCGCGCTGGGCCGCGTGACCGACGACGGCTCGGTGCGGCTGGTCCGCGGCGACCAGGAGGTCTTCGGCATCCATGGCCGCTCCGCGGAGCAGCGGATCGCGATCGACCTGCTGCTCGACGAGTCGGTCGGCATCGTGTCCATGGGCGGCCGCGCCGGCACCGGCAAGTCCGCTCTCGCGCTGTGCGCGGGCCTCGAGGCCGTCATGGAGCGCCGCCAGCACAAGAAGATCATGGTGTTCCGCCCGCTCTATGCGGTCGGCGGCCAGGACCTGGGCTACCTGCCCGGCTCCGAGGCCGAGAAGATGAACCCGTGGGCGCAGGCGGTCTTCGACACGCTCGGCGCGATGGTCTCCGGCGAGGTGCTCGAGGAGGTCATGGCGCGCGGGATGCTCGAGGTCCTGCCCCTCACCCACATCCGCGGCCGCTCCCTCCACGACGCCTTCGTGATCGTCGACGAGGCCCAGTCGCTCGAGCGCAACGTGCTCCTCACGATGCTCAGCCGCATCGGCCAGCAGTCGCGCGTGGTGCTCACGCACGATGTCGCCCAGCGCGACAACCTGCGGGTGGGCCGCCACGACGGCATCGCGGCGGTGATCGAGGCGCTCAAGGGTCACCCGCTGTTCGCGCACATCACCCTCGAGCGCTCCGAGCGCTCGGCGGTCGCCGCGCTGGTCACGGACATGCTGGAGCGCCTGGACCTCTAGCCCGGCCCGCATCGTCCCGACACGCGACGAGGCCCCGCCCCCTCACGAGAGGGGAGCGGGGCCTCGCTGCGTGCGGCGTGGGTCAGGCGGCGGCCTCGGTGGCCGGGTCGCCGTCGAGGGCGGCCTCGAGCAGCGGCACCATGTGCTCGATCGTGTAGGCGATCGAGGACGGCGAGTTCGCGAAGAACGCGCCCTCCAGCACGGTGTCCGTCAGCCAGACGTTGCCGCCGGTGGTCGTCGAGTTGAGCGACGCGAACAGCGGCAGCGCCTCGAGGGAGTCCTTGGCCTCCGGCGTGGTCGCGACCTGCCAGACCACGGAGTCGAGGTCGCCGAGCACGGTGTCGAGCTGCTCGGCGCTGATCTGCAGCCACGCGGCGTCGGTGCCCTCGACGGCGGTGACGTCGAGGCCCACGCTCGCGAGGAACTGGTTGCGGGTGTCGGTGGCGGCGTACACGAAGGCCTGGCCCTCGTAGAAGCCGCCGACCTGGGAGGTGAGGCCCTCCCACTCGGGGTGCGCCTCGCGCACGGCGGCGAACTCGGCGTCGATGTCCGCGAGGATCTCGATGGCCGTGTCGGAGGTGCCGGTGGCGGCGGCCAGCAGGGTCAGCTCGTCCGCGAGCGAGACGCCCCACTCGACGGTCTCCACGCCATCGGAGCCGGTCGCGGGACGGGTCACCACGGGGGCGATGCCGGACAGCAGGTCGTACTCCTCCTGGGTCATGGTGTGGTTGGGGTAGGTCGCGACGATCAGGTCGGGCTCGAAGGACGCGATGAGCTCCGCGTCGTAGGTGCCGGAGCCGGGCACGAAGGTCTCTGGGGTTGCGCCCGCGGCCTCCATGTCGGCCACGGCCCACGGGCCGGTGCCGAGCTCGTAGTCCTGCCACGACTCGGGCACCGCGACGGGGGCCACGCCGAGCGCGTAGAGGTACTCGTGCTCGTGGGAGCCGAGCGTGACGACGCGCTGCGGCTCGGAGTCGATGGTGACCTCGCCCATCACGGTGTCGAGGGTCACCGGGAAGGCGGCGGCCTCGGTGGCGGTCTCCGCCGGGGAGGCGCTCTCGGTCGCCTCGGCGTCGGTGGTGCCCGACGAGCAGGCGGCGAGGACGAGCGCGGCGACCGCGGCCATCCCGATCGCCGCGGCGCGGCGCTGGGTGGAGGTGATCATGGGTTTCCTTTCCTGGGGAACGGTGCCTGGACGGCTGGGGTGAAGGGACGTCAGGGGGTGGGTCGCGGGTCGGGGCCGTGGTCGCGCGCCCCGCCGGGCCCGTGCGCCGGCACCACCAGGGGCGTGCCGGTGACGGGGTCGGGAAGCACGCGCGCCTCGAGGGAGAAGACGCGCCGGATCAGGTCCTCGGTGAACACCTCGGCGGGCGCGCCGGACGCGGCGACCTCGCCGTCGTGCATCGCGATCACGTGGTGGGCGTACCGCGCGGCCTGGTGAAGGTCGTGCACCACCATGACGATGGTGCGCTGCTGCCGGTTGTTGAGGCGGTGGAGCAGGTCGAGCACGTCGAACTGGTGGGCGATGTCCAGGTAGGTGGTGGGCTCGTCGAGCAGCATCAGCGGCGTGTCCTGCGCGAGCGCCATCGCGATCCAGGCGCGCTGCCGCTGGCCTCCCGAGAGCTCGTCGACCACGGCGTCCTGGATCTCGGTGAGCGCGGTCGAGTGGAGCGCGGACATCACCGCGGTCTCGTCGGCGGCGCTCCACGGCCGGAGCACCTTCTGATGCGGCGTCCGTCCGCGCGCCACGAGCTCCTTGACCGTGATCCCGGCGGGCGCGATGGGCGCTTGGGGGAGCAGGCCGACGCGGCGCGCCACCTCGCGCGTCGGGATGCGGTGGATGTCGTCGCCGTCCAGCAGCACCGTGCCCTCGCTCGGCTCGAGCAGCCGGACCAGGGCCCGGAGCAGGGTCGACTTGCCGCAGCCGTTGGGTCCGACGATCGCGGTGATCTGCCCGTCGGGCACGGCCACGTCCACGCCGCGCACGATGGGCGCGCCGCCGTAGCCGATGACCGCGCCGCGGGTCTCCAGTCTGGTCATGCGGGACCTCCTCGGGATGCGCGCCAGACCAGCCAGAGCAGGTACGGCGCCCCCACGACGGCGGTGAAGATGCCGACGGGGAACTGCAGGGTGGCGGGCATCTGCTGCGCGAGCTGGTCGGCGGCGAGCAGCAGGGTGGCGCCCATGAGGGCGGACGGGATGAGCGTGGCCCCGGCGTTGCGGGTGACGCGCAGCGCGAGCGCGGGCGCCACCAGGGCGATGAACCCGACCGGGCCCGTCACGGCGACGGCGCCGGCGGCGAGCAGCACCGAGCACACGGCGAGGGTGGCGCGGGCCGGCCCGACGGCGATGCCGAGCCCCCGCGCGGTGTCCTCGCCCATCTCCATGGTCCGCAGCGCGCGGGCGTTCCACAGCACGATCGGCGCCAGCACGGCCATCACGATCGCGGCGACGGTGACGTGCGTCCAGGTGCGGCCCGTGGTGGTGCCGACGAGCCAGGCGAGGGCGTTCCCCGCGTCGTGCACGTCCATGCGCGTGAGCAGGTACTGGGTGGTCGCCTGGGCGACGAACCCGACGGCGATGCCCGCGAGGATCAGTCGGAGGGGGACGATGCCCCGGCGCCTCCACGACAGCGCGAGGATCAGCGCGGCCGTCGCGAGCGCCCCGGCGGCCGCCGCGGCGGCGGTGACCCAGAGGGACGATGCGGTGACGAGCCAGATGGTGAGCACCGCGCCCGTGCCGGCGCCCATGCTGATGCCGATGAAGTCGGGGGATGCGAGCGGGTTGCGCGTGAGCGACTGCAGGATGGCGCCCGAGAGCCCCAGCATGGCCCCGACCAGCACCGCGGTGAGGGCGCGCGGCGCGCGGACCTGACCGACGATGAAGTCCGCCGGTGCCCCGACGGGGATGCCGACCGCGGCGCGGAGGGAGTCCAGGACGCCGATGTCGGCCTTGCCCGCGGACAGCGCGAACAGCAGCAGCGCGGCCAGGAGGGCGAGGAGCGCCAGCCCGACCGCGAAGGTCCGGCGGTGCGTGGTGATGCCCAGGGGCCCGAGGCGCAGGATCCTCACAGCTCCACCACCTTCATGCGTCGCGCCATGAGCGCGAAGATGATGCCGCCGATGAAGGCGGTGGTGATGCCGACGCCGATCTCGCCCGGAGGCGCGATCACCCGCCCGACCACGTCGCAGACGAGCATCAGCGCCGCGCCACCGAGCGCGCTCACGATCACGAGCCACGGGAGGGATGCGCCCACCAGCGCGCGGGCCAGGTGGGGCACGGCGAGGCCGACGAAGACGATCGGTCCCGCCGCGGCGGTCGCGGCGGCCGCGAGCAGCGTGACGAGCACGATGACGACCGTCCGGACCCCGCCGATGCGCACGCCGAGCGAACGGGCGGTGTCCTCGCCGAGCGCCACCGCCTCGAGCTGGCGCGAGGCGACCAGCGCCGCCGCGATCGCGACCAGGACCACCGGGACGAGCGCGGCGACGTCGTCCGCCTGTCGGCCCGTGAGCGAGCCGGCGACCCAGAGCCGGAACTGGTCGAGCGTCGCGTCGTCGACCATGAGGACGGCGTAGGTGACCGAGGAGATGAGGGCGGTGAGCGCGACGCCTGCGAGGGCGAGCCGCACGGGTGCGCCGGCGGCCGCGCCTCGCGCGCCGATCGCGTAGACGATCACGGCGGCGAGCCCCGCGCCGATGAACGCCAGCGGGACCTGGGCGGCGAAGCCCGTGGCGAGACCCGTCGAGAGGCCGAGCACCACTGCGAGCGACGCGCCGGCGTTGATCCCGAGCAGCCCGGGGTCGGCGAAGGGGTTGCGCGTGAGCGCCTGCATGAGCGCGCCCGCCACGCCGAGCGCGGCGCCCGCGAGCAGCCCGATCACGGTGCGCGACGCACGGAGCTCCCGCACGATCTGCTGCAGGGGATCGGTCGGGTCGTACCGGACGATCGCCTCCCACACCGTGCCGAGGTCGATGCTGCGCGAGCCGATCGCCAGCGACAACGCGACGGCCACGAGCAGCACCGCGGCGGCGGCGAGCGTGACAAGGGCGCGCGTGCGCATTCGACTCCTCGGGACGGGGCGCACGGACATCGTGCTTCAGGGAAGGTTTGCCTAACCTAGCCCATCGCGAGCGATTAAAGCAACGCGGACGTTGGCTAAATGGCGTCCGTCGAGGTGGTCGACGATGCGCCGTCCGCGTCGATCGCCGGAGCCGGGCACGCGTCGTCCGGCACCGCCACGTCGATGCCGTACAGGGCGCGGATCGCATCGAGGTAGATCGACGACTCGCCCGCCTGCGCGTGCTCGCGCGCCCGCACCGTCGGGGTGTGGAGGAGGGTCTTGGCGAAGCGACGCAGCGCCTGCTCCGTCTCGTCGGCGCGCGCGATCGCCTCGGGCGAGGCGCCGGACGCCGGTCGGATCCGCGCGATCTCCCGCTCGAGGAGCCCGAACACATGCTCGCGGAGCGCCACCACGGCGGGGTCGAGGGAGCGGGCCGTCTCGCCGTCCCCGAAGCGTGCGACGGCGTGCGCCACGATGGATCGCGCGGCCTCGATCGCGCCCACGGACTCGCCGGGGGCGTGCTCGCCCACCTGGTCGAGACCGATCACGGTGACGCCGCGCAGGCCGGCCACGCCGGGGGCGACGTCGCGATGGAGCGCGAGGTCCACGATCGTCAGCGGGTGGTCGATGCCGTGCCGCGCGGCGGCGACCAGCGGCGAGGTCACCACCACCGACTCCCCGCCTGAGCACGTCACCACCACATCGGCCTCTCGGATCGCCATCTCCAGGCCGGCCGCCGTGATCGCGTCCATGCCGTGGCGGACGGAGAACTCGAGGGACCGGCCCGACGGCGAGTAGACGCCGAAGATCCGGGCGCCGCGGCCGTTCAGCACGCCGACCGCCGTCTCGGCGAGCGCCCCGGTGCCGATCAGCAGCACGCGGGCGTCCTCCCACTCGACCGTGTCGGAGGCGAGGTCGAAGGCGACGGACACGACGGAGCGGCCCGAGGTGCCCAGGCCGGTCGACGAGGCGACCACGCGCGACGTCCTCAGCGCCGACTGGAACAGCCGGTCGAGCCGCGGGGTGATGTGGTGCCGGCGCTGCGAGTCGAGGTGCGCGCGCCGGACCTGGCCGGAGATCTCGCGCTCGCCCACCACCATCGACTCGAGGCCGGAGGTCACGGACAGCAGGTGCTGGACCGCATCGTCGCCCTCGAACGGCATCAGCGAGTCCTCGACCGAGCGGGGGTCGAGCTGGCTCAGCTCGGCGATCGCCTCGACCACCTGGTGCCGCGCGGTCTCCAGGTCCTCCGCCTCGACGTAGACCTCGAAGCGGTTGCATGTCGGCAGCACCACGGCACCCGTCACCGCGCCATGACGGTCCACGAGCTCGGCCGCGAGGCGGTCGGCGCCGACCTGCAGCTGCTCGAGGATCGCGAGGTCGCGGTTGCGGTGGCTGGCCACCAGGGACAGGAGAGGCACCGCACAATTCTGACACGGGACCCCGGCAGGGCAGAATCGTCCTCATGCATCCGTCGTCCGCGACCCCCGACCCCAGCCTGCTCGCCCCGGACCATCCCCTCGCCGACGGGCGCGTCGCTGACGCGCCGCTGCTCGCCGCGCTGCGCGGAGAGCAGCCCGCGCATCGTCCCGTCTGGTTCATGCGGCAGGCGGGCCGGTCGCTGCCGGAGTACCGCGAGGCCCGCCGCGGCACCACCATGCTGGAGTCCTGCCTCACGCCCGAGCTGGCGACCGAGATCACGCTGCAGCCCGTCCGCCGCTACGGCGTCGACGCGGCGATCTTCTTCTCCGACATCGTGGTGCCGATGCGCCTCGCCGGGGTCGGCGTCGACATCGCCCCCGGGGTGGGACCGGTGTTCGAGCGGCCGATCCGCACCATGGACGACGTCGAGGCGCTGCCCCAGCTGGGAGAGCCGGGCGACAGGGGCGCCTTCGACACGGCGCTCGACGTGATCCGCGAGACCGTCCGCCTCACCACGGCGCAGCTCGGGGAGACCCCGCTCATCGGCTTCGCCGGCGCTCCCTTCACCCTGGCCGCCTACATGGTCGACGGCCGCCCGTCGCGCGACCACCTGGGCGCGCGACGGCTCATGCTCGCGGCGCCCGACGTCTGGGCCGCGCTGAGCGCGTGGACCTCCCGAGCCGCCGGACTGTTCCTCCGCGCGCAGGTGCTCGCCGGTGCCTCCGCGGTCCAGCTGTTCGACTCGTGGGCCGGTTCGCTGGCGGCGTCCGACTACGAGGAGTCGTGCCTGCCCTTCTCCGCCGCCGCCCTCTACGCGGTCGCCGACCTGCCGGTGCCGCGCATCCACTTCGCCGCCCACGGCTCGCACCTGCTCGCCCCGATGGCTCAGGCGGGCGCGACGGTCATGGGCGTCGACTACCGGCTGCCGCTCGACGCGGCGTCCCGCCTGCTCGGCGGGGCCTACCCGCTCCAGGGCAATGTCGACCCCGCGCGCCTCGACGCCCCCGCGGACGTGCTCGCGAGCCACGTGCTCGACGTGCTCGCGCGCGGAGCGGAGGCCCCGGGCCACGTGGTGAACCTCGGCCATGGAGTGCCGCCCGAGACGGATCCCGACCAGCTGCAGCGCGTGGTCGACCTGGTCCACGAGCGCGGCTGACATGTCGGCACGCGTGATCGTCGTCGGCGGCGGCGTCGCCGGTCTGCTGGCCGCGCGCCGCCACGCGCGCGACGGGGCGGAGGTGACGGTGCTCGAGGCTGCGGATCGCTGGGGCGGCCGCGTCAGCGCGCACGAGGTCCACGGGCTGCTGCTGGACGCCGGCGCCGAGTCCTTCGCCACGCGCAGCGCCGCGGTCGCGGACCTGGCGCGCGGTCTCGGGCTCGGCGGCGACCTGGTCGCCCCGACCCGCCGGCCTGCGTGGGTGGTGAGCCCCGACCGTGCGTACGCGCTCCCCATCACCGGCTGGCTCGGCATCCCCACGCGCCCCCTGCAGCCCGACGTGCGGCGGGTCATCGGCTGGGCGGCCGCGGTCGACGCCGCCCTCGAGCGTGGACGTCCGCTCGGCGATGTCGCCGACGATGCGACCGTCGGGTCGCTGGTGCGATCGCGGCTGGGAGAGCGGGTCGCGCGGATGCTCGTGGCGCCGGTGCTGCAGGGCGTGTACTCGCGCCCGCTCGACGAGCTGCCGTTGGCGGCGATCGACCCGACCCTGCCTGCTCAGCTGCGGGCCGCGGGCAGCCTCACCGCGCTGGCGGAGCGCCGGCGTGCCCTCGCGCCCGCCGGGTCGGCCGTGCTCGGCGTGCGAGGCGGCATCTGGCGCATCGCGCAGGCGCTCGCGGACGCGGCGCTCGCCGACGGCGTCCGCCTGCTCGGCGGCACCGAGGCGGAGTCGGTCGTGCGCGCGGACGGCGCGTGGCACGTGCGCGCCGGCGGCGGCACCATGACCGCGGACACGCTGGTCCTCGCCACCACCGCTGCCGTGGCGGGGCGCCTGGTCCCCGCGCTCGACACCGCACCCGAGGCTGCGGCCCGCCGGGTCGCGCTCGTGACGCTGGTGCTCGACGCGCCCGCGCTCGACGCCGCCCCGCGCGGCACCGGGGTGCTCGCGACGGATGGCGTGACCCGCGCGAAGGCGCTCACCCACGCGACCGCGAAGTGGCGGTGGCTGCGCGAGGCGGCCGACGGTCTGCACGTGGTGCGCCTGTCCTACGCGCTGCCGGATCCGGACGAGGACGTCGCCGCGCACGCCGTCGACGATGCGGCGCGGCTGCTCGGCGTGCCGCTCGCGCCGCCGCAGGTCCGCGCGTCCCGGACGGTGGTGTGGGACGACGCGTCCCCCGCGCGGGTGCCCGACAGGGCGCCGCTGCCGGGGCTCGAGCTGGTCGGATCGGCGGCCGGGCTGAGCGGGCTCGCCGCGATCGTCGGCGCGGAGCAGCGCCCCACCCCCGGACAGCCCGCACGGAGCTGATCCCGACACGCCGCGCCCACGGGACGATGCGCGCGCCGGCCGCGGCGTGTCGCCGCGGATTCCGTGCGGAGCGTCCGGGGGAGAGGAGGAGCGGGGCGCAGATTTCGCCCCGGGGCGCACGGCGGGGGAAGATGGGTCGCATGAGCGACTCCCCTCACGGCTTCACGCTGTTCTCCGTGCTCGACGGGCTGCTGCACGCCCCCGACGAGGACCTCGCCGACGTGGTCGAGCACTTCGACTCCGCGGTCACCGAGCTCGCCGAGCACGACGTGGTCCTGCGCGGCATCTACGACGTCTCCGGGCTGCGCGCGGACGGCACCGTCATGCTGTGGCTGCACGGCCCGGTCCTCGAGGACCTGCAGCTCGCGCTGCGCGAGCTGCGCGCCACCGAGCTCCTCGCGGAGACCACGCTCACGTGGTCCGCCGCGGGCGTGCACCGCGACGCCGAGTTCAACAAGCGCCACGTGCCGGGCTTCCTGCGCGGCGAGCGCGCACGCGACTGGCTGACGGTCTACCCGTTCGTGCGGTCCTACGAGTGGTACCTGCTCCCCGAGGAGGAGCGCTCCGTCATGCTCCGCGAGCACGGCATCGCGGGCGCGAAGTACTCGGGGGTCGTCGCGAACACCGTCGCCGCCTTCGCGCTGGGCGATTACGAGTGGCTGCTGCCGATGGAGGCCGACGACGTCACCGAGCTGGTCGACATGATGCGCGACCTCCGCTACACGGAGGCCCGGCGCCACGTGCGCGAGGAGCTGCCCTTCTACACCGGTCGCCGCATCACCACCGCCGAGGCCGTGGAGGTGCTCGCGTCATGACCGAGGCCGTCGCCCTGCCGCCGCTCGCCGCATCGTCCCGCACCCTGCCCGCCGCGACCTACGACGCGATCCTCCTCGCAGGCTTCGGCGGCCCCGAGGGCCAGGAGGACGTGATCCCCTACCTGCGCAACGTCACCCGCGGCCGGGGCATCCCCGACGAGCGGCTCGAGGAGGTGGCGCACCACTACCGCCACTTCGGCGGCATCAGCCCGATCAACGACCAGAACCGCGACCTCAAGGCCGCGCTGGAGGCCGAGATCGCCGACCGCGGCCTCGACCTCCCGGTGTACTGGGGGAACCGCTTCTGGGCGCCGTACTTCGCGGATGCCCTGAAGGAGCTCCACGCGGACGGCCACCGCAAGGTGCTGGTGCTGGTCACCACCGCGTTCTCGAGCTACTCGGGCTGCCGGGCGTACCGCGAGGACCTCGCGACCGCTCTCGAGGAGACCGGGCTCGCGGGAGAGCTCGAGCTGGACAAGGTGCGCCAGTACTTCGACCACCCGGGCTTCGTGAACCCCAACATCGACGCCGTGCGTGCCGGCCTGCGGACCCTCGCGGCGCAGGGGGACGGCGCGGCGCCGCACGTCATGTTCGCGACCCATTCGATCCCGACCGCGGCGGCCGACGTCTCCGGTCCCCGCGAGGCGCGGCCCGACGGCACCGAGGTGCCGACCGGCGGCGCGGACGAGTGGTTCGCCGGCGGCGGCTGGTACGTCGAGCAGCAGCGCGCCGTCGCCGCGCTCATCATGGATGCCGTCGCGGACGAGTTCCCGACCGCGGAGTGGTCGCTGGTGTTCCAGTCGCGCTCGGGCGCGCCCGAGGTGCCGTGGCTCGAGCCCGACGTCAACGACGCGATCGAGGCGCTGCCCGCGTCGGTGACCGGCCTGGTGATCTCCCCGGTCGGCTTCGTGTCCGACCACATGGAGGTCGCGTGGGACCTCGACAACGAGGCGCTCGAGACGTGCGCGGAGCGCGGCCTGGCGGCCGTGCGCGTGCCGACCGTGGGCATCGACCCGGCGTTCGTCGCCGGCCTGATCGACCTGGTCGAGGAGCGCCACGTGACGCCCGGAGGCACGCCGCGCGACCGCGTCGCGCTCACCGGCCTGGGGCCGTGGCAGGACGTGTGCCCGACCGACTGCTGCCTGGGCCGCGCGCCCAAGCCCACGGTCGCGTCGGAGGGCTGACCCACCCCGCTCCACCGGACAGTCCGCACGGAATCGACGGCGACACGCCGTCGGGTTGGGACGATGCACGGGTTGCGCCCGGCGTGTCCGGGCCAGATCCGTGCGGAGCGTCCGGCGGCGGAGGGGGGCGGGGCCTCGCTCTAGGAGCGCGCGGCCTCCTCGAACGCGCGGCGCGGCTCCTGGATGCGGCCCATCGACACGAGGTCGCGGCGGAAGAACACCGCCGCGGTCCAGTCCAGGGCGACCCGGGCCTTGCGGTTGAAGGTCGGGATCGCGAGCAGGTGGTACGTGCGGTGCATGACCCAGGCCGGCCAGCCGCGCAGCTTGAACCCCATGGTGGTCGCGACGCCCTTGTTGAGGCCCAGCGAGGCCACCACGCCGAGGTGCTTGTGCTTGTACTCGTCGAGCGGGTCGCCCGCGAGGTGTCGGGCGAGGTTCGTGCCCAGGTGCTTCGCCTGACGGACCGCGTGCTGGGCGCTGGGAGCGCACCAGTCGCCCTCGCCCTCGACCAGGTTCGGGACCTGCGCGCAGTCGCCCGCGGCCCAGGCGCCGCCGATCGGCGCGCCCGAGTCGTCGATCACCTGGAGGGTCGCCGCCGTGTTGACGTGACCGCGGGGGCCGAGCGGCAGGTCGGAGGCCTGGATCACGGGCGAGGGCTTGACGCCGGCGGTCCACACCACCGTGTCCGCCTCGAACTCCTCGCCGTTGGACAGCACCACGTGGCCGTCGACGCAGCTCTCGAGGCGGGTCTCGAGCAGGACGCGCATGCCGCGATCCTCGAGCTCCGTCACGGTGTACGCGCCCATCTCCGGCCCCATCTCGGGCAGGATGCGCGGTGCCGCCTCCACCATCACGAAGTTGAGGTCCGAGCGGGACAGCTCCGGGTAGTAGCGCAGCGCCGCCTTGGCCATGTCCTCGGTCTCCGCGAAGGCCTCGACGCCGGCGAAGCCGCCGCCCACGAACACGAACGTCAGGAGCTTGCGGCGCAGCTCGGCGTCGGTGGTGGTCGCGGCGCGGGCGATGCGTCCCAGGACGCGGTTGCGCAGGCTGATCGCCTCCTCCACGTACTTGAAGCCGATGCCGAACTCCAGCAGGCCGGGGATGGGCAGGGTCCGCGAGACCGCGCCGAGCGCGACCACGAGCTCGTCGTACTCGACCACGAGCTCCTCGCCGAGGTCGGTGGTCGCCGTCACCCGCCGGTCGGCGTGCACGATCGAGTCGACCTTGCCCTGGAGCACGCGCACCTCGGGGAGCTCACGGCGCAGCGGCACCACGGCATGGCGCGGCTCGATGGACCCGGCGCCCACCTCTGGCAGGAACGGGGCGTACGTCATGTACGGCCGCCGGTCGAGCACGGTGATGTCGACCTTGTCGCGCGCCTTCTTCTTGAGGGTGAGCGCGGTGTAGAGGCCGACGTAGCCGCCTCCGAGGATGAGAACGCGTGTCCGGGACATGGGGAACCTCCTGCAGGGGGAACCGCGGGAGAGGTCCGCCGTGTTCCCGCGTCGCCGTCCCGCGACGGTGCGTGGAAAATCGCCCTCAATCGTACCTCGCCCCCGGGACCTACGTCCCGGGGGCGATATCGGCGCTGGTCAGCGGCGTGTTCTCAGCGGCCCACCATCGTGGTGACGTCGAGCAGCGCGTCGAGCTGCTCGAGGCTGATCTCCCCGCGCTCGACGAACCCGAGGTCGACGGTGGCCTCGCGCACCGTCATGCCCTTCTTCACCGCGTGCTTGGCGATCGCGGCGGCGTTCTCGTAGCCGATCACCCGGTTGAGCGGGGTGACGATGCTCGGGCTGGCCTCGGCGAGGAAGCGGGCGCGGTCCACGTTCGCGACGGTGCCGGCGACGGTGCGGTCCGCGAGCACGCGGACGGCCGAGGACAGCAGCCGGATCGACTCCAGGGTGCCCAGCGCCATCACGGGGATCTGCACGTTGAGCTCGAAGGCGCCGGACGCGCCCGCCCAGGCCACGGTGGCGTCGTTGCCCACGACGCGCGCGCAGACCATGAGGACGGCCTCCGGGACCACGGGGTTCACCTTGCCCGGCATGATCGACGAGCCCGGCTGGAGGTCCGGCAGCGCGATCTCGCCCAGGCCGGTGTTCGGGCCCGAGCCCATCCACCGCAGGTCGTTGCAGATCTTGGTGAGCGACACGGCGATGGTGCGCAGCGCGCCGGAGACCTCGACCAGACCGTCGCGCGCGGACTGCGCCTCGAAGTGGTTGCGGGCCTCGGTGATCGGGAGGCCGGTGTCCTCGGCGAGCAGCGCGATCACGCGCTGCGGGAATCCGGCGGGCGTGTTGATGCCCGTGCCGACCGCGGTGCCGCCGAGCGGGACCTCTGCGACGCGGGGAAGGGCGACCAGGAGGCGCTCGACCCCGTAGCGGACGGCGGCCGCGTAGCCGGAGAACTCCTGGCCAAGCGTCACCGGGGTGGCGTCCATCAGGTGGGTGCGGCCCGACTTGAAGACGTCGGCGAACTCCTCCGCCTTCGCCTCGAGCGTGGTCGCGAGGTGCTCGAGCGCGGGGATCAGGTCGCCGACGAGCGCCGCGGTCGCCGCGACGTGCACCGAGGTCGGGAAGACGTCGTTGCTCGACTGCGAGGCGTTGACGTGGTCGTTCGGGTGCACGTCCGCCCCGAGCGCGCGGGTGGCGAGCGTCGCGATCACCTCGTTGGTGTTCATGTTCGAGGACGTGCCGGAGCCGGTCTGGAAGACGTCGACGGGGAAGTGGGCGTCGTGCGCGCCGCCCGCGACCTCCTCGGCGGCGGCGACGATCGCATCGGCGATCCCCTGGTCCAGGACGCCCAGCTCCGCATTCGCGCGGGCGGCCGCCTTCTTCACCCGCGCGAGCGCCTCGATGTGGCGGCGCTCGAGGGTGATCCCCGAGATGGGGAAGTTCTCGACGGCGCGCTGCGTCTGCGCGCGGTAGAGGGCGTCGGCCGGGACGCGGACCTCGCCCATGGTGTCGTGCTCGATGCGGAACTCCGTTGTCATGGCGCCGATTCTTGCACGGAGGCGCGGGCCCGGGGACCCCCGTCGCGACGTTCCGGCGTCAGTCCTCGTCGTCCGTCGCCGCCACTCCGACGATCCCGGCGTCCGCATCGTCCTCATCGACGCCGCGTGCGGCCGCGATCCTGTCGCGGGCGCCGTCGAGCAGCGTCTGGCAGCGGGCGGCCAGCGCCTCACCACGCTCCCACAGCCCGAGCGACTCCTCGAGCGTCGCGCTGCCCGCCTCGAGCCGCGCGACGATCCCGACGAGCTGGTCGCGGGCCTCCTCGTAGGAGAGGTCGTCCACCGGTGTCTCGAGCGGGCTCGTCGCGTCAGTCACGTGCCCGACGCTACCGAATGCACTCAAGTCGAGGCGATCTCGCGCCGTTAGTCGCGTCATAACCCGTGCGATGCCCCGTCCCATGAGGCACAGCACGCATCGAGAACGAGACACGACGAGGTGGACATGTTCAGCGACGGCAACGGGCAGCAGACGGCACTGCAGAGCGCGCAGAAGGCGCTCGCGGGCAACATCAGCGACGGCGAGCTGGCAACGCTCGCGCGCTCTCCCGAGGCGAAGGTGCGCGCGGCGGCCGCGGCACACCCTGGAACGCCGATCATCACGCTGCTCAAGCTGGCGCAGGACGTCAACGCGGACGTCCGGATCGGCGTCGCGAGCAACCCGCGCCAGGGGATCCCGGTCGAGCTGTTCGAGGACCTCGCGAAGGACAAGAACGTCGACGTGGTCTATGCGCTGATCGGCAATCCCGCGGTCCCGGACCCGGTCATCGCCCGTCTGGGCCGGCAGATCCACAAGGAGTACGCGAAGCACGCGCGCGCCCGCCTCGCGGAGGCGAAGCGGTACGGCGCCGCGGCGGCTCCGGCCCCCGCCGTCCCGGCCGCGGCGGCGGAGGTCCCCGCGTTCCCGCCGACGCACCCGGCCTCGGTGGGCGAGCGCGCGCCGATCGTCGCGGCGCACCGGGTGCGCGACGATGCGCTGGACGCCCTGCTCGGGAAGGGCTGACCCTCCGCGGTCAGGTCCCGGAGACGTCGGCGGCGATCTCGCCGCGCGCGACCCGGATGCGCAGGGTGTCGCCCGGCCCGACCTGCGCGGCGTCGCGGACGATCCCGCCGGCGGCGTCCCGCACCACGGCGAAGCCGCGCTCGAGCGTGCTCAGCGGGCTGAGGGCGCGCACGCCGGCGGCGAGCTCGCGCAGCTCCGCCTCGGTGGACGAGAGGGACCTGACCAGCGCGTGACCGGCGTCCGCGCGGAGCCGCGCCGCCTCGACGGCGCGCGCCTCCAGCATGGTGCCCGGCCGGTCGAGGGCGGGACGCGACCTCAGCGCCGCGAGAGCCTGCCGCTCGCGCGAGATCCCGGCGGCGAGCGCGCCGGCCATCGACTGCCGCGCTCGCGCGATGCCGGCGGCCTCGGCCGCGGCGTCGGGGACGATGCGCTTGCCGGCGTCGGTCGGGGTCGAGGCGCGGTAGTCGGCGACCAGGTCCAGGAGAGGGCTGTCCTTCTCATGGCCGATGGCGCTGACCAGCGGGGTCGCGCACGCGGCCGCGGCTCGCACCAGCGCCTCGTCGCTGAACGGCAGCAGGTCCTCGAAGGATCCGCCGCCGCGCGCGACCACGATCACGTCCACCCGGTCGAGGCCGTCGAGCTCGCGGATGGCCGCGGTGGTCTCCGGGACCGCACGTGCCCCCTGCACCGTCACGCGGCGGATCTCGAAGCGCACGCCGGGCCACCGGCGCGTCGCGTTCTCGACGACGTCGTGCTCGGCATCGCCCTGCGTCGCGCACACCAGGCCCACCGTGCGGGGGATGAACGGGAGCGGGACCTTGCGGTCCGTGTCGAAGAGGCCCTCGCGAGCGAGCGCATCCTTGAGAGCCTCGAGCCGCGCGAGCAGGTCGCCGAGACCCACCTGGCGCACGTCGCGGCCGGCCATCTGCAAGGTGCCCTGCTTGGCCCACCACTGCGGCTTCGCGTGGATGACCACTCGCGTGCCGTCGGTCAGGTCCGTGCCCAGCGCGTCGACGGCCTTGGCGGGCAGCGTCGCGCTGAGCGACATGTGCTCGTCCGTGTCACGCAGCGTGAGGAACACCAGTTCGCGCCAGCGCTTGACGTTGAGGACCTGGCCCTCCACCCAGACCGCGGGCAGCCGCGCGATGTAGTCGGCGATCTTGGGGGACAGGTGCCGGACCGGCCACGGCCGCTCCGCGCTGGTGTCCGCCGCCGTCGCGGGAAGCGTGAGCGGTGCCCGTTCGTTGTCCCCCGGGGGCGAGGACAGGGGCGCGGGCGTCTCGGTCACGCGCCCCAGCCTGCCACGTAGGATGGAGACCATGCCCGAGACCAGCACCAAGCGTGTCCTGCTCGCCGCTCCTCGCGGGTACTGCGCCGGCGTCGACCGCGCCGTGATCGCCGTCGAGAAGGCGCTCGAGCTCCACGGGGCGCCCGTGTACGTCCGCAAGGAGATCGTCCACAACAAGTACGTGGTGGAGACCCTCGCCGACCGCGGCGCGATCTTCGTGGACGAGACGGACCAGGTACCGGAGGGTGCGCGCGTCGTGTTCTCCGCGCACGGAGTGTCGCCCGCGGTCCGTGCCGCGGCCGAGCGGCGCTCGCTGCAGACCATCGACGCGACCTGCCCCCTCGTGACCAAGGTGCACAAGGAGGCCATCCGCTTCGCGCGCGACGAGCGGACCATCCTGCTGATCGGGCACACCGGTCACGAGGAGGTCGAGGGGACCGCGGGCGAGGCGCCCGAGCACACGATCGTGGTGAACTCGCCCGACGATGTCGACACCCTCGAGGTCCCCGACCCGGAGAACGTGGTGTGGCTGTCGCAGACCACCCTCTCGGTCGACGAGACGATGGAGACCGTGCGCCGTCTGCGCGACCGGTTCCCGGCGCTCCAGGATCCGCCGAGCGACGACATCTGCTACGCGACCCAGAATCGCCAGGTGGCGGTGAAGAAGCTCTCCCCGGAGTGCGACCTGGTGATCGTGGTCGGGTCGGCGAACTCGTCGAACTCGGTGCGGCTGGTCGAGGTGGCGCTGCAGTCCGGCGCACGTGCCTCGTACCGGGTCGACCGCGCGAGCGAGATCGACGAGGCCTGGTTCGACGGCGTCACCACGGTCGGCGTGACCTCCGGCGCCTCCGTGCCCGAGATTCTGGTGCGCGACGTGCTGGACGCGCTCGCGGCGCGCGGCTACGAGACGGTCGAGGAGGTGCGGACCGCGACCGAGGACCTCATGTTCTCCCTTCCTCGCGAGATCCGAGCCGACCTCAAGGCCAAGGAGGCCGAGCGCGCGCTTCGCGCCTGAGCTGCGCCGACCGTCACGGCCCCACCCCGTGCGGGGAAGTGGCGGCCCCTATTCTCGCGCCGCCGGCTCCTGCGGGGAACCTGGTGCCCCGGAGACGAGCTCGGGAGCGGTCAGCTCGCGCGCGTCCGTGCTGATCTGGTCGACCTCGGGCAGCTCATCGCTGAGCCGCTGCATCTCGCCGAACCGCCGCGCGCTCACGAGGACGCGCGACTCGAGCGACGCGACCGTGGAGTTGTACGCGCGTCCCGCCTGATCGATCGCCTTCCCGACCTTGCCCAGGTGCGACGCGAGCGTCGACAGGCGCTCGTAGAGCTCCTTGCCCAGCGCGAGCACCTGCTGCGCGTCGCGTGCGAGGGCCTCCTCGCGCCACGCGTGCGCGACCGTGCGCAGCATCGCGACCAGCGTGGTCGGGGTCGCGATCACCACGCCCTTCCGGTAGGCGTACTCCTGCAGAGACCCGTCCTGCTCGAGCGCCGCCTGGTAGAAGGCCTCCGAGGGCACGAACATGACGACGAACTCGGGTGCCGAGGCGAACTGCTCCCAGTAGCGCTTCGCGCTCAGGTCGTCCACGTGCCGTCGCACGTGCCGGGCGTGGGCCTGGAGCCGTTCGGCGCGCACCGCATCGTCCTCCGTCTCGAACGCCTCCAGCAGGGCGACGAGCGCGACCTTGGAGTCGACGACGATGCTGCGACCACCGGCGAGCCTCAC
Organism: Demequina lignilytica; assembly: GCF_030418305.1. GTDB lineage: Bacteria > Actinomycetota > Actinomycetes > Actinomycetales > Demequinaceae > Demequina > Demequina lignilytica. The sequence goes on along the minus strand of NZ_JAUHPX010000004.1, from coordinate 54,056 downwards.
CGTCATGTCGGGGCGGAGGTTGCGGCCCTCGCCATCGCGGACCACCTCCTGCTCGGTGAAGTCGACGTGCTCGACCATGCCGGCGAGCTCGACCACCCGGCGCAGCTGGACCTCGCCCCAGTTGCCGCGCACGTCGGAACGGCGGAGCGTGTTGATGAAGTCGTCCGCCTTGCGGCCCACGCGCTCGGTCGCCGCCATCATCTGCCGGACCTGCTCGCCGAGCGCCGCCTGTCCCGCCGCCCGGGCGCGGTCGGCCTCCACCGTCTGGGCCCGCATCGTCTCGATGCTGCGCGAGAGCGGCTCGACCATCTCCCGCACGGCCTGCTCCCGTCGTGCGAGCGCCGCGCCGCCCTCCTGCTCCGACCGCCTCAGGCGCTCCTGCGCGAGGTCGAGGAACTGCTCCTGGCTGGCGCGCAGCGCCTCCGCGCTCACGGACCGGAACTCCTGGCGGAGCGCCTCCTGCTCGGCACGGCTGCGCGCGCGCTCGCGATCCTGCCGGCGCGCGGCCAGGCGGCTCATCACGGCGGCGCCCACCATGCCTCCGAGAGCGAGTCCGAGGGAGAACAGCACTATCTGGTCCATGAGGGGAGCCTGGCACGGGGGTCTGACATCTCCGACCCCGCGCAGGTTTCCTGCAGGGCGCGGCGGGATGTTGTGCGATGCGTCACATGCAAGCGCTTACACGTGTGGGCTGATTACTATTGGGTCACAAATCCCGATGGTGGGCACCCGCGAAACACTTCGTTAACGCGCAATTGTTTACCCTGTCGGGGTCGCATGTTCACTGCGTGCAACAACAGTCGGCGGTCCGAGACCCGGGCCTCCGCCTATCCCAGCCCGGTGGCAGCCGGGCGAAACAGGAGGAATAGTGAAGATCAGCAAGTCCGTGCTGGGGGGCGTCACCGTCGCGACCGCGTCGGCCCTCGTCCTCGTGGGCTGCTCGTCGTCCGGCTCGGAGACCGACACCTCGGCCTCCACCGACGGCAGCGCCTCGACCGGCGACGCCATCATCATCACCAACGGCTCTGAGCCCCAGAACCCGCTCATCCCGGTCGCGACCAACGAGACCGGCGGCGGCAAGATCGTCGACGCCCTGTGGGCCGGCCTGGTCTACTACGACGGCGACGGCGCCGCGCACAACGAGGTCGCCGAGTCGATCACCAGCGATGACTCGCAGACGTTCACCGTCACCCTCAAGGAGGGCTGGACGTTCACCGACGGCACCCCCGTGCTCGCCCACAACTTCGTGGACGCGTGGAACTGGGGCGCGGACCTCGCGAACGCCGAGCTCGCCTACAACAGCTACTTCTTCGAGCAGATCGAGGGCTTCAGCTGGGACGAGTCGGTTCCCGAGATGTCGGGCCTCGAGGTCGTCGACGACCTGACGTTCACCATCACGCTGGCCAACGCGAACGCCGAGTTCCCGCTGTCGCTGGGCTACTCGGCCTTCTACCCGATGCCCGACTCGTTCCTCGAGGCCGAGGACAAGGCGGCCTGGGGCGCGGCTCCGGTCGGCAACGGCATCTACACCCTCGCGGACGCGGCCGACTGGCAGCACGACGTCCAGATCGAGCTCGGTGTGAACCCCGACTACATGGGTGAGCGCGAGCTCGCGAACGACGGTCTGAAGATCGTCTTCTACGCCACGCAGGACGCGGCCTACGCCGACCTCCTCGCCGGCAACGTCGACGTGATCGACGGCATCCCGGACTCGGCGATCGCCACGTTCGAGACCGACCTGGGCGACCGTGCGGTCAACCAGCCGGCCGCGATCTTCCAGTCGTTCACCATCCCGGAGCGCCTCGAGCACTTCTCGGGTGAGGAGGGCAACCTCCGTCGCCAGGCGCTGTCGATGTCGATCAACCGCGACGAGATCACCGACGTGATCTACCAGGGCACCCGTACCCCCGCCTCGGACTTCACCTCGCCGGTCATCTCCGGCTGGTCGGACTCCGTCCCGGGCTCCGAGGTCCTCGAGTACAACCCGGAGAAGGCCGCCGAGCTGTGGGCCGAGGCCGACGCGATCAACGCCTGGACCGGTACCTTCCAGCTCGGCTACAACGCCGACGGTGGTCACCAGACCTGGGTCGACGCGGTGGTCAACTCCATCAAGAACACCCTCGGCATCGAGGCGGAGGGCGCGCCCTACCCGACCTTCGCCGAGTTCCGCACCGACATCTCGAACGGTGTCATCGAGACCGCGTTCCGTACCGGCTGGCAGGCGGACTACCCGTCGCTCGAGAACTTCCTCGGCCCGCTGTACTACACCGGCGCCGGCTCGAACGACGGTGACTACTCGTCGGAGGCGTTCGACACGCTGATCGACGAGGGCCGCACCGCCTCCGACCCGGAGACCGCGATCGAGAAGTTCCAGGAGGCGCAGGAGGTCCTGTTCCAGGACCTGCCCGCCATCCCGCTCTGGTACTCGAACGTGACCGGCGGCTACGCCGAGACCGTGTCGAACGTCGTGTTCGACTGGCACTCGGTCCCGCTGTTCTACGAGATCACCAAGAACTAAGCGGATCGACGGCCCGTCCCGCCTCGCGCGGGGCGGGCCGTCGCACGTCCGGACGAGCGCCCGCGTCCCGCCATCAGCGGAGAACGCGGCGGGTATCCTGCCACGAGCGGGGGTCCCAGCCTCGTCCCAGTAGAATCGGCCTTCTCATGTTCTCCACACTTGAATTCAAGGGAGCGCGCCCATGCTGATGTACGTGGTGCGCCGACTTCTCCAGGCGATCCCCGTGTTCCTGGGTACGACCTTCCTCATCTACTTCATGGTCTTCTCGATGCCGGGAGACCCCGTGCTCGCGCTCTTCGGCGACAAGACGCCGAACCCCGCGGTCCTCGAGGCCGTGCGTGCGCAGTACAACCTCGACCAGCCGTTCTTCGTGCAGTACCTGCTGTATCTGAAGAATCTGCTGACCGGCAACCTGGGCGTGACGTTCTCCGGCCAGGAGGTCAGCGAGGTCTTCGCCCGCGCCTTCCCGGTGACGCTGAAGCTCGTCGTCATGGCCGTGGTCATCGAGTTCCTGCTCGCCGTGATCATCGGCCTGATCTCGGGCCTGCGCAAGGGCGGGATCATCGACAACACCAACCTGGTGGTGGCGCTGGTGCTGAGCTCGGTGCCGCCGTTCGTGGCGCTGTTCCTCGCCCAGTACTTCATCGGGATCAAGCTCGGCTGGGCCCCCGTGACGGTGGGCGCGAACGCGACGTGGGGGGCGATGTTCCTCCCAGCCCTCGTGATCGCCCTGACCATCTACGTCACGGGCATGAGGCTCATGCGCGGCTCGGTCATCGAGGCCCAGAACGCGGACTACGTGCGCACCGCCTCGGCCAAGGGCCTGACGCGCGGCCGCATCGTCGGGGTCCACGTCGCCCGCAACTCGCTCATCCCCGTGATCACCAACACGGCTGCCAGCTTCGGCGCCCTGATCGCCGGCACCACCGTCACCGAGGGGATCTTCAACATCCCCGGCATCGGCAAGGTGCTCTTCGACGCGATCACCCGCGGCGAGAACGCGACCGTGGTGACCTTCGTCACCATCCTCACGATCATGTACGTGATCGTGAACATCCTGGTCGACCTGCTGTACGCCGTCCTGGACCCGAGGATCCGCTATGTCTGACCGCATCACCGAGCACTACGTCGCCCCCTCCGACCCGAACGAGGGCGGGGAGGTCGACAAGGTCCGCCTCAGCGACCGCAAGTCCAACCTCTGGCTCGACGCCTGGCGTGACCTGCGCCGCCGTCCGCTGTTCTACATCGCGATCGCGATCGTCGCCGTCGTGTCCCTCGCGGCGCTGTTCCCGTCGCTGTTCACGGACACGCTGCCGAACAACGACTGCCAGCTCGCCAACTCGAACGGCGCGCCCACCGAGGGTCACCCCCTCGGCTTCACCCGCCAGGGCTGCGACGTGTACGCGCGCATCGTCTACGGGGCGAGCACCTCGCTCTCCGTGGGCCTGCTCGTCGTCCTCATCACCGCCGTGATCGGCATCCCGATGGGCGCGCTCGCGGCGTTCTACGGCGGCTGGATCGACTCGGTCCTGTCCCGCGTGGGCGACATCTTCTTCGCGATCCCCTACTTCCTCGCGGCCGTCGTCGTGATGTCGGTGATGCCGCAGCGCAACGTGCTCGTCATCTCGCTCGCGATCGGTGGATTCGCGTGGGCGTCCCTCGCGAGAATCCTGAGAGCCGAGGTGCTCCAGGTGAAGAACCTCGAGTACGTCATGGCCTCCGAGGCCATGGGCCGGTCGAAGTTCTCCACCTTGGTCCGTCACGTGCTGCCGAACTCGCTCACCCCCGTGATCGTGTACCTCACGATCGCCCTGGGTGCCGCGATCACGGCGGAGGCGACCCTGTCCTTCCTGGGAATCGGCCTCGGCTCCTCGACCATGTCGTGGGGCAACGACATCGCGCAGGCGCAGTCGTCGATCCGCGTCGCGCCGATGGCCCTCTTCTGGCCGTCGCTGGCCCTGACCGTCACCGTGCTCGCCTTCATCATCCTGGGCGAGCTGATCCGTGACGCGCTCGACCCGAAGGCGAGGGCGCGCCGATGACCGAGGAGATCACCGTGGAGACCACCACGACCGGCAAGCCGGCCGCGGACCCCAACGCGCCCCTGGTCGAGGTCGACGACCTTCAGATCACGTTCAAGACCGGCACGGGCGACGTGCACGCCGTCCGCGGCGTGTCCTTCGACATCCACCCGGGCGAGACCGTGGCGATCGTCGGCGAGTCCGGCTCGGGCAAGTCGACCACCGCGACGGCGCTCATCAAGCTGCTGGCCGGCAACGGCCGCATCTCGGGCGGATCGATCAAGGTCGAGGGCACCGACATCACCCGCTACGACGAGAGCAAGATGGCGGCCGTCCGCGGCGGCGTGATCGGCTACGTCCCGCAGGACCCGATGTCGAACCTCAACCCGGTGTGGTCGGTCGGCTTCCAGGTCCGGGAGGCGATCCGTGCGAACGGCGTCGCGACCGGCAAGAAGAACATCGAGGCCAAGGCGATCGAGGTCCTGCAGCAGGCGGGCCTCGGCGACGCCGAGCGTCGCATGAAGCAGTTCCCGCACCAGTTCTCCGGCGGCATGCGTCAGCGCGTGCTGATCGGCATCGGCCTGGGCGCGGACCCGAAGCTGCTGATCGCGGACGAGCCCACGTCGGCCCTCGACGTGACCGTGCAGAAGGTGATCCTGGATCACCTCGAGTCGCTCACGCGCGAGAAGAACACGGCGATGCTGTTCATCACCCACGACCTGGGCCTCGCCGCCGAGCGCGCGTCCAAGCTGATCGTGATGAGCAAGGGCCTGATCGTCGAGGCGGGACCCAGCCTCGAGATCCTGCAGAACCCGCAGCACCCCTACACGAAGCGGCTCATCGCGGCGGCCCCGTCGCTCGCGTCGCGCCGCATCCACTCGACGGCGGGTCTCCCGGTCGCCGAGGGTGCGGACGAGCTCGACATGGCCGCTCTCGCCGAGCGTCACGAGGACACCGAGGCCGCCGTCGAGGCCGCGCCGGTGATGATCTCGGTCAAGGACCTGCGCAAGACGTACTCGATCCGTCGCGGGAGCTTCAAGTCGGAGCCGCTGCACGCGGTCGACGGCATCTCCTTCGACATCCACAAGGGCACCACCCTGGCGCTGGTGGGCGAGTCCGGCTCGGGCAAGTCCACCGCCGCGCGCCTGGTGCTCGGACTGGAGCCGCCGAGCGGTGGCGACATCACCGTGGGCGGCCAGTCGATGGCGAAGGCCTCCGCCAAGCAGCTGTTCGACCTGCGCCGCCGCATGCAGGTGGTGTTCCAGGATCCGTACGCCTCGCTCGACCCGCAGCGGTCGATCGGCGCGATCATCGCGGAGCCGCTCAAGGTCCACAAGGTAGGCGACCGCGCGAGCCGTCACGCCCGCGTCGAGGAGCTCCTCGAGCAGGTGGCGCTGCCGGCCGAGCTCGCCCACCGGTACCCGAACGAGCTCTCCGGTGGCCAGCGCCAGCGCGTGGCGATCGCCCGCGCCCTCGCGCTCAAGCCCGAGGTCGTGGTGCTCGACGAGGCGGTCTCCGCCCTCGACGTGCTGGTCCAGGCCCAGATCCTGCAGCTCCTCGCGGACCTGCAGGAGGAGCTCGGTCTGACCTACCTCTTCATCACCCACGACCTCGCGGTGGTCCGCGTGGTGGCCGACTCGGTCGCGGTGATGGAGCGCGGCAAGATCGTCGAGGCCGGCTCCACGGACGACATCTTCGAGAACGCCCAGCAGGAGTACACGCAGCGTCTGCTCGACGCGATCCCCGGCGCGGGCATCGAGTTCGGCAACTAGCGCGACACGCTCTCAGCGCCCCCGGGACCTTCGGTGCCGGGGGCGCTGCGCTGTATCTGCGCATCGTCCCGTCGTCGCGTGCCGATGCGGAGGCGGCGTCAGGACGATGCGCGGCGACGCTTCGGCTCGAAGGGCGCCACCGCGCCGAGGGGCGGGATCACCACCCCGGCCTGCTCCGCATCGTCCGGGAAGGGCGGCGCCTCGCCGACCACCTCGGTGGCCGGGCGGACCTTGTCGACGGCCTCCTGCTCGCGCGCGTGGCCGGCGCCCGGGTTGAAGATCTCGTCGAACGTCATGGCCTCAGGTTAGGCCCCGGGGACGGTGCGGGACCTGTCGCCGGTAGACTCGTCCCCCGTGGCTCTCACTATCGGAATCGTCGGCCTGCCCAACGTGGGCAAGTCCACCCTGTTCAACGCCCTGACCCGCGCGGAGGTGCTCGCCGCGAACTACCCGTTCGCGACCATCGAGCCCAACGTCGGCGTGGTCCCGCTTCCCGACGCCCGCCTGGGCCAGCTCGCCGAGGTGTTCGGCTCGGAGCGCGAGGTGCCCGCGACGGTGTCGTTCGTCGACATCGCGGGCATCGTCAAGGGCGCGTCCGAGGGCGAGGGTCTCGGCAACGCGTTCCTCGCGAACATCCGCGAGGCCGACGCGATCTGCCAGGTGACGCGCGCGTTCGAGGACCCCGACGTCATCCACGTCGACGGCAAGGTCGACGCCGCCTCCGACATCGAGACCATCAACACCGAGCTGATCCTCGCGGACCTCCAGACGCTGGAGAAGGTCGTCCCGCGCCTCGAGAAGGAGGTGCGCGCCAAGAAGGCCGACGCCAACCTGCTCGCGGCGGCGACCACCGCGAAGGAGATCCTCGAGTCCGGCAAGGCGCTCAGCGCCGGCGCGGCCGACGCGAAGCTCGACCTCGCGGAGGTCAAGGAGTTCAACCTCCTCACCGCCAAGCCCTTCATCTACGTGTTCAACACGGACGATGCGGGCCTGCTCGACGCCGACAAGAAGGCCGCTCTGGCCGCCCAGGTCGCGCCCGCCGAGGCGATCTTCCTCGACGCCAAGTTCGAGGCCGAGCTCGTCGAGCTCACCGAGGACGAGGCCCGCGAGATGCTCGCGGAGAACGGCCAGGACGAGTCGGGCCTGGACCAGCTCGCGCGGGTCGGCTTCGACACGCTCGGCCTGCAGACCTACCTGACCGCCGGCCCCAAGGAGGCCCGCGCGTGGACCATCCGCAAGGGCTGGACCGCGCCGCAGGCCGCCGGTGTCATCCACACCGACTTCGAGCGCGGCTTCATCAAGGCCGAGGTGGTCCACTTCGGCGACCTGCTCGACGCCGGGTCGATGGCGTCCGCGAAGGCGGCCGGCAAGGTCCGCATCGAGGGCAAGGACTACGTCATGCAGGACGGCGACGTGGTGGAGTTCAGGTTCAACGTCTGACCCGTCGCGCGCGCCGGCCGGGCATGGGTGTCCGTGCCGGGGACACGCGCGGCACTCAGGTCCGGCGCGGGCGCACGGGTTCGACGCCGGTAGGGCGGGCCCTCCGCCCCGCCGTGTGAAGACGCCGAGCCCGGGCTACGCTCGCGGCATGACCGACAAGGCGATCCCGTTCCTCATGTTCCAGGGTGGCGTCGGCCGTGAGGCCGTCGCCCTCTACACCTCGCTGTTCGAGGACGGCGAGATCCTCGATCTCGACGAGTACCCGCCGGGCGGTCCCGCGCCCGAGGGCACCATCATGCGCGGCCGGTTCCGCATCGCGGGCCAGGAGTTCTACGTCTCCGACAGCTTCATCGACCATGAGTTCGGCTTCACCCCGTCGCTGTCGATCTGGATCGAGGCCGGCTCGCCGGAGCAGCAGGAGCGGCTGGTCGAGGCGCTCGCCGACGGTGGCGCGACGCTCATGCCGCTCGACGGCTACGGATTCTCCTCCCGCTTCGCCTGGGTCAACGACCGCTTCGGGGTCTCCTGGCAGATCAACCTCGCCTGAGGCGGGCCCGCTACGCGTCCTCCTCGACCAGCGGCTGCTCGGTCTCGACGTCACGAGTTGCGGGCGGGTTGAGCACCAGCACCACCACGACCCCGACCAGCACGATCGCCGTCACCGCGAACGGCAGCGGGAGCAGCGGGTCCGCGAGCACCAGCCCCGCCCCGCCGAGCACCGCGACGTGGACCGCGCGGTTCGCGTGGTGCCGCACGGTGATCCACCAGATCACCACCATGAAGATCGCGACCGGCACCGTCACGGTGAACGAAGCGGCGGCCTCGCTGAGATGCGTCTCGTCCGTCATCGCGTCGATCTCGACCTCGATCCCCGCGGACACCGCCGCCGCGGAGGCGAACACCAGGTAGTGGGCGTAGCCCCACCGCAGGGCGCCCCAGAAGGACCCGATCTCGAGGTGGTGCGGCGGCCAGAAGTAGATCCACCACAGCGCGGCGGCGATGACGAGCGACAGCACGGCCAGGGAGGCGAGGGAGGCGAGATCCTCGCCGCCATGCAGCGCCTCGATGATCGCGTTCGACGCGGCCAGCAGGCTCTCCCCCACGACGATGATGGTGAAGAGCCCGTACCGCTCGGTGATGTGGTGGGGATGCCAGGGGGTGGGGGAGCGTCGCTCCGCGACCACGGGTACGGCGAGCTCCGCGACGATCAGCGTCACCACCACCGCGGCGCGGAGCGGCGAGTCCGGGAGGAGCAGCATCGCCAGCCAGAGCACCTGGAGCACGCCGATGCCGACCGCGTAGGTCAGCGCGGTGGTGCGGACGTCGCCCGCCCGCCGGGCCGCGCGCAGCCACTGCGCGATCATCGCCACGCGCATCACCACGTAGCCGAGCACCAGGAGCACCAGGTCGCCGTCGGAGAACGCGGGGCCGATGCCCGCCGCGAGCACCAGCACGCCGGCCATCTGCAGCACCACGAGCGCGCGGTAGAGCCAGTCGTCGGTCGCGAACGACGTGGCGAACCACGTGAAGTTCATCCACGCCCACCAGATCCCGAAGAAGACCAGCAGGTAGCCGGCGAGGCCGCTTGCGATGTGCGACTCCGCGAGCGCGTGGTGGAGCTCCGACGCGGCGATGCTGACGGCGACCACGAACACGAGGTCGAAGAACAGCTCGAGCGGTGTGGCGGCGCGGTGCTCCTCGCCGGGGTCCCGAGGCCTCATCGGCAGCAGCCTGAACCGTCCGCCGTCCCCGCGCGCTCCCGCAGTCATGGCCTCACCCTGCCAGAGCGCCTCCACCCGTGGAAGGCCTGCGCGCTCATGAGAGCATCGGCCTCATGAGCGAGCGCAGGCTGATCGGCTCCGGCGGCCCCTGGGAGGAGCGCGTCGCGTACTCGCGCGCCGTGGTCCGGGGCGACTGGTGCTTCGTGTCGGGCACCACCAGCACCGCAAGCGCCGACCCGGCCGGGCAGGCCGATGCGGCGCTCGCGATCATCGCGGCGTCGCTGAAGGAGGGAGGCTTCGCGATGACCGACGTGGTGCGGGTGCGCTACCTGCTCCCGGACGCCGCCGACTTCGAGGCCTGCTGGCCCGTGCTGCGCCGGTGGTTCGGAGACGTGCGGCCCGCGGCCACCATGCAGGAGTGCGGGCTGATCGACCCGGCGATGCGCATCGAGATCGAGGTCACCGCGTACCGCGGGTGACCTCCGCGAGCTCCTGCTCCTGGCTCAGCAGCGCCCGCAGGATCGGAAGGTCGACCAGGCTCAGCGAGTCGGTGATCCACCGCCGGGGCGCCGCGACCACCGGCGAGTGCGACGGCACCACGACGGTGCGCAGTCCCGCGCCCTCGGCGCTCGACGCCCCGGACTGCGTGTCCTCGATCGCGACCGCCTCGCCGGGAGAGACGCCGAGCGCGGCGAGCGCCATGAGGTAGGGATCGGGGTGGGGCTTCGAGCGGCTGACGTCGTCGCCCGCGACGATCACGTCGAAGGCCCGCCCGGGGACCTGTGCGCGGACGGTCTCGGCGATGCCCCGGTACGACATGGTGACCAGCGCCGTCGCGACGCCCTCCGCGGTGGCGGCGAGCAGCAGCTCCAGGGCGCCGGGGCGCCAGCTGACGCCCTGGGAGAGCCGGTGGGCGACCTCCGCGGAGATCTCATCGCCGATGTCTCGCACCGTGCCGGTGGCACCCCGCCGGACGAACTCCGCGCTGTAGACCTCGGTGGCCTGCCCGATCGACGCGATGCCGTCTGCCTCGGACCAGTCGATGCCGTGCCGTCGCGCCACCGCGGCCTTCGCGGCCAGCCACGTGGGCTCCGTGTCGGCCAGGGTGCCGTCGAGGTCGAACAGGAGGGCCTTCAGGGGGGTGCGCATGGGGACTCCGGTGGTCGGGCGCTCAGGCGCGCTGGGGGAGGGGACGATGCCGGGGCAGGAAGGCGCCGAGGATCCAGCCGATGAGGCCGGCCGCCGCCGCGAGGATGAAGCTCAGATGATACGCGGGCGCCGTGGGGACGGGGATGCCGTCGTACGAGGTCGCGATGCCCGCGAGGATCGCGCCGAGCACCGCGGCGGCGATGGTCGAGCCGAGCCACCGGAGCACCGAGTTGACAGCGTTGGCGGCACCGGTGCCGTGCACGGGCACCGCGCCGACGATCGCGAGGGCCGCGGAGGTGAAGATCATCACGGAGCCGATGCCGACCATGCCGGCGACGATCGAGAGCTGCCAGGGGTGGTCCATCCAGAGCAGCCCGACCACGTAGGCGGCGCCGGTGAGCAGCGACCCGGTGCGGATCACGGTGCGGGTGCCGAACCGGACGATGAGCCGACGCGCGAGCGGCGCGCCGAGCAGCATGCTGAGGCCGGTGGGGATGATCACGAGGCTCGCGGTGATCATGTCCAGGTCGAGCCCGGGGCCCGACCCGTCCTGGCTCTGCAGCAGGCGGGCCACCAGGCCGGGGATGGCGAACCACGTGAAGCCGCTCATGATCGTGATGAGGTTCACCATCAGCACCGGGCCCCGGAAGACCATCCGGAGGTCGATGAGGGGATCGCGGGTGCGCAGCTGCAGCCACGCCCAGAGGCCGAGGGTGGCGAGGCCGAGGCCGAGCAGCGGCGCGCACACCGGCGCGTGCCACTCGGGCCACTGCGAGATCGCGAGGACCACGGACGTCAGGCCGGCCGCGAGCACCACTCCGCCCGCCCAGTCGAACCTGGCCGGCGTGCGACGGTTGCCGCCGCGCACGAACACCATGATCGCGACGCCGCACAGCGTCGCGAGGATGCTGGCGAGCCAGAACAACCCGTGCCAGTCGAACAGCTCGCCGATGGTGGCCGACAGCGGCAGGCCGAGCGCCCCGCCGATGCCGTTGCTCGCGCTCACCGAGGCGATCGCGCCGGTCAGACGCTGCGGCGACACGGTGTCGCGCAGGACGCCCACGTTGAGCGCCATCACCCCGAGGCCGACGCCCTGGAAGGCGCGGGCGGTGATCACGCCGCCGAGCGAGGTCGAGAGCGCGCCGATCACCGAGCCGACCGCGATCACCGCGAGCAGGCCCACGAGCACGTGCTTCTTGCCCAGGATGTCGCCCAGCCGGCCGGTCATCGGCGCGGTCGCGCAGGCCGCGAGCAGCGCCGCGGTCAGCACCCACGAGACCGCGGCGGCGCTCGCGTCGAACACGCCGGGGAGCACCGGGACGAGCGGCGTCATGATCGTCTGGAGGAGCGACGCGAGCAGGGCGCTGGAGGCGACCGCGGCGATCGCAACGGTCTCGCGCACATGTGCGCGACCGTGTGAGGCGCTCTGGAACATGACATCAGAGTATTGCGCAACAATGCGCAACAGTCAATGGGCAAACGGACCTGTGTGACCTACGCCGCGCCTGGTCGCACACGTGCAACACGTGCGTTACGTTTGTGCGGATACCGATTCCAAGGATGGGGCGCATGGCCAACGAAGCACTGAGATCCACGCGGCGACCGAGCCTCCATGACGTCGCGGAGCGCGCCGGGGTCGCGGTCTCGACGGTCTCCCGCTTCCTCAACGGCCAGCTCGAGCTGCGCCCGGAGACCGAGTCGCGTGTGATGCAGGCGATCGAGGAGGTCGGCTACTCCCGGACGTCCGGGTCGTCGCGAGCGTCGTCCTCGAAGGGCGTCATCGGCCTGGTGGTGCCCCGCATCGGCAACGCTTACTTCGGCGGCATCGCGGAGAACGTGGTGCGCAGCGCCGACTCCTTCGGCCTCGCCGTGCTCATCGCCTCGACCTTCAACCAGGTCCGCCGTCAGTCGGATTATGTGGAGCTGTTCGCGGCGAAGGAGCTGGCGGGGATCGTGTATGCGGGGTCGACGACGTCGAATGCTGCGTTGGCGCGGTTGATCGGGTCGGGGATGCCGGTGGTGGTGATCGATGAGGCTCTGGTGGATGCGCCGCCGGTGGACACGGTGGTCGTGGATGACTATGCGGGGGCGTATCAGGCGACGGCTCATCTGGCGGCGTTGGGTCATGAGCGGATCGCGTTGGTGACGGGTCCGGAGTCGTTGGCGTCGGTGCGGGAGCGTCGGCGTGGGTTCGTGGATGCGTGTGTGCGGGCGGGTCTGGATCCTGAGGCGCAGTTCTCGTTGGCGGGGGATTTCTCGGAGGAGTTCGGGATCGGTGCGTTGTCGCATCTGTTGGCGGCTCCGCAGCGTCCGACGGCGGTGTTCGCGGCGTCGGATGCGATCGCGTTGGGGATGATGGCGGGGGCGCGGAACCTGGGGATCGGGATTCCTGGGGATCTGTCGATCGTGGGGTTCGATGATGTGCCCGGCGCCAGCCACGTCTCCCCCCGCCTCACCACCATCCGCACGCCGCTCGACCGCATGGCGAGCTCCGCGCTGTCCATGCTCTCGGCCCGCATCGACGACCCGGATGCCCCGGTGCGCCGCTCGGTGACGCCGGTGGTGCTCGTCGTCGGCGAGTCGTCGGCGCCCCCGAGCGCCTGACCGCTCCCTGAACGCCACGAGGGCCCCGTTCCGATCGGAACGGGGCCCTCGTGCTCGGGAGGAGCGGGGGATCAGGCCGCCGCGATGTCGTACACGGCCGGGAGGTAGTTCGACACGAGCATGTCGACCGTGAAGTCGGGGCTCACGGCCACCGAGCCCTGCACCGTGTAGAACGGTGCGAACCACGCCTGCTCGACGATGTACGCGTTGAGCTCCGCAGCCGTCGCGGCCTGGGTCTCGGCGTCGCCGTACTGGATGGTCTCGATGTACTCGTTCACCTGCGGGTCCTCGTAGTGGAACGGGTTGAAGGTCGCGGTGGGCGCGAGCGCGAACTGGATCAGCTGCCAGTCGGTGTTGCGCTCGAGGCCGAAGTACGCGGCCGGGAACTTCGGGGCGAGCAGGTCCGCGAACAGGTTGGCGCCCGGGTCGGTGTAGACCGCCGTGATGCCGATCTCCGCGAGCTGCTGGGCGATCAGCGTGTAGAGGGCGTCCGGAAGCAGCGCGGTGCTCATCATCGAGAGCTCCAGGCCGTCCGCGTAGCCCGCCTCGGCCATGAGCTCGAGGGCCTTCTCGGGGTCGTAGGTGTAGTACTCGTCGAGCGCCGGGTCGAAGGCCTCCGAGGTCGACGGGAACACCTGAGCGGTGACGGTGCCGTAGCCGGACTCGAGCGCCTGGAGCATCGCCTCCTTGTCGAACGCGTAGTTGATCGCCTGGCGGACGCGGACGTCGCCGAGCGCCTCGCTCATCTCGCCGCCGCGGTCGTACAGCTGGAGGCCGAACACGTCGAGCTCGTTGCCCACGACGCTCCAGCCGGAGGCCTCGATCTCGGGGATGTTGGAGTTGCTGGTGAGGCGTGCCACGTCGATGTCTCCGCCCTTGATGGCGTTCAGCGCGGCCGTCTGCTCGTCGTAGACGTTGATGACGAGCGTCTCGAAGTTCTGGAGCTCGGGAGCCCAGTAGTCGGGGTTGGCCGTGTAGACGTAGCTCGATCCGGACACCGTGGCAGCGGTGTCGAGGATGTACGGGCCGGAGCCGACGGTCTCGGTCGCGAGGTCGACTCCCTCGTCGATCGCGTCGGCGCTGGCGACGAGGCCGGCGGTGCGCGAGAGCATGTAGAGGATCGCCGGGTTGGGCGCGCTGAGCGTGAGCTCGACCGTGTAGTCATCGATCGCGGTGATCTCGGACACGTCGGCGAGGTCGCCCGCGTTCTCGGACGTGCCGTCCTTGAAGCGCTGGAGGCTGGCGACCACGTCCTCGCTGGTGAGGTCGGTGCCGTCGGTGAAGGTGATGCCGTCCTGGATGGTGAGGGTCAGCGTGAGGCTGTCCTCGCTGAGCTCCCAGCCCGACGCGATCATCGGCTCGAGCTCGCCGTCCGCGGTCTGGCGGATCAGCGTGTCGTAGGCCGCCTGGTAGAAGGCCGAGCGCGCGCCCCAGGCGCCGCCCGCGGGGTCGAGCGTGGCGGGCTGCGTGGTGACGCCCAGCCGCAGCTCGGTGATGCCGCTGCCGCCATCGGTGGTCGCGCTGCTGTCGCCCGCGTCCGATCCGCTCGCCGCGCAGCCGGCCAGAGCCAGCACAGCGACGGCGGCCGTGGCCATCGTTGCGTGAATTCGAGACATCAGTTCTCTCCTTGGGATCGCCCGCGGTCGCCTGGTCTGACCGCCGGGGTGCCGCCACCGTAGCAAAGAACGAGGGCAATGATGTGTGGATTTTGCGAAGAAACCTAGTTGTCACTTGAGGTTGAGTGGCGGTCGGCTGCATCGGGCACTTTCTGCCGAAATCAAGGCGCAGAACAGATATAAGCCCTGCTAAGAAGCCATATCACGCGTGCCCGTCGCTGGCCGATCGCGGTGCCCGTTCATGCCCAGATGGCCCTCAATCGGGCCGTTCCGGGGGTGCTGGACACCTGTAAGTTTTTACATGCCGGTAACAGCCGCGCAATCATGCGCAACATTGCTCTGGTTTTGTAGCGAAACAGCACCACTGCGTCATGCGCAGCCGGCGCGCCGGTGCCGATCCAGATCGGGCATCGCGCACTCCCTCATCACCGCAAGGAGCACCTCATGGCCGACAGCCCCGCCCCCCGCCTCCACGTCGCGCTGACGTTCGACTTCGACGCGCTGTCCAGCTGGATCAAGGACCGCACGCACACGCTGCCGGGCGTCTCCCGCGGCGAGTTCGGCGCCTACGCGCTGCCCCGCGTGCTCGGCCTGCTCGCCAAGCACGACATCACCGCGACGTTCTTCATCCCCGGCCACACCATCCACGCGTACACGGACCTGTGCCGCTCGATCGTCGACGCCGGCCACGAGGTCGGTCACCACGGCTGGGTCCACGAGAACCTCAAGGACGCCACCGAGGCCGAGGAGCGACGCATCTTCGACAAGGGCCTCGAGCAGCTCGCCCGCATCGGCGTCACCCCTGCGGGCTACCGTGCCCCGTCCGGCGAGTTCGGCCCGGCGACGATCGACCTGCTCAAGGAGCACGGCATCCGCTACGACAGCTCGCTGCTCGGCTCCGACTACCTGCCGTACTACATGCGCGAGGGCGACTCCTGGACGCACGACGGCCCCTATCAGTTCGGCACCAGCATCGACATCGTCGAGCTGCCGTTCTCCTGGGCGCTCGACGACTACCCGCTGCTCGAGCTCGCGCCCGGCTTCTCGGACGCGCAGCGCGAGCCCTCCGCCGTCCGCGAGATCTGGCAGGCCGAGTTCGACTTCGCCTACGACGAGTGCCCGGGCGGCATGTGGGTGCTGTCGATGCACCCCGAGGTCATCGGCCGCGGCCGCTCGATCCGCATGCTCGACGGCCTCCTCGAGCACATCAAGTCCAAGCCCGGCATCCAGTTCTCGACGATGGGCCACATCGCGGAGGAGTTCCGCACCGCGAACCCGCTTGAGCAGTGGCGCGCCTCGGGCGCCTTCCACGCCCGCTGATGCTGCCCTCCGGGCCCTGGACCAGCGCCGCGCTGGCGTCGCGGGCCCGCACCGAGACCACCACACGAACAGGAAGCACCCGCATGACCACCACCGCTGTCACCCGCACCTCGGCGCTCTTCGCGCCGCTCCGCCTGCGCGATCTCGAGCTGCGCAACAGGGTAGGGGTGTCGCCGATGTGCATGTTCGCCGTCGACGACGAGTCGGGCTGCGTCAACGCGTGGCACGCGGCCCACTACGGGCAGTTCGCCCTGGGCGGCGCGGGCCTGATCATCACGGAGGCCACCGGGGTCAGCCCCGAGGGCCGGGTCTCGGCCAAGGACGCCGGGCTGTGGACCGAGGAGCACGCGCAGGCGTGGCGGGTGGTCACCGATACGGTCCACCGCGCGGGCGCGGCGATCGCGGTCCAGCTCGGGCACACCGGCCGCAAGGGCAGCCTGTACCGGGCGCTCGCGATCGACCCGCGCGACGAGCGCGGGTCGATCGCGGACGATGCGCACGGCGGCTGGGAGACCATCGGCGCCTCGGGCGAGGCGTTCGGCTCCTACAAGATCCCGCGGGAGGGGACCACCGTGGACCTCGAGCAGGTGGTGGCGGACTTCGGCAACGCCGCTCGCCTCGCGGTGGTCGCGGGCTTCGACGCCGTCGAGCTCCACGCCGCGCACGGCTACCTGGTCCACGAGTTCCTCTCGCCCGTGACCAACCCGCGCGTGGACGAGTGGGGGCAGGACAAGGAGCTGCTCCTTCTCAAGGTCGTGGACGCCGTGCGCGCGCAGCTGCCCGACTCGATGCCCCTGATCGTGCGCCTGTCGGTCGACGACGTCGCCCCCGGCGGCCTGACCGCCGCGGACAGCGCCGATCTCGCACGCCGGCTCAAGGACCGCGGCGTCGACATGATCGACTGCTCGTCCGGCGGGCTGATCGCGGGCGTCGAGTACGACCCGTCGCCCGGCTACCAGGTGCCCGGCTCCGCGACGGTGCGCTCCGGCGCGGAGATCGCCACCGC
Organism: Demequina lignilytica; assembly: GCF_030418305.1. Classification (GTDB taxonomy): domain Bacteria; phylum Actinomycetota; class Actinomycetes; order Actinomycetales; family Demequinaceae; genus Demequina; species Demequina lignilytica. The sequence goes on along the minus strand of NZ_JAUHPX010000004.1, from coordinate 36,889 downwards.
CGCCGTCGGCATGATCGCGGAGCCCGCCCTGGCCGAGCGCATCGTCGCCGAGGGTGAGGCCGACGTGGTCCTGCTCGGTCGCGAGATGCTGCGCGACCCGCACTGGGCCCGCCGCGCCGAGCGCGAGCTCACGGGCGCCGCCACCATCGAGCCGCGCTACTTCCGCGCGTACCGCTGACGCGGCGCGCGGACGAGGGGGGGACCATGCAGCGCTCGCCGGAGGACCGGGCCGTGAGGCTCCACGAGGTGGCCGCCGTGGCCGGCGTGGCGACGTCCACGCTGTCGCGGTACCTCAACGGCCGCCTCCGGCTGAGCGACGGCACGGAGGCCCGGGTGCGCGACGCGATCGCGAGCACGGGTTTCGAGCGCGTCGCGACCGCGCCCCGCTCCACGGGTCCCGGCCCGATCGGCGTGATCGTGCCGAGCCTCGGCGACCAGTACTTCGGGCGGATCGCCGACGAGATCGTGCGCCTCGCGGACGCCGACGGCGTGTCCGTGGTGCTCGCCTCCGCGGCCGGAGGGCCGGGCCGTCAGTCGGATTATGTGGAGCTGTTCGCGGCGAAGGAGCTGGCGGGGATCGTGTATGCGGGGTCGACGACGTCGAATGCTGCGTTGGCGCGGTTGATCGGGTCGGGGATGCCGGTGGTGGTGATCGATGAGGCTCTGGTGGATGCGCCGCCGGTGGACACGGTGGTCGTGGATGACTATGCGGGGGCGTATCAGGCGACGGCTCATCTGGCGGCGTTGGGTCATGAGCGGATCGCGTTGGTGACGGGTCCGGAGTCGTTGGCGTCGGTGCGGGAGCGTCGGCGTGGGTTCGTGGATGCGTGTGTGCGGGCGGGTCTGGATCCTGAGGCGCAGTTCTCGTTGGCGGGGGATTTCTCGGAGGAGTTCGGGATCGGTGCGTTGTCGCATCTGTTGGCGGCTCCGCAGCGTCCGACGGCGGTGTTCGCGGCGTCGGATGCGATCGCGTTGGGGATGATGGCGGGGGCGCGGAACCTGGGGATCGGGATTCCTGGGGATCTGTCGATCGTGGGGTTCGATGATGTGCCCGGCGCCAGCCACGTCTCCCCCCGCCTCACGACGCTGCGGACCGCGTCGGAGCTGATCGCGCGGCGCGCGCTCGAGCTGCTCTTCGACCGGTGGGAGAGCCCCGGGCGCGAGGCGTCGTCCATCACGGTGCCCGTGCGCCTGGTCATCGGCCGCTCCGCGGCCGCGCCGTCCCGCTGACGGGGCCCGCCGCGCGCCCCGTCAGCCGGACCGGGCTTCAGCTGCGCGTCGGCAGGATCTCGGGCGTGAGGTCCGCGCGCACGTCGCGGTCGAGCGGATGCATCGGCCGCGACACCCGGGAGAACGCGAGCCGGTCCATGTCCAGGTCGGTGCCGCCCGGCGTGATCGCCATGAACCAGCTCGCCGCCTTCGCGGCCTGATCGGGGAACAGGTAGCCGTTCTTCACCACCACGGCGTCGTACCCGTCGACCGGGATGTAGGCATGGTCCTTGAGCCGGCGGCCGGTCATGCCGCCGATCACCGCAGGATCCACGAAGTAGGACCGCCCGGACTGGACCATCACGTCGATCGCGCCCGTGCGCAGCACCGCGCCCGCGGCCCCCTCGCCGAGCACGCCGTCGACGGTGCGCACCACCAGCCAGTCGCGCTCCACCGGGGCGCCGTAGCGGTCGTCGATCCCGGCGCCGACGGCGACGCGCAGCCACGCGCCCGGGCCCGCGGCGACCGCCGCGGCCACCGCGGCCGGATCGGTGAGCCCGGCGAACAGGATGCGCGCGCCGCTCGCGAGGACGTCCTCACGCGCGAGCGTCCGCTCGAGAGCGTAGGTGATGTCGCCCGCGGAGCCCGCGGTGACGTTGTCGCCGGAGTCGCTGATGAACATCGGCGCGGGCGGTGAGGTGAGGAGGTGGTCGAGCGCCGCGTCCCACGGGCCGTGGAGATCGGCGCTCAGCACGAACCGTTCCCGCGCGTCCCAGTAGGAGCTCGCGAGCTCCCGCGCGCAGGCCGTGATCGCGGCCTCGTCATGCCCCGTGACCATGACGGCCGCCCCGACCCGCGCCTCGTCCGCCCAGGCGAACCCCACCCACAGGCTGGCGTCGACGGCACCGTGGCGGTCCGCGGACGGCTCGATCGCGCCGAACACGGTCGCCCCGGGCTCGACCACGGTCGAGGTGCGCTCGCCCGGCAGCAGCAGCGGGATGCGCACGTACGCCTTGAGGGGCCGGCGCCCGTCCTGCAGCACCTCGACGAGCTTGCGGACGGCGCGGTTGCGCACCGCGAAGGCGTCGATGTGGGGCGCGTGACGGAAGCAGATCCCGAGGTCGACCAGCGCGGCCAGCTCGCGGCTGAAGTTGCCGTGGGTGTCCATCGAGACGGAGATCACGGGGCCGTCGCCGACGGCGTCGCGGATCCCGCGCAGCAGGTCCTCCTCGGCCCCCTCGATGCCCGGCACATGCGCGGCACCGTGAAGGTCGAGGTAGATGCCGTCGAGCGGGCGGGCATCGTGCGCCGCGGCGAGACCGTCGACGATCTCGCCGCGGAACGCCGCGTAGGCGTCAGGATCCACCGGTCCGCCGGCGCCGCCGTAGGCGCGCATGACGGTGGTCCAGCGGACCTCGGTCCCGCCGGCAGCCTCCTCGAGGTCGTAGAGCCCCTCGAGATCCGCGCCGCGGTGGATCGTGAAGTCCTGGGCGCGCATCACGTGGCGTGAGAATGTGCTCGACTCGGTGCCGAATCCGGCGATGGCGATGTGCATGGTGGCCTCCTGGGGATCGGGAGCGGGTGGACGATGCGGGGGAGCGGCAGCAGGGGCGGGTCGGTCTGAGGTCAGCCGCGCACCATCGCCGTCGTCGGAGAGAGCCAGAACGGCGGCAGGTATCCGGCGGTGTTCGACAGCGGCAGCACCGACTCGTGCAGGGTGATGCCGAACACGTTCGCGAGCATGTCGCGGCGCTGCTGCACGCGCGCCATCATCGCGGGGTACTTGGCGGTCAGGGACGCCTGCAGCGCGTCGTCGGCGAGGATGATGCCGTCCTCGATCTGCGAGTTCTGCATGCCCGAGACGGTGCCGGGGATGATGTCGAGCTGCAGCGCGTTGCCCGACGTGAAGACCGTGGTCGAGCCCTCCTTGACGGCGGACACGGGCCACTCGTCGAGGTGGATGCTGTGGCCGGGGTTGAGGAACACCCCGTAGTACGGGTCGCCGATGCGGCTCGCGGTGACGTCGTACAGCTCGCCGGCGGTCAGGCCGATCCGGATGGTCTCGTACCAGGCGGCGGCCGTGGCGTAGTACGGGGCCACGATCTTCTCGACGTAGGCCTGCTGGTCCGCGGGGATCTGCGAGGCGTCCTCGGCGAGGTATCCGGCGCGCGCGGTGTTCGAGCCCCAGTAGCCGAGGCCCGCGCACACGCGCTCGCCCACGGACATCACCCGGCTGGTCGGGCTCGCGACACCCCACGAGGTGTGGAGGTCGCCGCTCAGCATGGTCGGGTGGTAGTTGAACGGCAGCATGATCGGGTTCATGAGGCTGGAGGCCTCGAGCTCCGTCATGCCCGGCCGGATGCCCGAGATGAGGCGGCGCATCGCCTGCGAGCCGTGCGAGGCGGCGAACTCGAAGTACGCGAGCTGGTCCACGTCGTTGTGCAGGCGCAGACCGGAGTCGGGGTCGGTGAAGATGTCGGTCGCGTTGACCAGCTCGCCCGCGAGGGTGGCGAGCTCGGAGACGATGAAGTGGGGGACGTCGATCCAGCCGGAGGTGCTGGCGCCGGTCCAGTACTTCCAGCCCACGAGGCCGACCTTGCGCACCGACTCCGCGCCCAGGCCGGCGGCCGCGAGCTGGTCGACCAGCTCGACGTCGTCGGGGTCGGGCTGCCCGACCAGGCTGAACTTCGACTGGCGGATGATCTCGACCGGGTACGGGGTCTTGCTCGCGTACCCGACGGACTCGTTGCCCACGAGGAAGGTCGGGGTGCGGCCGGGAACGAAGATCAGCAGCGACTCCTCGTACCGCGGGTCGAAGCCCGTGAGGAAGGCCGTGTTCGCGAAGTGCTCGCGGTCGCCGTAGACCGCGACGGCGTCGAGGCCGCGACGGTCCATCTCGGCGTAGAGCGCCTCGACACGGGCGGCGTAGGTCTCGGCCGGGATCTCGGGCATCTCGCGGGGGAGCTCGAACTCCGGCAGGTCGATGGTGGTGAGGGTGACCCCCCAGGGGTTGCTCATGGGTGTTCCTTTCTGCTGGCGCGGCGCCGCCGGGGCGGCTTCGCGCTGAACTGATCTCAGGCGGTGATGCCGGGCAGGATGCGCGGCGCCAGGTCGGGGACGAAGTCATGGTCGAGCGGGAAGATCGGTCGCCAGACCTTCTGGAAGTCGAGCCGCGAGAAGTCGAGCTCGGTGCCGCCCGGGGTCAGGGCCATGAAGGTCGAGGCGGCGAGCGCCTTCTGGCCGGGGAACATGTAGCCGTTCTTCACCACGACCACGTCGTAGCCGGTGACGTCGTGCCACACGCGGTACGGACGGCGCCACGCGGACGGGTCGTCGAGGCTGGTGAACTTCACGCGGCTCACGTGGAGGGAGACGTGCACCTGGCCGTTGTCGACCACGGCGCCGACGACGCCCTCGCCCATGAGGCCCTCGACCAGCTCGAGCACCGTCCAGGGCCCGGCGACCGCGGGGGAGAAGCGGTGGTCGACCGTGGCGCCGATCGCGCGGTCGAGCACGCCGCCCACGCCGACCTCGACGGCCGCCGCGACGGAGTCGGGGTCGCAGATGCCCTCGAACACGATCGACAGGCCGCTGGCGAGGAAGTCCTCCCGCTCGAGGGTGCGCGTCAGGGCGAACGTGAGGTCGCCCGAGGCGCCGGCCGTGATGTTGTCGCCGGCGTCCGCGATCCACAGCGGTCGCGGGGTGTCCGCGGCGAGCGCCTTGTCCAGCGCCTCGTCCCAGCTGCCGTTCTCGGTGACGATCTCGAAGCGCTCGCGCGCGTCCCAGTACGCCTGCGCGAGCTCGGCAGCGGTGGCGGTCACCGCGGCCTCGTCGTCGCCGGTCACCATCACGGCGGCGCCGTTGCGGTCCTCGTCGGCCCACGCGAAGCCGACCCACATGCCGGCGTCGATGATGCCGGGACGGTGGGAGGCCTCCTCCGCCAGCGCGTACACCGTCGCGCCGGGCTCGACCTGCGTCGACGTGCGCTCGCCCGGGAGCAGCAGCGGCACGCGGACCCAGGCCCGGACCGGACGTCGGCCGTCGCGCAGCACGGCGACCAGGTTGCGGATCGAGCGCTCGCGCGAGACCTGGTTGTCGGTGTGGGGCGAGTACCGGTGGCACGTCGCGAGGTCGACCATCGCGGCGAGCTCCTCGCTCAGGTTGCCGTGAGGGTCCATCGACATCGAGAGGATGCAGTCGGGTCCCACCAGGTCCCGGATCTTGCGCAGCATGCGCTCCTCCGCGTGGTCGCGGCCGACCACGTGGGCGGCCCCGTGCATGTCCAGGTAGACGCCGTCGAGCGGCATGGCCGCCGCGAGTCCCTCAAGGATCTCCGCCTCGATGCGGTCGTAGGCCTCGGGCTCCACGGGGCCGCCCGCCGCGCCCTGCGCGCGCAGCGTCGGCAGCCACTCGATGCCCTCGTTCCAGTCGCCGAGGATCGCCTCGAGGTCGTACTCGGCGAGCAGCTCCGCCCCGCGGTGGAGGTGGAAGTACTCGTAGGGCGTCTCGTAGGTCGTGAACATGGTGGACTCGTGGCCGAATCCGGCGATGGCGATGCGCATGAGGGCTCCTGAGGTGGTGTGCCGATACCAGGACTATACATTGCGCTATGTTGCGCAGTTGTTACGTTTCGCGCCCCCGCCGCGCTCGGGAGTCGGGACCGCCCGGCTACCTGGTGATTTGCGTCCGAATCCCTTTGCATCGCCCCGATAGGCCATCTTTCCAGGGCACTTGCTGACAGTCGGTGCCGCAAGGGGGGGGCGTGTTTGATCTTTACAGCCGATTAACAGTCACGAAACATCTCGCTGGTTCCATAGGCAACGTCGCACAACAGTTTTTGCGCAGTTGCGATGGGGCGCGGTCCCGGACCGTGCATCCCGCGTCCGCCTCGAATCGACCCGTGGGAAGACACCATGCTCACCTTCATCGTCCGCCGGCTCCTCGCGGGGGCCGTCCTGGTCCTCGCTGTGTCGATGATCTCCTTCACCCTGCTCTACGCAGGCGGGGGGAACATCGCCCGGCGCATCCTCGGCCAGAACGCGACCGAGGAGACCGTCGCGCAGCTCGCGCACGAGCTCGGTCTCGACCAGCCGCTGATCGGCCAGTACACCGGGTGGCTCACCTCGGCGCTCTCGGGCGACCTGGGGGTGTCGTGGGTCACGAGCCAGTCGGTGGCGGTCAGCCTCGGCAGCAGGCTCGCCGTCACGCTGTCGCTCGTCATCTGCACCACGGTCATCGCCGCGGTCGTGTCGGTCGGCCTCGGCGTGCTCGCCGCGCGCCGCGGCGGCTGGGTCGACTCGGTGGTGCAGCTCGTCGGCGTCATCGGCTTCGCCATCCCGGGCTTCCTCGTCGCGCTGTACCTCGTGATCTGGTTCGCGATCGACCTCGGGTGGTTCCGAGCCACCGGCTACACGCCGATCGGCGAGTCGTTCTCGGAGTGGGTGAACTCGATCACCCTGCCGGTCATCGCGCTGTCGCTGGGCGCGATCGCCGCGGTGGCCCAGCAGGTGCGCGGCTCGGTGATCGACGCGATGTCCCGCGACTACGTCCGCACGCTGCGGGCGCGCGGGCTCGGGCTCACGCGGGTGGTCTACGAGCACGTGCTGAGGAACGCGGGCGGACCCGCGCTCGCGGTCCTCGGCGTCCAGTTCGTCGGACTGCTCGGCGGCGCCGTGATCGTCGAGCAGGTGTTCGCCCTGCCGGGCATCGGCCAGCTCACCGTCACCGCGACCGGCGGCGGCGACATCCCCGTGGTGATGGGCGTGGTGGTCGCGACCGCCGTGATCGTCGTCATCGTCAACCTGCTCATCGAGCTCGGCCAGGCCGCGCTGAACCCGAAGGTGAGGCTCTCGTGAGCTCCGTCGCATCGTCCCCCGCGCCCTTCGCCGCGCGGCAGCATCTCCTGGCGCGCCTGGTGCGTCGTCCCGTCGCGCTGTTCTCGCTCGTCGTCCTCTCCGTGGTGGTCGTCGTCGCCGCGCTGGGCGCGCGCATCGCGCCGTACGACCCCAACGAGGCCGACATCTCGCTCGTGCTCGCGACGCCCAGCGCGGAGCACGTCCTCGGCAACGACTCCGCGGGACGTGACGTCCTCTCCCGCCTGCTCGCGGCCACCCAGATCTCCATCGCCGCGGCGCTCGTCGCGATCGTGACCGCCCTGATCCTCGGCGTGGTGGCCGGCCTGATCGCGGGCTACTACCGCGGCTGGTTCGACACGGTCGCGTCGTGGGGCACCGCGGTGGTCATGGCGCTGCCCGGCATCGTCGTGCTGCTCGCGGTGCGCGCGGTCGTGGGGTCCTCGATCTGGCTCGCCATGGTCGTGTTCGGCCTCCTGATCTCGCCGGCCTACTACAAGCTGGTCCACTCGTCCGTCACCGCGGTCCGGCAGGAGCTGTACATCGACGCCGCCCGCGTCTCGGGCCTCGGGTCCCTGCGCATCATCGCGCGGCATGTGCTCTCGGTGGTGCGCGCCCCCATCATCATGCAGTCCGCGATCGTCGCGGGCATGACCATCGCGGTGCAGGCGGGCCTCGAGTTCCTGGGCCTGGGCGACCTCAACGTGCCCACGTGGGGCCAGATGCTCAACGACGCGTTCGTCAACATCTACCGCGCGCCGCACCTGATGCTGTGGCCGTCCCTCGCGATCGCCCTGACGTCCATCGCGCTCACGCTGCTCGCGAACGCGATGCGCGACGAGCTCGAGCGCTCGACGCCCGTGCGGCGCCGGCGCCGCCGCAAGGCGGCCCAGGCGGACGTCGTCGACCCCGCGCCGGCCCCGGAGGTCATCGCGCACGCGGACGACGCCGCGACCGCCGCGATCGCCGACGAGCGGCTCCTGGAGATCGCGGGGCTCCGCGTCGCCTACGACCAGCCCGACGGGTCGAGCATCGAGGTGGTGCACGGGGTCTCGATGGCGATCCGCCGCGGCGAGGTCCACGGCCTCATCGGCGAGTCGGGCTCCGGCAAGTCGCAGACCGCGTTCTCGGTGCTCGGCCTCCTCCCTCGCGGCGGGCGTGTCACCGCGGGCACCATCGACTTCGACGGCACCGCGCTCGCGGGCGGCTCGGAGAAGGCCTACGCCCCCATCCGCGGCACGCGGATCGGCTACATCCCGCAGGAGCCGATGTCGAACCTCGACCCGTCCTTCACGATCGGCCATCAGCTGGTCGAGCCGCTGCGTGTCGGGCTCGGGATGTCCAAGGCCGAGGCGAAGGCCAAGGCGCTCGCGCTGCTCGCGAGGGTGGGCATCCCCGACCCGCAGCGCACGTTCGACGCCTACCCGTTCGAGGTCTCGGGCGGCATGGCCCAGCGCGTCCTCATCGCCGGGGCCGTCTCCACCGATCCCGACCTGATCATCGCCGACGAGCCGACCACGGCGCTGGACGTCACCGTGCAGGCCGAGGTCCTCGACCTGCTGCGCGACCTGCAGGCGGAGCGCGGCATGGCCATGCTGCTGGTGACCCACAACTTCGGCGTGGTCGCCGACCTCTGCGACCGCGTCACCGTCATGCAGCACGGGCTGTTCGTGGAGTCCGGACCGGTGCGCACGATCCTGCGCACGCCGGAGCACCCCTACACCCGGTCGCTCCTCGACTCGATCCTCGACGAGGGCCCCGCGCGGGCCCCATACGGCACCACCAGGAAGGAGGCCCGGCTGTGACCGCGCCGCTCCTCAACATCGTCGACCTCGTGGTCGAGTACCCCGGCAAGGGCTTCCGCGCCGCGCCGTTCCGCGCGCTCAAGGGCGTCTCGCTCGACATCCGCCCCGGCGAGACCATGGGCCTCGTGGGCGAGTCCGGCTCCGGCAAGACCACCCTCGGGCGCGCCGTGCTGGGCCTCGCCCCGGTCTCGGGGGGGGCCGTCACCTACGACGGCAAGGACATCTCGCACCTGCACCACCGCGCCCGCCGCCGGCTCGCCAGCGAGATCCAGGTGGTCTTCCAGGACCCGTACTCCTCGCTCAACCCCTCCATGACGATCGCCGAGATCCTCGCGGAGCCGCTCACCATCGCCGGGGTCGCGCCCGCCGAGGCCAAGCGCCGCGTCAAGGACCTGCTCGACCGCGTCGGCCTGCCCGACTCGGCGAGCGACCGTCTGGCCCGCGAGTTCTCGGGCGGCCAGCGCCAGCGCGTCGCCATCGCCCGCGCCCTCGCGCTCGACCCGCGCCTGATCGTGTGCGACGAGCCCGTCTCGGCGCTCGACCTGTCGACCCAGGCGCGCGTCCTCGACCTCTTCATCGAGATCCAGGAGCGCACGGGCGTCGCCTACCTCTTCATCACCCACGACCTCGCGGTGGTGCGGCACATCAGCCACCAGGTGGCGGTCATGTACCACGGTGAGATCGTCGAGACCGGGCCGGCCGACCGCGTCACCACCGATCCCGTCCACCCGTACACCCAGAAGCTGCTGATGGCCGCGCCGCTGCCGGATCCCGACCGTCAGGCCGCGCGCAGGCGCGAGCGCGCCGCGCTGCTCGGTCGCTGAGCCCGGCCCGCCCGGGTGAACGTCCGGTGAACACGCCGGACGCGGCCCGCGCGGCTGGCAGGATGTGCGCATGACCGCGCACCTGGGCCGGAAGGCCGTCGCCGAGCTGGTCGGTACCGCTTTCCTGCTGATGGCGGTGGTCGGCTCCGGGATCATGGCGACGCGGCTGTCGGACGACGTCGGGCTGCAGCTGCTCGAGAACTCCATCGCGACCGGCGCCGCGCTCATCGCCCTCATCATCGCGCTCCAGCCCGTCTCCGCGGCCTTCAACCCCGTGGTGACGCTCGTGGAGCGCGTGCTGGGCCTGATCGGCACCCGCGACGCGCTGGTGCTGATCGCCGCGCAGATGGCGGGCGGCGCCGCGGGCGTGGTGCTCGCCAACCTGATGTTCGAGCTGCCGGCCGTCTCCGTGTCGACCACCGAGCGCGGGGGAGCGGGCCAGTGGCTCGCCGAGGTGGTCGCCACCGTCGGCCTGGTGCTCATCATCTTCGGCTCGGTGCGCGGCGACCGCAGCCGCACGGTCGCGTTCGCGGTCGGCGGCTACATCGCCGCCGCGTACTGGTTCACGTCGTCGACCAGCTTCGCGAACCCCGCCGTGACGGTGGCGCGCATGCTGTCGGACACGTTCGCGGGGATCGCGCCGGGATCGGTGGCGATGTTCATCGCGATGCAGCTGCTCGGCGGCGCGATCGCCGTGGTGCTCGTGCGCACGCTCTACCCGGCGCGTCAGCGCGCGCTCGTCGCGCCCGACGGGGACGATGCGACGGCCTGACGGCGCGCATCGTCCTCACCCCATGGCGCGGCGGACCATCTCCTCGATGCTCGCGGCCACCTCGTCGTCGATGGCCGTCACGGCGTAGGACGTGGGCCAGAACGACCCCGCGTCGAGCGTGGCGCGCTCCTCGAAGCCGAGCGTCGCGTAGCGCGACTTGAACTTGTGCGCCGGCTTGAAGAACACCACCACCTTGCCGTCGCGCGCATATGCGGGCATCCCGTACCAGGTCTTGGGCGCGAGCTCGGGAGCGACGTCGGCGACGATCCCGTGGACCCGCTCGGCGAGGGCCCGGTCGTCCGGCTCCATCGCCGCGATGGCCTCCTCGCAGGCCGCCCTGTCGGCCGCGGCGAGCTCCTCCTTCCTGGTCGACCGGCGGCGCTTCGCCTCGGTCGACGCGGCCTTCATCGCCGCCTTCTCGTCATCGGAGAACGTGTCCGCTCCCATGGGTCGCTCCTTCGGTCGCCTGGACGATGCGCGGGCCGGGGCCGCGCTCCCAGGTCACCGTACCTCCGCGTGCTAGTTTCCGGCTCATGAGGGCATTGAGCCTGGCAGGGACCGCGACGGGGCTGATCCTCGCGGCACTCTCCGCCACCCCGAGCCTGCTCCCGCGGCTCCCGTACGAGCAGGGCGTCCTGACGGGTGTGTGCTTCGCGATCGGGTACGCGCTCGGCACCGCCCTCGGGGTGGCGATCACCGCCCTGGTGAGGGTGCCGCCGGAGGGCTGGGTCCCGCGGGCCGCGTGGATCATCCTGGGCGTGGCGGCCGTCGGCGGGTCGGTGCCGCTCGCGCGGCTGTGGGCGCGCACCCAGGGCGATCTGGCCGGCGCGGGCGGCGCGCCCCGGCCCGGGGTGGTCGACGGCCTGGTCGCGCTCGGCGTCGCGCTGATGACGGCCGCGGCGCTGCTGGCGTTCGGGCGAGGGGTCACCGCGGTCACGCGTCGCCTCGCCCGTCGCCTCGCACCGGGCGAGGAGCACTGGCGATGGCTCGGCATGCCCTCGGCGATGGTGGTGGTCACCGTGGTGATCGCCGCCGTGGTGGGCGCCGCGATCTACGGCTTCGGCACCTACACCGAGTGGAGCTACCAGCGGTACAACGCCTCGGGCGGGGCGGAGGAGCCGGCGAGCGAGTTCCGCTCGGCGGGCCCGGAGAGCGCGCTGTCCTGGGACCTCACGGGACACGAGGGCCGGTCGATCCTCGCGGGCGGCCCCTCCGCGCACGACATCGGGTCGCTCACGAAGACCGAGGCGGAGGAGCCGATCCGCGTGTACGTCGGAGTCGACGAGCCCGGCGGCTGGGACGACCATGCCGCAGCCGCGGTGTCCGAGCTGGATCGCCTGGGCGCCGCCGACCGTGGCGCCATCCTGGTCGCCGCGACCACTGGTACCGGGTGGCTCGACCGGCAGGCGATCGACTCCTTCGAGTACCTGCTCCACGGCGACACCGCGCTGGTGACGATGCAGTACTCCGTCGCCGAGAGCTGGCAGTCGTACACCTTCCACCCGGGTGCCTACCGCGACTCGACCTCCGCCCTGCTCGACGCGGTGCACGACTGGTGGGCGGCGGTGCCCGAGGCCGACCGTCCCGAGCTGTTCGTCTACGGCCTGAGCCTCGGATCGCGGGCCGTCCAGGACTCGTTCGAGGACGCGGAGGCGCTCCGCGCGTACGGCGACGGCGTGGTGCTCGCCGGCACGCCGTACGGCACGGCGATGAACGCCGAGCTCACCGCCTCGCGCGACGCCGGCTCCCCGGTGGGCCGCCCCGTCCTCGATGACGGGATCGCGTTCCGCTGGTTCAACGAGGGGATCGACCTGGCGGAGGCCGGGGGGCCGTGGGAGCGCCCGCGCGTCGCCTTCCTGCAGCACGGCAAGGACCCGATCGTGTGGGCCGGCCTGCCCATCCTGTGGTCTCAGCCCGAGTGGCTCGAGGACGGCCAGCGCAACGACGGGATCCATCCGGACATGCAGTGGTTCCCCTTGGTGACGGGCCTGCAGACCATGGTCGACTCGATGCAGGACCTCGCCGGCCCCGACGGCGACGGGCACCGCTACGGCTCCACCACGCTGGAGGCGTGGATCCAGGTGGTCGGCGACGGCGGCTACACCTCCGATCAGCTCGACCTGATCCGTCAGCGCGTGGCGGGGTCGGACGCGCCTGCGGGGGGCGACGTCTAGCGTCGCCCCCCGCAGGCCCCTCGAGGAGGAGGGTCTCAGTCGAGCGCGTCGATGCGCGCGCGCATCTCCGCGAGCTCGGCCCGGATCTCGGCGGGCACGCGACCGCCGTACGAGTCGAGGAAGGCGGCGGCGTCGTCGGCCTCGGCGGTCAGGGCGTCCTTGTCCATCGCGAACAGGGCGGCCCAGTCCGCGTCCTCGACGCCCGCGGCGGCGTGGTCGATCTCGCCGTCGGCCGGGACGTAGCCGAACGGGCTGTCGGCGCCCTCCGCGGTGCCGTCGATGCGGTCCAGGATCCACTTCAGCGCGTGGATGTTCTCGCCGAAGCCGGGCCACAGGAACCGGCCGTCGGCGCCCTTGCGGAACCAGTTCACCTGGAACACCGCGGGGGCGCCGCCGGCGACCTCGGCGGCGTGGCCGACCTCGAGCCAGTGCTTCCAGTGGTCGGCCATGTGCACGCCCGAGAAGGGGAGCATCGCGAAGGGATCGCGGCGCAGCTCGCCCACCGTGCCCTCGGCGGCGGCGGTCCGCTCCGACGCGAGCGTCGCGCCCATCAGCATGCCGTGGTCCCAGGACCGTGCCTGCGACACCAGCGGGACGTTGGTCGCGCGGCGGCCGCCGAAGATGACGGCGTCGACGACGACGCCGGCGGGGTCCTCCCAGTCGTCCGAGATGGTCGGGCACTGCGCGGCCGCGACGGTGAAGCGCGAGTTCGGGTGCGCGGCCGGGGTGGACGCGTCGGGGGTCCAGTCCTTGCCCAGCCAGTCGGTCAGGTGGTCGGGGACCTCGTCGGTCATGCCCTCCCACCAGACGTCGCCCTCGTCGGTGAGCGCGACGTTGGTGAAGACCACGTCGTGCTCGAGCGTGTCCATCGCGACCGGGTTGGTGCCGCGCCCGGTGCCCGGCGCCACGCCGAAGAACCCCGCCTCGGGGTTGATGGCGCGCAGGCGGCCGTCCGGGCCCGGCGCGAGCCACGCGATGTCGTCGCCGAGCGTCTCGACGGTCCAGCCCGGGATGGTGGGCTGCAGCATCGCGAAGTTGGTCTTGCCGCAGGCGCTGGGGAACGCGGCGGCGACGTGGAACACGCGGCCGTCCGGGTTGGTCACCTTGAGCAGCAGCATGTGCGCCGCGATCCAGCCCTCGTCCTGGCCGATCGCGCTCGCGATGCGCAGCGCGAAGGCCTTCTTGGCCAGGATCGCGTTGCCGCCGTAGGCGGAGCCGTAGGACCAGATCTCGCGCGTCTCGGGGTAGTGGACGATGTACTTGGTCTCGTTGCATGGCCACGGCACGTCCTCCTGGCCGGGAAGCAGCGGCGCGCCCACCGAGTGCACCGCCGGTACCCAGGGCGTCCCCGGGGTGATCCGGCGCAGCGCGTCGGCGCCCATGCGGGTCATGGTGCCCATCGACAGCACGACGTAGGGGGAGTCGGTGACCTGCACGCCGTAGCGGGCGAGCGGGCTGCCGACCGGGCCCATCGAGAAGGGCACCACGTACATGGTGCGTCCGCGCATGGCGCCCGCCATCAGCTCGGACAGGGTCGCGCGCATCCGGTTGGGATCCATCCAGTTGTTCGTGGGGCCGGCGTCCTCCTCATGCTCGGAGCAGATGAACGTCCGGGACTCGACGCGGGCGACGTCGTCGGGGTTCGAGCGCGCGAGGTAGGAGCCCGGGCGGAGCTCGGGGTTGAGCGGGGTCAGCGTGCCCGCCTTCTCCAGCGTGGAGATGAGCCGCTGGCGCTCGGCCATCGAGCCGTCGCACCACACGATGCGCTCCGGGTCGGTGAGCCGTGCGATGCGGCCCACCCAGGCGGCGATCGACGGGTCGATTCCGGCGGGCAGGCCGTCGAGGCCCAGGATCTGCTGCTCGATGACGGTCATCATCGCTCCCCTTCGAGGTCGGATCCGCTGAAATTTGCGGCTTGAGACTCACGCTACGGCGGCTTGGCCGCACTCGAGGGTCGAATCTTGCGTGAAGTTTGGCCGATCTTTCGCTAGTGTCAAGATTCATGGCCGATCTTCCGACGCTGGGGCGCCGCATCCGTCACTTCAGGACCGCCGCCGGGCTGACCCTCGAGGAGCTGGGCGCGCGGATCGACGTCGCACCGAGCCAGCTCTCGCTGATCGAGAACGCGCGGCGGGAGCCGCGGCTCACCCTGCTGACGGACCTCGCGCGCGCCGTCGGCGTCACGGTCGCCGACCTGCTCGACGAGTCCCCGCCCGACGAGCGCTCGGCGCTCGAGATCGACCTCGAGCGCGCGCAGTCGCGCGCGGCGTACCGCGAGCTCGGCCTCCCGACGGTGCGCCCCTCGAAGGGCATGGCGGACGACGTGCTGCGCGCGCTGGTCGGCCTGCACGGCGAGCTCGACCGGCGCGCGCGGCTCGCGATCGCCACCCCCGAGGAGGCGCGCCGCGCGAACACGCGGCAGCGGCGCGCGATGCAGGCGGTGGACAGCCACCTGCCCGAGATCGAGGCCCTCGCGAGCAGGGACGTCGAGGCCGTCGGTCACCGCGGCGGCGCCCTTACCCACCGCACCGTCAGCCTCATGGCGGAGCGGATGGGGCTCGACCTGGTCCACGTGGGCGACCTGCCGCACTCGGCCCGCTGCGTGCTCGACCTGGAGAACGGCCGGATCTACCTCCCGCCGGCGTCGATCCCCGGCGGCCACGGGCTGCGGTCGCTGGCGCTGCAGTCGATGGCCCACCTGGTGCTCGGCCACGGCGAGCCGACGGACTACGCCGACTTCCTGCGCCAGCGTCAGGAGGCCTCGTACTACGCGGCCGCGTGCCTCATGCCGCTCGGGCCGACGATCGCGTTCCTCGAAGAGGCCAAGCAGGAGCGGAACATCGCCATCGAGGATCTGCGCGACGCGTTCGGCGTCACGCATGAGGCGGCCGCGCTGCGGTTCACCAACCTCGCCACGTCGCGCCTCGGGATCCCGGTGCACTTCCTCCGCGTCGACGGGGACGGCTCGGTGATGCGCGCGTACGAGAACGACGGGCTGCCGCTGCCCGTCGACGCGACCGGCTCGACCGAGGGCCAGCTGGTGTGCCGCCACTGGAGCGCGCGCAACGCGTTCTCACGGTCGACCCGCACCACGGAGTACTACCAGTACACGGACACTCCCAAGGGCACGTTCTTCGAGGCGACCCAGACCGGCCAGGGCGACTCGGACGAGTTCTCGATCACCGTGGGCGTGCCCTACCAGGAGTCCAAGTGGTTCCGCGGGCGCGAGACCGGGCACCGCGCATCGTCCCGCTGCCCGGACCTCACCTGCTGCCGCCGCCCCGAGCCGGGCGCGGTCGAGCGCTGGCACGGGCGCGCGTGGGCCAGCGCGCGGGTCCACGCGCACATCTTCTCCCCGCTGCCGCAGGGGACCTATCCCGGGATCGACGACCGCGAGCTGTACGACTTCCTCGAGTCGCACTCGCCGGGCACGCCGGCGGACGGCTAGCTCAGAGCAGCAGCCCCCAGGCCGCCGCGGCGAGGCCGCCGATCGCGAGGCCGAGGCCCACGGGGTCGATGCGGCGCAGCACGGACGGACCCTCGCCGGCGGGGTCGCCCGACGGGTGCGCCGCCCTCCAGGCGTCCCAGCGGGCCCTGATCATGGCGGAGGCGTCCCCCGACGGGGTCCCGGTCGCGTCGCCGGCGCGCCCGGCGAGGGGCGGCACGCCCGACTCCGACTCGCGCGCCACCTGCTTCTCGATCCGTCGCGACTGGGCTGCTCCGGGCGCGGGGGCGGCGAACGCGCCCGCCTTGCGGCCGTCGTCTCCTCGCACCTCGAGGCTCCAGCGGGTGTCGAGGCCCTCGAGCCGGGAGAACGGCACGGTGGCGACCTGGGTGATGTTGTGGATCTCGACGCGGTCGTCGGTCACCGCGACGTGCGGCCGCAGGAACGCCGCGAGGCCGAGCGCGATCATCCCCGCGCCCACGCCGAGCCCGCCCTGCGCGTTCCCCAGCCCCGCGGCGATGACGTGCCACACGGCGATCACGGCACCCGTGCCGACCGCCGTCCAGCCCCAGATCTGCGAGGAACGGGCGCGATAGGTCTGCATGGGCTCCATGGTCCCATGCCGCCGGGGTCGCCCCTCCGGACGGTGGCGTCCCTCAGTCCTGGCGTGCGCGGAACGCGGCCTGGGCCGCGCGGTTGGTGCACGTCACGGTGCAGTACTTGCGCGAGCGGTTGCGCGACAGGTCGAGCACCACGCCCTCGCAGTCCTCCATGGCGCACCGCGAGAACCGCTGCGTCTCGTGACCGCGGATCACGTCGATCATCGCCATCGCCGTCTCGACCAGGATCCGGGCGTGGAACGGGCCCTGCTCGTCCGTCGCGTGGATGTGCCAGTCGATGTCGCCGTGGCGCACCAGCCGCGGCACGGCGTGCTGCTCCGCGAGGATCCGGTTGACCAGCGGCACGGCCTGGTCCCGCGATGCGAGGAACAGCTCGCGCAGCGGGGTGCGGATCGCGCGGACGGGCTCGAGGTCGGCGGCGGTCGGGCGCCTGCCGGTGTACTCGAAGCGCTCGAAGAACTCGAGCAGGTCGTCGAGCGTCGTGAGCGTGTCCGGCTCGAGCTCGGAGTTCGACAGGAACACGCCCGACTCCAGCGCCTCCGCGGTGTCATTGGCGAACGTCATTTTGACACATTACCAAACGACATCTAGTGTCATCTGTCATGACTGCTTTGACTCATGACGTCGCGCGGGGCCGCCTCGGGCAGGGCCTCGTCTTCGCGCTCGTGTCCGCGGCGTCCTTCGGTGCCTCCGGCTCGCTCGCGCGAGGCCTGCTCGACGCCGGCTGGTCGGCGGGCGCCGCCACGCTGATCCGCGTCGCGATCGCGGCCGTCGCGCTCGCGGTCCCCGCGGTGCTGGCCATGCGGGGGCGGTGGCATCTGCTGCGCTCGACGTGGCCCACGATCGTCGCGTACGGCGTGTTCGCCGTCGCGGGCTGCCAGCTCTTCTACTTCATGGCGGTCGGCCACCTGGACGTCGGCGTCGCGCTGCTCATCGAGTACATGGCGCCGGTGGTGGTCATCGGCTGGATGTGGGTCACGCAGGGCAGCCGCCCGGGCGCGCTCACGCTCGGCGGCGCGCTCCTCGCCATGGCCGGCATGGTGCTGCTGCTCGACCTGATCGGCGGCGCCGGCGCCGTCGACCTGGTGGGCGTCGGTTGGGCGATGCTCGCGATGGTGGGCGCCTCGGTCTACTTCGTCATCGGCGGCGACACGTCGACGGGTCTGCCGCCGGTGATGCTGGCGTGGGGCGGGCTCGTGGTCGCGAGCATCGTCCTGGCGGTCGCCGCCGTGACCGGCCTGGTGCCCTTCGCGGCGGTGCTCGGCGCGGTCCAGCTGCTGCCCCTCGCGGTGCCGTGGTGGGTCGCGGCCGGCGTCCTCGGGGTGGTCACCGCGGCGATCGCCTACGTCGCGGGCATCGCCGCGACGCGGCGCCTCGGCGCGCGGCTCGGGTCCTTCGTGTCGCTCACCGAGGTCATCGCGGCGGCTACGTTCGCCTGGCTCCTGCTCGGGCAGGCACCGGCGCCGATCCAGTTCGCGGGCGCCGCGCTGATCCTCGGTGGGGTCATCCTGGTGAAGCTGGGCGAGCCCGCCGCGGAGACCACCGCGATCACGCCGCAGCAGGTGCCGGACGCGATGCCCGACGCGATCCCGGCCGCGGTGCTCGCGGAGGTTGCCGCCGGGGAAGGGATCGAGGCCGATCGCCCCGTCGCGGGCGCCGAGCCCGCGGGCATCGCCGCCGACGCCTCGCGCCGGTAGAATGTCCCCCGGTCCACGTCGGACCGGAATCCCAGACACGAAACGAGTTCCCGCATGCCCCTGCGCTCCGACCTGCGCAACGTCGCGATCGTCGCCCACGTCGACCACGGCAAGACCACCCTCGTCGACGCCATGCTCGTCCAGGGCGGCGCCTACGGCGACCACGCCCATGTCGAGGACCGTGCGATGGACTCCGGCGACCTCGAGCGCGAGAAGGGCATCACGATCCTCGCGAAGAACACCGCGATCCGGTACACCGGCGAGGCCGCCGGTCCCGAGGGCGTCACCATCAACGTGATCGACACCCCGGGCCACGCGGACTTCGGCGGCGAGGTCGAGCGCGGCCTGTCGATGGTCGACGGGGTGGTGCTGCTCGTGGACGCGTCCGAGGGCCCGCTGCCGCAGACCCGGTTCGTGCTCCGCAAGGCGCTCGCGGCCAAGCTGCCCGTCATCATCGTCGTGAACAAGGTGGACCGCCCCGACTCCCGCATCGACGAGGTGGTCGAGGAGACGCACGACCTGCTCCTGGGTCTCGCCTCCGACCTCGAGGACGAGGTCCCGGACCTCGACGTCGACGCGCTGCTCGAGGTGCCCGTCGTCTACGCCTCCGCGAAGGCCGGCATCGCCTCGCTCGCCCAGCCCGCGGACGGCACGCTCCCGGACGGCGACTCCGTCGAGCCCCTGTTCAAGGTGATCATGGAGCGCATCCCCGCGCCCTCCTTCGACGAGGGCGCGCCGCTCCAGGCGCACGTCACCAACCTGGACGCCTCGCCGTTCCTCGGCCGCCTCGCGCTGCTGCGCGTCTACAACGGCGAGATCCGCAAGGGCCAGCAGGTCGCGTGGGCACGCAAGGACGGCTCCATCAAGCAGGTGAAGATCACGGAGCTGCTCGAGACCAAGGGCCTCGACCGCGTGCCGGCCGAGTCCGCCAAGGCGGGCGACATCGTCGCCGTCGCCGGCATCGAGGAGATCACCATCGGCGAGACCCTCACGGACCTCGAGGACCCCCGTCCGCTGCCGCTGATCCAGGTCGACGACCCGGCGATCTCGATGACCATCGGCATCAACACCTCGCCGCTGGCCGGCCGCGTCAAGGGCGCCAAGGTCACCGCCCGCCAGGTGAAGGACCGCCTCGAGAAGGAGCTGATCGGCAACGTCTCGATCCGCGTGCTGCCGACCGAGCGCCCCGACTCGTGGGAGGTCCAGGGCCGCGGCGAGCTCGCGCTCGCGATCCTGGTGGAGCAGATGCGCCGCGAGGGCTACGAGCTCACGGTCGGCAAGCCGCAGGTGGTCACCCGCGAGGTCGACGGCAAGCTGCACGAGCCCATGGAGCACATGACCATCGACGTGCCGGAGGAGCACCTCGGCGCCGTGACGCAGCTGCTCGCCTCGCGCAAGGGCCGCATGGAGTCGATGTCGAACCACGGCACCGGCTGGGTCCGCATGGAGTTCATCGTCCCCGCGCGCGGCCTCATCGGCTTCCGCAGCCAGTTCCTCACCGACACCCGCGGCACGGGGATCGCCTCGTCCATCGCGCACGGCTACGAGCCGTGGGCGGGTCTGATCGAGTACCGCACCAACGGCTCGCTCGTCGCGGACCGCGCCGGCGCGGTCACCTCGAACGCGCTCATGGCCCTCCAGGACCGCGGCACCTTCTTCGTCGGTCCCACCGAGGACACCTACGAGGGCATGGTGATCGGCGAGAACTCGCGCAACGAGGACATGGACGTCAACATCACCAAGGAGAAGAAGCTCAACAACATCCGCTCGTCCACGGCGGAGGAGCTCGAGCGCCTGGCCCCGCCGCGCCGCCTCACGCTCGAGGAGTCCCTCGAGTTCGCCCGCGAGGACGAGTGCGTCGAGGTGACGCCGGAGAAGGTCCGCATCCGCAAGGTGATCCTCGACGGCACCGAGCGGGCTCGCGCGGCCTCGCGCGCCAAGCGCCAGAACGCCTGACCCCCGCCCCTACCATGGGCTCCATGGCTCGCATCATCGGCTCGTACGTCGTGATCGCCCTGCTCGGTGCCATCGTGGCGCTCGTGGGAGGCGGCGCGCATCGCTCGTACGGCTGGGTCGGGCTGACGCTCTGCGTGCTGCTCGTGGGGGTGGCGAGCGTGTTCGCCCGCACGTGGCGAGGCTTCGCCGGGCTGGGCGTGCTGGCGGGCGCCTGGATGCTGGTCACGGTGCCTCTCGCGGGCGAGGGTCCCGGCGGGTCGGCGCTGATCGCGGTCGACGCGCTCGGCCTGGGCTGGGTGATCGGCGGGTCGGTCGCTGTCGTGGTCGCGGCCTTCCTCCCGCGGTCGCTGCTCCTCGGACGTGACGAGGCAGTCCGCGCATGACGCGGGGCGAGGGGGGCGACCGCGACACCGAGGTCGAGCCGTACCTGCAGGAGTCGCCCGAGGACGATGCCGTCGACGTGGAGGCTCGCGCGTCGCGGGACGATGCGGGCGTCGGGCACGACGATCCCGCCGAGGACCAGGCGCCGGTCGACGAGGACGGGCCGCCCGCCGCGTCAGGCCACTGGGGTCGCTGGGTCGCGTTCGGCCTGCTCGTGATGGTCGCGGGCGCATACGTGGTGGCGGCCTTCTACGCCTCCGCGCGAGTGCCCGACGGCACACGGGTGCTGGGCGTCGACATCGGCGGGCTCCAGCGCGCCGCCGCGGTCGCGGCGCTCGAGCCCGCCTTCGCCGAGGTGCAGGACGCGCCGGTGACGCTGACGATCGACGAGCGCGGCACGCTCATCGACCCGACCGAGGCGGGCCTGAGCGCGGACGCCGCCGCCACGGTCGACTCCCTGCTGTCCTTCAGCCTGTCGCCCATGCGCATCATGCGGGCGTTCAGCGGCGCCGAGGTCGACGTCGATCCCGTCACCGGCGTCGACCGCGACGCGCTGGTCGCGGCCGTCGACGCGGTCGCCGACAACCTCGTGGCGGAGCCTCAGGACGCGGTCGTCACCGTCTCCTCCACCGGCGCCGCGGTCACGCCGGGTGTCGACGGCGAGGGAGTCGACACCGAGGCGAGCGCGGACATCGTGGCGGAGGCGTGGCCCGTCGACGCCGTCGAGGTGGTCGCCGCGCCGCTCGAGCCCGCCGTCACCACAGCCGAGGCGGAGGGCTTCGCCGCCGACCTCAACGCGACCACGCTGGCCGCCGACGTGCTCATGTCGGGCGAGAACGGCGACGCGACCGTCACGTCGGAGCAGATGGTGGAGAACGCGACGGTGGTCGCGGAGGAAGGCGAGCTGCGGCTCGTCATCGACGGCGCGCCCATCGCGGCCGAGCTCGAGCGCGCGGACCCCGCGCTCGTGAGCGACCCCAGCGCCGCCTCCTTCAGCTTCACGTCGGACCACCAGCTGACGGTGGTCGACTCGACCACCGGGCGCGCGATCGACCCCGACGCCCTGGGCGAGGCTGTCGTCGCCGCCGCGACGTCCGCCGACCGGGTCGGCACGCTGCCGTACCGCGACACGGAGGCCACCGTCACGAGCGACGACCTGGGGGTCGACGACTTCAAGGAGATCGTCTCGACCTTCAGCACCCCGGTCCCGTACGACCCGATCCGGACCAAGAACCTCGCGCGCGGCGCGGAGCTGATCACGGGAACCGTGGTGAAGCCGGGGGAGCGCTTCGACCTCACCGAGGTGCTGTCCCCGATCAACGGGGAGAACGGCTTCTACCAGGCGGGCGTGATCGTCAACGGCATCCACACCGAGGGCTACGGCGGAGGCCTGTCGCAGGTCTCCACCACCGCGTACAACGCCGGCTACTTCGCGGGCATGGACGACATCGCGCATCGTCCCCATTCCGTGTACTTCCAGCGCTACCCGGCGGGGCGGGAGAGCACCCTGTTCATCGGCTCGATCAACATGGTCTTCGAGAACTCGACCCCCTACTCGCTGGTGATGAGCGCGTACATCGAGGACGCCAAGCTCACCGTCGAGATCTGGTCGACGCCGTACTACACGGTGAAGACGTCCGCGTCGGCGCGCACCAATGTCACGCCCATCACGACCGTCGAGCTGGACGATCCGGACTGCGAGGCCTACCCCGGAGGCGAGGACGGCTTCACCATCACCAACACGCGCGAGCGCTACGTCGACGGCGAGCTCGTGGACAGGAAGAGCCTCACCTGGACGTACCGTCCGGACAACGCCGTGAAGTGCGTCTAGCGGGGACGATGCCGGTACCGTGCGGGGTATCGGGGCGTCTGGTGGCGGCGGTCGCGGCTGTATGATGACCGCATCCTGATGACCCCGAGGATGGAGGAGGCGCCGTGACCTACGTCATCGCTCTGCCGTGTGTCGACGTCAAGGACAAGGCGTGCATCGACGAGTGTCCGGTCGACTGCATCTACGAGGGTGAGCGGATGCTCTACATCCACCCGGACGAGTGCGTCGACTGCGGCGCCTGCGAGCCGGTGTGCCCCGTCGAGGCCATCTACTACGAGGACGACGTGCCGGACAAGTGGTCCGAGTACTACAACGCGAACGTCGAGTTCTTCTCGGAGATCGGCTCGCCCGGCGGCGCCGCCAAGATGGGCCTGATCGAGCACGATCACGACCTCATCAAGTCGCTCCCCGCGCAGAACGGCTGACCGGCCCGATGGGGCTGCGCCCGGGTTCCCTGCCGGACTTCCCGTGGGACTCGCTGGCGCCGTACCGCGCCCGCGCCGCCGCGCATCCCGACGGGCTCGTCGACCTCTCGGTCGGCACCCCGGTCGACCCC
The DNA here is from genome assembly GCF_030418305.1 of Demequina lignilytica. Classification (GTDB taxonomy): domain Bacteria; phylum Actinomycetota; class Actinomycetes; order Actinomycetales; family Demequinaceae; genus Demequina; species Demequina lignilytica. The sequence continues at coordinate 13,767 of NZ_JAUHPX010000004.1, read as the reverse complement.
ACCCCCGCGATCGTGCGCGAGGCGCTCGCGGCCGCCGCGGACGCGCCGGGCTACCCCACCACGCACGGCACGGCCGCGCTGCGCGAGGCGGTGGCCGCGTGGTTCGCGCGGCGTCGCCACGCCCCCGGCGTCGACCCGGCGGCGGTGCTCCCGACCGTGGGCTCCAAGGAGCTCGTGGCGATGCTCCCCGCGTACCTCGGCCTCGGCGAGGGCGACGTGGTGGTGCACCCGCGCGCCGCCTACCCGACGTACGACGTGGGCGCGCGGCTCGCCGGCGCGACGCCGTTGGCGACCGACGACGTCGACGACTGGCGCGGCGACACCTCGGTGCGGCTCGTGTGGGTGAACTCGCCGTCCAACCCGACCGGCGCTGTGGCCGGCGCCTCGCACCTCGCCGAGGTGGTCGCCGCCGCGCGCGAGATCGGCGCGCTGGTCGCCTCCGACGAGTGCTACGCGGAGCTCGCGTGGACCTCCGACCCGGTGCCCTCGATCCTCGACCCCGCCGTCTGCGGCTCGTCGCACGAGGGCGTGCTGGCGGTCTACTCGCTGTCGAAGCAGTCGAACCTCGCGGGATACCGCGCCGCCTTCGCGGCCGGCGATCCCGCGGTGGTGACCGCGCTGCTCGAGGTGCGCAAGCACGCCGGCATGATCATGCCGGCGCCCGTGCAGGCGGCCATGACCGTGGCCCTGGGCGACGACGCGCACGTCGCCGAGCAGAAGGAGCGCTACCGGCGCCGGCGCGACCTGCTGAAGCCCGCGGTCGAGGCGGCCGGCTTCCGCGTGGACCATTCGACGGCAGGCCTGTACCTGTGGGCCACCCGCGACGAGGATTGCTGGCAGACCCTGGACTTCCTGGCGGAACACGGCATACTGGCGGCTCCGGGTGCCTTCTACGGCGAGGCCGCGAGGCGGCACGTCCGCATCGCGCTCACCGCCAGTGATTCGGGAGTCGCCTCCGCTTCTAGTAGGCTCGCAAACGATCGGTAAACCGACGCTCAAGAACGGCGATCGGGTGCGTTTTTCGAAGGGGAGAATATGGCACACGTGGTAGACGCAAGGCTCACTGTCGACGGCAGCACGCGCGAGCTTCCCATCGAGCGCGCGACCGTGGGCAACGACGGCGTCTCCGTGGCCACCCTCCTCCGCGACACCGGGCTGGTGACCGTCGACCCGGGCTTCATGAACACCGCCTCGTGCGAGTCCTCGATCACGTACATCGACGGCGACGCCGGCATCCTCCGCTACCGCGGCTACCCGATCGAGCAGCTCGCCGAGAACTCGACGTTCCTCGAGGTCGCCTACCTGCTCATCCACGGCGAGCTGCCGACCCAGGACCAGCTGACGGCTCTCAACAACCGCGTCGCGCGCCACATGCACGTCCACGAGGGCATCAAGACCTTCCTCGGGGCCTTCCCGCGCGACGCCCACCCGATGGCCGTGCTGTCGGGCGCGATCAGCGCGCTGAGCACGTTCTACCCGGAGTCCGTCGGTCGCAGCCCCGAGCAGATCGAGCTCGCGACGGTCCTGCTGCTCGCGAAGTCGGCGACCGTGATCGCCTACCTCCAGCGCCGCGCCGGCGGCGGGGACCTCATCGAGCCGCGCCGCGGCGGCCACTACGTCGACGAGTTCATGCGCATCGCCTTCTCCCCGGAGTCGGGCGAGATCGAGATCGACCCCGCGGTGCGCCGCGCCGTCGACCTGCTGCTGATCCTGCACGGCGACCATGAGCAGAACTGCTCGACCTCGACCGTGCGCATCGTCGGCTCGTCGCACGCCAACATCTACGCCTCGGTCGCGGCCGGCGTCGGCGCGCTCTCGGGCCCACTCCATGGCGGCGCGAACGAGGCGGCGCTGCGCATGTTCGACCAGATCAAGGAGTCGGGCGACACCATCGAGCAGTTCGTGGCCAAGGTCAAGGACAAGGCCGAGGGCGCCCGCCTCATGGGCTTCGGCCACCGCGTCTACAAGTCCTACGACCCGCGCGGCGCCGTGGTGAAGAAGACCGCGGACAAGCTGCTGACCCAGCTCGGCGGCTCCGACGAGACGTTCCAGATGGCGCAGCGGCTCGAGGAGATCGCGCTGTCCGACGACTACTTCATCGAGCGCAAGCTCTACCCGAACGTGGACTTCTACACGGGCCTGCTGTACTCGGCGATGGGGTTCCCGACGGCGATGTTCACCCCGCTGTTCGCCCTGGGCCGGATGCCCGGCTGGATCGCCCACTACCGCGAGATGCTCAACGACCCGCGCACCAAGATCGGCCGCCCGCGCCAGATCTACACGGGCGAGGTCGAGCGCGACTACGTGAGCCTCGAGGACCGCTGACCTGCACGTCGCGCCGTCCCGTGTCACTGTGGAGGGGAGTCCCCTCCGACGCGAGGAGCGTGACATGGACGTCGATGACGCTGCTCTCCGGCGCGAGGCGAAGCGCCGGGTGGAGGCCCGCAACGGCTTCTACTGGTTCCTGGTCGTGTGCGTGGTCCTGTGGGCCATGTTCATCCTCATCTGGTGGATGAACGGGCGCGGCTACTTCTGGCCGGCCTGGCCCATCCTCGGCATGGGCATCGGTCTCGCCTTCTCCGCGGCCGCCGCGTTCCTGCCGGGCGCGGGCCGTCCCAGCGAGGAGCGGATCGAGCGCGAGTACCGCAAGATGAAGGGCGAGCTGGGCGGGTCCTGACGCGCCTCAGCCGGGCGGCGTCTCCAGCGTGAGCCGGATCGCCGCTCCGATCGCGCCCGCCGGGGCGTCCACCGGCCCGAGACCGTCCGCCGCGGTCCATCCCTCGCCGCCGACGGAGACGGCGGCCACGGACTCCTCCGCCGCCACCGCGACGGCCCAGGACGCGAGGGCGTCCCGTGCCGCCGCATCGTCCACCGTGGGCGCGACGTCGAGCCAGACGTCGTCGTCGGTCGCGTCGAGCACCCGCACCGCGTAGACGTCCTCGCCGAAGTCGGCGTCGATGCGGTCGGCGAAGTCCTGAGGCGTGGTGCCGTCGCCCTCGCCGACGTCGCAGGTGACGGAGACGCCGCCGGTCTGGCCGCGGAGCGCCGACGCCCACATCCGGCCGAGCGTCTCCCAGCGCGCGTAGGCGTCGGGGAAGGCCGACCGCTGGACGCGCTGGGCGGCGACCGTGACCTCCATGTCCTGCCAGCCGTCGACGCGCACCAGCGAGTCGAGGAACCTGCCGGTGGCGTAGTACGGGTCCTGCACCTCGGCCTCGGTGCCCCAGCCCTGCGAGGGCCGCTGCTGGAACAGGCCGAGCGAGTCGCGGTCGCCGTAGTCGAGGTTGCGCAGCGAGGACTCCTGCATCGCGGTCGCGAGGGCGATCGTGGTCGCGCGCGCGGGCAGGTCGCGCCCCTCGGAGACCGCGGCGATCAGCGCGGCGTAGCCGGCCTGCTCGGCGGTCAGGGTCGAGGTCGACTCGCCGAGCACCGCGCTGCAGCGGAAGGTCGGCGGCTCCGCGGGCCGCTGCTCGGACCAGAGGTAGAGGCCTGCCGCGGCGCCCCCCGCGGCCGCGACCAGCACCCCGAACGCCGCCGCGGTACGACCGCGGGACACGTCAGTTCGCGTGCAGCGCGGCGTTGAGCTCGACGCCCTTGCCCTGGCGCTGCACCGCCTCGAGCGCGCCCGAGACGGAGTTGCGGCGGAACAGGATGCCGTCCTGGCCGGCGAGCTCGCGCGCCTTGACGTAGCGCGGGTTCCCGTCGTCGTCGGTCTGGCCCACGAGGAGCACCTTGGAGCCGGCGGTCACGTAGAGCCCGGCCTCGACGATGCAGTCGTCGCCCAGCGGGATGCCGAGACCCGAGTTGGCGCCCAGCAGCGAGTTCCGGCCGATCGAGATGATCTCCTTGCCGCCGCCCGACAGGGTGCCCATGATCGAGGCGCCGCCGCCGACGTCGGAACCGTCGCCCACGACCACGCCGGCCGAGATGCGGCCCTCGACCATCGAGTGGCCGAGCGTGCCGGCGTTGAAGTTACAGAAGCCCTCGTGCATGACGGTGGTGCCCTCCGCGAGGTGCGCGCCCAGGCGCACGCGGTCGGAGTCCGCGATGCGCACGCCCGACGGGACCACGTAGTCGACCATGCGCGGGAACTTGTCGACGCCGTAGACGGTCAGCTGCTTCCCGAACGCGCGGTAGCGCAGGCGGACCTGCTCGAAGCCCTCGATGGCGCAGGGGCCGTCGGAGGTCCACACGACGTTGGTCAGGGCACCGAACACGCCGTCGAGGTTGAGCCCGTGAGGCTGGACCAGGCGGTGGCTGAGCAGGTGGAGGCGGAGGTAGGCGTCCTCGACCGAGGCGGGCGCCTCGTCCAGGTCGATCACGGTCTTCACCAGCCGGATCTGGACGTCGCGGAGGTCGTCGGTGCGCTCGGCCGCCTTGAGCTGGGCGGGCGCCGTCGCGCGGGCCTTCGGTTCGCCGAGGGCGGGGGAGGGGTACCAGGTGTCGAGCACCGTCCCGTTGTTGTCGATGGTCGCGAGGCCGAATCCGAAGGCGGGTCGAGTCATGGCCACCAGGGTAGTTCAGCCCGCCCGGCCGTGTTTCCGATCACTGCGCACGGATCTCGGGGCGACACGCCGCGGTGGGAGCGGTCTCCGACGGCGACACGCCGTCGACCCGGGACGGACTCCGTGCGGAGTGTCCGGCGGGGGTGGGTCGAGGCGGGGAGGGGACGATGCCCTGATTAGGCTGGCACCATGACGCACCTGGACCTGAGCGCCCCCGTCGAGGAGCTGGCCAAGGCGCTCGTCGACATCCCCTCCGTCTCCGGCAACGAGGACCGCATCGCGGATGCGGTCGAGGAGGCGCTGCGCGGCTGCGCGCACCTCGAGGTGATCCGCGAGGGCAACGCGATCGTCGCGCGGACGGCGCTCGGCCGGGCCGAGCGCGTCGCGATCGCCGGTCACCTCGACACCGTCCCCATCAAGGGCAACGTCCCCGGCTGGTGGACCGAGGACGGCGAGCTCGCAGGGCGCGGCTCCGTCGACATGAAGGCGGGGGTGGCCGTGCAGCTGTCCCTGGCCGCGGCGGTCGCCGCGCCGTCCCGCGACATCACGTGGATCTTCTACGACCAGGAGGAGGTCGAGGCCGACCGCAACGGCCTGGGCCGCCTGGTGCGCGAGCGCCCCGAGCTGGTCGAGGCGGACTTCGCGGTGCTGTGCGAGCCCACGGAGGGCGTGATCGAGGGCGGCTGCAACGGGACGATGCGCGCGGAGGTCCGCATCAACGGCCGTGCCGCGCACTCCGCCCGCGCGTGGAAGGGCGTCAACGCCGTGCACCGCGCCGCCCCCCTGCTCTCGGCGCTCGCCGCGCGTCCCGCCGAGGCTTTCGTGGTCGACGGGCTCGAGTACCGGGAGGGCCTCAGCGCCGTGCGCATCGCGGGCGGGATCGCGGGCAACGTGATCCCGGACGCGTGCGTGGTGACGGTGAACTACCGCTTCGCCCCGTGCTGGACGCTCGGCGAGGCGCAGGCGCGCCTCGAGGAGTTCGTCGCCTCCAGCGGCCTCGACGACTACGAGCTGGTCTACACCGACCTGTCGGGCCCGGCCCGGCCCGGCCTCGACGCCGCGCTCGCCGCCTCGTTCGTCGAGTCCGTCGCCTCGACCGGGGTCGCGGCGCCCCGGGCGAAGCAGGGCTGGACCGACGTGGCGCGCTTCGGCGAGCTCGGTGTGCCCGCCGTCAACTACGGCCCCGGAGACCCCGAGCTCGCGCACGCCGACGACGAACGCTGCCCGGCCGATCAGATCCGGCTGTGCCGCGCGGGCCTGGAGGCCTGGCTCACCGCGTGACCCGACCCCGACAAGGAGCGACATGAAGGAGTACCGCAAGGGACCCGTGCTGCTGCGCGGCCGCAACGTCCCCACCACCTCCACCGCGGGCCACCTGCTCGACTCGCAGCGGGACATCGACTGGCTGCACGGCGACCCGTGGCGGGTGATGCGCATCCAGTCCGAGTTCGTCGAGGGCTTCGGCGCGCTCGCGGAGATCGGCAACGCGATCACGGTGTACGGCTCGGCGAGGTCCGCGCCGGACTCGCCCGAGTACCGCGCCGGCGTCGAGGTCGGACGCCTGCTGGTCGAGGCCGGCTACGCGGTCATCACCGGGGGAGGCCCGGGCTGCATGGAGGCCGCGAACAAGGGCGCCGCGGATGCCGGCGGCATCTCCGTGGGCCTGGGCATCGAGCTGCCGTTCGAGCAGGGTGTCAACGAGTACGTCAACCTCGGCATCAACTTCCGCTACTTCTTCGCCCGCAAGACCATGTTCGTGAAGTACGCCCAGGGCTTCATCGCGCTGCCCGGCGGCTTCGGGACGCTCGACGAGCTGTTCGAGTCGCTGACGCTGGTGCAGACCAGGACGGTGCAACGCTTCCCGATCGTGCTGCTCGGCAGCGACTACTGGGGCGGGCTGGTCGGATGGCTGCGCGACACGATGGCGGCGGAGGGCAAGATCTCCGAGGCCGACCTCGACCTCATCCGGGTCACCGACGACCCGCTCGAGGCCGTCGAGCACGTCGTCTCCCTCACCCGCGACAACCCCTGACGTTCTCGTCACGGCGATTTTGGGCACGCTCCCGGCGCGGCGTAGAATTGCACAAGCGTCGCGAGGGGCGGCGCACTTTCCACGCGAGGAGACCCACACGATGGCTGCAATGAAGCCCCGCACCGGTGACGGCCCCATGGAGGTCGTGAAGGAGGGCCGCAGCTACGTGATGCGGGTCCCGCTCGAGGGCGGCGGTCGTCTCGTGGTCGAGATCACGGCGGACGAGGTCAAGGAGCTCGGCGACGCGCTCCACGGCGCCCTCCAGTAGTCGGGCGCCTCAGCCCTTCACGGCGGCCAGCAGGCCGTCGCCTGCGGTGAGCAGGGCGGTGGTGAGCCGCTCGTCCTCCCGCACCGTGCGCAGCGTCTCGCGCACCGCCGTCGTGTCCTGGTCGCGCTGCGCGGGGTCCGCGACGCGGCCGTGCCACAGCGCGTTGTCCATGAGCAGCAGCCCGCCCGGCTTGAGCAGCCGCATCGCGTGCTCGAGGTACGCGGGGTACTCGGACTTCCGGGCGTCGATGAAGACGATGTCGTAGCCGGCGTCCGTCAGGCGCGGCAGCACGTCGAGAGCGCGGCCGGTGATCAGCCGCGCCCGCTCGGGTGCGAATCCCGCGGCCGTGAGGGTCCGTCGCGCCGCCTTGTGGTGCTCCGGCTCGACGTCGATGCTCGTCACGACCCCGGTGGGGGCCATGCCTCGCAGCAGGTAGGTGGTCGACACCGCGGCCCCGGTGCCGATCTCGACCGCCGTCGCCGCCCGCATCGTCCGGGCGAGGACCTGCATCGCCCGCCCGGCGCCGGGGAGCACGGGCGCGCAGCCCAGCTCGTCGGCGACGTCGCGCGCCTCGAGGAGCACGCGGTCCTCCGCGATGAAGTCCTCCGCGTACGCCCAGTTCGCTGCCTCGATGCTCATCGGACCTCCCGTTCCGGGACCAGCGTATCGGGGGTCTCAGGCAACTCTCAGGAGGCGGTGGGAACATGGAAGGGCGTCGACCCGTTGAGCGAGACAAGAGGAGGGCTCAGATGACCGGAACGGAAGCGATCGAGGTCGCCGAGATCGCCCCTGCCGCCGCGCCCGAGCTGACCTGGGAGAGCATCGTCGAGCAGCACTCCGGGCGGGTCTACCGCCTGGCGTACCACCTGACGGGAAACCAGCACGATGCCGAGGACCTCACGCAGGACGTGTTCGTCCGCGTCTTCAACTCGCTGTCGCAGTACAAGCCCGGCACGTTCGAGGGCTGGTTGCACCGCATCACCACCAACCTGTTCCTCGACCGCATGCGCCGCAAGAAGCGCATCCGCTTCGACTTCATGGCCGACGACGACGCGACCGTCGCGACGTCGGACAGCTTCGACCGTCACGAGCGCTCCGGCCAGCCCGAGGACGCCTTCGACATGTCGAACCTGGGCGATGACATCATCGCGGCGCTCGCCGACCTGCCGCCCGAGTACCGCGCGGCCGTGGTCCTGAGCGACATCGAGGGCCTGTCGTACGAGGAGATCGCCGCCACGCTCGGCATCAAGATGGGCACGGTGCGCTCGCGCCTCTCGCGCGCCCGCGCCCGGCTGCGCGAGTCGCTCGCCCACCGCGCCCCCGCGAGGAGCGCCGTGTGACGGCCAAGCACCTGGGCGAGCGAGTCCACGACCTGCTCGACAACAGGCTCCCCGCCGCTGCGGCGGCGGAGGCGATGGCGCACCTCTCGGGGTGCGAGGAGTGCACCACCCGCTGGAACGAGCTGCGTACCGCCCGTGAGGCGCTGAACTCCTCCGAGTGCGGGATCGACATGGCGTTCGCGCGGCAGCTGCTGGACCGCGAGCGGATGCAGCAGATGGCGCAGCAGGAGCCGGCCGGCGCCGCGCGTGCCGCCCGCGGTCGTGACCGCCGGCCCGTCGTGCTGACCATGTCCCTCGCGATGCTGCTCGTCGCGGTGCTCGGCGCCGCGTACGTGGCCGGTGCACCGCAGGACGTGACGACCGAGCTCTCCGCCTCGTCCGAGGACGGATCGGTCAGCGTCACCCAGGTCGACCGGGCGACGATGCTCTCCGGCGACGGCGTCGACGGCTGGCTCCAGCCCGAGTGGGAGGACTCGGGCCTCGTCCCCGTGGGCGGGGGCGAGAAGGTGACGGAGTCCGGCATCACCTACTTCGCGGCCGCGCTCCTGGCCGGCTCCACCAGCGTCCAGGTGGTCGAGTTCGCGGGTCGTCTCAACCCCGCCTCCGTCGTCGGCGCGCCGGTGCTGGAGCTGGACGGCATCGACGCCTACGTGATCGGATCCACCCCCACTCGCATCGTATGGCAGGCGGGCGAGCATGTGGTGTTCCTGACGTGCCACTGCACCGAGGGGACCCTGCAGGAGGTCGCGATCGCGTTCCCCCAGGACGGCGAGCCCGGTGCCGCCGACCAGATCATGTCCGGCCTGGGCGTCTTCGTCGACGCCCTCACCGGCAAGTAGCCCCAAGGGAAGTAGAGATGAACGACAGCCCCTTCGCGCCTCCGCGCGGAACGAACGGCTCCGGCGAGGAGTCTGCCACCCCCGCCGAGACCCCTCGCGACGGCCTCGAGAAGACGGTCGAGCTCGACCGGGAGGCGCGTGCGCAGGCATCCGCGCCCGCGACCAACGCCACCGTCGAGCTCCCGCCGAGCCCCTCCTACCCGCCGGCGGAGCCCGTCATGGCCGTTCCCTCGGCGCCGGCCGCGGCGGCGACCCCCGCGCCCGCCCCGCATCGTCCCGACTTCTCCGCGTGGAGCACTCCTGCGGCGCCCGCATCGGACCCCTTCCTCCCGCCGACCGAGCCCCCGGCCGGCTCCGCCCAGGCGGCGGCCGCGCCCCAGCCGGGCCGGCTCCGCCGCTCCACCGTCGCGCTGATCGCCGCGGGTGCCCTGGTGCTCGGCGGCGCCGCCGGGTTCGGCGGTGCCTGGGCCTACCAGGAGACCCTCGGTGGCGCGGCCGCGACCACCACGTCGGCGGGCACGGCCTCGACGCTCCCGACGTCGTCGAGCTCGACCATCTCCAGCACCGACGAGAACACGGTGGCCGCGATCGCCGCGGCGGTGATGCCGTCGGTCGTGTCGATCGAGATGCTCGAGAACGGCCAGGTCGCGTCCGAGGGCTCCGGCTTCGTCATCCGCGAGGACGGCTACATCCTGACCAACAACCACGTGGTCGCGGACGCCGCGAGCGGCGCCACGGTCAACGTGGTGATGAGCGACGGCACCGAGCACACCGCCACGGTGGTGGGCTCGACGGCCGACTACGACCTCGCCGTCATCAAGATCGACCTGACCGGCCTGACCCCGCTCGTGCTCGGCGACTCCGACGCGCTCGTGGTCGGTGACGACGTCATCGCGGTCGGCTCCCCGCTGGGCCTCGAGTCCACGGTCACCACCGGCATCGTCTCGGCGCTGCACCGCCCCGTCACGGCCGGCGACACGAGCTCGAGCGCGTACATCGACGCGATCCAGACCGATGCCGCGATCAACCCGGGCAACTCGGGCGGCCCGTTGATCAACTCCGCCGGCGAGGTCATCGGCATCAACTCCGCGATCGCGTCCCTGTCCAGCTCGAGCACCGAGCAGGCGGGCTCCGTGGGCCTCGGGTTCGCGATCCCGTCCAACCAGGCGCGCCGCACCGCGGAGGAGATCATCGCGACCGGTGAGGCGACGTACCCGGTGATCGGCGTGCAGCTCGACTCGCGCTACACGGGCGAGGGCGTCATGGTGGTCGACTCCGCGGACTCGGCGAACGCCGTGGTCGCCGGCGGTCCCGCCGACCTCGCGGGCATCGAGCCCGGCGACATCATCACCGCGATCGACGGCCGCGTGGTCACCCGCGGCGACGAGCTCGTGGTGGCCATCCGCGCGAAGGCGCCCGGCGACACCGTGGTGCTGACCGTCGAGCGCGACGGCTCGACACAGGACATCGCGGTCACCCTGACGGCCAACACGCAGGTGTCCTACGGCGACGACGACTCGGGCGGATCGTCCGACAGCTCGGAGGATTCTGGCGGATCTCTGCCCGACCCGTCAGAATAGGCCGCATGCTGGACATCAACGGCGGCGAGCTCCTCATCCTCGTCCTGGTCGCGATCGTCGTGATCGGGCCCGAGCGGATGCCGGAGTACGCGCGTCAGCTGCGGGAGTGGGTGCTGCGCGGCCGCGACCTGCTGCGCGACTCCAAGGCCTCGGTGAAGGCGGAGATCGGCGACGACGTCGACTGGTCGCAGCTCGACCCGCGCCAGTACGACCCCCGCCGGATCGTCCGCGACGCGCTGTCCGAGCCGTCGTCGCCCGCACCCCGGGCGGCGGCGGCTCCGCGCGCATCGTCCCCCGCGACGCCGGGCAAGGCGCCCTTCGACGCCGACGCGACCTGACGCGACCCGTCCTCCCGGACAGTCGGGTGGGGCAGGGGTGCGGGGGTCGTCCTGAGGTTTGGAACAATGGGCGCATGACCCGCGTGTTCTCGGCCATGCAGCCGACCTCCGACTCCCTCCAGCTCGGCAACTACCTGGGGGCGCTCGTCGAGTGGGTGAAGCTCCAGGAGACCCACGAGGCGATCTACTCGGTGGTGGACCTGCACGCCCTGACGGTCGCCCCGGACCGCGACGTGCTGACGCGGCGCACCCGCGTCACGGCGGCGCAGTTCCTCGCGGCGGGCGTGGACCCGGACCGGTCGCTCCTGTTCGTGCAGTCGCACGTGCCGCAGCACGCCGAGCTCGCCTGGGTGCTGTCGACCTTCACCGGCATGGGCGAGGCCGGCCGGATGACGCAGTTCAAGGACAAGTCCGCGCAGGTGGGGGAGTCGGGCACCAACGTGGGCCTGTTCACGTACCCCGTGCTGATGGCCGCCGACATCCTGCTGTACGACACCAACGTGGTCCCCGTGGGCGAGGACCAGCGCCAGCACCTCGAGCTGTCGCGCGACCTCGCGCAGCGGCTCAACACGCGGCTCGGCGAGGGCACCGTGGTGGTGCCGGAGCCGCACATCGTGAAGGCGACGGCGAAGATCTTCGACCTGCAGGAGCCCACCAAGAAGATGTCCAAGTCGTTCTCCGGGCCCAAGGGTCTCATCGAGATCCTCGACGACCCGAAGAAGGTCGCGAAGAACATCAAGGCCGCCGCGACGGACTCGGACACCGTGATCCGCTTCGATCCCGAGGGCAAGCCAGGTGTCTCGAACCTGCTCACCATCTACTCGGCGTTCTCGGGACGGGCCATCGATCAGATCGTCGCCGACTACGAGGGCAAGATGTACGGCCACCTCAAGGTCGACCTCGCCGAGATCGTGGTCGACTACCTGACGCCCATCCGTGACCGCGCCATGGAATGGATCGAGTCGCCCGAGCGGTTGGACGAGGTGCTGGCCCAGGGCGCGTCGAAGGCATCCGCCATCGCGCAGGTGACCCTGGACCGGATCTACGATCGACTGGGGCTGCTGCCGCCGCTCCATCGCTAAGGAGGGGCATGTCGGGCGAGGACACGGATCTCAAGGAGAGGGCCGGCGAGCTCGTCTCGCAGGGCAAGATGCTCAAGGGGCGCTGGGACCGGTCCTCCTGGGGGCGCGCCGCGACCCGCTTCACCACCCAGAACGGCATGGTGCTGTCCGCGGGGATCGCCTACTTCTCCCTGACCTCCGTCGCCGCCGGCCTGGTCATCGCGACCACCGTCGCGACCGTGTTCGTCGCGAGCAACCAGGAGCTGCGCACCTCGATGGTCGAGTACCTGGGCGAGGTGGTCCCGGGCCTGATCAAGACGGACGACACCGCCGGCTTGATCGACCCCGCCTCGCTCGGCTCGTCGACCGCCACGGGCGTGTCCGCCGGGCTCGTGGGAATCGTCTCCTTCCTCATCCTCATCAACACCGCCTCGCGCTACGTGCGCGGGCTCCGCACCAGCCTGAGGACGATGCTCGGGCAGGAGGTGTCCTCCCCGGTCAAGGGCAAGCTGCGCGACCTGCTCGCGCTGCTCCTGCTCGTCGTCATCGCGGTCGTCGGGCTCGCGATCCAGGTGGTCGCGTCCAACGCGGCCGAATGGTTCGCGTCGCTTGTCGGGCTGTCGGTGCCCACGTGGGGCATCCGCACCATCGGCGCCTTCGCGGCGCTGATCGCCGACATGCTGTTCGTCGCGCTCGCGATGATCCTGCTGGGCGGCGCGCGCTGGTCCAAGCGGCTCCTGTGGGTGGTGCTTGTCTCCGCGCTCGCGATCGGCATCCTGCGGCAGGCCATCAGCCTGCTGGTGGGCAGCGTCACGGACAACCCCGTGCTCGCGCCGTTCGCGGCGATCTTCACGCTCCTGATCTTCGTCGACTACGTGAACCGCGTGCTGCTGATGTGCGCCGCCTGGCTGGGCGCGCACCATCGCGACGCCAGCACCGGGCGAGTCGTGGCGGGCGACGCCGGCGCGGCCCCGCCCGAGGTGCGCGAGGGCACGCCCGCCGACAGCCCGGTGACCACCGCCCGGTCGACCGTGCGCGACCAGGACAGGCCCTGACGGGGCCGAGCCGCTAGCCTCGCCTCAGGACCCGCGTACCTGGGGGGTGCGTCCCGCACCGCGCGACGGGTCGGCTGGAGGCCGCGATGGCGCTGTCACGACCCGTCATGATCGGTGCCGCCGTCGCGGTGCTCGCCGCGGGCGCGATCGGCACGGTCGCGGTGATCGCCGCGACCCTGCCGACGGAGCCGGTGAGCCGGACCGTCGACGCCTCGGGGACCGCCGAGCTCCCCGGCGGCGCCTGCGTCGACTGGACGCTCCAGGGCACCCTCACGGGAGAGCAGAGCGACATCCCGGCCTGGATGCTGTGGGAGGCCGCGGCGGGCGGGGCGGAGGTCGACGCGGCGCTGAGCGACCCGCAGCTGCTGCTCGACGTGCACGAGGTGTGCGGAGAGGCCGGCGGGACCGCGTCGACCCAGGCCGAGCTCGCGTGGACCGTGTCGCGCTCGTGTGAGGACGCGCTGGCGACCGACGAGTCGGGGACGGTGAGCTGCGCCGGGGACGCGCGGCGGCTGATCGCCTCGGGGCATGCGTCGAGCGACGACGGCGGGGGAGCGATCGGCCAGATCGGGTCGTCGATCCGCGGCGAGGACCTGCCGATCGGGGTGCTCGCCGCCGGCGAGGGCGATCTCTGCTTCGACCTGTTCGTCGCGCTGACCCTCTACCGCGACACGGGCTCGGACACCGTGACGTTCACGGCGACGCCCTGCGCCTAGCAGCGCCGCGACGCCGAAGGGGCGGGCCGGTGG
>NZ_JAUHPX010000003.1 GCF_030418305.1 Demequina lignilytica | reverse complement strand
CGCGCGGGGCGGGCGCCGCCCCCCCCCCCCCCCCCCCCGCCGATGAGAAGGGCTACTCGCCGCCCTCGTTGAGCGTGACCTCGATCGGCGCGTAGTCGGCGCCCATCACGTCGACGCCGTCAGCCTCGAGCTCCGCGAGCGCCGCGTCCACGTACTCGTTCGAGTAGGCGGTCTCCGGCGGCTCGGTGGTGATGATGGTCGAGCCCTCGGGGTTGACCGTCTCGAGCGCCATGGCGACCGTCGCGTCCCACTGGTCCTCGTTGATGTGGCCCACGCCCGAGGTGGACGGGAAGATCAGCTTGTTGATCTCGTTCGCCATCCACAGCTGGTGCGAGGTGCCGAGGGTCGAGCCCGCGGCGGTGACGATGTCGGCCGCGGCCTGCGGGTCGTCCTTCGCGAAGACGCAGCCCTCGATGGTGCCCTTGATGAAGGCCGTCGTGCTCGCCGCGTAATCCTCGTCGGAGGCGAGGCGCTCCGAGTCCGCCCAGATGGCGTCCTGCAGCATGGCCGTGCCCTCGTCGTTCCAGTCGATGACGACCAGGTCGTCCTCGGTGTAGAGCTCGCCGGTCTCCGGGTTCACCACCTCGAGGACCTGCGCGTACTCGTTGTACGTCATCGCCTGCGCCGCGTCGATGTCGCCCGCGATGAAGGCGTTCATGTCGAAGGCCTGCTGGACCGTCGAGCCGCCGTCGAGATCCTCGAGCGTGACGCCGCTGGCCTGCATGCCGGCGATCAGCTCCCACTCGTTGCCGTAGCCCCACGAGCCGACCTTCATGCCCGCGAGGTCCGCGGCCGACTCGATGCCGGAGTCGGCGAACGCGACCTGAAGCGTGCCGGACCGCTCGAAGATCTGCGCGACGTTGGTGACCGCGGCTCCCTGCTCGATCGCGCCGAGCACCTTGGGCACCCAGGAGATCGCGAAGTCCGCGCTGCCGGAGGTCAGCACGTCGATCGGCACGATGTCGACCGCGCCCGGGAGGATCGTGACGTCGAGCCCCGCGTCCTCGTAGTAGCCCTGGTCGAGCGCCGAGTAGTAGCAGGCGAACTGCGCCTGCGTCAGCCACTGCAGCTGCACCGAGACCGGCGTGAGCTCGGCCGGTGCGGCGTCGCCGCTGGCGGAGCTGGTGGTCTCCGCGTCGTCCCCGCTCGAGCAGGCGGTCAGCGCGAGCACGCCCGCCGCCGCGACCGCCGTCATGACGCTTGCGCGTCCCCTCATGATTGCCATTGCTTCTCCCGTGATGTTGTCACTGCTTCCCCGTTGTTCGACCGCCTCTGGAGCGGACGTCTCTCAGGTCCTCCGGCGCCGCCGCGACCAGCCCTCGAGGGCCGCGGTGACTCCGTAGAACAGCGTCCCGAGCAGCACTGCTCCGAGGACGTAGGCCCAGGCGACGGTGTAGTTGGAGCCCGCCGCCGAGGAGGTGATCGCGATCCCCAGCCCGTTGGCCGGTCCACCGAAGTACTCGGCTATGAGCGCGGAGATGACCGCGAGCGAGGATCCGATCTTGAGTCCGTTGAGGACGTAGGGGACCGCTCCTGGCAGGAGCAGCATCCGGTTCACCTGCTCCGCCGTGGCGGCGTAGGAGCGCATCAGGTCACGATGCACGGGCTCGACCTGGCGGAGCCCCTGCAGCGTGTTGAGGTACATGGGGACGAACACGGCCACCGCCGCGACCAGCTGGCGGCCGGTGTTGGCGGCGGCGCCGAACATCGCGTAGAAGATGGGCGCGAGCGCGACGATGGGGATCACCGCGAGCGACGCGACGAGCGGCACCAGCATCCTGTCGAGCACCCGCAGCGCGTTCGCGAGGATCGCCACCAGGATGCCGGTGACGGCACCGATCCCGAGGCCGATCAGGGCGTTCAGCCCGGTCTGGACCGCCGCGTCGAGGATGTGGTCCGCGGTGTCGACGAAGGCTCCGCCGATCCCGAGGGGGCTGGGCACCAGGAAGGGCTTGATCTCGAAGGCGACCACAAGGGCCTGCCAGAGCGCGAGCGCCAGCACGCCCAACGCCACGGGGGCGAGGACGGTGCGGGTGCCCGCGAGCGCCTTCATCGGTTCTCGACCCCCCGCGCGCCGTCGGCGGCCCCGTCGTGCAGGAGCATGCGGACGGCCGTGACGCCGTCGTAGAACGTGGAGTCCTCGCGCAGCTCCTCGTCGCGCGCGGAGAAGTCGAGGGTCACGATGTCCTTGATGCGACCCGGTCGGGGCGACATGACCACCACCCGGTCGGAGAGGAAGACCGCCTCCGGGATCGAGTGCGTGACGAAGATGACGGCGGCGCCGGTCTCCTTGCACAGCGCCACCAGCTCGTTCTGCATGTGCTCGCGCGTGATCTCGTCGAGCGCCCCGAAGGGCTCGTCCATCAGCAGGAGACGCGGCCGCTCGGCGAGCGCGCGGGCGATCGCCACCCGCTGCTTCATGCCTCCCGACAGCTGATCCGGATGGTGGTCGGCGAAGTCGGCGAGCCCGATGAGCTCGAGCAGCTCGTCCGAGCGCGCGGCGCGGCCGCGCGCGTCGACGCCGTGGATCTCCAGCGGCAGCTCGATGTTCGCGCGCACCGTGCGCCACGGCAGCAGGCCGGCCTGCTGGAAGGCGATGCCGTAGTCCTGGTCCTTGCGGGCCTGCTCGGGGGTCTTGCCGAACACCTCGATCTCGCCCGCCGTGAGCTGGTCCAGGTCGGCGACCAGGCGCATGAGCGTGCTCTTCCCGCAGCCCGACGGACCGATCAACGAGACGAACTCGCCGGGGGCCACGTCGAGGCTCACGTCGCTGAGCGCATGCACCTCGGCGCCCTTGCGGCCACGGAAGATCTTGTCGACCGATGCGATGCGCACCGCCGGTCGGGGGTCGGTCATGCCGTCACCTCTGCTCGTCGGAACCGCTTCAGCCCCATCCCGATGAGCGCGACCAGCCCGGCGGAGACCAGGCCGATCAGCACCGCGCCCAGGATCGGGGCGTACGTCTTCGCGGGGTCGCCGCTCGCGGTGGCGGCGAACTCGATGATCATGCGGCCGATGCCGCCGCCCAGCCCGATCGAGACCTCGGCGACCACGGTGCCGACCACCGCGTTCGCGGCGGCCAGGCGCAGCGCCGGCAGCAGGTACGGGACCGAGGACGGCAGGCGCAGCCGAAGCAGCGTGGTCCACCAGCCCGCGGCGTACGCGCGGAACAGGTCGATGTCCGCGGCGGGCGGCGACTTGAGGCCTCGCAGCGCGCTGACGGCGACTGGGAAGAAGGCCAGGTAGGAGGCGATCACCGCGACCGACATCCAGTTCTCCCACTGGAAGGAGCCGATCTCGATCTCCGATCCCCAGCGGCGCACCAGGGGCGCGATCGCGATCAGGGGGACCGTCTGGCTGAGCACCACCCACGGCAGCACCGCGCTCTCCGCGGTCACCCACCGCTGCATGAGCAGCGCGAGCGCGAGCCCGGAGATCACGCCGAGCAGCCATCCCAGCGCCGCGATGCCCAGCGAGAACGCGGCGGCCTGGAGCACCGCCCACCAGAGCACGTCGGCCCCGGCGGCGCGGGTGACGGGCTCGAACAGCCGCGCCAGCACGTCCCATGTGTGGGGCATGGCGATGTCGGTCGTGCGCGGCAGGATCACGATGTCGCCGACGACCACGCCCTCGGCGGGGCCGATCGCCTTGTAGCCCTCCCACACGGCGACGGCGGCGAGGACGCCGAGGATCCCCCACAGGACCCCGTTCAGCCGCGACCGCCGCATCGTCCCCGTCCCTAGACCTTCGCCGTGATGGACTCGGACACCGCGGGGATGACGCGCTCGCCGTACACGCGCATCGTCTCCTCCTTGTTGTCGTGCTGGAGGTAGCCCGCGAACTGGGTCATGCCGACGTCGCGCAAAGCCTCGAGCTTCGCGATGTGCTCCTCGGGGCCCCCGAGGACGCAGAAGCGGTCCACGATCTCGTCGGGCACGAACTCGGTGTGCGAGTTACCGGCGCGGCCGTGCTCGTTGTAGTCGTAGCCCTGGCGGCCCTCGATGTAGTCGACCAGCACCCCAGGGATCGCGCCCTCCTTGCCGTACTTCTCGACGATGTCCGCGACGTGGTTGCCGACCATCCCGCCGAACCAGCGGCACTGGTCGCGCATGTGCTCCCAGTCCTCGCCGATGTACATGGGCCCGGAGACGCAGAACTCGAGGCGCTCAGGGTCACGGCCCGCGTTGTCCGCCGCGGTCTTGACCGTGTCGATCATCCACTTCGCGATGTCGACGTCCGCGCACTGGAGGATGAAGCCGTCGCCGACCTCGCCGGCCGCCTTCAGCGCGAGCGGCCCGTAGCCCGCGACCCACACCTCGAGCTCGGAGGTCCGCGCCCAGGGGAACTGCAGGGTCGCGCCGTTGTGCTCGACGGGCCGCCGGTTCGCGAGCTCGCGGATCACGTGGACGGATTCGCGCATCTCCCGCACGGACACGGGCTTGCCGTTGAGCACGCGTACGGCCGAGTCGCCCCGCCCGATGCCGCACACGGTGCGGTTGCCGTACATCTCGTTCAGCGTCGCGAACGTCGAGGCCGTGACCGTCCAGTCGCGGGTCGCGGGGTTGGTCACGTAGGGACCGACCTTGATGCGGTGGGTCTGCGCGAGGATCGCGCTGTAGATGACGTAGGGCTCCTGCCACAGCAGGTGCGAGTCGAACGTCCACGCGTGCGTGAACCCGTACTCCTCGGCCATCCTCGCCAGCGCCACCGTGCGCGCCGCGGGCGGGTTGGTCTGCAGCACCACTCCGAAGTCCATGCGGTCTCCCCCTCCGCTCTCAGATCAGGTACTGCGACAGGCCGCGCTTGAGGAAGGACCCGTGGCCCTTGGCGCCATGGAAGGCACCGTCCTCGACGAGCACCGTGCCGCGGGACAGGACGATGTCGACGTGGCCGTCGATCTCGTAGCCCTCCCACGCCGAGTGGTCCATGTTCATGTGGTGGGTCTTGTCGACGCCGATCGACGTGTGGCCGTTCGGGTCGTAGATCACGATGTCCGCGTCCGCGCCCGGCTGGATCACGCCCTTCTTGCCGTACATCCCGAACATCCGCGCGGGGGTGGTCGACGTGAGCTCGACCCACCTCTCGAGGGTGATCTGGCCCGTGACGACGCCCTGGTACATGAGATCCATGCGGTGCTCGACCGAGCCGATGCCGTTGGGGATCTTGCGGAAGTCGCCCAGGCCGAGCTCCTTCTGGTCCTTCATGCAGAAGGGGCAGTGGTCGGTGGAGACCATCTGCAGGTCGTTGGTCCGCAGCGCCTGCCACATGTGGTCCTGGTGGCCCTCGGCACGGGAGCGCACCGGGGTCGAGCAGACGTACTTGGCGCCCTCGAAGTCGCCCCACTCCTCGCTGGTCGCGCCGAGCTGCTCCTCGAGCGACATGTACAGGTACTGGGGGCAGGTCTCGCCGAAGACGTTCTTGCCGTTGTCGCGCGCCGCCGCGAGCTGGGCGACGGCCTGCTTCGCGGACACGTGCACCACGTACAGGGGCGCGCCGGTGATGTCGGAGAGCATGATCGCGCGATGCGTCGCCTCCTCCTCCGCCTGCCAGACGCGGGCGACGCCGTGGTAGTACGGCGAGGTCTTGCCCTGCTTGACCAGCTGCTCGGCGATCACGTCGATCACCGGGCCGTTCTCCGCGTGCATCATGGTCAGCAGGCCGTTGTCGGCCGCCACCTGCATGGCCTTGAGGATCTGCGCGTCGTCGGCGTAGAACACCCCGGGATAGGCCATGAACATCTTGTAGCTGGTGATGCCCTCGTCGATCAGCCACGGCAGCGCCGCCAGCGAGTCGTCGTCGACGCCGCCCACGATCTGGTGGAAGCCGTAGTCGATGTGGCAGTTGCCGGCGGCCAGCTCGTGCCAGGCGGCGAGGCCGTCCTGCACCTTGCCCCCGTAGCTCTGGACGGCGAAGTCGACGATTGACGTGGTGCCGCCCCAAGCCGCGGCCTTGGTGCCCGTCTCGAACGTGTCGGAGGCCGAGGTGCCGCCGAAGGGCAGCTGCATGTGGGTGTGGGCATCGATGCCGCCGGGGATGACGTACCGGCCGGTGGCGTCGATCACCCGGTCGACGGTCGACGGCAGGTCGTGCCCGAGCGACGTCGAGCCGGGCGCGAGGACGGCGACGATGGTCTCCCCGTCGATCAGGACGTCCGCCAGCATGCGGCCGGTCGCCGAGACGACGGTGCCGCCGGTGATGAGGGTGGTGGTCATGTCCGCTCCTTCCTTACGGTGCCGTGATCTCGCCGTAGCTGTCCGGGCGGCGATCGCGGTAGAACTGCCAGTCGTCCCGCATCTGCTGGACCAGGTCCATGTCGAGGTCGCGGATCAGAAGCTCCTCGTGCTCGCCCGAGCCCAGCTCGCCTACGTAGTTGCCGCGCGGGTCGACTATCTGCGAGGTGCCGTAGAAGTTGACCGCCTCGTCGCCGTACTCGTTGTCCTCAAGGCCCACGCGGTTCGGGGCGAGGACGTAGTAGCCGTTGGCGACCGCGGCAGCGGGCTGCTCGATCTCCCACAGGCGGTTCGACAGGCCCGGCTTGGTGGCGTTGGGGTTGAACGCGAGGTGCGCGCCGTTGAGGCCCAGCTCGCGCCAGCCCTCCGGGAAGTGGCGGTCGTAGCAGATCACCACGCCGACCTTCCCGACCGCGGTGTCGAACACCGGGTAGCCCATGTTGCCGGGGCGGAAGTAGAACTTCTCCCAGAACTTCTCCACATGCGGGATGTGGTTCTTGCGGTACTTGCCCAGGATGGTGCCGTCCGCGTCGACCACCACCGCGGTGTTGTAGTAGACCCCGGTCTGCTCCTCCTCGTAGATCGGGAGGATCATCACCATGCCCAGCTCCTTCGCGAGCGCCGCGAAGCGCTGCACGATCGGACCGTCGGCGGGCTCCGCGTAGCGGTAGTACTTCTTGTCCTGCGTGATGCCGAAGTAGGGGCCGTAGAACAGCTCCTGGAAGCAGATGACCTGCGCACCCTGGGCGGCCGCGTCGCGCGCGAACTGCTCGTGCTTGTCGAGCATCGACTCCTTGTCACCGGTCCATGTGGTCTGCGTGATGGCCGCCCTGATCACCGTCATGCTCGCTCCTCGAGGGTGTGCTGGAGGGTGGGGGCTCGCGTCCCCGGTTGACTGTTACTCTGGCTCTTGAACATTTCTGAGTCGTTACCGCCGGTAAAAGCCTGGTTACGGACAGAACACGGGCGCGATAACTGCGGGCGCGAAGGGGGACCCATGCCGCTGGCGACGCTCGTCGACGCCGTCGAGACCCCCACGCCCCAGGGCATCGCGTCCGCGCTGTCGATGCTGATCCGCAGCGGCGAGCTGCCGCCCGGCACCCGCCTGCCCACGGTCCGCGACATCGCGCGGGAGCTCGGGGTGAGCCCGGCGACGGTGTCGACCGCCTGGCAGGGCATGGTCAAGGCCGGGCTGATCCAGGCACGCGGCCGGGCCGGCACCTTCGTGCTCGAGCCGACCACGCCGTGGCTCACGCCGCGGTCGCAGCGGCTCGCGGACCGCGGCACCGCTGCGCCCGGCATGGCACCCCGGCTCGACCTCGCGTCCGGCCTGCCGGACCCGACGCTGCTCCCCGACGTCTCCGCGAGCCTCGAACGGGTCGCTCCCCGCCGCGCCTCCGTCACCTCGTACACCCAGCCGCCGCTGCTGCCCGAGCTGGAGGCACCGCTGCGCGAGCGCTGGCCGTACTCCCCGCCCGCCCTCGCGATGGTCGATGGCGCCATGGACGGCGTCGAGCGGGCGCTGCGCGCCGTGGCCCGCTACGGCGACCGGGTCGTGGTGGAGAATCCGACGTTCCCGATGCTGCTCGACCTGCTCGACCACCTCCACCTGATGGCGGTGCCCGCACGCATCGACCACCGGGGCATGGTCCCGGCGGCTCTTCACGAGGCGCTCACGTCGCGTCCCGCCGCGGTGGTGCTCCAGCCGCGCGCGCACAATCCCACCGGCGCGTCCCTCACCGCCTCGCGCGCCGAGGAGCTCGCGACCGTGCTCTCCCGCCACCGCTACGGGCGCGACACCGTGGTGATCGAGGACGATCACACCAACCTCGTGTCCGCCGCCCCCGCGGTCAGCCTCGGCACGTGGCTCCCCGCCCGCACCCTCCACGTGGGCGGCTTCTCGAAGTCGCACGGCCCCGACCTACGGGTCGCCGCGATGAGCGGACCCGCGGGGGCGATCGAGCGGATCGTCGGCTACCGCGTGCTCGGCCCGGGGTGGACGTCACGGATCCTCCAGGCCGTGCTGCACGACCTCCTCACGACCCGACCAGCGATCGCCTCGATCAGCGCCGCCCGCTACGCGTACTTCGCCCGCCAGCGCGAGCTGGCCTCGTGCCTGCGCGGCCTCGGCGTCGACGTCGAGGCCCGCGACGGCCTCAACGTGTGGGTGCCGGTGCCCGACGAGGCGGCGGCGCGCGTCACCCTGGCCGCCGCGGGGATCCAGGTGAGCCCGGGCAGCGCCTTCGTCGTGCCGACCCCGGAGGGGGACGATGCGCCCGGGCCCCACGTCGGCGACCACGTCCGGGTGAGCGTCGGGGGGCTCCGCGAGGCGATCCCGGACGTCGCGGCGGCGATCGCCGCCGCCTGCGAAACATCGAGGTAACCACCCCGCCGTACGCTGGCGGCCTGGACCCCGGCCGGAGGTGGCATGGTGGGCCGTCGGGTATCGACGGCAGGTCCGGGAACGCGCACGACCCCGATCCGGAAGGCCGCCCCATGCCCCGCCACCTCCCGCACCTCGCCCGCCTCGGCATCGTCCTGGCCCCGCTGGTCCTGGCGACCGCGTGCTCGTCCGTCAGCGCAGACCCCGCCCCCGTCACCCCCTCCTCGGCCGACCCCGCTGCCGCGGCGGAGCTCACGGTCGACAACTGCGGGACCGTCGTCACCCCCGAGGGGACGCCGGACCGCATCGTCACCGTGAAGTCGACCACCACCGAGCTGCTCGTCGAGCTGGGCCTGGCGGACCGGATCGTCGGCGCCGCCTTCCTCGACGGACCGGTCGAGCCGCCGTACACGACCCTCGACGTCGACATCCCCGTGATGTCGGACTTCCTCCCCGGCCAGGAGGCGACCCTCGCCCTCGACCCCGACGCGATCGTCGGCGGCTGGGAGTCCAACTTCGCCGCCGACGGGGTCGGCGAGCGAGCCGACCTCGCCGCCCTCGGGATCCTCACCTACGTCGCGCCGTCGGCATGCAAGGAGGCCGGCTACCAGCCGGACCCGATGACGTTCGACCTCCTGTTCGCTCAGATCGAGGAGGCCGGGCTGGTGTTCGGCGCCGAGCAGGCCGCCGCCGCCCTGGTGGAGACGATGCGCGACGGCCTCGCCGCGGTCGAGCCATCCACCTCCGGCCTCACCGCCGTCTGGTACTCCTCGGGCGACGACGCGCCGTACGTCGGCGCCGGCATCGGCGCACCCCAGATGATGATGGACGCGGCGGGCCTCACGAACGTGTTCGCGGACGTCCACGACACGTGGACGTCCGCCACCTGGGAGGCCGTGGTCGAGGCGGACCCCGACGTGATCGTGCTGGTCGACGCCTCGTGGAACACGGCCGCGAGCAAGATCGAGCGGCTCGAGTCGGATCCTGCCACCGCGTCCCTCACCGCCGTCCGCGAGGGGCGCTACCTGGTGATCCCCTTCGCCGCGGGCGAGGCGGGCGTGCGCAACGTCGAGGCCGTCGCGTCGCTGACGACCCAGCTGGACGCGCTCGGGCTGTCATGACCGCGGTCCGCGGCGGGCGCGGGACGGTGCTGCTGCTGGCGGCGCTGGCGCTCGCGCTCGCCGCCAGCCTGGTCGCGGCCGTGTCGATCGGGGTGGCCGACCTGTCCCCCGCCGGCGCCTGGTCGGTGATCGCCCACCACCTGGGCCTCGGCGGCGCGTCGGCGTCCGCGACCACCGACGCGATCGTGTGGCACATCCGGGTGCCGCGCGCGCTGACGGCGGCGCTCGTCGGCGCGGGGCTCGCGGTCGCGGGCGCGGTCATGCAGGGGCTCACGCGCAACCCGCTCGCGGACCCCTACCTGCTCGGGCTGTCCTCGGGCGCCTCCCTCGGGGCCGTCGCGGTGATCCTCCTGGGGCTGGGCGCCTCCGTCGCCGCCACCGCCGCGGTGCCGCTCGCGGCCTTCGCGGGGGCGGCGTTCGCCCTCGCCGCCGCGCTCGCGATCGCGAGGCTCTCGGGTGCCGTCACCCCCACGACGCTGGTGCTCGCCGGCCTCGCGGTGTCCCAGTTCCTGGCGGCCGCGACCTCGCTCGTGATCGTGATGGCGGCGAAGGGCGACTCGTTCCGCGAGGTCCTGAGCTGGCTGCTCGGGTCCCTCGCCGGCTCGTCGTGGACCACGGTCGCGGTGGCGGGGATCGCGCTCGCCGGCCTCTACCCGGTGATCCGCCTGCACGCGACCCGGCTCGACGCCTTCGCGCTCGGCGAGAGCGCCGCCGCCGCGCTCGGGATCCACACCCGCCGGACCCGCCTGGTGCTGCTCGGCACCGTCTCGCTGCTGACGGGAGCGATGGTCTCGACCTCGGGTGCGATCGGCTTCGTCGGCCTGGTGCTGCCGCACCTCATGCGGGCGCTCAGCGGGGGCCTGCACCGCCACCTGCTCCCCGCGGTCGCGCTGGGCGGGGCGATCTTCCTGGTCTGGGCGGACACGCTCGCACGCACCGTGCTCGACCCGCGCGAGATCCCCGTCGGGGTGGTGACGGCCCTGCTCGGGGTCCCCGTGTTCGTCCTGGTGCTGCGGCAGGCCCGGAGGCAGTCATGGAGCTGAGGATCGAGGACCTCACGGTGCATCGCGGCGGCCGGGTCGCGGTGCGCGGGGTCGCGTTCGCGGTGCCCGCCGGCGCGCGGGTCGCGCTGCTCGGCCCCAACGGCGCGGGCAAGTCGACCCTGCTCGCCGCCATCGCCGCGCTCGTGCCCCGCACCAGCGGGGCGGTCCTGCTCGACGGCGAGCCCGCGCATCGTCTGTCCCGGCGCACGCTCGCGCGCCGCGTCGCGCTGCTCGAGCAGCACGCCGACGCGGCGATCGCGCTCACCGCGGCGCAGATCGTCGAGCTGGGGCTGCTGCCCCATCACCGGGGGCACCGTCGCCCGCACGATGCGGCGGGCCAGGCGCGAGCCGCCCTCGCCTCGGTGGGCGCGGACCACCTCGCCGACCGCGACTGGGCGCGCCTGTCGGGCGGCGAGAGGCAACGCGTCAGCGTCGCCCGCGCGCTGGCGCAGCGCCCGGCCCTCCTGCTGCTGGACGAGCCGACCAACCACCTCGACATCCGCGCGCAGCTCGAGACGCTGCGGCTGGTGCGCTCACGCGGCATCACGGTGGTCGCCGCGCTGCACGACCTCAACCACGCCGCCGCCTGGGCCACCCATGTCGCCGTGCTCGACCACGGAGGTCTGGTCGCGTTCGGCGCACCCGGCGAGGTGCTCACCCCCGCGCTGATCGCCCGCGTCTACGGTGTCACCGCGACCGTGCTCGACCATCCCGGCGACGGCCGACCCGTGCTCGCGCTCGACCCGACCGAGGAGGACTCATGACCGACCCGCTGCGCATCGTCGCCCTGTCCGGAGGGGTGGGCGGCGCCCGCTTCCTCCGCGGCCTGGTCGCGTGGGGCGCCACCGCGGGGGTGCCGCTCGACGTCACCGTGATCGCGAACACGGGCGACGACATGCGCCTGCACGGGCTCCAGATCTGCCCGGACCTCGACACGGTGATGTACACGCTCGGCGGGGTGATCAGCGAGGCGCAGGGCTGGGGTCGGGAGGACGAGCGCTTCACGGTCGCCGAGGAGCTGCGCCCCTACGGCGTGGGCTGGGAGTGGTTCACGCTGGGCGATCGCGACATCGCGACCCACCTCGCCCGCACGTCGCTCCTGGACGCAGGCCAGCCGCTCTCGGCGGCGACCGCACGGCTCGCCGCCCGCTGGGACCTGCCTGTCACCCTGCTGCCGATGAGCGATCAGCCGGTCGAGACCCACGTCGAGCTCTCGGGCGGCGAGGTGATGCACTTCGAGGAGTGGTGGGTGAGGACGCGGGCGGCGGCGCCGGCGCGCCGCTTCGTGCAGGTCAGGGTGGACGAGGCGGCACCGGCACCGGGCGTGCTCGACGCGATCGCCGGGGCCGACCTGGTGCTGCTGCCGCCGTCCAACCCGGTGGTGTCCGTCGGGACCATCCTGGGGGTGCCGGGCATCGCCGACGCGCTCCGCTCCGCGGCCGCGCCGCTCGTGGGGGTCTCGCCGATCATCGGCGGCGCCGCGGTGCGCGGGATGGCGGAGGCCTGCCTCGCGACGCTCGGGGTCCCGGCGACCGCCGCGGGCGTGGCGCTCGACTACCGGTCGCGCCACGGCCTCCTCGACGGCTGGCTGGTCGACGATGCGGACGCCGGCGCGCTGGACGAGCTCGCCTCCGCGGGCGTCGCCGGGCTCGCGCGGCCGTTGTGGATGACCGACGTCGACACGACGGCCGCCATCGCGGCGGCGGCGGTGGAGCTGGGCCTCAGCCTGCGCTGACCACGGGGACCGCCGCGAGCGCGGCGACCGTGTGCGCGCCGAGGCCGAGCGAGTGCGCCCGATCGAGGTCGCGCTCGGTGTCCACGTCCGCGCTCAGGCGGAGCGACGCGTCGAGACCTTGATAGCCGAGCGCTCGATGGCGCGCGAAGGATCCCTGGCCGAACGCCGGCAGCAGCCGCCCGTCGATCGCTCCGAGCAGGGTCGTGCCCGTCCCGGCGGCGTCGGGGAAGACGGCGCGGCGGGCGAGCGCCACGCGCGCGAGCGCCTCGTCGACGTCCGCGGGCCTGAGCGCGGGCAGGTCCCCGAGCACGACGGCGCAGGGGCCGATCAGCATGCGCGCGACCTCCGAGATCCCGGCGTTCAGGCCCTCGGCGTGCTGGACCCAGCGCTCCACTCCGTCCATCCCTGGCAGCTCCAGGCCCGGCGTCTCGGTCACGACGATCACGCGCGCCACGTCGGCTGCACCCACCACCGCCGCGACCGTGTCCGCCGCGAGCGCGGTCGCCAGCGCGGCGCGCGAGGCGCCCCTCACCACCTCGGGAAGGCGCGACTTGGCGTGCGGCCCGCCCTTCACCGGGATCAGCACGGTCCAGCCGGTCACGGCGCCTCCTCCTCCGCGTGCGCGGCCGCGGCGAGCCCCGCGTCGAAGCCGCGGGCGTACGCCTCGTCCGATCCCCAGCGGAACATGTCGTGCTCCGCGTCCCGGACCAGGGCACGCACGCCGGTCCCCACCTCGTCCGTCACCGCGTCGAGGCCGCGCACCACGGCGACGGGCAGGCCCCGCACCTTCCCCTTCACCAGGTCCGCGGCCGCCGCAAGCTCGTCGACCAGCGCGGTCACGGAGACCTCGAGGGTGCGACCCTGCGCGTCGGGCGTGCCGCGGTGGTCGTCGGTCACGTCGACGTAGGCCGCGCCGATCGCGAGGTCGGTCTGTCCGTTGCGCCAGGGCCGGCCGAACGTGTCCGTGACGACCACCCCGACGCGCGATCCCGTCGCGGCGCGCAGGCCCTCGGCGAGCGAGCGCGCCGACCCGTCGGGGTCGACGGGCAGCAGCAGGACGTGCCCCGCGGGCACGTTCGAGCCGTCGACGCCCGCGGCGGCCATGACGAAGCCGTGCGTGGTCTGCACGATCCGGGTGAGGCCGCCGTCCTTGCGCGGCCGCGACGCGACCACCCGGACGGCCTCCGCGGTGATGGCGTCCTCGCGGTCCGCCGCCGTGACCAGCCGACCCTCCGCCTTCGAGACGATCTTGCTCGCGACCACCACCACGTCGCCGTCGGCCAGCGGCGTGCCCGCGGTCGCGGCCGCCGCGGCGATCAGGGCAGGCAGGTCCGCGCCCGGGGCGATCTCGCCCAGGCCGGGGACGGCCCACGCGGTGAGCATGTCAGCGGTGCAGCTTCGGGAGCACGTCGGCGGCGAAGGTGTCGATCCACTCGCGCTGGTTGCGGCCGACGTTGTGGAGGTAGACGCGATCGAAGCCGAGGTCGACGAAGCCCTGGATGTACTCGCGGTGGACGTCGGGGTCCTCGCTGATGACCATGCGGCCCTCGAAGTCCTCGGGGCGGACCATCTTCGCGATCTGCTCGAGCTCGAACGGCGAGCGGATGTCGGCCTTGGGGAACTTCATGCCGCCGTTCGGCCACTCGACCATCGCGTTCTGCAACGCCTCCTCGTAGGTGGGCGCCCACGACATGTGCAGCTGCAGGATGCGCGGCATGGAGTCGGGGTCCTTGCCCGCCTCGCGCGCCCCCTGCTCGAAGCGCGAGAAGAGGTGCGCGATCTTCTCCTTCGGCGCGCCGACCGTGATGAGCCCGTCGACCTCGCGGCCCGCGCGGCGGGCGGCGACCGGACCCGCCGTCGCGACGTAGATGGGCGGAGCGACCTCGGGCATGGTCCACAGGCGCGTGGTCTCGAGGCGGTAGAACGTCCCCTGGTGCTTGACGTCCTTGCCCGCGATCGAGGCGTCGAACAGCTTCTTGATGATGTCGATGGCCTCGAACATGCGGTTGATGCGCTCGGGCGGCTCGGGCCAGTACTGGCCGACGATGTGCTCGTTGAGCGCCTCGCCGGCGCCCAGACCGAGCCAGTGCCGGCCCGGGTACATCGCGGCGAGCGTGGCCGACGCCTGCGCGACCATCGCCGGATGCCAGCGGAAGGTCGGGGCGGTGACACCGGGGCCCATGTCCCCCGTGGTGCGCTCGCCGATCGCGGTGAGCACGTTCCACACGAACGCGGACTGGCCCTGCTGCGGGACCCAGGGCTGGAAGTGGTCGGCGGCCATGACACCGGAGAAGCCCCTGCTCTCGGCGTACTCGCTCAGCGCGACGGCCTCCATGGGGGCGAACTGCTCGAGCATCGCCGCGTAGCCGACCTGCAGATCTGACATCACCACTCCTCGTGCCCGCCTCGGATTTTCGTATCGTAGGAGGCTGAACATTTCGCCGGGGTTAAGCCGTGGCCGCGCGTGGTCCCCACACCTACGCCCCGGCCCCTGTCTCGCCCACCTCGTGCGGGGAACTGACCGCCATCTCTCGCGAGTCCGCGCCTCCTCGGGGGAGATGAGCGCCCCGACCCGGCACAGCACAGCGCGCTCCTGGGAACTTGAGCAGAGTTCGCTCAACTTCTGCCTCGTCGACTTGACGCAACCTCGCTCGCGACGTAACTTGAGTCTCAGTCGCTCAAGTCCTGAGCGGAGGTTTCACGCGGCGCCCCGCCGCAGTAGGAGGAAAGAACATGTCACGAGCAGTCGGCATCGACCTCGGCACCACCAACTCGGTCGTCTCCGTCCTCGAGGGCGGCGAGCCCACCGTCATCGCGAACGCCGAGGGCGCCCGCACCACCCCGTCGGTGGTCGCGTTCTCGAAGACCGGCGAGGTCCTGGTCGGCGAGATCGCCAAGCGCCAGGCCGTCACCAACGTGGACCGCACCATCGCCTCGGTGAAGCGCCACATGGGCACGGACTGGTCGCAGGAGATCGACGACAAGAAGTACAACGCGCAGGAGATCTCCGCGCGCATCCTCGGCAAGCTCAAGCGCGACGCCGAGGAGTACCTGGGCGAGCAGGTGACCGACGCGGTCATCACCGTGCCCGCGTACTTCAACGACGCCGAGCGCCAGGCGACCAAGGACGCCGGCACCATCGCGGGCCTCAACGTCCTGCGCATCGTGAACGAGCCCACCGCGGCGGCGCTCGCGTACGGCCTCGACAAGGGCAAGGAGGACGAGCACATCCTGGTCTTCGACCTCGGTGGCGGCACCTTCGACGTGTCCCTGCTCGAGGTGGGCAAGGACGACGACGACTTCTCGACCATCCAGGTGCGCGCGACCGCCGGCGACAACCGCCTCGGCGGCGACGACTGGGACCAGCGGATCGTCGACCACCTGGTCAAGGAGGTCAAGAACACCGAGGGCGTGGACCTGTCGAAGGACCGCTCGGCCCTGCAGCGCCTCCGCGAGGCGGCCGAGCAGGCCAAGAAGGAGCTCAGCTCCGCGCAGCAGACCACCATCTCCCTCCAGTACCTCAGCATCGGCGAGAACGGCCCCGTCCACCTGGACAGCAAGCTCACCCGCGCGCAGTTCCAGCAGATGACGGCCGACCTCCTCGAGCGCACCAAGGCCCCGTTCCACCAGGTCATCAAGGACGCCGGCATCAAGCTGTCGGAGATCGACCACGTGCTGCTCGTCGGCGGCTCGACCCGCATGCCCGCGGTCACCGAGGTCGTCAAGGAGCTCACCGGCGGCAAGGAGCCCAACAAGGGCGTGAACCCGGACGAGGTGGTCGCCGTCGGCGCCGCCCTGCAGGCCGGTGTCATCAAGGGCGAGCGCAAGGACGTCCTGCTGATCGACGTCACCCCGCTGAGCCTCGGCATCGAGACCAAGGGCGGCGTGATGACCACGCTGATCGAGCGCAACACCGCGATCCCGACCAAGTCGTCCGAGGTCTTCTCGACGGCCGAGGACAACCAGCCCTCGGTGCTGATCCAGGTCTACCAGGGCGAGCGCCAGTTCGCGCGTGACAACAAGCTGCTCGGCACCTTCGAGCTGTCGGGCATCGCCCCGGCCCCGCGCGGCGTCCCCCAGATCGAGGTGACGTTCGACATCGACGCCAACGGCATCGTCCACGTCCACGCGAAGGACCGCGGCACCGGCAAGGAGCAGTCCATCACCGTGTCCGGCGGCTCGGCCCTCTCCAAGGAGGACATCGACCGCATGGTCAAGGACGCGGAGGAGCACGCGGAGGAGGACAAGAAGCGCCGCGAGGACGCCGAGGTCCGCAACAACGCCGAGACCTTCGCGTACTCGACCGAGAAGATCCTGTCGGAGAACGAGGACAAGGTGCCCGCGGAGGTCGCGGAGGACGTCAAGTCCGCGATCGCCGAGGTCAAGACCGCGCTCGAGGGCGACGACACCGACGAGGTGAAGGCGAAGCACGAGACGCTGGTCGAGAAGGCGCAGAAGATCGGCGAGGCGGTCTACGCCGCTCAGCAGGCCGAGGGCGTGAACGTGGACGCGGACTCCGCGGCCCAGGCCGCGTCCGGGCAGCCGTCCGACGACGACGTGGTCGACGCCGAGATCGTCGACGACGAGGACGAGAAGAAGTAACCGAGCTGACGGCGGGCGCGCGGCCACGGCACACGATGCCGAGCCGCCGCCCGCCGTCGCCCTACGGAGGCGTGACATGACCGACAACACCCCCACTCCCGAGGAGCCGCAGGACGATGCGCTGGCCCAGGCGGAGTCGATCCTGAACGAGGCTGGCAAGGAGGTCCCCGAGGGCACGTTCCTCGACGAGGACCACGACGGCGTCGACGACCTCACGGCGGACGAGACGGGCGCCGACGACGCCCTCAACGCCGCGTATCAGAAGGCCGCCGAGCACCTCGCCGACCTTCAGCGGCTCCAGGCCGAGTACGTCAACTACCGCAAGCGCGTCGACCGGGACCGGGAGCTCATCGCCGTGAACGCGACCGCGAAGGCCGTGGAGGCGCTGATCCCGGTGCTCGACGACATCGCGGCGGCGCGCGACCACGGCGACCTCGCCGAAGGTCCCTTCGCCGCGATCGCGGAGAAGCTCGAGGGAGCGCTCGGCCGCCTGGGCTGGTCGAGCTACGGCACCGCGGGCGACGAGTTCGACCCGCAGCTGCACGAGGCTCTCATGTCCCAGCCGAGCACCGAGGTGGCCGAGCCCACGGTCCAGCACGTCGCCCAGCCCGGCCACAAGGTGGGCGAGCGCGTGCTCCGCCCCGCGCGCGTGATCGTCGCGCAGCCCGAGTAGCCCCAGGAGGGAGGCGCCATGCCCAGCCAGGACTGGTTCAACAAGGACTTCTACGCGACGCTCGGCGTCTCCAAGGACGCCGACGCGGACGCCATCAAGAAGGCGTACCGGAAGCTCGCGCGCGACCTGCACCCGGACCGCAACCCCGGGGACGCGGCCGCGGAGAAGCGGTTCAAGGAGGTCGGCGAGGCCTACGCCGTGCTGTCCGACACCGAGGACCGCCAGCAGTACGACGCGATCCGCGCGATGGGCGGTGGCGGCGCACGCTTCCAGGCGGGCGGCGGCGGCGCGGGCGGCGCGGCCGGCTTCGAGGACATCCTCGGCGGGATGTTCGGCGGCGGCGGACGCGGGGGCGCGCAGTTCCGCACCTCGGGTGGCGGCACCGGCGGCTTCGAGGACATCCTCGGGTCGATGTTCGGCGGCGGCTTCCAGCGCGGACCGCAGAAGGGCGGCGACATCGCCGCGGCCGTCGAGGTCACCTTCCGCGACGCCGCCGAGGGGTCGACCGTGACGCTCGGCTCCGACGGCCAGCGCATCACCACCCGGCTGCCGGTGGGCGTCAAGGACGGCCAGCGGATCCGCGTGCCCGGCAAGGGCCGGCCCGGGTCGAACGGCGGACCAGCAGGCGACCTGCTGCTCACGGTGCACGTGCAGCGGCACCCCGTGTTCACCATCGACGGGCTCAATCTCAAGATGAAGCTGCCGGTGCGGTTCGACGAGGCCGCGCTCGGCGCCCATGTCGAGGTGCCGACGCTGTCGGGGGAGCGGGTCAAGGTCAAGGTGCCGTCCGGCACGCAGTCGGGCACGGTGCTCCGGGTGAAGGGTCGCGGACTCGCCTCCAAGAAGGGCACCGGCGACCTCATGGTCACCGTCGAGGTCGCGGTGCCGCGCAAGCTCTCCCGCGATGCCAAGAAGGCGCTTGAGGCGCTCACCGATGCCACCGCGGGTGAGGATCCCCGCGCGTCGCTCTACACGGAGGCCGCCCGCTAGCGGGAAGGTGAACCATGGAGCAGCCAGACGTCGACGAGCCGGTGTTCCTCATCTCCGCGGCCGCGGAGCTCGCCGGCATGCACGCGCAGACGCTGCGCCAGTACGATCGCCTGGGCCTGGTGGTGCCGCGCCGCCGCCCCGGCGGCGGCCGCCGCTACTCGCTTCGTGATGTCGCCACGCTGCGCGAGGTCCAGCGCATGAGCCAGGACGAGGGCATCAACCTCGCGGGCATCGCCCGCATCCTGTCGCTCACCAAGCGCGTGACGCAGCTCGAGCACGAGGTCGAGCGGCTCCGTCCGCGTGCCGACGTCGGCTCACGGATCTTCACGACCGGGCCCACCGGCAACGTCGTGATCGTCGAGCGCGGACGCCGGGCCCGCCGCGACGAGGGCCGGGCGATCGTGCTGTGGGCCGGGCTGCCGTCCGAGGACGAGCAGACGGACGGGTAGGCGCCGCCCTAGGCGCGGGCCGCGCCGAGCGTCAGCGCGCGCAGGACGGGTCGAGCCCGGCGACGGTGGCCTCGATGGCCTCCTGGATGTCGCACAGCTCGGGGCGGTGGTCGCCGTAGGCGCGGCGCAGCATCTCGATCATCACGTGGCCGTGGACGTTGGCCCAGAGCGATGCCGCCGCATCGTGCCACCTCGCCGGGTCCGCGTCGGGCCCCTCGAGCGCCGATGCCACGCGCGCGCGGTGGGAGTAGAACGAGTCCCACACACGCTCGCGCGTGGTCTCCGACGGGTCGTAGCCCGGGATCGCGGCGACGAACATCACCTGGAACTGGGTGGGGTGCGCCAGGGACCACTCGCAGTAGGCGCGCGCGCCGGCCACCAGGCCGTGGCAGCCGCCGCCCGCCGCCTCGTGGGCCTCCTCGAGGGTCGCATCCAGCTGACCGAAGCCCCACTCGACGACCGCGTCGATGAGGCCCGACTTGCCCTTGAAGTGCGT
Organism: Demequina lignilytica; assembly: GCF_030418305.1. GTDB lineage: Bacteria > Actinomycetota > Actinomycetes > Actinomycetales > Demequinaceae > Demequina > Demequina lignilytica. The sequence continues at coordinate 382,387 of NZ_JAUHPX010000003.1, read as the reverse complement.
GTAGACGCCCATGGTCGAGCAGCCGGCCGCGGCGGCGACAGCGCGCACGGTCAGCCCGGCGGCACCCTGGGTGTCGACGATCCGCAGCGCCCCCTCGAGCAGCCGGCCCCTCAGATCGGAATTCTCGTTCTCAAACATGAGAATCAATGATATTTCATGTAACAGCAATATTTTTCGCACCAAGGTCCTAAGGCCTGTGCAGTGCGCCACATGTTGCACTAATGCAAGTCAGCCGCGGGGGCAACGCAAAGGGGTCGGCACCGCCCTCAGCTCGGTACCGACCCCTTGCGCCCCCCTCTACCTCTGCAGGGACTCCAGCACGTCTCTCACGTAGTCGTGCGTTCCTGGCAGAGACTCGATCCACACGCGCGGAGGCTGCCGCATCAGGTTGCCGACGCGCATCTGCGTCGCGCGGTGGGAGATGTGATCGCGGAGGCTGGCCACGCCGGAGCCCATCTCGGGCCCGCGTGCCACCAGCACCGCGTAGACGCCGTCGGAGACGCGCGCCATCGGGTGACCCTTGCCGTACGCGTCCTGCAGCGCGCGGCCGATCGCGGCGTTGCGCGCCATGCGCTGCCACGGGTCCGTGTCGGCCGCGGCCACGTCGACCAGCACCAGCGCGTGGGAGACGGGGACGTCGTCGCCGTCGCGCTCCGCGGCGCCGTAGATCTCAGCGAGCCGGGTGATCAGGTACTCGACCGTGCCCAGGCCCGACTCCGCGTCGGTCATCAGCGGCGCGACGCGGTGCGTCGCCTCACCTTCCGTCCAGCCCTCGCACAGCGACCGCAGCGTGCGGATGGGGGCCGACTCGTAGCCGGCCGCGCGGAACAGCACCGCCATGTCGTCGATAGCCTCGGTGATGCCCACGCCGGCCATCGCGCGCGCCGTGCCGAGTCGGAAGGCCGCAGGCGCCGTGTCGAGCCGCGCCTCGAGCGCCTCCGCAAGCGCCTCCCCCGCAGGGGTGAACCAGTCGCCCGGACGGCGCCAGACCGTGCCGAGGCTCGCCGACTCCCATCGCCGCATCAGCGGCGACGGCGACTCCGCGCCTGGGGTGTTCACCTCGCTGGTCATGCCCGATGAGAGGGGGGTCCCCCACCGCTATGACGCAGATTCCGAAAGTTTTTTTCGGGCCGCCTGGCGACCACCCCGCAAGCGCCGTGTGACGAATCCCTCACGGCGCGCCTTGTCCGCTGGGATACGGACCGGGAACAATGGGATAACTCCACCTTCTGCAGGGAGCAGCCGAGTCATGAGCCAGGAGGCCCTGTCGCTCTGGACCGAGACGTCCAGCGACCCCGAGCTGATCGCGGGCGTGCGCGCCGGTGATCCGGCGGCCTTCGGCGTGCTCTACGAGCGGCACGCGGATGCGGCCCGCAAGGTGGCCTTCCACTACACGAACAGCGCCGCCGACGCCGAGGACGTGGTGTCCGAGGCGTTCTCCCGGATCCTGCGCGCGCTCCAGCGCGGCGATGGCCCGGACCTCGCGTTCCGCGCCTACCTGTTCACGATCGTGCGACGGACCGGCCTCGACATCATCGAGCGCGCCAACCGTGCGCGCCCGAGCGAGGACATGGCGCCCTACGAATCCGCCATGGGCTTCGAGGGCGGCTCCGACGAGCCGGCGATGGCGGGCTTCGAGCAGACCATGGTCGCGGACGCCTTCTCCTCGCTGCCCGAGCGGTGGCGGGCGGTCCTCTGGTACACGGAGGTCGAGAAGAAGACGGCGAAGGAGGTCGCCCCGCTCCTGGGCCTGTCCGCGAACGGCGTGGCGGCGCTCGCCTACCGTGCGCGCGAGGCGCTCCGCCAGGCGTACCTCCAGCAGCACCTCGGCGCCGCCGACTCGGTCGGGTGCCTCGAGGCCAACACGCAGCTCGGTGCCTACGTGCGCGGGGGGCTGAGCAAGCGAGAGCACACGCGCGTCGACGAGCACGTCCGCTCGTGCGACAAGTGCATGGCGCTGGTCGCCGAGCTCGAGGATGTCAACCGTGGCCTGCGCGCCGTGATCGCGCCGATCTTCATGGGCCTGCTCGGCGTCAAGGCGCTCGAGGGCGGGATGCCCGTCGGCGGCGCCTTCGCCTCGGGCGCCGCGACAGCGGGTACGGGCGCGGCCGGCGGCAGCGCCGGCGGCGCCGCGGCCGCGAGCGGTGGCGTCGCCTCGACCGCCGCGACCTCCGGCCTGGTCGGCGGCGGGCTCGCCACCATCGCGAACGGCCTGGCCGCGATCGCCATCCCTGTGGCCGCGACGGTCGGCGTGGTGTCCCTCGCCGTGACAGGTGCGAGCGTCTTCGGCCTCATCGGGCGGACCGGCGACTCCGGCGACCAGACCCCGGCGGGTGCCGCGGGCTCGCCCGCCGCGGAGTCCGTGACGGGCAGCTCGACCGCGCCGTCGGCGGACTCCGGTCAGGCGGACGATGCGGGTGACGAGCCGGTGGTCGGCGGCGACCTGGAGATCGGCGAGGACGAGGCTCCCGCCGCGGGCGCCGAGACCACCACCGCCGCGGACGACGACGGCACGCCCGCCTTGGTGCCCCCGGCAACCCAGAGCGTGACCGGGTCGGGTACCGATACCGGGTCGGGCACGGGTTCTGGCTCCGGTGCGGGCACGGGTTCCGGTACGGGCGCTGGCTCCGGGACGGGTACCGACTCGGGTTCGGGCACCGACACCGGCTCCGGCTCTGGAACCGACTCGGGTTCGGGCACCGACACCGGCTCCGGCTCCGGCTCCGGCTCCGGCACCGGCTCCGGCACCGACACCGGCTCCGACACCGGCTCCGGCTCCGGCTCCGGCTCCGGCTCTGGAACCGACACCGGCTCCGGCACCGACACTGGCTCCGGCTCTGGAACCGACTCGGGTTCGGGCACCGACACTGGCTCCGGCACGGGCTCCGGGACCACGACGACGCGTCTGGCGATCGCGCCCGCGCCGCTGAGCGTGCTCACGGTCTCGCGCCTCTCGCCCAGCCTCTCGATGTCGCTGTCGAACGACGGCGACGCCGCGGCGACCGACATCGCCGCCAGCATCACGCTCCCCGCCGGCCTGTCGTTCGCCCCTCCGGGCGCAGGTGCCGGGTCCCGCCAGCCCGCGGACGCGGCGGCGATCGCCTCCTACCTGCAGTTCGCCAACGAGGGCACGATCGAGGCGGGCGACTGGACCTGCGAGCTCACGGACGACCGCGGTGTCGCGGACTGCACGCTCGACACGCTCGCGGCCGGCGCGTCGACCGAGCTGCTCCTCTCACTCGACGCGGTGGACGCGGACGCCGTGCTGGGCGATGACGCCCTGACGACCTTCACGGCATCGTCGGGCGACGACTCGGTGACCTACTCCGTGCGCACGGCGCTCAGCGAGCGCGTCCCCGGCCTCGACCACGACTTCAGCATCACGGGCAACGTCGCGGCGACCGTGGTCGGAGCGCCGCTCCTGGGATGCAACGTCCTGCTGACCTCGTGCCAGGACGTCATGGGCTTCCGCGGCGCCGACGCGAACGTCAAGTACGACAACAACACGCAGGAGATGCGTCCGCTCAACCTTGCGGGTGGCGCGTCGAGCTCCGCGGAGACCGTCCTGAGCACCTCGCTGCTGCCGGAGGGCGCGACAGTCGTGAGCGCGACGCTGACCTGGTCAGCGAACCGCGGTCCGTTCGACTCGTGGTCGTCGGACCTGGACACCGCGATGCTCCGAGCCCCGGGCGGCGAGTACCAGGAGATCACCGCCGACGAGGTCACCTCGAACTGGTTCGTGGGCGACCTGTTCTACCAGGCCACCGCGGACATCACGGATGTGGTCGCCGCCGCCGGCAACGGCGGGTACGCGCTGGCGGACATCGCGCTGAGCGACACCTTCCGGTCGCTGGCCCCGAACTACTACGCCGGCTTCGCGATCACGGTGGTGTACGAGGACGCGAGCCTGCCCGAGGCCACCGTGCTGGTCCTCGACGGGACCCACTGGCTCTACGACGACTCGGCCGAGATCCCGTTCAGCACGGACGGCAAGGCGAAGGTGACTCTCGGCATGGTCGCCTTCGAGGGTGACCGCGGCCGCCACGACACCCGCGTCTCGATCGACGACGACACGCTCAACCCGTGGGGCTGGTCCGGCACCGGAACCATCGGCGGCAACCCCGACAACGCCGCGGACTCGACCGCCTTCGGCTCACCGTTCTCCAACAGCCTGGGCACCGACGCCAAGCTGTTCAAGACCACGAGCGTGTCCGCCGGGGACCACGTCATCGAGCTCACGAGCGGGCGGTCCGACGCGATCATGCTCAGCTCGATCGTCGTGACCATCGAGGGCGACGAGTAGGTCGGCGCCGGAGAAGGTCCACCAGGCGTCACCGCGCGGGGTCGGGGCTCCAGTCCATGTCGAGCTGACGCGCCGTGCGCTGAGCGAGGTCCACCGAGGTGGTGCGCGCCACCAGGTGGAGCGCGAGGTGGATGCCCGACGTCAGCCCGCCGCTCGTGAGCACCGCCCCCGCGTCGACCCACCGCACCCCCGCGATCACCTCCGCGACGTCACCGCAGCCGCCGAGGTCGCCCAGGTCCTCCCAGTGCGTGGTCGCGGGCTTGTCGCGCAGCAGGCCGGCACGGGCGAGCAGGAACGCTCCCGTGCAGACCGATGCGGTGAGCGACGAGGACGCCGCGAGGCGCTCGATGGCCTCGCGCAGCGCGCTGTCGGACAGCGCGCACGCGACATCGATCGTGCCGGGTACGAGGACGATGTCAGCGGAGTCGAGCGCGTCGGTGTCGGTCAAGCGCGTGAGCGTCATGCCGCCGAAGGCGACCACATCGTCCCCGCCGGGCGTCGCCAGCACGACCTCGTAGGCGGGCGGGAGGCCGTCCCGCTCGAGGAGCCGGGACGCCGTCAGGAACACCTCGTAGGGCCCGCCCGCGTCGATCAGGTCGAAGCCGTCGAACAGGAGGATCGCCACGCGCATGGTCATGACCACACGCTACCGGCGCGCGCCGCGTCGCGGTACGCGTCGTCCGTTCTCAGGCGATGACGGACGACTGGACGCGCGGTCGCACGACCAGCCAGAAGATGAGGTTGCCCACGACCAGGGCGCCCACCATCACGGTCGCCATCGAGACCACGGAGACGCCCATGAATCCGACGAGCGGCGAGATCACGCCGGCGACGCCGAAGTTCAGCGCGCCGATCAGCGACGCGGCGGTGCCGGCCTCCGCGCCGTGGTTGGCGAGCGCGGTGACCTGGACGGTCGGCATGATCAGACCCACCGACGCGACCACGAAGAAGAGCGGCACGAGCACGCCCAACAGCCCGAGCGACAGCGCGTCGGTGACGAACAGAAGGAGCGATCCGGTGAGCATGACGCTGAGGCCGACGCCCGCCACCGCGCGCGGCGCGAAGACGCGCATGAGGCGCGCCGACGTCTGGTTCGCGATCACGAGGCCGACCGAGTTGAGCCCGAAGACGATGCCGTACTCCTGAGCCGAGAGCTCGAACACCTCCTGCAGCACGAACGACGACGCCGACAGGTAGGAGAACAGCGCGGTGAACGTGGTCGCGCCGACCACGGCGATGCCCACGAAGGAAGCGTCGCCCAGGAGGTGTGCGTAGCGGGTGCGGTAGGCGCGCAGCGAGGTGCCGCCGCGCCGCTCGACGGGGTGGGTCTCGCGGATGACGAAGCGCGCGGCGACCAGGACCAGCACGCCGTAGATCGCGAGGACCACGAACACGCCACGCCAGTCGATGAAGCGCAGCAGCTGCGAGCCGATCACCGGAGCGAGCACCGGAGCGAGGCCGGTGACGAGCGCGAGCCGCGCCAGCATGCGGATCAGCGCCTGTCCGGCGAACAGGTCGCGGACGATCGCCATGGCGACGACGCCGCCGCCCGCCGCGCCGATGCCCTGGAGCACACGGCCGGCCATGACCCACTCGACGGTCGGGGCGAGGGCCACGCCCACCGAGGCGAGGATGTGCAGCGCGGTCGCGAACAGCAGCGGCCGGATGCGTCCGAACGCGTCGCTCAGCGGCCCGACGATCAGCTGGCCGAGACCGAAGCCGACGGTGGTCGCCGTGAGCGTGAGCTGGATCGCGGCCGCGGTGGTCATCAGCTCGGCCTGGACGCTCGGGAACGCCGGGAGGTAGAGGTCGATGGTGAACGGGCCCAGCGCGACGAGCGCGCCCAGCATGAGGATGTAGACCAGCTTCTGGCGCCGCGTCATGGTGCTGCCGACGACGATCTGGTGCCGGCGCGGGACAGCGACCGGCTGATCGGCGATGACGGGGGTGGGCGCCGTGGTGGCGGTCATGCAGGGGCCTCCGGAGGAAAGAGCGAGACGGGGGCCGTCTCGACGGCCCGGATGTGACGGGTGCGGGGCGCGGTTGGCACGCCGGGCACGAGACGCGAGTCGTAACGATTCGCGACGCTCCGGTATTCCGGAGACGACGAGACGCCCAGCGCGATCGCTCTGCGCTGGGCGTCTCGTGTATTTGACGAGAGTATACGGGCTCGGCGGCCCGCCCTCTAGCTGGTCTTGGTCGCCTGGGCGTTGACCTCGTACGACGTGTTCTGCTGCTCGAAGAAGTTGACGAGCTGGAGCGTGTCGTTCGCGGCCGCCATCCACTTCGCGGGGTTGGCGACGTTGAACTCGGGCTCGAAGCCGAGCTCCTCGAGGCGACGGTCCGTGAGGTACTTGACGTACTGGTTCACGTAGTCGGCGTTGAGGCCCAGGATGCCGCGCGGGAACATGTCGCGGTTGTAGGCCTCCTCCATCTCGACGGCGTGGAGGATCATGCCGCGGATCTCCTCGGCGAACTCCTCGTCCTGGAGGTCCTCGTTCTCCTCGAGCACCGTGAGGATGAGGTTGATGCCGAACTGGAGGTGCAGCGACTCGTCGCGGATGATCCAGTCCATGAGGGAGCCGAAGTTGCGCAGCAGGTTCCGCTGGCGGAAGCTCAGCGCCACCATGAAGCCCGAGTAGAACCAGATGCCCTCGAGGATGATGTTGTAGGCGATCAGGTTCCGGATGAAGTCCTTCTTGCCCTCCGTGGTGCTGATGTCGAGGGTGTCCTCGGTCATCCGCTTGATGAACTTCGACTCGAACTCCTCCTTGGCGGCCATCGACGGGACGTCGACGTGCGCCGAGTAGGCCTTGTCGCGATCGATCGGGAAGGTCTCGAGGATGTACTCGAACGTCATGCAGTGGTTCGCCTCCTCCCACATCTGCTTCGCGAGGTACAGGTGACCCTCGGGAGCGTTGATGTAGGGGTAGACGCCGAACGCGAGAGCCTTGTTGACCAGCAGCTCGTTCGGGTTGAAGTACGAGATGAGGTGGAGGAGCGCGTGCTTCTCGTCCTCCGTCATCTTCTTGAAGTCCGCGAGGTCCTCACCGAGCTGGATCTCGTTGGGGAACCAGGTGTTCGCGACGGCCTGGTCGTAGAGATCCATCGCCCACTGGTAGGTCACGGGCTTCAGGAGGAGCCCGTCCTGGACTCCGCTGCCGAGGATGGCCATGGTCTGTGTCTCCTGTCTCTATCGATCGGCTACTGGCACGACTCGCACTGGAGCCGCTCCATCGGGTCCACCGGGCAGGCGACGCCGCCGATCATCTCAGTGTCCCCGGAGGCGACGGTCTCCACCACATCGAGCAGGGCCGCGCTCGACGGCGCCGCCGCCGAGGTCGAGAGCTGCTGGGCTGCGGGCTCCGGCGCCGGCTCGGGAAGGGTGACCGGCGGCACCTCGGGCTGCTCCTGCGGAGCGGTCGCGAAGGCCTGCGCGGCGATCGAGGACAGGACCGACGCGGGGGCCGCCGCCGGAGCCTTCTCCTCGGGGGTGGTCGCCACGGCCTCGCCGTCCGTGACCGCGGGGATCTCGGTGGTGGCCGGGGCCGGCTTCTTCGCTCCGCCGAAGCCGCCGAAGCCGCGTGACGCCGAGGCGGGAGCGGCCGCCGCCGTGGTCGACGGAGCCTCCTCCGCCTGAGCCTCCGCGACCGGGGCGTCCGCGGCGGGCGCCGCGGCGGCCTTGGCGCCGCCGAAGCCCTTGCGGGCGCCGCCGAAGCCCTTGCGGGCGCCGCCGCTGGCCGCGCCGCCGGCCGCACGGCCCGACGCGGAGCCGGTGCGGTTGATGTTCTCCGTCTTGTTGACGCGCACCGTCGACTGCTCGGCGGTGTGGCGCGGCTTCATGTGGAGGTAGTAGGTGGTCTTCACACCCTTCTCCCACGCGAAGGCGTACAGCTCCATCATCTTGTCGACGTCGCGGTCCTCGAGGTAGATGTTCCGGCTGATGGCCTGGTCGATCCACTTCTGCGCGCGGGCCGCCACCTCGAGGAAGGCGTGCGGGTCGAGCTGGAAGGAGGTCTTGTAGACGTCCACGAGGTGCTGCGGGACGCCGTCGACCTTGCTCAGGTCGCCCTGGGCGGCGAGAAGCTGGTCCTTCACCTCGTCCCAGATGCCCAGCGCCTGGAGGTCCTTCACCAGGTTCGTGTTGACCTCGAGGAACTTGCCCGAGGAGGTGTTGCGGGAGAAGATCTGCGAGAACTGCGGGTCGAACCCGGGCGTGGTGCCGGCGACCAGGCCGATCGACGCGGTGGGCGCCACGGCCATGAGGGTCGCGTTGCGGATGCCGCCCTTGACCTTGTCGCGCAGCGTGTCCCAGTCGAGGCGGGTCACGCGGTTGACCGTGACCGGCACGCCGCGGTCGGCCTCGACCTCGGCGATCGTGTCGAAGGGCACCTTGCCCTGCGACCAGCCGGAGCCGGCGAAGTTGTTGTACGAGCCACGCTCGCGGGCGAGGTCGGCCGAGGCGTCGATCGCGTGGTAGCTGACGAACTCGACGATCTGGTCGATGAGGTCGTAGGCCTCCTCCGACTCGTACGCGAGGCCCAGGCGCTCGGTGATGTCGGTGAAGCCCATGACGCCCAGGCCCACCGCACGGTTCTCCTGGTTGGCGAACTCGGACTCGGGCACGGACGACAGGGTGATGTCCACGAGGTTGTCGAGCTGGCGCACCGCGAGACGCACCGACTGCTCCATGCGGTCCCAGTCGATCTTGCCGTCGACCAGGTGCTGCGGCAGGTTCACGGACGCGAGGTTGCAGACCGAGATGTTGTCGCGGTCCTGCGGCAGGCAGATCTCCGTGCAGAGGTTCGACAGGTGGATCGTGCCCGTGTTGGTGTTGAGGGCACGGTTGTTGATCGTGTCCTTCCAGGTCAGCCAGGGGTGCGAGGTGGTCTGGAGGGTGACCAGGATCTGCTTGTACTGCTCACGGGCGCGCATCTTGCGGAAGGTGCGCATCTTGCCGGCCTCGGCCAGCGCGACGTACTCGGCGTAGCGGGCCGAGAACTCCGAGCCCACGAGCTCCACCAGGTCGGGGGTCTCCGCGGGGTCGAACAGGTACCAGTCCTGGTCCGCGGCGACGCGCTTCATGAACTCGTCGGAGATCCACACGGCGGTGTTCGCGGTGCGGGTGCGGCGGTAGGGGTCGCCGGAGTTCTGGCGCAGGTCGAGGAACTGGTGGAAGTCGAGGTGCCAGTTCTCCATGTAGAAGGCGAGCGCGCCGAACTTCTTGCCGCCGCGGCTGACCGCGCGCAGCGTCGAGTCGATCGTGTGCATGAACGGGATCGGGCCGGTCGAGGTGGTGTTGTTCGACCGGATGGGCGACCCCTCCGAGCGCAGCTTGGTGACGGACAGGCCGATGCCGCCGGTGCCCTTGGTGAGCCACATGACGTCGCGCACGGACTTGGCGATGTGCTCGATGTCGTCCTCCATCTGCATGACGAAGCAGTTGGAGAGCTGCGGGTAGGAGGTGCCCGCGTTCACCAGGGTCGAGCCCGCCGGCAGGTAGTCGAGCGTCGAGATCTTCTCGTAGAACTTCAGCGCGGTCCCGGTCGGGTCGGCCTCGTTGAGCGCGAGACCCATCGCGACGCGCATCCAGAAGTACTGCGGCACCTCGAGCGACTTCCGGTGGCGGTCCGTGATCATGTAGCGGTTGCGCATGGTCACCGTGCCGATGTACTTCAGCAGGTCGTCACGCGTGTGGTCCAGCGCGGCCGCGAGGGCGTCGAGGTCGAACAGCTCCTGGAGGCGGACGTCGAGCAGGCCCTCCTCGATGGCGTCGCGGATGTACCCCGGGAAGCGCGCCTGGTGGAGCAGAGCGAGCTCGAGCTCGGTGTCGTAGCCGCCGAGGACGCGCTTGTAGATCACCTTGCGGAGCAGGCGTGCGGCGACCATGTCGAACTGCGGGTCGTCCTTGACGTTCTGGACGGCGACGCCGATGGCGGCCTCGTCGAGCTGCTCCGTGGTGATGCCGTCGAACAGGGTGATCGCGAGCTCGGACGCCACCTGGGTGGTGATCGCGATCTGGTCGGGCAGGCCCGCGGCCGCGCGCTCGATCGCCTTGTTGATGCGATCGGCGTCGTACGGCTCGCGCGTGCCGTCACGCTTGGTGACGTGGATGCCGCCGGCCACGACCGGGACCGCCCCGGTGGTCGTCGCGGCCTGCGCCGCTGCGTTGTTCTCGGTGATCGTCACGGTGCTCCCCCTCGAGAGGCTCAAAGACGGGCCCTGCCAGGCCCTGCGAACGGATGTTGAGGTGACGCTCGCTGGACGGCGAGTCCCGGGGGTACCAGCCGTCGTCGTCCGTGTGAGGCGTGCCTTGAATCTAGCGCGGAATTACAGGCTTGTCGAACTAGATATAGGGGGTGTCCTGCATTTCTGCCCCTAGATGTTGTGGTCTTGTGGAGAAACCTGTGTAAAGAGTGTGGACAGTGCGGCGTGTCCTCCACACCCGAGGCGCGTTCCTGTTGAACACTGCTCCGTCCGCCCGGCTTCCCACCTCTCGAGACTCTCACCGGGGTCTGACATCGCCCGCGCAGACGACGGCGCCGCACCGTCCGCGAGGGACGATGCGGCGCCGGAGAAGAGCGGTCTAGTGGTCGACGATCCCGTAGAGCCGGTCGCCGGCGTCGCCGAGGCCGGGGACGATGTATCCGACCTCGTTCAGCTTCTCGTCGACCTGGGCGACCACCACGGAGACGTCCGCCCGGTCGCCGATCGCCTCGCGCACGTGGTCGATGCCCTCGGGCGCAGCCAGCAGGCAGACGCAGGTCACGTCGGTCGCGCCGCGCTGCAGCACGTACTCGATGGCCATCACGAGCGAGCCGCCCGTCGCGAGCATCGGGTCGATCAGGAACACCTGCCGGCCGGTGAGGTCGTCGGGGAGGCGGTTCGCGTACGTGATCGCCTCGAGGGTCTCCTCGTCGCGCTTGAGGCCCAGGAAGCCGACCTCGGCGCTCGGGATCAGCCGGGTCATGCCGTCGAGCATGCCGAGCCCGGCGCGGAGGATCGGCACGATCAGCGGCGCGGGGTCCGCGATCTTGGTGCCGGTCGTCACGGTCAGCGGCGTCTCGACCTCGCACTCCTCGACGCGCACCTGGCGCGTGGCCTCGTAGGCGAGCAGCGTCACCAGCTCGTCGACCAGCAGGCGGAAGGTCGGGGACTTGGTCTCCTTGTCGCGCAGGACGGTGACCTTGTGGCGGATGAGCGGGTGATCGGCGACGTGCAGCTGCATGGGTCGAGCGTATCGCCTGCACGGGGGTCGGGACAGGGCGGTGCACGCCCCTGGGAGGGGACGATGCGCCGGTAGCCTGGCCGCGTGGACGGACGGTGGGACGAGGCGATGGGCATCGCGCTGGACGAGGCTCGCGCGGCGGGCGACGCGGGCGATGTGCCCGTGGGTGCGGTGGTGCTCGACCCCGACCGCGCCGTGATCGGGACTGGACGCAACCTGCGCGAGGTCGAGGGCGATCCGGTCGCGCACGCCGAGGTGGTCGCGATCCGCGCCGCCGCATCGTCCCTCGGCACGTGGCACCTTGACGGGTGCACTCTCGTCGTGACCCTCGAGCCGTGCCTCATGTGCGCCGGCGCGGTCCTGCAGTCGCGGATCCCGCGCATCGTCCTCGGGGCGTGGGACGTGAAGGCGGGGGCAACCGGCTCGCAGTGGGACGTGGTGCGCGACGCGCGGCTCGGCGCGAAGGTCGAGGTGGTGCCGGGCGTCCGTGCCGCGGAGTCGGCGACGCTGCTCTCCGCCTTCTTCGAGGCCCGCCGGTGAGCCGATGAGCGAGGAGGCACGGCGCCGCGACATCTGGGTGGACGGCATGCGCCGGGCGGTCGCCAGCCTCGGCACGCTCGCCCCTCCGAAGGAGCCGCGGTGGCCCATCGCGCTTCAGACGACGATCGTGCTCGCGGTGCCCCTGATCCTCGGCGCCGCCCTCGACCGTTTCGAGCTCGGGCTGATCGCCTGCGTGGGCGCGTTCACCGTGCCGTACTTCGCGGCGCTGCCGCGCCTCGAGAGGCTGCGCCTGCGGCCCCTCGCGGGACTCGTGCTCATCGCATCGTCCGCGCTGGGGTCGGCGCTCGGGCCGTACCCGCTGGCCGCCGCAGCGGGGCTCGCGGCCGTCGCGACCGCCGTCGGCGCGGCCGTCCACGGCTACCGGCTCGGCCCGCCCGGGCCCCTGTTCCCGGTGATCGTCTACGGGATGTCCGCGCATGCGGTCGCGGGGGGCGAGAGCCCGCTCACGCTCGTCGGCTGGGTCGCCGCCGGCTGCGCCTTCGCGGTGATCGCCTCGATCGCCCCGCTGATCCGCCGCACGCACTGGCACGTCGAGCCGCGCCCCCTGCGCGTGCTGCTCGCGCCGCCGGAGTGGGACCGAGGCGCGAGGGAGCTGGTCATCCGCACCGCGATCGTGGCCGTGGTCGGGACCGCCGTGAGCCTCCTCTACACGGACCCCGAGCGTGCCTACTGGACCGTGGCGGCCGGAGTCGTCGTCGTCGGGATCGTCCCCGGTCGCGGGATCGCCGTCTCGCGCGGCCTGCACCGCACCGTCGGGACCCTCGCCGGGGCGCTCGCGTTCCTCGCGATCGGCTCGCTGCCGCCGAACCCGTGGCTGCTCGCCGCGATCCTCGCCGCCCTGCAGTTCATCACGGAGATGTCCATCACCCGGCACTACGCGGTCGCCACCGCCGCGGTCACGCCGCTGGCCCTCACGATCGTCACGTCGGCGACCGGCGACTTCGGGACGCACGCCGTGATCGGCGAGCGCGTGCTCGACACGGTGGTCGGCGCGGGGCTCGCGGTCCTGACCGCCCTGGTCCACGCGCCCGGGCCTCCGGGACGCCCCAGCATCAACCCCCCGCCCCGTCCGGCCGATTAGGTCGCAGGGTGAACAACGGGTATTCTCTTCCGCGGTGACGTGTCCGAGCGGCCGAAGGTGCAGCACTCGAAATGCTGTGTACGGTAACCCCGTACCGTGGGTTCAAATCCCACCGTCACCGCCATACGAGATCTCGCATGCTCGTCGACGAAGGCCCTCCCCATGGGAGGGCCTTCGTCGTATCCCCGGGGCGTGGGCCCCAGGCTGCGGCCGCTGTCCGCGAGGTGACGTCAACGGAAGCCTGGCTCCGATGCGACCCCCTCGAGGAACGCCCTCACCCCTCGGTCGCGAATCGATGCGATGTCCCTGGCGAGCGCGGTGCGGAACTCCGCGTAGCCGACCACCGGCTGGAGGATGTCGACCTCCTCGGCGAATCCCGACGGGTCCTCGGAGGCAGCCGAGGCCGCAGCGCGGAGCGCGGACGGCACCTGCGGCTGCGCGTCGCCGACTGTGTTCGCACATGCGTGAACCCAGCACGCGAGCACCGCAGTCGAGGCGCTCACCGGTCGACCTGCGCGCAGGTTGTCGAGCACGACCGGAATGAGGAACGCGGCCAGGCGGTTCGCCGAATCCGTCGCCAGACGCTCGAGAGTGTCGGCGATCGCGGGATTCCGGAACCTCTCGAGAAGCGACTCCGCGTATGCGCTCACATCGGTGTCGGGCACCGGTGGCAGCGTCGGGCGCGCCTCGGCCATGTACCGCCGGAGGAACTCCTCCACGAGGGGATCGCCTGCCGCCGCCGCCACGCTCGAGTGGCCAAGGAGGATCCCGGAGTAGGCCATGGCCTGGTGGCTCGCGTTGAGCAGGCGCAGCTTCATCAGCTCGAAGGGTGCGACATCCGCCACCAGCTGGACACCGGCCTCCTCGAGCGGAGGGCGCCCGAGGGTGAAATGGTCCTCCAGCACCCATTGCGCGAACGGCTCAGCGGGAACCGGCCAGTCGTCGTCGAGCCCGAACCGCGTCCGCACGAGCTCGCGGTCCTCCTCGGTCGTCACCGGGGTGATGCGATCCACCATCGAGTTGGGGAACGCCACCGCACGATCGACCCAGTCCGCGAGCTCCTGTTCGCGGCGACCAGCCGCATCGACGACCGCACGTCGCGCGGCGTCACCGTTGTGCGGAAGGTTGTCGCACGACATCACCGTGAACGGCTGCACTCCTGCTGTGCGTCGCGCCTCCAGTCCCTCCGCGATGAGGTCGAAGACGTCGACAGATCCCTCGGCAGGTGGGCCGCCGCGGCGGTACCCGCCCTCGGTGATGGTGAGCGAGACGATGCGTACGCCAGGGTCGGAGAGACGTTCCAGCACCGCATCGCGATCGTCCGCCGCCATCAGGTGGTCGACGATCGAGCCGATGATCGTCGGGGAGGGTTCGCCGATGCCCGACTTGAGCACCAAGGTGTACAGATACGACTGGTCCTCCAGAACCTGCTGCATCCGCCGGTCTGCCGGGCGCGTCCCGACGCCGCAGATCCCCCAGTCCTGGCCCATGCCGGCAGTCATCAGCCTGTCCAGGTACATCGCCTGGTGGGCGCGATGGAAGTTCCCGAGCCCGAAGTGCACGATCCCCACGCGGATGGCTTGACGGTCGTACTCCGGGTGGGGGACGTGTGTCGCCTCCGTCAGGTCCGTCATGATCCCGCCTCCTCGGCGATCGATGATTCGTGGAGCTCGCCGAACCACACCGTGGTCTCTCCCGGGATGGTCGGCTCCGAGGTGAGATCCGAGCTCGAGAGCAGCACGCGTCCGCCGTGGCTCCACCGGACGGGCTCGCTCGAGAAGTTCGTCACGCTCGTCAGGCCACCCTCGCGCTCGATCACGACGAGGTCGCCGTCCCGGCGCACGGCGGGGAGCCCCGACACACCGCCCTCCGTCCTCAGCAGTCGCCGCAACGCGATCGCGGAGCGATACAGGCTGAGCATCGACCCTGGATCACGCTCCTCGACATCCGCCGCATGCGACGCGAACCAGCGCGGCTGCGGCAGGTGGCTCCCATTCGCGCCGAAGCCGAAGGACCTTCCGGCCGCCGTCCACGGAAGCGGCACACGGCACCCGTCACGCCCCTTCTGCCGCCCCTCGCTACGGCGCCAGATCGGATCCTGGAGGTCCTGGATCCCGATCTCGCTCACCTCGTGCAGCCCGAGCTCCTCTCCCTGATAGAGGTACACCGAGCCCGGGAGGGCCAACACCAGCATCGCGGCCGCACGTGCTCGCCGATCACCCTGGAGCGCCTGCGCGGGGCTGAGCGGCCGACCCTCGAGAAGCCAGGCGTCGAGGTCCGCACCGTCGGGGAGGGCATAGCGGGTCGCGTGCCGGACCACGTCGTGATTGGACAGCACCCACGTCGAGGAGCTGTGCGCCTCGTCCGCGAATCGGAGGTTCCGGGCGATGATCTCCGCGAACGCCGCCGCATCCCACGGCGCACGCAGCAGGTCGAAGTTGAACGCCTGCCCGAGGCTCTCGGGAGACGCGTAGCGCACCCGGCGTGACGCAGGGACCCACGCCTCCGCCACCGCCATGCGGGGCGGGTCGTACCGGTCGAAGAGCTCCCGCCACTCGCGATAGATCTGATGGAGCTCGTCGCGGTCGTAGAGCGGGTCGGACCCATCCTCCGGGAGAAGCGAATCGATGGTGGGCTGACTGCGCAGCGGATGCGCAAGGTCCTTGACCAACGTGTGCGCCACGTCGATGCGGAAGCCATCGACGCCACGGTCGGACCAGAAGCCGAGGATCGCGAGGAACTCCTTCCTCACGTCCGGGTGCGACCAGTTGAAGTCCGGCTGCTCCTCGGCGAAGAGGTGGAGGTAGAACTGACCGTCGGGGGTCCGCTCCCAGGCCGACCCGCCGAAGTGGGACTGCCAGTCGGATGGCGGCTCGGACCCGTCAGCGCCCGCTCCCTCCATGAACACGTAGCGTTCGCGCTCCTCCGACCCGCGAGGTGACGCGAGCGCAGCACGGAACCACGGGTGCTCGGAGGACGAATGGTTCGGGACGATGTCGATGATGAGCCGGATGCCGGCTTCGTGCAGCGCTTCGATCAGGTCATCGAGATCCGCGAGAGTGCCGAGCCTGGAGTCCACGTCACGATAGTCCACGACGTCGTAGCCGCCGTCTGCCAGCGGCGACGGGTAGAAGGGACTGAGCCATACGGCGTCGATCCCGAGACTGCGCAGGTAGTCGACCCGCGAGATGACCCCGCGGAGGTCGCCCAGACCGTCGGCGTCGGAGTCCGCGAAGCTCCGCGGATAGACCTGGTAGACCACCGCATCCCGCCACCAGTCGGGGTCCATCAGGGGATCGAGGGCCACTGCTGCCGCATGCTGAGATGTCACTTGACCGCTCCCATGTTGACGCCGCGCATCAGGGTGCGCTGAAAGAGGATGAAGAAGACGAGCGCCGGCAGGATGCCGACCACCGCCGCTGCCGCCGTGGTCACCGGGTCGCTCGTGTACTGGCCGAAGAGCGAGCCCAACGCGACAGACACGGTCTGGTTGCGGCCGGACGGGAGGAGCACCAGGGGGATGAAGAACTCGTTCCACGTCCACACGAAGAAGAAAGCGCCCAGCACCATGAGCGTCGGCCGGACGAGCGGCGTGACGATCTGCGTGAGGATGCGGAAGCGGCCCGCGCCGTCGACCCGCGCGGCCTCGAGCACCTCGTCCGGAACGCTGGAGAGCACCGACGACAGAAGGTAGGTGCCGAAGGCCGCCTGGAGGACACCGATGATGATGATGACCGCGAGCTGCGAGTCGTACAGACCCACATTCTTGGACATGAAGTACAGCGGGTAGACGAGCGCCTCCTGGGGGAGGGTGAACGCGACCATGAACAGCGCGAGGATCCAGAATCGGCCCCGCACCCTCCCGACCCCGAGCCCATACGCCGTCAGCAGGCTGAGCACCACGCCGAGGGCCGCGACGCCGACGCTGATCAGCACGCTGTTGAGCAGCTTGTTCGTGAAGTCGACGCTGACCCAGAACTCTGTGAGGCCGGAGAGGTCGAAGCCCTCGGGAAGCGCCAACGGGCCGTTGCGGGCGTACTCCTCGGACGTCTTCACCGAGTTGATCACCGCCAGCACGATGGGTGAGAGCATCGCCAGGGACAGCACGACGAAGCCCCCGAGGATCACCCAGGACATCGGCGTTCGACGGTTGATCGCCGAGCGCTGTCGACGGACGGGCCGGTGCGGCGATGCCTTCGCCGGCGTCGTGTTTGAGGCTGTCGTCGTCACTATCGTGATCCCTCCTGATGGCGGTGCTGGATCGCAAGAAGCACGACCGCGAGCACGGTGAGCAGCACGGCGAGCACGGTGGAGATCGCGGCCCCGTACCCGACCTTCAGCGTGCTGAAGAAGTTGTAGAACGCGAAGTACGAAGGAACCATCGTGGCGTTGGCCGGCCCGCCCGCGGTGAGCACGTAGATGGGCGCGAAGACCTTCAGCGCTGCCACCGTGGTCGTGAGCAGGATGACGATGATCTCCGGCGCGAGCGAGGACACCGTGATGACACGGAATCGCTGCAGCCACGACGCGCCGTCCAGACTCGCCGCCTCATGCAGGGCGGGATCGATTCGCGACATTCCGGCCACGAAGATCACGACCGTGTAGCCCAGCTGCAGCCACACCAGGATCACCATCACCGTGGGAAGCGCCAGGCTCGGATCGCCGAGCCAGTTGCTCGCCGCCTGGTCGAGTCCGACCGCGCGGAGCGCCGCGTTGACGGCTCCCGTCTGGGGCTGGAGAAGGAAGTCCCAGAGCACGCCCGCGACCGCGATCGGGATGATCTGCGGCAGGTAGATGACCGTCCGGAAGAGACTCGATGTCGCGCCGCCGAAGCGCGGCGCGAGGAAGTCGAAGAGCAGCGCGGCGAGGAAGAGCCCGGCGAACGTCGGGATGATCGCCATCGCGACGATCGTGGCGGCGCTGTTGCCGAATGCCCGCCAGAAGGTCGCGTCTCCCATCAGCGCGGAGTAGTTGTCCAACCCGACGAACTCGGGGGTCCCCACACCGGACCACTGGGTGAAGCTCAGTCCGAGGTTGGCGAGGGCCGGAACGATCACCACGATGATGAGCCCGAGCAGTCCGGGAATGAGGTAGCGGTAGTAGCGACTGGCTTCTCCGCGCTTGAGCCGTCCGTCGGTCCGTCGTGCGGAGAGGGTGCGCGTCGTCGGTGTCATGGTCGTCCCTTCGGGAGGGGCGGGCGCCGCGTCGGCGCCCGCCCCCGGTCCCATCACAGGCCGGCGTCGGCCTTGCCGGTCTCGTATGCCGCGCCGATCGTGTCCAGGAACTCGTCGGGCGTCGTGCTGCCGAGCACGAGCTGCTGCCCGGCGGCGAGGAAGACCTCGTAGTAGCCCGCGACCGGCCAGTCGGGGTACAGCCCGAGCGCGTCGTCGGCGAGGATCTGGTCGAAGTCGTCCACCGCCATCTGACCCACCGGATCGGTGACGCTCGCCCGGTCCGCGGCGACGGGGATGCCCCCGAGGTTCGCGATGGCCGTCTGGACCTCAGGCGAGAGCGCGTAGTCGATGAAGTCGTAGGCGAGCTCCTTGCTCTCCGACTGCGCGGGCACGACCCAGATGTGGCCGCCCGAACCGAGGCTCAGACCGCTTCCGGGGAACCTGAACGTGCCCCACTCGAAGTCCGTGATGTCCGTGGCGAACTCACCGTGGAACCATGAGCCGCTCACGAAGAACGGATTCGCTCCGCTCTTGAAGCCCGTCGCAGCACCGACCGAGTCGATTCCCGTGGCGTCCGCGCCGATGTATCCGGCCTCGGTCCACTCGGCGATCTTCTCGGCGGCGAACGTCCAGGCCGCGTCGTGGAAGTCGACAGGTCCGTCGAAGAACTGGAAGTCGCGCACCCACTGCTGGTCGGCCTCGCTCAGGGCGAGGGCGTACACCAGATGGACCAGAGGATAGTCGGATGCACCCAGGGCGATCGGGGTTACGCCGTCGGCCGTGAAGTCGGCCATGATCGTCTCGAATTCCGCCACGGTCGTGGGCGGCTCGTAGCCGCGCTCCGCGAGCACGTCCACGTTGTAGAAGACCGACACATACTCGCCGTAGCCGGGCACGCCGTACAGGGCGCCGGACCCCATGAGCCCTCGCTCGTCGTACCGGCCCACCGTCTGAAGGCTCTCGGGCAGGATCTCGGTCCACCCGCGCTCGACGGCGACATCCTCGAGGTCCGTGAGGAGGCCCGCCTTCACGACCGTGCCGGCCGACGCATTGCCCTTCGGGTATTCGAGGATGTCGGGCGCCTCGGGTGAGTTCAGGATCATCTGTCCGGTCTGGCGCAGCTGGTCCCAGGACTTCGTCTCGAAGGTCACCTCGACCTCAGGATGAGCAGCCTCGAACTCATCGAGAGCCATCTGCCATCCCTGTCCGATAGGCGAGTCCGGCGACTGGATCCACCAGATCGTCAGCTCGTCCGGCG
This sequence comes from Demequina lignilytica, assembly GCF_030418305.1. Classification (GTDB taxonomy): domain Bacteria; phylum Actinomycetota; class Actinomycetes; order Actinomycetales; family Demequinaceae; genus Demequina; species Demequina lignilytica. Next base: position 362,782 of record NZ_JAUHPX010000003.1, on the reverse strand, counting down.
ACTCGCCTCCTGCTTGCTCCCCCGCATCCGCACTGCACCCCGCGAGCCCGAGGGCGAGCGCACCCGCCGTCACCGCTGCCGCCCCGCCGATGATTCGTCGTGTCGTGCTCATGTGTGAAACCTCCTTGTTTCCTGTGCGACTCTCCGCCGCCGCCACGCCGCAGTTATCGACGCGCGTCGATGAACCATAACACCAAAGTCGACGCGCGTCGATAGAACGACGTGGGATCGCTACGGTCGGCGGGTGCGCGACGTCGGTCGGCGGGTGCTCAGCGTCGGCTGGCGGGTGCGCGAGCGACGCTCTGCCGCTCGGTGGTGGCCGCTCGCACCAGCTCGGCGATCGGATGGGCCGACGCGCCCTCGACCCTGTCGATGAGGGCGCCCACGGCGCGCGCGCTGATCTCGTGAGGCGGTGCCGAGACGTCCGACAGCTCAGGCACGACCATCTCCATCGCGACGCGACCCTGGTTGAGCGCGAGAACCGACAGGTCCCGCGGCACGTCGAGACCGGCCGCGGTGACGGACTCGAGCAGACCGATCGTCGCCGGCTCGTTGACCTCGAGCACGCAGGTGGCCTCTGGCGCGATACGCCTCATGTCGAGGAAGGCCTGCCGTCCCCCGCGGATCGACAGCGGGGCGTGGACGGTATGGAGGCGAGCGCCTGCCCGCCCGGACGCACGCTCGAGCGACCGCCGCATCCGTGACACCGGCCCGTATCCGCTGCGGTCGATCTGCTCGGTCTGGCTGAGGAGGACCAGTTCGCGATGGCCATGCTCCCCCACGTAGGCCACGGCGCGTTCAGCGAGGTCGTCGAAGTCGGCGTCCACGTGGTTGGCCTCGGGACGCGCATCGTCCCGCCCCACGATGACGTACGGCGTGCCGAGCTTGTCGAGCACCGGCAGGCGCGGATCGTCGGTGACCACCTCCATGAGCACGACACCGTCGACGAGGCCCTGCGAGAGGACGAGCTTCCACTCGTCAGTCTCGTCGACAGGATTCGACCAGAGGAGGAGGTGGAAGCCACGACGACGGGCCGCGTCCGACACCGCGGCGATGTACTCGGATTCCGTGGTGCTGATCGGTCGATCGCCCAGGGGCCAGTGCAGGCCGATCATGCCGCGCCACCCTCCCGCGAGGCCCCGCGCCAGAGCGTTGGGCGTGTAGCCGAGCTCGGCGATCGCAGCCCGCACCCGGTCGCGCGTCGCCTCGGAGATCGGGCGCTCACCACTGAGCACGTAGGACACGGTGCTTGCCGAGACTCCTGCTCGGCGGGCCACATCGGCCCGTGTTACGGCCACGCCGCCTCTCCGCTCTCTGGTGCCAGATACCTCCACGAGCCTCCGAAGGCAGACCGACGACGTACCTGTGGTCGCCCGATGCCGGACGATGCGGTCTCTCGCCCCCTGCTGCCTCCAGCTCGCGGATCGATTCTAGGCGAATCGCGCGACCACCCAGGCGGAACGTGGACGCTCCCCGGGTGCCCCCCGGGGAGAACGCCGACCTGCGGAGTGCTCCGAGCGGAACAGGACGCGAAGCACGCAACGAGGGCCATCGCGGCCCCGCGCCGCTCGCGCGCCGCCGTCCTCACCTCCGCGTACCGCCGCCTGGGGTCACCGGAGGGCGCGCACCCGCAGCCACACGAAGCCGTGCGCCGGGAGCACGATCCCCGCGCCGATCTCCACCGCGGCGCCGGTGACGAGGTCGACCGCTCCGCTCTCGAGGCCCGAGAGCGTGAGCGCCTCCACCGTCACCGGGTCGTCCCCGACGTTCGCGAGCACCAGCACCCGAGGGTCATCGGCGGTCGGACCCGGGCGCTGATAGCCGAGCACCCCCGGGTCCTGCACGTGGAACGGGATCAACGCGTTGCCCCCGAGCTCCGGCGTCGCCGCGCGCACGGCGATCAGCCGCGAGATCCGGTGGAACAGGCGGCCCGCGACCGTCGTCGGATCGTGGCGCTGCTCGTAGAGACCGACCGGACGGTAGGGCCGGTGGACCCACCGGGTGTCGCCCGCCTCGTCGGGCCGCTCCCGGTACGAGTAGTCGTTGACCTGGCCGACCTCGTCACCCAGATAGATGAGCGGGATCCCGCCGGTCGACATCGCGATGGCGTGGGCGAGCACCACCCGGTCCTCGCCGCCCGCGTCGCCCGACTCGACTCCCGCGAGCGACGCGGTGGTGCCGGTCACGCGCGCGTCGCCCGTCCGCGGGTTCTCCTGGAACGGCACGCCGCGCGCGAACGAGCCCAGCGCCTGCCGCACGTAGAAGTCGTTGAGGAAGCGCCGGTGCGGCCCGCCGACCACGCCGAACTGGATCGCGTCCTCGTCCGCGAACGTCCAGCCGATGTCGTCGTGGCCGCGGACGTAGGTGGCCCACGCGGTCCCCGGCGGAAGGTCGTGACGCGTGTCGAGCGCCTGCTGGAGCAGGCGGGCGTCGCGGGTCGCGAGCGCCTCCCAGGTGAGCGCCATCTGCAGGGGGTTGTACGAGAGCTGGCACTCGTCGGGCGAGATGAACTCGATGACCTCGTCCGGGTGGACGATCGCCTCCGACTTGAACAGCATCGCGGGCGCCGCGATCCGCACCACCGCGTTGAAGGCCTGCAGCAGGAGGTGGGCCTCGGGCAGCGACTCGCAGGCGGTGCCGATGCGCTTCCAGATGAAGGCGACGGCGTCCATCCGGAGCGCGGCGACGCCCTGGTTCGCGAGGAACAGCATCTCGCCCGCCATGGCGCGGAACACCGCCGGGTTCGCATAGTTGAGGTCCCACTGGAAGTGGTAGAAGGTCGACCAGATCCACCTGCCGTCAGGCAGCTGGATGAACGACCCGGCGTGGTCGTCGGGGAAGATCTCCCGCGTGGTCCGCTCGTAGAGGTCCGGCATCTCCCGGTCGGGGAAGATCAGGTAGAAGTCCTCGTAGCCCTCCTCCCCGGCGACCGCCCTGCGCGCCCACTCGTGCTCGTCGCTCGTGTGGTTGAAGATGAAGTCCACCACCAGGGAGATCCCCGCGGCCCGCAGGTCCGTCGCGAGCTCGGCCAGCTCCTGCATCGTCCCCAACCGCGGGTCGACGCGCCGGTAGCTCGACACCGCGTACCCGCCGTCGTCGTCGCCCTCCGGGCTCTCGAACAGCGGCATGAGGTGCAGGTAGGTGAGGCCCAGCTCGCGGAAGTACGGGATCTGCTCGCGCACCCCGGCGAGCGTCCCGGCGTAGCGGTCGACGTAGCACACGCCGCCGACCATGCGCTCGGACTCGAACCACCCGGGATCCGCCTCCAGGGCGCGATCCCGCTCGCGCAGGTCGGCCGGGCGGGCACGCGCGGAGGCGGCCGCCTCGGCGACTACCGCAGCGAGCTGCTCGAACGCATCGTCCCTGGTCCCGTAGAGCCGCCCGAACAGCGAGTGGAGGCGCGCGAACTGGTCGCCGACGCGACGGCGGAGATCCTCGTCCGGCCCGTGCTCCGCCTCGATCGCGGCAAGGATCCGTTCCTCGTCCACACCGGCGTCGGCATCGAGAAGCGTCATCGTCGTCCCTCCGTCATGACGATGCTATCGATCCGGCGCACGCATCGTGCGTCTCGAGCGCGCCGGGCTTCCCGCACGGTCCACCGGGGTGAAGGATGAGGCACCTGGGCGCACGGAAGGGATGATGATGCGGACGATCGATGTGGTCGAGATGACCATCGCCGAGATGAGGGCCGCCCTCGCGGCGGGCGAGGTGACCAGCGTCGACCTGGTCTGCGCGTACCTCAACCGCATCGCGTACTACGACCGCACCGGCCCCTGCCTGAACGCGATCGCCGTGCTCAACCCCGACTGTCTCGCGGATGCCGCCCAGTCCGACGCGCGGCGCGCGCGCGGCGAGGCCGGCCCCCTCGAGGGCATCCCCTACACGATCAAGGACAGCTACAAGGCGAAGGGGCTCACGGTCGCCTCCGGCAGCCCGGCGCTCAAGGACCTGGTCGCCACCGACGACGCCGCGACCGTGGCGCTGCTGCGCGGGGCCGGCGCGGTGCTGCTCGGCAAGACGAACATGCCGCCCATGGCGGCGGGCGGCATCCAGCCCGGCGTCTACGGCTACGCCCGCAGCCCGTACAACCCCGACTACATCACGGCCGCCTACGGCTCCGGCTCGTCGAACGGCTCGGGCACCTCGACCGCCGCCTCCATGGCCGCGTTCGGCATGGCGGAGGAGACCGTCTCCTCCGGCCGCTCCCCCGCCTCCAACAACGCCCTGGTCGCGTACACGCCGTCGCGCGGGCTGATCTCGATCCGCGGCAACTGGCCCTTGCGCCCCACCTGCGACGTGGTGGTCCCCCACACCCGCACGGTCGAGGACCTGACGGTGCTGCTGGAGGTGCTCGTGGCCGAGGACCCCGACACGACCGGCGACTTCTGGCGCCAGCAGACCGCCGTGGCGCTCCCCCGCCCCGAGGACGTCATGCCCAGGCCGCTGGTCCGCGAGCGCCCGACGCGCCTGGAGGGCCTGCGGATCGGCGTGCCGCGGATCTTCATCGGGGAGGACGATGCGCCGCTCGAGCCCCCGGTCATCCGGCCGAGCGTGCGTGCCCTGTGGGACCGGGCGGCGGACGACCTCCGCTCCCTGGGCGCCGAGGTGGTCGAGGTCGGCTTCCCCGCGTGGGAGAACTACGAGGAGGATCGACCGGGCGCCCAGGGCCTCGCGTCCCGCGGCCTGGTGCCGCCGAACTGGCGCACCATGGAGGGCGGCCCGGTCACCGCGATGGTGCTCGACCAGTTCCTGCGCGTGAACGGCGACCCCGACCTCGGCACCTGGGCGGACGTGGACGGCGACTCCGTGTTCCCGATCGAGGACGCGCTGTGGCCCGTGTGGATCACCCGCGCTCGCGGCGGCTTCGACTGGCAGCGGCTGGCCGAGCTGGTCAAGGCGGGCGTGCCGTCGTCGTTCGACGAGGTCCCCGGCTTCGACCACCTGCTCACGGGCCTCGAGGAGGCGCGGCGGCAGGACTTCGAGCGATGGCTCGACGACGAGGGGCTGGACCTCATCGTCTTCCCCGCCGCCGGCGACGTGGGCCGGGACGACCTGTTCACCCGTCCCGAGAGCCTCGCCCATGCGTCGCGGAACGGCGTCGTCTACTCCAACGGCAACCGCGTGATCCGCCACCTGGGCATCCCCACGGTGACGGTCCCCATGGGCTTCATGGGCGACACCCAGATGCCCGTCGGGCTGACGTTCGCGGGACCCGCCTACCGCGACGACGTGCTGATCGACCGCGCGCATGCCTACGAGCAGGCGACCCGGCACCGCCTTCCCGCGTTCCTCACCCCCGGCCTGCCCAGCGATCTGATCCCGGCCGCCGCCCCGGGAGGCCGCGCGCCCGACCCGACCGCCGCATCGTCCGCCGCGCACTCCGTCGCGATCGCCGCGGGCGAGGCGTTCTGGGAGGTCACGGTGCGCGTGGACGACCCGGCCGAGGGCGTCCAGGTGTGGGCGGACGGCCACATCCTCGGGCCCGTCGAGGGCGCGCCGGGCACCTTCGCCGGGCGCATCTCGCGGCGGCGGGCGCGCCTGGTCGAGGAGGTCATGGTGCTGGTCAAGCCCGGCCGCGGCGTTGCGGCGTACAGCCTGGCCCCGCTGCCCTCGGCCTGAGACACGGCGCGCGCCTCGTCCCCCGGCGCCGTGGGGACCGGGCGCACTATCCTCCGAGGGTGAGCACCTCGCCGGCCTCCTCGGGACAGCCCATGTCCACGCGCGTCAACACCGCGACCGAGCTCACCGCGATGGGCCTCGGTGCCGTCGCCTACACCGCGGTCGCCGGGATCGCCCTGCTGGTGTTCGGGTTCGACGACGCGCCGATCGCGGGCGAGGGGTCCGTCGGCACGTACGCGGCGCTGGCCTCGGCCGTGGCGACCATGCTGGCGTTCGCCGCCGGACGCTACGCCCTGCACCTGCGCGGCGGGCCGCGCATCACCGGCGCGCTCGACGTCATCGACGTCGCGGTGCTCGCCCTCGCGCACGGCGTGATCGCCCTGCTCGGATGGACGCTGGTCGCGCGCATCATGGCGGAGTCGTTCATCGACGCGACCGTGTTCTGGCTCCCGATCCTCGCGCTGAGCGGGGCGGCCGCCGCCGTCTCCGCCTACGTCGCGTTCCTCTCGGCGACCCACCTGGACGCCCAGCTGCTCGCGGTGGTGCTCGCGACGTTCCTCGTGCTGGGCATCATCGCCAGCATGCTCACGGCGAGCGATCCGCACTGGTGGGAGGAGAACCTCAGCTCCCTGGGCATCACGTCCGACCTGTCGGCGCTGGCGTTCAACCTGACGCTGATCGTCGCCGGCTTCCTGCTGACGGTGCTCGCCCGCTACGCCACCCGCGCCATCCCGACCGCGGAGGACAGCAGCGTCGGCCGGGTGCGGCTCACCCTGATCGTCATCGGCGTGTTCCTCGGCTGCGTCGGCATCTTCAAGGTGGACACGCAGTTCTGGATCCACACCGCGGTGGCGTCGGGCATGGCGATCGCCTTCGCGGTGCTCACCATCCGGCTCAAGGCGTGGATCCCGGGGATCTCCCGCGCGTTCCTCCCGGTCGGCTGGCTGTTCTTCGGCGTGATCTTCGTGCTCGCCGTGATGTTCGCGATCGGCTACTACACGCTGACCGCCGTGGAGCTGGTCGCCGGGGTGCTGATCTTCGCGTGGATCATCCTGTTCCTGCGGACCGTCGGCGCGCTCGACGCCGACGTGGGCCGCGACGAGGCGCTCGCCGAGTCCTGACTCACCCGTCGAGGTCCGTGCGGAACTCGCCGGTGATCGCGTCGACGGCGGCGCCGACCGTCGGGTACACGCGCTCGGCGCCGAACCGCTCGGCGTAGCCGTAGCGCGCGAGCGTGTCGCGGACCGGGTCCTTGATCTCCGCGAGCACCAGTGCGACCCCGTGCCGCGCGAGGTGGTCGTCGAGCTCCACGAGCTGCTCGACCGCGGTGGTGTCGATCGCCGTGATGGGCTCGGCCGCGAGGATCACGGTGCGCACGTCGGGCCGCTCGGCGACCCGTTCGCGGACCCAGTCGTCGAACGACTCGCCGTTGGCGAAGAAGAGCGGGGCGTCGAAGCGGACGATGACGATGCCGGGCAGGCGCCTCCCCGTGGTGGGGTAGCGAGAGAGGTCGTGATAGCCGCGCAGGCCGGGCACGCGGCCGAGCTCGGCGCGGTACGGCCGCCACGAGCGGCGCACGAAGGCGAGCAGCGACAGCACGATCGCGGCCGCGATGCCCTCCAGCACGCCGACGACGAGCACGCCGACGAAGGCCGCGACCGACAGGGCGAGGTCGAGCCGGTCCATGCGCCACAGCCGCGCCATCGCCGGTGCGTCGATGAGGCTGAGCGCGGCCGCCACCACCACCGCGGCGAGGGTCGCGACGGGCAGGTATCCGGTGAGGCCGGGCGCCGCGAGGATGAACAGCACGATGAGCGCGGCGCCCACCAGCCCCGTCAGCTGCGAGCGCGATCCCGCCTGCTCGGCGACGGGGGTGCGGGAGGAGGAGGCGGAGACGGCGAAGCCGCCGAGGAGTCCTCCGGCGACGTTCGCGGCACCGATGCCGATGAGCTCCTGGCTCCCGTCCACCGACTCGCCGCGGCGGGCCGCGAGCGTGCGCGAGAGCACCGCGCTGTCGGTGAACGCGACCAGCGCGATGCCGGCGGCCGGCACCACCAGCGCGCCCACGTCCGACCACGCGAGGCCCGCGAGCGCGGGCGCGGGCAGGCCCGGGGGCAGCGCGCCCACCACCGCGAGCGAGCCGTCCCATCCGAGCGCCCAGGTCGCGACCGTGGCGAGCACGACCACCACCAGCACGCCCGGCACCGGGGACCGCAGCCGCCGGAGCACCAGGATCACCGCGAGCGACCCGAGGCCGAGCGCGGCCGCCAACGGCACGGCGTCGCCGTCCGCCACCGCGGCGACGAGCGCGACCGCGCGGCCGCCCGGACCGGACGCCTCGAGCGTGATCCCGAGCAGCGCGGGCGCCTGCGACAGGATCACGATCACCGCGATCGCGTTGAGGTAGCCGACACGCACGGGCTTCGACAGCAGGTCCGTGACGAAGCCCAGGCGCAGGACGCCGCCGACGAGCATCAGCAGGCCCACCAGGATCGACAGCAGGCCCGCGAGGGCGACCGCGCGTCCCGGGTCGCCGGCCGCGAGCGGCAGGATCGACGCCGCGATGATCGGCGCGAGGGCGGAGTCCGGACCCAGCACGAGGATGCGGGAGGGACCCACCAGGGCGTAGACCACCAGCGGGACGATCGTCGCGTAGAGGCCGGTCTCCGGCGGCAGCCCGGCGACGCGCGCGTAGCCCATGCCGGCCGGGATCAGCAGCGCCGTGACGATCAGCCCGGCCCGCAGGTCGGGCCACAGCCACGCGCGGTGGTAGCCGCGTGCGACCCGCACGCCCGGGACCCAGCGGGCCACCCACCCTGACTCCATCGTCGGCCTCCCCCTCCATCCTTCCGCAGGAGGCGCCGACGCGCCGCTGCGGTGCCCGCTGACCTGCCGCGATAGACTGTGCATCGTTGTAGATCGGGCGCCGCCACCGCGCGTACGCGACCGGGCCCCAGGGATCTGGCATGCTTCCCTGGAGGGCCGCGGGCACGGCGATGGCGCGTCGCCGGACCCGTCGATGAGGAGGGCACGAGCACGTGAGCGGAAGCCGATCGCACGGAGCTGTCACGATGCACGACGTCGCGAAGCTCGCGGGCGTCTCCGTGAAGACCGTCTCGAACGTGGTCAATGACTACCCGCACATCCGGCCCGCGACGCGCGAGAAGGTCGAGAAGGCGATCGCCGAGCTCGACTACAAGATGAACATCTCCGCGCGGAACCTGCGTCAGGGCCGCACGGGCATCATCGGTCTCGCGCTCCCGGAGCTCTCGCTGCCGTACTTCGCGGAGCTCGCCGACTCGGTCATCCGCGCGGCCGAGGCGCGCGGCGTGGTGGTGCTGATCGAGCAGACCGGCGCGGACCGCCAGCACGAGCTCGAGGTGCTCACCTCGGAGCGGCGCCAGCTCACCGACGGCCTGATCTTCTCGCCGCTCGCGCTGGGCCCCGAGGACACCGAGGCGCTCAAGGTCGACTACCCCCTGGTGGTCCTCGGCGAGCGCATCTTCGGCGGCGACTGGGACCACGTCACCATGAACAACGTCGAGGCGGCACGCGCGGCCACCCAGCACCTGATCGACCAGGGCCGGCGCCGGATCGCGGTGATCGGCGCCCACGCCGGGGAGACGATGGGATCCGCGGCGCTCCGCCTGCTCGGCTACCAGGCGGCGCTGGCCGCGAACGGCATCCCGATGGACCCGTCGCTGGTGGTCGAGGGCGGCCTGTGGCACCGCGCCACCGGCGCGGACTGCACCACCCGCCTGCTCGAGTCCGGCACCACGGTCGATGCGATCTTCGGTCTCAACGACGCGCTCGCGCTCGGCGCGCTCCACACGCTGCACGCGCGCCGGATCGACGTGCCCGGCGAGATCGCCGTGATCGGCTTCGACGACATCGAGGACGCCTCGTACTCGTCTCCCACGCTCAGCACCATCGCACCCGGGCGCGAGCAGATCGCCGCGACCGCGGTCGAGCAGCTCGTCGCCCGGATCGGCGGCGACGGCGAGCCGTTCCGGCGCGTGGTCTCCGACTTCGAGGTGGTCGAGCGCGAGTCCACGCGCGTGTGACGGCGCCCCGCCGAGGCAGGGGACCGCGCGCTCAGGCCTGAGCGGTCCGCGCGTCGACCTTGTCCAGCCACCGGTCGACGATCAGGCCGCCGAGCAGCACCGGGATGGACAGCCCGACCAGCAGGAACGCGGGCGGGAACCGCAGGCCGATGGCCGCGATCGCGACCGCCGTGACCACGGTGCCCACCGCCGTCAGCGGCGAGAGCAAGGGCGACAGGGCGACGAACCTCAGCGTGCGGCCGGGTCCGTCGTCGTAGCGCCGCAGCACGTGAGGCGCATAGGCGAGGCAGGCGACCGCGTAGGCGCCCACGGCCACCACCGCGCCGGTGAGGACCGCCGCGAGCGGCCCCTGGCCGTGGGCGAGCAGGACCAGCGCCTCGTACCAGGCGACCACGATCACGGCGAGGAACGGCGCGGTCACCAGGCTCGCGCGGCGCAGCTCCTCGCGATAGCCGCGCCAGAAGTCCCGCCACAGGGCGTCCGAGGGGTCGCCGTCCACGATCCGGCGCAGCAGCGTAGCGCCGGAGGCGAGCGCCGGCCCCAGGCCCACGATCACGAGGCCGAGGAGCGTGCCGGCGACCATCATGAGCTGGATCGCGGCGAGCTGGGCGGCGACGCGGAGCCACACCATGAGGCGTCCCGACCATCCCGGGACCTCGCCGATGTCGGTCGGAGACCCCTCGAGGGGGACCCGACGCCGCTTGTCCTCGCGCTCGGCCATGGTGACCATCATCCCACCGCGCCCTCGGGCACGGCGGTCCCGACCACCACGGTGCCACGCGGGCCGCGCGCCGCGAACGCGAGCGTCTCGCGACCGCGCACCGTGTCCCACGCGGGGAACACGACCGCGTCGACGGGAGCGTCACCGCTCCTGGTGAACCGCCCGCGACCGTGCGGGACGAGGCCGGCGAGCGCGGCATCGTCCACCGTCACCCGGCGCGCCGGCGCGACCTGGTCCGTGGGGCCGCCGAGGTCGACGATCTCCCAGTCGCCGCGCAGCGCGGCGACGTCCGACGGCCAGGCGGCCTCGTCATCGTCCTCATGGCTCCCGCCCCACGGCTGGATCGACACGAGCGGCCAGCCCTCCTGGGTCCAGACCAGCCGCCGGACCTGCACCTCGTGCTGGCGCGGCTGATCGACGAACCGGGTGTGGTGGACCAGGAGCTGATGGCCGGGCTCCGTCAGCACCGACGCGTGGCCCGGGGCCAGCACGCCGCGGCCCCCCTCGAGCTGGTGGCTGGCGAGCACCGTGAGGCCCACCGTCAGCGGATCCGCGTCCAGGTCGGTCATCTCATGGCCGTCCGGATCCACGTACGGCCCGTACAGGTCCTCGGCCACGGCGACCCGCACGTGGTACGTGCTGACCAGGGAGTCGTAGGAGACGATCAGCGCCCACCCGCCGCCGGGCCGCGGCAGGATGAACGGCCCCTCGATCGCGGTGTCCACCGAGCGCGGGCGTCGGGCGATGAGCGTCCCGGGGGACGATGCGGGGGCGCCCGGCGCCGGGGCGTCCAGCGCGAAGCCGGTCGCCGGGTCGATCTCCAGGAGGTGGAGGCCGCCGAAGAACGAGCCGTAGGCCAGGTGGTGCCGGGCACCGTCGATCACGAGCTGCGCGTCGATCGCGTTGTGGCCGTCGCGGTCGTGCACCGTCGCGACCACGATGCCCCGGTCCTCCCACGGGCCGGCGGGGTGCGGGGCGACGGCGAGGCCGATCGCCGAGGTGCGCGAGCCGAACGACGACGCCGAGTAGTACATGCGCCACTGCACACCCGCGGCGGTCTCGACCCGGACCACGTCGGGCGCCCAGAGCCCCTCCGCGCCGGCATGCGCGCGGGCGGGGGCGGGCACGCCGTCGAGCGCGCAGCCGACGAACTCCCAGCTCACGAGGTCCGTGGACCGGCGGATCTGCGCCCCGGAGGACCGGAGCGGCCCGTCGGCGTCGGCATCCGTGGAGAACAGCCAGTAGACGCCGTCGTCGTCCCTCACCGCCGTCGGGTCGTGCGAGTTGCGCGCGCCCCACGTGGCGGGATCAGGGAGTGCTTCGCCCGCGGCCCCGCCGGTGGACGCCGGGGCCGCCTCGATCTCCGTCATGTCAGGTCTTCGATCCGGTGAGGGCGATCGACTCGATGATCTGCCGCTGGAACACGAGGAACACGATGAGGATCGGGATCACGGAGATGACCGAGGCCGCCATGATCAGCGGGTAGTCGCGCTGGGTGGCGTACTGGACGTTCATGTTCGCGATCACCACCTGCAGCGTCTGCCGCTCGGGGGAGTTCAGGTAGATGATCGGCGCGAGGTAGTCGTTCCAGACGAACATGAACCAGAGGATGAACTGGGCCGCGACCGCGGGGCGGATCAGCGGCATGATCATCGACCAGAAGATCTTCCAGTACGAGGCGCCGTCGATCTTCGCGGCCTCGACCAGCGAGTCCGGCACGTTGTGCAGGTACTGCCGCAGGAAGAAGATCATGATCACGTTGCCGAGGATCACCGGGACGATCAGCGGCAGCAGCGTGTCGACCCAGCCGATGCGCGAGAACATCACGAACTGCGGGATCATCAGCGTCGGGAACGGCACCATCATGCCGGACAGCAGCAGCAGGAAGATCGCGTTCTTGCCCGGCAGCCGCAGCTTCGCGAGCGCGAACGCCGCAAGCGCCGAGAACACGGACCCGATCACGGTGACCGAGACGGCCACGATCAGCGAGTTCTTGATTCCGGACAGGACGTAGGTGTCCTGGAAGACCCGCACGTAGGTGTCCCAGACGAACGGGTCGGGGATCCACTCCGGGGGCAGCGCGTACACGCCGTCCTTGGTCTTGAGGGAGGTCGACACCATCCACACGAGCGGCGCCGCCATCACGATCGCGCCGATCGACAGCACGAGCGTCAGGACCAGGTTGACCGCCGGGCTCTCCTGGGTCGCGCCCTTCTTCTGGAACATCCCGCGCTTCAGCTGGGGTGTCGGGTTGCCGGCTCCGGCGAGCGCGCGGGATGCCGCGCGGGCGGAGTTCACGTTGAGGCTCATCGCAGTCTCCTTCGCCTCAGTCGATCGAGAAGTCGTTGGCACGATTGATGCGGAACTGGATGATCGTGACGATCAGCACCAGGATCCCGAGCACCAGCGCCATCGCGGTCGCGTAGCCCATGTTGAGGTTCCTGAACGCCTGGTTCCAGACGTACCAGACCAGCGAGGCGGTGCTCCATGACGGACCGCCCGTCGGGGTCATGATGTTGATCTCCGTGAAGATCATCGAGCCGGCGATGATGTTGGTCACCACCAGGAAGAACGTGACCGGGCGCACCATGGGCCAGGTGATCTTGGTGAAGCGCTTCCACGAGGTGGCCCCGTCGAGCGACGCCGCCTCGTACAGCGAGCGCGGCACGGCCTGCACGGCGGCCAGGTACAGCAGCGTCGAGTACCCGAGGCCCTTCCAGACGGCCATGATGATGAGCGCCGGCTTGGCCCACAGCGGGTCCATCAGCCAGTTGGGGCCCTGGATCCCGACCAGGGCGAGGGCCTGGTTCACCAGGCCGAAGTCACCGTTGTACGCCCACTGCCACAGGATCGCGATCGCCGCGAGGGACGAGATCACCGGGATGTAGTAGACGGTGCGGAAGAAGGTGCGGCCCCGGATGTTGCGGCTCAGCGCCAGCGCGAGCGCGAGCGAGATCGCCAGTCCGATCGGGATGCCGATCATGTAGAAGACGGTGTTCCACAGCGCCTTCCAGAAGTACGGGTCCTGAAGGAGCCTCGTGTAGTTGTCGAGGCCGATGAACGTCATGTTGCCGATGCCGTTCCAGTTGGTCATCGACGCGTAGATCGAGAACCCCATGGGGAACAGCAGGAACGCGACCCAGCCGATGACCGGCGCGGCCATGAAGGCCGCCGCCCACGCGTGCTCCTTGCGATGGAGCTTGTTGTTCGCCTTGCGGGACGCCTTCGCGTCCGCCTTGGTCCAGACGGGGGTGGTCCGCTCGGCCTCGGTCGTGGTCGCCATCATCAGTCCTTCCTCGTGAGGGACGGGGCCGGCGCCGGAGCGCCGGCCCCTCCTCACTCGAGTGTGCTGCTAGCCCTGGGCCTTCGCCTGGTCGGCGGAGATCCACGACTGGTCGAGCAGCTGCTGCATCTCCGGCTGCTTGGCCGCGAGGAAGTCGGCGGCGGTCTGCGAGCCGTTGTCGACCACGTTCTCGATGCCGATCCAGAAGTTGTCGTACCACTGCGGGGTGTAGGTGTAGATCATCGGCAGCGGACGACCCTTCTCCTGCGCGATCTCGAGGAACGCCTTGGAGTTGGAGGGCCAGCCGGAGGCGGCCGCGTCGGTCTCGATCCACTCGCCCGTGGCGTAGTCGATCAGGTTCGGGATCTGCACCTTGCCGTCCGCGAGGGTCTTCTGCGCGTCCAGGTCGGTCGAGAGGTAGACCGCGAGCTCAGCCGCGAGCTCCTTGTTGGCCGAGTTCTCCGACACGCCGATGCCGAGCGAGCCGAGCCAGGTGGCCCAGTCGTCACCCTCGTTGGCGACGGGGTACGGGATGACCTCGTAGCCGAAGTTCTCCGGGTCGTTCGCCGCCTTGTCGTTGTAGGTGGCGATGTCCCACGGGGCGACCGGGAAGAAGCCGATCTCGCCGGCCATCCAGCGCTGGTAGGTGTCCAACGTCTGCGCCTGCTCGGCGGAGGGCGTCACGCCCTCGACCAGACCCAGGTCGGCGAACCACTGCAGCGCCTCGGCGAACTCCGGGGTGTCGACCGTGATGGTCTTCTGGTCCTCCGAGATCCAGTCGGCGCCCGCGCCCCAGATGAAGGCCTGCGAGTTCCACATCACGTTGAGGCCGGTGCCCCAGTGGTCGAGCTCGCCGTCGCCGTCCATGTCGACCGTGAGCTGCTTCGCGAGCTCGGTGAACTCGTCGAAGGTCATCGGCTCGTCGAGGCTCGGGTGCTCGAGGCCCAGCTTGTCGAACAGGACCGTGTTGAAGCCGAACCCGAACGGGCCGACGTCCTTGGGCAGGCCGTAGAACGGGTCGCCGTCCACGCCGCGCGCGCCGGTCTCGATGTTCATGCGGTAGGCGTCGACGCCGAAGCTCCACAGGTTGTCGACCACGGACTGGTCCACGTAGCCGGACAGGTCCGCGAGGACGCCCGCGTAGACGTAACCCATCATGTTCGCCGGGTCGACGTAGAAGACGTCCGGCACCTTGTTGCCCGCGATCGCGGCCTGCAGCTTGGTGTTGTACTGGTCCGCGTCCGTGATGATCATCGTCACGTCGGCGCCGGTCTCCTCCTCGAAGCTCGCGATCGCGGCCTCGTAGGCCAGCTTGTCGTACTCGCCGCCACGGAACATGAAGGTGAGCTCGTTGGGAGCATCACCGCCCGAGGTGTCCGGGTTGTCGCTCGAGTCGCCGCTGGACCCGCCCGAGCTGCACGCGGAGAGCATGAGCGCTCCCGCGAAGGTCACGGCCACCGCCGTGGTCAGCTTCCTGTTCATTACTGCTGCCTCCCTGTCATCGTCGTTGATGAGCTGAGGGTCCAGCCTGAGCCTCCGTCGATCGCCGGTCCTGCCATGGACCGTTGATCGGGACGGGGACCCCGGTCGTCGTCGACCCCTGTCTCATGACGTCGGCACCGCGCCGCCGTCGTTTTACAACGATGGAACATTCGCATGCCCACGGGGCGCCCGTCAAGCGGAACACTCGGGTTCACCACCCCTTCCATCCATCAATTTGCACCTCTGCCAGGCTTTATAAATTTTCTGCAACATTGGCGCAACGCGACGCCGCGTCGACGAGCGCCGGTGAGAGGATCGTCGATGACGCTGTGATCGGCCCCGAGTTTGACGAAAAGAGGGGATCGGGGCGACGATTGCCGTACAACGATGTAGATGGGAGACGCCGCAATGACGCTCGCGCCCTGCCCCCCGATGGGCTGGAACAGCTGGGACTGCTTCGGCACCACGGTCACCGAGGACGAGGTCCTCGCGAACGCACGGATCATGGCCGAGCGCCTGCTGCCCTCGGGCTGGGACACCGTCGTGGTGGATATCGCCTGGTACGACCCCACCGCGCGGTCCCACGGCTACAACGCCGGCGCACTTCTGTCGCTCGACGCGCACGGGCGGCAGCTGCCCGCTCCCAACCGCTTCCCCTCCGCGGCCGACGGCGCCGGCTTCGGACCGCTCGCCGCCCAGGTCCACGCGCTCGGGCTGAAGTTCGGCCTCCACATCATGCGCGGGATCCCGCGCCTGGCGGTCGAGCGCAACCTTCCAGTCCTGGGCACCCCCTACACCGCGCGCGACATCGCCGACCTCACGCGGGTATGCGCGTGGAATCCCGACAACTACGGCCTCAACCACGACCACCCGGGCGCGCAGGCCTACTACGACGGCCAGGTCGCCCAGTTCGCCTCCTGGGGCGTCGACTTCATCAAGGCCGACGACATGCAGGCGCCGTACTACGCGGACGAGATCGAGGCCTACGCACGCGCGATCGAACGCTCGGGGCGGGAGATCGTGCTGTCGCTGTCCCCCGGCACGCACCTGTCGACCGAGCACGTCGCGCACCTGCGGCGACACGCGCAGATGTGGCGCATCTCCGACGACCTGTGGGACCGGTGGGAGGACGTGCACGCGCAGTTCGCGCGGCTCGCGCGCTGGGCCCCGTTCCAGCAGGAGGGCGGCTGGGCCGACGCCGACATGCTGCCCCTGGGGCGCATCGGCATCCGCGCCGAACGCGGCGAGCCCCGCGACTCGCGGCTCACGCGTGACGAGCAGCGCACGCTGCTGACCCTGTGGGCGATGGGACGCTCCCCGTTCATGCTGGGCGGCGACCTCCCATCCACCGACCCCGGCACCCTCGACATCCTCGCCACCCCCGCGCTGCGGGAGGTGCTCGCGGACTCGACCGCGAACCGCGAGCTGCTGCGCGAGCCCATGGACGGCGGGGAGCTCATCGTCTGGTCCGCGCGCTCGACCCGCTCCGACCGGGTCTACGCCGCCGTGTTCTGGACCGGCGACGAGGCTCACGAGGCGCAGGTGCCGCTGGCCTCGATCCTCGGGACCGGCCACGGCACGATCTCGCTCGCGGACCTCTGGGGCGGGGCGTCGTCGCCCGTCCGGGTCAGGGACGGTGCGCTGGTCGCCGCTGTCGCGCCCCACGGCGTCGCCTGGGCCGCCCTGGATCCGGTGCGATGACTCGCCGCCGCACCCTGCTCTTCGGCGCCGCCGCCGCGGTCGCCCTGACGGCGGTCGGCGTCGGGACCTGGTGGTGGGCGCCCTGGGACGAGGCGGATCCCGCCGGGGTGCGGATCGACGTCGACGGCGACATCCGCACGCACGACCCGGCCCTGGTCGCCGGCACGGAGGACCACGACTGGTACGTGTACTCCACCGGAGACGTCCAGAAGGGTTTCGGCTCCCCGCAGATCCGGCGCTCGACGGACGGCGAGACCTGGGAGTACGTGGGCACCGTCTGGGACAAGCCGGACGACGTCGCGTGGGTGTACGAGGAGGTCTCGGGGCTCTCCAACTTCTGGGCGCCCGAGGTCCTGGAGCACGACGGCACCTGGTACCTCTACTACTCCGCCTCGACGTTCGGTTCCAACGCCTCGGTGATCGGGCTCATGACCTCGCCGACCCTCGATCCGGACGACCCCGACTACGGGTGGACGGACCAGGGCCTGGTGTGGCGGTCCACCCCAGGGGAGAGCACGTACAACGCGATCGACCCCGGCGTCATCACGGACGAGGACGGGACGCCGTGGATGGCGTTCGGCTCCTTCTGGGGCGGCATCCAGCTCATCGAGCTCGAGTGGCCGAGCGGGAAGCCGATCGCGGGGGCCGAGCCGGTGATGATCGCCCACCGCACTACCGCCACCAACGCGATCGAGGCGCCCTACCTCGCCTACCGCGACGGGTGGTACTACCTGTTCGTCTCGCGCGACTCGTGCTGCCAGGGCACGGAGTCGACCTACTCGATCGCCGTGGGCCGCGCGGAGACCATCACCGGCCCCTACCTCGACAGCTGGGGCAACGACATGAGGTACGACGGCGGCGACGAGCTGCTGTCCACGCGCGGATCGATGATCGGTCCGGGCGGCCAGTCCTACTCGGACGGCTACCTCGCCCTGCACTACTACGACGGCGACGACGGGGGCGACTTCCGCCTCGAGATCCGCCGTCTCGGCTGGACGGACGACGGCTGGCCCGTCGCCTGGACCGCCGAGGAGCTCGCCGACTAGACCACCGCATCGTCCCCCGATCCTCGAAGGAGAGGCCCCATGACCACCATCACGCTGCACCCCGACTTCCGGCTGGGCCCCGTCGACCGCCGGGTCTTCGGATCGTTCGTCGAGCACCTGGGCAGGTGCGTCTACACCGGGATCTACGAGCCGGACCACCCGACCGCGGACGAGCACGGCTTCCGCCGCGACGTCGCAGACCTCACCCAGGAGCTGGGGGCGACGGTGCTCCGCTACCCGGGCGGGAACTTCGTGTCCAACTACGTGTGGGAGGACGCGGTGGGACCGGTCGAGCAGCGCAAGCCGTTCCTCGACCTCGCGTGGCGCACCGTCGAGCCGAACCTGGTCGGCACGGACGAGTTCCTCCAGTACTGCGAGCGCGAGGGGATCGCGCCGATGATGGCCGTGAACCTGGGCACCCGCGGCATCGAGGCGGCGATCGCGCTGCTCGAGTACTGCAACGGCGAGGCCGGCACGAAGTGGGCCGACCTGCGCATCGCCAACGGCCGCGAGGAGCCCTACGGCGTGGCGCTGTGGTGCCTGGGCAACGAGATGGACGGGCCGTGGCAGATCGGCCACAAGGACGCGCACGAGTACGGCAGGCTCGCCGCCGCGACGGGGCGCGCGATGCGTCAGGTGGACCCGTCGATCGAGCTGGTCGCGTGCGGGTCGAGCTCGATGATGATGGACACGTTCGGCGAGTGGGAGCGCACGGTCCTGTCCTACTGCTACGACGTGGTCGACCACATCTCGATGCACGCGTACTACGAGGAGCTCGACGGCGACCGCGCCTCGTTCCTCGGGTCGGCGACCGCGATGGCGACGTTCATCGATCGCGTCGCCGCCTCCGCGGACGCGATCGGCGCCGAGCGGCGCTCCGACAAGCAGATCACCATCTCCTTCGACGAATGGAACGTCTGGTACCTCGTGAGCCGGTTCGTCGGCGAGACCAACCTGCCGATCCAGAGGGACGCGCCGCGGATCATCGAGGACGTCTACTCGGCGCTCGACGCCGTCGTGGTGGGCGACATGCTGTCGACCCTCATCAACCACGCCGACCGCGTCGCCGTCGGCTGCCTCGCCCAGCTGGTCAACGTGATCGCGCCGATCATGACCGAGCCCGGCGGTCCCGCCTGGAGGCAGACCACCTTCCACCCGTTCGCCACGGCGGCGCGCCTCGCTCGCGGCGACGCCCTGCAGGTCAAGGTCGACACCGGGACCCTCACGACCGCGCGGCACGGCGACGTGCCCGCGGTCACCGCGGCCGCGACCGTCGACCCGGAGACCGGGGCGCTCGCGCTGTTCGTCACCAACCGCACCGACGTGGAGCAGACCGTGACCCTCCGGACCCCGGGCGCCACGGCACGGCTCGACGGCGGGTCCGCGGTGCTCGCGGACCATGTGGGCCCGCGGGAGGGGCGCGAGGCCGCCGAGGCCTACGGGATGGTGGACGCGCTGCCGGTCGCGCAGGAGGGCGACGCGCTCACGCTGCGCCTCGCCCCGGAGTCCTGGACCGCCTTCACCGGAAGCCTCCGCTAGGCGCGGGTCGCCGCATCGTCCGCACCGGCGGGCGGTGCGGCGCTTCGCGTCAGGACGAGGCGCTGGGCGACGGGCTCGCCGACGCGTCGGTCACGGGGTCGAGCGGGCTGTCCGGGAGGTTGCGCGGGGCCGGCTCCGGAGTGACCAGGTTGACCGGCAGGCACTCCGCGTTCGCGGACAGCGCGAGATCGAGCGACAGCTCCGGCGCGAGCGAGCTCCGCAGGCCCGGGTCGTCGACGTACGCGTCGCCCACGATCACGTCGAGGAGCGTGCCCTCGCGGTTGTCGAGCACCAGGTCCACGGCTCCGTCGAACTGACGGGCGAGGGTGTAGGCCTGCTGAACGCCGTCCGCGCCGAAGACGATGCGGATGTAGTCGGAGTACGACCGGCTCCAGTTGCTCGGGTCGAGCGTGACGAAGCCGCGACCGGCCAGGTCCTCCGAGAGGCTGCCCGCGAGGCCGCCGGTGTCGGTGCCGTTGAGCACGCGCAGCGCGACCTCGGTCGGCGTCAGCGGCATGGAGTCGACCGGCGGGCAGACGAGGTTCACGTCGGAATCGAACGCACCCTCGGGCGTCACGAAGGGCTCCGAGAACGGGCCGTCGATCGTGCCCTTGTAGACGCCCGCCGCGAACAGCGCGACGAATCCGGTGGCGAGGACCAGCGCGCCGAACACGATGATCTGACGCTCGCGACGGTGGCGGCGCACCTTCGCACGGCGCCCACCGGGGCGGCCGGCTGCTGGCTGAGTCACACCCACCATCCCGTCGCGGAACACGTCATCTGGCGGAGGATGGGGGATTCGAACCCCCGAGGGCTTGCACCCAACACGCTTTCCAAGCGTGCGCCATAGGCCACTAGGCGAATCCTCCAGGCCCGCCAATGGTACACGGGGTTCAGGCGGGCGACGAATCGCCTCCGGCGCCCGCTAGACTGGTCGGCGACCCCTCACGTGGCGATACCTCGCCCAACTCCCCCAGGTCAGGAATGAAGCAAGGGTAAGCGGGCTCTGTCGGGTGCGTGGGGGGTCCTCTCATGCCCGGGCGCGGGCCGCGCGCACGCCCGGTGGACGGGCGGGTGGCGGTGTCGGAGGCCGCCACTAGATTGGTACCCGTGACCACCGCGCTCTACCGCCGCTACCGCCCCGACTCCTTCGCGGACGTCGTCGGCCAGGAGCACGTGACGGCGCCGCTGATGCAGGCCCTGCGCGCGGACCGGGTCAACCACGCCTACCTCTTCTCGGGACCGCGCGGCTGCGGCAAGACCACCTCGGCTCGCATCCTCGCGCGATGCCTCAACTGCGCGGAGGGCCCCACCGACACCCCCTGCGGCCGCTGCGAGTCCTGCATGGAGCTCGCGCGGGGAGGCGCCGGATCCGTCGACGTGGTCGAGATCGACGCCGCGTCGCACAACGGTGTGGACGATGCGCGCGAGCTGCGCGAGCGCGCCGCCTTCGCGCCGGCGCGGGACCGGTACAAGATCTTCATCCTGGACGAGGCGCACATGGTGACGCCGCAGGGATTCAACGCGCTGCTCAAGCTGGTCGAGGAGCCTCCGGCGCACGTGCGCTTCATCTTCGCCACCACCGAGCCGGAGAAGGTGATCGGCACCATCCGGTCGCGAACCCACCACTACCCCTTCCGGCTGGTGCCGCCTCCGGTGCTGACCGGCTACCTGCAGACCCTGTGCGAGGCCGAGCAGGTCGAGGTCGCCTCCGGCGTGCTGCCGCTGGTGGTGCGCGCGGGCGGCGGCTCCGTGCGCGACAGCCTGTCGGTGCTCGACCAGCTGATGGCCGGCTCGGACGACTCGGGCGTGACCTACGACCGCGCGATCTCGCTTCTCGGTTTCACCGACGCCACCATGCTGGACGACGCGATCGACGCGATCGCGGCCGCCGACGGCGCCTCGCTGTTCGACGTCGTGAGCCGCGTGATGTCGACGGGCCACGAGCCCAGACGCTTCGTCGAGGACCTGCTCGAGCGCCTCCGGGACCTCCTGGTGCTGGCCGCCGCGGGGGAGGGCGGGGCGCGGGCGCTGGGCGACATGCCGGAGGACCAGCTCGGCCGCATGAAGGACCAGGCCCGTCGGCTCGGGCTCGCACGCGGCTCGGTCGCCGCGGACCACGTCAACCAGGCGCTGACCCACATGGTCGGCGCGACGTCCCCCCGCCTCCACCTCGAGCTCCTGTGCGCGCGCCTGCTGGCGTCGGAGGCGCCGCGCGAGGCCGTGGCGCGGCCGGCCGCTGCGTCCCCCGAGCGGCCCGCAGCGGCGCCTGCACCGACGCCCACACCTGCCCCGGCCCCCGTGCGCGCGGCTCCGGAGCCGACCGTCGCGGCCACGCCCGTCGAGGCGAGCACCGCGGCACCCGCCACGGCCGCTCCTGCCGCCCAGACGGCTCCGTCCGAATCGCCTGACCGCGCCCCGGCCGCACCGCCGGAGCCCGCCCGCGCTGCTTCCGCACCAGCCCCCGCCGCACCCGCTCCGTCGGGCTCGGCCGGCGGCGCCCAGGACACCGAGCTGGTGCGCCGGCGGTGGGACGAGGTGCTCGGCACGCTCGAGCGCCGGCGCGTCACGTGGACCATGGTCAAGCAGAGCGCCCAGGTCGCGACCATCGAGGGCGGCGTACTCACCCTCGCCTTCGACAACGCCAGCCTCGCGAGCCGGTTCGGCGGCGGCAGCCACGCCGAGAACGTCGCGCTCGCGGTCCGCGAGACGCTGGGCCTGCAGGTGACGGTCGAGGCGGTCATGGGCGCGGCTCCGCCGGCGTCCCGCACGCCCGCACCCGCGGCCGCGCGACCCGCTCAGGCCGCGGCGGCACCCAGCGCCAACGCCGCCGCGGTGATGGCGGCGGCCGCGGCCGCCCCCGCGTCCGCCCCGCCCTCGTCCGCATCGTCCCGGCCCTCGTCCGCATCGTCCCCCGCCCGTCCGGAGCCGGTCGCGCCGCCCGAGCCGCCGCCGGCGTCGAACCCCGCGACGGCCGCCGTGCCGATGCCCCCGGTCTCGTCGCCGCCGCCCGACGACGAGCCCCCGCCGTGGGATGAGCCCCCGTTCGACGAGGAGGAGATCTCTGACGACGACGCCCGCGCGGACGATGCGGGGCTCAGCGCGGCGGAGATCCTCGCGAAGGAGCTCGGCGGCACGGTGGTCGACGACTGAGCGCCTGACCTCCCGGTCGGGCCGCTGCGCCTACTCTTGTCCCCATGTACGACGGCGCGGTTCAGGACCTCATCGACGAGCTCGGGCATCTCCCGGGCATCGGCCCCAAGAGCGCCCAGCGCATCGCCTTCCACCTGCTCGCGGCCGACCCGGCGGACGTGCGCCGCCTCGCCGACGCGATCACCACGGTGAAGGACAAGGTCAGGTTCTGCGAGGTCTGCGGCAACGTGTCCGAGGAGGAGCGCTGCCGCATCTGCACCGACCCCCGGCGAGCGGACGACCTGCTGTGCGTGGTCGAGGAGCCCAAGGACGTGGTCGCGATCGAGCGCACCCGGGAGTTCCGCGGCCGCTACCACGTGCTCGGCGGCGCGATCGACCCCATGAACGGCGTGGGACCCGACGACCTCCGCATCCGCGAGCTGCTCGGGCGGCTGGGCGACGGGAAGGTCGAGGAGATCATCATCGCCACCGACCCGAACATCGAGGGCGAGGCCACCGCGACGTACCTCGCGCGGATGCTCGTCCCCATGGGCGTGACCGTCTCGCGCCTCGCCTCGGGGCTGCCCGTCGGGGGCGACCTCGAGTACGCCGACGAGGTCACCCTCGGCCGCGCGTTCGAAGGCCGTCGCAAGGTCGGCTGACCCGACCGCCCGGACAGTGCGCACGGATCTCGGGACGACACGCCGCGGTCGCGCCGACGAGGAACATCGACACGCCGCAGACCCGGGACCGACTCCGTGCGGACTGTCCGGGGAAGGGGGGCAGGCGGTGTCAGGCCACCCGCGTGCCCGGGCTCAGCCGGCCGTGCGGGACCTCGAGCCGGCGCACCGCGAGCACGATGGCTCCCGCGGCGAGCAGGCCGTGGAACGCCAGCCCCCACGGCCACACCGCGGAGAGGCCCGCGAGCCGCTCCCGACGCTCGAGCTCCTCGGGGAGCAGCTCCGGCTCCTCATAGCTGTCGTACCCGTAGCAGTAGTTGACCACGGTCTCCGGCCCGAGCCGCGCCGAGCGGACCGCGTACTTGATGGAGCCGAGCATGGTCTGCGGGCTCTCGTAGCGGCTGTCGGAGACCACGTCGTTGCTCGGGGCCGCGTCGGCGACGATCACGAACGGGTTCGCCGCGAGCAGCCACCAGGTGCGCTCGGTGTGCGGCTGGTCCCAGGTCTCCTCGCGGAACGTGCAGCCGTCCGCGGTCGGGTCGTCGACCCGCTCCCCGGTCCAGCTGTCGTAGGCCTGGCCGGTCTCGTCGTAGTAGTACTGCTGGTCGTAGTAGCGGACCGTGGTGGGCTCGCTCACCAGCACGAACGACAGGCCGAAGAACACCAGCGTGAGCACGCTGAGGGTGGCGACGGACACGTACGACAGCACGGCGGAGGCCGCGGTGCGCGACGCGATCGCCGACCAGCCGAGCCCGATCGCGCAGACGACGAGCAGCTCGACGGCGAGCACCAGCACCGTCACGATCACGGCGCCGACGGGGGCTCCGGAGCCGACGAAGCCCCACACCATGAACGGGATCGACAGCGCGAGGAAGGCCAACGACGCCGCCCACGCGGCTAGCAGCTTGCCCAGCACGATTTCGATGGCGCTCAGCGCCGTCACCTGCAGCGGCGCGAGCGTGCCGTCCTTGTTGTCGCCGTTGATCGAGGTGGCCGACAGCGTCGGCGACACCAGCAGCCCGAGGAAGAGCACGAAGAAGACGAGCACCCCGAACACCACATCACCGGGGCCGCCGTAGAACATCTCGCCGCCGACCGTCGACTCGAGCAGCAGCGTGACCGCGCCCACGAGGGCCACGAACACCGCGAGCGCCCACTTCCAGCGCGTCGACCGGATCCGCTGGCGCAGCTCGAGCTGGGCGACCAGGAGGATCCCGGAGAGGGAGGGTCGCCACGCTCCGCGCTGTCGGGTCTCCCCGGTGGAGATGTCGATCGCGGTCATCGCCGGTCCTCCTCCATGGTGAGGTACGCCTGCTCGAGCGCGCTGCCCGCGGGGCCGAACGCGATGAGCGGCACCTCCGCACCCACCAGCACCGCGAGGAGGGCCGCCGCGTCCGCCTCGTCCACCACGTGCACGGCGGCGCGCTCCGGCGCGTCGCCCACCGGCTCCCACGGTCGCCCGAGATCGCCGAGCACCGCGCGGACGTCCGTGCCCGGCAGCGCGGTGATCAGCCATCGCCGTCGCGCCTTCTCGACCACCGCGTCGGCGTCGGCGCCGAGCGTCGCCCCCTTGGACATGAACACCGCGGAGTCGACCATCTCGTCGAGCTCGGACAGCACGTGCGAGGAGATCAGGATCGCCTTGCCGTCCGCGGCGAGCGCGCGCACCAGCTCCCGCAGCTCGATCCGTGACCGAGGGTCGAGCCCCGAGGCCGGCTCGTCCAGGATCAGCACCTCGGGATCATGGACCAGCGCGCGGGCGAGGGAGAGGCGCTGCTTCTGGCCGCGGCTCAGCACCCTCGCCGGCTGGGAGGCGTACTCCGACAGATGCACGGTGCGGAGCAGGTCGAACGCTCGCGCGCGTGCGGGCTCACGCGCCAAACCGTACGCACGTCCGAAGGTGGTGAGCGTCTCCTCGCAGGTGAGCGAGTCCCAGGTGCCGAGCACGTCGGGCATCCACCCGAGGTGGACCCGGGCCGCCGCCCCCTCGGCGAGCGGATCCCTGCCCGCGACGCTCACCTCGCCGCCGTCGGGGCGCAGCAGGCCCGCGAGCATCAGCATCAGCGTGGTCTTGCCGCAGCCGTTCGGGCCGATCAGCGCGGTGACGTGACCCGGCGGCACGGCGAGGGACGCGTCGACGACCGCCTGCACGGTGCCGAAGGCACGGCGCAGGCCACGTGCCTCGAGCGCCAGGCCGCGGTCCACCTCCATGTGTGACATGACGCTCAACCTAGTGGTGATCGTTGTGTCGCGTGCACCCCCAATAGTGGGGGCAGCGCGCGATGGAGCCCGCTCGATAGAGTCGACTCACTCAGTCGCACGCCCATCGACAGGAGCGCCGCATGCCCCGTACCTCGGACAAGCCGGAGCGGCTGCGCGCCGCCGCCTTCACCCTGACCCGCGACAAGGGGGTGGACGGCTGGACGCTGGCCGACGTGGCGGCGGCCGCCGGGGTTCCCGCGGGCTCGATCTTCTACCACTTCCGCACCAAGGAGGCGATGGTGCTCGGCGTCGCCGACGAGCTCGACTCCGACCTCGCCGCCATCCTCGCGACCTGCGCGCTCGAGGACGGGCCCGTCGCCCGGCTGACGGCCCTCCTCGACACCTACGGCGACCGTTCGTCCGAGATCGTGGCCCGCGGCACCGCGATCGGCACGCTCGCGCCGCAGCTGCGCCGTGCGGGCGCCGCCGACCGCGTGGTGGCGCTGCAGGAGCGCCTGGTCGGCTGGATCGCGGCCCAGTTCGAGGAGCTCGGGTTCGCGCCGGCCGCGGCCCGGGCGCGCGCCCTCCACCTGCTGAGCGGGATCGAGGGGGCGGCCGCGCTCGCGAACGCGCTAGGCGACCCCCAGCCCCTCGACCTCGAGGCGGCGCACCTCGCGCGCTGGGTGAGCCGCGCGAGCGCCTAGCCCGGCAGCGTCTCGGCGGCGAACGCGCGCTCGAAGGCGTACCCCGCCTCGACGCCCCGGACGGGGTCGCCGTAGACGATCGTGGCCGTGCCGTCGGCATGCGGCGGCGCGTCGACTGTGCCGTCGACGACGACGCGGAGCCAGTCGCCGTGAACGGCGTCGGCGAGCGCCTGAGGCGCGGCGAGCCCCACCCGACGGATGGCCTCCCGATCACGAAGGATGTCGAAGCCGAAGGGCAGGTCAGCGCAGTGCGGGGCCTGCCCCAGCTCGGGGATGCTCCAGCGGAAGTCGTAGGCCCATGTGCGGGATGCCGCCTCTCCCGCGGCGCGCAGCGACGCCCACCGTGCCACGTGCCGCCTGAACATGGCGTCGGACAGCGCCTGACCGACCACGTCGGCGGCATCGCCGCCCTCGACGCGCGCCGCCAGCTCGGCCGCGAGGGGACCGCTGATCCCGGCGCGCTCCAGCGCCGCCGTCGGCTCGACGCCGTCGAGCGCCTCGCGCATGCCGGCGGCGACGGCGTTGAACTCGTGCGCGGTGGACCCGATCAGCAGCGCGACGTCGGCGCCGACGCCCGCCGCGATGCCCTCCGCGATCGTGCCGGGGATCAGCCCCCCATCGATCACGGGCGAGAGCCGTAGGTTGTCGTCGAGCAGGCCCGCGAGCGCGTCCTCGCCCGGAGGACCGTCGAGGAACGTGGCGCCCTGGGCGTCGAGCACCTCGATCTCCGAGCGCGATCGCATGCCCGCCAGGTCCGGCGCCACGCCGAGGGTGCCGGCGACCCGGGTCCCGAACGCACGCGCGTCGTCGACGGTGACCCGGACGTCCGCGGGGGACAGCGCGATCGCGCCCCGGAACAGCCCCTGGGCGGCGGGCATCGTCAGCAGGCGCATGACGGACGCCCCGCCCGCGGACTGGCCCGCGATGGTCACGCGCGACGGGTCGCCGCCGAAGGCCGAGATGTTCTCCTGGACCCACCGGAGCGCCGCGAGCTGGTCGAGCACCGCCCGGTTGAGCGGCGCCCCGTCGATCCAGCCGAACCCGTCGAATCCGAGCCGGTAGCCGAACGTGACGGTGACCACCCCGTCGCGCTGGAACGCCTGACCGCCGTACCACGGGCTCGCGGGTGAGCCGCCGACGAACCCGCCTCCGTGGATGTAGACCAGCACGGGCAGCCCGGCGCCCGCGCGCGGGTCCGGGGTGCCCACGTCGAGCGTGAGCGTGTCGGCTCCCGGGACCGTCGGCTCGGGGATGAAGGAGTCCGCCCACGGCGAGCGCCGCTGCGGGGTGGACCCATGCAGGGCGCAGTCCCGCACCCCGTCCCACGCCGCACGCGGCACCGGCGCGAGGAACCGCCGGTCACCGACGGGCGCCTCGGCGTAGGGGATGCCCAGGAACACCGCGGCGCGCGACACCTCCCCGTCGACGGAACGATGCTCGCGCCAGACCCCCCTCGCGGAGCCGGAGCGGGTGAGGACCTCGGGACGTCGGGAGGGCGTGGTCATGACGGCACGGTAGCCCAGCCGCTCGCGTGTGTGCGCCGCGCAGCGTGCCTCTAGAATGAGGCCCGGTGCCCGCCGTGTGCAGGGCGAAGCGACCCCCCTCCCTCTGGAGCAGAAGCATGTCCCTTGTGGTGCAGAAGTACGGCGGCTCGTCCGTCGCGGACGCCGCGGCGATCCGGCGCGTCGCCGCGCGCGTGGTCGACACGGTCCGCGCGGGCAACGACGTGGTGGTCACCGTCTCCGCCATGGGCGACACCACGGACGAGCTGATCGACCTCGCCAACGAGGTCACCACCGCACCCGACCCCCGCGAGATGGACATCCTGCTCACCGCGGGCGAGCGGATCTCGATGGCGCTGCTCGCGATGGCGATCAACTCCGCGGGCATCCCCGCGCAGGCCTTCACGGGCCCGCAGGCGGGCGTGATCACCACCGAGCACCACGGCCGCGCCCGGATCATCGACGTCGCACCCGGCCGCCTGCAGCGCGCGCTGTCGCAGGGTCGCGTGGCGATCGTCGCCGGCTTCCAGGGCCTCAACCAGGAGACCCAGGACGTCACCACGCTGGGACGCGGCGGCTCCGACACCACCGCGGTGGCGCTCGCGGCCGCGCTCGGCGCGGACGTCTGCGAGATCTACACGGACGTCGACGGCGTGTTCACGGCCGACCCGCGCATCGTCCCCGCCGCCCGCAAGCTCACCCGCATCACCTATGAGGAGATGCTCGACCTGGCCGCCTCCGGCGCCAAGGTCCTCATGCCGCGCTGCGTCGAGTACGCGCGCCGGTTCAACGTCCCCGTCCACGTGCGCTCCTCCTTCTCCGGCCTGGAGGGCACGTGGGTGACGGACGGCACCGAGGAAGGAGATGACATGGAAGACCCGATCATCGCGGGAGTCGCGCACGACCGCTCCGAGGCCAAGATCACGGTCACGGGCGTCCCCGACGTCCCGGGCTCCGCGGCCCGGCTGTTCGAGGCCGTCGCACGTGCCGACGTCAACATCGACATGATCGTGCAGAACGTCTCGGCGACCAACACGGGCGTCACGGACATCTCCTTCACGCTCCCGCAGGCCTCGATCCCCGCGGCCATCGCCGCGATCGAGGGCGACCACGAGGGCATCGGCTACGCCGCCCTCGCGACCGACGACACGATCGGCAAGATCTCGCTGGTCGGTGCCGGCATGCGCTCCAACTCGGGCGTCTCCGCGAAGTTCTTCGCGGCGCTGCGCGACGCGGGCGTCAACATCGAGATGATCACCACCTCCGACATCCGCATCTCCGTGGTCACCCGCGACGCGGATCTCGAGAAGGGGGTGAAGGCGGTGCACACCGCGTTCGACCTCGACTCCACCGAGGGCGAGGCCGTGGTCTACGGAGGGACGGGACGATGAGCCTGACAGTTGCAGTCGTGGGCGCCACCGGGCAGGTGGGCGCCGTCATGCGCGAGCTGGTCGCGGAGCGCTTCGCCGATGCGGAGGTGCGCTTCTTCGCGTCCGCCCGCTCCGCGGGACGCGCGCTCGAGCACCTGGGCCGCGAGATCGTGGTCGAGGACGTCGCCTCGGGCGACTACGCCGGGATCGACATCGCGGTGTTCTCCGCGGGCGGCGCCGCGTCCAAGGAGTACGCGCCGCTCTTCGCCGCGGCGGGCGCGATCGTGATCGACAACTCCTCGGCGTGGCGCAAGGACCCCGAGGTGCCGCTGGTGGTCTCCGAGGTCAACCCCGAGGCGCTGGACGACATCCCCAAGGGGATCATCGCCAACCCCAACTGCACCACCATGGCCGCCATGCCGGTGTTGAAGCCGCTGCACGAGGCCGCCGGCCTCGAGCGCCTGGTCGTGTGCTCGTACCAGGCCGTGTCGGGCTCGGGCCTCGCGGGCGTGGAGGAGCTGCACTCGCAGGCCGCCGCCGTGGTCGACGGCGCGAAGGCGCTCGCGCACGACGGCTCGGCGGTCGAGTTCCCGACGCCCGTGAAGTACGTCGCGCCGATCGCGTTCAACGTGGTGCCCCTGGCCGGCTCCGTGGTCGACGACGGCTCCAACGAGACCGACGAGGAGCAGAAGCTCCGCAACGAGTCGCGCAAGATCCTGGGCCTGCCCGAGCTGATGGTGGCGGGCACCTGCGTGCGCGTGCCCGTGTTCACCGGTCACTCGCTGTCGATCAACGCCGAGTTCGAGCGGGGCATCACCCCCGAGGATGCGTACGAGATCCTGGCCGCCGCCCCCGGCGTGCGGGTCGAGGAGGTGCCGACGCCGCTCGCGGCCGCCGGCGGCGACGTCTCGCTGGTGGGCCGGATCCGTCAGGACCGGTCCCTCGAGGGCACGCGCGGCCTGGTGCTGTTCGTGTCCGGCGACAATCTCCGCAAGGGCGCCGCGCTCAACGCGGTGCAGATCGCGGAGCTGGTCGCCGCGAAGCTCGGGGCGAACGCGTAGGCGACCGCCGCATCGTCCGACCGAGGCCCGGGCCCCCCTCCAGCGGGGACCCGGGCCTCGGCGCGTGTGCGGGCGCTCAGCGGCGGTTGAGCACGTGGACGTGGACGTCGGTCGGCACCGCGTCCTCGATCCAACCGCCTGCGGGGTCGGCTGTCAGGTGCACCTCAACCGTGGCGGCCGCATGGATCACCCAGCGCTCGCCTTCTGCGGTCCGCACCGTGCCCCGCACCGAGTTCGCCGCGCTGATGTGGACAGCGTCGGGGAGCCCGCTGATGTCGACCATGGCGCGGTCCTGCAGGTTGCCCACCCCGGTGGCGATCGGGTCGGGAGCGGAGCCCGCCTCGACCGCGGGGCAGAACACGGTGTCGATCCATTCCAGGAGCTCGACGCCACCGCCGTCGTACACCTCGATGGTGGCGCGGTTGTTGATGAGGCGCTCGAACACCACCCCGTCGTCGGGACGGATCCTGTCGAGCTCCATCGAGACCTCGGGAGGTGCGCCCGTGCAGAGGTCGGGGGCGTGCATGCCCGCGAACACCAGCAGGTCGGCCTCGAACGGCGCCGTCGAACCGCCCGGGACGCCGGCGTTGCCGTAGAACCGGCCCATCGGGAACTCGTACCTGTCGACCTCGGTGCGTGCCGAGGCGGGCGTGGCCATCGCCACGGCGAGCCCGATCGCCGCGGCGACGGCGAGCAGGGCGGGCTTGAGCGTGGATCGTGTCATGATCCTCTCCCCCGGCCCCCGGTGCGCCGGCGGGCGCCCTCCCCCTTTGGACGGGCCCACGAGTCGCAGTGAGCGCGGCCACCCTTGGGGACCTCGCACCCTAGAACAGACGGGCGGCGCGAAAGGTTGTGCCGGCCGTCCGCGCGCGGGGAGAGGGCATCGTGCGACGATGCGGGCGGGAGGCGTCGCGCGACGCACTGCCGGCGCGCACCCGACCGCCGAGACGACTCGCGGCGGAGACGACGAAGGGCCGGACGCTGTCGCGTCCGGCCCTTCTCTCACAACCGTCGGGGTGACAGGATTTGAACCTGCGGCCTCGTCGTCCCGAACGACGCGCGCTACCAAGCTGCGCCACACCCCGGTTTTTGAGCCTGCCTAGGATATCCGACGCGGGGCCGAATCATGAAATCCGCGGCCCCCGGGCTGGGTCAGGACCGCGGCACCAGCGTCAGGACGGTGGCCTCGGGCCGGCACGCGAACCGCACCGGAGCGTACGGCGACGTGCCGAGCCCGCCGCTGACGTGGAGGAACGCCCCGGCGCCGCCCGAGTCGGGTCGCACTCCGGGCCAGCCGTGCAGGCCGCTCGCACGGCTGGTGTCGAGGTCGCAGTTGGTGACGAGCGCCCCGTAGAGCGGCACGCAGACCTGCCCGCCGTGCGTGTGGCCCGCGAGGATCAGCTCGGCTCCGTCGGCCGCGAGCCGGTCGAGCGCGCGCGTGTACGGGGCGTGCACCACGCCGATGCGGGTCGCCGCGCCCGCGGCGAGCGCGGCGGCCTCCGGCATGGCGTCCCGGCCGATGTGCGGGTCGTCGAGCCCGACCAGGTCAAGGATCGACCCCGCGGCCTGCACGACGCCGCGCGCGTTGTCGAGGTCGAGCCAGCCGGCGTCGGTGAGACCGCGACGCAGGTCGTCCGTCGGGAGCCGCACCGGCTCGGGACGCACCCGCGTCGGGCTCGCGAAGTACGTGAACGGGTTCTTGGGGTGCGGCCCGAAGTAGTCGTTCGAGCCGAGGACGAACGCGCCCGGGAGGCGCAGCAGCGGCTCGAGCGCCTCGAGCACCGTCGGCACCGCCTCGAGGTGAGCGAGGTTGTCACCCGTCGTGATGACCGCGTCGAGCGGCTCCGCCGCCAGCGCCCGGACCCACCGCACCTTGTCCCGCTGCGACGGGGTCAGGTGCAGATCCGAGAGGTGCAGGATCCGCACGGGACGGCTGCCCGCGGGCAGCACCGGCACCGTGCGGCGGCGCAGCACGAAGGAGTGCGCCTCGGCGAGGCCCCACGCCAACCCGGCGCCGGCCGCGAGCGCGAGAGAGCCGACCACGCCGAGGGAGCGCCGCATCGTCAGTTCCCGTCGCTGCCGTCGTTGTTGTTGCCGCGACCGTTGCCGTTGTTCCCGTCGTTGCCGTTGTTGCCGTCGTCGGAGTCGTCCGAGCCGTCGTCGGTCAACGGCCAGCCCGAGGGCGGGTTGGTCGCGAAGTCGGCGGGGGGCCAGGAACCGCCCCACCAGTCGTCGGGTGCGACGTTCGGGTCCCAGCCGTCCGGCCAGTTGTACCACCAGTCCGGTCGCTCGTCGGTCGCGACCGAGAAGTAGATGGTCGAGCCCGGAAGCGCCTGACCCGAGGGCGACTGCGACACGACGATGCCCGGCGCGTACGCCTGGCTGAAGACCCGGGTCGGGTACTCCGCGAGCCGGAAGCCCGCGGCGGCGACCCGGTTCCGCGCCTCGTCCGCGGTGAGACCGACGATGTAGGGCACGTCGATCGGGTTGCCGTAGAGGATGTCGTCGCTGGGCTCGCCGAAGGTCTCGACGGGCATGCCCTCGAGCGCCACGTCCATGTACGCCTTCCAGGTCGGCGCCGACAGCGACGAACCGTAGAGCACGTTGTAGTACCTGCCGTTGAGCGTGATGTTGCGGCCGGGCTCGTCCACGTTGGGGTTCCCGAGCCACACGGTCGCGACCAGGTTGGGGGTGTAGCCCATGAACCAGAGGTGCTTGTTGAGCTGAGCGGTACCGGTCTTGCCGGCGGCCGGACGCCCGTCGGCCAGCTGCGCGACCACACCGGTGCCGCGCTCGACCACCTGCTGCATGGCGTACGCGACACCCGTCGCGATCTCCTCGTCGATCACGCGCTCGCAGCTCTCCTGCGGCACGTCGAGCGAGTTCCCGTCGGCGTCGGTCACGGACAGGATCGCGAGCGGGTCGCAGCGCACGCCGCCGTTGGCGAAGACCTGGGCGATCTGCGCCATGGTCAGCGGGGACGCGTTCTGGGTGCCCAGCGTGACGGACGGGACGATCTCGAAGTCGGCGCCGTCCGCGCGGTGGAAGCCCAGGTCCTCCGCGGTGTCGCGGACGGCGCACAGGTCGAGCTGGTTCGCCATGTTCGCGTACGCGGTGTTGACGGAGTTCGCCGTCGCGTCCAGCACCGTCTGCTGGTAGGCGCGGGCGCCCTCGACGTTGCCGGGCTCCCAGGTGCCGCCGCCGACGTTCCAGTTGTCGTCGAGGCACGATGCGGTCCACGAGTCCGCCTGGTACTCCTGCTGACGGCCGTCCACGTTCTGCATGAGCGCGTGGCCGCTCCGCAGCCACTCGGTCAGGATCACCGGCTTGAACGTCGAACCAGGCGAGAAGCCTCGAGAGCCTCCCCATTCACGGTCGACCGCGTAGTTGATCGCCGTCGAGTCGATGGTGTCGGCCGCCGGGTCGAAGTCCTTGTTCTGCGCCATCGCCAGGATCTCGCCGGTCTTCGGGTCGAGCGACACGAGCGCCATCGCCCAGCCGCTCGGGTCGTCCGCCGGGAGCGACTCGCGCAGCGCCGCGTTCGCGGCCTTCTGCTTGTCGAGGTCGAGGGTGGTGACGATGTCGAGGCCGCCCTGGTAGAGCAGGTCGGCGCCGGTCAGCCCGGAGTCCTCCTGGTTGAAGACCTCGTCCTTCTTGATGATCTTGGTCACGTAGTCGCAGAAGAACGGCGCGTCCGCCGCGGCCACGCAGGAGAACTTGGGCCGCTGCACCTTGAGCGTGTCCTCGATCGGGATCGAGGTGTACGTGTCGAACTCCTCGGCGGTGATCTCGCCCTGCTCGTACATGGTCAGCAGCACGGTGTCGCGGCGGTCCTGCGCGTTCTGCGGGTAGCGCACCGGGTTCCACTTCGAGGGGTTCTGGGTGATGCCCGCGATGGTCGCCGCCTCGATCGCGTTGAGGTCCTTCGCGGACTTCGAGAAGTAGTACTGGGCGGCCGCCTCGGCGCCGTAGATGTTCGTGCCGAACTGCGCGATGTTGAGGTACTGCTCGAGGATCTGCTCCTTGCCGCAGTCCACCGCGGGGTCCTCGTCGCTGCACTCGGTCCCGTAGGTCTGGTCGACCTTCTCCTCGAACGCGAGCGCGAGCCGCCACTCGCGGATCTTGCGGGTGAGGGAGACCTCGGTCGCCGCCTCGATCGCCTCGTCGTCCTCCGTCTCGATGGCCTGCTGCAGCAGCGTGTTCTTGACCAGCTGCTGGGTGAGCGTCGAGGCGCC
This sequence comes from Demequina lignilytica, assembly GCF_030418305.1. GTDB lineage: Bacteria > Actinomycetota > Actinomycetes > Actinomycetales > Demequinaceae > Demequina > Demequina lignilytica. Next base: position 328,441 of record NZ_JAUHPX010000003.1, on the reverse strand, counting down.
GGGGCTCGACGAGGAGGTGAGGTTCACGTATGCCGCGCGCAGCAGGCCCTCGCCGTCGACGCCGTGGTGCTGCATGAAGCGCTTGTCCTCGATGGAGATCACCGCGCGCTGCAGCCACACCGAGATCTCCTCGAGCGGCACCACGACCCTGTTCTGTGTGTAGAACGTGGCGAGGAGGTTCTCCCCCGTGCGGTCGTAGATGTTCGACTGCTGCGGGAGCGACACCGAGTCGAGCTCCTGCGGCAGCTCCTCGAAGAGCTCGGCCGACCCCTGGGCGGCGGAGCCCGCGACCGTCACCGCAGGCAGAGCCACGCCTGCGAGGAGGAATCCCCCCATGATCGACAGTGCGACGAACGCCGCCAGAGCGGTCACGACCTGCACGAGCGTCACGCGGGTGCGGGGGCGAGGGGAACGAGCCATGCCTTCCAGTTTAAGTCAGCGATGCTGAGAGCCCGTCCGGCCGGTGCGCGGGGTACGCGGAGGATAGGCTCGCGGCATGACTGAGAAGTGGGAATACGCGACCGTGCCGCTCATCGACCACGTGACCAAGCAGATCCTGGACCAGTGGGGCGACGACGGCTGGGAGCTCGTGCAGGTGGTGACCGGTCCGACCGGCGGCCTGGTGGCCTACCTCAAGCGTCCCAAGGTCGGCTGAGCGTGAGCGCCTCGCAGCGCCTCGCCGCGCTGGGGCTCGAGCTGCCCGAGGTGGCGACCCCGGTGGGCACCTACGTCCCCGCGAAGCGGATCGGCGACCTCATCCACACGTCGGGTCAGCTGCCGCTCGTCTCGGGCGACCTGATCGCGGTCGGGGTCGTCGGCCAGCGGTCCGGCGACGTGACCCCGGAGCGCGCGAACGAGTGCGCCCGGGTCGCCGCGCTCAACGCGCTCGCCGCGGCCGCGCAGGCCGCCGGCGGGCTCGACAGCATCGAGTCCGTGGTGAAGATCACCGGCTTCGTCGCCTCCGCTCCCGGCTTCACCGCGCAGCCCGCGGTCATCAACGGCGCCTCGAGCCTGCTCGTCGAGGTCTTCGGCGAGGCGGGTCGCCACGCGCGCTCCGCGGTCGGCGTCGCCTCACTCCCGCTGGGGGCACCGGTCGAGGTCGAGCTCACCGTCGCGCTTCGCTCCCTGTAGCGGGACGATGCGGCGACCACCGCATCGTCCCGCGTCGCCTCGCCGTCGGGCGGCGCGACGCGGCTAGCGCGAGCGGGCCCGGAGGCGCTCGGGCTCGTACACCTCGACGGCGCCGATGTGGACGTCGATCCATCCGCGCGAGGCGAAGTCGGCGAGCGCCTTGTTCACGGTCTCGCGCGAGGCTCCGACGAGCTGGGCGAGCTCCTCCTGCGTGAGGCCGTGCCTCACGGTGACATGGCCGCGCTCCATCCTGCCGAAGCGGTGGCCCAGGTCGAGGATCGCCTTGGCGACGCGCCCGGGCACGTCGGAGAACACCAGGTCCGCCATCGTGTTCGACATCCGCCGGATGCGCTGGGCGAGGGCGCGCAGCATGTGGCGCGACATCTCGAGGTGGTCGTCCAGCCAGACGTCGAGCACGCTCTTCGGCAGCTCGTAGACGATCGAGTCCTCGACCGCGTGCGCCCGCGACAGCCGCGGGCCGGGGTCGAAGACGGACAGCTCGCCGAGCATGTCGCCCACGCCGAGCAGGGCGAGCAGGTTCTCGCGGCCGTCGCGCGCGGTCCGGGCCAGCTTGATCTTGCCCTTGACCACGACATACAGGGCGTGACCGTCGTCGCCCTCGTTGAAGATGGTCTCGCCGCGGGCGAGCTCGCGGCGCTTCATCTGCCCGACGAGCGAGCGTGCGGTCGCCTGATCCATGCCGCCGAACAGCGGCGAGGAGCGCAGCAGCTGCTCCTCACGAGCGGCATCGGCCATGTCAGGGACCCTTCTCGCCGTCATCCATCCGGTGCGTGTCCGCGAGCGCGCGCACCATCTGCGCCGTCACATTATCAAGGGTCGCGGCCACGCGAGTCTCGTACGCCTCCAGCCCGGCGTCGAGCCGGTCGAGATCGTCGACGGTCGCGACGGACAGGCCGGCAGCGTCGGGCCACAGCGCCCGGGAGAGCTCGTCGCCCGTCGGCGCACCGGCCGCGAGCGCCTCCCACGACAGATCGAGGCCGGCGTCACCCGTGATCTCCGGTCGCGCCAGGAACGCGACGGCGAGGTCGCGGCGCGCCTGCACCAGGCGGCGCCACCAGCGCACGCGGGCCAGCTCACGTCGTGTGTCGCGGCGTCGCTGACGCAGCTCGGCGACGGCGTCTGCAGTCGAGGACGGGGTCACCTTCACCTCCCTCGCGACCGGCGGGCCGTGTGCTCGCCACATCCGTGTATCGGCCGGGGCCAGGCGAGGCTTGAGCGGTCGCTAGGGTGAGATCCATGTCCCGCCCCGCACCGCTGACCGTCGCGAGGAGCGACCAGGAGGCGCCCCCGGTCGCGCTCGTCCGCCGGGCCCGCGCGATCAACCGGGCGCTGGCCGACGTGTACCCGGACGCCCACTGCGAGCTCGACTACGGCACGCCGTTCCAGCTGCTCGCCGCGACGGTGCTGAGCGCACAGTGCACGGACGTCCGCGTGAACCAGGTGACTCCCGCGCTGTTCTCCCGGTTCCCCGACGCCGCGGCGATGGCCGGCGCGGACCGGGACGAGCTCGAGGCGCTGATCAAGCCCACCGGCTTCTACCGCTCCAAGGCGGAGTCGCTGCTCGGGCTGAGCCGCGACATCGTCGAGCGGTACGACGGCGCGGTGCCCGGCCGGCTCCGGGACCTGGTGACGCTGCGCGGCGTGGGGAGGAAGACGGCGAACGTGGTGCTCGGCAACGCGTTCGACGTGCCGGGCATCACGGTCGACACCCACATGGGCCGCCTCGCCCGACGCCTGGGTCTCACGGTGAGCGAGGACCCCGTGGTGGTCGAGCGGGACCTGATGGCCTTGATCGAGCGCCGCGAGTGGACGCTCTGGTCGCACCGGGTGATCTTCCACGGTCGCCGCCGGTGCATGGCGCGCACGCCGGACTGCGGCTCCTGCGAGATCGCCGCGCTGTGCCCCACCGCTCCCGGGGCGCGCGTCCGGCGGTAGCCCCCGGGGCGCTAGTGGTCCGCGCGCGGGTGCTCGTCGACGCCGACCTCGTCGGGGTCGACCCCGACGCTCTTCGCGAGGTCCTCGGGCTTCGCCATCCGGTTGGCGGGCAGCGGCACCGGCGTGGAGCGCCGCTCGTACAGCCGTCGGTAGAAGCGGTCGCGGAAGCCCAGGAGCCCCGCGCCGAGCGCGGCCGCGAGCACGGACGCGGTCAGCACGGAGAGCTTGACCACGTCGGCGTTCTCCCCGCCGAACGCGAGGTCTCCGATCAGGAGGGAGACGGTGAAGCCGATGCCCGCAAGGAACCCCATCCCCGTGACGTCCCACCACGAGAGGCCCCGATCGAGCTGGGCGTTGGTGAAGGTCGCGACCAGGAAGGTGGCGAGCACGATCCCGAGCGGCTTGCCGATCACCAGGCCGACCACGACACCGTGCGCGACCGGGCTCGCGATCACCTCGGAGATGGCGTCCGCGCTGATGGCGACGCCGGCGGCGAACAGGGCGAACACGGGGACCGCGAAGCCGGCCGACACGGGGCGCCACAGGTGCTCCCAGTGCTCGGCGAGCGAGTGCTTCTCGCCCTTGCGGGCGACCGCCGGCACCATCATGCCGAGCGCGACGCCCGCGATGGTCGCGTGGACCCCGGAGGCGTGCATGAAGGCCCACGCGGCGAACGCGATCGGCACCAGCAGGAACGGCGAGGTCCAGCCCTTGCGGATCACCAGGCCGAATCCGACGATCAGCACCGCGGACACCGCCAGCCACAGGAAGTTGAGGTCGCTGCTGAAGAACACGGCGATGATGATGATCGCGAGCAGGTCGTCCACCACGGCGAGCGTCAGCAGGAACGCGCGGAGCGCGTTGGGGAGCCACTTGCCGACCACTGCGAGCACGGCGATGGCGAAGGCGATGTCCGTGGCGGTCGGCACCGCCCAGCCCTTGAGGGACCCGCCCTCGGCCAGGTTGAGGGCGACGTACAGCAGCGCGGGGACCGCCATGCCGCCGATCGCGGCGACGATCGGGACGATCGCGGTCGACGGGCGGCGGAGCTCGCCGACCACGATCTCGCGCTTGAGCTCGAGGCCCACCACGAAGAAGAAGATGGCGAGCAGCCCGTCCTTCGCCCACGCCTCGACGCTCAGGTCGAGGTGGAGGGCGTGCGGCCCGATCACGAAGTCGCGCACCGACTCGTAGAGCTCGTGCAGCGGGCTGTTCGCGAGCACCAGCGCCGCGACCGTGCCGATCAGGAGCAGGATGCCGCCGGCGCGTTCGGTCCGCAGGACGTCGGCGAGCGTGCGCTCCGTCGACGGTGTCAGGCGGGAGAAGAGGCGCGTCGCGCGAGTGGGCATGCTGCTCCGAAGATCTCGTCGGGGAGGGTGCAGCAGGAGTCTACCCGTCAGACGGTGGCTGCTCCCTGGGCCGCGGTGCGCGCGGGCTGCGGGGGATCGAAGCGGTAGCCGACGTTGCGCACGGTGCCGATCAGGTGCTCATGCTCGGCGCCCAGCTTGGCGCGCAGCCGGCGTACATGGACGTCGACGGTGCGGGTGCCGCCGTAGTAGTCGAAGCCCCACACCTCCTGCAGGAGCTGGTCGCGCGTGTACACGCGGCCCGGGTGCTGCATCAGGTACTTGAGCAGCTCGAACTCCTTGTACGTGAGGTCCAGCGGGACGCCCTTGAGGCGGGCCGTGTAGCCGCCGACGTCGACCGTGAGGTCGCCCGAGGAGTACTCGGCCGCCCGCTCGAGGGGGTCGGCGGCGCTCGCGCGTCCCATCAGCAGCCGCACCCGCGCCTCCACCTCGGCGGGGGACGCCTCGGCGAGCACCACGTCCGCGGCGCCCCAGTCGGCGTTCACGATCGACATGCCGCCCTCGCGGAGCACCAGGAGGATCGGGACCGCGACGCCGGTCACCTGGATGAGGTTGCAGTTGTTGCGGGCCTCGACCAGGTCGGCGCGCGCGTCGACCACCAGGATGTCGGCGTCCATCGCGTCGAGCATCGCCGACGGCTCGGGCGCGACCACGCGGGTGCGATGCGACAGCAATGCGAGGGCAGGCAGGACATCGGCCGCGCCGTCTGCCGACGGCGTGAGCACGAGCAGGTCTGCCATCGCCACCTCCGATTGGGCTTCACTGTACCGCCGCGGGGTCTGAGAGACTAACGCCCATGATTCCGACGACGAGGGCGACCATCACGGCCGCCGCCGCCGCCCTCGTCGGCGTCGCCGGATACCTGGGGACCAGGTATCTCGCGGTCGCGGTGCTCGCACTGATCACGCTCACAGCCCTGGGATGGCCCGCGCTGCTGCGCGCGTCCCGCAAGCGCCACGCCACGGTGATCCTGACCGTGGGCGGCGCGCTGGCGCTCGCGGCGATCGCACTGGGCAGGACCGCGCCCCACCTGCGCCACGTGGTCGCGGCGGTCGCCCTCATGGTCATCGCCGCGCTCGTCTCCGAGGTGTTCTTCGCGAGCGCACGGGGACGGACCGTCACCTCGGTCGCCGCCGTCGCGGCGGGGGCCATCGTCGTGACCTCAGGTGCGGCGTGGCTCGCGGCCGCCCGCACGCACGGCTCCGAGGACCTGGTGGTCGCGGGCGCCGTCGCGCTGGCGGCCTCGTCCGTGGCGGCGGTCTCGACGCCGAACCCGCACCTCAACACCATCATCGCGCTGGTCGCCGGCACCGGCTTCGGGCTGGGCACGGGCTACCTGTTCCCGGACCTGGTCTGGTACGCCGGCGGCTTCGTGGGCTTCCTCTGCGCGGTGATCGTCACGCTGCTGCAGGAGCTGTACCGGCGGGAGCCGCGACCACGCGACTGGATGCCGGGAATAGCATCGGCACTCTCGCCCGTTCTGGCGGCGGGCGCGCTCGTCTACATCGCCGGCCGTCTGCTCATCGGCTGAAGCCCTCGAAGGAAGTCCATGCTCGTCCGTGTCCTCATCGTCGTCGCGATCCTGGTGGTCGCGTCCCTCGCCGCGCTCTGGTGGCAGCGGCGCCAGGGAGTCGCGCACGAGGTCGAGCGAGCGGGCTCGCTGTCCTCCGCGACGCTCGGCGCGAAGCGCGGCTACCACGCGACGTTCGTGCAGTTCTCGACGCCCATGTGCGCGAAGTGCCCGCCCACCGCGTCGCTGCTGGGACGCCTCGCCGCCGAGGACCCCCGCGTGGTCCACATCGAGATCGACGCGTCGGAGCGGCTCGACCTGGCCCGCGAGCTCGAGATCATGCGCACCCCCACCATCCTGCTGCTCGACGGCGACGGCGTGGTCGTGTCGCGCATCTCGGGAGCCCCCACCGAGCACCAGGCGCGCGAGGCCCTCGCAGCCGTGCCGCGCACCGGCACCGACTACTCCATCTGAACCCCCGCATCGTCCCCACCCCAGGAGCCCCCCATGAACGACCTCCAGCTCGACCCGCGCGGCCCTCGCTTCGGCGCGTTCTTCCAGCTCGCGTTCTCCGTCGCCGCCCTGCTCGTGGGCGCCAACACCGGGGGCATCGCGATCATGGCGGTGCTGCTCGTGCTGTTCATCCCCGGCGCGATCGTGGGTCCGCAGGCGACCGTGCAGTCGTGGGTGTTCAAGACGTTCGTGCGTCCCCGCCTCGCGCCGCCCACGGAGACCGAGTCGTTCCGGCCGCCGCGCTTCGCGCAGCAGATGGGCCTCACCTTCTCGATCCTCGCCGTCGCGTGCGGCCTGCTCGGCCTGGACCTCGGCTTCTACGTCTTCACCGGCTTCGTGACCTTCGCCTCGTTCCTCAACGGCGTGTTCAACCTCTGCCTGGGCTGCGAGATCTACCTGCTGGTCAAGCGCCTCACCACCCGGGCGGCCTGACATGCCCGCGCTGGTGGTCAAGTGCACCTGGGGCGCGGAGCGGCCGGAGGCGTTGATGCAGGCGTTCACCGTCGCCGCGACCGCGGCCGCCAGCGGCCGGACCGTCAGCGTGTGGCTCACCGGTGAGGCGAGCGTCCACGGCGTGCTCGGGTCGGAGGACGTGGAGCTGGCGTACTCGCCGCCACTGTCCGCGCTGCGCGAGGCGATCCTCGCCGCCGGCGGGACGCTCACGGTCTGCACGCAGTGCGCGCAGCGGCGCGGGATCACCGAGGCGGACCTCATCGAGGGCGCGCGCATCGCCGGCGCCGCGGCCTTCGTCGCCGAGGCGACCGCGCCCGACGCGACCGCGCTGGTCTACTGACCCCTGCCGAAGGTCCCGGATCCACGACTAGACTCACCCCTATGACCGCTCTTGAGATGACGTTCACCGCCCTCGCCGTCGCGGGCTTCGGCGCCACCGCCTGGATCGCCGGGATCGTGGTCTACCGCCTGGTGAAGGGTCCCGCCCGGTGACGTTCGTCATCCCCAGCGACCTCGCCCCCGAGGTCTACCCGCTCGCGTGGGTGGTCGGGACCTGGGAGGGCCACGGCGTGGTCGACTACCCCGGGATCGACGCCGCCGACTTCCGCCAGCGGGTCGTGTTCGATCACGACGGCGGGCCGTACCTCATCTACTCGTCGACCATCACGCTGATGGGACCCGACGGCGAGGACGGCCAGGTCTGGTCCCAGGAGTCCGGCTACTGGCGCGTCGCGCCGTCCGCGCCTGAGGGCGTCACCCTTCAGGACTTCCAGCACCCGCTCGAGGTGGTGCTCGCCGACGCGTCCGGCCTGCTCACCGCGTACTTCGGGGCGGTGGGCAACGGCCGCATCGACCTCGCCACGCGGTTCGCGGCGGCCACCGAGTCCGGCCCCGACGTCCGCGGCGCGACCCGCATGTACGGCAACGTCGGCGGCGAGCTCATGTGGGCATGGGACCTCGCGGCGTTCGGCCAGGAGCTGCAGTCCTACGCGAGCGCGCGGCTGTCGCGCGTCGAGGGTCCCGAGGTCCCCGACGCGCCCGAGGAATCCTGAGAGCGTCCCCGCGCGTTCACCGCACATGAGCATCTCACCGACCCTCGCGCGGCACGGCGCGGTCCCCGCGGAGGGACCCGACGCCGGCGTCGCCTGGCACTACGGCGACCCGACGGCCGAGCAGCGCGCGCTCGAGGCAGGCCGCGCGGTGGTCGACCAGTCGCACCTCGGAGTCGTGACGGTGACCGGCCCGGACCGCCTGAGCTGGCTCAACTCGCTGTGCACGCAGGAGGTCGCGGCGCTCGCGCCCGGCGTCTCCACCGAGATCATGATCCTGTCGCCGCAGGGCCGCATCGAGCACGTCGCCGGTCTGATCGACGACGGCACCACCGCCTGGCTGCTCACCGAGTCCGCACCCGCGCTCGCCACGTTCCTCGACCGCATGCGCTTCATGCTGCGCGTCGAGGTGGACGATGCGACGAGGGCCTGGGCGGCGATCGGCGAGGCCGTGTCGCGCCCCGCCGCCGACGGCGAGCCCGTCACCTGGGTGGACCCGTGGCCTCACATCGCCGCGGGCGGCACCACCTATGCCGCCTCTCCCGCAGATCACCCCGGTGCCACGCGGGCCTGGCGGCTGGTGCTCGTGCCCCGGGACTCGCTCGCAGATGAGATCCAGGCACGGCTCGACGCCGGCTGGACGCTCGCGGGCACCTGGGCGACCGAGGCGATCAGGATCGCCGCGCATCGTCCCCGCGCCGCCGCCGAGATCGACGCCACCACCCTGCCGCACGAGCTCGACTGGCTCCGCACCGCGGTCCACCTCCACAAGGGCTGCTACCGCGGGCAGGAGACGGTCGCGAAGGTCCACAACGTGGGCCGGCCTCCCCGGCGCCTCACGCTGCTCCACCTCGACGGCTCCTCGCACGAGATCCCCGCGGCCGGCGCGGACGTGCTCGGGAGGGACGGTGCGGTGGTCGGCCACGTGACCTCAGCCGCCCGCCACCACGAGCTGGGTCCCATCGCGCTCGCCGTGCTCAAGCGCTCGGTCGACCCGTCGATGACGCTCACCGTGCCGACCGACGGCGGCCGGGTCGCCGCGGCGCAGGAGCTGATCGTGAACGCGGACGGCTTCTCCGCCGACCGGCCCCCGAAGGTGGGGCCCACCATGAAGGGGCTGCTGATGGGCAAGGGCTGCGCGGCGGACGGCGGCGACCTGCCCGACTGAGGGACCCTGCCGGCGCGCGCATCGTCCCTCGGGACCGGCTCCCGGTCGGCGCTCCCGCAGTGGCGCGCCGCGCCCACCCCACGCGCGAGCTCCACGCCGCCCCTCGCCCACTCCACACAGCCCCTCGCCCACCCCACATCCGCGAAATGGACGCTGGGTGCACAGGAACAGCCGGTTCCGAGCACCGAGAGTCCATCGGGGTGGGGAGCGCGAGCGGCCAGCCCGGGACGATGCGCGCGGCGCGCTCCCGGCAATCCGAGCGCGCCGGCGTTACGGTGAGGGCGTGGAGATTCCCGCAGGCGAGCTCGGCTCGCGCATCGAGGAGGCCCTCGCAGCGGCGCGTGGGGGCGAGGACGTGGTCATCACCGAGGACGGGATCGCCGTGGCCCGGCTCGGCGGCGTCGACTCGGCGCCGCTCATGGAGCGCCTCGCCGCCGACGGTGTGATCGCGGTCCCCGCCGACGAGCGCGCGGTGCCCCGCCTGCCGCAGGCGGAGGCCGCCAAGGACGCGCTGTCCAGCCTGCTCGGACGCCTGCGCAGGTAGCGATGTCACTGGTCTACCTCGACACCTCGGCCCTGCTGAAGCTCTGCGTCCTCGAGACCGGCTCCGACCTCGCGGTCGCCGTGTGGAAGGGCGCCGACGCCCTGGTCACCTCGCGGATCGCCGATGCGGAGGTCCGCTCCGTGCTCGCGTCCGCCGAGCGGATCGGCCGGATCGACGCCGCTCCCGCAGCCCAGGCACGTGACCGCTGGGCCGAGCTGTGGCCCGGGCTCGCGAAGGTCGAGGTGGTCGGGGCGGTGACCGACCGCGCCGCCGAGCTGGTCGACCGCAGGCCGCTGCGCGCCGGTGACGCCATCCATCTCGTGAGCGCGCTGCTGCTGGCGGAGGCGAGGCCGCTGTTCGTCGCCTGGGACCGCCGGCTTGCGACCGCGGGCCGCGCGGAGGGGCTCCGGGTGCTGCCGCCTGCGCTAGCGTAGGTGCCCATGCTGGGCTTCCTTCAGGAACTGATCAACTGGGCGCTGTCCGCCGCGGTCCTCGCGGGCGGCATCTGGGCGCTGATCGACGCGATCCGCCACTCCGACGGGTCCTTCTCCTCCGCGGGCAAGCTCTCGAAGATGGTCTGGGTCGCGATCCTCGCGGTCGCCACCGCGATCGCATTCATCTCCCTGCCCGCGCTCCCGATCCTCAACATCTTCGGCGCCAGCGGCGGCGGCGTGTTCTGGATCGGCGGCCTCGCGGCCTCGGTCGCCATCATCGTCTACCTCGTGGGCGTGAAGCCCAAGCTCGGCCCGGCCACCGGCGGCTCGGGCGGCTCGCGCGGCCGCTCCACCGGCGGCTGGTGAGCGCCGGGTGAAGGCGGTCCTCCAGCGCGCCTCGCGCGCGTCGGTCACGGTCGACGGAACCGTCACCGCATCGTTCGACCGGCAGGGGATCCTCGCGCTGGTCGGCGTCACGCACGGCGACGGACCCGACCAGGTGGCGACCATCGCCCGCAAGATCGCGGACCTGCGGATCCTCGACGACGAGCGGAGCGCGGCGGATGTCGACGCCCCGATCATCGTGGTGTCGCAGTTCACGCTCTACGCCGACTCCCGCAAGGGCCGCCGCCCCACCTGGAACCAGGCGGCGCCGGGCCCGGTCGCCGAACCGCTGGTCGCGCAGGTGGTCGAGAAGCTGCGTGAGAACGGGCTCACCGTCGGCACGGGGATCTTCGGCGCGGACATGAAGGTCGAGCTGGTGAACGACGGCCCGGTGACCATCCTCCTCGAGGCCTGACGCCGCCCCTCCCCCTCCTACCGGGACACTCAGCACTGCTGGGGCCGCGCATCGTCCCCCCACGGGACGACCAGTACCGATCGCACGATGTTTCGCCGCGGTAACCATCGTCACGCCCCTGGCGAAATCGGGCAGACCGGCCCCATGCCCGTGGTTAGCCTGGAGACACCGCGGCGGAGCTGTCGCCGCGACCCCCGGCCCCGGCCGGACGATTCAAGGGAGGGTGACATGTTCGAACGGTTCACCGATCGGGCCCGTCGAGTGGTGGTGCTCGCGCAGGAAGAGGCGCGCATGCTCAACCACAACTACATCGGGACGGAGCACATCCTCCTGGGACTTGTCCGCGAGGGCGAGGGCGTCGCCGCGAAGGCGCTCGAGGCCATGGACATCTCTCTCAACGGCGTCCGCGAGCAGGTGCAGGAGATCATCGGCGAGGGCTCGCACGCCCCGTCGGGCCACATCCCCTTCACGCCGCGCGCCAAGAAGGTCCTCGAGCTGTCCCTGCGCGAGGCGCTGCAGCTGGGCCACAACTACATCGGCACCGAGCACATCCTGCTGGGCCTCATCCGCGAGGGCGAGGGCGTGGCAGCGCAGGTGCTCGGCAAGCTCGGCGCGGACCTGGGCGGCGTGCGCCAGCAGGTCATCCAGCTGCTGAGCGGCTACGAGGGCAAGGAGCCGGTCGCCACCGGCGCCGGCCCGCAGGAGGGCCAGCCCGCGGGCTCGACGGTCCTCGACCAGTTCGGCCGCAACTTCACGCAGGCGGCGCGCGAGGGCAAGCTCGACCCGGTGGTCGGCCGCGAGCTCATCATGGAGCGCGTCATGCAGGTCCTCAGCCGCCGCACCAAGAACAACCCGGTGCTGATCGGCGAGCCCGGCGTCGGCAAGACCGCCGTGGTCGAGGGCCTCGCCCAGGCGATCGTGCGCGGCGACGTGCCCGAGACCCTCAAGGACAAGCACCTCTACACGCTGGACCTCGGCTCCCTGGTCGCGGGCTCCCGCTACCGCGGTGACTTCGAGGAGCGCCTCAAGAAGGTGCTCAAGGAGATCCGCACCCGCGGCGACATCATCCTGTTCATCGACGAGATCCACACCCTGGTGGGTGCGGGTGCCGCCGAGGGCGCGATCGACGCCGCGTCGATCCTCAAGCCCATGCTGGCCCGCGGCGAGCTGCAGACCATCGGCGCGACCACGCTCGACGAGTACCGCAAGCACGTCGAGAAGGACCCCGCGCTCGAGCGCCGCTTCCAGCCCATCCAGGTGCCGGAGCCGGAGCTGTCGCACGCGATCGAGATCCTCAAGGGCCTGCGCGACCGCTACGAGGCGTTCCACCGCGTCACCATCACCGACGACGCGATCGTGGCTGCCGCCACCATGGCAGACCGCTACATCTCCGACCGCTTCCTGCCGGACAAGGCGATCGACCTGATCGACGAGGCGGGCGCGCGCCTGCGCATCCGCCGCATGACCTCCCCGCCGGAGCTCAAGGAGCTGGACGACAAGATCGCGAACGTGCGTCGCGACAAGGAGTCCGCGATCGACGAGCAGGACTTCGAGAAGGCCGCCAACCTCCGCGACGTGGAGCGCCGCCTCTCCGAGGAGCGCGCCCGCAAGGAGGAGGCCTGGAAGTCGGGCGACCTCGACGTGGCCGCGGTCGTGGACGAGGACCTGATCGCCGAGGTGCTGTCGATGTCCACCGGCGTGCCGGTGACCCGCGTGTCCTCCGACGAGTCCAACCGCCTCCTCACCATGGAGAAGGAGCTGCACAAGCGCGTGATCGGTCAGGAGCAGGCCATCAAGGTCCTCGCCCAGTCGATCCGCCGCACCCGTGCCGGCCTCAAGGACCCGAAGCGTCCCGGTGGCTCGTTCATCTTCGCCGGCCCGACCGGTGTCGGAAAGACCGAGCTCGCCAAGGCGCTCGCCGAGTTCCTGTTCGGCGACGAGGAGTCGCTGATCTCGCTCGACATGTCGGAGTACGGCGAGAAGCACACGGTGGCCCGCCTGTTCGGTGCGCCCCCCGGCTACGTCGGCTTCGAGGAGGGCGGCCAGCTCACCGAGAAGGTGCGTCGCAAGCCGTTCTCCGTGGTGCTGTTCGACGAGGTCGAGAAGGCCCACCCGGACATCTTCAACTCGCTGCTCCAGATCCTGGAGGACGGCAAGCTGACCGATGCTCAGGGCCGCGAGGTCAACTTCAAGAACACCATCATCATCATGACCACCAACCTGGGTGCGGACGCCATCTCCCGCCGTCAGGCGACCGGCTTCACGGCGCTGACCGAGGGCGGCCACACCTACGAGGACATGGTCAAGCTGGTGAACGGCAAGCTGAAGGAGCACTTCAAGCCGGAGTTCCTCAACCGCGTCGACAACGTGGTGGTGTTCCCGCAGCTCACCCAGAACGAGATCATCCAGATCGTGGACCTCATGGTCGCCCGCCTCGACGAGCGCATGAAGGACAAGGACATGGGCATCGAGTTCACCACGGCGGCCAAGGCGCTGCTCGCGGAGAAGGGCTACGACCCGGTCCTGGGCGCCCGTCCGCTGCGCCGCGCGCTGCAGCGCGAGATCGAGGACCCGCTGTCGGAGAAGATCCTGTTCGGCGAGGTCACCTCGGGGCAGATCGTCCGCGTCGACGCGCAGGGCGAGGGCATCCTCGGCGAGTTCACGTTCGAGGGCGTCGACCGCGACGACGTGACCGGCGAGCCGCTCACCACGGACCCCGAGGTCACCACCAAGAAGGACTAGCGCTCCGCCCCTCCCAGGCTTGGAACGCAGACGAGGCCCGGCTCACCCGCGAGGGTGGGCCGGGCCTTCGTCGTGCCGGGCGGGCGGCGGGACGATGCGGGGGTGGGCTCCGGTCATGAGCGTCCCGGGCGGCGCCACGGGGCCGGCGCCGCAGTACTGAGCGTCCCGGCGGGGGTGGGCCGCGGGCGGTCGGACGATGCGGGGGCGGGCGGCGGGCGCCGGTCGGACGGGGGTGGAGGACGTGGCACCCGTCACATCGGCCCGAACTCCTACAAATCGGACGTACCCTGATCTGCGTGCGTGTGACGGCCTGGACCCTCCCCGCCGCCGCGGCCCTGCTGCTGGCGGCGTGCTCCGGCGGCCCCGCGGACGACGACGCGCCGGGCACCGAGGCCGTCACCCGCGACACCGTCGACGCGCTGGACACCTTCTGGACCGCGCGGGTGCCGGACTACACGTCCCCCACGGTCGACCTCTACCGCGAGGCCGACCTCCCGCTGGCGGCGAACGCCTGCGAGATCCCGCCGGAGCTGTACATCGACAACTCGTTCTACTGCGGCGCGGACCGGTCGATCGCGCTCAACCTCGACCTGCTCGAGGGGCTGTCCGACTCGCAGGACTCCCCGGGCCCGGCGATGCTGGTCGCCGCGCACGAGTGGGCGCACCACGTCTCCCTGCTGGAGGGGCTCGAGGCGCGCATCGACGTGGGCGAGGAGCTGCAGGCCGACTGCAGGGCCGGGATCTTCGTCGGCGCCGTGGAGGACGGCGGCTACACGGTCAGCGTGTCCCCCGAGGATGTGGACGCGATGCTGAGCTCGCTCGTCGACCTGTCCTACCTCGACGAGACCGGCTGGTTCGACGCCGGCGCCCACGGCGACCCCTTCGCCCGGACGCAGGCGCTGTGGATCGGCTACGAGACGGGCAGCGAAGACTTCTGCGACGCGTACATCGCGATGGAGGACCGGGTCGCGGAGGCGGACTTCGACGACTTCTCCGTGTCCTTCCTGCCGTCGATGACGATCGTGAACGAGGCGACCAGCCGCGACGGCTACCCGTTCGCGCGCGCCGCGTCCGACTACTTCGAGGACCTCACGGTGGTGGCGTACGAGGTGCCCGCGAGCTCGCAGGACGCGGTCGACGTGTTCCATGCCGTGGTCGACGAGGAGTTCACCGGCGACGGCATCACGGTGCTGGACGACGTGGCGGCGCGCGAGGTCGAGGAGTGGCGCGGCGCGACCGCGGTGTCCGCCCGCTATGCGCAGGTCTACGGCGGCGATCCGTACCACGGGATGCTCCTGGTGGTCACGGAGGGGCAGGGCAAGGCCGCGCTGCTCGACGTCTACGTCCCGGGCGAGGCCCCGGCGGTCGAGGACGAGTCGGGCTGGCGGTATCTCGAGCAGGCCACGGACGCCCTGCTGCGGGGCGTGGACCCGTAGTCTGGCAGGCATGACCAACGATCCGTACGCTGCCGAAGCCGCCCGCTACGACTCCATGGACTACCCCCGCTGCGGGCGGTGGGGGCTCCGCCTCCCGCGCATCAGCCTGGGCCTGTGGCAGAACTTCGGCGGGCACCATCCGCTCGACCGCCAGCGGGGGATCATCCTCGCGGCCTTCGACATGGGGATCACGCACTTCGACCTGGCGAACAACTACGGGCCTCCGCCGGGGAGCGCGGAGACCAACTTCGGCGGGATCTTCGCGCGCGACCTCGCTCCGTACCGCGACGAGATCATCGTCTCCACCAAGGCCGGCTACTACATGCACCCGGGGCCCTACGGCGAGTGGGGTTCGCGCAAGTACCTCCTGAGCAGCCTCGACGCGTCCCTGTCGCGGATGGGCCTCGACTACGTCGACGTCTTCTACCACCACCGCCCGGACCCCGACACGCCCATCGAGGAGTCGATGATGGCGCTCGACCAGGCCGTGCGCTCGGGCAAGGCGCTGTACGCGGGCATCTCGAACTACGGCCCGGCGGAGACCGAGGAGGCCGCCCGGATCCTGGCCGAGCTCGGCACCCCGCTGCTCATCCACCAGTTCAAGTACTCGATGTACGAGCGCACCCCCGAGGACGGCCTGCTCGACGCGCTCGATCAGGTGGGCGCCGGCTCGATCGTGTTCTCCCCCCTCGCGCAGGGCATGCTCACGGACCGCTACCTGACGGGCATCCCCGCGGGCTCGCGGATCACCCACTCGCAGTTCCTGCACGAGGAGCAGGTCACCGAGACCTACCTCGCGCGGACCTCCGCGCTCAACGAGATCGCAGCCGGTCGCGGCCAGTCGCTCGCCCAGCTCGCGTTGCAGTGGGTGCTGCGCGGCGGCCGTGTCACCTCGGCCCTGGTGGGCGCCTCCTCGGTCGCGCAGCTGAAGGCGAACGTGGCGGCCCTCGACTTCCCCGAGCTCACGGAGGCGGAGATCGCCGCCATCGAGCCGCACGCGGTGCACGGCACGTACTACGCCTAGCGACGATGCGCGGGGCCGGTCACAGCGTGTAGGTGCCGCGGTCGGCGTCGTCGAGCCGGATGAGCCCGTCCGCGAGCAGGCCCTCGAGGCAGCGGTCGAGCTGGCCGGGCTCGACGTCCTCGAGGGTCGCGTGGCCCGTGACGTTGACGGGGGACGATGCGGCGCGCAGCAGCGCCATCACCCGGCCGCGGACCTGGCGGTCCGTGCCGTGCCATGGCTGCGTCCGGCGCGGAGCCAGGTCCAGCCCGGGCCGCCCCTGTGCTAGCCACGCGCACTCCCGGGCCAGCGGGCACTCGTCGCACCGCGCCACCCGGGCGGTGCACACCAGCGCGCCCAGCTCCATCGAGGCGACGGCCCACTCGGCCGCCCCCGCATCGTCCCGTGGCACCAGCGACGCCGCATGCGCCCGCTCGCCCACCGTCTGATGCGCGGCCGGCAGGGCGCGCCCGTGCCACGCGCGGCCGATCACCCGCCTGACGTTGGTGTCGAGCACCACCGACCGCCCGCCGTGCGCGAAGGCCACCACGGCGGCGGCGGTGTAGTCGCCGATCCCGGGCAGCGCCACGAGCTCCTCGTAGGTGCGGGGCACCACGCCGCCGTGCCGATCGACGAGAGCGCCGGCGCACTCCCACAGCCGCTTGGCCCGCCGCGGGTAGCCGAGCCGCCCCCAGGCTCGGACCGCGTCGGCCTGCTCGGCTGCGGCGAGGTCCACGGGGGCGGGCCAGCGGGCCATCCACTCGCGCCACACCGGCTCGACTCGGACCACGGGGGTCTGCTGCAGCATGATCTCGCTGACGAGCACCCCCCATGGGGTCGCCGAGCCCCCGCGCCACGGCAGGTCGCGGCCGGCCTGGGCGAACCATTCAAGGACCGCGGCGACCATGCGCGCATCGCGCGCGGCGGCGGACTCGGATTCGTGCGGCATGCCGCCATTCTCCCGGTCCCGGGCGCGGTTACGGTAGACGCAGAGTCCGGAGGTGAGTGATGGATCAGGTGCCCCAGGCGCCGCGGCGGCTGCCGCCGGAGGTGTACCGGCGCCGACGGATCGTCGTCGCGTTCGCGCTGATCGTCATCGTCGCCGTGACCTGGCTCGCGATCCGCGCGATCACCTCGAGCGGCGCCGACACCGCCGCGCCGAGCGCCACCCCGTCCCCGACGGCGACCGCCGCGCCGAGCGCCTCCCCGTCCCCGACCGTGACCACCAGCACGAGCGCCGAGCCCGCCGCGATCGCCGACTGCACCGCCACCGACGTCGCGGTGGCGCTCGGGACGCCCGACGTGTCCGCCGATGCCGTCACGTTCCCCGTGACGCTGACCCAGATCGGCACCGTCGAGTGCCTGCTCGACGGCACGGTCGACACGTCCCTGCTGATCACGTCCGGCGACACCCGCGTGTGGATGTCGACCGACTGCGACGCGACCGCCGCGATCCTGGACACGAGCTGGCTGCTGCAGCCGGGCGCCGAGGAGACGACGTCGGTGGCCTGGCCCCGCGAGTGGTCCTTCGAGGGCTGCGGCAGCTCGAACGACGTGCCGCAGCCCGGCTACTACTACGCCGAGCTGACCGTGCAGGGGATCACCGCCGAGCGGCTCCAGTTCCAGATCGGGTAGCGGCGCCCCTGCCCCGCGCGGCGGGTCTCACTCCCCGGGGATCGCGAGCGCGACCGCCTCGGCGACGGAGCCCACCGGGTGGAGCCGGATCCCCGCCGCGAGACGCCCGGCGTCGACCTTGGCCGGCACCACCACGTCGGTGAAGCCGAGCCTGGCAGCCTCGGCGACGCGCTGCGCCGTGGCCGCGACCGGACGCACCGCACCGGAGAGCGCCACCTCCCCCACGGCGGCCCAGCCGGCCCGCACGGGACGGTCGGCGCGAGCCGAGGCGAGGGCGAGCGCCAGCGCCACGTCCGCCGCCGGCTCGATGACCCGGGCGCCTCCCACGGTCGAGACGTAGACGTCGTCGGCCGCGAGAGCGACGCCCACGCGCCGGTGCAGCACCGCCAGGAGCATGGCGACGCGCGACGAGTCGACCCCCGAGGTGGCCCGGCGCGGGTTCGACAGCGCGCTCGGAGCCACCAGCGCCTGGATCTCCGCCGGCAGCGGCCGCTTGCCGTCGAGCGTGATGGTCGGGCAGGTGCCGGGCACCGGCTCCGACTCGTGCGACAGGAACAGCCCGCTCGGGTCCGCGACGGACTCGATGCCGGAGTCGACCAGCTGGAAGCAGCCCACCTCGTCGACCGAGCCGAAGCGGTTCTTGAGCGCCCGCAGGAGTCGCAGCGGGCTGTGCTGGTCGCCCTCGAACTGGCAGACCACGTCGACCAGGTGCTCGACGATGCGCGGGCCGGCGACCGACCCGTCCTTGGTCACGTGCCCCACGAGCACCATGGGGAGGCCACGGGTCTTCGCGGCCTGGATGAGCGCGGACGAGACCTCGCGCACCTGCCCGACGCCGCCGGGGGTGCCGTCGATCTGCGCGGAGGCGATGGTCTGGATCGAGTCGATCATCACGAGCGATGGCGCCGCCTGGTCGAGGTGGGCGAGCACGGCGCCCAGGTCCGTCTCGGCCGCGAGGAGGACCTGGTCCTCCAGGGCCCCGATGCGCTCGGCGCGCAGCCGGATCTGGCCGGCGCTCTCCTCGCCCGACACGTAGAGCACCGTGCCGCCGTCGCGCGCCGCACGCGCGGCGACGTCCAGCAGCAGGGTCGACTTGCCGACTCCCGGCTCGCCGGCGAGCAGCACCACCGCGCCCGGGACGAAGCCACCGCCGAGCACCCGGTCGAGCTCGCCGACGCCGGTCGGAGTGCGGCGCGCCGCGGCCGCGTCGACCCGCGGCAGGGGGGTCGCGGGCGTCGTCACCGCGGTGGCCTTGGTGGCCGGGCCCGCCGGGGCGGCGCCCGCCTCGACCACGGTGCCCCACGCCTGGCACTCGCCGCACCGGCCCACCCACTTCACAGCGGTCCAGCCGCACTCGGTGCACCGGTAGCCGGGGGTGCTCTTCCTGGTCGAGGTCGCCATGCGGCACACGCTACCCGTGCGGTGTGACACGCGGTGCGGCGCCGCCGCGCGGTCGGACTGCGCCTCTACGCTGGCCCCATGACCGAGCACCCCGAGGGTCCCGACGCGCGCGCAGGGGACGCGACGGACGTGCCGGAGCGCGACCAGGTCGCGCCATCCAAGCCCGTGACGCCGCTGTCGCCCCGCCGGAGCGCACCGTCCCCCGAGCCCGTCGATGTCGAGGTCGACGAGTCGGTGATCGTGTCGCCGGTGGCGTCTCCTTCGCCCGACGAGGTCGCGCCGGAGCCGCGCGGCCCCTTCGAGACCATGCCCCAGGACGCGCCCGCGGTGGCCGACGGCCCCCTGACCTCGATCCAGCTGCTGGGACGCGCGGCCGCGGCCAACGCGTCCCTCTCTGCCTCCGGAGCGCCGACCCCCCTGGGCGGGATCCCCCGGGTCGACGCGAACGGCGCCGCGCCGGCCGACCTGGGCGACTCCGAGCCGCGGTGGGTGCCGACGTTCGCCGGAGCGGCCGCGGCGCCCGGGGACGAGCCTCGCGTGTCGACGCCCGAGCCCGCGATCGCGTCGGCCGCGGACCTCCGCCGACACCACCTGGATGCGGACACACCGCTGTACCGGCCCCGCGTCGCCGCGTCCGAGGACGGTACGGAGGGCCCCGGCTCCCCGCCCGACACCCCCGCGCCTCCGCCCGCCGTCGACCTCGCGGAGCGCCGGCCCGGGCGCGCCTGGCCCCTGGTGCTCATCGGCCTCCTCACCATCGCGGCGATCACCCTCGCGATCCTCTGGCCCGCCCTGCACCCGGCAGCCATCGACATCCCGGCGCAACGGGTGATGAGCGCCCCGGCGGGCGCCGTCGTGGAGCCCATCGAGCTCGAGGAGCCGACGCCGTTCCTCGCCGCGATGCCGCTGGTGGCCGGCACGTGGGCCCTGACGGCGGTCGACACCCACGCTGCGGCGTCGGACGAGGCGCTGCCGGGAAGGGTCGCCGAGTGGCACACCCTGACCTACTCCGACGGCACCGAGGAGGTGACGGTGGAGGCCCGGCAGCTCTACACCGAGGACGATGCGCACCTGGCCCTGGTCGCCGCGGCGGGGAGCGACGCCGAGCTGACCGACGCGACCGCCGGCGGCCAGGTCGTGGGCGAGCGCGCCGAGCTCTCCGACGAGGAGGACACGCGGGTGATGTGGACCCACGGGTCGGCGTACTTCGAGGCGGTCGGAGCCGCGGGGACCGTCGACGGCCTAGTCGAGGCGCTCGGGCTGTGACCGGCAGCACCGCCGCGGAGCGCCCCCGCCAGCGGGGGCCACGGGGCGGCGACGCGGACACCCGCGGAGACATCCTCGCGGCCGCGGCCGAGGCCTTCGCCACCCAGGGCTACGGCGCCGCGTCGCTCCGGGGGATCGCGCGCCAGGCAGGAGTCGACCCGGCGCTGGTCCGGCACTACTTCGGGTCGAAGTCGGAGCTGTTCGTCGAGGCCATGCGCCCGCTGAGGGCGGACGATGCGGCGGTGACCGCGCTGCTCGCGACCCCGGCGGAGCAGCGCGGCGAGGCGTTCATCCGCCTCGCGCTCTCGCTCTGGGACGACCCGGTGATCGGCGCCCGGCTGCGAGCGATCCTCGCCTCCATCGCGGCCGTCGACGATGTGGGCGCCGCGTTCGCCCAGGTCATGATGCGCGACGTGCTGCTGCGGATGGTGCGACCCGACCACGCGGAGGATCGGGCCGCGGCGTGCGCCACCCAGATCGCCGGCCTCGCCATGGGCCGCTACGTGCTGCGCGTGCCCAGCCTCGCCGACGCCCCCGTCGAGCGGCTCGCGGCGATCTACGGCCCCACCTTCCAGCGCTACCTGGACGGGGACCTCGACCTCAGCGATTGACACGGTCCTCGACGGAGAGGAGTATTCATCACATGGAGAATTCACCGGCGGAACCTCCCGCCATCGACGTGTCCAGCCTCCGCGTGGTCCGCGGCGGCAAGGAGATCCTCCCCGACCTCTCCCTCGCCGTGCCGCGCGGCGCCGTCGTGGGGCTCCTCGGCCCCTCGGGCGCCGGGAAGTCCACGCTGATCCGGGCCATCGTCGGCGCGCAGATCATCGCCGGAGGCACGGTCACGGTGCTCGGCCACGAGGCCGGGTCGCCCCCGATCCGCGCGCGGGTGGGATACGTGACCCAGGCGCCCTCCATCTACCTCGACCTCACGGTACGCGAGAACGTGGCGTACTTCGCGTCGCTGGTGGGAGCGGCCGCGGACACGGTGCCCCACACCATCAACGCGGTCGGCCTCGCGGACCAGACCGACCAGCTGGCCGGCACCCTCTCGGGCGGGCAGCTCACCCGGGCATCGCTCGCGGCCGCCCTGGTCGGGCACCCCGAGGTGCTGATCCTCGACGAGCCGACGGTGGGCCTCGACCCCGCGATCCGCAACGACCTGTGGGCGCTGTTCCGGCGCTTCGCGGAGGCCGGCACCACCATCGTCGTCTCGAGCCACGTGATGGACGAGGCCGTCCGGTGCGACCGGCTGGTCTTCATCCGCGACGGCCGCGTGCTCGCCGACGGCACGCTCGCGGAGATCCTCGCCGAGACCGGGGCCGAGGACGCCGAGCGGGCGTTCCTCACGCTCGCGGGAAGGAGCGCGGCATGAACCCCCGGCTCACCGCGACCACCGCGAGGCGCATCCTCCAGCAGTTCCGGCGCGACAAGCGCACCATCGGGCTGCTCATGTTCGTGCCGATCATCCTGCTCACCCTGCTGTGGTGGATGTTCGGCGACACCCCGGATCCCGCCACCGGCCAGCCTCTGTTCGACCCGCTGGGCGCGAAGATCATGGGCCTCTTCCCCATGATCCTGATGTTCATCATCACGTCGGTGTCGACCCTGCGCGAGCGCACCTCCGGGACCATGGAGCGGCTCATGGCCTCGCCGCTGCGCCGAGGCGACGTGGTGATGGGCTACGCGGTGGCCTTCGGCATCGTCGCCGTGATCCAGGGGACCCTGCTGGTCCTGTTCAGCGTGTACGCGCTCCAGCTCGACATCCAGGGATCGACGCCCGCGCTGGTGCTCGTGATCGTCCTCGACGCGCTGCTCGGCACGGCGCTGGGGCTCGCCGCCTCGTCGCTCGCGCGCACCGAGTTCCAAGCGGTGCAGATGATGCCCGCCGTGATCCTGCCGCAGCTGCTCATCGCGGGGCTCTTCATGCCGCGCGAGGCGATGCCGCGGGCTCTCGAGATCATCTCGAACGCGCTGCCGATGAGCTACTCGATCGACGCGATCAACGACCTGGTCGCGGGCGACACCGGCGACATCTGGCCCGAGGTCGGGATCCTGCTCGCCTTCATCGTCGGCTCGCTGCTGCTCGGCGTCCTGACGCTCCGCCGCCGCACCGAGTGAGCGCCTCCCCGACCTGAACCGGCGATCCCTCCCGCGATAGGTTGGAGGGCATGAGCACCGAAGCCCTGTCCCCGTCCGACCTGCCCCGCGTCGCCGTGATCGGCGGCGGCGTGATGGGCGGCACCATGATCGCCGCGCTGCGCGTCGCCGGATGGCCCGGCGAGTCGATCACCGTGGTCAACCGCACCGCGGAGCGCAGCGCCGCTCTCGCCGCCGAGTACCAGATCACCGCCGAGGCCGACCCGCGCGCCGCGCTCGCGGGGGCCGGACTCGTGATCCTCGCCGTCAAGCCGCAGCAGATGGGCGACCTGCTCGACGCCGTGGGCGACGCGGTCGCGCCCGGCGCGCTCGTGTTCACCGTCGCGGCCGCGCTGCCGTCCTCGTTCTACGAGTCACGGCTGCCCGCCGGCACCGCGGTGGTGCGCGCCATGCCGAACACGCCCGCGCTCGTCGGCGCCGGCGCGACCTCGATCTCCGCGGGCGCGCACGCGACCGAGCAGCACCTGCTGCTCGCCGAGACCATGCTGCGGTCCACCGGTGTGGTCGTGCGGGTCGACGAGGAGCTGATCGATGCGGTCGGCGCCACCGCCGGGTCCTCGCCGGCCTACTTCTACGCGGTGGTCGAGGCCGTCGTGGAGGCCGGCGTGATGCAGGGCCTCGAGCGTGAGACGGCGACCCTGCTCGCGCAGCAGACGTTCATCGGCGCGGCCCGCCTGCTCGCGGAGTCCGGGGAGACCCCGGGCGAGCTCCGGCGTCGCGTGAGCTCGCCGGGCGGCACCACGCTCGCCGCGCTCGCCGCCATGGAGAACGCGGGTCTCCAGGGCGTGATCTCGGCCGGCATGAACGCCGCCGTGCACCGGTCGAAGGAGCTGGGCCAGCAGCTCGCGGGCTGATCTCGCCACCCCCACCAACACCCGCGAGATGGACGCGGGGGGCTCGATTCCGGCTCGTTTCGGGCACCGATCGTCCATTTCGAGGGCGAGGGCGGTGCCGGGTGAGGGCCGGGACGATGCGTCGCGCCCCTCAGACCCCGGCCGGCACCCCGGCGCGGATCGCGCGGGCCGCGTTGAGCGCATCGTCCTCGGTGCTGTGCACCCAGAACGCCAGGCGGGCGCGCCCGTTGCGGGTCGCGGCCCGGATGCCGGCCGCGGCCAGCGCGTCGGCGCGCGGCAGGTCGACCGCGACGATCGGCGACGCCCCGGGCGCGAGGCCCGCCTCCGCGCGGAACAGGTTCGCGAGGCCCACGGCGTGCTCGCGGATCGCCGGCGCGCCCTGGGCGGCCAGGATCTCGAGCGCCACCGCGCCTGCCTCCGCCGTCTGCCACGCGGGCGAGGTGTCGAGGCGCCGCGCCCCGGCGCTCAGGTCGGCCGCCGACCCGTACAGCGCGTCCCACGGCACGTCCGCCCCGTACCAGCTCGCCACGACGGGGCGGATCCAGGTCGCGGCCGGGTGCACGGCCGCCAACGCGATCCCGCGCGGCGCCCCGAGCCACTTGTAGGCGCTGGCGACCACCACGTCGAACTCGCGCGCCCGGATGTCCATCCATCCGGCGGCGTGGCTCGCGTCGACCAGGGTGCGCGCGCCGGCGACGCGGGCGGCGAGCGCGAGCGCGCCAAGATCCACGACCGTGCCGTCCGCGGACTGGACCGCGCTCACGGCGACCAGGTCGACCCCCGGGCGCACCTCGTCGACCAGCCGTGCGAGCGGCACCTCGATCACGCGGAGCCGGGGGTCGGCCTCGAAGGGCATGCGAACGGAGGCGAAGTCGCCGCGCGCGACCAGCACCCGGGCGCCGTCGGGCAGCGAGGCGGCCACCATCCCGACCACCTGCGAGGTCGACCCGGCGAGGGTGACGTCGGCCGCCTCGGCCCCCACCAGGCTCGCGTAGGCCGCGCGCATGCGGTCGACCGCGGCGTCGAGCGCCACGGGGTCGAGCGCGCCGACCGCCCACGCGTCGGTGGCCTCGTGCAGCGCACGGATGGTGGCGTGCGCCGGCAGCCCGTACGTGGCGGTGTCGAGGTAGCCCGGGACTCGGGGGAACAGGGGCGCGATCTCCAGCATGGATCCATGGTCAGGCGCGCCGGTGAACCAGACAAGATGCCGCTGTCGGCACCCAGACCTCGATGAGATGATGGTCTCATGATCGATGTCGAGCGTCTCCTCATCCTGCGCGAGGTCGCGCGCCACGGCTCGAAGGCCGCCGCCGCCCGCGCGCTCACCCTCTCCGAGCCCACCGTCGCCCACCACCTCCGGGCGCTCGAGCGTCGCGCCGGCGTGCCGCTCACCATGAGGTCCGGCCGCGTCACCCGGCTCACCCCGACCGGGGAGGCCCTGCTGCGGCACGCCGACTCGATCGCGGCGAGCCTCGAGGACGCCGAGCGCTGCCTCCACCGCCACTCGGGGCTCCAGGTGGGGCGGTTGCGTATCGCCACCTTCACGTCGTTCGCGGCGACCGTGCTGCCCCGGCCCCTCGCGATGTTCGCGCGCACCTACCCCGGCGTCGAGGTGGGGTTCGAGGAGAAGGAGACGGACGATGCGCTGGCCATGCTGCGGGCCGGAGAGGCCGACCTGGCCATCAGCTTCTCGGACTCCGCGACCCCGGCCCCGGAGGACCTGCCGCTGGTCGAGCTCGAGCGCGACGAGTACCTCGCGATCCTGCCGGCCTCCCACCCGCTCGCCGGGCGGGACCGCATCGACCTGGGCAGCCTCGCGGACGAGCGCTGGATCTCGGGCTGCGTCCGCTGCCGTACCCACCTGGTCGCGCACGCCGCCGACGCCGGGTTCGCGCCCAACATCGCGTTCCTGACAGAGGACTACGTGGCGGCGCAGCGACTGATCGCGGAGGAGCTCGGCGTCGCACTCCTCCCCCGCATGGCGCTCGACGCCAGCCCGGCCATCCCCGGCATCGTCGCGATCCCGACCCAGCCGCCCACCTACCGCGACATCTTCGTCGCGATGCCGGCGGAGCCCGCGCCCGCCGCGGCGGCCTTCGCCGAGCTGCTGACGGGAGGCTCGCTCGCCTGAGCCCCGGGCCCGGACACGGCTCGAGGCCCCCGGGGTGGCAGTCCCCGGGGGCCTCGTGTCCTGGAAGGAGGCGGTGCGGCTAGCGCCGCACCGCGATGCGGTGACGGTCGTCGGTGGCAGGGCCGACGACCGCGTGAGACAGCGACGGATGTCCCCCCGGGACCAACCTTCCCGGGAGGACGGAGCAGTCGAGCGAGGCCAGGTCCGCCGCGGCCGCGGCGTTCAAGGAGGCGGAGAACGCCCCGGGGATCCGGGGACGGGCCGCGACCAGCATGGCTGCTCCTTCCGTCTGGTGAGGTCCCCCGAGGGGGTGGGGGCCTCGACTCCTATACAACGCCGCGTCCCTGGGAGGGCGCTGAGAGCCGGAGGGGAGTTGCCGGGGAGCGGGACGATGCGGGACCGCCGCGCGCACGAACGCCCCCTCCCGCGGTCCGGCGGGAGGGGGCGTCGGGCTGAGGTCGCGCCCGGGGCGCGTCAGTCGGCGGTGAGGTCGCCGAGCTCGGTGCCGCCGGTCGCCGTTCCGTCGACCACGAGGCCGCCGACGGAGGTGCCCGTGACGGTCGCGTCGGCGGTCACCGTGTAGGTCTCGCCGCTCACGATCTCGGGAGAGGACAGCACCAGCGACTGGGCGGTCTTCTCCGACGTGAAGGAGGCGATGACGTTCCCGTCGGTGTCGGTCACCGTGAGCACGGTGCCGGCGGCGACCTGCGACGAGAACGCGATGGTGAGCACGCCTTGACCGTCGGAGGTGGGCGCGACCAGCATGCCGCTCGACCCCGAGGCGGCCAGCGTGCCGCCGGAGACCGTGAACGAGCCGTTGACGTCGAGCGCGCCGTTGCCGCTGCTCGCCGGGCCGTTGACCACGACCGTGCCACCGGTCATGACCGCGGTGCCGTTCGAGTCGAGGCCGTCGCCCTCGGCGTCGATCACCCAGGTGCCGCCGCTGATCTCGAGGTAGACGCCCTCGGACGCGGTCTCGCCCATGCCGCCCGCGACGGTGGTCGCGTCGGTGGCGCCGTCGGTGGTGGTCGACGTGGTCGTGTAGGCCGCGGTGGTGACCGCCGTGGAGTCGCCGGTGGTGGTCGAGGAGGTGCTCGAGGTGTCGGTCGAGGAGGAGTCGCGGCCGGGACGCGTGCCGCCACCGGGCATCTGACCGCCGCCCATCTCGGTGCCGCTCGAGCCGGAGCCGTCGGTCGCGTTGAAGCCGTCGTCGCTCGAGACGATGGTGCCGGTGCCGCCGGACAGCAGGATCTGCATACCCTCGAGGCCCTCGTAGGAGGTGGTCACGTCGACCGTGCCGTCGGAGATCGCGAGGATCCCGTCGGAGTGGATGCCGTCGTCGCCGGCGGCGATGGTGAGCTCGCCGCCCGCGATGGTCGCCTGGTAGACCACGTCGATGCCGTCGGACCCCGACGTGATGTCGACGGTGCCGCCGGACATCCACAGGACGCCCACGGCGTCGCCGTTGTCGTCGACCACGTCCTCGTTGGTGACCTTGAGCCCGTCGCCGTCGGCGTCGACCGTGATGTCGCCGCCCTCGATGACCAGGTAGTCCTTGCCGCGGATGCCGTCGTCCGCCGCGGTCACCGTGATGGTGCCGTCCTCGATCACGAGGCCGTCCTTGGACGCGATGCCGTCGTTGGCGACGGCGGTGACGTCGAGCGAGCCGGTGCCGGCGATCCACAGGTCGGCGGTCGAGTACAGCGTGGCGTTCGGCACGTCGGTCTCGGAGTCGTCGGTGGAGGCGGTCGCGTCGGCGGCGTCGGCCAGGGAGTTCGTGGAGCCCTCTGCGAGCCAGACGACCACCTCGTCGGCGTTCTCGATGTCGAGCGCCGCGGTGTCGTCGGAGGTGATGGAGACGCCGTCGAGGATGATGTTCACGTCCTCGTCGTCGGTGTCGACGATCACCTGCCCGGCGGACAGGGTGCCGGTGAGGCGGTACGTGCCGCCCTCGGTGATGGTGACGGTGGATCCGTCGACCGTCACGCCGTCGCCGCCGGTCGAGCCCGAGTCGGACAGGGTGATGTCGATCGCGGAGGCCTCGTCGAACGGGATCTCGACGTCCTTGACCCCGAGCTGCTCGTAGGTGCGCTCGGTGACGTCGGTCGCGGACAGGGTGGTCGACGTGGTCTCCGTGGTCGTGGTGGTCGTGTCGGAGGTGCCGGTCGAGGTGTCGGCGGTGGTGCTGCAGCCCGCGAGGGCCAGCGCACCGGCGACGGTGAGGCCGGCGAAGATCATGGTGGGCTTGCGCATGGGGGATGCCTTTCAGCTGCCGGCGGCGATCGCCGGGTCGAGAGTCGGGAGGTGGCGGCGGAGCGTGCGGGCCCACCGGTTGGCGGGCAGCTCGGGGCGCAGCGCCGCGAGGGTGGTGCAGTACTTGGAGACGCGGCTCGGGCGGATGCCGCGCGCCCACAGCGCCCGGTCGACCGCGCCGGCCCGCAGGGCGGACTTGGTCTCGACGATCAGCCGGTCGCCGAAGTCGACGGCCTGGCCGTCGACCGCGGTTCCGGTGACGGCGCGATCGATCGTGATGCGGCCGTCCGGGGTGAGCAGCGTGGCCCGCTCGTACGACGTGCGCAGCACTGGCTCGAGATGATCGACCGCCGACGCCACGGAGGGGAACGAGGCGACGAACGCGCGCGCCTCGCCCGCGAGCGGCCCCTCGGCCACCGCATCGTCCTGCAGCCACGCGCGGTGCTTGACCGTCTCGCCCTTGCCCGACCGGAGCTTGACCTCGATCGCGCGGGAGCCCGTGTCCAGGTACTCGCGGGTGCGGACCTTGTAGCGGGACGGCCGCTTGCGGGCGGCCGCGGTGTACGAGTGCAGCTCCGGGGTGTCGTAGTAGACCGACGAGTAGCGGAAGATCCGGGCGCCGTCGATCTCGAGGACGCGGACCCCGTCGAGGCTGCCGAGCACCTGCGACCAGGTCTCGGGGTCGACGATGTACTTGCGGTCCACGCGGGTCTGCAGGCCCGCCTCGGAGTCGATCTGCTCGAGGCTCACGGCCGGCAGGGTGCCGAGCCGCGAGGTCCAGCCCCTGGTCATCGACGGACCTCGACCTCAGGGGCGGTGACGACCGCGGCGAAGCGGTCGTCGAGCGGCGTAGGGTCCGCGGCCGCCAGGAGGGTGTAGCGGACGTCCACCAGGGTGGACTCGTTGACCAGGTCGACCTTGCGGACGTTGATGCGCTGGATGTCGGCGCCGAGCGTGACGGCGAGGTGCTGCGTGAGCTCCCCCTCGTCGGTGAAGGCCTGGTCGAGCATCATGAGCTGCTGGCGGGTGCGTCGGAACAGGGCGGGGTGGTCGCCGACGGCGATCACGGCGAGCAGGACGGCCATGAGCGTGAAGCTGATGGTGGGGCTGATCGCCGGGAACCCTCCGAGGAGGCCCAGCGCGATCGCCGTGAAGTAGTACGCGATCTCCGCGTGGTCCATCTCGGTCGAGCGGAGGCGGATGATGGAGAGCACCGCGAAGATGCCGAGTCCGAATCCGAGCGAGATGTCCGCGTTGGTCATCGCGTACGTGACGCCCATGACGCCCACGTTGATGGACAGGAACGCGACGATCATGTCGCGGCGGCGGTGCCGCGGGAAGTACAGGCCGAAGACCATCACGGCGATGGCGATCAGGTCAGCGGCGATGAAGGCGTAGACGGGCATGGCTTCCTCTCGGGTGAGGCTCCCGGGGTTCGGGTCGGGAGCCGACGTTCACCGGTAGTCAACCGACGGCGCCTGGGAGAACGCTGGGACGGCCGGGAGAATCGACCGGGAGTGTGCTCCGGGCGCTCCCCCAGCGCGCTCCCAGCCAATCCTGAGAGTCCCGCGACATAATCGATGCATGCCTGAACGCCGCATCCTCGTGGTCGATGACGAGGACAACCTCCGCACCATGCTCTGCGCCGCCCTCCGCTACGAGGGCTACGACGTCTCCCAGGCCGCCGACGGCCAGGAGGGGCTCAAGGCTGCGCGCGAGACCCGCCCCGACCTGATCATCCTCGATGTGATGATGCCCGGCCTCGACGGCTTCGCCGTGTGCCGTCGCCTGCGCGAGTCCGGCGACCGGACCCCGATCATCTTCCTCACCGCGCGCGACAGCTCGAAGGACAAGGTCGAGGGCCTCACGATCGGCGCGGACGACTACCTCCAGAAGCCGTTCAACCTGGACGAGCTGGTCGCCCGGGTGGAGGCCGTGTCCCGTCGTGTCGACCGCGAGCCGTCCGCCGCCGACGTCTACCGGGTGGACGACCTGGAGCTCGACGACGTCGCGCACCGCGTCACCCGCGCCGGCGTCGACATCCAGCTCTCCCCGACCGAGTACAACCTGCTCAAGTACCTCATGCAGAACACGGGCCGTGTCCTGTCCCGCGGCCAGCTGCTCGAGAACGTGTGGGGCTACTCGCGCGACGACGACCCGGGCGTGGTGGAGACGTACATCGGGTACGTGCGACGCAAGGTCGACGCGAACGACCCCAAGCTCATCCAGACCATCCGCGGTGTGGGGTACACGCTGAGGCTGCCGTGACCCGTCGCGGCAGCCTGTCCCTGCGGGCCCGCGTCCTGATCGGCCTGGGCTCGATCGCCGCCGTCGCGGTCGCCGCCGCGATCGCCGTGACGGCGGTCACCCATTCGCACCTGGTGGTCCAGCTAGACGAGCGGCTCGACTCGTTCGCCATCCCGCTGCGGGAGAGCGATCAGGACCCGGAGCTGGTCGACCCGAACGACCTCCGGCGCGAGTACGCGCGCCCCTCCGACGCCTGGCGCGCCTTCCTGCTCTCCTCCGGCGAGCTCGGCGGGATCGTCGCACCCAACACGATCGGCAGCACCGACGCCTCGCCCGTGCTGACCCTCGACGACCTCCCCGAGACCGGGGACGCGTACTTCACGGTGCCGTCGTCCGACGGCGAGGGCGAGTGGCGCGTCTACGCGCGCGTGTCCGCCCTCGGCACCGACCTCACCGCGCTGCCCCTCGACTCCGTCGAGTCGACCACGCAGCAGCTGATCGTGATCGAGGCCATCAGCATCGGGGCGACGCTCATCGGGCTCAGCGTGGTCGGCTGGTGGGTCATCCGGCTCGGCATCTCTCCCATGCGCCGGATGGTCGACGCGAGCGCGAGGATCGCGGACGGTGACCTCGACGTGCGCCTCGAGGGCGTGGGCCACGGGTCGGAGAGCGCGGAGCTCGCGCAGTCGCTCAACACCATGATCGGCACCCTCACCGACGCGCTCGACGAGCGCGAGCGGTCCGAGGCGCGGCTGCGGGAGTTCGTGGCCGACGCCTCCCACGAGCTGCGGACGCCGCTGACCACCGTGCTCGGGTACGCCGAGCTGTACCGCCGCGGCGCGCTGCGCCAGGACGAGGACGTCGCGGACGCCTGGGGTCGCACGGAGGCGGAGGCCTCGCGGATGCGACGCCTGGTCGAGGACATGCTCGAGCTCGCACGCTTCGACGCCGAGCCCCAGCTGATGCTCGTCACGGTCGACCTCGCGACGCTCGGCGCCGAGGTCGTGGGCGACGCCCGGGCCGCACGCGAGGGCGTCTCGTTCACCGTCGACGCCCCGGTCGCGGTGCCCGTGGTGGGCGACGCGGACAAGTTGCGGCAGGCCGTGATCAACCTGGTCACCAACGCCGCCGTCCATGGCGGCTCGGCGATCACGGTGCGGGTGCGGGTCGACGGCGACGACGGCGTGGTGCAGGTCATCGACGACGGCCCGGGCATGACGCCGGAGATGGCCGCCCGCGCGACCGAGCGCTTCGTGCGCGGCGACGGCTCCCGCGCCCGCTCGACCGGTGGCTCCGGCCTGGGGCTCGCGATCACCTCGGCGATCGTGGACGCCCACGGCGGCACCCTCGCGGTGGAGTCGGTCGAGGGCGAGGGCACCACGGTGACCATCCGGATGCCGCTCGGCACCTACGAGCCGCCGGTGCGGACCTCCGAGATCGAGGCCGCCCCGGCCTCCGACTGACCGCGGCTCCCACCTCCTCTGCCCCTGTGAGGAGTTGAGGGTACGAATCGTGCACATTCGTACCCTCAACTCCTCACAGGGAGCACAGCTGTCCACAGATGCAGTTGCCACCGCCGGTGATCTCGCTCGGGACGGTCTCATGGTGGGATGCGCCTCCTTCCCGGCGTGCCTGCGCCCACCGGCCGGCTCGACGAGTTCCTCGTCGCTCACGCTCACGCCTTCACCCGCGCAGAGCTGGTGCGCGCGTGGTCACGGCGCCGACTCGAGAACGGCGTCATGAGCGGGGTAGTCACACGCATCCTCCCCGGTGTGTACTGCGCGGCGACCCACCGCGACGACCCCGTGGTGCGCGGCGAGGCCCTCAACCTGTGGCAGCCCGGGGGCGCCGTGACCGGGGCGCTGGCACTCCACCTGCATGCGGTACCGCTACCGAATCCGCCTGTTGCGGACTACGCGGTGCTGTCGGGACAGCACCACCGGGTTCCGGCATGGGTGCGACTCCGACAGGGGGCGCTGGGCCGGGTCACGATGAGCGCGCGAGGCGTCACCACGGTCACCACTGAGCGCGCGGTCATCGATGCGTGGAGCACCGCCCCACCATCGGGCCGCCGAGAGGTGCTCTACCAGGCCTTGTGGTCCCGGATCTGCACCTGGCAGCAGGTGCGGAGAGAGCTTGCGCGCACGCCACGCGTGCCTGCGCGCCACGAGCTCCAGCGCGTCCTGGGATGGTTCGAGGCGGGAGCCACCACGCCGCTCGAGGTGCGAGCCCGCTACGAGACGTTCGCCGACCCGCGCTTCGCCGCCTTCGAGTGGCAAGCAGAGCTGTGCCTCCGCGGCCGGCGGGTGCAGGCCGACATGCTCCACCGCGCGGCGCGGCTGGTGGTCGAGCTCGACGGGCATCGCTATCACTCGTCGCGCGCGGCGCAGCAGCGTGACCGCGAGCGGTCCACCGACCTTGCCGCGGCGGGCTACCTCACCGTCCGATTCGGATGGGACGACCTGGTCCGGAGGCCCGACTGGTGCCGCGATCGGCTTGTGCAGGTGCTCGCGGCCCGCCTGACCCGGGCCCTGTGAGGAGATGAGGGTACGAATCGCGCCGATTCGTACCCTCATCTCCTCACAGGAGAACTGCCGGGAGGACGATCCGCGCGGGCGCAGCTCACGCGCGGGCCGGTGCGTCCTCGTACAGCGCGAGGATCGCCTCGCATTGGGGACCCATGCTCGTGCTGAGCAGCTCGAAGGCCATCGGGTCCTCCTTGCGGTCCGGCATGCGCATCGCGAGAAGGATGGTGTTGAGCATCCCGCGGGCGAAGAAGTCGGTGGCGTCCTCGGGTGAGAAGCCGGCCTCCTCGCGCACCAGGCGGTAGACCCCGAGGAAGGAGTCCCGCGCCTCGGGCCCGAACACCGGGTCGTGGCCGAGGCCGAACAGGTGCAGCAGCGACAGCAGGATCCCGCGGTCGGCGACCAGCTCGCCGTACGCCCGCCCGAGCGCGGACTGGCGCTCGAGCATCGTCTCCTCGCCCGAGAACTGCGAGATGACCGCGCGGAACTCGGCCTCGAGGCGCCCCACGGCGCGGCGGGCGACCTCGAGGAACAGCTGCTCCTTCGATCCGAACATGCGCACCACGTAGGCCTGCGAGATGCCCGCCTCGCGCGCGATCGCGTCGGTGGTCCCGCCGGCGTAGCCGCGCTCCCCGAACACCGCCGTGGCGGCGGCGAGGATCTGCTCGCGCCTGTCCTCGCTGCTCAGACGGCCTTCTGTCGCTCCCATGTTGACATGTTATCAAGCGATAACTTACTGTGCCACCAAGAGGTAATCAATTGATTACTTCACCGAAGCGCGGGAGTACGCGCCGACCCTGGGAGGGGAACATGTCCACCACCGCACGCCGCGCGCCCGTCGGGCTCGTGATCCTGGCGGCCTCGGTCCCGGCCTTCATGGCCAGCCTCGACAACCTCGTGGTGACCAACGCGCTGCCCGTGCTCGCCACCGACCTGGAGGCGACGCTCGAGCAGCTCCAGTGGTTCGTCAACGGGTACTCGCTCGCCTTCGCGAGCATGATCCTCATGGCGGTCGCGCTCGGCGACCGCTACGGCCGTCGCCGCGTCTTCTCCGGCGGCATCGCGCTGTTCACGTTCGCCTCGATCCTCTGCGCGCTCGCCCCGACGGCCGAGGCGCTCATCGCCGCCCGGGTGCTCCAGGGCATCGGCGGCGCGGCGCTCATGCCGCTCTCGCTCGCGATCCTCGCGTCCAACGTGTCCGAGCGGATGCGCCCCATGGCGATCGGCATCTGGGGCGGCGTGGCCGGCCTGGGCGTCGCCGTGGGCCCGCTGGTCGGCGGCGCGGTCGTCGAGGGGATGAGCTGGCACGCGATGTTCTGGCTGAACGTCCCTGTCGGCATCCTCGCGCTGATGCTCATCCGCGCCTACCTGACCGAGAGCAGGGGCGCCCGGGCGCCGCTCGACATCGTGGGCCTCGGGCTCGGCATGGCCGGCGTGTTCGGCGTGGTCTTCGGCATCATCCGCGGCAACGAGGCGGGCTGGACCAGCGGCCAGGTGCTCGCCGGCCTGGTCGGCGGCTCCGTCCTCCTCGCCGGCTTCGTCGCCTGGGAGAGGCGACGGGACGATGCGCTGCTGCCGATGCGCCTGTTCCGCGACCGGTCCTTCTCCGTCGCGAACGTCGTCGGCGTGATGTTCTCCATCGGCATCCTCGGGGCCGTCTTCATCCTCATCCAGTTCCTCCAGGTGGTGCAGGGCAAGAGCCCGCTGGAGGCCGGGGTGATGACGATGCCGTGGACCATGGCACCGCTGGTGGTCGCCCCGCTCACGGGCCTCATCGCCCCCCGCGTCGGCACCCGCGCGCTGGTCACCGCGGGCGTCTCGTCCCAGGCGGTCGGCCTGGCGTGGATCGGCCTGGTGCTCGACCCGTCGGTCGCCTACGGCGCGCTGGTGCCCGGGTTCGTGCTGTGCGGCGTCGGGATGGGGCTGGTGTTCGCCCCGCTCGCCACCGCCGTGCTGGCCCACATGAGCGAGGCCGACCAGGCGAAGGCGTCGGGCACCAACGCCACCCTGCGGGAGATCGGCGTGGCGCTCGGCATCGCCATCCTCACCGCCGTGTTCACCGGCGCGGGCGGCGAGCTCACCCCGACCGGCTACACCGACGCGGCGCAGACCGCCGTCCTGGTCGGCGCCGCGATCCTCGCCGTGACGGTCATGGTGGCGACCCTGCTGCCGAGGCGATCGGACCAGCCGACGGTCGCGGCACGCGACGATGCGGCGGGCGCACCCGCCGAGGCCCCGGCGCTCATCCCCGCCTGACACGGACCGACCGGCCCGCTCCTCGTCACCACGGCGAGGGGCGGGCCTCGTCGCGCGTCGCATCGTCGGGCAGGTGCGGAAGCTCGCCGCCGCCCGCGCGGATGCAGAACCAGCGCATCGGCCCCGGGCTGTCGGGCACGCAGCGCCACGTGCGCCACACCCCCTGGCCCACCCGCACCACCGTGCCGGGGCCCACGTCGACCACCTCATCGTCCAGGCCCATCTGTCCGCGGCCGGCGAGGAAGACGTACATCTCCTCGATGTCGCGGTGGGTGTGCCAGTAGCCGGCCTCCTCGCCGGGGACGAACGCGTTGGCGGTCATCCCGATGTACTGCATGGCC
This sequence comes from Demequina lignilytica, assembly GCF_030418305.1. Taxonomy (GTDB): domain Bacteria; phylum Actinomycetota; class Actinomycetes; order Actinomycetales; family Demequinaceae; genus Demequina; species Demequina lignilytica. The sequence goes on along the minus strand of NZ_JAUHPX010000003.1, from coordinate 293,270 downwards.
AGCTCGTGGTCGACCACCCGGCGCCCGTCGCGCAGCGTGTGCGGCTGGAAGCCACCGTGGTGGCCCCGCCACTCGTCGAGCCCGCCCATCTCCAGCACCTGGTAATCGCTCATGGATCGACCCTAGCGGTGCCCCTGTCTCGTCGCCCGACTCGGGTGCTAGCGTGATCTAGAGCGGATACCAGGCAGCTCGTAGGTTCCAGGGGGCAACCGTGGATGTGGCGCTTCAGGCTCTGACGGTGCTAGCGGCGATCGCGCTCGGCGTGCGCACCAAAGGCCTGACCGTCGGCCTGTGGGGCGCTGCCGGCGTCCTGGTGCTCGTGTGGGTGTTCGGGTTGCCTCCTGGGTCGGTGCCGACGTCGGCAATCTTCGTGATCTTCGCCGTCGTCACCGCGGCCGGCGCGATGCAGGCCGCGGGCGGGATCGACTACCTGGTCGGCATCGCGCAGCGCGTCATACGCGCCCACCCGAACCAGGTGACGTTCATCGCCCCGTACGTCGCGTGGCTGTTCGCCACCGGAGCGGGCACCGGCTTCGTCTACTACTCGATCCTCCCGGTGATCTACGAGGTCGCGTACGGCAACAAGGTGCGCCCGGAGCGGCCCATGGCTATCGCGCCGACCGCGTCCCAGATGGGCATCACGTCGAGCCCCGTCTCCTCGGCCATGGCGATCATGGTCGGGCTGATGGCTCCCCTGGGCTTCGAGATCACGAACATCCTGTCGATCGTGCTGCCCTCGACGGCGATCGCGATCGGCGCAGCCGCCTTCGTCCAGAACAAGATCGGCAAGCCTCTCGACCGCGACCCGGTGTACCAGGCACGACTCGCGGCTGGCGAGGTGACGGCACCCGAACCGGTCGACATAGGCGTCGCCAGCGCATCGGCGAAGCGATCGACCTGGATCTTCGGCACCGGGATCCTCCTGATCCTGGCCTTCGGCATCTTCGAGGGCCTGCGGCCCGTCATTCCCGGCGCCGACGGGCCTGAGCCGTTGGCGATGACCACCATGATCCAGATCATCATGCTGATCGTCGCGCTGGTCATCCTCCTGTGGTGCAGGACACGATCCGCGGATGTTCCGCGCGCGCAGGTCTTCCGCTCGGGCATGAGCGCGATCATCGCGCTGTGGGGAGTGTCGTGGCTCGCGAACACCTTCATCGCCGCGAACGAGGACTCCATCGTGGAGGGACTCGGCGGGATCGCCGACAACGCACCGATATTCATCGCCGTCGCTCTGTTCATCGTCGCTGCTCTGACCACCAGCCAGTCATCGGCGACCATCGCGATCATCCCGATCGGCATCACGTTGGGCCTCGAACCGTGGCAGCTGACCGCCATGTGGATGGCGGTGATCGGCCTCTACACCTTCCCGATCAACGGCTCCCAGCTGGCCACCATCGAACTCGACGCCACCGGTTCGACGCGCATCAGCCGGTTCGTCATCTACCACTCGTTCACGATCGGCATGCTCGTGATGGCGGTCGTGTCCGTGCTCGTCGGCCTCGGCATCGGCGGCATCTTCTATGGGTGACCTCGACCCGTGGCGGCTCGACCGCCGCCTCCGACTGGACCCCGAGACGACCATCGATCCAGCCTCGCTCATCAGCGCCAGCCCTGCGACGCCTCTCGCGGACGTCACCACGGTCGTCCACGATCCCCATGCCTCCGTCGCCCTGCCCTCCGAGGTCGAGGAGTGGCTCGCAGCCGACGTGTCAGAACGCCGTCGCATGGACTTCTCCGACTTCGCCTCGGATGCTCTCGGGCGCCACTGGGCAAGCCTCGACCCTCACATCGTCTACGTTCGCAACCCGGTGAACCGGCTGGTGCTCGACCCCAACCGCGCGCGCCCGTCGCGAGCGACCGCGCGGGAGCAGCTCGTCGAGGCCATCGCCCGCACCCGGTCGGCGGCTCAGCGAGGAGAGACCCCGCGGCTGGCAGGAGTCGACACCATCCGGACCGTCACGTTCGCCGGCCTGCCCCTCCTCGACATCACTCGGGTGGAGGCGGACATCGACGGCTTCCTCGACGTCATCTTCGAGGCGGCCGCACGCACCGTGGACGTCTACCACCGCACCGTCGAGGCCATGATCACCAGGGTGATCGCGGCGAAGCGGGCGGCCCTCTCCGCGCTGCCCGATGACCGTGGATCGGCCGCTGAGCGCGCCAGGATCGGCCACCTGCTGATCGTGGGACTCCACGACACCAGCAACTACACCCTCACCGCCGACGACAGGCTCAACGTCGCCAAACCAGAAACAGACCGGCTACCCCGGTACGTCGACTTCGGCACGCGCGGAGATCCCGCCGGCGAGCCCGTGGGGACGGAGCCGACCTCGATGCCATCGCCCTCGGTCGAGGCCCTCAAGGACGCCTACATGAAGGTGTTCCCCGGGGCGGCGGGCTTCAGCATCAACGCGCCCTATCGCGGCGCCGCCGAGACGGTGCAGCTGCGCGACACCTTCGGCTCGACGGGCGGGTCAGCCGAGCCGGTCGTCGACGTGGTCCAGGTCGAATGGAACCGCGAGACCCTGTACGGCGAAGCCGCCGCCGCGGCGCTACGAGCGGAGGGCCGAGAATGGCCGCAGGAGGCGAGCGAGATCGACCGTACAATCGCGCCCCTCGTACGCGACGCTCACGCACTCTGGCGGGGCCAGCACCGCGGACGGCCCGCCTGACGCGGTCCCGTCGCGGCACTCCTGCGCCACTCAGCCGCCGGCTTGCGAGTACAGCCGCTGCAGCTCCTCGAAGTGCGCGTCCGACTCGACCGCTGCCGGATCCTCGCCCACCAGGTGCTGGGCGAGCCGGTCGAGGTGCCAGTGCCAACCCGCCGCGTAGTCGGGGTCGTGCGGATCCGGGGCCAGGTGGTCGAAGGTGAGCAGCGTGCCGCCGTCGACCGCGTCGAGCATGAGGCACAGGTGCCAGCGGCCTCCCGGCCCGTCGAACGCGTACTCGAGCACGCGCCCGGGCTCCCACGCGAGGACCTCCCCGACCTCCGCGCCGTTCGCGGACACGGCACCTCCGACGCGCGGCTCGTAGCCGGTCGGGAAGCCCCAGGTCCCGTTGCGGTCGGGCGACACCAGGGAGTCCCACACGTCGACGGCGGGCGCGGGATACGTGCGCTCGAAGCGCAGCACGTCGGTGGCCTCGGCGTGGATGACCCGGCCCAGGTGCGCCGGGTCGATGACCGCATCGTCCATGTCCCTCAGTGTGCCCTGTCCGGCGCGGTCCGTCACGGGTAGCGTGCCGCGCATGGACGATGCGATGGTGACGCGGCTGCGCGCCGCGGGCTGCGTGTTCGCGGAGGAGGAGGCCGCACTGCTCGCCGCCGCGGGCGGCGACCGGGACGCGCTGGTGGCGCGCCGCGAGCGCGGCGAGCCGCTCGAGCTGGTGCTCGGGTGGGCCCTGTTCGCGGGGTTGCGCGTGCCGGTCGCCCCCGGGGTGTTCGTGCCGCGCAGGCGGACCGAGCTGGTCGCGGAGGTCGCCCTCGCACTGGCCCCCGCGGGCGGCACCATGGTCGACCTGTGCTGCGGCGCGGGCGCGATCGGGGGCGCCGTCGCGTACGCCCGTCCCGACCTGACGGTGGTCGCGGCGGACATCGACCCGGCCGCGGTCGATCTCGCGCACGCGCTGCTCGCGCCGCTCGGCGCCACCGCGATCGCCTCGGACCTGGACGATGCGCTGGCGCACCTCCGCGGCCTCGTCGACGTGGTGACGGCGTGTCCGCCGTACGTGCCGACCGCCCAGATCCCGCTGATGCCGCGCGAGGCTCGCGACCACGAGCCGGTCCTCGCCCTCGACGGCGGACCCGACGGCCTGGACCTGCAGCGCGGGGTGTTCGCCGCATCGTCCCGCCTGCTGCGCCCCGGCGGCGCCTGTGTCGTGGAGACGAGCGACGCCCTGGAGAGGCTGACGGTGGCCGCGGCCGCCGGCGCCGGGCTCGTCCCCGCGCTGGAGCGGGACGACGAGCGCGGCGCCGTCGTCGTGGTGGCGCGTCAGGCCGGTGCGAGCACCTCCTCCTCGAGCCGCGCGTAGCTGGTCTCCATCCCGTCGGTCATGCCGGTGCCGAGGATCATGTCGCGCATCTCCGCGTTCGGATATGTGATGAGCAGGCTGAGGAGCGTGGTGCCGTCGGAGCGGGGGATCAGCGTGAGCTCGTTGACGTTGCCCTCCCCGGGCATGCCGATCATCCGCTCGGTGGTGACCTCGCGGTACGGCGGCTCGGATGCGAGCAGCTCGCCCTCGAAGCCGAAGCCGGGCTGCCCGTCGGCGGCGCCGCCCGCGACGGGCGCCCACTCGTTGCGGTAGGAGTCGCCCACGTTCCGGGCGACCACGCACACCGGCATCGTCCATCCCTCGGGTCCCAGCAGCCATCGCCTCATCAGCTCGGGCTCGTGGTGGGCGCGCCAGACCTGCGCGGCGCTGCCGCGGATCACGCGGGAGATCCGGACCTGCGTGTCGGACAGGATCTGTGATTCGGTGCCGCGGCCGGCGGCGAAGGACTCGAGATCCGCGACCACCGCGTCGATCTGGCTCATCGCGGAGCGCATGCCCTCCTCCATGCCCATGCCCAGCAGCTGCTCGAGGGCCTCGAGGCTCGGGAAGCGGGTGGTGGTGGTGAGGCGGGAGCCGGCGGGCGTCGACTCGAACGTGAAGGTCATACGCATGGACGGCAGGTCCGGGTTGCTCTCCGCGTCCTCGGTCGCGAAGCCATCCTCGACCTCGAAGCTCCGGCCCGGGTCCACCGCGAGCCAGGTCCAGTAGCCGCCGGAGCGCTCGCCGTCGGGGCCGGTCATGTAGTAGTCGGTGCGGCCGCCCACGGCGCAGTCGTGGCGCGTGAACGTCGCGGGCCACTCGACCGGACCCCAGAACCTCTCGATCTGGCGCGGGTCGGTGTAGGCGTCCCAGAGGCGCTCGACGGGGACGGGGAACTCGGCGACCACGGTCATCGTGAGCGCCTCGGGGTCCTTGGTGACGGAGGTGATGGGCATGGTGGGGACCTGTCTCGTGCGGGTGGGGTCAGCGGTCGGGCCGCTCGGCGAAGAGCGAGTCGAGCCGGTCGACGCGGTCGCGCCAGAGCTGCTCGTAGGCATCCAGGAGGCGTTGGGCCTTCCTGATCCTGTCGGGGTTGCCGCGGACCAGGCGTTCGCGGCCGCGTGGCGTCTTCACCACCAGGCCCGCTCCTTCCAGGACGGCGACGTGCTTCTGCACGGCGGCGAAGGACATGTCGTAGGCCTGCGCCAGCTCGCTGACGGAGGACTCGACCGTGAGGGTGCGGCGCACGATGTCGCGGCGCGTCGCGTCGGCCAGAGCGTGGAAGATGCGGTCCACCTCGGCGTCGGAGAGATCAGTTTGTACAACCATTTGGTTGCAGGTTAGACCCGGGCGGGGTGCGGCGCAACCCCTCACCCTCCGCCCGCCCCTCACCCGCCGGGGTCGGGACAGCCAGTCCTCATCTCGAGCCGGATCTCGCGTTCCCGGGACAGTCAGTCCTCTTCGATGGGCCGGATGAGGACTGAGTGTCCCGAGAGCCCGCGATTCAGCAGATTCGGAGGACTGAGTGTCCCGACAGGCGCAGGGCGGTTGCGGCACGAGCCGGGCCGTGGATCAGTACTGACCGTCCCGGTGGGAGAGGCCGCGGAGGATCGCGCTCACCGCCTGCTGCGAGATGCCGAACCGCACCGCCAGCTCCGCCTGGCCCGCACCGGCCTCCGCAGCCGCACGCAGCTCGGTCACCTGCGCGTCGGTGAGGGACCCGCTGCCCGCCGACCCGCTGCGCCGACCGCTCATGATCGAGTGAACGGTGTGGATCGACACCCCCTCGGCCTCGGCGACGGCCGCCCGCGGCTCCCCCGCCGCGACCCGCGCGCGGATCGCGTCGACGCGCACGGGGGTGAGGCGCGTCCGGCGGGACGATGCCCCGGCCGGGCCCGGTCCCGGCGCGGACCCGCTCCGAGCACGGCGCGCGCGGGGAGCCGACTCCTTGACCGGCCCGCCCGCCGCCGCGCGGGTGCGACCCGACACGATCGCCGAGACCGCGGTCTGCGAGATCCCGAAGCGAGCGGCGAGATCGACCTGACGCGCGCCCGCCGCGTAGGACTCGCGCAGCTCCACCACCTGGGCGTCGGTCAACGGGGCGGCCATCCCGCGAGCCTACGCGCCCGTCACCACACGAACGGGATGTACCGCCTGGTGCGGGCGGCGTACGCGCGGAACGCATCCCCGTAGTGCTCCTCGAGGTGCGCGTCGAGCCGCGGGATGTGCCCGAACGCGAAGCTGGCCGCCATGATCGCGGCGGCCAGCAGCGGCCACCAGCCTCCCGCCACCATCGCGAACCCCGTGAACAGCAGGGTGTCGCCCAGGTAGTTCGGATGGATCACCACGGAGAACAGGCCTCCGGTGAACAGCACGCCGCGGTGCGCCGGGTCCTTCTTGAACCGCCGCCGCTGCTCCTCGGACCAGGTGTTGAGCCACGAGCCGAGGGCGTACAGCGCGACGCCGACCCACACGACCCCGTCGACCGGGGCCTGGGTGGTGCCGCCGAACCACGCCATGGTGAGCTGCAGCACCACCACCCACGGCCCGACCGCGAGCGCCTCGGCCCACGGGAACGGCCGCGTCACCATGACGTACTGGGTGATCAGCAGGCGCCCGAGGTAGACCACCGCGAGGAGCCCGGTGAGCCAGCGCCGCAGCGGGTCCGCGACCGGCAGGTCGCCGCCGAACCACTCGTGCACGCCGGTGGTGAGGAACGCGATGCCGAGCGCCACCGCGCCGACGTGCAGCGCCGTGACGAGGTGCTTCGGAGCGGACGATGCGGCGGCGGCCTCCATGCCGGACCGGACGAGCCCGGGCTACTTGGCGTCGAGGACGTCGACCACGAACACCAGAGTCGAGCCGGCGGGGATCGGACCCATCGGGCGGAAGCCGTAGCCGGACTCCGGCGGGACCACCAGCAGCAGCTGCGAGCCCACGGGCTGGCCCACGATCCCGTCGACCCAGCCGTCGATCAGCGAGCCGTACGCGATGCGGAAGGAGATGGTGTCGCCGCGGTCCCACGAGGAGTCGAACTTCGCGCCGTCCCACAGCCAGCCGGTGTAGTGGACCGTGATGTGGTGGCCCTCGGCCACCTCGGGGCCGTCGCCGGCGGCGAGGACGTCGACCACGAGACCCTCGGGCTTCTCGGCGCCGGAGAAGTCGACGGAGGGCGCGCCGGAGGCGTCGCGGGTGATGGTGGGGTTGCTCATGTTCGCTCCTTAGCGATCCGGGTACCCGGCCAGCCTAGGCCGAGAGGACGCGCGCGGGCCGACGCCTGGCGACCGGATACCCCCCTGGAGTAGCGTCGAGACGTCCCCGCTACGACGACGTAGGCAAGGAGCGACCCATGGCCAGCTGGCGCATCCGCGACGCGCACGCCGACGACCTCGAGGGCATCGTGCGGCTCTGGGAGCAGTCCCGATCCGCCGGCGTCGAGCCCGTCTACGCCCTGGCGGAGGTGCTGACCTCCGCGACCGAGGACATGGCGGTGGTGGCGACCGTCGACGAGCAGATCGTCGGCGCGGCCGTCGGCCGACGCGCGCACCGCCAGGCGTGGGTGGTGTTCCACGGCGTGGACGATGCGATGCACGGCCAGGGCATCGGCCCGGCCCTGCTCGGCGCCCTCGAGGCCCAGGTCGCCGAGGCGGGCCCGTCGACGCTGTCCGCCCTGGTGCCCGCGGAGCAGACCCACCTCGACGCCTTCCGCGACGCCGGCTACGGGGAGAAGAAGGCGGTCCGCTACCTCGAGCGTCGGCTCCCGGTGCAGCGCGAGGAGATGGCGATGCTGTCCGAGCTCGGGGGGCGCATCCTCCCGCGCGGGCTGTGGGACGGCGTCGCCGGCATGCGCGCGGAGAAGGCGCTGATCGAGAAGCGCCTGGTGCTGCCGCTGGCCGAGCCGTCGCTCGCGCAGCGCTACGGCGTCGCACCGCCGCGCGCGGTGGTGATGTTCGGACCGCCCGGGACCGGCAAGACCACGTTCGCGAAGGCGATCGCGTCGCGCCTCGAGTGGTCGTTCGTGGAGGTGTTCCCGTCGCGGCTGGCGGCGGACCCGGGCGGGCTCGCGGGCGCGCTGCGCGAGACCTTCCACCAGATCGCGGAGCTCGAGCACGCGGTGGTGCTGATCGACGAGGTCGAGGAGATCGCCTCGCACCGCCGCGGCGATCCGCCGTCGCCGCTGCAGGGGGTGACCAACGAGCTGCTCAAGATCATCCCCGCCTTCCGCGAGCGCCCGGATCGCCTGCTGGTGTGCGCCACCAACTTCATCCGCTCCCTCGACAGCGCGTTCCTGCGCCACGGCCGCTTCGACTACGTGATCCCGATCGGCCTGCCGGACGGCGAGGCCCGTCAGGCGATCTGGTCGCGGTTCGTGCCCGCGGACGCGGCGGCCGGCGTCGATCTCGATGCGCTGGTCGCGGCCTCGGGAGGGTTCACGCCCGCGGACATGGAGTTCGCGGCGCGGCGGGCGTCGCAGTCCGCGCTCGAGGCGGCGGTCGACGGCCGCGGCGCCGGCGCACCCGGGCCCACCACGGACGACTACCTCGCGGCGATCGCGTCCACCCGGGCGACCGTGTCCGACGAGGTCGCGGGGGAGTTCGGTCAGGACATCGTCGCCTTCGGACGTGTGTGAGCCGCGGCGCGCAGGGACGATGCGCGACGTAGCGTGGGCGGCATGACCGCCGCGGAGATCGACGCGTACCTGGCGGGGCTCGACGAGCCGCACCGGAGCACGCTCGCCGCGCTGCGCGACCTGCTCGCCGAGCTCCTCCCCGACGCCGAGCAGGGGCTCAGCTACGCGGCGCCCGCGTTCCGGATGGGAGGGACACCGGTCGCGGGCTTCTCCGCCGCGGCCCGTCACGTCTCCTACCTCCCGCACTCGGGCACCGTGCTGACGGATCTTGCGGCCTCCGATCCGACCGCGCTCGAGGGCGTCGGCTGGTCGAAGGGCGCGGTTCGCCTGCCCGCCGACCGGCCGCCTCCGCGCGCGCTCATCACCACGCTGGTGGAGGCGCGCCTGGCGGAGCTCGGCCGGACCTAGGCTGACCGCATGGATCACCTCACCGCCCTGCGCCGCGCGATCGACGTCGCGCACGCGGCCCGCGCCCACGGCAACCACCCCTTCGGCGCGGTGCTGCTCGACGGCGACGGCCGCATCGTCCTCGAGGCGGAGAACACCGTGGTGACGCACCGCGACGCCACCGGCCACGCGGAGACCAACCTGGTGCGGCTCGCCTCCAACCAGCTCGACGCGGACGAGCTGGCGGCCGCGACGCTGGTGACCAGCACCGAGCCGTGCGCCATGTGCACGGGCGCGATCTACTGGGCGGGCATCGGCGCGGTCGTCTACGGCCTGCCGGAGTCGGAGCTCTACGCGATGACGGGGGCGCACCCGGAGAACCCGACGCTGCTGCTGCCCTGCCGCGACGTGCTCGCGGCGGGATCCCGCGCCGTCGACGTCACCGGGCCGCTGCTCGCGGACGAGGCCCGCGCGCCGCACGAAGGCTTCTGGGGCTGACCCCCGGCCCGACCGTCAGGCGAGCTCCTCGAGGAGCGCGAGCTCCTCGTCACGGGTAAGGCCGCCGGCGACCTCGCGGTCGACCCCGAGCGCGATCTCCTCCTCCATCACGTCCGCGACCGTCGCAGCGAGAGGGCGCCGGCGGGCACCGGTCGCGAGGAACCGCGCGTCCGAGTGGTAGCCGGTCCGTGCGGGTCCCCCGTGGTCGGCGACCCACAGCGGCAGGGAACGCGGCCCCTTCCAGGACCTCACGTCCAGGTCGCCGAGCCGGTCGTGCTCGACCCGGATGCGGGCCCCGGTCGAGACCGCCGCGTCGCGCGCGGCGGAGACCAGGTCCTCGAACGGCACCTGCGGACCCACCGCGTTGACCGCGCCCGTCACACCGGCCTCGATCGCGCCGATCAGCCAGGCGACCAGGTCGCGCACGTCGACCACCTGGAGCGGGTGCGAGGGTCCGGCGGGCTCGATCATCGCGTGGTCCCCGGCCTGCACGGCCCGGCGCGGCCAGTAGGCGAGGCGCTCGGTCGGATCTCCCGGTCCGGCGATCACCCCCGCACGCACCAGGAGCGCATCCGGATGCGTCGCGACGGTGTCGAGCTCGCAGCGCACCTTCGCCGCGTCGTACAGGGATCCGTCGACCTCGGCATCGCGCGGGACGGGCGGCCGGAGCAACGAGTCCTCCGCGACCACCACGCGCGTGGGGGCGTAGGCGGCGACGGACGAGATGTACGTCCAGTGGCCGGCGCTGATCGCTTCGGCCGCCTCGCGCACGTGCCGCGGCTGCCAGCTGACCTCGACCACGGCGTCCCAGCGGGTGCCGGCGACCTCGGCGTAGGCGTCCGGGGCGTCCCGATCGGCGCGCACCAGCGTCGCGCCCGGCGCGACGTCGCCGGATTCGCCCCGGGCGAGGCAGGTCACCTCCCACCCGCGCGCGAGCGCCTCGCGGGCGGTCTCGCGGCCGAGCCACGCGGTGCCGCCGAGGATCAGGAGCCGAGGCATATGCCCAGGCTAGCCCTAGCGCCGCGCCGCGGTGAGGGGTTCACCGCAACGGCTCGTCGACCACGTCTCCCGGCCCCGCCGTGATCGACCACCGGCGCGTGGGGGCGAGCGAGGAGACGAACGCCGCGTCGTGGCTCACCACCAGCAGCGCTCCTCCGAAGCCCTCGAGCGCCTCGACCAGCTGCGCCTGGGAGTCGAGGTCGAGGCTGTTGGTGGGCTCGTCGAGGATGAGCAGTTGCGGCGCGGGACGGGCGAGCAGCACGCATGCGAGCGCGGCCCGGAAGCGCTCGCCCCCGGACAGCGTCCCGACGGGACCCGACGCGGCCGCGCCCCGCAGCCGGAAGCGGCCGAGGCGGTCGCGGATCTCCTGCTCGTCGGCGTCCGGAGCCGCGCGCCGCACGGTGTCGAGCACGGTGGCGGCATCGTCGAGGTGGTCGAGGCGCTGCGGCAGCACGCCGACCGGCACCGGAATCTCGACCAGGCCGTCACGCGCGGCGAGCCCGCCCAGCAGCGTCCGCACCAGGGTGCTCTTGCCCGACCCGTTGGGACCCGCGAGATGGATCCGCTCGGGGCCGCGCACGATCGCGTCGAGCACCGCGCCGGTGCGCGTCGCCAGGCGGCTCGCCTCCAGCACCAGGCGACGCTGCGGCACGGCCGTGCCAGGCAGGTCGATCCGGATGGTGCGGTCGCGCGGCAGCGCCGCCCGCGCGTCGGCCAGGCGTCCGCGCGCATCCGCGAGGCGCTCCTGATGGATGCCGCGCACGCGCGCGTCGGTACGTTCGGCCTGCTGCTTCTTCGCGTCCGCCACCAGGCCGACGACCCGGCGCTCCGCCCGGGCCTTCTCTCCCGCGCGGCGCTTGCGTCCGGCCCCCTCGACGTGGGCGGCGAGCGCCCGCCGCTGCCTCGCCACGTCGGCGGTCGCCGCGGTCACCGCGCGGTCGGCAGCGGCCCGCTCGGCATCGCGGGCGGCCTCGAACGCGGCGAGCCCGCCGCCGTACCAGCGGAGCTCGGCCGTGCGGTCGTCGCGCTCGCGCAGCTCGGCGATCGTGTCGACGCCCGCGAGCAGCGTCCTGTCGTGGCTCGCCACCAGCGTCGCTCCGGTACGCGCCCGCAGCTGGTGCGCGAGCGCGGCCCGGGAGCCCGCGTCGACATTGTTGGTCGGCTCGTCGAGGATCAGCACCTCGGGGCGCGCGAGCAGCGCGGCGCCGACGGCGAGCAGCACCGCCTCGCCGCCGCTCGCGCGCTCGACCGGGCGGTCGAGGTCGAGCCCGAGGCCCAGCCCCGCGAGGGTCGCGTGCGCGCTCTCCTCGACGGTCCAGTCGTCGGCGAGGACGTCATAGTGGGCCGGGTCGGCGGAGCCCGCCTCGATCGCGCGCAGCGCGGCGAGCCGGTCGGCGACTCCGAGCGCCAGGGCGACGGTCGTGCCGCGTGCGAGCGTGACGTCCTGCGGGACGTAGGCGAGCGACGGCGGCCGTCCGACGCGGCCCGCGGTCGGCACGAGGTCGCCGAGCGCGAGCCGGATCACCGTGGTCTTGCCGATCCCGTTGCGGCCGACGAGCGCGGTGAGGCCGTCGGGCAGCGACCAGGTCAGGTCGTCGAGGAACGCGCGGCCGTCGGGCCAGGCGAAGGAGACATGGGAGAAGGTGAGCGCGGGCATGGGGAGCTCCGAGGGTCTGGAAGGTGCGATGACCATGGCCAGACTCGTGGTCTGGCATCCCTAGCGCTCCACCGGTCCTCCTCGGCGCCGACGGTCGCGGCGCACCCGCACGAAGGTACGCCGCGCAGCGTCCCCCCGCAAGAGGAGGGACGATGCGGGAGTAGCCTGGGCGGGGCGGAATACTTCGCCGTACGTCAAGTGTTCCAGGGGGCGCATGAGCCAGACCTTCGCCTCCCTGCGGATCTTCAACTACCGCCTGTGGTTCGCCGGCGCCCTGGTGTCCAACGTCGGCACCTGGATGCAGCGCGTCGCCCAGGACTGGCTGGTGCTCACCGTGCTGACGCCGGAGTCGGGCGTAGCCGTGGGCATCACCACCGCGCTGCAGTTCCTGCCGTTCCTGCTGCTGAGCGCGTGGGCGGGCCTGCTCGCCGACCGGTTCGACCACCGCACGCTGCTCATGTTCACCCAGATCGGCCAGGCGGTGCTGGGCCTCGCTCTCGCGGCGCTGACGTTGCTCGGGCATGTCGAGCTGTGGCACGTGTACGTGCTCGCCTTCGCGCTCGGGGTGGTCTCGGCGATCGACGGCCCCGCGCGCCAGACCTTCGTGTCCGACCTGGTGCCGACCTCGAACCTGCAGAACGCGGTGGCGCTGAACTCGACCTCCTTCAACGCTGCGCGGCTGATCGGTCCCGGCGTCGCGGGCCTGCTGATCGCGGCGGTCGGCACCGGCTGGGTGTTCCTGATCAACGCGCTCACCTACGCGGCCACCATCGCCGCGCTCTCCCTGATGCGCGCCTCGGAGCTGCATCCTCAGGAACGGGCGTCCCGGCGCCGCGGTCAGGTGCGGGAGGGCGTGCGCTACATGCGACGGCGGCCCGACCTCATGATCATCACGATCGTGGTCGGCGTGGTCGCCGCGCTGGGGCTCAACTTCCAGCTCACCAGCGCGATGATGGCCGCGACGGAGTTCGGGCGCGGCGCCGGCGAGTACGGCCTGCTCGGCTCGGTGATCGCGATCGGATCGCTCGCGGGAGCGCTGGCGGCGGCGCGCCGACGGCAGGCGCGGCTGCGCCTGGTGGTGGGGGCCGCCTTCGCGTTCGGCGTGGCCGCGGGCCTCAACGCGCTCGCCCCGACGTACTGGGTGTACCTGGTGACCTGCGTGCCGGTCGGCTTCACCGCCCTCACCATGATCACGTCGGCGAACGCCGCGGTGCAGACCTCGACCACGCCGCGCATGCGTGGCCGCGTGATGGCGCTGTACATGATGGTGTTCCTGGGCACCACGCCGATCGGATCACCGATCGTCGGATGGATCGGCGAGGCCTGGGGCCCGCGCTGGTCGATCGCCGTGGGGGCCATCGCTGCGCTGCTGGTCTCCGTCGCCGCCGCCGCGTGGGTGGTGCGCGACCAGCGGCTCACGCTGACGTACCAGCTCTCGCGACCGTTCGTGCGGGTGCGCTATCCGACGCCGGAGGAGGCGGAGCGGGAGGCCCGCGACGCCGCCGCCGAGGACGTGCTGGCCCAGCAGATCGAGGACCGCACGGCCCAGAGCTAGGCGACCTGGCGACGGGTGCCGCGCCCAGCTACGGCACCGGTCCGCGCCTCATGAGGCGAAGCGGCCCCGCACCCGCGTGCTCAGACCGCCTCGAACAGCACCGCCGATCCCTGACCCCCTCCGCCGCACAGCGCAGCTACCCCGAGCGCGCCCGGGCCGAGCGACGCCAGCGTTCGTGCCGCGTGACCCACGAGCCGCGCCCCGGAGGCGCCGATCGGATGGCCGAGCGCGATCGCGCCGCCGTGCGGGTTGACGATGCTCGCATCGACCCCGAGGCGACGCATCGACGCGAGCGCCACGGACGCGAACGCCTCGTTGATCTCGACGGTCGCGAGGTCGCCCACCGCGCGGCCGGCCCTCGCGAGCGCCGCCTCGGTGGCCGCCGCGGGCTGCTCGTGCAAGGACACGTCGGGGCCGGCGACCAGGGCGGTCGCGACGATGCGCGCGATGGCGCGCGGCGCGACCGACTCGTCGGCCAGCACCACGGCGGCCGCCCCGTCCGAGATCTGCGACGCGTTGCCCGCAGTGATGGTGCCGCTCGCCCCGAAGGCGGGGCGCAGCCGCGCCAGCGACTCGAGCGAGGTCCCGGGTCGCACGCCGTCGTCCTCCGCGACCGGGTCCTGCCCCTCCTTGACGGTGACCGGCGCGATCTCGCCGGCCAGCAGTTCGCGGGAGGCGACGGCCCGGGCGTGCGACTCGACCGCCCACGCGTCCTGCTCCTCGCGGGTGAAGCCGTGCCGGGCGCCGTGCTCCTCGGTGGACTCGCCCATCGAGCGCTTCTCGAACGCATCGGAGAGACCGTCGTGAGCGAGCGTGTCGAGCAGCGCGATCTGGCCGTAGCGGGTGCCCATGCGGGCGGCGTAGGCGTGCGGGGCGAGGGTCATCGACTCCTGCCCGAGCGCGACCACCACCTGAGCCTCGCCCGCGGCGATCAGCCGCGCGCCGGCGGCGACCGCCTCCGTGCCCGACAGGCACACCACGTTGAGGGTCGAGGCCGGGACGGTGAGAGGGATCCCGGCCCCGACGGCGGACTGCCGGGCAGGGTTCTGACCCGCGCCGCCCTGCAGGACCTGGCCCGCGACCACCTGGTCGACCACCTCGGCGGCGATCCCCGCATCGTCCAACGCCGCCGCGACGGCGTGCGCGCCGAGCGCGGTGGCGGGCATCCGGGAGAACGCGCCGCAGTACTTCACGAAGGGGGTGCGGGCGTATCCCGCGATGACGACGCTCATGCCGCCTCCAGCTCGAAGGTGACGGGCGCGCCCGTGGAGGCGCGCACCTGATCCTCGGTGACGTCCGGCGCGAGGCGTCGGACCACGAGCCCGCCCGGCTCCACGTCGAGCACCGCGAGGTCGGTGACGATCCGGTGGACCACGCCACGGCCGGTCAGGGGCAGGGTGCACTCGGCGACGATCTTGGGGCTGCCGTCCTTGGCGACGTGCTCGGTCACCACCACGACGCGCCGAGTGCCGGCCACCAGGTCCATCGCGCCGCCCATCCCCTTGACCAGCTTGCCGGGGATGGTCCAGTTGGCCAGGTCGCCGTTCGCGCCCACCTGCAGCGCGCCCAGGATCGCGGCGTCGATGTGACCGCCGCGGATCATCGCGAAGCTGGTGGCGGAGTCGAAGAACGCGCCGAAGGGCAGCACGGTGACGGTCTGCTTGCCGGCGTTGATCAGGTCGGCGTCCTCGGTGCCCTCGATGGGGAACGCCCCCATGCCGAGCATGCCGTTCTCGCTCTGCAGGGTCACGGACACCCCGGCGGGAAGGTGATTCGCCACGAGCGTCGGGATGCCGATGCCCAGGTTGACGTGCTGGCCGTCGCGCAGCTCCAGGGCCGCCTGCGCGGCCATCTCCTCACGGGTCCACATGGTCAGGCGCTCCTCACGGTCCGCTGCTCGATGTCCTTGACGCGCGGCGCCGACGTCACGAGCCGCTGCACGAACACCCCGGGGGTCTCGATCGTGTCGGGGTCGAGCGGGGCGTTGTCGACCACCTCGGCCTCCGCCACCGTGACGCGGCCGCACATCGCGGCCAGCGGGTTGAAGTTGCGCGCGGTGAAGCGGTAGCGCAGGTTGCCCGCGATGTCGGCGCGGTGCGCCTTGACCAGCGCGACGTCGGCGACGATCCCGCGCTCGAGGACGTGCTCGACGCCGTCGAAGTCCATGGTCGGCTTGCCCTCGGCGACGGGGGTGCCCACGCCGGTGCGGGTGTAGAACCCGGCGATGCCCGCGCCACCGGCGCGCATCCGCTCGGCCAGGGTGCCCTGGGGCGCGAACTCGACGTCGAGCTCGCCCGCGAGGAACTGCTGCGCGAACAGCTTGTTCTCACCCACGTACGAGGCGACAACCTTGCGCACCTGGCCGGCCTCGAGCAGGATCCCGAGGCCCTTGCCGTCCACGCCCATGTTGTTGCTCACGATCGTGAGGTCCTTGACGCCGGTGTCGCGCAGCGCCTCGATCAGGTCGGTCGGGTTGCCGCTGAGGCCGAACCCGCCAACCGCGATCACCTGCCCGTCGCGGACCACCTCCGCCAGCGCCTCTGCGGCGCTCGGATACAGCTTCATCCGTTCAGACCTCCTTGTCTGCCCACATGATGGATACGCCGACGCTAGTGTCGGGGGAAATCCGGGTCAATCCGCCCCGGGATCTTGCTCACCTTGCGGGCGAGCGTTCAGAATGTGGACGATGCGGAGGTCGGCATGAGCACGGATGGCGCCCAGGTGGTGGGCAGGATCGGCGCGCTGCTGCGCGCGCTGAGCGCCGAGGAGGGGCCGCACACCACGTCCCGCCTCGCGGCGGCGACGTCGCTCACGCGCCCGACCGCGCATCGTCTGCTCGCGGCGCTCGCCGACGAGGGCTTCGTCGACCGCGACGCGGGCCGGGGCACCTGGATGCTCGGCCCCGAGCTGTACGTCATGGGCGCGCTCGCCGCCGACCGGTACGACATCACCGAGCTCGCCCGCGACGCCGTGCGCGAGGTGGCCCGCGCCACCGGCGAGAGCGCGTTCCTCTCCGCCCGGCGCGGCGACGAGTCGGTGTGCCTGCTGCGCGAGGAGGGCGCGTTCCCGCTGCGCTCGCACGTCCTGCACGAGGGCATCCGCTTCCCGCTGGGCGTCGCGTCCGCGGGGCTCGCGATCCTCGCGATGCTGCCCGAGCCGGAGCGCGAGTCCTACCTCCGGCGCGTGGATCTCGCCCCGGCGTGGGGGGCGTCGCACTCGGCGGAGGCGCTGCGGGAGCGCCTCGCGGCGGCGCGCAGCGTCGGCTACGTGGTCAACCCCGGGCTGATCGTCGAGGGCAGCTGGGGAATGGCGGCCGCGATCTTCGACGCGCAGGGGCGTGCCGCCTGGGCGCTGTCCGCCACGGGGGTGGAGGCGCGCTTCGCCGGCGAGCGCCAGGAGGAGATCGGCCGGGTGCTTCTCGAGCAGGCGCACGTGGTCACGCAGCGGCTCCGGGCCTCGTGACGCCGGCCGGTGCCGGGCCTCTCGTCCTGACACCGCCCGCACTTATGGTGATACAGTCTTAAGTCACATGCATGATGCCCATAAGTCCGGGCGTCCATGCGTCTCGACGAGGAAGCGAGCACCAGCATGGTCAACCTCGACCGCCGCTACGACGCGATCGTGATCGGCTCCGGTCCGGGCGGCAGCTCCGCGGTGAGGGAGCTCACCGAGCGCGGGCTGGAGGTCCTGCTCATCGACGCCGGTCGCGAAGTGCGCGAGGAGGACTTCGTCCCGCCGTCGCGCAAGAAGGGCGGCGTGGGACTCGACCTGCTCCCCCGCGCGAACGCCATGGCGCACGGCAGGATCACGCAGGCGCGGCGCCCGTACTACAGCGAGGGCACCAACCGATTCCTGGTCAACGACCTCGAGGACCCGTACACGACGCCCCTGACCCGCCCCTACCTGTGGATCCGCGGCAAGCTCCTCGGCGGCCGGATGCACTCCTACGGGCGGGTGCTGCAGCGCATGTCGGACGTCGACTTCAAGGCCGCGAGCGCGGACGGCGAGGGCCAGGACTGGCCGATCGAGTACGACGACCTCAAGGCCTGGTACGACAAGGTCGAGCGGTCCGTGGGCGTCTACGGCGACGCCGACGGCCTGGTCCACCCGCCGGACGGCGAGTACGTGGGACCGGGCTACCTCACGACTGTCGAGCGTGACTTCAAGGATCGGATCGAGGGCCGCTGGCCCGAGCGCAAGGTGATCTCCTGGCGCTGCCAGGCCCCCTTCCCCGACCGGGTCCCGCCGGGGATCGCCGCGGCGAGGGCAACCGGCCGCCTCACCATCCTGACCGAGTCCGAGGTGACCCGGATCACCACCGACGACGCGACCGGCCTCGCCACCGGCGTCGAGTTCGTGAACCGGGCGTCGAAGCGCGAGGGTCGGGCGTTCGCCGACGCCGTGGTGGTCACAGCCTCGACCATCGAGTCGATCCGGCTCCTGCTGAACTCGGGATCGAGCCGCCACCCGAACGGCCTGGGCAACTCGTCCGGCCTGCTGGGCCGGTACTTCATGGACCAGACCATCTCCATCGGGTTCTTCGACTCCCCGCAGCACCGGGGCGTCTGGGAGCGTCCCGACAACATGCCGGCCGACCCGTTCTACGGCGTCGGCGGCGGGATCCTGATCCCTCGGTACGAGAACATCCCTGGTCACCACGATCCCTCGTTCCTCCGCGGGATCTCCTTCCAGGGCCTGGGCGGACGCATCCCGGTGCCGGACGGGGAGCCCGCCGTGATGGGGCTCGGCGGCGCCGGCGAGATGCTCGCGCGCTACGACAACCACGTGCGCCTGAGCCGTGTCAAGGACCGGTGGGGGATGCCGGTCCCGCACATCGACATCAGCATGGGCGAGAACGACCGCCTGCTGCTCAAGCGGTCGATGACCGCGCTCAAGGAGATGGGCGACGAGGCGGGCTACCGCGTCAACTTCATCGGCTCGGCCGCCGGCCTCGAGACCAAGAAGATCTGGCCGGGCTTCAACCCGGTGCAGAGAGAGATCTTCCGCCAGGGGATCAAGATGTCGGTGGTGCTCGGCGCCGCGATCCACGAGACCGGAGGCGCCCGGATGGGCTCCGACCCGTCGATGTCTGTGGTCAACGGCGTCAACCAGCTATGGGACGCCCCCAACGTGTTCGTGCCGGACGCGGCCTCCTTCGTGAGCGGCTCCAACGTGGGCCCCGCGCTCACGATCATGGCGCTGTCGGCACGCGCCTCGGGCTTCATCGCCGAGCAGCACGCCGCGGGCGGGCTCACCTCCCCGACCGAGGACGTCCAGTACCGCTAGGCGCGGCACGACGCCAACCCCGAGAGTCACGGAACGGAGCACCCCCCCATGCCCGGATTCGCAGGCGGAGGACCAGTCCTTCGGACCGGCATCATCGGCGCCGCGCAGATGGGCGACGTGCACGCGCGCGCCGTGCGACGTGCGGGCGGGGTGGTGCAGGCCATCGCCGGCTCGACCGCCGCATCGTCCCTCGAGGCCGCACGCCGGCACTTCGCGGTGCGACCCGCGCGCGACGGATGGGACGTCGCGACGGCGGACGACGTCGACGTGGTGCACATCTGCACCCCCAACAGCACGCACGCCGAGTTCGCGATCGCGGCGCTCGAGGCCGGCAAGCACGTCGTGTGCGAGAAGCCGCTCGCGGTCACGGTGCACGAGGCGGAGTCGATGGCGACGGCCGCGGCACACGCGCGGACCGTCGCCTCCGTGCCGTTCGTGTACCGGTTCTTCGCGAGCGCCCGCCACGCGCGCGTGCTGGCACGGTCGGGCGAGCTGGGACGGGTACACCTCATCCACGGCTCGTACCTGCAGGACTGGCTGAGCCACCCTGCCAGCGACAACTGGCGCACCGACGCGACCAGGGGAGGCCCCTCGCGCACCTTCGCGGACATCGGCGTGCACTGGTGCGACCTCGCGGAGTTCGTCGCCGGACAGCGGATCACCCGCCTGCACGCCCGCACCGCCATCGCCCACGCCGAGCGGTCGGGGCGACCCGTGACCACGGAGGACACGGCGGTGCTGATGTTCGAGACCGATGCCGGGGCCACGGGCTCCGTGGTGCTGAGCCAGGTGAGCCCCGGACGCAAGAACCGCCTCTGGCTCTCGGTCGACGGGATCGACGGGGCTGCCGCCTTCGACCAGGAGAACCCGGACTCGCTCTGGGTCGGCGCTCGTGACGCGAACCGGATCCTCATGCGGGGGAGCGCCGACCCTGCGGATGTCGCCGCGTACTCGAAGCTTCCCCCCGGCCACCCGCAGGGCTACCAGGACGCCTTCGACGCCTTCATCGAGGATCACTACCGCGCGATCGTCGGGCATGAGGTCGACGGTCTGCCGACGTTCGCCGACGGGTTGCGGGCCGCGCGGCTGACCGAGGCGGTGCTGGAGTCCGCCGCGTCGGAGGCCTGGGTCGACGTCCCCGCCTCCGGGTGAGCCCGTCACCACGAGCCTGACCGCCGCGGCGGCAGCCGCCGTGCACCGCAGCGCCCGGGCCCCATGAGGGGACCCGGGCGCCCGGACGTCAGAGCTGCTGCTCGAGCTTGTGGAACATGGCGTGCTGGCGACGCACCTGCTCGATCCCGCGATAAGGGATGCGCGGACCCTCGTACTCCGAGGACAGGTAGCCCTCGTAGCCTCCGTCGCGGAGCACCTGCAGCACCGGCTCCCAGGGGATGTGGACGTCGACCAGGTCGTCGTCCACCTCGTAGAACTTGGCCTGGATGAAGACCACGTGCTCGAGCACCTCGGCGAGGTCGGAGGCCGGCACGTGCAGCGGACGGAGCGGCACCGGCACGTCGTCCTCGTTCTCCGGCTCCTTGCCGTCCATGCCCTGGAAGGCGGTCCTGGTCATGAAGATGCCGGTGTCGATCAGCAGGCCGAAGTTCCTGGTGCCCGTCCGCTCGATGAACGCCAGGTAGTCGTCGACCACCTTGTGCTTGATGGGCGTCGGGCTGTGGATCTCGGGGCAGATCACGATCCCCTTCTCCTGGGCGAGCTCGAGGTTCCGCTCGACAGCCTCGTCCCAGATGGGGTGCGGCACCAGGTCGAGCGACACCACGCCGATCTTCGGGCGGACGAAGCTGAAGCCCAGCCGAGCGGCGAGACGGATGTCCCGCTCGAGCGCCGCCGCGCCCTCGTCCACCGTGAGGTCGCGGTCGAGCCACATGCGGCTATCGATCCAGCTGCCGAAGTTCGTCGGCTTCAGGCCGTAGCGCTCGAGGCCGGCGAACCAGCGATCGATCCACTCCGTGGTGGGGTCGGGGTAGCCGGCGACGTTCCCCTCGCCCAGGATCTCGAAGCCGGTCGCCCCCAGGTCCGCGACGTGCGCCATCGCGTCCTCGAGGGTCATCACGGTGTTCATGTCGCCCGTGTAGCTGTAGGTGGACACGCCGTACTTGAAGCGCGGCTCGGACACGGCGCCGATCAGGATCGCCTCGCGCTCGAAGTGGAACACGTTCGGCTGGAACTCGATCGGGATGTAGGGCGCGCGCAGCCGCACGTCGACGGCGACGCGGTGCACCCCGCGCTCGAGGCCGCCCGCCAGGGGCACCTTCACGGTCATCGTCCGGTCGAGGTCCCACCGGCCCGAGGTGGTCCGGCGCAGCTCCGCGAGCGTCAGCTCGCGGCCCTCGAGGACGTAGACGTTGCCCTCGTGCGGGAACAGGTGACCGTCCACGGTGACGTCCACGCCGTCGACCAGGCTCGCCGACAGGCCGCGATAGTTCGGGTTGCGCAGGTCCAGCTGGAAGCCCACGGCAGCGCCGTCGACCAGGGTGTTCGCGAATCCACGCGACTGGATGGGGTTGATGTCGAGCACGATCTCTCGCTTTCGGATGGCTGGCCCCGACGCCACCGCCGAGGCTGAGCGGACGACCCCACGTCGGGTCGCCACGGCACGCCTCCAGTTTATGTCGACAACAACCATAAGTCAAGAAGATCGCGACTTATGTGGGGCGTCGCCGCACCCCGGATCTACGCGGCGAGGATCGCGTCCAGGGCCATCCTCGCCGCGCCGCGAACACCTCCGCGCTCGGGATCCTGCATGGTCACCACGGACAGCTGACGGGTCGCCAGCGGCTGGGCGCGCTGATAGATCGCCTCCCTGATCCCCGCGAGCAGCGTCTCCCCTGAGCGCGCCATCTCGCCACCCACGACGATGCGGCCCGGGTTGAGGATCGCGACGCATGCCGACAGGACCTCGCCGATGAGCCGGCCGGCCTCGCGGGACAGGCGGGTCGCCTCCGGGTCGCCGGAGCGCACGAGCTCGACCACGTCGTCCGAGGTCGCCGCGGCGGACCCGAGGTCGGCGAGAGACTGCGCGATCCCGCGTCCCGAGGCGTACGCCTCGAGGCATCCGCTCTGGCCGCAGCGACAGACCCGGGACGACTCGGCGGCCACCTGGATGTGCCCGATGTCGCCCGCGGCGCCCTGCGCTCCGCGGCTCAGCCGCCCGGCGCACACGAGACCGGCGCCGATGCCCGTCGCGACCTTGACCACGAGCAGATCCGTCTCGTCGGGGTACCGTTCCGTCCACTCGCCGAGCGCGAGGATGTTGACGTCGTTGTCGACCAGCACGGGCACGTCGAAGCGTCCGGCGACATAGGCCGGCACGTCGAAGTCGTCCCACCCGGGCATGATCGGGGGGCTCACCGGCCGACCGGTCGAGTGCTCCACCGGGCCCGGCAGGCCCAGGCCCGCTCCGCGCACATCCGCGGCCGTGAGCCCCAGCCCCACGAGCTGGTCGTCCCAGGCGTCCGCGACCCGGTCGAGGACGGCCACCGGCCCGTCGCCGATCGCGAGCTCCTCGCGGCGGTGCGCGAGGATCTCACCCGCGAGATCCGTCACCCCGAGGTACGCGTGCGTCGCGCCCAGGTCGGCCGCCAGCACCACGCCCGCCTTCGCGTTGAACGCATAGGAGAGCGACGGCCTGCCACCGGTCGAGACCGCCTCGTCGAGGATGGTGACGAGCCCGCGCTCGAGGAGCGCGTCGAGCCTGATGCCGATCGTCGAGCGCGCCTGGCCGGTCAGCTGGGCGAGCTCGGTCTTGGTCCGCGGACGGCCCTCACGCAGCAGCGCGAGAACGTCGTGGTTGTCGGTCGTCGCCAAGCCGGCCCTCCATACGCCTCGGGAGGCGCGTCAGGCGCCTTCGCGTCCCCATCGTACGGTGCATCACGCGAGTTATGTGCGCGTGCCAGGCGTCTTGTGTCGGTCACCTGACCATTAACAGTGCGGATCGCTATATCGCGGGCGGCTCGAACGCGACCGCGGCGCCGGTCCGGTGCGACTCGGCCACCGCCTCGAGCAGCCGCATGCAGCGGAGTACCTGGGCATGCGTCACGATCAGCGCCTCGCGCCCGTCGACCGCGGCGAGCACGTTGCGGTAGAAGTCCGAGACGTCGGTCTCGACGCGCGGCAGCTCGAGGAACTCGACCGACTCGTCGTTGGTGACCAGCGCCGCGAAGTCGACGGCCCGCGGCGCCATGGTCTTGGTCATCCCCGCACCGGCGACGATCGGCGCGGCATCGGCCTCCGACCGAGTGTTCCGGTGCAGCACCTTGCCATGCATCTCCCAGTCGTCGATGGTCGCCGTGCCCGTGGCGCTGGCGGCCACCCACTTCGGCAGCGGGATGTAGGACGTGGTGGAGACGTCGACCACGACCTCGACGCCGTTCCCGAAGGTCATCAGGAGCGTGAAGCCGTCGTCGACGGTGTGTCCGAGCACGTGGCTGAGACGGGCGTAGACCGCGACCACCGGCGCGTCGATCATGACCAGCAGGCGGTCGACCAGGTGGACACCCCAGTCGAGCAGCATCCCGCCGCCGTTCTCGGGGAGCGCCCTCCAGTCGGAGGGGATGCCGCGCGAGCCGTGGACGCGGCTCTCGATCCGGGTGATCGGCCCGATGGTGCCGTCGTCGTAGAGCCGCTTGATCGACAGGTAGTCCTCGTCCCAGCGGCGGTTCTGGTGAACCGCGAAGACGAGCCCGCGAGACTCGGCGAGCGCGATGACCTCCTCGAGCTCCGCGCTGTCGAGCATGGCCGGCTTCTCGCAGATCACATGCCGGCCGGCGCCGAGCGCCGCGAGCGCGATCGGCCGATGCGAGTCGTTCGGGGTGCAGACGAAGACCATGTCGACGTCGGGGTCGGCGAGCGCATCCTCGAGGTCGGCGTAGACGTGCAGGCCGTCCTCGCGGGCGTAGCCCTGACGGACCGGGTCGATGTCGACGGCCCCCGCCACGCGCACGCCGCCGAGCGCGCGCAGCTTCGCGGTGTGCGAGATCCCCATGGTCCCGTAGCCGACGATGACGATGCTGTGCTCCATGGATCCGTCCTCCTCGACGGCCGCGATGGCGGGCCCGATCCCGCACGGGACCGGGCCGACCCGCCCCCATCAGGACGGGCGGGCGACCCTCGCCCGCGTCCTCCCTCGAGGGAGGCGGGGGCGAGGGTCGCGACGAGCGTCAGAAGGTGACGGGCTCGCCGGACTCGGCGGACCGGTAGATCGCGTCGAGGATCTCGGTCACCACGCACGCCTGCTCGGGCAGGACGTACGGATCGGTGTCGTTCAGGATCGCGTCGACCCAGCGGCGGCACTCCTCGGAGCCCATGATCACGAAGCCCGAGTGGTGGCCCGCCTCCGCTCCGAAGAAGGGCGGCGCGACGTCGGGCTGCATGCGGGTGAGCTCGTTGCCGACAGGGCCGTTGACGGTCACCTGGTGGTCGCTGCCGACCTGGTTGGTCTCGACGCCGGCCTCGGTGCCCACGAGCTCGACGCACGACTCGCGCCCCTCCTTGACGTTCAGCGCCCACGCCGCCTCGAGGAAGATGGTCGCGCCGTTCTTCATCTTGATGAACCCGAACGCAGAGTCCTCGACCTCGAACTTCTCGGGGTCCCACGGGCCGGCGAGGTTGCCCTGCGGCTTGTCGTAGAGCTTGTGGTACTTCTGGCCGGTCACGGACTCGACCTCGTAGTTGCCCATGTACCAGAGGGTGAGGTCGAGAGCGTGGGTGCCCAGGTCGATCAGCGGGCCGCCGCCCTGCTTGCTCTTGTCCATGAAGCAGCCCCAGATGGGGACGCCGCGGCGGCGCACGGCGTGGGCCTTTGCGTGGTAGATCTCGCCCACGCGGCCGTCGTCGATCACGTCACGGATGAACTGGTTGTGGGTCGCGAAGCGGTACTGGTAGCCGACCGTGAGCTTCTTGCCGACGCGCTTCGCGGTGTCACGCATCAGGCGCGCCTCCTCGCCCGTCACGGCCATCGGCTTCTCGACCATGACGTGCTTGCCGGCCTCGAGCGCCGCGACCGTGAGCTCGCAGTGCGAGGTGTTCCACGTGCAGATGTGGATGACGTCGAGCGACGGGTCCTCGACCACCTTCTTCCAGTCGGTGGTGACGTAGTGGCCGTCGTCGCCGTACTCGTCTGCGGCCTTCTGCGCCCGCGCCTCCTCGAGGTCGCAGAACGCGACCAGCTCGATGCGGTCCTTCTGACTCTTGAGACCGGGAAGGTGCTTCTGGGTCCCGATGAACCCGAGGCCGATGATGCCGACCCTGAGCTTCGCCATGGCTGTTCTCCTTTGAATCGCTGTGATGCGCTGCCCATCCCACGCGGGTGTGGGTACGGCTCGATCATATGTCGTTGTTCGGCATAAGTCAAGTAACACAACGCCGTTAGTAGGTCGGGGTCTCGTCAGATGGCGCGAGAAACGCCCGAAGCGTCCGCGACTTGTGCGCATCGCCCGCTTGACTTATGATGATGCTCGTCAGAAGTCGATAGTGCGATGCCGCATTCCCCAGGAGGAGCCCCCATGCCGGACACGACCACCTCGAGCGACCTGCTCGCGGTGCTTCGCGACGGCCGGTCACGCACCAAGACGGAGCTCGCCGAGGCGACCGACCGCTCGCGCTCGACGGTGACCGCGCACCTCGCCAAGCTGGTCGAGGGAGGCATCGTCACCCAGCTGGAGCGGACCGCGGCGACCAAGGGACGTCCGTCGATGCTGTACGCGCTCGCCGCCGACGCCGGCGTGATCGTCGCCGTCGAGCTGGGGGCCCGACACGCGCTCGTCGCGCTCACCGATCTGGCCGGCGGCGTCACCGCGCACCACCGGATCGTGGTCGACGTCGTGGACGGGCCCGAGCCCGTGCTCGCAGCGATCCTCACCGAGGCGCGCGACCTCCTGGCCGCCGCCGGGCGCCCGGAGTCCGACGTGGCGGGATTCGGCATCGGCATCCCGGCGCCGGTCGAGCTCGCGACCGGCCTCCCGGTCAGCCCGCCGTTGATGCCGGGCTGGGACCGCTTCGACATCCGCGCATACGTCCGGCTGGTCTTCGACGTGCCCGTGATGGTGGACAACGACGTCAACGTGATGGCCGTGGGCGAGGGCATCACCCACTGGGTCGCCGAGCGGGAGATGCTCATGATCAAGGTCGCCACCGGCATCGGCGCGGGCGTGGTGGTCAACCAGCGGCTCGTGCACGGCGCCGACGGCGCCGCAGGAGAGATCGGTCACATCAGAGTGTCCGCGGCCGGCGACCGCGTCTGCCGCTGCGGCCAGACCGGCTGCCTCGAGTCCTTCGCCAGCGGGATCGGCATCGCGCGCACGCTCGCCGAGCAGGGCGTCGACACGGACGACGGCCGTGACGTCGTCGCGCTCGTGCGCGCGGGCTCGATCGAGGCGACGCGCGCGGTGCGCGAGGCCGGGCGCGCGATCGGCGAGGCGCTGGCCACCTGCATCAGCCTCATCAACCCCTCGGTCATCGTGATCGGCGGCTCGATCGCGTCCGTCGGCGAACCGCTGCTCGCCGGGATCCGCGAGGTGGTCTATCAGCGGTCACAGCCGCTGGCCTCGAAGCAGCTGCGCGTCGTCGCCGCCACCGACCTCGAGCTCGCGGGCGTCACCGGCGTGTCCCGGCTCGTGCAGAGCCAGGTGTTCCATCTCGCCGGGCTGGGCGCACGGCCCACCCCGGCCACGCAGCGAAGGAGCTGACATGCAGATCGGCCAGGACGAGCATCGGGCAGCGCTCGGCGTCGACATCGGGGGCACCAAGATCGCCGCCGGGGTCGTCGACGCCGGCGGCCGGATCGTGCGGCGCGCGGAGGTCCCTACACCTCGCGGCGCCGATGCGATCGACCGCGCGACCGCGGACCTGTGCCTGTCGCTCGCCGCGACGCACCCGGTCGAGGCGGTCGGCATCGCCGTCGCCGGCCTCGTCTCCTCGGACCGCGAGACCGTGATGTTCGCGCCCAACATCCACTATCGGAACCACCCCATCGCCGCACGCGTGCGGGCGCTGCTGGACGATGCGATGCCCGTGGTCGTCGAGAACGACGCGAACGCCGCGGGCTGGGCGGAGTTCGCCCACGGGGGCCACGGCGCGAGCGACATGCTGATGCTGACGATCGGCACGGGCGTCGGCGGAGCGATCGTCGCCGACGGACGCCTGCTGCGCGGAGGCTGCGGCGCGGGCGCCGAGGTGGGTCACCTGCAGATCGTGGCCGAGGGCGAGGAGTGCGGCTGCGGCCAGCGCGGATGCTTCGAGGCGTACGCCTCGGGCACCGCTCTCGAGCGCCACGGCGTCCGCGCCGTGGAGGACCGCGCCCCCGGCGCGGAGCGGCTCACGGAGCTCGCCCATGCCGACGGTGGCCTCCGCGGCCGGCACATCGCCCAGGCGGCGGCCGAGGGGGATGCCTTCGCGTTGGGCCTTCTCGACGATCTGGGCGAGTGGATCGGCCGTGGCGCGGCGAGCCTCGTCGCCGTCGTCGACCCGGATGTGATCGTCATCGGCGGCGGCGTGGCGTCCACCGGAGCGCCGCTGTTCGCCGGCATCGAGCGCGGTCTGCGCCGGCACCTGACGGGCGCGGACCACCGCCCGTTCCCCCGCATCGTCCCGGCGACGTTCGGGAACGAGGCCGGGATCCTCGGTGCCGCCGACCTCGCTCGTGCGGCGGTCCTCACGCCCGCCTGACGGGTCCCGCCCCTCGACCGTGGGGCGCACCGCTCCCCGAGGAGTTCCCATGCCCCGCGCGACCGCGCACCGCTCGCTCATCACCGCCCTCTTCATCGTCTCCCTGCTCGGGGCGATGAACGTGACCATCGTCAGCGCCTCGCTCGCCACGATCGTCGGCGACCTCGGCGGTCTCGAGCACATCGCCTGGGCCGTCACCGCGTACACCCTCGCGGGCACGGTGATGATCCCCGTCGTCGGCCAGCTCGGCGACCTGCTCGGACGCCGTCCGGTGCTGCTGGGGTCGATCGTCGTGTACACGATCGGCTCGCTCCTGTGCGGTCTCGCGGACTCGATGCTCACCCTCACGCTCACCCGCGCGCTGGCGGGGGCCGGAGGAGCCGCGATCGGGCTGCTTCCCCAGACGATCATCGCTGACGTGTTCCCGCCCCGGGACCGAGCGAAGTGGGCGAGCCTTCTCGCGTCGGTGTTCGGGATCGCCACGGTCGCGGGGCCCGCGATCGGCGGGATCGTCACCGACACGCTCGGGTGGCGCTGGATCTTCTTCCTCAACCTGCCGTTCGCGCTGGTGGCCCTCGCGCTCGCGTGGCGCAGCGTCCCCCAGATCCGCGAGGAGCGGGTGACCCGCCTCGACTACCCGGGAGCCGCGCTGGTCGGGGTCGCCGTCACCGGCCTCACCCTCCTGGCGACCCTAGGCGGACGGGCGTGGGCGTGGACGTCACCCCCCGCGCTGCTCACGGCCGCAGTCTCCGTCGCCGCGGCCGTCGGGCTCGTGCTGGTGGAGCGCCGCGCCGCCCAGCCGATCGTGCCGTTCCAGATGTTCCGTGCGTTCGGGGTGCGGCCCGCCATGGTGCTCGCGGTCACCACCGGCGCCGGCATGCTGAGCCTGGTCTCGTACCTGCCCGCCTACGCGCAGATGCACTACAACACGTCGACCGTCGTGGCGGGCATGGTGCCCGTCGGCATCACCGTCGGGCTCATCATCGCGTCGAACACGACCGGCCATCTGGTGAGCCGCACGGGCCGCTACTGGGCCTACCCCGTCGTGGGCACCATCATCGGCGCGACCGCCCTGCTGCTCGCGGGGCTCACGTTGCCCAGACTCCCGCTGTGGCTGCTCGCCGGCCTCTTCGTGCTGGTCGGGCTCGGGACCGGCACCTTCCTGCAGCTGTCGGTGGTGCTCATCCAGAGCAGCGCGCCGCGCCGCTTCCTCGGGGTCGCGACCTCGACCACCAACCTCTTCCGGCAGATGGGGATCACGCTCGGGACCGCGATGGCCGGCGGGTTCCTCGGCGCGGAGCTCGCGCGCCGCCTCGCCGACACCTCGCTGCCCGACGGAGTCTCCGCATCGTCCCTCACGCCGGCCGTGCTCGCGGAGGCGACCACCGAGGTGCGGGCGGAGATCGCGGCGGCCTACTCCGGCGCCATGGCGCCGATCCTGCTGGCCGCGGGCGGACTGTACGCCTGCGCGATCGTCGCGGCGGTGGTGCTGCCGCGTCATCTGCTGGACGTCGAGCCGGCGAGGGCCGACGCCGACTGACCCGCACGCATCGTCCGCGGCGCGGCACGACGAAGCGGCGCCGGGGGCCCAGGCCCGCCGGCGCCGCCGAGGAGGAGCGTCTACTGGTTCGAGAACGCGGAGTCGAACGATGCGCTGGGCAGGTTCCACAGCAGGCCGCGGATGTAGCCGACGGCCTCCTTGGCACCGTGGAGGCGATCCATCCCGGCGTCCTCCCACTCGATGGAGATCGGGCCGGTGTAGCCGATCGCCGAGAGCGCGCGGAACGAGTCCTCCCATGGCACGTCGCCGTGCCCGGTCGAGACGAAGTCCCAGCCGCGGCGGGGGTCGCCCCACGGCAGGTGGGAGCCCATGACCCCGGCACGGCCGTTGTGCGGCCGCATGCGGGTGTCCTTGCAGTCGACGTGGTAGATCCGGTCCTTGAAGTCCCAGATGAAGCCCACGGGGTCGATGTTCTGCCACATCATGTGGGACGGGTCCCAGTTGAAGCCGAACGCCTCCCGGTGGCCGATGGCCTCGAGCGTGCGCACCGAGGACCAGTAGTCGTAGGCGATCTCGCCGGGGTGCACCTCGTGCGCGTACCGCACCCCCTCGGCGTCGAAGACGTCGAGGATCGGGTTCCAGCGGGCGGCGAAGTCCTCGAATCCTGCCTCGATGACCTCGGCGGGCACCGGCGGGAACATCGCGACGTAGGGCCAGATGCTGGACCCCGTGAACCCGACCACCGTGTCGACGCCGAGCTTGCGAGCGACGCGAGCCGCGCGCTTCATGTCCTCCGCCGCGCGCTGACGCACGCCCTCGGGATCGCCATCGCCCCACGTGTAGGGACGCAGGATCGCCTGGTGGCGGAAGTCGATCGGGTCGTCGCACACCGCCTGGCCCGTGAGGTGGTTCGAGATCGCGTGGACCGTCAGTCCGTGCGCGTCGAGGATGTCGAGGCGGGACTGCAGGTACGCGTGGTCCTCGTCCGCGCGCTTGAGGTCCAGATGGTCCCCCGACGCGGCGATCTCGAGGCCGTCGTAGCCCCACTCCGCGGCCAGCCGCGCGACCTCCTCGAACGGGAGGTCGGCCCACTGTCCGGTGAACAGCGTGACGGGGAGGCGGGACTCCAGGGCGCTCATCTTGCCACCTCCTGCAGGAGCGATCGGGCGATCAGGTCGTGCTGCTGGCGCACCAGGGCGATCGGGTCGACCTCGCCGAGGTCCGCGAAGGCGTGGCCCTCGTACTCGGAGGACCAGAAGCCCTGGTACCCACCCTGCATGAAGATGCGTGCGAGCGCCGGGTAGTCGATCGACGGCTCGTCGCCGTGCGCGTCGATGTCGTAGAACTTCGCGTGCACGTGGAGGATCTGCGGCATGATGTCGAGCCATTCCTCGACCGGCACCGTGCCCTGCATGTTGAACGCGAGGCGGTTGAACGGGGCGAGCGACATGGGATCGATCCCGCGGCCGGTGAGGTACGCGGCGAACTCCTCCTGGCGCTCGAACATCGACGCGTCGGTCGCCCAGATCTGCTGGAGGCGGTCGAGCGCCGCGGTGTCGAGCCCCATCCGGCCGAGCGCCGTGAGCAGCACCGGAGCCATCGCGCGCATGGTCGACGAGAAGTCGGCGACGAAGCCGAGCAGCGGTGAGTCGAGCTCGGCGTAGGTCTCTCGCACCTCGAGGATCTTGGGCGAGTTGGGGCCCTCGGGTGCGTGGATCTCATACGCCATCTTGAGCTCGAGGTCCTCGGCCAGCGGCAACAGCCGGCGCAGCAGCTCGGGCTTCGCGCTCTGGATGCGCACGAGCGGGAAGCCCAGGCGCTTCGCGCCCTCGAAGAGTGTCTTCGAGAACTCGAACTCCTCGTCGGGCGTCATGTCGCGGTCGCGGCGTCGTCCAAGGTCGAGGTTCGCGCCGAACGAGCTGGCCTCGAAGCCGTGCTTGTCGAAGATGCGCTCCCAGTTCGTCGCGAACTCCTCGGTCACGACCGGATAGTCGCGCAGGCTCTGCGACGCGACGATCTCGATGCCGGGCCCGATCCCCGCCTCCGCGACGCGGTCGAGCAGCGTCTCCAGCGTGTACTGGCCCGCCGCCAGCTCCGCGGTGGCCGAGTACAGCGTGGTGCCGAGCTTGAAGGGCAGGTCGGAGCGGTCGACGGGCGCGGGAACCTCGTCGACGCGCAGGGCCGGCGGCGGCGCTCCGAGGTCCACCACCTCAAGGGTGCGCGTCATGCTGACGCGGTTGGGGACGTACAGGCCGGGCTTGATCTGCATGTAGACGATGGTGAGATCGGCGGTGACCTCGACCTCGTGGGTCGTGCCGAGCGCGAGCGGCTCCTCCAGGGTCGCGACGAGCAGCGGCCGCTCCTCGAGGAACCACAGGGTCTCGAAGCGCTCGCGGAGGCCCTCGACGGGGTAGGCCGTGCCGTCGAGCTCCAGGCGCAGGCGGTCGGACGGCACCGGGACGCCGTCGATCGTCAGCTCGAGAGAGTTCACCGCGGACAGCCAGAGGCTCCGGTACCAGGGAAGTTGAAGCGAGACCGCCACGCCGTCCGGGTGGACGCGAAGGCTGGAGTCGTTGATGAGGCTGTCTGACGTGGCCACGATTCTCCTCGTTGAGTACGTTGGTGGGAACAATGTCGATTGTAGCCGTACTTACGTCACTTGTCAACATAAGGGGGGTGCCGCGAGGCGGGCACCTCGCGCCCGGGCCCGCCCGGCGCAGGGGGTCAGGCGTGCGGAAGCCTCTCTCCGCCATGCCAGACCTCATGGATGCGGACGGTGACGAACCGCCACCCGTCGGGGGTCCGACGCAGCGTGCAGTCGTACCACCCAGCCCCGTCGGCATGGCGATACGTGTCCCCGTCGAGGCGATGCACACCCATCAGGTAGGAGCGGGAGCGCGCGGTGTCGCCGGCGATCTCGATCGCATGGTTCGCCGAGAGGTGCCAGGTGCCGCGGTACTGGTCGAGGCCCGCGTCCCCCACAGTGTTCGCACGCATCGCCTCGTGCCCCTCGACGCGCAGCCTGTCACCGAGCATGAACACGCCGTCCGGCACGTACAGCGCGAGGTTGACCTCCCAGTCGCGCTCGTCGAGCGATCGGGCGAACTCGATCAGCAGGTCGGAGATCTGCGCCCGGTCGACGAGCCAGCGCAGCTGGTCGGCCGGCTCCGTGGGCGCGACCGAGCGGATCGGGGGGATGCGGGGGGCGGTCTCGGTCACCTGATGTGTCCCATCGCTCGGGTGTGCGGTCGCGTGCGTCAGGACTTGATGCCACCGGCGAAGCCCTGGATGAACTTCTTCTGCGCGAACAGGTAGAAGGTCAGGATCGGGATCATGGAGATGATCACGACCGCGAAGATCAGGTCCCAACGCGACGTCAGCGAGCCCACGAAGCCGTACATGAAGACCGGCAGGGTGGCGGCGTCGGTCCCCTGCAGGAAGATCAGCGCGTTGAAGAAGTCATTCCAGATGACCAGGCCGGTCATGATCGCGACGGTGCCGGTGGCGGGCGCCAGCAGCGGGAAGATCACGCGCGTGAACACCTTGAACTTGCTCGCGCCGTCGATGGTCGCGGCCTCCTCGTACTCGCGGGGGATGGCGCGCACGAAGCCCGCGTAGAGGAAGATCGACAACGGCATGATCATGCCGATGTAGAGCACGATCATGCCCCACTGGCTGCCGATCAGGCCGAGCGAGCGTGCCGACGTGTAGATCGGGATGAGCCCGAGCTGCGGGGGCACCACGATGCCCGCGATGACCAGCGCGTAGACCACGTTGCTGACCTTGGACAGCTTGCGCGCGAGGACATAGGCGGTGATCGAGCCGATCGCCACGAGGCCGGCGACGGCACCCACCGTGATGATCAGGCTGTTCATCAGCCCCTGCCACACCCCGCTGGATCCGGCCTCGCCCATGACCTCCCGGAACGCGTCGAAGGTCGGGGTCTCGGGCCAGGAGATCGCGGGAGTGGTGAGGAGCGCCTGTCGCGGCTTGAGCGCCGTGGCGATCAGGATGTAGAAGGGCGAGAGCATCACGAGCGCGGCGAGCACGACGCCGATCTCGCGGACGAGGGTGAGCTTGGTGTAGCGGAACATCGTCGTTCCTCCTTGTTCTGCTAGTGCTTGCGTCGCGTGATGTACAGCTGGAATCCCGCCGCGACGACCACGAAGAAGGTCAGCGTGAGGGAGAGCGCCGCGCCGTAGCCGAACCGGCCGAACGCGAAGGTCTCGCGGTACACGACGGTCGCGAGGGTGTCGGTCGCCCCGAAGGGCCCGCCGCCCGTCATCGCCATCACCTGGTCGAAGACGCGCAGGCCGTTGACGAGCGTGAGCGTGGTGGCGATGGCCACGGCCGGCTGGATGCCCGGCATCACCACGTGGCGGAACCGCTGCCACATACTGGCGCCGTCCACGGCGGCCGCCTCCTCCTGCTCCTGCGGGACCGTCGCCAGGCCCGCGAGATAGATCACCATGGTGAGCCCGACGTTCTGCCAAATCAGGACGGTCATGATCGCGACGATCGCCCACGTCGGATCCGCGAGCCACGTCCGCTGCCAGGACTCGAGCCCCACGGCCTCGAGCAGCGCGTTGAGCGCGCCCTCCTGGGCGAAGATGAACCGGAAGACGTACGAGACGGCGAGCGAGCTCAGCACCACCGGCGCGAAGAGCAGGACGCGGAGCAGGTAGCGGGACTTGAGCGTGCGGTTCAGCGCGAGCGCGAACAGCAGGCCGATCACGTTGGCGACCACGACGAACACGATCGCGATCACGAGCGTGTTCCTGACCGCGCCCGCCATCTGCGGGTCGTTGAAGATCGCGACGAAGTTGTCGATGCCGACCCAGGTGGCCGGGCCGAGCCCGTTCCAGTCGGTGAAGGAGTAGTACCCGCCGAACGCGGTCGCGAGGTAGTGGATGCAGAACACCATCGCCAGCGCGGGCAGGGCCCACCACCAGGAGCCGTAGTCGCCGGCGTGGAACCGGCGCTGCGCCCGGCTCTCGGCCGGTCGCGGCTGGTGCGGCGCGGCGGGCGGTGCGGACTCAGCTGTCGGCTTCTTGATCGTCATGACGCTCATCCTTCGATCTCCCGGCGTGAGGGGGTCGGACTACTTGTCCCAGGCCGCGTCCATCGCGGCCAGTACGTCCTCGACCGTGGTCTGGCCGGTGAGCAGGCCCTGGATGCCGGCCCCCAGGGCGTTGTAGACCTCGCCGGACGACCACGACTGGTTGGGCAGCGGCAGGTAGTCGGCCTCGGCGATGAAGTCCGCGATCGGCGCGTACGCGGCGGGCAGGTCGGCCGGGTCGAGGTCGCCGACGGGCAGGTTCCCGGACGTCTCGCCGTACGCCGCGAGGTTCTCCGGCTGCGCCATCCAGTCGAGGAACGCGAGCGCCGCGGCCTTGTTCTTCGATCCCGAGGTGAGGGCGAGCGCGTTGTTGACGCTGGCGTACACGGTGGTGGACTCGGCGGTCGCGCCGGGCAGCGCGTGGAGCGAGAACTCGGACCCGGTCTCGGTCGCGAGCTGCTCGGCGGCCCCCGAGGGGATGAACGCCGCGTACGACGTGCCCTGGCCCAGCCCCACCGTGATGGTGCCGAAGTCACCGCCCTCCGCGCCGTCCTGGAAGCAGCCGGCCTCCTGGAGCTCGATGACGGCCTCCAGGGTGTCGTGCCACGCCGCGGTGTCGGCGAACGTCACCTCGCCGGCGGCGCGACGCATGTTCCAGTCGGGGTCCTCGGCGTAGACGCGGGCGCCGGCGAGCGAAATGCCCAGCAGACCGGTGTTCGGGACCGCCGTACCCGCGATGACGTAGACGCTGGCGTCGTCGGCCTGGACATCCGCGCAGGAGGCCAGCAGCGCGCCGAAGTCGTCCGGCAGCGCGTAGCCGGCGGCGGCCATCGCCGTGTCGTTGGCGACCGAGGCGATCACGGTGAGGTCGAGGCCCTGGGCGTAGATCTCGCCGTCGGAGCCGAACAGCGCGGCGCTGCTGGCCGGGACGGTCGACTCTGCGGAGGTCCCCGAGAGCGACTCCAGGAAGCCCGCCTCGGCGAAGGGCAGGAGCGACTGGGGGTTGCCCGCGCCCGGGGTCACGTAGATGAGGTCGGCGGCGTTGCCCGCCTGGAGCTGCGTGCGCGTCGAGTTCGCGTAGCCGTCGCCCGGGAGCTCGACCACCTCGACGGTGCGGTCGGGGAACTCCGCCATGTAGCGCTCGGCGAACTCGACGTGCGGGTTGACGCCCGCCTCGGTCGCCGGCACGGAGATGCTGATGCTCGACCCGTCGACCGTGCCGCCGTCCTCGGGCGTATCCCCGACCGCGGATGAGCAGGCGGCCAGGGCGAGCGCCCCGGCTCCGGCGAGCGCCGCGGCGCGGAACGGACGGGCGAAGGTGAGGGTCATCATGTCAAGCCTTTCGAGACATCGTTGTCGTGGCCGGTGGTCGGGCCACCTCGGCTAAGCCCAAGCCTGACAGCAGTTGCGGCGATTGTCAACATAACTGACGATGTATTGCGACTTAAGCCATGGCGAACGCCGTCTAAAAGCATCAGCGTAGGGGTCGGCGGTCGCCCCGGACGCGCCGATGCCCCGGTGCGCTCGCGCGCACCGGGGCATCGAGATCGGAGAGGGAGGCCGCTACTTGTCCCAGGCCGCATCCATCGCGGCGAGGACGTCCTCCGGCGTGGTCTGGCCCGTGAACAGGCCCTGCACGCCCATGCCGAGGGCGTTGTAGACCTCGCCGTTGGTCCACGCCTGGTTGGGCAGCACGGCGTAGTTCTGGTCCACGATGTACTGCGCGACAGGCTGGTAGGCCTCGGGCAGGTCGTCGGCGGTGATCGGACCGAGCGGGAGGTTGCCCGAGTCGTTCGCGTAGGTCACCAGGTTCTCGGACTGGGCCAGCCAGTCGAGGAAGGCTTGGGCGGCCTCGGCGTTCTCCGCGTCCGCGGTGAGCGCGAGCGCATTGTTGATCGAGGCGTAGATCAGGGTGGTGTCCTCGGTGAGGCCGGGCATGGCGTCGACCGTGAACGTGCCTCCGGTCTCGGTCGCGAGCTGGAACGCGGCGCCCGAGGGGATGAACGCGGCGTAAGAGGTGCCCTGGCCCAGTCCCACGGTGATGGTGCCGAAGTCGCCGCCCTCGACGCCCTCCTGGAAGCAGCCCGAGTCGTTCATCTCGATGAGCGCGTTGAGGGTGTCGAGCCAGCCCTCGGACTCCGCGAAGGTGACCTCGCCGGCGGCGCGCTTGTCGTTCCAGTCAGGCTCGGGCGCGTAGACCCGGCTCGCGGCGACGGCCATCGAGGTCAGACCGGTGTTGGGCACCGCGGTGCCCGCCACGACGAACAGCGACTTGCCGTCGGCGGCGATGTCGCCGCACAGGCCCAGCATCTCGTCGTAGGTGGCGGGCATCTCGACGCCATCCTCGGCCATCACGCCTGCGTTGACCACCGCGGAGACCACGGTCAGGTCGAGGCCCTGGCCGTAGAGGACGCCGTCGACCTCGAAGAGCGACCGGCTCGAGTCGGGAATCGTGTCCTCGGCGCCGGTGCCGTCCAGAGGTGCGAGGAAGCCGGACGCCGCGAAGGGCTGCAGCGCCTGCGGGTTGCCGCCGCCCGGGGTCACGTAGATGATGTCGCTCGCGTTCCCGGCCTGGAGCTGCGTGCGGACGGACTGCGCATAGGAGTCACCCGGCAGCTCCTGGAGCTCGATGGTGCGGTCCGGGAACTCGGCCATGTAGGCGTCGCTGATCAGGACGTACGGGCTGTCGCCCGACTCGGTGACCGGAACGGTCATGGTGACGGTGGAGCCGGCGAGGTCCACCCCCTCGGAGGCCGCGGGCGCCGAGCTCTCCGAAGCGGCCGGGTCGGAGGTCCCCGAGCTGCAGGCCGCCAGCGTGACGGTGGCCGCGAGCGCGAACGCCGCGACACCCGTGCGGGCGAAGGAGTTGCGAGTTGACATGTCGAACCTTCCTAGACGTCGTTGTCCTGTCGCGCGCCGTCGACGGCGTCGCTGACTCCGAGCGTAGAGGATTACGTTGACTTTCGCCATAACGAATTGATTACATCGACATTTCTCCGGCTGATGGGGCGGGAAAGCGGCTTCTATACGTCAGGAGTGGCCCAGCTCCTCCTCGAGCGGGGCGATGACCATCCACTGGATCTGGAACCGATCGGTGAACGCCGAGTAGAGGTCCCCCCAGAACATCGGGGTGGGCGGCATCTCGACCTCGCCCCCGTCGGACAGGGCGGTGAACAGGTCGCGCGCCTCCTCCTCGGTGTCGACCATGAGGTTGATGTAGGTGGTGTTGCCGGGCCGCAGCACGTGCCCCATCGAGGGCATGGTGTCCGACCCCATGATCTGGTGGCCGGCGACCGTCTCGAGCGCGACGTGCATGATCCGCTCCGCCTCTCCCGGGGCGAGCGGCGGCATACCGGGCGAGGGCGGCACGTCACCCATGCGCATGGGCTCGCCGAGGAACTCCCCGCCGAAGATCCCCTTGTAGAACTCGAACGCCTCGAGGCAGTTCCCGTCAAAGTTGAGATACGTCGCGACCGAGGCCATGTCCCCTCCCCAGGGTGCGCCGCGCATCGTCCGGCGCGGTCAGCGCCAGGCTACGTCCGGGCGGGACGATGCGCGCGGGCAGCCAGGCGGGGGACGGCCGAAGCGCGACGGGAGGGTCAAGCGATCTTCTTGCGCAGCCACGCGACCAGGGCGTTCGCATGCCCGTGCCCCATGCCGTGCTCCTCCTTGAGCCACGCGACCACCTCCATGTGGCGGTCGGTCTCGACCCGCGGCTGCGCCAGGTCGATCCACTCCTGCATCGGGCGCCCGTAGGTCTTCTCGATCGACGGGAAGTAGGACACGGGACCCGCCAGCTTCTGCCCCGGCGCCAGCTCCGGGGCGAGGATGCGCTCGCTCATGCCGGAATGGTACGTCCGGACCAGGGACGATGCGCGGGATGGAGACGCGACGACGGCCGCCCCCGACGCTGGGGACGGCCGCCCGTCTGCTGCGGTGCGCGCATGGGCGCGCCGGGTCAGTGCTCGACGCGGCGGTTGTCGACGCGGTGCTCGTCGACGTGCTCGTCGCGGATCTCGCGGTGAGTGGTGTTGCTGCGCTGCGCGTTGACCACCAGCGAGATGATGATCGCGATCACACCGGCGGCGAGCGCGATGTAGCCGACCATCGTGAGGTCGACGGCGTCGATCGAGTCGCGGACGGCGAACGCGAGGATCGCGCCGATGACGATCAGGAAGATCCCGGATCCAAGAGCCATGATGTGTTCCTCCCCTGCTTCCCGCGGACCGCGTCCGTCGCCCCGGACCACCCGGGGGACGGGCGCCTCGAGGGCGCCGGTCCGACGTGGGTGCAACGTCGGCCGGGACCATGCGGGGGTCGCCCTGGCCCGTTTCGCCCTGCTTTTGTCCGCCATCTACCAGGTACTATAGATTTTCAGACGATCGGGAATAGGGTCGCGGCTCAACCCTCGCCACGGGCCTCCTCGCCGCAGGCGTCGACGAGCGCCTGCAGGGCGTCTCGCAGGTCGCCCTCGGCGTACAGCTCGACGTAGGCCTCGTCGGCCTCGCCCGCCTCCAGCCAGGTCTTGAACAGGAAGGTCTTCTTCGACTCGGCGAAGGCGTGGGGCTCGCAGCGCGCGACGCGGATGGAGACCGGCACCTCGAGGCGGCCCTGGTCCGCGGCGAGCGTCGCGGGAAGAGCTCCCTGCTCGGTGTCGACGGCGAAGATCACCGAGCCGGCTATGGCTGTCACCGTGACCGGCACGTCGCGCTGCGCGCGCTCGAGCACCAGCGTGGTCGCGAGCGTGCCGCCCACCGCCTCTCCCGGAGCACCGAGCGCGGGCGCCGCGACGGCGATCGCCTCGTGGGCCGTGCACTCAGCGGCGTTGATCGCCGCCAGCACGTCGGTCGGGACGGCGACCTCCTGCGCGACGCCCGTCCCCTCGACGGCGACGGACAGGGCGACCCGCGCATCGTCCGCCGCGCCGACCCCGGCGGGGCACACGGGTTCCCCGAGCGCGACCCTGATCCGCGCCTCGTGCCCCTCCCACACGCGCACCTCGCGCTCGGTCGCCGGGACGTCCGCGAAGTACCCGCTCTGCAGCGTCGCCGCGGTCACGCGGACCTCGCCCTCGCTCGTCGAGGAGACGCGGACCTCCACCATCCGGTCCGCCTGGAGCGTGCGCGGATACGTGAGCGTCGCCGACGCCTCGAGGGGCGCCGGGGGTTCGAGGGGCGCCGGGGCGGCCGTGTCGCAGCCGGCCCCGGCGAGCGCGATCGCACATCCGGCCGCCGCGAGCCGGCGCCGCGCGCTCACCCGCTCGGCGCCTGATCGCACGAGGCGACGATGTCCTCGAGCGTCGCGAGCAGCTCCCCCTCGGGGCGGATGGTCACCGGCACCGGATCCTCGCCGGGACGGCTCAGCTCGAGGCCGAATGCGAACGCCGTGGTGGTGCTTCCGAAGGGCAGCCCGTCGCAGCGGATCGACGTGATCGTGACGGGCACCTCGAGGCGCTGACCCGTGGCCTCCAGGGTCGCCGGCAGCGCGCCCTCATCCACCGTGACGGAGAACTGCTCGGAGCCTCTGACGGACTCGAGCGTCACGGCCTCCGTGCCGCTGACGCGCACCAAGAGCACGGAGGTGCTCACCGCCGGCGCATCCGACGCGGACACCGAGCCGAAGCTCGGCGTGATCGCGCCGGTGATGGCGGTCTGCCCGCACTCCTCGCCGTTGCGCTGCTCGAACACGTCGCCCTCGACCGCCACCGACTGCAGCACCTCGACACCGTCGACCTCGACCACCAGCTGGAGCGTGGTGGCACCCAGGCCCGCGGGACAGGTGGCGGCGCCCACGGGCACGTTGATCGTGTCCGATGCGCCCGCGGCCACATCGAGCCCGACCTCGACGCCGTCGGTCGTGGTGAAGTACGGCGTCAGGAAGGCCGCGCCGGTGATCCGGATGTCACGGTCGGCCGCGGTGACCGGCACCTCGATCCACCGGCCGCCCGCCTCGGGATCCTCGCCCAGGACGGCGGTCGGCTCCACCACCGGGAACACCGGCGTGGCGGCGCAGCCCGCGATCACCGAGAACCCGAGCACTACCAGGGCGAGCAGTGGAAGACGATGCCGCATGACCTCATTGTGGCGCGGCATCGCCGGTTCTAGGGTGAACGCATGACCGCTCACTACCTGATCAGGCAGCGCATCACGCTCGGCGTCAACCGCTACGAGCTGTGGACCTCCGACGCGAGCTGGGCTCCGGTCACCGAGCTGGCCTTCGCGCAGCAGAAGCGCATGAAGCTCAAGGAGGAGGTGCCGTTCTTCGCCGACGACTCGAAGCAGGCGGTGCGGTTCAGCCTCAAGGCGCGCAACGTCATGGACGTCGCCTCGGTGGTGGACGTCGTCGACGTGGACGGCAGCGTGATCGGGTCCTTCAGCAAGGACTTCAAGAAGTCGCTGCTCATCTCCACCTGGTACGTCGACCAGCCCGGGCTGCCGCGCGCGATCGGCCAGGAGGTCAGCCAGCTGTACGCGATCGTCCGCCGCATCGGCTTCGAGTTCGTGCCCTACGACTTCCTGTTCACCGCGGAGGACACCGGGCAGCCCGTGATGAGCATCGTCCGCAAGTGGGGCGTGCGCGATGCCTACCGGATCACCGTCGAGGACGAGCGCTACGACGCCCGCCTGCTGCTCGCGATGGCCACCGGCCTCGACTTCCTGCAGAACCGCTGAGATGAGCCGCACCGACGCCCCGGCCGCCCCTGAACGGATCGCTCGGCCCGGGCCCGTGGTGGCGCTGGTGGCGCTGACCTGGCTGAGCGCGTTCGCCGCGATCGCTGCGTCGGCGCTGGCCATCGTGGCGCTGGCCGCGATCACCGACCCCGCCGACGCGACGGGTGACGACCGCGCCACGCTGATGGCGGCGGCGATCGTGACCGGCGCGGCGGCAGCGGCCCTCGTGGCTCTGGCGATCGCGCTCTGGCGCGGCTCGAACACCGCGCGGGTGCTGCTCACCGCCGTTCTCGCGTTCCGGATCGTCCAAGACCTGTACGTCGCGTCCTCAGGCGGGAACTGGGCGGCTGCCGCGCCGTCGATCGTCGGGGCGGCGCTCAACCTCGCCCTCGCGTGGAGCCCGAGGGCGAACGCATGGTTCCAGCCTGAGCGCGAGCGCCAGCTCGCCGACGCGCTCGGCCTCGAGCGCCGCACCGTCCGCTGGCGCCTCAAGCGCGCCACGGAGCTCGCGGTGCAGGCGCTCGTGGTGTGGGCCACCATCGGCCTGACCCCCGGCATCTCGGCGGATGGCTGGGCGGCGGCGCTCGGCGCTGCGGTGTCCGTCGCGATCGTGACCTGGCTGCTGCGGCCGCTGTGGCTGAAGGTGGCGAGCCGCTTCGGCTGGGCCGGCGCGCTGGTCGCCGCCTTGCTCGGCAACGCCGTCACCGTTGGCGTGGCGCTGTGGATCGCGCCCGGCGTGGACGTCTCCAGCCCCGGGTGGGCGCTGATCGCCTCGTGGATCTTCGCGGCGCTGATGACCCTGGTGACCTGGCTCTTCACTGCGAGCTCCTACGACTACCTGCTCGTGCATGCCGCGCGCATGAGCCTCGACGACGCGGCCCAGCCCGCGGACGACGCCGAGGGGGTCCTGTTCATCCAGCTCGACGGCGTCTCCGCGCCGCTGCTCGAGCAGGAGATCCGCGCCGGCAACCTGCCGACCATCACCCGGTGGCTGCGGTCGGGGACCCATGCCCGCACCGAGTGGACCGCGGGCATCCCGTCGACCACACCGGCCTCCCAGTCCGGCATCCTGCAGGGCTCCGCCGAGGGGATCCCCTGCTTCCGCTGGTGGGACCGTGAGCTCGGTCGCTTCATGGCCGCCAACCAGCCGAACGACGCCGCCGACATCGAGGCGCGGACGTCGAGCGGTTTCGGCCTGCTCGCCGACGACGGGGTCTCGATCTCGAACCTGTTCTCCGGCGACGCGGCCCGGTCCTA
This sequence comes from Demequina lignilytica, assembly GCF_030418305.1. GTDB lineage: Bacteria > Actinomycetota > Actinomycetes > Actinomycetales > Demequinaceae > Demequina > Demequina lignilytica. The sequence goes on along the minus strand of NZ_JAUHPX010000003.1, from coordinate 251,056 downwards.
CCTCACCGTGAGCGGCCTGCGCAGCGGCGATCGCCAGGTGGGCGCCTCGCGGTCGTACGCCCACTTCTTCACGCACCCCGCGGGCCTCGCGCGCGCCGTTCCCCGCACGATCGGCGAGATGCTCAAGGAGGTGTGGCAGGCGCGACGCCAGGAGTGGCGCGGAGTCGAGCCGCGCGTGCACCGCGGCGCCGACTACGTGGCGCTGCGCGGCGTCACCAACGTGCTGCTGCGCGACCTCAACGTCGCGCTCGTGATCGAGGCGATGATGGATGGCGCCAAGTCCATCTACGTGGACTTCGTCGACTACGACGAGATCGCCCACCACGCCGGCGTCACCCGCCCCGAGTCGCTCGCGTCCCTCTACGGCCTCGACACCGTCCTGCGGACCTTCGAGCAGTTCATCGCGCGCGGCATCGCGCCCCGCGACTACCGCATCGTCCTGGTCTCGGACCACGGGCAGAGCCAGGGCGCGACCTTCCTGCAGCGCTACGGCATCTCGCTGGAGGACTTCGTGCGGGAGCGCACCGGGGGGCGTGCGGTGACGGCGCCGCGGGACGAGGCGGAGGACGGCGGGCCCGCGCGTCTCCTGGTACGCCAACTCGCGGAGCAGGACTCGGTCACCGGCCGCGTGGCCCGCCGGGCGATGCGGCGCCGGGACGATGCGGGGGGCGAGCAGGACTCGCGCGTCGCCTCCGGTGACGGCCCGGGACTGGCCGTGGTCGGCTCGGGCAACCTGGGCGGCATCTGGTTCACGGACTCCCCGACGCGGCTCACCCTCGCGGACCTCGAGGAGCAGCACCCGGGCCTGATCGAGTCGCTCGCGACGCACCCCGGCGTGGCCTTCGTGGTGGTGCAGGCGGGGACGGGCCCCGTCGCGATCGGGCCCCGCGGCCTCCACCGCCTTGCCACCGGCGAGGTGGAGGGCGAGGATCCCCTCGAGGGCTTCGGCCCGCACGCGCGCCGCGACTTCCTCCACGTGTCGCACTTCCCCTCCGCCCCGGACATCTACCTCAACTCCGCGTACGACGCCTCGCTCGACGAGGTGATGGCGTTCGAGGAGCTCGTGGGCTGCCACGGCGGCCTGGGCGGATGGCAGACGCGGGCGCTGCTGGTCCACCCCGCGGACTGGTCCGTCGACGCCGACCTGGTCGCCGAAGACGGTCACCTGCACACGGCGGAGAACCTCCACCGGCAGCTCGTGAGATGGCTCGAGGGCCTCGGGCATCGGGCCGGGATGCCGTCCGATGCGGAGCGCCACGGGGCGGCGGCTGTCGAGGAGCCGGCGGAATCCCCCTAGAATGGGTCACGCACCGCCGCTCAGGCGGGGCGCGCGGGTGTAGTTCAATGGTAGAACTTCAGCTTCCCAAGCTGATAGCGCGGGTTCGATTCCCGTCACCCGCTCCACCAGCCGAAGGCCCCTCCGCGGAGGGGCCTTTCACCTTCTCGGGCCGCCCGCGACCCAAGCCGTGCGAGATGGAGGATCCGCGCACGGGAACGGCCGCTCGTGTGCACCGATCCTCCATCAGGGCACAAGGCATCCCATTCCACGCGTAGGACCGGCGGCGGCCCAACGGTCCGCGCCGCGCCGAGCGTCATCCTTGTATGAGCACCGTGAGCACGCACGCACATCCGCCGCGACCGCTGCTGCGCTGGGCGGCGATCCTCTGCGCCGTGCTCGCGGTCGTGTGGGCGCTCACCGGCTGCACGTCGGGCTCGTCGGACTCCTCGGAGGGCGGGGCCGTCGGCGGCGACGCCGCATACGACCAGGGCGCGCCCGCAGAGGCCGAGGACTCCGCGGACGGCAGCACGGCGTCCAGCGCCGACACGGCGGGCGAGGACCGTGCGTTGATCGTGACCGGCTCCATGTACGTCACGGTCGAGGACCCCATCGCGGCCGCGGATCGCGCCGCCGCCATGGTCGAGTCCGCGGGGGGTCGGATCGACGCGCGCAGCGAGCGGGCGGCGACCGAGTACGACGGCGGATCCGCGTGGCTCACGCTGCGGATCCCCCAGGAGCGGCTCGACGCCGTGGTCGACGACCTGCGCGGCCTGGGGACGGTCGACGAGTACTCCACCACCTCCGCCGACGTCACCCGCGAGGTCCAGGACCTCGAGGCGCGGATCTCGACGCTGCGCGCGTCGACCGAACGGATCGCGGCGCTGCTCGGCGAGGCCGAGAAGATCGCGGACATCATCACTCTCGAGAACGAGCTCGCGAGCCGTCAGGCCGAGCTCGAGAGCCTCGAGGCCTGGCAGCGCGGGCTCGACGACCAGGTGGCGATGTCCACGATCGAGCTGTCCCTCACCACCGAGCCGGTGGTCGTGGTCGACGATGCTCCGCGGTCGTTCTGGGCCGGGGTGGTCTCCGGCTGGGACGCCCTGGTGGGCTTCCTCACGGGGGCGCTGGTGATCACCGGCGTCGTCCTGCCCTGGCTCGCCGCCGCCGGCGTGATCGTCATCGCGGCCTGGCTGGTGCTCCGCTCGCGGCGCGCCCGGAGGCGGGACGTGGCCCCCGCATCGTCCGAACCGCCGTCCGCCCCCTAGTCTCGGGCGGCCTCGGGCGACGTGGCCGACCGTCCGAGCCGGCGGGTCCCGGCCCACGCCGCGATCACCACGCCCGCGACGATCAGCACGTCGCCGACCGAGAACGTGTTCGCGAGCGGGAGCGGCGCCGGCCAGGCGAACACGTCGCCGAGCCACGGCAGCACCGGGTCCGCGACCACCGCGGAGTTGGCGAACTCGTGCTCCCGGTCGAGACCGGCGGCCTCGATCGCCGCGGCCGAGGCGGGCAGCACCCCGCCGTTGAGCGCGATCGTCGCGCCGTTGAGCAGGGCGCCTGCCCCCACGACGAGGACGCCGGGCGCGGCCCTGTTGAGCCACGCGAACACGAGCGCGGCGACGTAGGTGCCGACGTGGAGGATCTCCGCCCACGGCTCGGGCAGCGCGACGTCGATCACCACGATCTGCGTGAGCAGCGCCGCCCACACCAGGATCGGCCAGCGCCAGCTGCGCAGCAGCAGGCCTGCGGGCCAGCGCCCCGCCACGAGCGGGGACGCGACAGCGATCAGGCACAGCGCGAGGATCAGCACCGTCAGGCGCCCTCGCCCGGGACGGCGGCTCCCTCGAGGCGCGCGGTGAGGACCTCGGCGAGCTCGGGACGGCCCAGGTGGTAGCCCTGACCGATGCCGCAACCGAGCGCGCTCAGCGCCTCCGCCGTCGCCTGGTCCTCGATGCCCTCGGCGACCACACGCAGACCGAGAGCGGTCGCGAGCGCCACCGTCGAGCGGGCGATCGCGTGGTCGTGCGAGTCCCGCACCACGTTGCTCACGAAGGACCGGTCGATCTTGAGCTCGTCGACGCGCAGGCGCTTGAGATGCGTGAGCGAGGAGTTGCCGGTGCCGTAGTCGTCGATCGAGATCTCGACGCCCTGGCCCCGCAGCGCGCGCACGACCACCTCGGCGCGGAAGGGATCGGTGAGGATCCCCGTCTCGGTCACCTCGAGCACCAGCGCACCCGGCGGGAAGTCGTGACGCGCGAGGGCCGCCGCGACCTGGTCCGGGAGATCCAGGTCGGACAGGTGGCGGGCGGAGAGGTTCACGGCGATGCGGATGCGGTGGCCCTCCGCATGCCAGGCGGCGGCCTGCGCGAGCGACGTGTCGAGCACGAAGGCGGTCAGCGGCACGATCAGGCCGGAGCTCTCGGCGAGGGCGATGAAGTCGTCGGTCGGCACCAGCCCCCGCGTCGGGTGGGTCCACCGCACCAGCGCCTCCGCGGCGACCACCTTGCCCGAGGCGAGCTCGACCTGCGGCTGGTACACCACGTGGAGCTCCTGGGCCTCGAAGGCCGCGCGGAGATCGGCGAGCAGGCGGAGGCGGTCGACCGTGCGGCGGTCGAGCTCCGGCGCGTACGTGCTCACCCGGTCGCGCTCGACCTTGGCGTGGTACAGCGCGATCTCCGCGTGCTTCATCAGCTCCTCGCGGGTGTCGCCGTGCTCGGGCGCCGTCGCGACGCCGACGCTGGCGCGCATGAGGAGGTCGAGCTCGTCGGTGTGGAGCGGTTCGTCGAGCGCCGCGAGGAGGTCGCGCGCGACACGCTGCGCGGCGTCCACGCCACCCTCGACCACCACCGCGTACTCGTCGCCGCCGATGCGGTAGACGGGAGAGTCTCCCGGAACCCCCGCCTCGAGCCGCTCGGCGACGCTCACCAGGATGTGGTCGCCCACTCCGTGGCCAAGGGTGTCGTTGACGTCCTTGAAGTGGTCGAGGTCGAGCATGACCAGGGAGGTCTCGGGCCGGGTCTTGTCGTGTCGAGCCAGCACCCGGTCGAGCGTCCGTTGCAGCTGGGTGCGGTTGCGCAGGTTCGTCAACGGGTCGTGCGCCGCGTCGTGGGCGTATCGGGCGGCGACGGTCGCCGACAGGTGGGCCGCGACCACGGGCGCGACCAGCAGGATCAGTGCCAGGACGCCGTCGTCGGCGACGACGGCCGCGATGCCGCCGATGCTCACCAGGACGGCGTGGATCAGCAGCGTGAAGCCCTTCTCCTCGCTGAGCACGGTGAGGAAGCGCTCGCGGAACGCGAGCGAGATGACGCCCGCGACCAGCACCCAGTTCACGGCGACCATCACCGCGCCGGCGACCAGAAGCGCCAGGATGTCGCTGCCATGGACCGCCGCGGGTCCGCCGAAGAACGGCACGCCGGTCAGCGCGGCGAACACGGCGCGCGCGGCCATCACGGAGAGCGCGTACTGGGCGGTGTTGAAGAGCGACTTCTTGAGCGGCCGCTTGCTGAGCGCGTCGTCGGTGAGGCTCGCGATCGCCTGGACCACCACGGCGATTCCTCCGCCCGCGACCGCGAGCAGCGCGAGCACGAAGGGCGCCGAGGTCGACAAGGTGCGCACCTCGGAGGTGTCACGGACCAGGCGGACGGGCCGCACCTCGCCGATGATCGCCCCGACGGCGAGCACGAGCGCGGGCCACAGCACCACCTGGCTGAATACGTCGCTCCACGGTGTGAGCACCGTGACCGCGACGATTCCTACGAGCCCCAGCGCCGTGACCGCTGCGACGTAGGCATCAAGAGCAGAGGACGGGCCCGGGCGTGAGTCCCGGGCGCCGTCCTCGCCCACGGCGGGGGTCAGTTCCACTTATACCCGGCGCCGACCACCACAGCGACGGCGACGAGGGTGCCGGCGCTGGCCGACACCTTGACGATCGCGCTGTTCTTCATTGCAGTCCACTTGCTCACTTCGGTCTCCTTCGGTGCGTTGGTGGTGACGACGAATCCGCACCGCCCCGCTTCCCGAGTGCTGAAGGTTCCCGGGACCTGGGGTGGCCGGCGACGCCGCCACCATCTGTATCGGCCGCCACGGCGGCGACCATGACCCATAGTGTCGTCTCGTCGGGTCGCTGAAAAGGGATTCCTCGGGCTTCGTCCGTTATGTGGCTTTTGGCCCCGGATCCCGTCCCGTGCCGGCCGCGATCCCGACCCCGATCTGCAGCAGCGCGGCCGTCAGCAGCATGACCAGCACCGGCGTCCAGCCTCCCGTGAGCTCGCCGAGCACGCCGGCCGCGACGGGCCCGACGGCCGCGAGCGCATACCCGAGGGACTGCGCCATGCCGGATAGCTGGGTCGCCTCGGCGGCGGTACGACCGCGCACGCTCATCAGCGTCAGCGACACGACCAGCGATGCGCCCGACCCGATCCCGGTGATGGCGACCCACACGAGGATCAGGTCCGGAGCGAGCAGCATCCCCGCGAGTCCGGTCACCAGGGTGAGGGCGCCTGCGACCGCCGCCGCCCGCTGCGAGTCGGGGCGCATCAGCGACGGGACCGCGAGCCCGCCGACGATGCCGACGATCTGGAAGACGAACAGGTGGACGCCCGCGGTGTGCTCCGAGTAGCCGGCCGCGACCTCGATGGTCGGGAGCCAGGTCACCAGCACGTAGAACGTCGTGGCCTGGAGCCCCATGTACAGCGTGACCAGCCACGCGGTCGGCGAGCGCCACACGGTGGCGTGCGCGAGATCCGGCTCGGGCACCGCCGCGGCGACGTGGCGCCGACGCGAGCGCACCCACCAGACGACGGTCACCGCGGCCGCGAGCAGCGCCCACGCGCCCAGCGCGAGGCGCCACCCTCCGACGTCCGCGAGGGGGACCGCCACGGCCGCGCCGACCGCCGCGGAGCCCGCGATGAACGCCGAGTAGAGGCCCGTCGCCCAGGACACCCGTCCGGGGAAGTCCCCCTTGACCACCACCGGGACCAGGACGTTGCTGATCGCGATGGCGGCCCCCAGGACGAGCGTGCCGATCCACAGCCCCGCCTGTCCCGTCCACGAGCGGAGGATGATCCCGGCGGTCAGCCCGACGAGCGCCCACAGCAGCGTGCGCTCGACGCCACCGCGCGCGGACAGCCGGTGGACCAGCGGCGAGACGACCGCGAAGGCGATCAGCGGCAGCGCCCCAAGGAGTCCGAGCCCTGCCTCTCCGAGACCCAGGTCGTCACCGATCCGCCCGAGCACGGGCCCGACCGCGGTGATCGCGGGCCGCAGGGTGAGCGCGACCAGGAAGATCGCGAGGGCGGCGACGGGCGGCCGCCGCGCGGTCCCGTTCACGGCCTCAGCCGGCCGGGCAGGAGTCGATCAGGCCCTCGGTCGCCGAGAAGGCCACCGCGGAGGAGGTGCCGCCGTCGTACGTGAGGGTGAGGCACCACGCGTAGGGCTCCGGGTCCAGGACGGTGACGCCGCGAGCCTCGAGCTGGTCGAGCTCCGACGGGATCGCGAGGCCGTCGACCTCGTAGCCCGTGTCGGTGAGGGACACGGGCGTCGTCGCGCCCGCGTGAGCCGCCGACCAGTCCACGAGGGCGTTGCCGACCTTCACGACGTCGACCTTCGCGTGGGCGTCCTGCGCGACCTGCGGCGCCTCCGACAGGGCGTAGGCGACGCCGATCGCGGTGCCGGCGACGATGCCGACGGCACCGAGGATGGTGCCGGCGAGCGGCCAGCTGCGACGGGACGCCTTGCCCGAGCGGTAGCGGGCGAGCCCGATGAGCCCGAGGATGAGAGCGAGCGGTGCGAGCGCGAGGGCCCCCGTCACGAACGCGGCGATCCCGACGCCGTTGCCGCCGCTCTCGCGCGGCGCCTCCGCGGCGTGCTCCGCTGGGCTCTCGGCGGTCTGCGTCATGGGTCCTCCCAGGGGTTCGGGCCCAGTCTGGCACGGCGTGTCGGGCGCATGGCGAAGGCCCCCCGGAATTCGGGTCCGGGGGGCCTTGCCGAGTGCACTTGAGTCCGCGAAGTCCACACGTCGCGGCGACGCCCCAAGGCCGACCTCCCGGGCCCGTCAGCCCCTGTGCCGTCACCCACAGGTCTCGCCTGCCCACGGGGGTGGGGCAGGCGGATGCGGACCGCCGTTGTCCGGGAAGTCCGATCCGGGAGCTCCGTCGGCGACGTCCCTGGCGCCGGTGGAGAGGTCCCCCATCGGTGCTCAGGCCCGTCACGGGGAACGCTCTCACGCCCCCCGCCGAACCGGTGCGACCCGTCTCGAATGACACGTTTCTACTCGGGTGCCGGGCGCGCCGCAAGGCGTGGAAGGGGGTCGATTCTCATCCACCGGATCCCCACATCGTTATCCACGGTGTCCCCGCACGACCAACGGTGTTTTCACACACCTGTGGACAGAATCTGTGGAGAAGTCGGCGGTCGCGCGGATGCCCAGGCGACGTTCGCTCGTTGTTCATCGGGGTCCTGGACCCGTGCCCGGTCCCACGCCCTAGGCTGGACCTATGACCGCACCTGGACTTCTCGCTGCGCAGGCCAAGATGAGGGACGCCGGGGTCGACCAGACCGCGATCGACGTCTTCTCGCATTATTTCGGAGAGCTGGAGGCCGGCGCGACCGGCCTGATCCTCGAGGACACGATCGAGCCGCTGACGGACCCGCCTCTGCTCGCGGACGTCGCGATCGACGAGGCGGCCGCGAACGAGGCGTTCGCGAGGACGGCGATCATCCGCCTCAACGGCGGGCTGGGCACGTCGATGGGCATGGACCGCGCCAAGTCGCTGCTGCCGGTGCGCGACGGCAGGAGCTTCCTGGATCTGATCGTCGAGCAGGTCCGGCACGCCCGTCAGGCCACCGGGGCCCCGCTGCCGCTGATCCTCATGAACTCGTTCCGCACCCAGGAGGACTCGCTCAACGCGCTGAGCTTCCACCCCGACGTCGCCGTCGACGGCCTGCCCGTCGATTTCCTGCAGAACCAGGAGCCCAAGCTGCTCGTCGACGGCCTGATGCCCGTCGACTGGCCCGCGGACCCCACCCTCGAGTGGTGCCCCCCGGGTCATGGCGACATCTACACCGCGCTGCTGGGCTCCGGGATCCTCAAGGCGCTGCTGGACGCGGGCTTCAAGTACGCCGCGACCGGCAACTCGGACAACCTCGGCTCGGTCCCCTCGCCCACGATCGCGGGCTGGTTCGCCGCCTCGGGCGCTCCCTACGCCGCCGAGCTGTGCCCGCGCACCGCGGCCGACCGCAAGGGCGGCCACCTCGCGGTCCGCAAGTCCGACGGCCGCCTGATCCTGCGCGACACCGCGCAGACCGCGCCCGAGGAGATGCACTACTTCACCGACGAGTTCCACCACCCGTACTTCCACACGAACAACCTGTGGTTCGACCTCGAGAAGCTCTACGCCGCCCTGACCGAGCGCGGAGCCGTGCTGGGGCTGCCCCTGATCCGCAACGTCAAGAACGTCGATCCGACCGACGGTTCGAGCCCCGAGGTGTTCCAGATCGAGACCGCGATGGGCGCGGCGATCGAGGTCTTCGAGGGCGCCACGTCGATCGTGGTCGGCCGCGACCGCTTCCTACCGGTGAAGACCACCAACGACCTGCTGCTGCTCCGGTCCGACGCATACGACCTGGGTGAGGACGGCGGACTGCGGCTCGCCGTCGACAAGGCCCCGCTGGTCGACCTCGACTCGCGCTTCTACAAGACCATGGCCAAGTTCGAGGCCCGCTTCCCGCACGGCGCCCCCTCGCTGCGCGGCGCGACCTCGCTCACCGTGAAGGGCGACTGGACCTTCGGCGCCGGCGTGGTCTGCCGCGGCGACGTGACGCTCGAGGACACGGGCTCGGCCGAGGTGATCCCCGACGGCACGGTGCTGGAGGGCTGACGTCGGCATGAGGTCGTGGCCCGGCGGCTCCGCGATCGGCCGCCGGGGCCAGCGGTGAGCGCGGGCCCACGGTCGCTGCTCGATCTGCGGCGGGTGAACCGCCGCGAACCGACGTGGCTGGTGTCGCTCGTGCAGCCGCAGCTCAACGGTGGCCGGCTCGATCCCCGGGACCTCGCCCAGCTCGACGAGCGGCCCGAGGCGACGGCGCTCCGGGTCAGCGGGCTCGACCAACGCACGTTCGAGCTCATGGTCGCGGAGCACGGATCGCGGTTCAGCGCGCTCGACCTGTGGAAGTGCCCGCGCATCGCGGACCTGAGCCCGCTCGAGGACTTGCCCCACCTGCGGCTGGTGTCAGCATTCTGGAACCAGCGAAGCGCTCACCTGTGGGACCTTTCCCGCACCCCCGCGCTCGAGGGTCTCCATCTGACCGACTTCATCAAGCTGCGCACCCTCGACGATGTCGCCTGCGGCGCCTCCCTGAACGAGCTCGAGGTCGAAGGTGGCAACTCCAGCCCGGTCACGGTCGACACGTACGAGCCGGTAGGAGCGTTGACCGGGCTGCGCTCGCTGAGCCTCGGCGCGACGCGCCCTCGCGACGGCCGGGTCGAACCCCTGGGAGCGCTCGTGGGGCTCGAGCGCCTCACCCTCCCCTCCAACATCTTCACCTGGCGGCAGCTCGCCTGGCTGAGTGCTCGCCTGCCGTCCGCCGTCGAGGCCGCGAGCCTGCGCCCCTACCGCCGCCTTGGCCACGCGCTAGGCGGTCACGACACGCTCCTGATGGGCAAGCGGCAGCCCTTCGTGAGCTGGGACGCCGACCAGCGACGCATCCAGGCGCATACGGCTCGGTTCGAGGCCGCGGTCGCCGAGTTCCGTGCGGACCCGCTCCTCGGCCCGGGCTGAGCCCGGCGCCGCTCAGCGCTCCTGGGCGACGTCCTGCTCGGCGGTGCGCGCCAGCATCTCGTTGTAGGCGCGCAGCTCCGCGTCGTGGTCACGGTCGGCCTGCCGGTCCTTCCGGCGGGTCTCCTTCGCGTCCGCGCGACGCCACGCGGTGACGATCCCGATCGCGAGCAGCAGCACCGGCAGCTCGCCGATCCCCCAGGCGATCTGACCGCCGTACTGCTGGTCGGTGATGGCGTCGGGCCCCCAATCACGGCCCATGAGACCGAACCACGTGGGCGCCAGCAGCACGGTCGACATCATGAGCGAGACGCCGAAGAAGGCGTGGAACGCCATGGTCGAGAAGAGCAGGACGATGCGCAGGGGGTAGCGCGGGCGGGTCGGCCCCGGGTCGATCCCCACGAGCGCGTTGACGAAGAGATACCCGACCACCGTGAAGTGCAGGATCATCCACAGGTGGCCGGCGTGGTTGCGCAGCGCGAACTCGAACAGCGGCGAGTAGTAGAAGGCCACCAGGAAGGCCGCGAAGCTCACGGCGGCCACGATCGGGTTGGCCCAGAACCGCATCCATCGCGACTCCACCACGGCCCGGATCCACTCGCGCGGGCCCACCGAGCCGTCGCGGCGCGGCTCGATCGCCCGCAGCGCGAGCGTGATGGGCGCGGCGAACGTCAGCGGCACGGGCGCCACCATCACCAGCAGCATGTGCTCGACCATGTGCGAGCTGAAGGCGACCATCCCGTAGATCGAGGGAGCGCCCTGGGTGATCCACAGCATCAGGACGATGCCGGCGAGCCAGTTGGCGGTCCGGTACCAAGGCCACGCGTCCCCCCGGCGGCGGAGCACGGCGACTCCGCGGAGGTACAGGACCGCGAGCGCGACCAGCACGAAGGCGCTGATGATCTCGAGTCGCCACTGCACGATCCAGTTGAGCGCGCTGGGGGCCGGAGGAAGCTCGTAGCCGGTGAGGAAGTAGGCGGGGCTCGGCTCCTCGACGGGCTCGATGGGGATCGGCGGCGCGGTCGATGCCAGCACCGCCGCCACGGTCACCACCGCGACGAGCGCGCCGACGTCGATCATCATGACCCGCCAGAAGCGCTCCCTCACCTGACGCTCCGACAGCCGCGGCAGGGACACCCGGCGGTGGAGCACCGCGAGCGCGACCGCGACCGACATCAGCCCGATCTTGAGCAGCAGGAGCCTGCCGTAGGTCGTGGTGACCAGCTCCGCCGGAGAGCTCAGCCGGATCCATCCGTTGGCGGCGCCCGAGACGATCAGCACCGCCGCCGCCCACACCGCGAGGCGCGAGGCGCGACGCACCGCGGCCTTCGCATCGTCGCCCAGCGGCCCCCGCAGCAGGAGCATGGCGCCGATCACGCCCAGCCAGATCGCGGAGCCCGCCAGGTGGAGGAACATCGCCGAGGTCGCGAGGTGGTGGTCCGCGGCTCCCGCGGCGTGCCCGGTCTGCGCGAGCCAGCCGAGCGCCCACAGGACGGGCACGAGCGACCAGGCTGCGACCGTCGGGGTGCGCACGAGCGTGCACAGGACGGACGCGACCAGCCCGGCAGCGAGCACCTGGAGATAGGCGGCCAGCAGATCGACCGACTGCGAGTAGCTCCACCACTCCTCGATGAACCGTGAGGCGTCGGGCAGCTCGCCGCGGATCGACGCGTAGGTCGCCATCGAGTGTCCGAGCGCGGAGAGCACCCAGACGATCGAGCCGACGCGCGCGATCATGGCGGCCCGGTCGACCGCGGCGTGGCCGCGCGGCAGCACCCCGGCGATGATCAGCAGCGCTCCCGCGGTCATCGCGATCGAGACGTCCCGCAGCCCCGCGGCGACGGTCACGAGCAGCTCGGCGGACATGGCTCCCAGCGTAGGGCGCGCGTAGGCTGACGCTGTTCGCCCCCCGGTGCCTCACCCGCGAGAGGTCCCCATGCCCGCACCCTCCCCGTTGCTCAGCCGCCGCCAGATCAACCTCATCGTCGGCGGCCTGGTGGTCGGCATGTTCCTCGCGGCGCTCGACCAGATGATCGTCGCGACCGCGATCCGGACCATCGGTGACGACCTGAACGGGCTCACGCTGCAGGCCTGGGTCACCACGGCGTACCTGATCGCGTCGACCATCTCCACACCGCTGTACGGCAAGCTCTCCGACATCTACGGGCGCAAGCCGCTGTACGTGATCTCGCTGAGCCTGTTCGTGCTCGGCTCGCTCCTCTGCGGCACCGCGGGCGACATGTACCAGCTCGCGGGCTATCGGGCGCTTCAGGGCCTGGGGGCGGGCGGCCTGATGGCGCTGGCCCTCATCATCGTCGGTGACATCCTCAGCCCGCGCGAGCGCACCAAGTACCAGGCCGCGTTCTTCGGGGTGTGGGGCATCGCATCGGTGCTGGGCCCCGTGCTCGGCGGCTTCTTCGCCGGTGCCGACGCGATCCTGGGTGTCGCCGGCTGGCGATGGATCTTCCTGCTGAACGTGCCGCTGGGGCTCATCGCGCTCGCCGTGATCCTGCGCGTGCTCCACGTGCCGCACTCGCCGCATCATCCGCGCATCGACTACTGGGGCGTCGCCGCGCTGATCACCGCGATCGTGCCCATGCTGCTCGTGGTGGAGCAGGGGCGCTCCTGGGGGTGGACCTCGCCGAGCGTGCTGGCGCTGGCGGCGTTGTCGGTCGTGGGCATCGCGGGATTCGTCGTGGCCGAGCGGGCGGCGCAGGACGATGCGCTCCTGCCCCTGAGGATGTTCCGCAACCGCACGGTCGCAGTGTCGACGGGGCTCAACTTCGTCATGGGCTTCGCCATGTTCGGGGGGATGGCGGGCCTGCCGCTGTACCTCCAGATCGCCAAGGGCATGGAGCCCACGCAGGCGGGGCTGGCGATGCTGCCGATGATGACCGGCATCATGGCGATGGCGGGCTCGGCCGCGCCCATCATCCACCGGACGGGCCGGTACAAGCCGTTCCCCGTGGTCGGCGGGACCCTGCTGGTGGTCGCTGGGCTGGTGTTGTCGCGGCTCGAGGCGGAGAGCTCGATGTGGTTCTTCAGCCTCGGCGCGTTCCTGTTCGGACTCGGGCTCGGCGGCATCATGCAACCCGTGATGCTCGCCGTGCAGAACGCGGTCGAGCCCCGCGACATGGGCGCCGGCTCGGCGTCGGTCATGTTCTTCCGGCAGATCGGCGGCTCCCTCGGGACCGCGATCTTCCTGTCGATCCTCTTCTCCTCGGTCACGGGGGACATCGCGGAGGAGTTCGAGGTCGCGGCTCAGACGCCCGAGTTCCAGGAGGTGGTCGCGGACCCGGCCACGCTGGAGAACCCCGTGAACGCGCAGGTGCTCGCGGTGGTGCAGAGCGGGTCGCTGGACGCCGCCGACGGGCTGTCGCTCGATGACACGTCGTTCCTGTCGGAGCTCGACCCGGTGCTCGCGGCGCCCTTCCGTGCGGGCTTCGCGGACGCGATCGCGAACGTGCTGCTGATGACCTCGCTCTTCTCGATCCTGGGGCTCGCGCTGGCGATCGCGCTCCCCCAGCTGCCCCTGCGGGAGAAGTCCGGGCTCGAGACCATGCGCGACGGCGACCACGCCATCGGCGGAGGGGCGGCAGCGGACGATGCGGACCGGACGGAGGGCGCGGACCTGCCCGAGGGCGACCGCAGCCCCTGACCGGCGTCCCGCGCGGCGGCCCGGGGACCATCGGCGCCGACGCTCCCGTATTCATGCACGAGCAGACATGGGTGGGTGCACACGCGTCGGTCGGTCCATGCGCGCGGGTGCGTCGGCGCAGGCCCGTGCGTTCCCGCATGAATTCGGGAGCGTCACCGATGGTGCCCTCCACCACCGCGGAGGCCCTCGGGCGACACCGCCGGGCGCGGATCAGGGAGCGTCGTACCAGGCGCCGTGAGCGTGCGCGAGGGCGACCGTCTCCGCGGTCGTGTACCGGGGACCCACCCGCACCTCGGTGATGCCGTCTCCCCGGGGCTCCATCCCGATCCGCACCACCGGACGGGTCCGCGCGGCCTCCTCGACCGCATCGTCGATAGCCTCGCGCACCCCCGCGGGCGCCTGATAGAGCGCCACGGTGTGCCATACGACCGTCGGACCCGGCGGCAGGCCGGCGAGCGTCGGGCCCAGCACCTCGGCCGCGTCGCCGGCGATCATCCTGACCTCCGTCTCGCCGCGCAGGGCGACGGCCGCGCGCAACCGGTCGAGGCGCGCGGTCTGCTCGGGCCATACGAGCGCCTCGAGCCACGCGACGTTCTCGGGGTGGTCGAGGGCCACCGGCGCGAGGTCGACCCCGGTGCGCGACGCGATCACGGGAACGCTCGCCGGCACCGGCGGGCCGCCGCGACGATGACCGGGAAGCGTGAACGGACCCTCGCCGAGCCGGGCGGCGCCGTAGTCGTACGCGACCCGGTCCATCAGCAGGTTCAGCCCGGCCGCCGCGCCGACGTCGACGGCGTGCACCGCACCCCACCCACGGCTCGCGACCTCGGCGGCGACCACGGGCAGGAGCGCGGCGCATCGGCCGACCTCGTTGGTCTGGGTCGTCCTGGAGCGCGCGATCGCCAGGATCTCCCCGTGGCGGGCGAGGGCGAACCGCCGGAACACCCCGTACGGGTCCCCGTCGTGCACGGCACGGCCACCCCCGAGGCGCGGGTACCAGGCCGCGAGCGCATCGTCGGGAGCGAGCAGCAGCTGCACCGCGGCGAAGAGGACGTTGAGCGGCGGCGTCGAGCGGATCTGCGCCACCACCGCGAGCAGCTCCGGATCGTCGGCGATGCGCGTCGCGTAGAGGAGGTAGAGAGGGGAGTCCGCCGCGGCCGGCGCCCACGCGCGCACCGCCTCCGCGACGGCGCCGAGCTCGGCGGCGTCACCCGCGTGCCACAGACGGTCGGTCAAGCAGTGCCGCCGACGAGCGCGCCGACCAGCGCGATCACGTACGCGTAGAGCGCGACCACTCCGACGATTCCGAGGATCGACAGGACCAGGCCCGTGACGGCGAGACCGCGGTTGGTGGCGAGGCCCCGGCGCACCGAGGTCAGCGCCATCGCGGACAGCACGATCCCACCGATCCCGAGGCCGATCACCCCGAGCAGCGGGACGAATCCCAGTCCCACCCACGCGGCCGCGGCCCCCGCGGCCGCGAGACCGCCCAGGATCACGCCGATCAGCGCGCGGCTGTTGTGCGTGGAGGAGGCGAGGGGAGCAGCCGCGGCCGGCCACGTGCCGGCGGCCGGGGCGGCGTCGGGCACGCCCCGCGCGGACTCCGGACGGGCGGGCGGCATCCCCACCCACTCGTCCGGGAGCGAGAGGGGACCGCCCTCGGCTGAGGGCGTCCGCGGGTCGTCGGGCGTCGTCGGCATGGCGCACTCCTTCGGCCGGTTGCCCTCACCCTATCGATCGGAGCGGGCGGCCCCGGGGATGCCCGCGCGGCAGGCGCCGGGACGCCTCGGTGCGGCGACCGGTGCGCGCGACGGCCAGGCGGACCGTTACCGTTGTCCCGACGATCCGTGACGACGATGGGATGCGACCGATGGAACAGGCCATGCGCGACGACTCCGCGCTGGGGGTGATGCTGGCGCGCGCTGCGGGCGAGGAGCTGCTGCGGGTGCGCGAGGTGTCGGGCCTGGAAGGTCGCGCCTTGGGCGACGCCGGGGATGCGGCCGCGCAGGCGCTGCTGGCGGGCCTGCTGGCGGAGCACCGCCCGGGCGACGCGGTGCTGAGCGAGGAGGCGAAGGACTCGGCGGCACGCCTGGCGGCGGATCGCGTGTGGATCATCGATCCGCTCGACGGCACGCGGGAGTACTCGGAGGGCCGCGCGGACTGGGCGGTGCACGTGGCGTTGTGGGAGGCGGGCGAGCTGGTGTTCGGCGCGGTCGCGATCCCCGGGGAGGACCTGGTGCTCGACTCGTCGTCGGTCGCCGCGGTGCCGGCGGGCGCTCCCGATGCTCCCGTGCGGCTGGCGGTGTCGCGGTCGCGTCCACCGGCGGTGACGGAGCCGGTGCGTGCCGCGTTGAACGCCGAGCTGGTGCCGATGGGCTCGGCCGGCGTGAAGATCGCGGCGGTGGTGCGCGGTCAGGTCGAGGCGTACGTCCATGCGGGCGGCCAGTATCAGTGGGACTCCGCGGCGCCGGTCGCGCTCGCGCGAGCGGCTGGTCTTCACACGTCGCGCATCGACGGCTCGCCCCTTGTCTACAATGGCGCAGATCCCTATCTTCCGGATCTGGTGGTGTGCCGTCCGGATCTGGCCGGACCGATCCTCGCGGCGGTGGCCGGCGAGCGCGACGGAGGAACCGCATGACGTCCCAGAACACTCTCAGCCAGCTCGATGCGCTCGAGGCCGAGGCGATCCACATCGTGCGCGAGGTCGTGGCGCAGATGGAGCGGCCGGCGCTGCTGTTCTCCGGCGGCAAGGACTCGATCGTGCTGCTGCACATCGCGCTGAAGGCGTTCGCGCCGGCGCGGCTGCCGATGCCGGTGGTGCACATCGACACGGGTCACAACTTCCCCGAGGTGCTCGACTACCGCGACCGGATCGTGGAGCAGTACGACCTGCAGCTGGTGGTCGGGTCGGTGCAGGCCGCGATCGACAAGGGAACGGTCCGCGAGGAGCCCAACGGGTCGCGCAACCGGATCCAGACGCCGGTGCTGCTGGAGACCATCGAGTCGAACAGGTTCGACGCGTGCATGGGCGGAGCCCGCCGCGACGAGGAGAAGGCCCGCGCGAAGGAGCGCGTGTTCTCCTTCCGCGACGAGTTCGGCCAGTGGGATCCGCGCAACCAGCGTCCCGAGCTGTGGTCGCTGTACAACGGCCGCGTCCACCAGGGCGAGTCGATCCGGGTGTTCCCGCTGTCGAACTGGACCGAGCTGGACATCTGGGACTACGTCGCGTCGCGCGAGATCGAGGTCCCCTCGATCTATCTCGCGCACGAGCGCGACGTGTTCCACCGCGGCGGGATGTGGATGGCCGCGAACGAGTTCTGCCAGCCGCGCGAGGACGAGATGATCGAGCGGCGCACGGTGCGCTACCGCACCGTCGGCGATGCGACGCTGACCGCCGCCGTGCTGTCCGACGCGGACACGGTGGACAAGATCATCGCGGAGACCGCGGCGACGCGGCTCACGGAGCGGGGTGCCACCCGCGGCGACGACCGGGTGTCGGAGGCCGCGATGGAGGACCGCAAGAAGGAAGGGTACTTCTGATGGATCTGCTGCGATTCGCCACGGCCGGCTCGGTCGACGACGGCAAGTCCACCCTGATCGGGCGCCTGCTGTACGACAGCAAGTCGATCTTCGAGGACCAGCTGGAGTCCGTCGAGGCCGCGTCGAAGGCCCGTGGCACGGAGTACACGGACCTCGCGCTGCTCACCGACGGCCTGCGCGCCGAGCGTGAGCAGGGCATCACCATCGACGTGGCGTACCGCTACTTCGCGACCCCGAGGCGCAAGTTCATCATCGCGGACACCCCCGGGCACCAGCAGTACACCCGCAACATGGTCACGGGCGCCTCCACGGCGGACCTGGCGATCATCCTGGTCGACGCCCGCAAGGGCATGACGGAGCAGTCGCGCCGCCACGCCACCATCGCGTCGCTGCTGCGGGTCCCCCACCTGGTCCTCGCGGTGAACAAGATGGACCTGGTCGGCTGGGACGAGGCCGTCTTCAACGACATCTACGAGGAGTTCTCGCAGTTCGCGTCGAAGCTCGATGTGCCCGACCTGACGGCGATCCCGCTGTCGGCCCTGCTGGGTGACAACGTCGTGGACCGGTCGGTGAACATGCCGTGGTACGACGGCGCGTCGCTGATGCACCACCTCGAGCACGTCCACATCGCGTCGGACCGCAACCTGCAGGACGTGCGCTTCCCGGTCCAGTACGTGATCCGGCCGATGCGCAACGACGTCCACGACTACCGCGGCTTCGCGGGACAGGTCGCCTCGGGCATCCTCAAGGTCGGCGACGAGGTGATGGCGCTGCCGTCCGGCATGACGTCGAAGATCGCCGCGATCGACGGCCCCTCGGGCCCCCTCGAGACGGCCCAGCCGCCGCAGTCGGTCACGGTGCGCCTGGAGGACGAGATCGACGTCTCGCGTGGGGACATCCTGTGCCGGGTGGGCAACCACCCCGAGCCGACCCAGGACGTCGACGCCACCATCTGCTGGATGGACGCCGAGCCGCTCGTGGTCGGCAAGAAGTACGGCATCCTCCACACCACGCGGATGGCCCGCGCGATGGTCAAGGACATCGCGTACGAGCTTGACGTCAACACCCTGCACCGCGACCCCGACGCCACCCAGCTGGGCCTGAACTCCCTGGGCCGCATCAAGCTGCGCGTCACGTCGCCGCTGCTGGTCGACGACTACGCCGACAACCGCGCCACCGGCTCGTTCATCCTGATCGACGAGTCCGCGAACCGCACGGTCGGCGCGGGCGTCATCCGTCACAGCTAGGAGCCCTCCCGCATGGACCCGGCACTGCTGGCCGTCGCGTTCGGCATCGGCATCGTGGTCGGGCTCACCGGCATGGGCGGTGGCGCCCTCATGACCCCGGTGCTCGTGCTGTTCTTCAACATCCCACCGCTGACGGCGGTGTCCTCCGACGTGGTCGCCTCCGCCGCCATGAAGCCGGCGGGCTCCTGGGTGCACTGGCGCAACGGCACCGTCAACTGGACGCTCGTGAAGCTGCTGGTCGGAGGCTCGGTACCGGCCGCGTTCCTGGGCGTGCTGATCGCCCACTGGATCGGCCCCGGGCCCGAGGTGCAGGCCTTCATCAAGCACGCCCTGGGCTACGTGCTCATGGTCTCCTCCGCCGGCCTGCTCGCCCGCGCCTACCTTCGTCTGCGCGAGCGCGCCCAGTCCCGCGACGGCAAGGGCTCCCCCCTGCCCAAGGAACGCCCCGAGGTCATCGCCCGCCCCATCCCGACCATCATCGTCGGCGTCGTCGGCGGCCTCATGGTCGGCCTGACGTCCGTCGGGTCGGGCTCCCTCATCATCGTCGCCCTGATGGCGCTGTACCCGACCCTCAAGGCCTCCCAGCTCGTCGGCACCGACCTGGTCCAGGCCGTTCCGCTCGTGTTCGCGGCGGCCATCGCGCACCTCATCTTCGGCGACGTCGACTGGTCCGTCACCTGGCCCATCATCATCGGCTCCATCCCGGGCGCCTACATCGGCGCGCACATCTCCTCGCGGGTCTCCGGCGGCATCGTCCGCCGCGCCCTCGCGATCGTGCTCATGATCGCCGGGCTCAAGCTCATCGGCGTGTCCAACGAGTGGACCCTGGTCGCCCTGGCCGTCGCGCTCGTCGGCGGCACCCTCGCGTGGGGCCTGATCCGCCGGTCCCTGGGGTTCTCGTTCTTCATCCACCAGGACAAGCGCCGCAAGACCCGGCCCACCAAGGGAGACTGACGTGCAGCTCAGGCTGACCCGCACCCAGCTCAACGAGCTCGAGCTCATCCTCGCCGGCGCCTACGGCACCCGGCCCCGCTACCACCTGCCCACGGTCGCCGGGCACGTCGCCACCCTCCTCATCCGCGACGTCACCGCGGGCCGCCAGATCGAGCTGCTCGACACCGAGACCACTCCCATCGCGGTGATCGAGGTCGACGAGTCCACCACCACCGACCGAGGCACCTGGGTCGCCGGCACCGTCACCGCCCTGCGCGAACCCGCGACCCCGCCGTTCGCGCCCCTGCGCCCCGGACCGGGTCGCCCCCTGCTCGACCACGCCGTCCTCGCCGTCGGCCACGACCACGTCCCCGGCGACGAGCCCGTCATCCACCTCGACGCCGGCGACCCCGAGGCGCTGTCACGCGCGGTCCACACCGCCCAGCGCGACCGACGCACCGTCCGCGTCCTGCCCGAACCCGCCGCCGAGCACCTCGACGGCGACGCCCGCATCGAGCTCCTCAGCCACCTCGCCGAGGTCACCACTGCCGGCCACGTCACCGTGTCCCGACGTCAGCGCGCGCCCCGAGGCAACGGCCTCGTCGTCCTCTTCACCGGCCTGTCCGGCTCCGGCAAGTCCACCATCGCCCGCCAGCTCACAGGCCGCCTGCGCGCGGAGACCCACCAGCGCGTCACCCTCCTCGACGGCGACGAGGTCCGCGCCATGCTCTCCTCAGGACTGGGCTTCTCCCGCGCCGACCGCGAGCTCAACGTCCGCCGCATCGGCTGGGTCGCCTCCCAGCTCGCCGCCCACGGCGGCATCGCGATCTGCGCCCCCATCGCCCCGTACCGGTCCATGCGCGACGAGGTCCGCACCATGGCCGAGCGCGCCGGCAGGTTCGTCCTGGTCCACGTCGCCACACCCCTCGAGGTGTGCGAGGCACGCGACCGCAAGGGCCTCTACGCCAAGGCCCGCGCCGGCGAGATCGCCGAGTTCACCGGCATCTCCGACCCCTACGAGGACCCCACCGACGCCGACGTCACCGTCGGCGCCCACGGCGAGTCCATCGAGGAATGCACCGAGCAGGTCCTCGCCGCCATCACCGGCGGCGTCGGCAGCTACATCATCTGAGGGCTCAGCCCCAGACCAGCCCCTGCGCCGGGTCGTTCATCACCCGCGCGATGTCCGCCAGCACACGCGCACCGAGCTCGCCGTCGACCAGACGGTGGTCGAAGCTCAACGCGAGCTGCGTGACCCAGCGGATCTTGATCTCGCCGTCGTGCACCCACGGCTGCTCGCGGATCGCTCCGAACGCCAGGATCGCCGACTCGCCCGGGTTGAGGATCGGCGTGCCGTTGTCGATGCCGAGCGTCCCGACGTTGGTGATGGTGATGGTGCCCCCGGTGAGGGATGCCGGCGAGGTGCGGTTGGCGCGCGCGAGCGCGGTCAGCTCGCCGAGCTCGATCGCCAGCTCCTTCATGGGCAGGCGGTGAGCGTCCTTGATGTTCGGCACCAGCAGGCCGCGCGGCGTCGAGGCCGCGATGCCCAGGTTGACGAAGTGCTTGTAGACGATCTCCTGCGCCTCGTCGTCCCAGCTCGCGTTGATCTCCGGGTGGCGGCGCACCGCCAGCAGGAGGGCCTTCGCTGCGATCAGCAGGGGCGTCACGCGGACGTCGGCGAACTCGCGGTCCGCCTTGAGGCGCTTGACCAGCTCCATCGACTCGGTCACGTCGACGGTGTGGAACACCGTGACGTGGGGAGCGGTGAAGGCGGACCTGACCATCGCCTCGGCGGTGCGCTTGCGCACCGACCTCACCGGCACGCGGGTGGAGCGCCCACCGTCGCTGGTGTAGCCCGACTCGAGCCACGGCTGGTCGTCGTTCACGTCGTAGGTGGTGAGCGTGCGGGTCGACTTCGCCTTCGCGGCCTGCTCGACGTCCTCGCGCGTGACCAGGCCGCCGGGGCCCGACGGGGTGACGGTGGTGAGCTCGACGCCGAGCTCCTTCGCGAGCTTGCGCACCGGCGGCTTCGCGAGCACCGGGTACTCGCTCGCCTCCCCGGCACCGCCGATCGCCTCGAGCGAGCCCTCCTTGCGGGGGCGACGATGCACGGCCCCGGCCTTGACCCCGTAGCCGACGAGCACGGCCGGGGCCGGCTCGTCCGCCGCGGCGGGGGCGGGCGCGGGCGCGGCGGGGGCGGGCGCCTCCGGCGCGGGAGTGGCGGCAGGCGCCGCCGCATCGTCCGCCGGCACCTGCGGGGGCGCCTCGCCGCCGGGGTCGACGTCGAACTCCACGATCGGGGCGCCCACCTCGACCGTCTCGCCCTCCGTCACGAGCAGGCGCGTCACCACGCCGTCGACCGGGCAGGGCAGCTCGACCAGCGACTTCGCGGTCTCGATCTCGACCAGCGGCTGGTTGACCTCGACGGTGTCGCCGACGGCGACGCGCCACGTGACCACGTCGGCCTCGGTGAGGCCCTCGCCCGCGTCGGGCATGTGGAAGATCTCGAAGGTGGGCATTCCCAGGCCTCTCAGTGCGTCATGACGCGGTCGACGGCATCGAGCACGCGGTCCAGGTTCGGCAGGTAGTCGTGCTCGAACTTGCTTCCAGGGTAGGGCGTGTGGAAGCCGCCGACCCGGAGGACGGGGGCGTGCAGGTGGAAGAACGCCTGCTCCATCACGCGCGCCGCGAGCTCCGCTCCGGCGCCGAAGGCGGTGGGGGCCTCATGCACGACCACCACGCGACCCGTGCGCTTGGCGGAGCGCACCACGGTGTCCGAGTCGAGCGGGGAGATCGACCGCAGATCGACCACCTCGACGCTGGTGCCCTCCGCGGCCGCAGCGTCCGCGACCTGCAGTGCGAGACGCACCGACGGCCCGTACGCCACGACCGTCACGTCCTTGCCCTCGCGGGCGATCCGGCCCCGGCTCATCTCGGCGGTCGCCGCGGAGGCGCCTCCGTCGGCGTCCAGCTGGGAGGCGACGCGCGACTCGTCGACCTCGCCCTTGTCCCAGTAGCGAGCCTTGGGCTCGAGGAACAGCACCGGGTCGGGCGACGCGATCGCCTGCTGGATCATGTCGTAGGCATCCTGAGGGGTCGCCGGGGAGACGATGCGCAGGCCGGCGGTGTGCGCGAAGAGCGCCTCGGGGCTCTCGGAGTGGTGCTCGACGGCTCCGATGTGTCCCGAGTACGGCACCCGGATGACCACGGGCAGCGTGATGGCGCCATGCGACCGGTAGTGCATCTTCGCCAGCTGCGTGGTGATCTGGTTGTAGGCGGGGAAGATGAACCCGTCGAACTGGATCTCCAGGACGGGTGTGTAGCCGCGCATCGCCATGCCGATCGCGGTGCCGACGATCCCCGACTCGGCGAGCGGGGTATCGACCACGCGGTCGGGGCCGAAGTCCTTCCACAGTCCGTCGGTGACGCGGAACACGCCGCCGAGCTGGCCGATGTCCTCACCCATGAGGACCACCTTCGGGTCGCGGTCCATCGCCGCGCGCAGGCCGCGGTTGATCGCGCCCGCGAGGGTCATGGTGCTCATGCGTGGACCCCCTGGTCCGCGAAGGACGCCTCGTAGCGGGCGAACCAGGCACGCTCCGCCTCGACGGTCGCGTGGGGCTCGGCATAGACGTGGTCGAAGATGCTCGCGGCGGGCGGCCGCTCCCACCCCTTCACCGCCTCGCGCGTGCGCCGCCCCAGCTCCTTGGCCTCGACGCCGGCGGCGTCCACCGCATCGTCCGTCAGCGCGCCCTGGGCGCGGAGGTAGGTCTCGAGGCGTGCGATCGGGTCGCGCTCGGCCCAGTAGGACTCGTCGGCCTGGCTGCGGTACTTCGACGGGTCGTCCGAGGTGGTGTGGGCTCCCATCCGGTACGTGAACGCCTCGATGAGCACCGGGCCCTGGCCCGAGCGCGCGTGCTCGAGCGCCCAGCGCGCGACCGCGTACGACGCGACCACGTCGTTGCCGTCGTAGCGCACGGCGGGGATGCCGAAGCCGGAGCCGCGCTGCGCCAGCGGCACGCGCGACTGGCGGGTGGTGGGCTCGGAGATGGCGAACTGGTTGTTCTGCACCATGAAGACGATCGGGGCGTTGTTCACGGCCGCGAAGGTGAGAGCCTCGTTGACGTCGCCCTGGCTGGTCGCACCGTCGCCGAAGCAGCAGAGGACCGCGCCGTCCGAGTCCGCGCCGGTGCCGACCAGCCCGTCACGGTCCATGGCGAGCGCGTAGCCGGTGGCGTGCAGGGAGTGCGCACCGATCACGAGCGTGTACAGGTGGAAGCCGTGCTCCGCCGCGTCCCACGCGCCGTGCTGCAGTCCGCGGAAGATGCGCAGGATCTCGGGCAGGTCCACGCCGCGGGTGAGGGCGATGCCGTGCTCGCGATAGGACGGGAACACGAAGTCGGACTCGCGCAGGGCGTGGCCGGCGCCGATCTGCGCGGCCTCCTGGCCGAGCGACGGCACCCAGAGCCCGAGCTCGCCCTGGCGCTGGAGGCTGGTGGCCTCCTTGTCGAAGGCCCGTACCACCGTCATGTCGTGCCACATCGCGAGCAGCGCCTCGAGATCGAGGTCCGCCGCGTACCGCGAGAAGCGCTCGTCCTCGAGGCGCTCGCCGTGGCGGTTCAGCAGCTGGACCAGACCCTGGTCCGAGAGCGGTCCGTGAGCGTCCACGTGTCCCTCCGTCCTTGCATCAATCTTGCGTGCGGCGGGGCCGCCGCACGAACCTACGCCATCGTAGGTTACGGAACCGTAGGTTTCAAGCGGACCCCTTGCAGCGCGCACGGGACGCGACGCTCCCGACCAAGGTCGCACCCCGGCCTCGGCGCCACGTGTAACCTTATGTTCACCTTCATTCCACCATTCTCGTCAGGGGGCGCAACCGTGGGCACTCGCGTGATCACCTTCGGCACCTTCGACGTGTTCCACATCGGTCACGTCAACATGCTGACGCGCGCGCACGAGCTCGGCGACCACCTGACCGTCGGCGTCTCCACCGACGATCTCAACTTCTCGAAGAAGGGTCGGTACCCGATCTACCGCGAGGAGCACCGCATCGGCATCGTCAGCCGCCTGTCCTGCGTCGACGACGTCTTCTTGGAGCACTCGCTCGAGCTCAAGCGCGACTACCTGATCGAGCACCGCGCGGACATCCTGGTGATGGGCGACGACTGGGCCGGCAAGTTCGACGAGTTCCGAGACGTCTGCGAGGTCATCTACCTGCCGCGCACGCGCGACATCTCCACGACCGAGATCATCGCGAACATCCGAGCGCTCGACCTGTAGGAGGCCCGGCCTCCTCCGCGCCCCTGGTCGACTCCGCGATGGACAACCTCGCCGCCACGGCAGCACGCGGCCTCATGAAGCGCTCCCCCGCGCTCCGACGGCGGATGCGCGCCGCCGTGCGGTCGGTGCGCCGACTGGGCACCCGACGCCACGGGCACGCACCCTTCGATCCCCGCACCGCGCTGTTCGAGTCGTTCCAGGCGCGCTCGTACGCCGGGTCGCCTCGGGCCGTGTACGAGCACCTGCTGGCCGACCCGCGCTTCGCGGACTGGCGGTTCGTGTGGGCGTTCCGTGAGCCTCCGGCGCCCACGCTGCTCTCCGGACCGCTGTCCGACCCTCGCACCTCCTGGGTGATCTACCGCCGTGCCGACTACCACCGCGCGGCCGCAACCGCCGGGTGGTGGATCACCAACGCGATCATGCCGGAGTACCTCGCGCTCGCGCCCGGGCAGCGACAGCTCCAGACCTGGCACGGCACCCCGCTGAAGAGGCTCGGGGCCGACATCATCGACAACACGACGACCGCGACCAGCGGCAAGAGCGAGATCGTGGAGCGCTACCGCCGCGCCGGCGAGGTCGCCACCTACCTGCTCAGCCCGTCGGGATTCGCGTCGCAGGCGTTCGCATCCGCGTTCGCGATGGACCCGGACCGGGCGGCGACCACGATCCTCGAGACCGGCAACCCGCGCAACGACGCGCTGGTGCACGCCGACGCCGCCGACGCGGCACGCACGCGCGAGGAGCTGGGCATCCCCCTGGGCGCACGGGTCGTCCTCTTCGCGCCGACGTGGCGCGACGATCAGCACTCGACCCGCCACGGCTACCGGCTCAGCCTGGGCCTCGACCCCGCGGAGCTCGCGGCCCGCCTCGGGCCCGACCACGTGGTCGTGCTCCGCGCTCACTATCTGGTGTCGGAGGCGATCGACGCCCGGTGTCTCCCCGACAACGTCGTCGACGCGTCACGTCACCCCGACATCAACGACCTGTTCCTCGCGAGCGACGTCCTGGTCACCGATTACTCGAGCGCGCTGTTCGACTACGCCCTGCTCGATCGACCCATGGTCTTCTTCATGCACGACCTCGACCGATACCGGGGGCAGCTGCGCGGGCTCTACCTCGAGCCCGACGACCTCCCGGGGCCGGTGGTCACGGATCTGGACGCCCTGGTCGACGCCGTCGCGACCACGGGCGAGCGCGCCGGCGACGAGGCCGCGGCGCGTGCCGCCTTCCGCGCGACGTACGCGACCGTCGACGACGGCCGGGCGTCCGGGCGCGCCGCCGACCTGCTCCTCGAGGCGCCGGCCTCATGATCTCCCTGGCGACACGCATCGGCGTCGAGGCGGCCGTGCGGCTCCTGCGCGGCGTCGACCTCGTCATCGGCCGCCGTCCCACGGAGGACCTGGTGGTCATGATCAGCCGCCAGCACCGCACCACCTCCGGCGACTTCGCGCGGATCCGCAAGGAGATCGCTCGCGCGTCGCCCTCGACGCGCGTCGTGGTGCTCAACCACCGCAGCACCCGCAACCCGTTCATCGAGGCCGCTCGGATCCTGCAGCAGACGAGGCTGCTCGGCGCGGCTCGCGCCGCGGTCGTCGACACCTACATCATCCCGGTGAGCGTGCTGCGCCCCCGGCCGCACCGGCCCGTGGTGCAGATCTGGCACGCGAGCGGCGCGATCAAGCGGTTCGGCGTCGCCTCCGTCGGCACCGACGAGGGAGCGTCGCCCGCGGTCGCGCGCGGGATGCGGATGCATCGGGGGTACTCCGCGATCGTCGCGGGCGGCCCCGACGCGGCGGCGGAGTTCCGCGCCGGCTTCGGCGTGCCCGCCGAGGTGGTCGTCGAGACCGGCCAGCCCCGTCACGACCGGCTGGGCGATCCGGAGCACTGGGAGGGCGCCATGCGCCGTCTCCGCGCGTCCTACCCCGACCTCGTGGGTCGCGGCGGCATCGTCGTCTACGCCCCGACCATGCGGCGCAACGCCGCGATCCGCTGGGAGCTCCTGTCCGCGGCCCTGCAGGACGCGGGCTACACGCCCGTCATCTGCCGCCACCCGCTCGACGGCCGTACCGCTATCCACGGCCCCGGGGTGGTCGACGGGAGCGCCGTCGCCACCTCCGACTGGCTCGCGGTCGCCGACCACCTGGTGACCGACTACTCGGCGCTCGCGTTCGACTCCGTCGCGCGGGACATCCCCACATGGCTGTTCACCTACGACATCGACGACTACCGGCGCTCCCCTGGGCTCTTCACCGACCCCACCGCCGACCTGGTCCCGATCACGTCCACGAGCCCGGCGGACCTGGTCGCGCGGATCGCCCGGCACGATGCGTCCGGATCGCCGGAGGCCGTCGCCATATGGGACCGCCTCCGCGCGGGGCACTGGGCGGTCACCGACGGGCTCGCGACCCGGCGGCTCGTCGGGCTGCTCGGCCTCGCCCCCGACGCCGTCCCCCCGCATCCCTCAGGAGCAGCATGAGGCTCTCGCACGACGCGCGTCGCGCGGTCGACCTGGTCCGCCAGGTCGCCGACCGCCGCCGGGCCGCGCACGCCTGGCGCGGGCTCGCCTCCGAGCGGGCGGTCCCGGACCGGGTCACCCTCGAGGCGGTGGTCTACTTCGCGGACCCGCCGGTCAACCTGTACCAGATGCGGCAGTGGTACGAGCCCCTTCGCCGTCTCGCGGAGCAGCACCCGGCGGCCGTCATCACGCGCACCATCGAGAGCGCCGTCGCGCTCGCGCGGGAGTGCCCGCTCCCGGTGATCCACGCGCACAGCGTCGCGGACATCGAGACGCTGGTCGACGCCAACGACCTGACCGCCGTGTTCTACGTCAACCAGAACACGCGCAACTTCCAGATGCTGCGGTTCCGCCGGCCCGCGCACGTGTTCCTCAGCCACGGCGAGTCCGACAAGGACTACATGGCGTCCAACCAGCTCAAGGCCTACGACTACACCTTCATCGCCGGAGATGCCGCCCGCGCGCGCCTCACCGGGAAGCTGGTCGGGTTCGACGTCGAGACGCGCACCCTCGAGATCGGGCGCCCGCAGCTCGACGTCCATCACGAGCCCCCTCTCCCGCTGCCCGATGACGACCGCCGGGTGGTCCTGTACGCACCCACGTGGGAGGGCGACCGCCCCTCGATGACCTACTCGTCGCTGGCCTCGCACGGGACTACGATGGTCCGGGCCCTGCTCGCGACGGGTCGCGACCGCGTGATCTACCGGCCGCACCCCCGGACCGGGATCGCGGACCCCCGGTTCCGCCGGGCCCACGACCAGGTGGTGCAGCTGCTCCGGGACGCCTCGCACGCGGACCCGGAGGCCGGGCACCTGGTGGACACCGAGAGCGCGTTCGGCTGGCAGCTCGACGCGGCCGATGCGTGCATCGCCGACATCTCCGCCGTCGCCTTCGACTGGCTCGCCACGGGCAAGGCGCTGGTGCTCACCGAGCCGGCGAGCCCCGACGCGCACACCGACGGGGACGGCATCGCCGCGACGCTGCCGACGGTGGCGCAGGACCGCGCGGCGGACGTGCCGATGCTGCTGACCGACGCCGACGGCGAGGAGCGGCGCGCGGAGCGCGCACGGCTCGTGCATCACTACTTCGGGGACACCACGCCGGGCGCGAGCATGGCGCGCTGGGTCGCCGCCGCCGAGCAGGTCATGGCGGAGCGCGCCGCCCTCTGAGCCGCGGGCGCGGCACGGTGCACGGCCGGCCGCCTCCGGGAACGGTCAGCGAGAGGCGTTGTACGCCTTGACGACCGCCTTCGGCTCCCCGTCCATGCGCAGCTCGCCGTGGTCGATCCAGAGGACGCGGGTGCAGGTGTCGCGGATGGACGACATCGAGTGGGAGACCAGGAACACGGTGCTCGCCTGGTCGCGCATGTCGCGGATGCGCTGCTCGCTCTTGGCCCGGAACTCCTTGTCGCCGACGGCCAGCGCCTCGTCGACCAGCAGGATCTGGTGGTGGCGCGCCATCGCGATCGAGAACCGCAGCCGTGCCTGCATGCCCGACGAGTACGTCTTCATGGGCAGGTCGATGAACTCCGCCAGCCCGGAGAACTCGACGATCTCCTCGCGGGCGGCCTCGACCTCCTCGGGGGTGAGCCCGAGCGCGAGACCGCCGAGCGTGATGTTCTTGTCCCCGGACAGGTCGGGGATCAGCGCGGCGTTGACGCCCAGGAGAGCCGGACGCGCGGAAGCGTAGACCGCTCCGGCCGCCGGCGACTGGAGCCCCGCGATCGCGCGCATCAGGGTCGACTTCCCGGACCCGTTGTGCCCGATGACGCCGATCGACTCCCCCTCGTCCACACGGAACGAGACGCCCTTGAGCGCGTGGACCACCCGCACGCCCCGCTGCCGGCGCAGCAGCGACGGGCGGTCCGCGGCGGCCTTGCCCGACGCGAACGAGCGGTACTCCACCTCGAGCCCGTCGACCACCACGGTCGGACGCCTGGTCTCAAGCGCGTCCATAGCGCTCCTCCGCCCGCCAGAAGAAGACCACTCCGAACACGAGAGTGACCAGCGCGGAGCCAGACGCGACCACCCACAGGAGAGGCTCGAGCTCCTGCGTGGTCTGGAGCGCTCCACGGCCGAGCTCGATGAACGCGTGGACGGGGTTGAACTGCGCGACCTGCAGCATCCAGGCCGGATGCGCCGGCGGTGCGAGCACCAGATCGATCGAGTAGAAGATGCCGCTCGCGTAGAACAGGATCCTGGTGATGATCGGGATCAGCTGGCCGATGTCGCGCAGGTGCACCGTGAGCCTCGCGGCGATCAGGGCGACCCCCAGGTTGAACATGGTCATCAGGGCGAGGATCGGCACCATCAGCAGCCAGTTCAGCGTCGGCAGCTCCCCGAACCCGATGAGGATCGCCACCAGCACCACGAGCATGGGGGCGAGCGTGTACAGCTCCTTGAGCACCGCCGATACCGGCAGCAGCATGCGCGGGAAGTGGAGGCTCCTGACCAGGGACACGTTGCCCGTCAGCGCCTTCGCGCCCTGCGAGAAGGACTGCGAGAAGAACGTGAACAGGAAGAAGCCGGTGACCAGGAACGGCACGAAGTTGTCCGGCCGCGAGTCGCTGGTCATGATGATCCCGAACACCGTGCCGTAGACCGCCGCCTGCAGCAGCGGGCTGATCACCACCCAGGCGATCCCCAGCCGCTGCTCGGAGAGCGTCGCCTCGAGCCGGTAGCGCGCGAGCGTGGTCGCGAAGCGGCGCCGATGCCAGAGGTCGACGAGGTACCGCCACAGGGACGGGCGAGCGCCGACGCGGGGAAGCCCCGCCTCGATCGCGACGGCCCGGTAGTCGATGTCAGCCAACGCGCCGCCCCCTTAGCCCTCGCCCCGCATGCGGCGCACCACCGCGTGCGGCTCATCGTCCATCACGACCACGCCGTGCTCGAGGAGGATCCCACGGTCGCACAGGTCGGCGACCATGTTGAGGTCGTGGCTCACGATCACGAGCGTCTTGCCCGAGGCGCGCAGCTCGCGGATCCGGTCCAGGCACTTGCGCTGGAAGGGCTCATCTCCCACCGCCAGGATCTCGTCGACCAGGAACACGTCAGGATCAGTGTGCACCGCGACGGAGAAGGCCAGGCGAAGGAACATGCCCGACGAGTAGAACTTGACCTCCTGGTCGATGAACTCCTCGATCTCGGAGAAGGCGACGATCTGCTCGAAGCGCGCCTCGATCTCGGCCTCGCTCATCCCGAGGATCGCGCCGTTCAGGTAGACGTTCTCCCGCCCCGTGAGGTCCGGGTGGAAGCCGGCCCCCACCTCGATCAGGCCGGCGATGCGACCGCGGACGCCGATCTGGCCCTCGTCGGGCGTGAGCACCCCGGAGATGCACTTCAGCAGGGTCGACTTGCCCGATCCGTTGAATCCCAGCAGCGCGACGGTCTCGCCCTGGCGGATGGTGAGGTTCACGTCCTTGAGCGCGGTGAACTCGTCGGTCTCCACCGTGGCGCGGCGCACCCACCGGGCCACGGTCTCCTTGAGCGAGTGGACGTGCCGGAAGCGGAAGCGCTTGACCAGGCCGTCGACGACGATCGCCTCGGGCGTCTCGATGGACGGGTCGGTTGCCATCACAGCTCCTGCGCGAAGTTGCGGGACAGGCGGGTGAACACGCGGTCGCCGACCCACAGCAGGCCCATGCACACGACGAGCGCGATGACCCCGCGCCACATGACGTGGTCGATCAGGGCGCCGTCCCGGACGCCGGGCTCGGCCGCCGGGTACCAGAAGGCCCGGTGGAACAGCTCGACGGCGATGGTGAGCGGGTTCGCCTCGTACAGGCGCGTGAGCCAGCTGTCGGCACCGAAGTGGTCGCGCACGAGCCCGATGTTGTACAGCACCGGCGAGAACCACACCGCGACCATGAGGATCAGGTCGACGGTGTTCTCGGTGTCGCGGAAGGCGACGTTGACCGCGCCGAACAGGAGGCCGAGCGCGAGCGCGAAGACGATCACGAGCACGGCGCCCAGGAGGGCCGCACCGAGCGCGGCGGGGTCGGGTCGCCACCCCGAGACGAGCGCGCCGATCACCAGGATGACCAGCTGCGGCAGGAAGTGCACGAGCGCGACGAGCACCGTCGACAGGGGGAACAGCTGGCGTGGCAGGAAGATCTTGCGCACCAGCGGGGCGTTGCCGACGACGGAGCGGGTCGCGTTGCCCAGGATCTCCGAGAACAGGTTGACGACGACGATGCCGGAGAACAGGAAGATCGCGTAGGGAGGGATCGAACGGGACAGCTGGAGGAACTGCCCCATCACGAAGAAGAACACGGCGAACTGCGCGCCCGGCTTCACATAGCTCCACGCGAGTCCGAGCACGGATGCCTGGTACCGGACGCGCAGCTCCTTGCGCACCAGCAGGGTCAGCAGGTAGCGATGGGAGACCAGGGTGAGGAGGCCGCGAGCGACCCCCGGCCGCTCCATCCCTTCGGGGAGCGGCCTCGGGGAGACCTCAGTCATCCTCGTCCACGCCGTTCGCCGCGAACGTCGCCTTCCACTGGTCGGGGGAGGTGAAGGAGTCCAGCGCGCCGCGGTACTCGGCCTGAAGGTCGTCCCACCTCGCGATCGCCTTGCGGTGCAGGTTCAGGCTGCGGCGGAGATAGGCGCTGAACAGCTCGCGATCGCGGACGTAGAGCGACACCCCGGTGCCGTCGGCCGAGGTCACCACCGCCGAGTCGATCTGCGACAGCCTCCACCACTTCGCGGCCATCGAGGCGACGCGCTCCTCGGGGATCGCGAGGGCCTCGTCACGGACGGGACGCAGCTGGCGCAAGGCGCCGACCGCCGCGCCGATCACGAACGAGACGGGGTTGGTGGGCCGCTCCGGGTCCCGCCCCTTCGACGGCGGACGATGCCGGCGCGTGATGGGGTAGGCGGCCGGGTCCTTGGTGACCACCGCGTCGGTGTGCTTCACGCGCATCGACCGCACCTCGCCGAGCGTGGTCCCGATGGTGCGGTGCAGGTGATCGGGGCCCTCGAGCAGCTCCTCGAGCGCCTTGAGCCGCAGCTCGACGGCCGAGTACTGCAGCGACAGCAGGTGCTTCACGTCGGAGGTGAAGCTGGCGCGCGGGAGCACCCCTCCCCGCTTGTAGGGCGAGTGCAGCAGCGCCGCGAGCCAGCGGTTGCGCTGGTGGTAGTACGCCTGCCAGTCGATCGAGTCGTCCTTGTCCGTCCACGGCACGTGCCAGACGGCCGCACCCGGCAGGGACACGGTCGGGATCCCGTGGGCGCCGGCGCGAAGCGCGTACTCGGAGTCGTCCCACTTGATGAACACCGGCAGCGACAGCCCCACCTCGCGCAGCGCGTGGGTGGGGATGAGGCACATCCACCAGCCGTTGTAGTCGCCGTCGTGACGGCGGTGGAGCCAGGTGGTCGCGCGCAGGGGGTAGGACCCGAAGTCGTGGCCCTCCTTGGTGCCCGCGGCGGGACCCCACCAGAACGAGTAGCGGTTCACGCGCTCGGCATAGGCGTGCAGCACCGACTTCTCGTGCATCGAGAACATGTGCCCGCCCACGATCGTCGGGATCCGGCAGAAGTTCGCGAAGGCGACCGCGCGAAGGATGCCCTCGGGCTCGGACACCACGTCGTCGTCGAGCAGCAGCACGTAGTCCGACTCGCTGGCGGCGAGGGTCTCCGCCATCGCGCGGGAGAAACCGCCCGAGCCGCCCAGGTTGCCCTGGCGCAGGTATGCCAGGCGGTCCCCCAGCACCTCGGCGGCCTGCGCGAAGCGCGGCTCGTCCTTGACCCGCTGGTTGCCCTGGTCGACCACGTAGATCCGGTCGATGACCCCGTCGAGCGACCGGTCCGCGCCCATGGTGAGGAGCTGGTCGACGCAGTAGTCGGGGCGGTTGAACGTGGTGATCCCGACCGAGGCGGTCCCGGTGACCCGCTCGTGCGCGGCGGACACGGTCCACTCGGCGCGAACCAGCCGCACGGGGCCGTCCGAGGCGAGCAGGTCGAACCAGTACCACCCGCCGTCGCCGAACGGCGCGAGCGGCAGGTCGAACTCGGACGCGCCGCCGTCGGACGCGACCATCTCGACGCGCTGCGCGTGCCCGCGCGCGTTCGACTTGTAGACGACCAGCGTCGCGGGTCCCGACAGCTCGACCACCAGACGGACCGTGTCGACGTCGGTCCAGCGGCGCCAGTAGGAGGCCGGGAACGCGTTGAAGTACGTCGCGAAGGACACGTGCGAGCCGTCCTCGAGCGCGAGCGCGCGCCTGCTGACGAGGGTGGCGCCCGCATCGTGCGGACTGATCGCGAGCACCGGGTCGTCGAACACCCCGGCCGCCTCGCGCTTGCGCTGCGCCTGCTCCGTCAGCACCTGCGCGCGCGCCTGCGTGAAGTCGACGTACAGCGGGAGGGTGTCCGGGTCCGAGTCGGTCGGGAGCACCACCCGGTGGACGATGCGGCGGTCGGCCGCCGCGTGCGCGGTGCTGCCCGCGGTCGTCGCCGTCGCGGTCATCAGGCCGCCTTCCCGCCGAAGATCGGCTCGAGCTTGTTGTCCACCATGGACAGAGCCGAACCGATCGCCATGTGCATGTCGAGGTACTGGTACGTGCCCAGCCGGCCGCCGAAGAACACGTCCTTCTCGCCGGTCATGAGGTCGCGGTAGCGCCCCAGCCGGTCGCGATCGGCAGGGGTGTTGACCGGATAGTACGGCTCGTCGCCTCGCTCCGCGAAGCGCGAGTACTCCTTCACCACGACCGTCCGGTCCTTCGGGTACCAGTCACGCTCGGGGTGCAGGTGCCGGAACTCGAGGATCCGGGTGTAGGGCACGTCCAGGTCGGCGTAGTTCATCACGGGGGTGCCCTGGAAGTCGCCCACGTTCAGCACCTCCTGCTCGAAGTCGATCGTGCGCCACGACAGGTCGCCCTCGGTGAAGTCGAAGTAGCGGTCGACGGGACCGGTGTAGACCACGGGCACCTGGCCGACCACGGCCGCCTTGCTCGCGTCCTGGGATGCGTCGAAGAAGTCGGTGTCGAGGCGGACCTCGATGCGCTTGTGGTCCGCCATGCGCTCGAGCCACGCGGTGTAGCCGTCGACCGGCAGGCCCTCGTAGGTGTCGTTGAAGTAGCGGTTGTCGTAGGTGTACCGGACCGGCAGGCGCGAGATCACGGACGCCGGCAGCTCCGTCGGGTCCGTCTGCCACTGCTTCGCGGTGTAGTTGCGGATGAAGGCCTCGTAGAGGGGACGGCCGATGAGGTTCACGCCCTGCTCGTCGAGGTTGGAGGGCTCCTTGCCTCCGAGCTCCGCGGCCTGCTCGCGGATCGCGGCCTTCGCCTCCTCGGGCCCGTAGGCGCTGCGGAAGAACTGGTTGATGGTGCCGAGGTTGATCGGCATCGGGAAGACCTCGCCGCGG
Organism: Demequina lignilytica; assembly: GCF_030418305.1. GTDB lineage: Bacteria > Actinomycetota > Actinomycetes > Actinomycetales > Demequinaceae > Demequina > Demequina lignilytica. The sequence goes on along the minus strand of NZ_JAUHPX010000003.1, from coordinate 216,465 downwards.
TGGGTCGTGTAGACCTTGTGCACGTAGCCCGTGAACGCGGTGAAGCGGTTGACGTACTCCCACACGCGCTCGTTCGACGTGTGGAACAGGTGGGTCCCGTACTGGTGGACCTCGATCCCGGTCTCCGGCTCGGGTGCGCTGTACGCGTTGCCCCCGATGTGGGCCCTCCGGTCGATCAGGAGCACGTTGGCGCCGTGCTGCTCGGCGAGCCGCTCCGCGACCGTGAGGCCGAAGAAGCCGGAACCCACCACCACGACATCAGTCATGCGAAAACTCCCATGGTCGTCGTGCGCTCCTGGACGGGCGCACAGTCGCGTCAAGGCTACCTGCGGCCATGAGAGGCCAGCAAAACGGGCGGTCCTGGCGGGTCCTCAGGACGGGGCGAGGGCGGGGGCGACCGGGACGGTTCGCGCATCGTCGTCGGTGCCGCGCTGGACGGCGACGGCGGCCGCCGTGAGCGCGAGCGCGGCGAAGGCGGCGACGACCAGGACGTTCGCGACCACACCCGGCACCCCGAGCGCCGCGGACATGACCGCGAGGCCCTCGCCGACGGAGCCGGCCTCCGGCCAGAACCCGTGCAGCGCGACCATCCAGCCCGCGCACGCCACCGCGCCCAGGCCCAGCACGGCGACCGCTCCCCCGATCGCGGGCAGCGGCGCGCGCAGCCGCCGCTCGACCACGGACCAGCTGATCGCCACGAGGACGCCGAGGATCAGGATCGCGGGGAACAGGTATCTCCCCTGGATCCCACGGAACAGTCCGTAGTTCCAGTAGATCTCCCACGCGTGGTTGAGCGTGATGGCGAGCAGCGCCACCGGGTACGCCGCGAGCACCAGCAGGATCAGACGATGCCGGGAGCGGATGGCACCCACCACCACCACGAGGAGCGTGACGACGAGGGCGCCGGCCAGGTACCAGCCGGGGAGCGCGAGCGCGGGGTTGAGGGAGCCCCAGAAGGTCGAGTTGAGTCGCAGCAGCGCCGTGGTGACGAACTCGAGGAGGTCGTAGCCCTCGGCCGCGACGTCCTCCCGGCCGGATCCGAAGTTGCTCGGCTGGATCGCACCGTAGACCAGGAGGTTGCGCAGGTACCACCAGCCGCCGGTCGCGAAGGCGACCGCCATGGCGATCGCGGGCGCGATCAGGGCACGCCACCGCCAGCCGTGCCGGCGGACCGCCGGCACCGCGAGCGCGATCGCGACCACCGGGATCAGCGTGAGGAACAGCCCCTTGACGAACAGCCCCGCGCCCAGGGTCAGGCCGAGCACCGCCGCCCGCCGCCACGAGCCACGCTCCGAGTCCATGGCGACCACGCACTGGTGCAGCACCAGCGAGGCCAGGAGCACCGAGAGCGCGTCGTTCGACACCAGCGCGCCCACGTGGAAGTACTGCGGGATCGCCAGCACCGCCGCCGCTCCCACGAGCGCGCCCCGTGGGGATCCCGACAGGCGTCGTGCCGCGAGCGCGACAGGGATCGTGGCGAGCGCGACCCACAGGTCGCTGAGCAGCCGCATCGCGAGCAGCGCGTGGTCCCAGCTCCAGCCGTGCCCGCCGACGGCGGAGATCAGTCCGGCGGTGAGCCCGTAGTAGCCGGGAGGGTGCTGCGTCATCCAGTCCGGATCGTCGGCGATCCCGCGCGTGGACCCCTCGTGCTCGTCGAGCGCAGAGCGCTCGCCCGGGAGCGCGGGGGAGGCCTCGTCGCCCGCGAAGGGATGCCCGGCCTCGGACGCGGCGACGCGCACCGCGTCGAGCAGCGGCGCCTCCCGCGGTGCGGGCCACCCGCCGCCCTCCATGAGGCGCACCACCGAGTTGAAGTGGCGCGGCTCGTCGACCTTGGTGAACGGCTCGGCCATGAGGGACCATGCCGCTCCCACCAGCAGGACCAGCAGGGTCACGGAGGCGAGGCCGAGCCGCCAGGTCCGGCGCTCCCGCGCTCGCGTCTCGACTGCGCTCACGGCTGCCCATTCTGGCACGCGGCACCGCCGCATCGTCCGCCACCGTGCCGGGCGGGCACGGCAGGTATCCTCACGTACGAGCAGGACGCGCGTGCCCGTCGTCGCCGCGGAGGCCCGCCGGGCGCGGCCGGCGTGCGCAGACCCGACGAAAGGACGTGACGGATGCAGGCCGCCACCTCGGTGATGCCCACGACCCTCGGGTCCTCGCCGCTGCCCAGCCGTCTGCGGGACTCGCGGTGGTGGTGGGTGCTCGCCGCGGCCTCCGTCGCCATGCTCCTCCTCGCGATGTACGTCGTGTCGCGCTCCGCGATCGCGCCGCGGACGCCGTGGGACGAGAACGGCGTCCTCGAGCTCGCGCGCGTCTTCGCCGGCCAGGACGATGTGCCGCTGATGATCACCCGCGGGTACTACCCGCTGGCCTCGATCGTGATCGCGCCCATCTGGTGGTTCACGTCCGACGCGGCGACGGTCTACGCGTGGGCCAACCTGGTCTCCAACGTGGTGGGCTTCGCGACCATCCTGCCGCTGATCGGCCTGGCCAGGCGCATGGGCCTCTCGACGCCGCAGGCGATCCTCGCCTCTGCGGTCACGCTGACCCTCCCCGCGTACACGGGACTGGCCGACTACGTCCTGGCCGAGCAGTTCGTCGGCTTCCTGCTGGTGCTGGCCGCCTACCTCGCCTACCGCTACTGGGAGCGCCCGACCTTCGGGAGAGCGGGCCTCCTTGCGCTCGCCCTGCTCGCGGGGGTCTTCACGCATCCGCGGATGATCGTCGGGATCGGCGTGGCCGCGATCTGGCTCGCCGGCCTCCTGTTCTCCCGCACGCACCGGCTCACCGCAGGGGTCACCCTGGCGGTGCTCGTCCCGGCATCCCTGCTGGTCAACCGCGCCGCCAAGGCGCTCGCCGAGCTCGTGCTGTGGGGAGACTTCAGCCAGGGCGGCGCGCTGCAGCGGTCCCTGTCGGATCTCGATCCGGTGCTGATCATGAAGATCGCCTTCTCGCAGACCTGGGCGCAGCTCGTCGGCACGCTGGGCCTGGTGGCCTTCGGTGCCGTGGTGGTCGCGGTGTGGGCCGGTCGCGAGGTGCTCACGGAGCGCCGCTTCGGTCCCGGCGTCTTCATCCTCGGGCTGTCCCTCGCCGGGTGCCTGGTGTCGATCCTCAACTGGTCCAACCTCGGGGCTCACTTCTACAACGCCGAGCCGCGCCTGGACTCGTGGCTCTACACCCGCTACATCGCGCCGTTCGTGCTGGTGGTGATCCTGGCGGGCATCGCGGCCCTGCTGCGGCGCATGTCGCTGGCGCTGATCGGCATCGCCGTCGGGTCGACGGTCGTGGTCGTCGCGGGCATGCTGACGGTGTTCGCCGACTCGATCCCGACGTGGGGCTCCACCTACGGCCCGGGCAACGTGGCGGCGCTGCGCGCCTGGGAGGGCATGTGGCCGACCGAGCCGCACGCGATCCCGCTGACCCCGACGCTCACCGGGCCCAACCGGTTCTGGGTGATCGCCTCCCTCGTGGTGCTCGCGGCACAGGCGGTCACGGTCGTGCTGTCGCGCTGGCCCCGCGTCCTCGCGGGCGCCCTCGTGGTCGGTGCCGCCTGGTACGCGCACCTGTCCGACCCGTCGCTCGCACGTGAGCTGCCCGACCGGATCGAGTCCGGGATCGACCGTGTCGAGACGGTCAGCGACGGACTCGTCGCGATCGACGTGGACATCGACTGCGGCGCCAGCATCGCCGGCCGCGACACGACCGCCAACTGGGTGGGCTACTGGCTCTCGCCCCGACAGGTGGACCTGGTCGGCGACGAGGAGGCCTTCGCCGCGGACGTGGTGATCGCGTGCGACGACTGGGATCTCGCGGCCGACCTCGGCGCGCTCAACGTGCCCGACTCGAGCAACTACGGCTACAGCGTGTGGGTGCCCGCCGGCGGGCTCCAGGACAGCCTCGTGGACGCGGGCGTGCTCGCTCGTCCCTGACCGCCCCGGGCCCGCGGGCTCAGCCGTCGAGCTGGTCGAACCTGTACAGGAACGCCGCCATGGCGTCGCGACCGATGGTCGAGCCCGGCCGGTACTCCGCGCCCGCCGAGGTGTTCCAGCCGGTCGAGATGCCGGTCTCCGCGAGCCAGCAGATCTCCGTGTAGAACGGGTGGGACGGCGTGACGTCGACGAACGGCGAGCTGGTCGGAGCGACGTAGTCCTCGGGGGCCGCGAGCCGGTAGAGGAACGCGGCCATCGCGTCGCGGGTGATGTTCGACAGCGGGCGGTACTCGGCCCCGGCCGAGGTGCTCCAGCCCGTCGACACCCCCGTCGAGGCGAGCCACTCGATCTCGGCGAAGAACGAGGAGGTGGTCGTCACGTCGATGAAGCTCGACGAGCCCGGCGGGCTGTAGTCGGGCGCCGTGTACCGGTAGAGGAAGGCGGCCATCGCGTCGCGGGTGATCCTCGAGAGGGGGCGGTAGACGACGCCCTCGGTGGTGTCCCAGCCGGTCGACAGGCCCGACGACGCCATCCAGAAGATGGCCTCCGCGTGCTCGCTGTAGTCGTTCGACGCGGCGTTCGCGGACACGTCGGCGAACGGGTAGCCCACGACGACCGTGCCGCCCACGTACGCCGCGCGCACCTCGCGGAACTCGATGACGTTGACGCCGTCCTCCTTGACGCGGTCCGCGATGGGCCAGCCCCAGGCACCCCCGGGCCCGCCGGCCGCCTTGTACGCCGTCGCGATCGAGCCGTTGGGCACGTACGTGAAGATCCCGTCGGCCGTCTGGTACAGCGTGCCGTTGGAGAACCGCTGGTACCAGCCTCCGCCGTTCGCGTCGACGCGCACGCCGGCCGTCAGCGCTGCGCCCAGGACGTCAGCGCCGCCATGGGACTCGTACGTCGAGGCGAAGCGGGCCGCCACCGGGTAGCCCGTGGTCGGGCCGAACCAGGTCGTGTAGTAGTTGTAGAAGTTGCGGTTGCCGTACGACGAGCAGGTGTCGCCGGTGCCCCAGCCGGCCGCCAGCGCCGCCGCGTTCGGCGTGTAGGGCGTGTAGTTGTACAGGCCGGCCGTGGCCTGGTTCTTGATGACCACCTCGATGGTCGCCGTGCACGAGGCGGTCGCCGTGGTGTTCGCCGGGTGGATCTTCAGGTTCGTGGTGCGTCCGGCGACATGGCCGTAGCTCGTCGGGTTCGCCTGGTAGCGCTTGAACTGCTTCGCCGCGTTGTAGACCTGGTTGAAGAACCCGTAGTAGAGCTCCGCGCACGTGCCGCTGTCCGGGCACCCGTAGCCCATCGCCGACCGGTAGCGCCAGGAGCTCGGGTAGGTGTTCGTGACCAGGCCCTGCTCCTTCTGCAGGGTGACCAGGATCACCTTCTGGCTCACCCCGCAGGCGCGGGCGACGATATCGATCACCTTCGCGGCGGTCACCCCGGTGCGCGCGCTGATCGCCTTGCACAGCACGGTGCCGTCGGCGAGCACCGCGGCGTCCCGAGCCGCGAACTCCGTCACGTAGTCCTTGAGGCACACGATGTCGTCCGGATCCGCGTCTCGCTCGGGCTCGCACTCCGGGACCTTCTCGTCGAGGAAGGCCTGGATCTCCTTCGCCGTCATCGCGTCGGAGTCGTAGAACAGCGCGTCCGAGATGATCATCGACCGGTCGAACCCATCGGTGACGAGGGCCGCGGCGGGCTGCGCGGGCGCCAGCACGGCGACCAGGGTCGCGAGGCCCAGGACGAGCACGGTGAGCCTCGAGCCGACGGCGACGGTCATGGGATGTCCACCTCCTGGGGGGCCGAGGTCCCCTCGGCGGTGTCCGACCGGAAGGCGATCGTGAGCGCCCAGGTCCCGCTCGACAGGTCGTCGAGGTCGACGATCAGCCCGTCGCCGCAGCTGCTCGACGCCGCGGAGCGCGCTGACTGGCCGTTGGCCGTCACGGTGCGGTCACCCTTGGTCATGGTCATGAAGCAGAGGGCCCCGTCCTCGACGACGCCCTCGACCACCGCGCCGGCGGAGAACAGTCCGTTGGACACGCCCCAGCTGGTCACCGTGACCGTGACCTGCGCGCGGCTCTCCCCCGGTGCCGGCGTGGGGGTGGTCGCCGGGGGGTCGCTCGCGACAGCGTCCACCGTCGGCGTCGGCTCGGGGGTGGACGATGCGTCGGCGGAGGTGGCGCCCGCGCTCGGCTCGGACGGCGCCGCCGTCCCGGTGCCCGAGGCCTCCGCGGTGGGGCTCGCCGAGGCCTCGGTCCCGGCCGTCGAGGTGCAGCCCGACAGCACCGCACCGAGCGCCGCGGCGGATGCGGCGGCGATCAGGGTGCGGCGAGCGCGTGGCGTCGAGGTCCTCAGCATGGTCGGCCCATGCTACGTCCGTCGGCGGAGCCGCTGAGGCAGCCTCGCCGCGCGTCGCCGCGACTCCCAGGAACTAGCGCTCGGAGGGCGCGGGCGTGCTGAGGTAGCCCTTGATCGCGGCCTTCGCGGCGCGGCCGATCCGCCCCTCGCGGGCCACGCGACGGATGATGCCGAACTGCTCCATCGCGGTCTCGCGCACGGCGGGGACGGCCGTGGTGAGCTGCGCGCGGATCTCCTGCTTGGCCCGGTCGAGGTCGGTCATGCGCTCCTCGAAGGCCTCGACGGTGGCGTCGCTGGCCGCCATCGCCCACTCGGCCTGACCCACCTGGTCGAGCACCTCGCGGTACTTGTGCGACCAGCCGAGCACCAGGGTCGGCACGCCCTGCGCCAGCGAGGAGACCATGGCGTGGAAACGGGAGGCGACGAACAGGTCGCACTGCCCGATGAGCACGCGCAGGGCACCCGGCGTGAGCTCGCCCTCGGCGAAGCGCACCTTCTCCGGCGACGCGACGTTCGCGAGGATCTCGCGGCACACGGGGCCGTCGTTGTTGTGGAGCTTGTCGGGGTTGGGGCGCGTGGAGTGCGCGATGAGCAGGACCGGACGGCCCATGACCTCGGTGAGGTGGTCGATGTGGCGGACCACCTCGGCCACGTAGTCCTCGCCGCGCTTCGCGGCGGACTCGCGCAGCACCTGGGAGGGCGAGTAGCCCACCACATCGCCGCCCGCGAAGAACGAGGCGGGCACCGAGGCCTCCGCGATCTCGCGGTCCTCCGGCGTGATGTCGAGCGTGAACGCCATGTCCGCGCCGGCGGTGACGTTGGTGAGGCCCAGGCCCATGAGGTGCTCGTGCGTGATGGCGCCGCGCGAGATGATCGCCGCCATCTTCGGCAGGTAGATGCCGGCGAGCGCGCGGTTCACCGGGTTCTCGAACGGCCCGAGCGCCTGCGCGCACTTCACCACCGGCGTCCCGGTGTTGAGCGCGGGGAGGATGGACGCGACGTTGTAGATCAGGTACTTCTCGCGGCCGTCCACGAAGGTGATGCCACCCTCGTCGAGGAGCACGTCGGCATCGGCGATCGCGCCGACCTCGGGCACCGCCTTGCGGATCGCGTCGCGCGCCGGGGGCAGCAGGCGCCACAGCAGCGCGCCGCCGTTGATGAGCACGCCCAGCCGCAGGGGCGACGCATCCATGACCTCCACGTTGTCGTGCACGTTGAGGTCCGCGTCCGAGCGCGGGTACATGCTGAGGTGCGTGATCTCGACGTCGTCGCCCTGCGCGGTGAGATGCGCGATGGAGCTCTCGAGCATCGCGGCGGCGCCGCGGTTGCCGGAGAAGGCCGAACCGATGATGGCCACCTTCATGACTGCTGCCTCGTCTTTCGGGTCTGGAGGGTGAGGATGCCGTAGACGCCCGCGATCAGGGCGTCGGCGACGGTCGCGAGCACGCGTGCCACGAGCGAGACCACGATCGCCTTCTCGGTGCCGAGGTACGGCGCCGCGAAGAGGACGAACACGGCCTCCCGCACGCCGAGTCCGCTGGGCACGAACACCGCCAGGATGCCGACCGCGCCCGCAACAGCATAGGCCGCGGTCAACGGGAGCCACGACTCGGGGCCGGCGCCCGCGAGCGCCGCTGCGATGAACGCGATGCCCACGCCGTTGATCACCCGGGGCAGGAGGAACGCGGCCTGGAAGCGCATCGTCACCCCGAACGGGAGGAACAGGTCGCGGGGGACGTCACGCTTGAGCGTGCGTCGTCCCAGCACCGACACCACGCGGTGGAACACCGCGGGGTGGGTGGCGGCCGCGAGCGGCACCATGGCCGCGAGGGCGAGCCACACCGTCCCCGAGACCTCGAGAGAGCCGCCGCGGGCGAGGGCGAGGATGGCGACCATGGGGATGGTCGAGCCGAGCAGCAGGAAGGCGTTCTCGTAGACGACCGAGATGAGGATCACCAGCCGCGAGACGCCGCGCCGCTGCCCCCACACCACCTTGTTGAGGACGAACCCGACCTGCCCGGGCACGTACTTCAGGAGCCACGAGGAGAAGTGGACGCGGACCGCCTCGACGCCCGAGACCGGGGTCGGGTCGAGCCGGCGGACGATCCGTCCCCACAGGGTGCCGGAGACGGCCACGGCGAGCACGAACGCGACGGTCGCGGCGACCGCCCACCAGCCCAGCGAGAGGTCCTCCTCGCGGAGATTGTCCCAGTTGCTCGCCAGGGACCGGCCGAAGAAGTACGCGACCACGCCGATGACCGCGACCGCGACCGCGGTCCGCATCGCCCTGCCACGCCACCAGGGGGCGCGGCGCGCCGGAGTCGGCGAGCCGTCCGACGCGTCGAGGTCGTCGTCTCCCGCCGGGCTGTCAGCCAAGGGAGTTGTACGTCCTGATGTTGTCGATCTCCTTCTTCTTGGAGTACGCGACCAGGGCGTCGGGATCGGCGTAGCCGACGGCGATGAGCATGATCACCCGCTCGTGCGGCGCGAGGCCGAGGGTCTTCGCCATCTTCGCCTCGAGCGGCTCGAAGTCGGGCCAGTTGATGATCGAGGAGCTGAGGCCGAGCGTCTCGAGGGCGTAGATGAAGCCCATGGTGGCGAGCGACGAGTCGATGTACGGCACGTGGCGGTCCCGCGGCGAGAAGTAGTTCGACAGGTCGCCCTTGACCACGACGATCGTGGGGATCTGATGGCCGTACCCGGCGGCGCCGAACGGGATCCCCGACACGACCTTGACCTGCTCCGGCTCGTCGAACACCAGGAACTCGTACGGCAGGCGGTTGCAGGCGGAGGGCGACTGGCGTGCGACCAGCAGCGCCTGGTCGACCAGCTCACGCGGGACGGGCTTGTCCTGGAACCAGCGGATGGAGCGACGCGACTCGGCGAGCTGCAGCATCTGGTCGAACGTGATGTCGGTGCGTGCGAGCGTGCCCTGCGGATAGGGGCGCACGTCCGCGGACGACGAGTAGGCGGGCAGCGACTCGAAGCGGACGCGCGAGCGCGCGACGCCCGGGTCGTCGTCCGTGACGATCGAGAAGTACTCGGAGAGGACGTCGTAGGCCCACTGCATCTCGCCCGCATCGATGTTCGACACCGTGTGCGGCCGCTCCAGCGCGTGCGCGTAGAACTCGACCGTCTCCTCGATGTAGTCGCGCGCGAAGACCGCGCGGCGCGGCTGCATCAGGATGCCCTTCTCGAGCCGGTGGACGTTGCGACGGAGCTCCACGTGGTTCGCGCGGTGCGTGGTGAGGTTCCGGTAGTACGCGCGCCGGCCCGACAGGACCGCCCACTGCTCGCGGTTGTGCGTGGCGAAGCCCAGCAGCGAGTACGCCGTGGCGCCCACCCGCGTGGAGGCGGCGACCTCGAGGACGCCGCGGTTGGCGGCGTTGTAGGTCTTGCGGATGGCGGGGTTCGCCAGCGCGGTCTTGGCGATGCTCTTGAGCTTGCCGATCACGGGATCTCCTTGATTCCGACCCGCGGGGTGACGGGGCCGTACTGCTGCTCCTTGAGGCGTTCGAGCGCCTGCTCCTGGAGGATGCGGTTGGTCTTGGACAGGTCGGAGAGCACTCCGAGCGCGATGGACAGCAGCGCGCCGATCAGGAGCAGCGTGCCGAGCATGAGCGACTGGAAGTGGTTGCCGTGGTCGCCGGTGGCGAGCAGCACGGCGTAGCGCACGAACGGGTAGAGGCCGATCAGCCCGAAGACCCACGCCAGCGCCGCGAAGATGCTCCACGGCTTGAACATGATGTACGAGCGCAGGATCGCCTGGCCCGACTTCAGCATGTGCTCGAACATGTTCGAGAACAGCCGCGACTCGCGGGTCTTCGGGTTCGTGTCGATGGGCACGGAGGCGATGGACAGCCGCTTGTTGCCCGCCTGGATGATGGTCTCCATGCAGTACGAGAACTGCGTGACCACGTTGAGGCGGTAGAGCGACCAGCGCGAGTAGGCGCGGAAGCCGGAGGCGGCGTCGGGCAGGTCGGTGCCCGCCGCCCGGTTCACCACCCACGAGCCGAACCGCTGCATCGTCTTCTTGAACGGCGAGAAGTGCTCGATGGTGTGGGTCTGGCGGTCGCCGATCGCGATGTCGGCGACCCCGTCGAGGACCGGACGGACCAGATCCGGGATGCGCTCCTGCGGGTACTGGTTGTCGCCGTCGGTGTTGACCACGATGTCGGCACCGTGGGCGAGCGCGTAGTCGATGCCGTCGCGGAACGACTGCGCGAGACCCATCGGGCGCGTGTGGCGCAGCACGTGCGCGCCGAACTCGCGCGCGATCTCGCCGGTGCGGTCCGACGAGCCGTCGTCGATCACCAGGAGCTCGATCTCGTCGATGCCCTCGATCTCCGTCGGGATCCCTCCGAGCACGGTGGCGAGGGTGGCTTCCTCGTTGAGGCAGGGCACTTGGACGATGAGCTTCACGTAGGAAAGGGTAACGCGCACGGACCTGCGTGCACGCGCGCCCGCCTGCGGCTCAGTGCCCGAAGGCGCCGCGGTAGACGACCCGCCTCACGGCGGTCGGCATCAGGCGGTACGCGCCCCTCACCGCCAGGTTCCGCAGCTCCTGGGTGCGCGTGGTGAAGCCGATCCTCCGGAACGCGCGCTGCAGCTCGATCTCGGACTTGAACTGGTCCCATCCCCCGCGACGCCGGTAGGCGCCGGCGTCGACGCGGTACCCGAGCAGAGGCTCCGGGATGTTGTCCGCCTTCGCGCCCTGCATCAGCATCCGCGCGAACAGCCAGTAGTCCTCCATGCGGCCCATGGGCTGGTACCCGCCCGCGGCCGCCACCACCGAGCGCCGGTAGACCACCGTGGGGTGGTTGAAGGGCTGGTGGAAGCGGGCCGTCGCCCGGATCCTGTCGCCGACCGGCGGGGTCCGCCGCCCGACCACGTGGTCCATGTCCGTCTCGAACTCGTACAGGCCGGTGCCCACCAGGTCGAGGCCGGCGTCCATCGCGGACAGCTGCCGGGCGAAGCGACCGGGCAGCGAGATGTCGTCGGCGTCCATCCGCGCGACGATGTCGTGCGCGCTGGCCTCCAGGCCGCGCTCGAGCGCGCCGTAGAGGCCGATGTTGGTGTCGAGGGGCACCAGCGTGATGGTGGGATCCTCGCGCCTCACCGACGCCAGCACGTCGGCGAGCTCGTCGCCCACCGGTCCGTCCCGGACGATCACCACCTGATCGGGGCGTCGCGACTGCTCGTCGGTGCTCGACCGGTAGGCGGTGAGGAAGTCGCGCGCGCTGTCGCCGCGGTACACGGGCAGCAGCAGCGAGAAGGGCGATTCAGCCACGCGCTCTCCCTGCCTCCACTGCGGCGATGTCCGCCGCCACTGTACCGACATCGGCGAGCGCGGTGGCGTTGGGGCGCGGCACGGTGCGCCAGCCGTCCCGCCAGCCGCGCCGGAAGGCGTCGCGGAGCGTGGCACGGTCGGTCGAGCCGCGCCACGTCCGGGCCCACCGCAGCACCGTGGCGCCGCCGTACAGCGCCTTCTCCGCCGGGTTGAGGGACGCGGAGCGCCGCAGCATCCAGAGCTTGTTCCGCACCTCGTAGTAGAAGCGCGGCCCGGGGTCGACGTCGGTGCTGCCGAACGCCTTGGTCTTGTGGATCACCACCGACGCGGGCGCGTAGATGCCGTCGCGGCCGCGCAGCAGGCGCGTCGAGTACTCGAAGTCGTCGTTCCAGATGAAGTAGTCCGCGACCGGCAGTCCCTGCTCCCGCGCGGCATCCGCGCGCACCAGGATCGACACGAAGGAGGCGGAGCGCACCGGGATGCCCCCCGCCCGGGCGGCCGCCGCCCGGCGGCGGGACGATGCGAAGGGCCGCTGCCGCGGCGTGTTCATGGGGTGGTCGCGGCCGTCGTGCCAGACCACGCGGGACGCGGCGAGCACCGCGCCCGACACCTCGGCGGCCACGCGCAGCTCCGCTGCCGCGGTCGGGGTCGGCACGGAGTCGTCGTCCATGATCCAGATCCAGTCCGGCTCGTGGTGGACCAGCGCTCGCGCGATGCCGGCGGCGAACCCGCCCGCGCCGCCGGTGTTGCGGTCGAGGGCGACCAGGTCGACGTCCGTGGCGGCCGCCACGTCGCGCGTGCCGTCGGTCGACGCGTTGTCCACCACGACGATCCCGGCGAGCGGCTCCGTCTGAGCACGCAGGCCGTCGAGCACCTCGACCAGCAGCTCCGCGCGGTTGAAGGCGACGACGACCGCGACGACTCGGGTCACGTCGCCGCCCGGGGACCCTGCCAGGAGCCCAGCCGCGCGAGCAGCGCATCGTTCTCCGCCGGCGCGCCGATGGTGACACGGACGCCCTCGCCGGCGAACGGCCTCACGAGGATCGCCGGCTCGGAGGCGCCCAGGTGCTTGACCAGGTCGAGGGTCGCGGGGCCCACCGGCAGCCAGACGAAGTTGCCCTGCGCGTCCGGGACGGTCCAGCCGTCGGCGCGGAGCGCGGCGGCGACGCGCTCGCGCTCGGCGACCACGGCGGCCGCCCGCTCGAGGTAGGTCTCACGCGCGGCGAGCGCCGCGAGCGCGCCCGCCTGGGCCGGTCCGGACACCGAGAACGGGGTCACGCAGGCGCGGATCGGCGCGATCAGCCCGGCCGGTCCAACCGCGTAGCCCACGCGGAGCCCCGCGAGCGCGTACGCCTTCGAGAAGGTGCGCAGCAGCAGCAGGTTGGGGTGCCGGTCGAGCACGGCGGGACCGGAGACCGCGTCCTGCGCGCGGACGTACTCGACGTACGCCTCGTCGAGGACCACGAGCACGCGGGTCGGCACGGCCGCCATGAACTCCTCGAGCTCGGCCGTCGAGATGGTCGGACCGGTGGGGTTATTCGGCGAGCACAGCATCACCACGCGCGTGGCGTCGGTCACCGCCGCGGCCATCGCCGGGAGGTCGTGGCGGGCCTCGGCGGTCAGCGGGACCTTGACCGCCGTCGCGCCGGCCACCGCGGTGAGGATCGGGTACGCCTCGAAGCTGCGCCACGCGAAGATCACCTCGTCGCCCGGGCCCGCGTACGCCTGCAGGAGGTGCGCGAGCACCGCCACCGAGCCCGCGCCCACGACGACCTCCGCCGGGTCGCGGTCGAGGGACGCGGCGATCGCGGCCGTGATCTCGGTCGCGGCCATGTCCGGGTAGCGGTGGATCGCCTCGCTCGCCGCGGCGGCGGCGTCGACCACGCCGACCACGGGACCGTCCGGGCTCTCGTTCGAGGACAGCTTCACCGGCGGCACCGCGGAGCTGCCACGCGCGCCGGGCACGTAGGCGGGAAGCGCGGCGATGGCGGGCAGAGGCGTGGGCAGGGCGGTCTCGCGCGTGTCGGGCATACCCAGAAGCATGTCACCCCCGTGGAAGAATGACCGCCATGCGTTTCGTGCTCCTGTCAGCGATCACCGCCCTCGCCGTCTGGCTCGTGACCTTCCTGCCCCTGGGCGTGGTGGTCGACGGGGGCGAGACCGGCACGTGGGCCCGGATCGGGGTGTTCCTGCTCGTGGGCGCCGTGATGACCGCCGCGAACCTGCTCATCAAGCCGATCGTCGACGTCCTCACGCTGCCGGTCAAGATCCTCACACTCGGCCTGTTCTCCCTGGTGGTGGCCTGGTTCATGCTGTGGCTCACCTCGTGGCTCAGCACCCTGGTGCCCTGGGCCGAGCTGACCATCGGCGGCTTCTGGGAGACCGTGCTCGCCGCGCTGGTGATCTCGATCATCACCGCGATCCTGAGCGCGATCGTGCCCGGCGCCCGCCGGGACTGACGCTCCGCGACCGGCCCTCCACGATGGAGGATCAGTGCACGAAAGCCGCGGTTCTCGTGCACCGATCCGCCATTTCGCACCGGGGGCGCATGGCTGCGGCGACCGGGGCGCGACCGAGGTGCACGTGGCCCCTCATGACGCGGGCCGGTACACGCTGATCTCCGAGCGGCCCCCCGTCAGGTAGGCGCCGGCCGAGTCCGTCCAGGCGCGCACCGAGGGACCCGCGCCGCGGTCGACCAGCGCGCCGGTGGCGGCGTAGCCCTCGAGCGCGTGGGCCTCGGCCACGGTCCGCGAGCCGTCCGGGGCCTCGGCCTGCCCGGACCGGCGCCTGTCGTGCACCACCGTGACGCGGTCGCGCGTGTCGGGGTTCGCGCGCCCGTCGAGGCCGGGCACCACGTCGCGCGTGTTCTCGAGGTGCAGGACCGCGACCCCGGACGGCGTCGCGATCCTGCCCGTGGGGGAGCCGGCCGTGAGGACGTGGGTGATCCGGTAGCGGTCGGCGAGCGCGCTCGCACCCACCGCCGCGACGAGCCCGCCCTGGCTGTGGCCGGCGAGCATCACGGGCTCGTCGGGGGCGACGCCATGCGCGTCGAGGGCGTCGCGGACCGCACGGCCCGCGTCGGGGACCCCGCCGGTGACCGCGACCAGGTTGGCGTGAGCATCGGCGGGGTTGGGGTCCGTCACGCCCCAGTCCTGGGTGCCGGGGATGTACACGACGTGACGTCGCGACCCGTCGGACGCGGCGACCGTCTCGATGGCGACCGCGCCGCCGCCGAGCTGCTCGGTCCAGTCCAGGCGCCGCATCGTCCCCGCGACGCCGGCGTCCCGGAGCGCCACCGGGCGCGGGCCCGGCTCGGGGACCACCCCGCGGTAGTCGGGCTCGAGCGCCTCGGCGGCCGCGAGCGCGCCGGCGAGCGCCGCGACCGCGCGGTCGTAGTCCTCGACCCGGGCGGCGACCGTGGCGTGCGCGAGCTCGCCGTTCAGCCAGGAGGTGTGCGGCGGCAGGCCTCCGGGCGCGAGCCGGCGCGGACCGTCGTCCCACAGCAGCGACGCCGCGCCGATCGGGCTCGCGAGGGCCGTCGCGAGCACCGCGCCCCACCGCAGCCCCCAGCCGACGGAGCCCGCGGCGTCGGCACCCACCTCGCCCAGGCGGACGGCGAGGGACAGACCGGAGGCGGCCTCGCGCTCGGCCTCGGCGTAGCGCTCCACGGCGATCGCCAGCGCGGCGGAGAGCGCCCGGCAGCTCAGCGCGATCCCGGAGGCGCGGGCGGCGAGACCCGCCGGGCCGGCCCCCGTCGCGGGGCCGCCGGCTCGAGCCGCGGACGCGAGGGTCCAGACGGCGTCCTCGAGCTCGCCGCCCGCGAGCGCGAGCACCGCCTGCGCCCGCTCCAGGTCCTCGAGGCGGACCGCGAGCCCTGCGGCACCGCCGTACGACCAGAGCGGCTCGTCGCTCACGCGGCGGCCCGGAGCGCCGCGAGCGCCTGGGCGTAGGCCGCGTCGACCTCCGCGAGCAGCGTCGCGCAGGCCGCCCGGCGCTCGTCCAGGCGCTCCCGGTACGACCAGGCGCTCGGGCCCGCCCAGGCCGCGTCGTCCGCGGCGGCCAGCAGCCGCTCGGCGTGCGC
This sequence comes from Demequina lignilytica, assembly GCF_030418305.1. Taxonomy (GTDB): domain Bacteria; phylum Actinomycetota; class Actinomycetes; order Actinomycetales; family Demequinaceae; genus Demequina; species Demequina lignilytica. The sequence goes on along the minus strand of NZ_JAUHPX010000003.1, from coordinate 200,813 downwards.
GAGCTGGTCGCGGGCCCGGGCGAGGAAGCGGAGCGAGTCGTCCATGCGGTGGACGCTAGGCGGCGGACGTCCTGCCGGGGCGCGGGTCCTCGGTCGCTGGGGAGCGACGATGCGCGGCGCGCGGTTGGGGACGCCGCCCGCGCATCGTCCGCGCCCCACGCATCGTCCCCGGCCACGCACCGTCCCCGCCCACGCACCGTCCCCGCCCCCAGCGCACCCCCCTACTCGCGAGATGGCGATCCGGTGCACGAAAGCAGCGACTTTCGTGCACCGAGTCGCCATTTCGGCGGCTGGAGCCGCCCGACGCGCCGCCCGCGCCTGCATGGAACAATGTGCGCGTGACCTGGACCTCCCTCGCAGCCATCGAGCCCCCCATCGCCCTCGGCCCCCTCGACGGCCGCTACCGCGGCGCCGTCGCCGGGCTGGTCGACCACCTCTCCGAGCCCGCGCTCAACCGCATGCGCCTCCACGTCGAGGTCGAGTGGTTCATCCACCTGTGCGAGCAGGACGCGGTCCCGGGCGTCCGCCCTCTGACCGACGACGAGAAGGCGCTCCTGCGCGCGATCCCCGCGGACTTCGGCGCCGACGGCATCGCCGAGCACGCCGAGATCGAGAAGGTCACGGTCCACGACGTCAAGGCCGTCGAGTACTACATCAAGCGCCGGATCGAGGGCACGTCGCTCGCGCCGCTCAGCGAGCTGGTCCACTTCGCCTGCACCTCGGAGGACATCAACAACCTCTCCTACGCGCTCATGGTCAAGGGCGCGGTCGAGGACGTGTGGCTGCCCGCGGCGACGTCCCTGGTCGGGCAGGTCGCCGACCTGGCGCGCGCCGCCAAGGCCGTGCCGATGCTGTCGCGCACCCACGGCCAGACCGCCACCCCCACCACGCTGGGCAAGGAGTTCGCGGTGCTCGCGCACCGCCTGGGCCGCCAGCTGCACCGCGTCTCCTCCCAGGAGTACCTGGGCAAGATCAACGGCGCGACCGGCACCTTCGGCGCCCACACCGCCGCCGTGCCGGGCACCGACTGGATCGAGGTGTCGCGGACGTTCGTCGAGGGCCTCGGGCTCACGTGGAACCCGCTGACCACCCAGATCGAGAGCCACGACTGGCAGGCCGAGCTCTACGCCGACGTCGCCCGGTTCGGCCGCATTCTCCACAACCTCGCGACCGACGTGTGGACCTACGTGTCGCTCGGCTACTTCGCGCAGGCGACCACCAAGGGCTCCATCGGGTCGAGCGCGATGCCGCACAAGATCAACCCGATCCGCTTCGAGAACGCGGAGGCCAACCTCGAGATCTCGGCGGCGCTGCTCGACACGCTCGGTGCCACGCTGGTGACCTCGCGGCTCCAGCGCGACCTCACCGACTCGAGCTCGCAGCGCAACATCGGCCCCGCGTTCGGGCACTCGCTGCTCGCGATCGACAACGTGCGCCGCGGCCTGGGCACGCTGAGCGTGAACGAGGCGGCGCTGGCCGCCGACCTCGACGCCTCCTGGGAGGTGCTCGCCGAGCCGATCCAGTCGGCCATGCGCGCCGCCGCGATCGCGGGCGTGCCCGGCATGGAGAACCCCTACGAGCGCCTCAAGGAGCTCACGCGCGGTCAGCAGATCGACGCCGCCGCGATCCAGGCCTTCGTGGGCGGCCTCGAGCTGCCCGCCGAGACCAAGGACCGTCTCGCCGCGCTCACGCCGGGCGGCTACGTGGGCCTCGCCGAGACGCTGGTCGACCGCTTCCTGGCCTGACGGTCCTCCTCCCTGCCGGACCGTGCGCACGGAGCTCGCGGCGACACGCCGCGCGCGAGGGGACGATGCGGGGTCCGGCCCGGCGTGTCGACTTCACCTCCGTGCGGAGTGTCCGGGGGTGGGGGCTGCAGAAGTCAGGCGGTGAGGGGCGCGACCGGGTCGCCCACGCGGACGATGCCCGGGGTCGCCACCGTCGCGTAGACCGCCACGCACCCGTCCCGACGGTCGCCCAGCGGCTTGAGCCACCGCGTCCGCTCGGTCGCCCCGTTCTGCGCCTGGTCGATGACCCGACAGCGTGTGTTGCGCTTCACCACGTCGAGCGCGACGTCGCCCAGCCCGATCCGCGACCCGATCCAGCTCTCCTCGACGAACGGCTCGTCGGTCTCGACCACGACGTTGACGCGCAGGCGGCGCGGATCGGCGTCCGCGCCGAGCTCCGCCCGGCACCAGTCCAGGGTGGCCGTGCCCACGATCGACACCGGCTTCGCGTCGAAGAAGTCCGTCTCGCCCGGGGTCTCGGCCACCACGCGCATCGGCTCCCCCGTCGCCGCGGAGAGCTCGGCATCGAGCCCGGGCGACCCCGCCTCCCACGCGGCGTCGCCGCGGAGGACCACCACCGCATCGTCCCGCGCCGTGGCAGCGAAGCCGAAGATCGCCTCGTGCGGACGCCACCGCGACCCGCGCTTGCCCGCCGCGAACATCCCGTCCGCATCGACCACCGCGAACGCCCGGTCGTGCGCGAGCCCGCGGCCGTCCACGCGCACCGCGTCGATGTCCTCGCCGCCCATCGCCTTCACGGGGAAGCGGTGGAGGGAGACGATGCGCATGGCGCCAGCGTAGGCCGGGAACCCCCGCTCGTTAGAGTGGCGTGACGATGGACACCGCAGCCGCCCCGGTCGAGACCCCTCCCTCACCTCCCGCCGCGGGCGTGACGCTGCCCTCGAAGCGACGCATGCGCGCCGAGGTCTGGATCGTCATGGGCCTGTCGCTGGGTCAGACCGCGGTGTACGCGGCGGTGCGGCTCATCGAGCGGTACCTGGACTCCACACCCATCTCGGGCCAGACCACCACGCTGAACCCCAGCCGGTCGAGCATCGACGTCATCGACCTGATCCGTCAGCTGCTGACCATCGGCTTCGCGCTGGTGCCGGTCGCGCTGGCGCTGTACCTGCTGAGCCAGCACGGCGCGTCGGCCCGCCGGCGGTTGGGCCTGGTCGGCCCCGCGCGCGCCTGGTGGAAGGACCTGGGCTGGGGAGCGATCCTCGCGGCGATGATCGGCCTGCCCGGCCTCGCGCTGTACGCGATCTCTCGCGCATTCGGCCAGACCGTGACGGTCGACACGTCCGGCCTCCCGGACGCCTGGTGGGCGGCGACCATCCTGCTGCTGTCTGCCGCGGCGGCGGGCGTGCTCGAGGAGTTCGTGGTGGTCGGGTTCGTGCTGACGCGGCTCCGCGACCTGGGCCGGAGCCCCTGGACCGCGATCATCCTCGCGGCCCTGCTCCGCGGTGCCTACCACCTGTACCAGGGCTGGCCGATGGCGCTCGGGAACGTGGTGATGGGCCTGGTGTTCGGCTGGGTCTACGTCCGGCGCGGACGGCTGGCGCCGCTGGTGCTCGCGCACTGGACGCTCGACGCGGTCGCGTTCATCGGACCCGAGCTGGTGCCGCACGAGTGGTTGGTGCAGCTGGGCGTCGCCTGAGCGCGGCGAGCGGGTGCGTCCGCCCCGGGTCCCGGTACCGGCGGCCGTAGACTCGCGCACATGGCCGACGACACCGCTTCCGCCGCCGTGTCCTCGGACACCCCGGCCGTGCGCATCGTCGACGAGCCGCAGGCCCGCATCCGGCGCTTCACCGACCTGCTGGCGCTGGTCGGCACGGCGCTGGGCGTGGTCCTGGTGCTCTTCCTCGCGGAGTACGCGCTGAGCACCACCCAGGGCATCGCGCAGGACATCGCGGGGGTGTCGCCCCTGCTCCAGCGCCTGCTCGTGGCGCCGGTGAACCTCTTCAACGGCATCGTCGCGGTGATCATCCCGGCCACCCTGGTCATCGACCTGATCGTGCGCCGGGAGCCTCGCCGCCTCATTGAGGTGTTCGCGGCCGCGGTAGGCGCGTTCATCCTCACGCTGCTGCTCGCCGCCGGCCTGGTGCTGTGGGGCACGCCCGAGCTGGGCCTCAGCCTGACGCCCCGGGGGGCGGAGTCGCTGCAGCTCCCGAGCTTCGTGGCCGCGATCTCCGCGATGCTGACGGCGGCCGGCCGCCGCAACACCCGGCGCACGCTGTCGATCTCGTGGAACCTGCTGTGGCTCGGGCTCGCGATCGGCATCATCTTCAGCGTGGTCACCATCCCGTCGGCCCTGCTGACGGTGCTCCTGGGGCGCGCGGCGGGACTCGGCCTGCGCTACTGGCTCGGCTCCACCGCGGACCGCGCGTACGGCGATGCGCTGGTCGAGGGCGTGCGACGCGCGGGCTTCCACCCGCGCACGATGGTGCGAGCGGACATGGAGCATGTCCACGAGCACCCCGAGCTGGACGCCGTCACCGACGCGCTCGCGCGCACCCGTCAGGGTCGCGTCTACGCGATGACCACGGTCGAGCACCACCACCTGCTCGTGGTCGCCCTCGACGGAGACCAGCAGGCCGCAGGCTTCCTGTCCAAGCTGTGGGGATCGCTGCGGCTGCGTGGCGTCGACACGCGCGCCGACGTGTCGCTGCGGTCCAGCGCGGAGTCCACGGCCCTCGTGTCGCATGCAGCCCGCGTCGCCGGGGTGCGCACGGGCCGCGTGCTCGGCATGAGCCAGATCCGCGACACGATGCTGCTGGTCTACCAGCGCCCGCCCGCGGTCCGGCCGTTCGCGGACGTCCCGGAGGACGAGGTCGACGATGCGCTGCTGGACGCCATCTGGACCGAGGTGGATCGCGCGCACGGCGCCGGACTGTCGCACCGCCGCCTCGACGCCGACACCGTGCTGGTGGGCGACGAGGTGCCCGGCACGCTGCCGACCGTGTGGCTGACCGCCTGGGAGCTGGGCGAGGTCGCGACGTCGGTTCTCGCCAAGCGCATCGACGCCGCCCAGGTGCTGGCGCTCACCGCCGCGAAGGTGGGTCCGGAGCGCGCGGTCGACTCCGCCTTCCGCGTCCTGGGCGCCGAGACCGTCGAGCAGGCCGCCCCCCTGCTCCAGAGCATCGTCCTGCCGGCGACCACGCGGAGGTCGCTCCGGGGCAACCCCCACGGCAAGGTGCTCGAGGCGGTCCGCCAGGAGATCCTCGAGCGGTCGCCCGACGCGGAGGTGGGGTCGGAGAACATCGTGCGGTTCGGGTGGCGCACCGTCGCCACCATCGCGCTGGCGCTGGTCGCCGTCGCGGTCATCGCGGTGCAGTTCAACACCGAGGACTTCCTCGACGCCGTGCAGCAGGCGAACCCCTGGTGGCTGGTGGTCGGCTTCGCGTGGGCGCTGCTCACGTTCGTCGGTGCGGCGCTCGCGATGGTCGCGTTCAGCCCCGTCAGGCTGCCGTTCTCACGGGTGCTGCTCACCCAGGTCGCGGCGGCCTACGTCGCTCTCGCGGTGCCGGCTGGCGTGGGGCCCGCCGCGTTGAACCTGCGGCTGCTGACACGCCGGAAGGTCGCGACGCCGCTCGCCGTCGCGACCGTGGCGCTGGTGCAGGTGAGCTCCGTGGTGGTGACCGTGGTCGGCCTGGTGATCCTCACCGTGGTCTCCGGGGGCAACGGCGCGCTGGCGGCGCTGCCCTCGACCTCGATCCTCATCGGGCTGGGCGTGGTCGCCGCCGCGATCGGGCTCGCATTGACCGTGCCGCGGGTGCGCGCGTGGGCGGCGAAGCGGATCATGCCGACCGTGCGGCAGACGTGGCCGCGCCTGTCGCAGGTGCTCGGTCAGCCGTGGCGGCTCGGGCTCGGACTGCTGGGCAACCTGCTCCTCACCGTGGGCTTCGTGGGCGCGTTCCACGCCTCGCTGATGGCCTTCGGCCAGGACATGGCGATCATCGACCTCGCGGTGCTGTTCTTCGTCGGCAACGCGGTGGGCGCCGCGGTGCCGACGCCCGGTGGTCTCGGTGCCGTCGAGCTCGCGCTCACCACCGGCCTCACCGGCTCGGGCATGCCCTACGCCCTCGCGCTGTCCGCCGTGCTGATCTATCGACTCCTCAGCTACTGGCTGCGGATCCCCCTGGGCTACGTCGCCATGAAGTACCTGGAGGGCAAGGGCGAGCTGTAGGCAGTGTCGGTTGCCGGTCTATCTAGGCAAACGGCGCTAGTTCGGCAAAGTTGCCGTGCGAGTCTGGCAATTGCCGACTTGTGCAGCAGGTCCACTCGGCCGTCTGTGCGCCACGCCCGCCACACCGTAGTGCCGAACGGCGGCCGCCCAAACGCGCGCTTCGCACTCGTGCCGTCACGCTTCATGTGGGTCGCATCACCAGATCTGAATTGGCCTGAGTTTCGTTCCGCTCAGTTTCTTTGTCCGACAGACGCTACTTGGGCGGCTGCGAGGTCAGCGTAGTACTCGGCTTCAACCTCCTCGGGGGTGCGCATGCCGAGTTCGCCGTGGAGGCGCTGGTGGTTCCACCACCAGACGTATTCGAGGGTGGCGAGCTCGACCTGCTCGACGGTCCGCCAGGGGCCTCTCTGGCGGATCAGCTCGGTCTTGTAGAGGTTGTTGATCGCCTCGGCCAGAGCGTTGTCATACGAGTCGCCGACGGTTCCCGTCGAGGGTTTCGCGCCGAGTTCGACGACGCGGTCGGTGTAGACCATCGACTGATAGTTCGAGCCGTGGTCCGAGTGGTGCGTGAGCCCGGTGAGGTCGCCTCCGGCGTCCCATGCGGCCATGTCGAGGGCCTGCAAGGGCAGGATCTCGGCCTTCAGCGTCGAGGCGACGTTCCAGCCCACGATCCTGCGTGAGAAGACGTCGGTGACGAACGCGACGTAGGCGAAGCCCGACCAGGTGGCGACATACGTGATGTCGGCCACCCACAGACGGCGAGGAGCGTCGGCCCTGAAGTGGCGCTTCACGAGATCCTTCGGCAGAGCCGCGGCCGGGTCGGACTTCGTGGTGAAGACGCGTTTGGACTTCTTCACGCCCCGCACGCCTGCGAGCCTCATGAGCCGCTCGGTCTGGTCCCGCCCGATGTCCCAGCCCTGACGGCGCATGAGCGCATGCATCTTGCGCCGTCCGTAGACGCCGTAGTTCTCCGCGTGCAGACGGGCGACCTCGGGGATGAGCAGCTCGTCACGCAGCTGCCGTGCGGACGGTGTTCTGGTCTTCGCGGCGCGCTAGCCGCGCGCGGTGAGGAATCCCTGGACTGCCGGGCGCAAGACACGGCAGATGGGCTCGACCCCGAACTGATCCCGATGTTCATCAGTGAAGCGGATCATCTCGGTCAGGGGCGGTCGAGCTCCTTGGCGAAAAACACGCTCGCAGCCTTGAGGATCTCGTTGGCCTTGCGAAGCTCGGCGTTCTCGCGCTTGAGACGCTTGATCTCCGCCGCCGCGTCGGCGACGTTCGCGACCTTGCCGCCCGCGTTGGCCTCCATCTGGCGCTGCCACAGGCGAAGCGTCTCGGAACTCATCCCGAGCATCCCCGCCACGTGCCGCGTCGCCGAGGTCAGGTTCGGGTGATCCGGAAGCGCCTCCGCGAGCATTCGCAAGGCGCGCTCACGCATCTCCGGCGTGTATCGAGTCATGGGTTCCATCCTTGTCGATCAGACGGAACGAAACTCAGGCCAGTTCACTCAACCGACACGAGAGGCTGGGGTTCTTCTAGCGGCTAGCCGGAGCCAGCTCGCGAGTCAGCCGCACCTCGCCGGAACCGCCGGGCAGGTCGACGGTCGCCGTCCCCGCTCCACCTTCCACAGCGAGGCTGCCGGCGGCCTCGCCGTCGACCTCGACCGCGTACGTGCCGTCGACCGCACGGCTCAGCCGCATCGTGAAGGCGCCCCCTCCGGCCGCCCCGTGCTCGACGGCCAGGGTGATCTCCGTGAGCGCATTGTCGACCGTGGCACGCGCGTACCGCGCGCCGGTGAGCTCGAAGCGGAAGCCGCCGTGCTGGTAGAACGTGGCCCGCTGCCGCACGCCGTCTCTGGGGACGATGGAGAGGCCGCTGGCCGATGCTGAGAGGTCGCCGCCGTAGGCATACAAGCCCACGATTCGGTCTTCCACCACCGCCACCTCGGAAGCGCGGAGGCCTCCCCAGAATCCCAGGTCGGCCTCGCCCGACCACGCCCACCAGCCGTCGATCTGGGGCATGAACGCCCAGTTCGGCTCGGGGACGCCCAGCTGGCTCTGGTACTGCCAGGACGCCGCGCCGATGTTCGCCGGGTCAGCGCTGATCTGCCCGGCGTTGATGTTGGCCCAGCCGGCGAGGAGGGCGCCGTAGGTCGAGCGCATCGACTCGTCGAAGTCCCTGTCTCCCGCCGCCATCTCCTCGCGCAGGTAGTCCTGCTGCTGCCATGCGCCGAGCTGCGTCTCGTAGCCCAGGTTCCACCACGACTCGCCCATGTGACGGTTGTCCGAGCCGTAGTAGTACCAGAGCGGCTGCATCCCGCGCGCGGCCAGCGACGACCTCTGGACACGGTCCTTGAGCGCCTCATCGTCGTACATCTTCGCGAACACGTATGACGCTTCAAAGCCCGTGGTGTCGATGCTCGCCTCCGAGGCGAACGGGTACTTCTGCGCGAAAAGCGTCTCGCTCTTGGCGTCCAGCAGCGAGCGCAGGGCCGCCGCCTGGGCGATCATGCCCTCGCCGTCCAGCGCCGCGAGGATCTCGGGATAGGTCCCCTCGCCCATGAGGCCCAGGTCGTGCGCCGCGTCGCCAATTGGCGTCGGCAGCGGGATCTTGGTGAACATCGCCTCGAGGGTCCGGAAGGCCAGGTCGAGGTACTCGCGGGCGGGGCGGGCAGTCTCGAGGTTCGGGTACGTGGTCGCGACCTCGTACATCGCGACGTAGGTGTTGGCGATGTGCGTGTAGTTGTACGCCCGCCACACGCCCTGGTCGCAGGGAGTCCCGTCGCAGCCGTCGTACCAGCGGTAGACCTGCCAGGTGCGCTCCCCGTCCTCGGTTGCCGCCTGAAGGTAGCCCAGAAGGAAGCTGTCGATATACCGGTCGAGGGCGTCGATCTCCGCCTGGTCGGGGCTGGTGAGGTTCTTGCGGGCCAGGTACAGGGCGGGCGCGAGCCCCGAGTCGTCGGAGCCTCCCGCCATCCACTCCTTCCAGCCGCCGCCCGGGTAGTCGTGCCAGGACACGGGCTTGCCGGTCGCCATGCTCCACTGGAGAAAGGCTCCGTCGTAGTCGTGCTCCGTGCGCGCCTGCTGGTGATCCACGAGGAAACGGGCGTGGGAGTCGATCAGCGTCTCGACCGGCGCGATGGCGTAGTACTGAAGTACCGACGTGCGGCCGCCGTCGAACGTCACAGTGACCTTGTTCGGCCCGAGACGGGGCATCGTGAGCCGGTAGAGCTCGTACCCGTTCCGGGTCCCCACCGAGGTGACGGAGACGGACCGGCCGTCCTCACCTGCGACCCCCTCGATCCCGCCCGTGGCGCGCACGGCGAGGGTGACGTCCGTGTCGGTCGGCACCACCATCCCCGGGAGCGAGACCACGTCAACCACGCCCGCGTCGAACAGCACGTCGCGCAGGTCCGTGTAGTCCGCGGCCCACCGGAAGGTGAAGCCGTAGGACGCCGAGCCCCCGGCCGGCACGGTGCCGGACGTCGCCGGAAGGTAACCGCCGATCTTGCCCTCGCGCTCGGGCTGCAACACGGCGGAGTGGATCGCGAACGTCACCAATCCCTCCCACGCGGGATCCAGCTCGCCGAAGATGGTCTGTCCCGTCCGGCTCTTGTCGCGGAACTCCAGCGACGTGCCGGGCTTCGGCACCATCACCAGGAAGGGTCCTTCGCCGTTCGGACGCTGCCAGTACGCGTAGGAGCCGTCCCCCGCGACGTACGAGTGACGCACCACGTTCTGCTCGTAGATCGCGGTCTGGTCGCCGGCGTTCCACCATGCGTTCATCAGCATGGGTACGCCGAGGTCCTCGATGGTGAGCGGCTCCGATGAAGGGTTGGTCAGGGTGATCGACCAGTCGAAGACGTCGCGGTCCTCGCCGGTGAGCGCGTAGGTCTCCGTCAGGCCGAAGCCCCGGATGCCGTCCTCCCGCGCGGCCTCGCCGTCGTACGCGACCACCACGCGGTCGCCCGAGGACGCGACCGTGCGGATGTCGTCCGACGCGCTCGTCAGCCGCTCCGCGCCGTCGACCCGCATCACGAGGTCGCCTACCCAGCGCGAGTCGTCGATGTCCCAGTCCGGGTGGATGTCGGGATTGGCGACGAATGTGGTGCCGTAGGAATCCGCGGGATGCGAGAGCTCGAAGACTCCTCCGCTCGCGCCGTCGATCCCCACGCGGAAGGTGTCGGAGCTCAGGGTGGCCATCTGCTCGGGCGATACGGGCACGGGGGCGTCTCCATTCGTGACGAGGGCTCGGATGAGCATGGACGATGCGCCGGCGGTCACGATCGCGGCCGCGACGGTCAGCCCGATCCGGACAGGTCTGCGCATGGGCGTGTGAACCTTTCGTCGGCCGGGTGGACCGGCGGGCGGCGCGGGTGCCGCGGCGGGGATCTGGCGAACGCAAGGTCGCCCGCCGAGGGTGGGCGTCGCGGCCGGCGGTTCGCCGGGCCGCGGCGCCCCGCGTCAGCCTTTGAGGCCTGGGTTGAGGTTCGCGCCCTCGATGATCGGCTTCTGGAAGGTGAACAGGACGATCACGATCGGCAGGATGGTCGCGACGGACGCCGCCATCAAGAGGTTCCACTGCGTACCGTACGTCTGCTTGAAGGACGTCAGGCCGAGCGCGATCGTGTAGTTGTCGTTGCTCGTCAGGTAGATCAGCGGTCCTAGGAAGTCGTTCCACACCCCGATGAAGGTGAAGATCGCCACCACCAGGAGCGCGGGCTTCACCATCGGCATGATGATGTACCGCAGGATGTACCAGTGGCTCGCACCGTCCATCTGCGCGGCCTCGTCGAAGTCCTTAGGGATCTGCATCATGAACTGGCGCAGCAGGAAGATGTTGAACGCGCCCCCGCCGAACCATGCGGGCAGGGCGAGCGGCCAGAACGTGTCGATCGCGCCCACCTTGGACCAGCCGATGAACAGCGGCACCAGCGTGACGGCGAACGGCACCATCATGGTCGCGAGCGTCGCACCGAAGACCAGGTCGCGGCCGCGCCACTGGACCCGGCTGAACGCGTAGGCCGCGAGGAGGCTGGTCAGGAGGGTCCCGACGATGATCAGGAGCTCGAGGATCATCGTGTTGAAGAAGAACCGGATGAAGTTCGGGCTGGTGCCGAGCAGCGCCTCCGCGTAGTACTCGAAGGTGAACTGCTCCGGGATCCAGGTGGCCGGGATCTTGAAGACCTCGGAGTTGGCTTTGAATGAGGTGGAGACCATCCAGAAGAGCGGCAGCAGCGCCGCGAGGGATCCGATGATCAGAAGCGCATAAATCGTGGCCCGACCGAGGATGTGGCGCACCAGGTCGCCCGTCGATCGACGTGCCTTTCGCGTGGGCCGCTGCGGCGGGAGTCCGGCGACCTCGTGGACGCCTTGCGTGAGTTCGGGAGTGGTCACTTCTGCCTGCTCTCGTAGAAGACCCAGAGGCTCGAGGATCGGAAGGTGATCGCGGTAAGGATGAGCGTGATGAAGAACAGCAGCATCGCCAGCGCCGACGCGTAGCCCATCTGACCGCCCTGGAAGGCCCTCTGATAGAGGTAGAGGTTGAAGAACAGCGCCGACTGCCCGGACCCGCTGCCGATAAGGAAGCCCTGCGCGAAGGTCTGCATGGCGGCGATGATGCCGATCACCAGGGTGAAGAGGATGACCGGCGAGAGCATCGGCAGCGTCACGGCCTTGAACTGCTGCCATGGGCCCGCGCCATCCAGGGATGCCGCCTCGTAGAGCGTGGGCGAGATGCCGCGCCGCGCGGCGAGGAAGATCAGCGCCGAGCCTCCGACGCCCCACAGGTTCATCAGCACGAACGAGGGGATCACCAGATTCGGGTCCGAGAACCAGTCCAACGTCGGCAGGCCCACCTTCTCGAGGCCCTGGTTGACCAGGCCGTACGACGGGTCCAGCAGCCATAACCACACAACGATGACTGCGACGACCGGGAGGATCGACGGCAGGTAGAAGAGTACGACGAAGAGCCGGTTGAACCGGGTCTTCTGGTTGAGGAGCAGGGCCATCAGCAGGGCTCCGATGATGCCGGTGGGCACCGAGAGCAGCGCGAAGTAGAAAGTGACCCCGAGGGACTTGCCGACCAGCGGGTCGGAGAAGATGGCCCGGTAGTTGTCCAGTCCGATGAACTCGGGAGAGCTCAGGAGGCCCCAGTCGGTGAAACTGATCACCACGGCGGCCCCGAGCGGGAGGACGAAGAACACCACAAGGCCGAGGATGGCGGGGGTGGCCATCGCCACCCCCGCCGCTGCCTCGTGGCGACGACGCGTGCCCTTCCCGCGGCTGGCGTCGGCACGAGTGCCGGTGCGAGCCGAGCCGGTTGGCTTTCGAGTCGTCGCGTTCATCACTGCGCCTGGAGCATCTGGTCGACGGTGGGCTTGAACCCGTCGAGCGCGGCGCCGAGGTCGGGCACCAGGTCGGTGAAGTACCCGTTGATGCCATCGTCAGTCCACTGCACGGTGTTCCAGACGTTGATCAGGTCCCGGACCTTGCGGGACGGGTCGTCCATGACGATGTCGAGCGAGTTGTCGATCGTCTCCTCGAAGCCGAGCGGACGGTTGCCCGTGGTGAGCCAGGTCTCGCGGCCGTTGCCCTCCGTGGCGGCCCGGGTCGCGGGAACGCCGTCGTAGGCGGCCGGGTTGTTCTCTGCCTGGGTCGCGAAGTGCACGAACTCCGCCGCGAGCTCGGGATTCTGTGTCTTGGCCGAAACCACGAGCTGGTCGGTGACCGCCATCGACTTCGGGTCGCCGTAGGACGGGTAGAGCGCCATGCCGGCATCCTCACCCCACGCCTCGGTGACGGCCTGGAGGTTCCAGGTGCCGCCCGGGTACAGCGGGGCCTGGCGCGACTGCAAGACCACGTCGAGACCCATCGAGCTCAGGTTCGCCGGCGGGATGGACACCCCAGTGTCCGCGAGGGCCTTGATGTTCTCGTAGACCTCCACCGCGCTCGGGTCATTGAGCGTGAACTCCATCGCCTCCTCGTCGAACCAGTACGCGCCGTTCGACGCCAGCAGCGGCGCCGTCACCAGCGGGTCGGTGAGGATCATCGATCCCCAGCCGTCCCCCTCGGACGAGGGGTCCGACAGGGCCGTGGCGGCGGCCACGAAGTCATCCCACGACCAGGCCTCAGCCGGGTCGGTCGGGGGCGTATCGATACCGGCGGCGTCGAACGCGGCCTTGTCGTAGAACATCACCATGAGGTGGATCAGCGGCGAGAGTCCCCAGACCGACTCGTCCTCGCGCCAGATCGCGGGTTCGAGGTACTCGCTGTCGAGGTCGATGCCGAGCTCGTCGTACACAGGTGCGAGGTCGAGCAGCGTGCCTGCGTCGATGAAGCGGCCCATGCCCGCAGAGTTCATGAAGAACACGTCCGGGGTCTGGTTGGCCGCGACGAGGGTCTGGATCTTCGTGTCGTACTCCGCGGGCTGGTGGATGTACTCGATCTTCACGTTCTCGTGGCCGTCGGCAATGAAGGCGTCGCCGAGCGTCTTCCACTGCTCGGGTGCACGCTCGTCACCCCAGAACATGATCGTGAGGTTCTGGTCGCCGGCGGGCTGGCCGGGCTCGCCCGAGCTGCCACCGTCGCCACCGTCGCTCGACGAGCAGGCGGAGAGGGTGAGGGCGACGGCCCCCATGCCGGCGAGCATGGCGCCGGCGCCGGTGCGACGCCAACGGAAACTGCGCTGTCCCATGACATTCCTTTCAGTGTGTGGTGCGGCATCCGGCCGGCCTCGTCCTTGAGTGGCTGAGCAGAACACCTGACCGAGCTCCTTCGTCGAGCTCCAGTCTCCCCGATCGGCTTCCCCATTGAAAGGCCTTTCGACGATGACGGCGACGATACTCTCGCCGATTCGCCGATGTCAACAGCGCGGTGCCGTCGTCGCCGAATCGCCACCCATCATCCCTGTTGCTCGGGTGGGTCGCTGCGGGTACCGTTGGACGAAAGGCCTTTCATCCTGGCCTGGCCGTGCACCCCGACGACCGGGGCGCGCGGCCTCTACGCTTCAACGAGGAAGGGTCGACAGTGGCGCCTGAGGACGATGCGGTGGTGTGGGAGATCGGCGACCTGCGCGCGGGGTTCGACCCCGTGCGCGCGGCATGGACGTCGATGCGTTCGGCGAGCGATCGCCACGGCACGGAGTTCCTGCTTCCGGTGGACGATTTCGAGGAGTACGACGGTCCGGGCTCGCGCTGGCTGGGCACCGTGGGGATCGAGGTCGCGTCGCCCGCGGGACCCCCGGCCGCGTTCCTCACCTCGGAGCTCGCCGCGCAGCGCACGGTCTCCGTCGCGAGGGACCGCATTCAGGTGTCCTTCTCGCCGTCGGAGTCGACGTCCCACCTCTCCGTGACGCAGGAGTACCGGCGCACCGCTCAGGGCCTTCGATGGGACACCCTGATCCGCAACGACGGCGACGCCGCCGTCAAGCTCGCCCGCGTCGGGGTCCCGCTGCTCATGAACCAGTACTTCCGCGGGGACGACACGTACAAGTACGAGCAGTGCGTGCTGAGGCACGCGGCGATCTGCCATGCGAACTCGTGGTTCACCTGGGCGAAGTCGAGCGGCGACATGCCCCTGCTGGTGCTCAAGACGATGGGCGACACGACGATCGACAGCTTCGACGTCGCGCACGACGATCCGCGGTGGGGGCCCCGGAGCACCTTCTCGGAGTCGTTCGAGGGGCTCTACACGGCGTACCCCATCGACTCGGAGAACCCCGCGTTCGGCGTCGACGGGGACGGTCGGACGCTCGACCCCGGCGCAGAGGTCACCCTCTCGCTGCTGGTGTCGATGCAGGCGGACCACGAGGCCACGCACCGCTGGCTCGCGGCCAACGGGGGCGTCTACCTGGAGACGACCCCGGGGATGGTGCTCCCGGTCGGGCTCGAGGCGGCGGCGACGGTCTACGCCGACGCACGCCCGGACGTCACCACGGACCCCGCCGACATGGCGCTCGGAACGCTCGAGAGCCTCTGCGACGGCACCTGGCGGCTCCCGCTCACGCTGCGCGGCCACGGGCGGCGCACCCTGCGGGTGTCCGTCGGCAGCCATGAGTCCCGCATCGTCTTCTGGGGCATCGAGGATCCCGAGGCCATCTACTCGCAGCAGGCGGCGTTCATCGCCGAGCGGCAGTTCGAGACCGACCCCGCCGATCCGGCGTTCCACGGGCTGCTGATGTGGGACCTGGCCGGGCGCCAGCGCGTGAACGCGGCCTCGACCACGGACGTGCCGGAGTGGATGGCGGGGGGCAGCGACGAGATCGGCCTGGTCAGCGGCCTCTTCCTATCCGAGTGGAACGTGCACCGGCCCGACGAGGACCAGATCCGGACCCTGCAGGCCTACTGCAAGGACTTCATCGAGGACCGGCTCACCGAGCAGCCGGGCTGGCGCGTCCATCGCGCCGTGCCGTGGTTCTCGATGTTCGAGCCGTGGGCCGGCAACGGCGCCGACGACGTATGGCGTGCGTTCAACTACGTCCACGTGGCGAACACCTACGTGAACATGTACCGGATCGCGACGCTGTACCGCTACGACTGGCTCGACGCGCCCGTCGAGTGGCTTCGGAAGGCTTACTTCTACGCCCGCGCGATGTTCGCGTACTGGATGTTCCCCGACGGCGTCGGCGCCGACCGCTTCGGCAACATGGGCGAGCTCGGCATCGCGCTCGACCTGCCGGCCGCGCTCCGGCGGGAGGGGCTCGACCAGGAGGCCGCCCATCTCGAGGCGCTCGTCACCAAGAAGGCGATGCACTTCGCCGGCAAGGAGTACCCCTTCGGCTCGGAGATGGCGTACGACTCGACCGCATTCGAGGCGGTCTACGCCTACGGCAAGGCCGTGGGCGACCAGGCCGTGATGGAGAAGTCCGCGCGGGCGTCGCTGGCCAACCGCGGCCGCCAGCCCGTGTGGCACCTCTACATGACCGACCTGCGCGCCCACGGCGACAGCCAGTGGAACGCGAGCTACATGACGCAGCTGGGCGCGTACGCGCTGTTCGACTGGGCGCTGGAGCAGCAGCACGCGGACCCGGAGCTTCTGAAGGCCGCCTACGCGTCCTACCTGGCAGGCTTCTCGATCTTCAACTCCGGCGGCTGCCTGAGCGAGGCCCCCGAGAACCGTGGGGCAAGCGGCTGGATCGTGGTGGGCCATCACGGCGACCTCTCGGGTCGCGCAGGCGGCGAGGACCTCCTGCACGGCGTGGTGGCCCTCTCCGGCGAGAGCGCGCTGGGGTGGTTCGGGGCGCTGCGTTGCGCCGCCTCGATCGTGTACGCCGAGGAGGGCCGCGACGCGGGCCTCGGCTGCACGGTGACGGCAACCGGGCATGGCGTTACCGTGGTCCCGCACGACGGCCTGCGCGCACGCTTCTTCGACGTCGCTCGCGGGTGGGCGGTGGTCCTCGAGCGTGACGCCATCGTGGAGGTGCGCATCGCAGATGACGGTTGCGTGCTCGAGCTCGAGAACATCACCGCGGATGCCCACGAGCTTGCGCTCGAGGTCCGCGCGCCGAGCGCCGGGTCCTACGCCGTCGAGATCGACGGCCGGCGCCTCGACGGCGACGCGACGATGCGCCCCGGCTGGAACCGCGTCACCGTCGCCCTGCCGACGGGGGCGGGGGCGACTGTCTCGCTGCGCTCGGTCGCGACGGCGAGGTGACGTCGAGGGCCCCGAGACCTCGCAGTCTCGGGGCCCTCGACCCTCTCGTCGCGCGGGCGTTCCCGGCTACCGCTCCGGGAGCCAGACCGCCATGGTCGACTGCCCGCGGTTAGCCCACGCGAAGTACGGGATGGCACGGATCCACTGCGGCTGCAGGCGCGGATCCTCGGTCGAGTACAGCTGCCCGTCGGCGAGCGGCTCCACGCGCCTAGCGTCGGCGGCGATGGCGTGCACACCCGCGACAGGGCCCTCCTCGACCACGAGCGCGGCCTCGCGCGGGAGCACGATGCTGTGGGCGGGGACGCCGTCGAGGTCGACGCCCTCCAAGCAGTGGACCAGAGGGCCGCGCTGCAGGGCGACGCGCCCGGCGTCCGCAGCGACGCGAGGATCGGCGCGGACCCGGAAGGGTGCATCGTCGAACGACAGCTCCACCACGTCGCCCTCGGCCCACTCGCGTGTCAGGCGCGCATAGCCGTCCCGGACCACCTCGGCCAGCGCGATCTCCTCACCGTTCACTCGGACAGATGTCGTAGCCGACCACGCGGGGACACGCAACGCAAGCGTCCACGCGGCGTCCGCCTGCACGTCTCGGAAGGTGAGCGCGACACGGCCGTCCGCAGGCAGGGCGGTCGCGACGTCGACCGTCGCGCCGCCCCCGGCCGTGGTCGTCACACTGCCCCCGATGTAGAGGTGCACGGCGAGCTCGTCGTCGCCCTGGGCATACGCATAGGTCTGGAGGGACGCCAGCAGCCGGGCGAGGTTCGGCGGGCAGCACGCGACTCCGAACCACTCGTGACGATGCACGTCGCCGGCGCTGGCGAGCGGGTTGCCGTAGAAGTAGCAGACGCCGTCGGACGAGGCACCGGCGAGAACGCCGTTGTACAGGGCGCGCTCGAGCACGTCGGCATAGCGACCGTCGCGGGTGATGTTCGCCATGCGCTGCGCCCACATGACGAGGCCGATCGCCGCGCAGGTCTCGCCATAGCCGGTGTAGTTCGGCAGGTCGAAGGGAGCGGAGAAGCCCTCGATGGACGGGTCCGACCCGAGCCCGCCGGTGACGTACATCTTCCCGCCCACCATCGACTCCCAAAGTCGCTCGCAGGCGCTCAGGAGGCCCGGGTCGTCCGTGTCGACGGCCAGGTCGGCCATCGCGATGAGCATGTACATGGCCCGCACCGAGTGTCCGACGATCTCGGACTGCTCGCGCACGGGCAGGTGGGACTGGTTGTACTCCCGGAAGCGCTCGGCCTGCTGCTCACGGTTGCGGAACTCCCGGCTGAAGTAGCCGGGTGTACCGCGGCGCTCCAGCTCCGCCTCGAAGTAGTACGGCTGCGTCCCACGAGCGTCGATCATGCGCTTGGCGAGTTCCACATACCTCGCATCCCCGGTGGCGCGCGACAACTTCACGAGCGCGAGCTCGATCTCCTGGTGGCCGTCGTAGCCGCCCTCGCAGGAGCCGCCCGGTCCGAACTCCCGAACCACCAGGTCCGCGTAGCGACGGACGATGTCGAGGAAGCTGGTGCTACCGGTCGCGTCGAAGTGCGCGACCGCGCCCTCGATGAGATGGCCGAGGCAGTAGAGCTCGTGGGCGTCGCGCAGGTCGGTGAAGCGCTCACCGGGCTTCACCACGGTGAAGTAGGTATTGAGATAGCCGTCAGGCTGTTGCGCCCCGCGGAGCAGATCGATGGCCTCGTCGACCGATGCCTCGAGGTCGGGATCGGGGTGCGTCGCGAGCGTGTAGCTGGCGGCCTCGATCCACTTGCCGATGTCGCTCTCCCAGAAGATGTGGGGCTCGCCGGGGTCGCCGGGTCGCCATGCGAGCCTGAGGGCTTCGAACTGACCGCCCGTCCGTAGCTGGTGCTCCTGCTGCGGGATCGTATGTGCGCGCACCGTCTCGCGCCGGGGCGCCCAGAACCCGTCGGCGATGACCGCGTCGCGCAGGGCGAGCGGCTGGAGCGTCGAAATTGTCGTCATGGTGGTCACAGTCACACCTTCCTCATCAGGCACCGTTGCACGCTGAAGGTCTATAGTTGCGAAAGGCCTTTCGCTGAGTCGAAGGTACGGTCTTCCCGGGAACGATGTCAACCAGGAGCGGCCACCCCGACGCGCGGTAGCGGGCACTACACTGCGACGATGGAGACAGGCGTGACGAGCGATTCCCCCAGCAAGGCTGCGCGCGCGACCACGCTCTCGGACGTGGCGGCGGCCGCGGGTGTCTCCATGGCTACGGCATCGAAAGCCCTCAACGGCAAGCGGGGTGTCAATCCGTCGACGCGCGCCCGGGTCGAACAAGCGGCTCAGGACCTGGGCTTCTACCCGAATCAGCAGGCGCGCAGCCTGATGTTCGGTCGCAGCGGATCGATCGGGCTGCTCACCACCGACCTCGAAGGCCGATTCTCCCTGCCGATCCTCGCCGGCGTCGAGAGCGCGCTGCGCGACGGAGAGGCCGTCGCGATCATGGCGAATGCCAGCGGCAGCGCGGAGATGGTCGACCGCCACGTCCACGCGCTGCTCAGCCGTCGCGTCGACGGCATCATCTACGTCGCCAGGGGCACCGAGCCCGTCTTGCCGCTGCCGGACAGCATCAAGGTGCCTGTCGTCTATGCCTACGGCCCATCGACCGACGCGGATGACGTGTCGATCGTGGCGGATCACCGCGGCTGTGGCCGTCTCGCGGTGGACCACCTCATCGACGTCGGATGCCGCGCCATCGCGCACATCGGCGGCCCCGACGACCCGGCCACGATCGGCTACATGGCCGCCCGGCTCCGCGCCCGCGGCACCTTGGACGGCCTGGCCGCGCGCGGCATGGACCCGGTCCTCAACCGCCCGCTCTTCGGCGACTGGACGGAAGCCTGGGGGTGGGAGGCGGTCGAGCAGCTTCTCGCCCGCGACGTCGAATTCGACGGACTCGTCTGCGCGAATGACCAGATCGCCCGCGGCGCGATCGACTGTCTCGCCGCCAGGGGTATGCGGGTGCCCACCGACGTCGCCGTCATCGGGTTCGACAACTGGGCGCCCGTAGCCCAAACCGCTCGCCTGCCGCAGAGCTCGGTCGACATGAACCTGGACGAGCTCGGCCGGGTCGCGGCGCGCGCCGTGCTCGACCCAGATGGCTTCCCGCAGGGCAGCACTCGCGTCGCTGGCAGAATCGTCGCCCGCGAGTCGACGGCCCACGCATCGCTCAGCACTCCCTAGTCCCCGGCCCTCCCGGCCCTCGTCCGGAACCGGGTCTGTCGGCACTACATCCATCGTTCACCGAAGTGGTCCAAGATGTGGGGCCAGCGCAACCACGTCGAGACACTCAACGAGGACGTCAAGGAAGATGGCTCGGACGACACGAGCCGCCGCCAACGCGTCCCCGCCAAGCGGCCCTCTTGGCAGCGCACACCAACATCAAGCGGTTCGGGCGTGGTGAACGGATAGGCGGCATCTGCTGCAGCATCGATCGACTCCGGTCGCCCGATGCTGGGGCAGACCCTACCTACTTGCCAGTGCTCACTACCGCTCGGGCCTGACTCAACGGACGGGCGTCGCGCGAGGAGGCGGACCCGACGCGGAAGCACGCGACAGGCACGTGCCGCCTGCTAGCGGGTCCGCCTTGGGCGTGATGCCTGACTCGTGCCACCGGGGACACTAGCGCCGCGAACCGCCACTCACGAGCCCTTCGCGGGCACGGCCGGCCGCTCTGGGTTGTCTCCTACAGCCTCCAAGGTAGTCGCGACCCTCGACGCCGGCGGCAAAATCCCCAGGTAGAGCGCTCCGTGAAGGAATTGCCAGGATATGGCGCTCTCCCGCCCAACCGCCGGGAGCTCAGTCTGAACACGGGCGCACATCGTGGCAACCTGCCAACCTAGGCCCCTACCCGACAGTAGGCAGGCCTCGCGCCGAGCCCGTCCTACGCCTCCGCCCGCTCCGCCTCGAGCGGTCGTGCGGCCGGCACCACCAGGATCGCCACGAGCGAGACCACCCCGACGGCCAGCAGGGCGTCGAGCACGCCCACCCGGTCGCCGAGGAAGCCGATCAGCGGCGGACCGATCAGGAACGCGCCGTACCCGATCGTGGACACGACGCTGAGGCGCACCGCCGCGCGCGCCGGGTCGTCCGCCGCGGCCGACATCCCCACCGGGAAGCCCAGGCTCGCGCCCACGCCCCACACCGCCACCCCGATGAAGGCGAGCCACGGCGGCCCGAACACCACGAGCGCGCAGCCCACGATGGCGGTGGCGAACATCACCCGTAGCACCGCGATGCGCCCGAAGCGGTCGAGCAGTCCCGTGCCGACGATGCGTCCCGCGGTCATGAAGGACAGGAACACCGCGAGCGCGACCACGCCAAGCGCGTTGGACGTCTCGTGACCGTCGACGAACGCGACGGCCATCCAGTCGTTGGCGACGCCCTCGGTGAACGCCGCCGCCAGCACCATCAGCCCGATCAGCAGGGTGCGGGGCTCGAGCCACGGCGACCGCGCCTTGCCCCCCGTCGGCACCGCCTCCGTCGCGCCCTCGTCGTACGCCGGCAGGAACCGCCTGGTGAGCGGTACCACCGCCACCATGCCGGCCGCCGCCGCGACTCCGATGTGCACCCCCACCGGCACCGCGAGCCAGGTGAGCAGCGCCCCGACCAGCGCGCCCACCACGGTTCCACCCGAGAAGCCGGCGTGGAACCACGGCATGACGGAGCGGCCGAGCGCCTGCTCGACGATCGACCCCTCGAGGTTCTGCGCCACGTCCCAGCCGCCGATGCCCAGCCCGACCAGGAACAGGGGCACCATGAGGACGGGGATCGGGGCATGCGCCTCGACGGCGATGCCGGCGCCGATGAGCCCGGGCAGGCTCACCCCCATCCCCAGCAGCACCGTGTTCGCGGCGCCGATGCGGTGCGCGATGCGGCCCGCGACAGGGAGTCCGCACAGCGACCCCACGGAGATCGCCAGCAGGAGCAGCGACAGCTGGCCCGGCGTGAGGTCCAGCAGGTCCTTCACGTCGGGCACCCGTGCCATCCAGGTGGCGAAGGCGAAGCCGTTCACGCCGAAGACCAGGAGCGTCGCTGTCCGCGCGGCGCGCCCCCGCCCGACGTCACGCGTCCAGTCGGCGGGCTCTGCGCTCAGGCTCATGGGCTCAGCATCGCAGGTCGGCCCGCCCCACCCCTCGACATCGTTGGGGTACTGACTATATGATCGGGGAGTCCCCCGCAGGCATCGATCAAAGGAGATCGGCCATGCAGTTCTACCGAGACGGCTACCGCCCCGGCGACCCTGACGTCCAGCCCCCGAGCCCCGAGGCTCTCGCCCGCCCCGACAGCCTCCCCGAGGAGGTCGACGTGCTGATCGTCGGCACCGGGCCCGCCGGCACGGTGCTCGCCGCGCAGCTCGCCGCGTTCCCCGGCATCCGCACCGGGATCATCGAGCGGCGCGACGCCCCGCTCGAGGTCGGCCACGCCGACGGCGTCGCCTGCCGCACCGTCGAGATGTTCCAGGCCTTCGGTCTCGCGGATGCGCTGGTCCGCGAGGCGTACTGGGTCAACGAGGTGCGCTTCTGGGGCCCGTCGGAGACGGACCGCGACCGGATCGTCCGCACCGGCTGGGTCGAGGACACGCCCGCGGGGCTCAGCGAGTTCCCCCACGTGATCGTGAACCAGGCCCGCATGCAGCAGTACCTGCTCGACCACGCCGCAAAGCAAGCGAGTCGACTGACTGTTGACTACGGGCTCGAGCTGGTCGACCTGCACCTGGGCGACGACGGCGACCCGGTCACGGCGACGATGCGCCGCACGGTGGGGGAGCGCACCGGCGAGGAGGTGACGATGCGGGCGCTCTACGTCGTCGGCTGCGACGGCGCCCGCAGCAACGTCCGCCGCGCGATCGGGCGCGAGTTGGTCGGCGACGCCGCCAACCACGCGTGGGGAGTCATGGACGTGCTGGCCACCACCGACTTCCCGGACTGGCGGACCAAGAACGTGATCCAGTCCGCGGGCAAGGGCAGCCTGCTGATGATCCCCCGCGAGGGCGGCTCCATGGTCCGCTGCTACGTCGACCTGGGCGAGGTTCCCGCGGGCGACTCGGAGATCAGGAAGACCACCGCCGCGCAGCTCACCGACGTCGCCAACGCGATCCTCCATCCCTATTCGATCGACGTGCGCTCCGTCGCCTGGTCCTCGGTCTACGAGGTGGGCCAGCGCGTCACCGACCGCTTCGACGACGTACCGGCCGACCAGGTCGGGCTGCGCGACCCCCGTGTCTTCATCGCGGGCGACGCGTGCCACACGCACTCCGCGAAGGCCGGCCAGGGCATGAACGTGTCGATGCAGGACGCGTTCAACCTGGGCTGGAAGCTCGTCGCCGTCCTCACCGGACGCGCGACGCCGGACCTTCTCGCGACCTACTCGGAGGAGCGGCAGACGGTCGCGAAGGACCTCATCGAGTTCGACCGCTTCTGGTCCGCCTTCATCGCCCAGCCCACCGTCGACCCCGACCACCCCGAGCGCGGCGGCGTCACGTCCGAGCAGATGCGCGAGGAGTTCGCCCGGCAGGGCCGCTACACCGCCGGCCTCGCGACGCGCTACCGGCCCTCGACGCTGACGGGCGAGAGCACGCACCAGGGCCTGGCGACCGGCTTCGAGATCGGCGCCCGCTTCCACTCGGCCAGAGCGATCCGCGTCGCGGACGCCCGCCCCATGCATCTCGGCCACGCCCACGTCGCGGATGGCCGGTGGCGCGTCTACGGCTTCGGCGACCGCGGAGGTGTCGAGCTGCGCGCGCTCGCGGAGTGGCTCACGGACTCGCCCGACGCCCCGACCCACCTCTTCCGCGCTCCCGGCGACGCCCTCGATGCGGTCCTGGACGTCCACGGCGTCCTCCGCGCCGGGCACCACGACCTCGACGTCACCGGCCTGCCCGAGATCCTGCTCCCACGCTCGGGTCCGCTCGGCCTCCAGGACTGGGAGAAGGTATGGGCGATCGATCCCGCCGACGACATCTTCGCCGCCCGCGGCATCGGCGACGCCGGGGCGCTCGTCGTCGTCCGGCCCGACCAGTACGTCGCGCACGTGCTCCCGCTCACCGCCCGCGAGGAGCTGACCGCCTTCTTCCGGGGCGTCCTCGTCGAGCAGCGGGCGGCGGCGGTGCGATGATCGACCGGTGAACGACCCCGACCAGGAGCCGCAGCGCCACACGGGCTATCTGATCCGGCGCGCGCAGCAGGCGCACGTCGCGACGTGGACTCGGATGGTCTCCACGGAGATCTCGAGCGTCCAGTATTCCGTGCTCGTGATCCTCGACCAGCGCGGGGAGGCGAGCCAGCGCGACCTGTGCGACGCGGTCGACCTCGACCGGTCCACCATCGCGGATCTGGTGCGGCGCATGGAACGTCGCGGTCTCATCGAACGGCGACGGGACCCCGACGATGCGCGGCGCAACACCGTGTCCCTGACCGCCCTGGGCAGGGCGGAGCGGGAGCGGCTGCGGCCGCTCGTGGCGGCCGCCGACGCGGAGCTCACCGGCGCGCTCGCCCCCGCCGAGCGGGAGGCGCTGCGCGAGGGGCTGCGGCGCCTGCTGGCCAGGTGACGTTCTGTCATATTCCGGACTCATCGACCCTCTACGGTGGCCTCATGGCCGTCATCGATCCGGACGAGGACCCGCTCGAGCTCGAGACGGAGGAGTTCCGCGAGATCTACGCCGAGGACCCCACGGTCGCCGACCTGGTGCACGCCGCCGTCCTCGCGGAGCACCCGGAGCGCCCGGCGCTGGCCGACGCGGTGGTCGACTCGCTGGTCGCGGGACACGACATGCATGAGGACGAGGCGCCGATCGTCGAGATCCTGGACGCCTGCCTGCGGCTGATGCCGCTAGACGCGGTGGTCGAGCACCTGCGCGGGCTGCAGCGGGACGCGCTCGCCGACCTGCTCGAGGCCACGCCCGCCGAGGCCGGGCGCTGGCTTCACGAAGGAGGCTGGGCGGTCCACGACGATGCGGGGACCGAGGTCGCGTTCATGTTCGCCCGACGCGACAGCGGCCGGGCGTGGGTGCAGCTGTTCGACGGCACGCTCTGACCGGCCGGCGCCGGTCCGCCGTTCAGACCAGGCGCATGCCCCACACGAAGGTGTGCTCGGCGCCAGGCTCGAGGGTGATGAGGTCGTCGCCGGTGCGGAACGCGTCCGCGATGCAGGTCATCGGCTCGATCGCGACGCCCGCACGGTGCACGCCCTCGACCACGTCGCCGGTGCACACCTGCCACGCCTTCGCCTCGGGGCCGGCCCAGATCTCGACGGTGGAGCCGTCCGCCCAGCCCAGGCGCGCCCACGAGCGGCCCTGGCCGTCGGGGATCACGTCCACCCACGCATCGTCGAACGCGACGCCGTCGAGCGACCATGCCGCTCGCAGGTCGAAGTCGCCGTCGACGGGAACGCTGCCGGTGGGGAGGAGGCGGTCGTCGACGGTCACCCTCGAGGATGCGTCGAGCTGCAGCGTGCACCGGTCCACGGGCGTGCCACCGGGCGCGAACCAGGGGTGGAAGCCGAGCCCGTAGGGCAGGGCGCGGGCGCCGACGTTGCGGGCGACCGTCGTGATCGTCAGACCGTCCTCGCCGAGCGCATACGTGATCGCGAGCGCCAGCTGGAACGGGTAGCCGGGGCTGGCGGGCAGCTCGTAGGCGAGGGTGACGGCCGTCTCCGAGACGCTGTCGACGCTCCAGTTCGCCCAGCTGACCAGGCCGTGGAGCGCGGTGCCGCGGCCCGGCTCGGACACGGGCACCTGCAGCTCCTCGCCGTCGAACGTGTACTTCCCGTCGCGCAGGCGGTTGGGCCACGGTGCGAGCACCATGCCGTGGAAGGCCGCCGGCAGCTCGTCCGCGGGGAAGGGGATGACCACCTCACGGCCGCCCACGACGTACTCGCGCAGCGCGGCGCCGACGGTCGCGATGGTGGCGGTCTGCTCGCCGGAGGTCAGGGTGATCTGGTCGCCCGAGATGAAGTCCATGCCGCGAACATATCGCGTCGCGACCGGGACCGCGGCACGGCCCGGGGAGGCGCGAGGGCTACCTGCCGCGCCGTCCCGCGAACACGGTGTGAAGCAACGGCACCGCCGACCCGATCATGAGGAACGTGCCCATCCCGGCGTTGTCGGCGTGCAGGCGGGCACCGGCGATCAGGAGCGCGGCGAACACCAGCGCCGAGATCAGCCGGCGGATGCTCCGCTCCGCCCTGTCGAGGGTCTTCTCCAGCTTGGGCATGGTCACCGCGAGCGAGCCGTCCTCGATCCGGCTCAGCGCGGCGTCGACCCGCTTGGGCAGCCGGTACGCGATCCGCGCGACGTCGCCGACCTCACGCGCGACGTCCCCCACGATGTCACGGCCCTGATCGCGGATCAGCTGGCCTGCGTACGGCTCGACCGAGTCCCACACGTTGTAGGCGGGGTTCAGCGCGCTGCACACGCCCGAGGTCAGCGACACGGCACGGATGATCAGCAGGAAGTTCTCCGGCAGCTGGAACGGCAGCGTCAGCATGAGGTCGGAGAACTCGAGGGCGAAGTCGCGGAACTCGCGCGGGTCCACCTCGCGCAGCTGCGCGAACCCCATGCCGCCGAACCGGGCGAACACCTGCTCCATGACCTTCTCGAGCTCGACCGAGTCGGCGCTCGGCAGCAGCACCCCCGCGTCGTGCATCGCCGCGACCATGGCGTGGCCGTCGCGCGACGCCGCCGCGATGATCAGGGCGCGCAGCGCCCCGCTGAGGCGGTCGGGGACCTCGCCCATCATCCCGAAGTCGACGAACGTCAGGGCGAACGATGCGGCGCGGCCCTTCGCGTCGCGCGGCCCCGGCGTGACGAAGAGGTTGCCCGGGTGCGGGTCGGCGTGGAAGAAGCCGTGGAGGAAGAGCTGGTCGAACATCACGTCCGCGAACACCGTCGCGACCTGCGCGGGGTCGATCCCCGCGGCGCGCAGCGCGTCGTGATCGGTGATCTTGATCGCGGTCACGTCCTCGAGCGTGAGCACCTGGCGGGACGTGCGCTCCCAGGCGATCCGGGGTGCCCGGACCCGCGCGTCGTCGCGGAAGTCGGCGGCGAAGCGCTCCGCGTTGGAGGCCTCGTGGAGGTAGTCGATCTCCTCGAGGCTGACCGCGGCGAACTCCTCGACCAGCGTGGGCATGTCCGTGCGGTCGGAGACCAGCCGCACGCGCGCCATCCAGCGCCCGACGCGCCGCAGGGCCGCCAGGTCGACCGCGACGATGCCCGCGATGCCCGGCCGCTGCACCTTGACGACGACGTCGGCGAACCCGGCCTCCCGCGCATCGTCCGGGCTGAGGCGGGCGCGGTACGCCTGGCCGAGCGACGCCGCGGCGACCGGGACCTCGTCGATCGCGGCGAACACCTGGCTGAGCGGCAGGCCGAGCTCGGCCTCCGCGAGCGCCCGGATCCGGTCGAACGGCACGGCTGGGACCTCGTCCTGCAGGTCCTCGAGCTCCTTGGTGAGCTCCGGCGGCAGCACGTCGAGCCGGGAGGACAGGAACTGGCCCAGCTTGATCATGAGCCCGCCGAGCTCGACCGCGAGCGCACGGAAGCGGACCGCGAAGCGACGCATCCGACGATCGCGGCTGCGTGCCGCCAGGCCGGCGAGGCCGATCTGCGGCAGCAGGATCTCGAACCACCACGCGATCGCGAGCTGCCAGGAGGCGAAGCGCAGGATCCGGCGGTAGCGGGCGCGGTCGAACGTGGCGTCCCGCGGGCCGTCGGTCACTGCGCCTCCCGGATCCCGCCGGCCCGCGTGGCCGGGCTGTCCGGCGATGCGTCAGTCCTGCGCGAGGATCGAGTAGATCTTACGTCGGGCGTCGGCGAGCACCTCGGCGGCCTGCGCCTGCTGGGCCTCGCTACCCGAGCGAGCCACCTGCGCGACCGCCTGCGCCAGGTCGACGCCGGCCTTGGGCACCGGGCCCATGTTCAGGCTCTCCTTGAACGAGGGGATGTCCCACGGCGCGTCGTCCGCGGCCGCCTCGGCGACGGGACGGCCCTCCTCGGTGAGGGTGTAGACCTTGCGGTCGTTCTGCATCGACTGGGTGATCAGGCCCTCGTCGGCCAGGAGCTGCAGGGTCGGGTACACGCTGCCGGCGCTGGGCTTCCACCTGCCGCCGGTGCGCTCCTCGATCTCGCGGATGATCTGGTAGCCGTGCATGGGGCCCTCGACCAGCAGCGCGAGCACGGCGTTGCGGACGTCGCCGCGGCCCATGCGGGTCCCGACGCGCTTGTCGAACTGGCTCTTGAGCTGCTCCATGGCGTCCCACATGGCGTCGGCGGGGTTGCCCCCGCTCTTCCAGGTGCTGTTCATGATGACCTCCGAACGATCGTCGACGACACTGAACGATGTATCGCTATTGTCGCTCGGGCGGGCCGCGAGCGCAAGGGGAGCCGCGAATCGTCCGCGCTGCGGCCCGCGCATCGTCCGCCCGGCGAAATGGCAGATCCGTGCCCGAAACCGCGACGTTCCGTGCACGGATCCTCCATTTCGCGGCGCGGTCCACGCGACACGCAGACCCCGCCCATCCACCGCCTCCCCGGCGCCGAACCGTGGGAGCGTGTACCCACGAAGGAGGCCCCATGCTCGACGCCGACACCGCGTACGCCCTGCTGCTGGGCGCCGTCGCGGCGTTCAACCCGTGCGGCTTCGCGCTCCTGCCGGCCTACCTCACGCTGATCGTGACCGGCTCCGCCGGCGCGGTCGGGGGAGACGATGCGGGGGTTCCGCGCGCGATCGCGCTGCGGCGCGCGCTGGGCTTCGCGCTGGCGATGACCGTCGGGTTCGTCGCGGTGTTCCTCGCGTTCGGGCTGCTCTTCGCGGGGGTGTCGCTCGGCCTGCAGGCGTCGGTGCTCCCGGCGGTTTCCTACGTGACGATCGTGCTCGGCGTGCTGGTCGCGATCCTCGGCGTCCGCATGGCCTGGCGCGGCGAGCTCTCGGGTCCCGGGCTGGGCGCGCTGGCGCGCGGCTCCCGCGCGCCCGGCCGCACGTGGCTCTCCCAGGCCGCGTACGGCGCATCGTTCGCCGTCGCGTCGCTCAGCTGCACCATCGGGCTCTTCCTGGTCGTGGTCACGCAGGCGCTCGGCGCCGGGGGACCGGTCGCGACCATCACGCCGTTCGTCGCGTACGGGCTCGGGATGGGGACGGCCGTGGTGCTGGTGTCGCTCGTGGCCGCCCTCGCCGGCACCGGTGTCGCCGCGGCGCTGCGCCGCCGCACGCCGCTGCTCATGCGGATCGGCGGGGTGCTGATGGTGCTGGCGGGCGTCTACGTCACGCTCTTCGGGCTCGCGGAGGTGCTGCCCCGGTTCGGCATCGACGCGCTCGACCCCGTGATCGCGGTCACCACGCGCTGGCAGTCCGCGGTGACGTTCGCGGTCCAGGACTGGGGCACCCCGGTGCTGGTGGGGCTGGTCGTGCTCGCCGTGGGAGCGGCCGTTACGGTGGAGGTGGCGGCGCGACGAGCGGAGGCGCGGTGAGCGACAAGGTCGACTTCAAGCGATCCGACCCCGGCTTCCGCGCCCGCGCGGGAGCCTGGTCGGAGCTCGACGTGCCCGAGCGCCGCCTCGTCGCCGTCGACGGCACGGGTGATCCGAACGGCCCCGCCTTCGCCGAGGCCCTCGCCGCGCTCTACCCGGTCGCCTACGCGCTCAAGTTCGCATCCAGGACCGCGGGGCGCGACTACGTGTTGCCGCCGCTCGAGGGGCTGTGGTGGGCGGAGGACATGACCACCTTCACCTCCCGCGACAAGGGGGCGTGGAGCTGGACCGCCATGCTCATGGTGCCGCCCTGGCTCGACGATGCGGCGGTCGCCGATGCGGTCGCGGTCACGCGCGCCAAGGGCGCGCCGGCGCGGCTCGACGATGTGCGCGTCCTCACGCTCGCCGAGGGCCGGTGCCTCCAGACGCTGCACGTGGGGCCGTTCGACGCCGAGGGGCCCGTGCTCGCGCAGCTGCACGCCGAGGTGCTGCCCGCGGCCGGGCTGGTCGAGGCCGGTCACCACCACGAGATCTACCTGTCCGACCTGAGGCGCACCACGCCTGCGAGGCTGCGGACCCTGCTGCGCCAGCCGGTCCGCGCCGCCTGACTCTGGGGGTCGAGCCGGACTCGTCAGCTCGCGGCGAGCTCCTCCGCGCGGGTGACGATCTCCTCGACGGTCGTGCCCGCGCCGGTCACCGTGACCATGCCCGAGTCGTCGAGGAACACGAACGTCGACTGGGACGCGACCTCGAAGTACCGCCAGGTGTCGCCCTCGAGGTCGACCACGTGCGTCATGTCCTGGACGCCGTACTCGTCGATGAACTGGTCGACCTGATCCTCGGAGTCGGTCAACCCGGCCACCCCGATGAACTCGACGCCGTCGGGGAGCTGCGGCAGCGCCTCGTTGACGAGTCCCGCCTGGCGCTGGCACGTCGGGCACCACGGCGCCCAGAACCACAGGACCGTGTCGGTGCCGGCCAACGATGCGGGGTCGAAGTCGGCTCCGTCGATGATGGCCGCCATCGCGGCATCGCCGTCGGTGCCGGTCATCATGGCGTCGTCATCGGTGGGCTCGGTGGACGCCTCGGGCGTCATCACAGCATCCTCGGAGGTCGCTGCAGCGCCGGGCGCGGCCGCGTCCTCCGCCGTGCCGCCGCTCGCGCATCCGGCGAGCACCAGCAGCCCCGCCATGGTCGTTATCGTCGCCGCAACCGCGGCCCCGCCTCGTCGCATCGTCCCTCCCCAGGATCGTCCTGCGAGGTCTTCGGAGACCCCGGTGGACCGGATGGGTGCGACCTCAGAGGTCCCGCGCCATGTCGGTGAAGTGCGCGTAGTCCTTGCGGAACGCCACCTCGATGGTGTCGGTGGGTCCGGCGCGGTGCTTGGCGACGATGAAGTCGGCCTCCCCGGGGCGGTTCTCGCGGTCGTAGACGTCCTCGCGGTGCAGGAGGATCACGATGTCCGCGTCCTGCTCGATCGCACCCGACTCACGCATGTCCGACAGCATGGGCTTCTTGTCGCCGCGCTGCTCCGAGCCTCGGTTCAGCTGCGAGATCGCGATCACCGGCGCCTCGACCTCCTTCGCGAGCAGCTTGAGCGCACGGGAGAACTCCGAGACCTCCTGCTGACGGGACTCGACCTTGCGACCCGAGGTCATGAGCTGCAGGTAGTCGACCACGATCAGCTTGAGGTCGTGCTGCTGCTTGAGGCGGCGGCACTTGGCGCGGATCTCCATGAGCGACATGTTGGGGCTGTCGTCGATGAACAGCGGCGCCTTCGCGACCTTCGCGGCGGTCTGGGCGAGCCGCTCCCAGTCGCTCGGCCCCATCGGGCCCTTGGTCAGGCTCGACAGCTTGACGCTCGCCTCGGCGGAGAGCATGCGCTTGGTGATCTCCTCGCGGCTCATCTCGAGGGAGAAGATGACGGCGGCCTTGTTGTGGTGGATCGCGCACGAGCGCGCGATGTCGAGACCGAGCGTCGACTTTCCGACCGCGGGTCGGGCCGCGATGACCACCATCTGACCGGCCTGGAGGCCACCCGTGAGGTCGTCGAGGTCGCGGAAGCCCGTCGGGACGCCGAGCATCTTGCCGTCGCGCGAGGACGCCGCGTCGACCTCCTCGAGAGTGCGCTCCATGATCTCGCCGATAGGGAGGTAGTCCTCGGAGTTGCGGCGCTCGGTCACGGCGAAGATCTCAGACGAGGCGGCGTCGACGATCTGGTCGACCTCCGAACCCTCGCCGGCGTACCCGAGGTTCGCGATCCGCGTGCCTGCCTCGACCAGCTTCCGCAGGATCGCCTGCTCGCGCACGATCCGGGCGTAGTAGCCTGCGGACGCCGCCGACGGGACCGAGGCGATGAGGGTGTGGAGGTACTCCGCTCCGCCGACCCGCGCCAACTCGCCCCGGCGCTGCAGCTCGGCGGACACCGTGAGCGCGTCGACGGGGTCTCCGGTGTTGTACAGCTTGACCGCGACCTCGAAGATCGTCTCGTGCGCGGGCTTGTAGAAGTCGTCGCCGCGCACGGCCTCGATGACGTCGGCCATCGCGTCCTTGGACAACATCATCGAGCCGAGGACCGACTGCTCGGCCTCCAGGTTCTGCGGCGGCACGCGATCGAACGTGGCGCGCTCGCCGCCTCCGGCGTACGCGGCCTCGAGCTCGTCGACCGACATCGTGCTCCCTCTCCTGTACGGGTGAGCCCCGGACGCCATCAGTGTCGCGCGGGGGTCAGACACGCGAATGTAGAGCGCCCGGCGCGGCGGCTCAAATCCGCGAGCGCCCCGACCGTGGACGGACCGTGGAGAACTCGTTATCCACAGTGGAGGAACCGTGGACAACTCCCTGGGGAGGGTGTGGAGGAAAATGTGGATGAACCGTCAACGTGACGTTTAACCCTGTGCCTGCCAGGGATTTCGCTGGACGCACCGCTGTGGAAACCGCGGGGGACAAAGTCCTCGGCGTGTCGCGCTTCGGCGTGTCGGCGCGCGGTGCCGCAATCCGCATCGTCCCGCCGCCGCGGGCGCCCTCCCGGACGCGCGCCATGCGAACGTTCACACGCCCCGGGACGACCCCGCGCGCCCGACCTGCCCCGCACTCCTCCAACCCGGCCCTCCGCCGAAATGGAGGATCCGTGCCCGAGACCGCCCTCTTTCGGACGCCGATCGGCCACTACACCTCCTTGAACCGGCCCCAGCGCTCAGGCGAGATCTCGCAGCCGGACCGCGACGATCCGGTCGAGGGTCCGGCGGCACCACTCGGGCCGGTCTCTCAGGTCTCGGTACCGGTAGCGGACCGTCTGGTAGCCGAGCGCGCTGAGCTCGACATCGCGCCGGTGGTCCCGAGCCACGTCCTCCGGGGCGCCGTGATACGAGTCGGAGTCGATCTCGACCGCCAGGCGGGCCCGACGATGGAGCATGTCGACAGGCCGCCCGCGCCCGTCACCGACGACCGGGACCTGCCGTTCGAACTCGTCGTACCGTGGATGGCGGAAGACCTCGCGCCGTGCCATCACCTCACCGGGCGACTGCGCCCCGTCGATGAACTCGCCGAGAATCGCCAGGAGCTCGGCACGCTGGGGGACCTTGCCGCGCCCGGACGAGGCCTCCGCGATCGCCGCAGGTGCCGCGCATCGCAGCCACAGCGCGTCGTACAGGACCGCGCGCCGCCGCTCGACCGGGGCGCGCGCCCAGGCGTCGACCACCGCATCCGGCGGCGTCAGCACGCGGCAACGGCGAAGCGTCCACGCGGGCCCTGGAGCGGGGATGCGACGTGCCTGGATCCATGGGGCGCGGGGAGCGTGGCTGCTCGGGTCGACGATCACCTGGACCACGCGGGGCGCCGGGTACGCGTCGTTCACCAGGTGCAGAGCAGAGCGGCCTGCGATGGTGGCGCGCCCTCGCGAGGCCAGCGTCACCGCATGGCAGAGCACGCGGTGATCCGTCGCCAGGTCGGCGGGCGCGTAGACGCCGGGCAGCAGTCGCACCAGCACGCCGCTCTCGACGGCCCGCTCCAGCAACCGCCGCCCGAGCACGCGAAGCAGCGCACCTCGGGGCGCCGCGATCCTGCCGCGCCGCATCCGATCGACCTCGTCGGTCAGACGTGCCACGAGCGCCCTGTGAGTCCCCATGGCCAGATCGTGGGCCGGCATCGGCGGGCGCGGCGTCGGTCGACCGGCGGCGGGCACGGGCGGGAACGCGCGGGGGCCTGTCGACATCGGTCCTCGCACCGGAGACCTGGTGAGCCCGCCGAGCCGCCGGCCGCCAGGCGCCCGCTGAGCCGAAATGGACGTTGAGTGCACGCAACGCGGCCGTTTCGGGCACCAGAGCTCCATTTCGGGACGCGGCGGCGGGACGCGGCGGCGGGAAGCGGATCAAGCGGCGGGAAGCGGATCAAGCGGCGGGAGGCGGAGCGGGCGGGAAGCGGGTCAGGCGGCGGAAGGCGGCCGCGGGCGGTGGGAGGTGGGAGGTGGAGGCGTCAACGGAGCCGCGGCTCGCGCCCGACGCCCGACACCCGCCCCGACATGCATCGAGGCCCGGCGCCCCGCCCCCGCTAGGGGACGGCGCGCCGGGCCTCGAACGCGTGTGTCGCGAGGACTACTTCGCGGCGACCACCTGGACGGTGACCTTGGCCGCGACGTCGCTGTGCAGCGAGACCTTGACCTCGTACTCGCCCAGCGCCTTGATCGGCTGCGCCACGTGGATGCGACGCTTGTCGACCTTGGCGCGGTCGCCGATGGCGTCCGCGATGTCGGCGGGCGACACGGCGCCGAAGAGGCGGCCCGACTCGCCGGCCTTGACCGAGACCACCACGGGCGAGGCCTGGAGCGCGTCGCGCGCGGCCTGAGCACCCTCGATGGACGCGATCTCCTTGGCGCGCTGCGCCTTGCGGAGGCCCTCGATCTGCTTCTCGGCACCCGCCGACCACGGGGTGGCCAGCTTGCGGGGGACGAGGTAGTTGCGGGCGTAACCGTCCTTGACGTCGACGACGTCGCCGGCGATGCCGAGGCCGGAGACCTCGTGGGTCAGGATGACCTTAGCCATGAGACAGACCCCCGATCAGCGGCCGGAGCCGGCGTAGGGGAGGAGCGCCATCTCACGAGCGACCTTGATCGCCCGCGCGATGTCGCGCTGCTCCTGGACGGTGACACCGGTGACGCGGCGCGAACGGATCTTGCCGCGGTCGGAGATGAACTTGCGAAGCAGCGCGGTGTCCTTGTAGTCAACCTTGTCGACCTTGGCGGCCTTGAGCGGGTTGACCTTCTTGCGCGGCTTGCGGATGTCGTGCTTAGCCATGTGAAGACTCCTGATGAAAAGTACCTGTTAGAACGGGGGCTCATCCGACGCCGGGGCGGTCGCCCACGGGTCGTTGCTCGAGCCTCCGGCGGGCGAGCCGCCGCCGTAGCCACCACCGAAGCCGCCCGACTGGTTGCCGCCGCCCCCGGAGAAGCCGCCTCCGCCGCCGCCACCGCGCTGCGTGCGCGTGACCTTGGCCGTGGCGTACCTCAGGGACGGGCCGACCTCGTCGACCTGCATCTCGGTGACCGTGCGCTTCTCGCCGTTCGCCTCCCACGAGCGGGCCACGAGACGGCCGGTGACGATCACGCGCATGCCCTTGGTGAGGGACTCTGCGACGTTCTCGGCGGCCTCACGCCAGAGGGAGCACCGCATGAACAGGGTCTCCCCGTCCTTCCACTCGTTCGACTGACGGTCGAACGTGCGGGGGGTCGACGCGACGGTGAAGTTCACGACCGCGGCGCCGGAGGAGATGAATCGAAGCTCGGGGTCACCGGTGAGGTTGCCCACCACCGTGATCTGAGTGTCGCCTGCCATGTGTGTTCCCTCGGTTTCGTGTATTCGCTGGTGAGAGTCGGGATGCGGGCCTGGACTAGTGAGCGTCCGGGCGGAGCAGCTTGGTGCGAAGGATCGCCTCGTTGATGCCGAGCTGGCGCTCGAGCTCCTTGGCGGTGGCGGACTCCGAGGTGAAGTTGATCACCGCGTAGATGCCGTCAGCCTTCTTCTTGATCGGATAAGCGAGACGGCGACGGCCCCAGATGTCGACCTTGTCGACGGTGCCCTTGTCGTTGCTGATCACGGTCAGGTACTTGTCGAGCGACGGAGCGACGGTCCGCTCGTCGATCTCGGGGTCAAGGATGACCATCATTTCGTACTGGCGCATTGATACCCACCTCCTCTGGTCTGGTCGGCTGCGGTCTTTCCGCAGCAGGAGGGTTGCGTCTGTGGCCGAGGCCACCGAGCAATGGTACCGGCACCAGGTCCCGAGGCGCCACATGCCTGTGGAGGGGACGCAGGGACGATGCGCCGGTCGCCCCGGGAGCGGCGCGCGCCTCCGTCTAGACTGACGAGTCGAATCGGGAGGTGCGGGTGAGGCAGGTACTGGTCGTCGGGCTCGGCGGGGACATCGGGACCTACGCGTTCCAGCGCGCCGCGCATGAGCGGTTCGGCTGGCCGTCGCTGGTGGTCGGGCCGCGCGTCACCACCTTCGGTCGCCACTCGACGCTCGCGCGGTGGATCATCGAGCCGGACATCTTCACCCCGGAGACGCTGCTCGCGCGGCTCGACGCGATCGCGGCGGAGCATCCCGACCACGACCTGCTCCTGTTCACCAACCTCGACTGGCACGTCCGCGTGCTCGCGGAGCACCGCGAGCGGCTCGACCCGCGGTGGATCGTCCCGTTCCCCTCGCTCGCGGCCTTCGACCTCGTCTCCTCCAAGGTCGCCTTCGCCCAGGCGTGCGACCAGGTCGGCATCCGCACACCCTTCACGGTGGCCGTGTCGTTCGGCGACGCGGCCGCGGTCGGTCCCGCAGACGCCGTCGCGCAGCTGCGCGAGCGCGACCTCGCCTACCCGCTGATCGGCAAGCCCTCCAACAGCGCGGACTGGTTCGCGATCGAGTTCCCGGGCAAGCAGAAGATCCATCACTTCGAGTCCGAGGCCGAGCTGGTGGACGTGCTGGCCCACCTCGAGGAGCGCGGCTACCCGTCGGAGTTCCTGGTCCAGGAGTTCGTGCCGGGCGACGAGACCCACATGCGCTCGCTCACCGCCTACCGCGACCGCGCGGGCCAGGTGACGCTCGTCGCGGGCGGCCAGGTGCTGCTCGAGGAGCACACTCCGGGCACGCTCGGGATCCCCGCCGCGATCCTCACGGGCGTCGACCGCGAGGCCTTCGACCAGGCGGCCCGCCTGCTCGACCACATCGCCTACGAGGGCTTCGCGAACTTCGACTACAAGGTCTCGAGCCGCACGGGCGAGAAGGTCTTCTTCGAGGCCAACCCGCGCATCGGCCGCAACAACTTCTACGTGACGGCCTCGGGCGTCAACGTCGCCGAGGTGCTCGCCCGCGACCTGCTCCCGGCGCATGTGGACGGCGCCCCGGCGCCGCTCAGCCCCGAGCGGGACGTGCTCTACAGCGTGGTGCCGTACCGCTTCCTGCTGCGCTACCTGCTGGACCCGGGCCTGCGGGCGCGCGTCCGCACCGCGAAGCGCCGCCACGGCGTCCATCACCCGCTGCGGTACCGGGGCGACGCGAGCCTCAAGCGGCGCCTGTGGGTGCGGTCGGTGGACCTGCGCCTGGTCAGCAAGTACCTCCAGCACTACCCGCGGCCCACCGAGTCCGGCTTCTGACGCGGATAGTCTCGAGCCCATGAGCCTGCCCACGCCGCTGCGCGTCGAGGACGTGTCCGACGACCGGTTCCTCGAGCTCGCCCGCCGAGGCCCCCACCCGGTCCCGATCGAGCAGGCGCCCGCGTGGGACGCGTACGACGCGGCCGTCTGGGGCCGCGAGCACCTCGCCCGCCTCGCGGTGATCGGGGCGGACGATGCGCCGGTCGCCGTCGTGTCCCTGTCGCGTTACGAGGTGCGCGGCTTCCCCTACGTGTGGGCGAAGCACGGTCCGATCGTCCTGGTCGAGCAGACCCCCGAGAACGAGAAGGCGATCCGGGACGCGCTGGTGGCCGCGCTGCGCGAGCGCTACCCGTGGGCCGTGTTCGCCCGCCTGCACGCGCGCCACGCGGCGGGCGACCTGCACGAGCTGCTCCAGACCGTCACCTTCGACCACACGGTGTACGTCGACCTCACCGCGCCCGAGGACCAGATCATGGCGTCGTTCTCGAAGCGCGGACGGTACAAGATCCGGCGCACGCTCAAGGACGAGGCGATGACGGTCGCCGAGGAGACCGGCCTGACGGGCGAGCAGTTCGAGGAGCTCTACGAGATCTACCGCGAGACCGCGGCAGGGGCGGGCTTCGGCATCTTTCCGGCGGAGATGTACCTGACGATGCTCGACACGCTCAGCCCGCACGCGCGGATCTGGGTGGCCCGCCGTCACGACGCGGGGCCGGACGGCGACCTGGCCCCCGGCCGTGCCGTGGCCTGGGTCATCGCGGTGGTGCACGAGGACGGCGGCACCGACTACTACGCGGCGAACAACCTCGAGGCGCGCGACACGAACGCGGCCCTCCGCCTCAAGTGGGAGATCCTCACCACGCTCAAGGCGGAGGGCGTCCGCGAGTACGACCTGTTCGGCGTCGGCTCCGAGCGCGCCCCGCAGCTCATGGGCGTGCGGGAGTTCAAGCAGCAGTTCGGCGAGATCGTCGAGTGCGACGGCGCGTGGGACGTGCCGCTCAAGACAGTGCGCTACCGCGCGCTCACGACGGCGCTCCGCCTCAAGCGCGCGATCCGCTGACGGACGGACCCTGGCCCTCAGCCTCCGAGCGCTCCGTCGACGGCCGTCCCCGTGCCGTTGCCGTTCCCGTTGCCGTTCCCGTTGCCGTCGCCCGACGCGCCGGCGGTCACCGACGGCTCGGGAGTCGCGCTGGGCTCCGGGGTCGGGGTGGGCTCGGCGGTCTCGGTCGGGCTCGGCGTGACGATCGGCTCGGAGGTCTCCGTCGGCGTCGGGCTGGGGGTGCTCGACGGGGTCGGCGTGGGTGTCGAGATCACGCCTCGGTCCTCGCCGACGTCCGCCCGGGGCGCGAACGAGGCGACCTCGTAGTCCTCGAGGATCGGGCCCATCATCTCGACCCAGATGTCGGCGGGCACCGAGCCTCCGGTGATCGAGCTGTAGCCGCCGAAGGGGGTGATCTGCTCGACCGAGCCGTCCTCGCCCACCTGGTAGAGCGACACCGCGCCGACGATTTGCGGGCTGAAGCCGATGAACCACGCCGAGCGGTTGTCGTTCGACGTTCCGGTCTTGCCGCCGAGGGGACGGCCCAGCGCCGCCGCCTTGCGCGCGGTGCCGCTGTTGACCACCTGCTGCATCGCGTAGGTCGCGTCAGCGATCACGTCCTCGTCGAACACGCGCTGCGCGTGCACCTCGTGCTCGAACACCGTGGTGCCGTCCGTGTCGACGACCGTCTGCACGCTGTACGGATCCTTCTCCAGGCCCGTGTCCGCGATGGTCGTGTACGCGTGCACCATGGCCAGCTGGGTCGGCGACGCCGTGCCCAGCACGTTGGCCGGGTTCGCGTCGAGACCCACGGTGTCCTCGGGAAGGCCCGCCGCGATCGCGACGTCCCGGACCTTGTCGTTGCCGACGTCGACGCCGAGCTGCGCGTAGTAGGTGTTCACGGACTTCTCGGTCGCGGTGATCATGTTGATGCGCCCGTAATTGGTGCCGCCGAAGTTGCGGACCTGGTTGTCGAAGCCCTCGACGGTCATCAGGTTGTCCGAGGTGTAGGTCGTGTTGAGCGACCAGCCGGTGGACAGCGCCGCGATCATCGCGAAGGGCTTGAACGTCGAACCGGCCTGCGCGATGTCCTGCGTCACCGCGTTGCGCTGGACGGTCAGGTAGTCCGCGCCGCCGTACATCGCCGTGATGGCGCCGGTGGTGGCGTCCACCGTGCTCGCCGCGACGTGAAGGTTGTCCGCGTGATCCTCGGGCATCGCCGCGACGGCGTCCTCGACCGCCTGCTGGTGGTCCGGCTGGAACGTGGTGACGATCCGGTAGCCGCCGAGCTCGATCTCCTCCTGGTCCACGTCGAGCACGCTCATCGCCTCGTTGATCGCGGTCCGCAGCAGGTACCCGGTGGGCCCGGCGAACGTGTCCGCGGCGACGTACTCGACGGTCTCGGGGAAGGTCTGCGCATCACGCTCGTCCTGGGTGATGAACTCGCCCTCGACCATGCCGTCGAGCACGTAGTTCCACCGCTGCTCCGCCTTCTCGGGGCTGAGGCGCGGGTCCCAGGCGCTGGGCGCGGGGATGATCCCGGCCAGCATCGCCGCCTCCGAGACGCTCAGCTCGGACGCGGGCTTGGCGAAGTACGCCTGCGCCGCGGCGTCGATGCCGTAGGCGCCGCGCCCGAAGTAGATGGTGTTCATGTAGTTGCAGAGGACCTCGTCCTTGGTCTGCTCCGAGTCCACCTTGAGCGCGAGCAGCGCCTCCTTGATCTTGCCGGGGATGTCGGTGGTCGTCTCCCCGAAGTAGTAGCGCTCGACGTACTGCTGGGTGATGGTCGATCCGCCCTGCTTCTTGCCCAGCACGACCGTGTTGAACAGCGCGCGGGCGGTGCCGAAGAAGTCGATGCCCGGGTTCGTGTAGAAGCTGCGGTCCTCCGCCGCGACGATCGCGTGCGGCACGTGGTCGGGGAGCGCCGCGCAGTCGATGATGTTGCGGTCGACCTCGCCGATCCGACCCATCTCCGTCTCGCCGTCCGCCCAGTACACGGTGGACGCCTGTGCGAGCGCCACGTCGGACGCCTCGGGGACCTCGAGCCGCGAGTAGACGACCATGAGCGTGATCGAGCCGACCGCGATCGCGACGAGCCCGGCGATGAGCGCGCCGATCCCGACGCGCTTGAGGACGCGCTTCCAGCGCGGGCCCTCCGGCTGCTTCGTGGGCCGCTTGCCGCCGCCGCTCCCGCCGGCGCCGCCGCCCTTGCCGCCGGACGATGCCCCGGTCGCCGTCACGCCCGTCTGCACCCAGCCGCTGGTCGGCTTGCTCGCCGCCGCGCCGGTGGTGGGCCGGGTCGAGCGCCGCTGGGGAGCGCTCGACGAGCGCGGGGCGGTACCGCCGGCGGCGGTGCGGGTCGTGGGCCGTCGGGGCGGCTGGGCGCTATCGGTCACAGGTCCACCTTAGAGATCGAGGCGTCGGGCAGGCCGGAGCCGGGGTGCGGGCTCCGCATCGGTGTCATAACGTTCACCTCCCCGCATTCGTGACCCAGCGGGGCGGATTCGCGTGTCACGATTCCGTGATGTATCTTCTCCGATGTATCAGTTCGATATAACTAGCCGTTCGATCGACGCGCAATTCCGCGCGCCGAGGATCCACCACGGCGGAGAGGAGGGCGACCGTGGCCAAGACCGATGTGCTCACGCTCGCCATCCTCGGGATGCTGCGCGAGCAGCCCCTCCACGGCTATCAGATCCGCAAGCGTCTCGGCGCCCAGCTGGGACCCTTCCGCGCGCTGAGCTACGGGTCCCTGTACCCGTGCCTCAGGCGCATGGTCGACGCGGAGCTCATCACCGTCACCGGTGAGGAGCCCGCCTCGTCCGCCCCCGCATCGTCCCGGCGTGCCCGGATCGCGTACAGCCTCACCGAGGCGGGACGCGCCCGGCTGGCGGAGGAGCTCGCCTCCTCCGGCGCGTCGTCCTGGGACGACGACACGTTCGATGTGCGCTTCTCCATGTTCGCGCACACGGACTCCGCGACCCGGCTGCGGATCCTGGAGGGACGGCGCAGCCGTCTCTCCGAGCGCCTGGAGGAGGTGTCGGACGGTCTCAAGCGCATGCATGAGCGCCACGACGCCTACACCGCCGAGCTGCAGCGCCACGGCCTCGAGCAGGTCGAGCGCGAGGTCGAGTGGCTCGACCGGCTCATCGAGAATGAACGATCCGCCCCCGGCGGTGACAACCCCGGCTCCGCCTCGGCGGGCCGCTGATCCAAGGAGACATCACATGGCCAAGCTTCGTGCCGCGATCGTCGGCGTGGGCAACTGCGCCACGTCGCTGATCCAGGGCGTGGAGTTCTACAAGAACGCCGACGCCAACGAGACCGTCCCGGGCCTCATGCACGTGCAGTTCGGCGACTACCACGTCTCGGACATCGAGTTCGTGGCGGCGTTCGACGTGGACTCGCTGAAGGTGGGCAAGGAGCTCGTCGAGGCGACCCAGTCCTCCGAGAACAACACCATCAAGATCTGCGATGTGCCGAAGACGGACATCCAGGTCCAGCGCGGCGTCACCCTCGACGGCCTGGGCAAGTACTACCGCCAGACCATCGTCGAGTCCGACGAGACCCCGGTCGACGTGGTCCAGGTGCTCAAGGACACCGAGGCCGACGTGCTCGTCTGCTACCTCCCCGTGGGCTCCGAGGAGGCCGCCAAGTTCTACGCGCAGTGCGCGATCGACGCGGGCGTGGCCTTCGTCAACGCGCTGCCCGTGTTCATCGCGTCCGACCCGGAGTGGGCCGCGAAGTTCCAGGAGGCCGGCGTGCCGATCGTCGGCGACGACATCAAGTCGCAGGTGGGCGCGACCATCACGCACCGCGTGATGGCGAAGCTGTTCGAGGACCGCGGGGTGCGCCTCGACCGCACGTACCAGCTGAACGTCGGCGGCAACATGGACTTCAAGAACATGCTCGAGCGCGACCGCCTCGAGTCCAAGAAGATCTCGAAGACCCAGGCCGTCACGTCCAACATCGACAACGGCCCGCTGGCCGGCGTCAAGGACGACCGCAACGTGCACATCGGCCCGTCGGACTACGTCGCGTGGCTCGACGACCGCAAGTGGGCGTACGTGCGCCTTGAGGGCTCCGCGTTCGGCGAGGTGCCCCTGAACCTCGAGTACAAGCTCGAGGTGTGGGACTCCCCGAACTCGGCCGGCATCATCATCGACGCCATGCGCGCCGCGAAGATCGCCAAGGACCGCGGCATCGGCGGCCCGATCCTGTCCGCCGCGACCTACTTCATGAAGTCCCCGCCGGTGCAGACCGAGGACACCCTCGGCCGCCAGCACCTCGAGGAGTTCATCGCCGGCACGCGCGAGCGCTGATCAGCGCATCGCTCGGCCGCTGAGCTGAGGCGAACGAGACCCCGGGTCCCCGCTGTGGGGGGACCCGGGGTCTTCGCGTTCACCGGGCCGGCCGGTGGTCTCTCCCCGCCCCCCCGCGAAATGGAGGATCGGTGCCCGAAACGGCCGGGTTCCGTGCACCGATCCGCCACCGGGGAAGCGGCGGGTGGTCGACACGGGGCTGAGCCGGGGTGGCCGCGCTACTGGACCGGCGGCACGGGCGGGTAGCCCGGCTGCTGGGGCCACCCGGCCACGGGCATCCGCTCGGCGGCCTTCGGGTCGGGCCCGTAGCGGTTCGGACCGGCCTCGCCGTCCATGATCGCCATGATCAGCGGCACGATCCCGAGGCCCACCAGGTTCAGCCAGAGCCAGTGCCCGGTCTGCCCGACGTCGTGGAGACGTCGCACCCAGACCGCGAGGCTGAGCCCGAAGGAGGCGAGGCCGAGCAGCAGCGCGAAGCCGTACACCGCGAGGACGGGGCCGGCGACGTCGGCGACCGCGGAGTCGGAGATCTCGCCTGTGGTCGAGTCGATCGAGGCGAGCGCGGGGGCCAAGGCCGCGACCAGCAGCACCGCGACGATGATCCCGACCGGGATGCTCACCAGCTGCAGGAACAGGTAGAACCACCAGAACTCGGCGCGGCGCGCGCGTCCCTGGAGGCTCGTGAGGTGGCGGAACACGTGCCGGATGGACTCTCCGAAGGTCATGGCGTCACGGTAGCGGCCCGCCCCGGGCCGGCGGCGGCACCGACACGACGACGGCCGGACCCCCGTCGGGATCCGGCCGTCGCGACGATGCGGTGGCTCAGGCCTTCGGATCGGGCCCGTAGTCGTTGCCGCCGACGTTGCCGGGGATGAAGGCGACGATCAGGGTCAGCAGCGGGACGAACCAGCCGACGATCGACACCGGCCCTGCCCAGCCGATGTCCTGATACCGGCGCCACTGCAGCGCGATGTTCGGCACCAGGATGAAGAGCCCGTACAGGACGATCAGGGCGACCAGCACCCAGCCGATCAGCGTGTACTCGTTGGTGTCGCGGTCGATGCCGACCGCGCCGATCAGGATGCTGAACACCACCGAGATCAGGATGTTGACCAGGGCGAAGCCCCAGAACTCCTTGCGGCGTGAGCGACCGGTGAACTGTGCGTACTTGCGGATCACGTCCGCGTAGCTGTGGAACATCGTGAGCTCCCGTGGTCGAGGCGCCGGTCAGGCCTTGGGGTCGGCGCCGTACTGGTTCTCGCCGACGTTGCCGGGGATGAACGAGACGATCAGGGTCAGCAGCGGGACGAACCAGCCGACGATCGACACGGCGCCCGCCCAGCCGATGTCCTGGTATCGGCGCCACTGCAGCGCCAGCGACGGGATCAGCACGAACAGGCCGTAGACGACGATCACGGCGACGAGCACCCAGCCGATCGCCGTGTAGGTGCCGGCGTCGGCATCCATGCCGACGGTCGCGAGCAGGATCGCGAGGATGGTGACGATGATCGCGTTGATCACGACGAAGCCCCAGTACTCGAGCCGGCGCGAGCGGCCGCTGAACTGGGCGTACTTGCCGAGCACGTCCTTGTAGCTGCTGAACATTGTTCTCTCCTAGGTTCGCACCCGACGCGGCGCCGGGCCACGCTCAGCCTACGGAGGGACGGTGTCGCGGGGAAGCACCACGCGGGGCCCTGTCAGGCATGACGCCGTCAGAGACGGCCGGCGGCGGCCCGATCGAGCGCCTCGCCCACGGGCACCGGGCCGGTGACGACCTCCCACTGGTGGCCCGCCGTCGCCGGACGCGCGAGACAGCCCGCGATCACCTTGGCGACGTCGATGCGAGGGATCGTGTGGTGCGGAACCTCGGGTCCGAGGTTCACACAGCCGGTGCCGACCGCATCGGTGAGCGTGCCCGGGCGGATGATGGTCCACGCGAAGCTCGACCGCCGCAGCGCCTCGTCGGCGCGACGCTTGGCCTCGACATAGGCCGTCCACACCTCGCCGAGCCCGGGGTCCGGCGGGTTGTCGACGCCGATCGCGGAGACCTGCACGAACCGGTGGACGCCGCGGAGCATCGCCGCCTCCTGCGACTTGAGCGATCCCTCGAGGTCGACCGTCTGCTTGCGCTCGGCGTTGCCGTCAGGTCCGCCGCCCGCGCTGAAGACGATCGC
This sequence comes from Demequina lignilytica, assembly GCF_030418305.1. Taxonomy (GTDB): domain Bacteria; phylum Actinomycetota; class Actinomycetes; order Actinomycetales; family Demequinaceae; genus Demequina; species Demequina lignilytica. The sequence continues at coordinate 156,532 of NZ_JAUHPX010000003.1, read as the reverse complement.
GTCGCAGCCGCCGAACGCGGCGGCGAACGCCGCCGGCTGGGCCGCCTCGATGTCGAGCCTGCGTGGGATCGCGCCCATGGTGCCGAGCTCGGACAGCTGGTCGTCATGCCGGGCGAGGGCCACGACCTCGACTCCCTCGTGCAGCAGCAGCGGGATCAGCTTGCGGGCGATCTTGCCGGCGCCGCCGACGATGGCGACGCGCTCGATGGAGTGGGCCATACCTCCACCTTGGCCCCGTTCGCGCCGGATGTCATGTCGGGGGTCGGGACGATGCCCGGGTTCAGGACTTCGGGTCGTCGCCGTACGCGTTGGGGCCCTCGGTGCCAGGGATGAAGCCGATGATCCACATCACGAGCGGGATCACCAGGCCGATGATCGCGACCGCTCCCGGCAGGCCGACGTCCTGGCATCGACGCCAGTTCACCGCGAGGGTCGGCACGATGAACGCCAGGCCGAGCACGATCAAGATGCCGAGCGAGATGGCGGCGAGCGGGTTGCCCTCACCGCTGTTCGCGACCATCGCGGCGCTGATCCCGTAGATGATCGACAGCACGACCACCATCGCGGTGATGGTCAGGTGGTAGCCCCAGAACTCGCTCCGGCGCGACCGGCCGCTGAACTGCGCGTACTTCGACATCGCGGTGGTGAAGCCGTTCATCAGATCTCCTCCTGGTGGGTCCGGGTGCTGCCTGGCTGTCCTCACCCTAGCCAGGCATCACGGTGTTTCCGGGCGCCACGCGCGGGCCTGCGCCGCGCCGATCGACAGGTCAGGCGACCCGCCGCGACAGCAGCACCACCACGCCGAGGGCCGCGATCATCCCGCCGCCGGCGGCGCGCACGCGCGCGAGCCGACCGGGCGAGCGCGCGAACCAGTCGCGCGCGCCCGAGGCGATCAGAACGTAGACGCCGTCGGAGACGACCGCGAGCGCCGCGAAGATCGCCCCGAGCAGCAGGATCTGCGCCGCGACGGGTCCGCGGTCGGGGTCGGCGAACTGCGGCAGCACGGCCGCCACGAAGACCAGCGTCTTCGGGTTCGTCACCCCGACGGTGAACGACTCGGCGAGCAGCCGTCGCACCGACGGGGCCGCCGTCCCATCGTCCTCCGCCTCGAGCCCCTCGCCACGGTGGCGGATCGCCTGGATCCCCAGCCAGATCAGATAGAGCCCGCCGATCACCTTGAGCACCACGAACGCCGCCTCCGACGCCGCGACCAGCGCGCCGACGCCGACCGCGACCAGCGCCGCGTGGACCAGCGGCCCCGCCGCGTTGCCGACCACCGAGACCAGCGCGGGACCGCGACCCAGGTGCAGCGCGCGGCCCACCACGAACAGCACCGACGGCCCCGGGATCACGATCACGACGACCGCGAGCGCGGAGAAGGCGAGCAGGGTGTGCGGCGCGATCACGCCGTCGCCCGCGACGGGACGGGCACCAGGCGCGGATCGGGTCCGTGGCGGTTGGAGCCGGTCTGGCCGCGCATCGCGCACATGATCAGGACCACGATGCCGAGCCCGATCAGGTGGAGCAGCAGCCACCACGCGGGCTGGCCCATGTCGTGCAGGCGGCGCGACTGCACCGCGAGCGCCGGCACCGTGTAGAGGAGCGCGTAGGCCAGCAGCACGCCGATCGCGGCGGTGAACGCGCCCCAGCTCACCGCGGTCGGATTGATCGCGGGGTCCTCCGCGGGTCCGGTGATCGAGCCCTCGAAGGCGGCGCTCCACAGCAGCAGGAAGGCGATGTTCGCGGGGATCGCGAGCAGCACGCCGTAGAGCACGAACCACCACATCTCGCTGCGGCGCGCGCGCCCGCGGAACGTCGCGTAGCGGCGCAGGCACCCGCGCACGGCCTCCATGAACCCCATGGATGCTCCCCTCTGCCCCCCGCGGGTCACTCTACGACCGGCGCGGACGCCGCACCACCGCGACCCGTGCCAGGGCGATCGCCAGCGCGGTGAGCACCGCGGCCGACCAGACCGTCATCGGCAGCACCGCCACGTGGCCCACGTAGCCCGAGACGACCCCGCGGAAGCCCACGACCGCGAAGCCCAGCATGGCGACGATCGCGCAGGCGACCGAGACGGCGGCGACCGTGGCGCGGCCCGCGCCCGGTCCCGCCAGGGCCGCGCGCGCCGGCGGCCGGTCGAAGCGCCGCCAGGCCAGGACCAGCAGGCCGACCAGGAGCAGGAACGCCGGCAGCATCGCGAGCTTGCCCCACCAGAACGATGCGGTGGTGGGGTCGCCCGCGAGGTCGACGCCCGCCCCCCACAGGACGGCGTGCAGCGCGACCAGGGCTGAGAAGTGCCACAGGAAGGCGGTCATCGCGACGGCGCCGCCCGCGACCACGACGGTCCACGCCCGGCGCCGGGCCAGGAGCCGCCTCGCGGGTCCGCGCAGCAGGAGGGCCAGGCCGGCCTGCGCGCACGCGAACATGAGCAGTGCCGTCGTGGGCGGCGCGAGGTTCGACAGCGGCTCGCCCGCGTACGAGACCATCGACCACCCGTACGGGCCCCATGTGACCAGGCCGAGCAGGGCGACGGCCCCGACGCCCAGCATCGTCCCTCCCAGACGGCGCGGGCCCACCCGGTCGGCGACGCCGTCGGCGTAGTGGAACCCGAGCTGGTGGATCGCGAGCCACACGAAGGCGAAGTTCAGCCACTTGACGCCGTCGATGCCTGCGGCGAGCCGCAGCACGTCGACCGCGACGGCGGCGCTCGCCAGGGCGCCGAGGGTGAGGCGCGGGGCGCGCTCGTGCGCGGCGAGCAGCGCCGGGGCGAAGGCCGCGGCGATCAGGTAGATGCCGATGAACCACAGCAGCTGGCCCGAGATCTGCAGCAGCGGACCGGTGGCGGGCGAGTCCGGCCAGGCGAGCTCGATCGCCGCGCCCAGCACCATCCACACCGCGACGAACACCGCCGTGGGCATCAGCAGCCGGCCGATGCGTGCGTGCACGAAGTCGGCGTATCCCCCTCCCCGCGCCCGGAGGCTCCGCCACGAGGTCGCATGCGCGAACCCGCCGACCACGAAGAACAGCGGCATGACCTGGAACAGCAGCGTCAGCGGGCGTGTCCAGGTCGCCGTCTCCAGGACGTTGGCGACCACCACCGTGCCGTCGGCGTGATCGAGGACCACCGCCGCCATCGCGAAGTGCCCGAGCACCACGCCGATCAGCGATCCGACGCGGATCAGGTCGACGAACCGGTCACGAGTGTCCGGTGTCGCGTCCACGGCGGCGGAAACCGCGCCTTCCCCCATGGTCCGATGCTATCGACGCCCCCTAGGGTGGGCGCGTGACCCTCGCCCGCGACCTCGGCCGCCTGTGGCACGCGCGCGGGTTCCGGCGGCTGACGTACTCCCGGCTGCTGTCCCAGGGCGGCGACGGCATGTTCCAGGTGGGCATCGCCACCGCCTTCTTCTTCGACCCGACGCAGGCGGCGTCGCCCCCGGAGATAGCGATCGGATTCGCGGTGCTGCTGACGCCGTTCACCCTGGTCGGACCGTTCGTCGGGCCGCTGATCGACCGGTGGCAGCGTCAGCGCATCCTGCTGGTGGGCAACCTGGTGCGGCTCGCGCTCGCCGGGGTGATCGTCGCCGTGCTGCTGCTCGACGGCCCGCTCTGGTCGCTGTACGCGCTCGCGCTGCTGACCCTGTCCGTCAACCGCTTCCTGCTGGCGGCGATGTCGGCCGGCATCGCGCGCGTGGTCCCGACCGACGAGCTGCTCGCCGCCAACGCGATCATGCCCACGCTGGGCACCATCGCCGCGGCCGCCGGGGCCGCGGTCGGCGGGGTGGTGACGTTCCTCTCTCCCGCGGCCTCGGACAGTTCGCTCGCGTTCACGGCGCTGGCCGGCGCGGGGGTCGCGTTCGGGCTGGCCTCCTGGGCGTCCACGCTGCTCGGGCGGACCGAGCTGGGTCCCGAGCACCCGCTGCAGGCGCTGCACCCGATCGAGCAGGTCCGCGCCCTGGTGGGAGAGCTGGCCGACGGCGTCCGCTACCTCCACCGTCGCGGGACGCCCTTCCACGCGCTCGGGGTGATGAGCGCGCAGCGCCTCCTGTACGGGCTGATGTTCGTGGCCGCGATCCTGATCTCCCGCCACGTGCTCGGCGATCCCGACCGGCCGGAGCAGTCGCTTGGGGCGTTCTCGATCGTGCTGGGCTTCGCGGCGGTCGGATTCGGGCTCGCCGCGATCCTCACGCCCTGGCTCGGACCCCGCGTGGAGAGGCAGCGGTGGATCCTCGGCTGCCTCGGCGTGGGCGCGCTGGGCCAGGCCCTGCTCGCCGTGTCCGCGGCGCCGTGGACGCTGCTCGCCGCCGCGGTGATCGTCAGCTTCGCGGTGCAGGGCGGGAAGATCGCGGTCGACACGATCGTGCAGCGCGACACCGCGGACCACGTGCGCGGGCGCGCGTTCGTGCTCTACGACATGGCGTACAACGTCGCGTTCATCCTCTCGGCGGTGATCGGGGCGCTGGTGCTGCCGCCGTCGGGCTACTCGGCGTTCGTCATGGCGGGGGTCGCGGTGGCGTACCTCGCGGTGGCGGCGCTCTACGCGCAGGCGCCGCGGGTGCCCCGCCCGGTCCCGACCCCCCCTTCCGGCCGGGACAGCCAGTACTGATTCTCGAAGCCGTTCGGCCCCTGCGGGACGGTCAGTACTGGGGAGCCGCGCATCGTCCCCCCCCCTAGGCCTCGCCCCTCATCGCCGCGAAGCCGCCGCCACCCAGGTGCTCGAGCCCGGTGAGGTGCTCGAACACGATGTTGGTGTGGGTCGACGCAACCGCCGGGTCCATGCTCAGCTCCTCGGCGACGAAGTCCCGCAGCTGCGCGGTGCCCGTGCACGCCACGTGGATGAGGAAGTCGACCTCGCCGCCCATGAACGTCACCGACAGCACGTTGGGCAGGCGGATCACCTTGCGGGCATAGGCCTTGATCTGGGGCCGGGCCTGCGCGCGCAGGCGCACATAGACGATGCCCTGGACGTCGAGCCCGAGCGCCGCGTAGTCCACGCTCACGTGCGAGGACCGGATCACGCCCGCCTCCTTGAGCGCGCGGACGCGGGCATGCGTGGTCGACGGCGAGACGTGGAGCCGGGCCGCGAGCGCCGCGTTGGTGATCTGCGCGTCGCGCATGAGCTCCCAGAGGATGCGCTCGTCGAGCTGGTCGAGGTCGGGGTGCCGAAGATTCGTCGGCGCGGACGGCCTGGTGGGCTGGTGATCCACGGATTCTTCCCTCTTCTCCGACTTCTTGGACAATTTGTTCGCCCAGTCTTGATTGTGCCGCAGATCCTCCAAGAATTGGCGAGTCACATGAAGACGATGCGGGACGGCCCGCGTCCCAACGAGGAGAGACCATGCGCATCGGCGTTCCCCAGGAGATCAAGAACAACGAGAACCGTGTCGCCATCACGCCTGCCGGTGTGCGCGAGCTGGTCGCGGCCGGCCACGAGGTGCTGGTCCAGTCCGGCGCGGGCCTCGGCAGCGCGTTCACGGACGCCGAGTACGTCGCCGCGGGTGCCTCGATGGTCTCGGTCGACGAGGCCTGGGGTGCGGAGATGGTGCTCAAGGTCAAGGAGCCGATCGCCGCGGAGTACGGCTACCTGCGCGAGGACCTGCTGCTCTTCACCTACCTCCACCTCGCCGCCGACGAGGCCCTCACCCGTGCCCTGGTCGAGGCCGGCACCACGGCGATCGCCTACGAGACCGTCGAGCTGGCCGACGGCTCGCTCCCGCTGCTCGCGCCGATGTCCGAGGTCGCCGGTCGCATGGCCACCATGGTTGGCGCGTTCTCGCTGCAGTCCAGCCAGGGCGGCCGCGGCGTGCTGCTCGGCGGGGTCCCCGGGGTGCGACCGGCGAAGGTCACGGTGCTCGGCGCCGGCATGTCCGGCCAGAACGCGATCGCCCAGGCGGTCGGCATGGGCGCCGACGTGACCGTGCTCGACCTGTCCGTGCCGCGCCTGCGCCACCTCGACGCGCTGTACGCGGGCCGCGTCAAGACCGTGGTCTCCTCGGCCTACGAGGTCGAGCAGGCGTGCCTCGAGGCCGACCTGGTGATCGGCGCCGTGCTGGTGGCCGGCGCCAAGGCCCCCAAGCTGGTGTCGCGCGAGCTGGTGTCGCGCATGAAGCCGGGCTCGGTGCTGGTCGACATCGCGATCGACCAGGGCGGATGCTTCGAGGACTCGCGGGCCACGACCCACGCCGAACCGACGTTCGCCGTCGAGGGGTCGACCTTCTACTGCGTCGCCAACATGCCGGGCGCGGTGAGCAACACCTCGACCCTCGCCCTCACCAACGTGACCCTGCCCTACGCCGTGCGCCTCGCGAACGACGGCTGGGAGGTCGCCACGGCCAAGGACCCCGCCCTGGCGCGCGGCCTCGCGACGGTGGGCGGCAGCATCGTCCACGGCCCGGTGGCGTCGGTCTTCCCGCAGCTCCCCGCGGCGGTCTGACCCTCCCTCCCCTCCCCGGTCGGGACACTCAGTACTGGTTCTCAGCCAGGCGTGCTCGCTCCGGGACCGCCAGTACTGACGCAGGGGTGGCGCTCCGTGCCCGCAGGGTCCGCAGCGCCACCTCCCTGCACCACGCCGGCCGCCCCATCACATCCGGATAGGTGAAGCGCAGGGTCAGGACGCCCACGGACGCGAGCAGGGCATCTCGTATCGCATCCTTGCGCCTCTCCGCCGGGCTCGAATGGCCGCGTTCACCGTCGAACTCGATCGCGGTCAACGTCGTCGCGTCGAAGGAGTCGATCCGAAAACGTTGGCCGTCGACCTCGATCCGGTGCTGCCGCTCCAGGCCCGCGAAATCCGGTCCCCTGAGCACCGATCGGCCGCCGCGTTCCTCCAGATAGCTCTCCGCTCCGCTCTCGGCGTCGGCAAGCCGTGCCACCAGCTCACGTCGAGCCGTCAGGCGCGGCGTGCGCGCCAGGGCGTCCCAGATGTCCTGGGGCGAGACGAGGCCCAGGCGCATCGGCGCGTACAGCGCTTCAGCCCGCGACCCCGCTGGCAGCTCTGCGTGCGCCTGAAGCACGGCTGTCGCAGGATCGACCACGCGAAGTCCCGCCACGTCGAGGAGGCCGGGCATCGATACCTTGCGCCGCACGCGAAGCCACGCGGGCCCGCGAGGCCTGCTGTCCCACGGCGCGACCAGGCTCACCGTCCCCGGCGAATCGACCGCTCCCCACGCAGACAAGGCCGACACGCCGGCAAGGCCGCTGCTCGAACCGGCCCACCGAAGCGCCGCGAGCGACCTGGGCCGCCATCCGGCCGCGTGCAGCGGGGACGTGTACTGGTCAGGCAGGAGGCGCACGATTCGGCGGTCGGCGATCGCTCTCGCCAATCCGTCACGGCTGGCGAACGCCGTGAGGTCCGCGAAGGACATGGGCGTAAGACTCCGGGCGAGCGTGGATTCGAGCTCTCTGATCCCCATGGCGCGAGCATCGTGGCCATCCACGCCCGCGGGGCGGTCGCGCGCGAGCCGGTGGAGCTCCCCGGTCCACGCGCGGGCCTGGGGGCATCGGGCGTGATCGGTACCGCGGATCCCGCTGCCCTTAGGCCCAGACGCTGATCAGTACTCAGCGTCCCGTGGCGGGCTCGGATGCATGAGAACCAGTACTCCATGTCCCGGCAAATGGGGGCGGAGTGGGGCGGGGGCGGGCGGAGGGGCGGGGCGAGTGGGACGGTGATGGCGGGCGGGCGCCGGTCAGGCGCCTCGCGACTCCCACCATGCCCGCAGCTCGGCCTCCGCGCGCTCCTCGCCCAGCGGCCCGTGCTCCATCCGCAGCTCCAGCAGATGCTTGTACGCGGCACCCACCTCGCGCCCCGGGGCGATGCCCAGCAGCGCCATGATCTGCGTGCCGTCGAGGTCGGGGCGGATCGCGTCGATCTCCTCCTGCTCGCGCAGCTCGGCGATGCGCGCCTCCAGGTCGTCGTACGCGAAGGACAGCCGGTCGGCCTTGCGACGGTTGCGCGTGGTGACGTCCGCCCGGGTCAGACGATGCAGGCGCTCCAGCTCCGCTCCCGCGTCCGCCACGTACCGGCGCACGGCCGAGTCGGACCAGCGGGCGTCCGCGTAGCCGTGGAACCGCAGATGGAGGAAGACCAGGTGCTGGACCGCCTTGATGGTGTCCTTGTCGAAGCGCAGCTCCTTGAGCCGCTTGGCGGTCATCTTCGCGCCGACCACCTCGTGGTGATGGAACGAGACCCCGCCGCCGGGCTCGAGGCGGCGCGTCGGCGGCTTGCCGATGTCATGCAGCAGCGCCGCGAGCCGCAGCACCAGGTCGGGACCGGGCACCGGACCCGACGCGTCGGTCTCCAGGTCGATGGCCTGCTCGACCACGGTCAGCGTGTGCTCGTACACATCCTTGTGGTGATGGTGCTCGTCCACCTCGAGCTTCAGCGCGGGAAGCTCGGGCAGGACATGCGCGGCGAGACCGGCGTCCACCAGCGCCCCGAGCCCGGCGCGGACGTCGGCGCCGAGCATGAGCTTGACCAGCTCGTCCCGCACCCGCTCCGCGGACACGATCGCGAGGCGGTCCGCCATCGCCGCCATCGCCGCGAACGTGCCGGGCTCGATCTCGAACCCCAGCTGGGACGCGAACCGCGCCGCCCGCATCATGCGCAGCGGGTCGTCCCCGAACGACACCTCGGGGTCGATCGGGGTGCGCAGCAGGCCCCCGGCGAGGTCCTCCAGGCCGCCGAACGGGTCGACGAACTCGAGCGACGGCAGCCGCACGGCCATGGCGTTCACCGTGAAGTCCCGCCGGGCGAGGTCGCCAGACAGCGAGGAACCGAACGCCACCACGGGCTTGCGCGTCGCTCCGTCGTACTCGTCGGCGCGGTAGGTGGTGACCTCCACCACGACCGACCCGCGACGGCCGCCGATCGTCCCGAACTCGCGTCCCATGTCCCAGGTGGCGCGCGTCCATCGCTTCAGCAGCCGTTCCGTCTGGTCCGGGAGCGCGGAGGTCGCGAAGTCCAGATCGGCGGAGGAACGGCCCAGGAACGCGTCGCGCACCGGACCCCCGACCAGAGCGAGCTCATGGCCGGCGCCGGCGAACAGGTCGGCCAGCTCGGCCACGTCCGCGGGAAGGGCCCCCCACAGTCCGGCCGCGCGCTGGCGGAGGACGTCGAGCGAGGGCACAGAGGGGGCGCGGGAGGTCACGCGCACCAGTGTCCCAGATGGTCACAGCGGCGGTCCCGCCTCCACTCGCCCTCACCGAGCGTCGTTAGAGTGGGGCCATGCCAGTCCCGTCCGCGCCGCGCCCCGGCTCCGTGCCGTTGCCGCCGGCGGGGGCGTCGCTCCGGCAGCGCCGCGACTCGGTCGCGCATCGCGCCCCTCACCTCCCGGTGAGCAACGAGACCTCCGCGGGCGGGATCGCCGTCCGCGTCGAGGACGGCGTCGCCTACGCGGCGTGCATCGGACGCCGCAACCGTGCCGGGCGACTCGAGTGGTGCCTGCCGAAGGGCCACATCGAGGAGGGCGAGACGCCCGAGATCGCCGCGGTGCGCGAGGTGGCCGAGGAGACGGGCATCGACGCTGAGATCATCCAGCCGCTCGGCATCATCGACTACTGGTTCACGGGCGACGACCGCCGCGTGCACAAGGTGGTGCACCACTACCTGCTCGAGGCCAAGGGCGGGATCATCACCACGGAGAACGACCCGGACCACGAGGCGGAGGTCGCCCGGTGGATCCCCGTCTCCACGCTCGCCCAGGAGCTGGCGTATCCGAACGAGCGCAAGATGGCGACCGCCGCGGCCCGGCTGCTCGCCATCACGCCGTGACCGGAACCGGCGCCATGACCGTGCCGCGCCCGTTCGCGCGCCTGCTCGCCCTCGCGTCCGCGCTCGCGCTGGGCGCGGGCGTCGCCCTCGGCGCCGCCGCTCCCGCGACCGCGACGCCCACCCCGGACGCGTCGGACACGCCCGCGCCGAGCGCGTCGAGCGCCCCGACCGCGGAACCGGCGGTCCCCGTCGGCACGCTGACGGCCGAGCTCGTGATGTACCCGGCGAGCGTCGCGGAGCCCGGCGGGTCGATCCGCGCCCTCGCGCGCATCACCAACGGCACGTCGGAGGCGCTGGACGATGCGGTGCTCGAGCTCGCGCTGACCACCGCACCGCTGACCTCGACCACCGCGGTCGACCGCTTCCTGTCGGCCCCGTCGGGCCTCGCCACGGTCGGCACGACGCCCGTCGGCGCCGCCGTGCCCACGGCCCCGGACCCGGACGCCGACCCCGACGCGGAGCCCGCCACCGTGCATCGTCTCGCCGCGGGCGGCAGCACCCTCGCCGCCGTCGCCGCGGCGGGCGAGGATCTGGGCCTGCCGGACGATGCGTGGGGGGTCTACGGCCTCTCCGTCACCCTCGTGGCGGGCGGCGTGCGCACCACGATCTCCACCGGCGTCATCACGTGGGCCGGCGACGGGATCCCCGAGCTGGAGGCGGCGATGCTCGTCACCGCCGCAGGCCCCGGTGCGGCGATGTCGACGGTGACGGACGCGCCCGGGCTGCAGGACGTCGCGATCGCCACGGACGGGACCCAGCTGATCGGGCTCGATGCGGGTGGCGTCGCCCTGTCGGGCCGCACGGTGCTGCGGATGCCCGCGTACGTCCCCGACGTCCTCTCCCTCGCGCACGCGGGCGACGACTCGCTCCTCGCGTTCGCGGTCGAGCGTGCGCGCGGGACCTCGACCTCCGCCACCCACGACTCCGCCTGGATCTCGCCGGTGGTCGGACTCGATGCGGCGACGGTCGCGCTGCTCTCCTCCGGGGGCGCGAGCGCAGCGCTGCTGATGGATGGGTCGGCGACGGCGGGTGAGGCAGCGATCGAGCGCGAGGCGGAGACGGGGCTCGCCGTCCTGTCGCCCGAGCCGACGCTGTCGGCCGTGGTCGCCGCCGAGGCCGCGCTCGAGACCCCCGCGACCGCGGTCGCCACGGCCGCGCTGATCGCCGCCGACGCGAGCGGGCCCGTGCTGATCGCGCCGGATCCCGGCTGGCTCGCCCTGGGCGCGGACCCCGCGGCCCTGACGGCGATCGCGGAGGCGCCGTTCGTGACCACCGTGGACGTCACCTCGCTGCTCGCCGACGCCGCGGCCCCCGCGCTGACCGTGCCTGCGGACGACCAGCTCACCGACGCGGACGTGTCCACGTCCGCCGTGGTCGGACAGGTCCATCGGCTCGAGCGCGGCAACGCCCTCGCGGTCACCGTGGAGGACCCCGAGAGCGTGCTGGGCCCGCTCGGCACCACGCTGCTCGAGCCGCTGGCGACGTCGCTGCGCGACGAGCCGGAGCGGCGGGAGGCCGCCCTCGCCGGCGCGACGGCCCGCGCGGAGGACCTGCTCGACTCGCTCTCGGTTCCCGCCGGCTCCGACATCAACCTGATCGCGGCCAAGGGCTCCGTGCCGGTGAACGTGCGCAACGAGCTGACGGTGCCCGCGGAGGTGACCGTCGACGTCACGTCCTTCTCTCCCAACCTGCAGGTCCGCGACGCGCCGACCGTGACCGTGCCCGCCTCGTCCTCGATGACCGTCCTGGTCGAGGTGGAGGCCGTGTCGACGGCCGACGTGAACGCCGCGATCGTGCTGCGCAACGCGGACGGGACCGCGCTGGGCCCCAGCACCGCGCTGAGCGTGAGGGTGCGCGCGGACTGGGGCAACGCCGTCACGGCGGTGTTCACCGCGGGCCTGGTGCTGCTGCTCATCATGGGCGTGATCCGCACCATCCGCCGCGGGCGCAAGGACACCCGGACCGGCCCGCAGCCCGAGGCCGGCGACGCGTCCGCGCCTGCCGGGACCTCGACCTCGGGGGACGATGCGTGACATGAGCGAGAACGAGCCCGTCCCCCCGGGCGACGAGGAGCCGCCGCAGCCGCGGCGACGGTCGCTCGGGAGGAACACGGCGATCATGGCGTCGGGGACCATGGTGTCCCGGGTCCTCGGGTTCGTCCGCAACGCGATGCTCGCCGCCGCGATCGGCGTCACCGGGATGGCGGCCGACGCGTACGACGTCGCGAACAAGATCCCCAACGCGCTGTACGCGGTGGTCGCGGCGGGCGTGCTCAACGCGGTGCTCGTGCCGCAGATCGTGCGCGCGTTCCGCCGCCCGGACGGCAAGCGCACCGTCGACCGGATCGTCACGCTCGGCGTGTTCGGCTCGCTCGGGCTGACGGTGCTGCTGACGCTGGCCGCGCCCGTGCTCGTGCTGATGTACACCCATGGGTGGGGAGCCGAGCAGCGCGAGCTCGCCGTCGCCTTCGCCTTCTGGTGCATCCCGCAGCTGTTCTTCTACAGCCTCTACACGATCCTCGGCCAGGTCCTGAACGCCCGCGAGCAGTTCGGCCCCTACATGTGGGCTCCCGTCCTCAACAACGTCGTCTCGATCGCGGGCCTGGTGGCGTATCTCGCCTGGTACGGCCGGCTCGCGGTGGACCCTGACCTGTCGATCGGCGAGCTCCCCGACACCGGCTGGGATCCGGCGCGCATCGCGCTGCTCGCCGGCACGGCGACCCTCGGCATCGCCGCGCAGGCGCTGATCCTGATCTGGCCCCTCAGGCGCGGCGGCTACCGCTGGACGCCCGTCTGGGGCGGGCCCAAGGGAGAGCTCCGCGGGGTCACCTCGGTCGCCGGTTGGGCGCTTGGCGCCGTGCTCCTCGACCAGGTCGGCGTGCTCTACGCGACGCGCGTCGCCGGCGCCGCGCCTCTCGAGGACCCGGGATCCTCGATCGCGGGCAACGCCGCCTACTTCAACGCGATGATGCTCTACCTCCTGCCGCACTCCCTGGTAGTGGTCTCGCTGGTCACCGCGCTCGCGACGCCCATGGCCAGGCACGCGGCCGCCGGCGACACCGTCGCGCTGCGCCAGACCACGGTGCGCGGCATGCGCATCGTCACGGTCTTCTCGCTGTGGTCGACGGCCGTGCTGATCGGGCTCGCCCCCGCGATCGTGAGGATCGCGTTGCCGGTGCAGAGCGCGGACGAGGTCTGGGCCGTCGCCCAGGTCCTCATGGGCCTCGCCCTCGGGGCGGTCCCCCTCGGGCTCCTGCTCGTCTTCAAGCGGGTGTTCTTCGCGCTCGAGGACGGGCGGGCGGTGTTCCTGATCCAGATCCCGGTGACCATCGCGTGGCTCGGCGGCATCTTCCTGGTCCACAACACGCTCCCGAACCGCTGGTGGACCGCGGGCGTCGCGGTCGCGCTGAGCCTGTCGAACGTCATCGGGGTGGCGCTGCGGGCCAACGGCGTGCGGGTCAGGCTCGGCGGCCTGGACATGCCGACCTACCTGTGGATGGCGGCGCGCTCGCTGGTGGCGGCGGGCCTGACGGGCTGGCTGGGCTGGTCCCTGCTCCGGTTCATCCCCGCCCCCGACCCCCTGGACATCGGCCGGAGCCTGCTGATCGCGTTCGGCGCGCTCGTGGTGATCGTGCCGATCATGGGGCTCGTCTACCTGGCGCTGCTGCGGCTGCTGCGCGTGCCGGACGCCGCGCAGTTGGTCGCCCCGCTCACCCGACGTCTGAGGCGCCGGATACGATAGGCGCAGTCGTCAGGATCCGGGGGTGCAGGTCAGGTGCTGGTAGGGAAGGTCCTCGGGGCACGCTTCGTGCTCCGGGAGGAGCTCGATCACGACATTCCTGGTATCCAGAGGTTCCTGGCGCATGACGAGCGGCTCGACCGCGCGACGGTCGTCGACCTGATCGACTCCCCCGAGGCGGCGGCGGTCCGCAACGTCGCGACCCGCGCGTCGCGCCTGCGGGACCCGCGCCTGGCCCGCGTGGTCGCGACCGGCGCGGAGGAGCTCGACGGTGCCTCGGTGACGTACATCGCCTCGGAGCACGTGCCGGGCTCGCGGCTCGACACCGTGCTCGCGGAGCGGGTGCTGGATCCCCGCCGCGCCGTCGCCGTCGTCGGCGGCGCCGCCCGCGCCCTCGCCGCCGCCCGCGCGGAGGATCTGCACCACGGGATCCTGAGGCCGCGCTGCATCACGGTCACCGAGCGCGGCCGCGTCGTCGTCGCCGGCGTGGGCATCGAGGCCGCCGCAGCGGCCCGCGCGGGCCTGCCCACCGACCCGAGCGAGCATGGCGACGCGCGCGTCCTCGGCGAGATCCTCATCCGCGCGCTCACCGGGGTCGACGTCGCCACCGCGACGGAGGCGGACCTGCCCGACGCGCTCGCCGCGCGGCCGCGTCGGCTCGCGGCGCAGATCCTCGCGGGCGACGGACCGCGGTCGCTGGACCAGGTGATCGTCTCGCTGTCGCCCTTCGACTCGCGTGCCCTGGTCGGCTTCAGCTCCGTGTGGCCCGTGCTCGACCTGACGCCCGAGAAGGAGCGCGAGCGGCTCGAGTCCGAGGAGCGTGCGGCCACGGCCGCCGAGGCGGCACGGCAGGAGCGGCTCGCCGCCACCCGCGAGATGCTCGACGAGGACACCCTGCCGGCCGCCGAGGCCGCCGCCGTCGCCGCCGTCGCGGTCGAGCACGCCTCCCCCGAGCTTCAGGAGACGGTGCGCCAGATCGAGGAGCACCGCGTCGAGACCGGCGAGCAGCCGGAGGTCGCGCCCGAGCCTCCGGTGGAGGACGCTCTGCCGCCCGGCGCCCACGTCCAACCGGACGGGGCGGCGGACAAGTACGAGGCCGGCTTCGACACCCTCGAGATCATGGTCGCGGCGCAGAACGTCACGCGCGACCAGTCGACGTGGGAGCTCGTGCTCGAGCGCCTCTCCACGCGCTGGCCCCAGTCCCGGTCGCTCGCGCGGAGCCTCGAGCGTGCCCAGGAGCGGGCGAACTCAGGTGGCCCCCTGGACGGCTCCAAGATCGTGATGCTGCTCGCCGTGATCGGAGTCGTCGCAGCCGTGATGGTGGCCTGGTCGCTGCTCGACTCCCCGCTCGACCCGAGCATCCGCATCGAGATCGACCCGACGTTCACCCCCGCCGGGGATGTCGGCACCGCATCCCCGAGCCCCAGCCCATCCGCCGGGTGACCGAGCACGAATCCCCACCTGACAGGGCCGGTTCTCCCGCGGGAACACACGCCCCGTACCATCTGTTCATACGTCAGCCCGTCCGCGCTCGAGCGGACAGGTGCGCACAAGCCAATCGCAAGGAACGAACGTGAGCGACACCCGCAACCTCATCATCGTCGGATCCGGTCCTGCCGGGTACACGGCTGCCATCTATGCCGCGCGTGCGGGGTTCGCCCCGCTCGTGGTGGCGGGCTCGATCACCGCCGGTGGTGCGCTGATGAACACCACCGAGGTGGAGAACTTCCCCGGATTCGTGGAGGGCATCCAGGGTCCGGAGCTGATGGAGACCCTGCAGGCCCAGGCCGAGCGCTTCGGCGCCGAGGTGCTGTTCGACGACGTGACGGCGCTGGACCTGACGGGGCCCGTGAAGAAGGTCACCACGGGGATGGGCAAGGAGTTCACCGCGAAGGCGGTCATCCTCGCCACCGGGTCGGCGTACCGGGAGCTGGGCCTGGAGGACGAGAAGCGCCTGTCGGGCAAGGGCGTGTCCTGGTGCGCCACCTGCGACGGGTTCTTCTTCCGTGACCAGACGGTCGTGGTGGTCGGCGGCGGGGACTCCGCCGTGGAGGAGGCCACGTTCCTGACGCGGTTCGCGTCCAAGGTGTACCTGGTGCACCGTCGTGACGAGCTGCGGGCGTCGAAGATCATGGCCGACCGTGCCAAGGCCGACCCGAAGATCGAGTTCGTGTGGAACTCCGAGGTCATCGGCCTGGACGGCGACGTCAAGCTGTCCGGCGTCCAGGTCCGCAACCGCGTCACGGGCGAGGAGTCGGTGCTGGCCGCGACGGGTCTGTTCGTCGCGATCGGTCACGAGCCCCGCTCGGAGCTGGTCAAGGGCGTCATCGACACCGACGACGCGAACTACGTCCAGGTCATCGGTCGGACCACCGCGACCAACGTCGACGGCGTGTTCGCGTGCGGCGACCTGGTCGACTCCCGCTACCGCCAGGCCATCACCGCCGCGGGCTCGGGCTGCGCCGCCGCCCTCGACGCCCAGCACTACCTGGACGGTCTCGCGGACGCGGCCCCGGCCGAGGTCGTCGAGGAGTCCGCCCCCGCCCCGGCTGCCGCCGCGGAGCTGCCCTCGACCCCCGTCGCCGCCACCGTCGACACCTTCCAGAACGAGGTGCTCGGCTCCGACGTGCCCGTCGTCGTGGACTTCTGGGCCACCTGGTGCGGCCCGTGCCGTGCGGTCGCGCCGATCCTCGACGAGCTGGCCGAGGAGTACCAGGGCCGCCTCAAGGTCGTGAAGGTCGACACCGACGAGAACCCGCAGCTCGCGATGGCCTACGGCGTCACCTCGATCCCGACCATGAACTTCTTCAAGGGCGGCGAGGTGGTGAAGTCCGTCGTGGGCGCGCGTCCGAAGCCGGCCCTCACCCAGCTCTTCGACGAGGTCCTGTCCTAGCCGACGCATCGTCCCGCCGCGGACCGCGCGGCCACGGAAGGGGTCCGGTCGCCTTGCGACCGGACCCCTTCCGTCATGCGAGACTTGCGCCATGACGGAACCGACGCCGACTCCCCGCGAGGGCACGCGCCTGGACCCCTGGTACGGGTCCTACGCCCAGCGCGCGCACCAGATGCGCGCCTCGGAGATCCGTGCGCTGTTCGCCGTCGCCAGCCGGCCCGAGGTGGTGTCGCTGGCAGGCGGCATGCCGTTCATCGGGGGGCTCCCGCTCGAGGAGCTCGGCGAGATGACCCGCAGGATCATCGTCGAGCAGGGCGAGGTGGCCCTCCAGTACGGCTCCGGTCAGGGCGACGAGTCGTTGCGGGAGAAGATCCTCGACGTCATGGCGCTCGAGGGCATCCAGGCGCACCCGGACGATGTGGTGGTCACCACGGGCTCGCAGCAGGCGCTCGACCTGGTGACGACCGTCTTCATCGACCCCGGTGACGTCATCGTCGCCGAGGCTCCCTCGTACGTGGGCGCGCTCGGGGTGTTCCGCGCTCACGAGGCCGACGTGGTCCACGTCCCCATGGACGCGGAGGGGCTCATCCCCGAGGCGCTCGAGCAGACGCTCGCGCGCTTGAAGGCCGCGGGCAAGCGGGTGAAGTTCCTGTACACGGTGCCGAACTTCCACAATCCCGGCGGCGTGACCCTGACGCTCGAGCGTCGCCCGCGGATCCTCGAGATCTGCGCCTCCTACGGGGTGCTCGTGCTCGAGGACAACCCCTACGGACTGCTCGGCTTCGACCGGGATCCCCTTCCCGCGATGCGGTCGATGAGCCCCGAAGGCGTCATCTACCTGGGGTCATTCTCCAAGACCTTCGCTCCGGGCTATCGGGTGGGCTGGGCGGTCGCGCCGCACGCGGTGCGCGAGAAGCTGGTGCTCGCGTCCGAGGCCGCGATCCTGTCGCCGTCGAACGCCTCGCAGATGGCGATCGCGACCTACCTGGAGCATTTCGACTGGCAGGGCCAGATCAAGAAGTTCCAGGTGCAGTACCGCGAGCGCCGGGACGCCATGATCTCCTCGCTCGGTGAGCACATCCCCGAGGCGTCCTGGAACGTTCCCGACGGCGGGTTCTACGTGTGGGTGAAGCTGCCCGAGGGCCTGGACGCGAAGTCGATGCTGCCGCGCGCCGTGACCGCGCGGGTCGCCTACGTCGCCGGCAGCGCGTTCTACATCGACGGCTCCGGCACGGATCACATGCGCCTGTCCTACTGCTTCCCCACCCCCGACAGGATCCGCGAAGGGGTACGCCGGCTCGCGACCGTGGTCGACTCCGAGCTCGAGACGGTCCGCATCTTCGGCAACCCCGGAGGCGCCCGTGAGGGCACCGTCGACTTCCCCGCACCCGACATCTTCTGACCCGCTCCCACGGAAGGGGAACCCATGCACGCGATGATCCTGGCCGGCGGTCTCTCCCATGAGCGCGATGTCTCCATCCGCTCGGGGCGCCGGGTGCACGATGCCCTGCGAGGCTCCCTCGACCGGGTCTCGCTCCAGGACGTCGACACCGAGCTCATCCCCTCGCTTCGGTTCGGCGGCGTCGACGTGGTGTGGCCCCTGCTCCACGGCGCATCCGGCGAGGACGGGTCGTTGCAGGCGCTGCTCGAGCTCGTGGGCGTCCCCTACGTGGGGACCACCTCGAAGTCCGCACGTGTCGCCTGGAACAAGGCTGTGGCGAAGGCGGTGCTGGGGCGCTCCGGCATCTCCACCCCCGACTACGTCACGCTTCCGCAGTCCCTGTTCCGTGAGGTGGGGGCCGAGCACGTGCTCGACCTGATCGTCGCCCGCTTCGAGCTCCCCGTGGTGGTCAAGCCGGCGCGCGGCGGCTCGGCGCTGGGCATCTCCGTCGTGCACAAGCGCGAGGACCTGGCGCGCGCGATGGTGCACTGCTTCGCCTATGGCGACACGGCGCTGGTCGAGCGGGCCGTCGAGGGCATCGAGGTCGCGATGAGCGTGCTGGGGACGGGGGACGATGCGCGGGCGCTCCCCGGCGTCGAGGTGGTGGTCGACGGCGAGTACGACTACGACGCCCGCTACAACCCCGGTCGCTGCGAGTACTTCGCGCCGGCCCGCCTCACCGACGAGCAGTCCAGGATCGCCTCCGAGACCGCCCTGCTGGTGCATCGGACCATGGACCTGCGGGACGTGTCGCGGGTCGACATGATCCTCGACTCCGAGGGCCGCGCTCAGGTCATCGACATCAACGTCGCGCCGGGGATGACCGAGACGTCGCTGCTGCCCCAGGCGGCCGAGGCGGCGGGCCTGGATCTGCCCACCGTCTACCGGGAGCTGGTGGAGACCGCCGCCGCGAGGGGTCCCGTCACTGCAACCTGACTATCACCCCTGGTAGATGATGGTTAAGGTCGCTGCCCGCTAGCCCTTGAGGACGCCCGGGTCGGCGGGATCGATCATCGACACGATGCGGTTGAGGTCCTCGACCGAGCCGAACTCGATGGTCAGCGATCCCTTCGAGCGCCCGAGCCGCACCTTGACCCGTGTGTCGAAGCGGTCGCCCAGGCGGGTCCCGAGCTGGTCGAGCGCCTCCGTCCTGCCCCCCTGGCGGACCGCCGCCCGACGCTGCTTCGGGGCGTCCACGCCGAGCGCGACCGCCTCCTCCGTCGCGCGCACCGACAGGCCCTCGGCGACGATCCTGGTGGCGAGATGCTCCATGGCCTCCGGCGAATCCAGACCGAGCAGCGCACGCGCGTGGCCGGCGCTGAGGACCCCCGCCGCGACGCGACGCTGGACGGGTGCCGGAAGGCGGAGAAGACGGAGCGTGTTCGAGATCTGGGGGCGCGAGCGGGAGATCCGGGTCGCCAGCTCCTCGTGGGTGATCCCGAAGTCGTCGAGCAGCTGCTGGTAGGCGGCGGCCTCCTCGAGCGGGTTGAGCTGGCTGCGGTGGAGATTCTCGACCAGCGCGTCGCGCAGCAGGTCCGTGTCTTCCGTGTCGCGCACGATCGCGGGGATCTCGGCGAGGCCGGCCTCCTTGGACGCGCGCAGGCGACGCTCGCCCATGATGAGCTCGTAGCCCTCCCCCGCGGGGTTCGGTCGGACCACGATCGGCTGGAGGACGCCGATCTCCTTGATCGATCCGACCAGCTCGGCCAGGGCGTCCTCGTCGAACACCGTGCGCGGCTGGCGGGGGTTCGGCACCACCGCGTGCGGATCGATGTGCGCGAAGCGGGCGCCAGGAACGGGGACCAGCTCGCCGTCCTCGCTGATCTCCGTGATGGTGGGCAGCGCCTGCGTGGTGGTGTCGGAGAAGAACATGTCGTGAGGACGCTCGGCGGCACCCTCGCTCGGCTCTGTGGGGATCAGGGCACCGAGGCCACGTCCGAGGCCGCGCTTGGGCTTGCTCACTGGGTGCTCTCCGCTCCCGCGGCGCCGCGCACCGCGATGTCTCGTGCGATCGCCATGTAGGCGACGGCGCCTGACGAGTGGGGATCGTGGGTGATGACGGTCTGACCGAACCCGGGTGCCTCCGAGACCCTCACGGATCGGGGCACGGTCTGCTCCAGGGTCTGCGTCGGGAAGTGGCTCCGGACCTCGTCGGCGACCTCGCGAGCCAGGTTCGTGCGGCCGTCGTACATGGTCAGCACGATCGTCGACACGTCCAGAACCGGATTGAGGTGCTTCTTGACCATCTCGACGGTCTTCATGAGCTGCGTCAGCCCCTCCAGCGCGTAGTACTCGCACTGGATCGGGATGAGCACCTCGGTGGCGACCACCATGGCGTTCAGCGTCAGGAGACCGAGGCTGGGCGGGCAGTCGATGAAGATGTAGTCGAGGCCCTTGCCGGGGCCATCGAGCAGCTCCCTGAGGGCGTCATGGAGACGGAACTCACGTCGGACCACCGAGACGAGCTCGATGTCCGCGCCGGCCAGGTCGATGGTGGCGGGGACGCACCACAGTGAGTCGAGGTCAGGACACTTCTGCGCGACGGAGTGCAGCGGCACCTCGTCGAGCAGCACGTCATAGATCGACGGCGTGCCCGAACGGTGCTCGACCCCGAGCGCGGTCGACGCATTGCCCTGGGGGTCGGTGTCGATGACGAGCACGTTCGCGCCGCGCTTCGCCAGGGCGGCGGCGACGTTGACGGACGTGGTGGTCTTGCCCACGCCGCCCTTCTGGTTGGACACGGCGAAGACCCGGGTCTGACGGGGACGGGGGAAGGGGCTCGCCTCCAGCTCCTGGCGCTGGCGCTCCGTCGCGATCATCTGCGCGGCCAGCGGGCTGCCCTCGAGCTCGAGGTTGGCGAAAGCGTCTCCTGTTTCACGTGAAACACCGTATCCGGGTGCATCGAGCGGTGTCTGCCCCTGACTCGAATCTTGTTCGTGGAGTTCCACTCACGTCCCTTCCCAGTCGAACGCGCGCCCTCGGGGGCATCGCGTTGTTTCACGTGAAACGGCCCGCGCGCCACCGCGTCCGGAGGCGCCCACGCAGGTCCACGACTCTACCTCAGCCCGCATCGGCGTGGGCCATCCGGACACCGCGCTCCTGTGGACAACGTCGACCTCCGGCGCGATTTCACGCACGGAGCGCTGTGGAGAGCGTTGGGGAGAAGCTCAGACGCGTGTGAGGGTCACGACGGTGGTCGGCTCCACGCCCTCGATGGTTCCCGCCTCGTGGACCTCCCCCACGAGCCGATGCTTGCGCAGCGTGTACTTCGCACGGTCGATCTCGTCCTGGGCGCTGCGACCCTTGAGGAGCACCATCGAACCCGTGGGCGACAGCAGCGGGCTGCACCACTTCACCAGCTTGTCGACGGCCGCCACCGCACGCGCGGTGATGGCGTCGGCCTCGACCGACTCCGCGACCTCCTCCGCCCTGCCCCGCAGGATGCGCACGTTGTCGATCCCGCAGTGCCGCGAGGACTCGAACAACCACTGCACCCGACGTTCCATGGGTTCGATGAGGACGTAGTCCCGCGAGGGGTCCATCGCAGCCAGGACCATGCCCGGCAAGCCCGCACCGGAACCCACGTCGGCGACCACCCCATCGGGCAGGAAGGGCATCACCGCGGCGGAGTTGAGGATGTGCCGTTCCCAGAGCCGCGCCGGCTCCCGGGGTCCGATGAGCCCCTTCTCCGGACCCTGCTCCGCGAGCAGCTCGGCGAAGGCGAGCACCCGGGGATAGGTGTCACCGAGGAACTCGCGCACCGCCGATGACCCGTGGAGCGGGTCATCGGCGAGGGTCGCCTGCTGCTCGGTCATCGCTGTTTCACGTGAAACGTCAGGCGGGGAGCACGACGACGTGACGCTGCGGGTCCTCACCCTCCGACTCCGACTGGAGCCCGGCCTCGAGGACCACGTCGTGCACGACCTTGCGCTCGAAGGCGTTCATCGGCGACAGGGCCACGCGGTCGCCGCTCTCGCGCACCTGAGCGATCGCCTCGCGAGCGAGCTCTGCGAGACGCTCACGGCGACCCGCGCGGAAGTCCGCGATGTCGAGCATGAGACGGCTGACCTCGCCGGTGTCGGCCTGCACCGCCAGACGCGTGAGGTCCTGGAGCGCCTCGAGCACCTCGCCCTCGGGACCCACGAGCCTCTTCAGGTCCTGGCTCGGCCCTTCCGACACGACCGCGACCTTCGCGCGACCCGCCTCGACCGAGATGTCGATGTCGCCGTCCATGTCCAGGATATCCAGCAGCTCCTCGAGGAAGTCCGCGGCGACGTCGCCCTCGGCCTCGAGCTTCTTGATGTTGTCGCTCATGACTTGTCCTTGTCCTCAGAGTCGTCGGGATCGTCCGCGGGGGTGGCGCCGTGCTCCACCACGGTGGGCTTGCTGCCACCCCGATTCTTGCGCTTGGGCTGCTGACGCTGCCCCGACTTCTTCTCCTCGATCTCCGGCAGGGCGTCCTGGTCGATGACCACGACATCCGGGTCCTCGCCGCGTCCGATCGCCTTCTTCCGGCGCTTCGCCTCCTTGCGGGCCTCGAGCTGCTTGGCGGCCTCGGAGCCCGGCGTCGGGTTGTTCCGGATGACGTAGAACTGCTGGCCCATGGTCCAGAGGTTCGTGGTGGTCCAGTAGATGAGGACACCGATCGGGAAGTTGGGTCCGGTGATGACGAAGATGAACGGCAGCGCGTACATGAGGATCTTCTGCTGCTGGGCCATCGGGCCCTCGAGCGCGCTCGCCGGCATGTTCTTCATCGTCAGCTGACGCTGCGTGGTGAAGGTGGTCGCCACCATGGCGACGATCAGCACCACGGAGAGGATCTTCGCCGAGGCGCCCTCGGAGCGGAAGAACGTGTCGGACAGCGACGCACCGAACAGCGTCGCCTGCTGAGCCGACTCCCGGAGCGCATCGTCCAGCAGGCCGATCTCACCCGACGCCGCGCTGATGCTGCCGGACCCCTCGAGCCCGTTGAGCACGCGGAAGAGGGCGAAGAAGATCGGCGCCTGGACCAGCATCGGGAGGCACGACGAGAAGGGGTTCGTCTTGTGCTTGGAGTAGAGCTCCATGGTCTCGCGGCTCATGGCCTCGCGAGACGCCTGATCCTTCTTGCCCTTGTACTTGTCCTGGATCTTGCGCAGGTCGGGCGCGATCATCTGCATCGCGCGGGACGCCTTGATCTGCTTGACGAACAGCGGGATCAGAGCCGCGCGGATGGTGACCACGAGGCCGACGATGGCGAGGGCCCAGGTGATGCCCGCATCCGGGTCGAGACCCACCAGCGAGAAGAACTTGTGCCAGATCACCATGACGTTGGCGACGACCCACTCGAGCGGGTACAGGATGGTGTCGATCATGAAGACGCGGATCCTTAAATCGGGTGAGCGGAGGTCTGGTCGGCCGCCATCGCGGCATTATTCCTCGTGAGGCGAAATAGGCGCTCGCCGCGAGCCGGGACATCGTCGACGCCACCGTGGCTCCAGGGGTTGCAGCGCAGCACACGCCAGCCCGCCATCAGCGAGCCGAGGACGGCACCGTGCACGCGTACGGCCTCCATGCCGTAGTGCGAGCAGGTGGGGTGGAACTTGCACGTCGGGCCCGTGAGCGGCGAGACGGTCAGCTGGTAGACGCGGATGAGGCCGCTGATCGCACGCTGCGCCACGTTCATCGCGACGCCTTGCGCACCGCGGAGCCCAGCGCATCGTCGAGCTCGCGCGCCAGCGTCGAGAACTCGGCGTCCGCGGCGTCCGGCAGGGCCCGCACCACGACGCGGGAGCCCGCAGGCAGGTGGTCGATGCGGTC
The DNA here is from genome assembly GCF_030418305.1 of Demequina lignilytica. Taxonomy (GTDB): domain Bacteria; phylum Actinomycetota; class Actinomycetes; order Actinomycetales; family Demequinaceae; genus Demequina; species Demequina lignilytica. The sequence continues at coordinate 132,889 of NZ_JAUHPX010000003.1, read as the reverse complement.
CGCCATGAGCGCGCGAAGGCGCCGCTTCACACGGTTGCGAACCACGGCACCTCCTACGGCCTTAGATACAGCGAAACCGGCCATGCGTTCCGCATCGCCGGTCAGCGCGATGTGCACCACGAGGGTGCGGCGGCCTGCCCGCGTCCCGCGGCGCATGGCGGACTGGAAGTCCGCGGATGCGCGCAACCGGGATCGGGCGGGCAGCAAGCCTTAGGCCGACAGGGCGCCGCGGCCCTTGCGGCGGCGGGCAGCCAGGATCGAGCGGCCGGCACGGGTCCGCATACGCAGACGGAAGCCGTGCGTCTTGGCACGCTTGCGGTTGTTCGGCTGGAAAGTCCGCTTGCTCACGGGTAACTCCACGACGTTTCAGGGGATGGTCAAATCAGCGCACTAACGTTACGCGCTGGAACCCAGGTGGTCAAATCACAGGTCTGACCTTGGGCGTCCTACCCGAACAGGATAGGCTCCACCATCACGGGTCGGCATCATGTGAACGACACGCCCATAGTCGGGTAACGAGCACATGACGAGCCATGCACCGGTTGTGAAGAAGTCTGTGGAGAGTCTGCCTGGGGGTGAAGGCGAGTGGCGGTGGAGCCTGCGTCGGAGTCGATCGACGGGATCTGGAGGCGCGCGGTCGACGCCGTCGCCGAGGACCGTACGGTCGGCCAGCAGGGGATGAGCTTCCTGCGCCTGGTCAAGCCCCTCGCGGTGGTGGAGGACAACGTCTTCCTGGCCGTCGCGGAGGACTACACCAAGAACTACGTCGAGACCACGCTCCGCGGACCCGTGACGGAGGCGCTGAGCGAGGTCATCGGCCGGGACATCCGGATCGCGGTCACCGTCGACGCCTCCGTGCGTCCATCCGCATCGTCCTCTCCCGAGACGGACGATGCGCCGCCGCCCCAGATGCGACGGCCGGAGCCCGTGCCCTCGACCGTCATCGAGGACCCGCACCTCAACCCGCGCTACACGTTCGACACCTTCGTCATCGGCTCGTCCAACCGCTTCGCCCACGCGGCCGCGCTCGCCGTGGCCGAGTCGCCGGGCAAGACCTACAACCCGCTGTTCATCTACGGCGGCTCGGGCCTGGGCAAGACCCATCTGCTCCACGCGATCGGCCACTACACGAGGCACCTCAAGCCCCAGACCCGAGTGAGGTACGTGAACTCGGAGGAGTTCACCAACGACTTCATCAACTCGATCCGTGACGACCGCTCGCTCAGCTTCAAGCGCCAGTACCGCGAGGTCGACGTGCTGCTGATCGACGACATCCAGTTCCTGCAGGGCAAGGAGCAGACGCTCGAGGAGTTCTTCCACACGTTCAACGCGCTGCACAACGCCGGCAAGCACGTCGTCATCACGTCCGACGTCAGCCCCCGCAACCTGGACGGCATCGAGGAGCGCATGCGCACCCGGTTCGAGTGGGGCCTCATGACGGACGTCCAGCCGCCCGACCTCGAGACCCGCATCGCGATCCTGAGGAAGAAGGCGGCCGCGGACGCGGTGCAGGCGCCGTCGGACGTCCTGGAGTACATCGCGTCCAACATCACCAGCAACATCCGCGAGCTCGAGGGCGCGCTCATCCGGGTCACGGCGTTCGCCGCGCTGAACCGGCAGCCGGTCGACCTCAGCCTGGCCCAGGTGGTCCTCAAGGACCTCATCTCCGACGACGACTCGGAGATCACCGCGTCGATGATCATCGGCAAGACCGCCGAGTACTTCGGGATCACGCTGGAGGAGCTGACGGGGACGTCGCGCTCGCGCGTCTACGTCACGGCGCGACAGATCGCCATGTACCTGTGCCGGCAGCTGACCGACCTGTCGCTGCCCAAGATCGGCGAGCACTTCGGCGGCAAGGACCACACCACCGTCATGTATGCGGTCAAGAAGGTCGAGGACCAGATCGCGCAGCGGCGCCAGATGTACAACCAGGTCAACGAGATCCACGCGCGCATCAAGCAGTCGCGGGCCTGACAGCCCCCTCGAGCGCCCGGAACGGGTGCTCCCCCGGCGTCCCGGTGTCGGATTCCGACTGAGTCGTGCTTCTCACAATTGTGGATAAGTCTGTGGACGCCCGTGGATGACGTGCTGAGCGCCCTTGGGAGGCGTTGTGAAGAATGACAGGAATCCTGTGGTCGTGATCCGCGCCTCCACCGGCCACCCGGGTCCATCCACCGGTCTCATCCGCAGGTCGCGCACATCCCGATTCTTGTCATTTCCAGCGCAGACGATGGAATTCCACAGATTCCACGATGCCTACAACGACTACTCATCTTCTCTCTACCTGTTTTCCCCATGGACCTTCATCTGCGCCGCTCCCGGCCGGCCCGGCCCGCCTCCACTCAGCGTCGGAGGCGTGGCATAGTCTGTGCTCAGACCCGAGGAGAGACCCATGAAGTTTTCCGTCGAGCGCGACGTCCTGGCTGACGCCGTCGCGTGGATCTCGCGCGCCGTTCCGGCGCGCCCGCCCGTCCCCGTGCTGGCCGGCGTGCACATCACCGCGACGGAGGACGGGCTGGTGCGGCTTGCGAGCTTCGACTACGAGGTCTCCGCCCGCGGAGAGTTCCCCGCGTCCGTCGAGACGGCCGGCGAGGTGCTCGTCTCGGGGCGCCTCCTGCGCGAGATCTCCAACGCGCTTCCGCACAAGCCGGTCGAGCTGTCGCTCGAGGGCACCAAGGTGTCCGTGACCTGCGGCGCCTCGCGCTTCACGCTCGCGACCATGCCGGTGGACCAGTACCCCACGCTCCCCGAGCTCCCCGAGCACTCCGGCACCATCGACGGCACCGCGCTCCAGCAGGCCGTCGCCCAGGTGACCGCGGCGGCGTCGCGCGATGAGACGCTGCCGATCCTCACGGGCGTCCGCGTCGAGATCGAGGGCTCGCACATCTCGCTGCTCGCGACCGACCGCTACCGTCTCGCCCTCCGCGAGCTCGAGTGGAAGCCGTCGAAGTCCGACATCAGCACCGTCGCGCTCGTCCGTGCGAAGACCCTGGCCGACACCGCGAAGGCGCTCGGCGCCGGCGACGTGACCGTCGCGCTGAGCTCCGGCCAGGGCATGGACCTCATCGGGTTCGAGGCCGGCGGCCTGGTCACCACCTCCCTGCTGATGGACGGCGACTACCCCGCGGTGCGGCGCCTGTTCCCGGACTCGAGCCCCATCAAGGCCGTGGTCAAGACCTCCGAGCTCATCGAGGCGACGCGTCGCGTCGCCCTGGTGGCCGAGCGCAACTCGTCGGTCCGCCTCGCCTTCGCCGAGGGCGAGGTGACGCTGGACGCGGGTCAGAGCGACGACGCCCAGGCGTCGGAGGCGCTCACCGCCACCCTCGACGGCGACCCCATCACCGTCGCCTTCAACCCGCAGTACCTGCTCGACGGGCTGAGCGCTCTCGGCAGCGAGTACGTGCAGCTGGGCTTCACGCAGGAGACCAAGCCGGTCGAGTTCGTCGGGCTCTCGGAGCCGGGCGGCGACGTGGCGGCCGAGTTCCGCTACCTGCTGGTGCCCATCCGTATCGCCTCGTAGTGCGCGTCACCCACCTCCAGCTCGCCGACTTCCGCTCCTACGCCGAGGCCGAGGTCGAGCTGGGCGCGGGCGTCACCACGTTCGTCGGTCGCAACGGCCAGGGCAAGACCAACCTGGTGGAGGCGCTCCGGTACCTGTCGGTGCTCGGCTCGCACCGGGTCGCGTCGGACGCACCCCTGATCCGGTTCGGCGCCGAGCGCGCGGTGGTGCGCGCCAAGGTCGAGAAGTCGGGGCGCTCCCTCGCGCTCGAGGTCACGCTCGTGGGCGGCAGGGCGAACCAGGCCCGGCTGGGACGCGCGCAGGTCAGGCCACGCGAGCTCATCGGCATCCTGAGGACCGTGCTGTTCGCTCCCGAGGATCTCTCCCTGGTCAAGGGCGATCCCGGAGGCCGACGCCAGTTCATGGACGAGCTCTGCGTCGCAATGCAGCCCACGCTTGCGGGCGACCTCGCCGACTACGACCGGGTGCTGCGTCAGCGCGGGTCGATGCTGAAGACCTCGAGGAACGCGCGCGGCGATCTCACCATGCTCGACATCTGGGACGAGAAGCTCGCCGACCTCGGAGGTCGGATCGTCGCCGCGCGCCTCCGGGCGGTCGCCGCGCTCGCGCCGCACGTGTGGGCGGCTTACCTCGACGTGGCCCCTGACGGCGGTGACTGCCGCATCTCCTACGCGACGTCCCTGGGCACGGATCTCGAGCCCGACTCCGCGGCGCTCGCCGGCGCGCTGCTCGACCAGCTGAGAGAGCTGCGTCCCAAGGAGCTCGAGCGCGGCGTGAACCTGGCGGGTCCCCATCGCGACGACCTGGAGATCCGCCTGGGCGAGATGCCCGCGAAGGGCTATGCGAGCCACGGCGAGTCGTGGTCGTGCGCGCTCGCCCTGCGCATCGGCACGTACGACCTGCTCACGTCGGAGACGGGTCCCGACTCCGAGGACGACGGCGAGCCCGTGCTGATCCTCGACGACGTGTTCGCCGAGCTCGACTCGACGCGGCGCTCCGCGCTCGCGTCCCGTCTCGAGCGGGCGAGCCAGGTGCTCATCACGGCGGCCGTCGCCGACGACGTGCCGGCGGCGCTCGCCGGCGCGGTGATCCCGGTGACCAAGGGACACGTGGGCGAGGAGCCCGCTCACCTCGACGGGGCCGACGCATGACCGACGACCAGCCCGACGCCGATCCGCCCGAGGCACCCGACGCATCGTCCGACCCGTCCACGCTCGCGCGCGACGCCATGGAGCGGGCCCGAGCCTCCGCCCGGGCGCGCGGTGCGACCCGTCGGGGCGCGGGACGGGCCCGACGCGACAAGCACGCCAAGCGCGAGGCGACGGAGCCCTACGGCTCGGGCCGCGATCCCCAGCCGATGAGCGGCGCGGTCGAGTCCCTGCTGCGACGCATGGGCTGGACGGAGCAGATCGAGGTGACCTCCGTGACGGCCCGGTGGCGCGAGGTGATCGGCGACCGCATCGCCGATCACTGCGAGCCGCTCGGCTTCGACGACGGCGTGCTCACCGTGAAGGCGAGCTCCACGGCGTGGGCGACCCAGCTCCAGCTGATGAACGGGCAGATCCGCCACCGCATCAATGAGGAGTTCGGCCGCGAGATCGTGACGGAGCTGCGGGTGCTGGGTCCGACCGCGCGGTCGTGGACCAAGGGCCCGCGGTCGGTGAAGGGGCGCGGACCCCGCGACACCTACGGGTGACGATTCGCCAATAACGACCATATAACAGGGGTGATGTGACGAATCGCACGTTGGCGGAGGCGCCTCTATCCACCTGACGTCGATAGGCTCGAGAAGACTCCTGAGGCATCGCGACCAAGTGTCGGGGCCAACGGGGAATGCATGGGGGGCCTGCATCCGCGCCGTTCGTTGTCGCACGCCTACCTCCGTGCGCATCACACGAACAAACGTCGCTCCTGAGGGCGCGGCAGCTGAGGAGCAGACCATGTCAGAGCAGACACCCGTACCTACCGCGCCCGCGCCCGCCGCACCTGGAGCCACCTTGCCGCCCAAGAAGGGGCTGGCGGTTGCCGCGCTTGTGCTCGGCATCGTCGCCATCGTCGGCGCATGGATCCCGATCCTGAACATCGGCTCGATCGTCATCGCGCTCGTTGGCGTGGTCCTGGGCGTCATCGCGATAGTGCAGGCGGTGAAGGGAAAGGCTGCTGGCAAGGTCATGGCGATCGTTGGCACGAGCCTCTCGGCGCTTTCGATCGTGATCGCGATCGTCGTGAACGCTGCGACCGTCGCAGCCGTTGATGATGCTCTGGACGAGCTCGACGACCAGAGCACCATCGGGGTGGTCGACAGTGAGACGGACGACGCGTCTGGTGATGAGGCGACGTCGAACGTGGACGAGGAGCCCGCTGCAGACGCGGTGGGCACTTGGGACAACCCTGGCGTGCTCGGTGACGCGACCGTGTGGACTGTCGCGCAGGGTGAGGACTCCTGGGAGATCACGTTCGACAGCATCGACATCGTCGACGCGATCACCGGTGACGACGGCCAGAAGGTCGCCGTGATCAGCGGAACGGCCACCCCGACCGCGATCTCGGACGGCCCCACCTCGAACTGGGCGACGTTCCCCATGATCGGACTGATGGCTGATGGTGCAGCGGTGGACGACACCTACGATTTCGCCGACACGGACTTCCTCGGTGCGGACTTTCGCTCCACCGTGGACCTCGAGGCGACCGCCGGCACGACTATGAACTGGTACACCACAGTCGGGCTTCCCGCCGGCGTGGTGCCGGAGATTGTGACGGTCGAGACGTTCTTCGGTTCGGACGCCGTCTACCTGGTGACGGGGCTCTAGTCGAGCCGACCGCGCGCGAGTCCACTCAACGGAGCCGTGACATCCCTCAGGGTGTCACGGCTCCGTCGCGTTGCGACAGCTCGTCAGCTCAGATCGACAGATCGTGCACGATCGCCGTCGGGAACGCTCCCAGTGCCCGATCGTTGTCTCACCAGCGCACCGACGCGTCGAGAGGAGAGCGCCATGAGCGAGCTGCACACCCTTGTCGCCGGACTCTCGTGGAACGAGCCGGCCACCGCATCGTCCCCCGACGGCGGACGCCGACGCCGGCAGATCGCGACCGGGATCGGCGCCGCGATGCTGAGCCTCGCCGGCGGTGCGCCGGGCGTCGCCGTGGAGGTGGGGCAGGCCGACTGGGCGGCGGACGACGCGGTCGCGCAGGAGAACATGTTCAACTCGGCCGCGCCGGCCGGCACGAGCTACGTGATGGTGCCCGTGACCGTGAGCAACGGGGACGGGGACGCGGTGGTGCCGCGGGCGGTCGTGTCCGTGACCTACCGCGCCGAGGACGGCCGCACGTTCAGCCCGGAGCGGCAGGTGGTCCCGGCCGACCTCGACGAGATCGCGGAGCTGGCGCCGGGCGAGACCGCGACAGGCAACGTGCTGTTCGCCATCCCCGACGACGCACGCGGGGCCGGCGCCTGGGTGGTCGAGCTGTCGACCGGCGACGGCGCCGAGCTCGCCTTCACCGCGCTCTGAGAGCGTCGCGGGAGCCCGCTCCTCGGCGCCTTCGCTGAGAGCGTTTGCGCCTGGGTGGTCCCCTGCGGGCAGAAATGCCTGTGCAACGCCGCGAATCGGCCCTCAGAGCCACTAGAATGGCCTGAGACAGGACGCGACCCCTCTCGGGGCGCGTCAGCGGCTTGAAAGGCGAATCTGTGGCGAATAGCGAGGAGCGGGCGAACGAGCCCGCCTACGGCGCCGAGAACATCACCGTCCTGGAGGGCCTCGAGGCCGTCCGCAAGCGCCCCGGCATGTACATCGGGTCGACGGGTGAGCGCGGTCTCCACCACCTGGTCTACGAGGTTGTCGACAACTCCGTCGACGAGGCCCTCGCCGGGTACTGCGACACGATCACCGTCACGCTCCAGGAGGACGGCGGCGTCAAGGTCACGGACAACGGCCGCGGCATCCCCGTCGACATGCACCCGACCGAGGGCAAGCCGACGGTCGAGGTGGTCATGACCATCCTCCACGCGGGAGGCAAGTTCGGAGGCGGCGGCTACGCCGTCTCCGGCGGTCTTCACGGCGTGGGCATCTCGGTGGTCAACGCGCTGTCCTACAAGGTCGAGACCGAGGTCAAGCGCCAGGGCCACGTGTGGCGCCAGGCCTTCGCTGAGGGCGGCAAGCCGCAGGGCACGCTGGTCAAGGGCGAGGCGACCGAGGAGACCGGGACGCAGCAGACCTTCTGGGCCGACCCGCTGATCTTCGAGACCACCGACTACGACTACGAGACGCTGCGCGCCCGCTTCCAGCAGATGGCGTTCCTCAACAAGGGCCTCTCGATCACGCTCACCGACGAGCGTCCTGAGCACATCGCGCCCGAGGACGATGCGGCGGACGATGGGGACCACCCCACGTCGCGGACCGTGACCTACCGGTACGACGGCGGCCTGGTCGACTACGTGGGCCACCTCAACTCGGCCAAGAAGGCGGAGCTGGTCCACGCCGAGGTCATCTCCCTCGAGTCCGAGGACACCGAGAAGAAGATCTCGCTCGAGATGGCCATGCAGTGGACGAACGCCTACTCGGAGTCCGTGTTCACCTACGCGAACACCATCTCCACGACCGAGGGCGGCACCCACGAGGAGGGCTTCCGTGCGGCGCTCACCACGCTGGTGAACAAGTACGCGCGCGAGAAGTCGATCCTCAAGGACAAGGACGACAACCTCACCGGCGACGACGTCCGCGAGGGCCTGACCGCCGTGATCTCGGTCAAGCTGGGCGAGCCGCAGTTCGAGGGCCAGACCAAGACCAAGCTGGGCAACACCGAGGCCAAGACCTTCGTGCAGCGCGTGGTCTCGGAGCAGCTCACCGACTGGTTCGACGCGCACCCGAACGAGGCGAAGGAGATCATCCGCAAGGCGATCCAGGCCTCGCAGGCCCGCATCGCCGCCCGCAAGGCGCGCGAGGCCACCCGACGCAAGGGCCTGCTCGAGTCGGGCGGCATGCCCGGCAAGCTGAGCGACTGCCAGAGCCGCAACCCCTCCGAATGCGAGATCTTCATCGTCGAGGGAGACTCCGCCGGAGGCTCCGCGAAGCAGGGTCGCGAGCCGTACAACCAGGCGATCATGCCCATCCGCGGCAAGATCCTTAACGTCGAGCGCGTGCGGCTCGACCGTGCCCTGTCGAACCAGGAGGTCCAGGGCCTCATCACCGCGTTCGGCGCGGGCATGGGCGAGGACTTCGACATCTCGAAGGCGCGCTATCACAAGATCGTGCTGATGGCCGATGCCGACGTCGACGGCCAGCACATCCGCACGCTGCTGCTCACCCTGCTGTTCCGCTACATGCGCCCGCTGATCGAGGCCGGCTACGTGTACCTCGCGCAGCCGCCGCTGTACAAGATCAAGTGGTCGAACTCCCCGCACGAGTACGTGTACACGGACCGTGAGCGCGACGCCCTGATGGCGGACGGGCTCGCGAACGGCAAGAAGATCCCCAAGGAGAACGGCGTCCAGCGCTACAAGGGTCTGGGCGAGATGGACCACGAGGAGCTCCGCGTCACCACGATGGACCCGGCGACGCGCACCCTTCTCCAGGTCTCCATGGACGACGCGGCCCAGGCCGACGAGATCTTCTCCGTGCTGATGGGCGAGGACGTCGAGTCCCGCCGCAGCTTCATCCAGCGCAACGCGAAGGACGTGAGGTTCCTTGACATCTGAGACTGGCGACACCGTGGAGCACGGTCGGATCGAGGCGGTCGACCTCAACACCGAGATGCAGCGGTCCTACCTGGACTACGCGATGTCGGTCATCGTCGGCCGTGCCCTGCCGGAGGTCCGCGACGGCCTCAAGCCCGTGCACCGTCGCGTCCTGTACGCGATGTTCGACGGCGGCTACCGCCCGGACCGCGCCTTCTCGAAGTGCTCGCGCGTCGTCGGCGACGTCATGGGCAAGTACCACCCGCACGGCGACAGCGCGATCTACGACACGATCGTCCGCATGGTGCAGCCGTGGTCGCTGCGCTACCCGCTGATCACCGGCCAGGGGAACTTCGGCTCCGCCGGCAACGACGGCGCCGCGGCCTCGCGGTACACCGAGTGCAAGATGGCCCCGCTCGCCATGGAGATGGTGCGGGACATCGACAAGGACACCGTCGACTTCGAGGACAACTACGACGGCCGCGAGCAGGAGCCCACGATCCTGCCGTCGCGATTCCCGAACCTGCTGGTCAACGGCTCCGCGGGCATCGCGGTCGGCATGGCGACCAACATCCCGCCGCACAACCTGCGCGAGGTCGCCGAGGGTGTGCAGTGGCACCTCGACCACCCGGACGCGAGCCGCGAGGAGCTGCTCGAGGCGCTCATCGAGCGCATCCCCGGCCCCGACTTCCCCACCGGCGCCACCATCCTGGGACGCAAGGGCATCGAGGACGCCTACCGCACCGGTCGCGGCCTCATCACCATGCGCGCGGTGGTGAACATCGAGGAGATCCAGGGCCGCATGTGCCTGGTGATCACCGAGCTGCCGTACCAGGTCAACCCGGACAACCTCGCGATCAAGATCGCCGATCTGGTCAAGGACGGCAAGGTCTCCGGCATCGCCGACATCCGTGACCAGACCTCGGGCCGCACCGGCCAGCGCCTCGAGGTGGTGCTCAAGCGCGACGCGGTCGCGAAGGTGGTGCTGAACAACCTCTACAAGCACACGCAGCTGCAGGAGACGTTCGGGGCGAACATGCTCGCGATCGTCGACGGCGTGCCGCGCACCCTGTCGCTCGACGGCTTCATCCGCCACTGGACCGCGCACCAGCTCGAGGTCATCCAGCGGCGCACCGCGTACCGCCTGCGCGAGGCCGAGCGCGAGGCCCACATCCTGCAGGGCTACCTCAAGGCGCTCGACGCGCTCGACGAGGTCATCGCCCTGATCCGCCGCTCGCCCACCGTGGACGAGGCCCGCGCGGGACTGATGGAGCTGCTCGACGTCGACGAGGTCCAGGCGACCGCGATCCTCAACCTCCAGCTGCGCCGCCTCGCGGCCCTGGAGCGCCAGAAGATCACCGACGACTACAACGCGCTCATGACGGAGATCGCGGACCTCAAGGACATCCTCGCCAAGGATGCGCGCCAGCGCACGATCATCTCCGACGAGCTCGCCGAGATCGTCCGCCGGTACGGCGACGACCGCCGCACGGAGATCAGCCCCTTCGAGGGCGACGTGTCGATGGAGGACCTCATCGCCGAGGAGGAGGTGGTGGTCACCATCACCCGCGGCGGTTACGTCAAGCGCACCCGCTCCGATCAGTACCGTGCCCAGAAGCGCGGCGGCAAGGGCGTGCGCGGCGCGACCCTGCGCAGCGACGACGCGGTCGAGCACTTCTTCGTCACCACCACCCACCACTGGCTGCTGTTCTTCACCAACCTGGGTCGCGTCTACCGCGCGAAGGCGTACGAGCTGCCCGAGGGCGGCCGAGACTCCAAGGGCCAGCACGTCGCGAACCTGCTCGCGTTCCAGCCGGGCGAGGAGATCGCCCAGGTCCTCGACCTGCGCACCTACGACGACAAGCCCTACCTGGTGCTCGCGACCAAGCGCGGCCTGGTGAAGAAGACGGAGCTGAGCTCCTACGACTCCAACCGCTCCGGCGGCCTCATCGCAATCAACCTGCGCGAGGTCGAGGGCGAGGACGGCGAGGCCCGGCCCGACGAGCTGGTCTCGGCGCGCCTGGTCGCACCCGAGGACCGGCTCATGCTGGTCTCGCGCAAGGGCCAGTCGCTCACCTTCGAGGCGTCGGACGATGCGCTGCGCCCCATGGGCCGCGCGACCTCCGGCGTGAAGGGCATGAGCTTCCGCGACGACGACGAGCTGCTCGCGCTCGACGTGGTCACCGAGGGCTCCTACTCGTTCGTGGTCACCGAGGGCGGGTACGCCAAGCGCACCGCCGTCGACGAGTACCGGGTCCAGGGCCGCGGCGGCCTGGGCATCAAGGTCGCGAAGCTCGCGGAGGAGCGCGGCGACCTGGTCGGCGCGCTGCTGGTCGAGGACAACGACGAGGTGCTCGTGATCATGGAGGGCGGCAAGGTCATGCGCTCGTCCGTGGGTGAGGTGCCGGCCAAGGGCCGCGACACCATGGGCGTGATCTTCGCCAAGCCCGGCAAGGGCGACCGCATCATCGGCATCGCGCGCAACGTCGAGCGCAACCTCGACGGCGACGAGCCCCTCGAGGGCGAGGCGGGGCCGGAGCCGGAGGCCCAGGCCGGCGAGTAGCCGTCGCAACGTCTCGAACCCGACGCCGCATCGTCCCTCCCGGGACGGTGCGGCGTCGGCATTCGCCCCGGGTTCGGCGCGCTCATGAAGCGATTCGTGTCGATGTAGGGTCGCGCAGCCGCCCCATGAAGAGATTCGTGCACCAGCGATTCGACACCCGCCGTTCACCCGGGTGCGCCACACTGACCCCATGAGCGACCAGCCGACACTGCCGTCGATCGCCGATGCCGAGGGCGTCGCACCCATCCCGCGGAAGCGGGTGTGGGCCTGGGCGCTGTGGGACTGGGCCACCCAGCCGTTCAACACCGTCATCATCACGTTCGTGTTCACGGCGCTGTACCTGACCAAGGACAGCTTCATCGACCCGGAGATCGCGGCCCTGGGCAAGGGCGCTCCCGAGTACGACGCCGCGATCGACCAGCTCACCTCCGGCCTGGGATGGGGCCTCACCGCGGGCGGCATCCTCATCGCGGTGCTGGCGCCGGTGCTCGGCCAGCGCGCCGACGCGACGGGTCGCCGCAAGGCGTGGCTGGGGTGGATGACCCTGCTGCTCGTCGGCGCGATGCTCGGCCTCTACTTCGTCGAGGCGTCGCCCGACTTCTTCTGGCTCGGCGTAGGCCTCATCGGGTTCGGAGCGATCGTCGGCGAGGTCGCCGGCGTGAACTACAACGCGATGATCGTCGAGGTCTCCACGCCGTCCACCATGGGCCGCGTCTCCGGCCTGGGCTGGGGCCTCGGATACATGGGCGGCATCGTCGCGCTCGTGATCGTGGTGGTGCTCGACCTGTTCGACTGGTTCGGCATGGACACCTCGAACGGGATGGCCTACCGGCTGATCGCGGTCGGGTGCGCGGTGTGGACGGTCGCGTTCGCGTGGCCGCTGTTCGTGCACGTCCCGGAGGCGAAGGCGTCGGAGCGTCCCCGGGTGGGCCTGATCCAGGGCTACGCGGTGCTGTGGTCCGACCTGCGCGAGCTGTGGCGCGACGCGCGCGGGACGCTGTGGTTCCTGCTCTCGAGCGCGGTGTACCGGGACGGCCTCGCGGGCGTCTTCACCTTCGGCGCGGTCATCGCGGCCGTCGCGTTCGACTTCTCGGACCAGGAGGTGATCATCTTCGGCATCGCGGCCAACCTGATCGCCGGCCTGTCCACCATCGTCGCCGGGCGCTTCGACGACCGCCTCGGCCCCCGCATCGTCATCCTCGCCGCGCTCGGCACCATCGTGGTCTCCGGCATCGTCATCGTGATCCTCCACACGACCGGCGCGTGGGTGTTCTGGCTCTTCGGGCTCCTCCTCAGCGCCTGCGTCGGCCCCGCGCAGGCGGCGTCGCGCTCGCTGCTCGCGCGCGTGGCCCCGTCCGGCCGCGAGGCCGAGGTCTTCGGCCTCTACGCCACCACCGGCCGCGCCGCATCGTTCATGGCGCCCGCGATGTGGGCCGGCACCATCGCGCTGCTCGGCGGCACCATCTGGGGAACGCTCGGCGTGATCGCGGTGGTCGCGGCGGGCATGGTGCTGCTGATGTTCGTGCGCACCCCGGCGGACAAGGGCGCGCGCGTCGACGCCTGACCCGCTCGCCACCCCCGAACTGCTCCGCACGGATCTGCGGGCGACACGCCGACGCCGCACCGTCCCGGGGAGGGACGATGCGGCGTGTCGGTTCGAGATCCGTGCGGCGTCAGATGAACAGCGTCGTGCCGCTCTCGTTCGCCTCGCCCAGGAACGTCGCGACACCCGCGAGCTCGACGCCGTCGAGCAGGTCGGACTGCGACATCCCCAGCAGATCCATGGTCATGGTGCAGCCGAGCAGGCGGGCGCCCCCGTCCTGGGCCGACTTGATCAGCTCGGGCAGCGACGGGACGTCGTTCTGCTTCATGACGTTCTTGATCATCGCGGTGCCCGCGCCGGCCATGTGCATCTGCGACAGGGTCAGCTTCTCGGCGCCGCGCGGCATCATGGCGCCGAACATCTTGTCCATCATCTTCTTCTCGCGCTTGGGCGGGTCCGTCTTGCGCAGCGCGTTGAGGCCCCAGAAGGTGAAGAACATCGAGACCTCGTCGCCCATCGCGACCGCGCCGTTGGCGATGATGAACGCCGCGAGCACCTTGTCGAGGTCGCCGCTGAAGACGACCATCGAGGTCTTGTTCGCTCCCGAGGACGTCGCGCCGGTGCGGACCGGCTCGACGCCGCCCTTGCGGAAGGTCCCGACGAAGCCCGGGCCCTTCGGCTCGAGCGCCACCAGGGTGTGGCCGTTCTTCGAGGCCCAGGCGGGACCGTCGAGCGCGAAGCCCGGGTCGGAGACGGTCACGCGGATCTCGTCGCCCGCGTTCGCCTCCTTCATCGCGTTCGCGAGGCGCATGATCGGGCCGGGGCACGCCAGGCCGGTGCAGTCGAGGTCCTGGACCTGGCCGGTGGCCGCCGCGACCGCCGAGGCGACCGAGACCTTCTCCGCGTAGTTCTCCATCGGGGGCTGCGCGGTGTACTGGTCGGCCGGGTTGTCGTGGACGTGGCCGAACGTGGTCGAGCCGCCCGACAGCGTCGCGACGTCGGTGAACCCGTTCTGCACCAGGATCCGGTGGGCGAGGTAGGAGCGGAAGCCCACGGCGCAGTACAGGCGGATCGGCTGGTCCTTGTCCTCCCAGCCCTTCACCGCCTCGCGGAACGTGGCCAGCGGGACGTTCTCCGCGCCGGGGAGGTGGTGGATGCCGTACTCCTCGGGGGTGCGGACGTCGACCAGGCGGGCGCCTTCGGCGAGCGGCCACTCCTCCGGGTACCAGAGGGTGAAGTCGCCGCGGATGGTGTTCGAGGCCACGAAGCCGGCCATGTTGACCGGGTCCTTCGCGGAGCCGAACGGCGGCGCGTAGGCGAGCTCCTGCTCCTCGAGGTCGAACACGGTCATGCCGGCGCGGATCGCCATGGCGAACAGGTCGAGTCGCTTGTCGACGCCGTCGAAGCCGCAGGCCTGGGCGCCGTAGATGGTGCCGTCGGTCGGGGAGAACAGCACCTTGATGTGCATCATCGCGGTGCCGGGGTAGTAGCCGGCGTGGCCCGAGGGGTGCACGTGGACCACGCGGTGCTCGACGCCCGCGGCGTCCAGCTGGCGCTTGGTCGCGCCGGTGCCGCCGGCGACCATGTCGAACACCTTGACGATGCTGGTGCCCTGGGTGCTCTTGTACTCGGTCTCGCGGCCGCAGATGTTCTCGGCGGCGACGCGGGCCTGACGGTTGGCCGGGCCGGCGAGCGGCGCGAGGTACGCGCCGGGGAGCACCGGGTGGGGGGTCTCGACGGCGTCGCCCGCGGCGTAGATGTCGGGGTCGGAGGTCTGCATGTGCAGGTCGACCTTGATGCCGCCGCGGTCGCCCAGCTCCAGGCCGGCCGCCTTGACCAGCTCCACGGCGGGCTTCACGCCCGCGGCGAGGATCACCAGGTCGGCCTTGAGGACGGTGCCGGAGTTGAGCTCGACGCTGACCCGCTCGTCGCCGTCCTTGTCCGACAGCGGCTGGAAGGCCGCCGCTGCGGTCGAGAGGTGCAGGCCGATGCCCCGCATGCGCAGGTGCTGCTCGACGGGGGTCGCGATCTCGTGGTCGACGGGCGGCAGGATCTGATCGGAGAGCTCGACCACCTCGACGCGCACGCCGCGGTGGTGGAGGTTCTCCGCCATCTCGAGGCCGATGTAGCCGGCGCCCACCACGACCGCGGTCACGGTGCCGCGCTTGCCGTTCTTCTGGGCGGCGACCGCGGTGTCGAGGCGGTGCTTGATGCGGTCCATGTCGCCGATCCGGCGCAGGACCTCGACCGCGGGGTGGTCGATGCCGGGCAGCGGCGGGCGGACGGCCTCCGCGCCCATGCACAGCGCGAGCTTGTCGTAGGTCTCGGTGTACTCCTTGCCGGAGTCGACCTCGCGGACGGTCACCGTCTTCTTCTTGCGGTCGATCGCGACCACCTCGGTGGCGATGCGCACGTCGATGTTGAGCGACTCCCGCAGGCTCTCGGGCGTCTGCAGCAGCAGGCGCGACCGCTCCGAGATGACCTCTCCCACGTGGTACGGCAGGCCGCAGTTCGCGAACGACACGTGGTGGCCGCGCTCGAAGACGACGATCTCGGCGGACTCGTCGAGACGACGCGCCCGTGCCGCGGTGGATGCTCCGGCGGCGACACCGCCGACGACGACCAGCTTCATGATGCCTCCTGGGGTATGGGATCTGAGCACGACGATATCCCCCGGGGTATCTCCCGGCGCGGGTCCAAGGTCACGTTCAACGCGCCATCGCCGTTCGTTGGACAGGTACCGATCTGCAGGGACGATGCGGCGGCGGGCGGGTGCCCGGCGCCCCGCCTTCCATCCTGGTGCGCCGGGCATCGTCGCGCGACCGGACGCCATCATTTGAATCAATCAAAAGAAGGGGATAGGCTTCCACCCATGTCCTCCACCGACGCGCGCGCCCTCCTCAGGGAGGCGTCCCTGCGCGTCACCGAGCCCCGCGTCGCCGTGGTCGAGGCGCTCGAGGGCCACCCGCACGGCTCGGCCGACGAGCTCTACTCCGCCGTCGCCCGGGTCCTGCCCACCACCTCGAAGCAGGCCGTCTACAACGTGCTCCACGACCTCGCGGACCACGGCCTCGCCCGCCGCATCGAGCCCGGCGACCACCCCGCGCGCTACGAGCTGCGCGTGGGCGACAACCACCACCACGTGGTGTGCCGCGGCTGCGGCGTGATCGCCGACGTCGACTGCGTCGTCGGTCACGCGCCCTGCCTCACCCCCAGCGTCGATCACGGCTTCGCCGTGGTCGAGGCGGAGGTCGTCTTCTGGGGCCTGTGCCAGGCGTGCACCCGTGCACGTGAGGCCACCCCCGAGCCGTCGCCCGCCATCTGAACGTCCCCCGCCACCTACCGCAAGCTAAGGAGCGCTCCCATGTCGGAGAAGTTCACCACCACCAACTCCGGGGCACCGGTCGCCTCGGACCAGCACTCGCTGACCGTCGGCAACAACGGCGTCACCGCGCTGACCGACCACTATCTGGTCGAGAAGCTCGCGCAGTTCAACCGTGAGCGCGTCCCGGAGCGCGTGGTCCACGCCAAGGGCGGCGGCGCCTTCGGCACGTTCACCACCACCAACCCGGAGATCGCGAAGTACACCCGCGCGGCGCTGTTCCAGGACGGCGTGCAGACCGAGATGCTCGCACGCTTCTCCTCGGTGGCCGGCGAGCACGGATCGCCCGACACGTGGCGCGACCCCCGCGGCTTCGCGCTGAAGTTCTACACGACCGAGGGCAACTACGACCTCGTGGGCAACAACACCCCCGTGTTCTTCATCCGCGACGGCATCAAGTTCCCCGACTTCATCCGCTCGCAGAAGCGCCTGCCGGGCTCGCACATGCGCGACAACGACATGCAGTGGGACTTCTGGACGCTCCAGCCCGAGTCGGCGCACCAGGTGACCTGGCTCATGGGCGAGCGCGGCCTGCCCCGCTCGTGGCGCGAGATGCAGGGCTACGGCTCGCACACCTACCAGTGGATCAACGCCGAGGGCGAGCGCTTCTGGGTGAAGTACCACTTCAAGAGCCAGCAGGGCGTGCACGGCCTCACCATCGAGGAGGCCGGCCAGCTCGCGGGCTCGGACGGCGACCACCACATCCGCGACCTCTACGAGCACATCGAGGCCGGCGACTTCCCGCGCTGGGACCTGTTCGTGCAGATCATGCCCTACGAGGACGCGAAGACCTACCGCTTCAACCCGTTCGACCTCACCAAGGTGTGGCCGCACGGCGACTACCCGCTGATCCCGGTGGGCGTGATGGAGCTCAACAAGAACCCCGAGAACTACTTCGCGCAGATCGAGCAGGCGACGTTCGCCCCGTCGAACTTCGTCCCCGGCATCGGCGCCTCGCCCGACAAGATGCTGATGGCGCGCATCTTCTCCTACGCCGACGCGCACCGCTACCGCGTGGGCACCAACCACGCCGACCTGCCCGTGAACTCGCCGCACGCCGCGGACGCGAACGGTCACTCGTACGCGAAGGACGGCGCGATGCGCTACTCGTTCGCCTCGGCCTCGACCCCGGTCTACGCCCCCAACTCGGTGGGCGGCGCGCACGCCGACGCCGAGCGTGCGGGTGACGCGGGGAACTGGGAGTCGGACGGCGAGCTGGTCCGCGCGGCCGCCACGCTGCACGCCGAGGACGACGACTTCGGTCAGGCCGGCACCATGTACCGCGAGGTGTTCGACGACGCGGGCAAGGCCCACATCCTCGAGCAGATCACCGGCCACGTCGGTGCGGTGAAGTCGGACGAGATCCGCGAGCGCGCGATCCAGTACTGGACCAATGTCGACGCCGACCTGGGTGCGAAGCTGCGGGCGAACCTCGCCGCCGAGGGCGCGCCCGTCGAGGCCGGCGAGCCCGGCACCGGCGTCGAGCCCGTGACGGTCTGATCGCTCCCGGAGCATCCGGAGGCCCGGTCACCGCGAGGTGGCCGGGCCTCCGTGCCGTCCGGGCCCGCGCATCGTCCCGCCGCGGACGATGCGCTGCTCCCGTGGGCGCGCAAGGCGGGCTTGGTACCCTGGGCGCGGCCGATGCAGGCCTCCCCCTTACGCTCGCGGCGCCGTCGCGCGCTCCCGCACGTCCCGCAGTCCCCCACCACCGGAGTCCTCATGTCGCCCGAGACCGACCAGTCCCGCACGCCCACCGGCGTTCCCGAGGCCACCGGACGCTGGGGCGTCCTGTGGCGGCCGCGCACCTGGCGCCTGCCGGAGGGCTTCGGTCCTCGCGTGCTCCGCACCGAGCTGGTCTCGGGCCTGATGGTGGCGCTCGCGCTGATCCCGGAGGCGATCTCCTTCTCGATCATCGCGGGCGTGGATCCGCGCGTGGGCCTGTTCGCGAGCTTCACCATGGCGGTGTCGATCGCGTTCCTGGGCGGCCGTCCGGCGATGATCTCGGCGGCGACCGCCGCGGTGGCGCTGGTGGTGGCGCCCCTGGCGCGCGAGTACGGCCTGGACTACCTCATCGTCGCGGTGGTGCTCGGCGGCCTGATCCAGGTCGCCTTCGGCCTGCTCGGGGTCGCGAAGCTGATGCGGTTCATCCCGCGCTCCGTCATGGTCGGATTCGTCAACTCCCTCGCGATCCTCATCTTCCTCGCGCAGCTGCCGCATCTGACCGATGTGCCGTGGGTCGTGTACCCGCTGGTCGCGGCCGGGCTCGCGGTGATCGCGTTCTGGCCGCGACTGACGGCGGTGGTCCCGGCGCCGCTGGTCGCGATCGTGCTGCTGACCGTGGTGACGGTGACCGCGGCGATCGCGGTGCCGACGGTCGGCGACGAGGGCGCCCTTCCCGAGGGCCTGCCCGGCCTGTTCATCCCCGACGTGCCGGTCTCGTTCGAGACCCTGCAGATCGTCTTCCCCTACGCGCTGGGCCTGGCGCTGGTGGGTCTGCTCGAGTCGCTCATGACCGCGAAGCTGGTCGACGACATCACGGACACCCACTCCGACAAGACCCGCGAGGCGTGGGGCCAGGGCGCGGCCAACGTCATCACCGGTCTGTTCGGCGGCATGGGCGGCTGCGCGATGATCGGCCAGACCATGATCAACGTGAAGGCCGGCGGCGCCCGCACGCGCTTGTCGACGCTCGCGGCCGGCGTGTTCCTGCTGGTGCTGATCCTGCTGCTCGGCGACGTGGTCGCGATGATCCCCATGGCGGCGCTGGTCGCCGTGATGATCTACGTGTCCTGGGCGACGTTCGACTGGCACTCGATCCGCGTGTCGACGTTGAAGCGGATGCCCAAGTCGGAGACCGCCGTCATGCTGGTGACGGTGGCCGTCGTGGTCCTCACCCACAACCTCGCGTACGGCGTGGTCGCGGGCGTGGTGCTCGCGTCGGTGCTGTTCGCGCGTCGCGTCGCGCACCTCGCCGAGGTGGTCGGCGGGGAGGTGAAGGACGGCGTGCGCCGGTACACCGTGCGCGGCGAGCTGTTCTTCGCGAGCTCGAACGACCTCTACAGCCAGTTCGACTACGCCGGCGACCCGGAGAAGGTCGTCATCGACATGTCGGGCTCGCACGTGTGGGACGCCTCGACGGTCGCGGCGCTCGACGCGGTCGAGCACAAGTACTCGCTGCACGGCACCGAGGTGGAGATCGTGGGCCTGAACGATGCGTCGCGCGAGTTCCACGGCCGCATGACCGGGCACCTGGGCGCGGGGCACTGACCTCCGGGCAGTACTGACCGTCCCGGGGCGGACGATGCGCGGGCCTGGGCAGTACTGAGCGTCCCGGCAGGTGCTGGGTTGGGTTGGGCTGGGCCGGACGATGCGGGGTCGGGCGGGCCGGGGCCGGGCGGGTCTCGCTCAGTCCGGGCGGCTGACCGCCGCCTTCACCAGGTCCGCCGCGGTGGCGTCCGGGAGGTAGGCCCGCAGGATGCCGAGCGCGATGCCGGGCAGCCCGACCTCGTCCTGGTAGGCGAGGTACAGCGGCCGGTGCTCCGGCTTGAACTTGGCCTTGAAGCGCTCGAGCGAGGTGAAGCCGTAGTACGGCTCCATCTTGTCCGCGAGGATGTCGAGGAGCTTCTCGACCGAGTTGTCGACCTCGCCCGAGTAGGACAGCGGCGCGGCGGAGAGCGAGATGAACTCGTAGCCGGCCTCCTTGTACTGGACGGCGCTCTCCGCGATGAGGAACTCCATGACCCCGCTCATCACGCCGTCGTCGAGGCGGCGCTTCATGATGTCGATGGTCCAGCCGACCACGAAGCCCTCCCGGTAGACCGGCATCCAGCTGGTCATGCCGTGGACGGTGCCGTCCTCGTCGACCGCGAGGTGCATCTCGACGTTCGGGTCGTCCGCCTGGGGCAGGTCGCCGAGCGTGAAGCCCATCTCCGGCAGCGACTTGTCGCCGGCCCACTGTGCGGAGATCGCCTCCATCTGGTCCTTGAGCCCGCGGGGCGCCTCGGCGTAGCGGACCACGCGCATGGTCACGCCCTCGCGCTTGGCGCGGTTGATCGCGGAGCGCACGTCCTGCCACTTCTTGCCGGTGAACGCGAGGTCCGGCAGGCGCACCACGGTGTCCTCGGCCACCTGGAGCGACTTCCAGCCCTGCTCCGACAGCTCGGAGCGGGCGCGCTCGGACACGGCGAAGTAGCCGAGCCGCCAGCCGCGGGAGCGGCAGAACTCGGCGAACCCGGCGTAGTTGCGGCGGAGGTCGTCGGGGTGGCCGGCGGGGTCGGACAGCACGATCACGGTGTTGCCCACCTGCTTGAACCCGAACCCGGCGGTGCCGTCGTCCGAGATCCAGTGGTCGATCCCCTCCCAGCGCGCCATGTAGCCGATCGAGGTCATGCCGGTGGTGGTCCGCTGCAGCTCGATGAAGCGGTCGCGGGTCGAGCCGTCGGTCTCGTGTCGGCGCGACGTGAGCAGCAACGCGGCGACGAAGATCGCGAAGGCGATGAACCAGACGATGCCGATGCCCCCGAGGATCGCCTTCGCGGCGGTCGTCTCGCCCTCGAGGCCGGTGGTGCCGCCGAAGATGCGGACGATCGCCTCGGCCAGCGCGTCGCCGATGTCCGGCTGCGGCGTGATCTGGTGGCTCAGCGCCATGATCGCGGCCACCGTGAACGTCATGAGCGCCGCGAGGGTGACGAGCCCGCGCTTCCACACCCGCAGCTTGCCGCGACGGTCGCCCGTGACGCGGAAGTGGCGGCGCCACCCGATCAGCAGCACCAGGAGCACCACGTCGAGCGCGATGTCGAGCCAGTCGGACGGGTTCGAGGCGGCGAACGGCCCGGCCAGCGCGGTGATCACCGAGACGACGGTGACGTACCACCAGGCTCCTCGCCGGCCGTTGTGCAGCGCGTAGGCGAAGGTGAGCGACAGGACGGAGGCGGCGACGAGCGCGAGCGTGGACAGCGCCGGGTCGTCGGCGTTCTCGCCGAACCGCAGGATGCCGCCCTCCCCCGGCCACAGGCGGATCAGCAGCTGGTGAAGCGCGCCGAAGGCGACCAGCACCGCCGCGGTGTCCCGCACCTCCTGCGGGCCGAAGCGCCAGTCGAACTGCTCCCGCGCGCGCCCGACCACCCACGGGCCCGCCAGGATCCCGATCCAGAAGGCCGCCGCGTGCGTGAAGTCCCAGATCTCCGCCGCGTAGAGGATCATCGCGACGCAGTAGAGCGAGCCGATGAGGCGCACGCGCCGCCGCCACAGCAGCGGCATACCCGCGGTCATGGCGCCCACGGCGCCGAAGCCGCCGTTGCTGAGCCCGACGTCGCGCACGCGGGCGAGCTCCTGCGCCCAGTCGAGCGAGGTCTGCTCGAGGATCAGGAACATCAACGCGACCACGAGCACGGCGGCGAGATGGGTGCCCAGCACCGCCGCGAGCATGCGCAGCGTGCCGTAGCGGTACTCGAGGAAGCCGCCACCGACGCAGAACGTCGCGAGGATGAGCGCGTACATCCAGGGCTCGGGGGAGATCGCCGCGCCGACCAGCACGGTGTACCACTGGCCCTCGGCGAACGCGTCCAGGCCCCAGCCCCAGCGGTCCACCAGGCCGGACTCGAGCGCGGAGGACCACAGCGCGCCGGTGAGCGCTCCGACGACGAGCACGATCCCGGTGACGGCGAGCGTCCCGGGGATGCGCCGCAGGACGGCGAGCGCGGTGCGGACGGGGGACTCGGCGGTCTCGGACGGCGCGTCGACGGTCATGCGACCACGCTAGTGCGAGGGCCCGACCTGCGGGAGGTGCCGTGCATGCGACCCGGGTGACCGCATGTGCGCGCTCCGTTACGCTTGACCCTGATCATCCGTGCGCCTGCGCGGAGGAAGCAGGGAGCCTTCATGAACGCGGACGACCGCACCAACCCGGCGAGCAAGGGTCTGTACACGCCCCGCTCGGGCGAGTCCGGCGAGCAGCGCACGCCCGCACGCTCCCCCTTCATGCCGGTGAGCCAGCAGGTGCCGACCAGCACGGAGCAGCCCGCGCAGGCCCCCGCGTCCCAGCAGGCGCCGGTCTCCCAGCAGGCGCCGGTCTCGTCGCCCGCCGCGGCCCCCACCACCGGGTCGATCCCGCAGCGCACCGCGTTCCGGCCGACCTCGGGCGCCGTGCCCACGTCGACCCAGACCCCGGTGTCGGGCCAGGCGCCCGTCTCCGGCCAGGCCCCGGTCTCGGCCCCGCAGGCGACCCCCGCGTACCCGCCGGCCGGCACGGCCTTCACCCCGGCATCGTCCCCGCAGCCGGTGGCCCCCGCATCGTCCCCGCAGCAGACCCACCCCGGGGTCGCCGCGGGCGCCGGCGCGGCGCTCGGCGCGGGCACCGCGAAGATCAAGGGGCTCGCGGGGCGCGCGGCCGAGAGCTTCAAGGCCGGCGACGACCTGGCGACGCCGTCGAGCAAGGGCGGCCCCCGCAAGGCGCGCGTGCTGCTGTCGCGCGTGGACCCGTGGTCCGCGCTCAAGCTCGGCTTCCTGCTGTCGATCGCGGCGGGCATCATGCTGGTCGTCTCGGTGTTCGTGATCTGGAACGTGCTCAACTCGATGGGCACCTTCGCGCTGGTCAACGACTGGGTGGTGAAGCTCTTCACCACCGAGCAGGAGATCAACATCATGCAGTTCATGGAGTTCAACAAGGTGATGAGCGCGACCACGCTCGTGGCCGTGGTGAACGTCGTGCTGCTGACCGCGCTGACGGCGATCGGCGCGTTCCTCTACAACGTGGTCTCGTCCGTCGTGGGCGGCGTCTACGTCACCCTGACGGACGACTGATCTGCCGTCCGGGCGCGATTTTGAGTCGTGCTCGGGGTGCGGTACAGTTGTGCGCCGCGGCGGTGACGCCGCGAGGGGCCCATAGCTCAGGCGGTTAGAGCGCTTCGCTGATAACGAAGAGGTCGGAGGTTCAAGTCCTCCTGGGCCCACCGAGGTGATCCGATGAGGAAGATCGTGCTTCTCGCAGCCGCCGTCGTGGCAGGCGCGGTGGCCTACGCGTTGATCACCGAGAACTCCAACCGCGACCTATGGGACGATGTCCAGTACCCGGTCCGGTGATCACCCCGGTTCCTGACCGCGGGGCCTTGGCGCAATTGGTAGCGCACCTGCTTTGCAAGCAGGGGGTTGCGGGTTCGAGTCCCGCAGGCTCCACCATTCGAGGGCCCTCGCCGTGCCGGCGGGGGCCTTTCGCAGTCCCGGCCGGCGCCACCCCGGTGGTGGCGCCTGAGTGCTCGAGAGCCGGCCCGCGCGGGCACCCGGCCGCCACCAGGGCGCGATCGGGCCGTGACGCCCGCGCGCCGCGGCGGCTACCATCGGAGCATGACGTCTCTCCAACGTTGTAGAACTGTCGTGACCCCGGCCCGCGGATTCCCCGCCGGGGCCATCGCGCTGACCGGCGGACCGCTGCTCGCCGCCCTCGAGCGTTCCGTCGCCACGGCACTCGCCCACGACCCCGACCGGCTGCTCGCGCCCTACCGCCGGGAGGCCGGGCTGCCCGCGGTCGCCGAGCCCTACGGCGACTGGGAGTCCCGCGGCCTCGACGGGCACATCGGCGGGCACTACGTCTCCGCCCTCTCGCACCTCTACGCCGCGACCGGCCGCGCGGACATCCTGGCGAACCTGCGCGCCATGCTCGACGGGCTGCAGCAGTGCCAGGACGCGGTGGGCACCGGCTACCTGGGAGGCGTGCCGCGCGGCGTCGCGCTGGGCGAGGAGCTGCGCGGCGGCACGATCGAGGCGGAGCCGTTCGCGCTCAACGGCCGCTGGGTGCCCATGTACAACCTCCACAAGGTCCTCAACGGGCTGATCGACGCGTTCGAGGCCGCCGGGCAGGACGATGCGCTCGAGATGGCCCTCGCGTGGGCCGACTGGTGGATGGGCATCGCCGCGCACCTGACCGACGCGCAGATCGAGGCGATCCTCACCGCCGAGTTCGGCGGCATGAACGATGCGTTCTTCCGCCTCGCCGCGCTGACCGGCCGCGAGGACCTGGAGGCCGAGGGCCGGCGCTGGTCGCATCGCCTGCTGCTCGATCCCCTGCTGGCGGGCGAGGACCGCCTCGACGGGCTGCACGCCAACACGCAGGTCCCCAAGGTGGTCGGGTACGCGCGCTCCGGCGCGCCGGACCTGAGGGGTGCCGCGCGGGTGTTCTGGGACGAGGTGGTCAACGACCGCACGGTCTCGATCGGCGGCCACGGCGTGCGCGAGCACTTCCACCCGAAGGCGGACTTCCGCGCGATGGTGCTCGACCCGCTCGGTCCCGAGTCCTGCAACACCTTCGGGATGCTGCAGCTGACCGACCTGCTGCGGCAGGAGTCGGACGAGCCGGCGCTGGTGGACTTCGCCGAGCGTGCGATCGTCAACCATGCCCTCACCGCGCAGCACCCCGGCCACGGCGGGTTCGTCTACTTCTCCCCGCTGCGGCCGGCGCACTACCGCGTGTATTCGCGCCACGGCGCGTCCATGTGGTGCTGCGTGGGCAGCGGGCTCGAGGGCCACTCGCGCTACGACCGGTTCCTGTTCTCCCGCGACGGCGACAGCCCGCGCGTGGAGATCTACGAGCCGGCGCGGCTCGACTGGGACGGCATCGCGATCGAGGTCCGCGCGGACCTCGCCCGCTCCTGGCGGGTCGAGGTCGACATCACGGCCGAGACCCCGCACGACCGCGTGGTCCGCCTGCGGGTCCCCGACTGGTCGGACGGGGCCGAGGTGACGGTCGACGGCGAGGCGCATCCCGTCGCGCGCGGCGACCGCGAGGTCGCGCTCGGCGGACGCTGGGAGGGGACGTCGAGGATCGTGCTCACCCTGCGCCCGGTGGTGACGGCCGAGCGCCTCCCCGACGGCTCGCCCTGGGCGTCCTTCCGCTACGGGCCGTTCGTGCTCGCCCACCGCGACGGCGACGATGCGCTGGAGGGCCAGGTCGCGGCCGCCCCGGACGCGCCTCACATCGCGCTGGGAACCAAGCGCCGCATGACCCTCACCCCGGCGGTGCTGGACGCCGACCCGACCGCGGCGTTCACCCCGGCGGCCGAGGGGGCGACGGCCACGCTGTCAGCCTGGCGGCTCGACGGCGAGGCTCCCGAGCAGGTCAGCCTCGACCTCGAGCCCTACAACGCGATCCACGACGAGCGCTGCACCGTCTACTGGCCGGTCGGTGCGACCGCGTCCGAGGTGCGCGACCGGCTCGCCGAGCTCGACGCCGACGAGCTCGAGGACGCCGACCTGGTCGACGTGGTCGCACCGGGCGAGCAGCAGTCCGAAATGGACCACGCCTACGCGTCGCAGGCCTCGCGCATCGCATGGACCAACGCGCGCAGCTGGCGGCTCGCGGAGGACTGGTTCTCCTATGTGGTGAAGCCGAAGGTCGCGGGCCCGCACCTGGTGCGGATCCGCACCCTCGCGGGCGTGCCCGTGGGATCGGACGATGCGGTGGTCCGGCTGGGCGGCAGGGTCGCGACCCCGGCCACGACCGGCATGCGGGCGCTCCCGCTCTACGGTGACGTCACCGAGGCGGTGTACGAGGTGGACGTCCCGGCGGAGGGGATCGAGGTGCGCTTCGAGGCCGGCGCCGGCGGGGTCACCGGCGGCGTGGTCGCGGTCGCGCTGCTCACCCCGCCCGCGTAGCGGGCCTCGGGAGGCTGCCCGCGGCGGTCAGCAGCAGCCGCCGCCCCCGCAGCAGCCGTCACCCTCGGACGCGACCGCCTGGACCGGCTCGGGGGCCTTGGCCTCGGCGCCGCCGCAGCCGCACGCGCCGCCGCCTCCGCAGCCGCCGCCGCCGGCGCGCTCCGGACGGGCGGCCGCACTCTCGAGGGTGTAGCCCGCGTCGTGGATCGCCGCGTCGGCGTCGAAGGCGAAGTCCTCCGCGGACACGCCACCCACGAGCAGCACCACGGCGCGGCCGGTGGTGTGGTCGACCGAGGCGGAGCGGACGCCGGGCAGCGCCGTGAGCGCCTGCTCGATCGAGGAGGAGCAGCCGGTGCAGGTCATCCCGCTGACGGCGAGCTCGACGATGGTGCCGGGAACGTGGGTCATGATCTCCATGACACGAGAGTAGACATTCCAGTCCACGGCAAGGTCAAGCCTCACGTCCCTGGCGCCGCCGGCCGAGCCACCATCGGGTCGCCAGCCCGACGACCAGCGCCCAGAACGCCGCGCCGATCCCGCCGATCGCGACGCCGCTCGCCGCCATGGCGAAGGTCGCGGCCGCAGGCGTGCGGCCGGCCGCCTCGTGGAAGGCTCCCGCGAGCGAGGACGCGAGGGTCGGGAGCAGGGCGAGCCCCGCGACGGCGGGGAGCAGGCCCTCGGGGCCCGCGTCCGCCAACGCGACCAGCGTGGCGCCCGCGCCGGCCAGCAGCACGTAGGCCGCTCCGGCGGAGGCGGCGGCGATCCAGCGCCGCCGGGGGTCCGAGTGCGCCTCGGGCGAGGCGGGCAGGGCGGCGGTGATCGCGGCGAGGTTCACCGCATGGCCGCCCGCCGCGGCACCGGCGACGGTGGCGGCACCGGTGACGAGCATCGTCCCCCTCCAGGGCACGCGGTAGCCCGCGCCCTTCAGGACGGCGACGCCCGGCACGTTCTGGGACGCCATCGTCACCACCGCGAGCGGCACCGCGAGGCCGACCGCGGCCCAGGTGGGTGAGGGGGAGGCCAGCGCGAGGCGGGGCAGGGTGAGGGCGCCGGTGAGATCGGATCGCGCCAGGGCGACGATGATCGCCAGCGCGAGTGCGAAGGCCGCCGGGGTCGACCAGCGGGGAGCCCAGCGCTGCAGGACCAGCCACAGGATCACCACCGGCGCGATCACCGCCGGCGCGGCGGCGAGCTCCATCACGGGGGCGAGGCACAGCGGCACCAGCACGCCGGCGAGCATGGCCTGCGCGAGCGACACCGGGATCGCGGCCACGAGGCGTCCGAGCCGGGCCCAGACGCCCGTGGCGAGGATCAGCACGCCGGTGAGCGCGAAGGCGGCCACGGCCTCGGGCCAGCTCGGCGCGCCCTGGGTGGCGAGCAGCGCCGCGCCCGGGGTCGACCACGCGAGCGTCAGCGGCGTCCGGTGGCGCCAGGCGAGGAGCATCGTGCCGACCCCCACCGTGAGGCAGAGCGCGGCGATGCCCGAGGAGGCCTGCGCCGGGGTCGCCCCGGACGCTCCGAGCCCCGCGATGACCACGGCCACCGACGACGTGAACCCGACGAGGGCGGTGACCCCGCCCACCGCGATCGCCTGCGCATCCCCATGTTCCATGAACGGAACCTTAGCCCGATTGTTCTGCAAACAGAACCGTCGCGTTAGGCTCGACGCATGGACTCGGAGG
The DNA here is from genome assembly GCF_030418305.1 of Demequina lignilytica. Taxonomy (GTDB): domain Bacteria; phylum Actinomycetota; class Actinomycetes; order Actinomycetales; family Demequinaceae; genus Demequina; species Demequina lignilytica. Next base: position 104,880 of record NZ_JAUHPX010000003.1, on the reverse strand, counting down.
CGTTCGCCGCGGTGGTCGGCGCACGGGTGCGCGAGGCGCGCGTGGAGCGAGGGCTGTCGCTCGGGACTCTGGCCGCGGAGGCCGCGATCGGCAAGGGCTCGCTGTCCGAGATCGAAAACGGCGTGCGCAACCCCACCCTCGCCACCCTGTACGCGCTCGCGGGCGCGCTCGGGCTCCCGCTCGCCGCCCTGCTCGCGCAGCAGCGCGGCGCGATGGTCGAGTCGCCGGGGATCGCGGCGCTGCTGCTCGACGTCACCGCGGATGCGCTCGGCACCGTCGAGACCTACCGGCTCGACCTGCGCGCGGGGCAGCCGCACGCCTCGGGTGCGCACGGGGCGGGAGTCACCGAGGTGCTGCTGGTCACCCGCGGCAGGATCCGGGCAGGGCGCGACGGCGAGGAGGGCGAGGCGGGTCCCGGCGACGTGCTCGAGTGGGTGAGCGACGCCCCGCACGGGTACCTCGCCCTGGGCGGCGACGCCTCCGCCGTGCTCGTGGTCACCACGCCGGCGCGCTGAAGCTCATCGCGGCGACCCGCCGGCGAACGCGAGAGGGGCCCCGCCTTCAGGCGGGGCCCCTCTCGCGTAGGCGTCCTCGGGACGCTACTTCTTGGAGGACTTGCGCTCGACGGCGGTGAGGCCGTCGTCACCGGTGCCGCCCTCGTCCTCCCACACGTCCTCGGCGTCGTCGATGGTGGAGACCACCTCGTCGGTCGCGCGGGCGCGGGCCTCGTCGGCGGCGTCCTTGACCTTCTTGGCCTCGGTCACCGCGGTGTCCTTCACCTTGGTCAGCGCGGGACCGGCGACCTCGGCGACCTTCTTCGCCTCGTCGACCACGGTGTCCTTGATCGCCTCGGCGGCGGGACCGGCGGCCTCGCGGACCTTGTCCACGGTCGGACCGGCCTTCTCGGACAGCGCCGCGGTCGCGGCGGTCGCGGCGTCGGCCGCCTTGCGCGCGGCGTCGGCGGCGGCGTCGACGGCCTTGTTCACGTTGCGACGGACCTGGTCCTTCAGGTCGTCCTCGCCCGCGAACTGCCACTCCTCGTCCTCGCCGGCCCAGGTGTCGCGGCCCGGGTCGCGACGCGCCCACACGACCACGGCGGCGCCTGCGGCGGCGGCCAGCGCGATCGGGATGAGCACCTTGCCCCACCCGCCCGACTTCTTCTCCTTGTCCTTGGCGGCCTCGTCGATCGCGGCGAGCACGGCAGGGATGGCGGCGCCGACGATCGCGGCGTGCGCGACGTCCGTCCACTCCGAGGCCTTGTCGCCCGCCTTGTGGGCGTACGGCCTCACCTTGCGCGCACCGGCGTGGTACGCGGCGTCGACGCGCGGCGCGGCCCACTCCTTCGCGTGCTCATACTGCGGGCCCGCCCACGCCTTGGCCTGCTCGTAGCGCGGACCGGCCCAGTCCTTCGCGTTCTCGACCTGCGGCTCGGCCCACTCCTTCGCGCGCTTCGCCGCCTTGCGTGCCGCGATGGAGGCCTCCTTGGCCGCCTCCCGCGCCGCCTTCGCCGCCTCGGCAGCCTGCTCGCGCGCCTTGTCCGCGTCGAAGCTCTCGGCCGGGTTCTTCTTCATGCTGCGCTCCTCATCGTCGGTGGGGACAAGCCTGGTAATGCTGAACAACGCGTGAACGACGTCCAACCTTCCATCCATCGTGCCACCACATCCCCCCTGCTGGCGAGGGTCGTGAAACAATGGCGCCCATGATCGCAACTCTCCAGACCACCGCAGGCGACATCGCCATCGAGCTGTACCCGAACCACGCCCCCGCGACCGTCAAGAACTTCGTGGGCCTCGCCACCGGCGAGAAGCAGTGGAAGAACCCGCAGACCGGCGAGGCGTCGAACGACCCGTTCTACGACGGCCTGGTGTTCCACCGTGTCATCGAGGGCTTCATGATCCAGGGCGGCTGCCCGCTCGGCACCGGCACCGGCGGCCCGGGCTACACCTTCGACGACGAGATCCACCCCGAGCTGACCTTCAGCGAGCCCTACCTGCTCGCGATGGCCAACGCCGGTCAGCGCCGCAACCCCATCACCGGTCAGCCCGCGGGCACCAACGGGTCGCAGTTCTTCATCACGGTGGACAAGCCGGCGTGGCTCAACGGCAAGCACACCATCTTCGGCAAGGTGGCCGACGACGCCTCCAAGGCCGTGGTCGACGCGATCGCGACCGCCGCGACCGACGGCCGGGATCGTCCCCTCGAGGACGTCATGATCACCGGCATCACCATCGCGGAGTAAGCACCGCATGACGCAGCAGCCCGGGGCCGCGGCGCCCATCTGCCCGCGGCACCCGGACCGCGTCTCCTACGTGCGCTGCCAGCGCTGCGGACGGCCGACGTGCCCCGAGTGCCAGCGCCCGGCCTCGGTCGGGATCCAGTGCGTCGACTGCGTGCAGGAGGCCAAGGCGCAGGCGCGACCGCTGGTGAACCGACTCGGCTTCACGTCCCAGTTCGGCACGCCGTACGTGACGTACGGGCTCATCGCGCTCAACGTGATCGCCTACCTGTACGGGACCTACGTGCTGGGTACCGGGCAGTGGCGCGTCGACTGGGCGCTGATCCCCAATCCCACCGTCTACCAGGAGTTCATCCTGGGCGGCGGCGACGAGTGGTACCGGTGGATCAGCTCGGGCTTCCTGCACTTCGGGCTCCTGCACCTGGGCATGAACATGCTGGTGCTGTTCCAGTTCGGCACCCAGCTCGAGCCGCTGATGGGCCGGCTCCGGTATGCGGGGCTGTACTTCGCGTCGATGATCGGCGGCTCCGCATCCGTGATGCTGATCTCGGGCGGCGGGATCCATGGTGGCGCCTCGGGCGCGATCTTCGGCCTCATCGCCGGCTACGCGGTGGTGCTGTTCAAGCTGAGGCTGGACTACCGCTCGCTCATCACCACCGCCGGCCTGTGGCTGGTGCTCGGGTTCGTGGTGCCCGGCATCTCGTGGGAAGGCCACCTCGGCGGAGCCGTCGGCGGCGCGCTCACGATGCTGGCGATGCTGCGCTGGGTCGAGCGCAAGCCGGCGCGCTCGCGCTGACCGCCGGGCGCGGCCCCTGCGCCCCGCATCGTCCCGCCGCGCCCCCGCACCTCCCGCGCGCCCGCACTTCCCCCGAAATGGCGGATCAGTGCCCGAAACCGATCAGTTTTGGGCACCGATCCGCCATTTCGCGCGGAAGGGGCGTGGCTGAAGCGGTCGGACGATGCGGGTGCGGCTCGGGCGCGATGGCCCGCCGCAGCATCGTCCCCACCGTGCTCCACAGGTGTGAATGACACCGGTGTAGTTATCCCCACCGTTGTGCACAGCGGTGGAGAACTACACCCGTGTACTTCTCCACCGCTGGGGATGACCCTGTGGAGAACTACACGGGTGTGATTCCTACTTCCAGCGGGTCAGCAGCACCATGCCCGTGGCCATGAACACGAAGCCCACGCCGAGGTTCCAGTCGTAGATGCCGGGGATGGGGTACTGCGCCTTGGACACGTAGTAGACGACGATCCACACCGGGCCCAGCGCCAGCGCCGTCAGCGCGACCGGCAGCAGCCACTTGGGGTTGTCCGACTTGGGCTTGCCCAGGTTGCGGGGGACCTTGTACGCCTTGGTGTCGCGCTTCTTCGAGACGGCCACTTTCACTCCGTTGCACTGCGGGCCCGCCGGTGCGGGCGTCGATGTCTGCCCTCAAGGGTACCGAGTGGCGGCCGGGATCGGGATTCCCGGCCCGGCGGCCCTCCCGTACGCTGGACCCACCATGTCGACCGAGGCCCCCGCATCGTCCCCGCCCGCGTCCCCGCGGCGACGGGGCTCGCGCGCGTTCGACCACACGCTCGCCCTGGTAGGCGAGCTCCTGATCATCGCGGGCGCGGTGATCGGCCTCTACGTCGTGTGGCAGCTGTTCTACACGGACGTGATCGCGGACCGGGAGCAGCAGGAGGTCCTCGACGGGCTCGACTGGGCGTACACGCCGGACAGCAGCCCGATCACGGCGGCCACCAGCGCGCCCGAGGAGGGGCCCGAGGTGCTGGGACCCGGCCAGATGCTGTCCGCGGAGACCGCGCCCGTGATGGAGGAGCCCGAGTTCGGCACCACCTTCGCGACCATGTACGTGCCGCGCTGGGGCACCGACTACGTGAAGCCGATCTCCGAGGGCACCACGCGCCGCGAGATCCTCGACGTGCTCGGGATCGGGCACTACGAGGACACGGGGATGCCGGGCGCGTTCGGCAACTTCGCCGTCTCCGCGCACCGCACCACCTACGGCAAGCCGTTCAACCGCATCGCTGAGCTGCAGGAGGGCGACGCGCTCGTCATCCAGACCGAGGACACCTGGTACGTGTACCGCGTCACCGATCACCTGATCGTGCTGCCCACGCAGGTGGAGGTGATCGCACCGAACCCGTACGTGATCGGCGGCGAGGCCGACGGACGCTACATCACGCTCACCACCTGCCACCCGATGTACTCGGCGGCGGAGCGCTACATCGTGCACGGCGAGCTCGAGTACTGGGCGCCGGTGGGCGACGCCGTCCCTCCGGAGATCGTCGAGGAGGTGGAGCAGCCGTGATCTTCCCCTGGCTCTGGCGCGTCATGCCCGGTCCCGCGTGGGTGCGGGTGCTGATGCTGATGCTGCTGATCGCGGCCCTCGTGGCCGCCCTGTTCCAATGGGTGTTCCCCTGGGTGTCCGTCACGTTCGACATCCAGGATCAGAATGTGGAGGCCGGACCATGACCAGGATCCTGGTGGTCGACAACTACGACTCGTTCGTCTACACGATCGTGGGCTACCTGCGCCAGATGGGCGCGGAGACCGTGGTCGTGAGGAACGATGCGGTGGCGGACGCCGGCGACGTCGCCTCCTACGACGGGGTCCTCATCTCCCCCGGCCCGGGCACGCCGGCCGAGGCGGGCTCCTCGATGGACGTGATCCGCGAGTGCGCGGCGGCGGGGATCCCGATGCTCGGGATCTGCCTGGGCCATCAGGCGCTCGCCGAGGTGTTCGGGGGGGTCGTGTCGCACGCCCCGGAGCTCATGCACGGCAAGACCTCGCTGGTGACGCACGAGGACGCCTCGGTGATGGACGGCCTGCCGTCACCGTTCACCGCCACGCGGTACCACTCGCTCGCCGTCGAGAACCCGACCGTGCCCGACGAGCTCGCGGTCACCGCGACCACCGCCAACGGCATCATCATGGGCCTGCAGCACAGGGAGCTGCCGCTGCACGGGGTGCAGTTCCACCCGGAGTCGGTGCTCACCGAGGGCGGCCACCGCCTGCTAGCCAACTGGCTCGAGGTGTGCGGGATGCCGGACCCGGAGGGGCGGTCGGCGGGGCTGAGCCCGCTCATCCGCACGTAGCCTCGCGGGCTAGAGCCAGCCGTTCCACGCGACGATCAGCAGCATCGTCACCGCGAAGCCCACGGGCTGGTTGAGCCAGAGGAAGGTGCGCCAGCCGCGGTTCGCGTCCTCGCAGGTGGCGTCGGTGACGCGCGTGAAGCGCGCCACGGACGCCACGTAGGCGAGGGGCAGCACGGCCGCGAGCGTCCCGGGCCACGGCAGCAGGAGCAGCAACAGGGACGATGCGGCGTACAGGGCGAGCGCGAACCACACCGTCGCGCGGGCACCGATGACCGTGGCGACCGAGCCGATGCCGCCCTCGCGGTCCGCGCGCACGTCCTGCACCGCGCCGAAGGCGTGGCTGGCCATGCCCCACAGGATGAACGCCACCCAGATGGGCCAGGTGTCGGGCGCGGTCAGGCTCGCGCCCGCGATCACCAGCGCGTAGAGCAGCGGCCCGCAGAAGTGCAGCGCCGAGGTGAGGGAGTCGAGGAACGGCTTCTCCTTGAACCGCAGCCCGGGGGCCGAGTACGCGATCACGCCGAAGACCACCAGCACCAGGGTGACGGCTGCCGCGACGCCGCCCTGGAGCAGGAGCCACACCATCGGCGGGAGCACCGTGACGGCGCACGCCCACAGGATGGCGCGGTGGACGGACCGCGCGCGCTCGCGGTCGCGGATCACGTCGCCCTCGATGCCGCCCTTGCGCGGGTTGGCCAGGTCGGACTCGTAGTCGAAGACGTCGTTGATCCCGTACATCAGCAGGTTGTAGGGGATCAGGAAGAACAGCGTGCCGACGACCAGCACCGCATCGATCTCGCGGGTCACCATGAGGTAGCCGGCGGCGAACGGGAAGGCGGTGTTGATCCAGGAGACGGGCCTCGAGGCCTTGACGATGCTGGCGAGGGTGCTCATGAGGACTGAGTGTCCCGGGGGGCGAGGATCCGGCGATTCATGAGGACTGAGTGTCCCGACGGGAGGGGTCGGGGGTCGAGGTCGGCGCTGGGGTGGAGGGGTGCGGGTGGCGCGGGCCCAGCCAGGTCCAGAGCGCGGGCACCATCATCACGGCTCCCAGTGTGTACGAGAAGTCCTCGAGAGGCGCCTTCCCCACGCGGATGCCGGAGATCCGCGCCGGGTCGTAGCCGACGATGTCCAGGCCGACGATCACGTTGTCGAAGATCGCGGTCATCACGATCAGCACGGCGCCGGTGAGCAGGAGCGGCCGCTGCGGCATGCGGCGCAGGGTCGGCACGGTGACCGCGCCGATCAGGGCGAGCACGCCCAGGGAGAGCAGCACGTACGTCATGACGCGCCCTCGCGCGTCGCCGCCCGCGCGCGCCGGTCGAGCCAGCGCCACAGCAGCAGCGTCTGGTACACAAGCAGGATCAGGAAGAACAGCTCCTCGAGCGGCACCTCGGGCGCGAGCACCACGCCCGTCAGGTAGGGCGCGCCGCCGATGAAGAAGATGCCCAGGCCCACGCCGGCGGCGTCCCAGGCGAGGAAGGCGGCCGCGGCGAGCCCGACCGTCAGCAGCGTGCGTCGCGGCTGGTCGAAGAGCGCGATCCGGTACCGGAGGTCCAGCACGGCCAGGCCGCCGATCGACACGACCAACGCGGCCAGGTAGGCGAACTGGCTCATTCGCCGCGCGCCTCGCGCAGCTGGCAGGATCCGGCCCGTCGGGCCAGGTTGCCGAGCACGCCCTGATCCTTCGAGAGGCTCAGGAAGCCCTCGGGCGCGGGCGTGGGGAGCGGCCCGACGTCGACGGCGCCGAGCAGGCGCTTGGCGACCAGCTCCGCGGAGATGAGGCACAGCGGGACGCCGATGCCGGGGACGGTGGACGCGCCCGCGTACAGCAGGTTCGCGACCTTGGAGGACACGTTCGCGGGGCGGAACATCGCCGACTGGAGCAGCGTGTGCTCGAGCCCGAGGGCGCCGCCCTGCCAGGCGCCGAGCCCCTCGGCGAAGTCGGCGGGGGTGGTGACCTTCAGCACGGTCGACCGGCCGGGCAGGTCCTCGATCCCGGCCCAGGCCCCGATCTGCGCGAGGTAGCGGCGGGCCACCCCCATCAGCTCCGCCCGGGACTCGGCCGTGGATCCCAGCGACGGATCCGCGGGGAACGGGACCAGGAGGAACAGCGAGTCCTTGCCCTCCGCAGACACGGACGGATCGGTCGCGCCCACCCGGGAGACGTAGACGGAGGCCGGCACGGGCGGCAGCCGCCTCCCGAGGATCGCCTCGAAGTTGGCGTCCCAGTCGCCCGTGAAGAACAGGCTGTGGTGCGCGAGCTCGTCCACCTTGCCGTCCACCTCGACCATCGCGAGCAGCGCGCTGACGCCGGGCTCGCGCCGCCGCCACGACCGCTCGGGATGCGTGCGCCACTCCTCGGGCACCAGGGCGGTCTCCGTGTGATGGAGATCCGCCGCGGAGACCACCGCGTCGGCGGGCACCAGCTCGCCGGAGGCGAGCTCGACGCCGGAGGCGAATCCCGCATCGTCCACCACGATCCGCGCCACGGGCGAGGAGGTGCGCACCGCGGCGCCCTCCTCCCGGGCGATCGCCGCCAGCGCCTCGATCACCGCGTACATGCCGCCCCGCGGGTAGCGGACGCCGTCGGTGAGGTCGAGGTGGCTCATGAGCGAGAACAGCGATGGCGCGCGCGACGGCGACGAGCCGAGGAACACCGCGTGGAAGCCCAGGATCTGCCGCAGCCGCGGGTCGCGCACCTTCGCGGCGATGCGCGCGCCGAGCGACCGGGTCAGCAGCGAGGCGAGCCGGGGGAGCCGCCGCAGCACGTCGCGGTCGACCACCCCGAGGGGCCTGGCGAAGGTCGTGTAGAGGAAGCGGTCGAGCGCGATCCGGTAGAGCTCGCCCGCATCCTCCGCATACCTGCGCATGGCGGCGCCGTCGCCGGGGCTGAGCTCCTCGAAGGTCTCCCAGTTGGACTCGGGGTCGGCGGACACGTCGAGGCTCTCGGCCGCGCCCCACGGATCCTCGCCCTCGAAGAACACCCGGTAGCGCGGGTCGAGGTCGATGAGGTCGAGGTGGTCCTCGACGCGGCGGCCCATGAGCGCGAACCACTGCTCGAAGGCCTCGGGCATGAGGTACCACGAGGGGCCGGTGTCGAACGTGTGGCCGGCGACCGTGAGGCGCCCCGAGCGGCCGCCGAGCGTCGCGTTGCGCTCGAGCAGGGTCACCTGCGCGCCCCCGCGCGCGAGCAGGCCCGCGGTCGCCAGGCCCGCGACTCCCCCGCCGATCACGACGATGCGGGGCGCTCCCGTCCGCGCGCCGCTCACGCCCGCGCCCCCGCCGCCGACCCGAAGGGCACCACGTTCCGTGCGGCGAGGCCGAGCTTCACCGGGTTCGCCACCCGGATCCTCCGTCCAGCCAGTTCCGCCGCAGGCGTGGAGGCGATCTGCGCGAGCAGGCGGTCGTAGATGTCGAGGGTGGTCGCGACCGCGACGCGCGCGCGCCGGGGCAGGTCGGGCAGGCACGCGCGGGCCGCATCCATGTCCGCCCGGCAGTCGGCCACGAGCTCGGCGAGCCGGGCGTCCGTCAGGGATTCCGCCGTCACGCCGGGGAAGTAGGCGCGGCCCAGCTGCTCCACGTCGGAGCCCAGATCCCGCAGGAAGTTCACCTTCTGATACGCGGCGCCGAGCCGTCGCGCGCCCTCGCTCACCCGCGGCTCGAGGGGCCGGGGACCGTGGCCGGTGTTGACGAACACGGCGAGGCACATCTCCCCCACGACCTCGGCGGAGCCGTAGATGTACGTCGCGAGCGACTCCGCGTCGTGCTCCGCCGTCGCCAGGTCCATCCGCATCGACGCGAAGAACGGCTCGGTCTGCGCCCGCGCGATCCCGACCTCGCGCGCCGTGGTCGCGAAGGCGTGCGCGACCAGGTCGGCGGAGAAGCCGCGCTCCATGGCGGCGTGCACCTCGTCCGCGAAGGCGTCGAGCAGGTCGCCCGCGTCGTCGCCCCGGTACGTGTCGACGATCTCGTCGGCGACCCGCACCATCGCGTAGACGGCCTCGATGTGGTGGCGCATGGCGCGCGCCAGCAGGCGCGTGCCGAGCCCGAAGGAGGTGGAGTAGCGCGCGATCACCTGCGCCGCGGCGGCGCGCGCGGCCTCGTCGTAGAGGGCGAGCGAGGTCGCGTTGTCGAGGTGGACCCGTCGCCGGGCCTGGCTCATGACGTGCGGCCCTCCATCTCGTCGATGAGGTCGATCAGGTAGCCGGACAGGGGCGCCGGGATCCGCTCGTAGGCGATCCTGCGCGCCATGCGGGCGTGCTGCCGCGCCACCTTGAGCGCCCGGTCGCGGGCGCCGCACTCGATCAGCACGTCGCGCACACGGCCCGCCCAGTCCTCGTCGAGGTCGGGGTTGCCCACGGCGGCGGCGAGCAGGGCCTGACCCGCGTCGTCCGCCTGCTGGAAGCCCAGCCGCAGCAGCTCGGTGCGCTTGCCGGACCGCAGGTCGGACAGCACGGACTTGCCGGTGACCTCCGGGTCGCCGAACACCCCCAGGTCGTCGTCCACCAGCTGGAAGCTCAGGCCCAGCGACGCCCCGAGCTTCTCGAGGTGCCCGACCATCGTGGGGTCGCCGCCCGCGAGCTGGGCGCCCGCGAGGAGGGGGACCACGCACGAGTAGGTCGCCGTCTTGAGCTCGGCGACCAGCAGGCTGTTGGCGTCCTTCGGGGCCGTCATGTCCCCGTACATGTCCAGCAGCTCGCCCGCGATGGTGGTGCGGATGGCGCGCGTGATCAGGTCGAGGCAGGCGATGCGGTGGTGCGCGGGCAGCTTCGCCCGGGAGATCAGGTCGTAGGACGATGCGAGGGCCAGGTCGCCGCCGAGCAGCGCGGCGGACAGGACGTGGGCGTCCACCTGGGCGGGCGTGAGCCGGCTGTCCTCCAGGGCGCGGCGGCGGGTGCCGGCGACGTTGGGGCGGCCTCGGCGTACCTCGTCTCCGTCGAGGATGTCGTCGTGGACGAGCATCGCCGTGTGGAGCATCTCCATGGCGGCCGCGACGGGGACCACGGCCTCCGCATCGTCCCCTCCCAGGCCGGCGTAGGCGGCCAGGGTGAGCGACGGGCGGAGGTTCTTGCCGCCGGAGTACTGCTGGCCGATCGACGCCCACAGGTTGCGATAGTCCGCGCCGGCCGAGGGCAGCTCTCCCATCGCCTGGGTGACGTGGTCGTCGAGGGCGCACTGCACCTCGGGGAGGTTCGCCGCGACGAACTCCCTCACCCCGTCCACGGTCGCCTGAGGCATCATCACGCCAGCATAGACACCGGCGCCCCCGGGGGTATTCCCCCGGGGGCGCGTCGTGATGGAACCGTGACGGCCGCTACTGGCAGACGTAGTCCGTGGTCGTGTTGGCGGGGTCGGCCGGGTCCGGCGTGGTGATCACGGCCTGCACGTCGCAGTACATGACGATGTCCACGAGGGTGTCGGGGGTCACCTGGGTGCCGCCCTTGGGGTTGGTGGACTTCACCGTGCCGGCCTTGTCGACCTGCGGGTCGGTCGTGTCGGTCGACACCGCGCCCACCTGGAGACCGGCGCCCTGGATCTCCGACTTCGCGTTCGACTCGCTCATGCCGGTGACGTCGGGCACCGCCACGGTCGACGGCTGCGTGCCGACGGTGAGCGTGACGGTGGTGCCGTTGTCCACGCGGCTCGGCGACGGCGACTGCGACTCGACCTCGCCGTACGGGCCCTGCGCGAACTCCTGGTAGGTCACCTGCGGGATGAGGCCCAGCTCGGTGACGGCGGCGCGCGCGTCGGACTCGCTCATGCCCGTGAGATCGGGCAGGTCGACCTTGCCGCTCGAGAGGTACAGCGTGACGGTCGAGTCGTTCGCGACCTCCTCGCCGGCGGCGGGGCTCGTCTCGACGGCGCGGCCCTCGTCGATGCCGCCGTCGTCCGTCGTGTCCGTCCGGGTGACCCGCAGCCCCGCGTCCTCGAGCTCGCTGATCGCCTGCTCCTCGGTGAGGCTCCGGACGTCCGGGACCGTGACCACGTCCGGGCCCGCGGAGATGTACAGGACGATGCTCGCGCCCTCGGCGAGCTGCTGGCCCGCTGGCGGATCGGTGCGCGTCGCGAGGTCCTTGTCGACGTCGTCCGACGGCTCGGTCTCCACCGTCGGGACCAGGCCCAGCTCCTCGAGCGCCGCCACCGCCTCGTCCTCGGGCAGCCCCTCGACCACGGGGATCGCGACCGCCGACGCGCTCGGGCTCGGCTCGACCGCCGGTCCGCCGCGCGTCAGCATCCACAGGGCGCCGATCAGCAGCGCCGCCGCGAGGATCGCGGCCGCGAGGATCGACCACTGCATGATCTTCTTGCGACGCGCCTCGTCCGGGTCGACCTCCTCGGTGACCGGCACGCTGCCCGTCCCCGGGGGGACGGAGCCGGGGGCGACGTTCGCCCAGGGCCCGCCGGCCATGACGGCCGTCCCGGCGGCCTGCTCGGGCATAATCTCGGTGGCCCCGGTCTCGGGGCCTCCCGCACCGGCCGCGGCCGCCGCGGCGACGCCCGCGACCCCGGCGCCGAAGGCGGCGGAGCCGAGCGCGATCGCGCCGGTGGACGGCGCGACCGCGTCGCCCGCGATGACCGCGCGGAGGTCGGCGAGGAACTCCTGGGCGCTGGAGTAGCGCTCGTCGCGGTTCTTCGACAGCGCGCGCAGCACGACCTTGTCGAGCTCGGCGGGCACGTCCGAGGCGAACTGGGACGGCTGCGGGGCGGGCTCGCGCACGTGCTGGTAGGCCACGGAGACCGGCGAGTCGCCGACGAACGGCGGGCGACCCGTCAGCAGCTCGAACAGCACGCAGCCGGTCGAGTACAGGTCCGAGCGCGCGTCGACGTGCTCGCCCCGGGCCTGCTCGGGCGACAGGTACTGGGCGGTGCCGACCACGGCCTGCGTCTGGGTCATCGTCTGACCGGCGTCGGCGAGCGCGCGGGCGATGCCGAAGTCCATGACCTTCACCGCGCCGGTGGGCGTCAGCATGATGTTGGCGGGCTTGATGTCGCGGTGCACCAGCCCCGCGTGGTGGGAGTAGTCGAGCGCGGCGAGCACGCCCGCGGTGATCTCGACGGCCTCGTCGATCGGGGCGGCGACGTCGCCCTTGAGGATCTCGCGGACCGTGTGGCCCTCGACGTACTCCATCACGATGAACGGCACCGCCTGCGGCTGGCCCGACGCCCCCACGATGGTGTCCTCGCCGGTGTCGTACACGGCGACGATGCTCGGGTGGTTGAGCCCCGCGGCCGCCTGCGCCTCGCGGCGGAACCGCGTCTGGAACGACGGGTCGCGGGCCAGGTCGGCGCGCAGGATCTTGATCGCGACGGTGCGGCCCAGGCGCGTGTCGTAGCCGACGTGGACCTCGGCCATCCCGCCCCGGCCGATGAGGTCGCCCACCTCGTATCGACCAGCGAGGATCTTGGGATCGTCGTTCATGAAGCTTCCTTACCTGTCGTGCTGCGGCACATTGTCTCAGACGTCATCGTGCGGGCCTCCTGCGCGAGACGTCGGGGCGGGGACGGAACTCGCGGGGCGCGATCGACGGGGGCATCGCCCGGCGCGGCGCGGTGGTCGGGGTGGGGGACGATGCGGGGGTCGCCGGCGCGGCGCGCTCGCCCGGGGCGAGGTCGAGGTCGGCGAGCAGGCGGTCGAGCTCGAGGGCCGTCGCGGGGCGCTTGCGCGGGTTCTTCTCCAGCAGCCGCAGGATGAGGTCCGCGAGCTGCGGCGACACGCCCGCGGGCAGCGCCGGCACTGGCTCGTTCACCTGGGCGATCGCGATGTCGACCGCGCTCGCGGCGGTGAAGGGCCGCTTGCCGGCCACGGCCTCGAAGGCGATGATCCCCATCGCGTAGAGGTCGGACTGCGGGGTCGCCGGCTTGCCGAGCGCGAGCTCCGGGGCGAGGTACTGCGCCGTGCCCATGACCATGCCCGTCGCGGTGAGGGTGGTCTGGTCGGTGCCGCGGCTGACCCCGAAGTCCGTGATCTTGACGTGGTCGCCCTCCTGCACCAGGAGGTTGCCGGGCTTGATGTCGCGGTGCATGACGCCGGCCTCGTGCGCGACCGCGAGCCCGCGGCAGGTGTGCCGCAGGATGACCACCAGGCGGGCCTCGTCGAGCGTGCGCTCGCGCTCGAGCATGGTCGACAGGGGCTCCCCCTCGACCATCTCCATCACCAGGTACGGCGTGCCGGCGTGCTCGCCGAAGTCGTAGACCTGCGCGATGTTCGCGTGGATGAGCCCGGCGGCGTTCTTGGCCTCGTTGCGGAACCGCTTGAGGAACGTCTCGTTCTCCGCGGCGCCGTCCTTGAGCACCTTGACGGCCACGTCGCGGTCCAGGTCGGCATCGGTCCCGCGCCAGACCTCGCCCATGCCGCCGACCGCGATCATCGACCTCAGGACGTAGCGTCCGCCCAGGGTGGTGCCGGCGTGGATCGCCATCTCAGCTCCCTCCCTGCGCGGCCAGCGCCGCCTCGATGACCTGCCTGGCGATGGGTGCCGCGAGGCGCCCACCGGTGATGGTGCCGGTGTTGCCGCCGCCGTTCTCCAGCACCACCGCGACCGCGACCACCGGGTCGTCGGCGGGGGCGAAGCCCACGAACCAGGCGTGCGGATCGAGGTCGTTGCCCGTCTCGGCGGTGCCGGTCTTGCCCGCGACCTCGACGCCGGAGATCTGGGCGTTGGTCCCCGACCCCGCGTCGACCACTCCCACCATCATCGCGGTCAGCTCGTTCGCGTCCGCGACCGTCATCGGCGTGGACATGACCTCGGGCTCGGTGGTCTCCACCACCCGCAGGTCCGCGTCGCGGACCGTCTCGACCAGGTAGGGGCGCATGAGCTCGCCGTCGTTCGCGATGCCGGCCGCCACCATCGCCATCTGGAGCGGGGTGGCGCGCACGTCGTACTGGCCGATCGAGGACATCGCCGTCTGCGCCTGGTCCGGGTCGTCGGGCAGACGCGACGGCGTGACGGCGAGCGGGATCGAGAGCTGCTCACCCCAGCCGAAAGCCTCCGCCTGCCGCTCGATGACCGACCATCCGAGCTTCATCCCGAGGCTGCCGAAGGCGGTGTTGCAGCTGATGCGCAGCGCGTCGGCCAGGGTCATCGACTCCGTGGACGAGCACGAGGCCCCGCCGTAGTTGCCCATGGTGACGCTGGTGCCGGGCAGGGCGAGCTCGTCGGGGGCGTAGAGCTCGGACTCCGCGTCGTAGCCGGCGCCCAGCGCGGCGGCGGCGGTGACCAGCTTGAAGGTCGAGCCCGGCGGATAGGTGTCGCCGGCGATCGCCCGGTTCACCAGGGGGCCGTCCGGGGTGCCCAGCAGGGTCTGATAGTTCTCGTTGACCACCGAGGTGGTGTGCCCGGCCAGGTCCGCGGGGTCGAAGGTGGGGCTGGTGACCATCGCGAGGACCTTGCCGGTCGACGGGTCGAGCGCGACCACGGCCCCGATCTGGTCGCCGAGCGCGTCGAACGCCGCCTGCTGGACCGCGCCGCTCAGCGTGAGCTCGACGCTCGCGCCGCGCTGCGTCTCGCCCGACACGAGGTTGCCCAGCCGGGTCCAGAACAGCTCGTCCGCCGTGCCGGACAGCAGCTCGTTCTCGGACTGCTCGATACCCGTGCGGCCGTAGACGATCGAGTAGTAGCCGGTGACGGCGGAGTACAGCGGTCCGTCGGCGTACGTGCGCTGGTAGTTGAAGGGATCGTCGACCGGCGCGGACCATACGATCGACTGCCCGTCGACCACGATCGGGCCGCGGAAGGTGCCGTACTCGCGGTACAGGGTGCGGACGTTGCGGGCGTCGGCGTTGAGGTCTCCCGCGGCGATCACCTGGATGTATGACGCGGCGATCATGAGCGCCAGGAACATCGTGAGCACCACCACCGAGATGCGACGGACCGGCTCGTTCATGCGCTCGACTCCTCAGGCCGGCGCGCCTGATGGGAGATGCGCAGGAGCAGCCCGATGACGATCCAGTTGGCGAGCATCGAGCTGCCGCCGTACGCGAGGAACGGCGTGGTGAGACCGGTGAGCGGGATGACGCGGGTGACGCCGCCCACGACGATGAACACCTGGAGGCCGATCGCGAAGCCCAGGCCGGCGGACAGCAGCTTGCCGAAGCCGTGGCGGATGCCGATCGCGGTGCGCATCGCGCGCTGGACGATCACGATGTAGAGGGTGAGGATCGCGAGCAGCCCGGTCAGCCCCAGCTCCTCCCCGATCGAGGCGACGATGAAGTCGGACTCCGCGTACGGGACCAGGTCGGGTCTCCCCTCGCCCAGACCGGTGCCGAACAGCCCGCCGGACGCCATGCCGAAGAGCCCGCGGACCAGCTGCTCGGACTGGCCCGACCGGTAGACCTCGGGGTCGAGGGCGTGGAGCCAGGCCGTGTAGCGCGCGCCCACGTGGCTGAAGAAGGCTCCGGCGGCCACGGCGCCGACCGTGAACATGGCCATGCCCGTGAGCACCCAGCTGAGCTGCTCGGTGGCGACATAGAGCATCGCGACGAAGATGCCGAACAGGAGCAGCGACGTGCCCAGGTCCCGCTCGTAGATCTGCACCAGCATCGCCGCGACCCAGACCAGCGCGAGGGGCCCGAGGTCGCGGGGGCGCGGGAAGCGCATGCCGAGCACCTTGGGTCCGGCGAGCGCGAGCGTGTCGCGGTTCGAGACCAGGTAACCGGCGAAGAAGACGACGAAGGCGATCTTGGCGAACTCGCCCGGCTGCAGCGACTTGCCGAAGACGTTGATCCAGATGCGCGCGCCGTTGATCTGGGTGCCGATCCCGGGCAGCAGGGGCAGGAGCAGACCGACCAGTCCGAGCACGCCCGCGGTGTAGGTGAAGCGGCGCAGGAGCTTGTAGTCGCGCAGCAGCAGGATCACCAGGATCGCGAGGCTGATGCCCAGGAGGGTCCAGACGGCCTGCACCTGCCCGAAGTCCGTCTCGCGGCCGCGCGCGGCGTACGCGAAGTCGATGCGCCGGATCATCGCGAGGCCGATGCCGTTGATGGTGAGCACCGCGGGCACGAGCACGGGGTCCGCGAACGGCGCCCACCGGCGGAGCGCGAGGTGGATCGCCAGGGCCACGGCCACCCACGCGCCCGTGTAGACGAGCATGTCGGAGATGACCAGGTAGTCGGCGTGATAGTCGACCAGCCCGCGCGCGGCGACGGCGATGAGGACGGTGAGGGCGAGCAGGCCCAGCTCGGCCCGGCGCCCGGTGCGGACCGTGACCTCGGCGACGGTTGCCACTAGGTCCCGGTCTCCAGCGAGCCGACCACGGCGCGAGCCTCGTCGAGCTCGCCGACGCGGATCGCGTCGAGCACGCGCTCACGCTGGTACGGCGCCAGGTCCTCGAGGCGCAGGTCGGACGTCTCCACGAGCTCGTGGAGCTCGACGGGGCCGAGGGTCTCCGGGATGCCCTGGTAGATCGCCACGAAGCCCTCGGACTCGCCCACGTAGTACTGCTGCTGCGACCAGACGTAGCCGCCCCAGGCGGCGCCCGCGATGGCGAGCAGCACCACCAGCGGGAGGATCCACGGACGCAGGCGCTGCCAGAGGTCTCGCGCAGGCTCCTCGTCGTCGTCCGGCTCGTCGCGGTTCGCGAGCTTCGCCGCGCGGCCGGCGGCGGTGTCGCCTCCGGCCGAGGGCTTGCGGCGGTCGCGAGCGGCCGAGCCGACGATCTGGGAGCCGGTGGGCGGGCCGACGCCGTCGGGGGCCGCGTCGATGTCGACGATGTCGCCGATCACGCAGGTCACGTTGTCGGGCGCGCCGGCGGCGAGCGCGAGGCCCACGAGCGCGTCCGCGCAGTCCGCTGGGTCCTCGACCTCGAGGAGGGTCTTGCGCAGGGTGTCCTTGCTCACCACGCCCGAGAGGCCGTCCGAGCACAGCATCCAGCGGTCGCCGGGGCGGGTCTCGCGGACGGAGATGTCGACCGGAACGTCGGCGTCGATGTCGCCGAGCACACGCAGCAGCATGGAGCGCTTGGGGTGGTTCTCCGCGTCCGCGACGGACAGCCGCCCCGTGTCCACCAGGTGCTGGACGAACGAGTGGTCGGTGGTGACCTGGTCGATCTGGCCGTCGCGCAGCAGGTAGGCGCGGGAGTCGCCGATGTGCGCCATCGACAGCGTCGAGCCGGAGCGCAGCAGCGCGGTGACGGTGGTGCCCAGGCCCGAGAGCTCCGGATCGTTGCGGGCCCGCTGGACTATCTGGGCATGCGCGTCGGAGATGGCCGTCTTCAGCTCGTCCAGCGCATCGTCCGGGCCGTGGGCCTCGCCCTCGAGCGCCGCCAGGCGCGCGATGGCGATGGAGGAGGCGATGTCGCCGCCCGCGGCGCCGCCCATGCCGTCGGCCACGGCGAGGAGGTGGGGGCCGGCGAAGCCCGAGTCCTGGTTGTTCGCGCGCACGAGGCCCACGTCGGACCGGGCGGCGAAGTGGATCCCCAGATACATCAGCGGCGCAGCTCCAGGGCGGTCGCGCCGATCCGGATGACGTCGCCCTCGCGGAACGGGACGGGGTCCGTGACCTTCTGATTGCCCAGGTACGTGCCGTTGGTGGAGCCCAGGTCCTCGACCATCCACGTCGTGGCGTCCAGGTAGACGCGGCAGTGCTTGGCCGAGCAGTAGTCGTCGTCGATCACCAGCGTGCAGGTGCTCGCGCGCCCCACCAGGACCGGGGCGGAGCCCAGCGGGATGGTGGTGCCCTTGAGCGGGCCGGCGGTGACGGACAGGTGCGCGTTCGACGGTGCCTTGGTCGAGATCGAGCCGGTGCGGATGCCGGTCCCGGCGCGCGAGGGCGCGGCCGTCTTCTCCGCGGGGGCGGGACGGGCCTCGCGCCCGCGGCCGCGCGACGTGATGCGCGTGCCGTAGAGGTCCGCGCGGAGCACCGCGATCGCGGAGAGCACCATCGCCCACAGCAGGACCAGGAAGCCCATGCGGAGCAGGGTGATCGACAGCTGGCTCACGTCAGTAGTCCTCACCCTCGTCCACCGGATCCCAATACATCATGGTGGTCCGACCGATGGTGATGGCGTTGCCGTCCAGGAGTGTCGCCTCACTGACCCGCTGATCCTCGACGAACGTGCCGTTCGTGGAGCCCAGGTCCGTGAGGATCGTGCCGTGCGACGTGACCTCGAGGCGCACGTGCCGGCGGCTCACGCCCGTGTCGTCCACCACGATGTCCGACTCGGAGCCGCGGCCCAGGACCGTCGCCTCGCCGGTGAGGTAGTAGCGGGTGCCGTCGATGTCGAGCAGCGGGTGCCGGGAGTTCGGGTTCGAGGTGGTCGCCGGGGCGACGGGGCCGCGCGTGGTGCGGGAGACCACGGCGTAGCGGCCGGTCGCGAGGGTCTCGTCCGCGCCGAGGCTGACCTCGACCCCGCCGACGAAGCTGTAGCGCTGGCGCTCCGCGTGCGTGCGCAGCGAGTCGGACAGCTCGTGGAGCAGCGCGTCCTCGCCCCATTCCTTGACCGTCGCGAGGTCGGTCGGGGACAACGCGATCGCGTACTCGTTGGGCGCGACGGTGCGGCCGCGGTCCACGACGGCGGCGCGGGCGTCGCACTCGCGCTTGATCGCGGCGGCCAGCTCGACCGGCTTCACACCCGCCTTGAAGGTGCGCGCGAACGCGTTCTGCATCACGTTCTCGACGCCGCGCTCGAAGCGGTCCAGCACACCCATGCAGGCAATCGTAACGGTCCTGCGAATCGTGCTAGAGTAGCCCGGCGCGCGCGAGTGGCGGAATAGGCAGACGCGCACGGTTCAGGTCCGTGTGCCCGAAAGGGCGTGGGGGTTCAACTCCCCCCTCGCGCACCATCCAGAAGGCCCCCGAGGTGATCCTCGGGGGCCTTTCTCGTGCTCCGAACCAGCGCTGCTCGTCGGCGGGTACGCGGCGGCCGTTGTAGGTTGCGGCGGGGCGCGGATCGCGCTCCGGTCGTGTGCGGGCGGGCTCGAGGAGGGTCGATGCGGAGCGAGTACGGGGACGATGCGGGGCGCAGGGGCCGCCCTTCGGCGCCCGTGGCGGGCTAGCGCATGCTGCCCGAGCAGTCGGTAGCCGCATGGGTGCTGCTCGCCGTCGCGGCGGCGGTCGTCGGCGTGTCGAAGACCGCGCTGCCCGGCGCGTCCACGCTGTCGATCGCCGCGTTCGCCGCGGTGCTGCCCGCGCGGCAGTCGACCGGAACGCTGCTCGCGCTCCTGATCGTCGGCGACGTCTTCGCCCTGTGGGCCTACCGCCGCCACGCCGACTGGCGCGCGCTGGTGCGCCTCGCGCCCGCCGTGATCGTCGGCGTCCTGGCCGGAGTGGCGTTCCTGGCGCTCGCGGACGATGCCGCGGTGCGCCGCCTGATCGGCGTCATCCTGCTGCTCCTGATCGCGTTCACGCTCTGGCGGCGCCGGGTCGCCGCTCAGGACCGCCCTCACGGAGGCCGGATCCTCTACGGCACGCTGGGCGGCTTCACCACCATGGTCGCGAACGCGGGCGGTCCCGTCATGTCCATGTACTTCCTTGCCGCGCGTCTGCCCGTGAAGACCTTCCTGGGCACCGCGGCGTGGTTCTTCGCGATCGTCAACGTCGCCAAGGTGCCGTTCTCGATCTCGCTCGGGCTGCTCACTCCCGCGGGCGTGCTGCTGGACCTGGTCCTGGTGCCCGCGGTGCTGGTCGGAGCGCTCGCGGGCCGAGCCCTCGCCGAGCGGATCGATCAGACGGTGTTCGACCGCGTCGTGATCGCGCTCACGCTGGTCGGAGCGGTCTACCTGCTGATCTGAACGGCGTAGCCCCGCGATCTCAGCCGAGCCGGCCCGACGCCAGCGCCTCGAAGTTCTCCCACAGCGCGGGCACGCCGTACTCCTCGCGCTGGCGCAGCGCGGCGGGCCCCACGCGGGCCCACATCAGCCCGGGCGCCCACAGGTCGTAGACCAGGCCCGCATCGAGCACGCCCTGCTTCACGTACGTGCCCACCGTCTCGCCCATCATGAGCATGACGAACACCTCGCGGTCGTGGACGCTCGCCGACTCGGCGTCGAAGTCGGGGGACATGAGGGCCATCGAGGCCTCCATCCCCCCGGCCGACGTGTGCCACTGGAGCACCTGGGTCAGAAGCATCGCGTCGTCGTGTGTAGCCATGGGGACCTCCGCGTCGTTGCAGTGGGACACCGACCCTCCTCACGGTCCTCGCGGTGGCGACCGCTGTCAAAAGATGGGCGCCGCGCGCAGCACCCGAGCTACGGCTCGATCAGCGGCACGAACCGGTAGCCGCCGTGCTCGGTGACCACCGCATCGTCCGGGTCGTCGTGCGGCGGGAGGCCGCGCACCACCCGCATCATCCGCATGCGCACGGGGGCCACCATGACCCCTCCCGGCGCGAGCTGCGCGACCAGCGTTCGTGGCATCCGGCCCGCCATCGCGGAGACCAGGATCCGGTCGAACGGCGCCTCCTCGGGTGCACCCAGCGCGTGTTCGTCCGCCTCGACCAGCCGCGCCCAGGGGACGTCGGCGGCCACCAGGTTCGCGTTGCCCGCCTCGACCAGCCGGTGGATGCGCTCGGTGCCGATCGCCGTGCCGTCGACACCGACCAGCTCGGCCAGCATCGCGAGCACCCAGCCGGTGCCGGCGCCCACCTCGAGCACCTTCATGCCGCGGTGCACGTCGAGCAGGACGAGCATGTCGCGCACGGTGGTCGGCTGGCTGTTGGTCTGCGCGAAGCCGATCGGCAGCGGCTGGTCGAGGGCCGCCTGCCCGCGCACGGACTCGGGCAGGAAGCGTTCCCGGGGCTGCGCCGCGAAGGCGGCGTCGACCCGGGCGTCGGGCTGGTCGCCCGCGCGCGGCTGCACCCCGGGAGCGCTCATGCCTCCAGTTCACCACCGAGCGACGCGGGTCGCGCGGGCGGCGTGGCGGCTAGTGCCCGCCGGCGGCGATGTAGGCGACCGCGGCGACGATGGTCGCGATGACGATGCCGAACGCCACGGCGGCGAGGACCTTGCGTCCGGTCCTGACCTGCCCTGCCTCGTCCTTCGCCCCGGTGCCGGCGAGCGCACGCACGCCGAGCGCGAAGAGCGCCGGCAGTCCCGCGCCGACCAGGAGGCCGACCAGGACGACGTTGGCGAGGGCGCCCCATTCGATGTACTGCTGCATGGCTCGCTCCTCAGCTCTCGCGCTCGCGGGCATCAGGCACGGTCACGGGGCCATCCGCCGCCTCGGACAGCTCGTGGTCGACCACGGCCTCCGCCAGGATCGCCTCGGCGTCCGCGACCGGCTCCCAGTCGTCGTTCACGTTGTGGTGGCCCACCGGCTTGCGACGCGACCACCACCAGATGAACGCGGCGATCGCGAGCAGCACGCCGAACACCACATACGAGCCCGCGGTCCCGCCGACCAGACGGTCGAGACCGTAGGCGAGCGCGCCGACGGTGGCGGCGGCGGGCACGGTGATCAGCCAGGCCATGAACATCCGGCCGGCGACGGACCAGCGGACCGACGCCCCCTTCATGCCGACCCCCGAGCCCATGATCGAGCCCGTCGCGACGTGCGTGGTCGAGAGCGAGTAGCCGAAGTGGCTCGAGAGCAGGATGACCGCGGCGGAGGACGTCTCGGCCGCCATCCCCTGGCGGGACTCGAGCTCGACCAGTCCCTTGCCCAGGGTCCGGATCACGCGCCAGCCGCCGGTGTAGGTCCCCAGCGCCATCGCGAGGGCGCAGCTCACGATCACCCAGAACGGCACGCTCGAGTCGGACGGTACCGCGCCGGCCGCGATCAGCGCGAGCAGGATGATGCCCATCGACTTCTGCGCGTCGTTGGTGCCGTGCGCGAGCGAGACCAGGGACGCCGAGCCGATCTGACCCCACCGGAACATGCGGTCGTTCGTGTCCTGCGGCACGTCCCGGGTGATGCGCGCCACCAGCGCGGTCGCCACCGTGCCGACCAGGATCGCGACCAGCGGGGCGATCAGGGCGGGGAGGAGCACCTTGGCCACGAGCCCGGCCCACAGCACCCCGCCCGTGCCGGCCGCGGCCAGGACCGCGCCGACCACGCCGCCGACGAGGGCGTGCGAGGAGCTCGACGGGATGCCGAACAGCCACGTGACGAGGTTCCAGATGATGCCGCCCGCGAGGCCCGCGAGCACGATCTCGAGGGTGACCACGCCGGAGTCGACGATCCCCTTCGCGATGGTCGCGGCGACCGTGAGCGACAGGAATGCGCCCACCATGTTGAGGGTCGCTGACAGGAGCACGGCCTGCTTGGGCTTCAGCGCCCTGGTGGCGATGGAGGTCGCCATCGCGTTGCCGGTGTCGTGGAATCCGTTGGTGAAATCGAAGGCGAGCGCGGTCGCGACGACGATGCCGAGGAGGAGCGGTTCGGTCACGTGCTCCATTGTGGCCTGAAATGCTCCGAGTTCCCTGCGGAAAGGGTCCCAGTTCGGTCAAGCCCGCTCACTCGGTGCGCAGCATCACCACATCCGACTCGGGGCGACCGCCCACCAGGAAGGTCCGCGCGCCCACGGTCGCGAACCCGTGCCGCCGGTAGAACGCCTGCGCCCGCGCGTTGTCGGCGTTGGTGCCGAGCCAGAACGGACCGGCGCCGTGGGCCTCGCGCGAGGCGGCGACCGCCGCCTCCATCAGGGCGCCCGCGAGCCCGCCGCCCTGCGCCTCGGCGCGGACGTAGATCTTCGAGAGCTCGTGGACCGGGTCCGGGACGATGCCCGCGGTCGCCAGCGCGATCGCCGCCTCCGGGTCGGCGCACGGGCCGAAGACCGCGAGCGCGTAGCCGTCGAGGGAGCCGTCGGAGGACTCTGCGACCATCACCGCCTTCTGCGGATCGACGATCCAGCCGGCCAGCACCTCCGGGGCGAGGGCGTTCGCGATGTGGTCCGCGATGGCCTCGGCGGTCGTGGTGGGCGGGCAGGCCAGCGGGAACGTGGTGGCCGCCAGCTCGGCGAGCGCGGGGGCGTCGTCCATGGTCGCCAGGCGAACTGTATGAGTCAGTTCGCTCACTCGTCGATCGCCCCAACGTAGAGCCACCGGCCGTCCTCACGCACGAAGCTGCTCTTCTCGCGCATGGTGCCGGTCGAGATCACCCCCGTCGCGTAGTGGGCGACGAAGGTGACGGTGCCGGTCGTGTCCGCAGCGCCCCCCGACTCCGTCGCCAGCACCTCGAGCCCGCGCCAGTCCGTCTCCTCGACGTCGAGCGTCGCCGGGCAGGTCCGCGGGTGCCATGTGCGCATGAGGTAGCCCGCGTCGCCGCGCACGAACGCGGTGTAGCGGGAGCGCATCAGGGCCTCGGCCGTGGGCGCCGCGGCCTCCCCGCGCAGGTACGGCCGGCAGCAGTCGGGGAACGAGGCGCCCGATCCGCAGGGGCACAGCGCCATCAGCGAGACCTCCGGTTCGACGCCATCAGGCCAGCTCCTCGCACGCGGCGAGGACCGTCGCCGCGAAGCCGTCGACGTCCTCCTCGCGCGTGTCCCAGGCGCACATCCACCGCACCTCGACGCTGTCGGCGTCGGGTCCCGCCTGCCAGTCGTAGAAGCGGAACCGTGCGCGCACGGCGGCGGCCGCCCGGCGCGGCAGCACCGCGAACACCGCGTTCGACTCGGTCGCCTGGGTGAAGCTCAGCACGCCCGACGCCGCCGCGGGCTGAAGAGCCGTCCGCAGCCGCGCCGCCATCGCGTTCGCGTGGCTCGCGTTGCGGTGCCACAGCGGCTCGCCCGAGCCCCCGGTCGACGTCAGCAGCGCCGTGAGCTGCGCCGAGACGAACCGCATCTTCGACCCCAGCTGCATGGTCTGCTTGCGCAGGTACGGCAGGTCGTGGGCGAGCGGGGCCCGGAGGTCCTCCGCGAGCACCACCACGGCCTCCCCGAGCATCGCTCCGTTCTTGGTGCCGCCGAAGGACAGCACGTCCGCTCCGGCGACCGCCTCCGCGAGCGACACCCCGAGCGCGGCGGCGGCGTTGGCGATCCGGGCGCCGTCCAGGTGGACCCGCATCCCGAGCGCGTGCGCCGCATGCATGAGCTCGCGCAGGTCCTCAAGCGAGTAGACGGTGCCGAGCTCGGTCGACTGCGTCACCGAGAGCACCACGGGCTGGGCGCGGTGCTCGTCGCCCAGGTCCCCTGCGTACCGGGCGAGCTGCTCGGGCCGCAGGCGGCCGTCGACGCTCGGCAGCGCCAGGATCTTCAGCCCGCCGACCCGCTCGGGCGCGCCGTTCTCGTCGACGTTGATGTGCGCGTGCTCGGAGGCGACCACGCCGCCCCACCGGGGGCTGAGCGCCATGAGCGACACGATGTTCGCCCCGGTGCCGTTGAACACCGGGAAGCCCAGCGCATCGTCCCCGAAGGTGGCCGCGATGGCCGCGTCGAACGCGGCGGTGGCGGAGTCGGCGCCGTAGGCGACGTCGTGGCCGACGTTGGCCTCCGCGATCGCCTCCATCACCTCGGGGTGGACGGCGGCGTAGTTGTCGGAAGCGAAGTGGATCGGTCGGCTCATGTCAGGCCGCCAGATCCATCACCCAGCGGGTCCGGTCGGTGCGGAAGCCGACCTTGCGCAGGTACTCGCGATCCAGCTCCGGCCGGGTCTCGATCTCCACCCGGCGGAAGCCCGCCTCCTTCAGCGCATCGTCCCGGTGGTAGACGAACTCCCCCGGCGTGAAGTCCCGGAAGCGCGCCTTGACCCAGTCCAGCTCGACCAGCCCGACGCCCGCGCCCTCGTCGCGCAGCGCGACCACGCCGACCGCCTCGTCGCCGCGCGTCACCAGGTACGTGACGCGGCGGCCGTCGCGGTTCATGGCGCGGGCGGCGAAGTCGGGGCGCTGCGACGCGATGTCCTTGGCGTGGACCTCGAGGAAGTGCAGGAGGAACGGGTCCTCGGCATCGAGCGGGATCACCTTGTACACGCCCGGATCGTGGCGCTCGCGGTACAGGCGCAGCAGCCAGTACGAGTTGATGATCACGATCGCGGCGTTCATCGCGACGAACGGCCAGATGCCGAAGTAGGCGTTGTACGCGGTCGCGATGACGGAGCCGGCGAAGTTCATCCATCGGAACCTCAGCACGCGCGCCTGCATGAGCGACCACACGATGAGGATCGAGCCGATCCAGCCGATGGCCTCGTACACGGTTTCCATGGCTCCAGATTAGGGGCGTGGGAGGGACGATGCGTCGGCCCGGCGGTCCCCCGCGTACCCTCGGGGGATGGCCGAGTCGGTGCGGGTGGACGCGTGGACGTGGGCGGTGCGGATGTACAAGAGCCGCTCGCAGGCCACCGCCGCCGTCAAGGCGGGCCACGTGCGGGTCGACGGGGAACGCGCCAAGCCGTCGACCGCGGTGGTCCCCGGCGCGACCGTCGAGATCCGCGGCCTCGACCGGCTGCGCGTGCTCGAGGTGCGGCAGCTGCTGGTCAAGCGGGTGAGCGCGCCGTTGGCGCAGGCCGCGTACCTGGACCACTCTCCCCCGCCGCCGCCGCGCGAGAAGGCGGGGGTGTTCGGCGTGCGCGAGCGGGGCGCCGGGCGGCCGACCAAGAAGGAGCGCCGGCAGCTCGACCGGCTGCGCGGCCGCGACGGGCGGGGCTGAGGGCGCTCGCGTCCTGTGAGGCGATGAGTGCACGTTTCGGGCGATCGGCGTGCCGTCATGCCCTCACAGGAAGCGGCGGCGCCCCGCGAGGAGGAGGATGGCGGCATGGCTGAGGCATCCGTCTACCGCATCATGACCGTCTGCACCGGCAACATCTGCCGCTCCCCGATGGCGGAGGTGGTGCTGCGCGACCGCTTGGAGGCCGCCGGGCTGGCCGACGCCGTCACGGTCGACTCCACCGGCGTCAGCGACGAGGAGGAGGGCAACCGCATGGATCAGCGCGCCGTCGCCGTCCTCGAGGACCACGGCTACGCGGTCCCCCGCCACCGTGCGCGCCGCGTCACCAAGAGCGAGCTCGAGAGCCGCGACCTGGTCCTGGTGATGACGGTCGGCCACGCGCAGCGGCTGCGGCGCCTGCGTCCCGACGCGCCCATCAGCCTGTACCGCTCCTTCGACCTCGCCGCCGTGGTGGAGGCCCGGGGGGACGAGCATCGTCTGGACATCGACGACCCCTGGTACGGCGGCCGCGATGACTTCGAGGAGGTCCTCGGCCAGCTCGAGTCCGGTGCCGACGCGATCGTCGCCCACGTGCGGGAGGCGCTCGGCCGGTGAGGACGATGCGCCGCACCGGGACGCGACGAGGGGCCCCGGTCTCCCGAGGCCCCTCGCGCGATCCGGGTCCGGATCAGTGGTTCTGCGTGACCGGCTCCGCGCGCCAGATGCGGTCCAGATAGTCCTGGATCGAGCGGTCCGAGCTGAAGAAGCCGGTGCGGGCGACGTTGAGGATCGCCTTGCGGCTCCACTCCTCGTGGTCCTGGTAGGCCTCCTCGACCGTCGCCTGCGCGTCCACGTAGGAGCGGAAGTCGGCCAGCGCCATGAAGCGGTCACGCTCGGTCAGCGAGGCGAACAGCGACGCGACGGCGCCGCCCTTGTCGCCACCGGTGAACGCGCCCGACGCGAGCAGGTCCAGCGCCGCCTTGAGCTCCGGGTCGGACTCGTAGTACGCGCCCGGGTCGTAGCCCTTCGCCTGCAGGTCCGCGGCCTCCGGCTCGGTCATGCCGAACAGGAAGAAGTTGTCGTCGCCCACCAGCTGGCGGATCTCGACGTTGGCGCCGTCGTCGGTGCCGATGGTGAGCGCGCCGTTGAGGGCGAACTTCATGTTGCCGGTGCCCGACGCCTCCTTGCCGGCGAGCGAGATCTGCTCCGACAGGTCGGCGGCGGGGATCAGCACCTCGGCCAGCGTGACGTTGTAGTTCGGCGGGAACACCACCTTGAGGCGGCCCTCGAGCGACGCGTCCTCGTTGATGGTCCGGCCCACCGCGTTGATGAGGGCGATGGTCTCCTTGGCGCGGACGTATCCCGGCGCCGCCTTAGCGCCGAACACGAACGTGCGGGGGGTGATCGACTCGAGCGGCGTGCGCCCGGACTTCACGCCCTCGTACATCGAGACGATGTGGAGCAGCTTGAGGCTCTGACGCTTGTACTCGTGGAGGCGCTTGACCATCGCGTCGACCATGGCGTCGCCGGCGATCTCGAGGCCGTCGCGGGCGGCGAGCACCTCCGCGAGGCGGCGCTTGTTCGCGCCCTTGACCTCACGGAAGCGGCGGCGGAACTCGGGGTCCTCGGCCAGCGGCTCGAGCCGGCTCAGCTGCGACAGGTCGGTGACCCAGCCGTCGCCGATCGCCTCGGTGATGAGGCCGGACAGCCCGGGGTTGGCCATGCGCACGAACCGTCGCGGCGTGACGCCGTTGGTGACGTTGGTGAACTTCTCGGGCCACAGCTCGGCGAAGTCGTGCAGCACCTTCTCCGCGAGCAGCTGCGAGTGGAGCTCGGCCACGCCGTTGACCTTGAAGCCGGCGACCGTGGCCAGGTGGGCCATGCGGATCGCGCGCTCGGGCTGCTCGGCGACGATCGACATGCGACGCACGCGCAGCTCGTCACCCGGGTACGCCTCCCGGACCACCTCGAGGAACTCCTCGTTGATCCGGTAGATGATCTCGAGGTGGCGGGGCAGCAGGCGGCCCAGCAGGTCGACCGACCACACCTCGAGCGCCTCGGGCAGCAGCGTGTGGCACGTGTATGCGAAGCACTTCTGGGTGACGGCCCACGCGTCGTCCCAGGTCCAGCCCTTCTCGTCGATCAGCAGGCGCATCAGCTCCGGCACCGCGATGACCGGGTGGGTGTCGTTGAGCTGCCAGGTGATGCGGTCGGGCAGCTTGGTCAGGTCGTAGCCGTCGGGCAGCACGTTCTCGAGGAAGTCGCGCAGCGAGGCGGCCACGAAGAAGTACTGCTGCTGCAGGCGCAGCTCCTTGCCCTGCGGCGTGGAGTCCTCGGGGTACAGCACCTTCGAGATGTTCTCCGCGAACGTCCGGGCGCGCACCGCCTCGGCGTAGTCGCCGGCGTTGAAGATCTGCAGGTCGAACTCGTGGGTCGCCTTCGCGCTCCACAGGCGCAGCGTGTTGACGCGGCCGTTGTGGTACCCCGGCACCATGTAGTTGTAGGGCAGCGCGGTGACGCGCCAGTCGGGGATCCAGCGGCGGGCCCCATCCGCGCCCTCGACCGCCTCGGTGCGGCCGCCGAAGGTCACCTCGACCGCGTTCTCCGGGTGCGGGATCTCCCACGGCGAGCCCAGCCGGAGCCAGTTGTCCGGGGTCTCGACCTGCTTGCCGTCGACGAACGTCTGCTTGAAGATGCCGTACTCGTAGCGGATGCCGTAGCCGATCGACGGCACGTTGAGCGTGGCGAGCGAGTCGATGAAGCACGCCGCGAGGCGTCCGAGGCCGCCGTTGCCGAGGCCCGGCTCGACCTCGACGGCGCGGATCTCGTCGAGGTCCAGCCCGAGGTTCGCGAGGGACTCGCGGGCGACCTCGTCCAGCTTCGAGGCGAGCAGCGCGTTCTCGAGCTGCGGGCCGAGCAGGAACTCGGCGGACAGGTAGGCGACCACCTTCGCCTGGTCCCGGTACTGGTTGCGCAGCGTCTCGAGCCAGCGGGTGGTGAGGTAGTGGCGCACCGCGCGCGACAGCGCGAGGTACTTGTCATTGGCGGAGGCGCGGTCCAGGTCGACGCCCTGACCGAAGTTCAGCTCGCGCAGGAAGGCGCGCGTGAAGCTCTCGACGGTGATCTCGGGGGCCGCGACGGGCGGGGTGTTGGGGTTCACGCGGACAATGTACGCGTTTGCATCCGGCTCCGTCTGCCCCCTTGGACCTAGACGCACGCTTCGTGCGCCGCTCAGGTTTCGCGCGCGGCGGCGCTCACACGGCACACTGTGCCTTATGCGCGGAATCATCCTCGCGGGCGGGTCGGGCACCCGTCTGCGTCCCATCACGCAGGGCGTGAGCAAGCAGCTGGTGCCGGTCTACGACAAGCCGCTCATCTACTACCCGCTCTCGACGCTCCTGCTGGCGGGCATCCGCGACATCCTCGTCATCTCGACCCCGCACGACCTCCCCCGGTTCGAGCGGCTACTCGGCGACGGCTCCCAGTTCGGGGTGTCGCTGACCTACGCCGCGCAGCCGAGCCCCGAGGGCCTCGCCCAGGCCTTCCAGGTGGGCGCGGGCTTCATCGGGACCGACAAGGTCGCGCTCGTGCTCGGCGACAACCTCTTCTACGGGCCCGGACTGGGTCTGCATCTGCAGCGCTTCCAGGACGTCGACGGCGCCGCGATCTTCGCGTACCAGGTCGCGGAGCCCACCGCCTACGGGGTCGTGGAGTTCGATCCGTCGGGCCGGGCGCTGTCGATCGAGGAGAAGCCCGCGGATCCGCGCTCCGACTTCGCCGTGCCCGGCCTCTACTTCTACGACAACGACGTGGTCGAGATCGCGCGCTCGGTGCCCCGCAGCCCGCGCGGCGAGTACGAGATCTCCTCGATCAACCAGCGCTACCTCGACGCCGGCCGGCTCCACGTCGAGGTGCTGCCGCGCGGCACCGCCTGGCTGGACACCGGCACGGTCGACGCGCTGCTCGAGGCCAGCCAGTTCGTGCAGGCCGTCGAGCGCCGCCAGGGCCTCAAGATCGGCGCGCCCGAGGAGATCGCGTGGCGCCGCGGCTTCATCGACGACGACCAGCTCCGCGCGCTCGGCCAGGCGCAGGTCGCCTCCGGCTACGGCGCGTACCTGCTCTCCCTGCTCGAGCGCGAGCGCACGTTCACCGCGGAGGCGGCCAGGTGAGGCTGCTCGTCACGGGCGGGGCGGGGTTCATCGGCGCCAACTTCGTGAGGCTCACGCTCGCCGAGCGCCCCGACGTCGACGTCACGGTCCTGGACCTGCTGACCTACGCGGGCAGCGCATCGTCCCTCCCGGACGATGCGCGGGTGACCCTGGTCAAGGGCGACGTCGCCGACGCCGAGACGGTCGAGGCGCTCGTGGGCGAGGCCGATGCGGTGGTCCACTTCGCCGCCGAGAGCCACAACGACAACTCGCTCGACGACCCGTCGCCGTTCATCCGCACCAACCTGGTCGGCACCTTCACCGTGCTCGAGGCGGTGCGGCGGCACGGCACGCGCCTGCACCACGTCAGCACGGACGAGGTCTACGGGGATCTGCCCCTCGACGGCGACCAGCGCTTCACCCGCGACACCCCGTACCGGCCCAGCTCGCCCTACTCGGCGTCGAAGGCGGGCGCCGACCACCTCGTGCGCGCGTGGGTGCGGTCCTTCGGCGTCGACGCCACCCTGTCGAACTGCTCGAACAACTACGGCCCCTACCAGCACGTCGAGAAGCTCATCCCGCGCCAGATCACCAACGTCCTCGACGGCGTGCGGCCCAAGGTCTACGGCGAGGGCCGCAACGTGCGCGACTGGATCCACGTGGACGACCACAACGCCGCGGTCTGGAGCATCCTCGACCGCGGCCGGATCGGGGAGACCTATCTGATCGGCGCGGACGGCGAGGCGGACAACCGGACGGTCGTGTCCACGATCCTCGAGCTGATGGGGCAGGACCCGGACGCCTACGACCGGGTGCCGGACCGGCCGGGCCACGACCTCCGCTACGCGATCGACGCGTCGCGGCTGCGCAAGGAGCTCGGGTGGGAGCCGCGCCACGCGGACCTGCGCGCCGGCCTCGCCGCCACCATCGACTGGTACCGCGAGAACGAGCCGTGGTGGCGCC
The DNA here is from genome assembly GCF_030418305.1 of Demequina lignilytica. GTDB lineage: Bacteria > Actinomycetota > Actinomycetes > Actinomycetales > Demequinaceae > Demequina > Demequina lignilytica. The sequence goes on along the minus strand of NZ_JAUHPX010000003.1, from coordinate 73,911 downwards.
CGCAGAAGCTCGAGACGGAGCTCCGCTACCGGCGCCTCGGGCGCTGAGCGCCCGCCGCGGTCACCGCGGCGAGTCCGCGATGACCCGGTGCAGCAGGTCGCGGTAGCCCTCGCCGACGCTCTCGATCGAGTACCGCGCGGCACGCTCCCGCGCGCCGTCGCCGAGGGCGGCGCGCAGCTCGGGGTCCTCGGCGAGCACGGTGAGGCTGCGCGCGAGAGCGCCCGCGTCGCCGGGCGGCACGAGCACCCCGCTGCGGCCCGCCTCGATCGCCTCGTCGATCCCCGGCAGCGCGGACGCGACCACCGGCAGCCCCGCGCCCATCGCCTCCAGCATCGCGACCGGCAGGCCGTCCTGGTCGCCCGAGGCGGCGGCACGGGACGGCACCACGGCGATGTCGGCCTCGCCGTAGGCGGCGTCGAGCTCCGCCCGGGTGAGCTTGCCGCGGAACGTGACCGGCAGGCCCTCGGCGAGCCCCTCGAGCCGGGTGCGGTCGGGGCCGTCGCCGACCAGGGTCAGCTCGACCGGCGCGCTGGTGAGCCGCAGCGCCGCGAGCAGGACGTCGAAGCCCTTCTTCTCGACGAGCCGGCCGACCGCGAGCACCCGCGCGGGATGGCGGCGGCTCGCCGGTCCTGGCGCCGGGGTCCGCGCGATGTCGCGCTCGGCGAAGCGTGCGCCCATCGGCATCACGTGGGTGGCCGCGGGCGCCGCGCCGAGCTCGATGGCGGTCTCCCGCATGTCGCGGTTCATCACCGTCACCGCCGCCGCGGCCCTCAGCACGGCGGACTTCTGCGCGACGATCGCGCGCTGGCGCAGCGCGTACAGGTCGCCGCCCAGCGTGGTCACGACGGTCGGCACGGCGGGGGCGAGCCGGTGGCAGACGATGCCCTGCGGCACCACCCAGTGCGCATGGATGGCCGCCGGCGGCGACGTGCGCAGCTCCCGCCGCAGGGCGCGGGCGAGACCGCCGACCAGCAACGGCACCTGCAGCGCGCGTGAGCGCCGTGCCCGCACGTTCTCCAGGATCGCGCCGTCGGCCACGTCCTCCCAGCGGGAGGGGAAGTACCGGTAGCGCACGACGTCCAGGTGTGCGTCGAGCGTCTCGAGGGCCGGCCCGCCCGGCACGGCCGGCGCCAGGATCCGCACGTCGAAGTCGCGCGCCAGCTCCCGCGACAGATCCTCCACGAAGGGCGGGGTGCCGTCCCCGCGTCGGGCCGGGAGCGTCGACGTCAGCACGAGGACGCGAGGTCTGCCCATAGGATGAAGCCCACTTCTGGAGGACGGTGTCGGTGAGCACAGTGTATGACGCGGGGGTGGTCGGCTCGGCCGGCTTCCTCGGGGGTGCGATCCTCCGCGACCTCCGCGCCCGGGGTCTCAGGGTCTCCGGGTTTACGAGGGACCATCCTGTCCTCGAGGCGGGTGCGCTCGCGGCCGAGGCGGCCTCCGCGCGGGTCCTCGTGTGGGCCGCCGGGGGCGTCGGCCCCGCGGTCGCGCACGAGCGTCCCGACTTGGTCGAGCGCGAGCTCGAGACCTTCGACACGTTCGTCGCCGCGGCCATGGATCGGGACCTCCCGCCGCGCATCGTCCTGCTGTCCTCGGGCGGCGCCGTCTACGGCCATCCGGAGCTGCCGCCGTACCGTGAGGACGGGCCGGTGCACCCCTCGAACGCCTACGGCGCGCTCAAGCTCGAGCAGGAGCGGATCCTGGCGCGCGCCCACGCGCCGTCGACGTCGCTGCGGTTGTCCAACGTGTACGGGCCGGGCCAGAGCGGCGCGAACGGTCAGGGCGTCCTGGCGATCTGGATGCGGGCGGTGCTCGCGGGAGCTCCCGTGCGGATCGTCGGCGACGGCGAGGTGGAGCGCGACTACGTGCACATCGACGACGTGACGGAGGCCGTGGCGCGGGTGGCGGAGCGTCCCGACGCGCCCGCGGTGCTCAACATCGGCTCGGGCCGCCCCACCCATCTGATCGACCTGCTGGAGCTGGTCGAGTACGTGGTCGGGCCCGAGCGCGTCACCGTCGAGCGCCTCCCCGGCCGGGCGGCCGACGCGGCGTCGACCTGGCTCGACGTCTCGCTCGCTCACGAGGCGCTCGACTGGCAGGCGAGCGTGCCGCTCGCCGAGGGCATCGCCTCGCAGTGGGCGTGGATGCGCGACGCATGAGGAACGCCCTGAGATGGGGCTTCCTGGCCCTCGCGACGGCGCTGATGGCGTGGGCGGTGGCCGCCTCGTGGGACGAGGTGGTCGCGACGGTGAGGACGATGTCGTGGCCCGCGGTGGCAGCGTCCCTCGCCGCCGCCGTGGTCGCCCTGGGCCTGTCGATGCTCTCGTGGCGCGCGGTCATGAGGTCGGTGGGCCTCGACGTGCCCGTCGAGCCGGCCGCTCGCGTGTTCCTGATGTCGCAGATGGGCAAGTACGTGCCCGGCTCGGTGTGGCCGGTGCTCGCGCAGGCGGAGCTCGCCCGCGACCACGGGGTGTCGCGTGCCCGGTCGATGACCGGGGCGATCGTCGCGATGATCGTGGGCGCGGTGACCGCCGGGATCGTGGGCGTCGCGGGCCTGGTGCTGTCCCGCCCGGACGCCCTCGCGGCGTACTGGTGGGCGGTGCTCGCGGTGCTCGCGATGTCCGCGGTGCTGGTCCCCCCGCTGCTGCACCGCGTCGTCGGCGTCGCGTTCCGGATCACCCGGCGCGACGAGGCCCCGGCCCGGATCGGCGGGCGCGCGCTCGCGGCGTCCGTCGCCTTCGCGGTGGTCCAGTGGCTCGCGCTGGGCCTTCACGCGTGGCTGCTGCTGGACCAGGTCGCGCCGGGCACGTCGGTCGCGCTCGCCTGCGGGGCCTTCGCCTTCGCGTGGATCGTCGGCTTCGTGGTGGTGATCGCGCCCGCCGGCGCCGGCGCCCGCGAGGCCGCGCTGGTCCTCGCGCTCGGCGGCGTGGTCGCGCCCGCCCAGGCGCTCAGCATCGCGCTGGTCAGCCGTCTGTTCATGACCCTCGCCGACGTGATCGGGCTGGGGGCGGGCCTCGCGATCGGCGCCCGCCGCGAGAGGTGACCTCCGGGGCCGTCGCGCGGACCCGTGACCCGCATCGTCCGGCCTGTCGCTGTGGACTTCGGCACGCTTCCTGCCCGGCCGCGCACCGATGCGACACAATGGGCCGGTGACCTCGTTCTCCGACCGCCACATCGGCCCCGACCCCGACTCGATCGAGACGATGCTGTCCGCCGTGGGCCAGCCGTCGCTCGCCGCGCTGGTGGACGCGGCCGTCCCCGCCTCGATCCGCAAGGACGACGTGCTGGTGCTCCCGCCGCCGAAGTCCGAGCACGAGGTGCTGGCGGCGCTGCAGCGCCTCGCGCGACGCAACACCGTGCAGGTGTCGATGATCGGTCAGGGCTACCACGACACCGTCACGCCGATGGTGATCCGGCGCAACGTGCTCGAGAATCCCGCCTGGTACACCGCGTACACGCCGTATCAGGCCGAGATCTCGCAGGGCCGGCTCGAGGCCATGCTGAACTTCCAGACGATGGTCGCCGACCTCACGGCCCTGCCCGTGGCAGGCGCGTCGCTCCTCGACGAGGCGACCGCCGTGTCCGAGGCGATGCTGCTCATGCGCCGCGCGGTGCGGGGCAAGGAGGGCGGGAGGATCGTCCTCGACGCCGAGTGCCTCCCGCAGACCGTCGAGGTGGTGCGCGCGCAGGCGGAGGCGATCGGCCTCCCCCTCGAGGTCGCCGTCCTGGACGGGTCGTGGACCGCCCCCGAGGACCTCGTGGGGCTGGTCGTCCAGCAGCCCGGACAGTCCGGGGTGGTGCGGGAGATCCGGCCCCTGATCGAGGCGGCGCACGCGGTGGGCGGACTCGTGACGGTCGCCGCCGACATCCTCTCCCTGTGCGTGATCAAGGCGCCCGGCGAGCTCGGTGCCGACATCGCCGTCGGGTCGACGCAGCGGTTCGGCGTCCCCCTGTTCTTCGGCGGCCCCCACGCCGCGTACATGGCGGTGCGCGAGGGCCTCGAGCGCCAGCTGCCCGGGCGTCTCGTGGGCGTCTCCGTCGACGCCGAGGGCCGTCGCGCCTACCGGCTCGCCCTCCAGACCCGCGAGCAGCACATCCGCCGAGACAAGGCGACCTCCAACATCTGCACCGCGCAGGCGCTGCTCGCGATCATCTCCAGCTTCTACGCGATCCACCACGGTCCCGAGGGGCTGCGAGAGATCGCGCTGCGCGTGCACACCATGGCGTCGACGCTCGCGGACGCGCTCCGCGCCAAGGGCGTGAAGGTGCGCCACGAGCACTTCTTCGACACCGTCGTGATCGAGGTGCCCCGCGGTGCCGACTCCGTGGTCGCGCGCATCGCGGCCCAGGGCATCAACGTCCGCAAGCTCGACGCCGACTCCGTCGCGATCGCCTGCGACGAGGTCACGACCACCCGGATCCTGTCCGACGTCCTCTCCGCCGTGCTCGACCGCGAGCTCCCGTGGCCCGTGTACACCGGGCCGACCGTGACCATCCCGATCGGGCTGCGCCGCACCTCGGAGTACCTCACGCACCCGATCTTCAGCGCTCACCGGTCGGAGACGTCGCTGATGCGGTACATGCGCCGCCTCGCCGATCGCGACCTCGCGCTGGACCGCACCATGATCCCGCTCGGCTCCTGCACCATGAAGCTCAACGCCGCGGTCGAGATGGCCCCCGTCAGCTGGCCGGGCTTCGCGCAGATCCATCCCTTCGCGCCCGCCGACCAGACCGCGGGCTACCGCGAGATGATCTCCCAGCTCGAGGGCTGGCTCGCGGACATCACCGGCTACGCGGCCGTCTCCGTCCAGCCCAACGCGGGCTCGCGCGGCGAGTACGCGGGCCTGCACGCGATCCGCGAGTACCACCGCTCGCGCGGGGACGACCAGCGCGACGTCTGCCTCATCCCCGCATCGGCGCACGGCACCAACGCCGCCTCCGCCGTCCTGGTCGGGATGCGCGTGGTGGTGGTCGCCACGGCGCCCGACGGCGAGGTCGACCTCGAGGACCTGCGGAGCAAGCTCGCCGCCCACGAGGGCCGAGTCAGCTGCATCATGATCACCTACCCCTCCACGCACGGTGTGTACGAGGAGCACGTGGGCGAGGTCTGCGCGGCGGTGCACGAGGCGGGCGGCCAGGTCTACATCGACGGCGCCAACCTGAACGCCCTGGTCGGGCTTGCCAAGCCCGGACACTTCGGCGGCGACGTGTCCCATCTCAACCTCCACAAGACGTTCTGCATCCCGCACGGCGGCGGCGGTCCCGGCGTGGGTCCGGTCGCGGTGGCGGAGCACCTGGTGCCGTTCCTGCCGCGCTCGCTCGCGGCCGTGCAGACGCCGGGCGAGCTCGCCCGCGAGGGGGCGCCGGTCTCGGCCGCGCCCTACGGCTCCGCCGGCATCCTCGCGATCTCCTGGGCGTACATCGCGATGATGGGCCACGAGGGCCTCACCCGCGCCACGCAGACCGCGGTGCTGGCCGCGAACTACGTGGCGGCCCGGCTCGACGCGAGCTACCCGGTGCTGTTCCGCGGCCCCGGCGGCCTGGTGGCGCACGAATGCATCCTCGACATCCGGCCGCTGACCAAGGCGACCGGCATCACGGCGGAGGACATCGCGAAGCGACTGATCGACTTCGGGATCCACGCGCCCACCATGTCCTTCCCCGTCGCGGGCACCCTCATGGTCGAGCCGACCGAGTCGGAGGACCTGGCCGAGATCGAGCGGTTCATCGAGGCGATGCTGGTGATCCGGGAGGAGATCGCCGCGGTCGAGCGCGGCGAGATCGCGGCCGAGGCGTCCGCCCTGCGGCACGCCCCGCACACCGCGGACGCGGTCGTGAGCGACTCGTGGGACCGCGCGTACCCGCGCGAGCAGGCCGCGTTCCCCGTCGCCGGACTTCGCCAGGACAAGTACTGGTCGCCTGTGGCGCGCATCGACAACGCGCACGGCGACCGCAACCTGGTCTGCGCCTGCCCGCCGCTGGAGGAGTACCAGGCGTGACGGTGCGGGCAGCGGGACCCCGAGCCGCGACCGCGGTCGCGGGGTCCTGAGGCGCGCGATGCCCCGCGACACCACGCTCCGGCCGCCGGTGCTTCCCGGCTACACCCACCTCCGGCCGCTGGGGCAGGGCGGCTTCGCGGACGTGTTCCTGTACCAGCAGGACATGCCGCGGCGGCAGGTGGCGGTCAAGGTGCTGCACAGGCGTCCGGGCGACGCCGCGCTCCACGCGCTCGCGGCCGAGGCCGACGTGATGGCCGCGCTGAGCGCGCACCCGTCGATCCTCACGCTGCACGAGGCCTCCGTGTCCGCCGACGGTCGGCCGTACATGGTGGCGGAGTACTGCCCGGGCTCGCTCGCCAACCGCTACCGCTCGCAGGTGATCCCGGTGGCGGAGGTGCTCGACATCGGCGTCCACCTCGGCTCCGCCGTCGAGGCCGCCCACCGGATCGGCATGCTGCACCGCGACATCAAGCCCTCGAACATCCTGGTCACCGCCTTCGGCCACCCGGTGCTCGCCGACTTCGGCGTCGCGACCGCCGTCACCACCGGCAGGGGTGACGACGTCGCGCTGTCGCCTCCCTGGAGCGCGCCGGAGGTGGTGGACGGCTCGAGCTCGGGGACGGTCGCCACGGACGTCTGGTCGATCGCGGCGACGCTGTACACGCTGCTCGCCGGGCACAGCCCGTTCGCCGAGCCGGGGCGCCGCCTCGACGCGGACCAGCTCCGCGCGAGGATCGTGAAGGCGCGCTACCGGCCCACGGGCCGCGCCGACGTGCCGGACGCTCTCGAACGCGTGCTCGCCGGAGGGATGCGCCGCCTGCCGGGCGACCGCTTCGGGTCGGCGCGCGAGGTCGCGGAGGCGCTGCAGGAGGTCCAGCGGTCGCTCGGAGGGCCGGTCACGCCGCTCGAGATCCCAGGCGACGCCTGGGTCGAGGCGACCCGGGCCACCGACGAGACGCCCGTGGTCGAGCGGCTCCCGCGGCAGGCGACCGTCGCGGTGGACGGCCGCCGCCGCGCCCGCGGCGAGGGCTCCCGGACGGACTCCTCCCTCGACGCCGACGAGGGCCGCGGCTGGTCCCGCGCGCGAACGGTCGGCTGGTCCGCGGCCGGCGTCGCCGTGCTCGGCGGAGGGGCCGCGGCGGTCCTGATCCTGGCGGGACGCTAGGTGGCCGTGCTCGATCGGACCACGTCGGCCCGGCGGCGCCGGGCCGGCCGCTCCGCCGCCGGCATCCTCGCCGTCGTCGCCGCCGTCGGCGTCGTGGTCGCCCCCGGGTTCGACGAGCGCGAGGCCGCCACCGCGGTGACGGGTGTGTGGGCCCTCCAGACCGGGGACGGGCAGCGCTTCGCCCACGTGAACACCGAGGTGGGCGAGGTCGACACCGTCAAGGATGTCGACTCGCCCTCCGCCCTGGTCCAGGACGGCGACGCGCTCATGGTCCTCTCGGCCGCGCTGTCATCGGCGACCGTGCTCGACGCGGGCCGGCCGTCCGACGTGGCGGCGGGGACCGCGGGCGCCGCGCCCACGCCGTCCGGCACCAGCGCCGTGGCCGCGGCCGGCGACGTCGTCGCCTACCTCGCCGCCGAGGGCGACGTGCTCGTGGGCAGGCTCTCCGACGGCACCGCGGTCGACCCCGTCGAGGTCCTCGCCGACGCGGAGCTCGGCGGCGACCGCGGCCTCCGCGCGGACGCGATCGCCGCGGACGCGGGCGGCGTCGTCGCCGCGTTCTCCCTGGCCAGAGGCGTGGTGGTGACGGCGGGTGCCGACGGCACCGTGACCGCCACCGACCCCGTCCCGGGCCTGCTCGAGGACGGCGATTTCCAGCTGACCCTGGCCGCGGGACGGTGGGCGCTGCTCGACGCGGCGTCGGGACAGCTCTGGCGCCAGGGCGAGGACGCCGCGGTCGCGACGGGCGTCCGTCCGACGGCTCGGATCCAGACGGCGACCAGCGGGGCCGAGATCTACCTGGCCGACGCCTCGGGGCTCGTCCGCGTGGCCGCCGACGGCGAGGCGAGACGCGTCTTCGGGGACCAGGGAGCCGAGGCGGGAGCGCCGGCCGCACCGGTCGAGGTCGACGGCGTCGTGTACGCGGCCTGGCTCCCGGCCGGGACCGGGGACGGCACGCTGTGGAGCTCGGCGGGGCCGTCGGTGCCCCTCGACTACGCGGGCGCGACGCTCGCCGAGCGCCGGGAGCCCGTGCTGCGCGCCAACGGCGATCGGGTGATCGTCAACGAGGAGCGCTCCGGATGGGTGTGGGAGGCGCCGTCGGGTGCCCTGATCGCCTCCTCCCAGGACTGGGAGCCCGAGGACGTCGACGCGCCGTCCGGCGCGGACCAGGAGGTCGCGACCGAGGTCCGGGAGCCCCGGCCGCCCGTCGCGGAGGACGACTCCCTCGGTGCCCGCGCGGGCCGCCAGACCCGCCTGCCGGTGCTGCTCAACGACCACGACGCGAACCGCGACGTCCTCACGATCGACCCCGGGTCGATCGCGATCTCCGATCCGGATGCCGTCGGGATCGCCGTCGCGGAGGACGGTCAGGCCCTGGTCGCCACCGTGGCCGCGGGCGCCTCCGGCTCGGTGACCGTCCAGTACGCGGTGACGGACGGCACGGCCGAGGACGGTCTCCGCTCCGAGCCCGCGACCGTGCTGCTCACCATCGTGGGCGACCGCGACCAGGGCGCGCCGGCGTGGTGCGGCGTGCCCGGTTGCGTCCGCGAGTGGCCCGCGCCGCAGGTCGCGCCCGGCGGCACCGTCGCGGTCGACGTGCTCGAGGGGTGGGTCGACCCCGAGGGCGATCCGCTCTACGTCAGCGGCGCGACCACGGCGTCCGAGGGCGCGTCCGTGGCGGCGTCGCCCGAGGGGACGCTCGTGGTCAGGGCGGGAGCCTCGACGGGCGCGACCATCGACGTCGAGGTGACGGTCACCGACGCCCGCGGCGCGTCCGCCGAGCGACGGCTGCGGGTCGCGGTGGTCGGGGAGCCGCGGCTGAGCCTGGAGCCCGTCACGGTCCGCGCGGTCGAGGGTGTCCGCACCACGGTCGACCTCGCGGCGCGGGTGACGGGCTCCCGGGGGACGGTGCAGGTGCTCGAGGCGAGCGCGGACCCCGGCGAGGGGGCGACCGTCGAGGTCCTGCCGTCGGGCGCGGGGATCGTCGTCACCGCGCAGGAGCCGGGCGACCACCTGGTCGACGTGACGCTCGCGGACGGCACGCAGCAGGCGCGCGGAACCGTGCGGGTCGACGCGATCGCGCTCGAGGACGAATCGCTCGCGACCGTCCCGCTGACCGCGTTCGTGCGCCCCCACGAGGACGTGACGGTCGACGTGCTCGAGGCGGTCGACAACCCCGCTGGCCGCGTGCTGCTGCTCTCCGACGCCTCGGTCGAGCCGGTCGACGGCGGACGGCTGCAGGCGCAGGTGGTGGGCCACGGCGCGCTCCGCCTGTCGGGCACCACGGGCGACGGGCAGGCCGGCACCATCGGGGTGGTGCGCTACACCGTGTCGGACGGGTCCGGGCGGGCCGCGACCACCGTGCGCGGCGAGGTCACCGTGGTGCTGCTCGACGAGTCGATCCCGGCGCCGCCGCTCGCCACCGACGACGCGATCACGGTGCGGGCGGGCGGGCAGGTCGACGTCAGGGTGCTCGACGGCGACGTGGCCGCCGCCGGCGCCGTCGTGGCGCTCGACCCGGACTCCGTCGTCGCCCCCGAGGGCGGCGGCCTCGCGTTCGCGGCCGGGCCGGTGGTGCGGATCCTCGCGCCGACGTCCGCGGGGACCTACCGGATCCCCTACAGCGCGTACATCCTCGGCCACCCCGCGCAGCGCGACGATGCGGTGCTCACCGTCACCGTGACCGCCGGTGACGACAACGGGGCGCCGGCACCCCGCGAGCTCAGCGGCCGGGTGGCCTCGGGCGAGGAGGTGCGGATCCCGTTCGACGGCACCGGCCTCGACCCCGACGGGGACCGGGTGGTGCTGGACGCCGTGCTGCAGCAGCCCCTGCACGGCTCCGCCCGCGTGAGCTCCGACGGCTCGGCGATCGTGTACACCAGCGTGCCCGGCTACTCCGGACAGGACGAGCTCACGTACGGCGTCGTCGACGAGCGCGGCCTGGGCGCGACCGCCACGGCGCGGATCGGCGTGGTCGCGAGCGACGCGGACCCTGCCCCGGTGACGTACACCGACTTCGTCCAGGTGCAGGCGAGCGAGGGCCGCCGCGTGGTGGTGACGCCGCTGGCCAACGACGTCGATCTCACCGGAGGCGAGCTCGAGCTGCTCGACGTGCGGCCCGACGCCGTCGCGGGCTCGGTGGAGGAGGCGCTCCTCGCCGCGCTGGTGGAGGACGAGGCGCTCGAGTCGGGCGAGGTGGCCTTCGTCGTCACCGACCAGCCGGGCACCTACACCTTCCTGTACTCGGCGCGGAACGCCACCGGATCCACCTCGCAGGGCAGGATCGTGCTCAAGACCGTGCGCGAGCCGGTCAGCGACGTCCCCGTGATCGCGGACACGGTGCTCACCGCGGACACGCGTGCGAAGTTCGTCGACGGCGTCGACGTGCTCGACGGCACCGTCGCGTGGGCGAGCGGCGACGCCGGCGCGCTCACCGTCACGCTGTGGGGGGACGTGCCGGGGGCCACGGTCGACGGCTCGCGGATCTCCGGCCCGCTGCCCGATCGGACCCGGATCATCCCGTTCGAGGTGCGCGGCGCCGACTTCACGGGCGCCGAGGCCGTCTCGTACGGGTTCCTGCGCGTGCCGGGCCTCGACGACCTGCGCCTCACCCTGCGCGACGGCGCCGGGATCACCGTCGACGAGGCGGGTGAGGCCTCGGCCGACGTGTCCGCGCTGGTGGCGGTGCCCGCCTCGGGAGACCTGCAGATCGACGCCGACCAGACGCATGCGGGGGGCTCCCGGGACCAGGCACGCTGCGAGGCGGCCGGCGGCATGCGCGTGAGGTACGTGGCGGGCCGGGGCGCGCCGTACGCGGACACCTGCCTGGTCGCGGTCCGGCTGGCGGGCCAGACGGACTGGACCGTGCTCCCGATCCCCGTGTCCGTGGTGCCGGAGGACCCGCAACCGATGCTCGAGGCGGGCTCGCTCGAGGTGTCCCCTGGCGGCACGGCGACCTTCGACCTCTCGGCGCTGGTGCGCTGGCCGACCGGTGCCGCCGCGCCCGCGGTGCGGATCGAGTCGTCCTACGGCGGCCAGCTGTTCGTGGTGACCCGGGCCCGCGACACCGTCACGGTGCGCGCGCGCGACGATGCCCAGCCCGGCCGGACGGAGGCGGTGACCGTCTCCCTCCCCGCCTATCCCGATGCCGGGACCCGGGTGCTGTCGCTCGTGGTGGGCCCCGCGCCGTCCGAGCTGCCGAAGGGCGGCACGGTGTCCGTGAGCTGCTCGCAGGCGGCCGGGGGCTCGTGCGTCTTCGACGTGGTCGGCGTCGGCGGCGAGGTCAACCCGCTCCCCGACACCGCGCTCGAGGTGGTGTCGGTGACCCCGGCGGGCGCCTGCACTGAAGTCGAGCTCGCGCTGGAGGGCACCACCGCGATCCGGGCGACGTGGACCGACGATGCGCCGGGAGGGGAGTGCGAGGCCGTGTTCGCGGTGCGCGACGCGCAGGGCCGCGTCAGCTCCGCCGAGCGCGCCGGATCCCTCACGCTGGACCTGCAGGGCTTCCCCGCCGCCCCCGCGGGCGTGACGCAGGAGGCGTACGGGCCGGGCACGCTGACGTTGGCGGTGCAACCCGGCGCGGCCGCACGGGCACACCCGGCGCTCACCGGCTTCGACGTCCTCGAGGGCGGCGTGCGCGTCGCGACGTGCACCCCGTCGGGCACCTGCACCCCGATCTCCGGCCTCGCTGACGGCGATCGACACACGTACGCGGTCCATGCCGTCAACGCCGTGGGGCGGTCGCGGACCGCGGCCACGGCGGTCGCGTGGTCGTACACCGCGCCGGAGCCCGTGACCGTCGTGTTGTGGAGCCCGACGGTCACGAGCGGCGACGGCGGCCGCATCGACCTGGTGCTGGACGTGGGCGATCCCGCACCGGGCGAGGTGCGCCTCGAGTCGGGCACCACGTCCCAGTCCCTCGAGGTGCGGGGCCCCGGCGAGCAGACGTTCGCGGCGGTCGCGGTCGGGTCGAACGAGCCCGTCACCGTGACGCTGACCCCGGTCAGCGGCATCGAGCCGCCGCCCGGGGCCCAGGCGAGCGGAGCCGCCACGACCTTCACCGCCCACGGCATCGGCCGCCCGACCATCGCGTCCGCGACGGCGACCGCCGCGGACGGCGCTGCGGAGGCCGTCATCACCGTGGCGACGCGTGCCGGCGGCGCGGGCGCCGCGACCTGGGTCGGGACGGCCGTGTCCGGCACCTGCCGCGCGGACACGGAGGTACCCGACGGCACCGGCAGCGTGGACCTGCGGGTCGCGGTCGCCGAGAACTCCGTCACCACCGTCACGGTGTGCGCGGAGAGCCGGTTCGACGGCGACGTGTATGGCCGGGCACCCGACGCATCGGTGACCGTCACCGCCTTCACCGACCCGGGCGCTCCCGTGCTCGAGCGCGGCTACCAGGCGGACTCGGCCTGCGTGGGGACGGGCAGCAGCTGCTCCACGGCGCTGCTCCGCGATCCCCAGTGGCGCGCGCTCGGCGCGCGCGGCGCGGTGCTCATGTACCGCGGCTCCGACGGCGTCGAGTCCGAGACCTTCGGGGGCGTGCTCGCCGCCGGGCGACCGGTCGAGGTGATCGCGTACTGGTGCATCGACCTCGCGGGCGGCGACCGCCGGTGCTCGGAGCAGACCACCGCCGTGACAGCCGAGTCCGGGCCCCCGTACCGGCCCACCGTGGCGCTGCCGTCCTGCACCGTCGGCGAGGAGCCCGCCGCCGTCCTGGGCGCCAGCCCCGCGGACGTCGGCCTCGTCTACGCGATGCTCGACGGCGCGGGCGCGCCGACGACCGACCCGTCGGAGATGCGATCGGTCACCGTCACCGCGACCTTCGTCGGCGCGCTCGCCGGCATGGCGCCGTGGACCAGCGCGCCGGTCACCTGTGACGGCGCGCCCGCGGAGGCATCATCGTGATCATCACCCGGCACCGCACCGTCCCTCAGGAGGCACCATGGCACTGACGTCCGAGCACACCGTCTGGTTCGAGTCGACGTTCCGCAAGCTGGTCGAGAACGTCGAGCGCGCGGTCGTCGGCAAGCGGCACGTGGTCGAGCTCGCCGTCACCGCGATGATCTCGGAGGGGCATCTGCTGCTCGAGGACGTTCCCGGCACGGGCAAGACCTCCCTCGCCCGCGCGCTCGCGGAGACGGTCCGCGGGACCAGCTCCCGGCTCCAGTTCACGCCCGACCTGCTGCCCGGCGACGTCACCGGCATCAGCGTGTTCGACCAGGCCCGCGGGGTCTTCGAGTTCCATCACGGGCCGGTGTTCGCGAACGTGGTGCTCGCCGACGAGGTGAACCGCGCGTCGCCCAAGACCCAGTCCGCGCTGCTCGAGGTGATGGAGGAGCGCCAGGTCACGGTCGACGGCGTCACGCGACCGGTGGAGGCGCCGTTCATGGTGGTCGCGACGCAGAACCCGATCGAGCAGGCCGGCACCTACAGCCTGCCCGAGGCTCAGCTCGACCGGTTCCTCATGCGCACGTCCCTCGGCTACCCGGATCACGCCTCGGCGATGCGGATCCTGGACCCGGCGCGCGCCACGCGGGTGGAGGTGCCCGCGATCGCCGAGCTCGACGCGATCCGCACCATGACGTCGCTCACGCACGAGGTCGAGCAGCACGCGCTGATCTCCGACTACATCCTGCGCCTGGTCGACGCCACGCGTTCCGCCACGCAGGTGCGGCTCGGCGCGTCGGTCCGGGGAGCCCTCGCGCTCGCGCGCGCCTGCCGGAGCTGGGCGCTGGCGCACGGACGCGCGTACGTGCTTCCGGACGACGTGAAGAGCCTCGCCGAGGTGGTGCTCGCGCACCGCCTGATCCTCGACCCCGAGGCCGAGTTCGACGGCGTGACGCAGGGCGCCGTGATCGGCCAGGTCCTGCTCGACGTCGCGCCACCCAGCCCCCGGGACCTCACGTGAGCCGCACCCGCACGCGCGACCAGGTCCCTGCGGGGAGCACGCGGACCAGGAACACGACCGGCACCCGCACGGAGCGGACGGACGCGCCGCACGCGCGCGTGATCGGCGCGCGGCTCGCCCTGGCGCGCGCAGGTGCGGGGCTCGCGTCGGCGGCGAGCACGGTGGCGGGCGGCCTGCGCGCGGTGGTGACCCCCGCCGGCTGGGCGGTGGCCGCGTGGACCGTCGGCGGCCTCGTGCTCGCGACCGTCCTGGGGTGGGAGGAGGCCTGGGTCGCCGCGATCGCGGGTGCCGTGCTGCTCGCGACCGCCGCGCCGTTCCTCATCGGGTCCGTCCCGTACCGCGTCCGGCTGCTGCTCGACCGCGACGCGGTGGTCGCGGGGGAGCGCGCCGAGGCGAGGCTGGTGGTCGACAACCCGCAGCAGCGCGCCGCCCTGCCCGGGCGGGTGGACCTGCCCGTCGGCGACGGGCTCGTCGAGGTGGAGGTGCCGTACCTGCGCGGCGGTGCCGAGCACGTCGAGCCCGTCGAGGTGCCCGCGCTGCGGCGCGGCATCGTCTCCGTGGGCCCGGCCGTGACCACCCGCTACGACCCGCTCCGGCTCCTCGAGCGGCACCGCGTCTGGGAGGAGCGACGCACCCTCTACGTGCATCCGCGGACGGTCGCCGTGCCGTCCACCTCGCTCGGATGGGTGCGCGACCTCGAGGGCGACCCCGTCCGCACGCTCACCACCGAGGACATCTCGTTCCATGCGGTGCGCCCGTACGAGCGCGGCGACGCGCGTCGTCACATCCATTGGGCGTCGACCGCGCGCACCGGCACGCTCATGGTGAGGCAGTTCGAGGAGACGCGTCGGTCGCTGCTCACCGTGGTGCTCGACCTGGACCGCGCGTCGTACGCCGACGACGAGGAGGTCGAGCTCGCCATCAGCGCGGCCGGCTCGCTCGGGGTGCGGGCGCTCCGCGACGGCCGCGACGTCGAGGCGGTCGTCGGCGGCGAGGTGCCCGGCTTCGCCCGCGCGTCCCTGCGCGCCCTGCGGCACCTGCGCGTGACGTCGCCGCGGGCGCTGCTCGACGACCTGTCCGGCGTCGAGGCCAGCGACACGACCGTCGACCTGCCGACCGTGACGCGCATGCTGGGCGAGACGGACAGCGGCACCGCGCTCGCGATCCTCGTCACGGGGTCGCGTCTGCCGCGCGCGCAGCTCCGGGCGGCGGCCCTGCACCTCCCCCTCGGGGCGAGCGTCGGCGCCGTCGTGTGCGACCCCGCGGCGGAGCCGGCCAGCCGCACCCTCGCGGGCGTCCCGGTGGTCAGCCTGGGCATCCTGGACGACCTCCGCACGCTCCTGTCCCGGGGGGCCGCGCGCCGATGACCGAGCCCGCCTCCCTCGCGCCGCCCACGCACCGGGTCGCCACGGTCTTGTACGCGGTCGCGACGGCCGTGCTCGTGTGGGCCTCCCTGCGCGGGGTGTGGGGCACGCTCCGCTTCGACGCCGTGATGGCGGCCGGGACCGCGGTCGGGATCACGGCTGGGCTGCTGGCGCTCGCGCCGCGGCGGCGGGCGGCGTCGGTCGCCGTGCTCGTCGCCGGGTACGTCGCGACCGCCCTCGCCCTCGCGATCCCGGGTGTGCCCGACGCCGCCGACGCCTGGATGCGGGCCCTGCGGGAGACGGCGCTCGGTCCGGTGACGGGGTG
This sequence comes from Demequina lignilytica, assembly GCF_030418305.1. GTDB lineage: Bacteria > Actinomycetota > Actinomycetes > Actinomycetales > Demequinaceae > Demequina > Demequina lignilytica. The sequence goes on along the minus strand of NZ_JAUHPX010000003.1, from coordinate 58,145 downwards.
GAAGGACGTGGTGACGCTGCCGACGCCGCTGGGCGAGTACGGCGCGACCCTGGTGCCGCCGCTCGCCCTGGTCGTCCTCGGCACCTACGCGATCGTGCGGCTCGGCGCGGGCTCGAGCCGTCGCTGGGGCCTCGCCGCGGTGGTCGCGGCGGCGATGCTGATGGGGGCGATCGCCGTGGGGCCGGCCAGCCGGGTGCCGCTCCCGTGGCCGCCCGCGCTCACCGCGCTCGATCCCGACGGCGTGTGGAGCGCCGCGGGCATCGGTCTCACGGGCCTCGCCACGACGCTCGCCTGGTTCCGCTCACGGGCCGCGGCGGAGCGTCGAGCCGCGCTGGCGGCGGCGGGACGAGCCGGCCAGGCGCGGGCCGGACGGGCGAGGCTGCGCGCCGCGGGTCGCGCCGCGACCGCCGCCGCGCTTGCCGCCGTCGCCGTGGTCGTCGCGGTCACGCTCGCGGGACCGGTCTCCGCGGGCCAGCCGCGCGAGGTCGCGCGGACGCTGATCGAGCCCCGGCTCGTGGTCGACGCGACGGCCTCACCCCTCGCGGCCTACCGGGTCTCGTTCGCCGACGAGTCCTTCAACGCGGAGCTCCTGTCGGTGGTGGTGGAGTCCGGCGACCCCGCGCGCATCCGCGTCGCGACGCTGCCGTTCTACGACGGGCGCACGTTCTCGGCGTCCGCCCCGGCGGGCTACTCGCCTCTCCGGTTCCGTCACCTGCCCTCCCCGCTCGCGGTCTCGGGCGACGTCTCGACCGCGCGCATCACCGTGGCGGGTCTCGGCGGCCCCTGGGCGCCCGTGCCGGGACTGCTCGGGTCGGTGGCCTTCGACGGGCCGAGGGCGGCCGCGCTCACCGACACGTTCTACTACGCGGCGGAGGCGGGCGCCGCGGTCGTGACCGCCGACGGGGGGATCGCCGCCGGCGACGTGATCATCGCGACCGCGGCGAACGGCCCGTCGACGCCCCTCGCGCAGGCCGGGGCGTCGCCGGGACGCGCCTCGATCTCGACGGACCTCATCCCCGACTCGCTGCGCGACTGGGTGGACGCCCAGGATGCGACCCGGGACGCCTCCGGGCTGGCGCAGCTCCTCCAGTCGCTGCGGGCCCGCGGGTACCTCAGCCACTCCCTCGGCGCCGAGGGGACCCAGGGCTGGACGGCCTCGCTCGACGACTACGAGCTCGTCCCCGCGGCGGCGGGCCACTCGTACGACCGCATCGACCGCATGTTCACCGCCCTCAACGCCCGCGAGGACGAGGTGGGCGCCGGCGCGGACGCCACGCTGGTCGCAGCCGTCGGCGACGACGAGCAGTTCGCCGCCGCCGCCGCGCTCGTCGCGGCCGAGCTCGGCTTCCCCGCACGCGTCGTGCTCGGCTTCCGCCTCCAGGCGACCGACGCTGAGGGCTGGACGCCGCCGCCGTGCGAGGGCGGGGTCTGCCGCGGCGGCAACCTGTCGGCGTGGGTCGAGGTGCGGGCGGCCTCCGGGGAGTGGCTCGCCGTTGACGTCACACCTCAGCACACGGTCGCCCCGGACGCGAGCACGGTCGAGCAGCGCGATCCGGAGCACCCGACCGCCACGGATCCCCGACGCGCTCAGGACATCGAGGCGGTGGCGGCGCTCAAAGGCCGGTCCGCCGACAATCCGGCGCTGGTCGGCGGTGGCGGAGCGTGGCTGTCGGGCTGGGCCCGCACCGCGGCGGTCCTGGCGGGGGTGCTCCTGCTCCTCCTCGCGGTCCCCGCCGCGATCCTGATCGCCAAGGCGGCGCGCCGCGGACGCCGGCGACGCGGGACGCCCGCCCAGGTCGCGGAAGGGGGGTGGGAGGAGTACGTCGACGGCGCCCGCGACGCGGGCCAGCCCCCCGCGGCGCGGGCCACCCGTCACGAGGCCGCGCTCGTGCTCGCGACCGCGCACGGCGCGGAGATCGCCGCGATCGCCGACCGGGCGACGTTCACCTCCGGGGGCGTGTCCGAGGCCGATGCGCGCCGTGCCTGGACGCTGGTCGAGGCCGACCGCGTGGAGCTGCGGAGCCGCCGACCGTGGTGGCGTAGGCTCGGCACGCGGCTGTCGACGCGGTCGCTGCTGGGACGGTCGGAGAGGCCCTCGCCGGCCCCGTCGACCGGGGCGCACCGATGACGTCCCGCCCGACCGAAGGAGCGTGCCCTCGATGATCCCCGAGCCCCTCTTCTACGCGGCCGTCGGCTACGCGGTCGCGTTCGTGGTGGGCTACGTCTGGATGGGGCTGACGCTCGGTGCGGTGTACCGCAAGTTCGGCGCCAGGCCGTCACGCGCGTGGATCCCGGTGCTGCGGTACGCGGAGGTCGCGACGCTCACGCAGTCAGGCACGGCCGGCGTCATCGTCGTGCGCGTGGTCGCGGCGCTCGGGGCAGCGGCCTCGGCCATCGGGATCCTGATGGGATCCGCGACCGGCGACGCCCTCGCGATCGGCGGCCTCGGTGTGGCGTCCGTGGCGGCGCTCGCCGCCTGGGTCCTATGGATCCTCCACATCCATCGGCTGGGTCTCGACCACGCGCTTTCCGCGGGCTGCACCGTGCTCGGGGCGCTGCTGCCGTGGCTGTGGAGCGCGATCGTCGGCTGGGGGCCCGCGGGCGCCTCGACCGCGACCGGCCCGATCCCGCTGGTCGCATCGCGTGTCGCCGCGGACCCCGACGTCGCGGCGGAGCCCGAGCTCCCGGCGGTGGCGCCGCCAGGCCCCGACGATGCGGAGGAGAGCCCGGTCCCGGACGATGCGCCGATCGAGGCGGCGCCGACCGACGCCGTCCCGACCGACACCGTGCCGATCGCCGTCCGACGCTCGCCCTACGCCGACCTGGCCCCGCGCGACGTCGACGAGGAGCCGCAGCCGGTCCGACGGTCGCCCTTCGCCGATCTCGCGCCACCGGCCGACACCCCTCCCGCGCAGGAGCCCGCCCCCGTGACGCCCACCTTCCTGGTGGTGCCCCCGCTGCCCGCACCGCCGACCGAGGACCTGCCCGTCGCCGCGCCGGTCGCAAACGCGCGGACCGAGGGCATCGCATCCGTCGAGCCCGACACGCCGGCCGACGCTCCGGCGGCGCTTCCCGGACCCGACGCCACGCCCGCGGGCCCCGTGTCGCCGTACATGCGTGGAGGCGCCGCCGCTCCGCCCGCCGCGCCCAGCATGGTGCCGTCGTTCGCCCTCCCGGTCGCCGTCGAGCCGGAGCCGACGGTCGAGCCCGAGGCGGAGCCTGAGCCCGAGACTGAGCCTGTGCCCGCGCCGTCGCCCGACCCCGCTCCTGCCCCGGCCCCCGGTGCCGACGTCCCGCGCGAGGCGACGCCAGCATCGTCCCCCGCCGCGGCCCGGATCGCTCTGCCCCCGGCGGAGCCGATCGCTCCGCCGCCTCCCGCACCTCCCCGCGCCGCCGAGGCGCCCCCGACCGTGCTCGATCCGGTGCCGGACGAGGGCGGCTCGCCGGCGTGGGCGGGCGGCGCGGCGTTCCCGGGCATGGCCGGCGCGGCCGCCTCATCCGCGGACGCACCCGCGCAGGACGATGCCGCGGAGGACGATCGCACTCAGGTGGCCGCCCGGGTCCGTGAGCGGTGGGAGCTGGTGACGGCGGAGGGGCGCGCCTACCCGCTCACCCCGCCGGCGGTCCTGGTGGGCCGGCCCGGCGGCTTCCCTCCGCTGGACGGCACCCCTCGCCTCGACATCGACGACGCGACCCGCACGGTCTCGAAGTCGCATGCCCGGCTCGCGCTGGACCAGGGACGATGGACGGTCGAGGACCTCGGGTCGACCAACGGCACCTACCTGATCGACGCGAACGGTGGTGAGAGCCAGGTCGAGCCAGGCGCGGCCCGCGTCGTCGAGGGCAGGCTCGCGTTCGGCGACGTCGAGCTCGAGCTCAGGCGCAGGGACGGCGCATGACGCAGGAGTCGCCCGCGCGGTTCCGGGGCGCCGGACGCACCGCCGTCGGCGGCCGCCAGCGCAACGAGGACGCCTTCGTGGCGGAGGCGCCGGTGTTCATCGTCGCCGACGGGATGGGCGGCCACATCGGCGGTGCCGAGGCGGCTCAGGCGACGGTGCACGCGTTCCGCGCGCTCGCGGGTGGCGAGCCCGTCGCCCCCGAGGAGGTGGCGGCGGCTCACCTCGCGGCCCGCGGCGGCGTCGCCCAGGTGTGCGAGGACCTCCACGGTGACGCCGGCGCGACGCTCACGGGCGCGATCGCGGTCACGCACGCCGGCGAGCCCTGGTGGATGGTGATCAACGTCGGAGACTCGCGGGTGTACGCGCTCGACGGCGGCGTCCTGACCCAGGTGACGCACGACCATTCGCGAGTCCAGGAGCTGGTCGACTCCGGGACCATCTCGGAGGCGCAGGCGCTCGTCCATCCGGACCGCAACCTGCTGACCCGCGCGATCGGGGACGACTACCCCGAGATGGACGCGTGGCTGGTGCGGCTCGTGCCGGGCCGCCGCCTCGTGATCGCCAGCGACGGGCTCATGAAGGAGATCGAGGACCCGGTGATCGGTCGCATCGCCGCGCTTCACGGGGACCCCGCGGCATGCGCGGAGGCCCTGGTCGACGCGGCGCTCGCGATGGCCGCCCGGGACAACGTGACGGTCGTCGTCGCCGACGCGCTCGGGGCGACCGACCCGGCCGCCGACCCCGCGCCGTGGCCCGAGTGGCCGCCGGTCGCGACGGAGGACGACGACACGACCCCACGCACGCGACGGGCATCGTGACCGACGGTCGGGGAGAAGCCGAGGAGCCGGCCTCGCGCGACGGCGCTCCCGCCGAACCCGCGGAGGTGGCCGAGGAGCCGACCCAGGCGGACGACTCGACCCGTCTGGCGGCTCGCGGACTCGATCAGACGCGTATCGCGAGCCGCGGGCCCGCCCGGGAGGCCGAGGAGCGGATCGAGGCGCCCCGCTTCGCCCCCCGCCCCCCCGAGACGGACGGACCGAGCTCCGCCCGGCGCCGCGACACCTACGCGCCTCGCACCGCCGTGCCCCACGGCTCCGGGGACGCCGCCCGGCCCATCGCCGCGTCCCCCGGGACGCCCGCCGCCGACGGTGCCGGCATCGTCACCCCGGAGGGGCGCGCCGATCGTGAGCGCCACGATCGCTGGACCCGGGCGCGGCGGGTCGCGGCCCTCACCGGCGGCGCGGTGCTGGCGATCGGCGCGGCGATCGCGCTCGCGGTCGCCCTGCTCTGACGCGGGCGCCGCGCGTCTACGCTGGAGCCATGGCAGACGCTCCGCTCCGGTCCCCGCTGCACGACGAGCACGTGGCGCTCGGCGCCACCCTGGTCCCGTTCGCCGGCTGGGAGATGCCCGTCCGGTACACCGGTGACATCGCGGAGCACACCGCGGTGCGCACCGCGGCCGGCCTGTTCGACCTCTCGCACATGGGCGAGATCGCGGTGCACGGCGACGGCGCCGAGGACTTCCTCGACCACGCGCTCGTCGGCCGCATGTCCGCGATCGCCCTCGGCGGCGCGAAGTACACGATGCTCTGCACGCCCGACGGCGGCGTGATCGACGACCTGATCGTGTACCGCCGCGACTGGGACCACTACGTGATCGTGGCGAACGCCGCGAACAAGGACGTGGTCGTCGCCGAGCTGGAGTCCCGCCTGGACGACTACGACGCACGGCTCGAGGACATCTCCGCGGAGATCGCCCTGATCGCCGTGCAGGGTCCGCGCGCCGAGCGGATCGTCGCGGCGATGTGCGCGCGCGGCGACGACGACATCGTCGCCATGAAGTACTACTCGGCAGCGAACGTCCTGCTCCGTGGCGACATCCACGCCTTCGCCGCCCGCACCGGGTACACCGGGGAGGACGGCTTCGAGCTGTTCGTCAACGCCGCCGACGCGGTCGCCGTGTGGCGCCTCGCGTTGGAGACCGGCGCGTCCGACGGCCTGATCCCGTGCGGGTTGTCGGCGCGGGACACCCTCCGGCTCGAGGCCGGCATGCCCCTCTACGGGCAGGAGCTGACGCGCGACACGACCCCGTTCGAGGCCGGTCTCGGGCGCATCGTGGTGTTCGGCTCGGCGGCCCGCCCCCGCGGGCCCTTCGTCGGCCACGACGCGCTGCTCCGGGCCAAGGTCGAGGGGACCGCGAGCACCCTGGTGGGCCTGGTCGGCGACGGTCGGCGCGCCGCCCGCGCCGGGTACCCGATCGTGGACGAGTCCGGCGACCAGGTCGGCGTCGTGACCTCCGGGGCTCCGTCGCCGACGTTGGGCCGGCCGATCGCGATGGCCTACGTCCCGCACGCCATGGCCGAGCCCGGCACCGAGGTCGCGGTGGACGTGCGGGGGCGGCGCGAGCCGATGACGGTCACGTCGCTACCGTTCTACCGCCGAGACTCGTAGGCTCATCCCGAGGCCCCGCCGCGCGGCGCAGGACCCCCATCCGTTCCGAGAGAGGTGCAGGCCATGACGAACGTTCCCGACGAGCTGGCGTACTCCGCCGAGCACGAGTGGGTGTCGGGCGACCCCGACGCCGGTGCCGTCGTCACGGTGGGGATCACGGAGCACGCCGCGGCCGCCCTGGGCGACATCGTCTACGTCGAGGCGCCGCGCGTGGGCGACGCGGTCGTCGCCGGCGAGGTCTGCGGCGAGCTGGAGTCCACCAAGGCCGTCAGCGAGCTCTACTCGCCGGTGTCCGGCACCGTCACCCAGGTGAACGAGGCGCTCGAGTCCTCTCCCGAGACCATCAACTCGGACGCGTACGGCGAGGGCTGGATCTTCAAGGTCGAGCTGTCCGAGTCCGCGACCGACCTCCTCGACGCCGAGGCCTACGCCGCGACGATCGAGTAGACGATGGGCGTCAACACGCGGCTCGTGGTCGCGGCGGCGATCACGGACTCGCTCGACGCCCCGCGACAGCTGCTCGCCGCGCGCCGGTGCGCCCCGGCCGCGCTCGCCGGCCTGTGGGAGTTCGCCGGCGGCAAGGTCGAGCGGGGAGAGACCCCGGAGGCGGCGCTCCGCCGTGAGCTGCGTGAGGAGCTCGGCGTCGAGGTCGAGATCGGCGACGAGATCGTCGGACCCGACGACGGCTACGGGGTCGAGGCCTCCTGCGGTCACGAGCCGGTGTGGATGCTGCGCCCCGGCGACGCCGACGTCGAGCGCCTGGTGATGCGCGTGTGGTGGGCGCGGATCCTGCCCGGAGCGGACGGGGCCCCGGTCGAGCCGCGGCCGCTCGAGGATCACGACGAGCTGCGCTGGCTCGAGCCCGGGGCATGGCGCGACGTGCCGTGGCTGCCCGCTGACAAGCGCATCGTCGAGGCGCTGCTGCTCGACGCGATCGAGCGTCATCGCCGCGCGTACTGCTGATCCGCCGTCAAGGATTCCTCACGCGGGACCAAAGCCCCTGGATCAATCGGACATTTCCCACATCGGTGGACAACGCGGTGGAAAAGTCCGCGCGAATCATGCGTCCACGGCCACGCAGTCCGCGAGATGGTCGTCGACCAGGCCGCACGCCTGCATGGCCGCGTACATCGTGGTGGGACCGACGAACACGAATCCTGCGCGCTTGAGCGCCTTCGCGAGAGCGATCGACTCGGGGGTCGCCGCGGGCACGTCCTCCCAGGTGGAGAGCCGGGTGCCGCGCGGCTCGGGCGCGAACGACCAGAACAGCTCCGTCAGCGATCCCCCCGCCTCCCGCAGGGCCACGGTCGCGCGCGCGTTGGTGATCGCGGACTCGATCTTGCGGCGGTTGCGGACGATCCCCGGGTCGGCCATCAGCCTCTCCACATCCCCGTCCGAGTACGCGGCCACCGCGGCGGGCTCGAACCCGGCGAACGCGGCCCGGTAGCCATCGCGCTTGCGCAGGATCGTGAGCCACGACAGCCCCGACTGCGCGCCCTCGAGCACGATCCGCTCGAGCAGCGCCGCATCCCCCCGGACCGGCCGCCCCCATTCGTGGTCGTGGTACGCCTCGTACAGCGGATCACCGGTGCCGAAGCAGCGGACCGGGGCGGTGGTGTCGGTGCTCATGTGCCGAGTCTGCCGTGGGGGTCCGACGCCCGCGAGCGGCGCGACGACTCCGCCGGGACGGCGAGCGGTGCGCGGGCGTCGGGGGACATCGGGGATGGCGGGTGCGGCACGCAGGCGTTATCGTGAGGCCCGCCATGACGATCCGTGACCTGCTCGCCCTGCGTCGCCCGACGCTGTCGTACGAGCTCTTCCCTCCGCGCACTCCTGCGGCGGAGTCGACCCTCGAGGAGACCATGCGGCTCCTCACGGCCACGCGTCCGGACTTCATCTCGATCACCTACGGCGCCTCCGGCTCGACGCAGTCGACCTCGCGCGCCGTCGTGCGGGGCCTCGCGGAGCACCACGTGGTGCCGCCGCTCGCCCACCTCACGTGCGTCGGGCAGTCGCGCGCGGAGCTGACGCGGGTGATCGAGGACTACCTGGCCGAGGGCGTCCGCGACTTCCTCGCGCTCCGCGGCGACCCGCCGCAGGGCCAGACCGACTGGCGGCCGCACCCCGAGGGGCTCCTGTACGCGTCGGACCTGGTGACGCTGCTGCGCGAGGTCGCCGGCGCTCACGGGATCCGCGATCTCAGCATCGGCGTGACCGCGTTCCCCGCGCAGCATGCCCAGGAGGGGTCGCGCGGGCTCGGGCTCGAGGTGCTCGAGGCGAAGGTTCGCGCGGGTGCAGACTTCGCCATCACCCAGGTGTTCTACGAGGTCGAGCAGTACGCGAGGCTGGTGGCCGACGCGGCCGCGCGCGGGCTCGACCTGCCGATCGTGCCGGAGGTCATGCCGCTCGTCAGCAGCCGTCGCGCGCATCGCGCGGAGGAGCTGACCGAGGTCGCCACCCCGCCCGCGCTGCTCGCGGAGCTGGAGGCGGCGCCCGACGCGGACGCCGCACGCGCGGTCGGCGTCGCCCACGCCGCCGCGCTGTCGCGCGGTCTCGTCGACGCGGGCGCGCCCGGCATCCACATCATCACGTTCAACCAGTCCGCCGCGGCGCTCGCCCTGGTGGATGCGATCGGGCTCGCGCGCACGTAGCCGCGACCGTCCGAGGCCCGTCCGGCGAGGCCGTCACGCCATGCGAGGATCGACGCATGACCCGTGAAGCCACCCCCCGCACCGTCACCCTCGCCCGCGAGTCCGAGGGCGTGTACATCGCGACGAACGCGAAGGGCCACGAGCTGCGCTTCGGCCGCGGCGAGGGCCTCCTCAGCCCGGTGGAGCTGCTGCTCGCCGCCATCGCCGGATGCTCGAGCATCGACGTCGACAAGATGACCTCGCGACGCGCCGAGCCCGAGCGCTTCGACGTGACCGCCACGGCCGACTACGTCACCGAGGACGGCGCCAACATCCTCGAGAACATCCAGGTGCTGTTCGACCTGGCCTTCCCCGCGGGCGAGGACGGCGATGCCGCGCGCAAGCGGGTCGGCGCTGCTCTGCGCGCCTCGCACGAGCGCCACTGCACGGTGTCGCGCACGGTCGAGGCGGGCGTGCCGGTCGCGCTCGTCGAGGCGCCCGCAGCCGAGTGAGCGCGGCGGGCCTCGACCTGATCCTCGACGCCCCGGCCGCGGATCTTCCGGCGGCCGTCGCGGTGATGCATCGGGCGTTCGCCGAGTATGCGCGCACCGGCACCCCGTCGGGCGCGATGCTCGAGACCGCGCCGAGCCTGCTCGCCGAGCGTGAGGACGGCGTTCGCGTCGCGCTGGCCCGCCGCGACGGCACGGTGGTGGCGATGGTGAAGCACCAGGACGCTGCCGACGGGAGCCGATACTTCGGCAGGCTCGCGGTGGACCCCGGGCAGCGGGGTCGAGGCGTCGCGCGGGCGTTGATCGAGGCGCTGAGGGACGATGCGCTGGGTGCCGGACGCTCCGGTCTCACCTGCCTCGTGCGGGCCGACGAGCCTCGCGCCATCGCCTTCTACCAGGCGTTGGGCATGGTGGTCGAGGGCAGCGGGGAGCGCGTGAGCCGGACCGGCGCGACCATCCGGGTGGTCGAGATGGCGGACCCCCGCGCACGCACTGTTTGACCACTGTTCGGGACGCCTTGTCCGCATCTTGGACATTCCCCTTGGACTTGCGCGGAGCGCCGGGATATGATCTCTCGGCAACCTCGGCACCACGACGTGTCGATCAAGCGCAATGGCGAGCCCGCCGCGCACCGAGCCTCGTTGAGGAATCATGACTGAGCAGAACACCGTCCCTGCCCCTGCGCCCGCCTTCCCCGGTGGCACCATCCTCGGATACCCGCGCATCGGTCGAATGCGTGAGCTGAAGAAGGCGCTCGAGTCGTTCTGGACGGGCGCCACCGCCGCCGACGACCTCGAGGCCTCCGCCAAGGAGCTCCGGCTCGCGACCCTGGCCCGCCTCGCCGAGCTGGGGCTCGACAAGGACGCGTCCGCGATCCCGAGCAACTTCTCGTTCTACGACCACGTGCTCGACGCCGCGGTCACGCTGGGCGCCGTCCCGACCCGCTTCGCGGACCTCCGTCTGGCCGACGGCAGCGTCGACCTCGCCGGCTACTCGACCATCGCCCGCGGCGAGGGCGCGAAGGCGCCGCTCGAGATGACCAAGTGGTTCGACTCGAACTACCACTACCTGGTTCCCGAGATCGGTCCCGAGACGCACTTCGCGGTCTCCAGCACGCGCTGGGTCGACCAGTTCGTCGAGGCCAAGGAGGCCGGCTACCTCACGCGTCCCGTCATCACGGGTCCCCTCACGTTCCTGTACCTGTCGAAGCCGTCTGACGAGGCCCCCGAGGGCTTCCGTCCCATCGAGCGTCTCGAGGACGTGCTCGAGGTGTACGGCAACCTGCTCGAGGCCTTCAAGGCCGCGGGCGCGGAGTGGGTGCAGATCGACGAGCCGATCCTGGTGGCGGACATCGACGCCGACCGTGACGAGGTGCTCGCGAACGCTGCGAAGGTCTACGGGTCGCTCGCCACGCTGGCCAACCGCCCGCAGCTCTTCGTCGCCGCGCCGTACAACTCGCTCGACGACGCGCTGCCGGTCCTCAAGGACTCGGGCGTCGAGGCGATCGGGCTGGACCTGGTGCGCGGCGGGGTCCCGTCGGGCACCGACCTCTCGGGCGTGACCGTCGTGGCCGGCGTGGTCGACGGTCACAACATCTGGCGGACGGACCTCGACGCGGCGCTGCGCAAGGCCGCCGAGATCGAGGCGCTGGGCGCGACCGTCGCCGTCTCGAGCTCGACGTCGCTGTTCCACGTGCCCCACACGCTGGACGGCGAGGAGCACCTGGGTGCCGAGCTGCTGAGCTGGCTGGCGTTCGCGGAGGAGAAGGTGGCGGAGGTCGTCACCCTGGCGACCGCGCGCGCCGAGGGTGCGGACGCCGTAGCCGATGCGCTCGCGGCCACCCGTGCCGCGCTCGCGTCGCGGAAGGCGCACCCGGGCACCAACAAGGCGGACGTCCGCGCGGCGCTCGCGGCCGTCACCCCCGCCGACTTCTCGCGACCCGCGTACGCGGTGCGCGAGGCGGCGCAGGACGCGCGTTTCGGCCTGCCGGAGCTGGCGACCACCACGATCGGCTCGTTCCCTCAGACCACCGACATCCGCAAGGCTCGCGCGGCGTGGGCCAAGGGCCAGATCGACGATGCGGCCTACGAGGAGGCGATGAAGGCCGAGATCGAGCGCGTGGTGCGCCTGCAGGAGGACCTCGACCTCGACGTCCTGGTGCACGGTGAGGCCGAGCGCAACGACATGGTCCAGTACTTCGCCGAGCTGCTCGACGGCTTCGACGTCACCGTCAACGGCTGGGTGCAGTCCTACGGCTCGCGTTGCACGCGCCCCTCGATCCTGTGGGGCGACGTCACCCGACCGGAGCCGATGACGGTGCGGTGGACCGCCTATGCGCAGTCGCTCACGGAGAAGCCGATGAAGGGCATGCTCACCGGCCCCGTCACCATCCTCGCGTGGTCGTTCGTGCGCGACGACCAGCCGCTGGGCGTGACGGCCAACCAGGTGGCGCTCGCTCTTCGCGACGAGATCCGCGACCTCGAGGCGGCCGGCATCGGCATCATCCAGGTCGACGAGCCGGCGCTTCGTGAGCTGCTGCCGCTGAAGAAGAAGGACCAGGCGGCGTACCTCCAGTGGTCCGTCGACTCGTTCCGTCTGGCGACCGCGGGCGCTCACGACGAGACCCAGGTCCACACCCACCTGTGCTACTCGGAGTTCGGCGAGATCATCGACGCGATCGACGGCCTCGACGCCGACGTGACGTCGATCGAGGCGGCCCGCTCGCGCATGGAGGTGCTGCCGGCGATCCGCGACCACGGCTACGAGCGCCAGATCGGCCCCGGCGTGTGGGACATCCACTCGCCGCGCGTGCCCTCGACCGAGGAGATCACCGAGCTCCTCGCGCTCGCGAAGGAGTCGATCCCCGGCAAGCAGCTGTGGGTCAACCCCGACTGCGGCCTGAAGACCCGTGCGTACGCGGAGACCACGGCCTCCCTCGAGCACATGATGGCGGCGACGCAGGCCGTACGCGCGTAGCGCCATCCGCCCGAGAGCCCGACGGCCCGGTTCCCGCGAGGGGGCCGGGCCGTCGGCGTGTCGGGGTGCGCGTGCCGGAGGCTGAACCCGCCCGGGCGTCGCCACGGGGCGGAGGGGGCGTGTACGAATCGCTCCCGATTTCATGCACGAACGCACCGTCGTCGCGGGCGCTCGCGCGGACGAGCGAGACGCGTCCGTTCGTGCATGAATACGGGAGTGCTGGGCGGGGCGGTGCCGGGCGGCCCTGGGCGGTGCCGGGGCGGCCCGGTGCCGGGGCGGCCCGGTGTCGGGCGGCCCGGTGCGGCGTGCGTGGTGTGGTCGTGCATGAATACGGCAGCGGCGCGGACTGCTTGTCCCCGTACCGCGCACCGGCGTGGACGCGTTGCGACCTGAGGGGGACCGCTTGCTGCGTGCGCTCGGACCGATGTCCCGAGGCGCCGTCGCGATCCGGGGCATCACGCGCCCGCCGCGGCTCGCCACGTCTGTCCGACCTCGCCGTCCATGCTGGCGTCGAAGGAGGTCGACGCGATGAGCGATGCCGGTCGACCCGCAGAGGGTCCGGGGGCTCGTGCGCCGTTCGATTCGCCCCAGCTGTGGCGCGCGCTGGTCGGCGACCACAGCGCCGCAGCCCCCGTCGCCCTCCCCCTGTTCTCGACCCGAGAAGCGCTCGCTGCCGGGCTCACCGCTCGCCGCCTCACCAGCCTCCGAAGCCGGCGACGTGTCGAGCCGATCGCCCGTGGCCGCCACATCCTGATCCCGCCAGGTGCGCCTCGCGACTGGCGGATCGCGCCGCTCGAGGCAGCGTGGCTGGTCGCGGTCAGCGTGTTCGGATGGGACCTCCCCTACCTGTCGGGGCTCACGGCCGCAGCGTGCCACGGCGCGATCGCGCACCCGCCGGGCGTCGTGCACATCACCGGCCCGAGCCAGGTGCGTGACATCGACCTGCCCGGGGTCGGATGCACCGTGCGCTTCCATCAGCGCAGCGAGCGCACGTGGAGCGAGTCTCGTGGCGCCCACCACGGCGACCCCGCCGCAGTCGACATCCTCGCAGGAGAGCTGTGTCGCATGCGGATCACCACGGAGAACCAGACGTGCCTCGACCTCGAGCACAGCCTGCGACGCACGGGACATCCCCGCGTGGCGGCAGCAGCGCGCCTCACGCTCCAGCGCCGCGCCGCGTACCGAGCCCTCTGGGATGCCTGCCAGCTGCAGCGCCGGTGGACCGCCTACGGCAGGCTCACCGGGTGGCGAAGCCAGGAGCCGATCGATCCGCGCGAGACCTACCGGAGCTTCTAGCAGGCGGCGTTCTCGACGTACCCGTTCTTCGAGTCGAACCGCACGCCCGGGCTCGCCGAGTGGTAGCCGCGGGGGTGCTTGAGCTGGACGCACCACTCGTCAATGGCTCCGCCGGTCCACTTCACGAACTCCACGCCAGGGGACACGCCGAGCACGGGATCGCCGTCGATCGTGTAGCTGTCGCCGTCGGTGTCGACGTCGAGAGCTCCAGCCTGATCCTCGTCGAAGGCGGCGCGGATCATGATGCCGAGGTTCATGGCGTCCGACTGAGCCGCCGAGTCGGAGGCCTTCGCCTGATGGTCCAGATAGAGCGGGATCGCGATCGCCGCGAGTATCCCGATGATGATGATGACCACGAGCAGCTCCACCAGGCTGAAGCCGTTCTCGTCGTCGCGCAGATCCCCCCACATGTCGTCCCCCTCAAGACTCCCTGTCACGCCAGTGTGGCCCGCGACGCACGGTGCCGCAAGGGTGGGCGCTCAGAGCACCAGCTGCCAGAAACCCACATCGATCCACCGGTCGAGCTTGTAGCCCGCCTGCGCGACGGTGCCCACGTGCTCGAACCCCAGCCGCTCATGGAGCGCCACGGAGCCAGGATGAGGCAGCGCGAGCACCCCCAGGACGGAGTGAACGGGCGCGTGAGGGGATTCATCGAGGCGCCTCAGCCGATCGAGCAGCTCCGTGTACAGGGCGGTGCCCCACCCGCCGCGTCGTACCTGATGGTCGAGGTACACGGTGGACTCGAGCGTGTGCCGGTAGGCCGCGCGGTCCCGGTAGGGACCCGCGTACGCGTAGCCGACCACGCTGCCGGAGTCCTCCGCGACCAGCCATGGCAGCCCGCGGCCCTGGATCGCCTCCACCCGCGCCCACATCGCGTCCGCGGTGACGGGCTCGGTCTCGAACGTGGCCGTGTCGTGGACCACGTAGTGGTTGTAGATCTCGGCGAGGCGGGCGGAGTCGGTCGAGGCCGACGCGGAGCGGATCACGCGCCCATTATGCGCGCGGCTCGCGCGCCGAGGCCGACGCGGGGCCGTGGAGCGACGGGCACGCTCACGGCACGGCGAGCGGGGCGTCTCGCGACACGGACTCCTCGTACGCACGCCGCGACCGCAGGTAGCGCCAGGACACGGCAGCGATCGCCACGCCGGTGAGCCCCGCGATCGACGTCACCAGGAACCCGCCCGACGAGCCGTGCCGGTCGATGATCCATCCGGCGAACCACGCTCCCGCGGCGACGCCCATGTCCATGCCGGTACGGGTCCAGGTCATGCCCTCGGTGAGGCGCGACCGCGGGATGAGCGCGTGCACGACGCCGTCGCTGACCGCCATGGTCGGCGCGATCGCGAGCCCGGTGAGGAACATCAGCACGCCCAGCCACAGCATCGACGGCGCGAGGATGAACGTGGCAGCGCCCACCCCCGTCGCCGTGACCCCCCACAGCAGCCGCGACGCGAGCGTCCGGCTCCACATGCGCGATCCGTAGGCGAGCCCGCCGACCAGCGAGCCGAGCGCCCACACCGCGAGCACGACGCCCGACCACTGCTTCTGGCCCAGCTCCTCCGCGAAGGCCACCGTTGCGGCGTCGGTCGACGCGAAGACCGCGCCCTGCGTCGCGAAGATCGCGGTGGTGATGACGAGCGCCGGCGTGGTGACGAGCAGGTGGCCTCGCAGCGCGCCGCGGTACCGGCGCAGTCCGCGCGGCGCGGGCGGCAGCCCCACACGCTCCATCGATCCGTCGACGACGAGCGCCCGTGAGGCACCGTCCCGTCCCTGACGCCGGCGGGCGTCGCGCCGGAGCGCCGGCGGCTCGGTCGCCTTCAGGCTCAGGAACGCGTAGCCGCCGATCGCGAGCGAGACCACCGCGATCGCCGACGGCACCCAGGAGCCGACCTGCGTGGCCAGCACGGTCGCGAGCGCCGGCCCGGCGATGAAGAGCACCTCCTCGAGCGAGGACTCGAGCGAGAACGCGGTGTTGAGGGCGTGCTTGTCGGGGACGATGTGGGTCCACCGCGCGCGCGTGTGCGTGGACTGGGTCCCGCCGGCGGCGAAGAGCGGCGCGAGCACCACCAGCACCCACACGGGCTGATGCGTCAACGCGGCGGCGATCATCGCGAGCCGCCCGAGGATCGCGACGGCGAAGCCCCAGCGGAGCACGCGGCTCTGGCCGAACGCGTCGACCAGGCGGCCCACCTGCGGCGAGACCACCGCGTAGGACACCGCGATCGCGGCGAGCACCATGCCGCCGTACTCGTAGCGGCCGTACTCGATCTGGACCAGCAGGAAGGTCGACAGGCCGGTGAGGCCCATCTGCAGGCGCGCGACCAGGCCCCAGAGCGTGAAGGCGCGGGCACCGGGCAGCGCGAGGATGCCCCGGTAGGGGGAGAGCATGACACAACCTCACAGGAAGGAATGAGAAGTCGCGCGTCCTCGCGCGGAAGCCACACCAACTGCGCGACGTGGCCGGCGCATCGTCCCGGCGCCGGGCCCGAGGGCCCGGCGCGGCACGACCGGAGCATCGTCTCACACCGCGGGTGGGACCCCACGCCGTGGAGGGGCCTTGAGCGGCGACGGGATCCGGTCCGCGAACCGCATGAGGATCGAGCCCGCGACCGCGAGGATCAGCACGTACGCGGCGGCGAACGGCCCGAGCATCGCCTCCGCCCCGGCCGCGACTCCCAGGCCGGCGATGACGATCGAGAACTCGCCGCGGGGCACCAGGGACAGGCCCGTGCGCCACTGGCCCTTGGGGCCGATCCCCGCCTGCCGCGCTGCCCAGATCCCCGTGCCCACCTTGGTCACCGCGGTCACGAGCGCGAGCGCGAGCGCGGGCAGCAGCACCGGCACCAGGTCCCGCGGGTCGATGCCGATCCCGAAGAACACGAAGAAGATCCCGCCGAAGACGTCGCGGAGGGGAGGCATCAACCCGCGCACCTGGTCGGCGACGTTGCCGGACAGCGTGAGGCCGAGCAGGAACGCTCCCACCGCAGCGGAGACCTGCACCGCCTCCGCGAGGCCCGCGACCAAGAACGCGAGGCCGAGCACGCCCAGCAGCAGCAGCTCCCGCGAGTGCGAGTGCACCACGGTCGAGACGTGGCGCGAGAACTTGAGGGCGAAGAAGAACGCCGCCGCGACGATCGCGATCGCGATGCCCGCCGCGATCGCGCCCTGCACGATGGTCGCCCCGACCAGCAGCACGGCGAGGATCGGCAGGAACACCGCCATCACGATGTCCTCCATCACCAGCAGGCTGAGGATGACGGGGGTCTCGCGGTTCGCGAGCCGGTCGAAGTCGTCGAGGAGCCGCGCGATGATGCCGGAGCTCGAGATGTACGTGACGCCGGCCAGCAGGATCGACGCGGTCACGGACCAGCCGAGCAGGAGGCCCACCGCGAATCCCGGCACGGCGTTGGCGACCCCGTCGAGGATCCCGGCCTTCCAGGTGGTCCTCAGGCCCACCCGCAGGTCGTCCGGCGAGTACTCGAGGCCCAGCAGCAGCAGGAGCAGCACCACGCCGATCTGCGCGCCGATCGCGAGGAAGTCCTCTCCCGCCGCGATCGGGATGAAGCCTCCCTCGCCCATGATCAGCCCGGCGAGCAGGTACAGCGGGATCGAGGGGATGCCGATCCGGCTCGCGAGCCGGCCGAGCAGCGCGAGCACCAGGAAGACCACGCCGAGCTCGATGAGCACGGTCGAGGTCTCCGAATGCGGGCTGGCGGCGACGACGCGCAGGCCCGACAGGGGTGCGGTCGCGGTGAGCATCGTCTACCCCGTGAGGATGTGCGCCGCCCTGTCGACGGCCTCGTCGGAACCCATGACCAGGACGGTGTCGCCCGCCTCGAAGACGAACGACGGCTCGATGCCCGGGATGCCCTGGTCGCCGCGGATCACCGCGACGACGCTGGCCGAGGTGAGCGTGCGGATCTTGCCCTCCGCCAGGGTGCGGTTCACCAGGCCGCCTGCCGCCGGCATCGTCACCCATTCGATGGCGAGGCCGACGATGCTGTGCCGCAGGTCCTCAAGCCGCGCCGTGATGTTCGTGCCGCCGAGAAGCTCCGCGAGCTTGCTGGCGTCGCCCTCGGACAGCTCGAGGGTGCCGCGGCAGGCGTCGGGGTCCTCGCGGTCGTACAGCGCGATGTCCCGCTTGCCGTCGCGGCGGACCACCACGCCGACGTGGTCGCCCGCCTCCGCGGTGAACTCGTAACGGACGCCGACTCCGGGGAGAGGGGTCTCGTAGATCTCCATGGGCCTACTGTTCCACGCGGGGGCGTGCCAGGGCTACGCCTCGCGGGCCGGATCCTGCCCACGGAGCGGATCGGGGCCGGTCGGGAGGGACAGCACGAAGGCCGCTCCGGCGCCCGGGCCGGGGGACGATGCGGTGACGTCTCCGCCGTGCGCGCGCGCCAGGGAGCGCGCGATGGTGAGGCCGATGCCGCGGCCGGCGGCGCCGCGGCCGGCGGCGCCGCGGTAGAAGCGGTCGAACACGCGGTCGAGCTCGTCGGCGGTGAGCCCGGCGCCGGTGTCGACCACCCTGACCGTGGCCATGCCTCGGGCCGCGCCCACCGCGACCGTGACGGAGCCCCCGGCGGGCGTGTGGGTGAGCGCGTTGCCCAGCAGGTTGAGCAAGATCTGCGTGATGCGGTCGCGGTCGACCACCACCGGCACCGGGGATCCGGCGTCGACCTCGAGCCGCACCCCGGCGTGGTCGAACTGCGGCTCGAGATGGGTGGCGGCGTCCCTGGCGATCGCCGCGAGGTCCTCGGGCGCGGTGCGCAGCTCGACGGCATGCTCGTCGGCGCGGGACAGGGTGGACAGGTCCTGGGCGAGACGCTCGAGCCGGGAGGCCTCGGCGGCGACCCGCTCGTAGGCCTCCGGGGAGGGCTCGATCACCTGGTCGGCGAGCGCCTCCATGGTGCCGCGGATGGTGGTCAGCGGCGTGCGCATCTCATGCGCGACCTCGTCGATCAGCCGCGCCCGCGTCTCCTCGCTGCGCGCGAGCCGTTCCGCGAGCTCCTCCAGATCCGCCGCGACCGCCGCCAGCTCGGCGTCGTGCGGGCGGGGCACCTCCTGCCGGTAGTCGCCGCGGGCTATCCGGTGCGAGGCCTCCTGGATCGCGGTCAGCGGGGCGACGATCCGACGGGACAGCAGCAGCGCGAGGGCGGCCGCGACGGCGGCGGCGGCGACGGCACCCCACGCGAGGGCGACCGGCAGCACCGACCGCACGGCGTCCTGCGCCGCCTGCGCCTGGCCGCCGCCCATGGCGCCCCGCATCATGCCGAGCTGACGGCCCACCAGGGTGCTCGTCAGCGCGCCGCCGATCACCACGGCGACGAGCGTGCCGGTCAGCGCGACCGCGAGGTGCGACGCGAGCAGGCGGCTCCGCAGCGACCTCATGGCGCCGCCAGCTTGTAGCCGACGCCACGCACGGTGAGGATGAGCGCGGGCGAGTCCGCGGGGTCGTCGAGGGCCCGGCGCAGCTTCCTCACGTGGACGTCGACGATCCGCTCGTCGCCGTAGAAGTCCCAGCCCCACACCCGCTCGATGAGCTGGCGTCGGGTGAAGACCCGGCCCGGCGCGGAGGCGAGCGCGGCGAGCAGGTCGAACTCGAGCGCGGTGAGCGTCACGGGTCGGCCGTCCAGCCGCACCTCGCGCGCCGCGAGATCCACGACCAGGGGGCCGGCGCCCAGCGTGTCGGGTGCCGCTCCCGCGTCGCCACGCCGCAGGATCGCGCGCACGCGCGCCGCGACCTCGCGCGGGCTGAACGGCTTGGTGACGTAGTCGTCCGCGCCCACCTCCAGGCCGACGATGCGGTCGGCCTCCTCGGCCCGCGCGGTGAGGAGCAGCACGGGGACGTCCGAGGTCTGCCGGAGCCGGCGGAGCGTCTCGAGCCCGTCGATGCCCGGCAGCCTGACGTCGAGCACCACGAGCGCCGCGCGCTCGCGTGCGAAGGCGGCCAGCGCGTCCTCGCCGCTGCCTGCCTCGACCACCGCGAAACCGTCGCGGCGCAGGTAGCCGCCGACGATCTCGCGGATGTTGGGCTCGTCGTCGACCACCAGCACCGTGCGTGCGGCCATGTCTCTCATCCTAGGGAGCAGGCACGCCCGTGAGGTCCTCGACCTCGGCGGGGTCGAGGACCTGCGCCGTGTAGTCGACCCCGCGGGCGTCCAGCTGGCGGACGAACGCCGCGAGGTGCTGCTCCGACGCGCTCTCGAGCGCGGCGTACACGGTGGCGATCGCCGCGGACTCGGCATCCTGGTCGCGCAGGTCGGCGATGTCGGTCTCCTCGACCAGGGCCGCCGCCCCGAGCGCCGCGGTCACGGACGCGGAGCCCTGGGCGAGCAGCTCGTCGTAGAGGTCCTGCAGCACGGGGTCGGACAGCTCGCCGGCCGCCGCCTCCTCGGTCGGGTCGGCGACGCCATAGGCGTCGAGCAGCCGGCTCACCGCATCCATGTGCTGCTGCTCGGCGTCCGCGATGCGGTCGAGCACGCGGAGCCCCCAGAGCTCGTCGAGAGCCGTGTAGAGGTCGCGTGCGAGCTTCTCCTCCTCGATCATGAACGCGAGGCTCGCGGCATCGTCGGCGTCCACGCTGGACCCGTCGGCGACCACAGCCTCGTCGAGGAGGCACGTGCCGTCGCCGTAGGCGCCCGAGGCGGCGGTGCCCGCGCCGGCGCGGGCGCGCATGCCGCCCACGCCCCACGCATCGTCCGCATCGTCGGCCATCATCCCGCCCATCCCGCCCTGCTGGACCTGGCGCGCGACGGTGCCGCCGCGGCCCACGGGGGCGTCATCGTCGGTGGCGGTGCTCACGCCCCACGCGACGGTGGCGGGGACGGCGATCGCGGCGGCCCCGACGGCCGCGCCGATCGCGAGGGTGCGCATCCTGATGCTCATGGCGGTCTCCTTCGTCTCGATGGCTCCAGTCCATCGCCGCCGTGTGAAGGAGCGGCCGTCGTGCGCGTGAAGATTCCGTGAAGGCTAGACGGCGAGCGCCTCGCCGCGGGCCTGCCAGTCGCGGGCGAGAAGCCCGAAGAACGCGTCGTCGGACACCTCGTCCTCGACCCAGTACGCCTCCCGCTTCACGCCCTCCTGCTGGAAGCCGAGCCGTTCGAGCACGCGGATCGAGCGGATGTTCTGCGGGTGCGTCGAGGCCTCGATGCGGTGCACGCCGTGCACGGTGATGAGGTGCTCGATCAGCGCCGCGGCGGCCTCCGTCGCGTAGCCCTTGCGGCGCGCCCAGGTGTGGAGGGTGTAGCCGATCTCGGCGGTGTGACCGTGCTCGTGGAGGTAGACGGCGACGTCGCCGACCGTCATCCCGTCGGCGCGGCGCTCGACGTCCAGCTGGTACCAGCCGCCCGGCGTCGGGCCGTCCTTGCGCGCCACGTCCTGGATGAGCGCGAGAGCCCTCTCCACCGAGTACGGGACCCTCCAGGCCTGGTAGGCGGCGGTGTCCGGGTCCGACCGGCGCAGGGCGAAGTCCTCCGCGTCGTCCTCGGTGAACGGGCGGAGCACCAGTCGCTCCGTCACGAGCGGGGTGAAGGTCACGCCGCCACTCTAGGGAACATAACGACGAAATCCCAGTGTTCACCGCATTTCCGGTTTAGGTGATGACAGCGTTGCGGAAATGACTTAGAGTCTCCGGGTGAGGTGAGCCTCACCTCACCACCCCGGAGGGAGTCCCATGGAGACCGTGCACGACGCCACCGTCGCCCGCGTCGAGCGCCTGAGCGAGCGCATGGTGCGGATCTCCCTCGCGCTGGACGAGCCCTCCGCCTGGGTGACCACGGGACGTCCCGACGAGTTCGTGCACGTCGAGGTCGGCGCCGACACGCTGGACCCCGACGGCCACAGCTCCCGGCACTACACGGTGAGCGCGGTCACGCCCGACGGCTTCGAGCTCGAGATCTTCCTTCACGGCGACGGACCCGGTGCGACCTGGGCGCGCGCCGTCGTGGCGGGTGACCGCACGCGGGTGTCCGACCCGAAGGCCTACTACGGCGTTCCCGCCGGGTCCGGCGTCCGGATCCTCGCGGGCGATCTGACCGCCCTGCCCGCCATCGCGCGCGCGCTGGCCGAGGCGCACGCGGACGAGGTGTTCCGCGTGATCGTCGAGGTGCCGTCGATGGACGATGCGCGGGATCTGCCGACCGCCGCGTCCGCCCGGATCGACTGGGTCGTCGGCGGCAACGGGCAGGGGGCCTCGGTGCTGCGCGATGCGCTCACCGGCCTCGCCCAGGACTCGGATCTGCTCGATCCCGAGTCGCTGTCCTACGTGTGGGTCGCCTGCGAGTCGGTGCATTCGCGCAGGATCCGCCAGCTCCTGCGCCGGGAGTTCTCCCTGGTCCTGGGCCAGTACCGGATCGTCGGCTACTGGCACGCGGATCTCGAGCGCGCGCTGCGCGTGTGGGAGGAGGCGTCGGACGAGCAGAAGGCCCAGTACGCCGCGCTGTGGCGCGAGGACCGCTCGGACGAGGAGAACTGGCTCGAGCTCGAGCCGTTCCTCCAGCGGATGGGCGTCTGACCCGGGCTCAGCCGGGGAGCACGCCCAGGTCGGCGAGGCCCCTGCGGCCCGCGCCGGCGTACGGCTCGTCGTCGACCGAGGCGAGGGTCATCGCGTAGCCGAGCGCCTCCGCTCGGGTGCGGAGCATCGCGGCCTCGTCGAGGCGCACGCTGCCGTGCCGGTATCCGCTGAGCACGTCGCGGAATCGCGATGAGCCGACCAGCACCCATGCCTGTCCGAGGTCCGTCGCCGGGTCGCCGGCCGCCAGGTCGCCCCAGTCGATGATGCCGGCGAGCCGGCCGCCCGCGACCAGGACGTTCTCGCCGTGCAGGTCGAGGTGGCACCACGTCTCGTAGCCGCGCCGCAGGCTCGCGCCCGCGAGGTACTCGGCGCGCGCCGCGTCGGCGTCGATCGCGAGTCCTCCCTCGACCAGCCGCTCGATGCGGTCGTCGAAGCGCTCGGCGCGGGCGGCGAGGGTCGTGGACCGGTAGGGGTTGCGCGGGGCGTCCGCCGGGGCCGGCATGTGCACCTGGGCGAGCGCGCGCCCCAGGTCTCCGGCGCCCTTGGAGCTGAGCGCCAGCTGGTACGCCGGCACGCCCTCGATCCAGCGGGCGATGGACCACGCCCACGGAAGGTCGTCGGTCGGGGCGCCCATCCGGACGGGCGCGGGCACCGCGAAGCCCCATGCCGGCGCGAGCTGCGGCAGCCAGGTGTGCTCGGCGCCCGCGTGGGCGGCGGCGGCCGCGTGGCGCGGGATCCGTACGGCGAGGTGCGGGCCGAGCCGGTGCACGACCGTGTCCCACCCCTCGATCGCCGGTCCGAGCTCGAGGTCGGCGAGGTCGGGATGCTGGCGTCTCACCAGGTCCAGCACCTGCGCCTGGTCGAGACGGACCTCGGTCTCGGGGCGTGCCCAGGGCGGGGTGCTCATGAGCCGAGGCTATGCGCGCCGTCCCCCAGCCGCCACTCGACAGCCGGGTCCGTGACCCAGTCGAGCATCGTCTGCCATGGTCCGTGGCCGTCGTCGACGTTGAGGTGGCCGCTGCCCGGGAGGGTCACGGCCGGCACGCCCCAGGCCTCGGCGAGCTCGGTGAGCGGTGCCGGGCGGTAGTCGTCGGTCTCCCGCGCGAGGATCGCCGTCTCGCGGGAGGCGCGGGCCGCCGCATCCTCCAGCCGCGCGGGTAGCGCCATGTCGCCGAGCGGGCCGACGAGCCTGCTCGGGTGAGGGGGCGCGACCATCAGCACGCGGTCGACGCGCAGCCGCGGGTCGAGCCCCGCGCCGTCGAGTCCCATGGCCGCGTGCAGCCACAGCACGCCGCCGAGCGAGTGCGTGATCACCACGCGCTCGCCGTCGCCGAGCATCTCGAGCTCGCCGAGCAGCACCTCGTGCTGGTCCGCCAGGCGCGGCGCGTCCGGACCCGGGAGCTGCGGGTACTGCACCGGGATCCGCGCGAGGCGGAGCTGCTCGCCCAGCCACCAGAGCCAGTGACCGCTCGGGCGATGGTGCACGAAGCCGTGGAGGAGCAGCACGCGGATGTCGGTCATCGCGCCATCGTGGCACGGCGCCCCGGGCTCAGAACAGGGTCTCGCCGACGAATCCTCCCTGCTCGCAGCCGGGAAGCACCGCGAACACCGCCGAGCCGATCGGAGTGGTCCAGGTGTTCATCAGGTCCGCCTCCGCGAGGCGGTCCTGCACGGGCACGTACTGCGCGGCCACGTCCGCCTGCCACGAGCCGAACAGCAGGCCGACGTTCGAGACCGCCGGGCGTCCCAGCGAGTCGAGCGCGCCGGGCTCCACGTCGTCGTCGTACGAGTACGAGAGACGGACGATGCGCCTCGCCGGGTCGGTCTCCCGCGCTCGCGCCGCGTGCGCGGCGGGGTTGATCACGGTGAAGCCGTTCGGGCCGGTCGCCTCCGGATCGATGTCGTCGTGCTCGCCGCCGCCGGTGAGCGGCGCGCCGTCCGACAGCCGGCGCCCGACGGCGTTCTCGCGGCCGGCGACATCGACGGCGTCCCAGCCCTCGAGGTCCATCGCGATGCGGCGCAGCACCAGGGACGTGCCGCCCGCGAGCCAGGCGGGCGCATCGTCGCGCGCCCAGACGGCGGCGTCGAACTCGGGGTCGCCCGGCCCGGGGTTGCGGGAGCCGTCGACCTGGCCGAACAGGTTGCGCATGGTGGTCCCCTGCGGGTCCGACCCGTACGCGCGCCGGAAGCCGCTCTGGCGCCAGCGCAGCTCGCCGTAGGCGCGCGAGTCGCGCACCAGCATCCGCGCGAGGTGGGAGATCGAGGTCGGGTCGTCGCCATGCAGGAGCACGAGCAGGTCGCCGCCGGACCACCGGTCCTCGAGGCGGTCGATGGCGTAGCCCGGCAGCGGTCCGAGCCACGCGGGCGCCTCGGCGCCCGCGAGGGCGACCGCGGCGGGCCCGACGCCGAACGTGGCGGTCAGCCCCGCGGGCCTCACCGCCAGCTCCGGCTCGAGGTCCGCGAGGGCGCCACGGCCCTGCGTGATGCGCGCCGCGTCGTCGCTCAGCAGGCGCAGCCAGCGCTCGAGGCCCGCGCGGTCCGTGGCGGGCAGCAGGTCGAACGCGAGGTAGGTGGCGTGGGCGCCGGGGCTCGACGTCACGCCGGCCTGGTGAGGTCCGTGGAACGGCGTGACGCGGTCGCCGTTGACGCCGGCTGTGTCCGCGGTCGGGCCCGGGCTCGCCAGGGCGCGATCGGCGCCGAGCGCGACCGCGGCGCCCGCGCCCGCGGCGGCCCCCCCGAGGAGGAGCTGCCGCCGGCTCGGGCCGCGGCGGATGCGGTCGTCGGGCATCAGCCGTCCGAGGGGTCCGCGGACGAGCCCATGTCCATCTCGCCGTGGTCGGCGTCCATGGAATCGCCCTCGTAGTCCTCGTTGCCGCCGTCGAAGTCCTTCGCGGGGGCGGTGAACTCGAGGGTGCTGCCGTCGGCGAGCTCCAGCGTGACCGTGATCTCCTCCCCCGCCAGGATGTCCTCGGGCAGGGCCATCAGCATGAGGTGGAGGCCGCCGGGCTCGAGCGAGAGCTCGCCGCCCGCCGGGACCGTGAAGCCGCCGTCCTTCTCCTGCATGGTGCCGTCGACCACCTCGTGGAGCTCGACCATGCCGGCGGCGTCGGAGGAGGCGCCGGTGACGGTGACGTCGGCGTCGGTGGGGTTCTCGAGCGTGCCGAAGACGGCCGTCATGCCGTCGGCCGCGGCGGTCTTGACCCAGGGGTCGATGAGAGTGAGCGAGTCGGCTGACTCACTTGCGCCGGAGGCGCAGGAGGACAGGGTCGCGGCGAGCGCCAGCGCTGACGCGGTCGCGAGAGCGCGGGTGTAGGGACGGGGACGGGTACGCATGGTTCTCCTGAGATGGGGGTGCGCGGGCGCGCACGGGTAGGCCTGAGATGGGGACGGCGCGCGAGGCGTCGAACGAGGATGGGTCAGGCGATCCCAGGAGGCCCGCGCGTGGCGGGGGAGCGCACCGCGAGCCGGCCGGACAGGCCGGGGCGGGGTGCGAGCACGACCGCCGTGGCCCCGGTCGGCGTGACACGCGGCGTGCCGAGCCGGAGCCGCGCGGAGATCGCGCGGGAGACGAGGGCGGCGAGCCGGCGGAGCGCGCGGACGAGGCTGTCCGCGCGCCGGATGGCCGCATAGGACACGAGCGCCGCGGCCACGTGCGCGACGGGCATGGAGCCCGCGTCGCCGGCGAGCGTGACCGAGCCGAGCGTCACGGCGCCGTGGTGGGCGTGGGCGGCCGGGGCGGCCGAGCCGCCGAACGAGAACGCCGCGTGGAAGGCCAGCTGGCTCGCCCCGAGCAGCACGGCGAGCCGCAGCCGCCCGAGCGGTCTCCCGGCGAGCTGCACGCCGACGGCGAAGGCCACCGCGAGAGGCACGAGCACGCCGGCCGCGGCGGGCGCGTGGCCCCCGGCCAGCACGTGCATGGTGAGCGCGGCGAGAGTGGACAGCGCGGCGGCGCCCGCCGCGCGCGCCATTCGGGTCCCGCCTGCCATGGATCCATGGTGGCACGCCCGGGACCCGGGCCCCGCATCGTCGCCTCCGCCGTCACGAACCGCCTCCCGCTCGGGGGACAATGGGTGACCATGAGCGAGCAGATGTCCGAGGCCCCGACGGAGCGGCCCGACCACCAGCGCTGGAACTACAACATCCACTACCAGCGGCCGCTGGTGGCGGACCTGCCGACCGCCGCGCGCACGGCCCTCGACGTCGGCTGCGGCGAGGGCTACCTCGCCCGCCGCCTCGCCGAGCGCGGCCTCGAGGTCACCGCGATCGACTCCGACCCCGCCGCGATCGCCCGCGCACGCGCCCAGGGGCACACGGTCGACCTGCTCGACTCCGAGGACTCCGAGCACCCGTCGCCGTCGCCCTCCATCACGTACCGCGTCGGCGACGTGATGACGGAGGAGCTCGGCACCTACGACGTCGTGACCGCGGTGACGACCCTGCATCACCTCGACCTCGAGGCCGGCCTCGAGCGCCTCGCCGCGCTGGTCGCGCCGGGCGGGCGCCTGGTGATCGTGGGGATCGCCGCCTCGAACTGGCCGCAGGACCTGCCGCGCGACGTGTGGGCGACCTTCGTCGACAAGTTCCAGCGCCTGTTCCGCGGCTACTGGGATCACGGCTGCGAGTGCGTGTGGCCCGCCCCGCACAGCTTCCGCGACGTGAGCGAGGCCGCGGAGCGGCTGCTGCCGGGCTCGGTGTACACGCGCGAGCTCCTGTGGCGCTACACGCTCACCTGGGACCGTCCCGCGGGCTGAGCGGCCCCGCAGGCCCGGTCCGCGGGGGGCACGGGGACCGGTGCGGCCGCGCTGCTGTTCTCATGCGGGAGCGCACGGATCGCATCGGTCGTCCGCACGCTCGCGCATGAATACGGCAGCGGGCGCGCATCACCCCGCCCTGCCCCTCAGGAACCGGAGAGCGCCGTCCCGATGCGCCGGGCCGCCTCCGCGAGGATCTCGGGCGACGTGGCGATGTTGAGCCGCGCGTGGCCCGCTCCGCCGGTGCCGAAGTCGAGGCCCCGGTTGAGCGCCACCCGCCCACGCTCGAGCAGGGCCGCCGCCGGATCCTCCCCCAGCGTGTCGCCGAAGTCGAGCCAGGTCAGGTACGTCGCCTCGGGCACGCGGTAGTCGACGCCGGGCGCGTGGTCCGCGAGCAGGTCGCGCACCAGGAACCGGTTGCGCTCGAGGCCCGCGAGCATGCCGGTCAGCCACTCGTCCCCGTGCAGGTACGCCGCGGTCTGCGCGATCACCCCCAGGTGGGCCGGCGCATGGTGCTTGCCGGCACGGAACGCATCGAGCAGCGGGCCGGACTCCACGCCTCCGACCATGAGCGCGGCGGGCACCGCCGCGAGGTTGAACGCCTTGGACGCGGCGTGCAGCGACACGGCCGTCGGGTCCACCGTGACGTAGGGAACGAACTGGTGGCCCGCGTGGACCACGGGCGCGTGGATCTCGTCGGACACGACGGGCACGCCGTGGCGACGGGAGAGGTCGGCGAGCGTCTGCAGCTCGGCGCGGGTGTGCGCGGTGCCTCCCGGGTTGTGCGGGTTGCACAGCAGGTAGGCGGCGCGTCGACCCTCGGCCGTCGCCTCGGTCATCGCGCGCTCGATCGCGTCGGGGTCGAGGCGTAGCGCGGAGTCCAGCGGCGCCTCGACGATCTCGCGGCCCGCCTGGATCAGGTACGAGTAGAACGGGGGGTACACGGGGGAGTTGACGATCACGGCGGAGCCCGCGTCCGTGTGCTCGAGCAGCGCGTCGACGTAGCCGAGGATCACCGACTGCACCGGGATCACGCGCGACGCGTCGAGCCCTGGCCAGTCCCACCGCCGCGCGAACTGCGCGAACGCCTCGGCGTAGGGCGTCGAGCCCGGGTAGCCGAGGTCGCCGTCGCGCACCGCGCGCACCATGGCCTCCTGTACCGGCTCGGCGAGCTCGACGTCCATCTCCGCCACCCACAGGGGCAGCACGTCCGGCGAGTAGTGGCGCCACTTCGCCGAGGTGCGCTCGCGCAGGCGGGACAGGGGTACGTCGAAGGGGTCGGCGGTCATGAGCCGAGCCTAGGCGACCCCGCGGGTGCCGCCGGTGCCGCTCAGCGCATGGTCTGCAGGAGCGCCGCAAGGCGCTGGATGGGCTCGCGCATGCGGTCCATCCCGCCCAGATGGATGAAGCCGTCCCGGTGGTAGAGGTCGGGGAAGATGTGCGAGGTCACCAGCACGGTGCCGCCCTGCGTGGGCGACATCTCGATCCGCATGTGCGTGCGGACCTCGGTGAAGAGCTCCGCGGTGAACGTGCATTGCAGCAGGTGGAGCGGCTCGACCTTCTCGAACCGCCCGAAGAAGGAGAACGCGTTCCCCTCCGGGTCCGACTGCACCACGCGCCAGGCGCCGCCCTCGGTCGCGTTGATCTCGACCTCACGGTTGATGTAGCCCGCCGGGGCCCACCACTGCTGGACGTAGAGCGCCTCGATGTGCGCGGTCCAGACCTTCTCGACGGGGGCGTTCAGCCGCGCGGTCGCGACGAGCGCGTACGGCTCGGCGGGAGCATCGAACACCACGTCGACCACGGTGCGCCTCTCGATCCGCGGGCTCCGAGATGCCCGATATGTCCAGACTGGCCAGGCCGGGGGGCCTCGTCAAGCACCGGGGCGCAGGATGTTCTTCCCGATCCTCAGCCCGCGGGCCGCCTTGGAGTCGGGACCGCGCCTCTCCTCCACCTTGTCGGCGATCATCCCGAGCGCCGCCGCCGTGAGCGGGATGGCGATCGCCATGAAGATCCAGCGTCCGAACCGTCGTCTCATATGTGCACCTCCGTGGCCGTCAACGCGGGCCGACCCCCAGGGCTTCCCGGCGGGCGTCAGCCCGCGTCCGGGCGGCCCGGCCCGGGAGCCGGGTCGACGAAGGCGTGGTGGTCCGCGGCGGCCGCCTCCTCCTCGGCGCGCCGCGACGCGCGTAGCGACGTCACCGTGGTCACCGCGAGCACGCCGACGATCACGACCAGCGACCACAGGGTGGGCACGGTGGGCACGGCCGGCCAGACGCCGTGGGCCCAGTGCAGCACCAGCTTCACGCCGATGAACGCGAGGATCACGGACAGCCCGTAGCCCAGGTGGACCAGCTTCGACAGCGCGCCCTCGAGCACGAAGTACAGGGCGCGCAGGCCCAGGAGGGCGAACGCGTTGGTCGCGAAGACCAGGTACGGGTCCGCGGTGATGCCGTAGACGGCGGGCACCGAGTCGACCGCGAACACCAGGTCGGTGGTGATGATGGCGGCCATCACGAGCGCGAGCGGGGTCAGCGCACGGCGGCCGTTCATCAGGACGGTCGCCTTGGTCCCGTGGTAGTCGCCGGTGACGGGGAACACCTTGCTCATGACCTTCACGATCCGCATCTCGGCGGGGTCGACGTGCTCGTCCTCGGTGCTGCGGGCGTCGCGGAGGACCTTCACGGCGGTGGCGAGGAGGATCGCGCCGAACAGCAGGAAGGTCCAGTCGAAGGTCGCGATGAGCCCGGCGCCCAGCGCGATGAAGATGCCGCGGAGCACGATCGCGCCGGCCACGCCGATCAGCAGCACGCGCTGCTGCAGGACACGCGGCACGGCGAACGCGCCCAGGATCAGGATGAACACGAACAGGTTGTCGACGGACAGCGACTTCTCGACGATGTAGCCGGTGTAGTACTTCACGCCGATGTCGGAGCCGTGGGCGAGCCACACCCACGCGCCGAACGCCAGCGGCAGCGCGATGTAGAACGCGGACCAGCCGAGGGCCTCCTTGAAGGAGACCTCGTGCGGCTTGCGGGTGATCAGGAAGTCGAACACCAGCAGCGCGATGACCGCGGCGATGGTGCCGGCCCACAGCCCTGGGGTGGCGATGGTGGTGAGCGCGGAGGGGTCCGGCACGGCGGACTCGAGAGCGAGCGGGGACATGGGTCTCCTCAGGTACGACGACGACCTGAGGTCTCCTTCACCGCCGCCTCAGCGAGGATGCGGTGCCCGCCCGGGAGAATCCACGGAGATCTCGTACTGACCGGAGCGGGGCTTGGGAAGTACTCCCCTCGGGGGTCAACAGTAGGTCACGCGGACGCATCCGTCACGCTCCCCGCTCCGCCACCGAGATTGCTGCGCACGGAATCGTCCGCGACACGCGGACGGGAGGGGACGATGCGGGCGCTCGGGTCGGCGTGTCGCCCACCGATCCGTGCGGAGCATCTTCAGGGGTGGGGGTCAGTCGAGCAGGGCCCGGAACGCCTCCGCCGCGCTTTCTGCGGCCCCCGGGTGCATCGCGAGGAACAGGCTGGGCTCCGTGAGCTCGAGCTCGAGCACCATGGGACCGTCGTCCGAGGGGAGCAGGTCGATCCGCGTGTACGCGAGGTCGCCGTGACCCAGGCCGGGCAGCGCGGCCACGATGCGGTCGGCGAGCTCCCGCTCGGCCTCGGTGGGCTCGGCGGGGGCCACCTTCTCGTCGGCGTAGAGCCCGGTCTCCCATGACATGTCGCGCGACAGGATCGCGGCCTTGCGCGCGGCGTGGGAGAAGCGGCCGCCCAGGTAGATGAGCGCGGTCTCGCCGTGGGTGTCGACCTGCGCGAGGTACGGCTGGAGCATGGCGACCTTGCCGTCGGCGTGCAGCGCCGCGACGTGGGCGGCCGCGCCCTCGGCGTCGCCGTCGAACAGCCGCGCGCCGTTCGAGCCCGCGCCCACCGACGGCTTCACCACCAGGTGCCCGTCGAGCGCGATCACCGCATCGTCCGGCACCTGCTCGCCTGGGAGCACGAACGTGGTCGGCACCACGGGGATCCCCGCCGCGGCGAGGTCGTGCAGGTAGCGCTTGTCGGTGTTCCACTCGACCGTCGCGACGGGGTTGCGCAGGCGCGTGATCTCGGAGACGCCGCGCGCCCAGTCGAGGAAGTCCTCGAGTCGGTCGTGGTAGTTCCAGGTCGACCGCAGCACGGCGACGTCGAACTCGGCCCAGTCCACCGCCGGGTCGTCCCACGCGACCAGCTGGGCCTCGGGGAGGTGCGGCAGGAGCAGCTCCTCGTCGGCGTCCGGGACCGACAGGTCGACGGTGGTGACGATCGCGATGCGGGGGGTCATGGCGCTCACGCTAGCGCCTCGCCGGGGTGCCGCCGTCGCGTCGCGTGGCTCCGCGGGGCCGGGACGAGGCGGCGATACGCTCGCGATGGAGGTGCGGCGATGGCGGCATGGCAGCAGGCGGTGGCGGTGGTCGCGGCCCTCGCGGTCGGCGGCGGCCTCGCCTACGGCACGTACTCCCTGGTACGTGACACGGTGCTCGCCGAGCCCTCCCCGTCACCGAGCGCGACGGCCTCGCCCGAGCCCAGCGCATCCTCCGATCCGTGTGAGTGGGACGCGCTGCCCGAGGAGGCACGGCCCGCGCTCGCTGAGCAGCCCGACGGGCTCCCCGAGGCCTACGCGCTCACCCCGGACGTCTGGGCATGCGCCGACGAGACGTGGAGCGTCGAGGTCGAGGTGGTCGAGGGTGACGGCTACCCGATGGGGATCCAGTGGCAGTCGCTGTACCTGCGGTCGCCGTCGGGCGACCGGGTGCTCCTGTACGGGCTGCGCAACGACGTGCAGATCGAGGTGGTGGGTCAGGACGTCCCCGCGCGCGCGGCGTGGCTCGCGCGCGTCACCGGTGGCGACTCGTTCCAGGTGGTCCAGATGGACCTCGCCGACGGACTCGTGGTCGAGGACTGGGGCGGCGGCATGCTGCCGGCCTCCCAGGTGCACGACGGCGGCGTCTGGGACGTGTGGGCGGCGCAGCCGCTCGACTCCGGCGCCGAGCTGTGGCTCGGCGCCCGCTACACGGGAGACGCGTCAGCGGTGTTCATGCGGACCGCCGGTCGCACGTTCCAGCCGTACTCCGCTCAGCGGATCATCGACCAGATGACCGCGAACGGCTCGATCACCGCGTCCGGGATCGGGGGCGTGGCCCTCTGGCTGTCCTCCGACCTGACCTACGCCGTCGGGCTCGAGCAGATGCCCGCGGGCGACGACGGGATCACGACCACGGGGTCGGCCACCTGGGTGGTGATCGACCTGGTGAGGGACCAGTGGCGGCTCGAGTCATCGTCCGCGCCCACGGGCGTGTGCGCGCCTGTGCCCGAGGCGGCGCTGGGCGGCACCTACGACGCGCCGGGCCCGATCCCGGCCGTGTGCGCGACGGGCGGCTCGGGGTCCGAGGCGTGGACGCTCGCCGTCGACGCGGGCCCCGTCCTGGCCGGCTAGGTCGCGGCTCCCGCGCCCGCCCGCGATCCCGCCGGGACGCTCAGTCCTGCTCCTGCGGCCCGCCGGCCTGCTCCTGCGGCCCGCCGGCCTGCTCCTGCGGCCCGCCGGCCTGCTCCTGCGGCCCGCCGGCGCCCTGCGGGACGGTCAGTCCTGCGTCCGCGGCGAGCGCCGGGCGGGTGCGCGTGACGGTGCGCCCGAGCAGCCCGGCGAGCGAGCGGCGGTCCTTCCGCACCAGCACCACCACGAGCTCGACCGCCCAGATCGCGATCCCCAGCCCGGCGTTCACGGAGTACATCAGCCATCGCACGGCGTACCGGATCAGCGCGGCGCGGCGCGGAGCCGGACGCTCGGGATGGGCCGCGTCCGCCGGAGCGATGTTCAGCACCAGCATGCCCGGGGTCGCCCGGTCACGTCGGATCAGCGGCACCGCGAGCAGCAGCGCCGCCCCGACCAGCACGTCGATCGTGATCGCAACCCCCGTGTGCTCGAGCACCTCGACCGCCCGGTCGAGGCCGGCCGCCGCGATGAACCCCGCCGCGATCGCGCTGCGGACGGCCACGGCCCCCGCGAGCACCAGCATCGCGTCGACCAGGGAGGCCGCCACGCGCCGGGTCCGGCGCGGCGCCTCGAGGTCCGGCACGGGCTCGGGCCGGGATCCCCGCCACCACCGGGACAGCAGGACCGAGAGGCCCACGCCCACCGCGCCGCCGGTCGTGTTGATCAGCAGGTCGTCCACGTCGAACAGGCGGTACGGGCAGTCGTACGCCCCGTAGAAGGCGGTGCCCTGCGTGACCTCGATGAGCAGCGAGGTCACCAGGCCCACCGCGATCACCACCCAGGCGCGCCAGCGCGTGACCTGGTGGAGGAAGAAGCCGTACGGGACGAACAGCAGGATGTTGAAGAACACCTGGAGGAATACCCCGGAGGTGACGGCGGCGAGACCCTGCTCGCGGACCGCGTCGGCGATCGGGGCGATCGAGGCGAACGGCCGGGTCTGCCAGTAGGTCAGCAGCGCGCGGGCCTCGCAGTCGAGCGTCCCCGGCGCAGGCAACGGGAACACGGTGAAGGCCGCGAGCGAGACCGCGGAGCCGAGCAGCCCGAGCGACGCCAGCAGCGGCCAGCCGCGCAGCCGCCCGTAGCGTCGCACCACGGTGCCCAGGATGGGCAGCATCGCGATGGGGATCAGGGCCACCGTCGCGAGGACGGTGAGCAGCGCATCGGCGCCGTAGACGCTCATGCGCCCACCCTAGAGAGGTGGGCGCATGAGCGGAACGGTCAGATGAACAGGGTCTGGGCCCCCTCGGAGAGATCCATGAAGTCGGCGGCGGTGATGATGTCCTCCACGTCGTCGCGGAGGTCGGCCATCGTGAGCTTCTGCATGTCCGCGCTCATCCTGCAGGCCCACAGGCGTCCACCCGACGCGACGATCTGGTCGAGGAACTCGTCGACCGGCGGCACGCCCAGGTCGTCGATCTGCTTCTTCATCATCTTGGTCGCGACCCAGGTCATGCCGGGGAACGGCGACAGCCATTGCGGCATGCGCCCGCCGACGGGCAGGTGCATCGCGGTGTTGCCGACCGGTGAGAACTTCAGCTTGGTCTGCCGGTCCTTGGTGATCATGTCGAAGCCCCAGAAGGTGAAGAACAGGTCCACCTGGATGCCCTCGCCGAGCGCCGAGTTGGCGAGGATCAGGCCCGGGTAGGCCATGTCGAGGTTGCCCTTGGAGCAGATGATCACGAGCTTGCGGTCGGTCTCCTCGTCGTCCCCGAAGTCGGGGACGATCGCGGGACGGGTCTCCACGTCGGTCATGGCGCGCCTCCTCAGACGCATCCGGCGGGCTTGGGGAGGCCCGCGATGTAGGACATCTTCTTGCCCGGCTTCTTGGGGAACAGCGCGAACTGCTGCTTGACGGGCACGCCGCCCACGGCCTGCACGCGACGGGTCGTGGCGGTCTGACCGGTCTGCGCGAAGTCGGACCGCAGGAACCGGATCACGTCCCAGTGCTCCGGCGTCATCTCGACGCCGATCTGGGTGGCGAGCTCGAGCGCGAGGGACTCGTCCCATTCGTCGTACTCGGTGAGGAAGCCCTCCCCGTCGACGTGGATCTCGCGTCCGGCGAGCATGGTGGTGGACATCTTCTCCTCCTAGGCGGGGGCGCGCTTGCCGCGCATCGACATGTGGGCGGGCAGGGGCAGCGGCCGGCCGGGCAGGAGCATCGACCAGTAGACGGGCTCGAAGGCGAGCTTGCCCCAGTGGTTGAACCGCGACTCCTTGAGCAGGGGCAGCGGCCCGACGGCCGGCACCGGGAACTTCCCCGGCAGCGGCTCGGTGGTGTAGTTGAAGTCGATCAGCATGGCCTTGCCCGCTCCCGACTCGATGAAGCACGTGGCATGGCCGTCGAAGGTGTCGACGGGTTCCTTCCCCTCGATGATGCGGGCGAAGTTCTCGGGGAAGATGTCGAGCTCGAAGTGCGCGACCGCGCCGGCCTTCGAGGTCGGGACCGCCGCCGCGTCGCCCACCGCGAAGATCTCCGGGTGGTCGGGGTGACGGAGCGTGCCGTGGTCGACGGTGACGAAGTCGAGCTCGTCGCCGAGTCCTGACCGGCCCACGTACTCCGCGCCCTTGTTGAGCGGCACCGTGACCAGCAGGTCGTACGGCACCTCGCGCTCGTCGTACGAGTTCAGCGTGCGCGCCTCCGGGTCGATCGACTCGATCATGTAGTCGGCCTCGACGGCGATGCCCCGGGTGTCGAGCATGTCGCCGAACGCGGCCGCGGCGACCGGCTTGGTGAACGCGCCCGACAGCGGGGTGACGAACGTGATGTCGACCTTGTCGCGGATGCCGCGCCGCTTGAAGTAGTCGTCCGCCAGCAGCGTGAACTCGAGCGGCGCGACCGGGCACTTGATGGGCATCTCGGTGATGTGCACCACGAGGCGTCCGCCGGAGAAGCCGGCGAGGGCGTCCCGGAGGGCCACCGCATCGTCGAACGTGTAGAAGGAGTGCACGGCGCCGTGCCAGTCGTCGGCCATCCCGGGCGTCTCCTCGGGGTGCGGGGACGTGCCGGTCGCGATGATGAGGTACTCGTAGCCGAGCTCACGGCCGTCGGCGAGGCGCACGGTCCGGGCGTCGGGATCGACGCGGTCGATCGCGCCCTCGACGCGGGTCACGCCGTCGGGGATGAGCGGTGCCGCCTTGCGGCGTGCCTTGTCGGGCCGGTAGCGCCCGAACGGGATGAAGAGGAAGGCCGGTTGGTAGTAGTGGGTGCCGCGCTGGTCGACGATGGTGATCTCCCACTCGTCCTTGGTCAGCAGCCGCCGCAGCTTGTTCGCCGCGATCGTGCCCGCCGTGCCCGCTCCGAGGATGACTAGCCTGCGCATCGTGGATCCCTCCATCGGGTTCCGCGCCCTCCCCGTTGAGGGCGTCGATACTCCCGACCGTATTCCTGGGAGTTTTCGAAAACGCGGGACCATCGTCCCCGCGTCCGCGGAACCTGCGCGCGGGCATGAGAAAACCGGCCGCGGCGCCCCTGGGGGAGGGAGCGGGGCGCCTGCGGCCGGAATGGGGTGCGGCTCGGGCGGCCAAGTCCCCGGATGGACGCCCGAGCCACGGATTGCGAGGGGGCTTCTGCGCCTCCTCAAGTCCCTGTGTCTGCAAAGGTACGCCGCCCGGCGGGGGCCGCGAGGGGACCTAGGTCCCGTCATTTCAGGGACCCGTCATCCACCTACAGATGAGGGGGGATCGGGGGCTGCTCGACGGTCTCCTCGAGCTGCTCGAGCTCCTCCTGCTCGGCCTCGAGCGCCGCCTCGTCGGTGGGACGTCCGCGCTCGGTGTCGCGGCGCACGACGCCGATGAAGGCGAGCGCGAGCACCAGCGACAGGAGGCCGCCCGCCGCGGAGGCGGCCAGGCCGGCGCGGGACCCCACGGACTCGATCAGGCCGCCCGCGACCCACGCGCCCAGCGCGACGCCGACCCCGAGTCCGATGCGCAGCCAGGCCATCCCCTCGGTGATCTGGTCGCGCCGGACCACGCGCTGGACCACCGCGTCGGCGTTGGTCATGGTCGGCGCGATCGTGGCGCCGGCGACGAACCCCATCAGCGACAGCAGGAGCACGTTGGGGGCGAGCGCGAGGGCGCCGAAGCCGATCGCGAGCGCGGCGGCACCGATCAGGGTGCGCTTCCACAGCGGTGAGCGCCAGTGCCGGGCGCCGTAGAGCAGCCCGCCCACGAGCGACCCCGCGGAGATGATCCCGATGATGAGGCCGGAGAGGGTCTTGTGGCCCGACTCGTCGGCGAAGGCGACCACCGAGATGTCGAAGGCGCCGAACATCGCGCCGATGCCGAAGGACACGAACGCGACGCCGATGACGGCGCCCGGCAGCCTCAGGCCCAACGAGGTCCCGCCCGTGCCGCGCCGCGGGGCCGGCTCGGTCGCGCGCTGCGCGAGGAGGATGGTCATGCCGATCACCAGTCCGGTGAGGCACACGACCACGCCCAGGGGCGGCCAGACCGTGGTGGCGAGGATGGTCGCCGCGGCGGGGCCCGCGACGAACAGCACCTCGTCGAGCGAGCCCTCGAGGGCGAAGGCGGTGTGGATGTCCTGGTCCCGCTCGAGCAGGTGCGACCAGCGCGCGCGGGTCAGCGAGCCCAGCGGGCCCTGGATCGAGGCGATGGCCACGGCGAGCCACAGCAGCCACTCGGGTCCCCGCGTCATCGCCGTCCAGATGGCGAGGCTCGCGCCCGCGACGAAGGTGATGGTGAGCGGGATCATCGCCGCGCGCTGGCCGATGCGGTCGACCAGCCGGGCGGTCGGGACCGTCTGCAGGGCCCACACCAGGACCCCCACGGCGGCGACGCGGCCCGCGATGGCGTAGCTCGAGTACTGGATCTGCACCATCAGGATCACCGAGATGTTGAACATCGAGATGGGCAGGCGCGACAGCAGCCCGGCGAAGGCGAAGGCCTTGGCGCCGGGGAGCGTCAGGATCGAGCGGTAGGGAGCGAGCACCGGGACATGCTCTCACCCCGGGGGTGCATCGTCCTTCCCCAGGGTGCCCATCCCGCCCTCGGCTCCCGGGCGGGGCGGCGGAAGCGCCGTCGAGGCGCGTCGGCGCCGGTCCTGCAGCACCAGCAGCGTCGCGCCGCCGACGACCACCACGACGGCGAGCCCCACCAGCCCCCACCGCAGGAACGGTCCCCAGTCCACCTGCGGCGAGGCGCCGCCGACGATCCGGATCGAGTCCGCGCTCAGCAGGTCGCTGAGCCCCAGCGTGACGGTGGAGCCGTCCACCTCGCCGGCGGTCGCCTCCGTGATCAGGCCCGGGAACGTGAACGCCACCGCGACGTCGACGGCGTTCTCGATCAGGCGCAGCTGGGACGCCTGCGCGCCGAGGCCCTCGAGCTCCGAGGCCGCACCCGACTCGAGCGTCACGACGTACGTGTCGCCGTCCCGGACGATGCCCGTGGCGCCCGCGAGCGGGACGGTCGCCGTCGCGTCGCCCGCGTCGGCGAGCGGGACGCCGGTGACGGTGAGCTCGACGCCGGAGCGACCCTCGTCGTCGGAGTAGGGCTGCACGTCGACGGACCCCGGGTTGGCCTCCTCGAGCGGCGCGAGCTGCTCGCGGAACGTCTCGGGATCCAGCAGCGACTCCAGGTCGAGCTGGTCGAGCGCGTCGGCGGGCAGCTCGCCCGGATCGACCTGGCCGAGCTGCTGCCGCAGCGCGGTGAGCGCCTCGGGGGCGACCGCGATGACCGCGTGCTGGTCGAACGTGTCGTCCGTGCCGAGCGTGGTCTCAGCGGTCACGCGCACGCAGCCGGCCAGCAGCAGCGCGGCGGCTGCGGCGGCGAGGATCCGGGTCGCGACCTTCATGGGATCAAGCCTCGCATGCGCGGCCCGCTAGGGACGGTCGGGCTCCTGCGGCGGCGCCCAGGGTGACTCCTCTGTCGGGAGGGGCTCGGTGGGGGCCGGGTCCGACGGGGCGGCGCCGGGCCACGACTCCGACGGCGCGGGAGGGGAGTAGGGCAGCTGCTCGGTCGGGGCCGGCTCGGGAGCGGCGGCAGCCTCCTCGACAGGGGCCGGCTCGAACGACTGCGGCTCGAAGGTCTGCGGGGCGTACGTGCCTGCGGCCGCCGCATCGGTGCCCGCCGCGGCCTGCGCCGGCGCGTAGGGGGCCGCGGCGCCGCGGCGCCTGCTCAGCACCACGCCGAGCACGATCCCGAGCGCCGCGAGCAGCAGCGTGCCGCCCCCGGCGTACCAGGCCCATGTCGGCAGGCTGAAGCCGGCCGTGGCCCTGCCCTTGGCGTACATCGGCTCGTCGAGGGTGAGCAGGTCCCACGTGACGGTGGTGCCCTCGACGGCGCCGTTGGTCTCGACGACGTCACCCGGGAAGGTGACGCTCATGGTCGCCTCGGCGCCCGGGAGGCCGCCGAGGTCGCCGTCCTCGCCCTCGGACTCCGACGCCAGCGGGTCGCCCTGCACGACGAAGAAGCCGTCCTCGCGGACCACGGTGAGGCCCGCATCGTCCTCCGACGCCTCCGCGATCGGCAGGCTGTCGAAGACCACGCGCTGGCCCACCCAGTCGTCATCCTCGTAGGGCTCCACGGTGGCGCCGTCGAGGTCGCCGGCGTCCATGTCCTCGGTCATCTGCGACAGCAGGTCCTCGTCGCTCATGCCCATCGAGTCGCCGATGCCCTTCTGGACCGCGATCAGGAACGTGCCGTCGATCGTGTCGTCCTCGTGCAGCACGAACGACCCCTCGATCTTGAGGCAGCCGGTGAGCGCGACCACGGCGAGCAGGGAAAGAGCGATGCCCCTCAGCAGCTTCTTCATGGCCGTCACCCTGCCACAGGTAGCAGGAGCGACGCTAGGGTCGGCGGGGTCCGGCGGGACGCGCCGGGGAGGCTCCGACGGGTCGCGTGGCGGGTGCCGGGACGGCGCCCCGCGTGGCCCGCCGGAGGCCCTGCCGGCGCACCACCTCGGCGCGGCGCGCGGCCACCGCCGCGGCTCCCGCCGCACCCAGCACCACGAGCGTCGTCAGCACCGCCGGCACCGGGGACGTGGTCCGGAGCGCGGACGCGCGCGCCGTCAGCTCCTCGGGGCCGCCGACCAGGTCCCACGTCACGGTGGTCCCGTCGACCGTGCCGTTGGCCTCCGACACGGGCCCGGGGAAGGTGATCGAGACGGTGAGCTCCGCACCCTCGAGCGAGTCCGCGTCCTCCTCGCTGATCGCCGAGGCGCGGCCGGACACGACGTACTCGTCGCCCTCGCGGGTCACGCCGAAACGGTCGGCGGTGGGCGCGAGGGCCTCCACCGGCTGGTTGCGGAAGGTGACCTCCGTGCCGGCCAGGCCGTCGGCCGCGAAGCCGTGCTCCCGGATGTCCGTCAGGGGGTCGAGCAGCCCCGACTCCTCGAGGATCTGCAGGGACGCCTCGCGATCCGATCCGCCGAGCGCGGCGCCGGCTCCCTCCTGGAGCGCCACCACGTACTCGCCGTCGACCGTGCCGTCCTCGGCGATCCGCAGGTCGGCGGAGAACCGCATGCAGGCGCTCAGCGTCAGCGCGAGGAGCGTCAGCGCGCCGATGCGGAGGACGGCCGTCATGCGCACAGGGTGGCACGGTGCCGGGCGCCGCCTGTGGAGGCGCGACGGGTCAGCCGTCCAGGTCGTCGGGCGGGCCGTCGATGCCCTGCTCACGCGCGTACACCGCCGCCTCCTGCGCGGCCCTCTCCAGCTCCGGGCTCGCAGTCGGCCCGTCCTGGAGCGCCTCCACGGCGACGATGGTCTCCGCCACCTCCTCGACCACCGCGAAGGAGGTCGTCTCGGGACGCGGCTCGAAGTCGGGCTCCGGCAGCTCGGGCTCGGTCGCCACCGGTCAGCCCTCCAGCGCCTCGGAGACCACCTCGCGCGCGGCGGCCTGGACCTCGCCCAGGTGCGCCTCGGACACGAAGGACTCCGCGTAGATCTTGTAGACGTCCTCGGTGCCGGAGGGCCGGGCGGCGAACCACGCATCGTCCGTCGTCACCTTGAGCCCGCCGATCTTCGCGCCGTTGCCCGGCGCCGCCGTCAGCTTGGCGGTGATGGTCTGGCCGGCGAGGGTGGTCGCGGGCACCTGCTCGGGGGACAGCGCGCCCAGGCGTGCCTTCTCCTCCTTGCTGGCGGCCGCGTCGACGCGGGCGTACCAGCTCTCGCCCAGTCGATCCGTGAGCGACGCGTGCAGCGCGGACGGCGAGGCTCCGGTGGTCGCGATGATCTCGGAGGCCAGCAGCGACAGGATCAGCCCGTCCTTGTCGGTGGACCACACGCGCCCGTCGCGACGCAGGAACGATGCGCCGGCCGACTCCTCGCCGCCGAACGCGATGTCGCCGCTGAGGAGCCCGGGCACGAACCACTTGAACCCGACGGGCACCTCGACCACCTCGCGGCCGATGTCCCGGCCCACGCGGTCGATCAGGCTCGAGGACACGAGCGTCTTGCCGATCCTGGCACCACCGGGCCACTGCGGACGCGCGCCGCCGTACAGGTACGCGATCGCGGCGGCCAGGTAGTGGTTCGGGTTCATCAGCCCGCCGTCGCGGGTGACGATGCCGTGGCGGTCGGAGTCGGCGTCGTTCCCCGTCGCGACGTCGTAGGGGCTGTCGGCTCCCGCCATGAGGGTCCGCAGGCTCGCCATGGCCGACGGCGACGAGCAGTCCATACGGATCTTGCCGTCCCAGTCGAGGGTCATGAAGGACCAGGCGGGGTCCACCTTCGGGTTGACCACGGTGAGGTCGAGCTTGAACTCCTCGCCGATCGCTCCCCAGTAGTCGACGGCCGCGCCGCCGAGCGGATCCGCGCCGATCCGCACCCCGGCCTTCGCGATCGCGTCGAGGTCGATCACGGACGGCAGGTGGTCCAGGTAGAGGTCGAGGAAGTCGAAGCCCTGCGTGGTGTCCGCGGCCTGCGCCTT
The DNA here is from genome assembly GCF_030418305.1 of Demequina lignilytica. Classification (GTDB taxonomy): domain Bacteria; phylum Actinomycetota; class Actinomycetes; order Actinomycetales; family Demequinaceae; genus Demequina; species Demequina lignilytica. The sequence goes on along the minus strand of NZ_JAUHPX010000003.1, from coordinate 16,697 downwards.
CGCGAGCTGGAAGCGCGGCACCTGGCGCCAGCCGCCGGCGAGGAGCTCGTTCGCACGGGCGGCGATCCAGCCGGTGGCGTCGGTGTCGGCGGGGCCGCCGTGAGGCGGGTTGTACTTGAAGCCGCCGTCGCGCGGCGGGTTGTGCGACGGGGTGATGACGATGCCGTCCGCCAGGCCCCGCCCGGAGGTCCGCAGGCCGCTGTCGGAGACGGCGCCGTTGGCCACCAGGATCGCGAGCGAGATCGCGGGCGTCGGCGTGAAGCCGTCCCGGGCATCGACGCGCACCTCGACGCCCGCCGCGGCCAGCACCTCGAGCGCGGTCTCCTGCGCGGGGCCGGACAGCGCGTGCGTGTCCTTGCCCATGAAGAGCGGCCCGTCGATGCCCAGGTCGCGGCGGTACTCGACGATCGCCGCGGTGATGGCGACGATGTGCGCCTCGTTGAAGGCGGTGTCGAAGGCCGACCCACGATGGCCGGAGGTGCCGAACGCGACCCGCTGCGCCGGGACCGTGGGGTCCGGCACGAGGTCGTAGTAGGCGCCCAGCAGGGCGTCGACGTCGATGAGGTCCTCGGGAAGGGCAACCGTGCCCGCGCGATCATGCATGGGGTCCACTCTTCCACCCCGGGGCCGAGGCGGCCAGTGATCGCCCCGACCGGGAGTCACAGAACGGTCACGGCGAGGCAAAGAACGGTTCGCGACTTCGCCACGTATCGCTAGGCTTGCCACGTGTCCGAGAGCGCCGCGTCCGAGCAGCGTCCGCGGAGGTCCCCACGCGGGTCCCGCGGCCGCCGCGGCACGCCGCCGCGCGGCCCGGCGGTGGCCGCGCTGATCGTGGCGCACGACCAGGCGCGGCGCATCGCCGCGACGGTGCGGGCCGCGCTCGCCATCCCCGGCGTGGACCTGGTGCTCGTGGTCGACGACGGCTCGACGGACAACACGCAGGACCTGGCGCGCAACGCGGGCGCGGTGGTGGTGCGCCACCCGCACATCCGCGGTCGCAGCGCGGCCGTGGAGACGGGCGCGTCCGTGATCGCGATGCGTGACGAGCCGGGGGCCACCCCCCGCGCGATCCTCATGCTCGACGGGAACCTGGGCCACCACGCGATCGGCGCCGCCCCGCTGGTGCCCGCCGTCCTCGAGGGCGTGTGCGACCTCGCGGTCGCGCTCACCGAGGCGCAGGAGATCGCGCAGGGCATGCCGTCCGGCATCGCGCGCACCGCCGTCGAGCGGGCGACCGGGTGGTCGCCGCGTCAGCCGCTGGGCCGGATCCGCTGCGTCACGCGCGAGGCGCTCGAGGTCGCGATGCCGCTCGCGCGGGGCGCGGGGCTCGAGGCCGCGATGACGCTGGACGTGCTGCAGGCGGGTCTCACCATCACCGAGGTCGAATGCGAGATCCGGCACAAGGGCCACGCCGCCGACGAGCGCACCATGCTCGCACGGGCCAACCGGTACCGTGAGGTGCTGACGGCCGTGAGCTCGCGGCGCCTCAGGAGCACCGCATCGTCCACGCGCGCGTCCGTCGACCGGCGCCTCCATCCCGCACGGGGGGAGGCCGCGACCGCGAAGGAGGACCGGTGACCGCACCGCGCTACGCCTATCTGGGGCCGTCCGGCACGTTCACGGAGGCCGCCCTGCGCGCGATGGTGGACCCGGCCGAGATCGAGGCGACGCCCGTCATCGATGTGCCGGCGGCGCTCTCGGCGGTCCGCGGCGGCGATGCCGACTTCGCCGTGGTCGCGATCGAGAACACCGTCGAGGGCGGCGTGACGGCGACGCTCGACACCCTCGCCGAGGGCAGCCCCCTCGCGATCCTGGGCGAGGTGGTGCTCGCCGTCTCCTTCGAGCTCGTCGCCCGTCCCGGGACGGCGCTCGAGGACATCACCGCGGTGGCCGCCCACTCCCACGGTCTCAACCAGTGCCGGCGGTGGCTCGCCCAGCGCCTTCCCGGCGCCGCGCAGATCCCCGCATCGTCCAACGCGGCCGCCGCCCGCGAGCTCGCCACGGGCGACGCGCCGTTCGACGCGGCGCTGGCCCCGCCGGGGGTGGGCGTGTCGCTCGGCCTCGAGGTGCTCGCGTCCGGGGTGGCGGACAACCCTCACGCCGCGACCAGGTTCGTGAAGGTCGGCCGGCCCGCCGCGGTCCCGTCGGCGACCGGTGCCGACAAGACGACGCTCGTGGTGCACCTCCCCGACGACCGGGCGGGCGCGCTGCTGTCGATGCTCGAGCAGTTCGCGGCGCGCGGCGTCAACCTGTCGCGCATCGAGAGCCGCCCGCGCTCCGACCGGCCCGGCGAGTACTCCTTCTCGATCGACGCGCTCGGCCACATCGACGAGCCGCGCATGGCGGAGGCCCTGGTGGGCCTCAAGCGGACCAACCCGACCGTGATCTTCCTGGGCTCGTACCCCGCCGCCACCGGCTACCCGACCCCGGTCGCGCCCGGCACCTCCGAGCAGGAGTTCGCGGACGCGCGGTCCTGGGTGCAGGGCCTGCGCGCCGGCAGGCGCTGAGCGCGCGGCTCAGTCCGGCGGGTCCCCGGCGGTCGGGCTCGGATCCGGGAGCGACGACCTCGGCACCCGCAGCGTGAGCGCCCCCGCCTGGACCGAGGCGCGCAGCCGTGTCGCGCGACCCATCGACTCCCCGTCGACCTGCACGTTCTGCGGCTCGCGGATCCGGATGTCGATGCGTTCGCCGGTCGCGTAGTCGATCCGCGACGTCTGGAGCACGCTGAGGAGCCACGGCTCCCGGATCCCGGAGCTCTTCGCTACCACCACCCCGAACAGCTCGGTCCAGCCGACCAGGCCGCCGCGGGCGTCGATGGCCGCGACATCGATGCGGCCGTCGTCGAAGGAGGCGTCGGGGATCAGCCGGAGCCCGGCGGGCAGCCGCCCGACGTTCGCCAGCAGCACCGTACGCATGGTCGACTCGGCGGGCGGCTCCGCGTCGACCGCGATGGTGGCGTCCATGCGCTTGCCCAGGTGCCGCGCGGCCGCGAAGAAGTAGGCCAGCCAGCCGAGCCGCCGCTTGAGCTGGTCGGTGGCGCCGGCGACCATCTCCGCGTCGAGCCCCGCTCCCGCGATCACCAGGAAGATGTGACGGTCGCCCTCGCCCTCCCCGTCCGGGGACCGCACCAGCTCGAGCCAGCCCACGTCGGACAGGCGCTCGCCACCCTCGAGCACCGTGCGCAGCAGCGCCGCCGGGTCGTCGAGCGGCAGGTCGAGGTTGCGCGCGAACAGGTTGCCGGTGCCCAGCGGCAGGATCCCCATCGGCACCCCGGTCCCCGCGAGCGCCTCGGCGACCGCGCGCACCGTGCCGTCGCCGCCCACCGCCACCACGAGGTCCGCGCCGGCCGCGAGCGCCTCGCGCGCCTGACCGACCCCGGGATCGTCCGGGGTCGTGTACAGCCACATGGGCTGCGGCAGGTAGCGGATCGCGCAGGCCCGGAGCGCCTGCTCGCGCAGCTCCGCGACGTTCGCCTTCGTGGGGTTCGCGATGAACGCCACCCGCTCCTGGCGGTCCGAGCGCTCGGTCGCGGCGCCCAGGTCCATGGCCGGCAGCGGCCGGATCCGCAGCACGCGCCTCCACAGCGGCGGCACGGCCACGGGGTCGCGCAGCCCGATGCGGCGCGTCATGGCGATGGCCAGCGACAGCGCCGCGATGGCGAGCGCCAGCGCGACGAGCGCGATCACCAAGGCCGGCATGAGGAGAGCCTATGTCGGGCGTCGATAGACTTGCGCGCATGATCGACCTCAAGCTGCTGCGCTCCACCCCCGACGTCGTGAGGGCCAGCCAGGTGGCCCGGGGCGACGACCCGTCCGTGGTGGACCGGGTGCTCGCGGCCGACGCCGCCCACCGCGCCGCGCTGCAGGAGTTCGAGACCGCGCGCGCCGAGCAGAAGTCGATCGGCAAGGACGTCGCCCGCGCCCAGGGCGAGGAGAAGCAGGCGCTGCTCGCGCGCACCAAGGCGCTCGCGGCCCGCGTGAAGGAGCTCCAGGCGGGCGCCGATGCGGCGGCCGCCCAGGCGGTCGAGCTCGCCCGGTCGCTCGGCAACATCCCGGAGCCCGGCGTCCCCGCCGGCGGCGAGGACGACTACACGGTGGTCAAGACCGTCGGCGCGCCGCGCGACCTCGCCGCCGAGGGCATCGACGTGCAGGACCACCTCGCGATCGGCGAGGGGCTCAAGGCGATCGACATGGAGCGCGGCGCCAAGGTGTCGGGCGCACGCTTCTACTTCCTCACGGGCATCGGCGCGCGTCTCGAGCTGGCCGTGCTCAATGCGGCGATGCAGACCGCGCTCGAGGCGGGCTTCAGCCCCATGATGACGCCCACGCTGGTCCGCCCCGAGGTGATGGCCGGCACCGGCTTCCTGGGCAAGCACGCCGACGAGATCTACCGGCTCGAGCGCGACGACCTGTACCTCACGGGCACCTCCGAGGTGGCGCTCGCGGGCTACCACTCGGGCGAGATCCTCGACCTCGCGGACGGCCCCCTGCGGTACGCCGGCTGGAGCGCCTGCTACCGCCGCGAGGCGGGATCGGCCGGCCGGGACACCCGCGGCATCATCCGCGTGCACCAGTTCCACAAGGTCGAGATGTTCAGCTACTGCCGTCCGGAGGACGCCGCCGCGGAGCACGCGCGCTTCCTCGAGACCGAGGAGCGGATGCTGCAGGCCCTCGAGCTGCCGTACCGCGTGATCGACACGGCGGCCGGCGACCTCGGCTCGAGCGCCGCCCGCAAGTTCGACTGCGAGGCGTGGCTGCCGTCCCAGGAGCGCTGGATGGAGGTCACGTCGACCTCGAACTGCACCACGTTCCAGGCGCGTCGACTCGCGATCCGCGAGCGCCGCGAGGACGGCAACGAGCCCGTCGCGACCGTCAACGGCACCATCGGCACCACCCGCTGGCTGGTGGCGCTGCTGGAGAACCACCAGCAGGCCGACGGCTCGGTCCATGTGCCGCCCGTCCTGCGTCCCTACCTGGGCGGACTCGAGGTGCTGGAGCCGGTGCGCTGAGCGCCGCCCGCCCATGAAGCCCGACGAGATGCGGCCCCCGCTCACCCCCGACACCTGGCGCCTCGTGGGCCTCGACATCGACGGCACGCTCATGCACTGGGGCGGCGAGATCTCCGGCACCGTGGTCGATGCCGTGGAGCGCGCCCGCATGTGCCGCAACCATGTGATCCTCGCGACCGGCCGCAACATCGTCGGGATGATGCCGGTGGCCGAGCGCCTCGGCATTCGTCGCGGCTTCGCGGTGTGCTCCAACGGGGCGGTCACCGTGAAGCTCAACCCGGCGCACCCGGGCGGCTACGACATCATCGAGAAGGTCACCTTCAACCCGCGCGCGGCGCTCGAGCTGGTCCGCAGCGAGCTCCCCGACGCGTACTACGCGGTCGAGGACCTGGGCGTGGGCTTCCTGGTCAACCGCCCCTTCCCCGACGGCGAGCTGATGGGCCGCCAGCGCGTGGTCGAGGACTTCGAGGAGCTCTGCCACGACGAGGCCACCCGCGTGGTGGTGCGCGCCCCCGGCGTCGACGTGAGCCACTTCGACGACCTGGTGCACCGGATCGGGCTCAACGACGTGACCTACGCGGTCGGCTGGTCGGCGTGGCTCGACCTCACGCCCCCCGGCGTGTCCAAGGCGTCGGCGCTCGAGGCGCTGCGCCGCCACCTGGGCGTGTACCCGGACCACACCGTCGCGGTCGGCGACGGCAACAACGACATCGACATGCTCGAGTGGGCCGGCCAGTCCGCCGCGATGGGCACGGCCCCCGAGCACGTGCAGCGGGTCGCGGACGAAGTGGTCGGCTCGGTCGAGGAGGACGGGATCCTGACCGTGCTCAACCGGCTCATCGACCCCGAGCGGCTCGCGGTCCTGTAGCCCCTCAGGGGACCGTCAGCACCACCTTGCCGAACACCTCGCCGGACTCCAGCGCGGCATGCGCGTCGCCCGCGTGAGCGAGGGGGAAGGTCGCGTGGACCACGGGACGGACGATGCGCGGGACCAGCGGCCACACCTCGTCGCGCACGCGCGCGACGATCGCCGCGCGCTCGGCGAGCGGACGGGCGCGCAGCGTGGTGCCGAGGAGGGTCGCCCGCTTCGTGAGCAGGGCGCCCAGGTCGAGCTCGGCCCGCGCGCCCTTCTGCAGGCCGATCACCACGAGACGTCCGCCGGTCCGCAGCGCGCGGACGTTGTCCGCGAGGTAGGCCGCCCCCACCACGTCGAGGATCACGTCGGCGCCGCCGAGCGCCCGGACCTCGTCCACCCAGCCGCCCGCACGGTGATCGAGCGCGTGATCGGCCCCCAGGGCCGCGCATCGTCCCGCCCGCGCAGCTCCGCCCGCGGTCGCGATCACCCGCATCCCGCGCGCCTTCGCGATCTGGATCGCGGCCGTGCCGACGCCCCCCGAGCCGCCGTGGACGAGCAACGTCTCGCCGGCCCGCGCTCCCGCGGCGTCGAGGTTCGACACGACGGTGCAGGCGGCCTCGACCAGGGACGCGGCCTCGACGTCCGTGACGCCGGCAGGCACGGGCAGCAGCAGCGAGGCGTCGACGGCCACGCGCTCGGCGTAGCCGCCGCCGGGCAGAAGCGCGCACGCGCGGTCGCCGGGACGCCAGCCCGTCACCGCGGCGCCCACCTCGGCCACCGTCCCCGCGGCCTCGAGGCCGGGCCACTCGGGGGCGCCGGGGGGCGGCGGGTAGAGGCCGCGTCGCTGCAGGATGTCCGCGCGGTTGACGCCGGCGGCTGTGATCCTCATCACAGCGTCATCGGGCCCGCACCGCGGATCTGGCCGTTCTAGCAGGGAAAATGCCGCATCGTCGCCCGAATCGGACACGACCGCTGCGCGCATTCGACCACTCCTGGGCTTTTCTCCGTCATAGAGGTGCGCGACTATCCTCTCAAACTGCAGTCCGTGCAGGCGCGGGCCTCAGGTTTGGCCGGTTCGAGCCGATAAGCCAGGGGAGCGCCCGCCCGCAGATGGCGACGGAGCGTCGCACGGACCGTTGATGAGGGGAAGGTTCCATGCTTCAGAAGGTCAGCATCCGATGGAAGCTGGTGGCCGTCGTCGCCCTGCCCGTGCTGCTCCTCATCTCGACGATGGGCTACATCGTCTTCAGCAACGTGCAGACCTACCAGACCAACGCCAACGCGCAGCAGCTGATCGAGACTCTGGGCATCTCCCGCGTGGTCAAGGAGGACCTGCAGACGGAGCGCCGCGCGGGTGTGAACTACGCCCAGACCGTCCAGGTCGCGAGCGAGAGCCTGCGGTCGCAGACCGTGGAGACGGCGACCCTGTTCGGCGCGCTCGCGGAGGCGGCCGGACAGGCCGGCTCCGACGCTGAGACGGCCGAGGAGGCCCAGGACCAGGCGGAGCGCGCCGCGCAGGTGGTCGCGGACGTCACCGCCGCGCTCGGCGGCACCCCCGGCGAGGGCATGCTCGACGCCCAGCACGCGCTGACCATCACCCCGCCCAGCGCCGCCGGCGAGTGGCTCGGCTTCCCCTCGGAGGAGGAGATCCAGGCGCAGCAGGACTCCTACGCCGACGTGGTTGCGCAGCTGCAGGCGATCGGCGACTCCATGGCCGACGACCTGGACTTCGGGCTCAAGCTGGTCTACCTCACGCAGTCGGTTGAGCGCGAGGCCGAGATCTACCTCGACCTGCTGCAGGCCCCGCAGGCCTACCAGGCCACCCTCGAGACCACGTATGTCGACGTCGACAACGGCCTCGACGCGATCGCCGCGGCCGCCGCCGAGGTCGAGCGCACCGAGGACAACGCGGCGGCGCTCGCCGGCGTCGAGGCGGGCTCCCAGCTCCGCGACAGCCTCCCGGACCTGCGCGCGGGCATCATGGCCGCCCAGGTCACGCCGCAGCAGGCGATCTCCTACTACTCGGACATCATCGCCGCGTTCGAGCAGGCCACCGCGGCCATCGCCATCGCGGCGCCGGACACGGACCTGGTGGCCGCCATGCAGGCCTTCGCCTCGATCGACGCCTTCATCGAGGACCTCCAGTACGAGGAGATCGCCTTCGAGCGCATGATCCGCAACGGCGTGTTCGCCGGTGCGGACGCCGCGACCTCCCGCAACATCGTCGAGCGCACGAACATCGGCCTCGAGACCGCCCAGCAGAGCGCGCTCGGCGTGCCCGGCGGCGCGATCACCGTGCCCGAGTTCGGTGCCTCGGTCGACCTGTCCGTGTCGAGCCTGTCGTCGTTCGAGTCGATCCGCAACCGCATCACCAACGGTCTGGACTCCTCGCTGGTCCAGGCGCAGAGCGACGACTGGCCGGCCCGCGTCGACGAGGAGACCGCGCAGTACACGCCCCTCCGCGACGACATCTTCAACCGCGCGCTCGACATCGCGTCGTCGTCGACCACCGCCGCGCGGAACACCGCGATCCTGCTGACCGCGCTCGCGGGCGTGGCCATCGCCCTGACGCTGATCTTCGCGTTCTTCATCGCGCGCCGCATCGCCGTCCCGCTCCGCCGCCTGACCACCACCGCGACCGCGGTCCGCGACGAGCTCCCCCGACTGGTGGAGCGGGTCGCGATGCCCGGCGAGCAGGTGGACGTCTCCGAGGTCCAGATCCCCGTCGACTCCACCGACGAGGTGGGCCGCCTGGCCCAGGCGTTCAACGGCGTCAACGCCGCCACCCTGGAGATCGCGCGAGAGCAGGCCGCGCTCCGTGCATCCATCTCCGAGATGTTCGTCAACGTCGCCCGTCGCGACCAGGTGCTCCTCAACCGCCAGCTCTCCAGCATCGACGAGATGGAGCGCACCGAGGACGACCCGAACCGCCTGACCAAGCTGTTCGCGCTCGACCACCTCGCGACCCGGATGCGTCGTAACTCGGAGTCGCTCCTGGTGCTCGCCGGCATCGACACCGGTCGCCGCCTGCGTCGCGCCATGCCTCTCTCCGACGTGGTCCGCACCGCGTCCTCCGAGATCGAGCTCTACGAGCGCATCGACCTCGACCTGGTGGTCGACCCGTCGATGCACGGTCACCAGGCGCTGACCGCCGCGCACCTGTTCGCGGAGCTGCTCGAGAACGCGACCGTGTTCTCCGACCCGGGCTCGCGCGTCATCATCCGCACGGGCCGCACGGCCGAGGGCTTCACCGTCGAGGTGATCGACACCGGCATCGGCATGACCGCGGCGGAGCTCGCCGAGGCGAACAGCCGCGTGCAGTCGTCGGCCGCGTCCGAGATCCTCGGCGCCCAGCGCCTGGGCCTGTTCGTGGTCGGTCGCATCGCCCGGCGCCTCGGCGCGCAGGTCGCCATCGCGTCCGAGGAGGGCAAGGGCACGGTCGCGACCGTGCTGCTGCCGTCCGAGCTCTTCGAGGGCGCGGCCGACGAGGCTCCTGCGGCTGACGCCGTCGCGCCCGCCGGCGGCTACGCCCCTGCGGCGATGGTCGAGGGCACGCAGCTCAGCGGCCGCGGTGCCGACGAGCCCGCGGCCGAGGCCGTGCCGGCGGAGGCGGCCGCACCGATCCCCGCACCGGTCGACGAGGACGACTCGATCCCGATGCCGGTGGGCCTGGACGCGCTGATCGCGGCGGACGCCGCCGCGGCGCCCGAGGGTGTCGCGGTCTCCGGTGCGGAGCTGACGGAGGGCACCTCCGCGTCCGGACTGCCGTCCCGTCGTCGTCGCGACGATGCCGCGGCGGACAAGGACGGTGACGAGCGCGCCGTGATCGGCCTCCCCGTCCGTGCGACCGCCGCGCAGCTGAGCGCGCTCGAGGCCGAGTCCTCGGCGTTCACGCCCACCGTCCCCGCGGCGGAGGTCGCCCCGCAGACCCCGGAGGAGCGTGCGGCGATGTTCCGCGGCTTCCTTCCGCGCCGCGAGGCCGAGCCCGGCGACCAGGCCGAGGGCGTCGAGCAGGAGGCCCTCGCGGTCCCCGGCATCGAGCCCGACGAGGCCGAGGAGGCCGCCCCCGAGGCTCCCGCCGCGACGCCGTCCGCGGCGCAGCTCGGCGGCGCCTTCGCCGCGTTCGACGCGATCCGCCGCGCCTCGGCCGACGGTCACCGTGCGGAGGCGCCGGCCGCCGCGCCCGAGCCTGTGGAGCCGGATCCGGTCGCCGAGGTCGAGCCCGAGGTCGAGCCCGAGCCCGCGGGGCCCGCGCTGCCGTCGTTCGCCATGCCCAAGCTGGCGGTCCCGATCGCGCCTGAGCTCGAGCCGGAGCCTGAGCCCGCGGTCGAGCCGGAGCCTGGTGTCGCGCCGGTCGCCGAGGCCGCGCAGCCGCCGGTCGTCGAGTCCTCCTCGCCGCTGCCGACGCGCCGGTCGCTGACCAACCCCTCCCCGGAGGCGGCGGAGCCGGCCGCCGAATCGCCGTTCGCGCGCTCGCCCTACGGCGCGCCGTTCGCCGCCGCCGAGCCCGCCCCGGAGGTGGCGCCGGAGCCCGAGCCCGTGCAGGAGAGCGCCTTCGCGGTGCCGATGCTCGAGCCCGACGAGGAGCAGGCCTTCGAGGCGGAGACCGTCCCGTCGCTCGAGCCCGACGACGCCGCCCCCGCGGAGGCCGCACCCGTCGAGGACGCGCCCGCCGCGGCTCCGTGGCTCGATGCGGCCGCCTTCGGCGCGGCGTTCGGCGCCGCGCAGGCGCAGACCTCCCCGGTGGAGGCGGACGCCGTCGAGGTGGAGCCCGAGCCCGTCGCGTCGGTCGAGCCCGACGTCGAGCTCGAGCCCGAGCCCCAGGCGTTCGAGGCGCCGCCCGCGCCCGCGCCCGCGGCGCCGGGCGTCGAGTCGGTCGCGCTCGGCGAGCCGATCCCGGCTGAGGTCGTCCCCGACCAGCCGAGCCTCGACGACCTGATCGCGCAGGCCTCGGGCGAGGAGGCCGGTCGCGCCGGCTTCTTCGGCCGCCTGTTCGGACGGCACCGCCACGACGACGCGCCCGCGGCACCGCAGGTGCAGCGCTCGGCGCCCTTCGCCCCGACGTCGTTCGAGGCGCCTGCGGAGCCCGAGCCCGCTGCCGCCGCTCCCGCGTTCGCCCCGGAGCCCGAGCCCGCGCCCGAGCCCGCGCCGATGTCCTTCACGCCCGCCGAGGGCGTGGCCGAGGCGCCCGTCTTCGAGCCTCGGCCCGCGCCGGCCCCGGCCGTCGAGGAGGAGGCCCCGGCCACGGCATCGTTCACCCCCGAGCAGCTCGCCAACCCGATGGGGTGGGAGGCGGCCGGCCAGAGCGCGATCGCGGAGGCGGACGGCGACTCGGGCGTGTACACGCCGATCATCGACACCGAGAGCCCGTCGGGCCGCTCGGCGGCGGACGACGAGGCGGACCTGGCGCGCGACGTGTTCGCCGAGCTCAGCTCGCTCTCCGAGTCCCGTCCCAAGGTCGAGAAGACCAAGGCCGGCCTGCAGAAGCGCCGCAAGCCCGCCGAGGTCGAGCCCGAGGTGACCCCTCTCGACGAGGAGGTCACGCTCGCCCACAAGGAGCGCGACGCCGAGGCGGTCCGCAACCGCTTCAGCAGCTTCTACTCGGGGACGCAGCGCGCCCGCTCCGACGCGGCCGAGCTCGACCTGCAGGCCGCCCCGCAGCACGCGAACGAGTAGACCCATGACCACCACCGACACCCACCACCCGGCCCAGCCGGCCTGCAGCATCACCCCCAAGGAGGACAAGTGACCGCCCTCAGCACCGAGGCCACCAACTTCGGATGGCTCCTGGACAACTTCGTCGAGTCGGTTCCCGGCACGCGTCACACTCTCGTGGTGAGCGCGGACGGCCTGCTCATGGCGATGTCGAAGAACCTCGACCGCACCGAGGGGGACACCCTCGCCGCGATCGTGGCCGGCATGTCGAGCCTCACCCGTGGCGCCGCCCGCCAGCTCGGCGCCGGCGAGGTGCGCCAGTCGATCGTCGAGATGGACGAGCTGTTCCTGTTCCTCATGAGCGTGTCCAACGGGTCGGTGCTCGCGGTGGCCGCGGACTCGACGTGCGACGTCGGTCTCGTGGGCTACGAGATGACGCTGCTCGTCTCGCGCTTCGAGAACGCGCTCACCCCGCAGCTCATCACCGAGATGCGCCAGAACCTCCCCACCGACGGTCAGACGCGCGTCTGATTCTCGTGACGGGGGATGGCGATGGCGCACGACGAGGACGAGGCCTACACGGTCAGGCCGTACGCGGTGACGGGCGGGCGCGTGAGCGCCGCCTCCGCGGACCTGCCGATGGAGGCCCTGGTCGAGGCGACGACCAGCACCGAGGCTTTGACGGGGCTCACCCCTGAGAAGAAGAAGATCCTGCAGCTTGCTACAGGTCAGTACCAGTCCGTGGCCGAGCTCTCGGCCCACACCAGGCTTCCGCTGGGTGTGGTCCGGGTGCTGGTGACGGACCTTGCCGAAGTCCATTACCTGAAGATCCACATCGGCGGAACCGCGCAGGACGCACACACGCACGACGCGTCCGGCGGTCTGTCCCTGAGCCTCCTGGAGAGTGTCCTCGATGGCATCGCAGCCCTTTAACGCGGCCGTGGCCGCGCCGCCGGCCCAGACCGCTCCCACCGTCGTCAAGATCGTCATCGCGGGCGGCTTCGCCGTCGGCAAGACGACCTTCATCGGCTCGATCTCCGACATCGACCCCCTCAACACCGAGGCGGCCATGACGGAGCACTCGGTCGGCGTCGACGACGCTGGTGGCGTGACGGACCGCAAGACCACCACCACCGTCGCCATGGACTTCGGCCGCATCGCGCTGCCGGGCTCCCTCTGGCTCTACCTGTTCGGCACGCCGGGCCAGGACCGCTTCCTCTTCATGTGGGACGACCTGGTGCGCGGCGCGATCGGCGCCGTGGTCCTCGTGGACACCGAGCGTCTCGACCAGTGCTTCCCCGCCGTCGACTACTTCGAGGGTCGCGGCATCCCGTTCGTCGTCTGCGTCAACTGCTTCGACGGGGTGGCGCGCCACACCCTCGAGGACGTGCGCGAGGCGCTGGGCATCCCGGCCGACGTGCCGGTCATGTACACGGACGCCCGTGAGAAGGCGGCCACCAAGCAGGCCCTGATCGCCGTGGTGCAGCTCGCCATGCGTCGCATCAAGGACCGCTGAGCGGTCCACCACCAGCTGAGACAGGAAGCGCCCCCGCCGCCGGCGGGGGCGCTCCCGCGTCTGCGGGGCCTCGCGTCCCTGCCTGAGCCGCGCCGCCCTGCCCCTCCCGCCGAGTCCCTCGCCTGAGTCCCGCGAAATGGAGGATCGGTGCACGAAAGCGGGTGGATTCGTGCACCTAGGCTCCATTTCGCGGGTTGGGGCGGGACGATGCGCGGGTCGGGGCGGGACGACGCGCGGGAAGGGGGCAGGACGATGCGCCCGAGGGGGCAGCGACGATGCGTCGGGTCCCACGCGGTGCGGCGCTACCCTGTGAGCGTGATCTACGTCGACGGCTCCGGGCTGTGCCGCTTCCTCCCCGGGGTGCGCTACTTCGACGAGTTCACCGACTTCGCCGTCCCCCGCATCCACGAGCTCGCGACCACCCAGCTGGGCTTCACCGAGCTGCGTCAGGCCGCTGAGCTCTACCCTCGCGAGACCAAGCCCAAGGCGTTCGAGGTCCTCGAGATGGTGCGTTCCTCGATCCCGGTCATCCGCTTCTCGGAGCACAACGTCTCGGTCTCCACGCACGCGAGCGCGGTGCTCAAGCCGTTCGCCGCGCTGCACCTCGGCGCCGCCGTGGCCCACCCGGAGATCCACGCGGTGCTGACCTATGACGCCGAGCTCGCTCGCGTCGCCGAGCTCTACGAGCTCCAGGTGCTCAGCCCGGGCCTCGCCCCGGGGTGGTACTCGCTCGACTGAGCCCGCGCATCGTCCCGCGCCACGCCTGGCACAATGGCTGCGGCGCCCCGCGCGCCGAGGAGAGTTGACCGAGCGGCCGAAGGTGACAGTCTTGAAAACTGTTGAGGCGTGACCCGCCTCCGCGGGTTCGAATCCCGCACTCTCCGCGTTTTCGCCCTGGTCCGGAGGTCCGGTATCCTGGGCAACCTTGGAGACGTCGCATAGTCAGGTCTAGTGCGCGGTCCTGCTAAGACCGTGAGGGGCTTAAACCCCCTCCGTGGGTTCAAATCCCACCGTCTCCGCTGATGCGAAGGCCCCGCTCCGGCGGGGCCTTCCGCGTTCCCGGAGGGACGATGCGGGGGCTCAGTCCCGCGCGAGCCGCAGCGGACGCGCCGGCTCGAGCTTGCGGTACAGGTGCTGGTTGAAGAAGGCCCGCATGAGCCGCTCCATGTCGATCGCACGCCGGTCGAGGAGCCACTGCACCTGGAGGCCGTCGAGCAGCGCGAGGGCCTGCGTGGCGACCGTCGCCGGGTCGGCCCGTCGGCGCAGCTCGCCCTCCTGCTCGAGCTCCTCGAGGGCGTCCTCGACCATCCCCCGGAGCCAGGCGTAGCGCTCGCGGAAGTAGTCGTGGCCCGGGTGCTCCGGGGACGTGGCCGCCGCCGACAGCATGGTGAACAGCTCGACGGTGCCGGGGGTCGCCACGTTGTAGCGGATGATGTCCAGGAACCCGCGCAGCAGGCCGCGACCGTCGGCGTGCGCGTCCGGCATGGTCGCGGCGCCGAGCGCGTCGCGGTACCGCATCGCGTCGACGAGCAGCACCCGCTCGTCGGGGTAGAGGTCCTCGAGCTCGGCGGCGGTGAGCCCCGCGCGGGTGGCCACGCGCGCGAACGACCCGGCGTGGTAGCCGTCGGCGCTGATGGTCTCCAGCATGGCCTCGAGCACGCGCCTCTCGACGGGGGAGACGTCCGTGGGGCCGCCGCCGGGGCCCGGGATCTGCATGTCCACGGACATGTGCCACCTCTCTCCGCCGCATCGTCGCGACCCTGTCGACTCTACGCCCGGTCGGCACGCCCGCCGGAACGCATATCCATTCCGCCCCGATAACGAATCGATAAATACCTTGCGCTCACTTGGGTTTTAGAGTTACCGTCGTCCCGACAGCCCGACGAGGGGCTCGTCCCCCCACCATGGAAGGAACGACGATGTTCTCCAAGAAGCGCGCACTGGTCGCCACGGCCGCGGCCACCGCGATCGCGCTCCTCGCCGGATGCTCCGGCGGCAGCTCCGACACCGACAGCAGCACCGGCTCGACCTCCGGTGGCGAGACCGTCTCCGGTGGTACCCTGACCATCGCCACCGCGACGCCCCCCACCAGCCTGTCGGCGCAGAACACCGGCTTCGGCTCCGAGTCGCTCTACACGCAGGCCGTGTACGACTCGCTGCTGCGCGCCGAGCCCGACGGCACCATCTCGCCCCACCTCGCGACCGAGTGGTCGTGGAGCGAGGACCGCCTCACCCTCACCATGCAGCTGCGCGACGACGTGACCTTCACCGACGGCGAGGCGTTCAACGCCGACGTCGCGGCCCAGAACGTGCTGCGCTTCCGCGACGGCACCTCCTCGAACGCCTCCTGGCTGTCGCGCGTCGCCGATGCGCAGGCCACCGGAGACTACGAGCTCACCATCACGATGACCGAGCCCGACCCGTCGCTCGAGTGGTACCTCACCATGAACGCCGGCATGCAGGAGAGCCCCGCGGCCTTCGACAGCCCCGACGTCGAGACGACCCCCGTGGGCTCCGGGCTGTACGTCCTCAACACCGATGAGACGGTCGTCGGCACCACCTACGTGTACGACAAGAACCCCGACTCCTGGATGCCGGAGGAGCAGTACTACGACAAGCTGGTGCTGAACCTGTACGCCGACTCCTCGGCACTGATCAACGCCATCCAGGGCGGCCAGGTCAACGCCGGCCTCATCAACGACACCACGACGGTCCCGCAGGCCGAGGCGGCGGGCTTCTCGATGGTGCAGTACGAGCTCGACTACCAGGGCCTGCTGCTGATGGACCGCGACGGCACGCTCGCCCCCGAGCTCGCCGACGTCAAGGTGCGTCAGGCGATCAACATGGCGTTCGACCGCGAGGCGCTCGTCGACGCCTTCGTCTCGGGCTACGGCACCCCGACCACCCAGATCTGGCCCGTCACCTCGTCGAGCTTCGACGAGTCGCTCGACAGCTACTACAGCTACGACCCTGAGGGTGCGAAGGCGCTGCTGGCCGAGGCCGGCTACCCGAATGGTTTCACGCTGTCGATGCCGAGCTCCTCGGCCTTCCCGACCCAGATCTTCCCGCTCATCCAGCAGCAGCTGGCGGACATCGGCATCACGGCCGAGTACACGGATCTCGCGATCGGCGACTTCATCAACGACATGATCGGCGCGCAGTACCCGGCGGCGTTCATGCAGCTGCAGCAGGACCCGACCGACTGGCAGATCGCGACCTTCGAGCTCACGCCCGAGGCGATCTTCAACCCGTTCCGCGTCGAGGACGAGACCGTGGCCGAGCTGGTCGACCGCATCCAGCAGGGTGACGAGGCGGCCGGCGCCGAGCTCAACACCTACGTGGTCGAGCAGGCCTGGTTCGCGCCGTTCTACCGGATGACCACGAACTTCGCGGTCGACGGCAGCACCACGGCCGAGGCCCAGACCGGCAACGTCTACCCCTACATCTGGAACATCAAGCCGGCGGCGTAGCCGGCAGGGGTGGGGGGCCCCCCCGCCCGGGGGGGGCGGGGGGCCCCCCCCCCCCCCCCCCCCCCCCCCCCCCCCCCCCGCCCGGGGGGGTTGGTGGGGGGGGGGGGGGGGGGGGCCCCCGGCGGGCCGCCGAGAGGTGCTCTACCAGGCCTTGTGGTCCCGGATCTGCACCTGGCAGCAGGTGCGGAGAGC
>NZ_JAUHPX010000002.1 GCF_030418305.1 Demequina lignilytica | reverse complement strand
ACGTCAGGCGCTCGCGCCCTCGCTGACGCGCAGGTGGGTGAGGATCTCCTCGACCTGGGTCTTCGCGTCGCCGAACAGCATCGCCGAGTTCTCGCGGAAGAACAGCGGGTTCTGCACGCCGGCGTAGCCCGTGGCCATCGAGCGCTTGAAGACGATGCACTGCTTCGCCTTCCACACCTCGAGCACCGGCATGCCGGCGAGAGGCGAGCCCGGGTCCTCGAGCGCGGACGGGTTGACCACGTCGTTGGCGCCGATCACCAGCACCACGTCGGTCTCGGGGAAGTCGTCGTTGATCTCGTCCATCTCGAGCACGATGTCGTACGGCACCTTCGCCTCGGCGAGCAGCACGTTCATGTGGCCCGGCAGGCGTCCGGCGACCGGGTGGACGCCGAAGCGCACCTCGACGCCGTGCGCGCGCAGGTTCGACACCATGTCCGCGACCGGGTACTGCGCCTTCGCGACGGCCATGCCGTAGCCCGGGACGATGATGACGGACTTGGCCTGCGCGAGGATCTCCGCCGCCTCGGGCGCCTTCACCTCGCGGTGCTCGCCCTGCTCGGCGTCGCCGGACGATGCGCTGCCGCCCTCGGTGCCGAAGCCTCCGAGGATGACGGCGAGGAACGCGCGGTTCATCGCCTTGCACATGATGTAGCTGAGGATCGCACCGGAGGAGCCGACCAGCGCGCCGGTGACGATCAGCAGGTCGTTCTCCAGCATCAGGCCCGCGGCCGCGGCCGCCCAGCCGGAGTACGAGTTGAGCATCGACACGACCACAGGCATGTCGCCGCCGCCGATCGCGGCGACCAGGTGGAAGCCGAGCGCGAGCGCGATGACGGTCATGATGATCAGCGGGACGAGGCTGTTGGTCGCGATGAACCAGCCCAGCAGGCCGGCGCTGGCCACCACGGCGCCCAGGTTGAGCAGGTTGCGGCCGGGCAGCGTGAGCGGGCGCGACTTCATCTTCGCGCTGAGCTTGAGGTACGCGACGATCGAGCCCGTGAAGGTGATCGCGCCGATGAACACGCCGAGGAAGACCTCGATCTGGTGGATCGCGTCGGCCTCCTCCGTCAGGTAGGAGTTGAAGCCGACCAGCACCGCCGCGAGGCCCACGAAGGAGTGGAGCATCGCGATGAGCTCGGGCATCTGCGTCATCTCGACGGTGCGCGCGCGCCACATGCCCACGCCCGCGCCGATCGCGAACACCATCGCGATGAGCAGCGCCGTGATCCACGGGCTGCGCTCGGACTGCTGGAGGGACAGGACCACGGTCGCGACGAGCGCGAGGCCCATGCCGACCATGCCGAGGATGTTGCCGCGACGGGCGGTCTCCTGCTGGGAGAGGCCGGCGAGCGACAGGATGAACAGGACCGCGGCGACCACGTAGATCGCGGTGGCGAGGGAGGTGAGGGTCATCAGGCGTCCTTCCTGAACATCCCGAGCATCCGGTACGTCACCAGGAAGCCTCCGAAGATGTTGATGCTGGCGACGGCGGCGGCGATGAAGGACAGCGTGGACACGATCGCGTCCTCGGAGCCGATCTGCAGCAGCGCGCCGACCAGGATGATGCCGGAGATGGCGTTGGTCTGAGCCATCAGCGGGGTGTGGAGCGAGTGCTTCACGTTCGAGATCACGTAGAAGCCGACGATCACGGCGAGCGCGAACACCGTGAGGTGCTTGACGGTGTCCTGGTCGGAGAGCGCGAGCAGGAGCAGCGCGGCGACCGCGCCGGCGCCGTAGAGCCAGTTGCGGCGCCTGGCCGTCGCCAGCGCGACCTCCTGCTCGAGGCGGGCCTTCTCGGCCAGCTCCTCCTCGGTCGGGCCCTGCGCCGCGACCGGGGCCGGCGCCGCGGACACGGACACGGGCGGCGGCGGCCACATGACCTCGCCCGCGTGCGCGACGGTCATGCCGCGCTGCACCTGGTCCTCGAGGTCGAGCACCATCGCGCCGTCCTTGCCCGGCGTCAGCAGCGCCATCAGGTGCACGATGTTGGTGCCGAACAGGGTCGACGTGTGGCGCGGCATGCGGCTGGTGAGATCGGTGTAGCCGACGATGGTCACGCCGTTGTCCGACAGGACCGTCTTGCCGGGGACCGTGAGCGCGCAGTTGCCGCCGCCCGAGGCCGCGAGGTCGACGATCACGGAGCCGGGCCGCATGCCCGCCACCACGTCGGCGGTGATCGTGGTGGGCGCGGTGCCGCGCACCAGCGCCGTCGTGATCACCACGTCGGCGTTCGCGGCCTCCTTGGCGTAGACGGCCATCGCGGCGGCCTGCTGCTCCGCCGTGAGGGGCTTGGCGTAGCCGTCGGCGCTGATCTCCTGCTGAGCCTCGGGGGCGTCGACGAACGTGCCGCCCATCGACTCGATCTGCTCCGCCACCTCGGGGCGCACGTCGAACGCGCGCACCTGGGCGCCCAGGGAGGACGCGGCGCCGATCGCCGCGAGGCCGGCGACGCCCGCGCCGATGATGAACACGGTGGCGGGCTTGGTCTTGCCGGCGGCGGTGACCTGGCCCGTGAACATGCCGCCGTAGTTCTCGGCCGCCTCGATCACCGCGCGATAGCCGGCGACGTTCGACATGGTCGACAGGACGTCGATCGCCTGCGCGCGGGAGATGCGCGGGACGGCGTCGAGGGCGAGCGCGGTGACGCCGCGCTTCGCGAGCGAGGCCACCAGCCGCTCGTTCGAGTGCGGCGCCATGGTCGCGACCAGGGTCGCGCCCTCGCGCAGCAGCTTGATCTGCGCGGGCTTCGGGGCGTTCACGCACGTGACGATGTCCGCGCCCCAGGCGGTCGCGGCGTCGACGAGCGTCGCGCCGGCCTCCTCGTACTGGGCGTCGAGGAAGCTGGCCGACGTGCCGGCGCCTGCCTCGATCACGACCTCGTAGCCCAGCTTGATCAGCTGCGCCACCGAGGCGGGGCTCGCCGCGACGAGCCTCTCGCCCGCACGGGTCTCCGCGGGGACCCCAATCTTCATCGGTCATCCTGTTCTGGTCCCGCGCGTCGCGTGCCGCGGAACCGGTCTCCATCGGTCGGTGCGACGTGCCGATGCGGCGGCCGCGGACCGGGTTCCTGGTTGCCTCGCGACCAGGCTAGTGGACGGTTCGCGGGCGCGACCCGGGACCTGTGCCCGCTCCTGGTCCCAATTCTCGGCGGAAGCGTCTCGCCTGGTGAGACGGCTCATGCGGGCGCCCCGGTGCCAGAAATCGCCGCGCCGGGCGCGCATCGTCCCGCCGTCCCGGCGCATCGTCCGCCCTCACCCCCCCCCCTGAGATGGAGGACCGGTGCACAGGGCCCGCGGGTATCGAGCGCTCGCGCGCCATCTCGGTGGCGCTCGGTCGGCGGCGCCCCCGGCAGGACTCGAACCTGCAACCTACGGATTAGAAGGCCGTTGCTCTATCCATTGAGCTACGGGGGCCGGCGCGCGCAGAACGCACGGATACAGAGTAGTCGCGCGGCTCGCTGCGCTCGTGCGGCCTGGTAGGAGGCCCCGCGCTACCCTTGACGCATGGTGGGACGAGGGGTCGGGGTCGCATGAGCGTGCGACCCATCAAGACGTGGTCGTACCCCGGCAACCTCCTCGACGCCCTGGTGGACACCAGGAAGGTGGTCGCCGGGGTGGAGCTGCCGCTCCCGACGCCCAGCGTGGACGAGGCGCGCGACACCATGCGCCGCATGCTCGACCAGCTCGACCATCACCTGATCCCGCGCGTCCGCGAGGAGGCGTCGCCCGCCGTCGTGGTGGTCGCCGGCTCGACGGGCGCGGGCAAGTCCACCGTGGTCAACGCGCTGGTGGGAGAGCAGCTCACCCCATCGGGGGTGCTGCGCCCGACCACCCGTATCCCTCACGTGTTCCACCACCCGCTCGACACCTCGGTGCTCACGGAGGTCGAGCAGCGGGGCAAGGTCATCGCGACCGAGGCGGTGCCCCGCGGGCTCGCGATCGTGGACTCGCCCGACCTGGACTCGGTGCGCGGGGAGAACCGCGAGATCGCCAAGGTGCTGCTCGAGGCCGCCGACCTGTGGATCTTCGTCACCACCCCCGCTCGCTACGGCGACGCGCTGCCGTGGGAGGCTCTGCGCGCGGGCGCGGACCGTGGTGCGTCGATCGCCGTGGTGCTCAACCGTGTCACGGTCGACATCGCCGCCCAGGTGCGCCGCGAGCTGGTCGACCGCCTCACGCTCGAGCACCTCGAGACGCTCCCGCTGTTCGTGATCCCCGAGGACACCGCGCGTCAGGCCACGGTGCCGCGCGACGTGGTCAACGGCCTGGGCCGCTGGCTCGACTCCGTGGCGGCCGCGTCCGCCGCGACCATCGTCGAACGCACGCTGCACGGCGCCGCCGAGTCCGTGAAGGAGTGGCTCGAGGTGGTCGCCGAGGCGATGGACGAGCAGTCCGCCGCCGCCAAGGACGTTCGATCCGAGGTCCGCCGCAGCGCCGCCCAGGTCGAGAACGAAGGCGGCGACCGGTGGTGGGAGACCATCCCGACCGGCGCGCTCACCACCCGGTGGCAGCAGGCGACGGCCGACGGCGGCGCGCTCTTCCGGCTCCGCAACTCGCTGTGGGTCAAGCGCCGGCACCTGCGGGAGGACCGTGACACCGTCCTGCACGAGATCTACGTCGACGTGCTCGACGCGGTCGAGTCGCGCCTGGTCCACGCCGCTGCCTCGGTGGCGGAGGCGATGACGGCCGCGCTGCGGCGCGCCGACACCGGCGTGGGACCCTGGCTCGCGGAGCGACGCGATCCCCGCGACGCCCGGCAGGCGCGCGAGCGCCAGGCGGCCGACGCGGCCCGCCGGTGGATGCACCGCTGCCAGGAGATCGTCCTCGCGCTGCCCGGCGCATCGTCCGGCATCGAGGTGGTCGGGGAGCCCGGCCTCACCACCACCCTCGCGAGCGCCGCGCTCGGGATCGAGGAGGCGCGCACCGCGCTCATGGTGCTCACGGGCCAGGCCGTCGGCGAGGCCGTCGAGGAGGCACGGGCGGAGCTGGCCGCCGCCCGCCGCCACTGCGTCTCCCGGGAGTCGCTCGACATGATGCGGCCCACCGACATCCCGTCGCTGATGCCCGACTCCTCGGCGAAGATCCGGCTGCGGCGCGCAGAGCTGCGAGGCCTGCTGTGAGCGTGAGCTTCGACCACCTGGCGCCCCGCGACGAGACCTCCGTGCTGCGCGAGCGGGTCGAGCGCCTGCGCTCGTCCCTCACGTGGGCCCGCGCGGCGATCCCCGGCGACGTGCGCCGCGAGCTCGAGGCGACGATCGACCGCTGCGAGGAGCGGCTCCGGCTCGGCATCGACTGGACGGTGGTCGCGCTCGCGGGCGGCACGGGGTCCGGCAAGTCGACCCTGTTCAACGCGCTCGCCGGCATGTCCTTCGCGGTGCCCGGCGTCGCGCGCCCCACCACCTCCGAGGTCAGTGCGGCGGTCTGGGGCCCCGACCCCGCTCAGGCGCTGCTCGACTGGCTCGGCGTCGCTCCGCAGCGTCGGCTGGTGCGCGCGCAGGCGCCGGAGGCGGATGCGGATCCGGCGCTCGGCGGCCTGATCCTGCTGGACCTGCCCGACCACGACTCGGTCAACGCGCACAACCGCGCGACCGTGGACCGCATGATCCCCATGGTCGACCTGCTGCTGTGGGTGGTCGACCCGCAGAAGTACGCCGACCACGCGATCCACGACGGCTACCTGCGCGTCGCCTCCGACCATGGCCAGCCGTCGCTGGTGGTGCTCAACCACGTGGACCGGCTCACCACCGAGGACGGCTGGAACGTCGCGCGCGACCTGCAGCGTCTGCTGGCGGAGGACGGGATGCACTCCGTCCCGGTCATGCCGGTGAGCGCGCGCACCGGCCAGGGGGTGGACGTGCTGCGCGCGGAGCTCGAGGGCGCCGTGGAGGCGCGCTCGGTCGCCGCCGACGCGGTGGCCGCCGACCTGGTCGAGGCCGGCCGGACGCTCGAGCGCGCGCTGGCGCGTGACGCGGAGCCGGTCCTGCCCGACGTCGCGGAGCTCGTCGCGGCGCTGACGGCCGCGGCCGGTGTCGACGCGCGCGCGCAGGCGGCGGCGCTGGTGGTGGCGGGCAAGGCGCAGCAGGTGCCGCAGCCCGCGGGGCTGGGCCGCGAGGTGGTCGAGCGCGAGAGGCTCGACTGGGTCGACGCGGCGTCCGAGGGGCTGCCCGTCACGTGGCGCACCGTGATCGACGACGCGGTGGCGCCGGCGGAGCTGCTGACCGAGCGCATCGCCGAGGCCCTCGCGGCCGTCCCGTGGGAGACGCCGGTGCGCGCGGGCGGCTTCTTCCGGCGCGGGGCGAAGGGGACCGCGTTCGCCCGCGGGATGGTCGAGCAGGGGAGGGCCGCCGTCCTCGGCGCCGTCTCGCCCCTGGTGGTGGCCCCGACCGAGCTCATCCACCAGGCCTACCGCAACCTCGACGAGCTCACGGAGCTCGCCCGCAGCGAGGCACCCCCGGAGGTGCCGCGCGACCGCCCCGACTCACGCGTGCCCGCGCATGTCGCGGAGCCCGAGGAACCGCACACCGCGCCGGCCGAGCTGTGGGAGCCGGTCGCCGGCGAGGGCGACGGCCGGCCGCATCACGGTCCCGCCCACCTCCGCGGCGATGCCGGCGCACCGGAGCCGGACGCCCGCTGACCCGCGCGGGTGAGCCGCGTGCGATGTCCCCACCCGCGTCGCTGCCTGCCGTCATCCCCGATCGCGGCGCCCGGCGCCGCGCGGCATCGTCCACCCGCCCACCCTGGAGGCGGCCGCACGGTGCGGCCGCCAGGGAGGAAGACATGAACGAGCTGCAGGTGACCGTGGTGGGGTGGGCGGCGACGGACGTCCGCCTGACCGTGGGCAAGAACGGGGCGGCGGTGGCGAGCTTCCGGCTCGCCTCGACTCCGAGGTACTTCGACCGGGCGCGGGGCGAGTGGGTCGACGGGTCGACGGAGTGGTTCACGGTCCGCGCGTTCCGCGGCTCCGCGATCCTGATCAAGCAGTCGGTGGAGAAGGGCCAGCCGGTGCTGGTGACCGGGAGGATGCGGACCAACCTCTGGGAGTCGGAGAAGGGCCCGCGCACGGACCTGGTGATCGACGCGACCGCCGTCGGGCACGACCTCACGCGAGGCTTCGCGACGTTCACCCGTGCCGTCGGCGACGAGTCGATGGGCGAAGGTGACGGCACCGCTGCGGGCGAGGCCATCGAGGCGGCGCGCGGCGAGGCGGAGGAGCACGGCCCCGGGGGCGAGGAGCTGGACGAGCCGGAGGATGCGGAGGTCGAGGAACCGACCCTGGTGCGGTGAGGCCTCGGTGCCGGGCGTCCGGACGCCCCTGCGCCCGGCATCGCTCGCGTAGGCTAGGTCACTGGTATGCGGCGCGGCACGCACGCGCGCACTCGAGACACGGAGCGGCAGTGGCAGAGTTCATCTACACCATGCAGAAGGCGCGCAAGGCGCACGGCGACAAGGTCATCCTCGACGACGTGACCATGGCGTTCTACCCCGGCGCCAAGATCGGCGTCGTGGGCCCGAACGGCGCCGGAAAGTCCACGATCCTCAAGATCATGGCCGGCATCGAGCAGCCCTCGAACGGGGAGGCACGGCTCAGCCCCGGGTACACCGTCGGCATCCTCCTGCAGGAGCCGCCGCTGAACGAGGAGAAGGACGTCATCGGGAACGTCCGTGAGGGCGTGGGCGAGATCTACACCAAGCTCGAGCGCTTCAACCAGATCTCCGAGGAGATGGCCGACCCCGACGCGGACTACGACAAGCTGCTGGCCGAGATGGGCGAGCTCCAGGAGGAGCTCGACCACGCCAACGCATGGGACCTCGACGCCCAGCTCGAACAGGCGATGGACGCGCTGCGGTGCCCGCCGCCGGACGCGGACGTGACGGTCCTCTCGGGCGGTGAGCGCCGCCGCGTCGCGCTGTGCAAGCTGCTGCTGGAGAAGCCCGACCTGCTGCTGCTCGACGAGCCGACCAACCACCTCGACGCCGAGTCCGTGCTGTGGCTCGAGCAGCACCTCGCCAAGTACCCCGGCGCCGTGCTCGCCGTCACCCACGACCGGTACTTCCTCGACCACGTCGCGGAGTGGATCTGCGAGGTCGACCGCGGACGCCTGTACCCCTACGAGGGCAACTACTCGACCTACCTCGAGAAGAAGCAGGAGCGCCTGCAGGTCCAGGGCAAGAAGGACGCGAAGCTCGCCAAGCGCCTCAAGGAGGAGCTCGAGTGGGTGCGGTCGAACGCCAAGGGACGTCAGACCAAGTCCAAGGCGCGCCTGGCCCGGTACGAGGAGATGGCGGCCGAGGCAGAGCGCACCCGGAAGCTCGACTTCGAGGAGATCCAGATCCCGCCGGGCCCGCGCCTGGGCTCGACGGTGATCGAGGCGAAGAACCTCAAGAAGGGCTTCGGCGACCGCGTGCTCATCGACGGGCTCAGCTTCTCGCTGCCGCGCAACGGCATCGTCGGCGTGATCGGCCCCAACGGCGTGGGCAAGACCACCCTGTTCAAGACCATCGTCGGGCTCGAGCCGCTCGACGGCGGCGACCTGAAGGTCGGCGAGACCGTGCAGGTCTCCTACGTCGACCAGAGCCGCGGCGGGATCGACCCGGACAAGTCGCTGTGGGAGGTCGTCTCCGACGGGCTCGACTACATCAACGTCGGCAAGGTCGAGATGCCCTCGCGCGCGTACGTCAGCGCATTCGGCTTCAAGGGCCCGGACCAGCAGAAGGCCGCAGGGATCCTGTCGGGCGGTGAGCGCAACCGCCTCAACCTGGCCCTCACCCTGAAGGAGGGCGGCAACGTCCTGCTGCTGGACGAGCCGACCAACGACCTCGACGTCGAGACCCTCGGCTCGCTCGAGAACGCGCTGCTCGAGTTCCCCGGCTGCGCCGTGGTGGTCTCCCACGACCGCTGGTTCCTCGACCGCGTCGCGACCCACATCCTCGCGTACGAGGGCACCGAGGAGGACCCGGCCAGGTGGTTCTGGTTCGAGGGCAACTTCGAGTCCTACGAGGCCAACAAGGTGGAGCGCCTGGGCGCCGAGGCGGCTCGCCCGCACCGCGT
Organism: Demequina lignilytica; assembly: GCF_030418305.1. Taxonomy (GTDB): domain Bacteria; phylum Actinomycetota; class Actinomycetes; order Actinomycetales; family Demequinaceae; genus Demequina; species Demequina lignilytica. Next base: position 428,657 of record NZ_JAUHPX010000002.1, on the reverse strand, counting down.
GACCTACCGCAAGCTCACGCGCGACTGACCGCGAGCACCCGTCGACGACGCCCGCGCCTCACCCGAGGCGCGGGCATCGTCGTCTCAGCGGACGCGCTGGACCAGCTGGACCGGATGCCCGTCGGGGTCGTCGACGAAGGCGACGCTGAGGATCCCGTCGCGGAAGGGATGCGGCGCGCGCCGCGCCGTGCCGCCCGCATCGACCGCGAGCCCGTACGCGGCCTCGACGTTGTCGGTCCAGAGGGTGAGGCAGGCGCGGTCGCCGGTGGTGACGGGGGAGAGGCCGTGGCTCTCCGCGGCGGGGCCGGGCAGCGCCAGCCCGAGCGCGAAGCCGCCCATCGCCATCTCGATCTTGACCGGCGCATCGTCCGGGCTGCGGAACGTCTCGGCGAATCCGAACGCCGCGTAGAAGCGCGCCGCGCGCTCGCAGTCGCCCACGAACAGGATGACCTGCGGATCCGTGAACCTCACCGGTCCAGGCTAGGTGCAGGTCCGCGCTAGCGTGAAGGCATGAGCCGGATCCATGTGCCGATCACGCTGCGGTGGTCGGACCTCGACGCCTACGGGCACGTCAACAACGCCGAGATGCTGCGGCTCCTCGAGGAGGCGCGCATCCGCGTGTTCTGGGCGGACCGCTCCGCCGCCGAGGAGCACGAGGTGCCCCACACGGCCCTGATCGCCGGGGGCCCCGACGCGGAGACCATCACCCTGATCGCGGCCCAGCGGATCGAGTACCTGGCGCCTATCCCGTACCTGCGCCGGCCGCTCGACGTCCAGCTGTGGATCGGGCGGCTCGGCGGCGCGAGCATCGAGATCTGCTACGAGGTGTGGTCCCCCGCCGGCGACGAGCCGCGCGCGCTCTACGCCAAGGCCGCGACCACCCTGGTGCTGATCGACGCCGAGTCCAACCGGCCGCGGCGCCTCACCGAGGCCGAGCGCGAGGCGTGGAGCCCGCACCTCGACGAGCCGGTGCGCTTCCGCAACCGCTGAGCCGCCCCGCACGCGCAGAAGGCGCCGGCCACCCGAGGGTGACCGGCGCCTTCTCAGCGATGCGAGAGGATCACGCGGTGAGCGAGTCCACCCACTCCTGGTTCGCGGCGACCCACTCGGACACGATGTCCGCGTAGTCCGACGCGTCCTGGCCGTTGAGCTGGTTCTCGAGGTCGTAGAGGTGGTCGGCGTCCATGGTGAACGCGCCGAGCCACGCGGCGACCTCGGGGAGGTCCTCGGAGATGCCCGCGCGACCGTAGGTCACGATGCTCTCGGCCTCGCCGAGCGTGCCCTCGGGGTCCTCGAGGTTCTTGAGGTCGTACGCGCCGTAGGCCCAGTGCGGCTCCCACAGCGTCACGATGATGTTCTCGCCGTTCGAGGTGGCGGTGTCGAGCTCCGACAGCATCGCGGGGGTCGACGAGGTGATGAAGTCGAGACCCTCGAGGCCGTAGGTCGGGATGACCGCGTCCTGGACGGTGGCGGTGAGGCCCGCGCCCGGCTCGATGCCGACGATCCGGTTGCCGAAGGCGTCCGCGTTGTCGGCGAGCTCGTCGAGCGAGTCGATCGGCGCGTCCGCGTTCACGGCCACGGTCAGCGCGGCGGAGTCGAACCAGGCGCCGAGCTCCTCCATGTCGTCACCGAACTCCTCGATGTACGAGGCGTGGGTGAGGGGCAGCCACACGTCGGTGACGATGTCGTAGTCGCCGTCCGCGACGCCCTGGAAGACGACCGCGGGGTCGGCGTACTCGAGCTCGACGGTGTAGCCCTTGGACTCGAGGATGTTCTCCCAGAGCAGCGAGGTGGCGAGCGACTCGTCCCAGCCGTTGAAGACGGCGAGGGTGAGCTCGCCGCCGGCCATGGCGTCGGAGCCGGAGGTGGCCTCGTCGGCGGCCTCGCCCTCGGAGGACGAGCAGCCCGCGAGCACGAGGCCCGCAGCAGCCGTCACCGCGAACGCGGTGGCAGTGCGCTTGAACATTGGTATTCCTTTCCCGGGTCGCGGTGTCTCCGCGCCCGTGAGCGCATCCGGGTCCTTTCTCCGCGATGCGCACGCGGCCTTGCGGCCGCGAAGCCTGGGTGGGCGCCGCATCGTCCGGGCGGGACGATGCGGCGAAGGGTCAGAGGCTGCCGCCGCCCCCGCCCGCGCCGGGCGAGCGACGGGGCCCGCCGACCTCGACGAGCTCGGCGTCGAAGCGCGCCTGCTCGTCCGCCTCCTTCTTCGCGACGGCGGCACGGCGCCATCGCGAGTAGAGGCCGAGGCCCTTGCCGAACGATGCAGTGAAGCGGTCGAGCAGGATGGCGAGGACGACGACCGACAGGCCCGCCTCGAAGCCGAGCCCGACGTTGAGCGCGGAGATCGCCTGCGCCACGTCGCCGCCGAGCCCGCCGGCGCCGACAAGCCCGGCGATGACCACCATCGAGAGCGACAGCATGATGATCTGGTTGACGCCCGCCATGATCGACGGCATCGCGAGGGGGATCTGGATCTGGCGCAGGATGCGACGGGGGTGCGCGCCGAACGCCTGCCCGGCCTCGACCACCTCCTTGTCGACGCCGCGGATGCCGAGCTCGGTGAGGCGCACGCCGGGGGCCATCGCGAAGATCAGGGTGGCGATGATGCCGGGGGCGACCCCGATGCGGAACAGCCCGAGCGCGGGCACGAGGTACACGAACGCGGGCAGGGTCTGCAGGAAGTCCATGACCGGCTTGAGCACGGCCGAGACCGTGTCGTTGCGGGCGGCCCAGATGCCGAGCGGGATGGAGATCACCACCGCCAGGAAGGCGGCGACCAGCACGAGCGCGAGCGAGTCGACCGCGTTGTCCCACTGGTTGACGCTCATGATGAAGAGCAGGCCGATCGCGGAGCCGAGCGCGAAGCGCCAGCCGCGCGCGAGGAGGGCGGCGGCCGCGACGAGCGCGATCACCACGAGCGCCGGCGGGGTCGCGAAGACCCAGTCGACGGCGTCGAACATCCAGATGAAGAGCTGGCGGAGCGCCTCGAAGAGCCAGGAGAACGTGTCCTCGAGCCAGTCGAAGAAGTCCTTGATCCACGAGCCGACGGGGATGCGGATGTCCATCAGCGGGCCTCCTTGGCGTCGGCGGCGCCGGCTCCGACGGCGCTCTCCAGCAGCTGGTCGACCATCTCGGTCGGCAGCGGGTCGGGTCGGGGGCTGGCCGTGGCGGCCGCCTCGGGCTCCCCGCCCAGCGCCGCGAGCAGAGTGACGCGCGGGATCACGCCGACCAGACGGTCCCGGTGGTCGACGACGCCGAGCGGGAGCGCGGCCTCGAGTGAGGGGATGAACAGGTCGGCGAGCGCGGTGTCGGCGGGGACGGCGCCGTGGTCGGGCTTGACCGCCGGCGTGAGGTCGGTCGATCCCTTCCGCACCAGGTCGAAGACGTCGCGGTCCCGGACCCAACCGACGATGCTGCGGTCGCGGTTGACCACGTACGCGCCCGCGACCTGCTCGTCGCGCATCAGCGTGAGGGCGGCACGGGGGCCCGCACCGGTGTGGACCACCGCGCGGGCGGGCCGCATGACCGACTCCGCCGTGAGCACCTTGGCCCGATCGACGTCCTGGACGAACTGCTCGACGTAGTCGTTCGCGGGGTCCGTGAGGATCTCCTCCGGCGTGCCGATCTGGACGATCCGCCCGTCGCGCATGACGGCGATCCGGTCGCCGATGTACATCGCCTCGTTGAGGTCGTGGGTGATGAAGATGATGGTCTTGCCGAGCTCGGTCTGGAGCTCGAGCAGCTGATCCTGCATGCCGCGGCGGATCAGCGGGTCGAGCGCGGAGAACGCCTCGTCCATCAGCAGGACCTCGGTGTCGGCCGCGAGGGCGCGGGCGAGGCCCACGCGCTGCTGCATGCCGCCCGAGAGCTCCCCGGGGTGCTTCTCCTCCCAGCCGGCGAGCCCGACGATCTCGGTGACCTTCCGGGCGCGGGCGATCCGCTCCTCGCGGCCCATGCCCTGGATCTCCAGGCCGTAGGCGACGTTGTCGATCACGGTGCGGTGGGGGAGCAGCGCGAAGTGCTGGAATACCATCGAGACCTTGGTGCGACGGACCTCGCGCAGGCGCTTCGGGCTGGTCGCCGTGATCGGCTCGCCGCCGATCTCGACGCTGCCCGTGGTCGCGGGGTGGAGCCCGTTGAGCATGCGGATCAGGGTCGACTTGCCCGAGCCCGACAGACCCATGACGACGAAGATCTCGCCGCGCATGACCTCGAAGGAGGCGTCGATGACGGCGGCGGTGGCGCCGCCGAGCTGGTCTCGGGGGGTGCCGGCGCGGAGCTTGTCCACGGCGGCCTCGGCATTGCGGCCGAAGACCTTGTACAGGCCCTCCGCCTTCAAGGCGATCGCGTCGTTCACGGGTCCTCAGGCTTCACTCGGGTGGGCGAAGGCCTCGGCAAGCGAGGGGACTCGCAGCCGTCGGACGGCAATCACGGGCCCGCCGGCGACACCGCGGGGCGGCGTTGCTCACACTCCGCAGCACCGCGTCGGGCGGGCGCGTCAGGAGGTCTTCGGCTGGTCATTGACGCCTCAGCCGGCCGGGTACAGCCAGGCGAAGCGGCTCGCCGACCGTAACAACGACCCCCGGGGGGTTGTCCAACTCAGGCAGCAGGCTTTATCGAATCGTTACACGGCGCCGTGGTGTCCGGTCGGCCGGTGAGACCGGTGACATCCGTGGTCCTACGAGGCATGACGGACCAGTCAGCCCGCTACATCCGGATCATGCCCTCCTGGGCCGCGGAGGCGACCAGGGTACCGTCCTGCGCGTAGATCCGCGCCGCGGTCAGGCCGCGACCGCCCCGGGCGTTGGGCGCCTCCTGGACGAACAGCAGCCACTCGTCGGCGCGCGCCGGCCGGTACCACCACATCGCATGGTCGAGGCTGGCGACGGCCACCCCCGGCGTCACCCACGAGGCCCCGTGGCGACGCAGCAGCGGCTCGAGCATCACCTGGTCCGAGCCGAACGCCAGGAGCGCGCGGTGCATCAGGTCGGGGGCGTCGATCGGCCGGCGCACGCGCATCCAGGCCATCTGGGTCGACTTCGGCTCCGCGTCCGGCCCCAGGAAGAGCGAGCCGTCGAGGTGGCGCACGTCGAACGGTGCCTTCGTGAGCCAGAAGTCGGCGGAGGGGTGGCCGGCGAACGGAGCCATGATGTCGACGCCCGACGCGGCCTCCTCCGGACCGGGCACCGCGGGCATGGGCGCCGCGTGCTCCGGTCCCTCCTGCTCCAGCTGGAAGGACGCGATCAGGGACAGGATCGGCTTGCCGTTCTGGAGCGCATGCGTGCGGCGCGCGGAGAAGGAGCCGCCGTCGCGGAGGATCTCGACCTCGAACTGGATCGGCTGGGTGGCGTCGCCCGCGCGGAGGAAGTACCCGTGCAGCGAGTGGGCGAAGCGGTCCTCGGCCACGGTGGCGCCCGCCGCGAGCAGCGACTGCGCGAGCACCTGCCCGCCGAACACGCGGCCGCGCGGCATCGGCAGCGAGTCGCCCTCGAAGCTCGTGTCGCCGAGCCGGCGCAGGTCCAGGGCGGCCATGCCGGAGGCGACCGCGGCGTCCGCCCAGATGTCCTCGACGCGCTCCATCAGCCCTCCTCGAACGTGTTCACCATGGAATGCGCCGCGCGCTCCAGGTAGTCCATCAGGGTGACGGCGTGCAGCGGAGCGAGGTTCTGGCGTGCGACGGCCTCGCGCATGTGGGCGATCCACCGGTCGCGCGCGTCGGGGTTGACGCGGAACGGCTGGTGGCGCATGCGCAGCCGCGGGTGACCTCGCCGATCGGAGTACGTGGTGGGACCGCCCCAGTACTGCTCGAGGAACAGCGTGAGGCGCTCGACGGCGCCCTCCATGTCGTCCTCCGGGTACATGGGTCGGAGCACCGGATCCCCCGCGACGCCGTCGTAGAACGCGCGCACGATCGCGTCGAAGGTCGCGTGCCCTCCGACCGCCTCGAAGAAGCTCTGGCCCTCGTCCTGAGCGGGACCCGCTCCGACGTTCATGCCCGGCTGGCTCATCAGTCGTCCGCGGCGTCGTTGGGCGGAGGGAGCGGCCGGCCGTCGGCATCGGTCGGCTGATCTCCGGAGTCGGTGCGCGCAGAGTCGTGCACCGCGCGGTTCGGCGCCGTCGAGGACACCATCATGGCGTCGCCCGGCACGGCGAGCTCGATGCCCCGCTCCGCGAGGATGGTCCGCAGCTGCCGACGGATCTCGCGCATGATGTCCCACTGCGTCGACGGGTTCACCTGAACCAGGAGCCGCAGCATCACCGCGTTGTACTCGAGCGACTCGACCCCGGCGACCTCCGGCTCGGACAGCACGTTGGCCGCGACCTGGTCGGAGGCGCCCTTGGCGGCCTCGACCGCGTCGAGCATCGCCTGACGGGCGGCCTCGATGTCGGTGTCGTAGGCGAAGCGGGCCTCGACGAGCGCGCGCGACCACAGCCGCGTCATGTTGCCCACGCGCGTGATCTCGCCGTTGGGGATGTACCAGACGGTCCCGTCGAGGGACCGCAGCCGGGTCGACCGGATCCCGACCTCCTCGACCGCTCCGGAGGCCTCGCCCAGGTCGACCACGTCGCCGACGCCGTACTGGTCCTCGATCAGCATGAACACGCCGGTGAGCACGTCCTTGACGAGCGACTGCGCGCCGAAGCCCAGCGCCACGCCCACGATGCCGGCGGAGGCGAGCATGCCGCTCACCGGGATGCCCAGCACGGTGAGCAGCGTCATGACGAACGTCGCGATCAGCACCACGGCGAGGGCCGACGTCATCACGCGCTTGAGGGTGTGGGCGCGCTGGCTCCGACGCTCGGTCTCGAGCCGCAGCTCCATCGTGTCGGGCTCCGGCATCGGGATGCGTGCCTTCTTGAGCGCTCGGCGCGTCCGCGCGTCCTGGAACGGGGTCCCTCGCTCGATCCCCTTGGTCACGCCCTTGATCAGGCCGCGACCGACGAACCAGGCGAGCAGCAGCAGGACGGTCACGACGAGCATCGCGAGCGCGCCGTCCTCGAGGTTCGAGATCCACCCGTCGATCAGCTCCTGCGCCTCCGCGCTGCTGGTGGGCACGGGCTCGGGGGTCGCCGACGCGGTGAGGAAGATCACGCGCCCCACCTTAGACGAGGGCGCGCCAGCGCCCGCATCCGCCCAGCATCGTGGCAGGATGAGCGTGTGAACGATGCGCCCGAGGTCGAGCGCGAGCTGCCGTCGGAGGCCCTCGCGGCGCTCGCGCGCGCGTGCCGCGTGTCCGTCGAGTACTACGCCATCGACGGAACCCTGGTCCAGTGCTCCGCTCCCGCGATCCGCGCGGCCCTCGCCGCGATGGGGGTCGACGCCGGCTCGGACGTCGCGTGCGAGCGCTCCCTCGAGGCCCTCGAGGACCTCGAGTGGAGCCGGCTGGTGCCGCCCGTGGTGGTGGTGACCGCCGGCGACGCCCTCGAGCTGCCCGTCCACGTCGACGACGGCGACGAGGTCGATGTGACGCTGCGCCTCGAGAGCGGCGAGACGCGCGAGATGGAGCAGCTCGACCGGTGGGTGCCGCCGCGAGAGGTCGCGGGGACGATGCGCGGCCGGGCGACCTTCCTGGTCCCACCCGATCTTCCCCTGGGCTGGCACGTGGTCGAGGCCGTGTCCGGTGGGCGCCGCGGGCGCGGGCACATCGTGATCGCCCCCGCCCAGGTTGAGATCGACCCGGCGATCCGCGCGGCCCGGCCGTGGGGTCTCACGGTGCAGCTGTACTCGTTGCGCTCGGAGCGCTCGTGGGGCGTGGGCGACCTGGCCGACCTCGCGGATCTGTGCGCGCTGGGCAAGGCGCGCGCGGAGGCCGAGTTCGTCCTGGTGAACCCGCTGCACGCGACGGAGCCGGTGGCGCCGATCACCAACTCGCCGTACCTGCCGACGTCCAAGCGGTTCCTCTCGCCCCTCTACATCCGTGTCGAGGACATCCCCGAGGTCGCGTACCTGCCGTCGCAGCAGCGCGCGCTCCTGGCGTGGGAGGCGGAGAAGCCTCAGCGCCTCAACGAGTCGGACGAGCTGCTCGACCGCAACGCGGTGTGGAGGCTCAAGTCCGCCGCGCTCGAGGAGGTGTTCAAGGCGCCCCGCTCCGCGGGCCGCGACGCGCTCTTCGAGCAGTTCTGCCTCCGCGAGGGCGCCGCTCTCGAGGACTTCGCCACGTGGTGCGCGATCTCCGAGGCGCACCGCGGGCTGCCCTGGCCCGACGAGTTCGACTCCCCGACGTCCGCGGCGGTGGCGGCCTGGCGCGACGAGCACGCCGACCGGGTCCTGTACTACGCGTGGCTCCAGTGGATCGCCGACGAGCAGCTCGAGCGGGCGCAGGCCGCCGCGACCCGCGCCGGCATGAGCATCGGCGTGATGGTCGACCTCGCGGTCGGCGTGCACCCCGAGGGGGCGGACGCATGGTCCTCCCAGCGCGTGCTGGCGCAGGGGATCAGCCTGGGCGTGCCGCCGGACTACTACAACGCGATGGGCCAGGACTGGTCGATCCCGCCGTGGCAGCCGCGCGCCCTGGAGGCCGCCGCGTACCTGCCGTTCCGGGACATGGTGCGTGCGGCGGCGCGTCACGCCGGCGCCCTGCGGATCGACCACGTGCTCGGCATGTTCCGCCAGTGGTGGGTCCCGGCCGGGCACCCGCCGCTCGACGGCGCGTACGTGTACCTCGACCACGAGGCGCTCATCGGGATCATCGCGCTCGAGGCGCAGCGCGCCGGCACGATCGTGATCGGCGAGGACCTCGGCACCGTCGAGCCGTGGGTGCGCGACTACCTGCACTCCCGCGGGATCCTCGGCACGTCCATCGTCTGGTTCGAGCGCCATGACGACGGCGCCCCGCGCCTGCCCGAGGACTACCGCGCGGACACGCTCGCGGCCGTCACCACGCACGACCTGCCCCCGACGCCCGCGTACCTCGCGGGCGAGCACGTGACGCTGCGGGCCGAGCTCGGCATGCTCGGCGAGGGCGGGATCGAGGCGGCGCAGGCGGAGGCGGAGCGCGAGCGTCAGGCGTACATCGACGTGATGCTCGAACGCGGCTGGATCCTGGGCGACTACAACGAGGAGGACCTGGTCGCCGGCCTGCACCGGTGGGTGCTCGACAGCCCCTCGCTCCTCACGGGCGTCGCGATCACCGATGCGGTGGGCGACCGTCGTGCCCAGAACATGCCGGGCACGGACACCGAGTACCCGAACTGGTGCGTGCCGATCACCGACGGCAACGGCGAGCCCGTGCTGCTGGACGACCTGTTCGAGCACCCGCGTGTGCGGCGGCTGTTCCGCGCGATCAAGGCGGCCCGCTCCTGACCACCCCCCCGGACGGTGCGCACGGAGTGCGTCCCGGGTCTGCGGCGTGTCACGACGGTTCGCGCCGCGACACGCCGACCAACCGGGACCAGCTCCGTGCGGACTGTCCGACGGGGAGGGCCGGGGCGGAAGGCTCGCGGGCCGGGGCGTGCCTCGGCCGGTCAGCGCGCGGAGCGGCTGACCGCCTGCGCCACGGCCGCGCGGCGCACGTGGTCGAGCGCCTCGATCACGGCCTTGCGCAGCACGGACGGCGCATCGGCGTTCGCCGTGAGCCACGTCTCGAGCCGTTCGGCGATCCCGTCGACGCGCCCGGTGAGCGCGGTCGGCAGCACCGCCTTGACCACCCGTGCGCCGACGAAGCCGGCGTTCGCGTCGTAGTAGCCGCGGAGCCCCGCGAGCAGGTCGTCGAGCAGCGGGACGAGCAGCCGCGGGTCGACGGCGCGCGCGAGACCGGCGGCGAGCTCGAACTGGACGGCGTTCGTGGCGGGTCCGGTCGCCGGGTGGGCCAGCGCGTCCCAGGCGGCGCGCTTGGCGTCCGGTGACGCGATCGCCGCCCGCGCGCCGGCCGCTCGCCGCTGGCCCGCCGAGGTCACGTCGCGCGCCGCGTACACGTCGACCTGCTCGAGCGTGGCCGCGCCGGACGCGGCCATCCCCGCCACCAGGTCCCAGCGCAGGTCGGAGTCGAGCGGCAGCCCCTCGAGCTCGGCGGAGCCGTCGACCAGGGCCCGCAGGCGCTCACCCTGATCGGGGGTGGTCGCGAACCACGCGTAGGCCTTGAGCAGCTGGAGCTGGGGATCGCCGCCCGGGGCGGCCCCCGCGAGCGCGGCCCACATCCGCTCGGCCGCCGCCTCGGTCAGCGGCAGCGTGAGCTCGGGCGCGACGTAGCGCGTCAGCGCGAACACGGTCAGGCGCACATGCGACTCAGCAGTCGCGGAGTTGCGCAGGCGCGGCAGGAGGGTGAGCACGGCGTCGACGTAGACCTGCGCGGGCAGCGACCCGTCGCGGACCATGTGCCAGAGCGCGTCGAGCACGGTCGCCTGCACCATCGGCTCGTCGATCGCGCGGATGCCGTCGCGCAGCGTCTCGAGCGAGCGGTCGTCGAGGTGGAGCTTGGCGTACGTCAGGTCCTGGTCGTTGACCAGCAGCAGGTCGGGCGCGGCAAGACCCACCGCGGCGCCCACCTCGGTGAGCTCGCCGTCGAGGCCCACGTCGACGCTCCAGGACCGGTGCAGGCCCTCCTCGCCGAGGAGGTATCCGGCGACGCGCACGCGGTGCGGGCGGCCGACCGGGTGCTCGGCCGGCACGTCCTCGGCGATCGCCAGGCGGGAGATGCGGCCCGCATCGTCCTCCGTCACGATCGCGCGCAGCGTGGTGACGCCGGGCGTCTCGAGCCAGACCCTCGCCCAGGCGTCCAGGGGCCGGTCGGCCGCCTGCTCGACCTCCGCGAGGAACTCGGCGAGCGTGGCGTTGCCGTGGCGGTAGCGCTTGAGATACGACGCTACGCCGCGGAAGAAGACCGCCTCGCCCACCTGCTCGGCGAGCTGCTTGAGCGCGGACGCGCCCTTGGCGTACGTGATCATGTCGAACGCGGAGACCGTCGCCTCCGTGTCGGGGACCTCGGTCACGATCGCGTGCGTGGTCGGGAGCTGGTCCTGGACGTAGGCGACCGATTTCCGGTCGGCCGCGAACGTGACCCACGCATCGGTCCACTCGGACACCTCGGCCGCGGCCCACGTGCCGATGAACTCAGCGAAGGACTCGTTCAGCCACAGGTCGTCCCACCAGCGCATCGTCACGAGGTTCCCGAACCACATGTGGGCGAGCTCGTGGAGCACCACCACGGTGCGGAACTCCAGGTTCGCCGCGGACGCGCGTCCGCGGAACAGCAGCCGGTCCTCGGAGATGGTGACGCAGCCGATGTTCTCCATCGCGCCCAGGTTGTACTGGGGGACGTAGATCTGGTCGTACTTCTCGTACGGGTAGTCGGTGCGGAACACGCGCTCGTAGAGGTCGAGCCCGGCCTGGGTATCCGCGAGGACGCGCTCGGCGTCGAAGTGCTCCTCGAGCTCGCGGCGCCCGTACACGCGCGCGGGGACGTCGCCCTTGGCGCTGTGCAGGAGCCCCTCGTGGAACGCGTACGGCCCGGCCACCACCGCGGCGCCGTAGGTGGGGATCGGCGCGGTCGGGCCGAAGCTCCATCGGGCGGTGCCGTGGTCCGCGTCGGCGACCGTCGCGAGGCCGTCGAGGGGCTCGGGCTCGGGCGTGGGGGAGTTCGACACCACCACCCAGTGATCCGGAACGGTCACGGTGAAGGTGAACGGCGCCTTGAGGTCGGGCTGGTCGAAGCACGCGAAGGCGGCGCGCGCGTCGTTGGCCGCGAACTGGCTGTAGAGGTAGACCTCCCCGTCCGCCGGGTCGACGAACCGGTGGATCCCCTGGCCGTCGTTCCGATAGGCGAAGTCGCCGGCGACGCGCAGGGTGTTCCGCGCGCGGAGAGGAGCGAGCACGATGCGGCCCTCGGCGTGGAGGACCGGGTCCAGGGCCTCCCCGTTGAGCTCGATGAGGTCGATGCGCGCGCCTGCGGCCTCGATGAAGGTCGAGGCCCCGTCGACCGCGTCGAACTCGACCACGGTGTCCGAGCGGAAGGTGTCCGCGGTCGCGGTGAAGTCGAGGTCGACGCGGTAGGAGACGTTCGCGACAGTGGCGGCGCGCTCGACCGCCTCCGCCTTCGTGAGGTTCAGGCCTGGCATGGGGTCCAGTCTGTCAGGGGTGACGCGCTCGTCGCGCGGCGAGGGTCCCGGCGTCCTACGGGGAGGTGAGTGCCCTCGGGGGACGATGCGCGCCTCCTGCGGGGAGGTGATCCCCGCAGGAGGCGCTCAGCCCTCGTAGGCGAGGTCCGCAGCCTGCGCCATGAGCGCGCGGCGGACGCCGTCCTTGCCCTCGACCACCAGACGGCGGAGGGCGTCATGCGCATCCGCGTTCGCCTCGAGCCACGCGAAGGCCTTGTCCTGCAGGTCGGGCACGCGCCCGGCGAGCTGGACGGGGTACAGGCCCTCGATGAGGTTCGCGGCGATCTCGTTGGTCTTCTCCGCGTAGATGCGGCGGAGCGCGGCGAAGTACTCGTCGACGAACGGCGCGAGCAGCGCGGCGTCGTGGGCGTGGTTGAAGCCCGCGATGGTGCCGTACTGGAGCGCGTTCGGCAGGTCCACCTCCGCGTTGATGAGCGCGTCGAACGCGGCCCGCTTCGCCTCAGGCGTCGCGATCGCGGCGCGGGCGTGCGCGGCACGGCGCTGCCCGGACGCGGTCGCGTCCTTGGTGAGCTGCACCTCGATGGCGAACTCGGACGCGCGCCCGCCCGCCACCAGCGACGTCAGCAGGTCCCACGTGAGGTCGGTGTCGAGCTCGAGGCCGTTGATCGCGATCTTCCCGTCGATGACGGCCTGCACCGTGTCGTACATCGGCTCGGTGTTGGCGAGCGAGGCGAAGGCCTTGAGGAACTGGAGCTGGCTGTCCGAGCCGGGTGCGGCGGCGAGCATCAGCGTCCAGACCTCGCGCGCGGCGTCCGACTGGGTCGCGTCCGACACCGTCGGGTGCACGTAGACGCCCAGCGTGGTCGCGAGCTGGCGCAGCAGCACCAGCACCGTGGTCGACTCGGTCTCGGCGCCGATGTTCTTCAGCACCAGCTCGACGTACTGGCGCGCCGGCATCTCCGCGTCGCGCGTCATGTCCCAGGCGGAGGCGAGCACCATCGAGCGCGCCAGCGGGTCGGTGAACTTCGACACGTGCTCGACCGCGGTGGCCAGCGAGGCCTCGTCGAGGCGGACCTTCGCGTAGGCCAGGTCGCCGTCGTTGACCAGCAGCAGCGCGGGGCGCGGCTTGCCGACCAGCGCGGGGATCTCCGTACGCTCCCCGTCGATGTCCACCTCGACCGACAGGACGCGTTCGAGCACCTCGTCACCCTCGTCGTTCACCGTGAGGTCGTAGCCGCCGATGCCCAGACGATGCGGGCGCTGGGTCGGCCACTCGGCGGGCACCTCCTGGAGGACGGCGAAGGAGGTGATGATCCCCGCATCGTCCGTCTCGATCTCCGGGCGCAGCGTCGTGACGCCGGCCTTCTGGAGCCACACGTCCGACCAGCCGGACAGGTCGCGGCCGGAGGCCTTCTCGAGCTCGACCAGCAGGTCGTTCAGCGTCGCGTTCGCGTGGTGGTGCTTGCGCATGTACTCGGCGACGCCGGCGAAGAACTCGTCCTGGCCCACCCACGCGACCAGCTGGCGCAGGACGGATGCGCCCTTGGCGTAGGTGATGCCGTCGAAGTTGACCTCGACGTCCTCGAGGTCCTTGATGTCGGCCATGATCGGGTGCGTCGACGGGAGCTGGTCCTGGCGCAGCGCCCACGACTTCTCGAGGGCGTTGAACGTCACCCACGAGTTCGTGTACCTGGTGACCTCCGCGGTCGCGAGCGTCGACGCGAACTCGGCGAACGACTCGTTGAGCCACAGGTCGTTCCACCACTTCATGGTGACCAGGTCGCCGAACCACATGTGGGCGAGCTCGTGCAGGACCGTGACCGTGCGGCGCTCGACGCGCGCCTGCGCGGTCTTGGACCGGAAGACGTAGTCCTCGAGGAAGGTGACGCAGCCGGCGTTCTCCATGGCGCCCGCGTTGAACTCCGGCACGAAGATCTGGTCGTACTTCTCGAACGGGTAGTCCGTCTCGAACTTCTCCTCGTAGAAGGCGAAGCCCTTCTGCGTGTCGTCGAGGATCACATCCGCGTCGAGGAACGGCGCGAGACCCTTGCGGCAGTACACGTTGGCGCTCAGCGTGCCCTTGCGGGACTCCACCGTCCCGACCACCTCGTGGTACGGGCCCGCGACGATCGCGGTGACGTAGCAGGGGATGCGGGTGGTCGGGGAGAACGACCAGCGCGCGACGCCGCGCGCGGTGCCGGCGATCTCGAGCGACCCGTCGACGGCCTCCTTGGTGGACGGCGAGTTCGACAGCACGTGCCAGTGCTCCGGCGCCGTCACGGTGAAGGTGAACGAGGCCTTGAGGTCGGGCTGCTCGAACACGGCGTAGACGCGGCGCGTGTCGGCGACCTCGAACTGCGAGTAGAGGTACACCTCGCCGTCCTCGGGGTCGACGAACCGGTGCAGGCCCTCGCCGGTGTTCATGTAGGCGCAGTCGGCGACCACCGTGAGCTCGTTGTCCGCCGCGAGGGACGGCAGCGAGATCCGCGAGTCCGCGAAGTGCGTCGCCGGGTCGAGCTCCTCGCCGTTGAGGACGATGCTGACGACGGCCGGCGCGATCAGGTCGATGAACGTGCTCTCGCCGGGGGTGGCGGTGAAGCGGACGGTCGAGGTCGAACGGAAGGTGGTGTTCGACGAGGTGAGGTCGAGGTCGACGAGGTAGGCGTCGACGGCGACGATGGCGGCGCGGGCCTGGGCCTCGGCGCGCGTGAGGTTCGTACCTGGCATGGCGAGATTGTGTCAGAAACCTGTGTCATTCGCGTTGCGCTGATAATTCCATCACTGCGAAATGGCTGGGAGCCTGGTGTCCCGCCTTGCCCGGCCCCCGGCCGCGGGATAGTGTCGCGACGGACATGCGCCGCGGGCGCACAGGCGTGGGGGCGTCGGGACCCGGCTCCTCCCCGAGGGCAGGAGCAGTGATGGGATTCATCCAGATCGCGGTCGGCGCGGCATGGGACTCGCTCAAGTCGACGTTCGGGGACCAGTTCCTCGACTTCCTGGTCCCGCCCGCCGGCGTCGGCGACACCGCGGTGGTGTTCCCCGCCGTGACGCAGGGGACCAACGCCGGGCGCGGACAGAACACCCGCGGCTCCGAGAACATCATCACCAACGGCTCCGTCATCATCGTCCCCGAGGGCTACGGGCTGCTCACCTTCCAGGACGGCGCGGTCACCGCGGTCGTGGCCGAGCCCGGCGCGTTCCGCTGGGACAGCGAGGACCAGAACTCGAAGTCCGTGTTCAGCGGCGGCGGGCTCCTGAGCTCGACGTTCACCACCTCGTGGGAGAGGTTCAAGTTCGGCGGACGCCCGGGCAGCCAGCAGCTCGCGTTCTACGTCAACCTCAAGCAGATCCCGAACAACCGCTTCGGCACGCAGAGCCCGATCTACTGGGACGACCGCTACCTCAACGCGCAGGCCGGTGCGATCACCCGCGGCACCTACGTGCTCAAGGTGGTCGACCCGATCCTGTTCGTGAAGAACCTGGTGCCCGCCTCCTACATCTCTGCAGGGGCCCGCCCGTTCGACATCACGGAGCACACGAACCCCGTCTCCGAGCAGCTGTTCAGCGAGGTCGTGGGCTCCCTGGCCGGGGCCTTCAGCCGCTACGTCAACGACGCCGACAAGGAGCACCGGATCACCCGCATCCAGGGCGACTCCGTCGGCTTCGCCAAGTCCCTCGCGGACGAGGTCGAGGCGAACTACGAGTGGGAGTCCGGGCGCGGCCTGCAGATCGAGTCCGCGACCCTGGTCGCGATCGAGTACGACGAGGACACGACCGCGCTCCTGAGCGACGTGCGCCGCGCCGACGCCCTCTCCGGCGGCCGCTCGGACACCTTCCTCAAGCAGTCCGTCGCGCGCGGGGTGCAGGCCGCCGGCGAGTCGGGTGGCGGCGGCACCGGCCTGGCGATGATGGGCATGGGGATGGGCGCGATCGGCAACCTGGTCCCGCCCACGCCCACGCCCGGGGCGGCGCCCGCCGCCGCGACGGCCGGCGCGCCCGCGCCCGCCCCCGCGCAGGCCCCGGCCGACCCGGCCGTCCAGCTCGCCCAGTACAAGAAGATGCTCGACGACGGCCTCATCAACGAGGACGACTTCGAGGCGCTCAAGAAGAAGGTGCTGGGGCTCTAGACGCGATGACCACCCCCGACCAGGGCGGAGCCGCGCCCGAGCCCGGATGGACGCCCGAGCCCGTGCCCGAGCCGGCCGGCCCCGCGGAGAACGCCACCCCGGCCGGCGCGAAGGACGGGCTGGTCCGCTGCGCCCGCTGCGGCGCGACGGACGTCGCCTACCGGCCAGAGACGGGCACGCTCGTGTGCGAGTTCTGCCGCTACGAGTGGACCGAGGCACGCCTCGACGAGGCGATGGGGCTGTCGGAGGGGATCGCCGACCTGCGGGGACGCACGCTGTCGACCGCGTCGGCCGACATCACCGACGACGAGACGCTCATGACCTTCAAGTGCTCCGGCTGCGGCGCGGAGGTGGTGGTCGACACGGCGCGCAGCCTCCAGGCCCGCTGCCACTGGTGCAAGCACGTGCTCTCGATCAACAACCGGATCCCCAACGGCGCGGTGCCCGACGGGATCCTGCCGTTCTCGGTGACCCGCGAGCAGGCGATGGAGTCGATCTCGGCGTTCGTGGCCAAGCGCAAGTCGTTCGCGCATCCCGAGTTCGAGAAGACCTTCCGGCCCGAGAACGTCATGGGCGTGTACATCCCGTACATGACGGTCGACGGGAAGGTCACGGCGCGGCTCGACGGCGTGGGCGAGATCGGCCGGGGCCGGGTCAAGGTCGGCGAGAACAACTACGAGTACAAGGTGGACCGCTACGCCGTGGCCCGCGAGCTCGACCTCGAGATCGACGACGTGATCGTCGAGACCTCCGCGTCGAAGGCCGATATCCACGCGACGGAGAGCACCAACAACATCATCAACTCGATCCTCCCGTTCGACGTGAAGAACATCGTCCGGTTCAACGCGTCCTTCCTGGGCGACGAGTACACCTCGGAGCGCCGCGACATGGACGTCGACCACGCGGACGACGCCGCGTACGCGCACATGCTCACGATCGCGCGGGGCTCGGCCGCCGCCTCGGTGGGCCGGTACGACCGCGGCGTGCGGTGGGAGCAGGAGCAGCTGAGCGTGACGGGCACGCGCTGGACGTCGGTCCTGCTGCCCGTCTGGCTCTACGGCTTCGAGGAGAAGGGCCGGCACGGCTCGGTGACGCACTACCTCGCGGTCAACGGCCGCAGCCGCGCCACCATGGGGTCGGTCCCGATCAACACCTCCAAGGCGCGTCGCGTGGCGTTCGGCGTCGCCGCCGCCGCGTCGGTCGTCACCTGGCCGATCGCGTTCCTGATCATGAGGGGGATCTGATGGGCGGCAACTCCGACGGCAGCCCGCTGATCGCGCTGTTCCTGTTCGCGCTCGGCCCGGGGGCAGGCGTCGCGGTGTGGATGTGGATCCAGGGCCACTACCGGAACCGCTCGGCGAGGTACCGGCCCGAGGAGGTGGTCCGGACCCACGTGGTGGACCTGCGTGGCGACGATGCGCTGGTGAGGCGCCTGCGGACGCGGTCGGGCAGCATCGACGGCGGCAACGAGCTGCGCCCCGAGCAGCGGGCGCGCGTGTGGCGCGTGATCGAGGCCCCCGTGGAGGCGCCGCCCGAGCCGCACCCGACGGCCGAGGACCTCGCCGACCCGGACGGCGGCGACCCGGGTCCGGGCCCCGCCTAGACTCGGCTGGTGCCGCCCGAGCCGTCGCCCGCATCGTCCCCGTCGCCCGCCTCCGGGAGGCGCGGGCTGTCGCGCCACCTGGTGGACCTCGCGCCGCTGCGCGCGAGCCCGGCCTTCGCGCGCCTGTGGATCGGCGGCGCGATCTCCGGGATCGGCGCCTTCATGACCCAGGTCGCCGTGGGCCTCCAGGTCTACGAGATCACCGAGTCGACCTTCATGGTCGGCCTCGTGGGCGGCATCGCGCTGCTGCCGATGATCATCGCCGGGCTCTGGGGCGGGGTGATCGCCGACGTCTTCGACCGCCGCAGGGTGCTGATCGTGGCGTCGCTGACCGCGTGGGCGTCCACCGTGGCGCTCGCGGCGCTGTCCTTCCACGACCAGCACCTGCACGCCGACGGCACGCACGCGGCCGTGTGGCACTTCTTCGTCGTCACCACCCTCAGCGCCGTCGCGTCGACGGTCTCCAACGCGACGCGTGGCTCGGTGGTCGGCCGCATCCTGCCCGCGGACATGATCAGCCGGGCCACCGCGCTCAACGGGATCTCCTTCGGCGTGATGCTGACGGTGGGACCCGCGCTCGCGGGCGTGCTGGCGGCCGGCGTGGGCCTGCCGTGGACGTTCACGGTGGACGCCGTGCTGTTCAGCGCGGGATTCCTGGGCATCTGGATGCTGCCGTCCCTGCCGCGGCTGGGGGAGCGGGTGGAGGCGGGGTGGCCGGTGCTCAAGGAGGGGCTCGCGTTCCTGCGCCGCAGCCCCAACATCCGCATGAGCTTCGTCGTCGACATCATCGCCATGACGTTCGGGCGCCCTTACGTGCTGTTCCCCGCGCTCGGCGCCACGCTGGTCGGCGGCGGCGCGCTGACCGTCGGGGCGCTCGCGGCCGCCGGCGCGGTCGGGACGATGCTGACGAGCCTGTTCTCGGGGCCCGTCGCGCGGGTCCATCGCCATGGCGTGGCGATCTCCCGGGCGATCCAGGTGTTCGGCGTGTTCGCCGCGCTGTTCGGGCTGACCACGCTCGTGGCGACCGCCGTGGAGCACGAGCCCGCCGAGGGCTGGGGCGGCGTGCACTGGCCCACGCTTGCCGTGCTCGCGCTGTGCATGGCCGGGATGGGCGCCGCGGACGAGGTCAGCGCGATCTTCCGTCAGACGATGATCATCCAGGCCGCGCCCGACGAGATGCGCGGGCGCCTCCAAGGAGTCTTCGTCGTCGTGGTGACCGGGGGGCCGCGCCTCGGCGACATGTACGCGGGCGCGCTGGCCGCCGCCGTCGCGCTGTGGTTCCCCCCGCTGCTCGGCGGAGTGCTCGTGATCGCCCTGATCGCGATCCTCACGCGCGCGCAGCGGGCATGGCGCGAGTACGACGCGCAGGCGCCGACACCCTGAGGCGGGGCCTCAGGCGAGGCCTCAGGCGAGGCGCGACGCGACCAGCGTGGCGAAGTGCGCGCACGCGCGCTTCACGTCGGCGGCCTTCGACGTCGGGCGGGTGTACGAGACCTGCACGAAGTAGTCGCCGACCTCCATCGCGATGGTGCGGCCGCCGTACGCGGCGTACGCGCTCGAGGCGCCCTCGATCTCGATGTCCTCGGTCTTCGCGCCGATGCCCTCGCTCAGCTCGCGCTGCTCGGCGATGTCCGCGTACTCCCAGTTCAGCAGCACCTGGATGCGCGGCACGCTGAGCTCGTCGGAGGCGGGCTGCCAGCGGCAGATCGACCGGCCGTCGCCCGAGAGCGACCCGATGAAGCGTCCGTCGGTCATCTCGGGGGTGCCGCCCCACTCCTCGAAGTCGGCCGCGGTGAGGAGCTCGCAGGGATCGGGGTGGTTCGGGTCCGGCTGCGCGACGATGCTCACGGTCGGGTCCGCGCTGGGGGACGCGGAGCTGGCGGCGCCGCCTCCGGCGGCGGTGCAGCCCGCCAGGAGCAGGGCGGCCGCGGCGGCGGCGCCCAGTCGGGTCGCGAGCGCGAGCTTGCTCATCAGGTCCCTTCCGTCGATCGGGTTGACGCCGGCGGCGGCCGTCGGCCGTGCCGGGCACCGGACCATTGTCCACCATCGTCGCGCGGCACGATGCGCGCGCGGTCAGGTCGCGACCGTCGACACCTTCCTCAGCACCGCCTCCTGATGCAGCCAGCCGACCAGCGCCCCGTCGGGACCGACCACCGCGACACCGTTCTCGGCCTCCTCCGAGAGCATGGCCTCGAGCACGTCCTCGACCGCCTGGTCGGGTCGGAGCGGCTCGTGCCAGTCGAGCAGCCGCTCGACGGTGACGCTCGACACGTCGTCGTCGGAGGTCAGCGCGCCGGCGGCGGCGGGAGAGGTCACGATCCCCGCGTAGGAGCCGTCGGCGCCCACCACGGGAAGGGAGTGGCGTCGGGCGGCGACCAACGCGCCCACCGCGTCCGCCGTGCCCAGCGTCAGGGGCACGGAGGGCGGCGCGACCGTCATCAGATCGCCGACCGTGAGCCCGTCGAGAGGCCGCCCGCCGGCGCGCTGCGTGATGTCGACGCCGCGTCGGCGCAGCTTGAGCGTGTAGATCGTGTCGTGGCTGAGCGCGCTCGACGTGAGGGTCGCCACCGCCACCGCGAGCATCAGCGGGAGGATGATCGTGTACTCCCCGGTGAGCTCGAACAGGATGATGACCGCGGTGATGGGCGCTCGCGCGGCTCCGGCGAACATGGCCGCCATCCCCACGAGCGCGTACGCTCCCGGATGGATGTCGAGCCCGGGGAGGGCGAGCTGCGCCGCCTGTCCGAACGCCGCGCCCAGCATGGCGCCGAGGAAGAGCGAGGGCGCGAACACGCCTCCCGACCCGCCGATGCCGATCGTGAGCGACGTCGCGACGATCTTGGCGACGAGCAGCAGCACCAGGAAGCCGATCGCGTAGGCACCCATGACCGCGCCCTCGAGCACGGGGTAGCCGACGCCGTACATCTGCGGGAGCGCGAACAGCAGCACGCCCAGCAGGAGGCCGCCGGCCGCGGGCCGTGCCCACTCCGGTCCCTTCCACGCGGCGTCGCACCAGTCCTCGACCTTGTACAGCACGCGGGTGAACGCGACTCCGACCAGCGCCGCGAGCAGGCCCAGCACCACGTACAGGCCGTACTCGCCCAGGTGGCCCACGGAGAACTCCGGCAGGACCAGGAAGGGCTCGTCGCCCAGGAACACGCGTCCGATCACCGAGGCGGTGACGGCCGAGATCACGATCGCCCCGAACGAGCGCGCGGCGATCGAGGCGAGCAGGAGCTCGAACGCGAAGAACACGCCCGCGATCGGGGCGTTGAAGGTGGCCGCGATGCCGCCGGCGGCGCCGCACGCGACCAGCATGCGGACCCCGTTCTCGTTGAGTCGCGCCCGCTGCGCGAGGCTCGAGCCGATCGCGGAGCCGATCTGGACGATCGGCCCCTCCCGCCCGACCGAGCCGCCCGACCCGATGGTGATGGCGGAGGCGAGCGCCTTGACGAAGGCGACCTTCGCGGGGATGCGGCCGCCGCGCCGGTGGATGGCATACATGACCTCGGGGACGCCGTGGCCACGTGCCTCAGGCGCGAAGCGCTGGACCAGCGGGCCGTGGAGCAGGCCGCCGACGGCGGGAGCCAGGATCACGAAGAAACCACCGAGCCACGGGAGCCACGGATGCGACGGGTGGTCCGTGGTGGCGGCGTAGTCCGCGGTGCCGGTGAACAGCAGCGTCGCGCGCTCGATGAGCCAGCGGAACGCGATGGCGCCGAACCCGGCGCAGGTCCCGACCACCAGGGAGAGGGCGATGAGGGTCGAGTTCTCGGAGCGCCGCATCCAGGCGAGGGCGCGCGACGTCAGCGAGGCCGTGGGGGCAGGGGAAGGCACGAGGAATCCTCAAGGTTGTATGTCCGCAACAGTTGGACGATACCAGAGCTGATGGACTAGCCTGGGTGAGGTGAATCCGCCTCTCAATGCCACCGACTCGACCGTCGTCGCCTCCCGGGCGCTGCTGGGGATGGTCGCCCGATCGCTGTCGACGGTGCTCGAGACGGTGACGGTCCCGCAGTTCCGCGTGCTGGTGGTGCTCGCGTCGACCGGGCCGCAGCGCATGGGCGACCTCGCGGAGCAGATCGGCGTCCACCCCTCGACGCTGACGCGCACCGTCGAGCGCCTGGAGACCGCCGGGCTGATCCTCCGCGCGCAGGTGCCCGGAAACCGCCGCGAGGTCAAGGTCGAGCTCACCCCCGAGGGGGCCACGCTCGTCGCGACGGTGACGGACGTGCGACGCGCCGAGATCGTCAAGGTCATCGACGGGCTGACCGACGACGACCGCGATCAGGTCCGCCGCGGCATGGAGATCTTCGCGCGTGCGGCGGGCGAGCCCGAGCCGGCGGACCTGCTGGAGTTCGGGATCTGACGCGCCCGCGGCCGCTGCCGCGGCTCACTCCGGGACGGACGTCTCCATGTCCGTGAAACCCAGCTGCCGCGCGGCCTCGTAGATGGCGATCGAGGCGGAGTTGGCCAGGTTGAGCGACCGCCGGCCCGCGAGCATGGGGATCCGGACGCGCGCGGTCACCCGCGGATGCGCCAGCACCTCCTCGGGCAGGCCGGTGGGCTCCGGGCCGAACAGCAGGACGTCGGAGGCCCGGTAGTCGATCTCGGTGTACACGGTCTGCGCGCGCGCCGTGAACGCGAAGACGCGCGAGTCCGGCAGGTCGGCGAGCATCGCCTCGAGGTCCGGGTGCACGGTCACCGTCGCGAGGTCGTGGTAGTCGAGGCCCGCGCGCCGCAGCTTGCTGTCCTCGAAGGTGAACGCGAGGGGCTCGATCAGCCGCAGCGGCGCCCCGGTCACGGCCGAGAGCCGGATCGCGTTGCCCGTGTTCTCGGGGATGCGGGGCTCGTAGAACGCGATCGAGGGCATGGCGACGGGCATGGCGCCCAGTCTTCCACGGGCGCAGCGACGTCGGATGGCGGGCCTAGGCTCTCCCCATGAGCCATCCCGCGCCCTCGGGCTCCCGCCGCGCCGCGATGGGAGGCATGCCCGGCCGGGGGATCGCCGGACGGGACGAGGAGACGCAGCGCGCGCTCAACGCCGAGGCCCCGGACATCCCCGACCTCTGGCCCCGCGTCATCGCGCTGTTCCGGCCGTACCGGGGAGCGCTGCTCACGACCGCCGTGCTGGTCGTGGTGGCCGCCGGCGCCACCGTGGTGCCTCCGCTCCTCATCGAGCGGATCTTCGACAGCGCGCTCTTCCCGCCGGACGGGACGCCGCGGGTCGGCCTGCTCGCGGAGCTGGTCGCGCTCATGATCGCGATCTTCATCGCGGCGGCGGGCCTCCAGGTGTGGCAGACCTACCTGACATCCTCCGTCGGGAACCGTGTGACCGGCGACCTGCGCGAGCGGCTGTTCCAGCGCCTGCAGTCGATGGAGCTGGCGTTCTTCACCCGCACCAAGACGGGCGTGATCCAGTCGCGGCTGCAGAACGACGTCGGGGGAGTCTCGGGCGTGCTGACCACGTTCGTCTCCAGCATCGTGGGCAACTCCGTCACGGTCGCGGCGAGCCTGGTCGCCATGGTCCTGCTCGACTGGCGCCTGACGGTGATCGCCGTGATCCTCATGCCCGCGCTGGTGGCGGTGCAGCGGCGGGTCGGCCGGGTGCGGGCGCGGATCGCCGCCCGGACCCAGGAGTCGCTGTCCGAGCTCACGGCGATCACCCAGGAGTCCCTCTCGGTCAGCGGCATCCTGCTCTCCAAGGTCTACAACCGGCAGCGGCTCGAGTCCCGCCGCTACGCCGCGGAGAACGCGAACCAGATCCGGCTCCAGGTCCAGCAGGCGATGACCGGCCAGTGGTTCTTCGGCCTGGTCACGGTGATCATGTCCTCGGTGCCGGCGGTGATCTACCTCGCCGCCGGCCTGCTGATCGCGAACGGCTCGACCGCGATCAGCGCGGGCACCATCGTGGCGTTCACGGCCGTGCAGTCGCGGCTGCTGTTCCCGCTGATGGCGCTCATGCGTGTCGCGCTCGAGGTCCAGACCTCACGCGCGCTCTTCGCGCGCATCTTCGAATACCTCGACCTGGAGCCCGCGATCAGGGATGCGGACGATGCGGTGGACGTGGAGGACGCGCCCGGACCCGTCGGCGCGGTCGAGTTCCGCGACGTCACCTTCCGGTATCCCGGGGCGAGGGACGATGCGCGGCCCACCCTGGACGGTGTGAGCTTCCGGGTCGAGCCGGGCAGCACGCACGCCTTCGTGGGCCCCTCGGGCGCGGGCAAGACCACCATCACCTACCTGGCGGCACGGCTCCATGAGGTGAGCGGCGGTGCGGTGCTGTTCGCGGGCGAGGACGTGCGGCGCCTGCGCCACGAGTCGGTGGTGGATCACGTCGGGGTGGTCAGCCAGGAGACCTACCTGTTCCACGCGACCATCGCCGAGAACCTGCGCTACGCGCGGCCCGACGCGACGGATGCCGAGCTCGAGCAGGCGTGCCGCGACGCGAGCATCCACGACGCGATCATGACGTTCGAGCACGGGTACGACACCGTGGTCGGCGAGCGGGGCTACCGGCTCTCGGGCGGCGAGAAGCAGCGCATCGCGATCGCGCGCGTGCTGCTGAAGGACCCGCCGGTGCTGCTGCTCGACGAGGCGACGAGCGCCCTGGACACCGTCTCCGAGCGGGTCGTCCAGTCGGCGCTCGACCGCGCGGCGCGCGGCCGGACCACCCTGGTGGTCGCGCATCGTCTCTCGACGGTGGCCGACGCGGACGTCATCCACGTGGTCGACGCGGGGCGGATCGTCGAGTCCGGCACCCACGCCGAGCTGCTCGCCGCGGGCGGGCTCTACGCCGCGCTCGCCGCCCAGCAGCGCGATTAGGGTGGAGGACGGACCCGACCCGACGAGGAGGCGCGACGTGGCGAACGACTGGTGGAAGTCCGCGGTGGTGTACCAGATCTACCCGCGCAGCTTCCAGGACTCGAACGGCGACGGCGTGGGCGACCTGCAGGGCATCCGCTCCCGGCTCGACCACCTCGAGTGGCTGGGCGTCGACGTGCTCTGGCTGTCGCCCATCTACGCCTCCCCGCACGCCGACAACGGCTACGACATCTCGGACTACGAGGCGATCGACCCCGCGTTCGGCACGCTCGAGGACTTCGACGCGCTGCTCGCGGACGTGCACGCCCGCGGCATGAAGCTCGTGATGGACCTGGTGGTGAACCACACGTCGGACGAGCACCCCTGGTTCGTCGAGGCCCGCTCCTCCGTCGACAGCCCCAAGCGGGACTGGTACTGGTGGCGGCCGCCGCGCGCGGGCTTCGCGGCGGGGCAGGCAGGGGCGGAGCCGACCAACTGGCGGGCCTTCTTCTCGGGCTCGACCTGGGAGCTCGACCCGGCGTCGGGGGAGTACTACCTGCACCTCTTCCACGTGAAGCAGCCGGACCTCAACTGGGAGAACCCCGAGGTGCGCTCCGCCGTCTACGCGATGATGAACCGCTGGCTCGACCGGGGCGTCGACGGCTTCCGGATGGACGTCATCAACCTCATCTCGAAGGTGCTGCCCCTGGGGGACGGCGAGCCGTTGCCCGGCGGGCTCGGCAACGGCTTCCCGCTGTACGCCAACGGGCCCCGGGTCCACGAGTTCCTCCAGGAGATGCACCGCGAGGTGTTCTCCGGTCGGGACGCGGAGCTGCTGACCGTGGGCGAGACCCCCGGCGTCACCACCGACCACGCGGTGAAGTTCACGGATCCGGACCGCGCCGAGGTCGACATGGTGTTCCAGTTCGACCACGTCGACGTCGACCACGGCCCGCTGGGGAAGTTCGACACCCAACCGCTGGATCTGGTCCGGCTCAAGGCGATCCTGGACCGGTGGCAGGTGGCGCTCGCGGAGCGCGGCTGGAACTCGCTCTACTGGAACAACCACGACCAGCCGCGGGTCGTGTCCCGCTTCGGCGACGATCGCGACCACTGGGCGGCCTCGGCCAAGGCGCTGGGCGCCGTGCTGCACCTGCAGCGCGGCACACCGTACGTCTACCAGGGCGAGGAGATCGGCATGACCAACGCCGGGTTCACCTCGATCGACCAGTACCAGGACATCGAGGTCCATGGCGCGTGGGACGAGCTGCGCGCGATCGGCGTGCCCGACGAGCGGATCCTCGCCGGCATGGCCCACGTGAGCCGCGACAACGCGCGCACGCCGGTGCAGTGGGACGCGAGCGAGCACGCCGGCTTCACCACGGGCACCCCGTGGTTGCCCGCGACCCCGAACCACACGTGGCTCAACGCCGCGGCGCAGCGGGAGGACCCCGACTCGGTCGCGGCGTTCTACCGACGGCTCATCGCGCTGCGCCACGAGCTCCCGGTGATCGCGCACGGCACCTTCGAGATGCTGCTGCCCGGGGACCCGCAGGTGTTCGCCTACCGGCGCGAGCTCGACGGCACCGTGCTCACCGTGGTCGCGAACCTCTCGGGCGATGACGTCGCGGTCGACGTCGAGGACCCCGGCGCCGACGTGCTGGTCGCCAACCTCCCCGACCCGGTCGTCGGAGCCGACCTGCGGCCCTGGGAGGTGCGCGCCACGCTCACGGCCTGACGCGCATCGTCCCGCCGCCCGGCGTCACCAGATGGAGACGCGCGCCTCCGGGTCGAGCCACAGCTCATCGCCCTCCGACACCTCGAACGCCGCGTACCAGGGGTCGAGGTTGCGGACGATCCCATTGACGCGGAACTCGCTCGGCGAGTGCGGGTCGGTGCTGAGCCGCGTCACCAACGCCTCGTCGCGGACCTTCATGCGCTCCGTCAGGGCGTAGCCGATGAAGAACCGCTGCAGCGCGGTCAGCCCGTCGAGCTCGGGGGCCTCGTCGATCGGGTGGCCGAGCGCGATCTCGTAGGCCTTGAGCGCGATCTCGACGCCCGCCAGGTCGCCGATGTTCTCGCCGACGGTCAGGGCGCCGTTGACCGTGTGCTCGTCGGACAGCTGGCGCGGCGAGTAGCCGTTGTACTGCTCGATCAGCATGGTCGCGCGCGTCATGAACGCCTCGCGGTCCGCCGCCGTCCACCAGTCCTCGAGCGCGCCGGTGCCCGAGTACTTCGATCCCTGGTCGTCGAAGCCGTGGCCGATCTCGTGCCCGATCACCGAGCCGATGCCGCCGTAGTTGACCGCGTCGTCGGCCTCGGGGTGGAAGAACGGCGGCTGCAGGATCGCGGCGGGGAACACGATCTCGTTGGCGACGGGCAGGTAGTACGCGTTGACGGTCTGCGGGGTCATCAGCCACTCGGAGCGGTCGACCGGCCGGCCGATCTTCGCCCACTCCCAGTCCTCCTCGAACGCGCACGCGGCGCGCAGGTTGCCCACCAGGTCGTCGGGGGCGACCTCGAGCGCGGAGTAGTCGCGCCACTTGTCGGGGTAGCCGATCTTGGGGGTGAACTGACGAAGCTTCTCGAGCGCCTTCTCCTTGGTGGCCTCGGTCATCCAGTCGAGCTCCAGGATCGAGCGCCGGTACGCCTCGATCAGGTTGCCGACCAGGACGTCCATCTGCTCCTTGTAGGCGGGCGGGAAGTGCCGCTGGACGTACTCCTGGCCCACCAGCTCGCCCGCGACCCCCTCGACGAATCCCACGCCGCGCTTCCACCGCTCGCGCTGCTCGGTGGCGCCCGACAGCACCGTCCCGTAGAAGTCGAAGTTCGCCTTCGCGATCTCCTGGGTGAGGTAGGCGGCGCGGGAGTTGACCACGCGCCAGCGGAGATACGCCTTCCAGGTCTCGAGGTCGGTCTCCGCCCACACGGTCGCGACGGCCGTGAAGTACGTCGGCTCGCCCGCGACCAGCAGCTCGTGGGCGGTCGACGGCATCCGGATCGCGTCCGCCCACGTCGCCCACGGGAAGCCCGGGGCGTCCGCGGCCAGGCCGGTCAGCGTGGTGGGGTTGTGCGTGAGCTCGGCCTCGCGGGTCTTCACCACGTCCCAGTGCTCCTTGGCCACCGCGGTCTCGAGCGCCATCACGGTCGCCGAGTCGAACGCGAGCCCGGTGAGCTCGGCCATGCGGTCCAGGTGCGCGGCGTACTTCTCCCGGGTCGCGGCGTGCGCGTCCTCGCGGTAGTACGCCTCGTCCGGCAGGCCCAGGCCCGACTGGCTGAGGTAGACCACGTTGCGATCGGGGTCGAGGCGGTCGGCGAAGACGTAGTAGCCGACGATGCCGGTGACGCCCGAGCGCTGGAGCGCGCCCATCGCGCGGGCCAGCTCCTCGTGGCTGGTCGCCGCCTCGATCGGCTCGAGGTCGGGCAGCAGCGGCGCGATGCCGAGGGAGTCGACCCGCTCGACGTCCATGAAGCTGGCGTACAGCGCGCCGATCACCGACTCCGTCGGCGCCTCCTCGATGATGGTCCGGGTGTGCGCCTCCGCCTCGTCGCGCAGCGTGTAGAACGAGCCGTCGGCGGCGCGATCCGCCGGGATCGGGTGCGTGTCCTCCCACGGCCCGGAGACGTAGCGGAAGAAGTCGTCCTGCGCGCGGTCGGTGGGCGAGAACTCGGACTGGTCGATGCCGGAGTGAAGCGTCATGCGTCTCACCCTAGGCGGCGGGCTCGGCCCGAGGGGCGAGGTTTCGCTCACGGCGAGCCGAGCACGGCGGCGACGCTGGCAGAATGGGGCCATGCGCATCCACATCGCCGCGGATCACGCCGGCTTCGAGCTCAAGCAGCACCTGATCGCCCACCTCGCCGAGGCGGGCCACGACGTGGTCGACCACGGCGCGTACGAGTACGACGCGCTCGACGACTACCCGCCCATGTGCATCGCGGCCGCGGAGGCCGTGGCGGCGAGCGCCGGGGCCGACCTCGGCATCGTGATCGGTGGCTCGGGCAACGGCGAGCAGCTCGCGGCCAACCGCGTCACCGGCATCCGGGCCGCGCTGATCTGGTCGGTCGAGACCGCGAGGCTCGCGCGCCAGCACAACGACGCCCAGGTGGGCTCGATCGGCGCCCGCATGCACTCGCTCGAGGAGGCGACGGCCATCGCCGACGCGTTCCTCGCCGAGCCCTTCTCGGGCGACGAGCGCCACCAGCGCCGGATCGACCTCATGAAGGACTTCGAGGCCACGCGCTAGAAGTCCCAGTTCGCGAGCGGCGCCACCGGCGACAGCATCGCCACGGCGAGCTCGCGCGCCCGGCCGGCCGTGTGCTCGCGCACGAGCCCGGCGGCCGCCAGCGACTCCATCGACGTCCCGCCCAGGTAGCACTGGGAGAGGTGGCGGACGTCCATGGTCAGGTCCGGCGCATCGTCCGTCCGGGTCACGGTCGCCTCGCCACCCGTGACCGCGATCCGCCACGTCCCCGCGTTGGCAGGGACGTGCTTGTCGGTGAGCTGGACCACCACGTCGCAGTCGCGCATGTACTCGCGCGCGGCGAGGGCCGTGGGGACGTCCAGGAGACGCACCCACAGGTTGTCGATGACCTTGGACCGCACTCCGCGCGGGTCCTTGAGCTGGTGCAGCAGCGGGTCGTCGGTCGCGAGGTTCTCGGTCATGGTGGTCTCGACCAGGTCGAAGTCGGTGAGCGTCTGCCACAAGCGCTGCGCCGCGGCGGGGGTGAGGGAGCCGTGCTCGCGGACCTGGCAGACCCCGTCGTGGATGCCGACCGAGGACCGCGCATGACGCCGGAAGAACGCGTACGCGACCGGCTCGCCGCGGTCCTCGACGATCGCGATCCGCCACTTCTCCATCCCGCGGCGGTTGCCCACGGGGTCGGTGAAGCGCGCGTTGCGGCCGGACCCGACGGCGTTGAGCACGGTCCCGGGCCGGCTCAGCCGCGCCTGCAGACCCGCAACCAACGCGTCGTGCCGCTCGAAGGACGCGCGCTCGAGCCGGACCGTCAGCTCGTCGGCGCCGTCGACGTCCCACATCTTCGCGCCGCGCGGGATCTCGGCCTTCACGGTCTGCGAGCCCATCCCGTAGCCGAAGCGCGCGTAGATGGGCGCCTCCATCGCGTACAGGACGCTGACGGACTCGCCACGGGCGAGGGACCGCTCGAAGTGGTCGTGGATCATGGTGGTCATGAGCCCGCGGCGGCGATGGCCGGGGTGCACGCCCAGCCACGACAGCCCCGCGGTAGGGACGCGCCGCCCGCCCGGCACGACCATCTCGGTGCCGAAGCTGGCGTGCACGCCCGCGAGGGTCCCGGGGGTGCCGCGGTGCTCGTCGGTCACCTCGACCGCGCGGGCGCGCTCGACGGGCAGCGCGTCGACATAGTCCTGGCGGTCCTCGCGTAGCCACTCGCCCACGAAGGCCCACTGGACCACGTCGAAGAATTCGTCGAGGCGCTCCTCGGGAACGGACACGGATCGGTAGCCTGCTGACTTCTTCATCCCTCCACCGTGGCAGGCTTCCGGCGCCGTGGCCAATCCTGTGCGACTGGTCACGTGGGGGAATACGCCCTGGCAGGGTGGACGATGCGGGGTTGCGGGCCGCTCAGAAGTGCAGGTTGCACACGGGTGCGACGGCGGCACCGAACGCCGCCGACGCGAGCTCCAGCGCCGCCGCGTCGCGCGCGATCACGCGGCCCGCCGACGCGAGAGCCGCGAGCGAGGTGCCGCCCAGGTAGGCGGCGCCGAGGTCGGCGATGCCGAGCCTGACGTCGGGCGCGGCCTCGGGCGCGGCGGCCACGCGCGCGTCGCCGCCGTCGACGGTCAGGTGCCAGCGCCCGGTGTTGTCCGGCACCAGCGGGTCGTCGACCTCGAGCACCGTGTCGACGTCGGCGGCGTAGGTGCGCGCCTCCAGCGCGGCGGGCAGGTCGACCAGCCGCAGCCAGAGGTTGTCGAAGACCCTGGCCCGCGCGGAGCGCGGATCCTCGAGCAGGTGGAGCAGGGGGTCGTCGAGCGCGAGGGGATCGGCCGTCACGGTGCCCATGAGGTCGATGTCGAGCAGCACGGACCAGAGCCGGTGCGCGGCGGCAGCGTCGAGAGCGGCGAGCTCCTGGGTGGTGACCACGCCGTCGGGGAGGGCGTCGTCACCCCACGCGCTGCGGCGGCGCAGCATCGCGAACGCCCGCGGGTCGCCGTCGGGCGTGGTCACGGTGAGCATGCGGAGCGGCTCGCTCTGGTGGCGCACGGAGGGGTCCGCGAAGCGCGCCGCGAGCGCCTCCGGGTCCGCCAGCGTCATGCTGCCGGGCCGGGTCAGGCGAGCCTGGACCGACGAGATCACCGGACCGTGCCGAGCCGGGTCGACCGGCTCGATCGCCACCAGGAGGTCCTCCGAGCCGGGCACGGGGCGCAGCCCGGCGCCGCGGGGCACCCGCACCGTCGCCTGCCAGCTCGCCAGCCCGTAGCCGAACCGCTGGTAGATGGAGGTCTCCGCGGCGTAGAGGGCGCTCGCGACCTCGCCCCGCCGACGCGCGTCCTCGAGGTGCGCCGCCATCATGGCGGTCAGCAGCCCGCGCCGCCGGTGGCCCGTGTGGACGCCGACCCCGGTGAGCCCGGCGACGGGGACCTCGGCGCCTCCGGGCACCCGCATGCCGAAGCGGAACGTCGCCGCCACCCCGGCGAGGGTGCCGACGGTGCCGCGCGACGCATCGTCGATCTCGACGCCGAGCATCCGCGAGGCCGGCGTCATGATCTCCCAGTGCGGCAGGTCCTCGTCCTTGAGCTCGTCGGCGAACGCCCACGAGGCGACGCGCAGCACCTCGCCCACGCGGGACGGTGCGACGTCGATCAGGCGGTACCCGGGTGCGAGGCTCATGGCGGCCATCGTCCCACCCGGGGCGATGACGCGCGCCCTCACTCCCCGCGCAGCTCGCGGATCCGGCCCTCGAGCCGGCGGTACTCGACCTTGAGGCAGCGGTTCTGGATGGCGTCGATGCCGGCGGCGTCCGCGATCTCCATCGCCTCGTCCGACCGGATCCCCAGCTGGAGGAACAGCGTCTTCACGTCCGCGTCGACCGCCTCGCGGGCGATCGCCGGCGTGTGCTCGGCCCGGCGGAACACGTCGACCATGTCGACCCGGACCGGCAGGTCCGCGAGCGAGGCGTAGAAGCCGTGGCCGCGGATCTCCTCGGCGCCCGCGGCCGGGTTGACCATGTAGAGCTCGTACGGCGTGTGCTCCATCAGCCAGATCGCCACCTGGTAGCTCGTGCGCGACGGGTTGGGGGAGGCGCCGACGATCGCGACGCGGCGGGTCGCCGCGAGGATCCGGGCGAGGTGCTCGTCGTCGGGCGCGTCGGTGTGGTGCGGCGCCGGGCAGGCGTCGCCGGCGGGGAACGCGTCGAGGCGGAACTGGTCCATGGCATCGGAACATAACAGCGCGCCGTGGGATTCCGAAGGGACCGCGGTCCCGCCGTGCGACGGCGTGGCCGGGCCCGCCCGCGCATCGTCCCGACGGGGAATGTTGACCAAGTCTTTGCTGTTGCCACCGAGTGACGGCGTGCCGCCCCGGTGCGCCGGAGAGCGAGAGACACCAGGAGGAATGATGGCGAGCAACGCTCCCGTGAAGACCACCGAGTCGACCCCCAAGATCGGCCTCAAGGTCGATGACCTCACGGCGATCAACGCCGGTCTCGGCCAGGTGCTGTCGGACACGTTCACCCTCTACCTGAAGACCCACGGTTACCACTGGAACGTGACCGGGCCGCACTTCCGGTCGCTGCACCTGCTCTTCGAGGAGCAGTACCAGGAGCTGTGGGCCGCCGCGGACGTGCTGGCGGAGCGCATGCGCGCGCTCGGCTCCGGCGCCCCGGGCTCCATGGCCGAGTTCCTCGAGCACGCGTCGATCGTCGACGACGAGCGCACCACGGACGCGATGACCATGGTCGAGAACCTGGCGCGCGACCACGAGACCCTGGCACGCCTGATCCGCCCGCTGGTCGAGGTCGCCGAAGACGCCGGAGACGGTGCCACCGCGGACCTGTTCAACGCGCGCCTCGCCGCGCACGAGCAGGCGGCGTGGATGCTCCGGTCCTTCGCGGCCTGACCCGCGCCCCGGACGCGACGGAGGCCCCCACCGACCGGTGGGGGCCTCCGTCGCGTCCTGCTCAGATGTAGTACATCGCCGGCTCGCGCACCGGCTCCGGCGGCTGGTCGGGATCGGGGTGACGGTGCGAGTCGCCCGCGTCCACCGCCGACGCGGCGGTCGACGCCTCGGTGGGCCCGGGGTGGCTGCGGATGACCGCGGGGATCCCGACCGCGGTGGCGCCGTCGGGGATGTCCTTCACCACCACGGCGTTCGCGCCGACGCGGGCGTCGGAGCCGACCCGCAGGGGTCCGAGCACCTTGGCGCCCGCGCCGATCACGACGCGGTCGCCGATGGTGGGGTGGCGCTTGCCGGGGCTCATCGTGGTGCCGCCCAGGTTGATGCCGTTGAACATCAGCACGTCGTCCCCGACCACGGCGGTCTCGCCGATCACGACCCCCGTGCCGTGGTCGATGAACAGCCGCCGCCCGAGCTGCGCGCCCGGGTGGATCTCGATCCCGGTCGCGCGACGCGCCCGCTGCGAGATCAGCCGGGCGTAGGACCGCATGCCGTGCCGCCAGAACCAGTGCGCGACCCGGTGGTACCAGACGGCGTGAACTCCCTGGTAGGAGCCCGCGATCACCCACCACGCGGGCGCCGCAGGATCGCGGCGCTGCACGGTGCGGATGTCCTCGAGCGCTCGGGCGAGCGCTGAGATGTCGGATGCCATCGGTACTGCCTTCCGGGAGGGGCTGGGGTGCTGGGGGACTGGAACGCGCGGGGCGTCCGCTTTAGTCCATCAGGTCGGCGTAGAGCACCGAGGAGAGGTAGCGCTCGCCGAACGAGGGGATGATCGCGACGATGGTCTTGCCGGCGTTCTCAGGGCGCTTGCCCAGCTCGATGGCGGCGTGGATCGCGGCGCCGGACGAGATGCCCACGAGCAGCCCCTCCTTGCGGGCGGCGGCGCGCGCGGTCGCGACCGCGGTCTCCGCGTCGACGTCGATGATCTCGTCGTAGATCTCGGTGTTGAGGATCTCCGGGACGAAGTTCGCGCCGATGCCCTGGATCTTGTGGGGGCCCGGCTGGCCGCCGTTGAGGATCGGGGACTCGGCCGGCTCGACCCCGACGATCTGCACGGAGGGCTTGCGAGCCTTGAGGACCTCGCCGACGCCGGTGATGGTGCCGCCGGTGCCGATGCCGGCGACCACGATGTCGACCTCGCCGTCCGTGTCGTTCCAGATCTCCTCGGCGGTGGTCCTGCGGTGGATCTCCGGGTTCGCCTCGTTCGCGAACTGGCGCGCCAGCACCGAGCCGTGACGCTCCTCGGCGATCTTGGTGGCCGCCTCGACCGCGCCGCGCATGCCCTCGGGCCCGGGCGTGAGGATCAGCTCCGCGCCGAAGGCGCGCAGCAGGGCGCGACGCTCCTTGGACATGGTCTCGGGCATGGTGAGCACGACGTTGTAGCCGCGCGCCGCGCCGACCATGGCGAGCGCGATGCCGGTGTTGCCGGACGTGGCCTCGACGATCGTGCCGCCGGGCTGGAGCGAGCCGTCCGCCTCGGCGGCGTCGACGATCGCGACGCCCAGGCGGTCCTTGACGGAGTTCGCGGGGTTGTAGAACTCGAGCTTGCCGAGCACCGTGGCGTCGACGCCCTCGGTGAGCGTGTTGATGCGGACGAGCGGGGTGTTGCCGATGAGGGCGGTGGCGTCCTGATAGATGCGGGCCATGGCGGTGTCTTCCTGTTCCTTGAGTCGGGGACCTGCGTCGAGATGGTGCAACAACGGTGCATCGCGAACGATGCCGGGGCGAGCGCTGGGCGGCCGTGTCCCGTCGACCCGCGGGCGGGTTCGGGGGCGGTCAGCGCTCTACAGACAGCAGCAGACGCAGGCGCGGCAGCACATCGCGTCGGAGGAGCGCATCAGGCGGGCAGAGGCGGGCGCGGTGACCGCGCGGCGCTCGATGCTCATCGTCCTGACCTTTCGTCGCTCCGCCGCAAGGGTAGCGCCGGGCCGGGGGCGAGGCAACCCGTGCGGGCCTCCTGACGCGGCGGCGTTCCTGCTACTACGGTGGGAAGACGGGGTGCGGACGATGCCCCGGGCCAGGGAGGCGACGATGACGGGACCGCTCGACGTGGCCGTGGAGCGCGAGGGCCTGGTGCCGGCGACGGCCAAGGACGTGTGGCGCTGCGTGACCGAGCCCGATCTCCGGGTCGAGGTGTTCAGCATGGTCACGCAGGCCGTCACCGAGGCGGGTGAGCCCGGTCAGGTGGGCCACGTCCTCCAGTTCAGCGAGATCGACGCCGGGAGCGATCCGGTGGTGGTCCGGCTCACGACGATCGAGGTCGAGCCCTACCGGCGGCTGGTGCAGGAGCGCGTGGGTCCGGACGGCACGTTCACGTCCTCGACCTTCCTCGAGGAGACGCAGGACGGCACCCACGTGAGGCGTGTCTTCCACGTGTACAAGGCCGAGCCCAGCGTCGCCGAGCGCGCGATGCGCAAGGCGATCTCCACCTTCTTCACGCTCGGCGGCACGGTCCGGCTCAAGGCCGACATCGGGGACCTCATCAGGCACTTCTCCTGACCGGCGCGTTAGCCTGAGCGTGTTGAGGGCGCGAGGGAGAGAGAGCATGGTCGGGCACAGCATCAGCGTCGAGCGGGTCATCGCGGCCGAGCGCGAGCGCGTGTGGCAGGTCATCACGGACCTGGACTACTCACCCGAGGTGATCCGGTCGATCCAGTCCGTCGAGCGGGTGGCCGGCGAGGGCTGGGCCGTCGGCGTGCGGTGGCGGGAGACCCGGCGGCTGTGGGGCAGGTCGGAGACCGAGGAGATGTGGGTGGACGCCGTCGAGGCGCCGGTGTCCACCACGGTCGGCTCCCACTCGCGGGGCACGGACTACACGACCGTGTTCGCCCTCGAGGAGGTCGAGGGCGGCACGCTCCTGCGGATCGACTTCGGCGCCGAGACGCCGAACCCCGGGCCGGCGCAGCGGGTGGGGTGGCTGGTGTTCGGCAAGGCGGGCATGAGAGCGACGGAGAAGGCGCTCGAGGACGACCTCGAGGACATCGCTCGGGTCGCCGAGGAGGCGGCGGAGTGAGCTGGTTCACCGCCAGCCACATCGAGTGGCTCGCGGTCATCCTCGCGACCATCGCGACCTTCGTGGTCGGCTTCGCCTGGTACCACCCCCGCACGCTGGGCCCGCTGTGGATGCGGCTGGTCGGGCTCACCGAGGAGGAGGTGCGGACGGCGCCGCCGCTGCGGTTCGTGGCGACCGGCGTGGTCGCGTTCGTCACCGCGATCGTGCTGAACGTCCTGATGGTCGAGCTGTCGGTGCTCTCCGTGGGCGGGGGAGCGCTGTTCGGAGCCTTCCTCGCGTTCGTGATGCGGGCGGGCAACCAGGTGATCCATCACGGCTTCGAGCTCCGGCCCCACACCCTCACCCTGGTCAACGGCGGGCACGACATCGTGGCGCTCGCGGTCGCCGGGGCGATCATCGGAGCGTTCGTCTGACCCTGACGGTACTGTCGCCGTAGGCGGGGCCCTCGGGGCCGCGTCGCCGACTCGGGGAGGGGTCATGGACTGGTTCGATCTGGGCGCGATCAACTGGATCGCGGTGCTCGTGGCGTTCGTGGTGAGCTTCGCGCTCGGCTGGTGGTGGTACTCGCCCGCCGGCTTCTGGA
Source organism: Demequina lignilytica (assembly GCF_030418305.1). GTDB lineage: Bacteria > Actinomycetota > Actinomycetes > Actinomycetales > Demequinaceae > Demequina > Demequina lignilytica. The sequence goes on along the minus strand of NZ_JAUHPX010000002.1, from coordinate 392,317 downwards.
ACCTCTGGCGGGACAAGGCCGGCGTGACCGACGACCTGATGAAGGACGCGAACATGGGTGCCGCGTTCGGCGGGACGGTCGTGTTCAACGTGCTGGGCGTGATCCTGCTCGCGCTGCTGATGGCGGGGCTGGGGATCGACACGTGGTCGGGCGGGCTCGTGCTCGGCGCGCTGGTCGGCCTGATCTTCCGCGGAGGCGCCCACGCCATCCACAACGGCTTCGCCGTCCGCAGCCCCGCCGTCACCGCGATCGACACGGCGCACGACACGGTCGCGCTCGCGGTCGCGGGCGTGATCCTGGGACTCTTCTGAGAGAAGCGCGCGACGGGAATGACGCCCGGCCTGGGTGGTTGACGACTGCATGACTGCAGAGATCACCGCCCCCACCCTCGGAACCCTCGACCTGTCCGGCGCGCCGCTCGCGCTCGGCGGGAACGTCTTCGGCTGGACCGCCGATCGCGAGGCCTCCTTCGCGATCCTCGACGGCTTCGTCGCCGCGGGCGGCCGCATGATCGACACCGCCGACGCCTACTCGGCCTGGGCGCCCGGCAACAGCGGCGGCGAGTCCGAGACCGTGATCGGGGAGTGGCTGGCCGCCGGCCGGTCCCGCGACGACGTGCTCGTCGCCACCAAGGTGAGCCAGCACCCCGAGTTCGCGGGCCTCGCCGCGGCCAACGTCGCGGCCGCGGCGCGGGCGAGCCTGGCACGCCTCGGCACCGACCGCCTCGACCTCTACTACGCCCACTTCGACGACGCGTCCACGCCGCTCGAGGAGACGGTCGCCGCCTTCTCCACCCTGGTCGACCAGGGCCTGGTGCGGGAGATCGGGATCTCGAACTACAGCGCGGCTCGCATCGACGAGTGGATGGCGATCGTGGAACGCGAGGGCCTGCACCGGCCCGTCGCCCTGCAGCCGCACTACAACTTGATGGAGCGCGACTTCGAGACGGAGCTGCGGGCCGCCGCCGAGCGCCACGGGCTCGGAGTCCTGCCCTACTGGGCCCTCGCCAAGGGCTTCCTCACCGGCAAGTACCGCGATGGCGTGGAGGTCGACAGCCAGCGGGCCGGACAGGCCGCCGAGTACCTCGACGACCGCGGGCGCGCCGTGCTCGCGGCGCTCGACGCAGCCGCGGAGGCGCATGGGGTGCCGGTCGCGACCGTCGCGCTCGCGTGGCTGCGCTCGCAGCCCACCGTGGTCGCGCCGATCGCCTCCGCGCGCACGGTCGGCCAGCTCGACCCGCTGATCGCGGCGCTCACGCTCGAGCTCACCGAGGACGAGGTCCAGGCCCTCACCGACGCCTCGGCCTGACGCCGTCCGGACATGCCGCCCGGAGGGGCGGCACAGTCCGGTCGGAACGCGGCGCTCCGCCCCTCCCGCCGGTGCGGTCGACCGTGCGACGATGCGCGCGTGGACACCACAGCATCGTTCCCACGGCTCGATCACGACGCGGCGACCGCCCTGGTGCGGCAGGCCTGGGGACTGGACGTGACGGACATCCGCGACCTGGGCAGCAACGAGGACCAGAACCTCCTCGTCACCCTTGCCGACGGCCGGCGCGTGCTGCTCAAGGTCTCCCATCCGGGCATCGCACCCGCGGCGCTCGACGCGCAGCACGCGGCGGTGGCCCGGCTGTCGGCGCGGGGGATCGGCGCGCTCCTGCCGGCGCCCTGGCCCGCGCTGGACGGCGGGACGGCGGTGCCGCTCGCGGCGCCGGAGCGGCCCGCGCATGCGAGGGTGCTCGACTTCCTCGACGGCACGCCGCCCGGGGGTGCGCGACGTCTCCCCTCCGGGCTGGCCGCGAGCCTCGGCGCCGTGGCCGGACGCGTGGTCGCCGGGCTGGAGGGGTGGAGCCATGAGGGGCTCTCCGGGGGCGGGCCCTGGGACCTGCGCGAGGTGTCCGCCGTGGTCGCGGAGGCGGTTCCGCTGCTCGATGCCGGCGAGCGGGACCGGGTCGCGGTCGCGATGGCCCGCGCGGACGCCGCCCTCGCGCCGCTCGCCGACGCGCTGCCGGTGCAGCCCATCCACGGCGACCTCACCGAGGACAACGTGGTGCTCGCGGCGGACGGGGCGCTCGCCGGGGTGATCGACCTGGGCGACCTGGGCGTGTCGTGGCGTGTGGCGGAGCTGGCGATCGCGCTGTGCGCACTGCTCCATCGCGGCGACGCCGCCATGTCCGACGTGCTGGCCGCCGCCGCGGCGTTCGACCGTGAGGCGCCGCTGACGGAGCCGGAGCTCCGGGCCCTGTGGCCGCTCGTCGTGCGTCGGGCGGCGGTGCTGGTTGCGGCGGGCGCCCGGGTCCGCGCCGAGGATCCCGGGAACGCCTACGCGGAGGCGCGCCGCCTGCTCGAGGCCCGCATGCTCGAGACCGCGCTGCGGTGGGCGTCGGGCGAGGCCGAGCTGCTCCTGCGCGACGCGCTCGGGCGCGTGCCCGCGGTCGACTGGACCGGCGCGCGCCCGCTGATCGACCTCGGATCCGCTGCGGTCATCGACCTGTCCGTCACGTCCGCGGTGCACGACTCCGGTGCCTGGCTGGAGCCGTACCGCCCCATGGGCGTGCTGGCGGCCGCACGGGACGGCGCGGGAGCCGCGGTCACCCGCTACGGCGAGCACCGCCTCGACGTGCAGGCGGGGCAGGGCTACGCGCCGCGCTCCTACGCCCTCGCGATCGAGGGCGTGGTCGAGGGTGGCACCGTGCTGAGCGCGCCGAGCGACGGATGGGTCGAGGAGGCGCGGGGCGCCGTGCGTCTCACCTGCGACGCCGGGCCCGCGATCCTGCTGACCGGGGCCACCGCGCTGGTGGAGGGGCGGGTCGCGGCGGGCGACCCCCTCGCGCGGGTGCGCGACAACGGGATCGTCGGGGTGCAGGCCTCGGCGGTGGCCGATGCCTGGCCGCCCGCGCGCGTGACTGCGGGGCACGAGGACGCGTGGCGGCGGCTCTGCCCCGATCCCTCGGTGCTGCTCGGTCGGAAGCCGGCCGTCGCATCGTCCCCCGACGAGCCGGGCCTGCTCGCCGCGCGGACCCAAGCGTTCGCGCCGGTCCAGGAGCACTACTACGAGGCGCCGCCGCGGATCGAGCGCGGCTGGCGCCACCATCTGATCGACGTCCGCGGGCGCGGCTACCTCGACATGGTGAACAACGTGGCGATCCTCGGGCACGGGGAGCCCCGGATCGCGGATGCCGTCGAGCGCCAGCTGCGGCTGCTCAACACCAACTCGAGGTTCCACTACGGTGCGGTGGTCGAGCTCTCCGAGGCGCTCGCGGCCCGCGCTCCCGCGGGGCTCGACACGGTGCTGCTGGTCAACTCGGGATCCGAGGCGGTGGACCTCGCGCTGCGGATGGTGCGTGCGGCGACCGGGCGCGCGGACGTGCTCGCCCTCACCGAGGCCTATCACGGGTGGACCGTCGGCGCCGATGCCGTCTCGACGTCGCTGGGCGACAACCCGCACGCGCTCGCCACGCGACCCGACTGGGTGCACCTGCTCGACGCGCCGAACGCCTACCGCGGGCGTCACCGGGGTCCCGATGCGGGGCGGTACCTGGAGGATGCGCTCGAGAGGCTCGAGGAGCTCGACTCCGCGGGGGTGTCTCTCGCGGGGCTCATCGCGGAGCCGATCTTCGGCAACGGCGGAGGGATCCTCCTGCCCGACGGCTACCTGGCCGGCCTGGCGTCGGCGGTGCGGGAGCGCGGCGGGCTGGTGGTCTCGGACGAGGTCCAGGTGAGCTACGGCCGGCTCGGCGAGCACTTCTGGGGCTTCGACCAGCAGGGCGTGGTGCCCGACGTGAGCGCGGTGGCGAAGGCGATGGGGAACGGTCATCCGCTGGGGGCGGTGATCACCACGCGGGCGATCGCGGAGGCGTTCGCGGTGGAGGGCTCGTTCTTCTCCTCGGCGGGCGGGAGCCCGGTGAGCTGCGTGGTCGGGTCCACCGTGCTGCGGGTGCTGGACCAGGACGGGCTGCAGGAGAACGCCCGCGTGGTCGGCGCGCTGCTCGCCGACGGGCTGCGGTCCCTCGCGCGCCGTCACCCCGCGCTCGGCGCGGTGCACGGGATGGGGCTGTACCTGGGCGTCGAGGTGGTGGCCGGCGGCCCGGACGCGCCCGACCCCGTCGCGGCCCGTGAGATCTGCGAGGATCTGCTGACCGAGGGCGTGATCGTGCAGCCCACGGGGGACCACAAGAACGTCCTGAAGATCAAGCCGCCCCTCACCATCGACGCGGCGGCCGTGCGGCGCTTCCTCGGGGCGCTCGGGCGGGTCATGGAGCTCCGGGAGGCCCGTGCGGCGCTGTGACGCGCATCGTCCCTGCCCGAAATGGAGAATCGGGGTACGAAACCCGACGGTTTCGTACCCCGATTGTCCATCTCGCGAGAGCGGGTGACGGGAATCGAACCCGCACCATCAGTTTGGAAGACTGAGGCTCTACCATTGAGCTACACCCGCGTTGCCTGCCCGCGATGCCGCGTGCTCAGCGCGTACTAGAGTAGCGGAGCCTTGCCGATGCGGGGTACCGCGCCCGCGCCACGGGCGCGACGGGGTGTAGCGCAGCTTGGTAGCGCATCTGCTTTGGGAGCAGAGGGTCGCAGGTTCAAATCCTGTCACCCCTCTCGCGTTCGGGTGCGGCGCGTCAGGCGAGCGCGATGAGCGGCTCGGTGATCGTGAGGCCCATGGCGGCGCCCTGGCTCGCGAAGAGCAGGAACAGCGCGAGCGCGCCGCCGATGAGGCCGAGGTTCTTGTTGAAGGAGATCTGCTCGGTCTGCTTGGCCTGAGCGTCGGTCTCCTTCCAGTAGGCGTGCATGAAGAAGGTGATCGGGATGAGGGTCGCGGCGATCAGCAGCGCGCCGATCTCGCCCCAGACGCCCAGCAGGATCATCACGCCGCCGATGCCCATGGCGACGCCGGACAGGATCACGCCGGCCTTGCCGCCCGGCGCGCCCTTGTAGGCGGCGTACTGCGCCATGGCGTTGGCGGCCGCGATGTGGCCGAACGCGGAGAACAGGAAGATCAGCGCGACCAGGATGCGCGCGACCAGGAAGACGATGTCCATGGGATACCCCTCGGTTGGTTGTAGGTTGAACTAACGAGGGAGACTGTAGGGCCTGATTGGTTGAAGTGTCAACTACTGTGGTTTGCGCAGGGCGGCGATGAGCGCGTCGATGCCGTAGTCGTAGGCGCGGTCCAGGTCTCCGCCGAGGTGGAAGGCGCCCGCGAGCTCCATGGTCAGGAAGCCTGCGGCCCACGCGGTGACGGTGCGGGCGGCGTCGAGCGCGTGGTCCGCTCCGGCGAGCCGTGCCGCGACCTCGAGGATCGGCTCCGCCGCGGTCGCGTACACGGCGCTGTCGATCGTCGCCGCGTCCGCTGCGGGGGAGAACATCGCCTCGAACGCGTGCCGGTCGCGGTGTGCGAATCCTCGTAGCGCCAGCGCCATCGCGCGGGCGTCGTCGGCCGCGTCGCCCTCACCGGCCGCCGCGGCGAGCAGCTCCCGCGTCTCCCGCGCGATGTCCGCCACCACCAGCCGGACCAGGTCGGCACGGTTCGCCACGTGCTTGTACAGCGACGGCGGACGCACTCCGACCTCCGAGGCGACCCGCTGCATGGTCAGCCCCTCCATGCCGGCGTCCGACAGGACGGAGCGCCCCGCGGCGACGATGCGCTCCACCGAGGTGCGAGACGGTGCGGGCATGCGGGCCCCTCCTTTGGCTATTGACATTAGCCATGATGGCTACGTATGTTAGCCATGGTAGTCGATGACGGAGGTGCGAACCATGATCGCCACGAATCTCGCGGTGCGATTCCTGCTCGAGGTCGCAGGTCTCGCCGCGCTCGCGTATGCAGGGACGCAGGTCGCCGATGGCGCCTGGGGGTGGGTCCTCGCGGCGGTGCTCCCGGCGGCGATGATCGCGGTGTGGGCCCGGGTCGCGGCCCCGAAGGCCCGCACCGGCCTGTCGCAGGAGACGCGCCAGCGGCTGGGCTCCGGCATCCTCCTCCTCGCCGCGGTCGCGCTGGCGATCGCGGGCGCGCCGGGGCTCGCCGTCGCCTACGCCGTCGCGGTCGTCGCGAACACGGTCGTGCTCGGAGTGCTCGGCGCGCCCGACACGCTCGCGGCGGCCGAGGCGGTGACGCGATGAGGATCGCGGATGGGCTGCACCGGATCGGCAACGAGATCGTCGCCTGCTACCTGGTCGAGGACACGTCCGGGCTGACGCTGGTCGACGCAGGCCTTCCGGGACAGTGGCGCGAGCTCGTGGCCGAGCTCGGAGCCATGGGGTGCGAGGTGTCCGACATCCGCGCGGTGGTGCTCACCCACGGCGACGAGGACCACATCGGCTTCGCCGAGCGCCTGCGCCGGGATCACGGGATCCCGGTGCTGGTGCATGGCGCGGACGCGGGCCGGGCGCGTGGTGAGGGCAAGCCGTCGACGCCGTGGGGAAGCTGGCGCCTGGGGCCAGCGCTCCGATTCCTCGCGTACGCGGCGCGTCGGGGCGGGCTGCGCGCCGCCCCGCTCACCGAGGTCGCGACCTTCGAGGCGGGCGAGGTGCTGGACGTGCCCGGCGATCCCCGGGTGATCGGGATGCCCGGGCACTCGCCCGGATCCGTCGCCCTCCACTTCCCCCGTGCGCGCGCCGTCATGGTCGGGGATGCGCTCACGACCCGCCACGTGCTCACGGGCGCTGAGGGACCGGCTCCTGCCCCGTTCACGGACGCCCCGGCTCAGGCGGCGTCCTCCCTGGACGCGCTCGCGGGGCTCGACGTGGACTGGGTGCTGCCGGGGCACGGCGAACCGTGGAGCGGCGGGGTCGAGGAGCTCGTCCGGCAGTACCGCGCGGCCTCCTGAGCCTGCGGCCTCAGCCCGCGAGGAGGCCGACGGTGAGCAGGATCAGCGCGAGCGCCGGCAGCGCCCCCTGCACGGCGGCCGCGCGGCTGTAGGTCCGCCCGCCCGACGCCAGGAGCACCGCCGCGGCGGCCGCCATCGAGCCGCAGCCCGCGTACACGAGCGCGGCCCCGGCGGCCTCGGACCCCGTCCAGAGAAGGACGATGCCGACCGCCGTCACCACCGCGAGGAAGAGGTTGTAGAACCCCTGGTTGAACGCCAGTCCCCGGGTGACCCGCGCATCGTCCTCCGACGCGATCCCGAACACCGCCCGCGTCCGCGGCGTCATCCAGGTGACGGACTCGAGCCACCAGATGTACACGTGGCTGGCGGCGGCGAGCGCGGCCAGGACGAGCGCGGCGACGGTCATGGTGCTCCTCGGCGTCGGTGGGACCTGCGACGATGCTCCCATGACCAACGTCGCAGCGCTCCGCCGGGCCGTCATGGCCGTGGCGCTCATCAACCTGGGCTACGGGATCGTCGAGTTCACCGTGTCCCAGCTGATCGGCTCGGTCTCGCTGGTCGCCGACTCGGTCGACTTCCTCGAGGACGCCGCGCTCAACCTGCTCATCTTCTTCGCGTTCACGTGGTCGCTCCGCCGGCGCGCGAACGTGGGCCACGTGCTCGCGGTCATCATCTTCATCCCATCCGTGTTCACGCTGGTCACCGCGGTGATCAAGATCATGGACCCCACGCGCCCCGACACGGTGCCCATGTCGCTCGCGGCGCTCGGCGCGCTGATCGCCAACCTCACCGCCGCGGCGATCCTCGCCCGGCATCGTCACCACGGCGGATCGCTGGCGCGCGCCGCGTGGCTCTCGGCGAGGAACGATGCGCTCGCGAACGTCGCGGTGATCGCGGCGGCCCTGGTCGCGCTCGCGTGGGTGTCGGGCTGGCCCGACATCATCGTCGGGATCGGCATCGCCTATCTCAACGCCGACGCCGGCATCAAGGTCTGGCGCGCGGCCACCAAGGAGCGGCTCGAGGCGAAGTACGCGGAGGCCTGAGGTTCCGGCTCCGGAATACCCGATGGGGTATACGCTCCGAAGTGAACCGAAGGAGGCTCCCATGGGATTCGTACGCTTCATGAGCTCGACCGCAGGACGGTGGACCCGCTCGCTCGCGGGCGTCGCGCTCGTCGTGGTCGCGGTGTCGCTCGGCGGTGCCTGGCTCTGGCTCATCGCGCCGGGCGCGGTGTTCATCCTGGTCGGGCTGCTCGACGTGTGCCTGCTCGCGCCGCTGTTCCGCATGCCCCTGGCGGGGCGGAAGGTCCGCGACCGGGTCGCCTGACCGGGCGTTCAGGCGAGCTCGAGCCGCATGACGGCCCGCGCAGGCGTGGGTCGCGACACCACGTCGAGCCCGGCCGACGCGAAGATCCCGATCGACCCGACGAACAGGTCGGACACGGTGGCGTCGCCCGCCTGCGGGTAGCCCTCGACGGCCGTCGCGCCGCCCTGGCGCGCGTGCTCGACCGCGGCGACGGCGAGCGCCTTCGCGAGGCCCCGGCCCCGGAAGCCTTTCCTCACCACGAAGCACGTGATCGCCCACACGTCGGCATCGTCCCGGTCCTCGTCGCGCCCGCTCCACGGGATCCGCGCCGTGCGCAGCCGCGGATAGGCCGTCCGCGGCTCGACCGCGACCCACGCGGCGGGCTCGCCGCCGACGTAGGCCAGCAGCCCGGACGTGGGCGCGTCGGGCCGCCCGCAGCCGGCCTGCTCCTCCAGGGTCGCCGCGCGCGCCTCGCGGCCGGTCGCCTTCCAGTCCCGCTGGGCCAGCTTGAACCACTGGCAGCGGCAGCCGTTCGCGTCGCCGCCCTCGCGCATCACCAGGTCGAGATCGGCGGCTGACGCCAGATTCGCAGGGACGATGCGCGGCTGGGTCATGCGGTCACGCTACCGGCGCCGTAGTCTCATCGCATGGCAGACTCCTCGCGGCTCACGTACGTCCTGGTCGATGGCGAGAACATCGACGCCACGCTCGGCACCTCGATCCTGGGCCGCCGCCCCAAGCCCGAGGAGCGGCCGCGGTGGGAGAGGGTGCTGCGACACATCGAGCAGCGCTGGGGCCAGCCCGCGCAGGGGCTGTTCTTCCTCGCGGCGAACAACGAGCTGCCCATGACGTTCGTGCAGGCGCTCCTGGCGATCGGCTTCCGTCCCGTGCCGCTGTCGGGTTCGGCGGGGGAGAAGGTCGTGGACATCGCGATCCAGCGCACCCTCGACGCGCTCGCGGAGCGCGACGCGGATGTGCTGCTGGTGAGCAACGACGGCGACTTCGTGGACCACGTCGACGAGCTCCTCGACGGCCGCCGCGTGGGCGTCGCCGGGTTCGTGGAGTTCCGCAACAACGGCTTCATCCAGCTCCAGTCGCAGGGCCTCGAGTTCTTCGACATGGAGTACGACATCCATGCCTTCAACGAGCCGCTGCCGCGCGTGCGGATCATCCCGATCGAGGACTTCGACCCGCTCGAGTTCCTGTAGGGGCGTGCGCTCGCCGCGCCGTCGGCGCCGGCCAGCATGTGAATCTCGATTAACAAAATGCGTGACAACCGCGCCTCGGCGCGGCAGACTGAGGGCGTCCTCGCGCCCGCGTCCCGGGCGCGGTACAGCGTCGTACGAAGGGATGCGGGATGAGCATCGATGCCTCCGCGCCGCCGGTGGTGGCGCTCGCCGCCACCGTGCGGGAGCCGGGTGGCGCCCCCGAGATCGCCGAGGTGCGGCTCGATGCGCTCCGTGCGGACGAGGTGCTGGTCGCGGTCGCCGCGTCGGGCGTCTGCCACACGGATCTGACCGCGCTCGACGGGGGCGTCGGCTACTCGTTCCCCGCGGTGTTCGGCCACGAGGGCGCCGGCACGGTGGTCGAGGTGGGATCGGGCGTGACCCGCGTGGCGCCGGGAGACCGTGTGGTGCTGACCTTCGACTCGTGCGGGGCCTGTCGACGCTGCCGCGACGGGCATCCGGCGTCGTGCGAGGAGTTCGCGGCGCGCAACTACCTGGGCGCCCGCGCCGACGGCTCGCCCACGCTGCGCGACTCCGCCGGGGAGCCGGTGGCCGCCGCCTGGATGGCGCAGTCGTCCTGGGCCACGCACGCGATCGCGCGCGAGACCAACGTGGTGCGGATCGGGGATCACATCCCGTTCGCGCTCGCGGCGCCGCTCGGCTGCGGCGTGCTCACCGGCGCGGGCACGGTGCTCCGCGTCCTCCGGCCCACTGACCGCGACTCGCTGCTCGTGATGGGCGCCGGCACCGTGGGGCTGTCGGCGGTGATGGTGGCGCGCGCGCTCGGATGCGCGACCATCACGGTGGTCGAGCCGGACGTCGCGCGCCGCGCGCTCGCGATCGACCTGGGCGCGGACCTGGTGGTCGCGCCCGACGCGTTCGACCCACGGGCCGCGGCGCACGACCTCGCGATCGACACGGTCGGCACCCAGGACTCGCTCGACGCCGCGCTCGGTGGGCTCGCGTCGCCGGGCGTGTGCGCCACCGTCGCCCTGCGGCCGGGGGCGAACCGGGTGACGGTGAGCCAGACGGCCCTCCTGTGGGGCCGCACCCTGGTCGGAGTGATCGAGGGGGACGCGATGCCCGACGCGACCATCCCGCTCCTGGTCGCGATGTGGAGGGCGGGTCTGCTGCCGCTCGAACGGCTGGTGGTGCCGTTCCGCTTCGAGCGGGTGGACGATGCGGTGGGCGCCGCGCGCGTCGGGCGCGCCGTCAAGGCCGTGCTCCTGCTCGGCGACGAGTCGGTGCCGCCCGCACGACGTCCCCGCACGGCGACCGCCGCGGACCGGGTCAGACGGATCGCCGCCTCCGGCGCGGGCGAGGCCGACGAGCTCGCGATGCTGTGGGACCTGCTCCCGCCGGTGCGCGCCGACGACCTGCGAGGCCTCTGGCACGGCGCCGGCATCGACACCGGGCATCGCACCCAGCAGTTGCTGGTGCGGTCGCGCTGGTACGGCAAGAACTTCATCGACGCCGAGACCGTGCAGCCGCTGGTGGTGCGCGACGAGCACGGGGAGCTCCGGTCCGCCTCCACGCTCGCGGGCGGCGCCGGGGCGTGGCTCGCCGACGCCGCGCACCGTGGGAAGGTCACGGCGACCATGAGCTACGACGCGCGCCCCCTCCACGACCACTTCGTGCGCGTCGACGCGGACACGCTGCTCGGCGTGATGGCCGGGCGGGGCGCCCTCGACGACGGCCGTCCCTACTACTTCGTGCTCGAGCGCGACCCGCGCGGCGAGGTCGGACCCCTGCCGGAGCTCGATTCCTGAGCGGCGCTACGCGGCATCGCCCACGGAGATCGCGACGGCCTCGACCGCGGGGCTCTCGGCGAGGTGCGCGTCGACGCGTGCGAGCAGGTCACGGGAGGCGCGCACCACGATCGCGCCGGCGAGGACGGCCGCGGCCGCGACCGTGTAGGGCAGCCAGTCGCCCGCCTGCGACGCCAGCCAGGCCGCGAGCGGCGGCGCGACCGCTCCGCCGAGGAAGCGCACCGACGAGTAAGCGGAGGAGGCGACCGTGCGGGGGAGGTCGGTGGCCTCCATGACGGCCTCGGTGAAGACCGTGTTGAGCACGCCCAGCAGCAGGCCGCCGACCACCACGCAGACCACGAGCGCCGCCGGCGAGCCGACGGCCGCCGCCGCCGCGAGGAGGTCCGCGGAGAGGAGGGCGAGCGTGACGGCGAGCACGCTGGTGCGGCGGTAGCGCGCGGTCAGGAGGGGTGCCACCCACACCGACGTGACGGCCACGCCCACGCCCCACCCGAAGAACGTCAGCCCCAGCTCGATGGCGCCGAAGCCCAGGGGGAAGGGCGTGTACGCGAGCAGGGTGAAGAAGCCGATGTTGTACAGCACCGCGGTCACCGCGAGGCGGCGCAGGCCCCGCTCGCGGCGCAGCGCCGAGAACGGCGCGCGCAGCGGCACCCGGACCCGCGGGGTGGTGTCGTCCCTGAGCATCACGAGCAGCGCGACGAACGCGATCGCCATCAACGCCGCCGTGCCGAAGAACGGGGCGCGCCAGCTGACCTCGCCCAGCAACCCGCCGAGCAGCGGGCCGATCGCGATGCCGAGCCCCAGCGCGGCCTCGTAGAGGATGATCGCGTTCCCGGCGCCGCCGGCTGCCGCGCCGACGATGGTGGCGAGCGCCGTCGAGATGAACAGCGCGTTGCCCAGGCCCCAGCCGGCGCGCAGCCCGATGATGGTGTTCACGTCTCCCGCGGCGCCCGCGCAGGCGGCGAACACCACCACCAGCCCTAGCCCGATGAGCAGCGTCCGGCGCGCGCCGATCCGTCCAGACACCCAGCTGGTCACCAGCATCGCGAGCCCGGTGACCAGCAGGTACGAGGTGAACAGCAGCTCCGCCTGCGTGGGGCTCGCGTCGAGCTGCGCGGAGATGGCGGGGAGGATCGGGTCGACCAGGCCGATGCCCATGAAGGCGATGACCGCGGCGAACGCGACGGCCCAGACCGCGCGGGGCTGGTGCAGCAGGCTGGAGGTGGCGGGGGAGCGGCTCATAGGGACTCCTTGTCGAGAGCGGTGAGGATCTCGACGGTCGCGGCGAGGTGCTCCCACGCGTCGGCGTCGAGTCCGGAGAAGTAGGGGGAGAGGGCGCCGCCGAGCTCGGCACGCCAGTCGGCGATCGCGACGCGGCCCTCATCCGTGAGGGTGAGGATGGCGGCGCGTGCGTCGTCAGGGTCGGGCCCCTTCACGACGAGGCCCTGCTCGGTCAGCTGCTGGGCGATCTGGGTGAGCGCCGGCTGGCTCACGCGCACGGCGGCCGCGAGGGTGCCGATGCGCTGGGGCCCCTCGCGGTCGAGGATCGACAGCAGGCGCCACGACGACGCGGGCGTGGAGTTGCCCGTGGCCTGCGCGGCGAGACGGGTCAGGCGCTGGGTCTGGGCGACGAGCTCGACGATCACGCGGCGACGGTTTTCCATAAGCAACTTATTTAAGTGGCTGATGTACAAATGTCAAGGCGACGACTCGTGCGCGAGGCTCCCGGGCATCGTCCGGTTCGAATTGGGTCGTTCGCGTATGGCGGGTACGCTTGTGGGGTTGCCCGACCACCGGGAGCCGACGGAGCACCCGCGGGCCCCACACCCCACCATTCAGGAGTAGCAGTGACCAGCGCCCTCGAGAAGATCGACGCCACGACCGTCAAGCTGACGGTCAACCTCACCGAGGAGGACCTCAAGCCCTCCATGGAGCACGCCTACGAGCACGTGGGCAAGCAGGTGCAGATCCCCGGCTTCCGCAAGGGCAAGGTCCCGGCGAAGGTGCTGGAGCAGCGCGTGGGCAAGGGCGCGATCATCGAGCACGCCGTCAACGACGGCCTGCCCGGCTGGTACTCGGAGGCCGTCAAGGAGTCGGGCATCCGCCCCTTCGGCCAGCCCGAGGTCGAGGTCACCAAGATCCCCGGTGTGGTCGCCGGCGACGAGGGCCTCGAGTTCACCGCCGTGGTCGAGGTCCGCCCCGAGGTGACCCTGCCCGCCGCCGCCGACCTCACCATCGAGGTCGAGCCGGTCGCCGTCTCCGACGAGGACGTCAACGAGCGCCTCGACGCGCTCCGCGAGCGCTTCGGCACCCTGGTCTCGGTCGACCGCCCGGCCGCCGATGGCGACTTCGTCACCATCGACCTCACCGCCGTGATCGACGGCGAGACCATCGACTCGGTCCAGGGCACCTCGTACCAGATCGGTGCGGGCAACATGCTCGCGGGCATCGACGAGGCGATCACCGGCCTGTCCGCCGACGAGACCACCACCTACGAGGGCCCGCTCGCCGCGGGCGACCACGCCGGCGAGACCGCCCAGATCACCGTCACGGTGACCGCGGTGAAGGCCCGCGAGCTCCCCGCGGCCGACGACGACTTCGCGCAGCTCGCCTCCGAGTTCGACACCATCGAGGAGCTCCGCGAGGACCTCACCGAGCAGGCCGCGCGCATCAAGACGAACAACCAGGCCATGGAGGCCCGCGAGCAGCTCCTCGAGAAGCTGACCGAGGCCACCGAGTTCGAGCTCCCCAAGAAGGTCATCGAGACCGAGGTCCACAACCACCTCGAGAACGAGAACCGCCTCGAGGACGACGAGCACCGCGCCGAGGTCACCGAGGAGGCGACCAAGGCCCTGCGCACGCAGATCCTGCTCGACCAGCTCGCGGACGACCTGGACATCGAGGTCGAGCAGTCGGAGCTCCTCGACTACCTGATCAACTCGTCGCGCCAGTACGGCATGGACCCGGGCACCTTCATCCAGCAGGTGGAGCAGGCCGGCCAGATCCCCGCGATGGTCGCCGAGGTCGCCCGCTCGAAGGCCACCGCCTTCGCGCTGCGCCGTGCAACCGTGGTCGACACCGCGGGTGCCGCGGTGGACCTGTCCGCCGTGATCGGCTCGATCGAGGACGAGAAGTCGGAGGAGGCCGAGGAGGCCGCCGCCGAGACCGCCGAGGCGTAACCAGCCGCAGACGCGACAGCGCCCCGGTCACCGTGAGGTGGCCGGGGCGCTGTGCTGTCCGCGGTGCGGGCGCCGCTACTGGCTGTCGAGGTCGGTGCACCAGCTGGCGGGGTTGTCGCCGCCGCACTCGTTCACGAACCAGCCGGCGAAGGCGATGATCGCGATGGTGGCGACGATGCCCAGCACGATCAGGATGTAGCCGATCACCAGGGCGGCGACGCCCTGGCCACGGTTGTCGGCCTCGCCGCGCTTGACCGCCGCCAGGCCCAGGTGGCCGAAGATGACGCCGGCGATCGCCGTGATGCCCGTGATGAGGCCGAGCAGGGAGAGCACCATGCCCGTGGTGTTCATCCAGTTCTTCGGGTACGGCGTGGTCATGGGCGCCGCGGCGTACTGCGGGGCGCCGTACGCCGGCGGTGCCGCGTACTGGGGGGCGCCGTACCCCGGCGGGGGCGGGGGTGTCGAGCCGGGCGGCGGCGGGGGCGTGGTGCCGGGCTGCTGGCCGTACGGCGCGGCGGGCGGCTGCGCGTACGGGTCGGCCGGAGCGGCCTCGCCGCTCGGCTCGGGCTGATACGCCCCGGACCCCGTGGGGTCCTGGGGGTTCGGGTTCTGGTCCTGGGTCGACACGTCCCCTCCTCGGTGCTCGGGTGCCGGACGCCTCCAGGCTATTGCGCGGCGGTGCGCCGCGCATCGTCCCGTCGGTGGATCCGAGCGGGGTCGGACCTCGGGGTTCACCCTGGCGGTGCCGCAGAGGCGGCTACGGGGTGGTGCACCAGGACGCGGGATCGGGCCCGGCGCATTGGGACACGACCCAGCCGACGAAGCCGAACACGACCACGAGGATGACGATGCTCAGGCCCAGCAGGATGTACCCGAGGACCAGTCCCGCGAGGCCCACGCTGCGGTTGTCCGCCTCGCCGTGGGCGACGGCGTTGAGGCTCAGGTGCCCGAAGACGATGCCGGCGATGGCGGTGACGCCCGTGACGAGACCTACCAGCGACAGCACGAGCGAGGTGACGCCCATCCAGTTCTTCGCGCGCCACGGCGGCGGGGGATAGGGGCCGGGCGGCGCGGTCGCGTGGGGCGGAGGCGCCGGGGACGGTGCCGCCGCGACGTCTCGCTGCGGGGTCGGAGTCTCGGCTGAGGTGCTCATGATGCCCTCCTTCGGCCAGCGCCTCTGGGGACCTCATCTCCACGGTAGTCCCGCCGGTGCGGCCCCGCATGCCCGGCCCGCGCATCGTTCCCCCCGTAGCGAAAACGGGGGTCAAACGGCATGGGGGTGTCCTCGTGTCGCGTTAGTGTCGAGCAGGACGCACGACAGGAGGAGAGGCGTGGACCACATCACCGCACGAGGCGACGGGCCCGGGATGGCCTTGAACGACTCGATCTTCAACCGGCTGCTGCGGGAGCGGATCATCTGGCTGGGCGACGAGGTGCGCGACGACAACGCGAACGCCATCTGCGCGCAGATGATGCTGCTGGCTGCCGAGGACCCGGACCAGGACATCTACCTCTACATCAACAGCCCTGGCGGCTCGATCACGGCGGGCATGGCGATCTACGACACGATGCAGTACATCAAGCCCGATGTCGCGACCGTGGCGATGGGCATGGCGGCGTCGATGGGCCAGTTCCTGCTGAGCTCCGGTGCTCCCGGCAAGCGCTTCGCGACGCCCCACGCCCGCGTGATGATGCACCAGCCCTCCGGCGGCATCTACGGCACTGCGACGGACATCCGCATCAACGCCGAGCTCATCATGCACATGAAGAAGACGCTCGCCTCGCTGACCGCCGAGCAGACCGGCAAGACCGTCGCGGAGATCACCAAGGACGCCGACCGCGACCGGTGGTTCACCGCGGACGAGGCGCTCGAGTACGGCTTCGTCGACAAGGTCATCAAGCACGCGGCCGAGGCCGGCGACAAGTCCCAGGGAGGCAAGGCGTGAGCGAGATCCAGCGCGCGTTCCAGGCGGCCGGACGCACGGCCGGCACGTTCGGCGGCGGGGCGTACGACGCCCCCTCGTCGCGATACATCCTTCCGCAGTTCGAGGAGCGGACCGCCTACGGCTTCAAGCGTCAGGACCCCTACGCCAAGCTGTTCGAGGACCGCATCATCTTCCTCGGCGTGCAGATCGACGACGCGTCGGCTGACGACGTGATGGCGCAGCTGCTGGTGCTCGAGTCGCAGGACCCGGACCGCCTGATCACGCTGTACATCAACTCGCCCGGCGGCTCGCAGACCGCGCTGACCGCGATCTACGACACGATGCAGTACGTCAAGCCCGAGATCCAGACCGTGTGCCTGGGTCAGGCGGCGTCCGCGGCGGCGGTGCTGCTCGCGGCGGGCACGCCCGGCAAGCGCCTCGCGCTGCCCAACGCCCGCGTGATGATCCACCAGCCGCGCATCGAGGGCGGCGCCCGCGCCCAGGCCTCGGACATCGAGATCTACGCGGAGGAGATGCTCCGCATGCGCGAGTGGCTCGAGAACACGCTCGCCTACCACTCCGGCCAGACCCCGGAGAAGGTCCGCGAGGACATCGAGCGCGACACGTTCCTCTCGGCCGAGCAGGCCAAGGAGTACGGCCTGGTCGACGTGGTCCTCGAGTCGCGCAAGGGCGCGACCGCGGTGGCCGCGCCGCCCGCCTGACCCGCGCATCGTCCCGTCCGAGGGGCTCCGGCACGCGCCGGAGCCCCTCGGCGCGTTTCCGGGCCGTGTCGGGGAGGTCACGATTCGGCTGACTTGCTTGGTGTCCTTCCTGCTAGGCGGATTCCGGGCCCGACGGACCGGCGCGCCGCCCCGCGCGTGTCACACCGCCTGGGTAGCCTGGAGGGGCGTGAGAGGAGACTCCCGATGAATCGACCCGCGGACAGCGGCGACCTGCTGAAGTGCTCGTTCTGTGGCAAGACGCAGAAGCAGGTGCGCAAGCTCATCGCGGGCGGTGGCGTGTACATCTGCGACGAGTGCAACGAGATCATCGAGGAGGAGTTCGCCGAGCAGGTCGAGGCCGAGCTCACCGAGCTGCCCAAGCCGCGCGAGATCTACGACTTCCTCGAGCAGTACATCGTGGGCCAGGACCAGGCGAAGCGGGCGCTGTCCGTCGCGGTGTACAACCACTACAAGCGCGTCCGCGCCGGCGAGACCCGCACCAAGGCGGACGACGACCAGATCGAGATCGCCAAGTCCAACGTGCTGTTCATCGGTCCCACCGGCACCGGCAAGACCTACCTCGCGCAGACCCTCGCGAAGATGCTGAACGTGCCGTTCGCGATCGCCGACGCCACCGCGCTGACCGAGGCCGGCTATGTGGGCGAGGACGTCGAGAACATCCTGCTGAAGCTGCTGCAGTCGGCTGACTACGACGTCGACAAGGCGCAGCGGGGGATCATCTACATCGACGAGATCGACAAGGTCGCCCGCAAGGCGGAGAACCCGTCGATCACCCGCGACGTGTCCGGCGAGGGCGTGCAGCAGGCGCTGCTCAAGATACTCGAGGGCTCCGTGGCGTCGGTGCCGCCGCAGGGCGGGCGCAAGCACCCGCACCAGGAGTTCATCCAGATCGACACCACCGACGTGCTGTTCATCCTCGGCGGGGCGTTCGCGGGTCTCGAGGAGATCATCTCGGCGCGTGTGGGCCGCAAGGGCATCGGCTTCGGGTCGACGCTCAAGGAGGCGGACAACACCGACCTGTTCTCTCAGGTCACGCCGTCCGACCTGCACAAGTTCGGGCTGATCCCCGAGTTCATCGGCCGGATGCCCGTGATCGCCACGGTGTCGCCGCTGGACGTCGATGCGATGGTCTCGATCCTCACCGAGCCCAAGAACGCGCTGGTGAAGCAGTACCAGCGGATGTTCGACCTCGACAACGTCGAGCTCGAGTTCGAGCCGGCCGCAGTGCGCGCGATCGCCGAGCAGGCGCTCGAGCGCGGCACGGGCGCGCGCGGCCTGCGGGCGATCATGGAGGAGGTCCTCCAGGACACCATGTTCGAGGTCCCCGGCCGCGACGACATCTCCCGCGTGGTGGTGACGGAGGCGACGGTGCTGAGGCGCGGCGAGCCGACGTTCGAGGGCCGCGACCTGGAGGCCGGCGCGGCCTGACCCGCACCCGCACCCTCTCACCAGGGGACAACCAGGGACGGTTGCGGCAGGTTGCCGCCTGAAGGGGGACACCCACCGACGTCGCTTCGGTTTCCCCAGGCGTGAGCGAGCCCCGGTCCGATCCCCAGGCGGTGTCGGCCCCCGCTCATGACGACCGGGCTGACCTACAACGAGTGCATGACGCACCTCAGGCCGATACCGGTGCTGCAGCCCGGCGAGGCGATGGCGGCGCGGCTCGCGCGCGAACCTCGCGCCTTCCGGCTCGCAGAGCTGGTCGCGATGTCCTCGGAGCGGCGTGCACGCACGGCGATCGAGCGCGGCGAGGTCGTGAGGCTGCTCCCGGACGCGTACGTCTCGAGCTTGCACGCCGATTCATTCGTCGCCCGTGCGGATGCGGCCCTGTTGTGGGCCGGCGCGAACGCGGCGCTCTCGGGCGCGGCCGCGCTGTTCGTGTGGGGCCTGATCGATGCGCCGCCGTCGCAGATCGACCTGGTGGTTCCCCACACGGACCGGCCACGGGGTCCCGAGTGGGTGCGGGTCCGACGCGTGACCTGGAACCTCACGGCGGGTCGCGTCGGGTCCCTGACGCTGGTCTCCCGTGACCTGGCGATCGTCCTCGGGTTCGGCACGCTGCCACGAGACAGCCGGGGGCGGGTGGTGTACCGGGCGATCGCGACGCGTGCGACCACGCCTGACCGGCTCGCTGCCACGCTCGCCCGCGTGCCTCGGTGCAGGTCACGTCGAGAGCTGCTCGCCCGCATCGAGGCTGCGGCGCGGGGAGCGGAGAGCCATCTCGAGGAGCACGGTGCGCGGAGGGTCTTCAACACGAGGGAGTTCGGGCAGCTGGTCCGCCAGCACCGCGTGCGGGTGCGTGGCGAGCTGTTCCGGATCGACATGTACGACGCGGCGACCATGACTGCTGTGGAGCTCGACGGCGCCGCCTATCACTCGACCCCGTACCAGCGTCAACGCGACGTCCGGCGGGACGCGATCCTCGCAAGCATGGGCATCCTCACCGTGCGGCTGACCTACGCGGACATCACCGAGCGGCCGCAGTGGTGCCGGTCGGTGGTGAGAGACGTGCTCGCGGTCAGGCGTACGACAGACAGCGCCCCGCAGCGGTCAGCGATCGGCGGAATGCGACGCTGACCGTCCCGAGGGGCGGGGGGTCAAGCCTCCGTGACCAGAGCCGCGTTCTCCGTCCGCATCACCGTCGGATCCGCGATCTCGTCGACCGAGCCGTCCTCCGGCGCCTCACCGTCCACGCCCGGCTCAAGCGCCGCGACCGCGTCCACGATCTGCATGGTCCGCACCCGGCCGGCCGCGAGCAGGTCGGGCTCCGCCGCCCGCACGAACGCGACCTTCGCCTCGGGCACCAGCAGGTCGATCGACTCGATCTCGGTGCGCTGCGACACCTTCGCCTCGGACTTCACCTTGCGGAGCACCGAGAGTGCCTCGCCGGCGGCGGCCAGCAGCGGCGCGCCCCCCGACGTCGAGTCGGCGGCGGCCCGCACCGGCGCCGAGACGGGCCACGCGGCGCGGTGCACCGAGCCCTCCTGGTACCAGCTCCAGACCTCCTCGGTCGCGAACGGCAGCACCGGCGCGAACAGGCGCAGGAACACGCCCAGCGCGGTCACCAGCGTGGCGCGAGCGGACGCGGCGCCTTCGGAGCACGGCGCGAACGGGTCGATGGCCTCGCCGGGCGCGGCGCCGTCGTACGCGCGGGTCTTCACCAGCTCGAGGTAGTCGTCGCAGAACGTCCAGAACAGGGTCTCGGCGACCTCGAGGGCCTTCGTGTGGTCGTAGTTGTCGAGCGCGGCCGTCGCGGCGTCCACGACGTCAGCCAGCGCGGACAGCATCGCGGCGTCGAGGGCCTCGGTCACCGGCTTGGCGGTGACGGCGGCGGCCGCGGACACGCCCTCGGCGAGCGAGGAACCCGCGGCGGTCGCGACGCCGGACGCGCCCAGCACGAACTTCGACGCGTTCAGCACCTTCATCGCGAGGCGGCGGCCGATCTTCATCTGGCCCTCGTCGAACGCGGCGTCGGTGCCCAGGCGTGCCGCGGCGGCCCAGTAGCGGACCGCGTCCGAGCCGTGCGACTCGAGCAGTCCCATCGGGGTCACCACGTTGCCCTTCGACTTCGACATCTTCTTGCGGTCGGGATCGAGGATCCAGCCGGAGATCGCCGCGTGCTTCCACGGCAGGGTGCCGTGCTCGGCGTGCGAGCGCACCACCGTGGAGAACAGCCAGGTGCGGATGATGTCCTGGCCCTGCGGGCGCAGGTCCATGGGGAACGTCGCGGCGAAGAGCGCGGGGTTGTCGCGCCAGCCGCACACGATCTGCGGGGTGAGCGACGACGTCGCCCACGTGTCCATGATGTCCTTCTCGCCCGTGAAGCCGCCGGGCACGTCGCGCTGATCGGCGGTGTAGCCGGACGGAACGTCGGCCGACGGGTCCACCGGGAGCGCGTCCTCGGACGGCACGATCGGGTTGTCGTAGTCGGGCGAGCCGTCCGCGAGCACCGGGTACCAGACCGGGATCGGCACGCCGAAGAAGCGCTGGCGCGAGATCAGCCAGTCGCCCGTGAGTCCCTTCACCCAGTTCTCGTAGCGCACGCGCATGAAGTCGGGCACGAAGTCGAGCTCCGCGCCGCGCGCGACCAGCGCGTCGTTGAGCGCGGCGTCGGTGCCGCCGTTGCGGATGTACCACTGCCGGGTGGTCACGATCTCGAGCGGCTTGTCGCCCTTCTCGAAGAACTTCACCGGGTGGCTGATCGGGCGCGGCTCGCCCTCCATGAGGCCCTGCTCGACCAGCATCTCGACGATCCGCTTCTGGGCGGAGAACACGGTCATCCCGGCGATCTCGCCGTACGCGGCGAGCCCCTCGGGGGAGGAGATCCCCGCCGGCGCCTCGGGGAGCACCCGGCCGTCCCAGCCGAGCACCGGACGCGTCGGCAGCTTGAGCTCGCGCCACCACGTCACGTCGGTGATGTCGCCGAAGGTGCAGATCATCGCGATGCCGGAGCCCTTGTCGGGCTGCGCCAGGTGGTGCGGCACCACGGGGACCTCGACGCCGAACAGCGGGGTCCGTACATGGGTGCCGAACAGCCCCTGGTAGCGCTCGTCGTCCGGGTGCGCGACCAGCGCCACGCATGCGGGCAGCAGCTCCGGGCGGGTGGTCTCGATCCAGACGGTCCCGAAGGAGCCCGTGGCCTCCTCCATGTCGGCCGCGGGCTCGAAGGCGAGGCGGTGGTACGCGCCGGGCCGCTCGCGGTCCTCGAGCTCGGCCTGCGCGACGGCCGTGCGGAACGTCACGTCCCACAGCGTGGGCGCCTCGGCCTGGTAGCACTCGCCGCGGCCGAGCCCGCGCAGGAACGCCTGCTGCGCCACGGCCTGCGAGGACGGGGAGATGGTCTGGTAGGTGCGCGACCAGTCCACGGACAGGCCCAGGTGGCGCCACAGCGCCTCGAACTGCTTCTCGTCCTCGGCGGTGAGGCGTTCGCACAGCTCGACGAAGTTGCGACGGGAGATCGGCTGCTGGTCCGCGGCCTTGACCGACTTGCCCTCACCACCCGCGAACGGCGGCTCGTAGCCGTCCACGTACGGCAGCGTCGGGTCGCAGCGCACGCCGTAGTAGTTCTGCACGCGGCGCTCGGTCGGCAGGCCGTTGTCGTCCCAGCCCATCGGGTAGAAGACCTCGCGGCCCTGCATGCGCTGGTAGCGCGCGACCACGTCGGTGTGCGTGTATGAGAACACGTGACCCACGTGCAGCGACCCGGAGACGGTCGGCGGAGGGGTGTCGATCGAGTAGACCTGCTCACGGGTGGCCGACTCGTCGAACCGGTAGGTCCCGGCGGCCTCCCACGACTCGTTCCAGCGGTCCTCGAGGCCGTCGACGGTCGCCTTGTCAGGGATGCGAGAAGTCATGGGGGACATTCTTCCAGAGCCGGGACGATGCGGCGGTCGGCTAGAGCTCGACGGCCGCCACCACCTCCGTGGGCGTGGTGGAGCCCTCCTCGGGCCGGTCGGGGTCCCACGGCTCGACGGACACGGCCACCGCGGCGGCGCCGCCGAGCGGCGTGATCCAGGACGATGCGTAGGTGCCGTCGGGCGTGGGCCGCAGCACCGGCCCGGGCACGGGTGCGCCGCCGTCGGCCGGCACCACCCACACCTGGTAGGTGAGGTCGTCGCCCAGCGCGGGGAGCGAGCCGTCGATCGCGACGCCGTCCGCCTCCTCGCCGCCCACGGCATGCGAGATCCAGACCGTCGCCTCGCCGAGCCCGAGCGTCAGATCCTCGCGATCGCCCGCGGCCCGGATCCGCTCGTAGTCGGTGATGGTCGAGCCGTCGGTGCCGAGGCCCTGGAGCAGCGAGACGACGCCCACGCCGGCCACCACCAGGACGGCGGCGGCCAGGGCGAGCACCCGTGCGACGGGGCGCCGCCGTCGCGCCGCGGCAAGGGACGATGCCGGTCGCGGCGCCTGCGGCGTGTCCCGCACCTCGCGGGCGATCCGGGAGGCGAGGTCGGCCGAGGGGCCCGGCACCGCATCGTCCCGCGTCTCGGCGAGCGCCTCGACGGCTGTCGCGAGCGAGCGCAGCTCGGCGCGGCATCGGGCGCACGCGTCGAGGTGCGCCTCGAAGTCGCGGAGCTCCTCGGGGT
Source organism: Demequina lignilytica (assembly GCF_030418305.1). Taxonomy (GTDB): domain Bacteria; phylum Actinomycetota; class Actinomycetes; order Actinomycetales; family Demequinaceae; genus Demequina; species Demequina lignilytica. Next base: position 369,255 of record NZ_JAUHPX010000002.1, on the reverse strand, counting down.
CGAGGGCTCCGATCGCGTAGCCGGCTGCCAGGTCGTGGACGTCCATCACGCTCCCTCCAATGCATCGCGCAGGCGGCCCAGGCCGTCGCGGATCCTGGTCTTGGCCGTGCCCAGCGGCACGCCCAGATGGTCGGCGACCTCCGCGTGCGTGCGGCCGCCGTAGAAGGCGGCCTCGACGGCCTCGCGCTGCAGGGCGGAGAGCCGTCCGAGCGCGGTGCGCACCCGGTCGGTCTGCCAGGCCCGGTAGTCGTCCTCGACCACGGCGTCCTGGGGGACGGGCGCCGCGCCGGGCGATGCCAGTGTCGCCGCCTCGTGCTCGGCCTGCACCCGCTGGCGCTGCTCGCGGCGCACGCGGTCGACGGCGCGGCGGTGGGTGATCATGAGCACCCAGGAGCGCGCGGTCGCGCGCCGGGGATCGAACGAGGCCGCACGACGCCAGGCTTCGACCAGCGCCTCCTGGGTCACGTCCTCGGCCAGCTGCGGATCCCGGACTGTTCGCAGGGCGAGGCGGTGGGCCTGGGGGAGCAGCTCCGTGTACAGCCGCTCGAAGGCGCGAGCGTCGCCGCGGCCGGCGGCGACGAGCAGAGCATCCAGGTCCACCGTCACCTCCTCGCGGTCGTCGATCCTCGGGGTCATGCGGGCTCCCATCCCACCATGCCGGCCCGGGGCGCCCTTCAGCGACGCGCCCCGGGCCGGGGTCTCAGGCGCGGACCGGCTCCTCGACGCGGGCCCGGCGGTCCGCGGCCACGGCGATGCCGATCAGCAGCACGGCGGACGCGGCGTGGAGCACGTTGTCGGCCGAGTTCAGCGCCAGGATGTTGAGCGAGTGATCGCCGCCGATGAACGGCCCGAGCGCGGCCAGCAGCAGGTACGCGGCACCGATCACGCCGTTCGTGACACGCGACGCGCTGACCGAGGCCCGGGCCGCGAGGATCATGGCCGCGCCGATCAGCAGGTGCGCCACGTTGTGCGTGACGTTGACCTCGAAGATCCCGAGGAGCATGCCGCCCTCGTGGCCGGCGGCGGCGTGGCCCCCGGAGACCGTGAAGCCGAGAAGCCCGACCAGGACGTAGACGGCGCCGAACGCCGTGCCGATGCTGCGGTTGATGCTGCCCTTCATGCTGTCCTCCTTGCTAGGTGTTGACGAGGCGGGTTCGCGCGGCCCACCGGCGCGGATTGGAGGGATTTCACGATCGGGCCGGTAGCCTCCCGTTATGCGGGCGACGCTGGCGGGGGACGTGCTCAAGGAGCTGGAGGCTCTCGACGCGCGCGCGGGCGCCCAGCTGGAGCCCCGGCTGCGCGACATGCTCCGCCTGCGGGTGTCCTACCTCAACGGATGCGTCAACTCGATCCGCCTGCATTCCGAGTCGCTCACGCTCGAGGGTGTGCGCCCCGACGTGATCGCCGCGCTCGCGCGTCCCGTGCGGCTCATGCGCGCGGGCCTGGTCTCCGACGGCGAGGAGGCGGCGCTCCGGCTCGCGGAGGTGCTGACCGATGCGCCGCGCGGTCTCGAGCCCGAGGCCCGCGTGGACGCCGGGCACTGGTACAACTCGACGCAGATCGGCGCGATCGTGCAGACGGTGGCGCTCACCAACGCGTGGAACCGCGTCCTGCGCGGCACCGACTGACCGGTCCGCGGCGCGTCAGTACCGGGCGGCCATGAGGTCGGCGACCTCATGCACGCCGACGAGCACCTCGGTGGCGCCCTGCGCGCTGAGATAGCCGACGTCTCGCGAGCCGTGCCCGCGGGCGACGATCTCCGCGTCGAGCGACAGCCCGCGGGCCGCCGCGACCACCGCGCCCGCGTTGAGCGGATCGGGGATGCCGATCACCACCGCACGAGCATCGGCGATGCCGGCGGCACGGAGGACCTTGGCGCGCGCGGCGTTGCCGAGCACCGCCTCGTGCCCGAGCTCGCGGATCGCCTCCACCCGCGTCTCGTCGTCGTCGATCACCACGACCGGCACGCCCCGGTCCCACAGGCTGCGGGCCACGCGCCCGCCGACGCGCCCGTAGCCGACCACGATCACGTGACCGGTCGCCTCCGCGTGGATCGGTGCGTCGTCCGCGTCCTCGGGGTTGGCGCGGGCGTAGACCCGCGACGCCCACGCGAACAGCAGGGGATTGAGGACGATCGAGATGATCGCTCCCGCGAGCACCAGATCCTGAGCGCTCTGAGGCATCACCTCGAGATCCGCCCCGAGCGTCACGAGGATGAAGGAGAACTCGCCGATCTGCGCGAGCGACGCGGCGACCATGAGCGCCATCGATCGCGAGTAGCGCATCATGCGCACCAGGGCGAAGGCGACCACGGCCTTGCCCGCGACGATGATCGCGACGGTCGCGAGCAGCGCCCACGGGTGCTCGACCACGATCGCCGGGTCGACCAGCATCCCGACCGCGACGAAGAACAGCACGGCGAACGCGTCGCGCAGCGGCAGGGAGTCCTCGGCGGCGCGGTGGGCGAGGTCGGACTCGCGCAGGATCATGCCCGCGAAGAACGCCCCGAGCGCGAAGGACACCTCGAACAGCCACGCCGCCCCGACCGCGACGCCCAACCCGATCGCCAGCACGCCCAGCGTGAACAGCTCGCGCGAGCCCGTGTGCGCGACGCGGGCGAGGGCCCAGGGGATGACGCGCCGGCCCACGACGAGCATGAGCACCACGAACGCGGCGACCCGCAGGACGGTCATCGCGAGCTCCCCCGCGAGTGCGCCGAGCGACAGGTCCCCGTCGGTGCCCGCGAGGACGGGCACGACCACGAGCGCGATCACCATCGCGAGGTCCTCGACGATCAGCCAGCCGACCGCGATGTGCCCCGCGCGGGTGTCGAGCATCTGGCGCTCCTCGAGCGCCCGCAGCATCACGACCGTGGAGGCGACGGACAGCGCGAGCCCGAACAGCAGCGCCCCGCTGATCCCCCACCCCAGCCACAGGCCCAGGCCGGTGCCCAGCGCCGTCGCGAGCGTCATCTGGGCGATCGCGCCCGGCAGGGCGATCTTGCGCACGGCGAGCAGCTCGCGGAAGGAGAAGTGCAGGCCCACGCCGAACATCAGCAGGATCACGCCGATCTCCGACAGCTGCGTGGCCAGCTCCACGTCGCCGACGTAGCCGGGGGTGTGGGGGCCGATCAGCAGGCCCGCCGCCAGGTAGCCGACGATCGGGGACAGGCGCAGCTTCTGCGCGATGAAGCCGAGGATGAACGCCCCGACCAGGCCCACCGCGATCGTCGTGATGAGCGGGGCGTGATGCAGCATGCCCTGAACCTAGTCGACCCATGTGACGCCGATATGTCGGTTGCCCCCGTCGGCCCGATCGGGCCGCGCGGCGCGCCGCGGCCCGACGGGTACCCGGGACGGGGCGTATGGGGTATCGTTCTGGGCACTAGGTCCTAGTACCTACGTCCCGGCCGCAAGTCCCTGGTGGCCGGACGGGGAACGGTCGACAGCACACGAGGGCGCCTCTCCCCGGAGGCGCCCTCGTCGTCTGTGCGGGTGGCGCGCGGAAATCGTGCGTCCTGCCTGGTTCGACGCGCGAAACGGACCGCGCGCGGGTAGCGTCGGTCCCATGATCCGTTTCGTGGTGAATGCGCTGATCTTCCTGGGCTCTGCGGCCGTCGGCCTGTGGGTCTCCTCTCTGATCGTGGACGGCTTCTCGATCACCGGCGTCGGCATCGTGATCGCCGTGGTGATCTTCGCGATCCTGCAGAGCATCCTGTCGCCGTTCATCTTCAAGATGACCACCAAGTACGCCTCGGCGTTCACGGGCGGCGTCGGGCTCGTGTCGACGTTCGTGTCCCTGCTGATCACCTCGCTCATCTCCGACAACCTGTCGATCGACGGCGTGACCGCGTGGATCGCGAGCACGGTGCTCGTGTGGCTGTTCACCGCGATCGCCACGTGGCTGCTGCCGCTGATCTTCCTGCGCAACCAGGTCGAGAAGCGCAAGGGCTGATCCGGCGCCGGACGTCGCGACCTCCCGGGGTCGCGGCGCGCCGTCGCGCTCCGGCACACGTATCGTCACCCCTGGATTTGGGACCTTCGACCCTGGCGTGATATACCCCTAGGGGTATAAACCTGAAAGGTAGGGCGGTCACCGACGATCGCCCTCATGATCAGCGAAGAAGGTGATCGGAATGGCCCGAGTGGTCGTCCTCGGGGCCGGCGTGTCCGGCCACACGGCGGCGCTCTACCTGCGCAAGCTCCTCCCCAAGGAGCACACCGTGACGGTGGTGAACCCCAAGCCCACCTACAACTGGATCCCGTCGAACATCTGGGTCGGCGTGGGCAAGATGACCCACGAGGACGTCGTGTTCGACCTCGGACCCATCTACGCCAAGAAGGGGATCGAGTTCGTCCAGGCGAAGGCCTTCGCGCTGTGGCCCGAGGGGGACGCGGACGATGCGCGTCCCGCCGTCGAGGTCGAGCGCACCGACGCGGGGCATCAGGGGCAGACGGAGAAGCTGCGCTACGACTACGTGATCAACGCGACCGGTCCCAAGCTGAACTTCGGCGCCACGCCGGGCCTCGGACCCGACGACGGCCACACGCTCTCGGTCTGCACGCCCGACCACGCGACCGAGGCATCGGCCCGGCTGGCGGCCCTGACGCAGGTGCTGCGCACCAAGAAGCAGACCGTGGTGATCGGCGTCGGGCACGGCACGTGCACCTGCGAGGGTGCGGCGTTCGAGTACACGTTCAACGTCGAGCACGAGCTGCGCGAGGCCGGCGTGCGCGACAACGCGCGGCTCGTGTACCTCACGAACGAGAACGAGCTCGGCGACTTCGGCGTGGGCGGCATGCAGTTCGAGCAGAACGGCTTCCGCACGTCCTCGCAGCTGTGGACCGAGTCGCTGTTCCGCGAGCGCGGGGTCGAGGCGATCACGGGCGCGGCCGTCACCTCGATCGAGCCCGGAGTCATCCACTACGACCAGCTGGACGGCTCGCACAACGACCTCGAGTTCGACTTCGCCATGCTGCTGCCGCCGTTCAAGGGCAACGACTGGAAGGCGTTCGACAAGGACGGCGAGGACATCACCTCGACCGTGTTCGCGCCGTCCGGGTTCCTCAAGGTCGACGCGGACTACACGCCCAAGAAGTACGAGGAGTGGAGCGCGAAGGACTGGCCTCGCACCTACCAGAGCCCGGTCTACCGGAACGTGTTCGCGGTGGGCATCGCGTTCGCTCCGCCGCACCAGATCTCGAAGCCGCGGGCGACGCCCGACGGCGTCGCGGTCGCACCGTCGCCGCCGCGCACCGGCATGCCGTCGGGGACCATGGGCAAGGTGGTCGCCAAGTCGATCGCCGACATGATCCTCAAGGGAGCCGCCGCGCCGACCCACTCGGCGTCCATGTCCGAGATGGCCGCGGCGTGCGTCGCCTCCGCCGGGCACGGCATGAAGTCGGGCACCGCCGCCGCCATGACCATGAGCCCCGTGGTGCCCGACTGGGAGAGGTACCCGGAGACGGGTCGCGACCTCAAGGCCACCAAGGGCGAGATCGGGCTGTCCGGCCACTGGGTGAAGCGCATGCTCCACACCCTGTTCATCTACAAGGCGAAGGCCCGTCCGGGCTGGACCATGATCCCGGAATGATCGGAGGCGAGTGATGGATCAGACCAACGCCCGCATCGGCGAGGCCCCGCTGCCCACCACGGGCGAGCTGCGCCGCCGGCGGAACGTGCTCGTGCAGTTCTGGCGCTTCGTGTCCACGTCATGGGTGATGTGGAGGCTCGCGCAGAAGCACCACTAGGTGCGGGGCGGCGGACGTCCTCCGCCCCGTCAGGTTCCCGGCCCGGCGCGCCCCCTTCGGCGTGCCGGGCCGATGCGCGCCCGGGCTAGCCTGGGCGCATGCGAGTGGTGATGGACCACGAGATCCCCGACCGCGCGCCGCTGGCGATCGTGCCGGGGGAGCGGGTGACCGTGGGCGAGCGCGACACCGAGTGGCCCGCCTTCGTCCGGGTCGCCGCGGCAGCGGGCGAGGGATGGGTGCCGGAACGGCATCTCGATGCCGCGCGACCCGTCGCGACCGTGCTCACCGCGTACGACACCCGGGAGCTGCCCGTCGCCGCGGGCGACTCGGTCGAGCCCCTCAAGGACGATGCGGTGAGCGGCTGGTGCTGGTGCCGCGACCTCGCGGGGCGTGAGGGGTGGGTGCCGCACCGCGTGCTGCAGATGGACTGAGCGGTCAGCCCTCGCGCGGATCCGCCGGGCAGGCGGGCATGGGGTCCGCGGGGCACTCCGCCGCCGGCGCCGGGTCGGCGAGGCAGGCGGTGATGTCGAGGCGGCGGTCGGGGTCCAGGCGGCCCAGGATCTTGAGGGCGAGTCCGGCGAGCTGGTCGACCTCGTCGTCGCTGAGGTCGTCGAGGATCATCTCGCGCACGGCGTCCGCGTGCAGGGGGCGCGTGTCGTGGAACGTCGCCATGCCGCGGTCGGTGAGCTCGGCGTTGAAGGCGCGCCCGTCCTCGGCGCACGGGGTGCGCGTGGCCAGGCCCTTCTTCTCCAGGCTGGTGACCACGCGGGACAGCCGGGGGAGGGTGGCGTTGGTGCGGGCGGCGAGCGCGCTGAGGCGCATCCGGTGCCCGTCGGCCTCCCACAGCGCCTCGAGGAGCGTGTACTCGAAGGCGGTGAGGCCGGCGGCGGCCATGCGGTGGTCGAGCGCGGTCGGCAGCAGCTCGAGCAGCGCGTGCAGGCGCGCGACGGCCACGCGCTCGCCGTGGCGCAGGGCGGTGTCGGTGGTCGTCATGAGCCCATCCTACTCGAAGGTTGCATCTACAACAATAAGGGTCTAGAGTCTCTACTTGTAGGTACAACCAAAGGGCCGCGAGGCGGTCCGGATCCCAGGAGAGGATGCACATCATGACCACCTTCACCATCATCGGCACCGGCAACATGGCCAACGCGATCGGCGGCGTGCTCGCCGAGGGCGGCTCGTCCGTCACCTACATCGCCAAGGACCAGGTCGGCACCGCGCCGCTGTCCGGCGACGTCGTCGTGCTCGCCGTGCCCTACCCGGCGGTCGACTCGATCCTCGCGGCCTACGGCGACGCCTTCGACGGCAAGGTCGTCGTCGACATCACCAACCCGCTGAACTTCGAGACCTTCGACTCGCTGGTGGTGCCCGCCGGCTCGTCGGCCGCCGCCGAGATCCAGGCGAAGATCCCCGGCGCGACCGTGGTCAAGGCCTTCAACACCAACTTCGCGGCGACGCTCGCGTCGAAGCAGATCGGCGAGCTCACCACCACCGTGCTGGTCGCCGGCGACTCCGCCGCCGCCAAGGCCGCCCTGGTCGCGGCCGTCGAGGCCGGCGGCCTCGGTGCGATCGACGCCGGCTCGCTGGCCCGCGCCCACGAGCTCGAGGCGATCGGCTTCGCGCAGCTCACCCTCGCGGTGGGCGAGAAGCTCGGCTGGACCGGCGGCTTCGCCGTCCAGCGCTGACTGCGCCGGCGCGCGCCGGCCACCCCTCCCGGCGCGCGCCAGCCGTCACCCCTCGCCCGCGCGGCCACCCGGCCGCGCGGGCGCACCCGTACCCGCATCGTCCCCGGAGCTCCCTTCGCATGAACGCGCCCTCCCGCCGCCGCACGTCCCTGATCATCCTGAGCGCGATCGTGCTCCTCGCCGTCGGCGTCACCGTCGGGACCACGATGGCGCGGTCCTCCGACGACGGCGTCCCCCCGGTCGCGGCGCTGCCGGGCGCCGCGGGGATGGGCGAGATCGAGCTCCTGGTCGCCGACCTCGCCCCCATGGTGGAGTTCTACGCGGGTGGAGTCGGCCTGGAGGTCATCGAGCAGACCTCCGAGACCGCAGTGCTCGGCGCGGACGGCGAGGCGCTGGTGCGGCTCGTCCGCGCGCCCGGGCTCGGCACCGACGACCCTGGCGAGGCGGGGCTCTACCACTCCGCCTTCCTGTTCGCGGATGCCTCCGAGCTCGCGTCGGCGGTGGTCCGTGTGGCGACGGCCTCGCCCGAGGCCTTCCAGGGCGCCTCCGACCACACGGTGAGCAACGCGTTCTACTTCGCGGACCCCGAGGGCAACGGCGTCGAGCTGTACGTCGACCTGCCGCGCGACACCTGGACCTGGACCGACGGGCGCGTCACCATGGGCACGTACGCCCTGGACCCGAACGCCTTCCTCGCCGAGCACCTGCCGGCGTCCGGGCCGACGCTGGCGGCGACCGGCGTCGCGATGGGGCACGTCCACCTGCGCGGAGGCGACGTCGACGCCGCCGAGCGCTTCTACGTCGACGTCATCGGCATGGCCGTGACCAGCCGGATCGACTCCGCGGTGTTCCTCAGCGCGGGCGGCTACCACCATCACCTCGCGGTCAACACATGGAGCTCCGCCGGCGCGGGCGAGCGTCCCGAGGCGCTCGGCCTCGGCCACGTCACGGTCACCGTGCCGGACGCCGCCACCGTCGACGCCGTGGAGGCTCGCGCCGTCGCGGCAGGCGCCGTGCACGAGCGCACCGTCGACGGGCTGACGGTGCTGGATCCGTGGGGCACCCAGGTCGTGGTGCGGGTCGCGGCGTGACGGCTCGGCGGGACTACGGCGTCAGCACCGCGATCCCGCGCTCGGCGAAGGCGTCCCGGAACTCCGGCGCCGGCGGTGCCTCGGTGACGATGTAGTCGGCGCGCTCCAGCGGGGCGAACTGCGCGAACAGCTTGCGCCCGAACTTGGTGGAGTCGCAGAGCACCGCGACCTTGTCCGCACGGTCCATCATGTCGCGCATCATCTGCGCCTCCGCCACGTTGGAGGTGCTGTAGCCGCCCGAGACGGTGAGCCCGCCGATCGCCACGAAGGCGAGATCGGCGTTCACCTCCACGCCGGGGGAGCCGAGCGGGGTGAACGTCACCGGGCCGATCGTCGCCTGGGCGCTCTCGCGGACGATGCCGCCGAAGACGTAGAGGCTCCGGTACACGCCCGCGGGGATCTCGCTGGGCAGGAGCAGGTTGTTGGTCGCGATGGTGAGATCGCTGCGATCCCGGAGGGCGCGCGCGAGGGCGAGCACGGTCGTGCCGCCGTTGACGAGGATGCTCTGCCCGTCCTGCACCAGGCTCGCGGCGAGGCCGCCGATGAGCTCCTTCGCCGAGGTCTGCACGCGCCGGCGGATCTCGAGGCCGGTGTCGGGCTTCGGGAGCGCGTCGGGGCTGACCGCGCCCCCGTGCGTGCGGATGAGGACGCCGTCGGCGTCCAGCTGGTCCAGGTCGCGCCGGATGGTGTCGACGGAGACGCCGAACATGTCGGCGAGCTCCGCGACGGTCACCTGGCCGTTCTCCGCGACGTGCGCGGCGAGTCGCGCCTTGCGCCCGGCGGGAAGCCGGCGGCGTGCCTCCTCGGTCATCATTGCCCCCAGAGGTTGGTTCATACCCGCAGTTGTAGCACAAACCCGCATCAACACGCAGAATGTTTGCCTTAACATCGGCAAATCTGCATCGCAGGTTACGAAATCGTTGCCAGAACATGCCGCTTCTCGACTTGACATGCGTTATTTTGCCGGTCTAGCGTGAGGGAAGCCGCACAAGAGCGCATTGAGGCGCAAAACGCGGCACACTTCGATAAGGAGAAGCAACGATGAGCAACGGTGCTCGAGCACGGAAGGCATTCATGGCCGGCGCGGCCGGCTTCGCGATCTTCGGCCTCGCGGCCTGCAGCAGCGGTGGCACCACCACCGATGACGGTTCGACTGGGACCGACACCGGATCGGGCGAGGAGGTCACCCTCGAGTTCGCCCAGTGGTGGGAGCCCGAGCTTCCCGAGGGCATGCTGCGCGGTCTGATGGACCAGTTCGAGGAGGAGAACCCCGGCATCACCGTCGAGCTCCTCTCCGGCCCCTACGCCTCCACCAAGGAGCAGGTGGTCGCGGGTGCGGCCTCCGGCACCATGTCCGACGTGGTCGGGCTCGACGGCGCCTGGGTCTCCGACTTCGTCCAGCAGGGCGCGATCTCCGACCTCTCGGCCCTCATGACCGAGGCGGGCTACGACGAGTCCCAGCTCGCGAGCCAGGTCCAGCTGAACGGCTCGACCTACATGATCCCGGTGGTCAACTTCGCGTACATGCTGTTCTCGAACCAGGACCTGCTCGACGCCGCGGGCGTCGACGTGCCCACCACGCGGTCCGAGTTCGAGGCCGCCGCCAAGGCCGTCACCACCGACGACGTGTCCGGCTGGATCCTCCCGCTGTCGCTGGAGGCGCCGAACGGCATCCAGAACGACGTGATGTCGTGGGTGTGGGCCTCCGGCGGCTCGATGCTCGCCGACGGTCAGCCCGACGTCACCAACGACGAGGTCAAGAGCGCGGTCGAGTTCATCGCCCAGCTCGACGCCGACGGCGTGATCGCTCCCGGAGCGGCCACCCTCAAGGAGCAGGACAAGGTGGAGGAGTTCACCAACGGCCGCGTGGCCATGATGGTCTCCTCGCTCGCGCACATCAACACGATCCGCGAGTCGAACCCCGACCTGAACTTCACCCTCTCGGCGCTGCCGGCCGAGGACGGCTACACCGGTGAGCGCGGCACCCCGTACGCCTCGTGGGGCATCGGCGTCGCGGAGAACTCCGAGCACAAGGCCGAGGCCTTCAAGCTCATCGAGTTCCTCATGAGCGAGGCCGCCAACGGCGAGCTCGCGAACGCCGCGAACGCCTTCCCGGGCAACAGCACCGCGGTGCCGGAGTTCGTGGAGAACGACCCGATGTTCCAGACCGCGTTCGACGTCTGGCAGGCGGGCTACCCGGCGAACGAGTTCGTCGGCCTCCCCGTGGCGGAGCAGCTGATGCGCGACTTCTCCGAGCAGTTCCAGAGCATGCTCGCCGGCGAGATCGACGTCGACACCGCCCTCGCGAACGCTCAGGCGGCGTGGGAGGAGGAGTTCTAGGAGCTCCTCTCCCTCCCACCCTCCACCAGGGTCGCGCCGGGTGCCCCCGACGCCCGGCGCGACCCTCACCCCCCAAGGAGCGTCATCTCATGACCACCACCCTCACGCCTCCCGAGGCGAGGGCCGGCAAGGGAGCGGAACCCCCGGCCGCCTCCACCCGGCGCCGCGACCTCCTCCGGCGGCTCGGCCCCTTCGGCTTCCTGTCGCCCACGCTGGTGCTGCTGATCATCCTGATGGTCACGCCGATCGTCATGGTCATCGGCTACTCGCTGATGGACCGGGTCATCACGGCCCCCGAGTCGAACTTCGTCGGCTTCGAGAACTACGGCGAGGTCCTCACCGACCCCGTGTTCATGGTCGCGGTGAGGAACACCGTGTTCTTCGCCGGCGCCTCGGTCATCGCCCACTTCGTGATCGGCATGGGCTTCGCGCTGATGCTGAACTCGCCGATGCTCGGTCACCGCACCAAGGCGATCTTCCGCACCGTCTACATCCTCCCGTGGCTGTTCACCATCGCGATCGTCGCGGTGCTGTGGCGCATGCTGCTGTCGCCCAACGGCATCGTCAACTACCTGACCGAGACGTTCGGGCTCAGCTCTGGCACGGTCGAGTGGCTGTCCGACCCGAGCCTCGCGCTCCCCGCGGTGACCTTCATCAACATCTGGTCCGGCTACCCGTTCTTCATGGTCAGCCTGCTGGCGGGCCTCCAGGGGATCTCGAAGGACCTGTACGAGGCCGCGCTGATCGACCGCGCGGGCCCCGTGAAGCAGTTCTTCCACGTCACCATCCCGCAGCTCAAGCCGATCATCATCTCGATGGCGCTGCTGGACTTCATCTGGACCACGCAGCAGTTCGCGCTCATCTGGATGACCACCGGCGGCGGCCCCATCAACCGCACGGAGATGCTGTCGACCTACACCTACAAGCTGGCGTTCGCGACCTACGACTTCTCGGTCGCCTCGGCCGCGGCGGTGATCGTCCTCGTGCTGTCGATGATCCTCGCCTACCTGTACGTCCGTCATCAGAAGGCGAGGGACTGACATGTCCGCCACCACCGTCGACGCCGCCGGCGTCCCCACGCGCGAGCAGGTCGTCCGCCGCCACAAGGCCAAGAAGGCCGCCCTGATCGCCGCCCTGGTGGTCTGCGCCGCCTTCCCCGCGGCGCCCATCGTCTGGATGCTCTCCAGCTCCTTCAAGACCAACGGCGAGATCTTCGCGTACCCGCCCCGCCTGGTGACCAGCAACTTCAGCTTCGACGCCTACGTCGCGATCCTGACGGACCCGGAGAAGCTGCGGTTCTTCTTCAACAGCTACCTCATCGCCGGAGCGGTCACCGTGCTCACCCTCGCGGTGGCGGTGCTCGCGGCCTACGCGTTCAGCCGCTTCGAGTTCCCCGGCAAGCGCCTCATCAACGTGGTGGTGATCTCGGTCCAGGCCGTGCCGCCGATCACGCTGCTGATCCCGTACTTCGGGCTCGTGGTCGCGCTCGGGCTGTACAACACCTACCCGGGCCTGATCCTGACCTACATGGTGTTCACGCTGCCCTACGCGATCATCATGATGACCGGGTACTTCAACACCCTGCCGCGCGAGCTCGACGAGGCCGTCAAGGTCGACGGCGGACGGCCCATCACGGCGCTGTTCCGCGTGCTGCTCCCGATCTCCGTCCCCGGCATGGTCTCGGTGGGTGTCTACACCTTCATGATCGCGTGGAACGAGTACCTCTTCGCGCTCACCCTCACCCGCACCAACGACATGCGCACGGTGCCGATCGGCATCCAGCTGCTCATGGGCCAGCACGCCTACGAGTGGAACCAGATGATGGCCATGAGCGTGCTCGGCTCCATCCCCGTCCTGGTGCTCTTCCTGTTCTTCCAGCGCTACTTCATCGGCGGCATGTCCGCCGGCGCCGTCAAGGCGTAGCGCCGGACCACAACCCCCGCAACCCGAAAGGAACACCCATGCTCACCTCCGGCGACGCCATCCTCCAGGTGGCTCACGAGAACAGCTTCGCTGTCCCGGCCTTCAACATCTCCGACTGGAACATGTGCCGCGGCATCGTCGAGATCAGCGAGGAGAAGAACGCCCCGCTGCTCATCGCGATCCACCCCGACGAGCTGTCCCACACCACGGACGCCCTCATGCCCGCGATCCGCGAGCTCGCGCACCGGGCCTCCGTCCCCGTCGCGATCCACTTCGACCACGGCGCCACCGTCGACCAGATGGTGTGGGCGGTGCAGAGCGGCTTCACCTCGGTGATGCTGGACGGCTCGATGCTCCCGTTCGACGAGAACGTAGCGCTCACCAAGGCCGCGGTCGACATCGCGCACGCGGTCGGGCTGTCCGTCGAGGGCGAGCTCGGCACCATCGGCAAGACCGACGCGGAGGCCGAGGACGGCGCCGCGGAGATCATCTACACGGTGCCCGAGGACGCGGTCCGGTTCATCGAGCTCACCGGCGTGGACTCGCTCGCCATCGCGATCGGCACCTCGCACGGCATCTACCCGTCGTGGATGAAGCCCGAGCTCAAGCTCGACCTGCTCAAGGAGATCAAGGCCGCGGTGAACATCCCGCTGGTGCTCCACGGCGGCTCGAACAACCCCGACTCCGAGATCGGCGAGGCGGCCGCGCTGGGTGTCAACAAGATCAACATCTCCTCGGACATCAAGGTGGCCTACCACACCAAGATGCGCGAGGTCATGGCGGACGCGAGCCTGCGCGAGCCCAACACGATCCAGCCGCCGGCGATCGAGGCCATGAAGGTCGAGGCCGCCCACAAGATCGACCTGTTCGGCGCCGCCGGCAAGGCCTCCCTGTTCTGAGAGGGAGCCACAGGTGATCGCGGACATGGACGGGGCGGCGGCGGCCGGCGCCGAGGCGGGGGCAGCGGTGCTCGGTCTCGGGGGCTGCCTCGACTATGAGATCACCTGGGACGTCGCCGCGCTCGAGGAGCTCGCACGGCGCCACGGGATCGTGGCCTCCGAGCTCGAGCGCGGCGACGTCATCGGCAGCGAGCGGGACCTGGTGCGCTCGATCCTCGCCTTCCTCAGGGACGGCGTCGGGGGAGAGCGCGCGGTCGCCGCGCTCGAGCCGATCGAGGCGCTCAGCCGCATGTTCGAGCGGCGCATCACGCTCGGCGGCACCTCGGTGCGCGCCGCGCTCGCGATGAGCCGCATCGGCGTCCCCAGCACGCTCCACCTGGTGAGCGTCGACGACCACGTCCGCCGGCTCCTTCCGGCGGGCGTGGTCTGGATCTGCAGCGGTGACGAGGACACCCTCAACCCGCATCTGATCGTGCAGTTCCCGCGCGGGGCGCGGGTGAGGCTGGCGGACGGCACGGAGCTGGTCGCGCCCGCCTCGAACCGCCTCATCTACGTCTGCGACCGCCCGAACACCGAGATGATCATCGATCCCGGCCTGGGCGACCTGCTCGAGGACGCCCGGCTGTTCCTCATCAGCGGCCTCAACGCCATGGTGAGCGAGGCGGCGCTGCGCGCCCGCATCCAGACGATGCGGGACGCGATCGAGCGCATGCCCGCCGGTTCGCTCGTGGTCTTCGAGGACGCCGGCTACCACGTGCCCGAGCTGGCGGACGTGCTGATCCGCGAGCTCTCCGACGTCGTGGACGTCTACGGGATGAACGAGGACGAGCTCGCGACGCGGGTCGGCCGCGACGTCGACCTGCTGGACCCCGCCGACGTGGCCGACGCTCTCGCCACGCTGCGCGCACTGATCCCCGGCCCCACGCTGGTGGTCCATACGAGCGCGTGGGCGCTCGCCTACGGTCCGGGCGCCGCGCGATTCGCGGACGCCCTGGACGCCGGCTCCGCGCTCGCGGGCACGCGCTACCTCCACGGTGACGCCCTGGACGCCGACCTGTACGCCGCGACGATGCGGCTGCCCCGCCAGGAGCGCGGCGTCGCCTTCGCGGAGGGCATCGAGGCGCTGCTGGGCGACCGCGTCGCGTGCCGCGCCGCCCGCGTGCTCGACACCGACAGCCCCACCACCATCGGCCTGGGAGACACCTTCGTGGGCGGCGTCGTGGCCGCCCTGGTGTCGCAGGCCGCGACGAGGAGCCGCGCATGACCACCCTCACCGCCGGGGGCACGCTGCTCGGCGCGAACCAGCCGGCCGACCGGTTCTACGCGGGAGGCGAGCGCATCGCCGCGTTCCGTGGCGACGGAGCGGCACGCCCGCACACCCCGGAGGACTGGGTCGGGTCCGTGACGCCGCTGTTCGGCGAGGCCTCGCTCGGACGCACGGTGCTCCCGGACGGGACGGCGCTGGCGGACGCGGTCGCGGCCGACCCGGTCGCCTGGTTGGGTGAGGAGCACGTCGCCGCGTTCGGCGCCGACACGTGCCTGCTGGTGAAGCTCCTCGATGCGGGCCAGCGGCTGCCGGTGCACGCGCACCCCGACGTCCCCTTCGCGGCCGAGCACCTGGGGCTCGCTCACGGCAAGACCGAGGCCTGGATCTTCCTCGAGCCCGCGGACGTGCACCTGGGCTTCACGCGCGAGGTGGGCGAGGACGAGCTCGCCCGGTGGGTGAGCGCGCAGGACACCGCGGCGATGCTCGGCGCGATGCACCGGCTGAGCGTCGAGGCGGGCGACGCGGTGCTGGTGCCGGCCGGCACCGCGCACGCGATCGGAGAGGGTGCGTTCCTGGTCGAGCTCCAGGAGCCCACGGACCTCTCGATCCTCATGGAGTGGGACGGCTTCGCGATCGACGGAGCCGTCGCTGGGCACCTGGGGCTGGGCTTCGACCGTGCGCTTCGCGCCGTCGACCGCCGTGCCCTGTCCCGGGAGCAGGTCGAGTCCCTGCGCACCGCTCGGGCGCGCGACGGCGGAAGCCTCCTTGCCGCCGCGGCGCCCTTCTTCCGGGCGGAGCGCGTGCGCGGGGACTCGGTCCTGGAGGCGGGGTTCTCGGTGCTGGTGTGCACCGCGGGCGCCGCGACCCTCACATTCGAGTCAGGTGACTCGCTTGATGTCCGTCGTGGCGCCACGGCCCTGCTTCCGCACGCCGCGGGCGTCTGGTCGGTGACCGCCGGGCCCGGTTTCGAGGCGATCCGCTGCCGTCCGCCGTCGCCGGCGGACGCGGTCTGAGGGCGGCGGCCGCCATGTCCGAGTCATCCGCCTCGTCCCTGCTCTCGGAGGGGTTCGCCTCGCGTCCCGACGCTCTCGCCGAGATCCGGGAGCAGGTCGGCGACCCGCGGTCGGGGCCCGGCGCACGCTCCTACCGCGTGACGATGCTCGGCGGCGTGAGCGTCGAGATCCTCCCCGAGCGCGGCCTCGACCTAGGCTCGCTGTGGTTCGACAACGTGCCGTACGCCTGGCGCTCCGCGCTGGGGCCGCGCGGCGGATCGCGTGACCCGCGCGGTGAGGGATGGATCGGACGGTTCGGCGGGGGAGCGCTCGCGACCTGCGGATTCGACAACATCGGCCCCGCGCGCGACGGGTTCGGCCTGCACGGCTCGCACCATCTCACGCCGGCCGAGGACGTCGCCGTCGGGCGCACCCCGGACGGCGACGTCCTCGTGACGGGCGTGATCGACTCCGCGAGCGTGTTCGGTCGCCAGGTCGAGGTGCGGCGGGAGATCCGCGTGCGCGCGGGAGCTCCGCGCGTCGAGGTGCGGGACACGGTCGTCAACCGCGGCGTCGTGCCCGCAGCGATACCCGTGCTCTACCACGTCAACCTGGGCGCCCCGCTGGTGCTGCCGGGCACCACGGTGGCCGTCGATGCCGCCACGCATGAACCGCGCGATCCCGAGGCCGCGGTGGTTCCCTGGTCCGTGTACCCCGAGCCGTCGGACGCGGTGGGGGAGTCCGTGTGGGAGCACGCGGGGCTGGTCGCCGACGCCGCGGGCGTCGCGCGCGCCCGGGTCACGTCTCCGACGGGCCGCACGGCTACCGTCGAGTGGCGCGCCTCGGAGCAGCCGCGCTGCGTCCAGTGGATCTACCCGACCCGCGGCGGCTGGGCGCTGGGGATCGAGCCGACGAACGCGCCGCTGTTCGGTCCGGACCGCACCGGTCCGCACGCGGGCGCGCCCATGCTCGGGCCAGGCGAGGGCACGACCATGGGCGTCACGATCGACCTCAGCCGCTGACGTGTGCGGCCGCGACGGGCCGCGTGGTCAGTCGCCGAGCTGCTCCAGCAGGGTGCGCTGCTCGACCACGCGTTCCTCCAGGTGTGCCGCGAGCGCGTCCGTGTCGGCGTCCGTCCATCCCTCGGGCTCCGTGACGCCCACCCAGGCCTGAAGGTTGCCGGTCACGGAGTACATGTGCCCATAGCCCTCGGGGACGGAGCCCGCGGCGGGGAGGTCGAGCAGCAGCTGCCACCCTGTCACCAGCGGGAACCATGCCATGGTCGACGAGACGTCCGGCGCGCGCGTGCCCTGCATCCACTCCGGCTCCCGGTAGAAGGCGGTGGGGGTGAAGAAGACCACCGGGTCGGAGCCGTGCTGGAAGTAGACGATCCGGGTGTCGCCCCATGTCGACGTCGGCGCGTCGAGCGAGTCCACCTCTCCCGTGAACCGGACCGTGCGTCCCTCGCTCACGGTCGGCAGCCACTGGGGCGTGCCGGCGTCGCGGGTCCGCTCGAGCTCGTTGTGCAGCAGGTTGACGAACGGCGGCCCGGACAGCAGCGCCCCGTCGATCGGCTCGTTGATGATGTCGATGCTGCTGAGCACCGACTCCACGCCGTACGAGCCCAGCGAGAGGCCGTACAGATACATCTCGGGTCGCGAGGTCTCGGGCAGCTCGGCCCAGTAGTCGTGGATGACGCGGAACTCCTCCTGCGAGGTCTCCTTGACGGCCTGCTGGTCGGCGAGCAGCGAGATCCAGCTGGGCAGGTACGAGTACTGCAGGCCCGCGATCGCGGTGTCGCCGTTGAACAGGTACTCGAGGGAGTCGACGCCGTTGGGCTCCAGGAAGCCGGTGCCGGTGGTGGTGCCGACGATCAGCACCTTCCGGTCGAACGCACCCGTGCGGATCAGCTCGTCGAGCAGCAGCTGGGCGCGCTCCTCGAGCGTGTCCGCCGACTTCAGGCCGACGTAGACGCGGATGGGCTCACGCGCTCCGCCGTCGTTGTAGCCGTCGAGCTCGTCGATCGTCGGGCCCGAGGAGACGAAGCTGCGACCCTGGCGGCCGAGATCCTCCCACTCGACCGTCGAGGCGGGGCTGCCGGAGCGCAGGGCCGAGGTCACCTCCTCCACGCCGGCCTTGTCGTTCGTGTCGCGTACGGAGAAGATCGCGTTCGCCCCGGCGAAGAAGCCCTGCACAAGCGCTCCGGACACGAGCAGCCAGAGCAGCAGGAGCAGCCCGGCCGTGGAGAGCGTGATCGCGAGACGGCGCGGCAGCCAGCGGTCGAGCGTGTCGCCCGCCCAGCGGAACAGCGTGCGGAACGACCTCGACACGATCAGGACCAGCGCCGCGGTCAGCAGCCCCGAGCCGATCACGAGGGGCCATGCGGTGGGGTGGAGGTCGTCCATGCCGAAGGTGTGGCGGATCTCGTTCTGCCAGCCGACCCATCCCCAGATCGCGGACGCCAGCATCAGACCGATGAAGCCGAGCAGCACCCAGGCGACGATCGTCCGCGCGCGCCCGCGCAGGTTCGGGATCTCGAGGTAGTTCCAGATCGCGTGTCCGGCCGCGCCGATCCCGTAGCCGAGCATGAAGGACACTCCCGTGGCGACGCCCTGGACCACGGATCCGCGGGGGAGGAGCGACGGCAGCAGGCTGACGGCGATGAAGAGGGCGCCGACCACCAGGCCCACGCCCGAGAAGCTCGGCTCGAAGATCCGCGGGGGGCGGGTCCAGCCGGGCCGGGCCTCCCGAGTCGCGCGGCGGCTGCCCGCGAGGTGGCGCTCGTGGCGGTTGCGGGGTCGCTCGTCCGCGCTCACGCGCTCGCGCGCGGCATGGGGTGATTCGCTGGTCTGAGCCATCATCGGTGCCCCCCTCTGCGGTCGACTGTAGCGGGGATGAATCCGGACCGGAACAGCGCGACCCGGAGAACCCCGGACCTCCGTTCACAGGTGAGAGCGCGCTCTCACGAGATCTGCAACGATGCGAAGGTCACGGTTGGGCAAACGGGGTGCCATCACGCTGTTACGAGCGTTAGCGTCGAAGGGTGCGGACACAATGGCGTGCCCGCACCTCGCCTCACGAGCGCGGCCACGACGGTGTGGCCGCGCTCGTCGCATCTCCGGGTGGCGTCAGCAGGACCCGGCGTCCACCACGGGGGGATCCTCAGCGCACCCGGCCGCCGCATCGTCCCGGCCCAGCCAGAGGCCCACGGCGACCGCGGCGATGACGACCAGCGCCACCGCCACCCACAGCGCGCGGCCGACGGCCGCCAGGTAGGCGATGCCGTGCCACGTCGGGCTGCGTCGCAGCCGTGCGCACGGTTCCGCCGGTGCCATGGATCCCCCCGCGGCGGCGGTCAGTCGACGGGGTCCCGCAGCAGCGGCTGGGTCATGCAGTGCGCGCCGCCGCGCCCGCGGCCGAGCTCCGCGCCGACGATCTCCAGCACCTCGACCCCCGCGGCCCGGAGCTTCTTGTTGGTGGCGACGTTGCGGTCGTACGCGACCACCACGCCGGGCTCGAGCGCGAGCAGGTTGTTGCCGGAGTCCCACTGCTGGCGCTCGGACATGTAGCGGTCGCCGCCGGTCTCGATCACGCGCAGATGGTCCAGCCCGAGCGCGCCCGCGACGACGTCGACGAAGGGCCGGTCCTCGCGGTTCACGTCGAGGAACGTCGGGGCGGGCGCCTCGCGGATGGTGAAGGTCTCGATCTGATCGATGATCCCGGGGAACACGGTGCAGACGTCGCGGTCGGCGAGCGTGAACACGGTGTCGAGGTGCATGGCGGCCCGCATGCGCGGCATCTTCGCCACGATCACCTGCTCCGCGCCCTCGCCCAGGAACAGCTCCATCGCGAGCTGGGTGATGGCCTGGCGGGAGGAGCGCTCCGACATGCCGATCACCACGGTGCCGTTGCCGATCGGCATGACGTCGCCGCCCTCGAGCGTGGCGAAGCCGTGCTCCATCTCGGGATCGCCCCACCAGGTGCGGACCGCGCCCGCGAAGTCGGGGTGGTACGAGTAGACGGCCTTCATCAGCAGCGTCTCGGCGTGGCGTGCGGGCCAGTACAGCGGGTTGAGGGTGACCCCGCCGTAGACCCAGCTGGTGGTGTCGCGTGTGAAGAGCGTGTTGGGCAGCGGGGGCAGCAGGTAGTCCGTCATGCCCGACTCCTCGCGCACCAGCTGGACGCCGGGCGGGGAGAAGTCGCGCGGGAGGTCGTGCGTGGAGAGGCCGCCGATGAGGTAGTCGGCGAGCGTGGCGCTGTCGAGCTCGTCGAGGAACTCGCGGATGTCGGTCGCGAGGCCGAGCCCGACCTCGTCGGGGGTGATCTTGCGGCTGAGCAGCCAGTCACGGGCCTCGGGCACGTGCAGGGTCTCGGCCAGCAGGGTGTGCAGCTCCTTGACCTCGATGCCGCGGTCCTTCATCAGAGTCACGAAGCCCTGATGGTGCTGCTCCGCCTGCTCGACCCAGAGCACGTCGTCGTAGAGCAGGTCGTGGCAGTTCGAGGGGGTGAGCCGGTGGTGGGCGAGCCCCGGCGAGCAGACGAGCACGGAGTGCAGGCGCCCGACCTCGGAATGCACGCCGTAGCGCGGCTGCGTGGTGGGCGGCGCGGTCATCTCGGACACGTGTGATCTCCGTTCCTGGGCGTCGTGTCGAACCTACCAGCGGGGACGATGCGGTGGTCCGGGACGATGCGTCATGCGGGGAAGCGGTCGGACAGCGCGGAGGCCTCCGACTCGATGGTCTCGGCGGGGACCAGGTCCGTCGCGCCGTCGAGGAGCATCGAGGACCAGGCGTCGAGCGCCTCGTCGGCGATGCCGTCGCCGTAGAGCGCCTCGGTCAGGCGGGTCACCTCGGCGTCGACCAGGGCGGCGAGGTCGTCGTCCGCCAGGAAGCGTGCCGCGAGGATGTTCCCGTCGCTGGGCCCGCCCGCGCCGGCCTGGGCGCCGCCGGGCGCCCTCCCGCCGGGCATCGTCCGGTCGCCCGCGTCTGCTCCCGCGCCGACGCCTGCGCCGCCGCCCGTGCCGGGCGTCGCCCCGTAGGCGAGGTTGAGGTCCCAGTTCACCACCGTCATGAGCCCGGTGTCGGGGTCGAAGTAGAGGTAGGAGTTGTTGCCGCGGCCGTCGATGTCGTCGTCGTTGTCGACCAGCTCCTGGAACGCGAGGTACGTCGCGAAGGCGTCGACGTCGAGGTGGTCGGCGAGCTCCGCGGCGAACGTCGCGTCGTCGGCGTTGTTCACGAACTCGAGGAAGTCGATCAGCGGCTCCAGGTCGTCGTCGCCTCCCTCCTGGTCGAAGACCTCGGCGTACGCGTCGGAGTCGTCGCCCAGGTAGTCGTAGCCGCCGCCGGCCTCGGCCTTGTAGAGCGCGCCGTCGCCGAGCTCGCGCTCCATCCAGGAGTCGTCGGGATTCTCGACCACGAGCCGGAGCTCGGGCTCGCCGTCGTCGACGGTCAGCGCGACGGAGATCGCCTGCTGGGCCGCGAGACCCGACGCGTCGAGCAGCTCGAGCGCGATCGCCTCGTTGAGGGACGTCTCGGAGGAGTTGCCGCGGATGACGAACTCCGTCGAGCCGTCGTGGGACTGCCCGTCGACGTACTTGTCGAGGCACACGATCCAGGGCAGGGTCGCCGGGTCGTCCGCGCTCGATGCTCCGCGCAGGGAGGAGTTGCCCTTGAGCTTGAGGCCCGCATCCTCGTAGGTCACCCCGTCGATGGTGACGGTCGCCGCGATCCACACCTTCTCGCCCGCGGACTCGTACGCGGACATGAGGGCGTCGTAGTCGGTCTGCTCGTACTCGACCTCGAAGGTGTGCAGGACGGTCGAGTCCCAGACGTCGGCGATGGCGGCGGCGTCGACGGACGCGGCGGAGGTGCTCTCGGCCTCGGAGGCGTCGCAGGCGCTGACGCCCAGCGCGAGGGTGGCGGTGGCGAGAAGCGGGAGCAGGGCGCGTCGTCGGGTCATGCGATCCAGTGGACCGCACGTCCCTGGGAGGGGGCTGGGAGTCCGGTGGGGATCAGCGGATGCCGGCGGCGCGCCGCGCGTTCACCGTGCGGACCTGGCTGGGGATGGTGAAGAGGTCGACCAGCCAGCCGATGCCGAGCAGGCCCGCGGTCAGGAGCCACAGGATCCCGCGGCCGATCTTGCCCAGGTAGAAGTGATGCACGCCGAAGATCCCGAGGAAGAACCACAGGATGTAGGTGATCGCCGTGTCCTTGGGCGGGAGCGGGACGGTCGGGTAGCTCATGCCTCGAGCGTAGGCACGGGCGGTCGGGACCCGCCATCGGGGAACGCCCTGATCTTGCGTGACCGCCGCATCGTCCCGGCCCGCTCATCGTCCCCGGACAGCAGAAGACCCCGCCACCGGAAAGGTAGTGGCGGGGTCCGGCCTGCTCTCAGCGGCTCAGCGCGAGAAGATCGACCCGAAGATGGAGCCGAACGAGCCGGCGTTCGAGGTCTGCTCGCAGGTGCAGCGCTGGTCCTTGGCGACGCCCGCGAGGGCCTGCTCGACGTGGTTGCCGCAACCGGTCCACGTGGCCTTGCCGCACTGGCTGCAGGTGATGCGAGAGCACATAGGGTGACTCCTTCTTGTCGTCTTGTCCCGGCGGTCGCCGGTCGGTCTGAGGCGACCGGGCCATGAGGGGGGAGGCGGCGCCGGTCGCTTGATGTCCAGTATGCATACCCCAGGGGGTATGTGTCAAGAGGGCGGTGCTACGTTGCTGGAATGGCAGACGACAGCCCGAGGATGCGCATCGTGATGACGGCCCCCGTGGACTCCATCATCGCCGCCGCGACCCCCTGGCCGCACGTCAGGCCGCTCCAGCCCGAGGACATCCCGTGGCTCGCCGCCGCCTCGTGGGAGGCCTACCAGGGGGGCCGCGGCTTCGAGACCTGGGACGCTGCGGTCGCCTCGACGCAGTCGATCTTCACCGGCCGGTGGGGCGACTTCATGCCCGTCGCGTCGCCGGTGGGCGTGACCGAGGACGGCTACGTCGCCGGCGTGGTCGCGACCGTCCAGCGCATCACGATCGACGACGCGCCGGACAGCCCGTTCGTCCTCAACTGCCTCACGATCCCCGATCACCGGCGTCAGGGCGTCGCGTCGGGCCTGCTCGCCGCCGCCGCGCGCGCCGCCAAGGCCGTGGGGGAGCACGCCCTCGGGCTGACCGTGGACGAGGACAACGCGGGTGCGCGGGCGCTGTACGAGGGGCTGGGGTTCGTCGAGGTCTCGCGGGGGCCCGAAGGGTCGTGAGCCGGGACCCGCGCGGGATAGCGTGAGCCCCATGGGTTTCCTGTCGAAGGTGTTCGGGGGCGGGCGCAGCAGGGTCGCGCCGTACAGCCTGTGGAGCGACGATGCGCAGCAGCTCGACGCGCTCGAGGCCCGCGGGGCGGACGTCACCGCGCCGCGGGAGTCCGAGTTCTTCCTCAGCTTCACCTCCGAGCCCAAGGTGCGCCTCGCCGTCGACGAGCTGCGGGCCATGCGCATCACCCACGAGCTTGTGGAGCCCAGCCACGACATCCCCGAGTGGATGGTGTTCGTGCGGGGCTTCAACAAGCCGCTGGTGCCGGACTACCTGCGCGAGACCATCGACCTGTGCGAGCGCATCGCCGACCAGTACGGCGGCGAGTACGAGGGCTGGGCCGGCCTGCTGACCGACGAGGAGAAGGGCGACTCGGACGCCCTCGACGTGCTGCGATGACCGGGTACCGGCTCCGTCGCTGGACGGACGCCGACCTGCCGCTGCTGATCGCGGCCAACGCCCCGGAGATGACCGCCCACCTGGGCGGGCCGGAGACGGAGGCGCGGGTGCGCCGCCGCCACGAGCAGTACATCCGCGGGTGGGACGCGGGGATGCCGCGGATGTACTCGATCCGGGACGATGCCGGGGTCGGGGTCGGCGGCATCGGCTGGTGGGTCTCGGAGTGGGACGGTCGAGCGTGCTACGAGGCCGGATGGAACGTGCTGCCCGCGTTCCAGCGCAGGGGTGCCGCGAGCGCTGCGCTGCGGCTGCTGGTCGAGGACGCGCGGGCGCATCGTGACGAGTCCGCGGCGGCGCCGTTGCTGATGGCCTGTCCCAACGTGGACAACGACGCGTCGAACGCGCTGTGCCGTGCGGTCGGGTTCGCCCGCGTGGGCGTCATCGAGGAGGAGTACCGCGGGGTCGACATGACCCTCAACGTCTGGACCTGCCCGCTCGACTGACCCCGACTAGAATAGAGAGTGGTCCCCGACCTCACGGAGGAGGGGAGAGAGATCATGAGATCCCTGGTATTCAAGGTCCAGGCCACCGGCGTCTGGCTCGCCGCAGCGATCGCGCTGCTGTCGGCCCTGACCCTGTTCTTCTACGAGCCGGGCGTGATCGAGGAGGCCGTCGGCGGCACCATGGAGGGCGAGGAGATCGTCCCGTTGTGGGGCTACATGATGAACGGCTTCGTCGTGATCCCGCTGGTGATGGCGGTCGCGACGCTGCTGCTGAACGACCGTGCGAGCGCCTGGGGCACCGCCGTGGTCGGCGGCCTGTTCGGCGCATACGGCCTGTTCGCGGTGATCAGCGAGACCGTGGGCGGCGCGTTCCACGCGCACATGGCGATGACGCTGGTGGCCGTGGCGCTGTTGGGCCTGAACGTCGGCCTGTCGATCACGCGGTTGCGGCATCGCCTCCCGCTCGACGACGACGACATCGCCCTGCTGAGCATCCGTGCCGACGTCAGGCACCGGTGAGCTCTACGTCTCCTGGACCGCCGCATCGTTCCTGATGCCGGCCCAGGAGATCGCCGCGCCCGCCGCGAGGAGCACGGCCGTCACCACGGTCGCACGGTGGAAGCCGGTGAGGTCCAGCAGGCCGGCCACGATCGATCCGAGCATCGCGACCGCGACCAGGCCGGCGATGCGCGCGACCGCGTTGTTGACGGCGCTCGCGATGCCCGCGCGGTCGGGGCCCACGGGGGAGAGGATCGCGGAGGTCAGTGGCGCCACGGTGAGCGTCAGCCCCGCGCCGAACACGATCACGCCGGGCAGCACCTGGGTCCAGTAGTCGAACTCCGCGTCGACGGCGAGCAGCATGACGCTGCCGACCGCCATCACGGCCGGTCCCGCCGTCATGAAGAGGCGTGGGCCCCGGTGACCCGCCCAGCGCCCGACCGTGGAGGAGCCGAGGATCATCAGCAGCATCACCGGCAGCGACGCCATGCCCGCCTGGGTCGCGCTGAGCCCGGCCCCGGTCTGGAGGTAGACCCCCAGGATGAATCCGTTGAGCGCGAGCGCCCCGTAGATCATCCACGTGGCGGCGTTGCCCCAGGCGAAGTTGCGGATGCGGAACAGGCTCAGCGGGAGCATCGGTGCGGGTGTGCGGGACTCGTGGATCAGCATCGCGATGAGCGCGACCGCGCCGAGCGTGCCGGTCACGATGATCGCCGGGTGCATCCACCCGAGCCGAGGCTGCTCGATCAGCGCGAACACCGTGGCCCCGAGGCCGCCCGCGGCCAGCGCCGCCCCGATGAGGTCCACCCGCGTCCCCGGACGTCGCCTCTCCGAGGGGCCCAGGCGGCCCAGCAGGAGGATCGTGATCGCGATCGGCAGCACGTTGATGCCGAAGGCCCACCGCCAGCTCGCGAGGTCGGTGAGCAGCCCGCCCAGCAGCGGGCCGACCACGAACGCGCCGGTGGTCGCCCCCGTCCACGTGCCGATCGCCTTGGCCTGCTCGGGGCCGCGGAAGGTCGACATGATCAGCGCGAGGCTGGACGGCACCAGCAGCGCGCCGGCGGCGCCCTGGAACAGCCGCGCGCCGATCAGCACGCCCGCGGTCGGCGCGAGCGCGATCGCGACGGAGGCGACGGCGAAGCCCAGCAGGCCCAGGCGCAGGATGCGGATCCTGCCGAGCAGGTCCGACAGGGAGCCCGCCACGAGGATCAGCGCGCCGAGCGTGATCAGGTAGGAGTCGACGACCCACTGCTGCATCGACACGCCGCCGCCCAGGTCGCGCTCGATGGCCGGGAGCGCGACCGTGACGATGCTGCCGTCCAGGAAGGCGACGAAGCTGCCGAGGATCGCGATCGCGAGGACGGCTCGGGGGCGGTTCACCTGCTCAGGCTACGGCCGGCGCGCCGTCCGGACCGGGTGGGGGGACGCGCGGCGCGCCGCGCCTACGCTGAGGGGCAGACGAGGAGGTTCCATGCCCATGCCCGCCAGCCGCCCCGATGGCGCTCCGCTGCCGCCGCACGCCGTGCGCAAGCTCGAGAACCGCTCGTGGCGGCTCAAGACGTCATGGTGGATCCTGCCGCCGCTGGTCTCGCTCGGCGTGCTCGGCTGGGTCGGGTTCGTCTGGGCGGGATTCAAGACCGCGCGGGTCAAGTACTACGTCTCGGGCGGCGCGTGGCTGGTGTTCAGCTCGCTGGTGGTGCTGCTGCCCGCCGGCTGGTGGACCGGGGTCATCGGCATCGTCAGCTGGTTCGGCGCGGCCATCCAGGCCGTGATCATGAACCGGACCTACCTGGTCGAGAGGGCGCTCAGGGACCTCTGAGCGCGGCGGGGCTCAGCCCATCGAGGCCCGGGCCTCGAGCGCGTGGCGCGAGCACAGCAGGCCCTCGGGGGTCGCGTCCTGGGTGGCGGCGTCGTGGACCAGCCAGAGGTGCTCGGCGTGATGGTGCGCTGACTCGGGCGGGCAGGCCACGCAGCTGCCGGTGGCGCGGACCATGCCCGCGAGCGCGAGCAGGTCGCCGTAGTTGTCCATGGTGGGGTGGTCGAGCCGGTCGCGGCTGTCGATCATGATGCGGTGCCAGTCCTCTGTACGTCGTTGTCAGAAAGGGCGCGTCCAGGGTACGCGCCTCGGCGGGTGGACGATGCGGGTCCGAGGTCCCGCATCGCGGTCAGGGTCAGGCGGCGGGCGCCTCGGTCACGGTCGGCGGGGTCCGCAGCGCGAACCACTGCGCCGCGGCCACGCGGGCCTTGTCGGTGAGGACCTCCCACGGCGCGGGCTCGGCGCCGGCCCCGCGGATGGTCGCGTCGAGCAGGTCGCGCACGGCCCACACGTCGACCGGGTCGGCGGCGGGGCCCACGCGGAGCGTCTCGGCGGCGCGACGCGGGCTGAACTCGAGGGTCTGGGCGATGGTCTCGGGCGAGAGGCCCGCGAGGGCCAGGTTGGCGGCGATCTCGCGGCCTGCGCGCGCGGTCTGCTCACGGTTCAGCGACATGTGTCTTCCTTTCGGTCCGAGGCGACGTTGCCTCGTGCCACCGCAGAAGGATAATCCGCGATACGCCAACTATCGGACGAACAACCGTGTGATGTTGGCGACACGCCCGGCAGGGGCTACAGCAGCACGCCGATGCGGGCCGCCGCCCGCCGCGCTCCGTCCGTCTCCACGTCGACGTAGTCGACCTCGTTGCCGAGGAGCTCCACCAGCGCCGCGGCGACGGCGGCCGGCTCGAGCTGGTCGTACTCCATGAGGCGTCCCGCGCGGTAGCGTTCGAGGCGCGCCCGCACGTGGACGTTCTGCTCGAAGTGGTCGCGCAGCGGCACGTAGATGAACGGCACCTTGGCCGCCGTGAGCTCCATGGTGGTGGTGAGGCCGCCCTGGACGATCGCGACGTCGCAGGCCGCGAGCCAGCGATACAGCCGGTCGACGTACGCGTGGTACTCGACGCCCGGGACCTGTGGCATCGTCTGCGGGTCCAGCCGCGGTCCGGTGACGATCACCACGCGCAGCTCCGGGATCAGCGCCCTCGCCGCGGGCACCGCGGCCGCCACCCGTTCGAGCAGGCTCCGTCCGACCCCGGTGCCGCCGCAGGCGACCACGCAGACCTTCTCCCGCGGCCCGAAGCCCACGGACGCGCGCAGCCTGTCGCGATCGCCGAGAGTCCTCGGGTCGAAGCCCGCGATGTACCCGGTGAAGTCGAAGTGCTCCTCGGTCCACTCGCGGATCCCCGGCAGGCCAGGTCCGAAGGGGAGGTGCGTGACGTCGTCGGGCTCGCCCACGAACACCGAGGCGTCGCGGATCTCCGGATGCCGGGCGACGTGCTCGATCATCTCGAGGTTGTAGTCGGCGACCAGCTCGGCCTGGCGCGTTCCACCCGCCGGCATCGGCACGTTGCCCACGAAGTCGGTGAGCCACGCCACCGGCGCCCTCTTGAGGCTGGGGGTCTCGTGCAGGTGGTAGTCGAGGTCCCACGCCTCGTCGGCGACGATCAGGTCGTAGCGACCCTCCGCGACCACCTCGTCGAGCACGTGGAAGTTGGTGATGAGGATCTCGTCCATGGTGCGCGAGCACTCGAACACGTCGAGCTGGTGCTCGCCGCAGGACTCCTCGAGGTGCGCCGACTCGCTCGCCAGCAGCCGCGACGCCGGGTGCACGCGGTGACCCTCGGCGGCCAGCACCCGGGTGACGGGGTCCTGCGCCAGCCAGTCGATCTCCACGTCGTGGGCGGCGGCGAGCTCCTGCGCGATCGCCACGTCGCGCCGCGCGTGCCCCAGACCGATCGGCGAGGACAGGTACAGCACCTTCCGGCGGGACGATGCCGGGGCCGCCCAGGCCGCCGCCTCCAGGGCCGCGCGGGAGGGTCGGCCGAACACCTCGTCCGCGAAGTCGCGGATGCGGAGGTTGTTGAGCGCGGGGTAGCGGGCGTGCGGGGCATGGCCGGCGCCCTCGTCGATGATCAGGCGCGCGCCGGGGATCTCCGCCGCCGCGCGACGGGCGCTGTCCACGTGGATGATGCGGTCGTCGGTGCCGTGGATGATGAGGGTCGGGATGGTCGTGGCCGTGAGGCGGCGGCGCCAGTCGTCCTGGTCGAGGTCGTCGGCATCGGTGATGCTCGCCAGCGCGACGTCCGGGTCCTGGGTGCTGCCCCAGGCGATCAGGTCCTCGACGGCCTTGGTCGAGTGGGGGTCGTGGCTCACCTGCGACATGAAGAACTCGAGGAAGCCGGTCCAGTCGCTGCGGATGCGGTCGTGGTCGAACTTGGACCACTCGAGAAGCCACGGGTCGTCCGCCCAGTGCGCGTCGTGCCAGTCCGGCGGGTCGACGCGGAACGGTTCGCTGCCGCCGATCGACACGACACCGGCGACCAGCTCGGGCCGGTACGCCTGAAGGCTGTAGGCGAGGGTCCCGCCCATGGAGACGCCCGCGACCAGCGCGGGAGAGTCGCAGGTCGCCTCGATCACGGCGGCAGCGTCGGCGAGCCGGTTGCCGTGGGTGTGGCGCGCCGGGTCGGTGGGGCCGGTGGAGCGGCCCGAGGCGGCGGCATCGAACACCACCAGGCGGAAGTGCCGCGCGAGGTACGGGATCTGCATCTTCCAGGCGCTCGCGTGCACCACCGTCCAGGTGGGCAGGAGCACGATCGTGGGGGAGCCCGCAGGGCAGAGGTCCGCGTAGACGTCGAAGTGCAGGCGGGCACGGTCGCGCTCCACCGTGCCGTCGGAGGACGGGAGGACTGGTCGCATGGGTGGCTCCTGGGGACGGGGAGGCCGGGCGGGGACGTGGCGCCGATGCGCGGTCGACGCGGGGATGGCGTCAGGGCTGCTGGGCGGCGGCGAGCAGCGGCTCGAGCGCGCGGAGCGCGTCGCGGACCGGGGTCGCGTCGTCGGTCTGACCCATGAGGCACAGTGTCTCAGCCCCCAGGAAGACCGCGGCGATGAGCGCGCAGGCCTCGTCGGCGGTGAGGCCGCCGAGCCGCAGGCCGTGGGCGTAGTGGTAGCGCAGGGCCTCGGTGATGAGGCCGGACCAGCCGCCGAGCATGTCGCGCACCTGGGCCCGCAGCTCGTCGTCGGAGTAGCCGGCGGTGATCATCTCCTGGAGCATGCGCACGTACCCGGACTCGAGGTCCTGGTCGAGGTGGTCGCAGGCCCGTCGCCACTGGACGGCGAAGGGCTCGTTCCCGGCGTACATCGCGGCCTGACGGTCGAGGAGGCGGCGGTCCTCGGCGGCGAAGGTGGCGAGCATCAGGCCGCGCTTCGACCCGAAGTGGTAATGGATCTGGGACAGCGGCACGCCGGCGGCGTCGGCGACCTTCCGGGTCGACACCGAGGCCGCTCCGCCCGTGAGGATCTGCTCGCGGCAGGCGGCCAGGATGCGATCCGTGGTGGTCGCGTCGGCGGTGGCGGTCGGTGTCATCGGGTCCTCTGTCTCAGGGTACGACCGGTGTCAGGCCGCGCTCGGGGTGCCGGTGCCGTGGGTGCCGGCGTCGGCGAGGGCGTCGGACCAGCGGCGGGCGCGCGCGGCGACCGCGTCGAGCGACACCTGGCCGGCGTGGCGCAGGCGGTCGGCGAGCACGCGCTGACGCGGGGTGCGGTGCACGCGGTGCTCGTCGCGGCCGGGCAGGTGCCCGTTGACGCGACGGTAGGTCAGCTGCGCGATCGCCTGCGCGATGGCCTGGTTCGGGTCGGGGGACGGCACGTACCGCAGGTCGGGGTTGTCGTAGGTGGTCATGGCGGGGACTCCATCTGCTGTCGGGGAGCCGCATCGTCGCCGCTCCTCGTTCGGTCGTTCGACCGACATGTGTCAGCATGCGCCCGAGCACGGTGGATGTCAACCGGAATGTCCGAATTCGGCCCGCTGTCAGGGGCGTCGGGGGCCCGGCGGCTCAGGCGGTCGCGATGACGGCCCCGTAGTAGTTCTTCTTGAATGTGTCGACCGGGACGCTCACGTCGTAGTTGGTGCCCCACGACCACGCGTTGAACCCCACCCGGTCGCCGTTCAGCGTGGCCGGCCCGTCGAGCATGATGAAGTGGTTGGGGAACGAGTTGAGGATGAACTCGTCGGACTTCACCTCGCCGTCGATCGGGGCTCCGCCGGAGGCCGCGACCGGCTGCCCGCGCAGCAGGTGCGCGTGGATGAGCAGGATCACGTCATGGCGGTTGTCGGGCGTGAGGCCCAGGATGTGGTCGACGTCGCGGTTGACCACCAGGTTCGCCTCGTTCCGCACGTTCGAGTAGAGGTTGGTCTCCTCGAGCCAGTCGGCCACCTCTCCGGGCGTGGTCGCGGCCGCGACGTCCTCGTCGGGGGTTCCCTCGAAGTCGAGCAGCCAGTTCTCGTCGTCCCGCAGCGAGCTCATCGCGATCCAGGCGGCGGGCTCGACGCCCCACGCGGGATCCATCAGCTGACGGCGCAGATCCCCGCCGGGCTCGACGGTCCGGGTGCCCCAGCGTGCGTCCCCGTGCGCGTAGAGGCCGGCGACGAACCCGGCGACCAGCTTGCGGTCGCGGTTCATCACGGCGCGCAGCGTCGCGGCCGGCCCGCAGAGGTTGAGCTTGCCCTGGCTCGGGTGCTTCTTGTCCGAGAAGAGCCGCGCGAGGCTGTCGGCGACGTCGTCGGGGGCGAACGTGAACTTCACGGTGCTGGGGTCCAGCCCGCGGATGGTGGTGATCATCGCCTGCGCGTCGGCGACGGTGGAGCCGGGGTTGGTGCCGGGGGCGGGGGTGCGGGTCGCGGGGCTCTTCGACGAGGAGGAGTCGGAGCCGCTGTCGTCCTTCTTCGACGCGTCGACCTCGACCGTCTCCGCGCCCTCGGCGGTCTGCCGGGTGACCTTGACCTTGCCGTCGGCACCCTTGTCGACCACCTTGCCCACCTGCTGGTTGTCCAGCAGTGAGCCGCCCGCGGTCGCCACGTTCTGGCTCTCGAGCACCTTCTTCGCCTGAGCCGTCGCCTCCTTGTCGTCGATCAGCCCCAGCTCCTTGGCCTTCTTGATGTTGTCGAGCTTGCGCTTGGCCTCCTGCGTGCCGTACTTGGCGGTCTGCAGGTCCACGGCCTTGGAGGCGAAGCCCGTCGCGAGCGACGCCGCCTGCTTGAGGCCCTCGATCGAGTTGTCCTGGGTCTTCGCGAGCCCCGCCATGTCGCGGAAGGAGTCGGCGGAGGTGACGGCCTCGAGGATCCCGGCGAGTCCCGTGGGGGCGGGTGCGGCGGGGGCCGCGTGGAGGTTGATGAGCGAGTCGTTGAACTCCGTCGGGGTGAGGTTGGCGGGCTCGGCGCGCCGGCTGATCAGCTGGGACGCGAGGGCCTCCAGCTCCGGCTCGTCCTGGGCGAGCACCCAGTCGAGGCTGCCCGCGTGCTCCTCGCACGCGAGGCACTCGTCCATGAGCGCCCGCGCGTACAGGCCCTGGGTGGGCAGGCTGACGCGCAGGGGCTCGGGCACCGCGGCGCCGTCCACGTAGTACTCGCGCAGGGCGTCGGGGCTGGGGTGTCCGTCGACTCCCAGGAAGGCGCCGCTCGCCACCCGCAGCACCAGGGAGTTGCCCAGGATCGCGAGCGGCTCGCGCTCGACCACCGAGGCGATCGAGCGGCCCGGGTCGTCGACCCAGTCGGTGCCGTCGAAGCGCCGGCCGTAGGGGCTGGTGAAGCCGTCGAGCATCATGTAGAGCTCGTCGCGGTCCATGAGCCACCAGATCACCTTGTGGTAGTAGACCCGGTTGGCGTTGAGGTGCGTGATGAGCTGGTCCACCTGGCTCTCGATCTCGACGCGCTGGTCGCGCAGCTCCCACGGCGTCAGGCGCAGGTAGGACACGGCGCCCTCGGGATCGATCGCCCCGGTCTCGACGTCGATCAGGTCCCCGACCAGGGGCGCCGACCGGGCGGAGTGGTCGAACGTGGCGGTGGAGTAGTCGATCGACGCGCTGCGGAGGTTCGCCGAGCTGCCCGGCGGGAGGTCGTGCCCCGCGACCACCTTGAGCTCCTTGAGGTCGTCGCGGGTGACGCCGTCCGGGGCGGCCGCCTGGAAGTCGATCCGCACCTTGCTGCCGAAGCGGTACCGCGTCGCGAGCGTGAGGTCGATGCTGTCGATCTTCTTGTCCCCCGCGAACAGCTCGAGCCGGTCCGCCCACTTGACCGCCATCCCGGGCGCGACCTCGCGCTGGTAGTAGGAGTCTCGCTGCTCGGCCATCGCCTCGAGCAGGTCGTGGACCTGCCGTGCGGGCCTGGCGAGGATGCGGCCGAACGGGCCCCAGGCGAGCTTGAGGTAGTCGGCGAGCTCCTCGTCCTTGAGCTGGGCCCGCGGCCGCTCGATCGAGAGGTCCACGTAGATCGAGCCGCTGAGGTACTCGATCTGCTGGTCCTTGCGCGCGCCGGCCGGGATGTCCGAGCCGGTCCAGTCGTTCTCGACCTCCTCCAGGTGGTCGAGCGCCGAGCGGAGCTCGCGGGAGCGCAGCCCGCGGCGCAGCTGCTCACGCCACGAGATGGCCTTCTCCAGGTCGAACGGCGTGATGGTGAACGGCACGAACAGGCACTCCCGCACGCCGGACAGCACGGTGTCCACGCGGAGGTGGCGGAGGATCTCGGAGTACGTGACGGTGAGCGAGTGGCAGTAGTTGATGTTGCGGACCACCTCGGAGACGCCCTCCGCCTCCTCCTCCTGCGTCACCTCGGTCACCACGGTGCTGTTGAGGGAGCGCGCGGACTCGCCCCACTGGCGGATCGCGTCGCGCAGGCGCTGCTCCTCGCTCGCGCCCACCCGCCGCCCGCCCGTCTGGGTGGACGAAGCGCTGGAGCGGCCGTGCGCCGCGCCGCCACCGATGACCACGGGTCCCATCGCGAAGCCGATGCCGCCCGCGGCCGAGGTGGTCTTCGACTCGGACTCGCCGTGCGCCCACTCGCTGAGGCTCGACTGGACCGCGTCGGAGTAGTCGCGGTCGCTGAGCGTGGTCTGCGAGACGGAGTCCTGCTGGCGCGTGCGCTCGGAGCGCCGCGCTCGGTCCCTCCGCGACCACGAGACCCGGGAGATGCGACGGACCTGGCGCGGCGCCAGGGTGAGGGAGTAGGCGACGTTGCCGAGCGAGTATCCGTTGGAGCGCCACTGCACGCGCCAGTCGAGGATGTGGCCGCCGCACACCGTGGTGGCCTGATACTCGGTGGGGTCACCCTCCCAGCGGATCGGGTTGCCGCGGCTGACCGCACGTCGGCCCTCCGCGCGGTTGCCGATCCACCGCGACCACTCCGTCATGGTCTCGGGGGACCGCATGCGGGTGATCACGGAGTCGCGGACCACGGTCTCGAGCGGGCGGTCGCTGTCGCGCGCCGCGAGCGCGCGGGTCCGCATCGGCATCGACGCGAGGCTCAGCCCGAGCAGAGGCGCCCGCCAGTCCGTGCCGACCTTCCCCCCGCCCACCTCGGGCTGGTCCACCCGCAGGATGGTGTGGAACGGGCGCTCGCCCAGGATGCGCTGCGGTGCGCTGAACGGGTGGCAGACGCTGCCGGGGTCCTCGGCGAAGTCCGCGGGGTTGTCGATCAGCTGCCGCTCGTCGAAGTCCATCGGGACGCCCGAGGGGGACGAGGCGCCGCCCCCATCCGCCGCATCGTCGCCCTCGAGGAGGGCGCCGGCGGGCAGCACGATGACGATGTGCTCCGCGGACGCCACCGCCGGGTCGTCGGGGTGGAAGCCCGCGAAGGACTCGCGTCCGATCAGCAGCCAGGCCCAGCCGGTCTCCGAGGACCCGTCCGACAGCGTGGCCTCGAAGGCGAAGCCGCCGTCGGTGCGCAGGGTGGCCTCACGCAGGCCGAGCGTGGTCACGGCGTTCGCGGCCACCGCGCCCGCGTCGATCGCCTCGGCCTCGAACGTGCCGACCGCGCCGTTCCCGTCCATGCCGAGCACCGCGCGCAGGGCCGCCCATTGCGAGTCGTCGGCGCGGGTGGCGAGGGGCGCGACGTAGAGGCGGGTGCCGCCGAAGTCGGCGACCTGGTCGTCGAGCCGCACGAACCGTCCCGCCCGCCGCCATGCGGGCGTGCTGTCGGGCTCGGTGCGCACGGTCGCGTCCACGAGCGTGTCGACGGGGAAGGTGGCGGAGGCGTGGAACGCGCGATCGTTGCCGCGGGTCGCCTTGACCTTGGCGGCCCACAGCCGGGTGCCCTGGGACGCCTCGATCGCCACCTCGACGCCGGCGTCGCCTGCGAAGTCGGCGATCTCGAACTGGGCGGTGCCGTCGGTCTCGAGCTCGGCGCGCACCGTCGCCCCGACGGCGAGCGGCGCCTCGGCCCCGTCGGGCTTGTCCCCGGACTCGGCTCGATAGCTGACCCGCGCGTAGAGCACGGCGCGCACGCCGTCCTCGAAGGCCTGGGTGTCGCTGGGTCGGACGTCAACATTGAGGGTCGATGCCATGACGGGTCTCCACTTGCCTCGCTAGACGCGCCGGCCACGTGACCCTCAGCACCACAGCCACCGCTCCGTGTCCTGGTGCCTTCGATCATGCCAGCGGATCGGGAGCCCTGCGACTTTTGTCCGGGATGCCCGGATCGGGTCGGGAGTCGCTGTCGCACCCCGCGCCTAGACTCGTTCGCATGGCTGAGGCGGGTGCGGACACGGTTCTCGAGGGCCTCAACGCAGCCCAGCGCGAGGCCGTCCTCACCGGGTCGAGCCACAACCTCGTCCTCGCCGGTGCAGGGACGGGCAAGACCACCACGATCGTCGCGCGGCTGCGGCATCAGCTGCGCCAGGGCGTCTCGCCCGAGCGGCTGCTCGCCATCACGTTCACCCGCCGCGCGGCCGCCGAGATCCGCTCGCGCGTCCAGGCCGAGATCGGGGTCGGTGGCGCTCAGGAGGGCGTCGCCGCCATGACCTTCCACGGGTGGGCGATGCGGCACGTCCGCAACAACCCCGACGTGTTCGGCTACGAGGGCTGGAGCGTCCTCGACGCGGAGGACCAGGCGCAGGTGATGCGCGGCGTCGTCGGGCGCGGCAAGCGGGTCGAGGGGCTCAAGGCGGACCAGATCGTCGACGTCCTGTCCTTCGCGCGGAACACCCGCATCACCCTCGCCGAGGCGATCCGGGTCAAGCATCCCGACCAGACCATCGACGCGAAGGCCGTCGGCGCGATCGTGCGGGCCTTCGAGGAGCGCAAGCGCGAGCGGCAGTACCTCAACTACGACGACATCCTCATGATCTTCGCCGAGCGGCTCAAGGACCCTGCGGTGGCCGCCTGGGTGGGCAGCCATTACGAGGAGATCCTGGTCGACGAGATGCAGGACACCAACCCCCTGCAGTGGCTGCTGATCGACCCCCTGGTCCCGCACACGCGGTTCTACTGCGTGGGCGACGACGCGCAGTCGATCTACGGCTTCCGCGGCGCCGACTTCGCGTCCATCCACAGCTTCCGCGACCGCGTGCCCGGCGCGCGGGTGCTCAAGCTCGAGGACAACTACCGCTCGACGCAGGAGATCCTCGACCTGAGCAACTGGCTGCTCGATCAGTCGCCGCTGGGCTACGACAAGCACCTGCGCGCGGTGCGGGGGAGCGGCGCGAAGCCCGAGCTGCACTCCTTCGAGACCCCGCAGGACGAGGCGGGCTGGATCGCCGCCGAGATGATGCGCGCCCGCGACGACGGACAGCCCTGGGCGACCCACCTGATCCTGGTGCGCTCCAACTACTCGGGTCGCGCGATCGAGGCGCGGCTGGTCGAGAACGACATCCCCTACGTCTTCTACGGCGGCGTCAAGCTGCTCGAGAGCGCGCACGTGCGCGACGTGCTCTCCGCGCTCCGCGTGGTGTCCAACCCCGACGACGAGATCGCCTGGATGCGCCTGCTCACGCTGCTGCCCCGCGTGGGCGACCGGACGGCGGCGCGGGTGTTCGACGACGTGCTCGACGCCCGCGGCGCCGGTCTCTCCGCACGGGAGGCGCGCGAGCGCGCCCTGAAGGGGCTGCCTGGCTGGCTCGCCGCCGGGTTGGACGCCATCGAGGAGGCCTCGGCCCGGGTGGACGATGCGGTGGGCCGGGCGGCCTCCATGCTCACCCCCGTGCTGGCGCACAAGTACCGCAACGACAACTGGGACGCCCGGTCGCGCGACCTCTCGCACGTCGAGCGGCTCGCCGCGTCACGACCGTCGATCAGCGCGTTCATCGAGGAGTACCTGCTCTCGCCCGTGTTCACCTCGGAGCTGTCGCAGGACCGCTCCGACGGCGACCACGTCATCGTCTCCACCGTGCACTCGGCCAAGGGGCTCGAGAGGGACTGGGCGTTCTGCGCGGGGGTCTCGGCCGGGGCGTACCCGTCCGCGCGCTCCCTGGGCGACGTCGACTCGATCGAGGAGGAGCGGCGGGTGCTCTACGTGGCGCTCACGCGGGCGCGGGACAGGCTGATCGTCACCCGGACCTTCGCACACACGCCCGTGCGCGCATGGGTGAGCACGTCGGCTGGCCTCGGCTTCGTCGAGGACGCCTACTTCCTGGGCGCGCTTCCCGAGGCGCTGGTCCGCGAGGAGGTCCATACGGCCGCGCGCTTGCCCAAGCCGGTGTCGCCCCCGGGCGCGGGGGTCGGCGGGCCGCGGGAGATCGATCTTGGGGTCGATCTGGGGGATCTCGAGTAGGTCCGGCCCTGGCGCCGCGGGCGCTCCTGTTGCCGCGCATCGTCCCGCGACGCAGACTCGTCGGGTGGGCGGCGCCCCGGCCGTCCCGACCCCTGGGAGGCACGCATGGCTCACGGCGACATCACGCACATCGACATCCCGGTCTCCGACCTGGCGGCGGCGTCCGGCTTCTACTCGACGCTGTTCGGGTGGCGGATCGC
Organism: Demequina lignilytica; assembly: GCF_030418305.1. GTDB lineage: Bacteria > Actinomycetota > Actinomycetes > Actinomycetales > Demequinaceae > Demequina > Demequina lignilytica. The sequence goes on along the minus strand of NZ_JAUHPX010000002.1, from coordinate 331,838 downwards.
GGAGCCGCCCGGCTTCGAGGGCTATCCGATGTGGCAGGCGCCCAACCAGATCAGCGGGGGAGGGCTGGCCCCGCGCTCCGCGGAGTTCTCCCAGCCGCGCAGCTACGTCGAGGTCGACTCCATCGATGACACGGTCGCGCTCGCTCGGGCGAACGGGGCGTCCGTGCTGATGGAGAAGTCGCCCATCTCCGAGACCTCGTGGTGGGCGGTGATCGCCGACCCGGACGGCAACGTGATCGGGCTCTACGAGGGGGTCACCGACGTCGACGCCTGAGCGCCCGGCTCGGTGCGCTCCGGGCCGAGGGCGCCGTGGGATCCGACGTGGCGGTTCAGCGCGTCGTCCAGGGCCACGAGAGCCCGCGCGAGCGTCGCGGCGTCCTCGTCCGAGGACACCAGCGGGTCGAGCAGGGCGGCCCACTCTCCGCGCACGCGGCGGCCGACGTCCTCGCCGGCGGCGGTCAGGTGGAGGTGCTTCGCCCGGCGGTCGGCGCCGTCCGTGCGCTTCTCGACCAGGCCCAACCGCGTGAGCGACCGGATGGCGGTCGAGGCGTTCGACGCCTGCAGGCCGAGGTCGGCGGCGACCTCGGACGGCTGCAGTCCGGGGAAGCGGTCGATGTGGCGGATGACGATCCGGTCGAGGTGGCAGAGCGGGACGATCCCGGGATCGTCGAACGGCACGCTCTGGATCTTGCGCGCGACGGAGATCGCCGCGGTGGCGACGTCTGCCAGGTGATCCGTGCGGGACGTCATCGTCACGCTCCCTTCCTTGCCTGCGAAAGTTATCGTACTATAGTTATGATTTCATAACTATAAGGAGTCTGCATGACCACCCCCGCCGCCGAGGCCGCGCCCCGCCGGATGCCCCGGCTCACCACCGCGCTGATCGTGACCGCCGGGCTGCTCGCCGCGGCCGCGCCGTTCGCGACGGACCTGTACCTGCCGGCCTTCCCCGACATGGCGGAGCAGCTGGGCGCCTCGACCTCGGCGATCCAGCTCTCGCTCACCGCCTTCCTGGTGGGCGCCGCGGTGGGACAGCTGGTGTTCGGGCCGCTGTCCGACCGGCTGGGCCGGCGCGGACCGCTCGTCGCGGGCGTCGTGATCTTCGTGCTCTCCTCGGCCGCCGCGGCGGTCGCGCCGACCGTCGCGCTGCTGGTCGCCGCCCGCCTGATCCAGGGCCTCAGCGGCGCGGCGGGCATGGTGATCGGCCGCACCGTGATCGCGGACCTCGCGCACGGCCGGCAGGCGGCGCGCGCCTTCAGCGCGCTCATGATCGTCTCGGGCGCCGCTCCCGTGGTCGCGCCCATCGCGGGAAGCCTGCTCGCCGAGCCTCTCGGCTGGCGCGGGCTGCTGTGGATCGTCGCCGGGATCGGCGTGGCCTCGCTGGTCGCCGTGCTGATGTTCGTCCCCGAGACCCACCCGCGCGAGGCGCGGGGGGCCGGCGGCGCATCGTCCCTCCGGGCGGGCCTGCGTGAGCTCGGCACGCGCCAGTACGTCGGGGCGGCGCTGGCGTTCGCCTTCGCGTTCTCGACGATGATGGCGTACATCTCCGCCTCGCCCTTCCTCTACCAGCAGATGATGGGGCTGACCGCCTGGCAGTACGGGCTCGCGTTCGGAGTCAACGCCCTGGTGCTGATGGTGGTGAGCGGTGCCGCCATGAACCTGACCGGTCGCTTCGGGGTGCGCCGGCTCGCGCGGCTGGGGCTGTCGCTCAACCTCGCGGGGACGGTGGCGCTCGCGCTCATGGTCGTGGTGGGCGTGCCCGCGCTGTGGCTCGCGCTGCCGATCCTGGTGGCCGTCGGCGCGCTGGGCCTGGTGCTCGGCACCGTGACGGCGATGGCGATGGACGCCGTGCCCGACGCGAGCGGGGCGGCCTCGGCGCTGCTGGGCTTCGGGCAGTTCGCGCTCGCCGGGGTGGTCGCGCCGCTCGTCGGCCTCGGCGGTGAGGCGACGGCGGTGCCGCTCGTGATCGTCATGCTCGTGGGGTCCGTGGTCGCGACCGCCGTGTTCTCGCTGACGCGGGACGATGCGGGGGAGCCTCCGGTCGAGGCCCTCGCCGCGGCGGGGGACGACGAGCCCGAGCTGGTCGGGGTGGGCGTCACGGTGTGAGCCGAGTCCCGCGCGGCGGCCGCTGCTAGCGTTCCCCGCATGGGGGAGAGCGTGGGATACGAGCGCATCGTCATGGCCGCCGAGGCCGCCACCGTGGCGGAGCGCGCGCGGACCTGGCCGCGGCATCGTCCCTGGTCCATGGACGATCTCGACTGGCACGCGGCGCTCGCGTACGCGACCTACCCGCTGCACCCGCCCGAGGACACCGAGGAGGCGCTGCGGGCGGAGACGCTCGCCTCGTTCGACGGCACGTGGGGCGAGGTGATGCCGGAGGCGTCGCCGGTCGCGCTCGGCGATGCCGGGGAGCCGGTGGGGGCCGTGCTGACGGTCCGGCGCATCGTCCACCCGCAGGCGCCCGACCACCCGTACGTGATCGGCGTGCTCACGGACGCGGCGTGGCAGCGGCGCGGGATCGCGTCGGCGCTGCTGGGGATCGCCGCGCGGGCCGTGCTCGCGGAGGGGGAGACCCGGCTGGGGCTGACCGTCGACGCGGACAGCGTGGGCGCGATCCGGTTGTACGAAGGGTTGGGGTTCGTCGAGCTGTCCCGCGGGGCGGTCGGGAGCTAGCGGGGCCGCCCGCCGCGACAGCGGGAGCCATCGGGCGCACCATGGAACCCTGACCTCGAGACGGATCCAACGGTGCAGGGGGCGCCATGCGGAGCACGAGCGAGCAGGTGGCACGCGAGCCGTGGCGTGCCGTGGAGACGTACCGCAACCTTCGGATGCTGCTGGTGGCGCTGCCGCTGCTGCTCCTCCTGTCCTCGCTCGCGCTGCTCGTGGTCTACGGGAGCCTCGAGGGGTCGATCAGCGAGTACTACGGCACGCTCCTGCAGGACGTCTTCGTGGGCGCGATGGTCGCGACCGGGGTCTGCCTGGTCGCCTACAAGGGCAACCCGCTCGAGGACTACGCGCTCAACGTGGCGGGGTTCTACGCGCTGATGATCGCGTTCGTGCCCACCGGCTTCGACTCGCTGGTCGCGAACCCTCCCGCGGGGACGGACCCCGACGAGCTGGTGAACTCCCTGCGGATCGTGCTCGTGCTGATCGTTCTCGGTGCCGGGCTGTACGTCCTGGTCGAGCTCAAGTACGGCCCCCCGCGGGTCGCGGACCTCAGCCGCCGCACGGCCACCAAGGTGTGGTTCTGGATCACGCAGGCGCTCCAGCTGGTGTTCCTGGTGGTGCTCGGGCTCGCGCTGGTGCGCGGGACGGGCTTCCAGGCGGTGCACATGCTCGGCGCCGTGTTCCTGATCGTCGGGTTCGCCACCGCGATCGCGAGCCACGTGTGGCCCGAGCCGCTCGGCGGCACCGAGAAGGTGCCGCGCGGGCGCTACGGCGCGATCCTGGTGGCGATGATCGCGGGGCTGCCCGTGGTGTTCGCGCTGCGGACCTTCGCGCACTGGGAGCACGCGATCCTCGCGATCGAGTGGTGGGAGATCTCGCTGTTCGCCGTGTACTGGGTGCTCGAGATGAAGCGGACGTGGACGGTGGTGCCGGGGACGTGAGCGACGCAGGAACGACGCGCGAGCCACCGGTGCCCTTCGAGGTCTACGGCGACGGGACCGTGTATCTGCACGGGACCAAGGCGGCGCTCGCTCCCGGCGACGTGCTCGAGCCCGGCTACGAGTCGAACTTCCGTCCCGACGCCCCGCTGCGGCACGTGTACGTGACCCGGACCCTCGACGCGGCGACCTGGGGCGCTGAGCTCGCCGTGGGCGACGGGCCCGGCCGGATCTACGTGGTCGAGCCGACCGGCGAGCTCGAGGACGACCCGAACGTCACCGACAAGCGCTTCCCGGGCAACCCGACGCTGTCGTATCGCACGCTCGCGCCGGTGCGGGTGGTCGGGGAGATCCGCGACTGGGTGGGTCATCCGCCCGAGCGCCTCCAGGGGATGCGGGACGGGTTGGCGGCGCTGGAGGCTCGCGGCGAGGACGTCATCGAGGACTGAGCAGGGTCCGAGCCGTGGCACCCTTGACGCCGTGAACACGCCTGACCTGATCCCCGTCGACGCCGCGCTGGAGGAGTTCGAGCTGGAGGTCGCGCACCGGCCGCTGGTGCGGCAGATCGCGCTGCGCGCCGGGATCGTCGGCGGTGAGCTCAAGGCCTCGTACGTGAAGCTGCATCGGATCGATGGCATGCATCCGCTGCACGTGACCCATCGTGGGGTGGAGTGGTTCTCGTCGGAGGTCGAGGTGGTCTCCGCGTCGGGCCTTCCCGAGGCGGTGTGGTCGAAGACGAACCGCGCGGGCACCACCAACTGGGGCGTCGCGTTCCCGAAGATTGTGGTCGCTGCGGCGGTGTCGGTGGACGATGCGGTGCTGGCTCCGGCGGGCGGGGCGTCCGACGCCCCCGCCGACGCGCCGCGCCCGGCGCGTCTCTCCAAGCCCGCCTCGCCCAAGCCGGTCGAGCGCGACTACGGCGTGTGCGACCGCTGCTGGCAGGCGCGCACCGCCGCGGGTGCCTGTGGGTGCGACTAGCGGGGTGCCTTCTGGCCTATTCCGGTTGAGACTGGAATGGGCCGCGCGGCATGCGGGCCGTGCCCGCGCCGGTAGCGACGTGCACGGGTGAGCGTGTGCGCTGGCCCACGATGCGTGCGTCAGTCGCAGAGGTCGCACACACCCGTCGCCGGCAGGGCCACGAAGTGCACGGGGCAGGTGCCGTGGTCGCGTTCGGGGGCCTCGGCGCGTGCGGTGTTCCGGCTCGTGTAGGTGACGGGGTGCGTGACGCCCCAGAGGGAGGCGCGGTCGGACTCCCAGGTATCGGCGCCCTCGCCGGCGGCGGCCTTCGCCTCCTCGCGGGAGACGAACCCGGTGGTGTGGCCCGACGCGATCCGCAGCGGGCTGCCGCGGTCCGCGCGGAACGCCTTGATGAAGCCGGGGGTGACCTCGCAGCCGCTGATGCCGACGTGGGCGGCGAGGTCGCGGACGAAGTCGCGGTTCGCGAGCGGGAGGCCGAACTGCGTGATCGCGTCCTCGAGAGGGATGCGGGGTTTCTTCGGCTTGGCGGTGCGGGTCACACCGTCGAGCGTAGGCGGTTGGCGGGGCGTGGCCCGGTGTAGGCGATGACGATCCGGAACAGCGCCCACACGACGCCGCCCACGGCGGTCGCGGTCATGATGAGCGCCATGTCGGGCTGGAAGATCCGCACCGTGGATAGCGGCGCGCCCATGAAGCCCGGGACCAGCCACAGCAGCACCCACGCGGCCGCCGCGGTGGTGAGCACCGGGAACCACAGGCTGAACAGGCCGGCGGCGCCGGAGGTCTTCGCGCGGACCTTGTCCCGCTTGGCCCACGCCCACGCCATGGCGAGCAGGTACAGGACGGGGGCGAGCGCGAGCCCGAGGAACAGGGCCTTCTGCCCCCACCGCGACCCCTCGCCCGCGTAGTCGAGGTCGAGCGCGGCCGCGGTGACGGCGTACCGCAGCTGGGTGGTCTCCCCGAAGCCGATGCCGCTGCCGCCGTTGACCAGGACCACCACCGCATCGTTCCCGCCCGGAGCCATGGTGGCCTGCGTCTCGACGCCGGGAACGGCGCCCGAGTGGCCGACGGTGCCTTCGCCGTTGACGTACCAGCCGAAGCCGTAGAAGGGGGAGACGGCGCTGGCGGGGCGCATCATCTGCGCCTTGCCGGCGGCGCTGAGGACGTCGTCCTCGCCGTTCATCATCATCCCGAGGTAGAGCGACAGGTCATGGGCGCTCGCGATGATCCCGCCCTGCGGGGCGGTCGCGCGGTCGGTGGGCGTCTCGCCGAGCGGCCGCTTGGTCCAGAACCATGGGGTGTGGCCGGTGGCCATCTCGAGGTGGACGGCGCCGTCGGCGACTGTGCTCGCGGTCATGCCGACCGGCTCGAGGATGTGCTCCGTCACGTACGCCTGGTAGCTGGTGCCGATGACCTCCTCGATCAGCCGGCCCAGGACCTGGTAGTTGGTGTTCGAGTACTCCCAGCGGGTGCCCGGCTCGTAGGCGGGGGTGACGTCGGCGAGGCCGCTGACGGCGTTGGCGAGGTCGTCCTCGCCGCCGCTCCGGTCCCCGTGAGCCGTGTTGCCCTGGAGGGTGGAGAAGCCGCTGGTGTGGCTGAGGAGCTCCCGCACGGTCGGCGCGCCCGCGGGGGTACCGGCGAGCGCCTCGACGTAGTCCCCGCCGGGGGCGTCGAGGTCCACGTCGCCCGCCTCGACCAGCTGCATGACGGCGAGGGCGGTGAAGCTCTTGGAGATCGAGCCGATGAGGAAGGGCGTGTCCGCGGTGACGGGCGTGTCCGTGCCCTTCCGGGCGACGCCCTGTCCGCCGGACTCGGCGAGCTCGCCGCCGCGGACCACGGCGTAGGAGACGCCGGGCGCGAGCGAGGCGGGCAGCTCGGCGGCGACGATGTCCTCGATCGCGGTGGACCCGATGGTGTCGCTGTCGGCCGTGTCGGCGGCTGCGGGGACACCGGCGCCGCCGACGGTGGCCAGCGCGAGAATGGCGGTGGCGATCAGGTGTCGCACGAGTGTCACCCCCCAGTGGTCGTGCGAGCGGATTTCCGTCGACCCTAGCGGGCGTGGTCCGGGCAGGCAACGAGGCCCCCGCCACTGGCGGAGGCCTCGCTGGTGTTCAGGCGTCCGGGGTCAGCGGACGGCGTGGGTGCCGAGGAACTCCAGGTCCTTGGAGTGGCCCTTGGCCTTGCCCTTGGCGGTGCCGCTCACCGCGGACGTGGTGTCCGCGAAGGTCAGCGTCGCGTGGGCGATCGCGTCCGACATGAGGCCGAGCGTCTCCGTGGAGACGTTGTCGATCGTGTCGCAGGCCGCGTGGTAGCACGGGTCGTACGCGACGCCGGCGACGCCGCCGTAGAGCGCGGCCTCCTCGACGGACTTGATGCCCTCGGCGCCGGTGAACAGGCCGCCGGCCGGGATGCCCGCCTCGATGAAGCCGAGGTAGTCGGAGCGTCCGTCGAAGGCGGTCGCCGTCGTGGGAGCGCCGGCCGCGTCGAAGAAGCTGGTGAAGACGTCCTCGACCACGTCGGAGCCGGTCGGGCCGGAGAGTCCGAACGCGTCGCCGTCGCCGTCGTAGACGAAGTTCACCGCATTGGGCGAGCCGACCATGTCGAAGTTCAGGTTCACCGAGGTGCCCTTGAGCTCGGACTTGGACAGCTGGGAGACGTAGTACTCGGAGCCGAGCAGGCCGTCCTCCTCGCCGCTCCAGAACGCGAAGCGGACGCGGTTCTCGGGCTCGATGCCGAGCGCCGCCATCTGCAGGGCGGTCTCGAGGATCGCGGCGGTGCCGGAGCCGTTGTCGTTGATGCCGGGGCCCTCGCCGACAGAGTCGAGGTGGCCGCCGACCACCACGGTGCGGTCGGTGCGACCGGTCGGGGTGTCGGCGAGCAGGTTCATGGTGTCGACCGGGTTCCACACGAGATCCACGTCGAGGGTCAGCTCGAGGCCCTCGGCCTCCGCGAACTCGACGCCCAGGTCGTACGGGGCGCTGACCACGGGGATCGTGGCGCGCAGGTCGCCGAGGGTGCCGCCGAAGAGGACCTTGCGGTCGTCGCCGTTGCCCTGGTTGAAGATGATCACGCCGGTCGCGCCGGCCGCCATCGCGTTCTCCGCCTTCAGCGCGAAGGTGCAGGCGCCGCGCTGGATCAGGGCGATCTCGCCGGCGGGGAAGCCGGCGAAGTCGGACTCCTCGCAGCCGCTGGTGGAGCTCGCGGGGTCGTCCAGCGCGAGGTCGACGCCGGCGACGCCGGCGGTCGTGGCACCCGCGCCCTCCATGTAGAAGAAGTCCGTGCCGTGGACATAGGAGGTCGGGTTCGGCGCGAGCTGCTCGAGCGTCGCGGAGATGAGCGTCTCGCGCTCGTAGGTGAACGGCTGGATGGTGGTCACGTAGCCGGCCGCGTCGAGCAGGTCCTTCATGTAGTAGACCGAGTCGACGTGACCGGAGGTGCCGGCCTGACGGGTGCCGCCGTTGACGTCGGCGATGTCCTGCAGCGCCTGCAGGTGCTCCATGACGCCCTCGGCGGTCACCGCGTCCTGGAGGTCGGTGGTGTCGGTCGGGACGGCTGCCTGGGCGCCGGCCGCGATCGCGACGCTGGCGGCGAGGCCGGCGGTCGCGGTGAAGGCGATCGTTCTGGTTCGCATACTGGATCGGTGATGCACGGGAGATCCCCCTTGATCGTTCTGGGCGGAACACCGGGTTTGTCCCGCTCGCAGTATTTGCGACCTTAGACGGGGTTTGTCAGGTATTTCAAACGGAACGTCAGTGCGTGTCAGATTCTCCACACGGGGATTGCGGGGCTGGCGGCACCCGAGGTAGCGCGCTGGTGAGAGCTCACTCGAGGCGGAGCTCGGCGCGTTCGGTGAGGCGGAACACCGCCTCGATGCCGGCCGCGAGCCCCACCAGGCCGAGCAGGACCCAGAGGTTCTGCGCATCGTCCGGAGCCGTCTGCCAGATCAGCGCGCCGAGTGCGACCACGCACGCCGCGGCGGCGACCCAGGAGAGCCAGGCGCGCGAGGCGACGTCGCGCGAGCGGACGGCGCTCGCGGCGTTGACGGCGGCGAAGATGATGAGGAAGCCTGCCGATCCGATGGTCGCGATCGAGCCGAGGTCGAGGGTGTTCGCGACCACCAGGGTGATGCCGGCGGTGATGAGAAGGCCCTCGATGTCCCGTCCCCAGAGGCGACGCCCGAGGGCCTGGGGGAGCTCGTGGGCTCGGACGATGCTGTAGCTCAGCCGCGCCGAGCCGTACAGGGTCGCGTTGATCGCGGACGCGGTGGAGAGCATCGCGGCGATCGCGATCATGGTGAAGCCGGCCTGGCCCAGGAACGGCTTGGCCGCCTCGGCGAGGGCGAAGTCCTTGGCGGCGACGATGCTGTCGACGCTCAGGTTGCCCACCGTCACCGCCGCCACGGCGACGTAGAGGACCACGACGAAGCCGACGGCGATGAAGAAGGCGCGGGGGAGGGTGCGGTGGGGATCGGCGACGTCGTCGGCGGTGTTGGCGATGAGCTCGAAGCCCTCGTACGCGAGGAAGATGATCATGCCGCCCGCGGCGACCTGGAGCAGCGGAGCCCACGCCGTGGGTGCCAGGCTCGACGAGTCGATCCCGAACGCCCCGACGCCGACGAAGAGGGCGAGGATGGCGATCTTGAGGCCGACGATCCAGTTCTCGGCGCGCCCGATGATGGTGGCGCTCAGCACGTTGAGGCCCGCGATGAGCACGATCGCGGCGCTGGTGAGCAGGTGCGCCCCCAGGCCCTGCCACCGGTCGGGGAGGAAGGTGGCGCCGTAGCTGCCGAACGCGTACGAGTACAGCGACAGCATCACGATGTAGCTGAGCCAGAGCAGCACGTTGAGGGTGCCGGTCAGATAGTTCGCGCCGAAGGCGCGGTTGAGGAACGTCACCGTGCCGCCCCGGCCGGGGTAGGCCAGCGACAGCTTCACGTACGAGTAGGCGGTGAGCAGCGCGACGCCGCCGGCGATCGCGAACGCGAGCGGGGTGCCGCCGTGGGCGAGCTGCACCGCGAGGCCCAGCACGGCGAAGATCCCGCCGCCGACCATCCCGCCCACGCCGATCGCCACCACGGGCCACAGCCCGAGCTTGCCGCTGCTGGACATGGAACCTCCCTGCTTCCAGCGTAGGGCGACCACAGCATCGTCCCTCCGTCAGGGCTTGAGGAGCACCTTGCCGGCGCGGCCCGGCGTGAAGTGCGCCGTCACGGCGTCCGCGATGTCGGCGAGGGCGAAGGTGGCCTCGACGGGCAGGGTGATGGTGCCGTCGGCGAGCGCCGCGAAGAGCTCGCCCATGAGGCGGCGGCGGTCCTCGGCGGGCATGGCGCCGCTGACCTTGGAGCCCCAGAAGCCGCGGATGGTGGCCTGCTTGAAGATGACGTCGCCGGAGGGGATCTCCAAGGTGGGGGAGGCCATCGCGCCGAACACGACGAGCGTGCCGTTCTCGGCGAGCTGCGACATGACGTCGCCCGCTGCCTTGCCGCCGACCGACTCGACGCCGACAATGATCGGGGCGCCGCCGGCGATGGCGGCGACGCGGTCCTGCCAGCCCTCGGTGTCGGTGGCGACGATGCGGTCGATGCCCTGGGCTTCGAGTTCGGCGATGCCTGCCTCGCGGCGGACCAGGCCGACGACGTTGATGCCTCGCGGCTTCGCGAGCTGCGCGACCAGGCGGCCGACGGCGCCGTTGGCGGCGTTCTGGATCAGCCAGTCGCCCTCGGAGAGGTCGAGCGAGTCGAGCAGGCTGATCGCGGAGAAGGGCATGGCGACCAGCTGGGCGGCGACCTCGTCGGGGATGCCTTCGGCCAAGGGGATGAGGGCGGCGGCGTGGCGATAAACGTAGGCCCAAGCTCAAGCAGGCCAGCCAGCGCACGAGCTAGAGCACGGCCCTACGGACCAATGGCCACCCGCCCACCTCCTGGGCTCGCGACGTAGGCGGAAGTGCACACGCCATGAGCAACGGTCGTCTGCGATGATTCCTTCAATCCTTCGGATGGGAGCCCAGCATGAGCGAGTCGCGCACCTACATATGCGTGGAGTGCGGCACTCCAACAGAGAGCGGACTCAGTTCACGCGGGCGACCGTCATCGCGCGCGGCCACGGGCTACTGCGCACTCCACCTGGCAGAAGCGATGAGGGACATGCACGAGGACATCATCGAACCCGCCGAAATGGTTCGGTCCTCAGGTAATCCCACGATTCAGCTGTGCGAGGGAAACGCGGTCGAAGATTGCCAGTGGACTTTTGCGCCCGCCGCCTTCCAAGTGCGCACCAACTCAGGCTCAGTGAAGTACGCGTGCATCGACTGCGCCCCCTACACCAAGCAGTACGACGAGAGTTCCTGGGTCCTTGTCGCGCTTGACCCAGCCACCGGCAGCGAAATTGCATCTGCGACCATCGACGACAGCGACGAAGAGTGCAACGTCCAGTCCTGTGGTGAACCTGAGGAGCACCTTCGCCAGGTCGCAACGCTGCACGTTGCCGAGTCGCTGACGGCGTGGGAGACCTGTGAAGCCCTACTCGATGAAGCAGTCAAGTCCATCTGGCAAGCAGCCCTCAGCGTACAAGCAGACGTGAGACTTAATCCCTAGAGCCAATCCGCGCCGCGTATCACCCCATGCTGGCGCGCTCGTGATCGGGCGGATCAGCAACTAGCAGGCTTGGACAGACCTGTCGCGCAGCCACAGCGCGCGCTATGCCAACATCAGACCGTGCCTACTTCGACTGACCTGCCTTTCGAGCTGCATGCAGATGCTGATCTCGTCATCGACGCCGTCTATCTGGGTGGCACCTCAGGCAACGCCGGCGACGATCCGATCAACAAGCTGCTGTCCGTGGGAAACGTGGGTGGCTTCCGTCCGCTCGGGAGCGTCACCAAGCAGACCGTCAGGTACGTCGTCCTCTACACGAGCGGCATTGACCCAGACTGGCCTGACGAGTTGGACCCCCGCACGGGGATCTTCGTCTATCACGGCGATCAGAAGACACCCGGACGGGCACTGCATGACACTCCGCGCAAGGGCAACATCCTGCTGCGCGATATCTTCGCGAACGCTGACGGCGGCCCGCAGGGGCGAAGTTTGGTCCCGCCAATCTTCCTGTTTGAGAAGGCATCGCCCGGAAGGAGCGCAGCGTTCAGGGGCCTGCTAGTGCCCGGTGGTGCAGCGATCAGGCCAGACGAAAGGCTTGTAGCCGTCTGGAAGAGCGCAAAGGGTCAGCGATACCAGAACTACCGGGCCATGTTCACCGTGCTCGATGTCGGCATTGTGTCGCGCGACTGGCTGGCGGATCTGACAGCCGGGCACCCGTTGACGGACAACGCACCCAAACCGTGGTTGAACTGGATCAGGACGGGCGCGTACCAAGCACTCACCGCGGTTCCCAATGCCACCCATCGCACGCGCGACGAGCAGTTGCCGAGCGATGCGGTCGGCAAGCAGATGCTCGCTGCCATTAAGTCCTACTTCGAAGACGAGCCGACCGAGTTCGAGCATTGTGCCGCTCAGCTCTGGCAGATGATGTCGCCGGCAGTGAGTGGCCTAGTAGTGACTCGAGCTTCTGTCGACGGAGGCCGCGACGCCATCGGCTCCTACGGGCTCGGTCCCGTGTCCGATCGAATCGAGCTGACGTTCTCCCTGGAAGCGAAATGCTACGCGCCCGACACCGTAGTCGGGGTTAAGCAGGTGTCGCGACTCATCTCGCGAATCAAGCACCGTGAATTTGGAGTCTTCGTAACGACGTCCTACGTCGGCCAGCAGGCATACAAGGAGATTCGTGAGGACGGACACCCAGTCGTCGTGATCAGCGGGCGAGACATTGTCGACTTGCTCCGAGAGCGCGGTTTCGGAACGGTCGATGCGGTCCGTGATTGGCTCAGAGGCGAGTTCCCGCGGGGTGCGGAAGATTGAACTGCACACGGCGACGAGTAGCGGCGCCCTCGTGCACACCTGACCGGGTGGATTGGCAACTAGCGGGCTTGGCGACGAACTGCTCGGCCCACACGCCGAACGTGCCGCCGGTCGCGACGCGCATGCCGGGCTGCAGGTGCTCGACGCCCTCGACCACGCTGACGGCCTCGGTGCCGGAGCGCGCCGGGAAGCTGGGCCTGTAGCCGTAGGTGCCGGCGACGGTCCAGAGGTCGTGGTTGTGGATGGCCGCGAGCGTGAGGCGCACGCGCGCCTCGCCGGGGCGGGGCTCGGGGGTGGCGACGTCCTCGACGGTGAGAACCTCGGCGGGGTTGCCGAACGAGTGGTGGATCAGTGCCTTCATGAGGGGCCTTCCTCGTGCGAGGGGTGGGGTGCGACTGTGCCCGGGGCGCCTCGGGGTGGGAGGCGGGGTACGTCGCTGGGTGCCGGATTGCGTCAACGGCAAGTGGCCCCTGTCCATTTCTTCGATCTGCGCCGACCGTTAACTGGCGGAGTTGTGGAGGAGCCCCGTGGGTGACCAAAATCCGGGAGTCGACAACGCCGAGCCTCGTAGGTTGGCGGGTGACAACGAAGTCGAGGGGGAATCATGGAACTCAAGCGCACGGCTACTGCTGGAGTGGCGGCTCTGCTGGGCGCCGCTCTCATAGCCGGATGCACGAGCGAATCCGCGTCCGACACCCAAGCGGGCGGGGCAGAGACACCGGCGGATACCTCTACCGCGACTGAGCCCGAGCCGACCGAAGCGTCGCCTGCCGCAGAGGAGACGAGTGAGGCCCCGGTGTCCGACATCGAAGCGGCCGTGCAGACATTCGTCACGGCGCTCGATGAGCTTGGTATCGACCACACGGAGCCGGTGCGCGCCGAAGTCGGGGCATCCGGAGCGAAGGCAGTCTTCGACATCACGATCAACGGCTACGACGCCGGGATCAACGTGTTCCCCGACGGCGACACGCTCGCCGCGTGGCAGGAGCTGAGCGACTCGTTTGGGGGCATCCATGTCGCATGGGAGCATAGCGCGCTCTCGCTGAACTCGAGCGACGGCATCGCGAACTCGGCCGAGATTGCACCGTTGATCGCAGATCAGGTGGGAGGCGAGGCGCGCGGCGTCTGAGCGCACTCTCCATTCTGTATCCACTCCGAGCTCCGCGGTGGGCTCGATTCCAAGAGGCGCCTTGCACGGCGCTGGAGTGGGCAAGCGTCGCGCGAAGGCGGCTTTGGAGTTTCGATTTTGGCATTGTGGCGGCAATGGCTACGGGCTACAGCCGCCAGCCGCAGAGATTGAGCTCGCTGTGCAGGCCACCACAGATTCCATCGGGCCCACATACGTCTCAAGTTTGAAGGTGCCGACGAAGTATGCATCGTCGTCTTCGACGGGGACGAGGACCGCGGTGACTCCGTTTGACCCACCTGCGAGATAACCGGTCACGGTCCCGTGACTCTCGAAATCGACTTCGACTAGCGGAAGTGGGTGCACACCCGTTGAGAAGAACAGCGAACCCCAGAGTGCAAGGGCTGTAGTCGCCAGGAACAGGGTCGACGCCACCACTAGTCGCGAGCGACGGCGATACCCCAGCATTCCTGGCACCGCCGCGACAAGCAAGATGGCGAAGCCCGCCACCTCATTTGCTGCGAACCACGGGACCAGAACAGCCGCGACTGAGAGGCCGGCTGCCACCAAGAAAGCGACGAGCACCGTGAAGAAGATCCGCAGGCCCCTGGGCTCACCATTCCCGACAATCAGAGGGAGCGCTGTCAACAGGACGGCATAGAGTCCCACGACGCCCCCAATGAAGACTCCTGTAATAAACTCGGGGATCGCTCCACGGATCGCGGCGAGGGGATCGATGTACTGGGCCGCTGCGGCGGCCTCATTGACGCTCCCCGTGGCAATCAAGACCCAGAGCGATGGCGCTGCGAGCGCAAGTGCACCGGTAACGCTCGCGGCCGCCACAAGCATCTCCCGAGGTCCGATGCCAGCCTGAGCAAGGCGAAGCCATACGCCACTCTGACGTGGCTCCCAAGGCCGGGTCCGTCGCCGCGCCAGTGACACTGACCTGCGGGCGCTTGGCATGGGCGGGCGCGACGCCAGTCGAGACGACCGGTTCTTTCTCGCACCCACTGTCTAGAACCAGATCGCCGAGTCGACGCCGTCTGAGAACCGCTCGGACCCGGCCGCGGCTGGAATGCGATCCGCCTCGCCCCGCGCAACTCGCCGTGCAGTCCACGCCATCGCTGCCGCATCGAGGACATCGTCGGCAGCGGCACCCTTCAGCGAGGACTCCACTCCAAACGGCACAGAGATTCCCTCACCGTCAAGTAGCTGGTGGCGTAGTGACATCCCGGCAACGGACTTCTTTGCGTGCTCGATTCCGGTGCCCCTCATTGCGCGGAAGCTCACCTCAGGATGACCCTCAAGGATCGGGATGCGCGCACGGTCGCGGTACCCATCGACGTCGAGGATCCGCTCGCGAATCGCATATGCCTGAGCCGAAAGGCTCTTTCCTGAAGCGGCGAGCGACGCGGCTCGTGCGGCCGCGTAGGACTCGGCCTCGAGAGCCGCACGAACGGGAGTGGGAAACACGCTCGGGCCACGCGGGGCAATGAACTTTCGAGCCTGCGTATCCGCGGCTCGTGAGCCCGAATTAGGAATGCCGATAGGAATGTCGACCACGATGATCCTCGCATCGAACTCGGAGATTCCTCGTTCGTCCGCATCTCGAACGCTGGGGGCGATGAATACGTCTCGGTACCCAGCATCGTCGATCACGATCGCGACCCAACCGGTCTTGCAGGCGTCTAGCCCGATGTACGTCATGCTGCCCCTCGCAGTCCACACTCGATTGCCGATGTTGGGAAACCTACCGACACCCACTGACACTTCTCGCGCAAATGGCAACGATTGGCGAGAATCTCTCCATGGCATCGAGTTTCGGCTGGCTCGACAACGACGACGAGCAGCGGCGCCGCATGCTCGAAGTGGTGGATCTCTTTCGCGAGCAGGGCACCATCGACGAGCTGGGCATCGGAAGCATCCGGGACACTCTGGCAAACGCAATGTTCCCCGGCACGTCCACTCTGCATACACGCCTGCGATACGTGCTCTTCCTTCCGTGGCTGATGCGGGATGCGTCTCACAAGCGCAACCCGAATGAGATGGGGGCCGAGTTCCGCAACATGCAGTACCGGTTGACCGAGAGCCTTCTTGCCGGCGGTGAGAACGAAGGCGTCATGGGCAACGTCGCACGCCGCAACCTCAAGCGGCTCCCCGGCGACGTCTATTGGTCAGCGCTTCGATCCTGGGGCCTCGTTGACGCCACATCGCCAGACGCGTACTACCGTCGGCTCGCCGACTTCCGCGCACTCAAGCAGCGGACAGCCGAACCAGACGACGTCGACGCGTTCACCGCCCTCGCCACCGATGGCATCGATCCGGACCTCCCGCCGCCAGCCCCGGACCTCCTCCGGCGCGCCGACTTCGCCTTGACGCCGCATGAGGAGGAGTACCTCAAGGATCGCATCGCGACGCGTACGCGCGGCACGCTGCTCGCGTGGCTCGTGATCAACCAACCCACGAATGCGAGCGGCGCCGATGCAGCCAACTTCCCGTGGGAGATCGCGAATCGCGATGAGCTTCCCGAGGACCTAGGAACGACTGTCGAACATGCAAGGCGATTCAGCGAGATCGTCCAGGGCGCCGCCCTCGTCTACAACCTCGCACTCGCCCGCAGGGCCGGCAGGGACGAAGTCGCCGATCGGCACGCGGAATCGCTGGCGCTGTGGCAGGACACATCAGCTCCGGACGATGCGCGATCCTGGGACCGTGCCGATTGGTGGGCCCTCATCACACGACACAATCCGCAACTGCGCTCGACAACCCGAGATTTCATCGAACGTTGGATCGAGCTGGCCGGGTCCGGGGCAGAGCTGCTCACCAGCGACCAGGCGGCACGCCTGGTCGAGAATCGGGAGCGCCAGATCAAGGGCGCACGGGCGCGCTTCGTGAATCAGGCGGCGCTCGACCGGTGGTCCGGTTCGAGTGGCCTTGGACGGCTCGATTTCCGTTGGGGCAATTCGATCGTCCACCTGCGCGATCTCTATGCCGCGAGGGCCGCCGCATGACTCTCACGCCCGAGACGCGCGTACTTCTTACCGACGCCCTCCGGCCGCCCGCCGGGTTCGGCGTCGACGTCGCAGTCGGCACCACCTATTCGATGGACCTGACCGCGCTCCTCCTGGCGCCCCTCTCGTTCGCGCTCGAGGACAGGCTCTCGGGTGAGGACCTCGATGGCGCGGATCCTGTCCGGCTGCTTGAGGCGGTTCGGCGGTACGCGGACCGCACGACCGTGTTCTGCCAGGCCGGGGGTATTCACGTGCCCCCGAATTACCGGAGCATTCTGACGTTCGTCGAGGAGTCGGTGCGCGAGGTGGCGGCGCCCCGCGCCGGGGCGATCTTCCACCCGAAGACCTGGGCGCTCCGATTCGTCGACGAGTCGGGGGAGCGATACCTCCACCGTGTGCTGATCCTCAGCCGCAACATCACCTTCGATCGGTCCTGGGATACCGCGCTCGTGCTTGATGAAGCGCCAGACGGCAACATCGACGCGGCACCCATGGCGGACTTCGTCTCGGCTCTTCCCTGGCTGGGGCTCCGGCCCCTCGATTCCGAGCGCGAAGCGGCCATCGCCAGCCTTGCAGGGTCTCTGCGTGCCGCAGCGCTAGCGGCTCCGGCACCGTTCACCGGCGGCGAGCTGATTCCTATCGGCGTCACGGGCGATCGTGTCTGGCCCTTCCCTGAGTCTGCACAGAAGATCCTCGCCATCAGCCCGTTCCTTACGACCGGGGGAGTCGCAGCACTTTCATCGATCTCCACTAAGCGGACCCTCATCACGCGGCAGGAGTCGCTCGACCTCCTCGGTGCGGACGCGTTCAAGGGCTGGGAAACCAACGTCCTTCAGCGTCTGGCCGAGATCGAGGCCGGCGCCGACCCTGGCGACGCAGAGTCAGCGACAAGCGAGGTAGTGGGCACGAGCGAGGGTCTGCACGCGAAGACCTTCGTGGTCGATCTCCTGGGCGGAACCTCGCAGGTGATCACAGGCAGCGCCAACCTCACCAGCGCTCGGTGGGGCAACAACGTCGAGTTCGATGCCCTGCTCTACGGTCCGACCCGCGAGTGCGGGGTCGACCGGGTGCTCGTCGGGTCGGATGAGGCTCCCGGACTGATCCGGATGCTCGAGGCCGCGTCCGCGGTCGGCTCAGATCCCGTCGACGACCCCCAGATTGTCTCGACATATGCGATTGAGGCGTTCCACCGCTCGCTGGCCGAGGGAGGCATGACGCTGCAGGTCCGGCGCCACGGCGACGGCCGTGTCGACGCGACGCTCACGACCCAGCTAGCGACGGAACCGCCGGGCATCTGTTCGATATGGCCGATCTCGGTGCCGCGAGACGGGCACAGCCGGGCGCTGAGCACACAAATCTCCTGGGATCTCGCCGAGGAGAACGTGACCCCCTTCATCGCGGTCGAGACGACGGCAGGCGCGGGGGACGATCGTGTGGTGCGCCGATGCGTTCTCAAGGCAGAGCTGACCGGCGACGTGCGCGACCGACGCAAGAATGCCGTGGCGACTGTACTTCGGAACCAGCAGGATGTACTTCGCTACCTGATCTTCCTACTGGGAGACCCCGCCTACGACGCGCTGCTCGCCGAACTGGCCGGAGCGGAATCGTGGGGATCCTGGGGCGATGCGCCGCGGGGGGTGTCGGTGGACGTGGCACTCTTCGAGCCGCTCGTTCGCGCCGTCGGACGTGACGATGCGGCCCTGGCACGCATTGCGGGTGCGGTCGACGAGCTGCGCCAAGTCGACGGTGCGCAGGGCCTGATTCCGGCAGGCTTCGACGAGCTCTGGGAAGTCGTGTGGTCAGTCCACCAGGAGCGTCGCGCATGAGCACTCCACGGGAACGGCCCAATTCCGAGGAGATCCTCGCCGGGCTCAAGGACTTCCAGCGCCGCACGGTCGACTACGCGTTCGAGCGGTTGTGGGGCGAGCACGACCAGACCAAGCGGTTCCTGGTGGCTGACGAGGTTGGCCTGGGAAAGACGATGATCGCCAAGGGGCTCATCGCCAAGACCGTCGAGCACTTGTGGGACATCGAAGATCGCATCGACATCGTCTACATCTGCTCGAACACCCAGATCGCTCGCCAGAACATCGGGCGCCTCAACGTGGTGGGGGGCACTGAGCTGCGGCATGCAGACCGCCTCACCCTCCTGCCTCAGGTGATCCGTGAACTCCGCTCCGAGAAGATCAACTTCGTGTCCTTCACCCCGGGGACCTCGTTCGAGGTCGGCAACCAGGGCGGCAAGTTCCAGGAGCGCGTGATGTTGTACTGGATGCTCGTCGGCGCGTGGGGCAACGATGCGGTGAAGGCGCGCCGGTGGCGGCGCTTCTTCCAGGCCACCATGAGCGAGAAGAATTTCGGCTGGCACCTCGGGCAGTTCGATCGCCGCACGCTCGACCCCGACCTCGTCGTGGCGTTTGGCGAAGAGATCGCTGCCGCGTCAGGCCCGGAGGGAGGCCCCCTTCGCGATGAGATCGAAGCCTGCGTGGCCGAGTTCAACTACCTCCGTGGCGATCCGGACTGGCGGCTCAGCGCGCGCCGTAACCGGCTCCTCGGAACGCTCCGCCACCTGGTAGCGCGCGCGGCCGTCGATCACCTGGAACCGGACCTCGTCATCCTGGACGAGTTCCAGCGCTTCAAGGACGTGCTCGATGGTGATGGCGACGGAGCTGACCTCGCGCGAGCCGTCTTCGACCACGAGAAGGCACGCGTCCTGCTCCTCTCGGCGACGCCGTTCAAGATGTACACCCTGCCCGATGACCCCGCGGGTGACGACCACTACGCGGACTTTCAGCGCACGGTCGCATTCCTCGCGGACGACGAACGGGCGGAGCGCGTGCGCCGTGACCTGCGGACTATGCGTGACTCTGCGATCGCGGGTGGCCCCACCGATGAGGCTCTGGACGCGCGGGACGGTGTCGAACGCGAACTGCGGCGCGTGATGAGCCGCATGGAGCGGCTCGCCTCGACGCCGGATCGCGACGGGATGCTGACGGAACGCGAGATGCCCGGCGCGGTTCTCGATCGTGAGGACGTGCGGTCGTGGAAGACCTTCGACGCCGTCGCCCGGCACTTCGACAAGAACGATGTTTTTGAGTACTGGCGGTCCAGCCCGTACCCGCTCAACCTGATGGAGCGGAACTCATATCAGGTGCGCAGGCAGCTCGAGGCCGCCATTGACCGCAAGGATCAGGCCCTGGCGCGGCTGCTCGAGTCGGCGCCGGGCCTGCTATCGCGCGATGACATCGACAACTATCGGCACATAGACCCCGGCAATGCCAAGCTTCGCGGGCTGATGGCGGACGTATTGGACCGCGGTGCGTGGAAGCTTGCTTGGCTCCCCCCGTCGCTGCCGTACTACGAGCCCGGACTGGCGTACGCAGACCCGGAGCTTCGGCGGTTCACCAAGCGGCTGATCTTTTCCTCCTGGGCGGTCGTGCCCAAGGCGATCTCGGTGATGATGAGCTACGAGGCAGAGCGGCGCACAGTCGAACACGCCGATATGCAGGGGCGCACGTACGACGAGGTGCGTGCGACCACCGCGCCGCTGCAGTTCCGGCCGGCGGGCACTACCTTCGCTCTCCTCTATCCCTCGACTACGCTCGCACGAGCCGGAGATCCCCTGCAGATTGCGCGCGACGTCGGTGCTCCCATGCCGATGGATCGCAACTGGATGATCGGCATCGTCCGTGAGCGGGTTGATGCCCTCGTCGCGCGGCTCGGCGTGCGCTCTGAGCCCGGTGGCGCCGCAGACTCGCGCTGGTACTGGGTGGCGCCAGCGTTGCTCGACCGGTTCGACGACTCTGTCCGCGGTGGTGAACTCCTCTCGTGGATGCGCCGAGACACGGCCGACGACGACGCGGGCTCGCGTATGGACGTGCATCTCGACCTGCTGGGTCAGCTCGATGGACTCGAGCCCGGCGGTGATGCTCGTGAGCTCGGCCTCGGCGCCGTGCCATCCGATCTTGCGGCCGTACTCACCGATCTCGCCATCGCCGGACCGGGCGTCGTTGCGCTCCGGGCACTGTCGCGAGTGTGCGGAGGTGCCGCATCGCTCGCCGACCCGTCGGTTCGAGGGGCGGCGGTGCAGATCGCCCAGGGCCTGAGGTCGCTCTTCAACAAGCCGGAGATCATCGTGCTGCTCAGAGCGCAGGATGGCGAGGCCTACTGGCGCGACGTCCTCCACCATGGCATCGACGGCTGCCTGCAAGCGGTGCTCGACGAGTACGCGCACGTTCTTGTGGAATCTGAGGGGCTCCAAGACGCCTCGTCGCATGACAGGGCACGCTCGATCGCAGCAGTGATGGCGGAGGCTCTGTCGATCCGAACCGCGACCAACGTAGTCGAGCATGTGACGGTCGAGGGCGGGCTAGCCCAGCTTCACCCGCGTCGCGTCGGAAGCCACTTCGCCGCGCGGTACGGCCGCGTTCAGTCCGATGACAAGGCGGTGGTGCGCGAAGGCGCGGTGCGTGTGGCGTACAACTCGCCTTTCCGACCGTTCGTGCTGGCCTCGACGTCAGTCGGGCAGGAGGGGCTTGACTTTCACACCTACAGCCACGCCATCGTTCACTGGAACCTGCCTGGGAACCCGGTCGACCTCGAACAGCGCGAGGGGCGGGTGCACCGTTACAAGGGCCATGCGGTGAGGAAGAACGTCGCGGCCGCTCACGCAAGTGCGGCGCTCGACGACCTTTCTGATGACCCGTGGAGCGCGGTCTTCGCCGCAGCAGTGGAATCGCGGTCGGGTGCGGACTCGGAGGTGACGCCGTTCTGGGTCTATCCGCGCGACGGGGGAGCCGCGATCGAACGGTACGTCCCGGCGCAGCCGTTGAGCCGCGAGCTTCAGCACTACCGACGGCTCCTGCGGACGGTAGTCACTTATCGGCAGCTTCTAGGCCAGCCGCGTCAAGACGACTTACTTAGGGCCGTGGGTGAATCCGCTTCTTGGATGCAGATCGATCTCTCCGCCCGGGGCGGTTCGTAGCTACTCGAAAAGGTCCTTGTCGACCTGCACCACCTCGTTATTCTTGTCGAAGGTGGTGCAGCGTCGCCTCGTGGCATCCGATGTGGCAAGCGCGGCACGATGCGGCCAATGCGGTGCGGAAGGTGTCCCCGGAGCTAGGGCTGCCTCGTGGGCCCCTTGGCTGCGTTGATGCTCCGCGCGTGGGCATCGATATCTGGCCCTGTAAATAGTCGGTGAAAGGCCTCATCCAGGACACGCGCTCCAGCAACAACTTCGACGGTGGTGACGTCCGAATCCTCGTGAGTGCCCGCGTTGCCGAGCCACTTGACGGCGAAGAAGAGATTGGCCACGGGCGGCCGGCCCGCGTCGGCCGCCGACCACTCTTCTATCCGTTCGTGAGCATTGCGAAACTGCCCGCTTATGCGTTTGCCTGCAATGCCCTGGGAAGTGAGGAACTGCTCGACGGTCGCACGCAATGCGGTAGCGGCTAGACCTGGGTCAGCGAAGAGCACTCGAGAAGCGCGCAGAACGCCGTCCTTGACCTGCGCTGGTGCGGACGCCGGGATCGGCATCAATAGCATCGGTGGGTGCAAGTGCGTGACGGTGTAATAGGAGGAGTAGTTGTACCCCTGATACTCGGATTCTTCCCCGATGTTCTTCTTGGCATAGCCCACTCGGTAGTCGCCGGTACCGTGCACCGCTTGCCTGCACTTCGGGTTCTCGCACTCTCCACGGACCACAAAGGTGCCGAAGATCCAGATAGGCTCGAAATTGGGGTGGTCGCGTGCAGAAACTGCGGACGAGTCCTCATTCTCAGACGGGGTCGCGAAGCCGATGTAGCCGGTCTGACAGGTGGGACAAGCGGGGCGGGGCCAGGGCAGTCCCTCTTCAATGGGGCGAGCGAGTTCCGCAAGTGCAGGGTCGACGGCCATGGGTGCAGCGTATTCCTGGGATACGGCAGCGAC
This sequence comes from Demequina lignilytica, assembly GCF_030418305.1. Lineage (GTDB taxonomy): Bacteria > Actinomycetota > Actinomycetes > Actinomycetales > Demequinaceae > Demequina > Demequina lignilytica. The sequence goes on along the minus strand of NZ_JAUHPX010000002.1, from coordinate 309,281 downwards.
GGGTCTATCGTTTGGGCGCGTCTGACGCCCTAGTGGAGCGCGCTACTCGAGATCCGAGACCGCCCCGGCTTCCCACAACCGGTTGAAGCGCTGTCGCATGCCTGACGCGAATGCGGCATCGTGAATGATGACGCCCGCCTCCAGGTTGCGATGGGCAGCGGCGTCAGAGAAGTTCGCGCTGGTGACGAAGGCAGAGCGCGAGTCCACGAGCACCGCCTTGGAATGTTGCGCCGCGTAGCCTCCGTCGGGATGCACGTAGGTCCAGAACCGAGCGCCCGCGAGCCTCTCCTGAAGCATCGCGGCCACCTCGCCGTTCTTGACCTTGGAGTCGACCAAGAGCGTGGTGCGAATGCCTCGAGCAACGGCACGCCACAGCGCATCCACGAAGGCGGAGTCACGCGTTGCGGAGAAGGTCGACGCGAACACATCGTCGGCGGCGCTGTCGATGAGATGGGCGAGCGCCGAGGTGGTGTGGTCGCCGTCTCCGTCAAATGTGGGACCGCTCCACACCGCGCGGATGTCGGTGCCGTTCGCGTCGGCAGCGGTGGCGAAGCCGCGCAGGATCCCGGCGAGCGCGACTGGCCCCACGGCTTCGAAGGCGGCCCCTAGCGCGGACACCGCCGGCGAATCCGAAGGCAGCTTCGCCGCCGCCTTCGAGAGCCGCCCGTCGATCTCAAGCCCTGATGCGATCTTGACCGCCAGGGCAGGCGACAGCGCTGACGCGAGCTCCACGAACGGGTCCGCCATCAGCCGGCGCTTACCGTCACGCCCGTGAGCAGCGGCTTCACATCGAGCGACCCACCATGAAGCCCGAGCACGAAACGCCGGTCGAGGAAGCGGTTCGCTCGCTCGCACGACGTCTCCGACAGGAAGGCGCAGAAGTGGCATGCCGCACCGTGGAGGAAGTCCTCCTGGCCCCTCGGCACGCGGTGGGCGCAGATCGGGTCGGACGAGCATCGCTGCGCCCGGTGGAGTCCGTCCAGCATCACGGCCTCGAGCCGCTCCGTCCGTGCGAGGTCGACGAGACCTCCGAGCGTGCCCTCGCTGTCGGGTGATGTCGTCGTAATGAGAATGCCTGCCGCAGGGGCGCGTCCCTCCGACGCGCGCCATGCGTAGAGGCGCTCCGACAGCGACGCGGAGCCGTAGCCGCTGGACATAGCCATCTCGCGGATTAGTAGGTGCGACAGCGTGTGTAGGGCCCAGTAGCGGGGCGGCGGCATGCGCTCGTCGGCATCGAGCACGGCCGCTGTACGGCTCTGGCGTCGCGCGAGGTTCCTCTCGTGCGCGGCACAATGCGCGGCCCACACATCGCTCGCTAGCACGCCCGCCTCCCATGCCTCGACGCGCTCCTCGTCGAACCGCAGGAACACGCCCTCACCGCGGTCCTCGGTCGCCGGCACCCACGTGGGCTTCCCGGAGAGCGCGATCGGCGCGATCCGCGCAGCATCGTCGCCGACCCGGTCCAGCGCATCGATGCGCGTGAAGCCGATGAACGCGTTCGCTTTGCGGATCCGGTCGACGGCGACGACCTCGCCGAGGACCGGACCGAGGGACGATGCGACGGGCACCGGGTGGACCTTGAAGCCGTTGCGCGGGTCTTCAGCGAGGAATTCCGTGGGGTGCGTCAGGCTCTCCCATTCGGGGGCGAGGAGGTAGTTCGGGTCGTATCCGACGGGTCCGGCGAGCGCGGGCGCGACCGGTGGGATGTCGCCGCGCGCGATCTGGATCGCCATCCAGAGGTCGTCATCGGAGACTCCGTCGAACTTGCCGGTCATGGCCTTGAGGCCGAACTTGCGCCAGGCCTTCATGTCATCGGGCGACTGGAGATCGGCCAGCTGAGCCGGCGGCAGGCCGAGAACCTCGGTGACGATGTCCGCCGGCTGGGGCACCTTCCGCGACGGCAGCACGAGCACGCTCACCGTCGCGGGGAACCACTGGTTGGCCGCGCCGAGCAGCATGAGCCGCACCTCGCCCTTGCACGGGTTGTCGGCCGATGCGTACGAGGGCAGGTGCGGGTGGCGTCCCCTGCAGTTCGGGAGCGAGTCCTCTCCGCCGGCGCGAGTCAGCTCGGCGACGTTGCGCCGTGCCTTGCAGTTGACGCACTCGATCGACACCTGCGGACCGAGGTTCGAGCGCCATTCGAGCATGCGCATCTTGGGCTGCGCGACGCACTCCTGACGATGCTTGTCGGCACCATGAACCCAGTCGACGTACGGAAACTCGTCGAGATGTCCGTTGGTGCAGGCGATGAGGTAGCGCGCCGGTACCGCGCCGCGGGCACGGGCCTTCTGCGTGGACTGCCCCTGCTTGTTCGGTCGCCCCTTGCACCCGCGGTGGATGAAGCGCGCGAGGTCTGGGCGGTGCTTGCGGGTGTTCTCGAACTCGAACGCGTTCGCCGAGACGGGTGCGAGCAGGTCGCATCCGGTGCAGCGCAGCCACTGCGGGAAGACGCGGGTGGGGATGCCGATCGGCGTGGTGTCGCCACCGAGCTCGTCCGGGAGCCACGGCGGCTGGCGCAGTTCGCCGACCTGGTTGCCGAGCTGACGGCGCACGGCCTCGACCAGGCGCGGGACGAGCACGAGCGGCGTCTCGCCTCCCATCCGGGCGTACGCCTTGTCCCACGCGTCGATGCCCTGCGGCATGACAGCGATCTGGGGCAGGTCGACGGTGGCGCCGATGCCCGAGGTGAACAGCATCGCGTTCGGTCGGATCGAGCCCACCCGCGCACGGTTCTTCGGCTCACCCGCGCCCGCATAAGGGTCGGCGACGTCGCCGGCGATGCCCACGCCGGGGTCGGCGGCCGCATCGATCGCGGACGTCGCGGGAATGTTCGTCTCGGTCACTTCGCATCCTTCTTCGCGGTGAACGTCCACTGCGGCGTCGTGGCGGCCGGCGGTTCGGCGAGCTTGCCCGGGAACGGCGAGACCAGCAGGTCGATCTCCGGCTGCACCTCCCGCATAGAGTTGGCGACCTGGAACAGGCGGTCACCCTCCTCGCCGAGCGTGTCCTCGGGGCTCACGAGCAGCGGCGTGACGTGTTGCTGGGGCAGCGACTTCTTCACGTATGTGAGCGCGCCCTGGAGCGCGGTCGCCTGGTCGGTCCACTTGTCGAGCCGCAGCACGAGCTTGCTCTTCATGGTTGTGGCCGCATCCTCGTCCTCGTCTCCGGCGGCGACCGCGACGCGCGCGACGAGCTTGTCGACGAGCGCGTCGATCGCCGCACGCCGGGAGACGATGCGCCCCGCGCCGGCATTGGCGTCGGGGGAGAGTGACACGGCACTCGCCTGGGTGGACTCGAGTACGCGAGCCGCGGACACGATGAGTCCGGTGAGGCCGCGCTCGAGCGCGGCCTCGGAGAACGGCGTGACCGACAGCGCCTCCACGTTCGCGTAGAACGTGTCGTGATAGTGCTCGAACTGCTCGTAGTGGGCCATGTCACGCGGTCGCGCGCGGTTGGCGAGCGTCACGACCAGACCAGGCTTTGCGCCGTCACGACCGACGCGGGAGGAGGCCTGGATGTACTCGGCGGTGTTCTTCGGCTGGCCGACGATCATCATCAGGCCAAGCCTGGGCACGTCCACACCCACCTGGAGCATCGACGTCGCGAGCACGACGTCGTACGGAAGTTCTCTAAACGGCAGTTCCTCGCCGGCGTTGCGCCGTACGCGGAGCTTCGCGCGCCCGATGGTGGTGTCGGACTCTTCCTCGAACGGGGAGGCGAGGTGGGTGAGGGTCTTGCCGATCTCGGACGAGGAGATGCGCGAAGTGAGTTCGCCCAGCTTGAGCGGCGTCCGCCGCCTCGGGTACTCGCTCGCCCTGTCGGGGTTGCTGACACGCGTGGTGACGTCGTCCTCGAGGTATCGGCGCATGCCCGCGAGCTCGCGCGTGGCCGAGAAGTAGTCGACCAGGGTCATATACGGCTCGGCCGCGGTGCCGTGCTCGTCGAACAGCTTCTGCCCGGCCAGCAGCAGGATCTCACTGAGACGGATCTCGGCGAGGGTAAGTCGCGCCCCGTGGAGGCACACGCCCAGGTAGCGGCGGCCCGGCGCATCGTCCAGCGACACCTCCTTGGAGAAAAAGGTGTCGCTCACGCTGAGCACCTGCGGCGGGAACACCTCGACCTCACGGGCGTACAGGCGCTGTACTTGCTCGGCGGCCTTGCGGACCGTTGCCGTCGACGCGATCACCAGCGGCTTGACGGGCTTTGCGTCGCCCCCGGCGCCGAGCTCCCAGCTCGACAGCACGTCGATCGCGCCCTCGAACAGGCCGACCGCGGTGCCGAGCGCGCCGGTGATGAGGTGGAGCTCGTCCTGGATGATGAGGTCAGGCGGGCGGAGCCGTCCGACGGGAGCGACCTGCGTCGGAGGATACGTGCGCCCGCTTGCCGTCGTGGTGTTGTGCGAGTCGGCGCCGCACACGGTGCTGTCGGTGTCGAGGTGCTTGTAGCCGTGGCGCGGGCACTTCTTGGCGACGTAGCCGAACAGGCTGGCGGCCTCGCCCTCTCGGGCCAGGCGCGCGAACTTGTCGACGGTAGCGAGCAGGAACGTCGGCGGGTGGCGGTAGATCTCGTCGTCGACGGTGAGCACCGGGAGACCCACCTGCGCCGAGCCGCCCGCGGAGAACGGGCATCGGCCGCGCCGGTCGCCGCAGTAGACGCGGATGCGCTTCTCGACGCCGTCGGCCTCGACGTTCGACTTCGGGTTGATCGCCGTTCCGCACCACGGGCAGTGGTCGAACTGCAGGACGGTGAGCCCGAAGGCGGAGTTGCCGTCGCTCTCGCGGACGTCCTTGACCTGCTTGGCCGCCTCGGAGTATCGCTTCGGGCTAACGCTCGAACCCACCCACAAGCCAATGGAGAAGGGCGCCTCGCCCCACGTGCCCGGATCCTCGCGGCGCACGAGCTCCGCCGCGCACATCAGCGTGGTGGCACGGAGGAACTGCTGGGACGTGAGCAGGCGCAGCGTGTAGCGCATGAGCACGGCAACGCCATCGCCACCGTCCAGGAGCCCCTCGGGGGTCTCGACCTTGCCCTGGAGGCGACGGATGCCGAAGGTGAATGCAGCAAGGCCCAGGTACGCCTCCGTCTTGCCACCACCGGTGGGGAAGAACAGCAGCTCGGCGCGCGCGAAGTCGGTCGAACGGCGCACGTGCGTGGGGTCGACTACCGAGGGCAGCTGCATGAGGATGAATGCGAGCTGGAAGGCGCGCCAGGAGGCTGCCTTGTCGCCGCGAGCATCGACCTGGGCCACCGCGTCGGCGATCGACAGGTCCTTCTGCTCGATGCGCAGGGCGGCGACCTGCGACCTGAGCCGCTGGTCGCGCATCGTCCTGTTCATGAACTGGAATGCCTGCTGGGCCTGGGGGTTTGAGACCAGCAGGTCGAGTCCCGTCCGCAGCCGGGTGAGCGCCGCCTCGCCATCCTCGAGTCCGATGCGGCCCTGCTCCTGGAGCCATTCGGGGAGGTCGGCGTTCTCCACAGCGCGGTCGCCTAACCAGGTCGCGTAGCCGTCGACCAGAGGTGCGAGCCCCGCCTCAAGGTCGGCGGGAGTCGCGTCCGTGAGTGCGCGCATGCTGAGCACAGCGCCGGGCACTGCGGGTGCCTGGGTCTGAGGTAACTCGGCGGTGGGCAGCCATGTGGTCCGCACCGCGGTCGCGCGGCGGGGATCGTCGGCGGAGACGTCCCACTCGACGGATGCCGTGCGCCCGATTGCGAACTCGAGGTGGTTGCGATAGAGCAGGTCGAGGCGCCGCACCTCGGGGTCGCGCGACGCGCGATCGGCGACCATGGCGTCGCGAGCCGGTAGGAAGACGTCCATGCCGTCCGGCGCCGTGACCTCGAGCGCGGCCTGGAAGAGCCAGAGCTTCGGAGGGAGCTCGATTCCGGTGACTGCGATGTTGAGCAGCGCCGCCTCGATGACCCGACGCCCCTCGTAGTCGAACACCTCGACGTCGATCGCGACGTCGTCGTCGACCTCACGCCGCGCCGATTCACCGCTGGAGATCAGCGACACATCGATCTCGGCGGTCTTCTCGAACGCCGTGCGATCGTAGAAGGTCTGGATCTTGCCCTGGTCGTCCACCTCCCGGCGCGAGGCGTATCGGCCCCACCGCGCGGTGAACCGCAGCGTGCCCGTGTCGGCCGGCACCTGGAATCGCAGCCCCATCGACGACGGCGCGATGATCTTCGACTCTGGCCCGCGATCCTCGTCGGGCTCGTGGGGCGTCGCCTCGCTGATGGACTCGTCCTCGTCGGAGGGGACGCCTTGCACCTCGTGCGCGGCGGTGAGGTCCGTCACGGCGAGCGACTCGTCCGCGCGGATGTCCTCAAGCCCCGCCGACGCACTCTCGGAAGGGGACGATGCGGGCGTCGCCGCGCCATCGAAGAGCGCGATCGGCGCGAGGGCGCCCACGAGGTAGCGGGCGCGAGGTGTGCCGACGATGGTCTCATCAGGCCCGTCCCACGGACCGACAAGGTCGCGGGCAATCAGGTCACCGAATTCGTTGCGCACCTGCGCGGATGTGGTGGCAGGGGAGGTGGCCACTAGAACATCGCTCCTTCGGGCTTCGCGGTGTCGCTGAGGCTCTTGCCGCGCTTCGCCTTGGTCGAGGGCGCGGACTCGGCCTCTAGCTTCGCGCGGCGGTGGTTTTCTTCCAGCAGGCGGTCGAGAATTTCAAGTCGTGTGGAGTTGTTGACGCTCCACCCCTCGAACTGTCGATAGTTGCTGAACCCGTGCTCAAGATGTAGGTCAGCCCAGCCGTATGCATCCATGACAGCTCGGTCGATCCGGGAGTGGATATCACGCAGCCGGTCAACATCTAGGTCGCCTTCAACGTTGGGTGAGTTTACGAGGTTGTATAGGTCGGTAAGGCCGATTCGGCGCTCGTTCATGACGGCACTGCGCACTTGGTCAAGTTCGTTCCCAACCTCGCATAGGGTCGGTGTCTCAGCAGGGATCGGAAAGGTGCCGAAGACATCCGAGGGTGTGTAGCGAGTGCTGGCGCCCATAGTGGATGCGTAGCGCACGCACCAGCTGATGTGAGCCGTCGACGACAGGATCGCTTGCAGCGCGTATGAGGCCGAGGCGAACACCACGAGTGCTTCGCTCGCGAGGGCTTCGGTCGAAATCCGGACTGGCATAATCGCCTTGCTCACCCTGGCGATCGCTAGCGCCTCGCCGAGGTCGGCGGTCGCGGCGCGGAGCCCTGGCCTCTTCTCGGCGTGTTGCCACCAGCGATCGGGCAGTGGACTGCGAAGTACGTAAGACCCGCCCGGGCCCGTGCGCTGTCGCTCGGGCTTCACGAGCCGAGTGACCAGTTCGAAAGGCTCGCGGAAAGCCGCGGCTTGGATGATGTCCCGGTCATTGAAGTCGACAATCCAACGCGACGGTTGCCTGTCCGGACGCGACGTCAGGTCGTCACCGGTGAGGAACGGCCGAAGCACTGCGCGATTGCGGCTATCTCTTTGGATCATGTCCACGGCGTCTTGCTCGGCGAGGATGAAGCCCTTTCCGAGCGGCTTGCCCCCCTCGAAGGCCACATTTGAGTTGGCGCTGAGCGTTAGCGGCATGCCTGCATTGCGGCCAGCGGCCTCAAGGAGAGTGCTGATGCGCCGTGCGGGTTCTCCGTCGACACTGAATCGTGCGTCCGAGCCGATCAGCGCGCGCGTCGACCATACGGCCGAGTAATCGAGCGTGGCGTTAGCTGAGGGCCACGGGCGGCTGCGAATCGCACGGTAGATTACAAAGCCGTCGGCCTCAAGGCGGTCTAGGCCAACCTCACGGGTGTCTCCCTGCGCAATCGTGTTGGTCGCGACGAGCCCTAGCGCCCCCCGAGTCGTCAGCAAGTCCGAACTGCGCAGGAAGAAGTAGGCAACCAGGTCAGTGCGTCCCCCTGAGCGGTCACGCGCGATCGTGTTGGCGAGCCAGTCACGAACGGCAGTGCCGGTTGCCGCAGAGATTTTGGTGCCTCCCAAGAAGGGTGGATTGCCGATGATCGCGTCGAAGCCGCCGTGCGTGTGAATCACATCCGGAGCTTCAAGGATCCAGTGGAGCGGCTTCCAACGCGATTCGCCTGTGTCGACTGTCGGGGTGAGGCCGCGGTCGATGATCGCGTCGAGCTTGGTGCGATCGGGAGCTGCACCGTCGTCCGAGGGGTAGGCGGCGCGAAGGGCATCGGCAAGCACCACGTACCTGTCGTCGAGCTTCGTGCCCCGCTTGCCGCCCTCGAGCAGCCCCGCAGCGATGATCCCGTCCGCAACGTCGCGGAGCTTCGCCGTGACCAGTTCCGCCTGCGCGAGGAGCGCCTGCTTCGCCTTGGTCGACCGCATGCGATCCGCATCGTCCACCTGGCCCGACGCGAGCTCACGACGGATACGCGCCGCATTGTCCAGCTCCTTGTCGACGTCGAGCTGCAGGATCGATCCCTGACGGCGTCGCTCGGGGTAGATGTGCTGGGCGCGCAGCTGCGCTTCGGTGGTAACGCCAAGGAGCGAGTTCCCGTGGAACACGCGGTCGTCGACGAAGGAGAAGGGTTTGCCCGGATCCATCGAGATGAGCCACAGTGACAGCTTGCACATTTCGACGGCCATGCCGTTGATGTCGGCGCCGTACAGGCATCGTGCGACAACCTCCCGGACCGCCCAGCGCTTGAGGTCGGACTCGCCGGTGACGTCGAGGCCCTCGTTCGCGCGCGCCTCGATGAGCCGATCTGCAAGGTATCTGGCCGCCGCGACGAGGAACGCGCCCGAACCGGCGGCGATATCGGCGATCTTGAGGTCGAGGATCTCAGCCGAGGACTTGAGCTTCCACTTGCTGCTGTTCTCTGTGTCGAGCGGGCCGGGGGCGTAGACGAGCGGCTGCAGCGCGTGCAGCACGACCTCCTCGGCGAGCGATCGGGGCGTGTAGTGGGTGCCAGTGTTCGCGCGCTGCGGCGACTCGGTCATCACCAAGCCGCCGGCGGGGACCACGTAGGGGAAACCGCGCAGGTCGCTGCGGATCAGGCCGTGGAATGGTTGCAGCCGACCGGCGAGCTCGTCGTCGCCGAGGAGCGCGTGCCTCAGTCGCGTGCGCGCATCGGCCGCCGCCTCCGCATCGTCCGCTGCGAAACCCTTCGCGATCTGGTTCGCCGTCTTGGGCTTTGACTGCTCCTGGGTCTTCTTCAGGTGCGCGACCAGGCTTTTCGCGAAGTCTGCAGGTGCCGCGGCCTCGGCCGCGATCTCCTCAAGCTCGGCAAGCGCGATCTCGGGTTCGAAGCCGGCCTTGCCCTGCAGGCCGACCGTGACCTCCGGCACGTACGCGGCGGAGTAGCCGAGCAGGCCCTCATACACGTAGCCGATCTGCTCGACGTCGAGGTCGCGGAACGACAGCTGCATCGCTCCGTCCTCGATGGTCTGCACAGCGCGCAGGACCGCGAGCATGGCGCGATCGGTGAGGCGGACGCGGAGCTGTCCGCGCGCATCGGTCGCCTGAAGCCAGGGGAAACGGGCCGGGTCGAAGAGGGACCCGCCATAGGCGGGCATCCGCATGTCCTGGAACGATGCCCCGCCGAAGACGGCGTTGCTCGCCGCGAGCAGCCGATGCCAGGTCTCCCAGGAGTGGTCGAGAGCCTCGACCGAGGTCGAGGTTGCCTCGCGCTGGAGTGCCTCGCGAACCGTCGAGATCGAGTACGACGAACGGTAGAGCTCGTGTTCAGGCAGGAGGCCGCGCTCCTCGGCGAAGAGGAGGAAGACGATGCGCATGAGGACCGTGACCGCGCCCTCGTAGGCGGCCTTCGGGTCCTCGGGAAGCGGAGACGGATCACCCTGGGCGAGCGCGCGCAGGTGCGTGTCGGACATTGACTGCAGCACGAGCTCGACGGCCCGGCGCACCTGGTCGCCGAGCGCCTCGGTGATTTCTTCGGCGCTGGCGACGCTCTTCTCGAAAAGGAGCGGAAGGCGCTTCTCCGGGGCACCGCCGGCGATCGAGGCGTAGCTCGCGAGGGCGAGGAACGCGTCGCGGCTCGGGCGCTCCTCGCGCCACAGCAGCGCGTCCCACACACCGCTCGCGGCGGTGGCTTCCTTCGTCGCAGACACAAGTGCCCACCATCGTCCGTCGGTGACGATGCCGATGCTTACGCCAGTCGCGCGCAGCAGCACCGCCATTCGGTCGATCGCGTTCGCCGACCAGCCGTCGGTACCTGTGGATCGCAGGTTCTCGGTGCGGTCGACGATGGTGACCAGTGCCGCCGGTCCATTCTCGCCAGCCAGGGCCGCCCACGGTCGAACAGTGGCCGCGCCGTTGGGCGACTCGGCGGATAGGCCGACGGGCGCGAGGGTCAGGTCATCCGACCAGTCGAGCAGCGTGCGGAAGACCGCCTCGACCCACCGATCGCGCGCGGCAGCGTAGTCGTCCGAGCCTGACGACCACGCGGCGGTCCACCGCGTGAACTCGTCAACGAAGGTGGCGTTGACGCCGTCGGTGCCCGCGTCAGGTTTCGGGAGCCCTGACGGGTGGAACGACTTGAGGGCTGCCTTCGACAGGAAGGGCCCGTCGCTGTCGATTAGGGACAGCCACTCCCATGGGTCAACGGCCACTGGCTGCCTCCAACTTCTCGGCGTCTTCGGGGGTCAGGGCGAAGACGAGCGCGGCGACGAAGGTGTGCGCCTTCACGTCGCGGTAGCGGCGGTCGACCGCGTCGCGTTCGGCATGAAGTTCATCAGCGAGGTGTGACAGTCGGGTCCGCACCCGTGCGAGATCTCGGTCACGCTGCTGCTTCTCCTCGGGAAGCTGGAACAGCAGTTCCTCGCCGGCCTCTCGTGCTTGCTCGGCTGCCGCGAGCGTGCCCTCAAGAGTCGAGCGGAAGCGCGCAAAAATCTCGTCGACAGCGGACAGGTCCGCGCCGCGGCGTGCGGTGAGGTCGGCGTCCACGTCTGCCTGGAGCCGCTCGGCGCGCCGGTTGATAGCGTTGATGACGCGGCTGCGGATACCGTCGGTGTCGCCGGCCTGCGTAGTCCAATCCGCCGCGAGGCTCGCGAGCACCCGTGGCCCCGGCTGCGTGAGGCGTGCGCCGTCGAGCGCTGAGGTGAGCAGGGCCTCTGCCGTCTCCATGCCGAGCTCCTGACGGCGCGATAGTCGCGTGCCTGCAAGGAAGACCTCCTCATGCAGACGCGTTCCGCCCTCGCCGACAAGAACGAGGCGCGCGACTCCCGCGGCGAACGACTGGTCTAGGCCGTCGACGACGACGGCGCTGACGCCACGGATCTGGTCGGTGCGAGTCCACACCTGCCCGCGAAGCTCACGTGCGGCCCGCTGGATCAGGGGGTGGCCGAGGTGCGCGTAGACCACGTCGGTCTTCTTCTTGGCACGTTCCTCGTCGAACGTGATGGGGCGCATGACGCCATTGGACAGACGGGTCGCCAGCCCTTCCAGAGCCGGGACCCAGGTCTTCGACAGCCCGGACGGCACCTCGAACAGGCGGGCCTCCTCGCGTGGGTCGTAGACCTCGACGAGCTGGGGCTGTCCCGAGACGCGGAGCCCCTGCTCGAAGACGCGGAGAAGATTGCCCTCGTGTAGGTGCATCCTGTCGCGTGAGTCCTCAAGACGCTCTGCGAGGCGGGTGAGGTTGCGCCCCAGGGAATGCTCCGCCTGGAGGACCCGATTGATGACCTGCCCGCCCGCATCGGTCTGCGACTTGCGGGCGGGACCTTCGCCGAAACCGAGCTCGCGCTGGAGGTCGGGCGCGATGATCTCGTTGGCGGAGACGCCGTCGTGCTCGGAGTTCGCGATCTTGCTCGCGAGCCGCGCGAGCAGACCGTTGTCCTTCGCATAGTCGGTGGTGTTGTCCTTGCTGGCACGTGGGTGCCACACCAGGGGATTCCTGTTCTGCCCGTATCGGTCGATGCGACCGATACGCTGCTCAAGCCGGTTCGGGTTGAACGGGATGTCGAAGCTCACCAGGCGGTGGCAATAGGTCTGGAGGTCGATGCCTTCGCCTGCGGCGTCGGTCGCCAGGAGGATGCGGACGGGTTCCTCGCGCGGGGGAGCGGTGAAGCGCGCACGGATCTCCTCGCGGGTCTCGGCGTCGGTCGAGCCGTCGATGATCGCGAGGCGGTCGCCGCCGAGCCCGCGCGACTCGAGCACGTCGCGCAGCCACTCCAGGGTGGTGACGTATTCGGTGAAGATGACGATCCGCTCGTCACCCCAGCCGAGGCCGGGAACGTGGAGCTCGCCCTCGATCAGTTTGAGCAGAGAGTCGAGCTTCGAGTCGGGCTGGCCGTCGTAGCCGTTACCCCACGCGATGAGCTCTTCGAGGTCGGAGATGTCGTCGTCGGTCAGCGCGACCTGCGCACGCTTGGCGTTGCGGAGCGCCTCGAATTCGGGCTGCTCCTCGCGGCCCTCCTCTTCGTCGGATGCCTCGTCGCCCAGCACATCGTCGTAGTCGGGCAGCTGGACGTCCGCGTCTCCGCGCGCGTCAAGGTATGCGGCTGCGGTCGCGGCGAACGCAACAGGGGAGGAGAAGAACCGCTTCTTGAGGATCACCGTGGCGAGGTCGAGAGCCCGCTTGCCGCGTTCCTGCTGGACCGCGCCGTTGCGGCGGCGCGTGAACGCGATCAAGCGCTCGTAGGCGTCCGACTCGTCGGCGGAAGGGTCGAACCACAGGGGCTTGACCTCGCGGAGTCGGAAGCCCTCGTCGGGAAGGTCGCGCTTAAGGCGGCGCACTGCCACCTGCTTGAGGGCCTGCTCGTCGAGGTCGGCGCCGCGGGCGAAGCGCTGCGGGTCGATCATCTCGAGCAGTGCGGTGAAGGACTCTGTGTAGCCGTTGTGCGGGGTCGCGCTGAGGAACAGACGGTGCTCGCAGCGGTCGGCCAAACGGCGGACTGCCTTCGTGCGGTTGCTGTCGACGGCGTATCGCGCCTTGTCGGCGCTCGCACGGCTCGGCGTCGCGGGGGCGACATGGTGCGCCTCATCGACCACGAGGATGTCGAAAGCTCGACGGTCGGCCGTGCGTGCATCGTTCACGCTCGCGTAGACCTCCTCGAGCATGCGCTCGGCGCGAGGGGAGGGCAGCCACGACATCGATACGATGACGCGCGGGTAGACGCGGAAGGGGTTGGCGTGCACGCCGAACGTGCGGCGGAACGTCTTCATCGTCTCGGAGTTGACGATCTCGAAGTGGAGGCCGAACTTGTCGCGCAGCTCCTCCTGCCACTTGATCACGAGGCCGGCGGGACAGACGACGATCGCCGAGCGCGCACGGTGGCGTAGGAGCAGCTCCTGGATGACGAGGCCGGCCTCGATGGTCTTGCCCAGACCCACGTCGTCGGCGAGAAGCATGTTCGCGCGGGGGGAGTCGATTGCTCGGCGGAGCGGCTCGAGCTGGTACGCCTCGACCGATGCGTTGCTGCGGAACGGCGCCTGCAGCGTCCTCGGGTCGGCGCTGGTAAGTGCTCCCCAACGGAGGGCATCGACGTAGGCGGCGAAGGTGGTGGGGTCGTCGAACTGGTCGGCCTGGAGCTCGGTCGGGAGGCCCTGCTCGTGGATGACGCTTCGGCCTGGCTCGAGCTCCCAGATGACGGACAGTTCGCGGCCGTAGTGGTCCTCCTCGACAGACTGCATTGTCACCGCGTGCTGAAGCTCGGCGCGGCCGTCGTCGGCGCTGCTGCGCGGCAGCGACTGCGCCGTGGCGTCGGTCACGGTCCACCGTGCGCCCCGGACGTTCACCAGGCTGCCGATCTCTGGCACCTCGTTGGTGCGCGTGTTCGTTCTTTCTGCTGCCACAGAACTCGTCGTCAAGTTCCCTGCCCCCAGTTCTTCACTTCGCCAGTCTGGCCGCTCGTCGGTGTGAGTCAACCCGACGTGGCGGCCTCCTGGCCCAATTCGTTTGCAGCGCTGCGAGTTTGCGCCAGATATGTCCCGAAAATGGAGGCCGTGAGCGCTGGCGGGACCGCGTTGCCGATCATGGTGGCCAGCGCGCCTCGCGTGGGGCACGGTGAGAAATCGAAGTAGTCAGGGAAGCCCTGGATTCGCGCGGCCTCGTGCGCGGTGAGGGCGCGCGGGCGCTCCGGATGCATGTATCGGCCCTGGCCGATACTGCCGAAGCCGCTCGTGATCGTCTGTGCCGGTTCGTTCCAGCGCAGGCGGCCGTACATCGACTTATAGGAGTGCTCGCCTTGCTGGCAGTGCGGGCGCAGCGCGTTCGGCAGATCGTAAAGGTCGTTGTCGAGCAGGTACTGCATGCGCTTCTTGTTCGCGGCCTGCGCCTCCGGCGCGCGGTCGATCGGGTTGGTTGCGTCGACGTCGACGAGGTCGCCTATGGCCCAACGGAGATCGCGGCGCGGGTGCAGGGGGACTGCGTTGAACACCGCTTCCGGGGAGGTGGCGTCGTTGTCGCGGATCGCAAGGAGGATATGCCGGCGGCGTGTTTGCGCGACGCCGAGCTTGTCGAGCTCGACCACCTGGTCGTCCACGGCGTAGCCAAGCGCCGTTAGGTGCTTTCGGGCGCGCTCGACCACGCCTTCACCGTCGTGCCGGTCGTTGAGGACCGCCGGGACGTTCTCGATGAGGACCGCGCGGGGTGTGAGCACCTCCGCGGCGCGAACCATGCGCAGGTACAGAGCATTCTTGCCGTCGACGCGCCGCGTGTGGTTGTTCAAGTTGCTGTGGCCTTGGCAGGGCGGGCCGCCGAGTAGGACATCAACGTCGCGGGCCTCGGCGGCCGTGCGCTTCTCGGCGAGCGTGTGTGGCGCGCCGAGTTCGCCGTCGAAGTAGCCCTCGACAGGTGCTGTCTCCACGCGCTCCGAGAACGGGAAGTTCTTCTTGTACACGGCGGTGGCGAGCGCTTCAAAGTCGACTGCGAGGGGGATCTCAAGACGTAAGCCGTTTTCGGCCGCTGCCTGGGCGATGCCGAGGGTGAGGCCGCCGCACCCCGCGAAAAGGTCGACGATTCGGAGAGGTCTTCCACCCTGAGGGCGGGGAGCTCTCGTGCGTCTGAGCAGTACGTGGGCGAGAACTGAGTCGAGCATTTCTCCCCCAGAGTAGCGATCCAGCAAGGCCGTAGGCCGGAGCGGCGCGTCGTTGGGCTGCGCGATAACGCACCCCCTAGGTGAGGTAACGGCCGCCGCCGGTCGTTCCGACCTGTCGACAACCGGGCACATCAGCTCGTCGCGGACACTTTACTTCGTTGAGCAACTCTGGAAGTTCGCGACGCGACCTGAGCGGTTCGCAGGCCGCTATGGACGTCCGCGAGTAGGCGTGCGGGCGCAAGTGCGATGACGCGGTGTCGGCGCGTGAGTTGCGCACGCCGAGCGTGAGCGTGGCCCGGCGGGCTCGGGGCCAGCGTTGTCGCACGCCTTGGCCACGTCGGCGCAGGGTCGCGTCTCTTGGCGTGGAGCCCTCCGCGCCGGTGCGAGATCCCGGGCTCATGTTTGATGGACGGGTGAGCATCCGACCGGGTCGAGGGAAGACCCCCACCGCCGCTCTGAGCCGATCGGAGCGATGCGACTGGAACGTCTCGATGCTTCTATAGATGCTGATAGAGACGAAGAACGGTGAAGTCATCGGGTCCCGAGCGGGCGACGCGCGTCGGAATAGACCCGGTATGGTGTCGCGTCATGGCAGCAACCACTACTGGGCTCCTTGACACTGTCGATTTCGGCCGGCTTGATGCAGAGCAAGACGCCAATGTTCTCGACTACTTCATCGAGGTCGGAACTGCGGGCGCGGCGCTTCGCGGCAAGTATCTTGTGGTCGGGCGCAAAGGCTCGGGAAAGACCGCGCTATTCAAGCATGTCGCGGCGAACGTCGAGGGTCGGGCAGTGGAGCTCGACCTTGAGAACTATGTGTTCGCTGCCCATCGCGTGTTGCGCGACACGGGTGTCAGTGATGCATTTGCCTATGCAGCCTCTTGGCGCCTGGCCATTGCGGTATCGATGTACCTCGAATGCCGGAAGGACATGCGCCTTCGTGAGAGGTTCCGAGGAGCAATGATTCTCCGGAAGCTGGGCGCTGGGGCTAATAGGGGAGCGCTGGCAGCGATCGTGGACTGGCTCGCCCGGGTGCGCAAAGTCGAATTGCCGTCTATCACGGGACTAGCGAGCCTTGGAGGGATCGAACTTGGAGATCCTGACGAGAAGGTGTTTGACCGGGATACGGCGCAGTTGCTTGAGCAACTGGAGAGCCTTCTTGCGCAAGCTGCGATGCGGAAGCCGGTGACCGCACTCATCGACCGCCTTGATGATGCGTGGGATGGCTCGGAAGAGTCGCTGCGACTCATTGGAGGTGCCGTGCGAGCTGCACGACACTATGCGCGACTATTTGAGGTCGATGGCACGGCGCCTGTCGTTGTGTTCCTGAGGACGGATCTGTGGGAACGAATTGCGTTCAACGACAAGAACAAGATCGGTCAGGACACTGTGAATCTAGACTGGACCGACGACGATCTTGCCCGCGTGATTGACTACCGCATACATAAGACGGCTGGCGTGCCCGAAGGTGAGGGTTGGGCGGCCGTGTTCACTACGGAGCGCATGCGCCAGAAAACGAGTCCGCTCAAGTACATGATCAAGCGGGCGTTGGGGCGGCCGCGAGACGTCGTCGCTTTCGCGATCTACGCTCGTGAAACAGCGCTCGGGAATGGTCATGCCGTGGTCGAGCGTCAGGATGTGTACGACGCGGAAGTTGCATACAGCCGACACATCCTGAACGAACTCAAGGACGAGATCGGGGAACATGTGCCCAACATCGTTGCCGTCATAAATGCGCTCAAGGGTCTGGAGCGACGCACGTTCACCCTCGCGAAGTGGAACGAAGTCGCGATTTCGAGTGGCGTAGATCCAGCTGATGCAGCACGTGTCTTGGACCACCTTTTCGAGTCATCGGTTGTCGGAGTGCTGCGTGCCGGTGGTCGCAAGGGTGGGTCTACGACCATCTACCGGTACCAGGACCGCTTCCTCAAGGCGACTGAAACTGGCTCGCTCCAAGTTCACCCTGCACTTACGAAGGAGCTGAGCCTTACCGACGCCTGATTGTGCTGGTGGATTGGTTGTGGAGGACATACACGGAGCGCCCCGCGCCGGGGACCCGCCGTCTGGTCGCCGCTGGTGCCAGTCCGTGCACAACGAGATTGGCGGCTGCTGGACGCCGACGTGCCTACTCGCGCTAGGCATGCCAAGGGCCCGCGCTGCGACCCGCATCGTCCCTGCCGGGGACCAAAGTCCCTCGCGCCCCCCGCTGACACGCCTAGCCTCGAACCTGGAGGCATGTCATGGGCGACATCCGAATTCTCGACATCCAAGGCCTCGACGCGCTCATCGCGGAGCTGCGGCGCCGCGGGTATCGCGTGATGGGGCCCACCGTCCGGGGCGACGCGATCGTCACCGGTGACCTCTTCACGGCCGACGACCTGCCACGCGGCGTCGGCGACAGCCAGGAACCGGGGGAGTACCGGCTGCGGAAGCGCGACGACGACGCCTACTTCGGCTTCGCCGCCCCCGCCCAGTCCACCAAGCCCGTGTTCTTCCCCGCGGACGAGGTGATCTGGCACGGCCGCCGCGAGCACGACCACTTCTCCGTCGAGCACGGCGCCGACGCCGCCGCGCCCGTCGCCCTCGTCGGCGTCCGGAGCTGCGACCTCCGCGCCACCGAGATCCAGGACCGCGTCCTCGCCAGCCGCCAGTACGTCGACGCCCACTACGCGGCCCGCCGCGCCGGCACGTTCGTGGTCGCGGTCGCCTGCGCCGACCCCGCCGCCACCTGCTTCTGCGCCTCCATGGGCACCGGCCCGCGCCCCGCCGCCACCGACCCCGACACCCAGCAGCCCGCCTACGACCTGCTCCTGACCGAGTCGCTGCACGACGGCGAGCACCACTTCATCGTCGAGATCGGCACCGACGCCGGCCGCGAGGTTGCCGACGCCGCCGGCGCCACCCCCGGCACCGAGCACGACCACGACGAGGCCGTCGCCATCACCGACGCCGCCGCCGCGCGGCAGACCCGCAGCATCGACACCTCGACCATCCACGACGTCCTCCGTGCCTCCGCCGAGTCACCCCGCTGGGATGACGTGGCGAGCAGGTGCCTCGCCTGCACCAACTGCACGCTCGTGTGCCCCACGTGCTTCTGCACCACCATCGAGGACAGCAGCGACCTCGCCGGCGACAACGCCGAACGCCACCGCGTCTGGGACTCCTGCTTCTCCGAGAACTTCAGCTACATCCACGGCGGCCCCCTCCGCGCCGACGTGAAGGCCCGCTACCGCCAGTGGATCACCCACAAGCTCTCCAGCTGGGAGGACCAGTTCGGCATGCTCGGCTGCGTGGGCTGTGGACGATGCATCGCCTGGTGCCCCGTCGGCATCGACATCACCGAGGAGGCCGCCGCGCTCGGTCGCATGGCGAGCGCCGGATCGTCCGCATAGGCGCGGGCGGTGGTGGAGCGAGGACAGCGCCCGCGCCGCGCGACACGCCTCAAGTACCGGGCCGCGCACCATAGCGGGAGCCGACAATGAGCCATGATCTGGCTGCCCGCTGAGTTCGTTCACCCACTCCGCGTCGACCTCACGGACGGCATCCACCTGCGCCCCATCAGCCCCGACGACCTCGCGATCGACATGCCCGCCGTCATGGGCAACCAGCCGATGCTTTGGGCCAAGTACGGCGACGCGTGGGGCTGGCCTCCCGCCGACATGAGCGCCGAGGCCGACCGCGACGACCTCGCCCGCCACGCGCGCGAGATGGTCGCCCACGAGTCCTTCAACTACGCGATCCTCCCCACCGCCGAGGACCGCCTCCTCGGGTGCGTCTACATCGATCCCGCCGAGGAGGGGGACAATGCGGCGGCGGGCCCCGTGGCCGACGTCAGCTGGTGGGTGGTCGCCGACGCGCCCGCGGGCCTCGGTGCGGCGGTCGACGCGTTCGTGCCCGAGTGGCTGGCCCGTGCCTGGCCGTTCACCGTGGTGCGGTACCCCTTCGGTGAGGTGGGCTGAGCGCGGCGGCGCCCGGCGCATCGTCCGCTACCCCTCCATCGTCCCGGTTGCGACACCACGCCCGGTGGGCCCATAGCGCAGCTGCACCGCTCCGCTAGGCCCCATGACGGGCGGCTCCAGCAGTGCGAGCGTCGCGGGTGTCGCGCCGTCGGGGAACACCTTCTTGCCCTGCCCGAGCACCACCGGGTAGACCCACAGGGTCAGGACATCGAACAGGTCGTGCGCCAGCAGCGTCTGCACCAGGTCGATGCTGCCGATCACGTGCAGGTCCGCGTGCCGCTCGCGCAGTTCACGCACCTCGGCGACCATATCCGCCCCGACCCGCGACGACCCCCGCCACGACAGATCCACATCGCCCCGGCTCGCCACGTACTTGGGCACGTCGCCGAACTTCCGCCCGATCGCCCCCGCCGGTCCCGACTCGTGGAACGGCCAGTACGCCCGCCAGATGTCATAGGTGACCCGCCCGAGCAGCAGGGCGTCCAGCGACTCGATGCCCGCCATCACACTCTCGCCGACCATCGCGTCGCC
The DNA here is from genome assembly GCF_030418305.1 of Demequina lignilytica. Taxonomy (GTDB): domain Bacteria; phylum Actinomycetota; class Actinomycetes; order Actinomycetales; family Demequinaceae; genus Demequina; species Demequina lignilytica. The sequence continues at coordinate 289,794 of NZ_JAUHPX010000002.1, read as the reverse complement.
CAGCGGCGCCTGCCAGCCGCCGAACGGGAACCCGCCCGACGGGTCCTCGTCGGGCGCGCCGGGCGCCTGCGCGACCCCGTCGAGCGAGCAGAACAGGTCGATGCTGAGGCGTCCCATGACCCTTCAGCCCCCTTCCGACGCTACAACCGCGCGCTCCGACTCCCCGTCGGAGCATTGCGACACGATGGTCGCGAGCTCCTCGCGCCCCACGGGCAGCAGCCGCGCCGTCACGCTCCCGCTCACCACCGAGTCCAGCGCGGACACGACAGCGGAGACCACCGCCATCGACTCCTCCCCGGTCAGCGGCACGTTCCGGTCGTCCAGCAGCGTCACCTCGACCCCGCGCTCGCGGGCGCGGGTCGCCGCCGCGACCACCGCGGGCATCGCCAGCCCGCGGCCGCGCACCGAGTCCCGCAGCTGGGCCTCGACGCGGATGATCTCGGCCCGCGCATCGTCCGTCAGCGCCGCTCCGGTCGCGATCGCCGTCAGGACGGGCACGGCGACCTCGGCGAGCTCGTCGGCACGCTGGTCCTGGATGCGTCGCGCCGCCTCGACGGCGCCGGCGGCCGCCGCCGCGTCGAGCGAACGCTGCGCCAGCGCGTTGATGCGCGTCGTCGACCGGCGCAGCCCCGCGCCGAACAGCGTCGCGATCAGCAGCAGCATCACCTGCGGGCTCGCCAGCATGAGCCCTGAGACCAGGCCGCGCCCCGACAGCTCCGCCCACGCCATGGTGATCAGCAGCATCAGCACGCCTGTGATCCACGCGCGGATGATGCGGCGCCGCAGGATCAGGAACCACAGCAGCCACGTGTTCGCCCCGAGGTGCCAGGTCGCGCGCCCCAGTGAGCCTGAGTCCGGCAGCGCGTACGCGACCAGCACCGTGGACACCACGACGATCGCCATGACCAGGTACGTCAGCCGGCTCGAGAACGGGTCCGGGTGCGGCCGCGACACGACCACGCCTCCCACGGAGACCAGCGCCACCGCCAGCCACGACGCCCACGGGTGGACCAGGATGTCCGCGGTTGTCGCCACGAACGCCACGTTCGAGATCAGGTAGACCCCGAGGATCATCAGCGCGCCATTGGTGTGCAGCCCGACCAGCTGGCTGATGTCCGTCCCGCGCGCGCGGGGTGCGGACTCCGGGGAGACGGCGCCCGCCGCGGCGGGCGCCTGTACGTCGACCGGCGCGCTCACTGGACGTCCTCCGCGCGCCACCACAGCTCGACGTTCGCGCCGGCGCCGGGGGAGGAGACCACGCGGGCCCCGCCGCCCGACAGCGCGTTCATGCGCCCGTGGATGCTGACCGCGAGCCCGAGCCGGCGCGGCGGCACGGTGCGGGGGTTGAAGCCGCGCCCGTCGTCGCGCACGGTGACGTGCACCTCGCCCTCCGTGATCGTCACGGCGAGCTCGCGTCGGACGTCGGGGCCGCCCGCGTGGATCATGCTGTTGCGCAGCGCCTCCCGCGTCGCCTCCGCGAGGGCGGCGACCACCTGCGCCGGGACATGCTCCAGCGTGGTCACGTCCGACGTCACCACGATGTCCTCGCCGACCTCGTTCGCCGTGGTCCGCAGCACCGCGACCACCTCGCCGGGCGCGTAGGCCGAGGCGCGGGTGCGCCTCTCCCGGATGGTCGCGACGGAGGCGAGCGCCTGCTGCGCCTGCTCCGCCACGGCGGGGGAGTCGGGGGTGCGGACGGCGGCGAGGAGCACCGACATGATGTCGTCGTGCACCAGCGCGTTGATGCGTGCCTGCTCGCGCTCCGCGGTGCGCAGCGCCGCCTCGTGGGCCGCCACCGCGCGTGCATGCTCCGCCTCCTGGTCCTGCCGGGCGGCCGCGTTGACGGCTCCCGCGCCGGCGCCCATCAGGATCAGGTTGGTCACCAGCGCGCCCATGCCGTCCAGCAGCGACTGCTCGAGGTTCCCTCCGGCGGAGAGATACTCGACGGTCGCGACCATCGGACCCTGGACGATCGGGAACACCCATACGATCGGCTTCCCCCACGCGACCGCGAGCAGCGTCGCGTAGATCGCCCCGAAGCCCTGCAGCCACGGCGCCGCGCCGTCCGCCAGCGTGTCCGCCGTCATCATCGGCACCCACAGGAGCTGCGAGGCGACGAACCCCGCCGCGGACCCCGTCACCAGGATCCGCAGCGCGCGGATCGGCAGCACCCACGCCAGGATCGCGAGGCTCGCCGGCACGGCATTGCCCACCAGCACGGTGAACGCGCCGAACGGGACCACCAGCTGGTCCAGCTGCGCGACGAACCCGTTGGGCCCGCTCGACAGCAGCGCCGCGAACAGCGCGGTCGCGAGCCCCGTCGCGAAGTAGACGGTCCGCTGCAGGCGCTCGAGGGCGCTGCGGTGGACAGGGGTCGAGCCGGTGGTCATCGCGCACCTCGACTCATCCGACGCCTCCCCGTTGGCCTGGTGTCAATCTAGGTGTTATCCCTCGTGTTGTCGCTCTACCCGCCGGGACTCCACCCAGGTGAGCGCCCACATCGCCAGCCCCGGACCAAGGTCCCTCCCGCACGCCCGTGGGAGGCATACGGTCGACGGTGGAGGCGTGTCATGGACGACATCCGCAGCGTCAACAGTGTCGGTGGCGATCCCACCCACGCGGCAGGTGCGCCATGACCGCCTCCGTCGCATCGTCCCCCGCGCACACCACGGACCCGATGGTCCCGCGGCGCTACGTCATCACCCACGTCCGCCAGGACACGCGCGACACCTTCACGCTGCTGCTCGACCCGGTCGACGGCCCGCCGCTCGAGTTCCGGGCGGGGCAGTTCACCATGCTCCACGCGTTCGGGGTGGGGGAGGTGCCGATCTCGATCTCGGGCGACCCCCGCAGCCCGGCCCCGCTCGAGCACACGATCAGGAACGTCGGCGCCGTCACCCGCGCGCTGGTCGAGGCCGCGCCCGGCACCGAGGTCGGCGTCCGCGGCCCCTTCGGGACCTCCTGGGACGTGGACGATGCGGAGGGCCGGGACGTCGTGTTCGTCACCGGCGGCATCGGCCTGGCGCCGCTGCGGCCCGCGATCCTCGACGTGCTCTCGCACCGCGAGCGGTACGGCAAGGTGCTGCTGCTCTACGGCTCCCGCACCCCCGACGACATCCTCTACGGCCACGAGATGCACCGCTGGGCGGACCTGAACGATGTCAACCTCCAGATGACGGTCGACAACGCGCCGTACGGGTACAAGGGCAAGGTGGGGTTCGTCACCGAGCTGGTGACGCGCGCGGGCTTCGACCCGCGGAACGCCTTCGCCTTCGTGTGCGGGCCCGAGGTGATGATGCGGTCCGCCGCGACCTCGCTGGTCTCCCGCGGCATCCCGAAGGACCGGATCCGGCTCAGCATGGAGCGGTCGATGAAGTGCGGCGTGGGGCTGTGCGGTCACTGCCAGCTGCGGGAGCTGTTCATCTGCGTCGACGGGCCCGTGCTGGGCTACGACCGGCTCGAGCCCCTCATGGCGGTGCGTCAGCTGTAGCCGTCGCGTTGCGGCCGTGTGAACAGTTGGTGCACCCGGTGCCCGGCGTCGGTGGGGGCGGGTAAGGTCGATAGTCCGACCCCGGACCCTGAGGAGCCCTCCCGCGCATGCGTTACGAACTCGACGAACGTCTCGTGGTGGGCGTCGCCTCCAGCGCGCTATTCGACCTGGCCGAGTCCGACGCCTACTTCCGGGAGCACGGCGAGTACGCCTACCGCCGGTACCAGGACGAGCGGATCGACGAGGTGCTCGAGCCCGGCGCCGCCTTCCCGTTCGTCCAGCGCCTGCTCGCGCTCAACGATCTGCGCGACGGCGACCCGGTGGTCGAGATCATCGTGCTGTCGCAGAACGACCCGAGCACCGGCCTGCGCGTCATGCGCTCCATCGAGGCCCACGGGCTGACGATGACCCGCGCGGTCTTCACGCAGGGCGTCGCGCCCTACCAGTACATCGGCGCGCTGCAGATGTCCCTGTTCCTCTCGGGCAACCGCGCGGACGTGGACGATGCGATCGCCGCCGGCTTCCCCGCGGGGCACGTCCTGCCCTCGGCCGCCGCCTACGACCCGGCCGACCCCGGCCTCAGGATCGCCTTCGACTTCGACGGCGTGCTCGCCGACGACGGCTCCGAGCGGATCTTCAAGTCCGCCGGCATGGAGGCGTTCCGCGACCACGAGGTCACCCGCCGCGAGCACGCCCTCCAGCCGGGACTGCTGCAGCCGCTGCTCAAGGACCTCAACCGCATCCAGGCGCTCGAGCGGGCCCGCAAGGAGTCCGACCCGGCCTACGAGGAGCGCCTGCGCATCTCCCTGGTCACGGCCCGCGCGGCCCCGTCCCACGAGCGCGCCGTGCGCTCCCTGCGCGACTGGGGCGTCGAGGTCAACGACGCGTTCTTCCTGGGCGGCGTGTCCAAGGCGCGGGTGCTCGAGGTGATGCGCCCGCACATCTTCTTCGACGACCAGGCCACCCACCTCGAGGACGCCACCAGCTTCATCATGGGCGTCCACGTGCCCTACGGCGTGGCGAACGAGTCCCGCGAGGCTTCCGCGGAGTAGTCTTTCCCGCTCGTCCCCGGACCTAGGTCCCTTTCGTCTGACCTCTCGCGGCATACCGTCGCAAGAGGAGGCGTGTCATGGGCGACATCCCGATCGCTGCATCGTCCCCCGCGAGCGCGGGTGAGGACACGGCGGAGCACGGCCACCCGCACACGCATCCCCACGCCGAGACCCCCGCGGAGGCGACGCCCGCGGAACCCAAGCCCAAGCTCGCGGTGTGGAAGTTCGCCTCCTGCGACGGCTGCCAGCTGAGCCTGCTCAACTGCGAGGACGAGCTCCTCCAGATCGCCGACTCCGTCACCATCGCCTACTTCCCGGAGGCCACCCGCGCGATCGTCGCCGGGCCCTACGACCTGAGCCTGGTCGAGGGGTCCATCACCACGCCCGAGGACGTGCGCCGCATCCACGAGATCCGCGAGCAGTCCGCCACGCTGGTGACCATCGGCGCCTGTGCGACCGCCGGCGGCATCCAGGCGCTGCGCAACTTCGCGGACGTGGACGCGTTCCGCAGCATCGTCTACGCCCACCCGGAGTACCTCTCCACGCTCGACACCTCGACCCCGATCGCCAGCCACGTCGACGTCGACTACGAGCTGCGCGGCTGCCCGGTGGACAAGGGCCAGCTGGTCGAGGTGCTCGCCGCGTACCTCAACGGTCGCAAGCCGCGGATCCCGACCTACTCGGTGTGCGTCGAGTGCAAGCTCAAGGGCAACCTCTGCGTCCCCGTCGCCACCGGCACGCCCTGCCTGGGCCCGGTCACGCAGGCCGGCTGCGGGGCGCTGTGCCCCAGCTACGGCCGCGGCTGCTACGGCTGCTTCGGGCCGTCGGACTCGCCCAACACCGCGGCGCTCACCCGGCAGCTGGCGGAGCTGGGGATGGACGACCGGGACATCGTCCGGGTGTACCGCACCTTCAACGCGGGGGCGCCGGAGTTCCGGGCGGCGTCCGAGGCCGTGGAGGCGGGTGCGCGATGACCCATCAGCTGAAGGACGGCGGGCAGGTGATGCACGTCGGCATGCTCGCTCGCGTCGAGGGCGAGGGCGGCATGCACATCGAGTACCGCGACGGGAAGGTGGTGGACGTCAAGCTCAACATCTTCGAGCCGCCGCGGTTCTACGAGGGTTTCCTGCGGGGCCGCAAGTTCACGGAGCCGCCGGACATCACGGCGCGCATCTGCGGGATCTGCCCGGTGGCGTACCAGTCGGCGAGCACCGAGGCGATGGAGACCATCTGCGGGGTGACCACCACGCCCGAGATCCAGCTGATGCGGCGCCTGCTGTACTGCGGCGAGTGGATCGAGTCCCACGCCCTCCACATCTTCATGCTGCATGCGCCCGACTTCCTGGGCTACGAGAGCGCGCTCGACATGGCGAAGGTCATGCCGGACGTGGTCACGATGGCCCTGCGCATCAAGAAGGCGGGCAACGACCTCATGACGGTGGTCGGCGGCCGCGCGATCCACCCGGTCAACGTGAAGGTCGGCGGCTTCTACCGGATGCCCACCGTGGCCGAGCTGCTGACGCTGCGCGCCGACCTGGCGCAGAGCCTCGAGGACGCGCTCGCGGCCGTCGAGCTGGTGTCGACCTTCGACTTCCCCGCCATGGAGCAGGAGTACACGTACGTCGCGCTGCGCCACCCCGAGGGCTACCCGCTCGAGCGCGGCACGGAGGTGGTCGCGACCTCCGGTGTGCGCTTCCCGGTCGCCGAGCTCGCCCAGCACATCGAGGAGTTCCACGTCGAGCACTCGAACGCGCTGCATGCGCGCTTCGACGGCGGCACCTACTTCGTGGGCCCGCTCGCGCGCTACTCGCTGAACTTCGACCAGCTCAGCCCGCTCGCGCAGGACGCGGCGCTCAAGGCCGGGCTCGGGGAGACGTGCCGGAACCCGTTCAAGTCGATCATCGTGCGGGCCGTCGAGCTCGTGTACGCGCTCGAGGAGGCGCTCAGCATCATCGACCACTGGCGCGACGGCTATCCGCCGTCCGTACCGGTCGCGCCCCGGGCGGGGGAGGGCATAGGCGCCTCCGAGGCCCCGCGCGGGCTGATCTGGCACCGGTACGTCATCGATGAGGAGGGGATCATCACCGACGCGCAGATCGTGCCGCCGACGTCCCAGAACCAGGCGTCGATCGAGATGGACCTCCGCACCGCGGCCGAGCAGTGGGCCGACCTCGACGACCACATGCTCACCCACCGCTGCGAGGAGGCCATCCGCAACTACGACCCGTGCATCTCCTGCGCCACCCACTTCCTGGACCTGCGGGTGAAGCGATCATGAGCGAGAAGCTGGTCATCGGCCTCGGCAGCCCCGATCGAGGGGACGATGCCGTGGGCGGCGTGGTCGCGGAGCGCATCGGGGAGATCGGCCTGTGCGACGTGCGGGTGATCCCCCTGGAGGACCCGCTGTCGCTGTCGCAGGCGTGGGACGGCGCCGCGGGCGCCGTGGTGATCGACGCGGTCGCCTCGGGCGGGCCGCCGGGCGCGGTGCACGTGCGCGAGGTGGGAGCCGGCGCGGAGCCGCTCCCCACGCACGCCTTCACGGCCGCGGGTCGCGGCGGCAGCCATGCCTTCGGGCTGGCGGGCGCAGTCGAGCTGTCGCGCACGCTCGGCACGTTGCCGCGGCGGGTCACCGTGGTGGGCGTCGAGGCGGCCACGTTCCAGCACGGTCGGATGTCCCCGGAGGTCACGGAGCGGGTCGACGATGCGGTGCATGCCGTGCTCGTCGCGCTCAAGGAGATGGACACGGAAGAGGTGCGGTGATGCAGGACACGGAGCTCGCCAAGGTGGTCGAGGTGCATCAGGACGGGCGCGCGGTGGTCGAGCACGACGGCATGCGCGAGGAGGTGCTCGAGCTGTCGTTCGTCGACGAGGACATCGAGGTGGGCGACTGGGTGCTGGTCAAGGCCGGGTTCGCCATCGAGCGGCTGACCGACCGCGACGCCCGCAAGCTGCTGCACGAGCACCTCGTGGGTCAGGCGAAGGAGTAGCCATGTGCCTGGGTGAGATCGGCCGCGTCGAGTCCGTCGACGCCGACGGGCGCTTGAGCGTGCGCGTCGGAGCGAGGCTGCGGGACGCGGCCGCGCTCATCCCGGGAGTGGTGCCGACGCCGGGCACGTGGGTGCTGATCAACTCCGGGATCGTGCTCGAGGAGCTCGAGCCGGAGCGGGCGCGCGATGCGCTGGAGATCCGCCACGCCTGGCACCTGCAGGAGCCGATGGAGGTGGCGTCATGAACGCTGCGAGGCGGACGGGGCTCGCGCTCGCCGGGGTGACCGCGCTGATCTCCGGCGTGGCGGTGTACGTCAACGGCAACGGGGTCGCCGCGTACGGCGACGCGACCGCGTACACGACCGCGAAGAACCTCATGGCGGCGCTGGTGATCGGGCTGGTGTTCGCGACGGTGCGGCGCTCGCGTGGGGGGAGCGCCGCATCGTTCACCCGGTCGGCACGGCCGGGGCAGTGGGCCGGGCTCGCCTATGTCGCGGTGCTGGGCGGGGCGGTGCCGTTCGTGATGTTCTTCGAAGGGCTCGCGTCGACCGCGTCGACGCAGGCGGCGTTCCTGCACAAGCTGCTGGTGGTGGGGGTCGCGCTGCTCGCCGTGGTGGTGCTGCGCGAACGTCTGACCTGGTGGCACCTGGCGGCGGTGGCGCTGCTGGTCCTCGCGCAGGTCGGACTGGCGGGGGACATCAGTCTGATGGGGGACCCGGGGACCGTGCTGGTCGCCGGGGCGACGGCGCTGTGGGCCGTCGAGGTGGTGGTCGCGAAGCGGCTGCTGGCGGGGATGACGCCGTGGACGGTGTCGATCGCCCGCATGGCCGGAGGATCGCTCGCGCTGCTCGCGTGGTGCGGCGCCACCGGCAGGCTGGGGGCCGTGATGCCCGCGACCGCTGCGCAGTGGTCGTGGGTGATCGTCACGGGCGTGCTGCTCGCGGGCTACGTGCTGACGTGGCACCAGGCGCTCGCGCGGGCTCAGGCGGTCGACGTGACCGCGGTGCTCGTGCTGGGCGCGCTGGTGACGGCGGCGCTCGCGGGTGTGCTCGACGGGGCCGCTCTGGGCGCGCAGGCGCCGTGGCTCGCGCTCATGCTCACCGGCGGGCTGCTCGTGTGGCTCGCTCCTGCTCGCCATCGCAACCCCGCTCCCAGGAGGGCCGCCTCATGACCGACACCGCGCATCGTCCCGACCAGCTGCACCGCCCCCACGCCCCGCATCGTCCCGCGCCGCCCGCCGGCGACCTCGCGCCCACCGACAAGGGCGCGCTCCTGTTCGGCCGCTACGCCTTCCCGCCGAACGACCTGGGCTACTGCGGTCCGGACCGCGCCGACGAGCTCCTCGAGAGGGTGAGCGCCGGCGCGTCCGGGCCCGGTCTCGAGGAGGTGGTGCGGGCTTTCGAGGGGGCGTGGCCGTACCTGGAGCACATCGGCGAGTGCCTGGGACGGGCGCCGCTCGACCCGGTGGTGGTGGAGACCTACTGGCTCGGCGGGCCGGAGCTGGACCGCTGCGGGGGAGCGTCCTTCGCCTCGTCCCTCGAGGAGAGGTTCCGGCCGCGTCTCACCCGGCTGGAGTTCGAGCGGCTGGTCGCGGCGGTCACCGCCGGCGGGACCCCGCACCACAACTTCCACGTGTTCGCCGTGTACCCGTGGGTGGGGCTGCTGCGGAACGGGCACGTCGACGGGCCGCTCGAGGTGCTCGACAAGTGCCGGATCCGCTGCGGGCAGGTGCTGTCGATCGAGGGCGACACCGCGCTGGTCGAGAGCAGGCACCTCATCTGGGAGAACGGGATCCTCAGCCTCGCGCCGCCGACGGCGGAGCTCGCGAGGTTCCGGCGGGACGGGCAGACGCTCGCACCCGAGATCAGGCCCGGCGGCTACGTGACGCTGCACTGGGACTGGATCTGCGACTGGATCGGCCCCATGCGGCTGACCCGGCTGCGGAACACGACCGCGCGGGAGATCGCGGCGGTCAACAGCTGTGCGTACTCGGCGCCCGCCGCGGTGCTGTCCTGAGGTTGTTCGGTGTTTCGGTGGTTCGGTGAGAGGGGGCGATCATGCATATCCCTGATGGAGTGCTCGATCCCGTGGCTTTGACGGTGACGGGGGTCGCGGCGGTGGGGGCGGTCGGCGCCGCCGGCTGGAGCCTGCGGCGTGGGAGCCCGCGGGTCGCGTCGGCGCTGGTCGGGGCTGGCGCCGTCCTGGCCGCGCATCTGGTGGACGTGCCGGTGTACGGTGCGCACACCGCCCACCTGGTGGGCGGGGCGCTGCTCGCGATCGCGCTGGGGCCGTGGCTGGGGCTGGTGGTGATGGCGGCGGTGCTGGCGCTGGAGGCGCTGGTGCTCGCTGACGGGGGAGTCCTGGCGCTGGGCGCGAACGTGGTCGTGATGGGCGTGGTCGGTGTGCTGGTCGGGTGGGCCGTCTATCGCGGCGTGCTGCGGCTGGTGGCCGGGACCGGGTCTGTGGGGTCGATCTCCGATGCCTGGCGCGTCGGTGCCGCGGCGCTGGCGGCAGGGGCGAGCGTTCTCGCCTCGTCGGTGGTGCTGGTCGGGGTCCTCGCCATGGGCGGTGCCGCGGTGGCGGTGTCCGGCGCGGCGCTCGAGGTGCTGATCCCGCATCACCTGCTGTGGGCGCTGCTCGAGGGAGCGCTGACGGGCGCGGTGGTGGCGGTCGGGCTGGCGTGGCGTCGCTCGCGGGCGCGGGCGCTCGCGCGGGCCGCCGTGGCGCGGCAGGTGCACGTGCTGGACGGGGACCTCGACACGCTGGGGTGAGCGGCCGCTCCGCGGCGACCCAGCGCCGGCCTACGAACCGAGGCCGATGATGAGGATCGCCGCGCCGGCGAGGGCGATGTTGAAGGCGAGCGCGCGCGTGGCACGGACGCCGACGCCGGCGCGCCTTGCGCGGCGGGCGTAGCGCATGCCGATCCAGCTCGGCGCGCCCAGCACCATCCCGCCCGCCAGGATCGCCACCCAGCCGAGCGGGCCGGCCTCGCGCAGGGTGTCCTCGCCCGGGACCCTGCCGAACCACGAGAACACCCAGTAGCCCAGCGCGAGCGCGACCCAGAACCACAGGAAGTAGGCCATGTTGATCGAGTAGGCGAGGCTCAGCTGACGGCGGGCGTGGGAGCCGGCGAGGCGCGGAGCGGGCGCGGTCGCCGGGCGCGGGGCGCCCGTGGGCGGTGCGCCTTCATGTGGTGCGCCTTCATGTGGTGCGCCCGTGGGTGGTGCGCCCGTGTGCGGCGCCTCCGGCACCTCGGGGTGGGACATCGTCGGCCTCCTCGGGTCCACGCTATCGGGCCGGTAGGGCTGGAGGTGGGCACACGGCGAGGAGTGCTTGGATTCCGCGCCTTCCGGCCGCGCGGCCACGCCGCGAGTCGAAGGCGCTCCCCGTTCCGACTGACGTCCACAGGCTGAGGTGGGCGGGCCCGAATTCACATGTCTACCAGGGTGGATGATCGGATCCCGATGTCAGAGGGCTCTGGTGTGATGGGGTCATGGACACGGCCGGACTGTTCGACGAGCTCCCGGGGGACACCTCGGGGGAGTTCGCGGCGGCCTGCGCGCGGGCGTCGGCGGCGCTGACGCAGATGCGGGAGCTCGCCGCGCTGGCTGATGACTGCCAGGCGGACGCGCTCCTGGCTCAGTTCGACGAGGCGAGCACGGTAGGTCGGGAGGTCGACCTGGTCGTGGCACGCCTGGGCCGCGGCATCGAGCGCCGCTCCGAGGACGCCCCCGCAGGAGGGCTCGCACGCAGGTGCGGACACCGCTCCACGGCAGACCTGATGGCCGCCCGACGCGGGTCGACCCGCGCTGAGGCGTTCCGGCTCCTTGGCGTCGGTCGCCTCCTCGAGGACGCCGAGAACGCCGCCGCAATCGACGAGCTCGACAACGGTGACACCGACACCCCCAACCCCCACCCCGACGGCGCCCCCAACCCCGACCCCGACGGCGCCCCCAACCCCGACCCCGACGGCGCCCCCAACCCCGACCCTGATGGCGACCCCGACCCTGATGGTGGTGGTGACCCTGATGGCGACGGTGAGCCTGACCCTGACGAGTCGACCCCCAACCCGACACCGAACCCCACGCCGCCGCCGCCGCGGCATCCGTATGTGGCGGCGGCACTGGCGGCAGGGGACCTGTCGGTTGAGGCGGCCTCGCAGATCACCGTGATGCTCGACGCGCTCGACGGGGTCGTGGACCCGCAGGTCCTGTCCGATGCCGAGGAGGTCCTGGTGGGCAAGGCCCACGGGTTGGCCGCAGACCGCCTGGCCCGGATCATCCGCCAGTGGCGTGCACGCCTCGACCCCGACGGCCACGAACGCGAGCTGACCCGCATGCGCACCTCCCGCATGCTGCGGATCTACGACAACCGTGCCGGCATGACCGTCATCACCGGACAGCTCGACCCCGAGACCGCCGCACCGATCCGCACCGCACTCGACGCCCTCGTCGGCGACGACATGCGCCGCAGCCAAGACGCCATCGGAGCCGACACCCGCACCACCGACCAGATGCGCGCCGACGCCCTCGCCCGTCTGGCCCGCCACGGCCTGGCCTGCACCGCGACGGACCTGCCGCTCGCGTCGGTGACCATGGTCGTCCGCATCGACGAAGCCTCCCTACGCGACCGGGTCGGACACGCCGACCTCGACGGATCCCCCATACCGCTGGATCCCGCGACGCTGCGCCGCATGGCCGCCGACGCGGACATCATCCCCGCCGTCCTCGGCACCCACGGCGAGGTCCTCGACTGGGGCAGGGCCCGGCGCCTGTTCACCAAAGCCCAACGCCTCGCCCTGACCGAACGCGACGGCGGCTGCGCGTTCTGCGGAGCACCGCCGGCCTGGACCGAGGTCCACCACATCCGCTGGTGGGGACGCGACACCGGCCCGACCGACCTCGCCAACGGCATCCTGCTCTGCCGCCACTGCCACCACACCATCCACACCCAACACTGGGACATCCACGCCACCCCCACCTCCGTCCACTTCACCCCGCCCGCCACCATCGACCCCACCCGCACCCCCAGGCTCGGCGGCCGCGCACGCTTCCACGCGCCCCGCAGCCACACGCCACAGCCCACCCACCCCACCCACCCCACCCAGCCCACCCACCCCACCGAGCCCGCCGAGCCCACCGAGCCCGCCGAGCCCACCAAGCCGCCCCGACCCCCCGACCAATGACCCCGCCCCGACGGCGCCGCCCCCCGGGTGAGCGCCGCACAGGCATGCGTGCGGCCAGCACGGATAGGCCAGCGCGGGACGAAGGCGAGGGTGCGGGGGGCTACGCGGCGTCGCGCAGGTGCAGCCGGTAGAAACGGAAGAACGAAAAGCCGTCGATCGGCAGCACCGAGACGCTCGAGAATCCCGCCTCCCGCGCGTAGCTCGCGAGCACGGAGGGTCGCATCACCGTCCCCGTCCCCGCCGACGGCTGCGACGACATCCCGTCCGGCAGGCACACGAAGAGGCTGAAGCCGTACATGAGCCTCTCGACCTCGTCGCCGACGGACACAGGGGCGTCGCCGACCCCTTCGTCCATGACCACGACCACGCCGTCCGACTTCACGCACGCGCGGATCGCGTCGAGCACCTCCACGGGCCGGGGCATGTCGTGCAGCGCCTCGAAGATGAAGGCGCCGTCGAAAGAGGCACGGTAGTTCTCGGTGAGCTCCGCCGAATCCATCGCGACGAACTCCACCCGGCCCGCCACCCCCGCCTCGGCCGCGTTGACCCGGGCCATCTCGATCGACGGGGCGTCGATGTCGACCCCGACGATCGTCGCCCCCGGGTAGGCGTGCGCGAGGGCGATCGTCGACCACCCCGCCCCACACGCCACGTCGACGATCCGCGCGTCCTCCCGCTCGAGCACGTCGTGGATCTCGGGCACCCCCTCGATCGCCTCGCCGAGCATCTGCTCGAACCAGGGGCGGTTCATGTCGGCCTGGGACCAGCGTGCATCGTCGCCCAGCTGCTCCCAGCTCACCCCGCGGCCCGTCCGGTAGGCGTCGAGCAACGCCGGCATCTGCGCGGCCGCCCCCGCGAGCATCCGTGCGAGCGGCGCGATGTACGCGAGCGAGCGGGTGTCGGTGAGCGCCTCGGCGGCACCGGCGGGAAGGGCGAAGCGCATCGGCCCGTCGTCGATCGCGACGATCAGTCCCGAGGTCGCCTGCTGCTCCAGCCACTCGCGGGCGTAGCGCGGATGGGTGCCGGTGAGCCGGGCGAGGTCGTCCGCGGTGAGCGGCCCGTCCGAGGCGAGGGCGCGGTACCAGCCCAGTCGGTCGCCCAGGTGGATCGCGAGGATGTCGATCGCGCCGAGCGCTGCCGAGAACACATGCTCGGCCCAGGCATCGGCGGGAGCGGAGGCGTGCGGTGAGGGAACGTCGAGCGACATGGTGGGGACTCCTTGCCGCGGGCGCGGCTGCCCGCGTCTCTCCAGGGTCGCATCACGGGCGCGGTCGTGCAGGGTGAGCGAGGGCGGCGCCGCGGCTCGTCCGCGGGCCGCGGGCCACGGGCCACGGGCCGCGGCCCGCGGACCGCCCTCGGGTCTCGGCTACCAGGCCGTGCCGGTGGCGTCGGTCGGCGTACCCTCGCCGCGCAGGGCCTCGTGGAAGAAGTCCTGGTCGTAGGGGTACGACCGGTAGAAGTCCGTGATCAGGCCCTCGTCGTCGTACGTCGTGACCGTCACCATCACCAGCTCGAACGGGTTGTCGAAGATGTTGCGGCCGTGCCACAGCCAGACCGCCCCGCTCGTGGAGCCATCGGGATCGATCCAGCTCTGCCGGAGGTCGAGCTGGGATCCGCCCGTCTCGAAGAGGTCGTACATGAGTCCGTCGGCGATCGGCTGGGGGCCGATGTAGATGTCGTCGAGGATCGCCGTCGCGGTCCAGTACGTCGACAGGTCCTCGATCATGGCCTCCGGGTCCGCGTACCGGGAGTCGTCGTCAAGCGTCGACTCGAAGCCGGCCCGAGTCGCGTCAGCGGCGTCGTATCGCGCCGCGGCCGCCGCATGCTCGGCCTGCAGCTGCTCGACCTGGCTCGCCAGCGCATCCCGTTCGCTCGTCATCGCGGCGAGATCGCTCTCGAGCTCGTCGGCGACCGTGCTGCATCCCGCCGCTCCTGCCGCCCCGATCACGGCCATGGCGGCCCACGCCGCCACCGTGCGCGCAGACATGACGCACCTCCGTCCACTGCCCCTCCGGAGGTGTCCGGGTGCACGGGCGAACGGGCATCGTTCAGCGTCCTGTGTTCATCTCCAGGCTACGCCGAGGCCTCTCCGGCGGCAGGGCGGGGCGAGGCGCGCCGGGGCTGCGGTGGGCAGGGCCAACCGGGCCGGGCGCGGGCATCCTCACCCGTCGCCGAGCACCACCGCCACCGAGCTGGATCCGTCGCCCGACTTGACCACCTCGAGCTTTGCCGGGATGGCCTCCTTCATGGTCTCCACGTGGGAGATGAGGCCGACCGTGCGGCCCGCGTCACGCAGGTCGTCGAGCGTCGACATGGCGACCTCGAGGGTGTCCTCGTCGAGCGAGCCGAAGCCCTCGTCGATGAAGATCGTGTCGAGCTGGATGCCGCCCGCCGCCGACGTCACCGTCTCCGCGAGCCCGAGCGCCAGCGCGAGCGAGGCGAGGAACGTCTCGCCGCCCGACAACGACCGCGTCGACCGCGACCGGCCCGTGTGCGCGTCCGCGATGGTGAGCTCGAGGCCGGTCTGCTTGTTCCGGAACTGCGCGCTGTCGTCGTACTCGAGCAGGTACTGGCCGCTCGACATGGTGGTGAGCCGAGCGTTCGCCGCCGCCACGATCTCCTCCAGCCGCGCCGCGAGCACGAAGCTCTCGAGCCGCATCCGCCGCTCGTTGGGCTCCTTGCCCTCGAGGGTGTTGGCGAGGGTGTCGACCGCCTGGTGCCGCTCGCGCGCCTCCGCCGTGGACGCCGCCTTCACCGCGTGGTTCTCCGCGAGCCGGGTGAACTGGCCCACCGCCGACGCGGCGTCGGACGATGCGCGGGCCGCCTCCTTCGCGCCCGCGTCCGCCTCCGCGGCGGCCGCCTCGAGCGCGACCAGGTCCGCGACCTCCTCCGGCAACGGCACCGACTCGAGCTCCGCGACCACGGCACGCGCCCCGCTGAGGTCCGCCTCGTGCTGCTCGATGCGCGCCGCGAGCGCGTCCATCTCGGGTCGGGGGAGCAGCGCCGCCCGCACCGCCTCGAGGTCGCCCAGCCCCGTCGCCGCGGCCGCCCGTTCCACCGCCCCGCGCGCCTCCTCGGCGGACGCGCGCGACGAACCGAGCGCCTCCGACGCCCCGGCCACGGCGTCGACCAGGCCGCGCGCCGACTCCAGCGCGGCCGCCCGCGCCGCGACCGACGCGTGCTCGCCCCGCCCGCGCGCGATCGTCTCGCCCGCCGCCGCCACCGCCGCGGCCGCCTGGGTGGCCCGCGCCTGGGCGGCCTCGACCGCCGCGCCGCGCTCCTCGATCAACCGGCCCAGCCGCTCCCGCTCCGCGCCGAGCGCCTCGAGCTCGGACTCCAGCGCCGACTTGCGACCCGCCGCGGCCTTGGCCCCGTCGCGCGCCTCGACCGCGGCCGTGAGCGCCGCCGTGACCTCCTCGCGCGACCGTCCGCCGGCCTCCGCCTGCGCGACCTCGAGCGCCGTGGCCGCCGCCGCGGCCCTGTCCTGGAACTCCTCGAACTCCTTGACGATCCGGTCCGCGAAGGCCCGTGCCTCCTCGACCGCCTCGTCCGTGACGTGCGCGTCCGTGGGCTGCGCCGGGTAGGGGTGCGACGTCGAGCCGCACACCGCGCACGGCTTGCCCTCCTCGAGCGCCCCCGCCAGCACGGCGGCCTGCGACTTGAGCCGCAGCCGCAGGAGCGCGTCGTGCCGGTCGACCGCCCCGAGCCGCCGCGCCGAGGCCGTCGCCTCCTGCTCCCGCGCCGCCTGCAGCGTCGCCTGGGCGGCGTCGATGCGCTCGTGCGCCGTCGCCGCCTTCTCCTCGCGCGCGACCGCATCCTCGAGGTCCGCGAGCCTGGCTGCCGCCGCGGTGGCCCCGTCGAGCTCGGTGCGCAGCGCCTGCTCCCGCGCCGGCAGCGCCGCCAGCTGCTCCTGGGCATGCGACCGTGCCTCCTGCGCCGCCTCCAGGCCGCCTTCGGCCTGCTCGCGCGCCTGCTCCAGCGACGCGAGCCTGCCCTCGGCCTCCAGCGCCTCCGCGAGCGAGCCGCGCTCCGACGCGAGCTCGGACGTCCGCGCCCGCAGGGCCTCGACTGACGCCTGCGAAAGATCGCCCGACGCCGCGGGCCACGCCAGGCCCGCCACCTCCGCCGACCGCAGCGACACCAGCGCCGCGTCCCGACGCTCCGTCGCCGACGCGAGCCGTGCCTCGGCGCCCTGCGACGCCTCCATCGCGGAGGACACCGGCGCCGCCCGGCGTGCGCGATCCAGCCGGGACCGGTCCTCCGCGTGCACCTCGGACCGCGCCTCGAGCGCCCCGACCTTGTCCCGTGCGTCCGTGAGGCGGCGTCGCTGCGCCTCGACCCCGCGCGCCTCCGTCAGCGTCGACTTGGCCGCGTCTGCCCCCTCCGCGGCGGACGTCGCCGCCCCCGCGAGCCGCGCGGCCAGGCCCGTGAGCGACTCGACGGTCGCGGCGAACCACGCCTCGCGCTCCGCCGGTGCCGGCGCGGCGATCTCCTCAGGCGACGCCGCGGCCGCCACCGCCACCGCGCCCGAGACCAGCACCTCGAGCTCCGCGTCGGCCGCCTCGAGCGCCCGCGCCCGCTGCCGCGCGATGTCCCGCAGGTGCGCGGTCAGCTCCTCGAACCGCTGCGTGCCGAACAGCGACCGCAGCAGCCGCAGCCGGCTGTCCGTGCCGGCCTGCAGGAACTCCGCGAACCGTCCCTGCGCGAGCAGGATCACCTGGAGGAACTGCTCCGGCGTGAGCTGCATGATGCGCGCGATCTCCTGGCCGGCCTCGCGCGGCTTCATCGCGAGCGCCTCCCAGTCGTCGCCGCGACGGACCCACAGCTGCGCCTCCGCAGGCTGCACCGTGGTGCCCTCGCCGCGCTGCTTGACCCGCTCGTAGTCGGGGCTGCGGCGGATCCGATACGTCTCGGTGCCGACCTCGAAATCGAGCACCACCTCGGTCGGGTCCTCCTCGCCGCAGAAGTGGCTGCGGATGGACTTCTCCGTGCCGGTGTAGCGCGGCACGTCGCCGTAGAGGGCGAAGGTGATCGCGTCGAGGATGGTCGACTTGCCGGCGCCGGTCTTGCCGGAGATGACGAACAGCCCCTCCGCGTCGAACGCGCGGAAATCGACCGTCTGGCGTGCGAGGTACGGTCCGAATCCCTCGATCTCGAGGCGCAGCGCCTTCATCGCGTCGCCTCCTTCGCATCGAGGGCCTGCAGGCTGTCCGCGAGCAGCTCCTGCTCCTCGGGAGACGCCCCGTGACCGTTGCGCGTGAAGCCGAGGAACGCCTCGATGAGCTCCGCGTCCGACTTGCCGCGGGTGCGGTCCGCGTAGGTCTCCCGGGCGTGGGCGGCGACCGTGGAGGGACGATGCGCGAGTGTCACCGCGTGCGGGAACTTCTCCTGGGCGCGGCGCATGGCGTCGCGGGGGCGCAGGTCGTCGGTGAGCACGATGTCGACCCAGGCGTCCCGGTCCTCCTCATGGACGCCGGGGGACAGCAGGTGATCGAGAGTGCCGGTGAGCCGGACCGCGCGCCGCGGGGTCGGCAGCTCGAGCCACTCGACGCCCTCGAGCCCCGCCGCCCCGATGTCGACCAGCCACGCCCCCTTGGCTGAGCTCAGCTCGCCGAAGCTGAACCTGAGCGGCGCGCCCGAGTACCGCAGGTCCTCGCGGAGCGTCGCGCGCGAGTGGATGTGGCCCAGCGCCGTGTACGCCGGGCCCTGGAACACGCCCGGCGGCACGATGTCGAGGCCGCCCCGCGTGATGTCGCGCTCCTCGGAGCGTCCCGTGGACTCGGTGGTCTCGTGCACCTCCCGGCCGCCGCCGCCCGCCTCGCCCGAGGCGAAGCAGTGCGATGCCACGACGTACCGGGCGCCCTCGCCGACCCGTGCCCGCGCATCGTCCCGGATGAGGTCCATCGCGAAGCTCAGCGCCGCCTCGTGGGTGCGGCCGTCGAAGTCCTCGAAGGCGCCGCGGAGGAACTCCGGGTGCACGTACGGGATGCCGTAGACGAGCACCTCGCCGTGCGCGTCGGGCACGGCGACCGGGACCGCGAGACGCCTCAGGTCCGCCAGGACGTGGACGCCGCCGAAGGCCGCGAACTCCGCGAGGTGTCCCAGCCGCGCCGGGCCGTCGTGGTTGCCCGACGTGAGCACCACCTGCGCGCCCGCCGACCGGATCGCGCGCACCGCGCTGTTGAGCATGGTGAACGCCTCGGCCTTCGGGGTCGAGGAGTCGAAGACGTCGCCAGCGACGATCACCACGTCGACGTGGTGGTCCCTCACCGCCTGGGCGATCGCGGCGAGCACCTGCGCGAGGTGATCGTCCGTCGAATGACCGTGAAACGTGCGTCCGATGTGCCAATCGGACGTGTGCAGTGCCCTCATGCCTCGAACCTAGCGGCACCGGGGGACAGGCAGTAGGGGTTAGACCTCCTTGGGCACCTTGCGGGTCCAGGTGAGCATGCGGCACATCGTCTGGTGCGCGCCGTCCGCCGTGTCGCCGAACATGAGCGGGCACCCCCCGTCGATCACCGTCATCCCGTGCTCGCGCCCCCACGTCACGGCGTCCTTGTCCACGGATCCCGAGCCGAAGGCCCGGTGCATCCACACCTCGGAGATCCCGAGCTCGGCGGCCTCCTTGACCGTGCCCAGCGCATGCGCGGGACGGGTGCCGATCACGACGGCCTCGACCCCGCCCGGGACCGCGGACAGCGTCGGGTAGGCGGTGTCGCCCTCGACCGTGGGGGAGTTCGGGTTGATCGCGAAGGCCTCGTAGCCCTTCTCCTTGAGGCGCTGGTACACCGCGTTCGAGCCGTGTCCCTCGGGATGCGAGGAGACACCCGTGACGGCGATGCGGTGGTGGGCGAGGAAGTGGTCCGCGGCGTCCTTGATGCTGGTCATGGCGCGCTCCTTGGATTGTCGAGCGGGGACCCGTCTTCCATGGTCGCGCGACGGGCTGCCGGCGGCAACCGGTGGTCAGTCGCGCGGCTCTCGCACACGCAGCCGGTCGGCGGCCAGAGCCGTGTTGTGCTGGATGCGGAACAGCGTGTGGACGCCGATCATCACCGGGATGCACGCGATGGCCCCGATGACGAGGCCGCCCATGAACGCCGGCCAGCCGTAGCCGGGCTCGAGGGGCTCCCCGGTGGTCCTGTCGACGGTCTGATAGGGGAACAGGACGCCGAAAGCGACGGCGGTGGCGACGGTCGCCGCCGCACACCACACCCACATCCAGATCCGGTAGTCCGAGAAGTCGCGCGCGGAGTCCGCCGACGGGTTCGCCATGGGCTGACGGTAGCGCCGCCCGCACTCTCCCGCATTCCCCACAAATGGGGATACCGGCGATGACGGCGTCATGGAAGGCTGGCCGCAGTCCCGCCCGCCGCTCCAGGAGCCTTCATGTCCGTCGCCCTCCGCACCACGATCGCGGTGGCCGCGATCACCGTCGTCGCCGTCGTGTTCGGCGTCGTGCTCGACCTGTTCATCCGCATCGCGCCCTTCCACGGCCCCAGCGAGATCGCGACCCAGCTCGCGATCGCGGCCGTGGTGCCGCTGTGGGCCTACGCCGTACGGTCCGTGATCCTCGCCGCGGTGCGCGACCGTGACCGCGAGCCGTCGTTGCGCTAGGCGCGCGAGCCGGGTGACGATGGTCGCGTGAGCGCACGCCGAACGCGGGCAGCGACCGGGCCCCGCCCGGCCGTCGCGTCCCTGCGCGACCGTCCCTCCTGCGACGTCCTGATCATCGGCGGCGGCGTCAACGGCGTCGCGACCTTCCGCGACCTCGCCCTGCAGGGCGTCGACGTCACCCTGATCGACCGCGGCGACCTCGCCGCCGCGACCTCCGCGGCGAGCTCCCGGATGATCCACGGCGGACTCCGCTACCTGGAGAACGGCGAGTTCCGGCTGGTCCGCGAGGCCGTCGCCGAGCGCAACGACCTGCTCGCCACCGCCCCCCACCACGTCCGGCCCCTGCCGACGACGGTCCCGATCCGCACCACGTGGGCGGGCCTCGCCGGCGCCCCTCGCCGCTTCCTCACCGGCCACGGCCCCGCGCGCCGCGCCCCGCGCGGCGTCGCCCTCATCGAGCTGGGCCTGCGTCTGTACGACTCCTACTCCCACGCCGGGCGGGCGGCCGACGGCACGGGCGTCCCGCGGCATCGCCTCGCCGGCCGCGAGCAGACTCGCCGCGAGCTGCCCGACCTCCACCCCGCGACCCGCTGGACCGCCACCTACTACGACGCCTGCGTACGGGCGCCCGAACGGCTGGTCCTCGAGATGGCCCTCGACGCTCTCGCCGCGAACCCGCGCGCCCGGGTGGCGACCTACGCCGGCGCGGTCGGGATGGACGGCGGCGACGTGGCCGTCGAGGACCTCCTCACCGGCATGCGCGTGCCGGTCGCGGCGCGCGTCGTGGTGAACGCGACCGGTCCCTGGGTGGACCTCACCCAGGAGGCCCTCGGCGAGCACACCGCGTGGCTCGGCGGCACCAAGGGCTCGCACCTGGTGCTGGACAACCCCGCGCTGCTCGCGGCCTGCGCGGGCCGGGAGATCTTCTTCGAGAACGAGGACGGCCGGATCGTCCTGGTCTACCCGCAGCACGGCCGCGTGATCGTCGGCACCAGCGACCTGCCCGCCGACCCGCGAGAGCCCGCCCGCTGCACCGAGGAGGAGGTCGACTACTTCCTCGACCTGGTCGCCCACGTGTTCCCCGACATCCCCGTGGGAAGCGCGGACATCGTCTTCCGCTACGCCGGGATCCGGCCGCTTCCGCGCGCGGATGCGGCCACCCCGGGCGAGATCCCGCGCGACTACCGGCTCGAGGACGGGACGCTGCCCGGCACCGAGGTGCCGCTGGTGACGATCGTCGGCGGCAAGTGGACCACCATGCGGGCCCTGGGGGAGCGGGCGGCGGACCGGGTGCTCGGCCTGCTCGGCGAGACGCGACGCGTCTCCACGCGCGGGCTGCCGATCGGCGGCGGCGCCGGCTTCCCCGTGGACGATGCGCGGGACGGGTGGATCGACGAGCACCTGCCGGGCGTCCCGCTCGACCGCGCCCGCACCCTGCTCGACCGCTACGGCACGCGCGCCGTCGAGGTCGCGGCGGCCGAGTCGGTGCCCGGCGGAATGTGGGCACGCCTGTGGGGAGCCGACCCGGGCGCGCGGCTCGCGGACGCCCCCGACGTCACGCGCGGCGAGATCGCCTGGATCGCCCGTCACGAGCGGGTCGCACGGCTCACCGACGTGGTCCTGCGCCGCACCACCCTCGCGTTCGAGGGGCGCGTCACGGAGGCGCTCCTCGACGACCTCGCGGACGTGGTGGGCGAGGAGCTCGGCTGGACCCGGCGCCGCCGTCGCGCGGAGGTCGACGCCGTGCGCGCGATCCTGCGCGAGACGCACGGCGTGGAGGTCGCGCGCGGGCGCGCCGGGGCGGGACCGCGCCGCTCGCGGTGACGCCCGCGCGACGGCGCGCCGCGCATCGTCCCTCCCGCCCGGGTAGCGTGGTTCTACCAGGCAAGGAGGTCCCGTGACCCGCTACGTCATCGCGATCGACCAGGGCACCACGTCGACGCGTGCGATCGTGTTCGACCACGCCGGCGAGATCGTGTCCCGCGGCCAGCTCGAGCATCGGCAGATCCTGCCGCAGGCCGGATGGATCGAGCACGACCCCGAGGAGATCTGGCGCAACACCCGCCGCTGCATCGCGGAGGCGCTCGCGCAGGCGGACATCACGCGCCTCGATCTCGCGGCGGTCGGCATCACCAACCAGCGCGAGACCACCATGGTCTGGGACCGCGCCACCGGCGAGCCGGTCGCGAACGCGATCGTGTGGCAGGACACCCGCACCCAGCCCATGGTCGACGCGCTCGCCGCCGACGGCGGGGTCGACCGCTTCCGTGAGATCACCGGACTGCCGCTCGCGACCTACTTCTCGGCGACCAAGATCGCGTGGATCCTCGACAACGTGCCGGGCGTGCGGGAGCGGGCGGAGGCGGGCGAGCTCGCGTTCGGCACCCCGGACACCTGGGTGGTGTGGCGCCTGACGGGTGGGCCCGACGGCGGCCTCCACGTCACGGACGTGACCAACGCGTCCCGCACCATGCTGATGGACCTCGACACGCTCGACTGGTCGGAGGAGATGCTCGAGGTGTTCGGGATCCCGCGGGCGATGCTGCCGGAGATCCGCTCGAGCTCCGAGGTCTACGGCGTGGTCGGCGGCCAGTCGCTGCTGCGCGACGTGCCCATCGCGGGGATCCTGGGCGACCAGCACGCCGCGATGTTCGGGCAGGTCGCCTTCGAGCCTGGTGAGTCGAAGGGCACGTACGGCACCGGCACCTTCCTGCTGGTCCACACGGGCGAGACCCGCGTGCGCAGCGAGCACGGGCTCATCACCACGCTCGCCTACCGGATCGGCGACGCGCCGGCCCAGTACGCGCTCGAGGGGTCGATCGCCGTGACCGGTGCCCTGGTGCAGTGGCTGCGCGACAACCTCGGGTCCATCCGCTCCGCCGAGGAGATCGAGGAGCTGGCGGCGAGCGTGCCCGACAACGGCGGCGCGTACTTCGTGCCCGCGTTCTCCGGGCTGTTCGCCCCGTACTGGCGTCCCGACGCCCGGGGTGCCGTGGTCGGGCTCACGCAGTACGTCACCAAGGCCCACCTCGCACGCGCCGTGCTCGAGGCGACCGCGTTCCAGACCAAGGATGTGGTGGTCGCGGGCGAGGCCGACGCTGGGGTGCCCATGCGCGCCCTCAACGTCGATGGGGGCATGACCTCGAACGCGCTGCTCATGCAGCTCCTCGCCGACGTGCTCCAGGTCGACGTGGTCCGGCCCGTGGTCGCCGAGACCACCGCGCTCGGCGCGGCCTACGCGGCCGGCCTCGCGGTGGGGTACTGGGACTCGCTCGACGACCTGCGGGACAACTGGCGCGAGGGCCGCCGGTGGAGCCCGGCGATGGACCCGGCGGAGGCGGCGCGGCTGCACCGCAACTGGCTCAAGGCGGTCGCCCGCACGCTGGACTGGGTCGACGACGACGTGCGGTGAGACCCCGCCGGGCTTGACCCAACGTTTCCCTCGTTTGCGACGTCTTTGTTGACAGTTGGAATAGATGACCCCCTGCTCCGGTTGCACCAGCCAGCAAAAGGGAGTCCCATGAGAGGGGGGTAAATCATGACAGTTCCGCACATTTCGGCACCGACCTGGACCCTGCGCCACGGTCGTGTGCTCGCGCCTCAGAATGCCGGAGTTTCCCGTTCCTTGACCGGCGCCGTCGCGGAGCGGTTCCGCCGGATCGCGTGGATCGACGTCGCGATCCAGCTGGTGGTGGGCGGCGCGATGATCGCGCTGCTGTGGGCCTTCGCCGTGAGCGGGCTGTTCCAGCGCGGCGTGGTCTCCTTCAGCGAGTGGTACGCGTCGGACGTCACCCCGATCTTCGCGGTCGGCTCGACCGCGGTGCTGACCGGCACCGACTTCAGCGAGGGCGTGTTCGGCATCGACCCGACGGCCCCCGCCACGCTCAGCTCGTCCGTGATCGCCGCGGCGTCCTGACCGACGCCCGGGCGGACCGGTGGCGCTCGCGGCGCAGCCGCTCGAGCAGCCCCCAGGGGCGCACGGTGAGCACCACCAGGAATGCGGCGCCCGACAGCGCCACGCTCGCGGCGGGCAGCCAGCCCGGCCCGTAGGCCGCGAGGATCGCCCCGCCCGCGATCGGCCCCAGCATGTTGCCCACGTTGTACAGGGACTGGTAGCCCGCCATCAGCACGTCGGTGCGGCCGGGAGCGTGACGCATCGCCCAGTTGACGTGCGCGGGCACCGCCACCGCCCAGGCGAAGCCCTGGAGCACCAGCAGCGCGAGCGTCGCCGGCACGTTCGATCCGGCCACCGCGAGGCCGGCGAACATGCTCACCAGCAGTGCGAGTCCCACGACCGCGGACCGCACCGGCCAGCGGTCCAGGTATCGGCCCACGAACGCCGTGGTGATGGTGCCCACCACGCCGCCGAGGGCGAGGAGCGCGGGCACCGTCGCCTGCCCGAAGCCCGTCACGCGGACCAGGAACGGCGAGATGAAGGTCCACGTCACCGCCATCGAGCCCACCGCGAGCGCGATCGACACCAGCACGCGGACGTACATCGCGCGCGACGGCAGCTCGCCGCGCGCCGCCGTGCCCTCCTCGGCGCGGAAGCCGGGCATGAGGATCGCCAGCGCCGCGAGGAGGGCGACCGCGGCCGCCACCAGCACCCAGTACGGAGCGTGCCAGCCGACCTGCTGCGCCAGCCAGGTCGAGGCCGGCAGGCCGATCACGCCGGCGCCCGAACCTCCCAGCAGCAGCCGCGACACCATCCGCCCCCGCACCGCCTGGGGGAACATCCCGGCGGCGGCCGGCGTGACCACCGCCCAGAACAGCGCGTGCGCCAGCGCGGACACGCCGCGCCCGGCGACCAGCTGGCCGAACGAGTCCGCCGTCGCGGACACGGCGAGGCCGCCGGCGAAGACCGTGAGCGCCATCAGCAGCGCCGTCCGCGGACGCAGCCGCTTCACGGCGAACGCGAGCGGCACCGACCCGACCACGACCACCAGCGCCTGCACGGTGATGAGGAGTCCCACGGTGGACTCCGCGACCCCGAGCCCCTCGGCCATCGGCGTCATGAGCCCGAGCGGCAGCACCTCCGCCGTGACGAAGGCGAACGCGGACAGCGCGAGCACCAGGAGGGCCGCGAGCGCGCGCCCGCGCGGCACCGGGGGAGCGGTCCCCTCGCCGCGCGCCGGGACCTCCGCGGGCACCACGGCGACCTCGCCCGCGACGGGGTAGGAGACGGCTCCGGTGAACAGCTCCGGGGCCTCGTCGGGGTCGACGGAGGCGCGCGCGGGCTCACGCGGTTCGGTGGGGGTCACGGCGGTCCGATCACGAGGATGACTGGCGTTGCGCCCATGCTCCCACGCGCCGCCCGAGGGTGGGGACGCCGGAGGTCCCGGCCGCCGCATCGTCCCGTCCCCGGCAGGGACGATGCGCGGAGTACGTTGGGGGAGAGGAGCCGACCCCGAGGAGGAACGTCGATGTTCACCGGACTCACCCCCGAGCTGTGCGCCCAGGCCTGGGACCTGGTGCGGCCGGCGATCTTCCGCGCGGCGGACACCCGCGTGATCCGCGGCGCCGTGGGCGACCTCGTGGTGCTGGACCCCGCGCGTCGCGACGGCACGGTGCTGTGGACCGGCAGCATCGGCGACACGGAGACCAAGACCTACGGCTACGCGGTCGCGAAGGCGAAGGTGGCCGAGCGCACCGGCGTCGACACGTCGCGGCTCCGGACCGACCAGCCGCACCTGTACACGGCTGGCGACATCGTCTACCCGGGAGGGATCGTCCGGCACGGGCTCGTGGTCGCCTTCTCCGGGGTCGAGGGCGAGGCCGACGAGATGATCGCCGAGTGGTTCGTCTCGGCCGTGCGCGGCGTCGCCCGGCTCGCCTTCGCGGGTCCGCACGGGCCGGATGCCCGCGGCATCCGCCACATCGGGGAGTAACCGCGTCCCGCCGGGCGTTCACCGCGCATGACCGACGCTCCCGACACCCCCGCCACGCGCGCGCTCGCCGCGTCCGGCATCGACCACGACGTCACCGTCCACGGGCCCGTGCGCTCCCTCGAGGAGGCCGCCGCCGCCCGCGGGCTCGAGCCGTGGCAGATCCTCAAGACGCTCGTGGTGCGGCGCGGCGACGGCGACTTCCTCATGGTGCTGGTGCCCGGCGACCGGGAGATCAGCTGGCCCAAGCTGCGGGAGCTGCTCGGCGTGAGCCGCCTGTCCATGCCCGACAAGGACGTGGCGCGCGACGTCACCGGCTACGAGCGCGGCACCATCACGCCGTTCGGCGCGGAGCCCGACCCGGCGACGGGGCGGCCGTGGCCGGTCATCGCCGACGCGCTCGTGGTCGACCGGCCCGGACCCGTGTCCATCGGGGGCGGCGCCCACGGCGTCGCCGCCACCGTGGAGCCGGCGGCCCTGGTCGCCACGCTCGAGGCGACGGTCGCCGACGTCACCGAGCCGATCACCCCGCGAACCACGTGATGCGGCTACCCTGACCTCCGTGTACGTGCGTCCGGAGCTGCCCGCGACCGTCTTCGTCGACGCCGCCGGCGAGCCGATCCCGTACGGCGACCGATGGGGGATCGACGGCCCGCCCGAGCGCACCTACTCCCGCACCCGCCACCCCGAGCGGTTCGAGCCGCTCATCGCGGTGTCGCGCGCGCTGGTCGACCACCTCGAGGCGACCTACGACGTCGACGTCGAGGTGACCGAGGGCCTGCCCGACGACGCCCCCGACACGATCCGCGACTTCGAGCACGGCCAGGTGCGGGTGGTGCGCACCACGACCGTGGTGCCGCGCCATGGGCTCTGCGCGCCGCTGGTGATCGCCGAGACGAGCTTCCCGTCGGTCCTGGTCGCGATGGGCGCCGCGGGTCTGGAGCGCGCGCCGGCCTGCGGCTGCGACGCCTGCGACGAGTCCCTCGAGGCGTCCGCCGAAGAGCTCGAGAACCTGATCTTCGCGGTGGCGAAGGGCCGCTACCAGGAGCGGTACAGCTGGACCGAGGGCATCGAGATCGTCGTCGGCGCCGACCAGGGCGCCCGCTGGTCGCGCACCCCGCGCCAGGCGGCCGACAAGGAGCGCGTCGACGCCCTCAAGCAGAGCCAGCGCCTGCGCCACGGCGAGCGCTGGATGCCGTGGCCGGCGCGACGGGACGATGCGGCGGGCACGTGGGACGACGCGGTGGACGAGTCCCGGCGACGGTCGCGCCTGGCTGCGAGGTCCGGCCACGAGGCCGCCGTCGAGCAGGCGATCGAGCGGATCAGGCGGCGCCTGCGGGCGTCCTGATCGCGCCGATCGCGACGCGCCCGCGCCCCGGAGGGGGCTGACGGGGTCGGGTGCCCCTCCTCACGCCCGACCCCGGCCCCTCAGGATCTCCGCCCCACAGCGGGCGGAACCTCAGCCGCATGCGCGCGAGCGCACCCCGCCAGTATGCGCCGGGCCCGCGCCCGCCGCGACCGCAGCCGTCAGGCGGGGCGGCGCGAGAGCAGGTGCTCGTCGATGTCCGCGAGCCAGCCGGTCGCGCGCTCCTCGAAGCGGTCGGCGGCGTCGGCGTCGTACTCGGGCAGCGAGGGGTCCATGAACAGGTGACCCTTGCTCGGGTACCGGTACACCCGCGCGTGAGGCGCGTGGTAGAGCAACGCGTCGATCTCGTCGGGCTCGACGTACTCGTCGGGGTCGGCGACGTGGATCTGCAGCGCGACCTCGTGCCGCCACACCCCGCCGAGGGCCGACGGCGGGAGCGCCCCGCTCACCAGCATGCAGGCCCGCATGCGCCGACGGTCCTGGGCGAGCAGCTGCGCCGGCATCGCCCCGAGCGAGAACCCCATCAGCACGTCGGCGCCGCGGTGGCGCCGCGCGAGCAGGTGGGCGGCCTCCTCGAGCGCGTCATGACCGATCGACTGCGCGTACGCCACCCCCTCGTCCGCATCGGTGAACGTCGCGCCGGCATACAGGTCGGGGGTGTGGACCACGTGCCCGGCCGCCCTCAACCGCTCCGCGAAGGCGACCAGGCCGTCGGTGAGCCCCATCGCGTGGTGGAACATGAGGATCTCGGCCATAGCCTCAGTCTTACCCTGTCGAGGTCGCGGCGCGACCCGTACGGCGTGGTCCTGGCGAACTCCCAGGGTCCGGTGGTTGGCTGGGGGCCGGACGCGACGAGGGTCGCGCGGGCGGGGGTCGGGACATGGAGATGGCGCTGGCGATCGTGGTCGCGGCGGTCGCCGCGATCGTCGCGGTCAACGCGATCGCGCCCCGGGTGAGGGTCGCGGCACCCCTGCTGCTGGTGGTTCTCGGCGTCGGCGTGAGCCTGCTCCCCGGCGTCCCGCACCTCGAGGTGGAGCCCGAGATCATCCTGCTCGGCGTCATCCCGCCCCTGCTCTACTCGGCGGCCGTGTCGCTGCCCGCGATGGAGTTCCGTCGCGACTTCGCCTCGATCTCGGGGCTGTCGGTCGTGCTCGTGCTCCTCAGCTCCGTGCTGATGGGCCTGTTCTTCTGGGTGGTCCTGCCGGAGATCGGGCTGCCGCTCGCGATCGCGCTCGGCGCCGTGGTGAGCCCCACCGACGCGGTCGCCGTGCAGATCATCAAGAAGCTCGGGGTGTCGCCGCGGGTGGTCACCGTGCTCGAGGGCGAGTCGATGCTCAACGACGCCACCGCGCTGGTGCTGGTGCGCACCGCGGTGGCGGCCGCCGGCGCGGGGATGACCTTCGGCGAGGCGCTGTGGGACTTCTCCTCCGCGGTGGTGCTCGCCGTCGTGATCGGACTGGTCGCGGGCGAGGCGAACATCCGCCTCCGGCGCGCGGTGCCCGGAGCCGCCTCCAGCACGGCCCTGTCGTTCGTCGCCCCGTGGGCCGCGGCGGTCCCGGCGGAGGCCCTGGGCGCCTCGGGCCTGGTCGCCGCGGTGGTCGCGGGACTGGTCACCGGGGTGCGCGCACCGCGGTTCCTGCGTCCCGAGGACCGGATCTCCGAACGCGCGAACTGGAAGACCGCCGAGCTGATCCTCGAGGGCGCGGTGTTCCTGGTCCTCGGGCTCGAGCTGATCGGGCTGGTCGAGGACGTCATCGAGACGCACGGCTCGCTGTGGTTCGCCGCCGGGCTCGGCCTCGCCGCCCTCGCCCTCGCGCTCGCGATCCGCGCGGGCTACATCGCGCCCCTGGTGATGGTCGCCCGTCGCCGCGTCGAGCGCGCGCAGGCCCGGCACGACCAGGCGAAGGAGCGGGCCGAGGGCGCCGGGGACCGGCTCGACACGCGCGCGCTCGCGAAGGTCAACCGGCGCCTCGAGGTGCACTCCGCGGACGTCCGGTACCTGGAGAACCGGCCCCTGCGCTGGCGGGAGGGCACGGTCCTGGTGTGGGCCGGCATGCGGGGCGCCATCACCCTGGCCGCGGCCCAGACGCTGCCCGCGGACACGCCGCTGCGCTCGACGCTGGTGCTGATCGCGTTCGTGGTGGCCGCCGGCTCCCTGCTGGGCCAGGGCGTATCCCTGCCGTGGGTCGCAAAGGCCGTCGGGGTGGCGGGGGAGAGCGAGCACGACGAGCGCGAGCGCCAGGCGCTGCGCGACCTCCTGCTCGCGGAGGCCACCACCGTGCTCGACGCCCCGGACCTGGCGCGGCCGAAGGGCGGCGCCTACGACCCGGAGGTGATCGCCGCGGTGCGCCGCGCCGTGGTCCACGCCTCCGACGAGGAGTCCGAGGGCGAGGACCTGGGCGACCAGTTCCTCGAGCTCCGGCTCGCGGTCATCGCCGCGCAGCGCAGCCGCCTGCTCGCGACCCGCGCGGTCGGCACCTACGGCTCGCACGCCCTCGGGGCCGCGCTGCGCGTGCTCGACGCCGACCAGATCTCGACGCAGCTCCGGCGCGACGAGCCCGACGAGGGCGACTGACTCAGAGCTCGACCACCGCGACCATGTCGCCGGTGGGCTCGTCCGAGCCCCCCATGGGCTCCTCGGTGACGACGAAGCCCGTGACGCCGTCCATCGACTGGTCGTCCAGCATGGTCATGAAGCTGCCGTCCGACTCCGGCATGAACGTCGGTCCCGCGTGCTTGGAGCCGTCCTCCATCACCACCCAGAGCTGGTACTCCATGCCGTCGTGCGGCTTCGGGCAGTCCTCTCCCATCGCCACCACGGACGCCATGCGGTCGCTCACCACCAGGTGCGAGGTGCCCAGGTCCAGGTCCATCGAATGCGCGTCGGGCGCGCTCGCGACCATCATCACGTCCTGCTCCATGGCGAGCTCGGCGTTGCGCTCCGTCAGCACCACCCCGGCGAATGCGCCGACGCCGGCGAGCACCGCGACCGAGGCCGCCGCGAGCACGAACCGCGGCCAGCGGTGACCCGACCGCGCGTGCCTGGCCTCGCGCGCCGCGGCGAGGTCGTCGGCGGGGGCGACCTCCGCATCGTCCGGCGGAAGCTGGGCCGTGCGGGAGACCTCCTCGAGCACCCGCGCCCGCAGCGCGGCCGGCGGTGCGACCGCCTCGGCGTCCGCGAGGGCGGCGGCGACGTCGCGCAGCCCCGCGAGCTCGGCCGCGCAGTCCTCGCAGCCGGGCAGGTGGGCGTCGAACGCGGCGCGCTCGGCGTCGGTGACGGCGTCGACGGCGTACGCGCCGAGCAGGCCGTGCACGTTGTCGTTCATGTCGTCACCTCCCACATGTCTCTCAGCCTGATGATCGCGTCCCTGATGCGGGCCTTCGCCGTCCCGAGCGGGATGTCGAGCGCCTGCGCCAGCTGCGCGTTGGTGTAGCCCTTGTAGTACGTCAGCTCGAGCGCCTCGCGTTGCAGCGGGGTCAGCCCGGCGAGCCCGGCCCGGACCCGCGTCGCCTGCCACTGGCGGAACATCGTGTCGACCAGCGCGTCCTGGTCGTGGACGTCGATCTCGGGGCGCGCGTGGCGCTGCAGCCGGTCGGAGTGGGCCTGCTCGGCCCGGACCCGGTCGACGGCGCGCCGGTGGGCGATCGTGAGGATCCAGGTCCGCGGCGAACCGAGGTCCGGGCGGTAGCGCGCCGCCTGGCGCCACACTTCCACCATCACCTCCTGGGTGACGTCCTGGGCCATCTCCGGGTCGCGGACGATGCGCAGCGCCAGGCCGTGCACGGAGGCGGCGGTGGCGTCGTAGACGGCCTCGAAGGCGTCCGCGTCACCCCGCCCCGCGGCCACGAGGAGCCCCGCGAGGCGGTCGGGGGCGGGACGAGCCGCCGCGGCGCCCGCCGCGTCCTCGTCGCCCATCCCGACCCTCCGCATCGTCCGCTCGGGCACGTCAGCCCTCGTCCTCCATCATCGCGTCCTCGTCCTCCATCATCGCGTCCTCGGAGTGGGACTCCTCCATCATCGAGTCGTCCTCCTCCATCGAGTCGTCCTCCATGGAGTCGTCCTCCATCGCGTCCTCGTCGTCCATCATGGCGTCCTCGGACTCCATGGTGTCGGGCGACATGGTCTCCTCCATCATCGTGTCGTCCGAGGACTCGGCCGCGGGCTCGGTGTCGCCGCAGGCGGCGAGGGTCGAGCCGGCGAGCAGCACGAGCATCGGGACCGCCAGTGCACGGATCTTCATGGTTCCTCCCTGGGTGCCGGGCGGGGTTGGGGACGATGCCCGACGCAGGTGGTTCGGCGTCCCGCCGCCCGCGGATGGGTGCCATACTGCGGACATCGACATCCCTGGTGGGGGCGCGGAGGGGGCATCGCGTGGGCGGGACGTTCAACGACCAGATGATGGCGGACAACGAGCGCGGGCGTACGCGGGCCGAGTCCGGCGCCGCTCCGGCCGTCACGCTGACGGCGCCGGAGCCCGCGCCGCGGACCTCTCGGCGGTTCGGCGCCACGGTGGTGTCGATGATGGTGGTGTTCGCGGCGATGGTGCTGTTCGCTTCGGCGCTCGGAGGGACGTTCGAGCTGCAGGGGTCGGACGGCGCGACGGTGGCGATCTCCGGCGGCCCCGCCACCCAGGCGGACGCGGACGGCGTCCCGCTGGTGTCCTGGACCGTCGGCGGGTTCGCCTTCGACACCCCCGAGGGCTGGACGGTGGACGCCGCCGACGCGGACGGCGTGGTGCGCGTGCTGACCGCCGACGGCGGGCTCATCGAGATCCTCGAGGCCGGCCGCTGGAGCGGCGGCTCGGATCCGCTGGAGCACGCCTTCGACGCCGCGTACCGCCTGTACCTGGACCGGATCGGGTTCGTCGACGAGCTCACCGGGGCCACCTACGACTCCCCGTACGCGGACAGCGCGATCGCGGTGCGGGGCGAGACGGGGCGGGTCGCCACCATGATCGGCGCCGACGGGTCGATGTGGGCCGCGGTCGACCATCGGCCGCCGGGCGGCCTCGAGGCCGGGTCGTGGCAGGTCCTGCTGACCTCCGTGCGCCCCGCCTGAGGCGAGGCGCCCGACCCGACCCGCCCGGTCCGCGGATCACCCGAAGGTGAAGGCGTAGGCCTCCACGCCGGGCGAGACCTCCAGGTGGAGGACGTCGATCCCCGGCTCGCCCTCCCACAGGACCTGCAGGTCCGGCGCGCCGGACACGTCGATCACCTTGCGGTAGCCGGGATCGCCCTTGAGCGTCACCGTCACGGTGCCCTCGCCGCCGAGCACGAGGTTCGCGCTCCCGGCGTAGAACTGCATGTCGAGCGTCGCATCGTCCCCCGCCTCCGCGTACTCGGACGTGACCGTCCACGTCCCGCCGAGCGCCACCTGGCCGGGGCCCGGGGTGAAGGACGCGCCGAAGTCGTGCGGCTCGTCGCGCGGGAAGTCGCCGTTGGCGTTGGCGCCCAGGCCGCGCGCGTAGCCGACGTACGTCTCGGCGGTCCGGTCCGAGGTGTGCGCGTCGGGGTTGGCCTCGACCATCTGGGGTGTGGTCTCGAGCAGCTGCTGGATGAGCAGCTCGGTCTGCTCGTACGCGCCCTCCCCGTAGTGCACCTGGCGGACCGTGCCGGTGGAGTCGATCAGGTAGTGCGCGGGCCAGAAGCGCTGGTCCCACTCGCGCCACGTCTCGAAGTCGTTGTCGATCGCGACCGGGTACTCGATCCCGTAGCGGTCGGTCGCGTCGGCGACGTTGTCCACCACCTTCTCGAAGGCGAACTCGGGCGAGTGGACGCCGATGATCGTGAGGCCCGCGTCGCGGTACTTCTCGTCCCAGGCGGTCAGGTACGGGAAGGTGCGCTGGCAGTTGATGCAGCTGTAGGTCCAGAAGTCGATGAGCACCACCTCGCCCTCCTGCGCCAGCTCGTCGAGGTCGAGGGCCTCGCCGTCGGTGTTGAGCCAGTCCTGGATGCCCACCAGGTCGCGGGCGGGGCCGCAGTTCTGCAGCACCGACGGGTCGTCCTCGCACGCGTCGAAGCCGAGCGCGTCGCCGGTGACGGAGGTGTCGACGGCCTCACGTCCGGCGAGGGTGTCGAGCTCGGAGCGCACGGCGTCGTTGTCCTCGATGGTGGTCTGGATGCCGGCGAGCCAGCCGGGCACGATCCGCTGGAGCGGCTCGGCGACGTTGGTGGCGATCACCAGCGCGGTCGCGATCAGGACCGCTCCGGAGATCGAGCGGATCAGCTGGAGGCGCTCCCGGACCGCCTTGATGCGCCCGAAGATCGACTGGCCCGCGAGCCCGAAGACCAGCAGCGGGATCGCGATGCCCGCGCTGAACGCGAGCGTGAGCGCGACGAGGCCCCAGCTGACGCCGTTGGTGGCGGCGAGCACCGTGATCGACGCGAGGATCGGTCCGGCGCAGGGGACGAACACCAGCCCGAGCCCGAGGCCCATCACGAAGCCGTTGCCGTTGCGGTCGGCCTGCAGCGGGCGGATGCGCTCGAAGGGCCGCTGGATGAGCTCCCCGAGGCGGGGGATCATCAGGCCCAGGCCCACCACGGCGAGCACGACGATCCCGGTCCACCGCAGCAGGTCGTCCGGCAGGCCCAGGCTCGACAGCAGGATCCCGCCGAGCAGGGTGAAGACCGCGAAGCTGAGCACCAGGCCCGCGACCACGACGAGCGGGCGCCGGCGGCTCGCCGCCCCGTCCTGGATCGAGCTGGTGAGGATCGCGGGAAGGACGGGCAGGACGCAGGGGCTGATGGCGGTGATGACACCGGAGATCAGTCCGACGAGCACGAGCGTGAACATGCCTGCCATTCGGAGCGACGATGCGGGGGGATGGGGGCGCCGCCCTGTCGCCGACCGTATCAGGGCCCTACGCTGGCGCTATGACCGTCGCTTTCGTGCTGGGAGGCGGTGGTGTGAGGGGCGCCACCGAGGTGGGGATGCTCCGCGCCCTGCTCGACGCCGGCATCGTCCCCGACCTGGTGGTCGGCACGTCGATCGGCGCGATCAACGGGGCGGCCGTCGCGCAGGATCCGACGCCCGCGGTGGTCGAGCGGCTCGAGAAGGCGTGGGCGTCGCCCACCGCCGGGACCATCTACGGCACCTCCTGGTACCGGCAGGCGCGGAGGCTCGCGAAGCACCGGACCCACCTCAACGACCCGGCGCCGCTGCGCGCGCTCGTCGAGGGGGTGGTCGGCGCCGGCACGCGCTTCGAGGACCTCGCCGTGCCGCTCGCCGTGTGCGCCGCCTCCATCGAGAGGGCGGCCGAGCACTGGTTCGACTCGGGCCCGGTGGTCGACGCCGTCCTCGCCTCGTCGGCCGTCCCGGCGGCGCTCCCGCCCATGAGGATCGGCGACGAGCACTTCATCGACGGAGGGATCGTGAACTCCATCCCGCTGGGCGAGGCGGTCGCGCGTGGGGCGACCACGATCTTCGTGTTGCAGGTGGGGCGGATCGAGGAGCCCCTCACCGCGCCCGAGAAGCCGACGGACGTGGCGAAGGTCGCGTTCGAGGTGGCGCGGCGCCACCGGTTCCAGCGCGATCGCGCAGCCGTGCCCGCTCACGTGGACCTGCACGTGCTCCCGTACGGCGGGCCGCAGGAGGGCGATCAGCGGATCGGGGCGTTCCGGAGCCTCGAGCGGACCCACGCGCGCATCGAGGCCGCGCGCGAGGCGAGCAGCGCGTACCTGGTGCTGGCGGGGCTGGTCTGATGGCGTCGGCGTGGTGGCGGCTTCCGCCCGTGTGGGTGCGGCGGCTGCTGATCGCGCCGCTGCTTGTGATCGGGGCGTTCGTCTGGATGCCGGTCGCGGTGTGGCTGGGGGTCGTGGTCCTCGCGATCGTCGCCTGGGCGCTGCCGGGACGGCTGCGCCTCACCCGCGTGCTGTGGCTCGCGGGCTTCTACCTGCTGTGGGACGCGTTCGCGGTCGCGGTGCTCGGGGTCATGTGGGTGCAGTACGGGTTCGGGCGACGGATGCGGAGCGAGGCCTCGCAGCGCGATCACTACGCCCTCGCATCGTCCATGCTGAGGCTGCTCTTCGCCCAGGTGAGGTGGACGCTGCGGCTCGATGTCGACCTCGAGGACGCCGACCTCGACCAGATCGCGCCCGGTCGGCCGCTGATCGTGGTCTGCCGCCACGCGGGTCCGGGCGACTCGTTCGTGATGGTGGACGCGCTGCTCAACCGCTTCAAGCGCAACCCGGCGATCGTGCTCAAGGACACGCTGCAGTGGGACCCCGCGATCGACCTGCTCCTCAACCGCATCCCGACGCGCTTCATCACGCCGCGTCGCCACCGCAGGCCGGGCGATCCCGGGGGTGCCGAGACCATCGCCGCGCTCGCGGGCGACCTCGGGCCGGAGGGGGCGCTGCTGATCTTCCCCGAGGGGGCGAACGCGACGCCGAAGCGGCGTGCGCGCCGGATCGCGGCGCTGCGCGAGGCCGGGCGCGACGGACTCGCGGACCGCGCCGAGGCGATGCCCCATGTGATGCCGCCGCATCCCGGCGGGGTGCTCGCCGCGATGGAGGCGCGGCCCGATGCCGCCGTCGTCGTGGTCGCGCACACTGGGCTGGAGCGGCTGTCGACCGTCGCCGACGTGTGGCGGGAGCTGCCGGTGGACAAGCGCATCGTCCTCAAGGGGTGGACCACGGACCCGGCGGAGATCCCCGCCGGGCGCGAGGAGCGTGAGGCGTGGCTCTACTCGTGGTGGGAGACGGTCGACCGGTGGATCGCTGGACAGAAGCCCGAGGTCTCGGTGCGGGCGCAAGCGGCGGGCGAGCGGGCCGGTTAGCCTGTCGGGATGAACGCACGGTCCGGACGGTTGCTCTCGCTGGTGCTCGTGGCGTTGCAGGGTGTGATCTTCCTCGCCGTCGGGCTCACCGCGCTGCTCGACGGGCCCGGCTTCGGCGGGTCGTGGTGGGCCGGGTCGACCCTTGTGCTGCTGGGTGGGCTGGGGATGTTCTGGTCGGGCAAGGACCTGGGGCGTGCGCTGACCCCGATGCCGACGCCGAACGGCGCGGGCCTCGCAGCGGGCGGGATCTACAGCTTCGTGAGGCACCCGATGTACAGCGCGATCATCATCATCGCGATCGGGCTGGCCGTGGGGTCGGGGCATGCCTGGACCTGGGCGTTCACGGCGCTGCTGGCGGTGTTCTTCGAGGCGAAGACGCGGGTCGAGGAGGCGTTCCTGATGCGCGCCTACCCGGGGTACGACCAGTACGCGGCGCGGACCGGCAAGTTCCTGCCGGGTCTGGGGCGGCGTCGCCTGGCCTGAGCGAGCGCCTGTCTGTGCGGGTGCGCCGCTCCGTTCGAGTGCGCCGCTGGGTGCCTTGGTGCGACTCGCTCCCGTATTCATGCGGGAACGAACGCCCGGCCGGCACCGGTGCGCCCCGCCCGCCCGGCCGTGTGCTCCCGCATGAAATCGGGAGCGTTCGCGCATCGCCATCCCGCCGGGCTGCGCCGGGCGGTTCGTCCGGCTGCTCGCCGATGTGGTTCTCCACACCCGAGAAGTGGGGGTGTCGCGTGGGCGTTTCGCCCGATACGTTGTGATTCATGCGGTTCGTCTCGGGGGGAGCGGGCGCAGGCGCGATCGTGATCGGGCTGGCGCTCACGCTGGCGGGGTGCGTCGGGGACCCGGCGCCGATCGTGACGCGCACGCCGTCGGGAGGGCCTGTCGTGGTCGAGTCTCCCGACGCCACGCCGTCGCCCACGCCGACCGCGCTCAGCAACGACGAGCTCTTCGCGATGATGCCCGAGGGCGCCGACCGCGACGACCTCTACGGCGCGATGGTCACGGCGCAGTTCTTCCTGGAGCAGTACTCGGTGATGTTCCAGACGGGTGACACGCGCGTGTGGGAGGCGTTGTCGGATCCGGGGTGCGGTTACTGCGCCGACGCTCTTGCCAACGCCGAGCGGGTCCGCGACGAGGGCTGGGTCGCCGAGGGTGGTGACATCACGGTTGATGAGTCGCAGACGCGTGCGGCGCTCGACGAAGCTGACACTGCATCAGTCTTGGTGACGGCGAGCGTGTCCGAATATGTCGTTTGGGATGAAGCGGAGGCGATTGATCTACAGGGTGCGGTTTCGGGCTACGAGTTCGGGCTCGTCATGCAGCGGGGTGCTGGAGGCTGGATCGTTGCAGCGGTGGTCGGAGAGGAACTCGCGCTGTGACTTGGCTCAAGATGGGCTGTGTAGTGGCTTCGGTCTTGGCAGCCCTCGTATTCGGGGCGACCTCGTCGATGGCGGCCGACACGCCGGACGGCACCCATGACCTCCCGGATGTCGTGGATGGCGGCTACACACTCGAACGGGTGCGTGATGCTGCAACTGGTAGCGGCCAAACGAGCGCGAACTCGCAAGCGGCCGAACGCGAGTTCCTGCGGTCCGCGCCGTGCGTCGGCGGCGGGCTCGTCGGCGCCGGTGACACCTGCGCGACCGGCCTGTCTCCTGACGTCGCCTGTCCCGACGGTATGACGCCCTCGTTCCCTCTATGGATGCGCGAGCAGCTCGCCGACGGCACCTGGAGCGACTGGACCCTCGTCTCCTGGTACACCTGCCCGAGCGAGGGCGACCTTCTCGCGCTCATCGAGCGCGAGTGGACGCAGCTGCGGCCCGAGCCGTCCGAGGTCGCCGTCCAGCCCGACGGCGGCTGGGTGTACGCCGCCGTCCCGACGATCGCCTACGCGGAGGACGCGCCGCGTCTCCACGGCGCCGTCCTGCTCGGCGCCGACGTCACCATCCGTGCCACCCCGACCCGGTACACCTGGCGCTGGGGAGACGGCGAGACCCTCACGACGGAGGACCCGGGCCGACCGTACCCGGACGCGACCGTCAGTCACGCCTACGGACCGACCATCACCGTCGCGACCATCGCGCTCGACACCACCTGGTCCGGTCACTACCGGATCGGCGACGGCACGTGGGAGCCCTTCGACACCACGATCACCAGCACGAGCGCCGGGCCGACCCTCGACGTCCTGCACCCCCGCATCCACCTGGTGGGCGCCGCGAGCTGACGCGTCGCTCGGTGGCGCTGGGCTCAGGCCTCGGGCTCGGCGAGCGTGAGGCGCACCAGCAGATCGTCGCCCTCGGCGGCGTCGCCGCGGCCGTCGGTGTTGCTCGTGAGCGCGTAGAGCGTGCCGTTCGGCGCGACCGCGACGTCGCGCATCCGCCCCAGATCGCTCAGCAGCGTGTGGGGCGTGCCGATCCCGTCCTCGGTGAGCGGGATGCGCCAGATCTGCTCGCCGCGCAGCGCCGCGACGTAGATGCCCTCGTACGTGACAGCGACGCCCGACGGCGACGCCTCCGAGGTGGTCCACGTCACCACGGGGTACGTCACGCCGTCCACGGTGTCACCGGGGGACGTGCCCTCCGGGGCCCCCGACATCCCCTCGTGCTCGGGCCAGCCGTAGTTGCCGCCCGCGACGATCAGGTTGAGCTCGTCCTCCGCATTGGCGCCGAGCTCGGACGCGTACATCCGGCCGTCGGCGACCCACCCGAAGCCCTCCACGTTCCGGTGGCCGTACGACCACACCCGCGTCCCGAACGGGTTGTCGGGGGCCGCGGTGCCGTCGGCCTCGGATCCGTCCGCGACCACGCGCAGGATCTTGCCGTAGAGGTTGTCGCTCGCGGCGGCGAGCTCGGGCTCGCCGGCGTCGCCCGTGGACACGTAGAGGAAGCCGTCGGGACCGAACTTGATGCGCCCGCCGTCGTGGTTCGCCGCTGCGGGGATCCCCTCGAGGACCACCGTGGGCAGCCCCAGCAGGTCGTCGTGAAGGTCGAGGCGGACGATCGCGTTGTCGTCCTCCCGCGTGATGTACGCGTAGACATGCTCGGGGTGCTCCGCCGAGATCGCCAGGCCGAGCAGGCCACCCTCGCCCTCCGCGTTCACCATCCCGCGCAGCGCCTCGACGCCGGGGCCGTTGAGCGCGGTCCGCACTCCCGCGCGCACCCGGGAGATGGTCGCGGAGTCCCGCTCGCTCACCAGCAGCGAGCCGTCCGCGGTGACCTCGATGTCCCACGGCGCGGTGAGCTGGTTCGTGACGGTCACCTGCTCCGCCACCTCGAGCACCGCCGGGCCGCCGATCATCGTCGGCGCGGGCGTGGTGCTCTCAGCCGCCGCGGGCTTGGTCCCGGTGACGATCCTCTCGGCGCTCGCGGAAGCATCGCTGGAGCTGCCGGCGGAGCATGCGGCGAGCGTCAGGGGCAGGGCGCACGAGAGCGCGACGATGCGGAGGGGAGTGAACATGACCCATCAAGGGTAGGCGTCCCGAACGGCCTTGTAAAAATTGACACTTCGCGAAGAATATGCGCCGAGAACGGCGCGCCCGACTACCGGCGACGATGCGGGCGGGGGTATGTCAGCCCAGCACGATGCGGCGGAGCGTGGGCAGCGGCACGGCGCCGTACCCGAGCACCGCATCGTGGAAGTCCCTGATGTCGTAGCCCTCGCGCTGCTGCGCCTCCGCGCGGATCGCCAGGATCTCGAGCCGGCCGATCATGTAGGCGAGCGCCTGCCCGGGCAGACCGATGTACCGGTCGATCTCCTGCTCGATGTGGGCGCGGTCCATCGGCGAGTGGTCGAGGACGTACTGGATCGCCTGCTCGCGGCTCCAGCCCAGGGCGTGGATGCCCGTGTCCACCACGAGCCGGCACGCCCGCAGCGAGTCGGCGGACAGCATCCCGATCCTCGACAGCTCGGATGAGTACAGGCCCATCTCGTCCGACAGACGCTCCGTGTAGAGGCCCCACCCCTCCGCGTACGCCGTGTTGAACATCTCGCGCTGGACCTTGTGCAGCGCCTCGTTCTCGACATGCAGCGCCAGCTGGAGGTGATGCCCGGGGACCGCCTCGTGATACGTGATGGCCTCGAGCTCGTAGGTCGCCCAGTCGTGGGGGTTGGAGGTCTTGAAGTAGAACTGGCCCTCCTTGCCGGTGCGGGGGTCCGGCGGCGAGTAGTAGGCCATCGCGCCGAACCGCGTCGAGTGCGCGGTGCAGCCGGCCGTCGGCAGGTGCGCGAACCAGTCGGGCGCGGCGGCGTTGGCCTTCGCGAGCGCCCGCTCGGCGTCCGCGACGAGCGTGTCGGCGTCCGTGTACCGCAGGGAGTCGTCGTCCCGGAGCCGCGCGTAGATCTCCTCGATGCTGTCCGTGCCGAGCAGCGGTCCCGCGATCGCGCGGTACTCGTCCTCGAGGCGCTCGACCTGCGCGAGACCGATCCGGTGGACCTCCTCGGGGGTGATGTCGATCAGCAGATGGGAGTACATCTTGTCGCGGTAGACCGCGGGTCCGCCCTCGAGGTGGACCAGGCCCGGGGTCTCGTCGGGCAGCCCCCGCTCCGCGAGGGTCCGCAGCCGCTCGGCGAAACGCGCGCACGCGGGGTGCAGCTGCTCCTCGACGATCCCGTCGCGCACCCCCGCCCAGGCGGCCCGCGCATCGTCCCCGAGCGAGGTCGGCGCGGCCTGCGCCCGCAGCCCGTCCTCGCCCTCGCGCGCCTCGGCGAGGTACGACTCGACCGCCGACGCCGTCGTCTCCAGGTGCCGTCGAAGCGCGACCCGGCCGACGCCCGCGGCGTCCTCGGCGACGTCCATGAGCGAGTCGAGGAACGCCGGCATGCCGCTGAGCTTCGCGAGATAGGCCTCGCCGTGCTCCGCGGTCGAGAGCGGGAACGACCCGATGAAGCCCAGGATCATCTCCCAGGCCCCCATGGTCGGGTTGAGGTGCAGCAGCTCGGGCTCCCACGCGAGGTGGAGCGCGGTCGCGCGCGCCGAGGACGCGACCACGTCCCTGAGCGCGAGCGCCTGCAGGTCGTCGCCCACGTCGATGGCCTCGGCGGCGCGCGCGAACTCCATGAGCCGTGCGTGCTGGAGCGCGCGGCCCTCGACCGTCACGTCGTTCCACTCCGCGAGGTGCTCCAGCCTCCCGTCCCACATGAGGTCGAGGGGGCTGAGGCCCATCGCGTAGTCGTAGTACTCGTCGGCGAGCTGCGTCAGTGCGTCCATCCCCCCGACGCTAGCCGGTCAGGCCACGCCAGGCATCTCGCCGATCGCGACCCAGTTGCCCGCCGGGTCCGTGAACCAGGCCGTGGGCGGCATGTCCTCGTCCTGGGCGACCCCCTCGTCGTCGGTGCCGGGCAGGGGTGCCATCTGGACGCCCTTCGACGCAAGGTCGCGGACGGTCGCCCTCACGTCGGCGACCGCGAGGATCAGCGTGGTGTAGTTCGACGCCGCGTGGTCCTCCTTCTCGTAGATGAACACGTGGCTGCCGCCCGCGAGGTTGAGCACGAGCGTCCCGGTCGCGAGCTCCGAGACGTCGATGCCGAGCGTGCCGGCGTAGAACTCCTTCGCATCCGCGACCGAGTCCGTGGAGAAGCAGGCGACTGCTGTGGCGTCCATGATCGGCTCCCGGCGCTCAGGGGTGCATGGCCTGGACCCGCTGCATCATGCAGATCCAGTTGCCGGCGGGGTCCTTGAACCAGCACGTCGCGGGCATCCGGCCCTCGATGTCGCGGGCGATGCCGTCGTCGTCGGTCCACTCGAGGTGCTCCGGCTCGACGCCGTTGCCGCGCAGCGAGGCGACCTCGCCCTCGAAGTCGTCGACCTCGAAGTTGAGGACGGTGTGGCTGGCGGGCATGTGGTCGTCCTTGGCGTAGACGAACTCGCGGCCGCCGCCGGGCAGCGTGAGCCACAGCATCTCGCCCATGCCGGCGTCGGACCAGCGCATCACGTCGAGTCCGAGGGTGTCGCGGTAGAACATCTCTGCCGCATCGATGTCGTTCGTGGAGAAGC
The DNA here is from genome assembly GCF_030418305.1 of Demequina lignilytica. Taxonomy (GTDB): domain Bacteria; phylum Actinomycetota; class Actinomycetes; order Actinomycetales; family Demequinaceae; genus Demequina; species Demequina lignilytica. The sequence continues at coordinate 247,446 of NZ_JAUHPX010000002.1, read as the reverse complement.
TCCCGAACGCGGTGCTGTCCTTGAGCATGATCCTGCTCCTCAGTCAGGCGTCCCGGCCTGGTGCCGGGGGGCAGCGGGGCGCACGCGCGCTCGTCCGCTGCGAGGTGTGACGTCGGCGGCGTCGCCGACGGTGGGCGGGCGAACCGCCGCTCCGGGGACACCTCCAGTGTGCGCCCGACTCCGCCGAGCCGCACGGCGGGCGCTCAGCCGAGGTGCGCGTCCAGGTCGGCGACGTGCCCGCGCAGCGCACGACCCGCCCGGTCGGACACGGCCGAGGCGGCGCGCACGGTGCCGCGCTCGGTCGCGCGGGCGGCCGCCTGGCCGGCGGCGAAGGCCGCCGCGACCGGACGATGCGCGCGCACCGCGGTCCGTCGCTGCCACTCCAGCCGGCGATCGCGCACCGCCTGCCGCGCCGCGAGCGCGCGCCGCAGCTGGCCGGGGACGCTGAGGCGGCGGAGCATCGTCCTGTCGGCGGTCGCGGTGATGGCGGCGGCGCCGAGCGTCAGCACGAGCGACGCGAGCGGCAGCAGCCAGAGGCCCCAGCGCGCCGCGAGGACCGAGCCCACCACCGGCCCGAGCGCCGCGCCGGAGTTCATCGTGACCGTGTAGATCGAGGCCCCCATGTCGGTCGGCCACGGCGTGTGCCGCATCGCCCAGTTGAGCAGCGCCGAGAGCAGCACCGCCCAGCCGGCGGCCTGCAGGACCTGCGCCATCAGGCCCGACCACCCCTGGCCCAGCGCGAGCATCGTCCAGGCGCCCGACAGCAGGGCGAGCCCGACCGCGACGGTGGGTACGGCGTGGCGCGCGAGGAACGGGCCCACCGCCAGCGTCGCGCCCACGGCCACGGTCCCGCCGAGCGCGAGCATGACCGGCACCGTGGCGCTCGGGATCCCGGACACCTCGGTCACGAAGGGCACCACGTACGTCCAGGTGGTGGTCATCGCCACGGAGGCGGTGAGGGTGACCGCGAGCACGCGGAGGAAGTCGGGTCGGGACGGCAGGTCGCCTCGCACCGGGGCGGGGCGGTCGGCCGGGTCCTCGTCGTCGTCGCGCGGCGCAGGGCCCGGCAGCAGGAGCGCGAACGCGACCGCCAGGACTGCTCCGAGCACGGCGAGGCCCCAGTAGGGCGCCTGCCAGCCCAGCCGGTCCCCGGCGACGGTGAGCACGGGCGTGCCGACCACGCCCGCGGCGGCCGCGCCCAGCATGATGCGCGTCACGGATCTGCCGCGCAGGTGCGGCGCGAACAGGCTTGCGGCGGTCGGGGCGACGATCGCCCAGAACAGCGCGTGGGCGGCCGCGGAGATGACGCGCCCGGTGGCCAGCTGCGCGAACGATCCGGCGGTCGCCGCGACCACCACGCCCGTCGTCCATACGGCGAGGGTCGTGCCCAGCGTGAGGCGGCGGCTGAGGCGCCCCGTCACCGCGGTCAGCGGGATCGCGGCGAGCACGACCGTCAGCGCGAACGCCGTCGCGAGGAGCCCGACCTGCGCGACGGGCACGCCCAGGCCCGCCGCGATCGCGGGGGACAGGGCCACGACGGACGCCTCGTTGGCGCCGGTGACGAACGCCCCGGCGGCCAGCGCGGTGAGCGCGAGGGCGGCGCGGCGCGGCGTCAGGGTGAGGGAGGCGGTGGTGCGGGTCGCGGACGGCGCCTCGTCCAGCACCACGGCCTCGCCGCCGCCGACCACCGGGATCGCCAGCGTGGTGGGCTCGGGCTCGTGGTGGAGGTCGTGCGGCAGCGCGGAGCGCTCGGGGGGTGCGGGGGAGCGGTCGAGGATCTCGCCCAGCTGGGGGAGCTCGAGGGTGCGGGTGTCGGTCACGTGTGGATCCCATGCAGGTCGCGGAACAGGTTCGGACGCCGCTCAGGTCGCGCGGCGTAGGAGGGCTTCGCCGCCCGACGGGGGATTCCCGTGCACCTGTCTCAACGGGCCACCGGTCGCAAGGATTCCCGCCGCGGCCGTGCGCGCGCCCCAACCGGGCGCGGCCGCCACGGTGTTGAGGCTGCAGCGCGGTCGAGCGCGCGGGTCGGGGGAGGCCATGGACGGCATGCGGAGGCACGGGGGCTGGGACGATGCGCTGGCCGGGGTGGTCGCGCGGCGGGGCGAGCTCGTCGGGTACGCGTCGCTCCTGGTCGGGGAGCGGTGGGCCGCGCAGGACCTGGTTCGGGAGGCGATCATCCGCACCTTCTCGCGTCCTCGCGCGTGGCACGACGCGGAGGTGGCGCTGGTCGCGGTGCGGGGTCAGATCATGGCCCGCTTCGTGCGCGCGCGGCGCGGCCCGATGATCGCCCGCGCGACGTCGCGGCTGCGGGGGGTGGACGGCGAGCCGCCGGCAGGGACGGCCACGGAGGGCCCGGCCTCGGCGATCACGGGGGCGCTGTGGATGCTCGACCGCCGTCAGCGCGCCTGCGTGGTGCTCCGGGACGTCGATCGGAAGTCCACGGCGGACATCGCACGGACGGTCGGGATGGGCGCCGACGCGGTCGCCCGGGCGCTGGACCAGGCGGACACGGTGCTCGCCGCCGAGCTCTCGCGCGACCTGCGAGGCGCGCCATGAACCCGGACCTCGGCAGGCTGATGGACGCCGTGGTCGCCGAGGAGCGCGCCACGTTCGACTTCGAGCACCCCGCCGACGACGCCGTCCTCTACTCGCGGGTGATCTCGCCCCTGCGCCGGGCGCGGCGCCTGGCGCCGGTCGCCGTGCTGGGCGTGCTCCTCGCGCTCGCGGTGCCGGGCCTCGCGCTGATCGGGCTGGCCGGTACGGGCGCCACGACCGCGCCCGCCGCGCCGTCCGTCGCCGCCTCCTCCTCTGCGGGCTCCTCCGCGGTCGGGGATCCCGAGGCCGTCGCCGGCGAGGCGGGGTGGACCGTCGCCGGGCTCGTGATCGACCCCCGCGGGGCCGCGACGCCCCTCGCGGACTCCGTCGGCCCGGTGGTCGAGGAGCCCGTGGCGTGCGGGGCCCTGGAGGCCTTCGGCCGGCTGGTCGGCCGTGCCGACGGGACCGCGCCGGTGCACCTGGGTGCGTTCGTCTCCAGCGGAGGCGGGGCGAACGACGTCCACGTGCGGTCGTTCGCGACCGCCGGCATCGCCGCCGAGTACGTCGGCGAGCTGTGGCGGATCGCGCGCCGCTGCGCGGACGAGATGGGCGGGTGGGGTGTCGCCATGACGGTCGCCCGCGTCGACGCGGCGGGCCTCCCCGGTGACGGGGTCGCCGTCGCGATCCCGGTGCCGTTCACCGAGGACGCGTGGCGTCTCCAGGTCTACGTCGACGGGGCCAGCGCCATCGCCGTGGTCTCCGACCCGACCGCGGCGGACCGCGCCCTGAGCATCACGCGCGACTGGGCGGCCGGAGGACTCCGATGAGGCGCCCCCAACCGGATCCGCGTCCCCGGTGTTCTCTGGTCGGTGCGGCGACGACGCTCGCCGCCGAGGGGAGGGCCCGATGACGAGCTCGAGGCTGCTGACCGTGATCGCGTCCGTCGCCGCGCTCGCGACCTTGGCGGGGTGCAGCGCGGGCGAGGGCGGCGCGGTGGGTGCCACCGCATCGTCCGGCGGCGAGGCGACGCCGGTGCCGTCCGGGGTTGCGACGGTGACGGCGGAGGGTGAGGCGCTGGAGTACCCCGGCGCGGCCGCCGAGGACCAGGCCCTGATCGCGGTGCTCGCGACCTTCGAGCCGTCCGAGGCGCTGCTCGAGGAGCAGGGGCTGGGCTTCCGTGGCCTGCGTGCCGGAGAGGAGGCGTTCACGTTGGCGTCCGAGTGGACGGCCTACGAGCACCGGTCCGTCGACCCGGCCGTCTGCGGTCCGGTGGTGAACCTGCTGGGCGGGGCGACCAACGAGGACAGCACCACGCGCGCGGACGACCCGACCGTCCACACGGGAGCGTTCTTCGCCATCGCCGACGGGGTGTCGGGCTTCGACGAGTCGACGCTGCGGGCACGCATCCTCGACGACCCGGAGTCGGCGTCGGCCATGGCCGATCTCCCCGCGAGCGCCGACGCATGCACCGCGTTCGCGGAGTCGGGCAGCGTCGGTGCCCTGAACGTCGAGGACGTCGTGATCGCGCGGATCGGCCTCGACGGGGTCGACGCGCCGGTGACCCGGATCGATGTGCACATCGTCGATCTGGTCGACGAGGCCGCCGGCTCCGTCGAGGTCATCGATCTTCCGGAGACCACGTACTACGTCGCGATCGGGCGGGTGATGGTGCGCTTCGAGGTGCACGAGGCGCTGGCACAGGACCAGGTCGCGGCGGCGGTCATCGCCGAGCTCGCCGACGCCATCCGGGCGGTCGAGCCGTGACCGCGCCCTGCGCATCATGCCTCCGCGGGTCATCATGGAGGCAGTGAGACGTGGCCAGGACAGGGGAGGCGGCCGGACGGGGACTCACCATGAACCGGTGGCAGGGCGTGCTTGACACCATGATCCGCGAGCGCAGGGGCGCGCTCGTCGGGTACGCCTACCTGCTCGCGGGGGATCGCCCGACGGCCGAGGACCTGGTGCACGACGCGATCATCCGCACCTTCACCCGGGCACGGCGGCTGGACGATCCGCGGGCCGCCGAGGCGTACGTCCGCCGCACCATCGCGACGCAGTTCCTCAACGGTCGGCGCTCGCGTGCCGTCGCGCGCGCTAAGCAGCACCTGCTCGTCGAGCGGGACGCCCCGCCGGCGGACCAGACCGCCGGGGAGAACGCCGAGGTCACGCGCGCGCTCGGCCTGCTGACCAGGCGCCAGCGCGCCTGCGTGGTGCTCCGCCACTTCGAGGACCTGAGCACGGAGGAGACCGCGGAGCGGCTCGGCATCTCGACCGGATCCGTCAAGCGGTACCTGCACGACGCGCTCGCGGTCCTGCGCGAGGAGCTTCGGGGTCTGGACGGCGCGGACGACCGGGAGGACGCCGGCGTCAGGGTGGTCGCGCCGAGGGGAGGCCGTCGATGAGCACGCAGCTGAAGGACATGCTGACCTCGGTCGCCGAGGAGGAGCGCGCGCGCGTCGACGCGGCCCACCGGGACGGCGACACCGACGCGTACGTCCGCACGATCCGCCCGCGTCGCGCGGCCCGGCGCGCAGGTGTCGCCGCCGTCGCGCTGGTCGGTGTCGGGGTCGCGGGTGCCGGCTACCTCGCGCTCGGTCCCTCGGGCACGTCGCTGGATCCGGCCGTCGAGACGCCGACCCCGACGCCCGCGGCGCTCGTGTCCGATCCGGACGCCGTCGCGGGCGAGCCCGGATGGACGGTCGCCGACGTCGTGATCTCGCCGGGGGTGACCGCGATGACCGCCGCCGAGGCCGTCGGAGCGGCCGCCGCCGACTCGGTGGCCTGTGGCTCGCTCGAGTCGTTCGCCGCACTGGCGGGCGGGACCGACGCGAGCGTGGGCGCCGCGAAGAACCTGGGAGCCTTCGTCGGAGAGTCCGGGGCGGCGACCGGGGTGCGGCTGCGTTCCTTCGAGTCCGTTGAGGACGCCCAGACCTATCTCGGGGACCTCGAATCGATCGCGGGCCGTTGCGTGACGGACCTCGAGGGGGAGGGGATGCAGGCCCGGGCCTCCCGCATCGCTCTGACCGGGCTCCCGGGCGAGGCCGTGACGGCGACGCTCCCGGCGGGCGAGTCCGTCTGGCGTCTCGACGTGCATGTGATCGGAGCGGATGCCGTGGCGATCGTCACGGAGCCCGGCGCGGATGTCGCCGCCCTCGACGTCATCGCGGCGTGGGTGGAAGGTGCCGTGGGCTAGCGCCGGCTGGCGCACCCGGGCGTGGCTCGCGGCGGCCGCGTTGGTCGTCGTCGCCCTCGGGCTCGTGCTGGTGCTCGCCGAGACCGGCGGCCCCGCCTCCACGGCGGCCCCGACGGCGACCGCGGCGCCCGCCACGCCCGCCGGGGATCCGGAGCTGCGCGCGAGCGTCCTCGGCTTCGTGCCGATCCTCGCCGGGTACGCGTACCGAGCCGACGCATCGTCCGGCGTGGTGGACGTGGGCGAGCTGTCCTGGGCGGAGCGGCCGACCGGGAGCCGCGACTGCGTCGCGCTCCGGCGCGCCCTCGACCTGGCGACCGCGTCGGACTCCGCCGCCCGCCGTGGCGACCTCTATGCGCGGCTCGGCTACCTGCAGGCGGTCGGCGGCGGCTCGCGCGTGAGCACGCTCACAATCGCCCTGCGCGTCTTCGCCGACCGGGAGGCGCCCGCGGAGATCGTCCGCCTGGCGGCGGCCGCCGACTGCGCTGCGATCGCCAGCGTCCGCCCCTTCGTCCCGGGGACGGAGGAGGGCACGCACCTGATCGCGACCGAGGCCGTGCTCGAGACGGTCCCGCTCGCCGGGCCGGACCTCGGGGTCGGCCTCCGCGTCGGGCCCGAGGTGCTGACGCTGCCCGACGGGCGTGTGTGGCGCGAGACCGGTCCGGCGCTCGCCGTCGACGACCGCGTCTACCTCATCGCGCGCGGGCCCTACCTGCTCTGCCTGGGCGCCACCGATGTCGCCGATCCTGACGCGATCAGCCTCGCCGTCGCCGACCAGCTGCTGGACCATCTGGGCGCGCGGTGAGGTCGGCGTGCGCGGCGGCACAACCGCGGGGAGGACCCGTCTGTTGTCAGACCATGGCGGGCATCCGCTCGCCGGGGAGGGGAGCCATCATGATCCGAGAGAACCACCCGCGAGCGCGGTGGGGGCGGGCCGTCGTGGCCGGGGCGGCCTGCTGCGCGCTCCCGCTGCTGGCCGCCTGCGACGGCGGCGCCGAGGAGCCGTCCGACGCCTCGCCCTCGGCTGAGGCGTCCGTCGGCGACGTCGGCGAGACGACCGCGACGTCCGGGGGCGCGCTGAAGCTCCATCTGGCAGCGTTCGACTCGCTCGTGGCGTTCGAGGGCCTCGCCGTGCCCGCAGGGCAGTTCAGCCCCGTCGACTCCGCGGAAGGCTTCTACGGCTCCGCGACCTCGGTGGTCGAGCCCGCGTCGTGCACCGCGTTCCACCAGGCGGCGGAGCTCGGGTCGGACGCGGATCTCGGCGCGGCGGCGCAGGACCTCATCAACCCGGTCGGACCGTTCTTCGTCGACGGGGTGCCGCCGGAGGACGAGGAGGATCTGACGGTGGCGAGCGTCCTCACGCGCGTCTTCGGCGATCCGGAGCTCGCGTCGACCGTGCCGGCTGCGCTGCTCGAGTCCGAGTGCACGGCCTACACCGTGACCAGCTCGTGGGACGGCACCACCGCCGCCGACGAGCGGGTGATCACCGCCGTCGACCAGCTCGACCTGCCGGGTCTCGCGGCGCCGATCGTGCGCGTTCGGCACGGCGCCGAGGAGTCCGTGTTCTACGGCCCCGACGGCGAGGTCGAGCACAGGTCCACGTACGAGCCGCGCACCGCGTACGTCCATGTCGCCGGCCCGTACGCGATCTCGGTCGAGGTGGTCGGTGTCGAGGACGAGGAGGCGCAGGCGGCGCGAGTGATCCAGGCGTACGTGGATCACATGGGCGCGGCCTGACGGCCGGGACGATGCGGGACACGGGAGGCGCGGGATGAGGGCGTGGCACGGCGTGCTCGACACGCTGGTCCGCGAGCGGCGCAGCCGGCTCGTCGGATACGCCTACCTTCTCGCCGGCGACCGTCCCACCGCGGAGGACCTGGTCCACGACGCGATCATCCGGACCTTCTCGCGAGCGCGACGCCTCGACCACGTCAACGAGGCCGAGGCCTACGTGCGGCGCACCATCCTCACGCAGTTCCTCAACCGCCGCGACCACGCGGCGATGGCGCGGTCGAAGCTCCCGCTGCTGGTCGAGAGGGACGCCCCGCCCGCGGACGAGCACGCGGGCGAGCACGATGCGGTGGTGGTCGCCTTGCGGAGGCTCCCGCCCCGGCAGCGCGCCTGCGTGGTGCTCCGCCACGTCGAGGGGCTGACCACCGCCGAGACGGCCGACCGGATGGGCGTGTCCGAGGGCGCCGTCAAGCGATACCTGCACGACGCGCTGGCGGCGATGCGCGAGACGCTCGGCGGGTTCGGCTTCGGGGACCGTGACGACGACGAGGATCTGACCGCCGTGGAGACGAGGAGGCGAGCGCGATGACCGACGACCTGACGACGATGATGCTCGACTCGCTGGACAAGGAGGCGCGGCGCTTCGACCGCGCGCACCCGGGGTCCGAGACCACCCTGTACGAGAAGGCGATCGTGCCGCGACGCCGGATCCGCAGGGCCGCGGAGGCGGGAGTGGCGCTCGCGGTCGCGGCGGCGGTCGCGGTCGGCGCGCACGCGCTGGTGCAGCCGCGCTCCACGGTGGAGCCGGCGGAGTCGGCGAGCGCCACGGCCGTGCCCCTCGACGAGCGCGAGTGGGACCCGCCCGGACGGGGACTGGTCGGCGGTGCCGGGGCCGACCTGTTCGGCTCCGTGGCGGTGACGCGTGAGGAGGCGTCGGGATGCGTGGCGCTCGACTCGTCGTCGCGCCTCGACGGGCGCCCCGACCTCGGAGGCGTGCCGGTCGCGCTCGGGGGCGTCGCCCACGGGGAGGGCAACGTCTCCGCGGTCGTCGCACGGGACTTCGACTCGGCCGACGCCGCCCGCGAGTACCTCGACGCTCTCACGCGAGCGGCGTCCGCGTGCGACGGCGAGGCCGACGGGGAGATCGGGGTCGACGCGGCGGAGGTCGGCATCCAGTCGCTCGCGGGCGAGGGGGTCCGGGTGCTCGTGAGCGCCGGAGACGGCTTCGGGACGTCGTGGCGCACCTGGGTCCACGTCCAGGGATCCGAGGCGCTCGCGGTCACGGCGCAGCCGGGCGCCGGCGAGGCCACCACGGCCGACATCATCATCGCGTGGTTCACGGCGGCGAGTGGATGACCGCGGCGCGCCCTCCCGTACACTGGTGCGCACAGCGTCGACCCGGCCATCACCGGCGAGCTTGCGGAAGAACGGGACCGGCCTCGGCCGGGCCTCACTAGAACCGCACGGGCAGCCCGTCACAGCGATCCATGAGCGGCGACCGCCCCACCCGGGGAGGCCGCAAGCGGGGTGGTACCGCGCATCGTCCTGACGGACGGGGCGTCCTCGCAGACGAGTCGAACGCCAGGACCACCCGAGGAACGCATGACCGACGCCGCGCGCTACCCGCTCCACCGCACCGCCACCGACCCCACGGCCCAGGTGGCCCCGTCGCCGCACTTCCCGGAGATCGAGTCCGACGTGCTCGCCTACTGGGAGGCCGACCAGACCTTCCAGGCGTCGGTCGACAACCGCCCCGCGCGCACCGAGGCGGGCAACAACGAGTTCGTCTTCTACGACGGCCCTCCCTTCGCGAACGGCCTGCCGCACTACGGCCACCTCCTGACCGGGTACGCGAAGGACGTGGTCCCGCGCTTCGAGACGATGCGCGGGCGTCGCGTCGAGCGCCGCTTCGGCTGGGACACGCACGGGCTTCCCGCGGAGCTCGAGGCCGAGCGCATCCTCGGGATCACCGACAAGGCCCAGATCGAGGAGATGGGCATCGCCGCCTTCAACGAGGCCTGCGAGAGCTCGGTCCTGAAGTACACCAAGGAGTGGGAGGCGTACGTCACCCGCCAGGCGCGCTGGGTCGACTTCGAGAACGACTACAAGACGCTCGACGTGACCTTCATGGAGTCCGTCATCTGGGCCTTCAAGTCGCTGTACGACAAGGGCCTCGCGTACGAGGGCTTCCGCGTGCTCCCGTACTGCTGGCGCGACGAGACCCCGCTGTCCAACCACGAGCTGCGCATGGACGACGACGTCTACCAGTCGCGGCAGGACCCGACCCTCGCGATCTTCCTGCCGCTGACCGCGGAGTCGGTCGCCGCATCGTCCCTGCCCGCGGAGGCGAAGGAGGCGCTCACGGGCGCCGCCGTCACGGTGTGGACCACCACGCCGTGGACGCTGCCGAGCAACCTCGCCGCCGCCGTCGGTCCCGAGATCGAGTACGCCGTGGTGCGCCCGACCGGGGGCGCCTTCGCGGGCACGGCCATGGTGCTCGCAGTCAGTCGACTCGCTTACTACGGGCGCGAGCTCGGCGAGGGCTTCGAGACCCTCGTCACGCTGACCGGCGCGGACCTCGCGGGCCTGGGCTACGAGCCGCCGTTCCCGCACTTCCGCGGCCAGCCGAACGCCCACCGCATCCTCGCCGCGGACTACGTGACCACCGAGGACGGCACCGGGATCGTCCACCTGGCCCCGGCCTTCGGTGAGGAGGACATGGCGGTCTGCCAGGAGGCCGGCATCGAGCCCGTCATCCCGATCGACGCGAAGGGCCGCTTCACCTCCGAGGTCCCGGAGTACGCCGGCCAGCAGGTGTTCGACACGAACCCGGCGGTGATCAAGGACCTCAAGGAGGCCGGGGTCGTCCTGCGCCACGAGACCTACGAGCACCCGTATCCCCACTGCTGGCGGTGCCGCAACCCGCTGATCTACCGCGCGGTGGGCTCGTGGTTCGTGCGCGTGACGGAGTTCCGCGACCGCATGGTCGAGCTCAACGAGGACATCACCTGGGTCCCCGAGCACATCAAGCACGGCCAGTTCGGCAAGTGGCTCGAGGGCGCGCGCGACTGGTCCATCAGCCGCAACCGCTACTTCGGCACGCCCATCCCGGTGTGGGTGTCGGACGACCCGGCCTTCCCGCGCACCGACGTGTACGGCTCGCTCGAGGAGCTGGAGCGGGACTTCGGCCGCCTCCCGCTGGACGCGAAGGGCGAGCCCAACCTGCATCGTCCCTTCATCGACGACCTCACCCGTCCCAACCCCGACGACCCGTCGGGGAACGCGACCATGCGCCGCATCCCCGACGTGTTCGACGTGTGGTTCGACTCGGGCTCGATGCCGTTCGCGCAGGTGCACTACCCGTTCGAGAACCGCGACTGGTTCGACGGGCACAACCCGGCGGACTTCATCGTCGAGTACATCGGCCAGACCCGCGGCTGGTTCTACGTCATGCACGTGCTCGCCACTGCGCTGTTCGACCGGCCGGCATTCAAGACCTGCGTGAGCCACGGCATCGTCCTCGGCTCCGACGGCCGCAAGATGTCGAAGTCGCTGCGCAACTACCCGGACGTCAACGAGGTGTTCCACCGCGACGGCTCGGACGCGATGCGCTGGTTCCTCATGAGCTCGCCCATCCTGCGCGGCGGCAACCTCATCGTCACCGAGGAGGGCATCCGCGAGGGCGTCCGCCAGGTGCTGCTGCCGCTGTGGTCGACGTACTACTTCTTCACGCTCTACGCGGGCGCCGCGAACGGCGGCGCGGGCGCGCGCGGCCGGCTGGTGGACGATGCGGCGGTCGAGTCGCTGCCCGTGATGGACCGGTACGTGCTGGCCAAGACCGCGGAGCTGGTGCGGACCGTGACCGCGCAGATGGAGGTCTTCGACGTCCCCGGCGCCTCCGAGTCGCTGCGCCAGTTCATGGAGCTGCTGACCAACTGGTACGTGCGCACCCAGCGCGACCGGTTCTGGCAGGAGGACCAGGCGGCGTTCGACACGCTGTTCACCGTGCTGGTGACGGTGTCCCGCCTCGCGGCGCCGCTGCTGCCGCTCGCCACGGAGGAGATCTACCGCGGCCTCACCGGCGAGCGCTCCGTGCACCTCACGGACTACCCGACGGCGCCGGCTGCCTGGGACGACGCGTCGCTCGGCGCCGTCATGGACCAGGTGCGCGAGGTGGTCTCCACCGCCCACGCGCTGCGCAAGAAGGAGAAGATCCGCGTGCGTCAGCCGCTCTCGCTCCTCAAGGTCGCGGTGTCCGCGCCGGAGGCGCTGGAGGCGTACGGGGACCTCATCGCGAGCGAGCTCAACGTGAAGTCCGTCGCCTTCGTCACGGAGGACGCCTTCACGGTGGACCACCCGGTCGAGCGTCGCCTCACGGTCAACGCCCGCGCCGCCGGCCCGCGCATCGGCAAGGACGTGCAGGCCGCGATCCGGGGCTCGAAGACCGGCGACTGGTCGGAGGCGGCCGGCGAGGTCGTGTCCGGCGGCATCGCGCTGGTGGAGGGGGAGTACGAGGTCGCGACCGTGATCGGCTCGGGTGCGGACGATGCGGCGGAGGCCGCGTCCGTGCTCCCTGCCGGCGGCTTCGTCCTCATCGACACCGCGATCACGCCCGAGCTCGAGGCCGAGGGCTACGCCCGCGACCTGGTGCGCGCCATCCAGGACGAGCGCAAGAACGCGGGTCTGAACGTCGCCGACCGGATCGTGCTCACGCTGACGGTCCCCGCCGAGCGGGTCGCCGCCGTCGAGGCGCATCGGGAGCTCATCGCGGGGGAGACGCTCGCCGCCGAGCTCGCGGTGGTCGAAGGCGAGCAGGCGATCGCGGTGGCGAAGGCCTGAGCGCCCGCCCGTCCGCCCCGCCCCGCCCTGAACCCCTGGACAGTCCGCACGGATCCGGATCCGACACGCCGAGGCCCGATCCCGAATCGGGGTCGGGCCTCGGCGTGTCGCGCTGAACTCCGTGCGCAGTGTCCGGGGGAGCGGGGTCCGGGGGCCTCGTGGGCGCGGTGCTCAGCCCTCCGCGGGCAGCGGCGCGATCGGCTCGACCGGGACCGTCACCTGGGTGCGCGGCGTCCACGCGGCGCCGTCCCAGCACCGCTGCTGACCCGGCAGCGTGGGGTCGGGGTACCAGCCGGCGGCGGCGTCCTTCGCAGGTGCCGGCGCGTCGGGCCTCATGGTGCCCACATGATCCATCTGATGTCTCCCCAGCAGTCGGTGCGCCCCACGCTAGCGGCACGGGTGACGCGCCCCCGAGGGGATGTGGCCGAGATCACGCCGGCGGAGGTGCCAGGATGGTGAGGCGCCCACGATCGGAGGACCGGATGCCCGTGCTCGTCTCTGCCGCCGAGCTCGCCGCCCTGCTCGCGGACCCGCAGCCGCCCCGCCTCCTCGACGTGCGGTGGACGCTCACCCGGCCCGACGGCCGCGACGACCACGCCGCTGGGCACCTCCCCGGCGCGGTCTACGTCGACCTGGACACCGAGCTCGCGTCGATCGGGGATCCGCGCCGCGGCCGTCACCCGCTGCCGACCGCCGAGGCGTTCCAGCAGGCCGCCCGCCGGTGGGGCCTGCGGCAGGACGATGCGGTGGTGGTCTACGACGACGGTCCCTCCTTCGGCGCGGCCCGGGCGTGGTGGCTGCTCCGGCACGCGGGCGTGGCCGACGTGCGCATCCTGGACGGCGGGCTCGCCGCCTGGACAGCCGCTGGTGGCCCGCTCGAGGAGGGAGCGGTGACCGTGGAGCCCGGCGACATCGCGCTGGACTGGGACCGGATGCCCGTGACCGACGCCGACGGCGCCGCCGCCTGGCCCCGGCGCGGGATCCTGCTCGACGCGCGTGCGTCGGAGAGGTTCCGTGGCGAGGTCGAGCCGATGGACCCGGTCGCCGGGCACATCGCGGGCGCCGTCAACGCGCCCACCGCCGCGAACTCGGCCGCCGATGGCACCTTCCTGACCGCGCGCGACCTCGCCGAGCGGTTCGCCCAGCTCGGGGTGGACGACGCTACCCGCGTCGCCGTGTACTGCGGCTCCGGGGTGACCGCCGCGCATCAGATCGCCGCGCTCGAGATCGCCGGCATCCGGGCGTCCCTGTACCCGGGCTCGTGGTCGGAGTGGTCGAACGATCCGCGCCGCCCCGCCGCCACGGGTCCGTGAGCCGGGGCGGACGCTCCCGTCAGTGCGCGGCGAGCATGTGCGCGTTGACCGCGCCCGTGAGCTCCTGATCCACCGCGAGCTCCGTGCCGTCCAGGGTGCGGACGGGGCGCAGCAGCTGCACCGAGTCGGTGAGCCACACGGCGTCGGCCGAGGTGAGCTGCTCGACCGTCACGTCGCGGTAGTCGCAGGTGAATCCCCGGTCCTCGAAGGCGTCGAACGCGGCCCTCTGCGCGGTGCCGTGGAGCAGGCCGGCCTCGATCGCCGGGGTGACGACCATCCCGCCGTGGCGCACCAGCACCGTCGACCGCGGCGCCTCGAGCACGAACCCGTCCGTGGTGGTGAGGATGACGTCCTTCGCACCGCGCGCCTTGGCGTGCCGCAGCGCCGCCATGTTGATCGCGTAGGAGAGGGTCTTCGCGCCCGCGAGCAGCCATGGGGCCTGGGCGCCCACGCCCTTGGGGTAGCCGCGGGACAGCGTGATCACCGGCACCCCCTCGTGGCGGTCGGCGCTGACGTCGGGGAACACGTCCGCATAGGCGAACCCGAGCGGCCGCCCGCCGGGGATCTCGGCCGCCGCCGTCTCCGTCCCGCGGGTGTAGACGACCTTGCACAGCGCGGTCGCCGGCACCTCGTCGAGACCGTGGAGGAGCTCGCGCACGGCCCACGAGATGGCCTCGCGGAAGACACCGAGGTCGGGCTTGGGCATGTCCAGCATCGCCGCGGACTGCGCGAGCCGCTCGAGGTGAGGCTCGAGGTCGTGCATGCGACCGTCGTGCACCCCCACGGTCTCGAAGACGCCGTCGCCCCGCGTCAGGCCCAGATCGGTCGCGGAGGCGATCGGGGTCGTCGGGTCGACCATCCGCGACGGGGCTCCAGGCATGCCCGCCACCGGGGCTCCGCAGAGGACGAGAACGGGCACGTGATCTCCTTCGTTCGAGGGCTCTCCTGCCACGGTAACGCGCCTCGGGAGGGCGTGCGAAGGAGTGCGGTCGCGCCTGTCGCGCAGGCGGGGACACCCACGCCCTCAAGACGCGCCGCAGGGGCGCCAGACGCCGGTGCACGACCCCAGCATCGTCCCTGATAGACGGGCATATGAGGGACATCACAGCGCTATGTCCCGCGGGGTGTCGTCGGCACCCCTCGACGTGCCGCACAATTGACGCCGTGACGATGGATGTCTTCCCCGAACTGAGCCTCGCCGAGGCCGAGCGCGAGATCGACGCGCACATCTTCTCCCGCTCTCCCGAGGCGGACCACGCGGCCAAGCTGCTGCGCGTCACCCAGGCGCTGTCGCTGCTGGGTGATCCGCACCACGAGCTCGACATCATCCACGTCACCGGCACCAACGGGAAGACCTCCACGAGCCGGATGATGGAGTCCCTGCTGCGCGCCCACGGGCTGCGCACCGGCCTGTACACGTCGCCCCACCTCACCACGCTGCGCGAACGCATCATGATCGACGGCGCGCCGCTCGCGCAGGAGGACCTCATCCGCCTGTGGCAGCGCGTCGCGCCGGTCATCCACGCGGTCGACCAGGCGTCGCAGCACCGGGGCGGCCCGCGCATGAGCTTCTTCGAGGTGCTCACCGTGCTCGGGTTCGTCGCCTACGCCGACGCCGAGGTCGACGTGCTGGTGCTGGAGGTCGGCATCGGCGGGCTCCGCGACGCGACCAACGTGGCGGACGGGCGCGTCGCCGTGCTCACGCCCATGGCGCTGGACCACGACAAGTACTTCACGGGCGGGCTGCCGGGCATCGCGCACGAGAAGTCCGGGATCATCAAGCCCGGTGCCACCGTGGTGAGCGCCTTGCAGCGGGACGAGGCGTCGCAGGTGATCGTCGCCGCGGCCGCCGCCCGCGGCGCCTCCGTGTTCTGGGAGGGCGCCCACCTCTCCGTCGAGTCGCGCCGCGTGGTGCCCTCCGGTCAGGTGGTGTCGCTGCGGACCGCGGCGCGCAACTACCGCGACGTGTTCGTGCCGCTCCACGGAGAGTTCCAGGCCCAGAACGCGCTCATCGCGCTCGCGGCCTGCGAGACCTTCCTCGGCGCGGGCGTGCCGCGTGGGCTGCACCCGCCCGCCGTCGCCCGCGGCTTCGCCGGCGCCACGTCGCCGGGACGCCTCGAGGTGGTGTCCGCCGAGCCCACCGTGATCGTGGACGCCGCCCACAACCCGCACGGCATCGCCGCCCTCGCCGACACCCTGCGCGAGTCCTTCGCCTTCGACCGGACCTACGGCGTGGTCGCGGTGCTCGCCGACAAGGACGCGGAGGGCATCCTCACGGGCCTGTCCGGGATCATCGACGAGGTGGTGATCACGCAGACCCGCTCCCACCGCGCGGCGGACGCCGAGGTGCTCGCCGCGCGGGCGCGCGTCGTGTTCGGCGAGCACCGCGTGCGCGTCGCCGCCACGGTCCCCGACGCGATCCAGCTCGCCACCCGCCTCGCCGAGGATGCCGATGGCGAGGCCGGCGTGCTGGTCGCGGGCTCGATCACCCTGGTTGCCGAGGCGCGACGGCACCTGCAGGAGACGCATCTCCCGCGCACGGTCGACGCCGCGATGGTGGCCGCCGCGGGGGAGCACGCGGACGCCGCCGGTGGTGCGGACGATGCGGTGGGCGCCGGGGACGCGGGGGAGCCCGGCAACGTCGCTGCGTGACACACTGGAGCCCATGACCGACCTTGACCTCGGTGGCCTGAGCCTCGAGGAGGCCGAGCGCGAGATCTACGCGCACATCGTCTCCCGCAATCCCGAGCACGACTTCGAGCCCACCCTCGACCGCGTCCGCGACGCCTGCGACCTGCTCGGTTCGCCGCAGCACGCCTACAAGGTCGTGCACCTGACCGGCACGAACGGCAAGACCTCGACCGCGCGCATGACCGAGGCGCTGGTGCGCGAGCACGGCCTGCGCACGGGCCTGTTCACGTCGCCGCACCTCACGACCGTCCGCGAGCGGATCATGATCGACGGCGAGCCGATCCCGCGCGAGGACTTCGTGCGCCTGTGGCAGGAGATCGCGCCGATCCTCGCGCTGGTCGACGCCCGGTCGGCCGAGGCCGGGGGGCCGCGCATGAGCTTCTTCGAGGTGCTCGTGGTGCTCGCGTTCGCCGCGTTCGCGGACGCGCCGGTGGACGTCGCCGTGGTCGAGGTCGGGATGGGCGGCGTGTGGGACGCCACCAACGTCGCCGACGGCGACGTCGCGGTGGTGACCCCGGTGGGGCTCGACCACCAGGAGTGGCTCGGCGACTCGCTGGTCGACATCGCCGCGGAGAAGTCCGGGATCATCAAGGACGGCGCCGCGGCGGTGATCGCGGCCCAGGCCGAGTCCGTCGCGCCGGTCCTCGCCCACGCCGTCGAGGAGCACGCCGCGCGCGGCTACTGGGAGGGCGAGGCCCTCGAGGTCGTCGACCGTCAGCCGGGCGTCGGCGGCCAGCTCGTGACGCTGCGCACGCCGGCGGCCGTGTACGCCGAGCTGTTCGTGCCCCTCTACGGCGAGTACCAGGCGCACAACGCGCTCCTCGCCCTCGCGGCGACCGAGCTGCTGCTCGCCGACGGCGGCGAGCCGGCCTCTCTCGCGGGGGAGACGGTCGAGGCGGGCTTCGCCTCGGTGACGTCGCCCGGCCGTCTCGAGGCGGTCCGGACCTCCCCGCTGATCCTGGTCGACGCCGCCCACAACCCGCACGGCGCGGAGGCGCTCGTCGGCGCCGTCGAGGAGTCCTTCGCCTTCACCACGCTCGTCGGCGTGGTCGGGATCCTGCGG
Organism: Demequina lignilytica; assembly: GCF_030418305.1. Classification (GTDB taxonomy): domain Bacteria; phylum Actinomycetota; class Actinomycetes; order Actinomycetales; family Demequinaceae; genus Demequina; species Demequina lignilytica. Next base: position 230,084 of record NZ_JAUHPX010000002.1, on the reverse strand, counting down.
GACAAGGACGCCGAGGGCGTCCTCGGGGCGCTCGAGCCCGCCCTCGACCACGTGGTGATCACCGCATCGTCCTCCCCCCGTGCGATCCCGGTCGACGAGCTCGCGGCCATCGCGCGCGACGTCTTCGGCGAGGACCGCGTGACCGAGGCCTCGTCGCTGCCGGACGCGATCGATGCCGCCGTCCAGCGCGCCGAGCGCGACGACGACCTGGGCGCGGGCGTCCTCGTCGTCGGGTCCATCACCCTGGTGGCGGACGCGCGGATCCTCACCGGCGCCGACCGCCGCAAGGGCGTGGGGAGGGCCCGATGACGGCGGCGCAGGAGAACGTCCCGATGCCGCGTCCGCAGCGGCCGGCGACGCTGACCTTCACGCAGGCGATCCTCGGGCTGCAGGCCTTCGCCGCGATCTTCGCGATCCTGCTCCTCTGGGGCCTCGGACGCGCCGGAGAGGTCGCCGCGCCCGCGTGGCTCGTGTGGGGCTGCGGCCTCCCGTTCGTGCTCGCGCTCGGGTACGCGGCCGGGCAGCAGCGCAAGAGCTGGGGCCGGTGGCTCGGCTGGGCGCTCCAGGCGCCGATGCTGGCGGCCGGGCTGGTCGAGCCCGCCATCGCGCTCATCGGCGTGATCTTCCTCGGGCTGTGGATCATGGCCCTGCGGCTCGGCGGCAGGATCGACCGCGAGCGCGCCGAGCGCGACGCGGCTGCTTCGCCCGGCGCGGGGGAGAGCGGCGCGGAGATCGCGTGAGCGGGTTCCTGTGGCGCGTGGGCGGCGCCCTCGCCGCCGGGGTGCTCGGGCTCACGCTGATCTTCTGGCAGCTCGAGCACGCGTCGCTGAACGCGCTCGGCGACCTCGGCCGGCCGTCGATCGCGGTGTACGGGCTGCTGTTCGCGGGGCTGCTGCTGCTCGGGTGGGCGGTGATGTCCACGCTGACGCGATGGATCGGATACGTGCGTGAGCACCCCGACACCCGGCAGCTGCCGGCGTGGCTCCTCGGCGGACTGGCGCTCCTGTTCGGCGCCGTGCTGGTGGCGGGCATCGCCATCCACGCGAGCTACCTGCGCGCGCAGGACCCCGTGCCGACGGAGATCGGCCAGGGATTCATCGCCTACGAGGTCGCGTTCGCCGCGCTCGCGCTCGTGCCCGCCGTGCTGCTGGTGACGCGGCTCGCGACCCGGCGGCGAGGCTAGACGACGACCACCGAGGTGACCGCGTACCCCTCCAGGGCGTCGCGCCCCGGCAGGTCGCCGATCTCGATGAGGAAGCTGAACCGCACCGAGGCGGCCCCGCCGCGCTCCAGCATCTGCGCGACCGCGCGGGCGGTGCCGCCGGTCGCGAGCACGTCGTCGATCACCAGCACGTGGCGACCCTCGATCGAGCCGGCGCTGACCGCGAGGTCGCGCGAGCCGTACTCGATCTCCGTCGAGGACTCGAGCAGGTCGACGCCCGGCATCTTCCCGGCCTTGCGCACCATCGCCATGCCCACGTCGAGCGTCTGCGCGACCACAGGGGCGAAGATGAACCCGCGCGCGTCGACGCCCGCGACGATGTCCACCTGTGCGTCGCGCGGCGGCATCAGCTGGATGCAGGCCTCGCGGAAGCGTTCGGGGCTCGCGAGGATGGGCGCGATGTCGTAGAAGAGGATCCCCTCGACGGGGAAGTCGGGATACGTGTCGAAGTCCTCGAGAGTGATCACGCGCCCATCCTGTCACGGCGCGGTGGCACGGATCCCTTCACCGGGGCCGGCTCGGCGCCGGGAGACGACACGAATCGCTTCACGGGCGCGGCGGTGGGGGAGCGACCGGTGGCGGGGCAGGCCTTCGGTAGGCTCGCGCCATGACGGAACGCACCCTGATCCTGGTCAAGCCCGACGGAGTGAAGCGCGCGCTGTCGGGGGAGGTCCTGCGGCGCATCGAGGCGAAGGGCTACACGCTCGTCGCCGTCGAGCTCAAGCACGCCACCCCCGAGCTGCTCGCCGAGCACTACGCGGAGCACGTGGGCAAGCCCTTCTACGCGCCCCTGGTCGACTTCATGCTGTCGGGCCCCGTGCTCGCGGTGGTCGCGGAGGGCGAGCGCGTGATCGAGGGTTTCCGCTCGCTCGCGGGCACCACGGACCCGACCACGGCGGCCCCCGGCACCATCCGCGGCGACCTCGCACGCACGTGGGACCTGCCGGTGATCCAGAACATCGTGCACGGCTCGGACTCGCCCGAGTCCGCGGACCGCGAGATCGGGATCTGGTTCCCCGCGCTGTAGCCCGCCCCGCCGCACGACCCCTGGCACCACCGGCCGCCTTCGCGCGTCGAGCCGGTGCATCTGCATCATCCCCGCGCGCCCGCGCGCCGCCTCCCCGGAAGGTCCCCCCGATGAGCAACCCGCTCGAGCACGCCCTGGAGAAGGGCCTCTTCGCCACCCGCTGGCTCCTCGCCCCGATGTACGTCGGCCTCGTGGCCGGGCTCGGCGTGGTGCTCGTGAAGTTCTTCATGGAGCTATGGCACCTCATCGCCGAGTTCAGCCTCGAGTCCGAGGCGGACGAGATCACCGTCGCGATCCTGTCGCTGATCGACATCGCGCTGCTGGGCAACCTCATCGTGATCGTGATCTTCGCGGGCTACGAGAACTTCGTCTCCAAGATGGAGGCCGCCGAGGGCAACACCGACCGGCCGTCCTGGATGGGCCACGTCGACTTCTCGGGCCTCAAGATGAAGCTGATCGGCTCGCTGGTCGCGATCTCCGTGATCCTGCTGCTGAAGGACTTCGTCGCGCTCGACAGCAAGGGCGGTGAGGCCGACTACACGTCGATCGCGTGGCGCATCGGCCTGCACTTCACATTCGTGCTGTCGGGCCTGCTGTTCGCGGTGATGGACTACTGGGGCGCGAAGCGCCAGGTGCTGCTCGCGACCGCTCACGACGCGCACCCGGACGTCGAGGACGCCGAGCTCGATCGCATCACGCCGTAGGAGGGACGATGCGGTTCCTGCCGTGTCCCACGCGCCTCACCTGAGCGGGTCAAGGGTTCCCCTAGACTCGGCGCCATGCATCTCAAGACGCTGACGCTGCGAGGCTTCAAGTCCTTCGCGTCGGCGACCACCCTCGAGTTCGAGCCGGGGGTCACCTGCGTGGTCGGCCCGAACGGGTCGGGCAAGTCGAACGTGGTGGACGCGCTCGCCTGGGTGATGGGCGAGCAGGGGGCGAAGACGCTGCGCGGCGGCCAGATGGCGGACGTCATCTTCGCCGGCACGTCGGGCCGTGCGCCGCTGGGCCGCGCCGAGGTCTCGCTCACGATCGACAACGCCGACGGCGCGCTGCCGATCGACTACACCGAGGTCACCATCAGCCGCACCCTGTTCCGCTCGGGCGGCTCCGAGTATGCGATTAACGGCTCGCCGTGCCGACTGCTCGACATCCAGGACCTGCTCTCGGACTCGGGCCTGGGACGCGAGATGCACGTGATCGTCGGGCAGGGCCAGCTCGACGCCGTCCTGCGGGCGACCCCCGAGGACCGCCGCCACTTCATCGAGGAGGCCGCCGGCATCCTCAAGCATCGCCGCCGCAAGGAGAAGGCGCTGCGCAAGCTCGACTCGATGCAGGCGAACCTCACCCGCGTGCAGGACCTCACGGGCGAGATCCGGCGACAGCTGGGGCCGCTCGGGAAGCAGGCGGAGGTCGCGCGGCAGGCGCAGCGCATCCAGATCGACGTGCGCGACGCCCGCAGCCGCCTCCTCGCGGACGACCTCGCGACCCTGCAGGGGTCGATGGCGAAGGACCAGGCCGACGAGTCGGCCCTGCTCGAGCGCCGCGCCGCCGTGGAGAAGGCGCTGACGGAGGCCCGCGGCAGGCTCGCGGACCTCGAGCGGGCCTCCGCGGAGGCCGCGCCCGCGCTGACCCGCGCCAACGACATCTACTACCGCCTCAGCGCCCAGCGCGAGCGGCTGCGCAACCTCGCGACGCTCGCGGAGGAGCGTGTCCGCATGCTCGGCACGCAGGTCGACGCCGCGCCGCCGACGGACCTGGTGGACCTCGACGAGCAGCTCGAGCGGGCCCGCGCGGCGCGCGCCGAGCTCGACGCTGAGGTCGCGCTCGCGGCGCAGGAGCTGGAGGCGGCGATCGAGGCGCGCAAGGGCGCCGAGGACACCGCCTTCGCCTCCGAGCGCCACCACGCCAACCTGCTGCGCTCCGTCGCCGACCGCCGCGAGGGGGTGGCGCGGCTCGCCGGGCAGGTGGCCGCCAAGCGCTCGCGGGTCGAGTCGACCGAGGCCGAGATCGGGCGCCTCCAGGAGCAGCGCGCCGCGGCCGAGCGACGCGCGCACGAGGCGAACGCCGAGTTCCAGCACGTCGAGACCTCCGTCGCCTCCGTCGAGGCGGGCGAGGAGGACCTGGACGTCCAGCACGAGTCCGCGACCGAGGCCTGGGAGCAGGCGAAGCAGCGGCTGTCCGACCTCAAGGACGCACGCCATGCCGCGATGCGCGACCGCGACTCGTGGGCGGCCCGCGGCGAGGCGCTCGAGCTGTCGCTGGTCCGTAAGGACGGTGCGGGGGCGCTCCTGGCGAGCGGCACGCGCGCGGTGCGCGGCTCGCTGGCCTCCCTGATCGACATCGCGGCCGGCGCCGAGGATGCGATCGCGGCCGCGCTCGGCGGCCTCGCCGACGCGCTCGCGGTCGACGGTGTCGAGGACGCGGTGGACGCGATCCGGTGGCTGCGGGACGAGGACGCGGGGCGTTCATGGTTCGTGGTCGCCGACGCCGGCGCCGCCGTCGACAACCCCGCGATCGACCTGCCCGAGGGCGCCGCGTGGGCGTCCGAGCTGGTGTCCGGCCCGGGCGGGGTCGGCGCGACGGTCCGCGCCTTCGTGTCGGGCGTCGTGGTGGTCGAGGACCTCGCCGCCGCCCGCGCGCTCGTGGGGCGTCACCGCGAGATCGTGGCCGTCACCCGCCGGGGCGATCTCCTGGGCGCGCGCAGCGCCTCCGGCGGCGCCGGCGACGCCCCGAGCGTGCTGCACATGCAGGCCGCCTTCGACGACGCGCGGGAGCGCAGGGACGCGGCGGTCGCCGAGCTCGAGACCCTCGAGACGCGCCTCGCGACGGCCGAGCGCGAGGAGGCCGAGACCCGCGCGGGGCACGAGCGCACCCTCGCCCGGCTGAACGAGTCCGACGCCCGCATGGCGGCCGTGGCCGAGCAGCTCGGCCAGCTGGGTGCGCAGGCCCGCGCGGCGCGGAACGAGGCCGATCGCCTCGACGTGCAGCTCGAGCAGGCGCACGAGCGCATGGCGGCCGACGCGCAGGAGCTCGAGAGCCTCGCCGAGCGCCTCGCCGGCGCCCAGGCCGAGCCCGAGCAGTTCGAGGCGGACACCGCCGAGGCGCTCGAGCGGCGGAACGAGGACGAGGAGTCGGCCAAGGCCGCGCGTGCCCGCGAGACCGAGGCACGGCTGTCGCTCCGCACGTCCGAGGAGCGCGGCCGGGCGCTCGCCTCGAGGGCCGAGAGCCTCGAGCGAGCCGTGGTCGCGGAACGCGACGCCCGTGCGCGAGCGGCGGAGGCCGCGGCGCGCCGCGAGCGCCAGTCGCGCGCCGCCCGCGAGGTCATCGCGGGCGCGGAGGACGCGCTGCACCTGATCGACGGCTCCGTCCAACGGGCGGACGATGCGCGAGCTGCTGTCGAGGCGGAGCGCGCCGAGCGCTCCGGCACCCTCGCCGACGTCCGCCGCACGGTCGAGGAGCTCGGTGGCGAGCACGCCCGCCTCACGGACTCGGCGCACCGCGACGAGGTCGCGCGTGCCGAGCAGAAGATCCGTCTCGAGCAGCTCCGCCAGCGGGCGATCGACGAGCTGGGCGTCGATCCCGACCGGCTGGTCGAGGAGTTCGGACCCGAGGTCCCCGTGCCGTCGACGGAGGCCGCCGCGGACGACGAGGAGGCGCCCGCCACGCCCTACGTGCGCGAGCAGCAGGAGAAGCGGCTGCGCCAGGCGGAGCGCGCGATGAACCAGCTGGGCCGGGTCAACCCGCTCGCCCTGGAGGAGTTCGCCGCGCTGGAGGAGCGTCACAAGTTCCTCACCGACCAGCTGAACGACATCAAGAAGTCGCGCGCCGACCTGCTCGAGATCGTCAAGGAGATCGACGCCCGCGTCGAGCAGGTGTTCGCCGAGGCCTTCGCGGACACCGCCGCGCAGTTCGACCGCGTGTTCCCCCGGCTGTTCCCCGGCGGCGAGGGGCGGCTCGTGCTGACCGACCCCGGCAACATGCTCGAGACGGGCATCGAGGTCGAGGCCCGGCCGGCGGGGAAGAAGGTCAAGCGGCTGTCGCTGCTGTCGGGCGGCGAGCGTTCGCTCACCGCCGTGGCGCTGCTCGTGTCGATCTTCAAGGCCCGCCCGAGCCCCTTCTACGTGATGGACGAGGTCGAGGCCGCGCTCGACGACGTCAACCTGGGCCGGCTGCTGGAGATCTTCACCGAGCTGCAGGAGGACTCGCAGCTGATCGTCATCACGCACCAGAAGCGGACGATGGAGATCGCCGACGCGCTCTACGGCGTGACGATGCGCGGCGACGGCGTCACGACCGTCATCAGCCAGCGCCTGCGCGACGAGGTCTGACCGGGGCGCGAGCCCGGTTCCGGCACGGCGTGCCGTTGAGATATCATCGTGCGCGGCGCCGGCGCGACCGTCCCCTCGGGCGCCGGGTCGGGAACAAGCCGCCTCCCTCCGCGTTGAACCCTCTGCGACACGCGATCCCACGTGGGAGTTTGTCGCGCTTGTCCGCTTCGGGTGACAATTCCTCCCGAGGGAACGCACATGTCAGCACCGACCGAGTGGTCGTCACAGCTTGGAGAGTCGATGTTCAGCCACATGGAGGGCACCCTCATCGTCGCCGGCCTCATCGCCGCCGGAGTCATCGTCGCCGCCTTCGCCGCCGAGGGCCGGGGCCAGCGCGTCATCCGCATCCTGCTCGGGGTCGAGGAGCGCCGCCCCGTGCGCGAGCACCTGTTCGACGAGCTCGACCGGCCGGAGGCGTCGCTCGACGTCGTCGACAAGCTCGGTCGCCCGCAGACCCGGGAGCTGCAGGTCTCCGGACGCTGAGCCGGCGGGGGCGTTCCCTGCTCCCTTCCGACCTGAGAGACTGCGTCCATGGACGTCTCGTGGATCCCAGGTGACAACGACCTCATCGTGACGGTGGTGGCCGGTCTGGTCGTGCTCGGTGGCGCGGCCGCCGCGCTGATCGGCAGGACGCGTCAGGCGCCGCCGCGACCCGCTCCGCCCACGTCCCCCTCGGCCGCACCCGAGGCGCCCGCGGTCGAGCTCGAGCCCAAGGACGATGCGGGGCCCGCCGTCGCGACGGCCGAGTCTCCCGAGCGCGTCGAGGATCGCTTCGCTCGGCTCCGACGCCGGGTCAGCAGCGGGCTCGGCGCGTCGCTGCTGAGCATCTTCCGCCGCGGCGCCCTCACCCAGGACGACTGGGACGAGCTCGAGGAGACCCTGCTGCTCGCCGATGTCGGAGCCGCGGCCTCCGACGCGCTGCTCGCGGACCTGCGGGCCCGTCTGCGCGCCGACCCGGAGGCCGAGCCGCGCGAGCTTCTGCGCGCCGCCCTGCTCGACGTGGTCGACCCGGGCCTCGACCGCACGTTGGCGTTCGGCGAGCCCGGCCGCGGCGAGACCGACGCGGTGATCGTCGTCGGCGTCAACGGCGTCGGGAAGACCACCACGGTCGGCAAGCTCGCGCGCGTCCTGGTGGCGGAGGGCCGCACCGTGGTGCTCGGCGCCGCCGACACCTTCCGCGCCGCCGCCGCGGACCAGCTCGAGACCTGGGGTGCACGCGTCGGGGTGCCGGTGGTGCGCGCGCACGCCGACGGTGCCGACCCCGCCTCCGTGGCCTTCGAGGCCGCCGACCGTGCCCGCGACGACTCCGTGGACGTCCTCCTCGTCGACACCGCGGGCCGCCTGCAGAACAAGCAGGGCCTGATGGACGAGCTCGGGAAGATCGTCCGCGTCGTGTCGAAGGTGAGCCCGCCGCGCGAGGTGCTGCTCGTGCTCGACGCGACCACGGGGCAGAACGGTCTCACCCAGGCCCGGGTCTTCGGCCAGGTCGCGCCGCTGACCGGCATCGTCCTCACCAAGCTCGACGGCACCGCCAAGGGCGGCATCGTCCTCGCCGTGCAGCGCGAGCTCGGCGTGCCGGTGAAGTTCGTCGGCCTGGGCGAGGGGGCCGACGACCTCGCGCCGTTCGATCCTCACGGCTTCGTCGACTCGCTCCTGGGTGACTGACCGCACACCGGGTTGACAGCGTCATGGGCCCCCCGCCACGATGCACGCAGACACGCGCTGAGGGGGCATGGTGAACGTTGATCCTGGCTGGTATCCGGACGGATCCGGGCTGCTGAGGTATTGGGACGGCCAGGCCTGGACGGAGCACACCCACGACCCCGCGCCTCCCGCCGAGCCGGCGCCGACCCAGGTGCTCCCGGTCGCGGCGGAAGCCGCGCCCGCCGCACGGCCCCTCAGCGGCGGCCAGATCGGAGCGCTCGTCGTGGCCGGCGTGCTCGCGCTCGCCGGGATCGGGCTGATGCTGGTGCCGACGCTGACCGGACTGGGCTCGTCGACCGCGGCGGCACCCGCTCCCACGAGCGTCGCGAGCGCGAGCGGCGGTGCCGAGCCGTCCGCGGACGCGACCGCCGCCGGCGCCGCAGAGGAGACCGTCGAGCCGGCGGCTGCGCTCGAGATCGCGGAGATCACCGCCGACTCGTCGCCCTCGGAGGTCGCGATCGCCTGGGTCGCCGCATGGAACGCGAACGACTGCATCGCCGAGCACCGTCTCAGCTCCGAGGAGCGCACGTGGGGCATGTCCGAGGAGGACTACTGCGAGGGGATCGAGCCCACCGGTGACGAGCCCGTGCTCGTCGGCGCCGAGGTGCTGGACGAGTCGGTCGGGGCCGACGCCGCCGAGGTCACGCTGCTCGAGACGGTCGACTGGGGCGACGGGTGGACCTCGGACTCGACCACCGCGTACATGCTCGTCCTGACCGACGCCGGCTGGCGGGTGTCCGACTTCGAGTGGATCGAGTGACGCCCCGGTGAGCGAGAGCCCTGCACCCGGCTGGTATCCGGACGGTCACGGCGCGCTGCGCTGGTGGGACGGCTCCGCGTGGACGGAGCATGTGCAGCAGCCGGCCGTCGCGCCTCGCCCCGCCCGCCGCACGGGGCTGTGGATCGGCGTCGCCGCGGCGGCGATCGCGCTCGTGGTCGGCGTCGGCGTGGTGGTCGCCCTCGTGCTGGTCCCCGCCCTGATCGGCGCGGGTGAGGCCTCCGACGCGACGGGCGCGCCGGTGGCGGTGGCCTCCGCGGACGAGCGCGCGGTCGCCGACGCCTACGCGGACTATCTCGACGCCTGGTACGCGAACGACTGCGCGGCCGAGGCGGCCCTCACCACGGCGGCCTACCGCGGCGGCAGCGCCGACGAGTACTGCGCCGAGATGGGCGAGCCGTTCACGGAGGCGGACCTCCCGTCGTGGTCGATGCAGATCACCGCGCTCGAGGTCGACGGGGGAGAGGCCCGTCTGACCGCGGTCGAGGAGGTCACATGGTCGGACGGCACCAGCGACACCGAGGAATGGACCTACGACCTCGTGCGCGTCGACGGTCGCTGGCTCGTCGACGCGGCATGGTGAGCCGTCGCGAGGACGCGCGAGATGTCCGCATCGTTCCTCTCTGCATGGTCATGCAACACACCTTTTACGCTTGACCCCCTGATGTAACCGTTCGGAAACACGGAGGTCGTTCAGGGGTAACAGTTCTAGGGAAGTCTCATCGTTGACTAGCCGGAGGGCTAGCGAAAAGGAGAGACAACCAATGGAAGACGCAATGGCATACGCCGATGGCGTGGGAGCAGTCGGCTGGCTCCTCGTCTCGGCCTCGCTGGTGCTGCTGATGACGCCCGCACTGGCGTTCTTCTACGGCGGCATGTCGCGAAGCAAGTCCGTCCTGAACATGATGATGATGAGCTTCGGCGCCATGGGCGTCGGCGTGCTCGCCTGGGTCCTGTTCGGCTACTCGATCTCGGGTGGTGGCGAGACCGTCAACAACCTGTTCGGTGACCCGTTCGGTGACTTCGGCATGATCGCGACGCTCGAGTCCGGCGACGCCGGCGCGATCATCGCGGCCGGCTTCGGCGCCACCTTCGCGATCATCACCGTGGCCCTGATCTCCGGATCGGTCGCGGACCGTATGAAGTTCGGCTCCTGGCTGGTCTTCGCGTTCCTCTGGGTCATCCTGGTCTACTCGCCCGTCGCCCACTGGGTGTGGGGCACCGGTACCGCCGGTGAGGGCTTCGACGCGCTCCTCGGTGGCGGCGGCCCGCTCTTCGCGGACCTGCCCGGCCCGTACGACTTCGCCGGTGGAACGGTCGTCCACATCAACGCCGGTGTCGCGGGCCTCGTGCTCGCCCTCCTGCTCGGCATCCGCAAGGGCTTCGGCAAGGAGCCCATGCGTCCGCACAACCTGCCGTTCGTCATGCTCGGCGCCGCGCTCCTGTGGTTCGGCTGGTTCGGCTTCAACGCCGGTTCGGCGTTCGCCGCCGACAGCTACGCGGCCGTCGCGTGGGTCAACACCACCGTCGCCACCGCGATCGCCATGCTCGGCTGGCTCATCACCGAGAAGATCCGCGACGGCAAGGCCACCTCGCTCGGTGCCGCCTCCGGTGTGGTCGCCGGTCTGGTCTCCATCACCCCCGCCTGTGCGTCGGTGGACACCTGGGGCGCCATCATCATCGGCTTCTTCGCCGGTGTGCTCTCGGCCCTCGCGGTCGGCCTCAAGTACAAGCTCGGCTACGACGACTCGCTCGACGTCGTCGGCGTCCACCTCGTGTCCGGCCTCTGGGGCACCCTGGCCATCGGCCTGGTCGCCACCGAGGCGATCAACGGCGACGCCGGCCTGTTCTTCGGCGGCGGCATCACCCTGCTCGGCGTCCAGGCCGCGGCTGCGGCCGTCACGATCGTCTACTCGGCGATCGCGACGCTCATCATCGGTCTGCTCATCAAGTACACGATGGGTCTCCGTGTGAGCGAGGATGTTGAGGTGTCGGGTATCGACCTCGCCGTTCACGGCGAGACCGCCTACGAGGAGGTCAAGTAACCATGAAGCTGGTCACCGCAATCATCCAGCCCCACCGCGTCGACGAGGTCCGTGCGGCCCTCGAGGCCGCGGGCGTCAAGGGCGTCACCGTGTCCGAGGCTGCCGGCTACGGCCGCCAGAAGGGCCACACCGAGGTCTACCGTGGCGCCGAGTACACGGTCGACCTGGTCCCGAAGACCCGTCTCGAGGTCCTCGTGGACGACGCCGACGCCGCCACCGTGACCGAGGCGATCGTCTCGGCCGCGCAGACCGGCAAGATCGGCGATGGCAAGGTGTGGGTCGTCCCCGTCGACGACGTCGCGCGTGTTCGCACCGGCGAGCACGGCGCGGACGCCCTCTAAGGGACTCCGCTCCATCCATGTCGGGCCGTGACGTCCCTGCACGTGACGGCTCCGACGCTGAGGTCCCGCACCCCCTGGGGGTGCGGGACCTCAAGCGCGTCCGCCGGGAGCTCGCCGAGAAGCTCTATGCCGAGAACGTCCCCGGTCGCGAGCGGCGCCAGCAGCTGACCGCGTTCGTGCTCGCGCGGCTCCGCGAGCACTGGCTCCAGCACGCCCCGGGCCTGGAGTCGGGGATCGCCTTCGGCGCCGTGGGGTCGCTCGGCCGGAACCAGCTCGGTCCGGCGTCGGACCTGGACCTGGTGATCCTGCACGACGGATCGACCCACGCGAAGCAGACCGTCGCCGACCTCGCGCAGAGCCTCTGGTACCCGATCTGGGACGAGGGTCTCGAGCTGGACTACTCGACCCGCACGCTCACGGAGTGCCGACAGGTGGCGCAGAAGGACCTCGCCGCAGCCGCCGGGCTGCTCGACCTGCACGCGATCGCCGGTGACGAGCAGGTGATCCAGCAGGCTCGCACCTACATCTACCAGGACTGGCGCGCGGCGTCGCGCAAGCGTCTGCCCGACCTCCTGGCGGCCTCGCGCGCCCGCGCCGAGCGGCATGGCGAGCTGGCGTACCTGATCGAGCCGAACCTCAAGGAGGCGCGCGGCGGGATGCGCGACTTCACGAGCCTCACGGCGCTCTCCGCCACCTGGCTGACCGACCGCCCGCACGGCGCCGTCGACGCCGCCGGCGACTTCCTGATGGACGTCCGCGACGCGATCCAGATGGAGTCGGGCCGCGCGGTCAACGTCCTGGGCCGCCACCTGGCGCCGGAGGTCGCGGAGCGGGTCGGCTTCGACGACCCCGACGACCTCCTGGCCGGTCTGGCCGAGGCCGGGCGGACGGTCGCGTTCGCGCTGGACACGACCGAGCGCGGCGCGCGCCGCTCCCTCGAGCGGTCCGGCGTCGGCAGCCGCGCGTTCCTGGCGCGCCGGCGCGCGGCCGCGCCCCGCCATGTCTCGGTCGCTCCCGGCCTGATCGACGTCGACGGCGAGCTCGCGTTGGCGCCGCATCACCCCGTCGAGGAGGACGCGCTGCTCCCGCTGCGCGCCGCCGCCGTCGCCGCTACCACCGGGCTGACGTTCACGCCGACGCTGCTCGAGTCGATGCGCCGCGCCCCCGACCTTCCCGAGCCGTGGCCGTCCGAGGCGCGCCAGCACCTCCGCGACCTGCTCCGTTCCAGCTCTCACCTGGTCGGCGTCTGGGAGGCGGTCGACCTCTGGGGCCAGGTGGTGCGGTGGATCCCCGAGTGGGACGGGGTCCGCAACCGTCCGCAGCGCAGCGCGATCCACGTGTTCACGGTCGACCGGCACAACCTCGAGGCCGTGGTGCTCGCGGGACGGCACCGTCGCGGCGTCCCGCAGCTGGACCTGCTGCTGCTGGCCGCCCTGTTCCACGACATCGGAAAGCGCGCCGGCGCGACCGACCACTCGATGGACGGCGCGGCGCTCATCCCGCGCATCGCCTCCCGCATGGGCCTGTCGGAGGGTTCTGCGGCGGACCTCGAGAGGCTCGTCCGCGAGCACCTCACGCTCGCGTCGCTCGCGACCACCAAGGACCCCGAGGCCCCCGAGACGGTGGCGCGCCTGCTCGAGGCCGTCGACCACCGCGCGGACCTGCTCGAGCTGCTCCGGGCGCTCACCGAGGCCGACTCCAAGGCGGCGGGCCCGAAGGCGTGGACGGCCTGGCGCGCGCAGCTGATCGACTCGCTCACCGATCGCGCCCGGCGGGCGCTGGCCACGGGGGAGGCCGGTGGGGGACGGTAGGCTGGTGCGCACGTTGTGAAGGGATTTCCGTGTTCGCCAACCTCTCCGATCGCCTGACAGAGACGTTCCGCAATCTGCGGGGCAAGGGTCGCCTCTCCGAGGCCGACATCGACGGCACCATCCGCGAGATCCGCCGCGCGCTGCTCGACGCCGACGTCGCCGTGCCGGTGGTGCGGACGTTCACCGGCAACATCCGCGAGCGCGCGCTCGGGATCGAGGTCTCGCAGGCCCTGAACCCCGGACAGCAGGTCGTCAAGATCGTCAACGAGGAGCTCATCGCGATCCTCGGCGGCGAGTCCCGCCCGCTGCGGTTCGCGAAGAACGGCCCGACCGTGATCATGCTGGCGGGTCTGCAGGGCGCGGGCAAGACCACGCTCGCGGGCAAGCTCGCCCATCACCTCAAGCAGCAGGGCCACACGCCGCTGCTCGTCGCGGCGGACCTGCAGCGCCCGAACGCCGTCACCCAGCTCCGGGTGGTCGGCGAGCGCGCCGGCGTGCCGGTGTTCGCACCCGAGCCGGGCGTGACCCGCGAGGACGAGCGCCCGCGCGGCAATCCCGTCAAGGTGGCGAAGAAGGGTCTCAAGGAGGCCGAGCAGCGCCAGCACAGCGTCGTGATCGTCGACACCGCGGGCCGGCTCGGCATCGACCAGGAGCTGATGCGTCAGGCCGGCGACATCCGCAAGGCGGTCGAGCCGCACGAGGTGCTGTTCGTCATCGACGCGATGATCGGTCAGGACGCCGTCGCCACCGCGACCGCCTTCCAGGAGGGCGTCGACTTCACGGGCGTGGTGCTCACCAAGCTCGACGGCGACGCGCGCGGCGGTGCCGCGCTGTCGGTCGCCGAGGTCACGGGCCGCCCGATCATGTTCGCGTCGACGGGTGAGAAGCTCGACGACTTCGAGGTCTTCCACCCGGACCGGATGGCGTCGCGGATCCTCGACATGGGCGACATCCTCACGCTCATCGAGCAGGCCGAGCGCACGTTCGACCAGGCCGAGGCCGAGCGCATGGCGGAGAAGGTCAGCAAGGGCGAGGACTTCACGCTTGCGGACTTCCTGTCGCAGATGCAGCAGCTCAAGAACATGGGCTCGATGAAGAAGATGCTCACCATGCTTCCCGGCATGGGCCAGGTCCGCGACCAGATCGAGAACTTCGACGAGCGCGAGCTGGTGCGCACCGAGGCGATCATCCAGTCCATGACGCCGCTCGAGCGCGAGAACCCCAAGGTCCTCAACGGCTCGCGTCGCACCCGCATCGCCGCGGGATCCGGCACGTCGGTCGCCCAGATCAACTCGTTGATCAAGCGGTTCGAGCAGGCGCAGCAGATGATGCGCGCGATGTCGCGGGGCGGCGGCATGCCCGCGATGCCGGGCGCCGGCGGGGGCCCGGGCGCCTTCGGCGGTCTCCCCGGCGGGAAGAAGTCGAAGGGCAAGCAGGCCCCGCAGCGCAAGGTGAAGGGCAAGTCCGGCAACCCGGCGAAGCGCGCCCAGCAGGAGGCGGCCGCCCGCGATCGGGCGGTGAACGGTCCCTCGCAGCAGGCGGGCTCCGCCTTCGGGATCGGGCAGCCGGCGCCGCAGGAGGTCGACCGCGCCTCGCTCGGCGAGGGTCTCGGCAAGTACCTGGGCCGCTGACGTGGCGATCCGCCTCTCGGGACCGGTCCTCGCGGGCGACGGAGACGTCCGCGACGGTGCCTGGGTGGTGGACGGCCGCATCACCTACCGCGAGCCCGCGGCCCCGGTCACGGCGACCCTGGACGGCGTCGTGGTGCCCGGGCTGGTCGACGTCCACTGCCACGTGGGACTCGACAGCGGGGGCGAGGTGGACCGCGATCTCGCGCTCAAGCAGGCGATGGTCGACCGCGACGCCGGCACGCTGCTGATCCGCGACGCGGGCTCGCCCACCGACACCCGGTTCCTCGACGCCGTCGCCGACGCCCCGCGCATCGTCCGCGCCGCGCGATTCATCGCGCGCCCCAAGCGGTACCTCCGGTACTACGCCCGCGAGATCGAGGTCTCCGACCTGCCCGCGGTGATGGCGGAGGAGGCGCGCAAGAGCGACGGCTGGGTCAAGATCATCGCCGACTGGATCGACCGCGACGCCGGCGACCTCACCCCGCTGTGGCCCGCCGACGTGCTGGCGGAGGGTATCGCCGCCGCGCACGAGCAAGGCGCGCGGGTCACCGCCCATACCTTCGCGACCGAGGCCGCGGACGCGCTGCTCGACGGCGGGATCGACTGCATCGAGCACGGCACCGGTCTTCAGCCGGAGCACGTGGAGGAGTGCGTGCGCCGCGGCATCCCGGTGGTCCCGACGCTGCTCCAGGTGGCGAACTTCGAGGGCTACGCCGAGCAGGGTGCCGAGAAGTTCCCCGCCTACTCCGCCCGGATGCGCGCGATGCACGAGCGGCGCTTCGCCCACGTCCGCGCGATGCACGAGGCCGGGGTCCCCCTCCTGGTCGGGACCGATGCGGGCGGCACCATCGGGCACGGGGTGCTGCCGGACGAGGCTGCGCTGCTGGTCGAGGCCGGCATCCCCGCGGACGAGGTGGTCGCGATCGCCTCATGGCGCGCACGGGCCTTCCTCGGCGCCCCCGTGCTCGAGGAGGGCGAGCCTGCGGACCTGGTGGTCTACGCTGCCGATCCGCGGGTGGACATCGCCGCCCTCGCGTCGCCGCGGCACGTCATGCTGCGCGGCGCGCTGGTGTGACCCCGCCGCGTCCCAGCGAACTCTGAGGTCCGCCTGTGAGTCCTCTCAGGGGCAGGCGGTGATATTGGTGTCATGAAGCGATCCTCAGGCATCATCGTCACGGGCCTCTCGGCCGTGCTGCTGACGGCCGGCGCCGCCAGCGGGTCGGGCCTCTTCTCCGGCGGAGAGTCGACGACCACCTCCACCGCCGAGGCCGCCACCCTCGACACGTCGGACTCGACGACGACCAGCGACTCGACCGCCACCACCGAGGCCACGCCGGAGGCGAGTTCGTCGACGGAGAGCTCGACCGGCTCCTCGACGGACACCTCCACCGATACCTCGACCGACACGTCGACGGACGCGTCCACCGATACCTCGACGGGTTCGACGACCAGCGTCTCGGGTACGTTCGACGGCTCCGCCGTGACCACGAGGTACGGGAACTTCCAGGCCGAGATCACGGTGGTGGACGGCGTCATGACCGCCATCACCTGGTTGCAGGACGGCGAGGCCGATCACAAGTCGCAGCAGATCAACGAGTACGCGATCCCCCAGCTCGAGGACGCCATCCTCGAGGCGCAGTCGACCGACGTCGGCTACATCTCCGGCGCGAGCTACACGTCCGAGGGCGTCGAGGAGGCCGTGCTCTCCGCGATGCAGGCGGCGGGTCTGGCATGACCTCGCTGAGCTGGGCCGTCCCCGCCACCGGGCAGGAGGAGGCGCGCCGCAAGCGCGATGAGCGCCGCCGGCGGGCCGCCCGCCGCAGCCGCTGGAAGGACTCCGTCGAGGCCGCGCTCTGGCTCGTCGGGGTGGGCTCGCTCGCCTTCATGCTCTCCTCGGGCACCGTCGACGTGACGTCGCTCTCCGGGTTCCTCGTCACCATGGGCCGCATCACCGGGATCGTCGCGTCGACCATGATCATGGGCCAGCTCATCCTGATCGCGCGCATGCCGGTGGTCGAGCGCGTGGTCGGTCACGACCGCGCGGCGCGCCTTCATGGGCAGCTGGGACGCATGGGCTTCCTGGTCATGCTCGCGCACATCGTCACCCTGGTGCTGGGCTACGCGCTGCCCACCCAGACCGGGATCTGGGACCAGACGTGGCAGCTGATCGTCGCGTACGGCGGCCCGATGTTCCTCGCGTGGGCCGGGTTCGCGGTGCTCACGATCGTCGTGGTGACCTCGCTCGCGCTGGTCCGCTCGCGCTGGAGGTATGAGAACTGGCACGCGGTCCACATCTTCAGCTACATCGCGGTCGGCCTCGCCATCCCGCATCAGTTCACCGACGGCGAGACCTTCATGGCCATGGACTTCGCCTGGTGGTACTGGCTCACGCTGTGGACCGTGGCGGTGGGAGGGCTGATCGCGTACCGCGTGGTCCGCCCGCTGGTGCGGTACTTCCGGCACCGCATCTCGGTGGCCGCGATCGACACGCTCGCCGACGGCTCGACGGTCATCACCCTGACGGGGCGCGACCTGCTCCGGATGAGGCCGGAGGCCGGCCAGTTCTTCCTCTTCCGCTTCCTGCAGAAGGACCTGTGGGGCGAGGCGCATCCGTACTCGCTGTCGCGCGCCCCGCTGGACCGCTGGATGCGCATCACGGTCAAGCCGCTCGGGGACCACTCGGCGCGCATGAACGAGCTCAAGATCGGCACCACGGTGATGGTCGAGGGGCCGCTCGGCGTGTTCACCGAGAAGACCCGCACGGGCGACCACCTCGTGCTGGCCGGCTCGGGCATCGGCATCACGCCCATCCTGGCGTTCCTCGAGACCGCCGACATCGATCCTGGTCGCTGCACGGTCATCGCCCGTGCGTCCAGCATCGAGCAGGCGCCCCACCTGGACGAGGTGATCGCGATCGCCGAGCAACGAGGCGCCCGTGTGCACGTTCTCACGGGCCCCCGCGGTGACGGGTGGAGCCCCGCCGAGAACCCTGTCCGGATCGCGGAGCTGGTCCCCGACATCGCCGACGCCGACGTCTACGCGTGCGGGCCGACGGCGTGGGTCGAGAGTCTGTTCGCCGACGCCGAGGCATCGGGACTCTCACAGAAGCACCTGCACGCCGAGGAGTTCTCCTGGTGAGGCGGGCGGTCCTGACCCGCTGATCCGACGCCGACGGCGTCGCGAGCGCGAGGCCTCGGCGCGACGTCCCCGTGCGCAGAACCCCGCGCCTCCCGCGGCCGGCCGCTCGCCGTAGCGGTCAAATCGGAAAAACTGCATCTTGTGGACAAACCCCCATCTTCGCTAGGTTCGAGTCGAGCCTGGGTTCTGGGGGGAGAAACATGGCCACGATGACGACGCGGAAGTCCATGAGGGCGGGCTGGGCCGCCACGCTGTTGGTGTTGCTGCTGGGAGCGCTGGTCGTACAGGCGAGCCCCACGTCCGCGGCGCTCCTCGAGGACGTGGTGTACCGGATCAACGTGGGCGGCCCCGCGGTGGCCGCCGCGGACGGGTCCAGCCCCGGTTGGAGCGCCGACACGGGCGGGTCCACCTCGCCGTACCGCGTGGCCGGCAGCAACAACACGTACGGGCTCGGGCGTGGAGGCGCGTACTCCGGCCCGATCGACATGAGCGACGGAAGCGTGCCCGCGAGCGCGCCCGCCGAGGTGTTCGAGACCGAGCGCTACGACAACTCGGGCGGCACCGAGATGGCGTGGGCGTTCCCGGTCACGGTCGGTTCCACGTACCGGGTGAGCCTGCTGTTCGCGGAGCTGTACTCGGGCATCGACCAGGTCGGCGAGCGCGTGTTCGACGTCTCGGTGGACGGTGCGGTGCCGACCGAGTTCTCCGGCATCGACCCGTTCGCCCAGGCGGGTGCGACCGGCGCCATGGCGCGCACCGTCGAGGTGCTTGCGGCGGACGGCACGCTCGACCTCGAGTTCCTCCATGTCGCGCAGAACCCCGCGCTCAAGGGCATCGAGATCGTCGAGATCTCGTCCAGCGAGGTCGCTCTCGCCGCGTCCCCCGCCGCGCTCGACTTCGGAGCCGTGAACGTCGGCGTCTCCTCGGCGCCGCAGGCGCTCACCCTCACCCACGTCGGGGTCGTGCCCGACCCGGCCATCACCATCGACTCGATCACCCTGGCCACGGGTACGGACTTCTCCGCCGGCGCGCCGAGCACCACGGTGGTCGGCCCGGGCGGAACCGTCGCGCTCGACGTCACCTACGCGCCGACCGGCGCGGGGGCGCACTCGGACACCCTCACCGTCGCGTACTCGAGCACCGCGGGCGCCGCGACGGTCGAGGTGCCGCTCAGCGGGTCCGGTGTCGAGCCGACGCCGATCGGCAGCGCGTTGACGGCCGACCCCGCGTCGGTGACCTTCCCCGCGACCCTGGTCGACGGCGGCCTGAGCACCGTGTCCGTGCAGCTGGCGAACGCCGGCGCCGTGGGCGAGTCGGCCATCACCGTCACGGCGATCACCATCTCCGACGCGCAGTTCGGCGGTGGCGCCCTGCCGGTCGCGGCGATCGACCCGGGTGCCACGACGGACGTGGACTTCACCTTCGATCCCGCTGCCGCAGGCAGCCAGACCGCCACCGCGACCATCGACTACGAGCGGGATGGCGAGACCGCCAGCCTCGTGGTGCCGCTCGCCGGCACAGGTGAGGCCGGCTCGGCGCCGGTCGAGAACGTGGTGTACCGCATCAACGTGGGCGGCCCGCTGGTGGCCGCCGCGGACGGCACGAGCCCCGACTGGGGTGCCGACTCGGGCGCGTCGCTCTCGCCGTACCGCGTCGGTGGCAGCAACAACACGTACGCCTTGGGAGCGGGCAGCGCGTACTCAGGTCCGATCGACATGAGCGACGCGAGCGTGCCGGCGAGCGCCGCGGCGGCGGTGTTCGAGACCGAGCGCTGGGACAACTCCGGCGGGGACGAGATGACCTGGGCCTTCCCGGTGACGGTGGGCTCCACGTACCGGGTCAGCCTGTTGTTCGCGGAGCTGTACGCGGGCATCGACACGGTGGGCGAGCGCGTGTTCGACGTCTCGCTCGAAGGTGCGGTCCCGGCTGAGTTCGACGGCATCGACGCCTTCGCCCAGGCGGGCGCGGCCGGCGCGATGGCGCGCACCGTGGAGTTCACCGCCACGGACTCGACGCTCGACCTGGTGTTCCTGCACGTGGCGCAGAACCCGGCGCTCAAGGGTATCGAGATCACCGACCTCACCTCCTACGACGGCATCCTCGCCGCCACCCCCGACGCGTTGTCCTTCGGCGGTGTGACGGTCGGAGACACGTCTGCGGCGCAGACGCTCGCACTCACCAACCTGGGCGCCGTCGGCGACCCTGAGCTGACGATCCTGTCGGTGAGCGCCGGTGACGACTTCGCGATCGATCCGGACCTGACGGGCACATCCGTCGCCGGCGGCGACAGCGTCTCGCTCGACGTCACGTTCGCGCCGTCGAGCGACGGCCCGGTGAGCGGCTCGCTCGTGGTGGACTACCAGGGCTCCGGAGCCCCGCAGACGGTGAGCGTGCCGCTCTCCGGCACCGGTGTGCCCGTGCTGTCCTCCGGCACGGTGCTGTACCGCGTGAACTCGGGCGGAGCGACGCTTGCGGCCCTGGACGACGGCCCTCCGTGGCAGATCGACACGAGCTCGATCCCGTCCGACTACCTGGTGGCCGCGGGTTCGAACGGCGGCATCTCCGTCAACTCGACTCCCGACGCGTCGGTGCCGGCGACGACCCCGCCGCAGGTCTTCTCGTCCGAGCGGTACGACACGACGAGCACCATGGCCTACTCGTTCGACGTGCCCGCGGGCACGTGGGTCGAGGTGCGCCTCTACGCGGCGAACGGGTGGGGCGGGACCTCCCAGCCCGGCCAGCGCGTGTTCGACATCAGCATCGACGGCGTGGTGCCGCCGGAGCTGTCGGCCATCGACCTGTCGGCGCAGTTCGGCCACCAGGTCGGGCACATGTTCGCCATCCCTGTGTACTCGGACGGCGCGGTCGACATCGGCTTCACCGGGATCGTGGAGAACCCGCTGATCAACGCCATCGAGATCGTCGAGACGGTCCCCGAGCCGGGCGTCCTGATCCCCGAAGCCACATCGCTCGACCTCGGTTCGGCGATCGTGGGTGGATCCTCGAGCGCGTCCATCGACCTCGTCAACACGGGCGGTGCGGGCGACCCGGACATCACGATCGACGCGATCACCGTCTCGCCGGACCTGGTGTTCTCGACGGGCGCTCCCAGCGTCTCGTCGATCGCGCCGGGACAGTCCTCGTCGGTCGCTGTCACCTATGCGCCGACCGCGACGGGCGTCGACACCGCCACCATGACGGTCGCGTACTCGAGCTCCGCGGGCTCCGGCGAGGTCGATGTCGCGCTCACGGGCACGGGCGCCGAGTCGACGCCGATCGCCGACGCGCTCGCGGCCGACCCCGATGCGGTGACCTTCCCTGACACGCTCGTGGACGGCGGCAGCAACACCGTGCCGGTGCAGCTCCTCAACACGGGCGCGTCGGGCGAGGGCGCGGTGACCATCACGGGCGTGACCGTCTCCGACCCGCAGTTCTCCGCGGGCGCGCTGCCGGGCGCGGCGATCGCGCCAGGAGCGGGAGCCACGGTCGACCTCGCCTTCGATCCGTCGAGCGTGGCGTCGCACTCCGCCACCGCCACGTTCGACTACGAGCGTGACGGCGAGACGGGCAGCCTGATCGTGCCGCTGTCGGGTGTGGGCGTGACGGATCTGTCGATCGACGCGCTCTCGTGGAACCAGTCGCAGCTCGGCGGCGAGGTGTCGCAGTCCGCGACCACCCTCGATTGGGGTCCCGACGGCAGGCTCTACGTCGCGCAGATCGACGGGACGATCTTCGCCTACACGGTGGAGCGTGAGCAGGGTACCGACTACAGCGTTCCGGGGACCTACGTCGTCACCGCCAGCGAGCAGATCGACGTGGTGAAGGAGATCCCGAACCACGATGACCAGGGCACGGCGCAGCCGACCATGACCGGCAGGGTGATCCTCGGCATCCTCGTGGAGGGCACCGCGGCGAACCCCGTCATCTACGTCACCTCGAACCACCCGATGATCAACGGCGGAACCGCCATCGACACCAACTCGGGCGCGCTCTCGCGGGTCTCGTGGACGGGCAGCTCATGGGAGCACCTCGTCCTGGTCGCGGGCCTTCCGCGCTCCCAGCACGACCACATGCTCGGCGGCATCCAGATCGATCCGGGCGCCAACATGGCGTACATCACCTCGGGTGGCAACACCAACCAGGGTGCCCGCTCGAACAACATGGACCAGCTCCCCGAGTACGCGCTCGGCTCCGCGATCCTGAGCATCGACCTCGGCGCCATCGACGCGATGCCCACGCAGACCATCGACGGTGTCGACTACAAGTACCTCCTGCCCACGATCAGCTCCGGCCCCAACCCCGGCGCGGGCGTCATGCCGTGGGGCGGGCAGGGCGGCGCCAACATGGCCATGCTGATCGAGGGCGGCCCCGTCCAGATCCACTCGCCCGGCTACCGGAACGCCTACGACGTGGTGCTGACCGAGAACGGCAACTTCTTCACCGTGGACAACGGGCCGAACGGTGGCTGGGGGCACGCCCCGAGCGCGAGCTACGTCGACGACGACATCACGGGGGCGGGCGACGCCACGGTGGAGAACGGCCTGTGCGTCGACTCGTCGTACGCCGCGGGCGGAACGACCAAGCCCGACCAGCTTCATCGGGCGAACGCCGGCGACTACGGTGGGCACCCGAACGTCACTCGCGGCAACCCCCTCGGGCTGCCCGACGGCGTCGAGAACTTCGGAGCGGCCATCCCGGGGGCCTGGTACCAGGATCCGCGCGAGTGCGAGTACCTGCCCGCCGGGTTGGACGGCGCGCTCACGACCTTCGGTTCCTCGACGAACGGCATCACCGAGTACACCGCCTCGTCGGTCTTCGGGGGCGCGCTCGAGGGGGCGCTGCTGACGGCCTCCTACACCGGCAACGGTGTGATCTGGGCGATGATCCCGTCGGCGGACGGGCTGTCGCTCACCACGCAGAAGGTCGAGCTGTTCTCCGGTTTCGGCGCCTACCCGCTCGACGTGGTCGCGCAGGGCGACGACGAGGAGTTCCCGGGCCTGGTGGCGGCCGTCGCCTACCAGGCGGCGGCGAGCATCGTGCTGTGGGAGCCCGCGGGCGGCGCGGCGTGCGACCCGTCGGACCCGGCTGCGGACAGCGACGGCGACGGCTACACGAACGCCGACGAGGTGGCGAGCGGGACGGCGCCGTGCAACAACGGGTCGCGACCGCCGGACTTCGATGGCGACCTGATCGGTGACGTCACGGACCCCGACGACGACAACGACGGCCTGGCCGACGTGGTCGACCCGTTCCAGGTGGACCCGACCAACGGCGTGGGGACCACCGAGATCCTCCTCACGTTCGACGCCACCCAGAACGCGGGCGGCTTCGAGGGTGCGGGGCTCACCGGTCTGATGGTGAACGCCACCGACAAGGGCGCCGGCGCGGGTGACGACTACCTCGACCTGCTCAACCGGACGGACGTGATCTGGGGCGGCACCTCGCCGCTGATCCAGATCAACGAGGTCAAGGAGGGCGACGCGTTCGCCGGCGGCAACGACCAGATGGACGCTCTGCAGGTGGGTGTCGACACGGCGGGCACGCCCTTCCGTGTCGAGACCACGATCGCGGCGCCGTCGTTCGCGAGCACCGATCCCGCGTTCGCCGGCGCGGCACAGGACTTCGCGGCGCAGGGGGTGTTCATCGGTGACGGCACGCAGTCGAACTATCTGAGGTTCGCGCTCGCCTACGACGGTGGAGTGGTCATCCAGGCGCTCAAGGAGGTCGACGACACGGTCGTGGAG
This sequence comes from Demequina lignilytica, assembly GCF_030418305.1. Lineage (GTDB taxonomy): Bacteria > Actinomycetota > Actinomycetes > Actinomycetales > Demequinaceae > Demequina > Demequina lignilytica. The sequence goes on along the minus strand of NZ_JAUHPX010000002.1, from coordinate 206,315 downwards.
GTCAACGCGCCCGCTGCTCCCGACGCCGTCGACGCCGCATACGTCGGGCTGATCCTCGACGTCACGCCGGGGACGACCGAGGCGACCGTGGTGCCGTCCTACGTGGTCGACGACGGCACGCCGGTGGTGCTCCCGGAGATGACCATCCCGATGTCGTGGTTCGACGGCCCCGCGTACCTCGAGACCGGCGATCCTGCGTCGACCCTCGCGGCCGGCATCATCGCGACCTCGCGCGGCGCCGCGGAGCCGTTCGACGCCGCCTGGACTGATCTCTTCGTGACCCCGACCGACCCGCCGGTCGACCCGGACCCGCCGGTGGACCCGGACCCGCCGGTGGACCCGGCCCCGATCGCCCAGGCACGGGTCGAGGTCACGCCCGGCGGCGCGCTCAACACGTCGACGTGGGGGACGAACACGATCCAGATCACGAACGAGAGCGACCCCGGCGTGCTCCTCACCTCCGTCGAGTTCGACCTGTCGACGGCGATCCTCCCCGATCTGGTCTTCGACCCGGACGACGGGACCACCGCGGGCGACAACACCGATGTCTGCTTCGTTCCCAACTCGGGCGCCGCGGCTACGGGCCTGACCACGCAGCTGATCTCCGGTGAGAACTGCGGGCCGGACGCGCCGCAGCCGCTCACCGATGCCTTCCTGGATCCGTACCAGGACGGCTTCCGCACGCTGCACCTCGAGTTCGACGACTTCGACGAGGGTGACGATGGCTCGGGCGCCTACGCGTTCGGCTTCCAGGTGGACATCGACCCGACCAGCATCAAGGGCACGGGCTCGCCCGGGCCAGGCGAGTCGGGATCCGTCTCGGGGCTCGAGCTGACGGGCGCGACGGTCACCATGACGTTCTCCAACGGCGAGACCCACGTCGCGACGCTCTTCTCGGACGGCAGCGACGGGGGCGCGATCGCGATCGCCAAGGCTGACGCCGCCGCCGCACCGACCATCTCGGTGGCCGGCGTCGGGGCCGGACCGGCGGACGTGACCGATGTGGCGCAGACCGTCACGCTCACCGGCCCCGCCGGTGCGACGTACGAGCTCCTGCGGGTCGAGGGCGCCATGTTCGAGCAGTCCGGCGGTGGCGTCGACGTCGATCCGTACGAGATCAACAGCGCGGTCGTGGTCGAGGTGATCTCCGGAACCGTGACGAGCGGGAGCGTGGACATCCCCGTGACGCTCACCGATTCCGTCACCGAGGGCGGGTACAACTACCTCGTCGCCGTGATCCGGGACGCCGACGGTGACACCGGGGCGGCGTCGCCGGTGATCGTCCTGGCGCTCCCGTGAGCGGAGACCCCGTCGACCGCCGCGAAGAGACGTCCCGGCTGAGCACGGTTGCCGGAACGCGGCACCGCCTTCGTAGGATGTGACGGAACCCGCTGCCGATCGACCCCGGAGGCACGATGACCCACGCGACCTACGCGCGTCGCCAGGCGGCGCGCTCGTGGTGGCGTGACGGGCTCGAGGGCTCGATCTACCTGCTGTGCGCGATCGGGATCGCGTTCGCGATCGCAGACGGCGCGCTCCTCGCCACCTCGGCGCTCGACGGGATCTATGCGGCGGGACGCCTCACCGGCATCGTCGCCGCGATCCTGGTGCTCGTGCAGATGACGCTGATCTCGCGCGCGCCCTTCGTCGAGCGCGCCTTCGGCCACGATCGCGTCGCCGCCGTCCACACGCGCCTCGGCAAGCCCGTCGTGATCCTCATGCTGGTCCACGCCGGCATCATCACGGTGGTGTCGGCGCAGTACGACGGGCACTCGGTGCTGTCCCAGAGCGCCGCGTTCTGGGAGCTGGGATGGTTCATGATCGCCGCGCAGGCGGCGCTGGGGATCTTCCTGGTGATCGCCGCGACCTCCCTGGTCGCCGTCCGCCGGCGCTGGCGGTACGAGCGTTGGCACGCGGTCCACCTCCTCGTGTACGTGGGAGTGGCCGCGGCGGTGCCGCACCAGTTCCTCGAGGGGTCGACCTTCCGCGACGCGGGTGCCGCGTGGTGGTTCTGGCTCGTGCTCTACGTGCTCGCCCTGGGCTCGTTCCTGCTCTGGCGGATCGTCGTGCCGGCGATCCGGACCTCCGCCCACGGCCTGCGGGTGGCGTCGGTGGAGCCGCTCGCGGACGGGTCCACCAGCATCGTGCTCGCGGGTCGCGGCCTCGACCGCCTCCGCGCCCGTCCCGGCCAGTTCATGCTGTGGCGGTTCCTCGACCGGGAGCGCTGGACCGAGGCGCACCCGTACTCGCTGTCGCGGGCGCCGGAGGCCGACACGCTGCGGCTCACCGTGAAGCCGTCCGGCGATCACTCGCGCGGCCTCGCCGCCCTGCGCCCCGGCACCCGCGTGGTCGCCGAGGGTCCGTTGGGGGTCTTCACCGAGGACAGCGCGCATGCGCCGGGCGCGGTGCTCGTCGCGGCGGGGATCGGCATCACGCCCATGCGCGCGCTGCTCGAGGGCGACGACGCTCCCGCCGCGCTGATCTACCGGGTCCGCTCGCGGTCCGAGGCGCCCCTGCTCGACGAGGTCGCCGCCCTCGCGGCGGAGCGCGGCGTCGCGCTGCACGTCGTGGAGGGGCCGCGGGCATCCACCGGGTGGGGCACGGCGGCAGGCGAGACGCTCGCCTCGCTGGTGACCGACGTCGCCGACCGTGACGTGTACGTGTGCGGCCCGCCCGCCTGGACCGCGCGGGTGCGGGACGATGCGCGGGCGGCCGGGGTGCCCCGGCACGCCATCCATGAGGAGAGGTTCGGCTGGTGACGGGAGGTGGACGATGCGTGCGTCGCGTGCGGTGATCGTCGCCGGCGGCTGCGTCGCGATCGTGGGCGCCGGCTGGGCGGTGTCGCCCAAGGAGCTGCCCGACCTGAACCTGGCCGAGCCGGACGGCGCCGCGACGGCCGATCCGACGGCTGAGCCGACAGCCGATCCGACGGCCGATCCGACGTCGACCGCCGACGGCGGCGACGCCGATGCGGTCGTGGTCGACGGCCCGGTCGTGACCAACATCAGGGGCGACTATCAGGCCCGCATCACCGTGGTCGACGGCACCGTCACCGCGGTCGAGGCGCTCGCGGCGGGGACCCAGGACGCCGAGTCCGTCCGAATCAACGCCGCCGCGGTGCCGGAGCTCGCCGCGCGCGTGCTGGCGGCGCAGACGTGGGACGTGGACCACGTGTCCGGCGCCAGCTTCACCTCGCCGGGCTTCCTCGAGTCCGTCGAAGGGGCGTTCGCCGGCGCCGGACTGTGAGCGCGCGCCCAGCCGCCTGCCAGGTTCGCCTGCGATGATGCCGGGCATGACGACCTTCCGCACCACCGTCCACTCGATGGCCATGCCGTTCGTGGTCGAGATCGATGACGCCGACGCCGAGGCGTGCGAGCCGGCCGTGGCGCAGTTCCACGCCGCCCTCGAGTGGGCGGACGACGTGTTCTCGCGGTGGCGGGAGGACTCCTACCTCAGGATGCTCGAGCGCGGCGAGCTGACCCTCGACGAGGCGCCGCGGGAGCTGCGCGAGGTGCTGGAGGCGTGCGAGTGGTTCCGCGAGGTGACGGCGGGCGGCTTCGACGCCCGCCGCGCCGACGGCGTGGTCGACCCGACCGGCCTGGTCAAGGGGTGGGCGGTCGCGCGAGCGGCGCGCCACCTCGACGGCGCTCGCGGCACGGGCTGGATGGTGGGAGCCTCCGGCGACGTGCTGGTCGCGCCGGGGACGGACCGGCGGATCGGCATCGCGGACCCGCGAGTCAAGGGCGATCCGACGGGCACGGCGGTGATCGACGTGGTGGCGCTCGGCGGAGCGTTCACCGCTCTCGCGACCTCGGGCGGGGCGCAGGTGGTGGATCACATCTGGGACCCCGCGACCGGAGAGGTCGCCCGGCACTACCAGCAGGTGTCGGTCGCGGGGACCGACCTGACGGAGGCCGACGCCTGGGCGACCGCCATCGCGGGAGGCGGCCCGCGCATCGTCGCGGCGGCGCTCGACCGGGGCCTCGAGGTGATGGTGGTGACGGGGGAGCGGTACGACGGCACCTTCGACGCGCAGACGTCCCCGGGCTGGCCGAGCGTGCGCTGAGCGCGCCGCGTGTTGGTCGAGGCGGGCGGGTTCTGGCACAATGGGTCGCTGGTGATCGCGGCCCTCTACCCGTGTGAGCCGATTCGTCTTGCCGGCGGCCCCTCTGATTTCCCCAGGGGAGCGAGCGCCGGCTCACACCGAATGATCAAGGAGCAACAGCCATGGCTGTCAAGATTCGTCTGAAGCGCTTCGGCAAGAAGCGCGCCCCCTTCTACCGCGTGGTCGTGATGGACTCGCGTTCGCGCCGCGACGGCCGCGCGATCGAGGAGATCGGCAAGTACCACCCCACCGAGGAGCCCTCGGTCATCGAGATCGACTCCGAGCGTGCGCAGTACTGGCTCTCGGTGGGCGCGCAGCCCACGGAGCAGGTCGCCGCGCTGCTCAAGCTGACCGGCGACTGGGCCACCTTCAAGGGTGAGAAGGGCGTCAACAACGTCAAGGGCGCCGTCGCCAAGGCCGACGCCGCCGACGCGATCAAGGCTCACGCCGACGCGGCCGAGAAGGCCAAGGCCGACGCCGCCGCCAAGAAGGACGCCGCGAAGGCCGAGGAGGCCCCCGAGGCCGAGGCCGCCGAGGCGACCGACGGCGAGGACGCGTAAGCATGGTCGTCGACGCGCTCGAGTTCCTGGTCCGCAGCATCGTCCGCAACCCGGACGACGTGCGCGTGACCGAGCGTTCCGGGCGCCGGGGCACCACCCTCAACGTGGTGGTCCACCCCGACGACCTCCCCCGCGTGATCGGTCGCCGCGGTCGCACCGCGACGGCCATCCGCACGGTGGTCGAGGCGGTCGCCAGGGACGACGTCCGCGTCAACATCGTCGACGTCGCCTGACATCTCTCGCAGCAGAGGCCCCCTTCCCGTCAGGGAAGGGGGCCTCTGCGCGTCCGGGAGGTCAGTGAGCGAAGTACCGGTTGGCGGCCTTGTTCCACAGCAGGGCGAGGATGAGCACCGCGAACAGGATGGTGATGACGGCCGACATCGCGCCGCCGGTCCCGAGCAGGACGAGGCTGTAGACGCCGGCGGCGATCCGCACGACCATCACCACCGAGACGAGGATCCGGGCCATCGCGGCGCCGGCGCCCAGCAACGCGGCGACCGCCCCGGTGACCAGCCCGACCGCGACGGACACGATCCCCGAGATGAGCACGGTGGCGCCGCTGACCTCGATGGCGTCCGTGAACGTCGAGCTGCGTGACAGCGCCATCATGATGACGCCGCCGAGGACGTCGAGGATCGCGGCCAGCCACGTCAGGATGATGACGGTGATGACGCTGCCGGGTCGGGTGCGTTCAGCGGTGGACATGTCGCCTCCTGGGTGAGGCGACGGCGTCGTCGTCGCGCCTCTGCTCCAGGCTAGGCGCGCGGCCCGCGGAAGAACGCGGAGGCGCGCGGTGTCGACAGCATCAGGATGATGAGGGCGGCGCCGACGATCTGGCCGATCGCCTGCCAGTAGGTGAGGTCGCCCAGCGTCGCGAGGGCGTAGCCCGCGACGACGATGCGCGCGAGCATGAGCAGGTACACCGCGACCCGCGAGACCTGCGACCCGGCGGCCAGCCCCAGCGCGACGGCCGCCGTCACCAGTGCGAGCCCGAGCAGGGAGCCTCCGTAGATCTGCAGCTGGCGCTCCGTGACGTCGACGTCGATCGGCTCGGTGCTGAAGGACAGCCACACGAGCATCGCACCGCCGACCAGGTCGAGCAGCGCGGACAGCCAGGTGAGGATCACGACGAACGTCACACCCGCAGGGCGCTTGACGGTGCTGGCCATCGAGGATCCTTTCCGCTGGTAACCGGCCTCTCCACGCTAGCGCGCGGGGGAGCGCTCCGCCAGGGCCGAGGACCTCCCGGACCCGCGGGGACCGTACCCTGGACCCATGAGACTGACCGTCGCGCGCATCGGACGCGCCCATGGGCTCAAGGGCGAGGTGTCCGTCGAGCTCCGGACCGACATCCCCGACGACAGGCTCGTGCCGGGCGAGGTGTTCGAGACGGAGCCGGCGTCCGCGGGCCCGCTCACGGTGGCGCGGGTGCGGGTCCAGGCGGGCCGCTGGTACGTGCAGTTCGCGGAGATCGGCGATCGCGACGCGGCCGAGGCCGCCCGCGGGGTCGAGCTCACGCTCGACGGCGCCGAGTCCGACGAGGACGACGCCTGGTACGTGCACCAGCTCGTGGGACTCGCGGCGGTGCGACCCGACGGCGCGCCGGTCGGCGAGGTGGTCGACCTGCTCTCGATGCCGGCGCAGGACGTGCTGGTGGTGAAGGAGCCGAACGGTCACCGGGCGATGATCCCGTTCGTCGAGGAGTTCGTGCCCGAGGTCGATCTCGACGGCGGGCGCGTGGTGCTGACGCCGCCCTACGGCCTGCTGGCGGGCGAGGAGCCGGAGAGCACCGGGGAGACCGCGGGCTGACCATGCGCATCGACCTGATCACGATCTTCCCCGAGTTCTTCTCGGTCCTGGACGTCTCGCTGCTGGGCAAGGCGCGGCAGGCGGAGCTGGTGCAGACCCGCGTGCACGACCTCCGCGACTACGCGGCCTTCAAGGCCGACGGGTCCCCGGACGTCCACCGCACGGTCGACGACGCCCCGTTCGGCGGTGGCGCCGGGATGGTGATGAAGCCCGACGTGTGGGGCAAGGCGATCGACGACGTCCTCGAGCCCGGCGGCGTGCTGGTGATCCCCAGCCCCGCGGGCACGCTCTTCACCCAGGCGCTGGCCGCCGATCTCGCGACGGCGCCGCAGCTGGTGTTCGCGTGCGGTCGCTACGAGGGCATCGATGCGCGCGTCGCGGAGCACTACGCCGCGGCCGGGCACCGGGTCCTCGAGGTCAGCCTCGGCGACTACGTGCTCAACGGGGGAGAGGTGGCGGCGTTCGCCATGACCGAGGCCGTCACGCGGCTGATCCCGGGGTTCATGGGCAACGCGCAGTCGATCGTCGAGGAGTCTCACGCGGACGGGCTGCTCGAATACCCGAGCTACACGCGCCCGGCCACCTGGCGGGGTCACGACGTGCCCGACATCCTGCTCAGCGGGCACCACGCTCGCATCGAGGAGTGGCGGCACGAGCAGCAGCTGCAGCGCACGCGGACCCGCCGCCCCGACCTGCTGCCCCCGGAAGGATGACGCGCACCGCGCCCCTCGCATCGTCCCGCCCGGATATGGCAGAATAGATCCTCGGTGCGCGCGGCGCCGGGATCTGCCACAGGGGGTCCGGCTCAGCCCGCGACGCAGCTGTCACATCGAATGCCTTCGGGCAGAACCGTGCGTGACCTGTGGCATGTACGAGGAGAGAGAGTCATGCAGAAGCTTGACAACGTGGTCGCGGGCCAGCTCCGCGACGACATCCCGGCCTTCCGCGCCGGCGACACCGTGAAGGTCCACGTCAAGGTCATCGAGGGCAACCGCTCGCGTATCCAGGTGTTCCAGGGCGTCGTCATCGCGCGTCAGGGCCAGGGCATCGGCGAGACCTTCACGGTCCGCAAGATCTCGTTCGGCGTGGGCGTCGAGCGTGTGTTCCCGCTCCACGCGCCGACCATCGAGAAGATCGAGGTCGACCGTCGCGGCGACGTCCGTCGCGCGAAGCTGTACTACCTCCGCGGTCTCCGCGGCAAGGCCGCGCGCATCCGCGAGAAGCGCGAGAGCTGACCATCGCGACCGCCAACGACGCGCCGGCAGACGGGAATCCGTCTGCCGGCCGTCGTGCGTGGGGGTGGATCAAGGAGACCGCCCTGGTGATCGTGAGCGCGCTGCTGCTCTCGCTGATCATCAAGACCTTCTTCTTCCAGTCGTTCTACATCCCCTCGCCCTCGATGGTCCCGACCCTCGAGGTGGGCGACAGGATCCTCGTCACCAAGTGGCGGCCGGATCCGCTGCCGCTGCGACGCGGCGACATCGTGGTCTTCAAGGACCCGAACAACTGGCTCGGCCACTCCTCCGAGGAGCAGAGCGGGCTGCACCTGGTGGTGAAGGACGTCCTCACGTGGACGGGCCTCCTGCCGGAGGACGCCGGCGAGCACCTGATCAAGCGTGTGATCGGGCTGCCCGGCGACACGGTCGTCTGCGACGACCCGGACGGACCGGTCGTGGTCAACGGCGAGGCGCTCGACGAGCCCTACATCGCCGAGGGATCGCGCGCCTGCGGCACCACCTTCACCGCGGTGGTGCCCGACGGCTACCTGTGGGTGATGGGCGACAACCGCGACGACAGCGCCGACTCGCGGGCCCACATGGGTGACCCCGGCGGCGGCGCGGTGCCGCGGGCCAACGTCGTGGGCACGACCTTCGCCGTCGTCTGGCCGCTCGACCGCTTCACCGGCGTCGGCAACCCCTTCGGGGACCAGGCGGTCTCCGAGGACGACTGACGTGACCGTCTCGCTCGCCCACGAGCGCGCGCTGTGGGACGCGGGCGCACGGCTGGTCGCCGGCATCGACGAGGTCGGGCGCGGCGCGCTCGCCGGTCCCGTCTCGGTCGGGGTGGTGGTGCTCGGCCCATGCGAGACCTGGCCCGAGGGGCTCACGGACTCGAAGCTGCTGACGGCCGCCCGTCGCGAGGCGCTCATGGAGCCGCTCTCGACCTTCGGCGAGGGCCGCGCGGTCGGGCACGCGAGCGCGGGCGAGATCGATGCGGTCGGCATCGTCGCGGCGCTCCGCCTCGCCGCCAGGCGTGCTCTCGAGGAGATCGCGCTGCCCGTCGACGCCGTCCTGCTCGACGGCACGCACGACTGGCTCACGCCGCCGCCGGCGGACCTCTTCAGCGGCCTGGGGGACGATGCGGAAGAGTGGGAGGCGCCGCCCGTCACCATGGTGGTCAAGGGCGACCGGGCCTGCGCCTCGATCGCCGCCGGATCGGTGATCGCGAAGGTGGAGCGCGACGCGCTGATGGCGGCCGCCCACGCCGACCATCCCGCCTACGGCTGGGACGGCAACAAGGGCTACGGGGCCGCGGCCCACCTGGACGCGCTGCGGCGGCTCGGGCCGTCGCCGCTCCATCGGGTCAGCTGGAGGCTGCCGACGCGCGAGGCGTGACGCGCGCGGGCGGCGTGCGTTCGTATGATGGACCGGTGAGCCACGAGGACCTCGAGAACTACGAGACCGAAGCCGAGCTGGCGCTGTACCGCGAGTACCGCGACGTCGTGGGCCTGTTCCAGTACGTCGTCGAGACGGAGCGCCGCTTCTACCTGTGCAACAAGGTGGACCTGCAGGTGAAGGCGTCCGGAGGCGACGTCTACTTCGAGGTCACCATGGCCGACGCCTGGGTGTGGGACGTCTACCGCTCCGCGCGGCTGGTGCGGAACGTGCGCGTGGTCACCTTCAAGGACGTCAACATCGAGGAGCTGGCGCGCGACGACGACCTCCCCGACCTGCGCCAGCTCCGCGGACGCTGACGCACCGCGGGCGCCTCGCCCGCGCATCGTCCCCCTCGATCGCCTCGCCGCCCCCGATCCGGGACCTGGGTCTCTGGCGCGCGAACGATTCGTGCACTTGACGCAAATTTGCAGAGTCTGCAAGAATGCAGAATATGCACACTGCACCGTCGCGGGAGGCCGCGGGTGCGGCCCCCGCATCCGCCCCGGCCCCGACGGGCCTGCGTGAGCGCAACCGTCTGCGCCGCACCCGGCGCGTCGAGCGCGCGGCCCTCGAGCTGGCCCTCGAGCACGGGCTCGACGCCACCACCGTCGACGCGATCTGCGACGCGAGCGACATCTCGGCCCGCACGTTCTTCAACTACTTCGGCTCGAAGGAGAGCGCGCTCCTCGGCGCCCCTCCCGCCCCGCTCACGGACGCTCAGGTCGAGGTGTTCCTCGCCGGCGACGGCACCGTGCTCGAGGACCTGATGACGCTGCTCGCGACCACGTTCCTCGCGAACGAGCCCGACATGGAGATCTGGCGCATGCGCCGCGAGCTGTTCGCGCGCGAGCCCGTGCTGCACGCCGCGCAGCTGAGCCGCGTGGCCGACAAGAGGGAGCGCGTGGCCGCCACCGTGGCGACCCGCCTGCGCGCCGCCGACCCCGCCCTGTCCGAGGAGGCCGCCCTGCGGGAGGGCCACCTCACCCACGGCATCGCGATGTCAGCCTTCCAGCAGCTCGGCCGCGAATGGACCGCCGCCGACGTCGCCAGCCCCGACATCGCCGCCCTCGTCGACGACGCGATCTCCCGCGTCCGACGCATCGTCTGCCCCGGCGCCTGACCCGCGCCACGTCCCCCCAGGAAGAAGACCCATGACCACCACCTCATCGGCGCGCGCCCACGCGGAGCCGCCCACCGACCGCAGGGGCATCCTGCTGGTCTTCGTCGGGCTCATGACGGCCATGCTGCTGTCCGCGCTCGACCAGACCATCTTCTCGACGGCGCTTCCGACGATCGTCGGCGAGCTGGACGGCGTCGACCACATGCTCTGGGTGACCACCGCGTACATCCTCGCGGCGACCATCATGATGCCGGTGTACGGCAAGCTCGGCGACCTGATCGGACGCAAGTCGCTGTTCATCATCGCGATCTCGCTGTTCATGGTCGGCTCGATCGTGGGCGGCCTGTCGCAGGGCATGACGGAGCTGATCGTCGGCCGCGCCATCCAGGGCCTCGGCGGCGGCGGGCTCATGATCCTGTCGCAGGCGATCATCGCGGACATCGTCCCGGCACGTGAGCGCGGGCGCTACATGGGCGTGATGGGCGGCGTGTTCGCCCTCGCCTCCGTGATCGGCCCGCTGCTGGGCGGCTGGTTCACCGAGTCCGTCGGCTGGCGGTGGTGCATGTGGATCAACATCCCGCTGGGCGCGATCGCGATCCTCTCGGCCATCCTGTTCCTCCACCCGAACCCGCAGGGTCGTGCGAAGCCCCGCCTCGACATCGCCGGCATGATGCTCATCGCGATCGCCTCCGCCGCGCTGGTGCTGTTCACCTCGTGGGGCGGCGGCCAGTACGACTGGGACTCGCCGGTCATCCTGTCGCTCGTCGCTGTCACCGTGATCGCGGGCGCCGCCTTCGTCGCCGTCGAGCGCCGCGCCGCGGAGCCGATCATGCCGCTGCACATGTTCCGCGAGCGCAACTTCGTGCTCACCACGGGCGCGGGCCTGCTCATGGGCATCGCGATGTTCGGCACCCTCGCCTACATGCCCACGTACCTCCAGATGGTCGCCCAGGTGGACGCGACCACGGCGGGCCTGCTCATGATCCCCATGATGGGCGCGATGCTGCCCACCTCGATCATCGTGGGCCGCGCGGTCAGCCGCACGGGCCGGTACAAGTGGTACCCGGTCGCGGGCTCGGTGATCATCGCCGTGGCGATGTACCTGCTGTCGACCATGACCTACACGCAGCCGGTGTGGGTGACCTGCCTCTACCTGGCCGTGTTCGGCATGGGACTGGGCCTGCAGATGCAGGTGCTCGTGCTGATCGTGCAGAACACCTTCCCGCTGACGATGGTCGGCACCGCGACCGCGGCGAACAACTACTTCCGGCAGATCGGCGCATCGCTCGGAGCCGCGGTGGTCGGGTCCCTCTTCACCAACCGCCTGGTCGCGCTGCTGTCGGAGCGGGTGGACGGCGGCGGCTCCGCGCTCGCCGACGCCAACTCGCTCACGCCCGCCGCCGTCCAGGACCTGCCGCAGGCCGCGCAGGACATCATCGTGAGCTCGTACAACGACGCGCTCACCCCGGTGTTCCTGTACATCGTGCCGCTCGCGCTGCTGTCGCTCACGCTGCTGCTGTTCGTGAAGGAGGCGCCGCTGCGCACCACCCTCGAGACCCGGGCCCCGGAGACCGAGCCCGAGGCCGTCGCCGTGTAGCCCCCGCCACGCGCGATCCTCGGTGGCGCCCCCGGTGGCCCGTCGCCTCGCCCTCGCCTGGGAGTGACGAGGCGAGGGTCGCCTCGGGGCGTCGTCGCCGTTGCGTGGGGGACGCCGATGTCCCCCGGAGGCCCCGCCGCCGACGCTGTCCACCGGTGTGGGCGCTGCGAGTGCCGGTGAACGGTGGCTCCCGCATCGTGGTCGCGGGAGGTGCCATGGCGCTCAAGGATGCGGTGGGGCGGTTCGGGGAGCGGCTCGCGGAGCGGCGGCTCCGGGAGCACGGCTGGGAGGTGCTCGCGACCAACTGGCGGTGCGCGCTCGGCGAGCTCGACCTGGTGGCGGTCGACGGCCGCGACGCGGTGTTCGTCGAGGTGAAGACCCGGCGCTCCGAGGCCTACGGAGGCGCCGTCGCCGCGGTGACGCCGGCGAAGCTGCGCAGGCTCCGGCTCCTCGCGGGAGCGTGGCTCGCGTCCCAGGACCGTGCGTTCGACGGCGCCCGCATCGACGTGGTCGCGGTCACGCTCCCGCGGTCGGGCCCGCCGGTGGTCGAGCACCTGCGTGACGTCGGATGATCGGGCGGGCCCGCTCGGTCGTGCTCACCGGGCTGTCCGGTCACGTGATCGACGTGGAGGCGCACGCCGCCGCGGGACTGCCCGCCTTCACCATCGTCGGCCTCCCGGACGCCTCCCTCGCGGAGTCGAAGGAGCGGGTGCGAGCGGCCGTCGCGTCCTCGGGGATGGAGTGGCCGCGCGGCCGGGTCACCGTGAACCTCTCGCCGGCGTCGCTGCCCAAGTCGGGCTCGACCACGGACCTCGCCATCGCGACCGCGGTGCTCGCGGCGGGCGGTCGGATCGACGCGCGCCGGGCCGGGCGGCTGATGCTCCTCGGCGAGCTCGGCCTCGACGGACGGATCCGCCCCGTGCGCGGCGTCCTCCCCGCGGTCGCGGCCGCGGTCGAGGCGGGTGCGCGCGACGTGGTGGTGCCGGCGGGGAACCGGGACGAGGCGCTGCTGGTCCCCGGGGCGACGGTCCGTGCCGAGGCGACCCTCGCGGCCGTGCTGCGGGCGCTCGGCGGCGACGCGAGCCCCGCCGCGGTCGAGCCGGTGCTCGCGCGACGGCCGCCGAGCGCCACGCCGCCCGACCTCGACCTCGCCGACGTGCGGGGGCAGGCGGACGCGCGCATGGCGATCGAGGTCGCAGCCGCTGGGGGGCACCACCTGCTCATGGTCGGACCGCCGGGCGCCGGCAAGACGATGCTCGCCGAACGCCTGCCCGGCATCCTGCCGCCCCTCGACGACCCGGACGCGCTCGCGGCCACCGGCATCCACTCGCTCGCCGGGACGTTCGACGCCGCCGGGGGCCTCCTGCGCCGGCCCCCGCTCGAGGCGCCTCACCACACCGCGTCGACCGTCGCGATCGTCGGCGGCGGGTCCGGGATCGCGCGGCCGGGGGCGATCTCGCGCGCGCATGCGGGCGTCCTCTTCCTCGACGAGGCGCCCGAGTTCCCCGTGCGGGTGCTCGAGACGCTGCGCCAGCCGCTCGAGAGCGGTCAGATCGTGCTGCACCGCGCGCAGGGAGCGGTGCGCTACCCGGCGCGCTTCCAGCTCGTGCTCGCGGCGAACCCGTGCCCCTGCGGTCAGCTCGGCGCACCCGGGGCACGCTGCGAGTGCACGCCGCTCGCGCGACGCCGGTACTTCGGCCGCCTCTCCGGTCCGCTCCTGGACCGGGTCGACCTCCAGGTCGCGCTCCTCCCCGTCGGAGCCGCGGATACCGAGCGCGGCGAGGACTCGGCGACGGTGGCCTCCCGGGTCGCAACCGCGCGGGCGGCGGGCGCCGCGCGCCTGGCAGAGCTCGGCATCCGGGTGTCGGCGCGGGCGCCGGGCCCGTGGCTCAGGACCGTGACCTCACGCGCGGTCACCACCGACCTGTTCCGCGCGGTGGAGAGGGGCACCCTCACGGGACGGGGGTTCGACCGCGTGCTCCGGGTCGCCTGGACGCTGGCGGATCTGGACGGCGTCGAGTCGCCGCGGCGGGACCACGTGGCTCGGGCGCTCGTGCTGCGGCAGGGGGTGACGGCGTGAGCGACGGGACCGGCACCGAGGCCTCGGCGCTCGTGGCGTGGAGCGCGCTCGCGGAGCCGGACGACCCGCTCGCGCTCGGGATCGTCGCCGCCCTCGGTGCGACGGAGGCACTCGCCTGGGTGCGCAGCTGCGCCGGGTCCGGCGTGCTCCTGAGCCCTCCCGCGCTCGATCGGAAGCAGCGGGACGCGCTGGTGGGGGCGCTGCCCCGATGGGTCGCGCGGCTGCCCGAGGCGGATCCGCGTGCGCTACGAGAGCGGGCGGACCTGCTGGGGGCGCGCCTCGTCACGCGCGGTGGGCGCGGATGGCCGCCGGCGCTCGACCGGCTCGGCGCGGCTGCTCCGTTCGCACTCTGGATCCGCGGTGAGCTCGATCCGGCGGCGAGCTGGTCGCGCTCGATCGCGCTCGTGGGGGCGCGGGCCGCGACGGCGTACGGCGAGCACGTGGCGGGAGCGATCGCCGCCGAGGCGGCGGCGCGCGGCATCGCCGTCATCAGCGGGGGAGCGTACGGGATCGACGCGGCCGCGCATCGCGCGACGCTCGCCTGCGTCGGTGCGCCGATCGCCGTCCTGGCGGGAGGGGTCGACCGACTCTACCCAGCGGGCAACACACGCATGCTCGAGCAGGTCGTGGCGTGCGGCGCCGTGGTCTCGGAGCAGCCGCCGGGCCGCGCCCCCATGCGGCACCGCTTCCTGAGCCGCAACCGGCTGATCGCCGCGGCGTCGGCCACGATCGTGGTGGAGGCCGCTGCCCGGTCGGGCGCGCTCAACACGGCCCGCCACGCGTCGGAGCTCGCGCGTCCGGTCGGGGCCGTGCCCGGTCCGGTGACCTCGGGGGCGTCCGCCGGATGCCACGCCCTGATCCGGGCCGGCGCGGCCGTGCTGGTGACCGGTCCCGGCGAGGCGCTCGAACTCGCCGCTCCCCTCGGGGAGGTCGACGAGCCGGCCGCAGTCGGGAGCGACGGCCGCACCGACTTCGGCAGCGCGCAGGAGCGCGCGGCCCACGCCGGGATCGGTGCGCGCGGTTCGACCACCGACGCGATCGCGCGCGCCGCGGGCCTGACCGGGGGCCAGGCGCAGGCCGCGCTCGGCGGCCTGAGCCTGCGAGGGCTCGTGGAGCTCCGCGACGGGCGGTGGCACCGCCTTTCGCCCTGATAAATCGGACATTCCCATGCAAACCATGTGTGTCAGGTGTGAATCATGTGACAAATGTGACTGAAGGTATTGATTTGACAGGTGTGACGGTGCCATGGTGTGGCCATGTCGACCATGGACATCGCCACCGCGAGCGACCTTCTGCGCTCGTACGAGGGGTTTCTGCGCCACCAGCGCGGACTCTCGGGCAACACGGTGCGCGCGTACCTGGGCGATCTGAGCCACCTCACCCGCCACCTCGACGCCGACGGCGATCCGGACGTGGCGCTGACGGCCGCGACGCTCGCTGATCTGCGCGCCTGGCTCGCCTCGATGCACGCGGAGGGGCTGTCCCGGACCACGCTGGCGCGGCGGGGGGCCGCCGCGCGCACGTTCTTCGGGTGGGCCGAGGAGACCGGACGCATCGTCCCCAACCCCGCGCTGCGGCTCGCCTCGGCGCGGCCGGCCTCGACGCTGCCGACCGTGCTGTCGAACGCCGACGTCCTGGCGCTCCTCGAGCTCGCGGGCACCCGCGCCGATGACGGCGACCCGCTCCACCTGCGCGACTGGGCCGCCGTCGAGCTGCTCTACGCGACCGGCATGCGCGTGGGCGAGCTCGCGGGGGTCGAGATCGGTGACGTCGACCTGGCCCAGCGCCTGGTGAGGGTGATGGGCAAGGGCGGCAAGGAGCGGATGGTGCCGTTCGGCCAGCCCGCGGCCCGCGCGATCGAGCAGTGGCTGGAGCGCGGGCGACCGCTGCTCGTCTCCGAGTCGACCGACGCGGCGCTGCTGCTCGGCCGGCGTGGACAGCGCGTCAACCAGCGCCAGGTCCGCGAGGCAGTCCACGAGCTCTGCCGTCTCGCCGGGGTCGAGGAGGTCGCGCCCCACGCGCTGCGGCACACCGCCGCGACCCACCTGCTCTCGGGGGGATCCGACCTGAGGTCGGTCCAGGAGGTCCTCGGGCACGCCAGCCTGTCCACCACCCAGCGCTACACCCACGTCACCGCGGAGCGGCTGCGCGCCGCCTACCAACTCGCCCACCCGCGCGCCTAGAGGGAGACGCCACCATGTCCGAGCTGAACACGCTCCTGTCCGAGGTCGAGCCCGACCGTCCCGTCGCCCTGAGGACCGTCGACACCGCGCCGTGGTGGGAGGCGATGGCGGGCGAGGGCGACCGCCGCGCCGCCGCCCGGGACGCGCTCATCACCCACTACGCCCCGCTCGTCACCCAGGTCGCGACCCGCGTGATCGCGAAGCTGCCCGACACGGTCGAGCTCGGCGACCTGGTCTCGTACGGCATGTTCGGCCTGATCGACGCCGTGGAGAAGTTCGAGGCCGAGCGCGGGTTCAAGTTCGAGACCTACGCGGCCACGCGCATCCGCGGGGCGATCATCGACGAGCTGCGGGCGGCGGACTGGGTGCCGAGGTCGGTGCGGTCGAAGGCGCGCACCCTCGAGCACGCGACGCGCACGCTCGAGCAGCAGCTGCTGCGCCCCGTGACGGACGAGGACGTGGCCGAGCACCTCGGCTGGGCCACGGCGGAGGTGCGCACCGTTCGCGCGCAGGTCGCACTGTCCCATGTCGCGGCGCTCGACGGCATGCCCGTGGAGCCCGACACGCGGCCGATCCCGACGCTCGGCGCGGGGATGCTCGGGGCGACGCACCATGCCCTCGAGGCGCGGGAGCGCTCCTCGCTCCTGGCGGTCGCCGTGCAGGGCGTGCGCGACCGCGAGCAGGAGGTGCTGCGCCTCTACTACTACGAGAACCTCACGCTGGCGCAGATCGGCGAGATCCTCGGCGTGACGGAGTCGCGCGTGTCGCAGATCCATTCGGCCGCGGTGAAGAAGCTGCGCGAGACCCTGGTGCGGACCGGCGCCTTCGACTGATCGGGGCCGCATCGCCTACCGGTCCGGCAGCAGGATGATCGGGCCGTAGCCGCGCAGCACGTCGAGCGGGTCGACGTAGGCGTCGCCCGCGCGCACGCCCCAGTGCAGGCAGGTCGTCGGGGCGCAATGCCCCGGCTCCGACCCGACCACGCCCACCGGTTCGCCCGCCTGCACGGCCGTGCCCGCCGCGACGTGCGCGTCGACGGGCTCGAGGGACGATCGCAGCGACCCGTGGTCGACGGTCACCACGCCGCGGTCCACCACCCGTCCCGCGAACGTCACGACGCCGGCGCCGGGGGAGAGCACCGGGGCGCCCACGACCGCGATCAGGTCGAGCCCGCGGTGCCCCGGCAGCCACGGCCGCGCGGGAGGGTCGAACAGGCCCGCGGCGCGCAGCGGCTGGACCGGTGCGTCGAGCACCGGAGCGGCCTCCTCGACCGGCCCCGGCGCGACCGCCCGTCCCGCCGGCGCGGTGGCGCCGACGGCGGTGACGGCGAGCGCGAGCGCGACCAGCGCGGCGGCCGCTCCGCGACGGCGGGGACGGATCCTCATGGGACGATGCTGCGGTCGCCCCGGTGGCGCCGGGGCGCCGCCGCCGCGGCCCGGGGACGAGCCGTCCGCCTTCGCGGGCGGGGGACATCGGTCGGCGGTCGCGCGTGGCCGCCACCCTCAGGTACCATTGATCCCGCATCCGGCATGCCCGGATGACATCGCGCGCCATTCGCGCCCCCGTGAGGGGACGCGCCGGAAGGGCGAGGTCCGAGCAATCGGTGCCCGACCGCGTTGGCGCCAGGGATGCGAGCCTCCCGGCCCGCATCGTCAACCGAACATGGGCGCCCCGTGCGCCCCCACACCAGGCACGCGCGTGCGCGTGCGGACAAGGATGAGCCATGGCCGTCGTGACCATGCGCCAGCTGCTCGACTCGGGTGTCCACTTCGGACACCAGACCAGCCGCTGGAACCCCAAGATGAAGCGCTTCATCTTCACCGAGCGCAACGGCATCTACATCATCGACCTTCAGCAGTCGCTGTCCAAGATCGACGCCGCCTACGAGTTCGTGCGCGACACCGTCGCCCACGGCGGCACCGTGCTGTTCGTCGGCACCAAGCGCCAGGCGCAGGAGCAGATCGCCGAGCAGGCCAAGCGCGTGGGCATGCCCTACGTGAACGAGCGCTGGCTCGGCGGCATGCTGACCAACTTCCAGACGGTCAGCAAGCGCGTGCAGCGCCTCAAGGAGCTCGAGGAGATCGACTTCGACGACGTCGCCGGCTCGGGCCGCACCAAGAAGGAGCTCCTGGGCCTCCGTCGCGAGATGGAGAAGCTCGACAAGACCCTCGGCGGCATCCGCGACATGGCCAAGGTCCCCTCGGTCGTGTGGATCGTCGACACCAACAAGGAGCACCTCGCGGTCGACGAGGCGAAGAAGCTCGGCGTCCCGGTCGTCGGCATCCTCGACTCGAACTGCGACCCGGACCAGGTCGCCTACGGCATCCCCGGCAACGACGACGCCATCCGCTCGGTGGGCCTGCTCACCCGCGTGATCGCCGACGCCGTCGCGGAGGGCATCCGCCTGCGTCACTCGGGCTCGGCCGCCACCGGCGCCGAGGCCGAGGCGGGCGAGGAGCCCCTCGCCGAGTGGGAGCAGGAGCTCCTGGACGGCGCGAAGGCCGAGGAGAAGGCCGCCGAGGCGCCCGCCGCCGAGGCTGCCGAGGCCCCCGCCGAGACCACCGCTGACGCCGAGACCCCCGTGGTCGCGGCCGACGAGAAGTAAGGACCCCTCACATGGCCAACTACACCGTTGCCGACATCCAGGCGCTCCGCGAGCGCACCGGCGCCGGCATGCTCGACGTCAAGAAGGCGCTCGACGAGGCGGACGGCGACCAGGAGAAGGCCGTCGAGATCCTGCGCATCAAGGGCCTGAAGGGCGTCGCGAAGCGCGAGGGCCGCGCGGCCTCCGAGGGCCTCGTCATCACCAAGATCGAGGGTGACGAGGGCGCTCAGGTCGGCACCCTGCTCGAGCTCAACTCGGAGACCGACTTCGTCGCGAAGAACGACAAGTTCATCACGCTCGCGAACGCCGTGCTCGACGCGGCGGCCGCGGCCGGCGCCGACTCGGCCGAGGCCGCGCTGGCCGCCGACATCGACGGCAAGACCGTCCAGGCGTTCATCGACGAGGCCGCCGGCACGCTCGGCGAGAAGGTCGTGCTGCGCCGCGTGGCGCGCGTCGAGGCCCCGGTCGTGACCGAGTACCTCCACCGCACCAACAAGGACCTGCCCGCCCAGGTGGGCGTCCTCGTGGGCTCGGACGCCAAGGCCGCCTCGGTGGCCAAGGACGTCGCGATGCACACCGCGGCGTACTCGCCCGCGTACCTCACCCGTGAGGACGCTCCGGCGGACGTCGTGGAGAACGAGCGTCGCGTCGCCGAGGAGGTGTCGCGTGCGGAGGGCAAGCCCGAGGCCGCGCTGCCGAAGATCGTCGAGGGCCGCCTCAACGGCTGGTTCAAGGAGAACGTGCTCGTCGAGCAGGCGTTCGCCAAGGACCCCAAGACCACGGTCGGCAAGGTCGTGGACGCCACGGGTGGCGCGCTCGTTTCCTTCGCGCGCTTCCGTGTGGGAGCCTAGGACCCAGCTTCACCCATAGATGACCAAGGCGCGGCGCGCCGTCAGGAGGATTCCGTGACCGAGACCAGCGATCTGATCCCGGGCACGGAGCCCCAGGCGGCGCGCCGCGTGCTTCTCAAGCTCTCCGGCGAGATGTTCGGCGGGGGCCAGCTCGGCCTCGACCCGGACGTCGTGAGCCGCGTGGCGCGCGAGATCGCGGACGCCGTCCACCAGGGCGTGCAGGTCGCGGTCGTGGTCGGCGGCGGCAACTTCTTCCGCGGCGCCGAGCTGTCCGAGCGGGGCATGGAGCGCTCGCGCGCCGACTACATGGGCATGCTGGGCACCGTCATGAACGCCCTCGCCCTCCAGGACTTCCTCGAGCAGGCGGGCGTCACCACCCGCGTCCAGACCGCCATCACCATGGGCCAGGTCGCGGAGTCCTACCTGCCGCTGCGCGCCATCCGTCACATGGAGAAGGGCCGCGTGGTGATCTTCGGCGCGGGCGCCGGCATGCCCTACTTCTCGACCGACACCGTCTCCCTCCAGCGCGCCCTCGAGACCCGCTGCTCCGAGGTGCTGATGGGCAAGAACGGAGTCGACGCGGTCTACACCGCCGACCCGCGCAAGGACCCCGACGCGGAGCGCCTGGAGCACGTCACCTACGCCGAGGCGCTGCAGAAGCGTCTCGCCGTCATGGACGCCGCGGCGTTCTCCCTCGCGATGGACAACCGGATGCCCATGCAGGTGTTCGGCCTCGACACGCCTGGAAATGTGACTCGCGCCCTGCTGGGTGAGAGGATTGGAACCCGGGTGACGGCGTGAGCCCGTCCCTCTTAAGGAGACTTGCGTGACTGAGATGATCCTCCTCGAGGCCGAGGAGAACATGGACAACGCGGTGGAGGTCGCGAAGAGCAACTTCGCGTCCATCCGCACCGGGCAGGCGTCCTCGGCGATGTTCGCGAACATCGCCGTCGACTACTACGGCGCCCCCACCCCGCTGCAGCAGCTCGCCTCCATCCAGGTGGTCGAGGCGCGCTCCGTGGTGATCTCGCCCTACGACGTGAGCGCCAAGAAGGAGATCGAGACCGCGCTGCGGAACTCGGACCTCGGGGTGAACCCCACGGACGACGGCAAGGTGCTGCGCGTCAACCTCCCGCAGCTCACGGAGGAGCGCCGCCGCGACTACGTCAAGCTCGCGAAGTCCAAGGCGGAGGAGTCCCGCGTGACGCTCCGCAACATGCGCCGCAAGGCCAAGGATCTGATCGACGCCTCCGTCAAGGACGGCGAGGTGGGTGAGGACGAGGGCGCGCGCGCCGAGAAGGAGCTCGACGCCCTCACCAAGAAGCACGTCGACGCGATCGACGCGCTCCTCGCGCACAAGGAGAGCGAGCTGCTCGAGGTCTGATGACGGTCACGACCTCACGTCAGGGCGTCCGATGAGGTGGGGACGCCGCCGCCAGGCGGATCCCCCCACCCCGGAGGACGCCCCTGTCGTCTCCGACGGCAGCCCCTTCGCGCCGGTGACCCAGGTGACCCCGGCGGGGCACGCGGAGGTCGAGCTCGAGCCGCTGCCGCCCGCCGACGCGGCCGTCGAGCACGCCCCCGAGACCGCTCCGGTCGCGCACGCCGCCGAGCAGGTGTCCGCGCGCGTGGCCGCGGCCGTCGCGGCCGAGGCGCCGCACCGGGCGGGCGAGGACGATGCGGTCGACCCCGTGGACCTCGACGTCCCGTCCACGGAGGCCTTGCCGGTGCCGGCGCCCCCGCGCGCGGGCCGCAACCTGTGGCTCGCGACCGCGACGGGGGTCGTGCTCGGCGTCGGCGCGATCGCCGCCGCGATCTACCACCCCCTGGTGTTCACCGCCGTGGTGTACGCCTTCGCGGTGGCCGCCGTGCTCGAGTGGCGGCACGCGCTCGGCCGGCTCGGTCTCCACGTGTCCGTGGTGCCGGTGCTGCTGGCGACGCTCGGGATGGGCGTCGCGACCGTGTTCGGGCGCGGCGAGGGCCTCGTGGTCGCGCTGCTGGTCGCCTGCGCCGGCGTGATCGCCTGGCGGATCGTCGACGACCGTGTGGAGAACACGCTCGCGGACTCCCTGGTCGGCATCTTCACCCTCGCGTGGATCCCGTTCCTCGCGTCCTTCCTGGTGCTGCTCGAGCTCGCCGACGACGGCTGGCGCCGTGTGCTCGTCGTGATCGTCGCGGTGGTCCTCAACGACACCTTCGCGCTGTTCACCGGGATGCTGTTCGGCCGCCGCAAGCTCGCGCCGCGCGTCAGCCCCAAGAAGACCTGGGAGGGCGCGATCGGCGGTGCCGCCTTCGGCATCATCGGCTCCGCCGTCCTGAGCTTCTACCTGTTCGACGGGCGCTGGTGGCTCGGCGCGGCCGTCGGTGCGGCCTGCGTGGTCGCCGCCGTGCTCGGCGACCTGGCCGAGTCCGCCCTCAAGCGCGACATCGCCGTGAAGGACATGTCGAGCGCGATCCCCGGCCATGGGGGCATCCTGGACAGGCTCGACTCGCTCCTGCCCGCCGCCGCCGTCGCGTACATCGTCTTCGCCCTGCTGATCGGAACCCGATGACCCAGCATCCTCTGCTCCCCATGCTCGCCCCGCGTCGCGGCAAGCCGCCGCGCCACTTCGCCGACCTCGACGCCGCCGAGCGTGTCGAGGCGCTCGCCCAGCTCGGGCAGCCCAAGTTCCGCGCCAAGCAGCTCGCGACGCACTACTACGACCACCTCACGGTCGAGGCGGACGACATGACGGACCTGCCCGCGGCCGCGCGCGAGGACCTGGCCGCCGAGCTGTTCCCGCCGCTCCTGACCAAGGTCACCTCCCTCGCCGCCGACGGCGGAGAGACGGTCAAGACGCTGTGGAACCTCATCGACAACGCCAAGGTCGAGTCGGTGCTGATGAAGTACCCCGACCGCGCGACCCTGTGCGTCACGAGCCAGGCCGGCTGCGGCATGGCCTGCCCGTTCTGCGCGACCGGCCAGATGGGCCTCACGCGGAACCTGTCCGCCGGCGAGATCGTCGAGCAGGTGCGCCTCGCCGCCAAGCAGGCCCGCGACGGCGAGCTGGGCGGCGACCCCGTGCGCCTGTCGAACGTGGTGTTCATGGGCATGGGCGAGCCGCTCGCCAACTACGCCGCCGTCATCACCGCGGTGCGCGCGCTCACGAGCCCGCCGCCGGAGGGCTTCGGCCTGTCCGCGCGCCACGTCACGGTGTCGACGGTGGGCCTGGTGACGGGCATCGACCGCCTCGCGGCCGAGGGTATCCCCGTCACCCTCGCGCTCAGCCTCCACGCCCCGGACGACGAGCTCCGCGACGAGCTGGTGCCGATCAACGCGCGCTGGAAGGTCGACGAGGCGCTCGACGCCGCACGCCGCTACTTCGACGCCACCGGACGCCGCGTGAGCATCGAGTACGCGCTCATCCGCGACATCAACGACCACGCCCACCGCGCCGAGCTCCTCGCGCAGAAGCTCACCGCCCGCGGCGACGGCTGGGTCCACGTCAACCCCATCCCGCTCAACCCGACGCCCGGCTCGAAGTGGACCGCGTCGGACCCGAAGGTCGAGCAGGAGTTCGTCCGCATCCTCCGAATGCACGGGATTCCGACCACCATCAGGGATACTCGGGGAAGCGACATCGATGGCGCCTGCGGGCAGCTGGCGATCAAGGAGAGATGATGACGACGAGCCTGTTCCCCAAGGTCGGAGCGCTGAAGCTGGGCTATCACCCGCATCAGGTCGAGGAGTTCTTCGACAAGGCGCGCGCCGCGTACGAGCAGTCCGGCACCCCGGAGACCGCGCTCGGCCCCCTCGAGGTGCGGCGGACGGCGTTCGACCTCAAGCACGGCGGCTACCAGACCGCCGCGGTCGACTCCGCGCTCGACCGGCTCGAGCTCGCGTTCGTGGGCCGGCAGCGCGACGCGTTCGTCCGCCAGCACGGCAAGGACGCGTGGATGCAGGAGCTCGCGAGCCGGGCCCAGACCCTCTACCCGCGGCTGCGTCGGCCCGCGGGCGAGCGGTTCGCCCACCCCTCGGGGATGGGACGCGGCTACCGTGCGAGCGACGTCGACGAGCTGCTCGCGCGCGTCACTTCGTTCTTCGACCGCGGCGCGCCGCTGACCGCCGACGAGGTCCGGTCCGCGACGTTCAAGTCCGGCCGCGGCTCGCGCGCCTACGACGAGCCGACCGTGGACGCGTTCCTCGCCCGCATGGTCGACATCCTGCTCGGCGTCGACGAGGGATGACCCGCACCGTCGCCCTGCTCGGCTCGACCGGTTCGATCGGGACGCA
Source organism: Demequina lignilytica (assembly GCF_030418305.1). Lineage (GTDB taxonomy): Bacteria > Actinomycetota > Actinomycetes > Actinomycetales > Demequinaceae > Demequina > Demequina lignilytica. Next base: position 182,475 of record NZ_JAUHPX010000002.1, on the reverse strand, counting down.
GGCGCTCGACGTCGTCGACCGCCACCCCGACGCCTTCGACGTCATCGCGCTCGCGGCCGGGGGAGCGGACCCCGACGCGGTGATCGCGCAGGCGATCGCGCATCGTCCCCGCTACGTCGCCGTCGCCCGCGAGTCGGCCGCGGACGCCGTCCGCGCGGGCCTGGACGATGCGGGAGTCGCCGGGGTGGACGTCCGCGGCGGTGCCGCGGCCGTGGTCGAGGCCGCGCGGCTCGGCGCCGACGTGGTGCTCAACGGCATGACCGGCTCGGTCGGCCTGCGCCCGACCCTCGCCGCGCTCGAGTCGGGCTCGACGCTCGCGCTGGCGAACAAGGAGTCGCTGATCGCCGGGGGTGCGCTCGTCGAAGCAGCGAAGCGGCGGCCCGACCAGATCGTGCCCGTCGACTCGGAGCACTCGGCGCTCGCGCAGTGCCTGCGCGCGGGATCGCACGGCGAGGTGAGGCGCCTGGTGGTGACGGCCTCGGGCGGCGCCTTCCGGGGTCGCAGCCGGGCCTCGCTCGCGGACGTCACGCCCGCCGACGCCCTCGCGCACCCCAACTGGGACATGGGGCCCGTGGTCACCATCAACTCGGCGTCGATGGTGAACAAGGCGCTCGAGGTCGCGGAGGCGCACCTGCTGTTCGGGATCCCGCTCGACCGCATCGACGTGGTGGTGCATCCCCAGTCGATCGTGCACTCGATGGTCGAGTTCGTCGACGGCGCGACCATCGCGCAGGCGTCGCCGCCCGACATGCGGCTGCCCATCGCGCTCGGTCTCAGCTGGCCCGACCGCCTGCCCGACGTGGCGCCGCGCCTCGACTGGACCCGGGCGCAGTCGTGGACGTTCGAGCCGCTCGACGAGGTCGCGTTCCCGGCGGTGCGTCTCATGCGCGACGCGCTCGCCGCATCGTCCCTCCACCCGGCCGTGCTGAACGCGGCGAACGAGGAGTGCGTGCAGGCCTTCGTCGAGGGAATGCTGCCGTTCCTCGGGATCGTTGACACCGTCAGAAGCGTTGTGGAGGCGTACGACGCCCCGGCGACCGTCGATCTCGACGCCGTCGACGAGGCCGAGAGATGGGCGCGGGAACGCGCCCGTGGCGCGATCGCGGCGCAGGGAGCAAGGTAGGAGACATGGCTGAGGTGCTGGGCTGGGCGGTCCTGATCGTGGGGCTGCTCGTCTCGATCGCGTTGCACGAGCTGGGTCACATGATCCCGGCGAAGAGGTTCGGCGTGCGCGTGAGCGAGTACTTCGTGGGCTTCGGGCCCACCCTGTGGTCGCGCCGCGGCAAGGAGACGGAGTACGGCGTCAAGGCGATCCCCCTCGGCGGCTACGTCAGGCTGGTGGGGATGATCCCGCCGGAGACCGCGGTGAAGCCGGTGCGCGGCACCGGGCGCATCGCCCGGATCATCGCCGACACGCGTGAGGCCGCGGTCGAGGAGATCCGCGAGGGCGAGGACCACCGCGCCTTCTACCACCTGACCTGGTGGCGCAAGGCGATCGTGATGTTCGGCGGCCCGTTCGTGAACCTGCTGCTCGCCGTGCTGATCTTCACCGGCGTCATGGCGGTCATGGGCACCCCGACCACGCCGACCCTCACCGTCTCCCAGGTGACGGCGTGCGTCCCCGCCGTGGGCGCATCCGACTGCACCGCGGCCGACCCGGCGTCGCCCGCCTCGCAGTCCGGCCTGCAGGCCGGCGACACCATCACGGCCGTCGACGGCGTCGAGATGACCGAGTGGGAGGACCTCACCGCGTACGTCGGCGCCCGCCCGGGGGAGGACCTCGAGCTGACGGTGCTGCGCGACGGCGAGGCCGTGACGCTCGACCTCACCCCCGCGGAGCGGGAGCGCGCCGTGACCGACGACGACGGCGCCGTCGTCACGGATGCGTCCGGCGCCGTGGTCACCGAGACGGTCGGCTACATGGGCATCTACCCGGAGATCGCGATGGAGCGCAGCGCGACCGCCGGCCTCGCGTACACGGGCGAGGTGCTCGCCACCACCGCGGACGTGGTGATCCACCTCCCGCAGCGCGTGTGGGACGTCGCCCGCGCCGCCGTCGGCCTCGAGGAGCGCACCACCGACTCCGTCATGGGGATCGTCGGCGTGGGCCGGGTCGCCGGCGAGATCTCCTCCCTCGAGGCGCCCGGCTACACGATCGGCGAGCGCGTGGCGGACATGCTCATGCTGCTCGGCGGCCTCAACCTCGCGCTCTTCGCCTTCAACATGATCCCGTTGGTGCCGCTCGACGGCGGCCACATCGCCTCGGCGCTGTGGCAGGCCGTCAAGAACGCCTACGCCAAGGTGCGCGGCCTGCCGCGCCCCGCGCCCGTGGACGTGGCGCGCATGATGCCCCTCGCGTACGGGGTCTTCGCGCTGCTGCTCGTCATGGGCGTCGTCCTCATCTACGCGGACATCGTCGCGCCCGTCAGCGTGGTGTGATCCGTCCGCCCTCGACCGTTGGGAGATACTGACACCGTGACCGCCATCGGACTCGGAATGCCCGCCATGCCCGCCCCCGTCCTCGCGCCCCGGCGCAGGACGCGCAAGATCAAGGTCGGCGACGTGTACGTCGGCGGCGACGCGCCCATCAGCGTGCAGTCGATGTGCACCACCAAGACGCACGACGTGAACGCGACGCTGCAGCAGATCGCCGAGCTGACCGCGTCGGGCTGCGACATCGTCCGCGTCGCCTGCCCGACGCAGGACGATGCCGACGCGCTCGCGCCGATCGCGCGCAAGTCGAACATCCCGGTGATCGCGGACATCCACTTCCAGCCCAAGTACGTGTTCGCCGCGATCGAGGCCGGCTGCGCCGCGGTGCGCGTCAACCCGGGCAACATCAAGAGGTTCGACGACCAGGTCAAGGAGATCGCGCAGGCGGCGAAGGACCACGGCACGTCGATCCGCATCGGCGTCAACGCGGGCTCCCTCGACAAGCGCCTGCTCGACAAGTACGGCAAGCCCACGGCGGAGGCGCTCGTCGAGTCCGCGGTGTGGGAGGCGAGCCTGTTCGAGGAGCACGACTTCCACGACTTCAAGATCTCCGTCAAGCACAACGACCCGGTGGTCATGGTCCGCGCCTACGAGATGCTGAGCGAGCGAGGCGACTGGCCGCTGCACCTCGGCGTGACGGAGGCCGGTCCCGCGTTCCAGGGCACCATCAAGTCCGCGACCGCGTTCGGCGCGCTCCTCGCGCAGGGCATCGGCGACACCATCCGCGTGTCGCTGTCCGCCCCGCCCGTCGAGGAGGTCAAGGTCGGGATCCAGATCCTCCAGGCGCTCAACCTGCGGCCTCGCAAGCTCGAGATCGTCTCCTGCCCGTCCTGCGGGCGTGCGCAGGTGGACGTCTACGAGCTCGCGGAGAAGGTCACCGCCGGGCTCGAGGGCATGGAGGTGCCGCTGCGCGTCGCCGTCATGGGCTGCGTGGTGAACGGCCCGGGCGAGGCACGCGAGGCGGACCTCGGCGTGGCCTCCGGCAACGGCAAGGGCCAGATCTTCGTGAAGGGCGAGGTCATCAAGACCGTGCCGGAGTCCCAGATCGTGGAGACGCTCATCGAGGAGGCGATGAAGATCGCCGAGACGATGGAGCCCGTCGAGGGCGCGTCGCCGCTGGTGGTGCCGAGCTGACATGACCGACTCGCTGCTCAGGCGCGCGCAGCACTCGCTGGCGCCCCTGCAGCGACGGGAGCTCGCGCAGGCGCTCGAGATCGCCGGGGCCGACCCGGTGGCGAACGTGGTGCCGCTGATGCACCTCGAGATGGCGCGCGACTCGGGCGTGACGCCCACCTCCATGTGGGCGGTGCGTCGACGCGCGGGACTCAGGGCGGAGCTGGTCGCGCTCGTGTGGAACGGCGCGAACCTGTGCCCGGTCCTCCCCGCGGACGCGTCGGAGGAGTCGGAGGCGATGCGCGCCGAGGTGGCCGCCGCCGCGGTGGGCCGGCTCACCCGCCCCGCAGCGATCGTCGGTCCTTCCGAGACCGTGCTCGACCTGTGGGGCCGGGTCGAGCCGTGGTGGGGACCGGAGCGGGAGCTCCGCCCGCGCCAGCTCTCGATGGCGATCTCCGGCGCCCCGGTGAGGGTCGCGGGGGTGGACGATGCGGGACTCGCCCTGGACGCCGTGCGCCGCGCCACGCTCGACGACTACGACCTGCTGCTGCCCGCGTGCGTCCACATGTTCATCGGCGAGGTCGGCTACGACCCGCTCGCCCACGGCAGGGCCGCCTACGAGGAGCGGCTGCGCTTCCTGGTCCGCTCGGGACGCTCGTTCCTGCAGCTCGGCACGATCGACGGCAGGCGCGAGGTGGTCTTCAAGGCGGAGGTCGGCGCCGTCGCCGGGGGAGTCGCGCAGCTGCAGGGCGTCTGGGTGCACCCCCGGCTGCGCGGGCGCGGGCTCGCCCGCGCGGGCCTCGGCGGCGTGATCGACGCGGTGCGGCGATCGATCGCCCCGACGGTGTCGCTCTACGTCAACGACTTCAACCCCGCGGCGATCCGGGCGTACGAGGCGGTGGGCCTCGCGCGGGTCGGCACCTTCGCCACCGTGATGTTCTAGGCGTTTCGGACATCCGACAACCGTCGGATATGGGCTTCATCACACTGACGTGGTTATTTCGCTGTTCGCCAACCATTCGTCATCCGCGGGCCATAGATTCCACTCACCAACCGCGCGCAGCGACGCACCGGCCCACCCGGGTCTGCGCCGCGCGCGCATGATCTGAGGGGATCACCATGAAGCACACGCATTCCCGCGCCCTCGCGGGAATCCTCGCCACCACCCTGGGCGCCGCCGGCCTCGTCGCCGCCGGCGCACCGGCGCTGGCGACCTCCGCCGCCCCGACGGCCCTGTACGGCTTCGAGGACGCCGCCAGCATCGCCGCCTCCGACGACTCGACCGACGGTGTCATCGGCGTCACCCGCGCGATGAGCGGCATCTCCGGCCTCGACGCCGCCTCGGGCTGCTTCTACGCGATCGCGGCCCAGAACCTGGACGACGGCGACTACGCGTACCAGTTCACCCGCTTCGGGGGCTACGGCGACACCTTCCCTGCCGGCGGCTGGACCGCGTCGGCGGACTTCTACCTGGACGTGGACGTCGCCACCGGCGGCTCGCTCGACCAGTTCGACTGGTCGGTGGCCGCCAACGGCTCGGACGGCGCTCACCAGCGGGACTACATCTTCCACGCGCAGTCGGCGGGAGCCGGCTCCTGGACCATCGGCGCGAGCAACAACTCGGGCTTCGTCGGCGTGGGCGCGAGCCCGCTGACCGGCGACACCCTGACGGTCACCGAGTCCGGCTGGTACACGTTCGCGCACGACTTCCGCGACGAGGCCGGTGTGCTCGCGGTGGACATGACCGTGCTGGACGCCGACGGCGTCGAGCTCGCCTCGTGGACCCGCACCTCGCCCGCCGACACCATCCCGGACGCGGTGGGCGCGAACCGCTACGGCTGGATCACCGTCAACGGCTTCGAGCAGCTGCCGATCGACAACGTCCTCATGAACGCGGAGCGCCCCTCCGAGGGCTGCCAGCCCTTCGTCGACGTCACCGGCGTCGAGGGCGCGGCCGGCTACAGCGAGCACGAGCTGGCCATCCGCTGGATGGCGCTGTCCGGCCTGTCGAAGGGGTGGACCACGCCGGGCGGCCAGGAGTTCCGTCCCCTGGCCCAGACCACGCGTGACGCGTTCGCCGCGTTCCTCTGGCGCCAGTCCGGCTCGCCGGAGCCGACCCTGACGGCCTCGCCGTTCGCGGATGTGTCGGGCGACCCCTCCTCGCCGCTCTACAACGAGCACTGGAAGGCCATCTTCTGGATGAGCGAGACGGGCCTCGCCGACGGATGGGCGGACGGCACCTACCGTCCCCTGAGCCCGGTGAAGCGTGACGCGATCGCCGCGTTCCTGTACCGCCTGGCCGGCTCGCCCGCGCTGGCGACCTCGTCGTCGCCGTTCTCGGACGTCGCGCTCTCGGACACCTCGATCGAGCACCGTGTCGCGATCGTGTGGATGCACGAGGCGGGCCTCTCGACCGGCTGGTCCGACGGCACCTACCGGCCGTTCACCGCGACCAAGCGTGACGCGCTCGCCGCGTTCCTGTTCCGCAGGTCGATGACCATCTGAGACGCATCGCACCGTTCCGAAGGCGCCGTCCCCCAGGGGTCGGCGCCTTCGGCGCGCCTAGGCTCGAGGCATGACGCAGGTCTGGGCGCACCGCGGGGCGCGGCTCGAGGCGCCCGAGAACACGCTCGCGGCGTTCGCGGCCGCCATCGACGCCGGCGCGGACGGGATCGAGCTCGACGTGCGTCGCACCGCGGACGGCGTGCTCGTGATCCACCACGACCCCCGCGTCGCGTTGGCCGACGGCTCGGTCCGCGCGCTGCGCGACGTGACGGCCGCCGACCTCGCGGCGGTCCGCCTCGGCGACGGCGAGCGCATCCCGACGCTCGCCGAGGCCTACGCGATGCTCGCGCCCACGGCCCTCACCCTCAACGTCGAGCTCAAGCGTCGAGCCCTGCCGGACCGCGGGCTCGAGGAGCAGGCGCTCGCGGCGATGCATGCCTCGGGGATGGCCGATCGGGTCGTGCACTCCAGCTTCGACCACGGCGCGCTGCGGCGGATCCGCCGCCTGGACGCCGGCGCCCGGATCGCGCCCCTCTACCAGTGGCCTCGTGCGCATCCGTGGCAGCTCGCGACGCGCCTCGGCGCCGAGGCGGTCCACGCGTACGCGCCGAGGCTCGCGAGCCCCGGGATCCTCGCCGGCCTGGCCGCCTCGGGGATCGGCGTCCGCGCCTGGACGGTGAACGACCCCCACGAGCAGCGTGAGCTGATCGCGGCCGGGATCGACGCCCTCATCACGGATGACCCGCGCGGTGCCGTCGCGCTGCGGGACTCGCTCGCGGGCTCCTGACCGCCCCGGGCCCGCGCATCGTCCCGCCCGACGCCCGATACCCTTGTCCCCATGCTTCGCATGTCCACGCTCTTCCTCCGCACGCTGCGCGAGGACCCCGCCGACGCCGAGGTCGCGTCGCACAAGCTGCTGGTCCGCGCCGGCTACATCCGCCGTGCCGCGCCGGGCATCTACACCTGGCTCCCGCTGGGCCTCAAGGTGCTGGCCAAGGTCGAGGCGATCGTCCGCGAGGAGATGGATGCCGCGGGCGGCCAGGAGGTCCACTTCCCGGCGCTGCTGCCGCGCGAGCCCTACGAGGCGACGCAGCGCTGGACCGAGTACGGGCCCAACCTGTTCCGGCTGCAGGACCGCAAGGGCGGCGACTACCTGCTCGCGCCCACGCACGAGGAGATGTTCACGCTGCTGGTGAAGGACCTGTACTCGTCGTACAAGGACCTGCCGCTGACGATCTACCAGATCCAGACCAAGTACCGCGACGAGGCGCGTCCTCGCGCCGGGCTCCTGCGCGGACGCGAGTTCATCATGAAGGACTCGTACTCCTTCGACGTCACCGACGAGGGCCTAGACGCGTCCTACGCGGCCCAGCGCGCGACGTACATCCGCATCTTCGACCGCCTGGGCCTCGAGTACGTGATCGTGCAGGCGCAGTCGGGCGCGATGGGCGGCTCCCGGTCGGAGGAGTTCCTCTCGCCCACCGAGGTGGGGGAGGACACGTTCGTGCGCTCGCCCGGCGGCTACGCCGCGAACGTGGAGGCCGTCACCACGCCCGTGCCCGCCTCGCAGGCCTGGGACGACGCGCCCGCCGCGCACGTGGAGGACACCCCCGACACCCCCACGATCGAGACCCTGGTGGCCGCCGCGAACGCGGACCACCCGCGCGACGACCGCGCGTGGACGGCCGCGGACACCCTCAAGAACGTGGTCGTCGCGGCGACGAACCCGGCCGGCGAGCGGGGGCTGCTCGTCGTCGGCGTCCCCGGCGACCGCGACGTCGACATGACCCGCCTCGAGGCGGCGCTCGCGCCCGCGACGGTGGAGGCCGCGAACGAGGACGACCTGAAGACGCACCCCGAGCTGGTGAAGGGCTACATCGGCCCGGGCGTGCTCGGCCCGCAGGCGCGCCCCGAGGGCGTCGCGTTCCTCTCCGAGGAGGACGCGACCATCCCGTACATGCTCGACCCGAGGATCGTCCCCGGCACCCGCTGGATCACGGGCGCGAACGAGCACGGCAGGCACGTGTTCGACCTGGTCATGGGGCGCGACTTCGTGGGCGACGGCACCATCGAGGCCGCCGACGTCCGCGACGGCGACGAGGCCCCGGACGGCTCCGGCCCGCTCGAGCTCGCGCGGGGTGTCGAGATCGGTCACATCTTCCAGCTCGGCCGGAAGTACGCCGAGGCGCTCGACCTGCGCGTGCTCGACGTCAACGGCAAGCAGCAGGTGGTCACCATGGGCTCCTACGGCATCGGCGTCACCCGCGCCGTCGCCCTGCTCGCGGAGAACAACCACGACGAGCTCGGCCTCACGTGGCCGGTCCAGGTCGCGCCGTACCACGTGCACGTGGTCGCGACGGGCAAGGACGAGTCGGTGTTCGAGGCGGCCGCGGCGCTCGCGACCGAGCTCGAGGCGGCCGGCGTCGAGGTCTGCTACGACGACCGCCCGAAGGTCTCGCCCGGGGTGAAGTTCAAGGACGCAGAGCTGATCGGCGCGCCGTTCATCCTGGTGGTCGGCCGCGGGCTGGCGGAGGGCACGGTGGAGCTCAAGGTCCGCGCGGAGGGGACCAGCGAGGCCCTGCCGGTGGACGATGCGGCGGCCGTGGTGGTCGCCCGGGTCCGCGCCGCGCTGGCCGGCTGACGGCCCGGCGGGCTCAGGACACGGCGGCGACGCCGGCCAGGGCCGGCACGTCCGCCACGTCGAAGCCGGGCAGCGCGAAGGCCGCGGCGTAGGCGTCGTAGGCGGCGTTGCACAGCCAGCCGTCCTCCGGGCCGCCCACGCTCGCCCAGAGCGCGGCGTACCGCTCGCCGAGCGCCGTCTCGGTGGCGCGTGCCGTCGCGATGCGCGCGTCCGTGTCCGCGACGGCCTCCGGCGGCACGTCGTACAGGTCGTCCCGACGGTCCTCCACGCCGGGCACGGCGAGCAGCGCCTCCGCCCTCGCCCGGTGCAGCGCCGACCGCTCGAGCCACGCCGTCCGCTCGTCGTCCGCGGCGCGCGCCGCCGCCACCTCGTAGGCGAACGCGGCGCGGTCGTGCACGAGGGCCAGCCCGGCGAGCTCGTCGGAGTCGACGCTCGGGTCTCCCACCGGGGTCAGCGCGTCGCCCAGCGAGGCGACGCCCGCCAGCCGTTCGGTCATCTCGGGCCAGCCGTCGGGCGTCACGACGAAGTCGGCGGCGAGCGCGAGCGAGTGCCCCAGCGCGGTGGCGCGCAGCAGCACCGCCAGCTCCTCGTCGGGCGTGGCCGCAGCCGCGGCGAGCGCGCCGTCGCGCGCATCGAGGACCGCGTCGCTCAGCTCGACCGGCGTGGGGGAGGGCGTCGCGCCGGGCGTGGCGACGTAGACCGGCCCGAGCACCTCGAGCCGCACGGGCGCCGTGACGGACTCGACCGCGGCGAGCGTGGACGACCCGTCGGACGCGGCGTCGACGACCGCCTGCTCCCGCACCGCGGCATCGTCCCTGACCACCACCTCGGGCAGCGGCGTGCGCCGCTCGAGCGGCGGCGTCTCGGCGCGGAGCGAGCATCCGGAGAGCGCGGCCGCGGCCAGGGCCGCGACGGCGCCCCAGCGGACGGTTCGCTCGGCCCAGACGGTCACGTGGCACATCATGACACGCCCCCGCGAGGGCCCTAGAATGGTCTCCGACCGAATTTCAGCAACGGAGCGCGCGCCGCGCGCGGGAGGCGATGCCATGGACATCTCGAGCCGCATCACCGAGCTCGCGACCCCGGCGGCGGCGTCCGCCGGGCTCGTGGTCGAGGACGTCACGGTGGAGGCGGCGGGCAAGCGCTCGCGCGTGATCGTGACGCTCGACCTGCCCGAGACCGAGGTCGGCAGCGCCGACCTCGACCGGATCGCCGACGCGTCGCGCGCGATCGGCGCCGCGCTCGACGAGGCGAACGTGCCGGAGAACCCCTACGTGCTCGAGGTGTCGACGCCCGGGACCAGCCGGCCGCTCACCGAGCGCCGCCACTTCATGCGCGCACGGACGCGCCTGGTGACGCTGACCGTCGAGGACGGTGCGCTCACGGGCCGCCTGACCGACGTGGACGGCGACGACCTGGTGCTGGCGGTCGACGGCGAGGAGCGGCGCGTGCCGCTGTCGCAGGTGCGCACCGGCCGCATCGAGGTGGAGATGAAGAGGATCTCGGAGGACTGATGGACATCGACATGCAGGCGCTGCGCGGGCTCGAGCGCGAGCGCGACATCAGGCTCGACGTCCTGGTCGACGCGATCGAGCAGGCGCTCCTCTCCGCGTACCACAAGTCGCCCGGCGCCTACCGGAACGCCCGCGCGCACCTTGATCGCGCGACGGGCAAGGTGAGCATCTTCGCCCGCGAGGACGTGGAGCCCGGCGAGGATCCGATGACCGCGCCCGAGTTCGACGACACCCCCGCGGACTTCGGACGCATCGCGACGTCGACCGCGCGTCAGGTGATCTTCCAGCGCCTGCGCCAGGCGGGCGACGATGCGGTGCTCGGCGAGTACGCCGGCAAGACCGGGCAGATCGTGTCGGGCATCATCCAGCAGTCGTCGGACCCCAAGAACGTCCACGTCCAGCTCGGCGAGGTGGAGGCCATCCTGCCGCCGCACGAGCAGGTGCCTACCGAGGTCTACGTGCACGGCGAGCGGCTCAAGGGCTTCGTGCTCGACGTGGCCCGGGGCGCCAAAGGCCCGTCCATCACCCTGTCGCGCACCCACCCGGGCCTGGTCCGCAAGCTCTTCGAGCTCGAGGTGCCGGAGATCGCCGACGGCACGGTCGAGATCATGAGCCTCGCGCGCGAGGCCGGGCACCGCACCAAGCTGGCCGTGCGCGCGACCGTGCCCGGCGTCAACGCGAAGGGCGCGTGCATCGGCCCCATGGGCGCGCGCGTGCGCGCCGTGATGAGCGAGCTGCGCGGCGAGAAGATCGACATCATCGACTGGGACGACGACCCCGCGACCTTCGTGGGCAACGCGCTGTCCCCGTCGCGGGTGGTGTCGGTGACCGTGGTCGACGAGGAGGCGCGCGCGGCGCGCGTCGTCGTGCCCGACTTCCACCTCTCGCTCGCGATCGGCAAGGAGGGCCAGAACGCCCGCCTCGCCGCCCGCCTGACGGGGTGGCGGATCGACATCCGTTCGGACGAGGCGCCGGAGGTCCCCGGGCGCGGCGGTTCCGGGCGCTGACGGGAAGCCGCTAGACTGGTGACACCGAGAGACCCGTCTCGTGTGGCCGACGAGGCCGCCAGCGCTCCTCAGGAGCCGCAGCGGACGTGCGTGGGATGCAGGGGTCGGGGCTCTCGGTCGGTCCTTGTGCGAGTGGCGATCGAGGACGGCCGTGCGGTCGTCGACCATCGTCGGAGCATGCCGGGCCGGGGCGCCTGGCTGCACCCCGATCCGGAGTGCCTCGCGCAGGCTCTGAGGCGACGGGCCCTGCCGCGCGCGCTGCGCGCGTCGGATCTCGACGTCACCGGCCTCACGGTCGACGAGCCCGGACCGCGTCCACCCACGAGTCAGACGGGATGAAAGCCCATGGCCATCCGATGAGTACCTCGAAATGAGTACCCACCCGTAACGACGGCTCGACCCTGTCTTGGTCGAGTCAAGACAGGAGAATTGTGGCAAAGCCCCGCGTTCATGAGATCGCGAAGGAGCTCGGAGTCTCGAGCAAGGACCTCATCGCCAAGCTGAACGAGCTCGGCGAGTACGTCAAGGGTCCGTCCTCCACCCTGGAGGCGCCGGTCGTGCGCAAGGCGCGCGACGCCTTCCCCGCGTCCGCCGCGAAGCCCGCCGCCAAGGCGGCCGCGCCCGCGCCGAAGCCCGCTGCCGCGCCGGCCGCCAAGCCCGGCGCACCCAAGCCCGGCCCCAAGGCGGCGCCCGCCGCCGAGCAGGTCGAGGCCCCGGAGCCCGCGCGCAAGCCCGCCGGACCCGGCCCGAAGCCTGCCGCGGCGAAGCCCGCGGCCCAGGCCCCCGCATCGTCCGATGCCGCCCCGGCACGCAAGCCCGGCGCGCCCACCCCCGGACCTCGCCCGGCGGCCCCGACGCCGAGCGACATGCCGCGCCCGCGTCCGCGCCCGGCCGGCAACAACCCGTTCTCGGACCGCAACGCAGGTCCGCGTCCCCGCCCCCGTCCGGGCGGCAACAACCCGTTCCAGTCGCCCCGTCCGCAGGGCCCCCGTCCCGGCGGCGCCGGCGGCGGACGTCCCGGCGGTCCCGGCGGCGCACCCGGCCGTCCCGGCGGCGCCCCCGCGGGCACCCCTGGTCGCGGCTTCGGCCCCCGTCCCGCGGGCGGTGCCCCGGGCGGCGGTCCCGGTGGCGCTCCGGGCCGTCCCGGCGGCTTCGGCGGCCCCGGCGGCCGTCCGGCCCCCGGCGGCCGTGGCCGCGGCGGCGGCACCGCCGGCGCTTTCGGTCGTGCGGGCGGCAAGCCCGCGCGCGGCCGGAAGTCGAAGCGGGCGAAGCGGGCCGAGTACGAGCAGCAGGCGGCGCCGTCGATCGGCGGCGTGCAGATCCCTCGCGGCGACGGCTCGACCCCGATCCGCCTGCGTCGCGGCGCGACCCTGACGGACTTCGCTGAGAAGATCGACGTCAACCCCGCGTCGCTCGTGACCGTCCTGTTCCACCTGGGCGAGATGGCCACCGCGACGCAGTCGCTCGACGAGGACACCTTCGAGGCCCTCGGCAGCGAGCTCGGCTACGTCATCCAGATCGTGTCGCCGGAGGACGAGGACAAGGAGCTCCTCGAGGACTTCGGCCTCGACCTGGACGCCGAGCTCGAGGCGGAGACCGACGAGGACCTGGAGCCGCGTGCCCCGATCGTCACCGTCATGGGTCACGTCGACCACGGAAAGACCCGTCTGCTGGACTCGATCCGCAAGGCGGACGTCATCTCCGGCGAGGCCGGCGGCATCACCCAGCACATCGGCGCGTACCAGGTGCACACCACGCACGAGGACGTCGACCGTGCCATCACCTTCATCGACACCCCGGGTCACGAGGCGTTCACCGCCATGCGTGCCCGCGGTGCGAAGGTCACGGACATCGCGATCCTGGTGGTCGCGGCGGACGACGGCGTGATGCCCCAGACGATCGAGGCGCTGAACCACGCCCAGGCGGCGAACGTGCCGATCGTGGTCGCGGTCAACAAGGTGGACAAGGAGGGGGCCAACCCCGCCAAGATCCGCCAGCAGCTCACCGAGTACAACCTGGTGGCCGAGGAGTACGGCGGCGACACCATGTTCGTCGACGTGTCCGCGCTCCAGGGCAAGGGCATCGACGATCTGCTCGAGGCCGTGCTGCTCACCGCGGATGCCGGCCTCGACCTGCGGGCGAACCCGAACAAGGACGCCCGCGGTGTGGCCGTCGAGGCCCACCTCGACAAGGGCCGCGGTGCCGTCGCGACCGTCCTGGTCAACTCCGGAACGCTCCGCGTCGGCGACGCGATCGTCGCGGGCACGGCCCACGGCCGCGTGCGTGCGATGTTCGACGAGCACGACAACCCGGTCGACGTCGCCACGCCGGGCCGCCCGGTGCTGGTCATCGGTCTCACCTCGGTGCCCCGCGCCGGCGACACCTTCCTGGTGGCCGACGACGACCGCACCGCCCGTCAGATCGCCGAGAAGCGCGAGGCCGCCGAGCGTGCCGCTCAGCTCGCCAAGCGCCGCAAGCGCATCTCCCTCGAGGACTTCAACAAGGCCCTCGAGGAGGGCAAGGTCGAGACCCTCAACCTCATCATCAAGGGTGACGTCTCCGGTGCCGTCGAGGCGCTCGAGGACGCGCTGCTCCAGATCGACGTGGGCGACGAGGTCGACCTGCGCATCATCCACCGCGGTGTCGGTGCGGTGACGCAGAACGACGTCAACCTCGCGACGGTCGACAACGCGATCATCCTCGGCTTCAACGTGCGTCCGGCGGAGCGCGTCCAGGACCTCGCGGACCGCGAGGGCGTGGACATGCGCTTCTACTCGGTCATCTACCGCGCGCTCGAGGACGTCGAGGCCTCGCTCAAGGGCATGCTCAAGCCCGAGTTCGAGGAGCGCCAGGTCGGCGGCGCGGAGATCATGGAGATCTTCCGCTCCTCCAAGTTCGGCAACATCGCCGGCTGCCTGGTCCGCACCGGCAAGATCACCCGCAACGCCAAGGCCAAGGTCGTGCGCAACGGCGTGGTCATCGGCGAGCCGACCATCGACACCCTGCGTCGCTTCAAGGACGACGTCACGGAGGTCAAGGACGGCTTCGAGTGCGGTATCGGCCTCGGCAAGTTCAACGACATCCAGGTCGGTGACATCATCGAGACGTTCGAGATGGTCGAGATCCCGAGGGACTGATGGCTGACAAGGCACGCGCGCTGAAGCTCGCGGGCACGATCAAGAAGATCGTCGCCCGCGCGCTTCAGACCGAGATCAAGGACCCCCGGCTGGCGTTCGTCACCATCACCGATGTGCGGGTGACGGGCGACCTCCAGCAGGCGTCGGTGTTCTACACCGTCATGGGCGGCGAGACCGAGCGTGAGGACGCGGCGAAGGCCCTGGCCAAGGCCACGGGCCGGCTGCGGTCGATCGTCGGCTCCGGGCTGGGCATCCGTCTGACCCCGACGCTGTCCTTCCACCTCGACGCGGTCCCCGAGACGGCCGCCTCGCTCGACCGCGCGCTGCACGAGGCGCACCAGCGGGACGAGGAGCTCAAGCGGCTGCGCGAGAACGCGCAGTTCGCCGGCGAGGCGGACCCGTACAAGCACCCGGACGAGGACGAGAGCTAGGGCATGGGCCGCCGCGGCGGGCCCGAGCCCGTCCCCGGCCTGGTCGTGGTCGACAAGCCGGCCGGCTGGACCTCGCACGACGTCGTCGCGCGGGTCCGCCGGCTGGCGTCCACCTCCAAGGTGGGCCACGCCGGCACGCTCGATCCGATGGCGACGGGCGTGCTGGTGCTCGGCATCGGACGCGCGACCAAGCTGCTCACCTACGTGGTCGGGCATGACAAGTCCTACGACGCGACCATCCGCCTCGGCCAGTCCACGGTGACGGACGATGCGGAGGGTGACGTCACCTCCGAGGCCGACGCCTCCGCGGTGACGGACGAGGCGCTGCGGGCGGCCGTGGCCGACCTCACCGGCGACATCCAGCAGCGGCCGTCCGCGGTCTCCGCGATCAAGGTCGACGGCAGGCGCTCCTACGCGCGGGTGCGCGGGGGAGAGGACGTCGAGCTGCCGCCGCGACCCGTCACCGTCTCGCGCTTCGACGTGCGCGCGGTGCGCCGGTCGGGCCCGGTCGTCGACGTCGACGTGACGGTCGACGTCTCGTCGGGCACGTACGTGCGGGCGCTCGCCCGCGACCTGGGCGCCGCGCTCGGCGTCGGAGGGCATCTGACCGCGCTGCGCCGGACGCGGGTGGGCGGCATCGACCTCGCCATGGCGCGCACGCTCGAGGACCTGGGCGCGGTGGTCGAGGGGGGCGAGACCATGCCGCGCATCCCGCTCGCCGACGCCGCCTCCGCGACGCTGCCGGTGCTGGAGGTGTCGGATCGCGACGCGACCGCGCTCGGCTTCGGCCAGTGGATCGACGCTCCCGGCCTCGACGGCACCGCGGTGGCCATCGCGCCCGGGCCGCGCGCGGTCGCGATCGTGGAGCCCAAGGCAGGCCGCGCGAAGCCCGCGGTGGTCTTCGAGGTCGCCTCCGCATCGTCCGCACCTGGACCGTCGGCCCCGCCGGCTGCGGCAGAATGACGCGCATGCACGTCTGGCGCTCGCTCGCGGAGATCCCCGACCTGGGCCCCGCCGTGGTCACGCTCGGCAACTTCGACGGCGTCCACCGCGGCCACCAGGCGGTGCTCGGGGCCATGGTCGCCGACGCCCGGGCGCGCGGCCAGGTCGCGCTGGCGATGACCTTCGACCCGCATCCGAAGGCCGTGCACGACCCGGCGCACCCGCCGGAGCTCCTCACCGGGATCGACGACCGGTTGGAGCGGCTGGCGGCGATCGGGCTCGACGGCGTGCTCGTCGTGCGCTACACGCTGGACTTCGCCCGCCAGACGCCTGAGGAGTTCGTGCGCGACTACCTCGTGCGCGGCATGCGCGCCTCGTGCGTCGTGGTCGGGCGCGACACCCGCTTCGGGCGCGGCAACGCCGGCGACGTCGAGACGATGCGGGAGCTGGGCGACCGGCTGGGCTTCGACGTCGACATCATCGACGACGCGTGCGCGGTGTCCGAGTCCGGGCGGCGCTGGTCGTCGACCTGGGTGCGCGAGCTCGTCGAGGAGGGCGACCTGCGCGGCGCCGCCGACGTGCTGGGCCGGGAGCACCGGGTGCGCGGCGTGGTGATCCACGGCGACAAGCTCGGCCGGACCATCGGGTTCCCGACCGCGAACCTCGACCACACCGCAGGGATGATCCCGCGCCACGGCGTCTACGCGGCCTGGCTCACGGTGATCGATCCCGGGGACAACGCTCGCGCCGCGGCGATCGCGCAGGAGCGCCTGCCCGCCGCCGTGAGCCTCGGGATGAACTACACCGTC
The DNA here is from genome assembly GCF_030418305.1 of Demequina lignilytica. Taxonomy (GTDB): domain Bacteria; phylum Actinomycetota; class Actinomycetes; order Actinomycetales; family Demequinaceae; genus Demequina; species Demequina lignilytica. The sequence continues at coordinate 165,883 of NZ_JAUHPX010000002.1, read as the reverse complement.
GGGGGCACCGACCTGCGCATCGAGGCCTACGTGATCGACGCCGAGGGGCTCGACCTGTACGGCGCCGAGGTCGCCCTCGACCTGGTCGAGTGGCGGCGCCCGATGCTCGACTTCGGTTCCGTCGAGGCGCTGGTGGTGGGCCTCGAGGAGGACGTCGACTGGTGCCGGGAGGCGCTCGAGATCCGCCCGTGACGCACGGCCGGGGCGTGTTACCAGGCAGTTAAGTTTCGGTCGCTTTTGTGTCACATCTCGGGCGGACCCGGACCTGCGGGCCTAGGGTGGAGAGATGCCAACCGCAACCGATGCCCTCGTGGTGGTCGACAAGGTCAACAAGCACTTCGGCGAGCTGCACGTGCTTCAGGACATCGACCTGTCCGTGGCCCGCGGCGAGGTGATCGTCGTGATCGGGCCGTCCGGCTCGGGCAAGTCCACGCTGTGCCGCGCCATCAACCGCCTCGAGACCATCGACAGCGGGTCGATCACCATCGACGGCCAGCCGCTGCCGCAAGAGGGGAAGGCGCTCGCCGGCCTCCGCGCCGACGTCGGGATGGTCTTCCAATCGTTCAACCTGTTCGCGCACAAGACGATCCTCGAGAACGTCACGCTCGGGCCCATCAAGGTCAAGAAGGTGGCGAAGAAGGAGGCCGACGCGCAGGCCATGGCGCTGCTCGAGCGCGTCGGCGTCGCCAACCAGGCCCAGAAGTACCCGGCTCAGCTCTCGGGCGGCCAGCAGCAGCGCGTCGCGATCGCCCGCTCCCTGGCCATGAAGCCCAAGGTGATGCTGTTCGACGAGCCCACCAGCGCGCTCGACCCGGAGATGATCAACGAGGTCCTCGACGTGATGACCTCCCTCGCGCACGAAGGGATGACCATGATCGTGGTCACCCACGAGATGGGCTTCGCGCGCAAGGCGGCGAACCGCGTGGTGTTCATGGCGGATGGACGGATCCACGAGGAGTCCGACCCGGAGACGTTCTTCACGTCGCCGACGTCGGAGCGTGCCAAGGACTTCCTGTCGAAGATCCTGACGCACTGAGAGCAACGGCTTGGCGCTCCGCGACCGCGGGGCGCCCGGATGGAGGAGGCAGAGATGATGCGGAAGAAGGCGGCCTGGGCCGCAGCGGCGATCGTGGCGGGGCTCACCCTCGCGGCGTGCTCGTCGGGGGACGACTCGGATGCGGAGGCCTCGGGCGATGACGGCTCGATGATGGAGTTCGCCGAGGGGTCGACCATGGCCGCCCTCTCGGAGGCGGGCTCGATCACGATCGGCACCAAGTTCGACCAGCCGCTGTTCGGGCTGCTCGCGCCGAGCGGCGACCCCGAGGGCTTCGACGTGGAGATCGGCAAGATCATCGCGGGCAAGCTCGGCATCGACGAAGGCTCGATCGAGTGGGTCGAGACCGTGTCCGCGAACCGCGAGCCGTTCATCCAGGACGGCACCGTCGACATCGTCATCGCGACGTACACGATCAACGACGCGCGCAAGGAGCTCGTGAGCTTCGCGGGTCCGTACTACAACGCCGGCCAGGCGCTGATGACGCTGTCCACCACGGACGACATCAACGGTCCCGACGACCTCGCGGGCAAGAACGTCTGCTCCGTCGAGGGCTCGACCCCCGCGCAGAACATCGCGGACAACTACCCGGACGCGAACCTCTCGCTGTTCGGCGCGTACACGGACTGCCTGGAGCCGCTCAGCAACGGTCAGGTCGACGTGGTGACGACGGACAACGTGATCCTCGCGGGCTACGTGGCCGAGTCGGACGGTGAGTTCAAGGTGGTCGGCGAGCCGTTCACCGAGGAGCCCTACGGCATCGGTCTCGCGCTCGACGACACCGAGTTCCGGATGTGGATCAACGACGTGCTCGAGGAGATCTTCGAGGACGGCAGCTGGCTCGAGGCGTGGCAGGCCACCGCGGGCACCGTGCTGCCCGACCCGGATGTCCCGACCGTCGACCGGTACGAGAACTAGCGACCACGCCGTGCGGCCCCTCGTCCGAGGGGCCGCACGGCCCGTCCGGAGGAGAGCATGCAGACGTTCATCGAGGAGTTCGGCCTCATCTGGGGGGCCTTCCTCGCGACGCTGTCGCTGACGGCGGTGGCGGGGGCGCTGTCGCTCGTGCTCGGCACCCTGCTCGCGACCATGCGCGTGTCGCCCGTCGGCCCGCTGCGGAGCTTCGGCACCGCGTACGTCGAGATCGTCCGCAACACCCCGCTGACGCTCATGTTCTTCTTCTGGGTCTTCGTCGCCCCGACGTTCGGGCTGCTGTTCCCCGAGCTGGGCTTCTGGCCCGCGGTGGTCTCGCTGAGCCTGTACACCAGCTCCTTCGTCTGCGAGGCGTTGCGCTCCGGCGTGAACTCCGTCGGGATCGGGCAGGCGGAGGCCGCCCGCAGCATCGGCCTGACCTTCGGCCAGACGCTGTCCCAGGTGGTGCTGCCCCAGGCGTGGCGCACCGCGATCCCGCCGCTGATCTCGGTGCTGATCGCGCTCACCAAGAACACGTCGGTCGCCGCCGGCTTCGCGTTCACCGAGCTGGTCGCGATCCAGCAGCGCCTCACCAACACGCACCCCGCCGACGGGCTGTTCATCTTCTTCGGGATCGGCCTCATGTACCTGGTGATCACCATCCCGCTCGGCCTCCTGGCCGGGCAGATCGAGCGGAAGGTGGCGTTCGCACGATGAGCGGATCGGTCCTCTACGACGCCCCCGGCCCCCGCGCGAAGCGGCTCGACCGGACGCTCAACCTCGTCTTCTCGCTCGCGTTCGTCGCGATCGGCGCGTGGATCCTGTGGTCCTGGTACCAGCGCGGGATCTTCGACGACCGCTGGGCCATCCTGTGGGACCCGCCGAAGGGTCAGACCGCCGGCGACGTCTGGCTGTCGCTCGCGAAGGGTCTGGGGAACACGCTCAAGGCCGCGGCCCTCGCCGCGCCCGTCGCCCTCATCCTGGGCGGCGCGATCGCTATCGTGCGGCGCGGCTCGGCCCGCCGCGTGCTGTCGGGCTCCTCCGCCGTGGTGACGGAGCTCGCGCGCGGCCTCCCCGTGCTGCTGCTGATGTTCCTCGCGAAGCTCGTGTTCGGCTGGGACGTGCTGTGGTCCGTGGTCTTCGGGCTGGTGGTCTACAACGCGGCGGTGGTCGCCGAGATCCTGCGCGCCGGTCTCGCCGCGCTGCCCAAGGGCCAGCGCGAGGCAGGGCTCAGCATCGGCCTGTCGACCATGCGCACGACGCTCCTGATCGAGCTCCCGCAGGCGGTGCGGATCATGCTGCCCGCGCTGGTGAGCCAGCTGGTCGTGCTGCTCAAGGACACCTCGCTCGGCTTCATCGTCGCGTACCCCGAGCTGCTGCGGACCATCAAGCTCAACCGCGACTACTTCGGCGTCGACTACACGTTGCCGCTGTTCCTCGTGGGCGCGACCATCTACATCCTGATCAACATGGCCGTGTCGCGGCTCGCGACCTACATCGAGCGTCGCCTGCGCGAGGGCGGGGCAGGCCGTGGGCTGACGCCGCCGGAGATCGGGCCCACCGGGCCGATCCCGCAGTCCGGCATCGGCGGCCCGGCGCGCGAGGAGGGAGCCCACGCGGGCGACCCGTTGTTCGGGGCGGGACGGCCTGTCAGCTCCCAGCCCATCCCGCAGCGACGGCCGGGCGACGACGAGGAGGAGCGCCGCAGGCGCGCGGTGCTGAGCGACCCGACCCGCGCGGGCATGCAGGCGAACAGCCGTACCGGGGACTCCTGGTAGCGTTCGCGGGCCGCCGCGCGCGGGCCATGCCTCCCGAGGTCGCCCGATCCCCGCAACGTCCTGTACCATTGATCTTCGCCGTCAGAACGGCCGCGGTTAACAGTGCCCCGGTGAACAGGCCCGGGTGCGCCGCGCAACGAGTGAAAGAGAGATCACAGTGGCGCTCGACGCAGCAGTGAAGCAGTCCATCATGGCCGAGTACGCGACCCGCGAGGGCGACACCGGTTCTCCCGAGGTCCAGGTCGCGGTGCTCACGCAGCGCATCAAGGACCTGACCGAGCACCTCAAGGAGCACAAGCACGACCACCACTCGCGTCGTGGCCTGCTGCTCCTCGTGGGTCGCCGTCGCAACCTCCTCAACTACCTCCAGCGCGTCGACGTGGAGCGCTACCGCGCCCTGATCGCCCGTCTGGGCCTGCGCCGCTAAGCGCGCAGCCCGCTCACGCGTCAGCCCGGCCGCGCCCTTCCCCGTGAAGGTCGCAGCGGCCGGGCTTTCGCATGTCCGGGGGAGGCGCGGGCATCGTCCCTGGGCCGTCCGCGTGTCCGACTCGCGTGTTTCAGGCGTGTGACTGATACCATTGACGCGGCTCGGAAGTTCGAGCCAGCCAACACAACCTGGCAGGCCAGCCGGATGCTGATCCTCGGTGGTGATGGGCAGAACCCCCCGCGAGCGGGCGTCGTTCTGAGCATTTCGACTGACGATCAGTGACGTGGCGTGAGCCATATCCGCCTGCCTGCCTCCTAGGCAAGGAGCACTCACCCCTATGGAGGGTCCCGAGATCCAGTTCGCCGAGGCCACGATCGACAACGGTCGCTTCGGCACCCGCACCGTCCGGTTCGAGACGGGTCGTCTCGCCAAGCAGGCCGCCGGCTCCGCCGTCGCCTACCTCGACGGCGAGACCATGCTGCTGTCCGCCACCACCGCCTCCAAGGCGCCGCGTGACGGCTTCGACTTCTTCCCCCTGACCGTCGACGTCGAGGAGCGCCAGTACGCCGCGGGCAAGATCCCCGGCTCGTTCTTCCGTCGCGAGGGCCGTCCCACCACGGACGCGATCCTCACCTGCCGTCTGATCGACCGTCCGCTGCGCCCGTCCTTCGTGTCGGGCCTGCGCAACGAGATCCAGGTCGTCGTCGACGTCCTCGCGATCCACCCGGACGACCAGTACGACGTCGTCGCGATCAACGCGGCGTCCATGTCCACCCAGCTCGCCGGCCTGCCCTTCTCGGGCCCCATCGGCGGCGTGCGCATCGCGCTCATCGAGGGCCAGTGGGTCTGCTTCCCGCGCTGGTCGGAGATGGACAACGCGGTCTTCAACATGGTCGTGGCCGGCCGCGTCGTCGGTGACGACGTCGCCATCATGATGGTCGAGGCCGAGGCCACCGAGACCGCCTTCGAGCTGGTCTCCGAGGGCGCCCAGGCGCCGACCGAGGCCGTCGTGGCCGAGGGCCTCGAGGCTGCGAAGCCGTTCATCCGCGCCCTGTGCGAGGCGCAGGCCGAGGTCGCCGCGAAGGCCGCCAAGGAGACCGCGGAGTTCCCGCGCTTCCTCGACTACCAGGACGACCTGTACTCGGTGGTCGCGCCTGCGATCGAGGGCGACCTCGCCGAGGCGCTCACCATCGCCGACAAGCAGACCCGCGAGTCGCGCCTCGACGAGATCAAGGACGGCGCGCACGCGCAGTTCGACGGTCAGTTCGAGGGCCGGGAGAAGGAGATCTCCGCGGTCGTCCGCTCGGTCACCAAGAAGACCATCCGTCAGCGCATCCTCAAGGACGGCGTCCGCATCGACGGCCGTGGCCTCAAGGACATCCGTCCGCTGTCGGCCGAGGTCGCCGTGGTGCCCCGCGTGCACGGCTCCGCGATCTTCGAGCGTGGCGAGACCCAGATCATGGGCATCACCACGCTGAACATGCTCAAGATGGAGCAGCAGATCGACTCGTTCTCGCCCGAGACGCACAAGCGCTACATGCACCACTACAACTTCCCGCCCTTCTCCACGGGCGAGACCGGTCGCGTGGGCTCCCCGAAGCGTCGCGAGATCGGCCACGGCGCGCTCGCCGAGCGTGCCCTGGTGCCGGTGCTCCCGTCGCGCGAGGACTTCCCCTACGCGATCCGCGAGGTGTCCGAGGCGCTCGGCTCGAACGGCTCGACCTCGATGGGCTCGGTCTGCGCCTCGACGCTGGCCATGCTCAACGCCGGCGTGCCGCTGAAGGCCCCCGTCGCGGGCATCGCGATGGGCCTCGTGTCCGACACGGTCGACGGTGAGACCCGCTACGCGGCGCTCACCGACATCCTGGGCGCCGAGGACGCGTTCGGCGACATGGACTTCAAGGTCGCCGGCACCTCCGAGTTCGTCACCGCGATCCAGCTCGACACCAAGCTCGACGGCATCCCCGCCTCGGTGCTGGCCGGCGCGCTGCAGCAGGCGTACGACGCCCGCGTCCACATCCTCGGCGTGATGGCGCAGGCCATCTCCGAGCCCGACGAGATGAGCCCGCACGCCCCGCGCGTGATCGCGGTGCGCATCCCCGTCGACAAGATCGGCGAGGTCATCGGCCCCAAGGGCAAGATGATCAACCAGATCCAGGACGACACGGGTGCGGACATCTCCATTGAGGACGACGGCACCGTCTACATCGGCGCCACCGACGGCCCGTCGGCCGAGGCCGCGCGCGCGGCGATCAACGCGATCGCCAACCCGCACGTGCCCGAGGTCGGCGAGCGCTTCGTCGGCACCGTGGTGAAGACCGTCGCGTTCGGTGCCTTCATCTCGCTCACCCCGGGCAAGGACGGTCTGCTGCACATCTCGCAGATCCGCAAGCTCGTGGGCGGCAAGCGTGTCGAGAACGTGGAGGACGTGCTCGGCGTGGGTCAGAAGATCCAGGTGGAGATCACCGAGGTCGACCCGCGCGGCAAGCTCTCGCTCGGCGTGGTCGAGGAGGCGGCCGCCGAGGAGACCGTCGAGGCGTAGGCCTTCGCAGTCCTGACGTCCGGAGGGGCGGTCCCGCGCAGCGGGGCCGCCCCTCCGGCGCGTCCGGGCGACGATGCGACGGTCGCCCGGCGCGCGCATCGTCCCCGGTGCCCGGGCGGGGCCGCGCCGCGGCTAGGCTCACCCCCATGCCGCACATGCTTCCCCTGGTCCACTCCGGCGCCATCGGCTCCGACATCGCGATCGAGCAGGATCACGGGGCGGTGATCCGTCGCACGATCCTGCCCGGCGGCGTGCGCGTCCTCACCGAGCAGATCCCGGGCATGCGGTCGGCCACGCTCGGCGCGTGGGTGGGCGTCGGCTCGCGGGACGAGGCCCCCGAGCACGGCGGCTCGACCCACTTCCTCGAGCACCTGCTGTTCAAGGGCACCGCGCGCCGGAGCGCGCTCGACATCGCCGAGGAGTTCGACCGGGTCGGGGGCGAGTCCAACGCCCTGACCGGCAAGGAGTACACCTGCTACTACGCGCGGGTGATCGACACCGACCTGCCGATGGCGATCGACGTGGTGCTCGACATGGTCACGAGCGCGCGGCTCGACCAGGCCGACTTCGACATGGAGCGCGGGGTCATCCTCGAGGAGCTCGCCATGAACGAGGACGACCCGGGCGACGTCATCCACGAGCGCTTCACCGAGGCGGTGCTCGGGGGCCATCCCCTCGGACGCCCCATCGGCGGTACCCCCGAGATCATCGAGGCCGTCACGCGGGACGCGGTCGAGGAGCACTACCGTCAGCACTACACGCCCCGCGGATTGATCATCACCGCCGCGGGCGGCGTCGACCACGACGCGGTCTGCGCGCTGGTCGCCCGCGCGCTCGACGCGGGCGGCTGGGACCTTCCCGCCGACGGCATCCCGACCGGCCGGCGCGACCGGTTCGCCCCGGTGGAGGCGAGCGTCACGCCCGAGATCCGCATCACCCGCTCGGAGCTCGAGCAGGCGCACGTGCTGCTGGGCACCACGGGCTTCCGGGCGACGGACGAGCGCCGGAGCGTGCTCGCCGTGTACAACGCGATCCTCGGCGGCGGGATGTCCTCCCGGCTGTTCCAGGAGATCCGCGAGAAGCGGGGCCTGACGTACTCGGTCTACTCCTTCGGCGCCCCCAGCGCGGAGACGGGCGTGTTCGGCATCTACGGCGCCTGCGCGCCCGGCAAGGCGGACGAGGTGGTGCGGCTCATGACGCACGAGTTCGAGCGCATGGCCGAGGGGGTCACCGACGCGGAGCTCGAGCGCGCCAAGGGCCAGATCGCGGGGTCCATGGTGCTGCGGCTGGAGGACTCGTACAGCCGCATGTCGCGCCTGGGGAAGGCCGAGCTCGTCTTCGGCGACCTGTGGTCGATCGCCGAGATGCTCGACGACGTGCACGCCGTCACGGCCTCCGAGGTGCAGGGCCTCGCCGCCGACCTCGCCGCCCGTGCCCGCGTGAGCGTGAGGGTCGGCCCCGAGCGCGCGTAGGGACGATGGAGGCCGCGGTGCACCGCGCTGCCCGGCGTCCGGGCGCCAGTAGGGTGGTCGCATGATCACCGTCGCAGTGCTGGGCGCCGCCGGGCGCATGGGGACCCACGTCGTGAATGCGGTCGGGGCCGCGCCGGACCTCGAGCTGGTCGCGGCGCTCGACCACTCCGACGACGTAGCGCAGGCGGCCCGAGCCGGCGCGCAGGTCGCGGTCGACTTCACCGTTCCCACCGCGACCGAGGCCAACGTGCACGCGCTGATCGACCTCGGCATCAACGCGGTCGTCGGCACCACGGGCTGGACCGAGGAGTCGCTGCTGCGGGTGGAGGAGCACCTGCGGGAGCGTCCCGAGCTCGGCGTGCTGATCGCCCCGAACTTCGCCCTCAGCGCGGTGCTGAGCATGCGGTTCGCCGCGGCGGCCGCGCGGTACTTCGAGTCCGTCGAGGTGGTCGAGCTGCACCATCCCGACAAGGTCGACGCCCCGTCAGGCACGGCGGTGCACACGGCCCGCGGGATCGCCGCCGCGCGCGCCGCCGCGGGCATCGCGGCCTCGCCCGACGCGACCACCCACGACCCCGACGGGGCGCGCGGGGCGGTGATCGACGGCGTGCACGTCCACGCGGTGCGGCTGCGCGGCCTGGTCGCGCACGAGGAGGTGCTGCTGGGCAACCCGGGCGAGCAGCTCACGATCCGCACCGACAGCTTCGACCGCGTGAGCTTCATGCCCGGGGTGCTGCTCGGCGTGCGCGAGGTGGTCCGCCGGCCCGGGCTCGCGGTGGGTCTCGACTCCTACATGGACCTGTGAAGCTCCTCCGGCGTCCGGCGTTCCTGGCCGCGGGGGCGCTGACCCTGCTGCTCGCGCTCTACATCTCGGTGGTGGCGTCGCTGTCCTTCGCCCTGCTCCGCGACGACTCGTGGCTGGCGCGGGGGATCGGCGTCGCGTCCCTGGTGCTGCCGTTCGTGGCGGCCTGGTACCTGTGGCAGGAGTGGCGGCTGGTGATCGCCGTCCAGCGGATGGGCGCGCGCCTCGAGCAGGAGGGGCGGCTGCCGGTCCACGACGGCCCGCGCACGCCGAGCGGGAGGCTCGAGGAGCAGGCCGCGCGCGACGTGTACGAGGTCGCGCGCGCGGGCGTCGACCTCGAGCCCGACAGCTGGGTCGCCTGGTTCCACCTCGCCGCCGGGTACTCCGTGATGGAGGACCGGGCGCAGGCGAGGCGCTCCTACCGCTACGCCGCCGAGCTCTTCCGCAGGTCAGCCGGGTGAGCACCCCCGAGGTCCGGATCGCGGTCGAGGACCCCGCGACCGACGACGTCGTCGCACTGCTGTCGGAGCACCTCGCGGACATGCACGCGACCTCGCCGGCCGAGTCCGTGCACGCGCTCGACGTGCGCGCGCTGCGAGCCCCGCACGTCACCTTCCTCGCCGCGCGCGACCACGCCGGGGCCCTCCTCGGCGTGGGGGCGCTCGCGGTGCTCGGCCCGGACCACGGCGAGATCGAGTCGATGCGCACCACGCCCGCCGCACGCGGGCGAGGCGTGGCGGCCGCGGTGCTTGCCCGTATCGTCGACCTCGGGCGCGAGCGGGGTCTCGCCCGTCTCAGCCTCGAGACCGGGACCCAGGACTTCTTCGCGCCCGCGCACCGTCTCTACGAGCGCCACGGGTTCGTCGCGTGCGGGCCCTTCGGGTCCTACAGGTCAGATCCGCACTCGCGGTTCTACACGCTCGCGCTCGCCGACGCCTGATCAGACCGTGGCGTGCCAGAGCTGCTCGGGGATGCTGATCCCGGGGCCGTCGAGCTCGCGCCGCATGCCTGCCTCCGCGAATCCGACCGAGCGCAGGTAGTCCGAGCGGACCTTGTCCTTCTCGAGGGCCCAGAGGCGCATCTCGTCCGCGCCGTGGGAGCGCAGGTGGTCGACCACGGCCGACAGGAGCCGGGAGCCGTGCCCGCGACGGCGCTGGTCGGGCGCGACCTCGAGCGCGATGATGTCGCGCGGCGGCGCCACCGCCGCGAAGCCCACGATCCGGTCGCCGGCCAGCGCGACGAGCACCTGGTGGCCCGGCGTCGGCGGCTGCACGATCGCGGCGGCCCAGCCGGCCTCGACGGAGGCGAGGTCGAACGCGCTGTGGCGCCGCGGCCCGAGCCGCTCGCCGAGCGCGGCGATCCAGGAGTCCACCTGGATGCGAGCGACGGCGGCCTCATCGCCGGGTCGGGCGGGGCGGACGGATGCATCGGCAGCGGGAGCAGGGCTCATGATGCCGAGCCTAGTGACGCCGCGCCGCGATGGAAACAGGCTCGCGGCAGCCGGTCAGCCCCAGCCGAGCGCGCGCAGGCCCGCCGCGACCGCCGCCGCCGCCGCGACCACCACGATGAACGGCGCGCGGCGCCAGAGCAGCAGCGCCGCGACCGCGAGCGCGGCGACCCGGGCGTCGACGGCGAGCGCGCGTCCCGACGCGAAGGTCTGCACCGCCACCAGCGCGGACAGCAGGGCGACCGTCACGAACGCGGCGATGCGGTGGACCCGCGGGTCCTCGAGCCAGGACTCGGGCACCGCGTGTCCGGCGAGCTTGGTCAGCCAGGCGAGCAGCCCGGCCGCGACGATCGCCGCCCAGGTCCAGGCGTAGGGGCTCACTCGGGCACCTCCTCGAGCCGCGGGTGCCCCCAGCCGGCCAGGATCGCGATCGCCGCGGCGGCGAGCACGGGCACGCCCGGCGGCGCGACGGGCGTGAGGGCGAGCGCGAGCACCGCCGCTCCCGCGGCGACGGCCTGGGCGCGACGATGCGCGAGCCGGGGCCACACCAGCGCGAGGAACGCCGCGGCGGCGGCGGCGTCGAGGCCCCAGTCGGCCGGGTCCCCGATCCGGCTGCCGAGCAGGGCGCCCAGCAGCGTGATCGCGTTCCACGCGAGGAAGACGCCGACGCCGGTCCACCAGAAGCCGGTGCGCCGGGCCTCCCGGTGGTCGGCCGGCTGCGCGAGGGCGACCGCCGTCGACTCGTCGATGGTCACCTGCGCGGCCCAGGCCCGCCGCCAGCCGGTGATCGGTCGCATGACGGGCGCGAGGCCGACGCCGTAGAACCCGTTGCGCAGCCCGAGGAAGGTCGAGGTCGCCGCCGCGGCCCACGGTCCGCCGCCGGCGCCGATCACGCCGACGAACGCGAACTGCGAGCCCCCGGAGAACACGAGCAGCGACAGTGCGCAGGTCTGCCAGACGTCGAGTCCAGCGGCCACCGAGAGCGCTCCGAAGCTCAGCCCGTAGGCGCCCGTCGCGAGCGACACCGACAGCGCCTGCTGGCGGGTCGCGTCGAGCATCATCCGGGCCACGCGACCGCCGCTCCATCGGCGTCGGTGAGCGCGGGGCGCGGCCATGAGGCGAGGGGCTCCACGGCGAGCGTGGAGGGCGTCGCGCGCCACTCGACCGGCGCGACGGCCGCGCCGCCGTCGCTGCATGTGAGGATCGCCGTGTCCGGCTGCCTCGCGTAGCCGAGGCGCGCGGGCACGGCGGCGCTGCGGGTGTTCGCGGGGGCGTGAGCGATGCCGACCGTCGGCACGCCGCAGATCTCGAGGGCGACCAGCGTCAGCGCCGCGACCGCCTCGGTGACCAGGCCGAGCCCCTCGTGCGCCGCATCGATCCAGTAGCCGATCTCGAGGTACGGCTCGGGCTCGGTGCGGACGTGGTAGCCCGTCCCTCCCACCAGCGTGCCGTCGGCGAGGAAGAGGCCCATGGTGAACTCGGTGCCCGCGTCGAACGCGGCGTCGACCTCGGCGATCCACGCGCGTCGCTGCGCGACGCTCTGCGGCTCGTCCGCGGCCCACGGCAGGAACCGGATCAGGTGCTCGCGGTTGCGCGCGGCGACCGCGGCGAGAGCCTCGGCGTCCGCGGGGGCGTAGCGGCGGAGCACGAGCCGCTCGGTGGCGATCCGCGCGGGGACGGGCCAGGTCATCGGCGCCGGTGGCGGACGATCCGGTACCGCAGGCCAGTGCGGGACTCCTGCCAGTCGGCGGCCTTCACGCGCCACGCGTCCGGGTCCAGGGTCGGGGCGAAGGTGTCGCCCTCGGTCACCAGGTCGATCTCGGTCACCACGATCTCGTCGGCGATCCCCGCGGCCTCCGCGAACAGCCGCGCACCGCCCATCACCCAGCACGTCGCGTCGGGGTCGAGGTCCTCCGCGGCGTCGAGCGCACCCTCGAGCGAGGAGGCGCTCGCGGCGCCGTGGAACGTGTTCTCGTGATGCGACACGACGATGTTGGTGCGGCTGGGCAGCGGGCGGAACCGCTCGGGCAGCGACTCCCAGGTCAGACGGCCCATGATGACCACCTCGCCGTGCGTGGTCTCCGAGAAGTGGGCGAGGTCCTCGGGAAGGTGCCACGGCATCGTCCCGCCGAGCCCGATCACCGGGCGGCCCTCGCCGTCCCGTGCCTGCGCCCAGATCGCCTTGACCATCGTCAGACCGCCACGGGGGCCTTGATGCCCGGGTGGTGCTGGTAGTTCTCGATGATCACGTCGTCGATGTCGTAGTCGAGCAGCGAGTCCTTCGGTTCGAGCCGCAGCGTCGGGTACGGGAAGGGCTCGCGGCTGAGCTGCAGCGCGACCTGGTCCATGTGGTTCGAGTAGATGTGGCAGTCGCCGCCGGTCCACACGAAGTCGCCGACCTCGAGCCCGGTCTGCGCGGCGATCATGTGCGTGAGGAGCGCGTAGGACGCGATGTTGAACGGCACGCCCAGGAACAGATCGGCGCTGCGCTGGTACAGCTGGCAGCTCAGGCGACCGTCGGCGACGTAGAACTGGAACATCGCGTGGCACGGCGGCAGCGCCATCTCGTCGATCAGGGCCGGGTTCCACGCCGAGACCATGTGCCGCCGCGAGTCCGGGTTGGACCGGATCGACTCGATCACGTTCGCGATCTGGTCGACGTGCCGGCCGTCCGGGGTCGGCCACGAGCGCCACTGGTAGCCGTAGACCGGGCCGAGCTCGCCGTCCGCGTCCGCCCACTCGTCCCAGATGGTGATCCCGCGCTCCTGCAGCCAGCGCACGTTGGTCTCGCCGCGCAGGAACCACAGCAGCTCGCCGACGACTGACCGTACGTGCACGCGCTTGGTGGTGATCAGCGGGAAACCCTCGGAGAGGTCGTAGCGAAGCTGGCGGCCGAACACCGACAGCGTGCCGGTGCCGGTGCGGTCGCCCTTCTGCGTGCCGGTGGCCAGCACGTCGCGCAGCAGGTCCTCGTACGGGGTCGGGATCGCGCTCACGCGGCCAGCCTAGTGCGCCCGGCGGCCATGGGTGGGGCCGGCGCGGGACGATGCGGGGTCGTCCGGGGGACGGGGCCGTCGACCCCGTCCCCCGGGCGCCGGTGCGGCCCGGCTACCGTGCGTTCTTGCCTCCCGAGGCTGTCAGGACGATGTCGAGCGTCGCGGTGTGCGCGTCCGGCAGGTCGGTGTCGCCCACGGTGTCGAACACGCCCGTGAGCGTGGTCGCCGTGGATACCTCGAAGGTGATCCGGTACGAGCCCGGCAGGGGAGCCGCGCCCTTCTGGCCCCAGTTGAAGCCGTAGACGATCGCGCCGGCCGAGTTGACCTCGGCCACGGCGACCCCCTCGTAGACGGTCCTCCCGACCACATCGTCCTTGTCGAGCTCCGCGATGGTGAGGTAGGCGCCGGGGTCCCAGACCCTGGCCAGCGTCATCGGCGCCGGCAGGTCGATGCCCGGGTCCGCGGCCGCTTCCGCCAGGGTGGTGCCATCGGTGCCGTAGGTGGCGTAGCGGTCGAGCTCGTCCGTGAGCTTCTCCACGTAGTACCCGGTGTCGCCCGCGCCGACGGGTGCGAGCAGGCTCGCCTCCACGCGGATGGTCTTCCCGGACTTGAGCGCGGTGCTCCCGGTCAGGTTGTCGCCCCAGTCGATCACGGCGGAGGCCGCGAGCACGACTCCGCAGGTCGCGGTCCAGGTCGACTCGGACTTCTGCGTCCAGTAGCCGTCGAAGTCGGGGTCCGTCGCCTGCTCGTCGTGACCCGGCGCGACGGCCGTCCCGCACCCCATCGTCAGGTACGGCTGCGGCGACTGGCCGGCCGCGCTGACCAGGAGCGTGGGCACCGACAGGTTGTTGTACAGCCCGGTGTCCCCGACTCCGGACGGCGGACCGCCCCCGCCGACGCCATCCGGCTTGCCCTGGGCGCCCGCCGGCGCCGCCAGGGCGACGGTCATGAGCGCCACGGCGATGAGGCTCAGCACTCTCGTGCGCATCTTCCTCTCCTTCCATCCGGACGGTGAGGCACGCGTGGCGGCTGCCGCACCGCCAGGGGTCCGGTTCCCTCGCCGGACCCCGCATCTTCCACGCTACGCGCGCGGGTCGCCGCGCATGAGGCCGGTGACATGACACCCAGGCGCACATGCAACCCCCGTCCACGACCACGCGGGGCCCGGCGAGGGACGCCGCGCGGCCCGGCGCGCGCGGTAAGTTGAGTCCCATGACTTCCACCTCCCGGCCGTTCGGCACCGTGCTGACCGCGATGGTCACGCCGATGCACGAGGGCGGCGCCCTCGACCTCGCATCCGCCCAGGCTCTGGCCCGTTTCCTCGTGGCCCGCGGCTCGGACGGGCTGGTGCTCTCGGGCACCACCGGCGAGGCGCCGACGACGCACGCACCGGAGAAGGTCGACCTCCTGCAGGCGGTCCGCGAGGCCGTCGGACCCGACGTCACGATCCTCACGGGCGCCGGCTCGAACGACACCGCCCACGCGGTGCGGATGGCCGAGCAGGGCGAGGAGGCCGGCGCCGACGGCATCCTCGCGCTCACCCCGTACTACTCCAAGCCGTCGCAGGCGGGGGTCGTCGCGCACTTCCGCGCGATCCTGGGCGCCACGGGTCTGCCCGCGATGCTCTACGACATCCCGGGCCGCACCGCGCTCGCGATCTCCGACGAGTCGATGGACGAGCTGGCCGCGCACCCGCGCGTGGTCGCGGTCAAGGACGCCACCGGGGACGTGGCGCAGGCGAAGGCCCGCATCGAGCGCACCGGCCTGGCCTGGTACTCGGGCGACGACGCGCTCACCCTCGAGTTCCTCCGCGCCGGCGGCGTCGGAGTCGTCTCGGTGTCGAGCCATGTGGTGTCCGCCGAGCTCGCCGCCATGATCGCCGCGCACGACGCGGGCGACGACGCCGAGGCCGACCGCATCCACGAGTCGCTCCTGCCGGTGCACGAGGCCGTCTTCACCGGCCCCGGCGCCACCAACGCGAAGTCCGCCGTGCACTGGCTCGGCGCCATCCCGAGCCGCGCGATGCGGCTCCCGCTTCTTCCCAACACGCCCGCCGAGCATGAGGCGCTCATCTCGCGCCTGACCGCCGCGGGCATCCATCCCTGACGGAGACCGCATGACCTTCCACGCCGACCTGCCCGCCCCGCCGCCGCTCGAATCCGGCACCCTGCGCATCGTCCCCCTCGGGGGGCTGGGCGAGGTGGGCCGCAACATGCACACGCTCGAGATCGACGGGCGCATCCTCATCATCGACTGCGGCGTCCTCTTCCCCGAGGACCACCAGCCGGGCGTCGACCTGATCCTGCCCGACCTCGACTACCTCGAGGACCGGCTCGACGACATCGAGGCGATCGTCCTCACCCACGGCCACGAGGACCACATCGGCGCCGTCCCGTACCTGCTCCGCATGCGCCGGGACATCCCGATCCTGGGCTCGCAGCTCACGCTCGCCTTCATCGAGGCGAAGCTCAAGGAGCACCGCATCACCCCCGTGACGCTCGCCGTGAAGGAGGGCCAGCGCGAGCAGCTCGGGCGCTTCGACCTCGAGTTCATCGCGGTGAACCACTCGATCCCGGACGCGCTCGCGGTCATGGTGCGCACCTCCGCCGGCACCGTGCTCAACACGGGCGACTTCAAGATGGACCAGCTCCCGCTCGACGGTCGCATCACGGACCTGCGCGCCTTCGCCCGCCTGGGCGAGGAGGGGGTCGACCTCTTCATGGTCGACTCCACCAACGCCGAGGTCCCCGGGTTCACCACGGCCGAGGTCGAGATCGGTCCCGTGCTCAACCAGCAGTTCGCGCAGGCCAAGGGGCGGATCATCGTCGCGTCCTTCGCGAGCCACGTGCATCGCGTCCAGCAGGTGATCGACGCCGCGGAGGAGCACGGCCGCAAGGTCGCGTTCGTCGGCCGGTCGATGGTCCGCAACATGGGGATCGCCGCCGAGATGGGCTTCCTGCGCGTCCCCGACGGGATCCTGGTCGACCCGAAGGCCGCGGACCAGATGCCGCGTCACAAGGTCGTGTACATGTCGACCGGCTCGCAGGGCGAGCCGATGGCGGCGCTGTCCCGCATGGCCAACCGCGACCACAAGGTCGAGGTGGGCGAGGGGGACCTGGTGGTCCTCGCATCGTCCCTCATCCCCGGCAACGAGAACGCGGTGTTCCGCGTGATCAACGGCCTGATGCGGCTCGGCGCCACGGTGGTCCACCAGGGCAGCGCGCGCGTCCACGTGTCCGGCCACGCGAGCGCGGGCGAGCTCATCTACTGCTACAACATCCTGCGCCCGCGGAACGTCATGCCCATCCACGGCGAGGTGCGCCACCTGCTGGCGAACGGCCGCCTCGCGATGCGCACCGGCATCCCGGCGGAGAACGTTGTCCACGCCGAGAACGGCACCGTGATCGACCTCAAGGACGGCGTCGCGAAGGTCGTCGGCGGGGTCGAGTTCCACAACGTGTACGTCGACGGCTCGTCGGTCGGGGAGATCACGGAGACCGAGCTCAAGGACCGCCGGATCCTCGCGGAGGAGGGCTTCGTGTCCGTGTTCGCCGTGGTCGACTCGTCGAACGGGACGGTCGTCAGCGGCCCCGAGGTCCACGCGCGCGGCCTCGCGGAGGACGACGCGGTCTTCGACGCGATCCTGCCCGAGATCAAGAAGGCGATCGAGGACTCCGCCCGCTCGGGTGCCGCCGACACGCATCAGCTCCAGCAGGTGGCGCGCCGCGTGCTCGGCCGGTACGTCGGCACCAAGCTGCGCCGGCGACCGATGATCATCCCGGTGGTCGTGGAGGCCTGAGGGGGACGATGCGGGGGTCGCGCGGGGTGGCAACCGGCCGAAGTCGGGGGTGCGCGGTACCGTCCTGACCCATGGCAGACACGCGACAGAGCCGCCCCGCGACTCGATCCGCCGCGACGGGCAAGGGCGGCGGCCGCCGCCCCGCGGCCCGGCAGCCGGCCAAGAAGCGTCCTCCGGCGGTGCTGCGCGTGCTCCGGAAGGTGGGGCAGGGGACCGCCGCCGCGACCGGCAACGCCGTCCGCGGGATCGGGCACGGCGCGCGCGACGTGAGCCCCGCCGTGCGACGTGACGGGTGGGCGATCCTGCTCGTCATCGTCGCGATCCTGGTCGCCGCGCGCGAGTGGTTCGAGCTGAGCAGCTGGGCCGGCGTCGCCATCCACTGGGTCGCCGCCGGCACGTTCGGCGTGCTCGCGTACGGGCTTCCGGTGGTCCTGGTCGCGATGGCGATCCGACTCATGCGGGCCCCGCAGGAGGAGTCCGCCAACCACCGCATCACCCTCGGCGCGCTGATGCTCGCCATCATGGTCGACGGCATCATCCACGTCGCCCAGGGGCAGCCGAGCCCGACCGCGGGCGTCGAGGGCATCCAGGCGGCGGGCGGGATCCTCGGCTTCCTCATCGGGACGCCGCTGGCGTCGCTGGTGTCCGCGCCGCTCGCGATCGTCGTCATGGTCCTGCTCGCCCTGCTCGCGCTGCTGATCGTCGCGGGGATCTCGATGCGCGAGGCGGTGGCGTGGGTCCGCGAGGTCTCCGCCAAGGTGCGTCACGGCGACGACGAGGACCAGGAGCTCGACCTGCCCGAGCACCGCACCCTCGCGCGCTCCGGTGAGCAGCCGGCGCGGAAGCGTCGCGGCCGTGCGCGGCAGCTCCTCGACCGGGCGCTGCACGGCGAGCCGGCGGGTGAGGATGGACTCGACTCGTACGAGGCCGACGAGGCGTTCGCGACCGCCGCTCAGGTGGGCCGCACCGACTTCGACGACCTGATCCTCGACCCCGAGGGCGCCGGGCGCCCGCCCGTGACCGAGGTGATCTCGCCCTACGAGGTGCCGCAGGACGCCGAGGACGACGGCGCGCCGTGGGAGGACGCGGCCGACGCCGTCACCCAGGCGATCCCAGCCGCCGCGCCCGTGGCGCCGCCGACCACGCGCATCGTCCCGGTGGGGGAGCAGGGCACCCTCGAGAACTCCGCCCCCTACGTGCTTCCCGACCTCGACATGCTCGTGAAGGGCGCGCCCCACAAGGAGCGGTCCGCCGCGAACGACCGGGTCGTGGCGGCTCTCACCGACGTGCTTGAGCAGTTCGGGGTGGACGCGACCGTCACCGGCTTCACGCGCGGCCCGACCGTCACGCGCTACGAGGTCGAGCTCGGCGCGGGGGTCAAGGTCGAGAAGATCACCCAGCTGAGCAAGAACATCGCGTACGCCGTCGCGAGCGCGGACGTCCGCATCCTCTCGCCCATCCCCGGCAAGTCGGCGATCGGCATCGAGATCCCGAACGTCGATCGCGAGACCGTCATGCTCGGCGACGTGCTGCGCTCCCAGGTCGCGGCCCGCAACGACCACCCGATGGCGATCGGGATCGGCAAGGACGTCGAGGGCGGCTACGTGATGGCCAACCTGGCCAAGATGCCCCACCTGCTGGTCGCGGGCGCGACCGGCGCCGGCAAGTCGTCGTTCGTGAACTCGATGATCACGTCGATCCTGATGCGCGCCACCCCCCACGAGGTGCGCATGGTGCTGGTCGACCCCAAGCGCGTCGAGCTCACCATCTACGAGGGGATCCCCCACCTCATCACTCCGATCATCACCGACCCGAAGAAGGCCGCGCAGGCCCTCGAGTGGGTGGTGAAGGAGATGGACATGCGCTACGACGACCTCGCGCTGTTCGGCTTCAAGCACATCGACGACTTCAACAAGGCGGTGCGGGCGGGCAAGGTCAAGCCGCTGCCCGGTTCCGAGCGGAAGATCCACACGTACCCCTACCTGCTGGTGATCGTGGACGAGCTCGCGGACCTCATGATGGTCGCGCCCCGCGACGTCGACGAGTCGATCCAGCGCATCACCCAGCTCGCCCGCGCGGCAGGCATCCACCTGGTGCTCGCGACGCAGCGCCCGTCGGTCGACATCATCACCGGCACCATCAAGGCGAACGTGCCCTCGCGGCTGGCGTTCGCGACCTCGTCGCTCGCGGACTCGCGGGTGGTGCTCGACATGCCCGGCGCGGAGAAGCTGATCGGTCAGGGCGACGCCCTGTTCCTGCCGATGGGGGAGTCGAAGCCGATGCGCGTGCAGGGCGCGTGGGTGTCGGAGACGGAGATCCACGCCGCGGTCGAGCACGCCAAGGCGCAGGCCGACCCGGAGTACCGCGAGGACGTCACGCAGGCGGCCACGGGTGCCGCGGCCGTCGCCGAGGACATCGGCGACGATCTCGACGACCTGCTGGCGGCCGCCGAGCTGGTCATCACCACGCAGCTGGGATCGACCTCGATGCTCCAGCGCAAGCTGAAGATGGGCTTCGCGAAGGCGGGCCGGCTCATGGATCTCCTGGAGACGCGCGACGTGGTCGGGCCCTCGCAGGGCTCCAAGGCGCGTGACGTGTTGGTCACACCTGAGGAGCTGGCGTCGACTCTTGCTGTCCTACGAGGGGAGTCAGGCGCTAGCGTGGGCACCACCCAGGTGGAACCCGACGGTGAGGACGGCGAATGGACGGAGCGCTAGACCTGTTCGCGCAGCCGGCGTTCGTCGCCGGCTCGAGCGCGCTTCTGGTCGTGCTGGCGCTCGCCGCGTTCTACTTCTTCTGGCGCTCCGGCAGGGAGCGGGTCGCCCGCGACACGGCCCTCGAGCAGGAGCGCCTGCTGCGCCAGCAGTTCGAGGCCGTCATGACGTCCTCGCGCGACGGCATCATGATCCTGACGCGCACCGGCGATGTCGCCCTCATGTCCGATGTCGCCGCCGGGATCCTCGGCCTCAACGCCGCCGACACCACCGGGCTGCCGCTGTCCCGGCTGCCGCTGCGGTGCGTCGACCAGCACCACCGGCCGCTGCTCGGCCGCGACGCGTTCGCGCTCACCGAGGAGGGCCGGCCGCGGATCATCGGCGTCCCGGGCCGCCGCGGACCCGACGACATCCGGTGGCTGCACATCAAGGCGGACCAGGTCGAGCAGGCGCCGCACGGCCAGCCGGTCACCGTGGTCACCATCATGGACACCACGGGGCTGCGCGAGGCCGCCGAGGCCCTCAACCGCTCGGACGCGCAGTTCCGCCGCGCGATGGAGAACGCTCCGACCGGCATGGCGCTGGTCGACCTCGAGTGGCGCCTCATGGAGGTCAACCGCGCGTTCGCGGAGATGATGGGCCACACCGTCGCGGCGCTGCGCGGCACCCCCTTCTCGGCGCTGTCGCACCCGCAGGACATCCAGGCCGAGCGGGACCAGCTCGAGCGCCTGTACGAGGGCTACCAGAGCCACTTCTCGCTCGAGAAGCGCTACGTCCGCACCGACGGCAACGTCGTCTGGGCGGTGCTCGACGTGGGGCTGGTGCGCTACGCGGGCGGCGCGCCCGACCACTACGTGGTGCAGCTCCGCGACACCACGGACGACCGCATGCACTCCGAGCTCCTCGCGCACCGCGCGATGCACGACCCGCTGACCGGCCTCGCGAACCGCACGCTGCTCCACGAGGTGCTGGAGAACCTGCTCGCACAGCCCGACGCCGACGGACGCGTCGGCGTGATCGCGGTGGACCTCGACGGCTTCAAGGGGCTCAACGACCGCTTCGGCCACGCCACGGGCGACAGCGCGCTGGTCCACGTCGCCGGCATCCTCCGGGCCGCGACCGGCGGCAGCGGCACCGTCGCGCGCATCGGCGGCGACGAGTTCGTGATCGCCGTCCAGGATCCGGACTGCTCGAAGGCGCTGTTCGACATCGCCGCCTCGATCCACGAGGGGCTCAAGCGCCCGCTCGCGGTGAAGCGTCACCAGATCCAGCTGGGTGCCTCGATCGGCATCGCCATGGCCGACGACGACAGCCTCGCGGGAGGGTCGGCGACGCTCCTGAGTGCCGCCGACGCGGCGATGTACCGCGCGAAGGCGGCCGGGAAGTCCCGCACCGAGGTGTTCGAGGCGTCGATGCGCACCTCGCACGACAGCCAGAGCGCGCTCGGTGCCGAGCTCGCACGCGCGATCGAGCACGGCGACCTGGTCCTGCACTACCAGCCGATCCTCGAGCTCGCGACGCGCTCGGTGGTCGGATACGAGGCGCTCGTGCGCTGGCAGCACCCGACGCGCGGGCTGCTGCTGCCCGGCGCGTTCCTCCCGCTGATCGAGGACAAGGGCCTCGCGGTCACGCTCGGCGCCGCCCTGGTGGAGCAGGCGTCCCAGTTCCTCGCGCGCCACCCGTCGGAGAGCACGTGGGTGTCGCTGAACGTGTCGGCGGACCAGCTCGGCGACTCCGAGTTCGCCGACCGCGTGCTGAGCGCGATCGGCCGTCACCACCTCACCCCGCAACGCATCGTCGTGGAGCTGACCGAGGCCTCCCTGGTCGCCCCGAACACGCGGATCCGGCACGAGCTCACCGAGCTGCGCAACGCGGGCGTCCCGATCCTGCTCGACGACTTCGGGACCGGGGTGTCGCCGCTGTCCTACCTGCGCGACCTGCCGGTGTCCGGCGTCAAGCTCGACATGTCGTTCGTCGCGGGCATCCCGGAGGACCCGTCGGGTGCCAAGGTGTCGCGCGCGCTCGGGGCGCTCGCCCGCGAGCTCGGGCTGGCGACGATCGCCGAGGGCATCGAGACCGAGGCGCAGGCGGAGTTCCTCGGCCGATGCGGCTGGCGGTACGGGCAGGGGTGGCTCTTCGGGGTCGCGCAGCCGGGCGCCGCCGTGATCGCGGCGCACTCGCGGCTGTCGACCAGCCTGATCGACCCGAACCCGCGCGAGACCGGCGAGCTGGACCTCAAGGGCCTCGGGGGCTGACCGCGCGGGTCGCGTCGCGGGATGCCCGCGGGACCGACGGCGACGCGCTCAGGCGGCCGGCGTGAGGACCGCCGCGGACGCCTCCGCCAGCGCCTGCGCGGGTGACGTGCGCTCGGGAGCCTCGTCGCCGACCGCGTCGCGCACCATCTGCCAGCGCCGCTGGACCTCGGCGGCGCCGAGGGTGCCGGCGCCGTCCGGGATGTCGGTCAGGACGTGCATCGTGTGCGAGTCGGCGCGGTCAACGGTGATCGCCGTCCACTCGACCGCGACCTGCACCGCGTCGTCCGGATCCACCGTGAACGTGGCCGTGAGGACCACGCCGTTCGACGTCTGCGGCACGCAGCACAGGGTGCTCTGGTTCGAGAGGTAGTTGCCGAGTCCGAACGCCGTCCACATGCCCTCGCCCGCGGGGCCGCCGGGAAGCAGCTCGATCGGCTGAGGCACGTGCGCGTGGTGGCCGACGTAGAGGTCGACCGCGCCCGACTCCGCGATCCGCTCCGCCAGGAGGCGCTGAGCGTCCGTCGGCTCCGTCCGGTACTCGACGCAGCAGTGGACGGACGCGACCACCACGTCCGCGCCGTCCGCGCGCGCCTGCTCGGCGGCCGCGATGATCGGCGCCGCGTCCGACGCCTCCGCGTCGAACAGGTTGACCTCCCAGGGGTCGGCGACCGGCATCCCGTTCGTGCCGTAGGAGAACGAGATCTGCGCCACGCGGATCTCGCGGTCCCCGCTCGACACCGTGTAGAAGGAGGTCTCCGCGGCCTCCTCCGCGGTCCGGGCCGAGCCCGCATGCTGCAGGCCGTTCGCATCGAGCGCGGCGAGGGTCGCCTCGACCCCGCGGACGCCCTTGTCGACCGTGTGGTTCGACGCGGTCGAGCAGCCGTCCCAGCCGGCCTCGGCAAGGTCGCGGACCAGCTCCGGCGGCGAGGAGAACAGCGGGTACCCCGACGGTGACGACCCCTCCGGGGTGACGGGGACCTCGAGGTGGCAGAACGCCAGGTCCGCCCCCGACACGTAGGGGTCCAGCGCGGCCATGAGCGGGCTGTAGTCGTAGCCGTTCTCGCCGGCGGCCGAGCGGTTCACCGGGGTATGCGGGAGGACGTCGCCCGCCGCCACCAGGGTGAACCGCACGGGCGTGGGAGGCTCGGGGCTCGGGCTGGGCGATGCGGTGACCGCGTCCTCCGCGGGCACGGATGCCGCCGGGGCGGCCGCGTCGGACGTCTGCGTCGCGGCCGGCGTGGACGTGGGCGTCGGCAGCGCCTGGAACGCCGCCAGGCCGATCACCGCGCCGATCGCCCCCGCGAGGGTGGCGGCGAGCGCCCCCGCGGCGCCGGGCGTGCGCGCGCGCGACGATCCGTGGCGTGCGGGGCGGCTCATGGCTCAAGTATCGCGCGCCTTGGCGGGGGTCCCGGCCAGGCGGGTCTCGAACCCCACTAGGGTGATGCCGTGACATCCGCTCTGCCCAACCTGCTCACCGTCGCGCGGCTCGTGGTGGTTCCCGTCATGGTCGTGCTCCTGTGGGCCGACGGCGGCGACGAGGGCGCGATGCGCTGGTGGGGCGTCGGACTGTTCATGGCGGCGGCCGCCACGGACTACCTCGACGGCTACCTCGCCCGCCGCTGGGGCGTCGTGAGCTCCTTCGGCAAGCTCGCCGACCCGATCGCCGACAAGGCGCTCGT
Organism: Demequina lignilytica; assembly: GCF_030418305.1. Taxonomy (GTDB): domain Bacteria; phylum Actinomycetota; class Actinomycetes; order Actinomycetales; family Demequinaceae; genus Demequina; species Demequina lignilytica. Next base: position 142,006 of record NZ_JAUHPX010000002.1, on the reverse strand, counting down.
GCTGGCGGCGCTCGTGATGATCGTGCTGATCGACGGGGTCCCGTGGTGGCCGGTGGTCGTCATCGCGGTGCGCGAGGTCTGGGTGACCGTCGGGCGCCTGCTGGTCGCGGAGGACACCGTCATCGCGGCGTCCCGCGGAGGCAAGCTCAAGACCTTCGCCCAGCTGCTGGCGATCTGGCTCTACCTGCTGCCCGGCACGCCCGCCTGGGTCGACACCGCGGCCTGGTGGGTGCTCATGGCGGCCACCGTGCTGGCCGTCGTCACCGGCGTGGACTACACGATCAAGATCCTGGCGGCGGCGCGCCACCAGCGGGCGGGCGGCCGTGAGCACGGCTGAGCTGCTCGTCGCCCGCCTGGCCGACCGCGGCGAGACGGTGGCCACCGCCGAGTCCATGACCGGCGGCGCCGTCTGCGCCGCGCTGGTCGCCGTGCCGGGGGCGTCGGCGGTCGTGCGCGGGGGCGTGGTCGCCTACACCGTCGAGATGAAGCAGCGCCTGCTCGGCCTGGATGCGTCGCTCATCGAGCGCGCCGGGGTGGTCTCCGAGCAGGTGGCGACCGCGATGGCCGCCGCGGCGCGCACGCTCACCGGAGCGACGTTCGGCATCGCGACCACGGGCGTCGCGGGTCCGGACGGGCACGGCGGACGGGAGGCGGGGACGGTGTGCCTCGCCGTCGCGGGCCCGCGCGGTGACCAGGTGGCGACGGTGCACCTCCCGGGGGACCGCGACGCCGTGCGCACCGGAGCGGTGGAGCAAGCGCTGGCGATGCTGCGCGCGGCGATGGCGGGAGACGTGACAGGGCTGTAACGCGCGCGCCACGGGGGCGGAACAACCGTGGGGTATGGTGCGTTGTGTCAGACATGGACAAGGGCCGCATGACGACGATGAGGGGAGGGCGCATGCCTGTGCTTCGCAACGAGATCGGCGAGGTCCTTCGCGACGCCCGTCTCACGCAGGGCAAGACCCTCCGTGACATCTCCTCGGGAGCGCGCGTCTCCCTCGGCTACCTGTCCGAGGTGGAGCGCGGCCAGAAGGAGGCCTCCTCGGAGCTGCTCGCCTCGATCTGCGACGCGCTCGACGTCCCCATGTCGGACATCCTGCGCGAGGTGTCGGACCGCTTCGCCGCCGCCGAGTCCCTCGACTCCGTGACGATGATGCCGTCGATCCCGGACACCGTCCCCGAGCTGCTCAGCTCGATGCGGTCCCGCTAGGGCGTGAGGCTCAGCGAGTTCTGGGCGCTGGCCGACGCCGTGTTCGGCGAGGCCTACGCGCGCACCCTGGCGCGCGAGCTCGCGCTGTCGGACCTCGAGTCCCTGACCCCCGCCGCCGCGCTCGAGCGCGGGCACGCCCCCCGGGACGTCTGGCACGCGTGGTGCGCCCAGATGGACGTGCCGCTCGACCGGCGCGACGGCGGAGACATCGAACGGCTGGTGCCCCCGCCGCGCCGATGACGCGCCACGGCGTGTCGCTTCCGATCGAACACGCGTTCGATTACTGTGGTCGACAGGACGCCGACCGGCCCGAGCCCTCCCCGACGTGGGAGGCCCCGACCGGCCGGTGTCAGAGGCTCGGCGTAGCGTCGACCTCGACCCGGCATCACCCGCCGCATCAGGCAACGGAAGGAAGCGACATGGCACAGGCACCCGATCGCAGCAAGGCCCTCGAGGCGGCACTCGGTCAGATCGACCGTCAGTTCGGCAAGGGCTCGGCGATGCGCCTGGGCGAGCAGCAGAAGGTCGCCGTGGAGGCGATCCCCACCAGCTCGCTCGCGCTCGACATCGCGCTCGGCATCGGCGGGCTGCCGCGGGGCCGGATCGTCGAGATCTACGGCCCGGAGTCCTCCGGAAAGACCACGGTGGCGCTCCACGCGGTCGCCAACATGCAGAAGCAGGGCGGCACGGCGGCGTTCATCGACGCCGAGCACGCGCTCGACCCGGAGTACGCCCGCAAGCTCGGCGTCGACACCGACAACCTCATCGTCTCGCAGCCCGACACGGGTGAGCAGGCCCTCGAGATCGCCGACATCCTGGTCCGCTCCGGCGGCATCGACATCCTGGTCATCGACTCGGTCGCGGCGCTGGTGCCCAAGGCCGAGATCGAGGGCGAGATGGGCGACAGCCACGTCGGCCTCCAGGCACGTCTCATGTCGCAGGCGCTTCGCAAGATCACGGGTGCCCTCAACACCACCGGCACCACCGCGATCTTCATCAACCAGCTCCGCGAGAAGATCGGCGTGTTCTTCGGCAGCCCCGAGACCACCACGGGCGGCAAGGCCCTCAAGTTCTACGCCTCGGTCCGCCTCGACGTGCGCCGCATCGAGACCCTCAAGGAGGGCACCGAGCCCGTCGGCAACCGCACCCGCGTCAAGGTCGTGAAGAACAAGATGGCGCCGCCGTTCAAGCAAGCCGAGTTCGACATCCTGTACGGCCAGGGCATCTCCCGCGAGGGAGGCATCATCGACCTCGGCGTGGAGCACGGCTTCGTCAAGAAGTCCGGTGCCTGGTACACGTACGAGGGGGACCAGCTGGGCCAGGGCAAGGAGAACGCCCGCAACTTCCTCAAGGACAACCCTCAGCTCGCGGACGAGATCGAGCGCAAGGTGAAGACCAAGCTCGGGGTCGGCGTGCCGATCGGTGAGGAGAGCCAGGACGCCCCCGAGCCCGTCGTCGCGCCCTCCGGCCGCAAGGGCAAGGCGGACTTCTAGTGGCGGGCCCGCGCGGTGCGCGGCGTCGCGAGGACGACGCCGCGCACCGGCGGGCGGCCGAGGCGGCCTCCGACCCCGCCGAGCGCGCGCGCGAGATCGCGCTGCGGCTCCTGACGCACGCGCCCCGGTCGGCATCCCAGCTGCGCGACGGCCTCCTCGCGCGGGACGTCGATCCCGGGACCGCGGAGCTCGTCGTGGACCGGTACATCGAGGTCGGCCTGCTCGACGACTCCGCGCTCGCCGCGACCATCGTGCGAACCCGGCACGCGGAGCGGGGCCAGGCCGGTCGGGCCATCCGGCAGGAGCTCCGCCGCAAGGGTTTCGACGACCACGACATCGAGACGGCGCTCGCCCAGGTCGACGAGGACGACGAGCGTCGGCGCGCCTCCGAGCTCGCCGCGCGCCGGTGGCACCAGCTGGCGTCGCACCCGGACGAGGTGCGCACCAGGCGCGTGGTCGCCATGCTCGGCCGCAAGGGCTACTCGAGCTCGCTCGCATTCGCCCTCGTGCGAGACTTGCGAGATGCCGATAGTCAGGAGGACCACTAAGCGGAGGGAGCCGGGATGCCGACGTCGGTGATCGTCCTGGTGCTCCTGGGCGCCTCCCTGGTCGCCCTGCTGCTGGTCCTGTTCGCCCGCCGAGAGGCCCGCGCCGAGCGGGAGGCCGGCCGTCGCGAGGCCGAGTCGCTGCGCGAGGACGCACGCGCCAGGCTGACCGAGGCCAAGCGTCGGGAGGAGCTGGCGCTGGCCCGTGAAGCGGAGATCGCCGCCGATCACCGGCAGGCGCAGCAGTACGCGCGCTCGCTCGAGGAACGGGCGGCGGTCGTGGTGCGTGACGAGAAGCGGCTCGCGCAGGAGCGCGCGCACGTCGATCAGGAGCGCGCGGCGGCCCTGGCGGATGTCGCCGGCACCACCCCTGAGGAGGCCCGGGAGGAGCTCCGCGCGGCCCTCGTCGCCGAGGCGCGCGCGAAGGCCGCGGGCGAGGTCCGGCGCATCGAGCGCCGCACCCGTGACCAGGCCGACCTCCGCGCCAGGGAGATCCTCGTGGACGCGATGCAGCGTCAGGCCCAGGCCACGTCGACCGAGCACGGCACCACGTGGGTCGACCTGCCGAGCGAGGAGATGAAGGGCCGCATCATCGGGCGCGAGGGTCGCAACATCCGCGCGTTCGAGGCGCTCACCGGGGTGAACGTGCTGGTGGAGGAGGGCGTCAACGCCGTCCAGCTCTCCTGCTTCGACCCCGAGCGACGGGAGATCGCGGAGGTCATGCTCGCGGCGCTCGTCCAGGACGGCCGCATCCAGCCCCAGCGCGTGGAGGCCGCGTACGCGCGTGCCGTCGCGGGCGCCTCGCAGCGCCACCGCGACGCCGGGCTCGATGCGATCGCCGCGGCCGGGATCAGCGCGGTCCCTGCCGAGATGGTCGAAGTGCTCGGGCGGCTCCGGCTGCGGACCTCGTACGGGCAGAACGTGCTCGCCCATCTGGTCGAGTCCGCCCAGCTCGCGGAGGACATCGCCCGCGCTGTCGGCGCCGACGTCGAGGTCGCGCGGCGGGCCGCGTTCCTCCACGACATCGGCAAGGCCTTCACGCACGACCTCCCCGGCACCCACGCGGCCGTCGGCGCACGCTTCGCGGCCGAGCACGGCGAGGAGCCGCTGGTGGTCGCCGCCATCGCCGCCCACCACGACGAGGTGCCGCAGGAGAGCGTCGAGGGGGTGATCGTCCAGGTCGCCGACGCCCTCTCCGCGGCCCGACCCGGCGCCCGGCGGGAGGACCTCGACGCGTACGTGTCGCGGATGGAGACCCTCGAGGAGCTCGTCGCGGCACACGAGGGCGTCACGCGAGTGCTGGCGATGTCGGCCGGGCGCGAGGTCCGCGTGATCGTCGAGCCCGACGAGGTCGACGACGAGGGCACGCAGGCGCTGGCGCGTACAATTGCGGGGCACATCAGCAAGGAATTCACCTTCCCCGGAGAGATCAAGGTGACGGTGATCCGCGAGCTACGCGCGGACGCCGTCGCAGGACAGGCATGACCCAGACTTCCCCCGCACCCACGTACCTCGTCAGGACGCTCGGGTGTCAGATGAACGTTCACGACTCCGAGCACATGTCGGGCCTGCTCGAGCAGGCCGGGTACGCCGCCGCGCCCGCGGGCGCCGACGTCGCGGACGTGGTCGTGATCAACACCTGCGCAGTGCGCGAGAACGCCGCGACGCGCCTGTACGGCAACCTCGGGCAGCTCGCGGCCGTCAAGGCGGAGCGTCCCGGGATGCAGATCGCCGTCGGTGGCTGCCTCGCGCAGAAGGACCGCGGCGAGATCGTCACCCGCGCGCCGTGGGTCGACGTCGTCTTCGGCACGCACAACATCGACGTGCTGCCCGCGATGCTCGAGCGCGCGCGTCACAACGCCGCCGCGCAGGTCGAGATCGAGGAGTCGCTCAAGGTCTTCCCGTCGACGCTGCCCTCGAGACGCGACTCTCACGCGTCCGGCTGGGTGTCGATCTCGGTCGGGTGCAACAACACCTGCACCTTCTGCATCGTCCCGTCGCTGCGCGGCAAGGAGCGCGACCGGCGTCCCGGCGAGATCCTCGCCGAGGTGGAGGCGCTGGTCGCCCAGGGCGCCGTCGAGGTCACGCTCCTGGGTCAGAACGTCAACTCCTACGGCGTCGAGTTCGGCGACCGCGGCGCATTCGCTAAGCTCCTGCGCGCCTGCGGCGAGATCCCCGGCCTCGAGCGCGTGCGCTTCACCTCGCCCCATCCCGCGGCCTTCACCGACGACGTGATCGAGGCGATGGCCGCGACGCCGAACGTGATGCCGAGCCTCCACATGCCGCTGCAGTCGGGGTCCGATCGGGTGCTTCGCGCGATGCGCCGCTCGTACCGCTCGGAGCGGTTCCTCGGCATCATCGACCGCGTGCGGACGGCGATGCCCGAGGCGGCGATCACCACCGACATCATCGTCGGGTTCCCCGGCGAGACCGAGGAGGACTTCGCCGAGACCCTCCGGGTGGTCGAGGCGTCGCGGTTCACGTCGGCCTTCACCTTTCAGTACTCGCCGCGCCCGGGCACGCCCGCGTACGAGCTGGAGCCGCTCCCCAAGGCGGTGGTGCAGGAGCGCTTCGAGCGCCTCGTCGCGCTTCAGGAGCGCATCACGCTGGAGGACTCGCGGGCGCTGGTCGGCCGCGACCTCGAGCTCTTGGTGCTGGACTCGGGTGGACGCAAGGACGGCGAGTCGGCGCGGATGTCCGGGCGTGAACCCGGCAACCGCCTGGTCCACTTCTCCGTGCCCGCCGGCGAGGCCACGCCCCGTCCCGGCGACATGGTGCGGGTCCGCGTCACGCACGGTGCGCCGCATCACCTGATCGCCGACTCCGGTCTCGATGGAGGGCTGTACCAGGTGCGACGTACGCGCGCCGGCGACGCCTGGGACGCGGCGCAGGCCGACGACCACGATCACGGCGGCGACGCGTGCGGCACCGGAGGCGGTGCCGCCGGACCGGTCGGGCTCGGCATCCCGACGCTGCGCCGCGCGTGACGACGCCTTCGGGTCCGACCGCGGCGAGGGACGATGCGCCGGTGATCGTCGCGGTGGTGGGCGCCACGGCGACGGGCAAGTCCGCCGTGAGCCTCGACCTCGCCGGGGCCCTCGACGGCGAGATCGTCAACGCCGACTCGATGCAGTTCTACCGCGGCATGGACATCGGCACCGCCAAGCTGCCGCTCGGCGAGCGGCGCGGGATCCCTCACCACCAGCTCGACACCCTCGACGTCCACGAGGACGCCTCGGTCGCCAGATTCCAGGCCGAGGCGCGCGCCGACATCGCCGCGATCCACGCGCGCGGCCGGCGCGCGATCGTGGTGGGCGGCTCGGGCCTGTACCTGCGCGCGCTTCTCGACGTGTTCGAGTTCCCGGGCACCGATCCCGCGCTGCGCGCCGCGCTCGAGGCACGCGCGGACGCCGAGGGGCCGGGCGCGTTGCATCGCGAGCTGGCCGCCGCGGACCCGGAGGCCGCAGCCAAGATCCCGCCGCAGAATGTGAAGCGCCTGGTCCGCGCCCTCGAGATCATCACGCTGACTGGATCGACGCGGAGCTCGCTTCCCCGGCACGCCTACGCCGCGCCCGCGGTCACCATCGCCCTCGAACTCGCCTACGACGTGCTCGACCCGCGGATCGGCGCCCGGGTCGACGCGATGTGGGAGCAGGGCCTGGTCGACGAGGTGCGCGGCCTCGAGGCGCGAGGGCTGCGGGAGGGCGTCACCGCGCGCCGGGCGGTCGGATACGCCGAGACGCTGCGTCATCTCGACGGCGAGCTCGACGCCGAGGAGACGCGCGAGCTGATCGCGCAGCACACGCGCCGGCTCGCGCGGAAGCAGGCCCAGTGGTTCCGCCCGGACCCGCGGGTGCGCTGGATCGGCGCGCCCGTCGGCCCCGACGATGTCGCTCGCGCCTCCGCCGACGCGCTCGCCCAGGTGCGGGCCGCCGACGCGGCCTGACCCGCGCATCGTCCCCCGTAGGCTGGGCCCCATGACGACGCTCCCGTTCACCAAGGGCCATGGCACCGAGAACGACTTCGTGCTGCTGTACGACCCGGCGGGCGAGATCGACCTCACCCCGGATCGTGTCGCGTACCTGTGCGACCGCCGTGCCGGGATCGGCGGGGACGGAGTGATCCGCGCGGTGCGTGCGGGCGTCCTCGAGGCCGGGGCGGACCTTGCCCCCGACACCTGGTTCATGGACTACTGGAACTCGGACGGGACCACCTCCGAGATGTGCGGCAACGGCGCACGCGTGTTCGGCGCACTCCTCGAGCGTCACGCGGGCGAGGACCTCACGGGGGGCCTGACCTTCGGCACGCGCGGCGGGCCGCGCACGATCACCAGGCTCGACGACGGCCGCTACGCGATCGGGATGGGCGTGCACCGGCTCGGCGACACGGCCGCCGGCTTCGACGCCGAGGTGGAGGCGCGCGGGCTCGACCTCGCGCGGCCGGCTCTCTCGGTCGACATGGGCAACCCCCACCACGTGGTCGCGCTCGCCCACACCGGCGAGCTCGACGCCCTCGACCTGACCGCCGCCCCGGCGGTGTCGCCCATGCCTCCGCACGGCAGCAACGTCGAGTTCGCCGTCGCGCTGGGCTTCGAGGACGTGGCCGGCGAGCACCGCGGCCGGGTGCGCATGCGGGTGCACGAGCGAGGCTCCGGCGAGACCCGCTCGTGCGGCACGGGCGCGTGCGCCGTCGCGCTCGCGATGCGCTTCTGGGCGGGTCTCGACGCTCCGGACGTGTGGGACGTCGAGGTGCCCGGCGGTGTGGTGACCGTCCGGGTCTCGCGGGACTCGACCGTGCTCGAGGGGCCCGCGGTGCTCGTGGCCGAGGGCATGGTCGACCTGCCGGGCTGACCGTGCACCCCATCGAGGCAGGCGACGACGGCGTCGCACGGATCCACCCCGCCGACGCCGACGAGTGGCGTGCGTGGCTCGAGCAGCATCACGCGGAGGCCACCGGGGTCTGGGTGGCGATGTGGCGACACGGAGCGGGCCGCGCCGGCCTCACCTACGAGGACCTGGTGCGGCAGGCCCTCTGCTTCGGGTGGATCGACGCGATCACGCGCAGGCTCGACGACTCGCGGACGCTGCAGTACTGCGCGCCGCGCCGGCGCGGCTCCGGCTGGGCGCGCAGCAACAAGGTCCGCCTGGCCGAGCTCGAGCGCGCGGGGCTCATGGCTCCCTCGGGCGCCGCGGTGGTCGCCGCGGCGAAGGCAGATGGCTCGTGGACGATGCTCGACGACGTCGAGGACCTTGTCGTACCGCCCGATCTCGCCGAGGCCCTGGCGAGCCGCCCGGGCGCACGGGAGGCCTGGGAGGGCTTCTCGCCGTCCGCCCGGAAGCAGATGCTCGGGCACGTCGCCATGGCGCGCCGTGAGGCGACGCGCGCCGCGCGCATCGTCGCGATCGCCGATGCCGCCGCGCGCGGCGAGCGGCTGTAGCGAGGCCGGGTCAGGCGGCCACGCGGAGCACGCGGAACCCCTTCGAGCTCGCGACCTTGTCGACCGCGCCCCAGCCCTGGTCGCCGAGCCATCGCGCCAGCGAGTCCGCGCCCAGGTTGCGCTGCACCACCAGGAAGGCCTCGCCGCCGGGCGCGAGACGGGGGAGCCAGGTCGCGAGGAGCTCGTGCAGCGCGGCCTTGCCGATGCGGATCGGCGGGTTCGACCAGATGGTGTCGAAGGTGGCCCCGGCCGGGACCTCGTCCGGACGCATCGCGGCCACGGGTGCGAGCGCGTGATGGCGCCCGATGCGGTCGGCGTTGCGCCGGAGCAGGTCGAGGGCACGCTCGTTGACGTCGATCGCCGTGACGTCGTCGGGTCCGCGCAGCGCCGCGTCGAGGGCGATGGGCCCCCACCCGCAGCCGATGTCGAGGACGCGTCCCCGCGGGTCCGGCACCTGCGCGAGCAGCACCCGCGTGCCCAGGTCGACGTGGCCGGGGGAGAAGATGCCGGTCGCGGTCTCGACCTCGAGGTCGAGACCGCCGAGGGCGACGGAGATCAGGCGTCGTTCGTCCGCGGAGGCCGGCTGCGCGGTGAAGTAGTGGTCCTCGGTCACGACGACGAGCGTATCGCCCGCCCGCACGGGGTCGAGGGGCCGGGGTGCGACAATGGTCGCGTATGGGACTTCAGGAATCGCACCAGGACATCCAGGCGGACGAGCCCGGCCGCTCCCGCGCCGACGCGGTGATCGACCGGGTGCTCTCGCGCGCCGGCACGGCGGTCGCCGAGGGCGGGACACAGGCCACCGACTACGACGGCGAACAGCTCGACCGCGAGGAGCGCGCCGCGCTCCGCCGCATCGCCGGGCTGTCCACCGAGCTCGAGGACATCACCGAGGTCGAGTACCGCCAGCTGCGCCTCGAGAGGGTGGTGCTGGTCGGCCAGTGGTCGCACGGGACCGCGCTCGACGCCGAGGTGTCCCTGCGCGAGCTCGCGGCCCTCGCCGAGACCGCGGGCTCCGAGGTGCTCGACGGCGTGCTGCAGCGTCGACCCCATCCGGATCCGGCGACCTACGTGGGCTCGGGCAAGGCCAAGCAGATCGGGGAGATCGTGGCGTCGGTCGGCGCCGACACCGTGATCGTGAACGACGACCTCGCGCCGAGCCAGCGCCGCGCCCTCGAGGACGTGGTCAAGGTCAAGGTGATCGACCGCACCGCGCTCATCCTCGACATCTTCGCCCAGCACGCCAAGTCCAAGGAGGGCAAGGCGCAGGTCGAGCTCGCGCAGCTCGAGTACCTGCTCCCGCGCCTGCGCGGGTGGGGCGAGTCGATGTCGCGGCAGGCCGGTGGCCGCGTCGCCGGCGGTGCGGGGATCGGCTCGCGCGGACCCGGTGAGACCAAGATCGAGCTGGACCGGCGCCGGATCCGCACGCGCATGGCGCAGCTGCGGCGCGAGATCAAGGCGATGGAGCCCGCCCGCGCCGTGCGTCGCGACCGCCGCCTGACCCTGCCCAACGTCGCGATCGTCGGCTACACGAACGCGGGCAAGTCCTCCCTGCTCAACCGCGTGACGGGAGCGGGCGTGCTGGTCGAGAACGCGCTGTTCGCGACCCTCGACCCGACGGTCCGCCGCAGCCGCACGCCCGACGGCCGCGAGTTCACGGTCTCCGACACGGTCGGCTTCGTCCGCGATCTTCCCCACCAGCTGGTCGCCGCGTTCGCCTCCACGCTCGAGGAGGTCGCGCACGCCGACCTCATGCTGCACGTGGTCGACGCCTCCCACCCCGACCCGGAGAGCCAGGTCCGCGCCGTGCGCGAGGTGCTCGCCGACGTCCCCGGGGCGGATCAGGTGAAGGAGGTGCTGGTCCTCAACAAGGCCGACATCGCCGACGCCGAGACGCTGCTGAGGCTGCGCGGACGCCGCGAGGTCACCATCGAGGTCTCGGCGCTCACGGGGGAGGGCATCGACGACCTGATGGAGCTCATCGGCCGTGAGCTCCCGCGTCCCGAGGTCACCGTCGACGTGGTGGTCCCGTACACCCGCGGCGACCTGGTCAGCGAGGTGCACCGCCACGGCGAGGTCCTCGCCCAGGAGCATGTGGCCGACGGGACGCGCCTCAGCGCTCGCGTGGATGCCGCGCTCGCGGCGCGCCTCGAGGAGGCCGGCGTCACCTCGGCCACGGCGTGAAGGCCCCATCCGAGGCGACCCAGGCGTCGCCGGCGGGGTCCGGAGCGCACGACGCCGACGCGCTGCTCGACCGCGCGGTCGCCGCGCTCGGGGGACAGCCGCGCGAGGGCCAGCGTGAGATGGCCCGCGCCGTCGCGACCACCCTCGCCGACGACGCGCACGCGCTCATCCAGGCCGGCACCGGCACGGGGAAGTCGCTCGGGTACCTGGTGCCCGCGGTCGCCCACGCCGTCCGGTCCGGGACGCGGGTGGTGGTCTCGACCGCGACCCTCGCGCTGCAACGGCAGGTGTTCACCAAGGACCTCCCGATGGTGGCGGAGGCGCTCGAGCCTGCGCTGGGCGAGCGTGCGCGCGTCGCGCTGCTCAAGGGGCGCGGCAACTACCTCTGCGTGCACAAGATGGGCGGCGGCTACCCCGAGCCCGACGAGGGCACGCTCCCGATCGGACCCACGTCGGAGCTGGGCCGCGAGGTCGCGCGCCTGCACGAGTGGGCGGAGGAGACGGAGACGGGGGACCGGGACGACCTGGTGCCCGGCGTCAGCGGCCGCGCGTGGGCACAGGTGTCCGTGAGCGGCCGCGAGTGCCTCGAGTCCAAGTGCCCCGTGCTGGACGAATGCTTCTCCCAGCACGTGCGCGAGGACGCGTCGAAGGCGCACGTGGTGGTCACCAACCACGCGGTGCTCGGCGTGCAGGCCACCAGCCACGACATGCTGGGCGAGCACTCCGTGCTGATCGTCGACGAGGCTCACGAGCTGGTGCAGCGGATCACCTCGTCGGCCACCCACGAGCTCACGGTCGCCTCGGTGGACCGCGCGGCGAGGGCCGCTCGACGCTGCGGCGTCACCACCGAGGACCTGGATCGCGCGGCGCGTCACCTCGACGGTGCGCTCGGTGACAGCACGGTCGACCGGCTCCGGCTCGGTCTGCCGGACGATCTGTCGGCGGCGGTCGAGGAGGTGCGCGGCGCGGCCCGGGCGATCGCCTCGCAGGTGCAGAAGCACGCCGAGCAGGCCGGATCGGCGGGGAAGATCGCCTCGGCCTCGCTCGGCGAGATCCTCGACGTCTGCGAGGAGCTGCAGGGGGAGAGCGGGCGGTACGTCGTCTGGTTGGCCCCCCGCGACGGCGACTACGACGCGGAGGTGCCCGAGCGCATCGTCGCCGCGCCGCTCGACGTCGCCGGCCTGATCCGCACGCGCCTGCTCGAGGAGAAGGCGTCGGTGATGACGAGCGCCACGCTCGCGCTCGGCGGCGACTTCGGCGCCATCGCCAGGCATCTGGGAGTCGACGATCCCGTGACGCTCGACGCCGGCAGCCCCTTCGACTACCCGCGCCAGGGGATCCTCTACGTCGCCCGCCACCTGCCGAAGCCGGGCATGGGCGGGATGTCCGCCGCGGCGCTCGACGAGCTGGAGGCCCTGGTCGCGGCCGCCGGCGGGCGCACGCTCGGCCTGTTCTCCTCGCATCGGGCGGCCCAGCAGGCGGCGGAGGCGATGCGGGAGCGTCTCGACGTGCCGGTGCTCTACCAGCTCGACGACCAGCTTCCGACGCTGGTCCGGCGGTTCGCCGAGGACGAGCGCACCTGCCTGTTCGGCTCCACGTCGCTGTGGCAGGGCATCGACGTGCCCGGTCGCACCTCGAGCCTGGTGGTGATCGACCGGATCCCGTTCCCGCGGCCGGACGAGCCGATCGCGCAGGCGCGGACGGAGGACGTCGCGCAGCGCGGGGGCAACGGGTTCATGGCGGTGAGCGCCACGCACGCCGCGCTGCTCATGGCGCAGGGCGCGGGACGGCTGATCCGGTCCTCATCGGACCGCGGCGTGGTGGCGGTGCTGGATCCCAGGCTCGCCACCGCGCGGTACGGGGGGTTCCTCGCGCGGTCGATGCCCGACCTGTGGCCCACGACCGACCGCGAGATCGCGCTGGGCGCGCTGCGGCGCCTCGCCGCGTCCTGAGGTCAGACGCGGCGCAGGACGGAGACGACCTTGCCCATGATGCGGGCGTGGGTGCCGTCGATCGGCGTGTACGCGGGGTTGTGCGGCATGAGCCAGACCTGGCCGTCGCGCCGGCGGAAGGTCTTGACGGTCGCCTCGTCGTCGAGCAGCGCCGCGACGATGTCGCCGTTCTCCGCGCTCTGCTGGCGGCGTACCACGACCCAGTCGCCGTCGCAGATCGCGGCGTCGATCATGGAGTCTCCGGACACGTTGAGCATGAACAGCTCGCCCTCGCCCGTGAGCTGGCGGGGCAGCGAGAACACGTCCTCGACCTCCTGGTCCGCGAGGATCGGCCCGCCGGCGGCGATCCGTCCGACCAGCGGCACCGTGGCCATGTGGTCGGCGGACGATGCGGTCGCCGGCAGCGGCGTCGGCGCCTCGTCGGCGGCGGGCGGAGCGGCCTCGAGCGGCTCGTCGCCGGGCAGGACCACCTCGATCGCGCGCGGGCGGTGAGGGTCGCGTCGCAGCACGCCCTTCGCCTCCAGTGCCACCAGCTGGTGCTTGACCGATGACGGCGACGTGAGCCCGACCGCCTCGCCGATCTCCCGCAGCGTCGGCGGGTAGCCGCGGTCCGCGACCGTGGCGCGGATGAAGTCGACCACCGCGCGCTGGCGGGTGGTGAGCCCGGTGGCGGGGTCGCGCAGCTCGTGCACCGTGGCGCCCTCGGCGCCGCCAGGGGACGGGAGCCCGTCCGTCGTGTCGTGGGCCATGGTCCGCGCCTCCCGTCTCGTGGTCCGCATCCGATGTCAGACCCCGGTGGTCCTCTTGTGTCACGACGCTAGGGCAACCGCCATGCGAAATCAAACATATGTTCGAGCGTGTCTTGCGGGTGTCGGGGCGTGATGGTAGAACTAGAACAAGCGTTCGATAGAACAGGCGTTCGAATCAGGAGGCGATCATGAGCATCTACGCACCGCAGAACCCCGTGGCCCGGGCTCGACGCGCCCGCACCGGCCGTGTGCTCGCGCTCGTGCTCGCGGTGCTCGCCGCCGCCGTCGTGGGTCCGCAGGCGTTCGCCACGGAGGCCGGGGACGTCGCGCCGGTCGTCGCGGACACGTACACGGTCGGCTCCGGCGAGACCCTGTGGGGGATCGCGGTCTCGCGGACCGAGCCCGGTGAGGACGTGCGCGACACGGTCGTCGAGATCCAGCAGCTGAACGCCATGAGCGGCAGCGATCTGCGCGCCGGCGACCAGATCTACGTGCCGGTGGCCGGCTGACCGACCCGGCGTCACCCGCGCCGGCCGCGATTCGGGAGCGGCCGGCGATTGGGTGGCATGCGTCGTTCATGGCAGAGTGAGCGCATGCATTGCCCGTTCTGCCGCCACGGCGACTCGCGCGTCGTGGATTCGCGCACCGCGGACGACGGCACCAGCATCCGGCGCCGGCGCGAGTGCCCGAGCTGCGGTCGACGCTTCACCACGGTGGAGACGGCGAGCCTCACGGTGGTCAAGCGCAACGGCGTCTCGGAGCCCTTCAGCCGGGACAAGATCGTCTCGGGGGTCAAGAAGGCCTGCCAGGGCCGGCCGGTGAGCGACGACGACCTCGCGCTGCTCGCGCAGCGCGTCGAGGAGACGCTCCGCTCGAACGGTCAGGCGGAGATCGACGCCCCCGACATCGGCCTGGCGATCCTCCCGCCCCTGCGGGAGCTCGACGAGATCGCGTACCTGCGGTTCGCGTCCGTCTACCAGGCGTTCGCGACGCTCGACGACTTCGAGGACGCGATCGCGCGTCTGCGCGCCGAGGACGCCGAGGCGGCCGCGTCCGAGTCCGATTCCGCGGGCTCGTAGCAGGCGCTCCCGGCGCGCCGCCGCTCGCCTGTGCACGCGCAGACGGCGACGCCCCGACGGCCGCGAGGGCGGCGCGCCGGGGCGTGAGGTCCGATCGTCAGGAAAGGACGCGGAGGCGGACCGTGCCGGGCATCTGCGCGAGCGCGGAGACCGCATCCTCGTCCATGCCGGACGCCACGTCCGTGACCACGTAGCCGAGCTCGCCGCGAGTGCCGAGCAGCTGAGCGTCGATGTTGACGTTGTGCTCCGCGAACACCTGGTTCACGGCCGCGAGCACACCGGGGATGTTCTCGTGCAGGTGGGCGATGCGGTGGGACCCCTGGACCTGGTCGAGCGACAGGTTCGGCAGGTTCACCGACAGCGACGTGGACCCGTGGAAGACGTAGTCGCGCAGACGGGTGGCGACGAAGATGCCGATGTCCCGTTGCGCCTCCTCGGTGGAGCCGCCGATGTGCGGCGTGAGGATCACGTTCGGCATGTTCTGAAGCGGCGAGACGAACAGGTCGCCGGTCTTCTTCGGCTCGTCCGGGAACACGTCGACCGCGGCACCACCGATGTGGCCCGACTCCAGCTGCTCCTTGAGCGCCTGGATGTCGACGATGAACCCGCGCGACAGGTTGAGGAACAACGCGCCGGGCTTCATGGTCTCGAACTGGGGACGCCCGAAGAATCCTGAGTTCCCCGCGCGTCCGTCGACGTGCAGCGTGACGATGTCCGCCTCCGCCAGCAGCGACTCGAGCGTCGGCATGCGGGTCGCGTTGCCCAGCGCGAGCTTCTCGGCGTTGTCGTAGAAGATCACGTTCATGCCGAGCGCCTCGGCGATGACCGAGAGCTGGGATCCGATGTTGCCGTACCCGACGATGCCGAGCGTGCGACCGCGGATCTCGTGGGCGCCCGTGGCCGACTTCGACCACACGCCCGCATGCAGCTTGCTGTTGTGGTCCGGCAGCCGACGCGTCAGCGAGATCATCTCGGACACGGCCATCTCCACCACGGAGCGGGTGTTGGAGAACGGCGCGTTGAACGCGGCGATGCCGTGGCGGGCGGCCGCGGCCAGGTCGATCTGGTTGGTGCCGATGGAGAAGGCGCCGACCGCGATGAGCTCGGGTCGGGCCTGGATGACGCGCTCGGTGAGCTGCGTCTTCGAACGGATGCCGAGGAGCTGGACGCCGTCGAGGGCGTCGATCAGCTCGTCCTCGTCGAGCGCGCCGGCGTGGTTCTCGACGGAGATGCCGGCGGCCGTGAGGATCTCGGTGGCCTTGGGATGGAGGCTTTCAAGCAGGAGTGCGCGCACGGGGGCAATCCTCCCCCAAAACCGAGCCCGCGCAAAACGCCGTACGGTCCCGCCTGCATGCGGCGCGGCACGCCCGTCGTGGCACCACGAGCGTGGCACCGCGTGGCAGAGTTGGCGCATGTCGTCGGGCTCGCGGATCCTCATCGCGGTCGCGGCGTGCGTCGCGGTCCTGGTGGCCGGCGCGTGGTGGCGCGGCGTCGAATGGTCGGACGTGACGCACTGGGGGACGCCGCGCAACGTGCTCGAGACGTCCACGGGAGACGCGCGCATCCCCGTCGCCGACGGTCCCGCCGAGCGCCTCCTGCCCGAGGTGCCGGTGGCGACCTCGGGTTCGTACGACTTCCTGTTCCCGTCGGAGGGCGCGGGCGGCGGCCCGGTCCGCTTCGATCCGTGCCGCCCGGTGGAGTGGACCCTGAACCTGACGCTCATGCCCGACGGTGCGGAGCCGCTCGTGCACGACGCGATCGCGCGCGTGCAGGAGGCCACCGGGCTCCGGTTCGACTACCTCGGCACCACCACCGAGCCCGCCTCGTTCTCGCGGGACGTGATCCAGGACCGGTACGACGGCGGGTACGCCCCGCTGGTCATCGGGTTCCAGAACGAGACGCAGAACCCGTCTCTCGCGGGCTCCGTCACGGGCCTCGGCGGCTCCAGCGCGGTGCCCGGTGCGTACGGAGCGGACCGCTACCTGCGGGCCGGCGTCCTGATCCTCGACTTCGAGGACCTCGCCGCGATCCTCGCGGATCCCGACGGGGGAGCGGCGCTGGCGGAGGCGGTGATCGCGCACGAGCTCGGCCATGTGGTGGGCCTCGCGCACGTGCTCGACACGCACGAGCTCATGCACGAGTCGAACCTGAGGCTCCTCGACTGGGGACCGGGGGACCTCCAGGGGCTCGCGATCGCCGGTGCCGGGGGGTGCGAGCCGGGCTGACCCGCCGCGCGAGACGTCAGCCGGCCAGGCCGGGCGGCAGAGGCTCGGCGTGGACCACCTCGAGGCGCCGCGTCGGCCGGGTGAGGGCGACGTACAGGTCCCCGGGACGGACGGCGATCGCGGCCGGCTCCACCACGACCGCGACGTCGAACTCGAGCCCCTTCGACTCGCGCGCCGTGCACACCTCGATCTCCGTGCCCGCCACGGCCGCCCGCGTCGCGGCGACCAGCCGCTCCGGAGCGATCACCGCGACCAGCCCGCCGGCGGCGTCCGCGAAGCCCTCCGCGTGCTCGCGCGCGAGCCCGGCGGCGGCGCTCACCGCATCGTCCGTCCTCCTCAGCGACGTGATGCCCACCGCATCGTCCAGCTCCCTCGCGGCGCTCAGCTCGCTGACCGGCAGCCCCGCGCGCTTGGCGAAGCCCTGAGCGGCCGCCGCCACGGCGGCCGGGATGCGGTAGGAGATGGTGAGCTCGCGCAGCTCCCACGAGCTCTGGAACAGCGGGTCCATCGTCTCGGGCCACCACCGTGTGCCCGCAGACGCCGTGGTCTGCGCGACGTCGCCCACGATCGTGAAGGACCGCGTCGGGCATCGGCGCAGCAGCATCCGCCACGCCATGGGGCTGAGCTCCTGGGCCTCGTCGACCACGACGTGCCCGTAGGTCCACGTGCGGTCGCCGCGGGCGCGCTCGGCGACGCTGAGCCGGGCCGTGCCGCCCTTCATGCGGGCCGCGAGGCTCTCGGCGGTGACCATGCCGCCGTCGCCGAACGTGTCGAGCACGTCCTTCGCGTACTGGATCTCCTCGGCGGACGGCTCGTCGGACCGGCGCCGTCGACCGCCGGGCATCTCGCCGAGCAGCTCCGCCGCCTCGTCCAGCAGCGGCACGTCCGCGTCGGTGAACGGCGCGTGCGGGGGCCGCAGCAGCAGGTCCCGCTCGTCGGGTGTGAGCCCGCGGGCCGCGTGGTCGAGCAGGTGCGGCTTCGAGTAGAGGTCGCGGAGCAGCTGCTCGGGGGTGACGGGCAGCCAGCACAGGTTGATCGCGATGCGGATGTTGCGGTCGTCGCGCACGTCGCGCTCGAGCTCGATCCGGTCCTCGTCGCCGAACGTGTGGTCGAGCTGCTCCATCAGCTGCCGGGTGAGCCGGGTGATCATCTCCTTGGCGAACACGGCCCGCGCCTCGTTGTGGGGCCGGCCGTCGCGGCGGGCCTTCGCCTGCGCGTCGCGGATGTCGGAGCGGCGGATGGTCACGGTGCGCCCGTCGATGCGGATGGTCCTGTCGGCACGCGGCAGCCGCTGGCGCTCCTTCACCGCGGCCGCGACCACAGCGGCCATCTCGGTGCGGCCCTTGATCTGCGCGACGCGGTCGTCCTCGACGGCGCTCGCGTCGACGCCGGGCACGAGCCCGGCCAGCGTGGTGGACACGGCGCCGGTCTCGCCCAGCGACGGCAGCACGTGGTCGATGTAGCGCAGGAAGGTGCGCGACGGGCCGATCAGCAGCACGCCCTTCGACTCGAGCTGCTCGCGGTGGTGGTAGAGCAGGTAGGCGGCGCGGTGGAGGGCGACGGCGGTCTTCCCCGAGCCGGGACCGCCCTGCACCACGAGCGCGCCGGTCATGGGGGCGCGGATCACGGCGTCCTGCTCGGCCTGGATGGTCGCGACGATGTCGCCCATGCGGCCGGTGCGGCGCGCGCCGAGCGCCGCGAGCAGCGCGCCCTCGCCCGCGAGGGCCGTGTCCGCGCCCATCTCGCGCAGGGCGTCGACGTCCAGCACGTCGTCCTCGACCGCGGTCACCCGCCGCCCGGAGGTCGTGAGGTGGCGGCGGTTCACCACCGGGCCGGGGTTCGCGGCGGTCGCGGAGTAGAACGCGCGGGCGGCGGGGGCGCGCCAGTCCGTGAGCAGCGGGACATGCTCGGCGTCGGACAGGCCGATGCGGCCGACGTAGAAGTGCTCGCCGTCGCGCAGGTCGAGACGACCGAAGCAGAGGCGGTCCTCCACCGCGTCCAGCTGGGCGATGCGGTCCTCGTAGAGCGTGGCGAACGCGTCGCGCTCGGAGCGGTTCTGGGGGGAGCCCGAGGGGCCCTCGCGGCGGATCGCGGCGAGCCGCTGCTCGGCCTCGCCGCGCAGGTCGTCGAGCCTCGAGTACAGGCCGTCCACGACCTCCTGCTCGGCCGTCAGGCCGCCGCGCTCCGCCGTCAGTCCTCGCTCGTTCGACATACGCCCACCCCTTCGCTGCCCGCTTCTCCCGCGCAGGCAGTCACCCATTATCGCCCCACCGGAGGGGTGGTCGGAAGCGCCCGCGCCGGGATGTCGTTTCGCGTCTAGCGAGAACCGCGCTCATGATCGCGACCCGGTGGGAGGATGGAGCACATCATGGACGGACCTCTGGTGACCTGGGACCCGGACGGCGTGCGCGCATGGGCGGACGCGGCTCCGGAGGACGGCGGCGTGCTCGTGCACTCCCTGCGCGGCTTCATCGACGCCGGGCGGGCCGGCCTGCTCGTGAGCGATCATCTGCTCGAGCTCAGCGAGCCCGTGAGGGTCGCGACGTTCGACATCGACCGGCTGCTCGACTACCGCTCGCGCCGGCCCGAGATGACCTTCTCCGTCAACCAGTGGACGTCGTACGACGAGCCCCACCTCGAGCTCGACATGCTGCGCGACGTCGAGGGCACCCCGTTCCTGCTGCTGCACGGCTTCGAGCCGGACATCCTCTGGGAGCGCTACATCGCCGCGGTCCGCGAGGCGGTCGAGCGGCTGGGCGTCGACCTGGTGGCGGGGTCGCACGGGATCCCGATGGCGGTGCCGCACACGCGCCCGCTCACGGCGACCCTCCACGGCACCGATCAGGAGCTGCTGCCCGACACCCCGTCGATGTTCGGCACCGTCACGGTGCCGGCCTCCGCGCAGAACCTCCTCGAGTACCGCTTCGGGCAGTGGGGCCTCGCGATGGTCAACATCGCGGTGCACGTGCCGCACTACCTCGCCCAGTCGAGCTACCCGCAGGCGGCGCAGCGGGCGCTGGCGAGCCTCGAGGCGGTCGCAGGGCTGGCGCTCGCGCGCGAGGACCTGGACCCCGACGCCGCGCGGGCCGACGAGGAGATTGCGCGCCAGCTCGGCGAGTCCGAGGAGGTGCAGGCGCTGGTCGACGCGCTCGAGAACCAGTACGACGCGTTCCACGAGGCGCGCGGTCGGGGTCTGCCGATCGACGACGGCGAGCTGCCCTCGGCGGACGAGATCGCGGCCGAATTCGAGAAATTCTTGGCTCAGGAACGCCGCGATCCCCCTACGGGAGCCTGACGTCTGACACACTAGGGGCAGGTTGCAAGAACGTAGTGTGCAAGAACCTGTCTGACCTGGCCAGGAACGCGGCATTGCGGCGACAAGGCCGGCACGGTGCGCGGCCTTCCCGTCGAGGGCATTCAAGGCAAGGAAGACAGGCATGGCACAGGGTTCTGTGAAGTGGTTCAACTCGGAGAAGGGCTACGGCTTCATCGCGCAGGACGGTGGCGGCGCGGACGTGTTCGTCCACTACTCGGCGATCGAGACCGACGGCTACAAGACCCTCGAGGAGGCGCAGCGCGTCGAGTTCGAGGTCACCAACGGCCCCAAGGGTCCGCAGGCGGAGCAGGTTCGCCCCCTCTGATCTCACGATCTCGTGAGCGAAGGCCGTCGCCCTCCGGGGCGGCGGCCTTCGTCGCGTCCGGGACGATGCGGCGACGCGGCCGTCAACCGGCCCAGCCGGGATCGACGCCGGTGGGCAGGGGAGCGGAGGCGGCGTAGCGGCGCAGCGCGTCGATGTCGACCTCCGGGCCGTGAGCCGCGGCGAGCACCACGTTCCCGCGCCGACGTCCCTTGAGCACCGCGTGCTCGCCGATGGCGACGGCGACGGGAAGGGCCGCGCGCGCGGCCGCCGCGTCGGCCGCCGCCGCCCGCGACCCGGGCCGCGTCCCGACGTTGGCGAGCACCAGCCCGCCGGGACGGATCGCGCGCGCGGCGGCGGCCCACCAGTCCGTGCCCGCGAGGTGCGTGGGGGTCTCGTCGCCGGCGAACGCGTCGCGGACCACCAGGTCGAGGCTGTGCTCGCGTCGCGAGGCCACGGCGTCGAGCCCGTCCTGGGCCCGGATCCGCAGGCGCGGCGCTCGCGGCAGGTCCCACCAGGTGCGGACCAGCTCGGGGAGGGTCGTGTCGACATCGACGGCGATGTGCCCGGAGTCGGGATAGCGGTGCGCGAGGTGCCGGGGGAGGGTGCACGCCGCCGCGCCCACGTGGAGCGCGAGCATGCGCGGCGGCGGGCCCCAGGCGCGTACCGCCGCCGCCAGGTGGCGCATGTACTCGAAGTCGAGGTGGTCCGGGTCCGGATGCATGCTCGAGCTGGGAACTCCGTTGACCCATACGCTCGTTGAACCGTCGGGGTCGTCTCGCAGCTCCACCGTGCCGGTCGCGATCGCGATGGGCTCCCCGCGAGGGACGTCCGCAGCGATCCGGGCGGGTTGACGGCGGGCCACGAGAACAACCCTAGACCGCCCGTGGTGCGCACGCCGCCGGGCCGATAGACTGGTGGACACGGTTCACCGAAGGGAGTCGCCATGCCGCTGTCTGAGTACGAGCAGCGCGTGCTCGAGCAGATGGAACGGGACCTCGGCTCCGATCCGAAGCTCGGTTCCGCGATGGCGCGTGCCTCGCGTCCGCGCAGCCGCTACGTGTGGGCCGGTCTCGGCGTGCTCGTGGGCCTCGCCGTCGTGGTGGTCGGCGCGGTGACCCAGCTGATGCTGGTCGGCGTCCTCGGCTTCGCCGTCATGCTCGCCGCCGCCGTGTGGGCGCTGCTCGCGCCCCGTCCTCACGCCGCCGCCGGCACCGGAGCCGGTGGAGCGCAGGCCGCCAAGGCGAAGGGCAGCCGCCGCAAGGGCGACACCAGCTTCATGAACCGGATGGAGCAGCGCTTCGACAAGCGCCGCGAGCAGGGCGAGATCTGACGCTCGTCATCGCGAGCCGCGACGCGGCGTGCGCCGCCCGGCCCGCCTGATCGCGGCCACCCACATCCCGAGCTCCTCGGGCGTCGCCGTGCTGCCTCCCGGCGCGTACCGGTGATCCTCGACCGCGGCCGCGAGGCGCCTCCAGGCCTCCCGCTCATCGTCGGTCCACTCGTCCTGCGCGAGAGTGGGGGTCTCCCTCGCCTCCGCGGGGGTCTGCGCCCTCGCGGTCGCGCCGCCGTCCACCGCCCGCAGCGCCGACTGCCACGCGCGCTCGGGGTCGAGGACCCGGCGCCGCGCCGCCAGGCGCGCCGCGGCGACCGCGAGCGCGAGAGCCGTCAGCACGAGCGCGCCGACCGCGATCGCGAACGCCCACGGCTGCTCGTCCTCCGCGACCGGGTCCGTCACCGCGGTCGCGGTCGCGCTGGGGGAGGTGGTCGCGGTCGACGGGGCGGCGGTGGGCCGGATCGTGTCACGCACGTCGGGCACGGCCTCGGGGCCGGCCTCCGGGGCGGCGTACTCGGGCGGTGCGCCCGTCTGGATCGGAGGGGTCGGCTCGAAGCGCACCCAGCCATGGCCCGGGAAGTAGATCTCCGGCCAGGCGTGCGCGTCGCCTCCCGTGACGACGAACTCGGAGCCGCCGGTGTCCGTGCCGCCGAGGAAGCCGACGGCGAAGCGCGCGGGGATGTCGAGGGTGCGCGCCATCATCACCATGGTGGTGGCGAAGTGGATGCAGTATCCGGCGCGGTCCTCCAGGAAGGCGGACACCATGTCGTCGCCGTCGTAGTCGACGTCGGTGCGGTACGCGAACGTGTCACCGCTCAGGTAGTCCTGGAGCTGCCGCGCCATCTCGTAGCGGTCGGCCGCGCCTGCGGTGACCTCCTCCGCGAGCGCGCGGACCCCGTCCTGGTCGAGGGCGTCCGGCACCGCCACGTAGCGTGCCTCGACCTCCGCGTCCCCGCCCGCCGCGATGGCCGCCTCGGCGGCGCGCAGGGCCTCCTCGGTGTGGAAGCCGGTCGCGTACTTGACGCTGTACTGCGCGAAGGCGACCAGGTCCCCCTCACCGACCCGCAGCTCGTCCGAGCTCGGTGCGTACGTCCAGCCCGCGGCCGCGCTCACCGAGCGGGGCGCGTCGGGGATGGGGACGAAGGCGTTGCGGACGTCGCCGACCCTGACCGTGAACGAGCGCGTCTGGTCGCCCACCCAGCCCGCGTACGGCAGCGGCCACAGCGGCCCCGACGGCTGCTCCGTCTCCGTCGGCGTCTCCACGCGCCATCCGTTGCCGTCGAAGTCCGCGCGGGAGAACGCGCGGAGCACGGGCACGCGCCCGGACGCGGACGTGTAGACCAGGAACGGCTCGTCGGAGCGCGCCGTGAGCGAGTCGCGCAGGTCGATCTCGAGGTCGAGGCGCTGGCCCCCACCCCACGCGGACGGCAGGGTCGCGCGAGGCAGGTCGCCCCAGCCGGGCACCCCGGGGGCGAGGGGGGCGATCGCCACCGCGAGCAGCACGGCCAGCGAGGCCGCGCCCAGCACGACGCCCCCGGTCGCAGGGGCGTCCGCCGCGCGCGAGCGCCAGCGCGTGCCCGTCGAGCGCCGCGTGAGCGCCACCGTGGCCAACCACAGCGCCAGGCACCCGACGAGCGCCCCGACGGGCACGTCGGCCCCGAGCGCGAGCGGGGGGATCCACGGCGCGAGCAGCAGGATCCCGGAGGTCGCGGCGAGCCCCGCGCCCACCGCGAGCGCGTCCGCCGCGAGGAAGAGCGCGAGGGCGGCGGTGGCCAGCAGCGCCTCGAGCGGGACGGTCACGGGGGCGGGCGCGACCGTGTCGTAGACGTACCCGACCGCGTCGACGGCCATGTCGCGCGCCGAGCGGAGCGCGCCGGGCGACGGCCACCAGCTCCTGCCGCCGTCCGGCGCGGGCACGTAGGCGAGAAGCACGAGCCACGCGCCGACCAGGCCGCCGATCGCCGTCGGCACGAAGGCGCGCCTGGTCGCGAGCCGCGCGATGACCACCACGAGCGCGGTCGCGCCGAGGATGGTCGCGGGGGTGCGGTACCAGCCGCCGGGCTCGAGCAGGGCGGCGACGCCGGCGAGCGACAGGGCGACCGTGATGGCGACGGCGGGCGTCGCCCAGGTGCGCGCCGCGGCTCCTCCCAGCGACGCCCGGCTCATGGCTGCGCCTCCGCGAGCAGCCGGGACCAGGCGTCCGGCACGCTCTCCGGGGCGGTGGTGACGACGGCCCGCCAGCCCGCGGCCCGCAGCGCGTCCGCGGTGCGCTGGGCGCGCAGCCGGTCGCGGTCGTAGCCGCGGACGAGCGCCCACGCCCGTCCGAGGTCCCCGTGGGGCTCGAGCGCCGCGAGCGCGGTGGCGCCGAGCGGCTCGACGATCGCCACGGTCACCGCGCCCGGACCCGCCTCGATGAGCTCGGCGCCCGTCGCGACGTCGCGCTCCGCCGCTGCCGCGCTCGGCGCTCCGTGCAGGTCGACCATGGCGTCGAGGATCGCCGCGCGCGCCGTCTCCGCGGCCCGAGCGACGGTGCCGTGCGCCGACGCGGTCGCGCCTCCGGCGATGAGCCTGACGGGATGCCCGGCGTCCAGCACCGACAGGGACACGGACGCGGCGGCGCGGATCGCCCACTCGAGCGCGGTGGGGTCGGGCGGCAGCCCCACGAGCACGGTGGCCTCGGTGCGGCCCTGCTGCTCCTCCGAGCGGACGAGCAGCTCGCCGCGTCGCGCCGAGGAGCGCCAGTGGATGCGGCGGAGGTCGTCGCCGTCGCGGTAGTCGCGGAGCGCGGCGTCGTCGGTCGCCGGGGTGCGCGCGCCCGCGTGGGCGCGGTCGGACACCGCCATGAGGTCGCCGGCGCTCGCCGCGAGGTCGTCCACCGCGGGCCACACCGCGATCCGGTGCGCGCCGCCGATCTCCAGCTCCACCTCGACCAGCCCGAACGGGTCAAGAGTCCGCGCGATCGCGGGGCCGAGCGCCCAGCGCCCACGCTGCACGGGCGCGAGCGGGTAGCGCAGGCGGATCTCGTCGCGGGACCGCGCGACCGTGGCGCGGACCGGCGTGTCTCCCGTGAGCTCGGAGGCGGCCTGCTCCCGCAGGGCGAGGGTGCGGGCGAGCGCGCGATGGGCCCCGACCCGTACCTCCACCGCGCCGCGGCCGCCGACCGCGAGCGTGGGAGGGCTGACGGTGCGCTCGACCGCGCTCAGCGCGCGCCGCGCACCCCAGACGGAGACGAGGATCCACGCCACGGCCACCAGGACCGCTCCGATCATGGCGGCGCCGACGAGCACGAGCGGACGGGACGCGATGCCGACGCCGAGCACCGTCACCGCGGCCGCCGAGGCCGTCATCCCGATGCCGCGCGTGGTGACGAAGAGCGAGCGGCCGCCCGCGTCGGTGCGTGCGCCGGCGGTCACCGCGGCGCCGGGACCGGCCGTCCCGCCGTGGGCACCGGCACGGACGCGGTGAGGTCGGTCACGACCGCCTCCGCGGTGCGTGCGGCGGAGCGTGCCTGGGCGGTGAGGATCACGCGATGGGCGAGCGCGGCCGGAGCCAGCGCCTTGACGTCGTCGGGGAGCACGTGGTCGCGCCCCGACATCGCGGCGCGCGCCTTCGCGAGCGCGAGCAGCTGCAGGGACGCCCGCGGTGAGGCGCCGAGCCGCAGCTCGGGGCTCTCGCGCGTCGCCCGCACCAGGTCGACGACGTACCGCCGCGCGGGCTCCGAGGTGTAGACCGACCGGACCACCTCGATCGCGTGCGCGAGCGCTCCGGCGTCGGCGACCACCGCGACGCTGTCGAGCGGGTCCACGCGGTCGTGGGTGCGCAGCATCTCCATCTCATCGTCGCCGGACGGGTACCCGACGGTGATCCGTGTCATGAAGCGGTCGCGCTGGGCCTCGGGCAGCGGGTAGGTGCCCTCCATGTCCACGGGGTTCTGGGTCGCGACCACCAGGAACGGCCGTGGCAGCGGACGCGTCTGGCCGTCCACGGTGACGGCGTGCTCCTGCATCGACTCGAGCAGGGCCGCCTGCGTCTTGGGCGAGGCCCGGTTGATCTCGTCGGCGATGACGATGTTCGCGAACACCGGTCCCGGGCGGAACTCGAAGGCGCGGTCGGTGCCGCGCAGGACGCTCACGCCGGTCACGTCGGAGGGGAGCAGGTCCGGGGTGAACTGGATGCGGCCGACGCTGACGTCGCAGGCGCGTCCCAGGGCGCGAGCCAGGGTGGTCTTGCCGACGCCGGGCACGTCCTCGAGGAGCACGTGTCCCTCGGCCAGCACGGTGGCGAGGACCGCGTCGACGGCGCGATCGAGGCCGGAGAGCACGCGGGCCAGCTCGGTCCTGATCGATCGGGCCAGGTCGGCCACCGTGGCCAGGTCGGATTCGGACGGCACCGTCGGCTCCATGGCTCCCCCTCCCGCTGAGCACGAGCCTATCCCAGGGCGCCGTCAGAGTGGCGGGAGATTCCCTCCACCATGCTCCATCGCTGATACCTGGGTCTATGTGGCCTCACGACGCGATTCTTGCGATATTTCCGCGAAATGTGGAGGGAAGTGGAGTAAAGTGGGGGCATCGGGAGCACGAGGGATCCGGAGGGGAGGTCCGATGTCGGAGACGGCTTCGCTCGGGCTGGGCCCCACGGGCCTGCTGCTCGGCCACTTCACGCCCCGTCTCGACGACAAGGGACGGCTGATCCTCCCGGCGAAGTTCCGCGGTCGTCTGGCCTCCGGCCTGGTGGCGACGCGCGGTCTGGACCGGTGCGTGTTCCTCTTCCCGCTCGACGAGTTCCAGGTGGTGCACGAGCGCCTGCGCAAGGCGCCGCTCGAGAACAAGGCCGCGCGCGACTACATGCGCGCGTTCCTCGGGCTCGCCAACGACGACATCCCCGACAAGCAGGGCCGGATCCTGCTGTCGTCCCCGCTGCGCAGGTACGCGGGGCTCGACCGGGACGTCGCGGTGGTGGGCATGGGCTCCCGGGTCGAGATCTGGGACGCCCAGGCCTGGGACGACTATCAGGAGTCGGGCGAGGACGCGTACGCCCAGACGGCAGCAGAGATCTTCGACGTGATGTAGCGCGCGTGCCCCGTGGCCTCCTCCCGTGTCGCTCTGGCGGACTTCCCCCCGCCAGAGGAGCCCGGAGGGAGACCACGGGGCACGGGCACCGAGCAGGCAGGGAGGGGTGAGATGGACGAGCGCCACGAGGCGGCCACGCGGCACACGCCGGTGATGCTGGACCGGTGCGTCGAGCTGCTCGCGCCCGCCCTGTCACGCCCGGGCGCGCTCGCCATCGACGGCACCCTCGGGATGGGCGGGCACAGCGAGGCCATCCTCGAGCGCTGCCCCGAGGCCCGGGTCGTGGGGATCGACCGCGACCCGCAGGCGATCGCCCTCGCGTCGGCGAGGCTGGCGCGTTTCGGGGACCGGTTCGTCGCGCACCACTCCGAGTACGACGACGTCGAGGGCGCCCTCGAGGCGGCGGGAGCGGAGATCGCCGACGGCGTCCTCCTCGACCTCGGCGTCAGCTCGCTGCAGATCGACGATGCGGAGCGCGGCTTCTCCTATGCGCAGGACGCGCCGCTGGACATGCGGATGAACCCCGGCGATCCCGTGACGGCCGCGGACATCCTGCGCGACGCCGACGAGCGCGAGCTCACGCGGATCCTCCGCGACTACGGCGAGGAGCGGTTCGCCCTCAAGATCGCGCGGTCGATCGTGCGTCGGCGCGAGAGCGAGCCGTTCGAGCGGTCGTCGCAGCTGGTCGACGTGGTCCGAGCGTCCATCCCCGCCGCCCAGCGCGTGCACGGGGGCAACCCCGCCAAGCGCACCTTCCAGGCGCTGCGGATCGCCGTCAACCGCGAGCTCGAGGTGCTCGAGGACGCGATCCGCGCCGCCATCGAGGGCGTCGCGGTCGGGGGCCGCGTGGTGGTGATGTCGTACCACTCCCTCGAGGACCGGATCGTCAAGCACGCCTTCGCCGCCGGCGCGGAGTCGACGGCGCCCCCCGGGCTGCCGATCGTCCCCGACGCGGACCAGCCGTACCTCGCGCTGCTGACGCGGGGCGCGGAGAAGGCCTCGGTCGAGGAGGCCGAGGCCAATCCGCGGTCGAAGCCGGTGCGGCTGCGCGCCGTCGAGCGCATCCGGCCCACACCCCCCGAGCGCCTGAGGAGGATCGCATGAGCGCCGCGCCCCTGCGCCAGCAGCGACCCATCCCGCGGCAGCGTCCGGACCAGCGCGCGGGAGCGCCGGCCACGGGACGCGCCTCGCGGTCCGCCGCCGGCGCGCGTCCGTCGGATCCCCAGCGCCACCTCCGCCCGGTCGCGGCCCCCGAGCAGGCGCGCTCGCTCATGCCCTTCATGTGGGCGTGCATCCTTCCCGTGGTCGGCGCGCTCGCGGCGGTCCTGCTGATCAACACCGCGATGGCGGAGGGCGCCTACGAGCGCCGCGATCTGAAGATCGAGATCGCCGCCCTGCACCAGGAGGCGGAGACGCTCTCCGAGACGCTCGAGGCGAACGGCGCGCCCGAGGCGCTCGCGGCGCGAGCCGAGCAGCTCGGCATGGCTCCCGCGACGGCGCTGGGCTTCATGTCACTATCGGACGGCATCGTCCTCGAGAACGGGAAGTAGCCGCATGGCCTCACCGCGCGCGCCGCGACTCGCGGATCCGCGCACGCGCCAGCGCATCCTCGCGATCCTGCTGCTGCTCGTGCTGGTCGTGTTCGCCGCGCGGCTCGTCTTCATCCAGGGGGTGCGGTCGTCCGTGCTGTCGTCGGAGGCCCTGTCCTCGCGGCTCGCGACCAAGGTGCTGACGGAGCCGCGTGCGGACATCGTCGACCGCAACGGCGTGGTGCTGGCGACCTCGGTGGAGCGCTACAACGTGGGCGTGAACCAGGTCAAGATCGCCGACTTCGAACGCACGGAGAACGGCGAGGTCACGCTGTCGGGGCCGTCCGGCGCCGCGGAGATCCTCGCACCCATCCTCGACATGAACGCGTCCGAACTCGCCGCCTCCATGGTCGGCGACAGCACGTTCGTCTACCTGGTGAAGGACATCTCGCCGGAGACGTGGGACCTGATCGCGGCGGAGAAGATCACGGGCATCGAACCCGAGGCCGTCGAGAAGCGCGTGTACCCCAACGGAGCGCTCGCGGGCAACGTGGTCGGCTTCATGGGCGGCGACGGCGAGAGCGCCGGCACGGTCGGGCTCGCGGGGGTGGAGCTCTCGTACAGCGAGCAGCTCGAGGGGGAGGCGGGCTCGCTGACCTACGAGCGCGGCCCCAACGGCACGATCATCCCCACGGGCGTGCGCGAGGAGGTCGCGGCCGTGCCCGGGGACGACGTGGTGCTGACCCTCGACCGCGACATCCAGTGGTACGCCCAGGAGCGGGTCGCGCAGGCGCTCAAGGAGACGGGGGCGAGCCGCGCCACGGTGGTGGTCGAGGACGTCCAGACCGGCGAGATCCTCGCGCTCGTGGACTCGGGGTCGGTCGATCCCAACGACCCGTCCGCCACCGACAGCGCCGCGCGCGGGTCCCGGGCGGTGTCGACGGTCTTCGAGCCCGGCTCGACCGCGAAGGTCATCACGATGGCCGCCGCGCTCGAGGAGGGGGTCGCGACGCCCACGTCGGAGTTCGTCGCGCCCTACCAGTACACGACCGACAACAACCAGACCTTCAAGGACTCCCACGAGCACGAGACGCAGCAGCTCACGCTGGCGGGGATCCTCGCGGAGTCCTCCAACACGGGCACCGTCCAGGTGGGCGAGCTGCTCACCACCGAGCAGCGCTACGACTACCTGGAGAGGTTCGGCTTCGGGTCGACCACGGGGCTCGGGCTGCCGGGCGAGTCGGCGGGCATCCTCCGGGACTGGGAGAACTGGGACGGGCGCACCAAGTGGGCCGTCACGTTCGGCCAGGGCGTCTCCGTGACCGCCTTGCAGGCGACGCAGGTGTACTCGATCATCGCCAACGGCGGTCTGAAGATCCAGCCGTCCGTGGTCAAGGGCTTCCTGGCGGAGGACGGCACGTTCACGGAGCGCGAGACCGCGGAGCCCGAGCGGGTCATCTCGGAGCAGACCGCCTCGCAGCTCATGACGATGCTCGAGGACGTCACCGAGGAGGGCGGCACCGGCGTGCTCGCCAAGATCGACGGCTACCGCGTGGCGGGCAAGACGGGAACCGCCGAGGCGGCGGGTGCCGACGGCACCCTCAGCTCGATCGTGGCCTCCTTCATCGGCATCGCTCCTGCCGACGACCCGCGTATCGTCGTGTCGGTGATCGTCACCGATCCGAAGTCGACCATCTGGGGAGGCACCGCGGCGGCACCGGTCTTCAAGGATGTGGCAACCTTTGCGTTGCAGTCCCTGCGCGTGCCGCCGTCGACCACGGAGGCCT
The DNA here is from genome assembly GCF_030418305.1 of Demequina lignilytica. Taxonomy (GTDB): domain Bacteria; phylum Actinomycetota; class Actinomycetes; order Actinomycetales; family Demequinaceae; genus Demequina; species Demequina lignilytica. Next base: position 111,773 of record NZ_JAUHPX010000002.1, on the reverse strand, counting down.
CGCTGTACCCGACCACCTGGGAGTGAATGAATGCCGGACCTCGCGATGCGTCCGATGAGCGTCGCCGGCGCACTGCTGTCCGCGATCGAGGCCCGGGTCGGAGGGGACCTGCGGGGCGCCGACGTCCGCCTCACGGGTGCGACGGTCGACTCGCGCGCGGTCGCGCCGGGCGACCTGTTCTGCGCGCTGCCCGGGGACAACGTGCACGGCGCGGCCTTCGCGGCGCAGGCCGCCTCCAACGGCGCGGCCGCGATCCTCACCGACCTCGCAGGCGAGGACCTGGCCGTGGCGACGGGGCTGCCCGTGCTGGTCTCGACGCACGCCCGCCGCTCGGCCGCGCTCGCGGCCGCGGAGATCTACGGCGACCCGTCGCGGAGGATGCCCGTCATCGGCGTGACGGGGACGAACGGCAAGACCACCACCTCGTTCCTGGTCGAGGGTGCGCTGCGGGCCGCGCACGCGACCGTCGGCCTGCTGGGCACCGTCGAGATGCGCATCGGCGAGGAGGCCGAGCCCAGCACCCGCACCACCACCGAGGCGCCGATGCTCCAGGGCCTGCTCGCGCGCATGGTGGAGGCCGGCGCCGGCGCCGCCGTGATGGAGGCGTCCTCGCAGGCGATCGCGCTCGAGCGCGTCACCGCCACCAGGTTCGCGGTGGTGCTCTTCACCAACCTGTCCTACGAGCACCTCGACTTCCATCACACGATGGAGGAGTACTTCGAGGAGAAGGCGCGGATCTTCACTCCGGAGTTCGCCGAGCGCGCGGTGGTCCTGGTCGACGACGAGTGGGGGCGCCTGCTGGTCGACGAGGTGACGGTTCCCGTGGAGACCGTCGCCACGCGCCCGGGCTCTCCCTGGGCGGACTGGAACGCGATCGACGCGCAGCCGACACCCACCGGGGGGATGCGGTTCGTGCTGGTCGCCCCCGACCGGTCGCGCCACGACGTGGAGATCGGCCTCCCCGGCCTCATCAACGTGTCCAACGCCGCCGGCGCGATCGTCTCCGCGCACGCTGCGGGCGTGCCGCTGGCTGACGCGATCCGCGGGGTCGAGACCGCGCGCCCCGTGCCCGGCCGCACGGAGATCGTGACCGTCCGTGACGCGACCACGCCCATGACGGTGGTCGACTACGCCCACACCCCCGACGGCATCGCGAGCGTGCTCGAGGCCATGCGGCTGGTGACCCCCGGACGGATCATCATCGTCTTCGGCTGCGACGGGCTTCGCGACGACTCCAAGCGGCCCGGCCTCGGCAGCGCCGCGGCGGCCCACGCCGACGTGGTCGTCGTCACCGACGAGAACCCCCGCACGGAGCCGCCCGATCACATCCGCGCCCGGATCCTCGAGGGCGTCGACGCCGAGCGCCCCGACCGCCACGACGTCCTCGAGATCTTCCCGCGCGTGGCGGCGGTCGAGGCGGCGATCCGCATGGCCGGTCCGGAGGACACGGTGATCGCCACGGGCAAGGGGCACGAGACCACCCAGGAGATCGACGGGGTGCACCACCCGTACACGGACGCCGGCGCGTTCCTCGCCGCCCTCGAGGCCGTCCGGGGTGAGCGCGCATGAGGCCCGTCACCGCGCAGTGGATCGCGAACGCGGTCGGCGGCGAGCTCGCGGCCGACGTCGACGCGCTCGTGATCGGGGTGGAGAAGGACTCCCGCGAGATCCACCCCGGATGGCTCTACGTCGCCTTCATCGGCGAGCGCGTCGACGGCCACGACTTCATCACCCAGGCCGTCGCGAACGGCGCGGTCCTGAGCCTGGTGTCGCGGCCGGTCGACGGACCTCACGTGCTCGTCGACGACGTCACCGCGGCGCTGGGCCGGCTCGCGCGGGCCTACCTGGCGCTGCTGCGCGCCGAGCAGCCGCTCACCGTGATCGGGATCACCGGCTCGAACGGCAAGACCACCACCAAGGATCTGCTCGCCCAGGTGCTGCCCGACGCGGTCGCGCCCGTCGGGAGCTTCAACAACGAGATCGGGCTGCCGCTCACGGTGCTCCGCGCCGACGCGACCACCCGTCACCTCGTGCTCGAGATGGGCGCGAGCGGCCTCGGTCACATCGCCTACCTCACGGACATCGCGCCGCTCGACGTCGCGGTCGGCCTGATCGTGGGCACCGCGCACATGGGGGAGTACGCGTCGCCGGACGATGTCGCGGTGGCCAAGAGCGAGATCGTCCGTGGTCTCATGCCGGGCGGTGTCGCGGTCCTCAACGCGGACGATGCGCGGGTCGCGGCGATGGCGTCGCTCGCCTCGCGCGCGGTGATGTTCGGCATCGGCCAGGGGGACGTCGCCGCGCTCGACCTGGGCAACGACCGCGGTCGCGCCTCGTTCGAGGTCCGGCTCGGGGGCGCGGACGGCGAGGTCCTCGAGCGGCGCACCCTGGCGCTCGTCGGCGAGCACCACGTGACCAACGCCCTCGCCGCTCTCGCGGTCGCCCTCGAGTGCGGCATCGAGCCCGCGCGGGCATGGGCGGCCGTCGCGGCCGCCGGACCGATCTCGGGCCATCGGATGGCGCTCACCGAGCGCGCCGACGGCGTCGTGATCCTCGACGACTCGTACAACGCGTCGATCGAGTCGATGCGTGCGGCCTTCCGGGCGCTCAAGCACGTCGCCGACGGCGGCCGCACCTTCGCGGTGATCGGCGAGATCCTCGAGCTGGGCGACCAGTCGATCGCGATCCACGACTCGCTCGGCGTGGACGTGGTGAGGCTCCGCATCGACCACACGATCGTGGTCGGCGACGGCGCCCGGCCCGCGTACGTCGCGGCGGTGCGCGAGGGCTCGTGGGGGGACGAGGCGCTGTTCGTCGCTACAATCGGCGAAGCCCGCGAGGTCCTCGATCGGATGCTCGCCCCGGGCGACACCGTGCTCGTCAAGGCGTCGCACGGCTCGGGCCTGTGGGAGCTGGCCGACGACCTGGTGGGAGGAGCGCGATGAAGGCGGTGATCTTCGCCGGAGGGCTCGGCGTCCTGGTCTCCATGCTGCTCACGCCGCTCCTGATCCGGTACCTCACCAAGAAGCAGTTCGGCCAGTTCATCCGCCAGGACGGACCCGCGAGCCACCACACCAAGCGCGGCACGCCGACCATGGGCGGCATCGTCATCATCTTCGCCGTGCTGGTCGCCTGGCTGGGCGGCAACCTCTTCGTGGGACGGGCGCCGAGCGTCTCGTCGATGCTCGCGGTGTTCCTCATGGTGGGGCTCGGGCTGGTGGGCTTCCTCGACGACAGCATCAAGATCTCGAAGGAGCGCTCGCTCGGCCTCAAGGCGCGCTGGAAGATCCTCGGGCAGGCCGTGGTCGGCATCTCCTTCGGCGTCCTGGCGCTGCAGTTCCCGGACGCCGACGGGCTCACGCCCGGCTCGACCGCGATCACGTTCCTGCGCGACACCTACGTCGACCTCGCCGTGTGGGGCCCGACGGTCGCGCTGATCCTGTTCGTCATCTGGTCGAACTTCCTGATCACCGCGTGGTCCAACGCGGTGAACCTCACCGACGGGCTCGACGGCCTCGCCTCGGGCGCCGCCGTCATCTTCTTCGGCGCCTACGTGCTCATCTCCACCTGGCAGATCAACCAGAAGTGCGGCATCGCGGACTCCGCGGTCAAGTGCTACGACGTCCGCGACCCCTGGGACCTCGCGATCCTCGCGGCGGCGATCGCCGGCGCCAGCCTGGGCTTCCTGTGGTGGAACACGAGCCCGGCGAAGATCTTCATGGGTGACACGGGATCGCTCGCGCTCGGCGGCGCGATCGCCGGCATGACCATCCTGTCCCGCACCGAGCTGCTCGGCGTGATCGTGGGCGGCCTGTTCGTGCTGGTGGTCGCGAGCTCCGTCCTGCAGATCGGCTGGTTCAAGATCTCGGGCGGCAAGAGGCTGTTCAAGATGGCGCCTCTGCACCACCACTTCGAGCTGATGGGCTGGGGCGAGGTGACCATCGTCACGCGCTTCTGGATCATCGCCGGCATGTTCAGCGCGCTCGGCGTGGGCCTGTTCTACGCCGAGTGGGTGGCCTCGCAGTGACCGATCCCGGCCACGACGTCGAGATCGGCGCCGGCACCCGGGTCCTCGTGCTGGGGGTCGGCGTGGCCGGCCGGGCCGCGGCCGAGGTGACCGAGGAGCTCGGCGGCACCGCGGTCACCGTGGACGCCAACGGCGCGGCGGACCACCGCGACGTGTCCGAGGTCGACCTCGGCTCCTTCGACGTCGTCATGTCCTCACCGGGCTTCCCTCCGCACTCCGACGCGGTCCGCGCGTGCGAGGCCGCAGGTCTGCCGATCTGGTCCGAGATGGAGTTCGCCTGGCGCGTCCGGCGTCCCGGCATCCCGTGGGTGCTCGTGACGGGCACCAACGGCAAGACCACGACCACCCAGATGGTGGGTGCCATCGCCGCGGCCGGGGGGCTCGACGTGCGCGTGTGCGGCAACATGGGCATCCCGGTGATCCATGCGGGCCGCGAGGAGTCCGACCTGGTCGCGGTGGAGATCGCGAGCCTCCAGCTGCACTTCGCCCACACCATCTCCCCGCACGCGGCGGTGTGCCTCAACGCCGACGACGATCACACCGACTGGCACGGCAGCCTCGAGGCGTACCGCGCGGACAAGGCGAAGGTCTACCAGCACGTGCGGGTCGCCTGCGTGTATCCCGCCGCCGACGCGCGGGTCGAGGCGATGGTCGCGGAGGCCGAGGTGGTCGAGGGCGCCCGCGCCGTCGGCGTCACCCTCGGACCGCCGGGCCCGAGCCAGCTCGGCATCGTCGACGGGCTGCTGCTCGACCGGGCCTTCGTCGCCGACCGCCACCGCCAGGCGGCCGAGCTCGGCGAGGTGTCGGACCTCGCCCACCTGGTCGCCGGCGACGTCCCGCCCTACCTCGCCACGAACGCGCTCGCCGCGGCGGCGCTGTGCCGGGCGGTCGGGGTGCCCCCCGAGGCGGTGAGGGACGGGCTCCGGGGGTTCCGGCTCGACCACCATCGTTCGGCGTGGGTCCGCGACCTCGACGGCGCGTCCTACGTCGACGACTCGAAGGCCACCAACGCGCACGCGGTGGAGGCGGCGTTCGGCGGCCGCGCCGACCGGTCGGTGGTGTGGATCGCGGGCGGGCTCGCCAAGGGGCAGACGTTCGACGCCCTGGTGCGGGCGATCGCGCCGCGGGTGCGCGCAGCCGTGGTGATCGGCGTGGATCCCGACGCGCTCCTCGAGCCGCTTGCGACACACGCGCCCGAGATACCGGTGGTCCGCATCGAGCCGGGGGAGGATGTGATGCGACGGGCGGTGATCGCCGCCCGCGGGCTCGCGCATGAGGGCGACACCGTCCTGCTGTCACCCGCATGCGCCTCGATGGATCAGTTCCGCAGCTACGCGGACCGAGGGGAAGCGTTCACCGCGGCGGTGGAGGCGATGGACCGCTAGGAGGTGACGATGACCGCGACCGAGTCCCGGCCGCAGAGCGCTGTCACCGCCTTCCGGTCGCCGGCCACCAGCTACTACCTGCTGGTCGCGGCGACCACGATCCTGGTGCTGCTGGGCCTCGCGGTCGTGCTCTCGAGCTCGTCCATCTCGTCGATCCGCTCGGGCTCCGGCAGCGCGTACTCCGGGTTCATCGTGCAGGTGATCGCGCTCGTCGTCGGCGTGGTCGCGCTCGTGGTCGGGTCCCGGATGCCCGTGATGTTCTGGAAGCGGATCGCGCCGTGGGTGCTCTTCGCGTCGATCGGTCTGCTGCTGATGGTGCTCGCCGGCGGCCGCACCGTCGGCGGCAACAAGGCCTGGATCGACGTCGCCGGCTTCAGCTTCCAGCCCTCGGAGTTCGCGAAGCTGGGCCTCGCTCTCTACCTGGGCGTGGTGCTCTCGCGGTTCCGCCACAAGCTCACCAACCTGCGTGACGTGTTCGTGCCGGGAGGCCTGGTGGCGCTCGGCGTGATCGGGCTGGTCCTCGTCGGCGGCGACCTGGGCACCGCACTCATGATGGGCGTCGTGGTCGCGGTCGCCTTCTGGGTCGCGGGCGCCCCCGCCCGCTTCTTCGGCATCGCCGGCGCGCTCGTCGGGCTCGGCGTCCTCGCGCTCGTCAACACCGGCACCACCCGCATCGCCCGCATCGTCGCGTGGGCGGAAGGGTCCTGCAGCGACGTCAACGAGTGCTGGCAGCAGACCCACGGCACGTGGGCGCTCGCCTCGGGCGGGCTGTGGGGGCTCGGCCCCGGCATGAGCCGCGAGAAGTGGGGCTACCTGCCGGCGGCCGACAACGACTACATCTTCGCGATCATCGGTGAGGAGTTCGGGCTCGTCGGCACGGTCGTGGTGCTGGTCGCGTTCGCGATGCTGCTGATCGCCGTGACGCGGATCGTCACCCGCAGCACGGACCGCTTCACGCAGATCGCCGCCGCCGCGATCGGCGCGTGGCTCGTGGTCCAGGCGTGCGTGAACATCGCGGTCGTGCTCCAGCTGCTCCCCGTGCTGGGCGTGCCGCTGCCGCTCGTGTCGTCGGGCGGATCGTCGCTGATCCTGTCCCTCACCGCCGTGGGCGTCCTCATGTCGCTCGCGCGCCACGAGCCGGGGGCGCAGGAGGCCTTCAAGGCGCGGCCGTCCGTCGTGCGCCGCTCGCTCGCGGTGGTCGCGAAGGGGACCCGACGCATGAAGGGACGGCGGCGTGGCTAGCCTGCTCCTCGCCGGCGGCGGCACCGCCGGCCACGTCAACCCCCTGCTCGCCACCGCGGCGGTGCTGCGCGAGCGCGGCCACCAGGTGGCGGCCGTCGGCACGCCCGACGGTCTCGAGGCGGACCTGGTGCCGCGCGCCGGGATCGAGCTGGTCGAGATCGAGAAGGTCCCGTTCCCGCGCCGGCCCGACGGGGCCGCGCTGCGCTTCCCCGGGCGGCTGCGGCGCGCCATCCGCGACTGCGAGGCCGCCATCGAGGCGCATCGGGCCGATGCGGTGGTCGGCTTCGGCGGCTACGCGTCGCCTCCGGTCTACTGGGCCGCCCGCCGCCGCGGGATCCCGATCATCGTCCACGAGGCGAACGCGCGTCCGGGCATCGCGAACCGTCTGGGAGCCCGCCTCACCGACCACGTGGCCGTGACGTTCCCCGGCACCCCGCTGCGTCATGCCACGGTGACGGGCCTGCCGCTGCGACGCGAGCTCGAGGAGCTCGCCGAGGTGTTCGCCGACGCGGACGCCCGCGCCGCCGCCGCCGCGACCGCGAGGGAGGCTCGCGGCTGGGCGGCCGACGCCCCCGTGCTGCTGGTGTTCGGCGGCTCGCTCGGCGCCGCCAGCGTCAACGCCGCTCTCGCGGGCGCGATCGCCGACCTGGTCGGCCGCGGCATCCACGTGATCCACCTGACCGGGCGCGGCAAGTCCGAGGGCGCGCTCGGAGCGCGCGCGGCGCTGCCCGCGGAGCTCGCCGCGCGGTACGACGTCGCCGAGTACTCGCACGACATGGCGGCGGCGTTCTCGGCCGCCGACGCGGTGGTGTGCCGCTCGGGCGCCGCCACGGTGTGCGAGATCGGCGCGCTGGGGCTGCCGGCTCTCTACGTGCCGCTCGCGCACGGCAACGGCGAGCAGGCGCTCAACGCGAGCGCCGCCGTCGGCGCGGGGGCCGCGACGCTCATCCCGGACGCCGAGCTGGAGCCCGCGAGGCTCGCGCGGGAGGCCGCGCGCATCGTCCTGGACGGCGGCGCCATGCGCGAGGCGGCTCGCGGGATCGGGATCGCGGACGGCGCCGCGCGCCTCGCCGCGCTGATCGAAGGCGCGCTGTGAGCGAGCGGATCCACTTCATCGGCGTGGGCGGCTCCGGGATGTCCGCGGTCGCGCGCCTGATCGCGGCGCGAGGCTACGAGGTGAGCGGCACGAACCTCGCGGAGACCGCCTACTTCCAGGCGCTGCGCGACGCAGGCATGGACGTGCAGCTGGGCCACGACGCCGCCCTCGTCGACGGCGCGGCGGCGGTCGTCGTGTCGACGGCCGTGCGCGAGACCAACGTGGAGCTCGCGCGTGCGCGCGAGCTCGGCATCCCCGTGTGGCACCGGTCGGAGGCGCTGGTGCGGGCCCTCGAGGGTCAGCGGCTGGTCGCCGTCGCGGGCTCGCACGGCAAGACCACCACGTCGGCGATGGTGGCGCACGCGCTGCACTCCAGCCGGATCGATGCGGGCTTCGCCGTCGGTGCGCGCGTGTTCGGCATCGAGGGCGCGGTCGCAGGCGGCTATGCGGGGACCGCGGGGATCTCGGTGCTCGAGGCGGACGAGTCGGACGGCTCGTTCCTGCGGTACCGCCCCGAGGTGTCGATCCTGCTCAACATCGAGCCCGACCACCTGGATCACCACGGCACGGTCGAGAACCTGCACCGCGCCTTCGCGGACTTCGCGGCGCAGTCGGGGACCGTCATCGCGTGCGTCGACGACCCGGTGGTGCGGCGGCTCGCCGACGCGGCCCGCGCCGGCGGCACGACGGTGATCACGTACGGCACGTCCGCCGACGCCGATGCGGTGGTGGACGCCGCCGGCATCACGCGCGGCGACCTCCGCGTCCCGCTCGCCGTGAGCGCGCCCGGCGCGCACAACCGCCTCAACGCCACCGCCGCGTGGCTCGCGGCCATCGAGATGGGCGCCGACCCCGTCGACGCCGCCGCGGCCTTCGCGAGCTTCGCGGGCACCGGTCGGCGCTACCAGCACCGCGGCGAGGCCCATGGCGTCACGGTGATCGACGACTACGCTCACCACCCCACCGAGGTCGCGGCCCTCATGCGTGCCGCGCGCGACGGGGGAGTGGCACGCATGGTGGTGCTGTTCCAGCCGGCGCTCTTCACGCGCACGCAGATGCACGCCGAGGCGTTCGGGCGCGCGCTGTCCGTCCCGGACGCCGACGTGGTGCTCGCACCCGTCCACGGCGACCGCGAGGACCCGATCCCCGGGGTCTCCTCGGCCTCGATCGCGGCGCACGTCGACCTGCCTGCGGGCTCGACCCTCACCCTCGCCGAGGATCTCGAGGACGCGGCGCGACTCGCGGCCGACCGGGCGCGAGCCGGAGACACGGTGTTCACCGTCGGGTCCGGCACCGTGACCCTCGCCGCCGACTGGATCCTCGACCGGATCCGCGCCCGCGAGGGCGGCGATGGCTGAGCGGCGTCCTCCCCGGCCCGCCACGGCACGCCCGCCGGCCCCGCGCCGCGCGGCACCCGCATCGGGCCGACCCGCGTCCGAGGCCGTTGCGGTGACGGCGAAGCCGGGCCCGTCCCCGCGTCCTCGCAGCAGCGGAGTCTCGGTGACGGCCGAGCACGAGTCCCTGGCGGCGCCCTGGCGACGGGGCGACGGCGAGCGGCGCGCGCGCCCGGCCGACGCCCGCACGGCCCCCGCCGCGCCGGAGGCGCGTGACGCGGGCCCGTCGGTGCGCTCCCGCGTGGCGTCCGCCCTCCACGTCGGGCGACGACGCGCCGCCCCCATGGTCGACGCGGCCGGCGCGCGCGTCGGCACCGTCACCACCCGGCTGCAGGCGCGCCTGCGGGAGCGTGCCCGTGCGCAGCGCCGCCTGTCCGCCGTGGTGTGGGCCCGCAGGGCCGGCTACCTCGCGATCGTCGGCCTCGTCGCGTGGCTCGTGCTCGCGTCGCCGGTGTTCGCGCTCGATCCCGCCGAGGTCGAGACCACCGGGTACGGCACCGTGGTGGAGCCGGCGGACGTGAGCGCCACGGTCGCGCAGTTCGAGGGGCAGTCGCTCGCGACCCTGAGCACCTCGAGGCTCGCCGATGCGCTGCGCGAGATCCCCGGGGTCCGCGATGCGGCCATCGAGCGCGTGTGGCCGGCGGGCCTCCTCATCGAGCTCACCTCGCGCGAGCCCGTCGCCGCCGTCCCTGTCGAGGACGGCTACGCGTTCGTCGACTCCGAGGCCACCACGGTCGGCCGCGCGGACGAGGCGCCCGACGACCTGCCCGTGGTGACCATCCCCGTCGGGGAGGACCACACGCGCGTGCTCGCGGCCGTGCTCGGGGTGATCAACCAGCTGCCGGTGGAGCTGCGGGACCGGGTCCAGGACGTCAGCGCGGGCACCGAGGACACCGTCACGTTCGAGCTCCGCGACGGGCCGCGAGTCGAGTGGGGGAGCGCGGAGGACTCGGCGCTCAAGGCCGAGGTCCTGCAGGTGCTGCTGGACTCGGGCCAGGCCGACGGCGCGACCGTGATCGACGTCTCCGCGCCGACGCTGCCGATCACCAGGAGCTGACCGGTCGCCACCGCCCGTGGCGCGACGGGGCGGTTCCCGGACGCGCGGCACCGAGGTCGGCGGGGCGCGGCGAGCGATTATCGGCACGCCGCGCGTGTCGCGCGCGGCAAGCGCCGCGACGGCCCGTAACTTCGACCTTGAACGACTTGACATAACTATAACTCTCAACTAGAGGGTTAAGGTTGAAAGGGAACGCACATGGCCGCACCGCAGAACTACATCACGCACATCAAGGTCGTCGGCGTGGGCGGCGGCGGCGTGAACGCCGTGAACCGCATGATCGACGTCGGTCTCAAGGGTGCCGAGTTCATCGCCATCAACACCGACGCGCAGGCGCTGCTGATGTCCGACGCGGACGTGAAGCTCGACATCGGTCGCGAGCTCACCCGCGGCCTCGGTGCGGGCGCCGACCCGGAGGTCGGGCGCAAGGCCGCCGAGGACCACGAGGACGAGATCGCGGAGGCGCTCCAGGGCGCCGACATGGTGTTCGTGACCGCGGGCGAGGGCGGCGGCACCGGCACCGGCGGCGCACCCGTGGTCGCGCGCATCGCGCGGTCGCTCGGCGCCCTGACCGTGGGCGTGGTGACGCGCCCGTTCGGCTTCGAGGGCCGGCGCCGCGCCGACCAGGCCGACGCGGGCATCGCGACGCTGCGCGACGAGGTCGACACCCTGATCGTCATCCCCAACGACCGTCTCCTGGACATCTCCGACGCGCAGCTCAGCGTCCTCGGGGCGTTCGCGGCGGCGGACCAGGTCCTCCAGGGCGGTGTGCAGGGCATCACCGACCTCATCACCACGCCCGGCCTCATCAACGTCGACTTCAACGACGTGAAGTCCGTCATGCAGGGCGCGGGCACGGCGCTCATGGGCGTGGCCAGCGCGCGCGGCGAGGCCCGCGCTCTCGAGGCCGCCGAGGGCGCGATCGCGTCCCCGCTGCTCGAGGCCTCGATCGAGGGCGCCCACGGGGTGCTGCTGTCGATCTCGGGCGGCTCGAACCTCGGCATCAAGGAGGTCGAGACCGCGGCCCGCCTGGTGCGCGAGGCGGCGCACCCCGAGGCCAACATCATCTTCGGCACGGTGATCGACGACTCGCTGGGCGACGAGCTCCGCATCACGGTCATCGCGGCGGGCTTCGACGGAGGCGCCCCGACGCGACGCGCGCACGAAGGCGCGCTGGGCTCGATCGAGTCCTCGCCCGCGCCGAAGGCCGAGGAGCTCGAGCCCGTCGACGCGCCGGTCGAGACCGACGTCATCCCGGCCAGCCCCTACGCCACCGCGGATGCGGGGCCGGCCACCGACACCATCCGCGCCGTGCCCACCAGGGAGTCCGCGGAGACGCTCGACGTCCCCGACTTCCTGCGGTGATCGACGCCGGTCTCCCCGTCCGGGCCTTCTTCACCACCCGTGACGGGGGGACCTCGGCGCCGCCGTACGACTCCCTCAATCTCGCGACGCACGTCGGGGACGACCCGGCATGCGTCGCGCGCAACCGCTCGATCGTGGCCGAGCATGCGGACGCCCCGGTGACATTCCTCACGGCCGAGCACGGCATCGCGGTCGCCCAGGTGTCCGCGCCCCGCGAGGATCCGGGGCCCGCCGACGTCCTGGTGACCCGCGTCCCGGGGCTCGCCATCGCCGCCATCGCCGCCGACTGCGTGCCGGTGCTGATGCACGACGAGCTCACCGGAGCGGTCGCGGCCGTCCACGCGGGCCGCGAGGGCCTGTACCTCGGTGCGATCGACGCCGCGGTGGCGGCTCTCCTCGACCTGGGTCCGGCGCGTCGGGAGCCCGGAACGCTCCGGGCCGCGATCGGACCCGCGATCTGCGGGCGCTGCTACGAGGTCCCGGGTGAGATGCAGGCGCGCGTCGCGGGCCGCCACCCGACGGCCCGCGCGATGACCCGGACGGGCACCCCGTCGCTCGACCTCCCGCGCGCGATCGAGACCCGGTTGGGCGAGCTGGGGTTCCGCGAGGTCATCCGCCGACCCGAGTGCACGCGCGAGGAGCCCGGCCTGTTCTCCCATCGCCGCGACGGCGTCACCGGCCGGATCGCGGGCGTGATCGTGTGCGCGGGGCCCGGCGTGTCGCTCCGCTGATGGGCCGCGCGGCGGCCGTACCGTGAAGCCAACGATTCGTCCGCACCACAGGGGGTCAGAATGAGCGCACTGCGCAAGGCGATCCAGTACCTCGACTTCGATGTCAACGAGCAGGAGGAGTACGACTACGCCGAGCCCGAGCTCGCGCCCGTGACGAACCTGCACGACGTGTCCGAGGTCAAGCAGTCCGGTCCTCGCACCGGCGCGGTCAAGCACGCGCGGCCGGCTCGCGAGCATGCCGCGTCGACGGCCCAGGCGACCGACCTGCGCCGCATCCAGACCATCAAGCCGCGCACCTACAACGACGCCCGCCTGATCGGCGAGGCCTTCCGCCAGGGCGTGCCGGTCATCATGAACCTCACCGAGATGTCGGACGCGGACGCGAAGCGCCTGGTCGACTTCTCCGCGGGACTGTCGTTCGGGCTGCACGGCTCCATCGAGCGCGTCACCACCTCGGTGTTCCTGCTCTCGCCGGCGCACGTGGAGATCGGCATCGACGAGGAGCCCGCGCAGGACCACGCGTTCTACAACCAGGCCTGAGGCCCGGGGTAGGCTCGCCCCGTGAGCCTCATCATCGACGTCCTGATCTTCATCCTGACGCTGTTCCTGATGCTGCTGTTCGCGCGCTTCGTGATCATGATGGTCGCGTCGATCGTGCGCGACTGGAAGCCCACCGGCGCGGGCCTCGTGGCGGTCGAGTCGGTCCTCACCGTCACCGACCCGCCGATCAAGCTCGTGCGTCGGATCGTGCCACCGCTCAGCATCGGCGGCCTCCGCCTGGACCTCGGGATCATGATCGTGATGCTCGGGACCATGATGCTGCGGTGGTACCTGAGCCTGCTCGCCTGACGCCCGCGCACGGCTCTCAAGTGCGTGCCGATACTGCAATGGGTAAAGTGACAGATTGACAGCATGGCCGGTTCTACCGGCCCCGATCAGACTCGAGGTGGAAGTCGACATGGCACTGCTGACCGCCGAGGACGTCCTCAACAAGGCCTTCTCCAAGACCAAGTACCGGGAGGGCTTCGACCAGGACGAGGTCGACGACTTCCTCGACGAGGTCGCGCACTCCATCTCGCAGCTCACCGCGGAGCGGGACGAGCTCGCGGCGCGGCTGCGCGAGGTCCAGCAGGGCGGCGGCGCCGCGCCGGCCGCCGAGGCCCCGGCCACCGACGCAGGCCTGCTCCAGGCCGCGACCGACCCGAACCCCCCGACCCCGACGGGCATGCTCGCGATGGCGCAGAAGCTCCACGACGAGTACGTGGCCGCCGGCGAGGAGGAGAAGGAGCGCCTGGTCGAGGAGGGCAAGGCGAAGGCCGAGTCCATCGTCGAGCGTGCCGAGAACGACGCGCAGGCCCGCATGGACCAGCTGAACTCCGAGCGCGCGCTGCTCGAGACCAAGATCGACGACCTGCGCCGCTTCGAGCGCGACTACCGCTCGCGCCTCAAGTCGTACCTGAGCAACCTTCTCGACGACCTCGACCACGCCGAGGGCACCGCCCCCGCGCCGGCCGCGCCCTTCGTGGGCGAGGAGCTCATCGAGGAGCCCGCCGTCGAGGAGACCGTCGAGAGCTTCGGCGAGGAGACCCCCGCCGACGAGCCGGTCGACGAGGCTCCCGCTTCCGAGGAGCCCGCCGCGGAGGCCGACGCACCCGCCGAGGACCAGCCGGAGGAGGAGTCCACCTCCTCGCCGGCGCTCGGCACCCCGTACACGCCGCCGACGACGCAGTTCGGCGGGTCGTACACCCCCCAGCAGCCGTGGGCGCCCACGGCTGACGGGGACGCAGAACCCCGCGCCTGAGAGAAACCCCTGGACGAAGCGCCGCGCCCACGGGCGCGGCGCTTTGCCTTGCGGAGGCGTCGGGACTACTCTCACTGCACCAGCCAGAGACGAGGACAGTCATGAGCACCGAAGTCACCATCGTGGTGGTCGACCCTTCAGAGCTGAAGCCGGCCGATGCCAAGCAGCTTCCTGTGCGACCGGGCGACGACGCCTGGAAGCTCGCGGACCTGCGGCAGATCGTCACGAGCCTGAACGAGGACGTGGAGCGGCTCGTGACCGAGCTGGGCGTCACGGAGCACGAGCTGGACGACCTGCTGCACACGTCCGAGGGTGCGGGTGACGACCAGGCGGACGCCGGTTCGACCGCGCTCGAGCGCGAGCAGGAGATGTCGATCGTCAACAACACCCGCGACATGCTCGAGCAGAGCGTGGACGCGCTGCGCCGGATCAAGGTCGGCACCTACGGCGCCTGCCAGTCGTGCGGCCAGGGCATCGGTCGCGCGCGCCTCATGGCGTTCCCGCGCGCCAACCTCTGCGTGACGTGCAAGCAGCGCGAGGAGCGTCGTTGACCTGGAGGCCTGCCTTCTGGCTGATCGCGGGCAGTGTCGTCGCGATCGACCAGGCCACCAAGCAGTGGGTGCTGGAGACGCTGGAGCCCGGTGAGAAGCACGAGGTGCTGGGCGACCTGCTGTCGATCCAGCTCGTGTTCAACTCGGGCGCGGCGTTCTCGCTCGGCAACGCCTTCACGTGGATCCTGACCCTGGTCGCCGTCGCGGTGAGCGTCGGCATCGTCGTGTACGCACGCCGTGCGCAGAGCACGCTCGCGGTGTGGATCTTCGGCGCCGCGCTCGGCGGCGCGCTCGGCAACCTCATCGACCGCCTGTTCCGCGACCCCGCGTTCGGCGAGGGCCACGTCGTCGACTTCATCAACTACGGGGACCTGTTCGTCGGGAACGTCGCGGACATCGCGATCGTCGGGGCGGCCATCGTGCTGATCCTCGCCAGCCTCGGGTCGACGCCCGTGCTCGCCGCCGCGGTCACGGAGGACGATGCGGCGGTTCCGGCGGACGACGCGACGGACGATTCCGGGGACGGCTCGGGCGAGGCCCGTGCCTGAGACCCGGTACCTGCCCGTGCCCGACGCGCTCGTCGGCGAGCGTGCCGACGCGGCGCTCGCACGCATGCTCGGGCTCTCCCGGGCCCGCGCAGCCGACGTGATCGAGGCGGGCGGCCTGTTCCAGGACGGCCGCACGCTCGGCAAGTCGGACCGGCTCGCCGACGGGATCGTCGCCGTGGACCTGCCGGAGGAGCGCGAGGCGGCGCCCGAGCCGGAGGTGCCCGGCGGCCTGGCCATCCTGTACGAGGACGACGACGTGGTCGTCGTGGACAAGCCCGTCGGCGTCGCGGCGCACCCGTCGCCGGGGTGGACGGGCCCGACGGTGGTGGGCGCGCTCGCCTCGGCCGGGTACCGGCTGTCCCAGCACGGTCCGCCCGAGCGCCAGGGCATCGTCCACCGGCTCGACGTGGGCACCTCGGGCCTCATGGTGGTCGCGCGCTCGGACGCCGCCTACACGCACCTGAAGCGCGCCTTCAAGGAGCGCACGGTGGAGAAGATCTACCACGCGGTGGCGCAGGGGCACCTCGACCCGACGGCGGGGACCATCGACGCGCCGATCGGCCGCCACCCGCACTCGGACTGGAAGTTCGCGGTGGTCGAGGGCGGCAAGCCGTCGGTCACGCACTACGAGGTGCTGGAGATGTTCCCCGCGGCGTCGCTGGTCGAGATCCATCTCGAGACGGGTCGCACGCATCAGATCCGGGTCCACATGGCCGCGATGCGCCATCCGCTCGCAGGCGACCTCACCTACGGAGCGGACCCGACCCTCGCCCAGCGCCTGGGCCTGTCGCGCCAGTGGCTGCACGCGCGCGAGCTCGCGTTCGAGCACCCCACGCAGGCACGCGAGGTGCGGGTCACCTCCGACTACCCCGAGGACCTCGCGGCGGCCCTCGCGATCCTGCGGGGCTGACGTGCGGGTCCACCCGGTGGCGACGGCTGCGCAGCTCGAGGACGCGATGCGGGTGCGCTTCGCCGTGTTCGTCGACGAGCAGGGGGTGAGCCCCGAGGTCGAGCGAGACGCCCAGGACGACGACCCTCGCACCGTCCACGTGATCGCGTACGCCGACTCGGGCGAGCCGCTCGGCACCGGCCGGCTGCTGGCGCCCCATACCGACGAGTTCCACGCCGATCACGGCGCGATGGACCCCGCGACCCCTCACATCGGGCGGCTCGCGGTGGTGGCCGAGGCGCGGGGGACGGGCGCCGGCCGCGTGCTGATGGAGGCGCTCCACGACGCCGCTCGACAGCGCTACGCCGTGGACGGGCGCGTGCGGGTCGAGCTCAGCGCGCAGGACCAGGCGATGCCGTTCTACGCGCGGCTGGGATATGTCGCGCACGGTGAGGGCTACCTCGACGAGGGCATCCCGCACCACGACGCGTACGTGGACCTCACCGCCCCCTGACGACCCGGCCCCACCCGACCTCCGGACACTCCGCACGGAGCCGGTCCCGGGTCGGCGGCGTGTCGGGCTCGGTTCGGCGCGGATCACCGGGGTGTCGCGCCGAGATCCGTGCGTGCTGTCCGGAGGGGAGGGCGGGGCGGCGCCGGGCAGCGGCGGGGCAGGCGTGGGGCGTCAGCCGCCGAGCGAGTCGACGAAGGCGAGCGCGGCGGCGCTGATCTGCTCGCGCGCCTCGTCGTCGGAGAGGGTCGCCGTCCCGTCTCCCGCCTGCGGGCCGTAGTCGCCGAACTGGGCGTGCACGGCGCCCTCGATGACCGTGAACGAGGAGCCGGCGGGCAGCATCGACCGTGACTGCTCGATCGCCTCCGGCGTCGAGAGCCCGTCCTCGGACCCGGAGATCGACTCGACCGCGGCGGTCAGGCTGCCGCTGATGTCGCTCGCGGGATAGGAGGCGAACAGGAGCAGTCCCACCGCGGGGGCGGTCGAGAGGGAGTCGTCGCGGTCCGCCAGCACGGCGGCCACGACGCCGCCGAGCGAGTGCCCGCCGACCACCCAGCCGTCGACCTCGGGGTGGGCCCCACGCGCTGACTCGAGCGCCCCCGTGTCGAGGAACGCGATCCCCAGGGCCGGCTTGGTGATGACGACCAGGTGGCCGGCCTCCGCGAGCGGTCGTAGCACCGCTGCGTACGAGCGCGCCTCGACCAGCGCCCCGGGCTCGAAGACGACCGCGGTCGGCGCCCGCTCGCCGGCCGGTGCCAGCGTGATCGAGGTCGCGGTCTCCGTCACCGTGACCGCCTCGTCGGACTCCATCGCCGCCAGCGCCGGCTCGATCGCCGTCGCCGGCCGGAGCCACGCCGTCCCGGCCACCCACACCACGGCCCCGAACATCCCGATCACCCGCAGCACGGCCCGCCACCCACCGCGCGGCGCCCGCACGAACGATCCGATGATCGAGGCGATCGCCGCGGCGGCGGTCAACGCGAGCCAGATCGCATACGCCGGGTGGCCGTGGCTGACGGCCCCCCACGAGCTGAGGGCGGCCCAGGCCACCACGGCGAGCGCGACGGCGGCGATGCCGCGGGAGAACCAGGGGAGGATGCGGACCATGCGGACGACGCTAGCCGATCGCGGCGAGCGCCTTGCGGATGCGCTGCTCGGAGACCGGGCCGTCGGTCCCCAGCCGCTGCGCGAACAGCGACACCCGCAGCTCCTCCAGCATCCACCGGACCTCGTCGAGCGCGGCGCGCGTCGCCGCGTCCGGCCGGCCCTTGAGGCGAGCGGTCCGCACCGTCTCGTACGCCTCGGCCACCTGGGACACCTGCCAGGCGAGCTGGGCGTCCTTCGACGGATCCGACTGCGCCTTCTCCAGACGATGCGCGGCCGCCTTGAGGTAGCGCTCCAGATGAGGAAGCCGGCCGGCCGGCGTGCGGCGGACGAAGCCGTCGCCCACGAGCGCGGCGGACTGCTCGCGCAGGTCCTGGAGCGTCGACAGGAGCGCGAGCGAGCTGCTGCCCCGCACCTCCACGTCGAGCTCTCGGGCGGCGGCGAGCGCGCCGGCGGCACGGCGCGCGACCTCGAGCACCTGGTCCTCGAGGGCGGGGCGGACGGAGTCGCGCAGGGCCTCGTAGGCGCTGCGGTCCCTGACGGCGCCGGCGCCCGGGGTGAGCGTCCGCATCGCGGCGAGCTGGAGGTCGTCGACCAGCGCCTCGGTCGACGTGTAGGGAGAGGCGCCCAGCGCGAGCGCCTCCTGCGTCGACCAGCGGGTGGTGACGCGCTTGACCGGCAGCCCGACCTCCGCGAGCAGGAGCCGGCGCACGCCCTCGCCGTGGCGGGCGTCGCGGTCGCCCGCCTCCGCGAGCACCCGCAGCGCGGCCCGAGCCTTCACTCCCTCGCCCTCGGCCACGATGGCGGGGAAGCCGCGCGCGACGACGCCGTGCACCGTCCCCTCCACCTCGTCGGGGAGGACGTCGACGTCGGGCCACGCGGTGAGCTCATCCACCTCGGCGATCGCGGCGCTCGCGGGGCGCGGCAGCGCCGCACCGTCCCGCGCCCCGGCGTCCGTCGCGCCGGGCCGGGCGTCTCCACCCGCGCCGCCCCGCGTGCCCCCGCGCCCCGACGCCGCCGCATCGGCCGCCCGCTGCACCGCGGTGCGCACGGCCGCGCGCGCCTGGGGCGCCAGCTGCCGCTGCAGCATCGCGAGATCGTGGCTCTCACCCCGCACCGTGGTGTCGCGCCCGACCCGCTCGACCACGCGGAACGTCATGCGCAGGTGGGAGGGAAGACGCTCGTCCAGGCCGTCCCACGCCTCGTCGCCGATCTCCACGTCGCGGAGGTCCCGCACGGCGCGGGTGAACGCGGCTCGGAACGGCTCGGCCATGTCGCCCGCCCGGGCGACGTCCGACCACGCGGGCAGATGCGCCTCGAACCACGCGACGATGTCCCGCGCCGCGTCCGGCGCCGGCACCAGCAGACGTCGCACCGCCTTGGGCAGCGCGCGGATGGTCGCGGTCACCAGCTCGGGCAGGAGCCCGGGGACCAGCCAGTCGAAGCCGTCTCCGAGCACGCGGGGCAGCACCCCGAGCGGCACATGGACGGTGACGCCGTCGGCGGCGGTGCCGGGCTCGAACTGGTAGGTGAGCGGGAGCTCGAGGTCGAGCTGAGGCCAGGAGTCCGGGAACAGCGCGGGGTCGATCGCGGCGTGCTCGGGGACCAGCTCCTCGAGCGTGAGCGTGAGCAGGTCCGGATCGGCGACCCGGGCCTCCTTCCACCAGCGGTCGAAGTGCCGCGCGGAGACGATCGTCTCGGGCAGGCGGGCGTCGTAGAACCCGACCAGGGTCTCCTCGTCGGCGATGACGCCGCGCGTGCGGGAGCGCGCCTCGATCTCGGCGGCCTCCTCGAGCACCCGCTGGTTGTCGCGCCAGAATCGATGGTGGGTGGTCCACTCGCCCTGCACGAGGGCGTGGCGGATGAACAGGTCGCGCGCGCCCTCCGGGTCGATGCGGCCCCACAGCACCGGCCGGTCCGCGACGATCGGCACGCCGTACAGGAGCACCTTCTCCGTCGCCATGGCGGCGCCGCGCTTCGAGGACCAGTGCGGCTCCGAGTGGGTGCGCTTGGCGAGGTCGCCCGCGAGCTCCTCGGCCCACGCGGGGTCGATGCGTGCGACGTCGCGCGCCCACAGCCGCGAGGTCTCGACCAGCTCGGCCGCCATCACGAACTCCGGCGGCTTCTTCGACAGCGGCGAGCCCGGGTTGATGGCGAAGCGCACGCCGCGGGCGCCCAGGTACTCGTTCGAGGAGCGCTTGCGGGCCTTCCTCATCTCCTTCGCGCGCGCCTCGCCCCGGAGGTGGGTGAAGCTCGAGGCCTTGAGCTGGAGCACGTCCTGCGCGCCGATCTGCGACAGCAGGCCGGCCAGCACGCTGCGGTGGATCGCGTCCTCGTCCCACAGGTGCCTGAGGGTGTCGCCGCGGTCGGGCACGGGCCTCGCATCGCGTCGCACCAGCTCGATGCCGAGCTCCTTCGCGGACGCGCGGATCTGCGTCATGACGTCCTGCCACTCACGGATGCGCAGGAAGTGCAGCATCTCCGCCTTGAGCCCGCGGCGGAACTGGTTGTCCGACAGCGCCTTCTGGCGTTCGCGGACGTGCTCCCACAGGTTGAGGTAGGCGAGCAGGTCCGAGGAGGGGTCGGCGAAGCGACGATGCAGGAGGTCCGCCTCCTCGCGGCGCTCGGCGGGGCGCTCGCGGGGGTCCTGGATCGACAGCGCGGCGGCGATCACCGCGACCTCGTAGCCTACGCCGTGCTTCGCGCCCTCGACGATCATGCGCGCCTGGCGGGGATCCATGGGGAGGCGGGCGAGCTGGCGCCCCACGGGGGTCAGCGCGGTGCGGCCGTCGGCGGTGGCGACCGCCCCCAGCTCCGCGAGCAGGGCAACGCCGTCGCGGATCGCGCGCGTGTCCGGCGGCTCGACGAACGGGAAGCGCGCGATGTCCTCGGGGGAGGAGACCACGCCGACCGCGATCATCTGCAGGATCACGCTCGCGAGCGACGTCCTCAGGATCTCGGGCTCGGTGAAGGCGGGGCGCGTCTCGAAGTCGTCCTGCGCGTACAGGCGGATCGCGATGCCGTCCGCGAGGCGTCCCGCGCGGCCCGAGCGCTGGTTCGCGCTCGCCTGCGAGATGGGCTCGATGGGCAGCCGCTGGACCTTGGTCGCCTTCGAGTAGCGCGAGATCCGCGCCGTCCCGGGGTCGACCACGTAGTGGATCCCCGGGACGGTGAGCGAGGTCTCGGCGACGTTCGTCGACAGCACGATGCGGCGGTGCGCGTGCCGCTCGAACACCCGGTGCTGCTCGGCGGCGGACAGGCGCGAGTACAGCGGCAGGATCTCGACCCGGCGCGGGTGGCGGGGGTCGCGGGCGCGGTCGCCGAGCGACGCGGCCAGCGCGTCGGCCGCGTCGCGGATCTCCCTCTCGCCCGAGAGGAACACGAGGATGTCGCCGTCGCCCCAGGTCATCAGCTCGGCGCACGCCTCGACGATCCCGGTGTCGAGGTCCTTCTCGTCGCCCTTCCGCTCGCCCTCGAGCGGGCGGTAGAGGATCTCGACCGGGTACGTGCGGCCCGTGACCTCGACCACGGGGGCGCGGCGCTGATCGTCCCCATCCGCATCGTCGGGCAGCGGCCCCCCGCGGGCGAAGTGCCGCGCGAAGCGCTCGGAGTCGATGGTGGCGGAGGTGATGATCACCTTGAGGTCGGTGCGGCGGGGCAGCAGGTTGGTGAGGTAGCCGAGCAGGAAGTCGATGTTGAGGCTGCGCTCGTGCGCCTCGTCGATGATGAGCGTGTCGTAGGCGAGCAGGTCGGGGTCCCGCTGGATCTGGGCCAGCAGGATGCCGTCCGTCATCACCTTGACGAGGGTCCGGTCCGAGGACTGGTCGGTGAAGCGCACCTGGTAGCCGACGATCTCGCCGAGCGGGGTGCCGATCTCCTCGGCGATGCGGTCCGCGACCGAGCGCGCGGCGATCCGGCGCGGCTGGGTGTGGCCGATCTGACCCGCCCGGCCGCGGCCGAGCTCGAGGCAGATCTTGGGCAGCTGCGTGGTCTTGCCCGAGCCCGTCTCGCCCGCGACGATCACCACCTGGTGGTCGCGGATCGCGGCGGCGATGTCCTCCCGCCTGGCGCTGACGGGGAGCTCGGCCGGGTAGAGGATCTCGGGGACGGCGACCGCCGCCCGGGCGTCCGCGGCGGCCTCCAGGGCCCTGGCGCTGACGCGGGGACGATGCGGCGCCCGGGTGCCCCGCGCATCGTCCCGTCGCCCTCCGGAGGCGCCCCGCCGGGGTCCGCGACGGCCGCGCCGCGGGGCGCGCTCGGGCCGGGACTCCTCGCTCACCGGGACATTCTCCCAGGCCCGACCGACACCCCGCGCCGGGCCGGAACGCGTCTCCCGCGATGTCTGCCGGGACGCCTAGAATCGTCGCCATGCCAGGCAAGGATTTCGTCCACCTCCACGTCCACACCGAGTACTCGATGCTGGACGGCGCGGCGAAGATCGGCGACCTGTTCCAGGAGGCCGAGCGCCTGGGCCAGCCCGCGATGGCGACGACCGACCACGGGTATCTGTTCGGCGCCTACGAGTTCTGGACCAAGGGCAAGGCCGCGGGCATCAAGCCGATCATCGGGCTCGAGGCGTACCTCACGCCCGGCACCGCGCGCGGCGACCGCAGCCGCGTGCGCTGGGGCGACCGCGGTCAGGAGTCGGACGACGTCAGCGCGGGCGGCGCGTACACCCACGCCACCATGTGGGCGCGGGA
The DNA here is from genome assembly GCF_030418305.1 of Demequina lignilytica. GTDB lineage: Bacteria > Actinomycetota > Actinomycetes > Actinomycetales > Demequinaceae > Demequina > Demequina lignilytica. The sequence goes on along the minus strand of NZ_JAUHPX010000002.1, from coordinate 89,372 downwards.
CACCGCGGGCATGCACAACCTGTTCCGGCTCGCGTCCTACGCCTCGCTCGAGGGCCACTTCTACAAGGCGCGCATGGACCGCGACCTGCTGCAGCGCTTCTCGAAGGGGATCATCGCGACCACGGGCTGCCCGTCGGGCGAGGTGCAGACCCGCCTGCGGCTGGGCCAGTACGAGGAGGCCCTGAAGGCGGCGGCGGAGTTCCAGGACATCTTCGGCAAGGACTCCTACTACGTCGAGCTGATGGATCACGGCCTCGACATCGAGAAGCGGGTCTTCGAGGACCTGCTGCGGATCTCCAAGGCGATCGGCGCGCCCCTGGTCGCGACCAACGACCTGCACTACACCAAGCGCGAGGACTCCCACGCGCACGAGGCGCTGCTCTGCGTCCAGTCGGGCTCGACACTGAACGAGCCGACCTACGACAACGGCGGCAAGCGCTTCGCGTTCTCCGGCGACGGCTACTACGTGAAGTCGAGCCAGGAGATGTGGGACCTCTGGGGCGAGTACCCGGAAGCCCTCACCAACACGGTCGCGATCGCCGAGCAGTGCGAGGTGGAGTTCAACACCAGGGCCGACTACATGCCCGTGTTCGACTGCCCTCCGGGCGAGGACGAGCACTCGTGGTTCGTGAAGGAGGTCCAGAAGGGCCTGCACGAGCGCTTCGGCGAGGAGATCCCCGGCCACGTCCAGGAGCGCGCGAACTACGAGATCGAGGTCATCGCGGGCAAGGGCTACCCGGGCTACTTCCTGGTGGTCGCGGACTTCATCCAGTGGTCGAAGAACAACGGCATCCGCGTCGGGCCGGGGCGCGGCTCCGGTGCCGGCTCGATGGCCGCGTACGCGATGAAGATCACGGACATCGACCCGATCGAGCACCAGCTCTACTTCGAGCGGTTCCTCAACCCCGAGCGCGAGTCCAAGCCCGACTTCGATGTGGACTTCGACGAGCGCAGGCGCGGCGAGGTGATCCAGTACGTCACGGACAAGTACGGCCAGGACCGCGTGTCCATGATCGTCACGTACGGCACCATCAAGGCCAAGCAGGCGCTCAAGGACTCGACGCGCGTGCTGGGCAAGCCGTTCTCGCTCGGGGAGCAGCTCACCAAGGCGTACCCCGAGGCGATCATGGGCAAGGACATGCCCCTGGTCGGCGTCCACGACGCGACCCACCCGCGCCACCACGAGGGCCAGGACTTCCGCGCGGTGCTCGAGGCGGACCCCGACGCGCAGCAGGTGTTCGAGCTCGCGCAGGGCCTCGAGGGCCTCAAGCGCCAGTGGGGCGTGCACGCGGCGGGCGTGATCATGTCCTCGGACCCGCTGATCGACATCATCCCGATCATGCGCCGCGAGCAGGACGGCGCCGTCATCACCCAGTTCGACTACCCGACCTGCGAGACGCTCGGCCTGGTCAAGATGGACTTCCTGGGCCTGAGGAACCTGACGATCCTCGACGACGCCCTCGAGAACATCGTCGACAACGGCAAGGAGCCGCTGGTCCTCGAGGACCTGCCGCTCGCCGACGAGGGCGCGTTCGAGCTGCTGGGCCGCGGCGACACGCTCGGCGTCTTCCAGCTCGACGGCACGGCGATGCGCCAGCTGCTGCGGCAGATGAAGCCCGACACCTTCGAGGACATCTCCGCGGTGCTCGCGCTGTACCGCCCGGGCCCGATGGGCATGAACTCGCACACCAACTACGCGGAGCGCAAGAACGGGCGGCAGGCGATCGCGCCCATCCACCCGGAGCTGGACGAGCCGCTGCGCGAGGTGCTGGGCATCACCTACGGCCTCATCGTGTACCAGGAGCAGGTGCAGCGCATCGCGCAGATCGTCGCCGGCTACACCCTGGGCGCCGCGGACCTGCTCCGCCGCGCGATGGGAAAGAAGAAGAAGGAGATCCTCGACAAGGAGTTCGAGCCCTTCAGCGCCGGCATGAAGGCGAACGGCTACTCGGACGCGGCCATCAAGGCGCTGTGGGACACGCTGCTGCCGTTCGCCGACTACGCGTTCAACAAGGCCCACACCGCGGCGTACGGGGTGCTGTCCTTCTGGACCGCCTACCTGAAGGCGCACTACCCGACGGAGTTCATGGCGGCGCTGCTCACCTCGGTGGGCACCGACAAGGACAAGTCGGCCCTGTACCTCGCGGAGTGCCGACGGATGGGCATCACCGTGCTGCCGCCGGACGTGAACGAGTCGAAGGCCACGTTCTCGGCGGTGGGCACCGACATCCGCTTCGGTCTCACGGCCGTGCGCAACGTCGGCTCGAACGTGGTCGCCGAGATCGTCAGGACGCGGCAGGAGAAGGGCGCGTTCACGTCCTTCGCGGACTTCCTCGACAAGGTGCCGGCGACGGTGTGCAACAAGCGCACCATCGACTCGCTCATCAAGGCGGGCGGCTTCGACTCGCTGGGCTACTCGCGCCGCGCGCTCAATGCGGTGCATGAGCAGGCGATCGACTCGGTGATCGGGGTCAAGCGCCAGGAGGCGACGGGGCAGTTCGACCTGTTCGCCGACGCCGAGGACATCGGTGGCGGGGTGACGGTCGAGGTGCCCACGCTCGAGGAGTGGGACAAGAAGACCAAGCTCAACCTCGAGCGGGACATGCTCGGCCTGTACGTCTCGGATCACCCGCTGTCGGGGCTCGACCACATCATCCGGTCGGAGGCCTCGCACCAGATCCTCAACGCCACGCCCACCAACGGGGTGCAGGAGGGCTCGCAGATCGTGCTCGCCGGCCTGGTGACGCGGGTCGACCGGCGCATCGCGAAGTCGGGCAACCCGTACGCGATCGTCACCCTCGAGGACATGACGGGCGAGACCGAGGTCTCGTTCTTCGCCAAGACCTACGAGACCTTCGCGCGGGACCTGGCGGAGGACTCGGTGCTCGCCATGAAGGTGCGCTGTCGCGAGCGTGGCGACGGCGGGCTGCAGTTCTCGGCCGTCGACGTGCGGATCCCCAACCTCAACCAGCAGGACACGTCGCCCGTGGCGATCACGGTGCCGGCGGCGCGGGTCACCCCGCCGCTCGTCGAGCAGGTCAAGGGGATCCTCCGGGCGCACCCGGGCACCATCGAGGTGCGGATGGTCCTGACGGGCCCGGACCGGCCGCTCACGATGCGGCTCGGTGACGAGTTCCGGGTGTCACGCTCCTCGGCCCTCTACGGAGACCTCAAGGCCGCGCTCGGACCGAGCTGCCTCGCCGGCGTGTGAGGAGGACGGCGCGCTGAGCATCACAGCGCCGTGACCACCGCCAGAGCGACCACGCCGACGAATCCCATCACGACCAGCAGGACCGCGCGGGAGCGCCTCGACCGCGCCGGCGTCGCGGGCTCGCCCGCGCGGGCGCGCTCCTCCCACTCGACGCATTCCATGGCTCCAGGATGCCATCTCCCGTGCGGGGGTCGGACGCGCCCGCGCACTAGAGTGGTCGCGTGCTGAACCGGATCGATCTGCGTGGCCAGGACCTGACCGCCCGCGAGCTGCTGTCCATCGTCCCGCGTGCCGACGTGAACGTGGGCGACGCCCTCGCGGTGGTCGAGCCGATCATCGAGGACGTGCGCACCCGCGGCGCCGACGCCCTGCGTGAGCTCGGCGCCCGCTTCGACGGCGTCACCCCGGAGCACCTGCGCGTCCCGGTCGGCCGGATCGAGGCCGCGCTCGAGACGCTGGACGATGCGGTGCGCGCCGGCCTCGAGGAGGCGATCCACCGCGTCCGCACCTTCCACGTGGCGACCGTGCCGCCGCCGGTGAGCGTCGAGCTCGCGCCGGGGGCCACCGTCTCCCAGCGCTGGGTGCCCGTGGGGCGCGTGGGGCTCTACGTCCCCGGCGGGCTCGCGGTGTACCCGAGCTCCGTCGTCATGAACGTGGTGACCGCGCAGGCCGCCGGTGTGCCGTCGATCGCTGTGGCGAGCCCCCCGCAGAAGGAGTTCGGCGGCCTCCCGCACCCGACCATCCTCGCCGCGTGCGCGCTGCTGGGGGTCGACGAGGTCTACGCGGTGGGCGGCGCTCAGGCGGTCGCGATGCTCGCGCTCGGGGCGGACGGGCTGTGCGACCCCGTGGACGTCATCACGGGCCCGGGCAACGTCTACGTCGCGGCGGCCAAGCGTGCCGTCACCGGGCTGGTCGGCATCGACTCCGAGGCGGGGCCCACCGAGATCGCCGTGATCGCGGACGCGCAGGCGGATGCGCGCTTCGTGGCCGCGGACCTGCTGAGCCAGGCCGAGCACGACCCGATGGCAGGCTCGGTGCTCATCACCGACTCGGAGGAGCTCGCGGACAAGGTGGACGTGGAGCTGGCGGCGCTCGCTTCCGCGACCAAGCACTCCGAGCGCGCGCACACGGCGCTCGGCGGGAGGCAGAGCGCGATCATCCTCACGGACGACGTGGACCAGTCGGTCGCCGTCGCCGACGCCTACGGGGCGGAGCACCTCGAGATCCAGACGGAGGACGCGCACGAGGTCGCGGGCCGGATCCGCAACGCGGGTGCGATCTTCATCGGCGCGTTCTCGCCGGTGCCGCTCGGGGACTACCTCGCGGGCTCCAACCACGTGCTGCCGACGGGCGGCACCGCGCGGTTCGCCTCCGGCCTCAACGTCACGAGCTTCCTCAAGGCCGTCTCCTACATCGACTACGGCGCGTACGCGCTGGGCGCGGTGGGGGACAAGGTGGTGGCGCTCGCGGATGCGGAGGACCTCCCGGCGCACGGCGAGGCCATCCGGGCGCGCCTCGAGGAGAGCTAGCGACCGCGAGCCCCACCGAGGGCGAGCGCTCGCACGCGTCGCTCGTCGTCGTCGGACAGCCCCGCGCGGTCGGGGGACCGGCCGTGCAGCACCGCGCGCGACCGCTCGTACGCCAGCGCACGCGCGATGGTCGCGGAGAGCGGCCGCGTCGCGAGCCCCGCAGCACGCGCCGCGGTCGTGTTGAGGGTGGCGAACCACCGCCACGTCGGGTCGTCGATCCACAGCGGCAGCGATGCCTCTCCCATCCAGGGGGCCACGCCCGCCTCGGCGAGCGTGAGCGGATCCACCCACAGGGGTGTCGCGGCGCTGCGCGCCGCCTCGGCCGAGATCCTCAGCGCCTCGCGCAGCGTCGTGGTGGTGCCGGTCGCGTTGTAGACGCCGTGCAGGCGTCGCTGCGCCACGTCGACGATCCAGGTCGCGAGGTCGTCGACGTCGATCATGGCGACGGGCATGTCGGGCGCGTCGGGGACGACGACGTCGGCGCCCGTCGGGTGGGCGAACCGCCACGGGTAGTAGCCGCTGCGGCCGGTCGTGTCCCCGGGCCCGCCGATGAGGCCGGAGCGGATGACCGTGGACGACGCGCGGGCCCCGCGCACGGATGCCTCGCAGGTGACCTTCGCGCGCCCGTAGTCCGCGGCGTCGTCGAGGTGCTCGAGAGGGGCGAGAGTGGGGGACGCCTCCGCCTGCTCGGGGCTGTCGAAGCGTGCGTACACGTTGGCCGTCGACACGAGCACCCAATGGGCCGGGTCGAGGTCGTTCACCGCGCGCGCCACGTGGCGCGGATCGCGTGACAGGTCGACGACCGCGTCCCACCGGCGGTCGGCCACGGGCGCGAGGCCGTCGACATCGTCGCGGTCGACAGGCACGAACGTGCAGCCCGCGGGCGCCGGGGCGCTGCCGCGGGCCGCGCAGGTGACGGCGTACCCGCGTGCGAGGGCGTGCGTCGCGACCGCGCGGCCGAGGACGGCGGTGCCGCCGAGGATGAGGAGGTTCATGCGTCCATCACAACGGGCGGACGGCAGCTGCGGGATCGGGGTTCGCCACGGGCGGAACGGGATCGGGACGCGTCACCGCACCCCGAGCACGAAGGGCAGCACCGCCTCGGCGCCGGCGCGCCGCAGCAGCCGTGCGGCGACGGTGACGGTCCAGCCGGAGTCGATCTGGTCGTCCACGAGCAGCACCCGCGCGCCGTCGAGCGACGCGGCCTCGCCGGTGGTCGCGTCGCGGGCGGGGACCAGCCCGAGGCGTCGCGCGACGGCCGCGAGCCGCTGGGCCGAGTTCACGTCATGCCGGCTCGGCTCGTCGCGGCCCGGCACGGGCGCGACCGTCCCGAGCACGGGCACGCCGAGGTAGCGCGCGAGACCGGTGGCGAGGTGCGCGGCCATCGTGGGTCGGGTGGCGGAGGCGACCCCGACGACGCCGGCGACGGTCGCCTGGTGCGCGCCCCCGGCGACGGTCCACAGGTCCTCCCAGTCGTCGAGCACCCGCACGGCCGCGTGGCGCAGCGGCACCGGGAGCTCGGCATCGACCGGCGCTCCGGCCTCGTCCCGCTCCCCGAACAGGTCGCGTAGCGACCCCGACCACCCGAGCCCGTCGAGGCGTGCGATCGCGCGTCCCGTCTCGGCCATCTCGCCGCCGGAGATCCGCCCCTTGAGCGGGACTCCGAGCGTGTCCACGCCGCTCGGCCACTGGCGCCGCGGCACCACCTCGATGCCGACGCGGTCGAGCCCGGCCTGCGCCGACGAGACCGCCTCCGCGGTGGGTGCCGCCGGAAGCGCCACGCCGCCGCAGGCGTCGCACCGGCCGCACGTCCACCCGTCCGCCAGCTCCGGGTCGTCGAGGACCCGTCGCAGGAACGCCATCCGGCAGGTGGTCGCGGACTGGTACTCGAGCATCGTCCGCTGCTCGGCGGCCCGCGTCGCCGCGACCCGCGCGTACCGATCCGCGTCGTACTCCCAGGGCCTGTCCGTCGCGAGCCAGCCGCCCTGGACGCGGCGCACCGCGCCGTCGACGTCGAGCACCTTGAGCATCGCCTCGAGCCGGGAGCGGGAGAGGTCCACGACCGCCTCGAGAGCCGGCACGGTCGTCGGCCGCTCGGGGGACAGCGCGGCGAGGGTTGCCCGCACGGTGTCCTCCGGCGGGAACGCCTGGCTCCCGAACCATTCCCAGATCGCGCGGTCCTCGCGGCCCGGCAGCAGCGCCACCACCGCACGCGACACCCCGCGGCCCGCACGCCCGACCTGCTGGTAGTACGCGATCGGCGACGACGGCGCCCCGAGGTGCACCACGAACGCCAGGTCGGGCTTGTCGAAGCCCATCCCGAGCGCGGAGGTCGCCACGAGCGCCTTGACCCGGTTGTCCTTGAGGTCCTGCTCGAGCCGCTCGCGCTCGGCGGGGTCGGTCCGTCCCGTGTAGGCGCCCACCTCGAGCCCGGCGGCCCGCAGCTGGGACGCGACCTCCTCGGCCGCCGAGACGGTGAGGCAGTACACGATCCCGGATCCGTCCATCTCGCCGAGCGACTGCGCCAGCCAGGCGACGCGCGCGGCGGGGTCGGGCAGGTCGAGCACCGCGAGGTGGAGGGACTCCCGGTCGAGGGCGCCCCGCAGCACGAGCACCTCCGCGCTCCGCCGGTCGCCGGCGACGCCCAGCTGCTCGGCCACGTCCTCCGTCACGCGCGCGTTCGCGGTCGCGGTGGTGGCGAGCACGGGGATGCCGGTCGGCAGGTCCGCGAGCAGCGTGCGGATGCGGCGGTAGTCCGGCCGGAAGTCGTGGCCCCAGTCGGAGATGCAGTGCGCCTCGTCGATCACGACGAGCCCCGCGTCCGCTGCCAGCCGTGGCAGCACCTGGTCGCGGAACTGCGGATTGTTGAGCCGCTCGGGCGAGCACAGCAGCACGTCGACCTCGCCCGCGGCGATCGCGGCGTGGACCTGATCCCACTCGGTGACGTTGGACGAGTTGACGGTCACGGCGCGGATCCCCGCGCGCGCCGCGGCGGCGATCTGGTCGCGCATGAGTGCGAGCAGGGGGGACACGATCACGGTCGGTCCCGCGCCCGCGTCGCGCAGCAGGCGCGTGGCGACGAAGTACACCGCCGACTTGCCCCACCCCGTGCGCTGCACCACCAGCGCTCGCGCCTGACGGGACACGAGCGCCTCGATCGCCGTCCACTGGTCGTCCCGCAGCCGCGCATCGTCCCTCCCGACCAGGCGGCGCAGGGCGCCCTCGGCGGCCTCGCGGAGATCGACGTCGGAGCGCTGCGGGGTCGGCATGCGACGACCCTACGCGGCCCGTCCGACACGGCGGCGCGGCCGTCCCCCGGGCCGCCGGCATCGGCGCCGCCGATGCCGCGGATCGGTGCGACGCGGGGCGCCATGGGCTGGACACCGGTGGAAGTTCGGCTAGCCTAACTTCCACGCGACGCGGCTGCCCGACGCCCCGTCGACGGCGGAGGGAGCCCACGTGACGCAGACGCTGGTCGAGCGCAACCGCGAGCGCGCGGAGCGCAACCGCGGACCGGTCCGCCGCATCGTCACGCTGCTCGGCCCGGCCTTCGTCGCCGCCGTCGCCTACGTCGACCCCGGCAACGTCGCGGCGAACCTCACCGCGGGCGCCGAGCACGGCTACCTGCTGGTGTGGGTGCTCGTCGCGTCGAACCTCATGGCGGTGCTCATCCAGTACACGTCGGCCAAGCTCGGGCTCGTGACCGGGCGCTCGATGCCGGAGCTGCTGCGTGGCCGCCTCCGCACGCGAGGCCGCCTCGCCTACTGGGCGCAGGCCGAGGTGGTGGCGGCCATGACGGACCTCGCCGAGGTGATCGGCGGAGCGCTCGCCCTCTACCTCCTGTTCGACATCCCGCTGGTGCTCGGGGGCCTGATCGTCGGCGTCGTGTCGCTCGCGCTGCTGATGATCCAGAACCGGCGCGGACAGCGGCACTTCGAATTCGTCATCATGGGCCTCCTCGCGATCATCGCGATCGGCTTCATGGCGGGCCTGGTCGTGTCGGACACCGACTGGGGCGGCGCCGCCGAGGGTCTGATCCCGCGCTTCGACGGCCCGTCGACGGTGCTGCTCGCGGCGTCGATGCTCGGTGCGACGGTCATGCCGCACGTCATCTACCTCCACAGCTCCCTCGCGCGCGACCGTCACGGCGTCGGCCACGACAAGCCCCGCCTGCGCCACCTGCTCCACGCCACCAAGTGGGACGTCGCCGTGTCCCTCGTGATCGCGGGCTCGGTCAACATCGCGATGCTGCTGCTCGCCGCCGGCAGCCTGCGAGGCGTCGCCGGCACGGACTCGATCGAGGGCGCGTACGACGCGATCGGCACGGCGCTCGGCCCGATCATCGCGGGGGCCTTCGCGGTGGGGCTGCTCGCGTCGGGACTTGCGTCGACCTCGGTGGGCTGCTACGCGGGCGCCGCGATCATGGGCGGCCTGCTCCACCGCCGCATCCCCGTGTGGATCCGCCGCTCGATCACGCTGATCCCCGCGCTGGTGATCCTCGGCGTCGGCGCGAACCCCACCTGGGCGCTCGTGATCTCGCAGGTGGTGCTGTCTGTCGGCATCCCGTTCGCGGTGATCCCCCTGGTCCGCCTCACCTCCGACAAGGCGGTGATGGGGGAGCATGCGAACTCCACGACGACCAAGGTGATCGCGTGGACGGTGGTCGCGTCGATCGTCGCCCTGAACCTGGCGCTCCTGGTGCTGACGTTCACGGGCCAGGTCTGACGCCGGACGGGACGATGCGCCGGCCGCCCGGGCGCCCACGGACGGCACCAGGTGCCGTCGGGAGGGCGGGACCCGGGCGGCATCACGCCGTGTTCGCGCTCACTAGACTTCTCCCATGACACTGCCGATCCGTCCGGACCTGCAGGGCCTCAAGCCCTACGGCGCCCCCCAGCTCGACGTGCGGGCGCGCCTCAACGTGAACGAGAACCCGTACGCCCCGCCGAACGCGGTGGTCGACGCGATCGCGCAGTCGGTGCGGAAGGCGGCGCAGGGCCTCAACCGCTACCCGGACCGCGACTTCGCGGGGCTCCGCCAGGACCTCGCGGCGTACATCGCGCAGGAGAGCCACGTCGACTTCGTCGAGCCCCGGAACATCTGGGCGGCGAACGGCTCCAACGAGGTCATGCTCCACCTGCACCAGGCCTTCGGCGGCCCGGGGCGGACGGTGCTGAGCTTCGCGCCGACATACTCGATGTACCCCGAGTACGCGCGCGACACGTTCACGGAGTACGTGACGGTGCCGCGCAAGGAGGACTTCACGCTCGACGTCGACGCCGCGGTCGCCGCGATCCGGGAGAAGCACCCCGTGATGGTGATCGTCGCGAGCCCGAACAACCCGACCGGCACCGCGCTCAGCCTGGACGAGGTCCGCGCCCTGATGCGCGCCGCCGACGAGGTCCCCGGGGGCTGCGTGGTGGTGGTCGACGAGGCGTACGCGGAGTTCCGCCGCTGGGGCACCCCGAGCGCGGCGAGCCTGGTGCCGCAGCACCCGAACCTCGCGGTGAGCCGGACCATGTCGAAGGCGTTCGCGTTCGCGGGCGCGCGCCTCGGCTATCTCATCGCCCACGAGACCTTCATCGACGTCCTCAAGGTGGTCCGCCTGCCGTACCACCTGAGCGCCGTCACGCAGGCGACGGCGCGTGCGGCGCTGGCCCACCACCGCGCCCTGCAGGCGCAGGTCGACGAGATCCGGGCGGAGCGCGACGACACCGTCGAGTGGCTCCGTGCCCAGGGGTGGACGGTCGCCGACACGGACGCGAACTTCGCCCTCTTCGGACCGTTCGAGGACCGTGAGAGGGTGTTCCAGGGCCTGCTGGAGCGCGGGGTGCTGATCCGCGTCACGGGCCCCGAGGGTTGGCTGCGGGTGTCGATCGGCACGCCGCAGGAGATGGCGCTGTTCCGCAGCGCGCTGCTGGAGGTCACGTCATGAGCCGCACCGGTCGCATCGAGCGCACCACGTCCGAGTCCTCCGTCCTGGTCGAGCTCGACCTCGACGGCACGGGCCGCACCGACATCTCGACCGGGGTCCCGTTCTACGACCACATGCTGACCGCGCTGGGCAAGCACTCGCTGATGAACCTCACGGTCCAGGCCACGGGGGACATCCACATCGACAGCCACCACACGGTGGAGGACGTCGCGATCTGCATCGGCGAGGCGCTCAAGCAGGCGCTGGGCGACAAGGCCGGCATCTCGCGGTTCGGCGACGCCCTGGTGCCGCTCGACGAGGCCCTCGCGCAGTGCGTGGTTGACGTCTCCGGACGTCCCTACTTCGTGCACACCGGCGAGCCGGTGGGTCAGGCCACCCACCTCATCGGCGGCAACTTCGCGGGCTCCCTCACGGGCCACGCGCTCGAGTCGATCGCGCACCACGCGGGCATCTGCGTGCACATGCGCGTGCTCGCGGGTCGGGACCCCCACCACATCGTGGAGGCCCAGTTCAAGGCGCTCGCGCGCGCGCTGCGGTTCGCGGTGGCGGACGATGCGCGGGTCGAGGGCATCCCGTCCACCAAGGGAGCGCTGTGACGGAGGGAGCGGAGCAGGCGTCAGCCCCGCAGGAGCCCGGCACCCGGGACTTCGCGGCGATCCTCTCGCCGATCCCCAGCCCGCGCTTCCTCACGGCGCTGTGCGCTCTCAACAAGGTCGACGCGCGGATCCTGTCGACCAGCGGCGGCCCGGTGGCGGTGCTGACGGACACGGACGAGGAGGCCGTCGCGAAGGCCGCGAAGACGGTCTCGGCCTTCGTCGCGCGCGCCGAGTTCATGCTGGTGGTCAACCGCGGCGGTCAGGCGACCGCGCAGATCTGGCTGGGCGGCCAGGTCGCGAAGGACGTTCCCGCGGGCCTCGCGCTCAACGACGCCCCCGGCGTGCTCACCACGCTGGTGACGGGCGCGCAGAGCTTCGACGAGATCGCGGCGACGCACCCCGACAAGGTCCACGAGGCCACGATGAGCCGCTTCGCCGCGTACCGCGAGCTGCTCAAGGAGACCCGCCGGCTGCGCAAGGAGCAGGGATGATGAGCTCGCCGCTGGTCTGCGTCTTCGATTACGGCTTCGGCAACGTCCGCTCCGCCACCCGCGCGCTCGAGCACGTGGGTGCACGCGTCGAGCTCACCTCCGACCGCGTGATCGCGGAGAACGCGGACGGCCTGGTGGTGCCCGGCGTCGGTGCCTTCGCGGCCGTGATGCAGGGGCTCCAGGAGGCCCGCGGCGATCAGATCGTGGGCCGGCGGCTCTCGGGCGGGCGACCCGTGCTGGGGATCTGCGTCGGCATGCAGGTGATGTTCGAGCGCGGCGTCGAGCACGGCGTCGAGTCCGCCGGCCTGGACCAGTGGCCCGGCACCGTCGAGCTCCTGCAGACCTCCGTCGTGCCGAACATGGGCTGGGCCCACGTCGAGGCGCCGGAGGGCACCCGGCTGTTCGCGGGGGTCGAGGACGAGCGCTTCTACTTCGTGCACTCCTACGGGGCCCGCGAGTTCCCGCTCGGCACCACCGAGGACACGGGCCGCTTCGCCGCGCCGCTGGTGACCTGGTCGACCGCGGGCGCGGGGGACGACTCCGACCGGTTCGTCGCCGCCGTCGAGAACGGCCCGCTCGCGGCCACCCAGTTCCACCCGGAGAAGTCGGGCGAGGCGGGGCTCCAGCTGCTCCGCAACTGGGTCGAGTCGCTCTGACCCCGGCGCACGGCGCGGGGCATGACAGCGATACCCTGGAGCCCGCATCGTCGCCAGCGCCGCGACGCCTCACCGTGCCTGCCCCACCCGAAAGCGAGACCATGACCGACACCCCCCGCCTCGAGCTGCTCCCCGCCGTCGACGTCGCCGACGGCCAGGCCGTCCGCCTCACGCAGGGCGAGGCGGGATCCGAGACCGGCTACGGCGACCCGTTGTCGGCCGCCCTCGACTGGGTGAAGGGTGGAGCGGAGTGGATCCACCTGGTGGACCTCGACGCCGCCTTCGGGCGCGGCTCCAACGCCTCCCTCCTGGCAGACGTGGTGAAGGCGGTCGACGTCAAGGTCGAGATGTCGGGCGGCATCCGCGACGACGAGTCGCTCGAGCGCGCCCTCGCCACCGGCTGCGCTCGCGTCAATCTCGGCACGGCCGCCCTCGAGAACCCCGAGTGGACCGCCCGCGTGATCGACACCCACGGCGACCGGATCGCGGTGGGCCTCGACGTGCGCGGCACCACGCTCGCGGGTCGCGGCTGGACCCGCGACGGCGGCGACCTGTGGGAGGTGCTCGCCCGCCTCGACGGGGCCGGCTGCTCGCGCTACGTGGTCACCGACGTCAAGAAGGACGGCATGCTCTCCGGTCCGAACCTGGAGCTCCTCACCCAGGTGTGCGAGGCCACCCAGGCTCCCGTGGTCGCCTCGGGCGGCATCAGCTCGCTCGACGACATCGCGGCGCTGCGCACCCTCACGCCGGTCGGGATCGAGGGCGCGATCGTCGGCAAGGCGCTCTACAACGGCAACTTCACCCTGCCGCAGGCGCTCGACATCGCGGGTCGCCCCTAGCCCCAACGTTCCGAGTTCCCCGGTACGTTGAACCTCTCGAGAGGGGGCGACGATGCGGGGAGCGCTGGCGATCGCGGCGGCGGCCATGCTGCTCGCGGGGTGCGCGAGCGGGGGTGGCGCCGGGCCGTCGACGGCGAGCGCGGTGGAGCCCTCCACGGGGTGTCCCGACGTGCTGGTGCAGGCGGATCCGCCGCACCACGGCTTCGGCACGCAGGACGCGGCGACGTCCGTGCCCGAGCTGGGCGTCCCGGAGGCCGCCTGGGTGTGCGAGTACGTCGCTGAGGACACGGGCGACCCGGACCCGGACGGCGGCGCCCTGTACGAGTGGCGCCGGACCGACGCGGCCCTCGCGGAGGTGCCGGACGATGCGCTGGTCGAGCTGGGCGACCTGCTCGCGACGGTCGACGTGCCGCCGGCCGACCGCGCCTGCACGGACGACCTCGGTCCGCGGCTGCTGCTGGTCGCGGTCACCGGCGATCGGCAGGTCGCGATGACCATCGACGAGTACGGGTGCCGCGAGATCCGGCTGACCGAGGACCCCCGGGAGTCCCCACCGGGCTCGCCGAGCGACCCGGACCTCCCCGCGGGGGTGCTCATGGCGGACGGGGTCGACGCGGCCTCGGTGGTGCGCGACCTCAGCGGGATCGGCGGGGGACGATGAGGCGCGCGACGATGCGGCGTGCGGCGCTGAGCGGGCGACCCCTGGTGCGTACCGCCGCTGTCGCGTGGGCCGGCCTCCCGCTGCTGCTGGCGGGCTGCACCGGAGGCGGGACCTCCGACGACGCGTCGACGGGCCCGGGCGCCTCCGGCCCTGCGCCGACCGTGGTCGACTCCGCCGTCGCGCTCGAGCCCGCATGCGACGAGGCGCTGGAGAGCCCGGGAGGGGCGTTCGAGGCTGCGGCGGCGGCTGCTGAGCTGGGGAGGTTCGACGCGGCGTGGATCTGCGTGTACCCGATCGGCGACGGCAGCCCGGTGAGCAGCGGTCCGGCCGAGATCGAGGACCTCGATCGGCTCGGCGCGCTGCTCGACGGGATCGGGCCGGCGGACACGTCCCAGGGATGCACCCTCGAGGCCGGTCCCCGGTACCTGCTGGTGCTGGCCGACGGCGCCTCCGCCACGCGGCTGGTGATCGAGTCGTACGGGTGCAGGTTCGTGACGATCGACGGCTACGACGGCCTGTTCGGAGGGTCCCGCGACATGGTCGCGGAGCTCGAGGACCTCGCCGGACTCTGACGGTCGCTCCGCGGCGTCGTCGCCGCGTGCCCCTAGTCTGGGGGGCATGAGCGAGTCCGAGCCGCGCAAGGAGATCCCCGAGTCGATCTTCGCCGATGACGACGGCAGCGCGGACGCCCGCCTCGCCCAGGCCCTCATCCGCCACTCGCGTGGCAAGGCGCCGCTCACGGACGTGGTCGATGCGCTCGCGTACGCCCGGGTGCTGATCCCGGTGATGGCGAGCGGTGAGAAGCGGATCGTCGGGGCGCACGGGCTCAAGCAGGACGCGGTCGCCTCGACCGGCGTGGTCGCGGTCGAGATGGCGGACGGACGCACCGCGCTGCCCGTGTTCACCGACGTCGACGCGATGAAGGCGTGGAGCGAGCGCGCCCGCCCGATCCCTGCGGAGGGGCCGCGCGCCGCCCTGGCGGCCATCAACGAGGAGTGGTCGACCCTGGTGGTCAACCCCGGGATGGAGACGGTCCTCATCCCGCGTCCCGCGGTGTGGGCGCTCGGGCAGGGCGAGCCATGGCGGCCGGCGGTGCGTGACGGCATGGTGGCCGACGACGTCAGGGATGCGGTCGCCGAGGCGGTGCCCGTGGACGATGCGTTGGTGGCCGTCGAGGCCGTCGCCGGGCGGTCGGCGGAGGTCGCCGTGGTGCTCAGGCTGGTGCCCGGGCTCACGCAGCCCGAGGTGGACTCCGTCGTGAGGCGGGTTCAGCACCAGCTCGCGCAGTCGCCCGTGGTCGCGCAGCGGGTCGACAGCCTCGAGCTGCGTCTCGCCACCGCCTGACGACGCCGCGGGCCCCGTCAGCCGCAGGTGGTCATCGCGTCCGCGCGGTCGGTGTCGCCGTCGAGGAAGGCCATCAGCCGGTCCAGGCTGACGGCGCCGCCCATCGTCGCACCGTCCGAGGAGAAGATGACGCCGACCACGGCGCCGGCCTCGTCCGTCACGGGAGACCCGGAGTTGCCCTCGCGCACCTCGACGGCGATCGAGTAGATGGCGGCGCCGTCGGGGTCGAGGTGGTTCTCGATCAGCCCCTGGTAGCGCCCGGTGACGGTGGCGAGGGGTCCGCCGAGCGCGAAGCCCGACACGCTGAGGGTGTCGCCGGGGGCGGGTTCCTCCGTGCCGACGGTGGCGGCCCGGGGGAAGGAGCCCTCGATCGTGACCAGGGCGAGGTCGTCGGTGAGCGACATCTCCGCGGCGACGCCGTGGTACTCGTTGCCCTGGTAGTCGGTGAGCTCGATCTCGGCGCCGTCCTCGACCACGTGGCGGTTGGTGACCGCGTGGGACTCGTCGAGCATCCAGGCGCTGCCGTTGAGGAACGCGTCGCAGGTGGTGGTCCAGACCCGGAGCGCGACCAGCTCGGCCCCGGTGAAGCCGTCGCCGACGGCGGGGGCGGCGGAGACCTCGACGGGCACCGGCGTCGTGTACGGCGGCGGCGTCAGCGGAGCGCACCCCGCGACGGCGAGCACGCCGATCCCGAGGCTCGCGGCCAGGCGGGTGCGCGTCACGCCGTCAGCCGTTCTCGGCGCGGAAGGCGACATAGCTCTGGTGCACCTGGTCGCAGAACTCGACGATCGATCGCTCCGAGCTGACGATCGAGGACGCCACGTAGCGATCGGCGTTCCTGAGGACCTCGAAGTGCTCCTGCTGCGCCTCCACGCACTGCCCGTAGGCGTCGACGATCTGCTCGAGCTCGGTCACGACCTCGGTGCTTCTCGCGCCCGTGTTCACCGCGGCGGAGTACTCCTCCTTGAGCGTCTCGAGCTGGGACTCGGCCTCCTCCAGCTCGGCCATCCGGGCGTTCTGATCGGAGAGGGTGAGGGTGAGGTCCTCGACGCGGAGGCGGAGCGCGTCGTTCTGCGCCTCCCAGTTCGCGCGCGCCAGCGACTGCCAGGCGAAGGCCGCGGCGAAGCCGAGGGCGACCACGATCGCGAGCACGAGCGCGACGACGATCCCGACGCGGCGAGGCGCCCGCGCGGCGGGCTCCGCGGGGACGGGCTCGGGCACGGACGATGCGGTGGGCTGCCAGGGGCCGCCGGGATCCATGTCGGGGGTCGTCATGGCAGGAACGCCGAGGCGTTGGACGACGCGTCGGCGTCGGCCGCGCACGCGGACTCGGGGACGAACAGGGCGGGCTCCTCGAGGAGGGCGTTGAGGGTCGACACGGGGACGATGAAGCTCTGGTCCGAGATGTTCTTGGCGTAGACGACACCGATCACGCGGCCGTCCTCGTCGAGCGCGGGGGAGCCGGAGGAGCCGACCTTGACGGTGGCGCTGGTGGCGAGGACCGAGTCGACGGCGCCACCGAGCGGGTCGGCGGTCGCGCCGAGCACGACGCCGGAGGAGGTGGTGAGCCGTCCGCCGTTCGGGTAGCCCACGACGGTCACGAGGTCGCCGACCTCGGGATCCGCCTCGGCGGTCTGGGCGAAGGCGTTGCCGAGCGACTCCTCGGTGGTGATCACGGCGATGTCGGCGGCGGTGGAGGTGGTCGCGGCGGTCACGTTGATGGTGCGTCCGTCGTAGGTCGTGATGGTGATGCGCTTGCTGTTCGCGATCACGTGGCGGTTGGTCACCAGGGTGTGCTCGTCGAGCGCGAAGCCGGTGCCGGTCGACAGCACGATGGTGCCGGAGCATCCGACGCTGCGCACGCGCACGGTCATCCGCTGCGCCGCGGTGAAGCCGTCGGGGGACAGGGCGCCGGGTCCGTCGCCGGGCTCGGCTGACGGGCTCGGCACGAAGTCGCTGGGGATCGGGTCGGGAGCCTGGGGGATCACGCCGCAGCCGGCCGCCCCCATGGCGAGGGCGACCGCGAGGATCGCGCGACGCGGGACCCGCCGAGCGCTCACTGCGCCGCCGCCGTGGTGAACTCCTGGGCGGCCCGGTTGGCCTCCGTGCACAGCTCGGCGACGGACTCCTCGAAGGCCACGATCTCCTCCGGGTCGTAGTCGTCGGGCGCCTCGAGGTAGGCGACCAGCTGGTCGTTCGCCTCGATGCAGCGGTTGAGCGAGCTCGTCGCGGCCGTGCCGGTGGCGATCAGGTCCTCGAGCTGGCCGATCTGCTCCTGGGCGAAGGCGGCGTCGTCGCCCCACCGCGCGTTCTCGGCCTGGAGGCGGCTCACGGTGTCCTTCGAGGTGGCGAGCTGGTCCGTGAGGAGGTCGATCCGCTCCTCGGCGGCGGCGAGCGTCTCGCGCTCGGCCGCGAGGTCGTCGCCCAGCCCATAGCTCACGTCGGTGAGCTCCTCGACCTGCGCCCTCCACTCGTCCGAGACATGCCACAGGTAGGCCGCAAGCGTCGAGATGCCGATCAGCAGCACGGTGAGCAGCGCGATCGCGAACCACAGGCCGGCGCGGCGCTCGATGACCACATGCGGTCGGTGATGCGCGCCCGAGCTCGGGGCGGGCTCGGGGGAGGCCGGGGCGTCGGAGTCGACCAGGGGGTCCGCCGCATCGTCCTCCCCGAAGCCGGTCGCCACGACTGGTGCGAACCGGGACGTGACGATCGGGATCTCGGTGGTGCGCCGGTGCATCGCGGTGCGAGCGGCGGCGACGTCGGGCGGCAGGACGGAGGGCCGCCGGGAGGCATCGTCGGCCCCGGTCGCGTCTGCCGTGTCTGCTGTGTCGGCCACCGTCGCGAGCTCGTCGGTCGCCGTGTCCGCATCGTCGTTGGGAGCGGTGACGGCTGCGCCGTCGGGGACGTCACCCGGCGAGACCTGCTCGCCCTCAGGCCCGCGCGAACCCAGGTCCGTGCGGACCTGGGTCTCCTCGCGGGTGGTGTCGTCCCCTTGTGCCACTACGTGACCGCCCCCGTGTACTTCTCACCGGGCCCGTCTCCGGGCCGGTCCGGGATCACCGACGCCTCCCGGAATGCCAACTGTACGCTCCGCAGCCCATCCCTCAACGCCCGCGCATGCGTGTCGCCGAGGTCAGGTGCCGCAGCGGTGACGAGACCCGCCAGGGCGGTGATGATCGCACGTGCCTCGTCGAGGTCCTTGTGCTCCTCACCCTCCTCGGCCAGCCCGCACCGGAGCGCCGCAGCGCTCAACAGATGAACGCTCACGGTGGTGATAAGTTCCACGGCGGACACCTCGGCGATGTCGCGCGCCGCATCGTCCGACCCGGAGGGGCCGCGCGGCGTGTCGGGACGTGTGGCCTGGTCTTCTTCGCTCATGGTTGCTATTCTTGTCCATCGACCGGTTGCGGCACACGTCGCAACGCGCAAGCGGAGTCCACCTCCCACCCTCGGACCTCACGGACCAGGGTTCACGGTCACGGCGTCAGCCACGCGTCCGCGCGGGGTGGGGGCCGTGTGCTGCGGTGGCCTCTGCTCGCGTTCGAGCAGGGGCCTTTCTCGTTGTCGGGGAGGGGCGGCCTGAGAGGCGGTCCGAGAGCAACGGTAAGGAGCCGCTATCAACGAGCCGCGCATCAACGAGCGCATCCGGGTCCCCGAGGTCCGCCTGGTCGGTCCGAAGGGCGAGCAGGTCGGCATCGTCCGCATCGAGGATGCCCTGCGTCTGGCGCAGGACGCCGAGCTCGACCTGGTCGAGGTCGCGCCCAACTCGCGTCCTCCCGTCGTCAAGCTGATGGACTACGGCAAGTTCAAGTACGAGGCGGCGGTGAAGGCACGCGAGGCACGTCGCAACCAGGCCAACACCGAGATCAAGGAGATGCGTTTCCGTCTCAAGATCGACGAGCACGACTACGAGACCAAGAAGGGCCACGTCATCCGCTTCCTCAAGGGCGGCGACAAGGTCAAGGTCACGATCATGTTCCGCGGTCGTGAGCAGTCCCGTCCCGAGATGGGCCGTCGCCTGCTGCTGAAGCTGGCGGCCGAGCTCGAGGAGTACGGGGTCGTCGAGAACATGCCCTCGCAGGAGGGGCGCAACATGTCGCTCGTCCTGGGCCCGCTGAAGAAGAAGGCGGAGGCCAAGGAGGAGCAGCGCCAGGCCCGCGAGGCCCGCAAGGCCGCCGAGGCCGAGGCCCGCGAGCACCGCAAGGCACCGAGGGGAGCCGCCGAGGAGGCGGAGACCGAGGGCGCCGAGCCGGAGGCCGTGGAGGTCGAGGAGCCGGCCGCCGAGTAGGCGGAGGCCTCATACAGATGTCGGGCGCTGGCCGCCCGTGAAACGTGCTGGGTCCCACCGGTCCCAGCCAGACCTAGAAGGAGTGGCAGCAATGCCGAAGAACAAGACCCACTCGGGTGCCAAGAAGCGCTTCAAGCTCACCGGCACCGGCAAGGTGAAGCACGCCTCGGCCATGAACGTGCACAAGTTCGAGGAGAAGCACTCCTCGCGCAAGCGCCGTGTCGCGCAGGACCAGATCCTGTCGGACGCCGACTCGAAGAAGATCAAGAAGCTGCTGGGCAAGTAAGCCCGCCCCGACACACGTACCTAGGAGAACTGAAATGGCACGCGTCAAGCGGGCGGTCAACGCCCAGAAGAAGCGCCGGACTACCCTCGAGCGCGCCGCGGGTTACCGCGGTCAGCGTTCGCGCCTGTACCGGAAGGCGAAGGAGCAGGTCACCCACTCCCTCGTCTACTCGTACCGCGACCGTCGCGCGAAGAAGAGCGAGTTCCGCAAGCTGTGGATCCAGCGCATCAACGCCGCCGCCCGCGCGAACGGCATCACCTACAACCGCTTCATCCAGGGCCTCAAGGCCGCGGAGATCGAGGTTGACCGCCGCATGCTCGCCGAGCTCGCGGTGAACGACGAGGCTGCCTTCGCGGCGCTCGTCGAGGTGGCGAAGAAGGCCCTCCCGGCCGACGTCAACGCGCCCGCCGCGTAAGCACGGCCACCATGTCGGAACGCCCCGCCGGGCCTGCAGACCTCTCCGTCACGCTCTCGAATCCGAGGGCCGAGCGGGTCAAGAGAGTCGCGGCACTGGCGGGGCGTTCTGCACGCTCCCGGGCAGGCGTGATCCTGGTCGAGGGGCCTCAGTCGGTCCGCGAGGCGGTGCGTCACGCCGCCGATCGCGTGCATGACGTCTACCTCACCGAGGATGCGCACGCGCGTCACCCCGAGATCGCCACGGAGGCGATCGCGGCGGGGCTGTACGTGCATCTGGGCACTCCCGAGGTGCTCGGCGCGATGAGCGCGGACGCGCAGGGCGTGGTCGCCGTCCTCGCCTCGACGGGCGTCTCGTTCGACGACGTGGTCGCCGCCCGCCCCCGCCTGGTCGCGGTGCTGTCGAACGTGCGCGACCCCGGCAACGCCGGTGCCGTGATCCGCGCGGCCGACGCGGCGGGCGCCGACGCGGTGGTGCTCGCGGGGGAGTCGGTCGACCCGGGCAACCCCAAGGTGATCCGCTCGACGGCGGGCTCGCTCTTCCACCTCCCGGTCGCGCGCGCTCCGCTGGGCGAAGCCGTCGAGGCGCTCCGCACGGCGGGGCTGACGGTCCTGGCCGCCGACGGTTCGGGCGAGGACCTCCTGGGCGATCCCGAGGCCGGCGCGGGCGCCGGGGGAGCGGAGTCACTCGCGTCGCCGACAGCGTGGGTGTTCGGCAACGAGGCCTGGGGCCTGAGCGAGGACGAGCTCGCGCTCGCCGACGCCGTGGTGCGCATCCCCATTTACGGTCGGGCGGAGAGCCTGAACCTGGCGACGGCGGCCACGGTGTGCCTGTACGCCTCCGCGTCGGCACAGCACGCCTGAACCTGTACCTCGCGGCACATTGGCACGCGGGAACCTGTACCCAGCGTCACCTCGCCGCCGCGGAGCCGTCACCAGAGCGCTCCCGCGCCCGGTTGCGGCGTCGTCGTCGCGTCGTCGTCGATCCGCCGGTCATGTGGCACTCCCGCGGGACTCTCACCTGCCGCGCCGTCCTCGCCGTCGTCTCCGCCGTCCCGCGTCGACACGTGGACGGTCACGGCGTGGCGGGCCTGCTCGGTCGGGACTCCTCCCGCCGGGCCGCCTCGGTCGCGGCCGCCTCGGGGTGCCGCCGTGCGTTGTCGCGCTGCCGGACGCGGCTCACGCCCAGCGTCGACCTCGGGCGGAGGGATGAAGACGACCTCCTCGCCGCGCACCTCGACCTCCCAGCGCGTGTCGTGGATCCGCAGATGACATCCACGGCAGAGCAGGACGCCGTTCGACAGATCGGTCCCGCCGCCCCGGGCCCACGGCACGATGTGGTGGGCCTCGCACCACGCGGCGGGCGCCCCGCACCACGCGCAGCCCCCGTCCCGCGCCGCCAACGCCCGTCGCTGGGCGGCTGAGAACGGCCGCACCCGCCTCCCGACGTCCAACGGGAGCGACCGGGATCCGAGGACCGCGGGGATGATCTCGATGTCGGCGCACATCCGGCGCACCGACTCGACGCTGAGCGGCAGCCCCGCGGTCTCGGGACGCACCTCGCCGAGGCCGCTCCGGAGCGACTCCAGCTCGACGTGGACGATCACCTGAGCCGGGGCGCGGTCGCCCGGGCTGCCGCAGCGAAGTCCGTGGTTCGCGAGCTGCACCATCAGGTCCGCCCTGATCTGCCCCGAGGAGCGCGAGTCCGGCACGTCCGACTCCTTCGCCGCCTGCAGGGTCCGCTTGACCTGCGCGTCGAACCACGCGCGTACGGGCAGCGCGGATTCGGGATCGAGCCGAGCCTGGAGCAGCACCATCCCGTCCGACTGCTCGGTGAAGGTGAGATGCCGCTGCGCCCGCAGGCGCCGCTCGCGCTCCGCACGGCTGCGCGCGTCGT
This sequence comes from Demequina lignilytica, assembly GCF_030418305.1. Taxonomy (GTDB): domain Bacteria; phylum Actinomycetota; class Actinomycetes; order Actinomycetales; family Demequinaceae; genus Demequina; species Demequina lignilytica. The sequence goes on along the minus strand of NZ_JAUHPX010000002.1, from coordinate 67,222 downwards.
GGCTGGCGCGGAGCCGCGCGCAGCACGCCCGCAGATCACGCAGGTCAAGCGTGCACGCGCGGGCGACCAGGTCGCGCTCCATCGCGAGCCGCGCCTCCCGCCCGAGCGCTCCCGGGAGGGCCGGGTCCGACAGCGCTCGCAGGGTCTCGCGGATCAGGGCGGCTGCGTCGGTGCCGATGCGCCCGTCGCGGAGCGCGGCGGCGACCGGCCCGAGCGGAGGGGGCGGAGGAGGCGGCGGACCTCCGCCATCCGGCCCGCCACCGCCATCGCCCGGACCCCCGCCGCCATCGCCCGGCCCGCCACCGCCGTCATCCGGCCCGCCTTCCGGACCGCCGCCGCCCTCGGGTTCTCCGCCGCCTCCGGGGCCCGCATCGTCCGGCGTCATGAAGGCCCGCCCCGCCTCGATGAGCCGGATAGCCTCGGCGATCGAGACCCCGCAGCGCGCCGCGACCAGCCGCTCGGCTGACGAGTACCCCTCGCGCCGCGCGAGGCTCGACGCGTCGCGCGGGGAGCGCGCCGCCACCTCCGCCGCCATGATCGCCAGCGGGAGCCGCGCCGCCGCGGCGAGCCGCCCGCATGCCTCCAGCGCCTCGAGCACCTCGGGGCGCCGCAGGTCCGACGTCTCGCGCGCGTCGAGGCGTCCCACCGCATCCGCGAGGGGCGCCACCCGGTCCGCCGAGATCAACATGGGACCATCCCATCAGCACCCTCTGACATTCCCGACAAACCGGACACGAAGGCCGGGGACAACCCGCGAGGAACCCCCATGTGACCAAGTCCACGCCTCCCGTCGCACCAGGCACGTCCCCGCACGGCCGACAATTGGGTCCATGAGGATCCGGAAGCTCCGCCTGCGCGTCTCGCGCCTGCGCGGCATGCTCGTCGCCGCCGTGGCGGTCGTCGCGATCCTCGTGGTCCAGGCGTTGATCGCCGTCACCGCGGTCGTGGTCGCCGATCGGGGCGCGGAGGCCGCCGCGCGCGACACCTATTCGTACGTCGGCGACCTGATGACGGAGCGCGTGGCGACCGCGCTCGACTCCGCCTCGGACGTGGTGCGCGGCACGGTCTCCGAGCTCGACAGGCGGGGTGTGCCCGACACCGCCGACCTGATCGGCGCGCTCGCGGACCGGCTCGACCGCGAGCCGGGCGTCGGCTCGATCTTCATCGGCTGGCCCTCGGGCGAGGTGCTCGCCGTCGCGACGGCCGACGCCGGCTACACCGTCTACGAGATCACCCCGATCGACGGAGATCCCGGGCGGGCCCACGTGGAGCGGTCCGAGCTCGGCCCCGACCACGCGATCACGGCGATCGACGCGGAGGACGGCGCCTACGACCTCGACACCCGCCCCTGGTACGACGCGGCGGTCGACGGCGCGGGCCTCACGTGGACCGATCCGTACATCTCGGTGCGAACCGGGGAGCTCGTCGTCTCGCCGGTGCAGGCGCTGTCCGGCGATGGCGGCTCGATCCTGGTCGTCGGCGCCGACCTCGACCCGGACTCCCTCGGCGCGCTGCTGGACGACATCCCGATCGGCGAGGACGCCGGCGCCTTCATCCTGACCGGCGACCGCCGGGTGATCGCCGCTCCCGCGGGATCCCGGGACCTGGTCCGCGACGTCCTGTCCGAGACCGGCGAGGTTCCCCTGGCCGGCGAGATCGGGCTTCCCAGCACCGCCCCCACGCCGGGCGGTGACGGCGGCGACGTGTTCGCGACCCGCGACACGGTGGTCACGCTCGAGCGGTCGCTCGATCCCGCGACGGGTCTCGACTGGATCCTCCACCTCGAGACCGACGCGCGCGATCTCGCGCCCGGCCTCGCCAGCTTCCGCACGGCGACCTTCACGATCGCGGCCGTGAGCCTCGCGCTCGTCGCCGTCGCGTCGATCCTCGCCTGGCAGATGTGGCGTCCGGTGAGGACGATGCGGCACCGCGCGAGCACGGACGCGCTCACGGGCCTGGCGAACAGGTACGAGTTCCCGCGGCGGCTCCGCGGCATCGTCGCCTCGGCCAGGACCCAGGGCGACACCGTCATGGTGGTCGCGCTCGACCTCGACGACTTCAAGCGGCTCAACGATGCGGAGGGCCATGACGCTGGCGACGTGGTGCTCGCGGCGGTCGGCGACGCCATGCTCGCCTCCCTGCGTACCCGCGACGTCGCCGCTCGCCTGGGCGGCGACGAGTTCGCCGCGGTGCTCCGGCTCGCGGAGCGGGGGTCCCCGGTCGAGGTCGCCCGCCGGCTCCGCGACGACGTCGAGATCGCCATCCACGAGTCGCTCCGCGCCGCCGGGGTGGTGGGCGTCACCGCGGGCTTCGCCACCACGGCCGAATGTGGCTACGACCCCGATGCGCTCGTGAGCGCGGCCGACGAGGCCCTCGTCACGGGCAAGCGCGCGCACAAGGGCCGCACGTACGCGTTCGGCCACGTCGCGGGCACCACCGGGCAGGTCCCGGTGGTGCGGGTCGACGATGCCGCGGGCGGGGAGGACGGCCGCGCGCCGGCTGGTAGTCTCCCCGGGGACCGGCGCTGAGCGCGGCCCCGGCGAACCGAGGAGGACCGATGGACAACACCCGCGTGCTGGAGATCCCCGGAGCGCGTGGCAAGGTCGAGGTCGTCGGAGTCCTGGGGCTGCTGTACAAGGTGCGCATCGACGGCACCGTCGTGAAGCGCCGCAAGGGCGCGTGGCAGATCCCCATGCGCAACGGGTCGGTCGCGAAGCTCTCCGCCAACGGCGTGATCCCCGGCTTCCAGACGCTGTACCTCGACGGCAAGCCGATCCTCAAGATGGGCGCCCACGTGCCCACCCGCGCGAAGATCACGATGTTCGCGCCGGTGCTGCTGCTGCTCTGGCCCCTCGTCGGCAGCATCCCGGTGGTGGTCCTCTCGATCACCACCATCCTCGCCTTCTTCATGTTCCTCATGAACATCGTGTTCGTGAAGAACCCCACGATCCCCACGGGCCTGCGCGTCGCCATGCCGGCCGTCAACACCGTGGTGATCATCCTCGCGCTGCTGGTGCTGTTCGGCACTCGGTGGTGACGCTGGTCACATCCTCCCAAATCGCACAAAGCCCCTGCTAGGCTCCACCGCAAACGTCGGGGGGCGTACGTTGGGGGACGGAGCAGCGATGGCGGTGGGGAGCTGATGTCGCGCTACACGCTGCGCGGGGCCAGCGATCCCCTCGCGTGGGTCTTCGGGATCGTCCTGGGCGCCCTGGCGCTGATCGGCATGATCTCGATCGTGGTGCGCGCGAGCGTCGACGCGGACTCGCGTCGCGTGTCCGTCGAGGGCGTGGCCCTGGTCGGCGACGCGACGGCGGTCCAGGTGGCCGCCGCGACCCGTCCCGCGGAGACCGCGCTGCGGTCCATGACGGTGCTGCTGGGCTCGACGCCGGACGCGCTGGGCGATGCCGATCGGGTGCTGGAGGCGCTCGCCTCGGCGATGGAGTCGCAGCAGGCGATCACCGGCCTGACGGTGGCGTCGGCCGACGGCACGGCCCACGACCTCGCCCGCGTCGAGGACGGCTACGCATACTCGGTCACCACGTCGGACGGGTCCGTCGCCACCACCTTGCTGGACGCCGCCCTCGAGCCGACGGATGCCCCCGAGGGCCTGCGCCCGCCGCCGCCGGTGAGCGACGTCGTGTGGGAGCAGGCGGACGTCTCGGAACCGGGGGTGCAGTGGGCCGACCCGGTCGTCACCCCTGGCGGTCGCACCACGATCACCGCGGCCATGGTCGTGACGGTCCCGGGGGCGGAGCCCAGCGGTATCGCCGTCGTGCGGCTCGACTCCGCGATGCTCACCAGCATGCTCGCGCAGTCGCCCGCGGCCGGCTACGGCGCGGCGCGCCTGTCCGGGGCCGACGGCACGCTGCTCGCGGGCGATGCCGACATCGCGATGCCCGCGGACGCCGAGACGGTCGAGGTCGAGAACGGGATCGTGCGCGTGGAGGAGTCGCTCGTGTCCTACGAGCGGCCGGTGTCGGACGACATCCCGTGGGTCCTCACCGTCCAGATCGAAAGCGCCGACGTGCTGCCCGCGGTCGCCGCCGTGGATCGCACCATGACGTTCTTCACCATCGCGATCATCGGCATCACGGGCATCCTCGCCCTGGTGCTCTGGGTGCTGCGTCGCCCCGCGGGCGAGATGTCGCTGCGGGCGCGTACCGATGCGCTGACGGGCCTGGCGAACCGGCATCACTTCGACGCGACCGGCGCGACGATGCTCTACACGGCCCGGCGCAAGCGCGCCCGCTCCGTGGTGGCCGTGTTCGACCTCGACCACTTCAAGTCCGTCAACGACGGCGCGGGACACGAGAGCGGCGACGCGGCGCTCGCGGCGGTCGCGGACGGCTTGGTGCGCGGCGCCGGGCCGCGCGACCTGGTGGGTCGCCTCGGCGGCGACGAGTTCGCGGCGGTCCTCCTGCTCGACGACGACGAGGATCCGGCCGTGGCGGTCGAGCGCATGCGCCGCTCCGCCGCCCGGGCGTTGGACGATGCGGTGGGCGCCGAGTTCGACGTGGGCGTCAGCGCGGGCTGGGTCGAGGCGACGGGAGCCGACCATCGTCTCCGCTACTGGATCGTCGCCGCCGACGAGGCGCTGGTCTCCGGGCGCGTGGTCGAGAAGGGCGTCGCCTACGAGAGCCGCCGGCTCTGACGGGCCGGCCGGCGCATCGAGACGGCTGGTACGGTGAGGTCATGACCACGAGTCCGAGCCGCCGCCTGCCGCGCGCCGCCGTGCGTCTGTTTATCTAGGCCCGGGGAGGACCCCCGGGCCTGACCCGCGCTCGCGCCCGCATCGTCCCACCGCCGTGCCACCCGCAGCATCGCCGGCCGGAGAGCCCCGCGCGACCGATAGACTTCCGTAGGTTTTTCCAGGCTGTGAAGGGTCGCTCATGACTGATCTCTCCCCGCTCGACGCCGTCGGCGTCGAGGACGCCGTGCAGGCGGCGCTCGCCGCGTTCGCGCAGGCCGCCACGCTCGACGAGCTCAAGGACGCGCGCATCGCCCACACGGGCGACAAGGCGGCGCTGACGCTCGCGAACCGAGGCATCAAGGACCTCGAGCCCGCCGACAAGGCGGCCGCGGGCAAGGCGATGGGCGCGGCCCGGGCCACGATCGGCCGGGCGCTGGCCGCCCGCACCGAGGAGCTCGAGGCCGAGCGCGACGCGCGCGTGCTGATCGAGGAGGCCGTGGACGTCACGCTTCCCGTGAACCGCGCCTCCGTGGGCGCCCGCCACCCGATCGAGACCATGCAGGACCGCATGTGCGACGTGTTCGTGTCCATGGGCTGGGAGGTCGCCGAGGGACCGGAGATGGAGGCGGAGTGGTTCAACTTCGACGCCCTCAACTTCGACCCCGACCACCCGGCGCGGGAGATGCAGGACACGTTCTTCATCGACCCGCCGGACTCGGGCCTGCTGCTGCGCACCCACACCTCGCCGGTGCAGGTGCGCGCCGCCCTCGAGCGCCGCGAGGCCCTCGAGGAGCACGGCCACGGCATCTACGTCATCTGCCCGGGCAAGACCTTCCGCACCGATGAGCTCGACGCGACCCACACGCCGGTGTTCCACCAGCTCGAGGGGCTCGCGATCGACAAGGGCCTCACCATGGCGCACCTCAAGGGCACGCTCGACCACTTCGTCCAGGCGATGTTCGGCCCCGACGCGGTCACGCGCCTGCGCCCGTCCTTCTTCCCCTTCACCGAGCCCAGCGCGGAGATGGACATGCGCTGCTTCGTGTGCAACGGCGAGGACGCGGCGTGCCGCACCTGCCGGGGCACCGGCTGGATCGAGCTCGGCGGCTGCGGCATGACGCACCCCAACGTCCTCATCGCCGCGGGGATCGACCCCGACAAGTACACGGCCTTCGCGTTCGGCATGGGGATCGAGCGCACCCTGATGTTCCGCCACGGCGTCACCGACATGCGCGACATGGTCGAGGGCGACGTGCGCTTCTCTCAGCAGTTCGGGATGGAGATCTGATGCCCAAGATTCCGCTCACGTGGCTCGCGGAGTCCGTCGACCTGGTGCCCGGGTCCACCCCCGAGGACGTGGTCACCGCCCTCGCCCGGATCGGGCTCGAGGAGGAGGGCATCCACGGCTCCGGCGTCAAGGGCCCGCTCGTGGTCGGCCGCGTCATGTCGCTGGTCAAGGAGGAGCAGTCCAACGGCAAGACCATCAACTACTGCCGCGTCGACGTCGGCGAGCACAACGACCCCGCCGGTCCGGGCCGCAAGCCCGACAACAAGGTGGAGTACCCGTCCTCGCGCGGGATCGTCTGCGGCGCGCACAACTTCGTCGAGGGCGACTGGGTGGTCGTGGTGCTGCCCGGCGCCGAGCTGCCCGGGCCGTTCCCGATCTCGGGGCGCAAGACGTACGGCCACTGGTCGGACGGCATGATCTGCTCCGCGCGCGAGCTCGGGCTCGGCGACGACCACACGGGCATCATCGTGCTCACCGACATGGGCTTCGACGCCGCCGACCTGACCCCCGGCCAGGACGCCATCGCGCTGCTCGGGCTCGACGAGTCGACCATCGAGATCAACGTCACGCCGGACCGCGGCTACTCGTTCTCGATCCGCGGCGTGGCGCGCGAGTACGCCCACGCCACCGGTCAGGCCTTCACCGACCCCGCCGCGCTGCCCGTGTCGGGCGCCGCCGGCGCCGGCTTCGAGGTGCTGATCGAGGACGCCGCGCCCGTGCGCGGGACCGTCGGCTGCGACCGCTTCGTGGCGCGGATCCTGCGCGGCTTCGACCCGACCGCCGCGCCGCCCGCGTGGATGAGGCAGCGGCTCGAGGCCGCCGGCATGCGGTCGATCTCGCTCGCCGTGGACGTCACCAACTACGTCATGCTCGAGCTGGGCCAGCCCCTCCACGCCTACGACCTCGCGAAGGTCACTGCGCCGATCGTGGTGCGCCGCGCATCGTCCGGCGAGAGCATCGTCACGCTCGACGACGCGGAGCGCGCGCTGCACGTCGAGGACCTCCTCATCACCGACTCCGAGGGCGGGCACGGCGCCCGGCCCATCGGCATGGCCGGCGTCATGGGCGGCGCGTCGACGGAGGTCTCCGAGACCACCACCGACATCCTGCTCGAGGCCGCGCACTTCGACCCCATCACCATCGCGCGAACGGCGCGGCGCCACAAGCTCGGCTCGGAGGCGTCCCGCCGGTTCGAGCGTGCCGTCGACACCGCGCTGCCGCCGGTCGCGGTCCAGCGCGCGCTGAACCTCCTGGTCGAGTTCGGCGGGGGAGTCGTCGAGGACGTCTACACGGACGTGGACGACGTTCCGACGATCGCCGAGATCGAGATGGACTGGGACTACCCGGCCCGGATCGTGGGCGTGCCGTACACCGCGGAGCAGGTCATCGACTCGCTCACCGAGGTGGGCTGCGCCGTCGAGCGCGACGGCGAGGTGCTGATCGTCACGCGCCCGACCTGGCGCGCGGATCTCGAGGGTCGGATCAACCTGGTCGAGGAGGTCGCGCGCCTGCAGGGGTACGAGGGCCTGCCGTCGGTGCTGCCGATCGCGCCCCCGGGCCGCGGCTACACGCACTCGCAGCTGGTGCGGAAGTCGGTCGCGCGCTCGCTCGCGGAGGCCGGGCTGACCCAGGTGCTCTCCTACCCCTTCATCTCCGAGAAGCGGCTGGACGACCTGCTGCTGCCGCCGGACGATGCGCGGCGCGACCTGGTGGTGCGCCTCGCCAACCCGCTGAGCGCCGAGCTTCCGCTCATGCGTCCCGGGCTGCTGGCCTCGCTGGTCGACGCCGTCAAGGTGAACCTCGGGCGCGGCGCGCAGGACGTGGCCGTCTACGAGACCGGCCGCGCCTACCTGCAGTCGCGCATCGGCAAGGTGCCCAGCACGTTCTCGGGCGAGGGCATCACGCCCGACGACGTGGAGGCGCTCAACGAGGCTCTGCCGGGCCAGATCCGCCGCGTGGCGGGCATCATGACCGGCAACAAGGTCGCCGCCGGCTGGGACGGTCACGCCACGCCGTGGAAGTGGACCGACGCGATGGCGATGGCCGAGAGGGTCGAGCGCGCCTGCGGCGTGGTCCTCGAGATCACGCCCGACGCGCACGGTGCGATCACCACGGCGCCGTTCCACCCCGGCCGCGTGGCCGTGTACTGGCTGGAGGGCGAGCTCGTGGGCCTGGCCGGCGAGCTGCACCCGAAGGTGTGCGAGAACCTGGGCCTGCCGGCGCGCACGGTCGCGTTCGAGATGCGCCTCGACCCGATGATCGACGAGAGCGAGGGCGTGCTGGTCACGGCCTCGCCCGTGTCCGGCCAGGTGCTGGCCAAAGAGGACTTCGCGTTCGTGGTCGCCTCCGACGTGCCCGCGGGTGCGCTCGTCGACGTGGTCCTCGCCGCGGGCGACGGCCTGGTCGAGGACGCGCGCGTGTTCGACGTCTACACGGGCGAGCAGATCGGCGAGGGCAAGAAGAGCCTCGCCATCAACGTCAAGATGCGCGACGCGGACCACACGCTCTCGGCGGATGAGGTTCTCGAGGTGCGCAACGCGATCATCGCGGCGGCTTCCGAGAAGTTCGGGGCCGTGCTGCGCTGAGACGGCGTCGATCGTCGTGCCGCGGACTCCCGCGGGGCGGCGATCGTCGCCGCGTCGCACCCGTCCGCTACGCTCGCGAGAAGCACGCCGACGAAGGGGGCGGACCGTGAGACGCATCGTCAAGGGGCTCGTCGCGGGCGTCATCGGGGCCTCAGCGGTCCTGGGCGTGTCCGCCTGCGACAGCCTGCCCGACATCGACGTGTCCCGGCTCCCCGACATCTCGCTCCCCGCCCGACCGAGCGAGACGGCGGAGCCGCAACCGACGGAGACCGTGACCGAGGCGCCCGTCGCCCAGCCGACCGAGACAGTCACCGAGGCGCCGGCGCCCTCGGAGACCGCCTCGGCGTCCCCGAGCGCGTCGCCCGCAACGGGCGACGATGTCGACGACGGATCGCTGCCGTGGTGGCTCTGGCTGCTGGCGGGCGCCGCCGCGCTGGTGCTCGTCATCCTGGTGTGGCGCGTGGTGGCCGCGCGCCGGTCGTGGGACCGGCAGCTGGAGCGCGCGCGGGCCGAGGTCTCGTGGTTCGAGGACTCGCTGGTGCCGCAGGTGCTCGCCAAGCCCACCGCGGCCGAGGCGGCGCAGACGTGGCAGGCCGCGCGCCCGCGCGTGCTCGATGCGGACCGCCAGCTGCACGGGCTCATCGAGACGGCGCCGACAGACGACCGCAGGGGCGCCGCTGAGCGTGGCCTGGCCGTCGTGGGCGAGCTGTCCCAGGCGCTCGACGCGGAGGCCGCGACGCGCCCAGGCGACGACGCGGAGACGCTGCGGTCGCGGCGAGCCGCCGTCGACGCGGCACGGGCCCACGCACGCGACTGGGCCGGGGCCCGGCGGACGTAGCCGCCGCTCCGCTCCGGGCGCCGGCGTGCTCCGCGGCGTAGCGTCGGAACCATGGCCGCCGCGGCCCCGCGTGAGGGACCCCCGTCCGTCGCCCTGCTGGTCGACGTGGACGGCGTCATCGCGCCCTACGACCTCCCGGGCACCGAGCGGACGGGGTGGCCCGCATCGTCCTGGCGCACCGCGCCGGTGCTGTTCGGCATGGAGATCACCTGGTCGGGTGCGATGGTCGAGCGCCTGGCCCGGATCGCCGCCCTGCCCGGCGTCGAGCCCGCGTGGTGCACCACCTGGGGGTTCCGTGCCGCCCGCTACCTGGGCCCGGCGATCGGCCTCGGCGAGGACTGGCCGTGCCTCGAGGGTGAGGGCGGGGGAGCGTTCGCCGTCGAGGGCTGGTGGAAGGCCGACCGCGCCCGCGAGGCGCTCGCGACCCACGCCGGCGTGATCTGGATCGACGATCTGATCGACGGGTGGCGAGACGAGCTCGCCGCGACGGGGCAGCCGGCGCCCGAGTTCTGGCCCGGCGGCCGGCTGCTCACCATCTCGCCTCGCCCCGACCGCGGAATCGAGCCCGCGGACCTCGACGAGGCGGCGCTGTTCGTGCACACCGTCATCCCCGGTAGCGTGGCGCCATGACGACCGACGGGCGCATCGTGCACGTGGTCCTGGTCGACTGGCGGGACGGGATGCCCGCCGCGGAGCTCGAGCGTCTGCACACGCAGATCGGGCTGTTCAGGGCCGAGATCCCCGGGATCGCGGAGGTGACCGTCGGCCCGAGCGTGAGTCCCGAGGGGCTCGAGGCCGGCTACGGGTGGGGGCTCGTCGTCGCCTTCGTCGACGCGGCCGCCCGCGATGTCTACCTCGATCACCCCGTCCACGCGGTGGCGGCCGAGATCATCGGCGCGTGGTCGGCGCGCCTGGTAGTCGTCGACCTCGCCGCCCGGTGACGGGGCGCCCGGCCGGCGCGGCTACCGTGGAGAGCGTGAGCACCCCGTCCGACCCCGTGCACCCCGAGCTGGTCCTCCACGTCGGCCGCCGCGCGACCCTCGCGCTCCGGGCCGCCTTCCTGGTCGCCATCGCCGTGTTCGGCGTGGTCGCGCTCGCGATCGCGATCGGCAGGCCCAGCGGCGACGGGCAGGGCGGCGCGGGCAACGTGGTGCTTCCCGCCGCCGCGATCGTGTTCGCGCTGCTGGGACTCGCCTTCACGTTGGGCCAGTGGTGGGACGATGCGACCCACCTGCGGCTGGTCGACGGTCGCCTCGAGGTCCGCCACGGCGGGCGCCGGCTCCGCGGCCGCGCGGTGCGCTACTCGCTCGACCACCCCGTGCTCCTCATCGCCGAGGGCCCGCGCGACTCGATCCGGATGTTCATCGAGCAGGATCAGCGGCGCGTGGATCTGGGCAAGGCGGATCAGCTGGGCGCGGACCAGCTCCGCGACCTCGGCTCGTGGCTGCGGTCCCAGGGCGTCCGCTACGAGCAGCGCTCCGACCGCTGACGCCGCGTCCCGTCAGCCGAGCCCGAGCGCCTCGTCCAGGCGCGCCCGCCAGCCCTCGCCCGCCAGCCCGGCCCGGTCCAGCAGGTCCCGCCAGTCGTCGCGGGCGTGCTCCAGCGCATCGTCGAGCATCACGCGGTTGCCGCGCGCCACCAGCAGCACGGCCGCCTGGACACGCTCGGCGTCCACCTCGTGCCCCACGCCCAGCCGCTCGAGCCGGGTCAGGACCTGCGCGGCCGTCGCCCCGAAGTCGTCCTGCGCCCTCTCGATGATGCGCTCGCTCGCCACCGCCATGGCGAGAATCCTCCCATGCCAGGGGACTCTCAGAACCGCCTGCTATCCTTGCCGGGTGCGCCGCCCCAGCGAGCGCATGCGTCGCAGATTGCTTCTCCTTCTCGCCAGCGCCAGTCCCCGAGATTCGCGCGGCTCGTAGAAATCCTCTCTTCGGCGAACGAACGCGGACACCTCCGCGATTCGCCACCATCGCCGGTGCCGCACGCTCATGCGTGCGGTGAAGAACCACGCGCCCTCGCGCGACCGGCGCCCTGCCCCGAAAGGCACCAGACGTGACCCAGACCTTCTCCGAGCTCGGCGTTCCCACGCAGCTCACCACCGTCCTCGAGCGCGACGGCAAGACGTCCGCGTTCCCCATCCAGGAGTCCACGCTTCCCGACTCGCTCGCGGGCCGCGACGTGCTCGGCCGCGGCCGCACCGGCTCCGGCAAGACCCTCGCGTTCTCGCTCCCGGTGGTCGCGCGCCTCATGAACCGCAAGGGTCGCGCCGCGGCCGGCCGCCCCCGCGCGCTCATCCTGTGCCCGACCCGCGAGCTCGCCACCCAGATCGACGCGGTCATCGCGCCGCTCGCGGCGTCCGTGGGCCTCACCACCACCACCATCTTCGGCGGCGTCAACCAGCGCCGCCAGGAGCAGGCGCTCAGCCGCGGCGTCGACATCGTCGTGGCGTGCCCGGGTCGCCTCGAGGACCTGATGAAGCAGCGCATCGTCTCCCTCGACCAGATCGAGCTCACGGTGCTCGACGAGGCGGACCACATGGCCGACCTCGGCTTCCTCCCGGGGGTGACCCGCATCATGACCGCGACCCCGCGTCGCGGCCAGCGCATGCTGTTCTCCGCCACGCTCGACAACGGCGTGAACACCCTGGTGAAGAAGTTCCTCGACCAGCCCGTCACCCACTCGGTCGACTCGGCCGAGAGTCCGGTCGAGGCGATGACGCACCACGTGTTCCACGTCGCGGACGCCGGCGCGAAGCGGGACGTGGTCCACGCGCTCGCCTCCGGCACGGGTCGCCGTGTGCTGTTCATGCGCACCAAGCACCAGGCCAAGAAGATGGCGAAGCAGCTCACGGCCGACGGCATCCCCGCGGTCGACCTGCACGGCAACCTGTCCCAGAACGCCCGCGACCGCAACCTCGCCGCCTTCGCGGCGGGCGAGGCGAAGGTGCTGGTCGCCACCGATGTGGCCGCCCGCGGCGTCCACGTCGACGGCATCGAGCTCGTGGTCCACGTGGATCCGCCGGCCGAGCACAAGGCGTACCTCCACCGCTCGGGCCGCACCGCGCGTGCGGGCTCGGAGGGCGACGTGGTCACCCTGGTCCTGCCCGAGCAGAAGCGCGACACCGCGCAGCTGCTCAGCCGCGCGAAGATCTCGGTGAGGCCCGAGGCGGTCAACGCGTCCTCCTCGCAGGTGGTCGCGCTGATCGGCGAGGTCGCTCCGAAGGTCGCCCCGGCGCCGGTCGCCGACCAGCCGCGTCGCCAGTCCGGCGGCGGCGGTCGCCGCCGCGGCGGCGCGCAGCACCAGAACGACGCCCGCCAGGGCGGCCGCGGTCGCCAGCACCAGAACGATGCGCGTCCCGCCCGCCAGGGTGCCGGCAACGCTCGGTCCAACGACGGCCGTCCGGGTCGTCAGGATGCGGGCTCGCGCCAGGGCCAGGGTGCCGGTCGCTCGGGCGGCAACGGCGGCAGCGGCTCCGGTGCCGGTCGCTCCGGCGGCGCCGCGCGCAACCGCCACGCCGGCGGTCACTCGAGCGCCGCATCGTTCTCCGCCGGTGGGGGCCGCCGCCGCGGTCGCTGACCCGACCGCGCGCCTGCGCCCCAGCAGTGCACGAGGGTACGGAATCGATCGATTCCGTACCCTCGTGCACTCTCCGGACACGGCTCGGGTCAGGACCCGTCGCCCGCGTTCCGCGCCCGCAGGTATGCGGCGAGCTCGGCGCGTGTGAGGAAGCCGCGCTCCCACGGGGTGAGCTCCCCGGGCGGCGGGCATTCACGCCAGTGCTCGGGGGTGGTGTACGAGACGGCCGTGCCGTTGATGGTGGCGAGCGAATGCGTGTGGTCGATCACCTCGGTGACGCCCGCCCGGAACGCGCGGCGGGCCACATCCCGCCACTGCTGGTGCATGCACCAGGTCTCGACGGGGGACGTCGCATCGCGGCGCACCACGTAGATGCCGTCGGGATGCTCACCGAGCAGCTCGTACTCGATCTCGGTCGCCGCGTTCCGCGCGAGCCGCAGCTGGATCGGGTGCAGGGCGTGCCCGGCCTGCGACAGGATGCACGGGGGCAGGGTGGCGTCAGCCATGGTTCTCTCCTTCAGAGAATCCGTCCTTCCGCGCGCCGGTCGACGCGCGGCGGATCTTCCTCCAGGGGCACCGTGTCGGGACGCGGTTGCCAGCTGGCCGGCTGGAGGGCTTGAGGCCAGGCTTCGTGATCCACTCCCGACTGTAGCGGCCGACGCCGACATCGGGCTCGCGGGCCCGGGACCTCGCCGCCCTGCACCGGGACCTGCCTGGCACTAGCGTGATCTCCGTAGCGCCAGCACGGGGAGGCACCCATGAGCGACCAGCCTGAAGCCGCAGCACCGCACACCCACGAGAAGCGCGAGCACTGGTCCGGCCAGACCGCGTTCATCCTCGCCGCGATCGGCTCCGCGGTGGGTCTGGGCAACATCTGGCGCTTCCCCGGCGAGGCCTACGACAACGGCGGGGGAGCGTTCATGATCCCCTACGTGGTGGCCCTGCTCACCGCCGGCATCCCGATCCTGTTCCTCGAGAACGCGATCGGCCACCGCTTCCGTGGCTCGTCGCCGCTCGCGATGCGCCGCGTGCACAGGCGCGCGGAGGGCGTCGGCTGGTTCCACGTGGCCATCTGCTTCGTGATCGGCCTGTACTACACGGCCGTGATCGCCTGGGCGCTCAGCTACTTCTTCTTCAGCTTCACCCTGGCCTACAAGGACGACCCTGCGGGCTTCTTCACCGGCGAGTACCTCCAGCTGGGCGAGGCCGGCACCGTCAGCCTGAGCTTCGTGCCCCATGTCCTGATCCCCCTCGCGGCGATCTGGATCATCACCATCGTGGTGCTCGCGCTCGGCCTGCACAACGGCGTCGAGCGGCTCAACGTGATCGGCATCCCGCTGCTCGTGGCGACCTTCGGCATCCTCGTGGTGCGCGCGCTCACCCTGCCCGGCGCGGCGGACGGCATCGACGCGCTCTTCACCCCCGACTTCAGCGCGCTGACCGACCCGAACGTGTGGATCGCCGCCTACGGTCAGATCTTCTTCTCCCTCTCGCTCGCCTACGGCGTGATGCTGACCTACGCGTCGTACCGCCGTCGCCGCTCCAACATCACCTCGCCGGGCCTGGTGATCGCCTTCGGCAACAGCTCCTTCGAGGTCCTCGCGGGCATCGGCGTGTTCGCCACCGTCGGCTTCCTCGCGCACCAGCAGGACGTCCCCGTCGCGGAGCTCGACGGCCTCGCCGGGCCCATCCTGTCCTTCGTGACCTTCCCCGCGGTGATCGCGCAGATGCCGGGCGGGCCGTTGTTCGGAGCGCTGTTCTTCGGATCGCTGGTGGTCGCCGGGCTCACCTCGTTGATCTCCGTCATGCAGACCATCTCCGCGGCGCTGCAGGACAAGTTCGGCCTCCACCCGCGGGGCTCCGCGGTCGCGGTCGGCGTGGTCTCCGCGGTGCTGTCCATCATCGGCTTCGGCACCACCACGGGCCTGTACCTGCTCGACGTGGTGGACCAGTGGTCGAACCAGCTCGGGATCGTGGCCGGCGCCATCGCGATGATCGCGGCCGCCCTCTGGTTCGGGGGTCGCTCCCGCGAGCTGCAGCGGCACCTCAGCGCCGTGTCGACCCTCAAGCTCGGCACGTGGTGGCTGGTGCTGGTCAACGCCGTGTCCGTGCTGCTGATCTACATGTTCGCGACCAAGGCCGTCTCTCTCGCGCGCGACGGCTACGAGGGCTACCCCACGTCCTACCTGGCGATCTTCGGGTGGGGCACCGCGGCGTTCCTGCTGGCGGCGGCACTGGTGATGCCGTGGCTCAGGTGGCGGCGGGACATCGTGCACTTCCGGCCGTGGCCGACCCGTCAGCAGCTGGGGCTGCCGCCCGGGAGGGACGATGCGCCGGTCGAGGGGAGCGCGTCATGAGCGCCGCGGCGATGACCCTGATGGTCGTGGTGATGGTCGTGATCTGGGGCGGGCTGGTGGCCTCGATCATGTTCCTCAGCCGGCGACCGGAGGCCGCCGACATGCCACCCGGAGGCGAGGACACGCAGGTCCCGGACTGAGGTCCGGCGCAGCGCCGCCCCGTCAGGCCTGCAGCTCCTGGCCGACGTCCACGACCTCGCCGACCAGCCTCTCGATGACGTCCTCCAGCATCGCCGCGCCCAGCACCACACCCCCCTCGCCGCGCACCAGCGCGATGTGGGTGCCGCGTGCCTGCATGCGCCCGAGCGCCTGCTCGAGCGACGACCCGGAGGGGATCGACGTGAGCGGACGCACCGCATCGTCCGGGATGGGCCGCGTGGCACCGCCGCGCGGCACCGTCGCGAAGTCCTTGAGGTGCAGGTAGCCGACGAGCTCGTCGCCGTCCGTGAGCGGGAAGCGGGAGAACCCGGTGCGCACGGTCGCCTGCTGCGCCTTCTGGGGCGTGACGTCGACGGGCAGCGTGATCAGCTCGTCCCGCGGCACCATGACCGAGTCGACGGTCTCGAAGCTGAGCGTGAGCGAGCCGTCGAGCACGCGCCGCTCCGCCTCGTCGAGCAGACCCTCCTGGTGCGACTCGGCGACCAGGCCGGCGACCTCCTCCGCGGAGAACGTGGTGGCGACCTCGTCGCGCGGCTCGACCCTCAGCACCTTGAGCCCCAGGTTCGCGAGCGCGTTCATCAGCCAGATCAGGGGCCGCAGGATCCACACCAGCCCGTACAGCGGGGGAGCGAGCAGCAGCGCCGCGCGCTCGGGGCCGGCGATGGCGATGTTCTTGGGCACCATCTCGCCGAGGATCATGTGCAGCGCCACCACCACGACCAGCGCGACGGCGAACGCGATGCCGTGCAGCCACGCGCCGGTGATCCCGATCGCCGCGAGCGGCTTCTCGAGCTGGTGGGCGACGGCGGGCTCGCCGATCGCACCCAGGCCCAGCGAGCAGGCGGTGATGCCCAGCTGTGCGCCGGCCATCATGAGCGACACCCGGTCCATGCCGCGCACGGTCACGCGAGCGGCCCACGAGCCCTCGGCAGCGCGCGGTTCGATCTGGGTGCGGCGGGCGGAGATGAGCGCGAACTCGGCGCCCACGAAGAAGGCGTTGCCCACGAGCAGCGCGATGGCGATGAGGATCGCGACCCAGTCAGCCACGGGACACCTCCTCGCCCTGCGCGTCGTCCTCGTCGTCGACCGCGACCACCTCGATGGCGACGCGGTCGACGCGGTGCCCGTCGAGGCGGGTCACCTCGATGCGGACCTGCACGGGGGTGGCGATGCCGTCCTCGTCACGGTTGGCCTCGTCGCGCGCGTCCAGCTCGACGGTGTCGCCCACCTCGGGGAAGCGCTCGAGGTGCTCCGTGAGCAGGCCCCCCAGCGTGTCCGACTCCCGCGCCTCGGGCAGCTCGAGTCCCATGAGCTCGCCCGCCTCGTCGGGTCGCAGCAGGCCCGACAGCGACCAGCGGCCGTCCTTGAGGCGTCGGTGGCGCCGCACGGGGCGGTCGTGCTCGTCCTCGATCTCGCCCACGATCTCCTCGACCAGGTCCTCGAGCGTCACCACGCCGTCGGTGCCGCCGTACTCGTCGACCACGACGGCGATCTGGGAGCCGGTGCGCAGCGCGTCGAGCACGGAGCTGAGCGGCATGGTCGACGGCACCGAGTCGATCGGGAGCAGGATCTCCGCCACCGTGGTCCTGCCACGCTGCCGCGCGGGGACGGCCAGCGCGCGCTTGAAGTGCGCGACGCCCACCACATCGTCGACGTCCTCCCCGGTGACGGGGAAGCGTGCGTGGCCGGTCCGGGACGCCATCTCCAGCACCTCGGTCACGGGAGCGTCGGACTCGAGGAAGTGGACGCGGGTGCGCGGCGTCATCGCATCGGACGCTGACCTCTCACCCATCTCGGCGGCACGCGCGAGGCGGCGGGCGACCCGCGGCTCGAGGTCCCCGGACTCCGCGGAGCGCTCCGCGAGCGAGTGCAGCTCCTGCGCGGAGCGCGCCGACGCGAGCTCCTCGCGAGGCTCGATGCCGAGCGCCCGCACGATCCGGTTGGCGCTGCCGTTCAGCACGCGGATCAACGGACCGGCGAACCACGTGAACGCGCGCTGGGGGCCCGCGACGGCGCGGCCCACTCGCAGCGGCTCCGCGATCGCCCAGTTCTTGGGAATGAGCTCGCCCGCGACCATCTGGGTGATGGTCGCGAGCAGGAAGGCGGCGGTCAGCGACACGGCGGTCGCCGTGCCCGCGGGCAGGCCGGCGGACTCCAGCGGGCCGCGCAGCAGAGTCGCGATGGAGGGCTCGGCGATGAAACCGACCAGCAGGCTGGTGACGGTGATGCCCAGCTGCGCGCCCGAGAGCTCCGTGGAGAGCCGCTTGAGGGCGGCCTGGAGCGACGCCGCGCGCCTGTCGCCGCCCTCGGCGGCCTTCTTGACGGTGGGCCGGTCGACGGTGACGAACGCGAACTCGGCCGCGACGAACAGTGCGTTCGCCGCGATGAGGACCAGGGCGAGGAGCAGCAGAAGCCACGCGGCGGTCATGCTCGACCTCTCCGGGGACGGGGCGCGCGGGCGCGCGAGCGGTGGGCGGGGGCTGGCGCCGGCGGGAGCGCACGCACCCCGGGCCGGCGCCCCTGACTATGACCGTCGGACATGGCCTCAGATCTTAGACGATCCCACCCGCGTCGCCTCAGGAGACCGTGAGCGCCGCCTCGACGGCGCAGGCGTCCGCCGAGGAGCCCGCCGCGATCGTGTACGTCCCCGGCTGCACCCGCAACGCCCCCTCGTGGAGCCAGTCGGACGGTGCACCCTCGAGGCGCGGCTCGTCGTCCCACACCGCGAGCCGCTCCACCGCGAACGTCAGCTCGACCTCCCTGGTCTCGCCGGGCTCGAGGCGGACACGCCGGTAGGCGAGCAGCAGGCGCAGCGGGGTCGGGATGCGCGTCGCGCCGTCGCCGACCGCGTAGACCTGCACCAGCTCCTCGGCGGCGCGGGCACCGTCATTGCGGACGGTGACGGTCGCGGTGACGGTGGCCTCGTTTGCCCGGGGCGTGAGCGCGGGGTGACGATGCGTGGGCGCCGGAGCGGCCACCTCGCCCTCCGACAGCGTCACACCGGCGTAGGTCACCTCGCCGTACGTGCAGCCGTGGCCGAAGGCGAAGGCCATCGGCGCCGGCTGGTGCCGGTACGTGGCCTGCTGGCGCAGCGTGTCGTAGTCGAACAGGTCGCCCGCCTGGTCCGGGTGCGCCGGCCACGACTGCGCGAGGCGGCCGGAGGGCTCGACGTCGCCGGCGAGCACGTCGACCAGGCCGTGGCCGAGCTCCTGGCCGCCGTGGCTCGACCACACCACGGTCGGGGCGTCCGCGACGCCCTCGCCCAGCACGTACGGGAAGCTCGACACGACGGTGAGGACCGTGCGGGGGTTGGCCTCGCGCGCGGTGCGGTACACCTCGGCGGCGGCCTCGGGCAGGTACAGGTGCGGCCGGTCCTCGGTCTCACGGCCGGCCAGGTGCGGGTCGTTGCCCACGGCGACGATCACGGCGTCCGCGGCCGCGGCGGCGGTCGCCACCGCCTCCGCGCCCGAGCGCACCACGCGCGCCGTGAACCGCTCGGCCGCGTCGAGCGTGACGGCGTCCGCGGAGACCAGGCCGGCCTCGCGCATCACGCGCAGCCAGCGGCCCGAACCCAGGTGCAGGAGCGACCAGGTGCCGTCCGCGTGGGTGACTCGGCGGAAGCTCTCCTGGGCGACCCAGCCGCCGACGCGGTCGGCGTCGGCGCGGACGGGCCAGTGGCCTCCCGTGAGCAGCAGGCCGCTCGCGTGGGAGCGCAGCGTGAGCACCCCGTCGCCCCAGTCGGTGACGTCGAACAGCGCGGCATCGACCGCCGCGTCGGCGTCCGCGATCACGGTGGCGCCGTCGGCGCTCGCGGTCACGTAGCGGCCGGACGATGCGGCGCGCAGGGCCACGGTGTCGGCCCCCGTGGCGACCTCCACGGCGGCGCCGGGGAAGCGCTCGGCGATCGCGCCCGCGATGGTCGACTTGTACGGCGGGGTGCCCGCGTACCAGTCGGTGAGGACGTCGTCCGCGAGCGGGCCCACCACCGCGACCCTGGTCGGCTGGGCGAGGGGCAGCACCCCCGCATCGTTCCTCAGCACCACGACGGAACGCGCCACGGCCTCGCGTGCGAGCTCGCGCGACGCGGGCAGGTCGATGTCGTCGGCGGTGATCCCCGCGTAGGGGTCGGCGTCGCCGTCCAGCTCGCCCGTGCGCACGCGCAGCTCGAGCAGGCGCAGCACGGCGGCGTCGACCTCCGCCATGGTCAGCAGCCCCTGGTCGAGCGCGGCGGTGATCTGATCGATGGTGGGCTGCGCGTTCGCGTCGTTGTCGGTGAACGAGTCCAGTCCCGCGCGCACCAGGGCGGCCGCGCCGTGGACGAAGTCGGGCTCCTCGCGCTGGGTGGTCACCAGGAAGGTGGGCGCGGCGGCGTCGGACACGACCGCGATGGACTCGGGCGCCCAGGAGCGTGCCTCGGCGACGAGCTCCGGCTGCGTGTGCGCCGCCCTCCCGTTCACGCGGTTGTAGGCGAGCATCATGCCGCCTGCGGCGCCCGTCTCGAGCGCGCAGCGGAACGCCGGCAGCTCCTCCTCGTGAAGGGTGCGCAGCGACATCTCGGAGCTCGTGACGGAGCGGTCCGACTCGTTGGAGTAACCCAGGAAGTGCTTGAGCGCGGGCACGGTGCGCCAGACGCGCTCGTGGTCGCCGCGCAGGCCGCGCGCGTACGCGGCGCCCATCTCTCCCGTGAGGTGCGGGTCCTCGGAGTAGCTCTCCTCGTTGCGGCCCCACAGCGGGTGGCGCAGCGTGTTGACCACCGGTGCCCACACGTTGAGGCTCACGGACGGCTTCTCCGCACGCTTGGCGCGCACCTCGGTCGCCGCGACGGCGCCCACGCGCTCCACCAGGTCCAGGTCCCACGTCGCCGCGAGGCCCACGGGCTGGGGGAACACGGTCGCCGTGCCCATCCAGGCCGCGCCGTGCAGCGCCTCGCAGCCGGTGTGGAACTCGCCGAGCCCGAGCCGGTCGACGGGCTGCACCACCTGGTGCAGCATCGCGATCCGCTCCGCGGGCGTCAGACGCTCCAGCAGGTCCTGGGCGCGCTCCGCGACGCTCAGTTCGATGCGGCGGTAGCGAGGGGTCTCCTCGGTCACGGGGTGTCTCCTTCGATGAGAACGATGGTCTGGCCGGGTGCGAGCACCGCGGTCCCCTCCAGCACCTCGCCGGAGAGCAGGTCACGGCCCGGGGTCGCGAGGGCCACGGTGGCCTCGGTGTCGCCGTGATTGAGCAGGAACAGGGCGTCGCCGCGGCGGACCGCCTCGACGTCGGCAGGCTTGCCGGGGACGATGCCGGCGACGCCCGCGGCGTCGAGCGCCTTGGTCAGCAGCGCCGCGAGGGCGGCGTCGCCGAGCACCGCGCCGACGTACCACGCGGAGCCCTCGCCGACACGGCGGCGGGTGATCGCGGGCAGGCCGGCGAGGTGCCCGCCACCGAAGGTGGCCAGCACCTCGGCGTCGTCGGCGCGGAGACGCTCGCCGAGGATGGCCGCGGTGAGCTCGGTCGGGGCCGACGGCCATGCCTCCGTCGCCGCCAGCGCGGTGTCGCCGTCCGGCAGGCAGGCCCACTCCTCGCCGCTGGCGCCGAGCAGGTCGGCGATCCGCGCGGGGGAGCGGCCGGTGAGGACGTGGCCGCGCTCGTCGGCGACGCCCGAGTACGGCCCCACCACCACCGTGGCGCCCGCCACGACGGCGGCCCGCAGCGTCTCCGCCGCATCGTCCCCGATCACGTAGCTGTGGGGCGCGAGCACCGCGCGGTAGCCGGCGAGGTCGGCGCCCGGCCGCACGATGTCGACCGCGATGCCCGCGCGCCACAGCACGCGGTACCAGCGGGTCAGCTGCTCGACGGTGCGCAGGCGCGTGGTGAGCCCGCCGGGCTCCTCGCCCGCCCACCACGACGGCCAGTCGAAGAGCATCGCGACCGGCGCCTCGACGCGTCCGCCCGTGACCGGCGCGAGGCGGGCCAGCCCCGCGCCGAGCTCGCAGACGGTGCGGAAGACCTCCGAGTCGGCTCCGGCGTGCGGCAGCATCGAGGAGTGGTGGCGCTCGGAACCCGCGGACGCCTGGCGCCACTGGAAGAAGCAGATGCCGTCGGCGCCGCGCGCGACCGCCTGGTACGAGTCGAGCAGCCCGCGCTCGCGGCTCTTGGGCAGGTTGTGCGGACGCCACGAGACGGCGTTGATCGCCTGCTCCATCAGCAGCCAGGGGCGGCCGCCGCCGAGCGAGCGCATGAGGTCCTGGACCAGCGCGATGTCGGAGGGGGAGTGCGGGTCGCCGGGGTCCGGGTACTGGTCGTCCGCGATCACGTCGACGTGCTCCGCCCAGGACCAGTAGTCGACGTGGGGGAAGAAGCCCATGAAGTTGGTGGTGATCGGCTGGGTCGCGCCGGCCTCGCGGATCGCGTCGCGCTGCTCGCTGTAGACGGCGAGCATCTGGTCGGAGCTGAACTGTCGGAAGTCGACGGCCTGGGTCGGGTTCATGACGTACGGCGCCGCCCGGGGCGGGACGACGTCCTCGAAGGTCCGGTAGCCCTGCGACCACACGGCGGTGCCCCAATCGCGGTTAAGCGATTCGATGGAGCCGTACTTGTTGCGCAGCCAGATGCGGAACTCGCGGGCGGCCTCGTCGCCGTGGTCGACCTGCCCGTACTCGTTGCCCACGTGCCACATGCGCACCGCCGGGTGGGAGGCGTAGCGGGCCGCCAGGTCGCGGGTGATCGCCAGCGCGGCGTCCCGGTAGACGCGGGAGGAGGGGGAGAACTGGTTACGGGATCCGGCGCTCATGCGCACCCCGTCGGCGGTGACCGCGAGGGTCTCCGGGTGATCGACGCCGAGCCACGGCGGCGGGGACGCGGTGGGGGTGGCGAGGTCGACCGCGATGCCGTTGTCTGCCAGGAGGTTCAGCACCTCGTCGAGCCATGCGAAGGTGCGCTCTCCGGGGGCCGGCTCGAGGCTCGACCAGCTGAAGACGCCGACCGTGACCAGGTTCACGCCGGCCTCGCGCATCAGGGCCACGTCCTGATCCCACACCTCCCGCGGCCACTGCTCGGGGTTGTAGTCGCCGCCGAAGACGATGCGGCCGTCGAGGGCCACGGGGAACGGCCCGGAGGCGGGCGTCGGGACCTGGTGCGTCATGGGTGGTTCAACCTCGTCGTCAAACTGTCGAAGCGCTTCAACACGGAGACCCTATACTACTCACATGACCGTGTCGACGCAGACCGATGACGTGCTGCACACCTTGCGCTACTCCACGCCCGCCGCGCGCTGGCTCGACGGCCTGCCCGTGGGCAACGGCCACCGCGGCGCCATGTGCGCCGGGCGTCCGCTCACCGAGAACCTGTGGCTCAACGACGTGACCGCGTGGTCCGGCCCGTACCCCGGCGGCGCGCTCGCCGGCATCGCTTCAGAGGTGCGCGGCCCCGAGCACCTCGCGCTCGTCCGCGCCGCCATCGCCGCGGGCGATCATGCGGAGGCGGAGCGGCTGGTGCAGGAGCAGCAGGCGCCGTGGGCGCAGGCCTACCTCCCGCTGGGCACCCTCACGCTCGAGGTCACCGGCGGCGACGGCGTGACGCTCGACGGAGAGGTCACGGACGTCGAGCGCGAGCTCGACCTTCGCAGCGGCGTCGCCGAGCACTCCTACCGTGTCGAGGGCGTCGCGGTCCGGCACCGCACGTGGGCCGACCGGCCGTCCGGGGCGATCGTCCACCACGTCACCGCCGACGCGCCGGTGGAGCTGCGGGCGAGCCTGTCCAGCCCGCTGCGCCCGCGGGGCGACGACCACGACGTCGCCGGCGCGCTGGTCCGGGAGCTCCACCTTCCGGTGGATGTCGCGCCCGGTCACGAGCAGCCGGCCGAGCCCGTGGTGTACGACCTCGTGTCGGGCCGCGTGGGCGCCGTCGCGGTGCGTGGCGGCGCCGGTGCGCGGGTGCTGGACGGCACGCTCGTGTCGGAGGCCGCGACGGAGCACGTGATCGTGATCGGCACCGCGACCGCGGACGCCGGCGGCGACGCCGCCGCCGCCGCACGCGCCGTGACCGACGCGGCGAACGCGCCCGCCCGGATGCTGCTCTCCGCGCATCGGGCGGCCCACGCCGAGCTGTACGAGCGCTGCGCCCTCCACCTGTGGTCGCCCGCGGACGCCGGGGCGCTCGACACGGATGCCCGCGTCGCGCAGGCGCTCACCCGGGAGGACCCGGGCCTGGTCGCGCTCGCGTTCCACTACGGGCGGTACCTGCTCATCGCATCGTCCGCCCCGGGCGGTCTGCCCGCCAACCTGCAGGGGCTGTGGAACGCGGAGCTGCCCGGGCCGTGGTCGAGCGCGTACACGATCAACATCAACCTGCAGATGGCCTACTGGCACGCGGAGACCGCGAACCTGGCCGAATGCCACGAGCCGCTCCTCGACTTCGTGGCGCGCCTCGCGTCCGGTCCGGGCCGTGAGGTCGCGCGCGAGCTGTACGGAGCGGACGGCTGGGTCGCGCACCACAACTCCGACGCCTGGGGCTTCGCGGCGCCGGTCGGCGACGGCCACGGCGACCCCGCGTGGGCGTTCTGGCCCCTCGGAGGCGTGTGGCTCGCGCTGCACCTGTGGGACCAGTACGCCTTCGGCGGCGACGTGTCGCGGCTGCGCGAGCGCGCCTGGCCGGTGCTCGAGGGTGCCGGAGCCTTCGCGCTGTCGTGGATCCAGGGGGATGAGGGTGGCGCCTGGACCAGCCCGTCGACCTCGCCCGAGAACCACTTCCTCGACGCCGAAGGCGCCGAGCACTCCGTCACCACCTCGGCGACCATGGACGTCGCGCTGCTGCGCGAGCTCGCCGCCGTGTGCGCGGCGGCGGCCCACGAGCTCGGGCTCGAGCCCGCGTGGGTGCGGCGCCTGACCGCGCTCACCGCCGCGCTGCCCGACCCCGTGATCGGCGAGGACGGCCGCATCCTCGAGTGGGACCGCCCCTTCGACGAGTCGGAGCCCCTGCATCGTCACCTCTCCCACCTGGTGGGCCTCTTCCCGTACGCGCAGATCACGCCGGACGGCACGCCCGAGCTCGCGGCGGCGGCAGAGGCCTCGATCCTCGCCCGCGGCCCCGAGTCGACCGGCTGGGCGCTGGCGTGGCGGACCTCGATGTGGGCGCGCCTGCGGGACGGCGCGCGGGTCGAGGGCCAGCTGCGGCTGGCCCTGCGCCCGGCCGAGGAGCACGGTGCCGAGCACCGCGGCGGCGTGTATGCGAACCTCCTGAGCGCCCACCCGCCGTTCCAGATCGACGGGAACATGGGACTGACCGCGGGCGTCGCCGAGTCCCTGCTGCAGTCTCACGGCGGCGTCCTCCGGCTGCTGCCCGCGCTCCCGCCGGGGTGGCGCAACGGTGCCGTGCGCGGGCTGCGTGCCCGCGGGGGAGTGACGGTGGACCTCGAGTGGCGCGGCGGGCTGCTGACCCGGGCCGTGCTCCACAGCGACGCCCGCGCGGCGACCGTGACCGTCGCGACGCCGGACGGCGCCGAGGTCGAGCACCGCATCGTCCCCGGCAACCCGTCGGTGATCGTCGGCGAGGGGGCCCACGCATGGTGACCATCAGCGACGTCGCCCGCGAGGCGGGCGTCTCGACCTCGACCGTGTCGTACGTCATGAGCGGGAAGCGCGCGATCTCCGCCGACACCCGGGACCGGGTGCAGGCGGCCATCGCACGGCTCGGCTACCGGCCGCACGCGGGGGCCCGGTCCCTCGCGTCCCGCTCGACCCGGGTGATCGGGCTCCAGGCGCCGCTGCGCACCGGAGTCGACGTGCCCGTGATCATGCAGGTGGTCGCGGGCGTCGTGCAGCGCGCGCGGGTCCACGGCTACGACATCCTCCTGCTGTCCAGCGACGAGGCGGAGGGGCTCGCCCGCGCCTCGCGCGGCTCGATGGTGGACGCCCTGCTCATCATGGACGTCGAGTCCGAGGACGCGCGCCTCGCGACCATCGCGGAGCTCGACCAGCCCTCGGTGCTCATCGGGCTGCCCGCCGGGCGGCGGTCGATCCCGTGCATCGACTTCGACTTCGAGGCCGCGGGCTGGCTCGCGGTCGACCGGCTGGTCGGGCTGGGCCACACGCGGCTCGCGCTGTTCGGCGCGCCGGAGGCCGTGATGGAGCGGCACACGTCGTACGCGGACCGCCTGATCCGGGGCTTCCTGGAGGCATGCGAGGCGCGCGGCGTGGAGGGCTCGACCCACCCGATCCCGGACTCTGCGGAGGCGTTGGCCGAGGTCGACGCGGTCCTGACCGCCGACCCCGGCATCACCGGGATCCTGGTGCACAACGACGGCGCCCTGCCGTTCATCGCCGACCGCATCCGCGCCCACGTGCCGAGCGCGACGGCGCCCGACTGCCTGGCACTCACGTCTCGCGAGGGGGCGCTGCGGGCTCACGGGCTGACCGACACCATCGCGGTGCCGGCGGAGGCCCTGGGCGAGTCCGCCGCGGAGATGATCTGCGCGATGCTCGCCGGGGGAGCGCACCCGTCCGTCCAGCTGCTGCCCCCCGAGCTCGCGGTGGGCGAGCCGTCACGTGCCAGGATCGACTCATGAACATCGACCCGGAGAGCAGGTCCGTGCAGGGGCTGACGATGTTCCTGCATTTCGTCGCCCTCAACGTGCTTTTCATCGTGCTGTGCATCCCCGTGGTGACCATCGGTGCCGCGACCTCGGCGCTGCTCGAGGTGATGATCAAGTACTCCGACGACGAGCGGGGGCGTCCCCTCGAGGACTTCCTGCCGGCGTTCAAGCGCAACTTCCGGCCCGCGACCGCGGTCTATCTCGCGCTGCTGGTGCCGTTCGTGCTGCTGACCTTCGCCGCCGTGTTCTGGTTCGCGCAGGAGACCACCGTCTCGACCATCCTGTCGCTGGTCGCGCTGCTGGTCGCCGCGTACCTGGTGGCGGCCTTCACGCACGGCATGGCGCTGGTCGCGCGGTACCGCAACACGTTCAGGCAGACCCTGCGCAACGCGCTGCTGCTGCCCGCCGCCGAGCCGGTCCGCACCATCGGCCTGCTGCTCATCCCGGCGACCGTCGCGTCGATCACGATGATCTTCCCGCCGTTCGCGTTCATCGTCCTCAGCATCGGGTTCGCGATGATGGCCTACGCCTCGGCGTTCCTGTACCGGAACATCTTCAGCCGTCACGCGTAGCCTGGACCGCCACGTCCTTCTCCCTCGGCTCCCCACACCCGCTGCGGGGAACTGACCGCCCCTCTCGGCGCATCGTCGCCTCCTGCGGGGAGACCACGGACCTCGCGCACGCTCAACGCGAGGCCAGCGCCGCCAGGATCTGCTCCGACGAGGGGCTGTTCGCCGGTCCTGCACCCGTCCGGTAGACCCGGCACGCGAGATGCGCCAGCGGTGGCGTGCCGGGGAACAGGTCCGTCCCGTCCACGAGGATGGTGGGCGAGCCGGCGAATCCGGCCGGGATCGACCCGGCGCCGACCCGCACCTCCTCGATCCGCGTCGCGGCGAGCCCAAGCGAGTCCAGCGCGGCGCGCAGACGGCTCGCGGCCCGCTCGTGCCCCGGGCAGTCGGCGATGTGCAGCAGCTCCACCCTCACCCTTCCAGTGTGCGCCGTTGGCCCCTCGACTCTCATGCGTCCTGTGAGGACATGAGTGCACGTTTCGACTCGAAACGTGCACTCATGTCCTCACAGCGCGCGAACCGGCGGGGGAGCGAGACGCGGAAGGCATCGTCCCCGGGCACGACGGAGGCCCCGGGGCATGCGCCCCGGGGCCTCCGTGTGATGACCGTCAGATCACTGGAACGCGGCGGTCACCGCGACGCGAGCGTCGTTCTGCATCTCGGCGTTTGCCATGTCGGTCTCGAGGACCTTCTCGTAGCCGAGGCCGTTGGCGGTGTCCTGCAGCTCCTTGAGCAGCGACTCGAACTGCGCCTCGTCGCTGGCGAAGACCATCTGCCAGGAGTACTGGATGACGATCGCCTTGATCTGGTTGCGGAGCGTCTCGACCTCCGACGAGTCGGTCGGGATGGTGAAGCTGGCGCCGGGGGCGACCAGGAGCTTGTCATTGGTGGAGAGGTAGTCCATCGTCGACGTGGCGTCGCCCATGTTGGCCGACCAGTCCTCGCTCAGCGGGGTGGCGGTCGCCTCCTGGTACGAGGGCCAGAAGGTGTAGCTGTAGGGGAAGCCGGTGTTCGGGTCCACGTCGATCGGGAGGACCGAGATGGTGTTGAGAGCGGAGACGCCGTCGAGGTAGTCGCCGCCGCCCCACTCCTCCGGGGTGGTGGCGCCGCCACCGAGGAACACCTCGTTGCCGAACTCGGTGAGCTCGGGCTCACCCGCGTCGTTGATGTCCCAGGTCAGGCCCTGCGGACCGGCGGAGCCCAGCGTCTGCGCGGAGTTCGCGTACGCGCCCTCCGGCGAGTACAGCCAGTCCACGAAGGCCGCGATGCGCTCGGGGTCCTCGGCCTTGGAGCCGATCGCGAAGACCTGCTTGCCGCCGTAGGCCTCGGCGCCGTAGGAGAACACCTCCATGTCGTCGACCGGGGCGATCTCGAAGCCCTTGCCGGCGGCCATGTTGTCCTCGGTGTTGTACGCGGTCTGCGCGAGCCACGGCCACCACGCGAACAGCACCTGGCCGTTCTGGAACTTCGAGTACAGGGTGTCGTAGTTCTGGGTGGTCGACTCGGGGTCCACCAGGCCCATCTGGTTGGCGTCGAAGTACAGGCGCAGGCTGCGGACGTACTCGGAGTCGGAGTCGAGGATCGACTGGTAGTCCGAGCCGTCGGCCTTCGCGAGCACGAAGCCGATCTCGTCGTAGCCGTAGAAGCAGGCGGGCTGCTTCGCGGTCACCATCATGTTGCCGTCCCAGTCCTTGAACAGGGAGAAGCCGTAGGTGGGCTGGCCGTTGTCGCCGGTCGGGTGGTCCTCCTGCATCTGCTTGAGGACGGGGAGGAGGTCCTCGAGGGTGTCGAGCGACGGGTAGCCCTGCTCCGCGTAGTAGTCCCAGCGGATGAACGGGCCGAACGTCGGGTTGAGGCCCTCGGAGGCGTCCGTCGGCATGAGGTGCGACACCGAGGTCGGGAACGCGTAGACGCCGCCGGACTCCGCGTTGAGGTTGTCCATCGCGGTGTCGAACTGCCCGACGTTCTCCATCAGCGGGTAGTACTCGGACATGTCGCCCACGAGCCCGCCCTGGATCAGCTCGTCGAGCTTCTGGCCCTTGTCCGTGACGATCAGGTCGCCCAGCTCGCCGGCCGCGACGCGCGTGTTGTAGAGGGTGTCACCACCACCGGCCACGTTCGGCGCGATGATGTTGAGGTTCATGTTGAACTTGTCCTTGACGATCTTCGCGAACCAGCCCTGCTGCATGCCCATGTAGTTCGCGAGACCGGCGAAGACGTCGATCGTGATCTCCTCGTCCCACGAGGTGGGGAAGGCTCCGGTCTCGGAGCCGGTCGCGGAGGTCGGGGTCTCCTCGGAGCCACCGCCCGAGGAGCACGATGCCAGCGCCCCTGCCGTCACCACCGCCGCGACGGCGAAGGCCGCGGTCGTCCTAGTCAGCTTCATTGCTTTCCTTTCTGATGGTTTCGAGCGACGTCAGCCCTTGACGGCGCCCAGCATGATCCCCTTCACGAAGAAGCGCTGGAAGAGGGGGTAGATGAAGATGATGGGGAGCACGACGATCACGGACACGGTCATCCGGATCGACGTGGGCGTCTGGGTGGTCGCCGCGGAGGCGATCTGACCCAGGTTGCCGCCGGCGTTCTGCGCGGCCTGCGCCAGCGAGCTCGCCTGGTTGATGAACATGTAGAGCAGGTACTGGAGGGTGTACAGGCTCTGGTCGGTGATGTAGATCAGGGTGTCCTGGAAGCTGTTCCACTGCGTCACCGCGGAGAAGATCGCCACGGTCGCGAGGATCGGCGTCATGTTCGGCAGGTAGATCTTGAAGAACACCTGCAGCAGCGACGCGCCGTCGACCTCCGCTGCCTCCTGCAGCGAGGCGGGCATCGACTCCACGTAGGTCTTGACCAGGATCACGAAGAACGGCTGCACGATGAACGGCAGGATGTAGACCCAGAACGTGTTGGTCAGCCCCAGGTTCTTCATGATGATGAAGATCGGGATCAGGCCCGCGCTGAAGTACATCGTGATGATCAGGAAGCGGTACCAGAACTTCCGGCCCCACATCCGCTGCTGGGTGAACATGAAGCCCAGGAACGCGGAGGCGAGCACGGTCAGCAGGGTGCCGATCACGGTACGACCGACGGAGACCGCGGCCGCCATCGGCAGGCCCTGGAGCTGGAACACCTGCTCGTAGTTCGACAGGTGGAAGCCCTGGGGGAACAGGCGGACGTCGCCGAGCGCCGAGATGTCGTTCGCCGAGACCGAGTTGATGATCAGGTAGTAGAAGGGGTACGCGCAGATCACGACGAGCAGCGCGAACAGCGAGTAGTTCGCCATCGCGAACAGGATGTCGCCGAACGTCCGGTCGTGGTCGTGGCCCTTGCGACGGCGCGCCTTCGCGGGCTTGGTCGGCTTCGCGACGGTGGTGGTCGTGGTGGTCATGATGTTCGCCTCCTAGACCAGCGACTCGCCGCGCACGCGCTTGGCGATCCAGTTGACGGTGAGCAGCAGCGCGACCGAGATGAGCGACTTGAGCATGCCGATCGCGGTCGCCATCGACAGGCTGTTGCCCGTCATGCCGATGTTGTAGACGTACAGGTCGAGCACCTGGATGTACTTCTGGTTGAACGCGTTCTGGAACACGTAGTACTGCTCCATGCCGTTGTTCAGGATGTTCGCGACCGAGAGCAGCAGGAGCACCAGGTAGGTGGGCATCAGCTGCGGGATGGTGATGTAGCGGATGGTCTGCCAGCGTCCGGCGCCGTCCATGCGGGCCGACTCGTACAGCGACGGGTCGATGCCCGAGATCGCCGCAAGGTAGATGATCGCGCCCCAGCCCAGGCCCTTCCAGACGCTCCAGAGGGTCATGGTCAGCCACACGTGCTGATCGGTGTCGAGGAACTTGATCGGGGCGGTGATGAGGCCGCCGTCCATCAGGATGTCGTTGACCAGGCCCGAGGTCGAGAACAGCGAGAACGCGATCATGTAGACCAGCACCCACGAGATGAAGTTCGGGAGCGTGGTGAGCGTCTGCACGGCGTTCTTGAACCACTTCGCGCGGATCTCGTTGAGCAGGACCGCGAAGCCCAGCGGGAGGATCGAGGTCGCGATCCCGAGGAAGCTGATCGCCAGGGTGTTGACCAGCACCTGGCCGATCTGCGCGAGCTGCGTGGGCGAGCTCACCAGCAGGCGGAACCACTGGAGCCCGACGAACTCCGAGCCGGACAGGCCCAGCGCCGGCTTGTAGTCGTACAGCGAGTAGACCCAGCCGAACAGCGGCAGGTACGCGAAGACGAAGGAGAGGATGAGGAAGGGGAGGATCAGGAAGAACGGCGTGAACGACTTCTTGCCCGGGCCGCGCTCGCCCCGCTTGGGCTTCTTGCCGCGCTCCTCGATCTGCTCGGCGGTGGTCTCCGCCAGGATCATCGATGACGTCATCGCGCCACCCCCGTAGCGGAGGGGCGCGCGGCGTCGTCCCCGACGCCTGCTGAACGCTCGTCCATACTCACTCCTTCGTGCGAGGACCTTGCCGACCTTCCGACATTCGTTGGCGGCGGCAACTTTCGAATCGCTTCGACTGACAGTAGAGCGGGGGACGCCGTTTCGTCAAATGCCCGGCGTCACGGAAATGTAACGATGCCGCGGCGTCGGGAATATCGGGCGAGAGCGCTCTCTCGTGCGCATCCGCCGCTACCAGGGGCGGGACGATGCGCGGGTCGCCGTCGCGGCGACGGCTCAGTCGGCCACGACGTCGCGCAGGAACGCCGTGACGGCGGCGACGGTGGCGTCGAAACGGTCGCGGTGCACGCTGTGGCCCGCGCAGTCGATGTGCGCGACCCGCGCGGCCGGCGCGAGAGCGGCCGCCTCGGCCGCGACCTCAGGCGTCACGATCGCGCCGGCGTCGCCCGTGACCAGCAGCGTCGGACACGCGATCGCGGCGACGGCCGCCCGCCAGTCGCGGCCCAGCCCGCCGTCGAGCAGCGTGAGCGCGGAGGTGTCGAAGTCCGCCTTGGTGTCGGCCCACGGCGCCAGCTCGTCGTCGTGCCAGCCGGGGTTCGACGCGCGCGCCATCGCCATGCGCTGCTCCGGGGTCATGTCGCCCACGCTGTGAAGCAGCTCGACGAACGCGGCGAGGTGCGGGTCGTCGTCGCCGCCCGCCGCCTCCGCGGGGGGCGCGTCGTGGAACGGCGGGTCCTCCAGCACGGCCGCGCGCACCAGGTCGGGGCGGGCGCCGGCGAGGCGGGCCGCCGTCTCCGCGCCCATGGAGTGGCCCCACACGAGCACGCGACCCGTCGCGAGGTGATCGAGCACCGCCGCGGCGTCGTCCACCAGCGTCTCGATGTCGATCGAGCCGGTGATCCGGCTCGAGCCGCCGTGGCCCCGCGCGTCGGGCATCACCAGCGAGTAGCACCCCGCCAGGCGCTCCGCGACGCGGCCCCAGGTCGCGGCGCCATCGGTGATGCCGTGCAGCAGCACCAGCGTGGGCCTCCCGGCGGCAGGGGACAGCACCACCCGGAGGCGTGCGTCGTCATGGGTGACGTGGAGCTCCGTGCCGATCATGGGTGCACCGTAGCGCCCCGCGGCGATCAGCCGAGCGCGCGCGTGAGGTAGAACGCCCGCTCGCCGGTGTCGGGCTGGCGCAGCGCGAACGAGTGGTGGACGTAGAAGCGCAGCGCGTCCTTGTCGCCCTCGTCGACGTTGACCTCGAGGAAGTCCACGCCGAGCTCGCGGCAGTAGTCCGCGACCGCGCGGATCAGGTCGGTGCCGATGGTGCGCCCGCGCAGGTCGGGGCGCACGTAGAGCTCGTCGAGCAGAGCGACCGGACCGTCGAACCACACGTTCGGACGTAGCGTCACCAGCGCGATCCCCACCGCGGGCGAGCCCGCGAGGTAGGCGAACGTGTCCCCCTGGTCGAGCAGCCGTGCCAGCCGGGCCGCCAGCACCTCCGGTCCCGGGGTGGGGGCGTCGAACTCCTTGTTGAAGTCGTGCAGCAGCTGCGCCGCGGCGCGGGCATCCGCGCGGGTGGCGAGTCGGACGGGGTGCTGAACCATGCGCCCACCGTACGCGGTGAGACCGCTCCCGGCGCGCTACCCCTCGAACGACGCGAAGTACGCCGCCGCCATGTCCTCGGAGCCGTGGCCGCCGCCGACGGCGCGGTGCAGGCGCCCGCCCGCCGCGGCGAGCGCGTCGACCCTCACCCCGGCCCGCGCGGCGGCGTCCACGATCAGGTCCGCGTCCTTCGCGGCGGTCTCCGTCGCGAAGGACGCAGGGGAGAGGCGCTCGTCGAGGATCAGCCCGGCCTTGAGGCGCAGGTAGCCCATGTCGAGCCCGCCGCCCGCGACGGCGTCGAGGAGCAGCCGCGGGTCGACTCCGAGGCCCGCGGCCAGCGCGACGCTCTCGCCGACAGCGTTGTTCACCGCGAGGACCCAGCTGTTGACCACGAGCTTGAGCGCCTGCGCCGACCCTGCCGCCGCATCGTCGCCCGTCCAGACGGTGCGCGCCGCGACGGCGTCGAACACGGCCTGCGCGACGGGACGGGCCTCGTCCGCACCGGCCGCAAGCACGGTCAGCTGGCCGGCCTCTGCCGGCTCGCGCGTGCCCAGCACGGGCGCGTCGACCAGCACGACCTCGAGCTCACGCGCGAGCTCGGCGATCCCGCGCTGCGCCTCGACTCCCACGGTCGAGGACTGGATCCACACCGCCCCCGGCCGCACGCCGGGGGCGGCGAGCCGCATGACCTCGGTCACCGTGTCGCCGTCGTGCACCATCGAGAGGACCACGTCCGCCTCGTGCGCGGCCTCCGCCGCGGTCACGGCGACCGTGGCCCCGTCGCCCGCGAGCTCGGCGGCGCGCGCGTGGGTCCGATTCCACACCCGCACACGGTGTCCGGCGCGCACCAGGGTGCGCGCCATCGCCGAGCCCATGATCCCCGTGCCGAGCACGGCGACGGTCACGGTGGCGGGGGTGTCGGACAGGGTGCCGGTGGGCATGAGCGCTCCTCGGGTCGATGGGGGACGATGCGGGTGGAACGAACGGGAGGCCTCCCGCCTTCCCGTCGCGTAGCCTCGTCGGGTGCTCCGCGCCCGTTCGATCGTCGCCCTCGCCGCCGCCGCGCTGCTCGCCGGCTGCTCCGGCGCGACCGCGCCTGACGCGTCCACCGCGACCCCGACCGCGGCGTCGCCCGCCGCGTCGGCATCGTCCATGTCCGCGCCCACGGCGAGCGACGAGCCCGCCGCGATCGTCGGCACGCTCAGCAACCCGGAGGTCGACGGTCACCGCTTCGCGGTGCTCACCCTCCCGCTCGAGGAGTGGGAGGTCCGCGTCGACTGGCCGCAGGAGGACGACGGCACCGATCTGGCCGTCTACCTGGCTGATCACCCGGAGATCGCAGCGCTGACCAATGCGGGGATCTTCTCCGACGACCTCCGACCCGGCGGCCTGCTGGTGAGCGACGGCGAGGTGCTTCGCGACCTCAACCTCGCCGACGGCGGCGGCAACTTCCATCTCAAGCCCAACGCCGTTTTCGCCGTCCACGACGACGGCACCGCGGAGGTGGTCGACAGCACGGCCTACGACCCCGCGGGCGTCACGTACGCGACCCAGTCGGGCCCGGCGCTCGTGCTCGACGGCGAGATCCATCCCGAGTTCCGGGAGGGCAGCGTGAACACGGCGGTGCGCTCCGGCGTGGGCGTCAGTCCGGATGGGACCACCGTTCACCTGGCCCTCTCGCTCGGCTTCGTCAACCTGTGGGACTTCGCGACGCTGTTCCGCGACGTCCTCGGCTGCGACGACGCGCTGTACCTCGACGGCCAGATCTCGCAACTGTGGATCACGGGGGCTCCCGAGCCGACGCCCTACCTGGGCCCGTACGCCGGCGTGATCGCCGTCTACCCTCGCTAGCCTCGTGCCATGACGCTCGATCCGCAGGTCGCCGCGTGGGTCGCCCGGACCCTCGGCGCGTCGCCGCACGAGGTCTTCTTCGAGGCCCGCTCCATGTCGGAGGTGTGGGGTGTCGAGCTCGTCGACGGCCGCCGCGTCGCGATCAAGCGGCGTGGCGACGACGGCCGGCTCGCGATCGTCGCCGCCGCGCACCGCGCCGCGGATGCCGCGGGCATCGACACTCCCGCCCTGCTCGCCGGTCCCGACCCCGTCGACGGCGACCAGCGGTTGACCGCCGAGGCGTGGCGTCCGGAGGGTCGGACCCGGCCGCCGCGCTCGCCTCAGGACCTCTACGCGCGGCTGTCGGCGCAGATCATCGCCGCGGTCGGCGACGTGAACGCCGCCGGGCTCGAGCCGCCCCCGTGGATGCACTACGACCACGCCGATCCGGACCGGGTCTGGCCGCCCGCCGCATCGTCGCGCTGGGACCCGCACCGCATCGAGGCCGATCTGCCGCCCTCCCTCGTCCGGCTGGGCGGTGCCGCCCGCGCCCGGCTGCTGGCGGCGGACCTGCCCCGGGTGCTGGGCCACGCCGACCTCAACGGTCAGAACGTCCGCTGGGTGGGGGAGCGGCCGATCGTGCACGACTGGGACTCGATCGCGGTCCTGCCCGAGGCGGTGCACGTGGGCAACCTCGCCGCGGACCACGTCGCGACCCTCGAGCAGGGCGCGATCGCGGACATCGAGAGCTGTGCGGCGCTCCTCGCGGCGTACGAGCGCGAGGCCGGGCGCTCGTTCACCGCGGACGAGACCGAGGTCGCGTGGGCGACCACCGTGTGGCTCGGCTGCTACAACGCCGCGTTCGAGCACCTCCACGGCGCTCCGGGCGCCTGCACCGCGATGATCCTCGCCGACGGCGACGCCCGGCTCGCGCTCGCGGGCGCCTGAGTACCGTAGGTGCCATGGCCATCACGGACCTGGCGGAGCTGATCTCCTCCATGAGCGCGCGGCTCGACCCCGAGCCCTACGTGTGGGTCACGGGCGACGTGGCTCCCGCCGGCTGCGCGCCCGTGGTCACCGTCGAGGAGGCGGAAGGCACCACCTGGGTGGTCCCGGAGGCGCAGGCGCGCGCGGCCGGCGCCGCGCACGAGTTCCGATCCGCGCGCATCACCCTCGAGGTGCACTCGGCGCTCGAGGCGGTGGGCCTCACCGCGGCCTTCGCACGTGCGCTCGCCGACGTCGGGATCAGCGCGAACGTGGTCGCCGGATTCCACCACGACCACATTTTCGTGCCGTGGGACAGGCGGGACGATGCGCTGCGTGCCCTGGACGCGCTCCAGGCCTCGGGCTAGACGTCGAGGATGGCGTGCAGGCGCTCGCGGTTCGCGCGGATCGACGCCTCGTGGCCGGCGATCCAGTCGCCGCTGAAGCCCCGCGGATGGATCTCGACCAGCTGCACCGCCATCGACCACAGGCGGTACAGGGCGACCCGTCGCTCCGCGGCGCGGTCCATCGCCAGGGGGCGGCCGGTCGCGGCCTCGTAGCCGCGCACCTTCGCCGCCTCGAACGCGCCGGACGCGTGCGTCTCCCCGCCGGCCAGACCCCACAGCGGATCGCCGAACAGCGACCGCTCGAAGTCGACCACGCCGGTGACCTGGCCCGTCTGCGGATCCACCAGGACGTTCCCATGCCACAGGTCGGCGTGGACCAGCGACGGCGTCTCGACCTGGTCGAGCGCGTCGCCGGCCGCCTCCACCGCCTCGTGGAGGCGGTCGGCCTCGATGTCGACGCCCCAGGCGCGCGCATCGTCCGCCGCCGACGCGATCAGCGCGGACATGAACCCGCGCATCGTCGCGCCTCCGAGGACGAAGTCGCGGGCGGGCAGGCCGTACCGCGACCCCGTCTGGGCGGCGAGCGCGGCGACCACGTGGCCGACCTCCTCGAAGGCCCGGGCGTTGGCCTCGGGGGTCATCACGTCCCGGGCGGAATCCCACGGCATGCCCGGCGCGAGCGTCATCACCAGCGCGTCGACGTCGGCGATCGCACGGGAGAAGTCCTCCGCGAGGACGCGGGGCGCCGGCACGTCGGGCACCTCCGCCACCAGCGCGAGATGATCGCGCTCCGCGCGCAGCAGGTCATGCTCGTAGCCGAGGAGCCGTGACCGGCCGGCCTCGTCGAGCGCCTCCGGCACCGAGGTCTTCACCACGACCGTCTCGCCGGAGTCGAGCTCGACGCCCTGGACGGCGGAGAACGTCCCGCCCGACATCAGCCACGTGTGCGCGGGCCGGCCGAGCGGCGCGAGCAGCGCCTCGAGCTGGGGGCCCGAGAGCGGCCTCTGGGTCGGCAGGAGCCCGGTCACAGCGTGCGGAGGACCCGCGCCGGGTTCCCTCCGACCACCGTCATCGGCGGCACGTCCTTGGTCACCACCGAGCCGGCCGCGACCACGGAGCCGCGCCCGATGGTCACGCCGGGGCAGATCACGACGGAGCCGCCGAGCCACACGTCCGCCTCGAGCGTGATGGGGAAGGCGCGCTCCCAGCCCTCGCGACGGGTCTCGACGTCGAAGGCGTGGTTGACCGTGTAGAACCGCGCATCGGGGCCGATCAGCGCGTTGTCGCCGATCGTGACGATCCCGCTGCCCAGGATCATGAGGTTGGCGTTGATGAAGACGTTGCTGCCGAACCTCACCCGCTCGCGGTACTCCAGGTAGACCGGCGGACGGAAGTCCAGCCCTGGCCCGCACTCGCCGACCAGCGCGGCGAGCGCCGCGGTCGAGCCCTCCGGGTCCTCGAAGTACGCGCCGTTGAGGTCCCGCAGGCGCGCGAGGGTCGCTCGCTGCATGTCGGCGAGCTCGGGGCCGGCGCGGTAGCGGAACCACTCGTCGGCGGCGAGCTTGTCGTACTCCGTCCGTGCGGGGTCCTCGACGGGGACCTCTGCCATCGCCGCCTTGATCTCATGCGCGCGGGTCACGTCGCCTCCTCGGTGCTCCCGGTCAACCTACCGCCGCTCGGGCACGCCGGTCGCGGGACCTCAGGACCGCCTTGCGGACCTCGCTCACCGCCGGCACCACCATGGCGAGCGCCACGCACGCCGCCCACTGCCGCGCGTCGAGGGGAGCGGTCGAGAAGGCGCTGTTGAGCGCGGGCACGTGCACCACCGCGACCTGCAGGGTGAGCGACAGCCCGACCGCGCCCCAGAGCCACGGGTTGGTGAGCAGCCGGTGCGCGACGGAGACCGTCTCGGACCGCGCGGAGAACACCACCGTGAGGTTCGCGATGACCAGCACCGTGAAGGCCGCGGTTCGCGCCGTGTCGACGTCGGCCGTGCCCTCGATGAGGCCGCCGGGCAGGAGCAGGTCGAACGTCGCGAGCGTCACCACGGCCATCGCCAGCCCGGTGACCGCGATGCCGGCCCACATCCGACGCCCGATCAGCGGCGTGCCCAGCGGCCGCGGACGCCTGTCCATGAGGTCGTCGGCGTACTCCTCCGCGCTCACGGCGAGCGCCGGGCCCAGGTCGGTGAGGAGGTTGATCCACAGGATCTGTGTCGCGAGCAGCGGCGCGAGCACGGCGCCGTCCGCGGCGATCAGCCCGAGCCATGACGCCGCGAGCACGCCGAGGAAGACCGCGAGGACCTCGCCCAGGTTGGACGCGAGCAGGAAGCGCAGGAACCGGGTGATCGTGTCGAGGATCCCGCGCCCCTCGCGGACGGCCTCGACGATGGTCGCGAAGTCGTCGTCGGTGAGGATCATGTTCGCGGCCTCCCGCGCGACCTCCGTGCCGCCGCGCCCCATCGCGACCCCGATGTCGGCGCTGCGCAGCGCGGGCGCGTCGTTCACCCCGTCACCGGTCATGGCGACGACCGCGCCGCGTGCCTGCAGCGCGTCGACGATCCTCAGCTTGTGCTCCGGCGCCACGCGGGCGTAGACGGACACGTCGCCGACCGCGTCGGCGAGCGCCTGGTCGTCCAGGCCGTCGAGGTCCGCGCCCGTGAGCGCGGGTGCGTCGGTGGCGACGATGCCGAGGTCTCCCGCGATCGCGACCGCCGTGCGCGGGTGGTCGCCGGTGATCATCACGACCCTGATCCCCGCGCGCTGCGCCTCGGCGACGGCGAGTCGCGCCGCGTCGCGCGGCGGGTCCACGATGCCGACGAGGCCGACCAGCGTCAGCTCCCGCTCGAGCTCCTCGGACGCCGCGGGCGCGTCCCCCGCCTCCCGCACCGCGACCGCGAGGGTCCGCATGCCGCGGCCGGCCAGCTCCTCGAGGGCACGCTCGACGCGGCGGCGCCGATCCGGGTCGAGCGGCATGTCGCCCTCGGCCGTCTCCTGGCGCGCGGAGCGATCGAGCACCACGTCGGGCGCCCCCTTGACGACCAGGGTCCGGGCGCCGTCGCCGGCGCCCGCGAGGACCGACATGCGCCGGCGCTCGGAGCTGAACGGCACGGAGTCCAGGCGCGTGAGCGACCCCTGGTCCTCCGGTGATGCGTGCGCGCGTGCCGCGGCGAGGAAGGCGACCTCCGTCGGGTCGCCGTCGAGGCGGCCGTCGGCACGCTCGGTCGCGTCCGACGCCAGCGCGCCCAGCGCGACGGCGCGTCGTCCGAGGGGGTCGGCCCCGTCCACCGGGGAGCCGCCCGACGCCGTGACGACCTGGGTGATGGCCATCCGATTCTCCGTGAGGGTGCCCGTCTTGTCCGAGCAGATCACGGAGGCCGAGCCGAGGGTCTCGACGGACGCGAGATCCTTGACGATCGCGTTGCGGCCCGCCATCCGCTGCACCCCGAGCGCGAGCACCACCGACATGATGGCCGGCAGGCCCTCGGGCACCGCCGCCACCGCGAGAGCCACGCCCAGGAACAGCACGTCGACCAGGCCCGGCAGCCCGTCCACGTCCCGGGTGAGGAGCACCGAGCCCACCACCACGATCGCGATCACCACCACGACGAGGCCGAGCGTCCGGCCGAGCCGTGCGATCTCGCGCTGGAGGGGTGTCGGGTCGTCGGGCGTGGACTCGAGCATCGCGGCGACGCGTCCCGTCTCGGTGTCCATCGCGGTGGCCGTCACGATCGCGGTCGCGGAGCCGCGCGTGGCGGCGGTGCCGGCGAAGACCATCGAGCTCCGATCCCCGAGCGCGGCGGGGGCGCGCAGCGCCGCGGAGGACTTCTCGACGGGTGCGCTCTCCCCGGTGAGGGCGGCCTCGGCGACCCACAACGAGCCCGCGACCACGCGCGCGTCGGCGGCGATCGCGTCACCCTCGGCGAGCACCAGCAGGTCGCCGACCACGACCGCGGAGGCCGGCACCGTGACGCGGTCGCCTCCGCGGACGACCACCGCGTGCGGCGCCGCCATCCTCTGCAGCGCCTCGACGGCGCGCGCGGATCGGCGCTCCTGCGCGAAGCCGATCACCGCGTTCGCGACGATCACGAGCGCGACCACGATCGCGTCGTAGGGAGGGCCGTCCCGGCCCTCGACGGACCAGGCGAGCAGGGAGAGGGCGACGGCTCCGACGAGCAGGTACACCAGGGGGTCGGCGAGCTGGGCCAGCAGCCGCCGCCACGCGGGAACGGGCGGCGCGGCCGTCAGCGCGTTCGGGCCGTCGTGCGCGAGCCGCGCCGCGGCATCCTCCGGAGCCAGTCCCGCCTCGCGGTCGGTGCGGACGTCGGCGGCGACGTCGCCCGCGGCGCGCGTCGACGGTTCGGGACCCGCGGTCGCGGCCATCGCGCCTCCCAGCGGCGGCGTGGCCGCCTCGTCGAACGTCGGCGAGGCGGCCGGGGCGCCTCTCGCTCCACGCTATCGCGCCCTATTCGGGCTCGACCTGCTGGAACAGCGTGAGCTGCAGCCCGGCGG
This sequence comes from Demequina lignilytica, assembly GCF_030418305.1. Lineage (GTDB taxonomy): Bacteria > Actinomycetota > Actinomycetes > Actinomycetales > Demequinaceae > Demequina > Demequina lignilytica. The sequence continues at coordinate 26,920 of NZ_JAUHPX010000002.1, read as the reverse complement.
GCCCCTCAAGGCGCGCGTTGAGGGAGCCCCACGGGGTGGGGGTGGGCGGCGCGACCTCGACGGCGCCGGCGGCGACGGCCCGCGCGGAGGCGTCCGCCGCATCGTCGACCTCGAGCGCGACCCGGATCTCGCGCGAGGCGTCACGCCCCACCTCGAGGGAGTCGATGAGCGCGCGCTGCGGCGTGTTGACGAGCTCGAGCGTCGCCCGCCCGGCCCCGAGCACCACGACCCGCGCATCCTCGCCGGGGCCGTCCGTGGGCGAGGTGAGGTCGAGCTCCGCGGGCAGGCCGAGCGCGTCGCGGAAGAACGCGACGGCGGCGTCGAGGTCCTCGGCGTGGACGACGAGGCGCAGCTGGACGGCGCCGGCGGGTTCGCTCATGCGCCCACCGTGCGCCGCCCGGCGCGCGCCGTCAACCGCTACAGGTACATCGGCGTCAGCGCCTCGTAGTCCTCCACGGTGGCGTCGCTGAGGCAGGCCTCGATGATCCGCCGTCCCAGCGGGTCGAGATCGTCGGTGAGGTACTGCCCGAGCTCGGCCTTGAAGAATCCCGTGAGGATCGCGCAGCCGGCGTCGTAGGCGGCGGTGCCGACCTGCGACTGCAGCTCCGGTCGCAGCAGCGTGCGGCGAACGGGCTGGCCGTCGAGGGTGATCTCCCGCGGCGCGTACCCGAACAGCGCGCAGCGGGCGGGCTCGAGGTTCTCGGCGCGCATCCGTCCGCCACCCTTGCGGGCGAGCCACTCGCGCGTCAGCCACTCCGCCGAGAAGCCCACCTTGTAGGCGCCGACGTGCTGGTTGGGGGTGAGCACGTAGCGGGTGCGGGTGAACTCCGTGATCTGGGCGAGCAGCAGGTTCGCGGCCTCGACCTTGGTGCCGGTCGAGAAGGGCCAGTAGGAGCCCACGCCCTCCGAGACCATCCCGCCGTGCTCGAGCTTCTTCACGGCGTCGGCGGCCTCGCCGATCGAGGGGTTCTTGTCCCCCCGGGGAGCGATGAGGCGCCACAGCCACGCGATCGACGGCGGCACGAAGTGGGTGAGACCCATGATCCCGTAGCTCGGGGCGTCGGCCGTGCAGGCCGGCATCCGCACCCCGAAGGTGCGCACGTCGACGGGCTCGGGGTCGTTGACCACGCCCTTTACCATGCGGCGGGGGATCACCACGCGAGGGTTCGGGCACGGCTTCCCGGTGGAGTCCGGGGTGTGCTCCCACGGCAGCGCGGTCGCGTCGGCGACGCCGTCGATGCTGAAGAAGATCAGCGGCTCGTCGGGATGGATCACGGCGCGCTCGAAGTGCACGTCCTCGCCGTAGTTCTTGAGGTTGTCCACGCGGACGAACCAGCCGTCCTCGGCGTCCGCGACCACCATCTTGCCGCTGCCGTCCTGCACCGCCGGGTGGCACAGCGTCATGTCGTCGGTCACCGGCGCGAGGTCGGAGGTCTCCGACAGGGTGATGAGGTACGGCTCCTGGGTCACCACGTTGGTGCCGAGCAGGATGCGGCCGTCGTGCTCGCGGCGGAGCTCCTGGCACATCTCGGACTTGCCGCCGCCCGAGGCGCCCTCGTGCATGATCACCGTCTCGTTGTCGTAGGGCGTGGTGACGCGCACCGACGAGGCGTGGGCGGTGATCCAGCCCTCCTGCTCGCCGATGTCGAGCAGGATCGAGAACACGCCCTTCTTGGCGGACGGGCCCGGGTAGAGGTTGTAGGCGAAGATCTCGTGCAGCGTCTCGGAGCGGTCGTGGACCACGACCTGCCGGCCGTCGAAGTGGGTGTGACGGAACGGGGGAGCGACGTAGACGATGCCGCGCGGGGCGAACTCGCCCAGCTGCTCGAACGTGACCCAGCCCTGGAGGTCGACCAGCGCGGTCGCGAAGAACGCGGCGTTGCGCGGCACGATCGCGATCGACGGCGACCCGTAGGTGGGGCCTCCGGCCTTGAACGGCACCACGATCAGCTCCTGCCGCGAGAGCCAGTCGAGGGTCTCCTGCCGGGTCTCCGCGAAGCCGTGGCCGAACCGGTCCGCGAACCGGTCCTTGTCCGTCGGGCGGTCGTCCGCGATCACCATGCACTTCGGGTCACGCCGGCGCATGTAGTCCTCGGGGTAGTTGACGGCGGCGCCGTTGCGGCAGCGCGTCACGGTCGCCTCCGTGATGACCTCGCCGTCGACGTCGTAGTCGACCGAGAACACGGGTCCGCCGTCCGGGCCGAGCGTGAGCTCGTAGAGCTCGGCGCGCGTCGCGGGGATGATGACCGCCGGAGCGGTCTCCAGCGCGGCCCGCACCTCGGGGGCGAGGGTCAGCTGGTCCAGGTAGCTGCGGTGCTCCACCACGGTCATGCTCGGCTCCTTCGTCTCGCAGGGGAGGGCACACCACCCATGGTGCGCCCTCATCGGCGAGTCTGCCGTTCTCCAAGGGAAGGTAAAAGGGACGTAGGTCACGGGCCATGACCGTGCGGCGCCTCCGCGGCGCAGGAGGGTGCGGGCCCTATGCTCGGCGTGGGAGCGGTCGTGCGACCGCGGGCGAGGGGGTTGCGTGCGCGCGGTGGTGACGATCCTGGTGACGCTGGTGCTGGTCGCGATCGGCTGGTTCTGGTGGAGGTCCGACACGCTCGGGTCCGCGCCGGAGGTGCGCGCGGCGGCCGAGATGCCGCTGCCGGTGATCACGGGCGACTTCGAGCGATCCTCGGGGGAGTGCGTCGACACCGTTGTGTGGGCGTCGGTGCATGCGCGCCCGTGGCAGGCGCTGTCGCAGTCGTACTCCGGGGCGCTCGACGTCTGCGTCGAGGTCTACCGGAACCTCGACGCGGCGGACGCGTCGGGCGACTCCTACGTCGCGCTCGTCACCGGGGTCTGGTCCACGGGCGAGCGGGTCGACTCCTGGTGGCCGTGGGAGGGGCGCGACGACCAGCCGGATCCCATCCTGGTGCGGCTCACGCTCGATCCGGCGGCGAGCGGCGAGGCCTACGCGGCCTCGGATCCGACGGCGGCCGCGTGCTCGGCCACGGTGCCGTTCGCTCCGGTGGCTCTCGAGGACGCATCCGCCGTGACGGAGCCGCCGACGTTCATCTCGGGGACCTGCGGGGGAGACGCCGTGCGCGGTCGCCTCGCCGCCGACGGCGTGAGCTGGACACTGTCGCGCCCCGAGGAATGGGACGTCACCGTGCTGTCCTACGGCTTCGAGGTTCCCGCGGGTGCGTCGCCGCAGGTGTCCCTCGAGGTCGATCGCGTCGGCGTGGAGGGTTGACCTCGACTCGAACACCTGTTCGAATGGCGGCATGCGGTGGGAGGGTCAGGCGCTGCGCGCCGAGACGGACGATGCGCTGCCGGCGCTCGCGCGGCTGTCGACGGTCGTGCGGACGGTCCAGACGCCCGAGTTCGCCGGGATCACGTTCCATGAGGTGCTCGCGAAGAGCGCGCTGAACCGGGTCGGTCCCGGAAGCGCGGTGCCCTTCACCTGGACCATCAACCCGTATCGCGGCTGCTCGCACGCTTGCGCCTACTGCTTCGCCCGCCCGTCGCATCGGTACCTCGAGCTCGATGCCGGGCGCGACTTCGACAGCCAGATCGTCGTGAAGATCAACATCGTCGACGCGCTGCGGAGGGACCTGGCGAAGCCGTCGTGGGAGCGCGAGCACGTCGCGCTCGGCACCAACACCGACCCGTACCAGCGCGCCGAGGGCCGCTATCGGCTGATGCCCGGGATCGTCCGCGCGCTCGCGGACGCGGGGACCCCGCTGTCGATCCTCACCAAGGGCTCGCTGCTGCGCCGCGACCTTCCCCTGCTCGCGGCGGCGCGCGAGTCCGTGCCCGTCGACCTGGGGATCTCGATCGCGATCGTCGACGACGAGCTCCAGCAGGCCATCGAGCCCGGCACTCCCACCGCGCAGGCGCGGCTGGCCACCGTGGCGGCCGCGGCCGCGGAGGGCTTCGAGGTCGCCGTGTTCATGATGCCGGTCCTGCCGTTCCTGACCGACTCCGAGGCGCACCTCGACGCGGCGCTCGCGCGCATCAAGGAGGCCGGCGCGTCCTCGGTGACGTACACCGCGCTGCACCTGCGGCCCGGCGTGAAGGAGTGGTTCGCCCAGTACCTCCATGCGCATCGTCCCGACCTGATCCCGCGCTATCGCGAGCTGTACGGGGACGGCGCCTATGCACCGAAGGAGTACCGGCGCTGGCTGGCCTCGCGCATCAGACCGATCATCGCGAAGCATGGTCTGGCGCGGGCGCCGGAGGACCCGAACACCGGATCGGTGGCGTCCCGCGCGAACGCCCGTGACGACGCGGGGGAGTGGCGTCGGGCCGCCGCCGCGCCGTCGTCGGCGGTCGATCCCCTCACCCTGTTCTGAGGGGATCGGGCAGGCCTCGACGGGCGCAATATCACGATTGCGCAAAATGTCCTGGCGCTTTCGTCTGCCAGGGTGTTGACTGGCCCACGGCCCGGCGTCCGGTCGGGCCGGAGACACTACACGGAAGGGGGTGCGACCCTCATGATGACGTTCATCGACGATCTTGTCCTCAGCGGCTCGGTCGCGCCCACGCGCCTGACCGGCCCGGTGGTCGACGGTCCCACCTGTGCGCGATTCGCGCGCGAAGCATTCGGCCTCACGGCCTAGCGGACCGCCCGCCTCGCCGCCCCGTCCGGGGCCCTGCGCTCGCCTCACGGCGCAGCGCCTCCGCACTCCTGACGCGACGCTCGACCGTCGCCTCGGCGGTGCGATGCACATCGTCCTCTCCGTGGCACGGTCGTCCGTGCCCGGAGGCGGTCGCCACGCGACCGCACGCCCCGAAGGTGACTCTCATGCACTCCAACCCTCTCGAGCCTCAGTCCAGGCTCGCGCTGTACTACTCCCGTCATCCCGAGCTGCTTCACGCGGACCGCGCGGCCGAGCGGGAGGCCCCGCCCTCCCGTCGGTCCTCGTGGTCGCTCAGGATGCGTGCGCTGCGCGCGCACCTGCGCCTCGCCAGGCGCCTCCGCGCCGCACGCACCGCCCCGCTGGCCCCCGGTCGCGCCTCCCTGTGAGGCGCGACCGGGCGCCGGCCCTCCGGACCCCGTCCGGTCCATCGCCCGGTCCGCCCGGCGTGCCGCGCGGCGCGTCACGAGGGAGTCCCGCCGTCGCCGCTCCCTCCTTCATGCACGAGCGCGCGGGCGGCCCGCGCACGTCCGCTCGTGCATGAATTCAGCAGCGGGCGCGGACGGCACCCTCACCCGTGCCGCTCAGGTGCCGCTCACTCGCCCGTGGGCTTCTCCTCGTGGCCGCCGAATCCCTTCCGCATCGCGGACAGAGCCTTCTGGGCGTAGTCGTCGAGGTCCCGTGACGCGAACCGCGAGTACAGCGCGGTGGTGAGCACGGGCGTCGGCACGCCCTCCTCGATGGCCGCGATCGACGTCCACCTGCCCTCGCCCGAGTCCGAGACCTGGCCCGAGTACGCGGCCAGGTCCGGGTCCTCCCGCAGCGCGGCGGCGGTGAGGTCCAGCAGCCACGACCCGACCACGGACCCTCGGCGCCACACCTCCGCCACCGCGGCGGTGTCGATGTCGAAGCGGTAGTGCTCGGGATGCGACAGCGGGGCCGTCTCCGCGTCCTGGGCGTGCTCTCGCGACCCGATGTTCGCGTTGCGCAGCACGTTGAGCCCCTCGGCGTACGCGGCCATGAGCCCGTACTCGACACCGTTGTGCACCATCTTCACGAAGTGCCCCGCGCCCACCGGGCCGCAGTGCAGCCACCCCTCCTCGCCGGGGACCGGCTCGCCCGTGAGGCCGGGGGTGCGCGGTGCGGCGTCGACCCCGGGCGCCAGCGTCCGGAACACCGGCGCGAGCCGCGCGACCACCGCATCGTCCCCGCCGATCATCAGCGAGAACCCTCGCTCGAGGCCGTGGACGCCTCCCGACGTCCCGACATCGACCAGGTGGATCCCACGCTCGCCGAGCATCGCGGCGTGGTCGAGGTCGTCGCGGTAGTAGCTGTTGCCGCCGTCGATGATGGCGTCGCCCGGCTCGAGCACGTCGGCGAGGGACGCGATCACCCGCTGGGTGATCGCTCCCGCGGGCACCATCACCCACACGGCTCGGGGCGCCTCGAGCGCCTCGACGAATCCGGAGAGCTCGCGGATCGGCACCGCGCCGTCGACTGCGAGCGCGTCGATCGCGGCGGGGTCGACGTCGTGCACGGCGACGGTGTGGCCGTCCCGCAGCAGCCGGCGCGACAGCCCCGCGCCCATCCGTCCGAGTCCGATCATCCCCAGCTGCATGTCAGGCCTTCCTTCCCTTGGGCTCGTACCACGGCCCGTCCGCTCCGATCAGGGTGTCCGCCTCCGCGGGGCCCCAGGTGCCCGGCTGGTACCGGATGGCCGGCGCATGGTCGGTCAGCACGCGGTCGACCACGGTCCACGCCGCCTCCACCGAGTCCTCGGTGGTGAACAGCGCGCGGTCGCCCTGGAGGGCGTCGCCGAGCAGCCGCTCGTACGGACGGCGTGCCTGGGCGCCCGCGGTCGGCACCGTCAGCTCGCGCTGCTCGCCGACGAACTCCTCCCCGGGCGTCTTGATGCGCGCGCCCAGGGCGATCTCGCCGTCGGGTTGCAGGCGGAACCGCAGGTGGTTGGGCCGCTGCGCCATCATCGCGTCGTCGAACAACGGCTGCGGCGGCTTCTTGAACTCCACGACCACCTCGTGAGCGGTGGTCGGCATCTTCTTGCCCGTCCGCAGGTACCAGGGCACGCCCGCCCACCGCCACGAGTCGATGAACAGCCGCGCAGCGACGTAGGTCTCGGTGTCGGACGTCGGTGACACCCCCGGCTCCTCGCGGAAGCCCTCGAACTGACCGCGGACGATGTCGTGGCGGGTGAGCGGCCGCATCGCACGGAACACGTTGGCCTTCGCCTGGTGCACGGCGAAGTACCCCTGGTACGCGGGCGGCTCCATGGCGAGCAGCGCGACGATCTGGAAGACGTGATTCTCGATCACGTCTCGCAGCGCCCCCGCGGACTCGTAGAACGGGCCTCGCCCCTGCACGCCGAAGTCCTCGGCGATGGTGATCTGGACGCTCGCGACGTGGTCGCGGTTCCACACGGGCTCGAGGAACGAGTTCGCGAAGCGGAAGTAGAGGAGGTTCATGATCTCCTCCTTGCCCAGGAAGTGGTCGATCCGGAAGATCGACTCCTCGGGGAAGGCGGAGCGCACCACCGCGTCGAGCTCGCGTGCGCTCGCGAGGTCGCGGCCGAACGGCTTCTCGACCACCACGCGCGCGTCCCGGTCGAGATCGACCGAGGCGAGCCCCTGCACGACGGTCCCGAACAGCGCCGGCGGGATGGCCAGGTAGTGGACGGGACGATGCCTCCCCTCCAAGGCGTCGCGCAGCGCCTCGAACGTGGCCGGGTCGCGGTAGTCGCCGTCGACATAGCGCAGCAGCCCGATGAGCCGGTCGAGCACCTCGGGGTCCGCGTCCGGCAACGCCGCCGTCACCGAGCTGCGGGCGCGCTCCCGCAGGTCGTCGACGCTCCACTGCGAGAACGCGACCCCGACCACGGGCACGTCCAGCTCGCCGTGCGCCACCATGCCGTACAGCGCGGGGAAGATCTGCTTGCGCGCCAGGTCGCCGGTCGCCCCGAAGAACACCAGGGCGTCCGCGGCCGACGCCTGGTCCGTCACCGCGTCACCTCCGCGGGCACCTCGAGCGCGACGCCGGTCAGCTCCTCCGACGCCGTCCAGAGGGCGGCGATCGCTCCGTCCATGCCGCGTCGGGTGAGCAGCGGTCGTCGCGTCGGGGCGCCGGTCACGCCCCACCGCGGTCCGTACAGCGTGCCGCCCTCGGCGCGCGGGTCGGTGGCGGCCCGGAGCTGCGAGAGGGCCCCGCGCGCGGGGTCCATGCCGCGCCGCTCGGCGTAGCGCTCCCAGAAGGGTCCCTGGGTCCCGCCACCACCCTCGCGCACGGTGCGCTTCTGCAGGTCGGTGTGCGAGATGCCGGGGTGGGCCACGAGCGCGCGCGCCGTCGAGCCCGCCGCCCGCAGCCTCCGGTCGAGGCCGACGGCGAGGTGCACCGCCGCGAGCTTGGACCGCCCGTAGGCCTTCCAGTCCTCGTACTCGCCGTCCAGATGCGGGTTCGCGGGATCCACCGGGTCCGCGTTGAGGCGAGCGATCGAGGTGGTGGTGACGACCCGCGCGGCCGGGGCCTCCATGAGGCGCGGGAGCAGCTCCGCGATGAGCGTCCAGTGGCCCAGGTGGTTGACGGCGAGCTGGGTCTCGAAGTCGTCCGCGGTGCGGCCCTCGGGCATGGCCATCACCCCGGCGTTGGCGAGCAGCAGGTCGATCGCCCCGTGCCGGTCGGCGATGGTCCGGCCGGCCGAGCGGACTGACTCCTGCGAGGCGAGGTCGAGCGGGACCGTCTCGAGCGACGCCCCCGGCACCGCGGCGAGGACCGCGGCGTGCGCATCGTCCGTCTTCTCGGGGCTGCGCGCCGCCATCACCACGTGGGCGCCTCGGCGTGCGAGGGCGATGGTGCACGCGAGGCCCAGCCCACCGTTGGCGCCGGTCACCACCGCGACGCGTCCGCTCTGATCGGGGATGTCGGCCGCGGTCCAGGTCATGGGGTGTCCTCCGGGGGTCGTGGGGTGTCCTGAGAGGCAACTCCGCTCCGCGTGCGGATGTTCCGAGGTTCGCCCAGAGCGCGACGGCTGCCCGGGGGAGTCGACCGTCGGGGCGTCGCTCCGGTAGGTTCGCGCCATGACCGCCGTCATGGGGGCACGGCTCGCCGACATCACCACCCTTCCCGTCGACGCGATCGTCAACGCGGCCAACCAGTCGCTGCTGGGCGGCGCGGGCGTGGACGGGGCGATCCATCGCGCCGCCGGTCCGGGGCTGCTCGACGAGTGCCGCGCGCTGCGCGGCTGTCGGACGGGCGAGGCGAAGATCACCTACGGCCACGCGCTCCCGGCCAAGTGGATCATCCACGCCGTCGGCCCCGTGTGGGAGGGCGGCGACTCGGGCGAGGACGCGCTGCTCGCGTCCTGCTACACCCGGGCCATCGAGATCGCGCAGGACCATGGCGTGCACTCGATCGCGTTCCCTGCGATCTCCACGGGCGTCTACGGCTACCCGAAGGAGCGCGCCGCCCGCATCGCGACCCGCGCGGTCGCGCAGGCGCTCGCGTCGGCGCCGGACGTCAACGACGTCACCTTCTGCGTGTACAGCGACGAGGACCTCGCGATCTACCGGCTGCTGCTGGGCGAGCGCCGGTCGTGAGGGTCCTGCTCGGCTCGCACGAGGGGGAGTGGCTGGAGCGGCGCCTGCACGGCTGGGGAGCGGTCGGCGGCGTGGTCGGCACCGGCTGGGACGCCTACGCCCGGATCCTTCATCCCCTCGAGGGGCGGCTGCTCGACTGGACCGACCGCGGCGAGGGAGTGGTGCCGCGGGTGGTGGACGAGCGCGCGTGGACCTGGACCCAGGTCGCGGCCGCGGTGGGCGCCATCATGCACCCGGAGGTCCAGTACGGGTCCCTCGCCTCACGCGAGCACGAGACCTCGATCGGCGCCTGGGAGGTGCGGCCGCCTCAGGAGGGGTGGCTCGAGCCTGCGCTGCTCGCGCGGCTGGCGCCGCTGCTCGCGGCCGGCACGTCGACTCCGGACGATGCGGTGCTCGCCGTATGGGAGGGCTGGGGCAATCTCCACCCCGGCTCGGGGATGGTCTACATCGCCTGGGAGGGTGACGGCGAGGCGCCTCCCGCAGCGGTTCCGGAGCCGCCGGCGGTCTCGCCGGAGGTGACGCGGGCGCTCACGGACCCTCACCTCCTGCGTCTGCCGGGCCGGACCTACCTCCGGATCGCCTGCGCGCTGTCGGAGCTCGAGGATCCGGACTGGGGGTACGCGGTGGGCATCGGCTGGTCGCGCACATGGGGGAGGGATCCGTCACCGCAGCTGATCTGGCCGCGCGACCGCGCCTGGGTGCTCGGCACCGAGATCGACCTCGACTCGACCCTCGTGGGCGGCTCGCGCGCGCTGATCGACGCGATCCTCGCGGACGACGCGTTCGAGGCCTTCGAGGTGACAGCGGACTCCGACCTCACCTGCCTGGGCGACGCCGTCAACCCGCCCCGCGCATCGTCCGACTGAGGCTCAGCCGAGGCCGCCTGCCGGCGCCAGGTCGGATTCCGCGACCTCGATGCCGCAGCGGTCGGCGATGTAGAGGGCCAGGTCCGGCGAGGCCTCGGCGGCCGCCGTCATGGCCTCCTGGACCGCCTCGTCCGCCGTGACGGCAGCGATCTCCGCGGCCGCGCCGTCGAGCGAGTCGAGGCCGGCCAGCGCCTGGCCCACCGGCTCCGTGAAGAGCTCCTCGAAGGTCACCATGGCCTCGAGGTCGGCCGCCGCGCCGGCGTCGCCCACCACGGCGGCGCCCTCGGCGTAGAGCGCGGCGGAGCGGGTGCCGTAGGTCACGATCACCTCGCCGGCGGCGTTGACCCCCGCGGTGTCGTCGGCGGCCACCGCGTCCTTGTCGAGCAGCAGCCGCAGCCCGGCCTGGACCTCCTCGGCGGCGGTCCGGTGCGCCGTCATCGCGTCGATCATGAGGGTGCAGAACTCGTCGTCACCGGCATCGGCGGTGGAGCTGGACGAGGCGGCGGGTGCGGGGGTCTCCCCGCCGGGCGTCGGGGCGGGGCTCGCGGACGATGTCGGCATCGGCGCCTCGGTGGCGGGAGGAGCGCTCGATGTCGGGCTCGCCGCGCCTCCCGAGCCCGTGCAGCCCGCCACGACGAGGATCACGGCGGCCGAGACGAGCGTCAGACCCCGGTGGGTGCGGCCGGTGCGCGTCATGAGGAACCCCCTGCTGCGTCGGGCCCGCCAGGTGCGGTGCCGTCGCCGGAATTGTCGCATCGTCGCGTGACGATGCGCCCCAGGCGCGCCCGCTCGGCTCAGCCCACGAACGGGATCGCGATGCCCACCAGCCCGAAGGCCGCGCCGATGATCGCCAGCGTGCGGGTCGGAGCGTGCGGAGTGTTGAGGACGTAGGACGTGACCGCCAGAGCCGTCGCGACCCAGGCCAGCACCGGGACGGTGAGCCCCACCACGCCGAGCGCGGTCGACACGATCGCGAGCGGGAACGCGACCTCCGGGTCCCGACCGCGGGGTTCCTGGTCGCTCATCCCTCGTGGCCGCGCATGGCCGACAGGTGGTGCGCCCGCGCGAGCGCGTCGCGGTAGATCGCGGCGAGAGCGTCGAGAGTCTCGTTCGCGGCCGCGTCGACGGTCTGTCGGGCCGGGTCCGCCTCGAACCATGCGATCGACTCCGCGACGCCGCGGGCGAACGGGACTCGCGCCTCCCAGCCGGGGACCAGGCGGCGCAGCTTCGCGGTGTCGTACACCGCGGGGTGCATCTTGTCGCCGCGGATCGACCCCTCCTCCCACGGCATCGCGGCCATCAGCGCCTCCGATGGCACGTGGACGGTCTGCCGCGCGAGCCGGTCCGGCGAGAGCCCGGCGGCGCGCGCGATCGCCGCGTAGATGCCGCTCCAGGTCAGCGCCTCGTCCGACGTGATGTGCACGGCCTCGCCCAGGGCCGCCGCGTTGCCGAGCAGCCCGAGGATGCCGGTCGCGACATCGGTCGCGTGGGTGAGCGTCCACAGCGAGGTGCCGTCGCCGGGGACGATGATGTCGGCGCCGCGACGCATGCGGTCCACGAGCGTCCAGGGGTGCCGGGAGTTGGCGGTGAAAGCCGGGATCTTGGAGGGGCCGTAGGTGTGCGCGGGCCGCACGATCGTCCATCCGAGGCCCGCTGCCGCCGCGTGCTCGCGGAGCACGGCCTCGGCCTCCATCTTGAGCCGCGCGTACTCCCAGAACAGGTTCTCCTGCTCGGTGTCCTCGGTGAGGGGATGCAGGTGGTCGAAGGTCTTGTACGCCGCCGACGTGGCGATCAGCACGTACTGGTCCGTCAGCGGGGCGAAGGTCTCGACGTCGGCCGCCACGTGCGCGGGGTCGAACGCGATGAACTGCACCACCGCGTCGAAGCGTTCGCCGCGGAGCCGCATCCCGTGCAGGGCGTTGCGCAGCGACACCGCGTCGGTGGCGTCCACGTGGATGCTGTGCGCGCCCGGCGGTGGGGGCGCGGTCGCCGACGTCCCGCGCGTGACCAGATGGAGCTCGTGGCCTGATGTGCCGGCGGCGCGCGCCAGTGCCGACGAGATGAGCCCGGTGCCGCCGACGATGAGGATCCGCATGCTCCGAGACTATGGTGCGCGGAGACCCCCGCGCGTCCGTGACCGGATCGTGGCCGAACCGGGGGTGGTGGAGGAACGGCGCTGGGGGTAGCGTGAGGCCATGGTCGAGGACCTTGTGCCGAATCTGAGGGCGGCGCTGGGGGAGGTCCTGCCGGGGTCGTGGCGTGACGCCGCCCCCTGGGGGTATCCCGCCCAGTGCGAGCTCGCGCTGATCACTGGAGTGTTCGCGTCGCAGGTGCCTGCTGCCTCCGTCGCGGAGATCGCGGACACCGTCATGCGGCGCAGCCCAGGCAAGCTGCTCGACGACCTGACGGGGCTCGTCGATGCCGACACGGCCGGCATCCAGCACCTGATCGGAGAGCGCTGGGGCGACACCACCGTCCTCGGTGTGCCGCGCCGCCGCGCCGAGGTGATCCACGAGGCGGCCCGGCTGCTCGTGGGCACGGGCATCCGCCACGCCAAGGAGCTCCAGGAGGCCGTCCGCGAGCGCGAGGCGTCCGTCGCGAACCTGCTCCTCGCGGTCCGCGGTCTCGGCCCGGGCACCTGGGAGTCCATCGCCTTCATGGTGCACGCGCCGCTGCGCCCGGGTGCCGACGTGGTCGCGTACGTCCGGAGCCTGCTCGGTCCCGACGGCGACGCGCTCGAGACCGACGAGGTCCGCGCCATGATCGTGCTCACCGCCCGCCGGTTCGCCGTCGAGGAGCGGGTGCTCGCCTTCGCCCTGCGCCAGCTGGTGGACTCGCGCGCCCAGCGCGCGGACCAGCTGGCGGCCCAGGGGTCCTGAGCGACCTCAGAAGACGGTGCGCGCGAGCAGCGCGACCAGCACGCTTCCCTCGCGGATCCGCTGCTCTCCCAGGTGGCGGAATCCCAGGTGCTCGTGGAACGCCACCGAGCCGGGGTTCGGGGGATCGAGGAACACCTCGGTGGTGACCTCGGCCGCGCCGCGTTCCCGGGCCCGTTCGAACACGGACTCGTACAAGGCGCGACCGACGCCGGTGCCCTTGGCGGTGGGCGACACCACGATCCGGTCGATGTACTGGTGGCGGACGCCTCGCTCCTCGAACCAGCGGTAGTTCTCCGACGCGTACGCCTGCCCCATGCCGAGGCTGAGGAGGAACGCGACCACCTCGCGCCTCGCGCCCGTCGCGACCAGGCGGACGTCGCACATGGTGGTCAGCTCCCGCATCTCGTCCTCGGACAGCAGGTTGAGGGCAGGCGAGGCGGCGGCGTTCAGCGCGGTCACCGCGGGGAGGTCGGAGTCGCGCATCACGCGGAGGCGAAGATGCTGCATGGGCATATTCTGCCTGGACATTGTCACGGTCGTGTGTCGATCGGCCTGCCGGAAGGTTACGGTTGGCGCGTCCGCGGCCGTCAGGGGTGCAGGAGCACCTTGCCCGTGGTCTCGCGTGCCTCGAGGGCCCGGTGCGCCTCGGCGGCCTCCTCGAGGCTCAGGCCGCGATCGATGCGGACCGTGAGGTCACCGAGCAGGATGCCGTTGAGGATGTCGCTCGCGCGCTGCTCCCGCTCCTCGGGGGTCGTGAGGAAGTCCTTCATGGTCGGGCGGCTGAGGTACACGGAGCCCGCGGCGTTGAGGCGCTGGGGGTCGACCGGGGCGACGGGGCCCGATGCGGCGCCGAACAGCACGAGGTGGCCGCGGCGGGCGACGCAGGCGAGCGAGCCGTCGAACGTGGCTCGGCCGACGCCGTCGTACACCGCGGCCACGCCCTCGGGCGCGATCCCTCGGACCGCCGCCGGGAGGTCCGTCGCCATGTCCTCGAACTGGTCGTAGCGGACCGCGTGGGTCACGCCGGCCTGCCGCGCGATGCGCGCCTTGTCCTCGGAGCCGACGGTGCCGATGACCGTCGCGCCGCGCGCGACCGCGAGCTGGGTCAGCAGCAGCCCGACCCCGCCGGCGGCCGCGTGCACCAGCACCGTGTCGCCCGGCATGATCGCGTACGAGGAGGTCGCCAGGTAGTGGGCCGTGAGCCCCTGCATCATCACCGCCGCGGCCATGTCCAGCTCGACGTCCTCGGGAACGGCGTACGCGTCGGAGACGGGCACGGAGACGTACTCGGCGTAGGAGCCCTGGGTGAAGGCCCAGGCGATGCCCTCGCCCTCGACCAGGTGCTCGACGCCCTCTCCGACCGCGACGATCTCTCCCGCGCCCTCCTTCCCCGGCACGAACGGGGTCGGCGTCGGGTACAGACCCGACCGCTGATAGGTGTCGATGAAGTTGACGCCGGCGGCCTCGACGCGCACCAGCACATGACCGGGGGAGACCTCAGGACGGTCGATCACGGCGGGCTGCAGCACCTCGGGGCCGCCATGCCGTGTCACCTGGATCGCTCTCACAGAGTGCATCGTACGGGGTGCCTCGCGACAGTATGCATTGGCATGTATAGTCATGCACATGAGCATCAAGGTCGCGGTGTCCGGTGCCTCCGGCTATGTCGGAGGCGAGGTCCTGCGCGTGTTCTCGGCCCATCCCGAGGTCGAGTTCGGCGCCCTGACCGCACACTCGAGCGTAGGCGACACGCTGGGTGCGCACCAGCCCCATCTGCGCCATCTCGCCGACCGCGTGCTGGTCGACACGACCGCTGAGAACCTCGCCGGTCACGATGTGGTGGTCCTCGCGCTGCCGCACGGCGCCTCCGGCGAGATCGCCGCGCAGCTGCCGGCCGAGACCCTGGTGCTCGACTGCGGCGCCGATCATCGGCTCGCCAGCGCCCAGGCCTGGGCCTCCTACTACGGCGGCGAGCACGCCGGCACGTGGCCCTACGGCATGCCCGAGCTCATCACAGCCACCGGGCACCAGCGGGAGGCGCTGCCCGGCGCTCGCCGCGTCGCCGTGCCCGGGTGCAACGTGACGGCGGTCACGCTCGCCCTCCAGCCGGGCGTCGCCGCCGGCGTGGTGGAGCCCGGCGACATCGTCGCGGTGCTCGCCAACGGCTACTCCGGCGCGGGGAAGAAGCTCGCGCCGCACCTGCTCGCCTCCGAGGCCCTCGGTGCGGCGGTGCCGTACGCGGTCGGTGGCTCGCACCGCCACATCCCGGAGATCATCCAGAACCTCGAGTCCGCCGGCGCAGGCGAGGTGAGGATCAGCTTCACCCCCACGCTGGTGCCGATGGCCCGCGGGATCCTCGCGACGGTCACCGCGCCGCTCGCGCCCGGCGTCAACGTCGAGGCCGTGCGCGACGCGTGGGAGGCCGCCTATGCCGATGAGCCGTTCGTCCACCTGCTGCCGGAGGGGCAGTGGCCCACGACCGCCGCGACGCTCGGTGCCAACACCGCGCTGATGCAGGTGGCCGTCGACGGCAAGGCGGGCCGCGTCGTGGTCGTGTGCGCCATCGACAACCTGGTCAAGGGCACCGCCGGCGCGGCCCTCCAGTCCATGAACGTCGCCCTCGGTCTGGAGGAGACCCTGGGCCTGAGCACGATCGGGGTCGCGCCATGAGCGTCACCGCAGCGCAGGGATTCGTCGCGTCCGGCGTCGCCGCCGGGCTCAAGTCGACCGGAGCGCGCGACGTCGCGCTCGTGGTCAACACCGGCCCCGAACGGGTCGCCGCCGGGGTCTTCACCTCCAACCGCGTCGTGGCCGCCCCCGTGACGTGGTCGCGCCAGGTGCTGGTCGACTCCCGCGTCGACGCGGTGGTCCTCAACTCGGGTGGCGCCAACGCTGCGACCGGCCCGGACGGTTTCCTCGACACGCATCGCACCGCCGAGCACGTCGCGACGGTCCTGCAGGCCCGGGGCTCCGACGTGTCTCCCGGCGACGTCGCGGTCTGCTCGACCGGGCTGATCGGCGTGCGCCTGCCCATGGATGCGCTGCTGGCCGGCGTGGACGACGCGGCGGCGTCGCTCAGCGCCGAGGGCGGGGACGATGCGGCGCTCGCCATCATGACCACCGACACGGTGCCGAAGACGGCCGTCGCGGCGCGCGACGGCTGGGTCGTCGGGGGCATGGCGAAGGGTGCGGGGATGCTCGCGCCTGGGCTCGCGACCATGCTGTGCGTCATCACCACGGACGCCTCCGTGAGCGCCGAGCGCGCGGACGCGGCGCTGCGCGCCGCGACGCGCGTCACGTTCGACCGCGTCGACTCCGACGGCTGCATGTCGACCAACGACACGGTGATCCTGCTCGCGAGCGGTGCCACCGGCATCGTCCCCGCCCCCGGGGAGCTCGAGGAGGCCCTGACCGAGGTGTGCGCGACCCTCGCGCGAGGGCTGGTGGCCGACGCCGAGGGCGCGAGCCACGACGTCGCCGTGACCGTGGCGGGAGCGACCACGGAGGCGGCCGCCGAGGCCGTCGCGCGGGCCATCACCCGGTCGAACCTCTTCAAGGCCGCCATCTTCGGCAACGATCCGAACTGGGGGCGCATCATCTCCGCAGCCGGGACGGTGCCGGAGGAGGTCGCGCCGTTCGATGCCGCGAACCTCGACGTGACCGTCAACGGCGTCCAGGTGTGCCGCGCCTCCGGCGTCGGCGAGGACCGGTCGCTCGTCGACCTGTCGGGCCGCGAGGTGCTGATCACCCTCGACCTCAACGCCGGCGACGCCTCGGCGACGGTCTGGACCAACGACCTCACCCACGACTACGTCCACGAGAACAGCGCGTACTCCTCATGACCGATCTCACCGCCCCCGAGCTCACCACCCGCCAGAAGGTGGGCGTCCTCATCGACGCCATGCCGTGGATCGAGCAGTTCCGCGACGCGATCGTCGTGGTGAAGTACGGCGGCAACGCCATGATCGACGAGGGCCTCAAGCGTGCCTTCGCCCAGGACATCGTCCACCTGCGCCTGCTCGGCCTGCACCCCGTGGTCGTGCACGGCGGGGGCCCGCAGATCTCCGGCATGCTCGGCAAGCTCGGCATCGAGTCCGAGTTCCGCGGCGGCCTCCGCGTGACCACCCCCGAGGCGATGGACGTGGTCCGCATGGTCCTCACCGGCCAGGTCTCGCGCGAGCTCGTGGGGCTCATCAACGACCACGGCCCGTACGCCGTCGGGCTGTCCGGCGAGGACGCGGGCATGCTGCAGGCCAAGCGCCGGCACGCGCTCGTCGACGGCGAGCCCGTCGACGTCGGCCTGGTCGGCGACGTGGTGAAGGTCAACCCCGGGGCGGTCCAGGACATCATCGAGGCCGGCCGCATCCCCGTGGTGAGCACCGTCGCCCCCGACATCGACGACCCGACGCAGGTGCTCAACGTCAACGCCGACACCGCGGCCGCGGCCGTCGCGATCGCGTTGCGCGCGCGCAAGCTGATCGTGCTGACGGACGTCGAGGGTCTGTACGCGAACTGGCCGGACAAGGGCTCGCTCATCTCGGAGATCCCGGCGCGGAGCCTCGAGGAGATGCTCCCGGAGCTCGAGTCGGGCATGCGCCCCAAGATGGAGGCGTGCCTGCGCGCCGTCCGCGGCGGCGTCCCGCAGGCGCACGTCAT
Source organism: Demequina lignilytica (assembly GCF_030418305.1). Classification (GTDB taxonomy): domain Bacteria; phylum Actinomycetota; class Actinomycetes; order Actinomycetales; family Demequinaceae; genus Demequina; species Demequina lignilytica. The sequence continues at coordinate 9,290 of NZ_JAUHPX010000002.1, read as the reverse complement.
CGACGGGCGCGAGGCGCACTCGATCCTCGCGGAGATCTTCACCTCCGCGGGCTCGGGCACCATGGTGCTGCCGGACAAGGAGATCTGGGTATGAGCGACCTCCAGCCCGGCGCCCACGGCGAGGCGGGCCTCACGCGCGGCGCCGTCGACCTGCAGCGCTACACGCACTCGCTCATGGGCACGTACGGCGTGCCGATGCGCGTGCTCGCCCGCGGCGAGGGCTCGTGGGTGTGGGACGCCGACGGCAACCGCTACCTCGACCTCCTCGGCGGCATCGCCGTCAACGCGCTCGGTCACGCGCACCCCGCCTGGGTCGCGGCGATCGCGCACCAGGCGGCCACCCTCGCCCAGGCGTCGAACTTCTTCGCGACCGAGCCGCAGATCCGGCTCGCGGAGCGGTTGCTCGACCTGGCACAGGCGCCCCCCGGCTCCCGCGTGTTCTTCGCGAACTCGGGGACCGAGGCCAACGAGGCCGCCTTCAAGATGGCCCGGCGCACCGGCAAGGGCACCATCATCGCGCTGGAGCACGGCTTCCACGGCCGGTCCATGGGTGCGCTGTCGATGACCGCGAAGGAGGCGATCCGCGCGCCCTTCGCCCCGCTGCTCGAGCGCGTGATCTTCGTCGAGCCGACCGACGAGGCCGCGCTGCGGGCCGCCGTCGCCGAGGCGGCGGACGACCTCGCGGCGATCATCCTCGAGCCCATCCAGGGCGAGGCCGGCGTCCGGCCGGTGCCGCACGCGTTCATCGCCGCGGCCCGCGAGCTCACGCTGCGCCACCACGCGCTGCTCATCATGGATGAGATCCAGACCGGGGTGGCACGCACCGGAGCGTGGTTCGCACACCAGCTGGGCGGCATCCGGCCCGACGTCATGACCCTCGCGAAGGGCCTCGGCGGAGGCTTCCCGATCGGCGCGGTCGTCGCGTTCGGCGAGACGGCCGGGGCCTTGCTCACCAAGGGTGACCACGGCACCACCTTCGGTGGCAACGCCCTCGCGGCGGCGGCCGCGCTCGCCACGCTCGACGTGATCGAGTCCGAGGACCTGCTCGCCAACGCGAAGGCAGTCGGGGAGCACCTCAGGACGTCGCTCGAGGCGATCGACGGGGTCGTCGAGGTGCGTGGCGAGGGCCTGATGCTCGGCATCGGCCTCGCCCACCCCGCCGCCGCCACGATCGCGGCCGCCGCGGTCGAGGCCGGCTTCATCGTCAACCCGCCGTCGCCGGACACGATCCGGCTGGTGCCCGCGCTCACCCTGACGCGGCCCGAGGCGGACCTGTTCATCGCGTGGATGGCCGAGCACGGCGCACGCCTGATCACGGAGGGATCCGCATGACGCGCCACTTCCTGCGCGACGACGACATCACCGCCGCCGAGCAGCGGGAGATCCTGGAGCTGGCGCTGGCGTTCCGCCGGGACCGTTTCCTCGAGCAGCCCTTCGCGGGTCCGCAGGCCGTCGCGGTCATCTTCGACAAGCCCTCGACGCGCACCCGCGTGTCGTTCTCGGCCGGCATCGCCGAGCTGGGCGGCTACCCGCTCGTCATCGACTCCGCCACGTCCCAGCTGGGTCGGGGCGAGCCCGTCGGCGACACGGCTCGCGTGCTCGAGCGCATGGTGAGCGCGATCGTGTGGCGCACGTTCGGCCAGGACCTCATCGAGGAGATGGCGGCGCACTCGTCGGTGCCGGTGGTGAACGCGCTCACCGACTCGTTCCACCCGTGCCAGATCCTCGCGGACCTGGCGGCCGTCGCGGATGCGCGCGGAGGAGTGGACGCTCTCGCCGGGCTCAGCCTCGCGTACGTGGGCGACGGCGCCAACAACATGGCGCACTCGTACCTGCTCGGAGGGGCGCTCGCGGGCATGCACGTCCGGGTCGGCGCCCCCGCCGACTACCTGCCCGACGAGCGCATCGTGCTGGACGCGAAGCGGATCGCCGCGGAGCAGGGCGGCTCGATCACCGTCACGACGGACCACGACGATGCGGTGGCCGGCGCCGACGTGATCGCCACCGACACGTGGGTCTCGATGGGCGACGAGGGCGAGTACGAGGCGCGCGAGACGGTGTTCTCGGGCTACCAGGTGAACGCCCGCTCGCTCGAGATCGCGGCTCCTGGCGCGCAGGTGATCCACTGCCTGCCGGCCTACCGTGGCAAGGAGGTGTCCGCCGACGTGATCGACGGCCCCCAGTCGATCGTGTGGCTCGAGGCCGAGTACCGCCTCCACGCCCAGAAGGCGCTGCTCGCCTGGCTCGCGAGGCGCTGATGGCCGCCACGATCCCCCCGACCAAGACCGCCCGGCAGGCGCTGATCGCGCGCCTGATCGAGGGCGCCGAGATCCGCTCGCAGGCGGAGCTCGCGGTGCGCCTCGACGCGGAGGGGATCCACGTCACCCAGGCGACGCTGTCGCGCGACCTGCTCGACATCGGCGCGGTGAAGATCCGAGCGGCCTCCGGCCAGCTGGTCTACACCACCCAGGCCTCGCTCGAGGCGTCCGAGGACACCGGCGCACGCCTCACGCGGCTCTGCGCCGAGCTGCTCCACTCCGCGGACGGATCGGGAGCGATCGCCGTGCTCCGCACCCCCGCGGGAGCGGCGCAGTTCCTCGCGACCGCCATCGACGGGCATGATGACCCCGAGGTGGTCGGCACCGTCGCGGGCGACGACACCCTGTTCGTGCTCTCCCGGGACCCGGCAGGCGGGCTCGCGCTCGCCCAGAGGTTCCTCGACCGCGCGAGCGGTCACCACAGCTGAAGACCCCCCCACAAGCAAGAAGGAATACACATGTCTGAGCGGATCGTGCTGGCCTACTCCGGAGGCCTGGACACCTCTGTCGCCATCGGCTGGATCGCGGAGGCGACCGGCGCCGAGGTGATCGCGGTGGCCGTCGACGTCGGCCAGGGCGGCGAGGACCTCGAGGTCATCCGCCAGCGCGCGCTCGACTGCGGCGCCGTCGAGGCGTACGTCGCGGACGCCCGCGACGAGTTCGCCGAGGAGTACTGCATGCCCGCCCTCAAGGCGAACGCGCTGTACCACGACAAGTACCCGCTGGTCTCGGCCCTGTCCCGCCCCGTCATCGTCAAGCACATCGTCAAGGCCGCCCGCCAGTTCGGCGCCTCGACCATGGCCCACGGCTGCACCGGCAAGGGCAACGACCAGGTCCGCTTCGAGGTCGGCATCGTCTCCATGGCGCCGGACCTCAAGTGCATCGCGCCGGTCCGCGACCTCGCGCTGACCCGCGACAAGGCGATCGACTACGCCGAGCGCAACAACCTCCCGATCGCGACCACCAAGAAGAACCCCTTCTCGATCGACCAGAACGTGTGGGGCCGCGCCGTCGAGACCGGCTTCCTCGAGGACATCTGGAACGCGCCCACCAAGGACATCTACGACTACACGGACGACCCGGCCTTCCCGCCGGTGCCGGACGAGGTCGTGATCGAGTTCGCGAAGGGCGTCCCGGTCAAGATCGACGGCCAGGCCGTCACCCCGCTCCAGGCGATCGAGGAGATGAACCGCCGCGCCGGCGCGCAGGGCATCGGCCGCATCGACATCGTCGAGGACCGCCTGGTGGGCATCAAGAGCCGCGAGATCTACGAGGCCCCCGGCGCGATCGCGCTGATCGAGGCCCACAAGGAGATGGAGAACGTCACCATCGAGCGCGAGCTCGCCCGCTACAAGCGCCGCGTGAGCCACGAGTGGACCGAGCTGGTCTACGACGGCATGTGGAACGCCCCCCTCAAGGGCGCCCTCGACGCGTTCATCGAGGAGACGCAGGAGCACGTCAACGGCGAGATCCGGATGGTGCTGCACGGCGGCAAGGCCGTCGTGACGGGTCGACGCTCGGACACCGGGCTGTACGACTTCAACCTCGCCACCTACGACGAGGGCGACACGTTCGACCAGTCGGCCGCGCGCGGCTTCATCGAGATCTACGGTCTCGCCGCCAAGCAGGCCGCGGCCCGCGAGTCGCGGCTGGCGTAGGGTCGATCACGTATCCGCTCGGGCCGCGCGATGCGCGGCCCGAGCGCTGTTCCACGAGGTAGTGACGAGGGAGAGCACCATGGCTGGCGAGCAGGGGACCAACGAGGGCGCGCTGTGGGGAGGCCGCTTCGAGGGCGGGCCCGACGCCGCGCTCGCGCGCCTGTCCAAGTCGACGCATTTCGACTGGCGGTACGCCGACGACGACCTCCTGGGCTCGATCGCCCACGCGCACGCTCTCGAGCGGGCGGGGCTGCTCACCGAGGCCGAGTCCGCCGACATGGTCGCGGCGCTGCAGACGATGCGCGCGGACGTCGCCGCGGGCACGCTGCTGCCCGCCGAGTCGGACGAGGACGTCCACGGCGCCCTCGAGCGGATCCTCATCGAGCGGGTCGGGACGGACCTCGGCGGCAAGCTCCGCGCCGGGCGCTCCCGCAACGACCAGATCGCGACGCTGCCGCGCATGTACCTGCGCCGCCACGCGCGGCTGATCGCCTCGGAGCTGCTCGACCTCGCCGATGCCCTCCTCGGCCAGGCCGACCGGCACATCGACGCGCCCATGCCGGGGCGCACCCACTTCCAGCACGCCCAGCCCGTGACCGTCGGCCACGCGCTCATGGCCCACGTCTGGCCGCTGCTGCGCGACGTCGAGCGTCTCACCGACTGGGACGCCCGCGCGGCGTTCTCGCCCTACGGCGCCGGTGCGCTCGCCGGCAGCACGCTGGGCCTCGATCCCGCGGCGGTGGCGAACGAGCTGGGCTTCGTCGGCCCGTGCGAGAACTCGATCGACGCGACCGCGTCGCGCGACGTGGTCGCGGAGTTCTCGTGGGTGGCGGCCATGGTCGGGGTCGACCTGTCCCGGATCTCCGAGGAGATCATCGCGTGGGCCACGGTCGAGTTCGGCTTCGTGGCGCTCGACGACTCGTACTCGACGGGGTCGAGCATCATGCCGCAGAAGAAGAACCCCGACATCGCTGAGCTGGCGCGCGGGAAGGCCGGGCGCCTCGTGGGGGACCTGACCGGGCTGCTCACGACGCTCAAGGGTCTGCCGCTCGCCTACAACCGCGACATCCAGGAGGTCCACGAGCCCGTGTTCGACGCGGTCGACACGCTCGAGGTCATCCTGCCCGCCTTCACCGGGATGATCCGCACGCTGGTGTTCCGGACCGAGCGGCTCGCGGAGCTCGCGCCCGCGGGCTTCTCGCTCGCGACCGACGTCGCCGAGTGGATGGTGCGGAACGGCACCCCGTTCCGCGAGGCGCACGAGGTCGCGGGCGCGTGCGTCCGTCTGTGCGAGAAGCGCGGCAAGGAGCTCCACGAGCTCACCGAGGCGGAGATGGCCGCGATCCACCCCGACCTCACGCCCGGCGTGCTCGAGGTGCTCACGGTCGAGGGGTCGCTGGCGGCGCGCACCGGCGCCGGGGGGACGGCGCCCTCCCAGGTCGTCGAGCAGGGCAAGGCGGCACGCGCGCGCGTGCGTCACTTCCGTCCCTGGGCGGGCTCGGCGTCGTAGCCGCCCCGGCCCTCGCCCGCGCGGACAGCCCGCACCGAACCCGTCCCGGGTTCACCGGCGTGTCCCCACGTTCGGGTCCTGACACGCCGACCACCCGGGACCAGCTCCGTGCGCAGTGTCCTGGGCGGGTGGGACGAGGCGGCTACGCGTGCTCCTCGACCGTCACCTCGGTGGCGTTCGCGATGCGGCGCAGGTCGTCGTAGGCGATCTCGAACACCGAGTGCGGGGTGCCGGCGGCCGCCCACAGCTCGCCGTGCTTCTTGAGCTCGACGTCGATGTACGTCGTGACGGGCGCGGGGTGCCCGACGGGAGCGACGCCGCCGATCGGCTGACCCGTCGCCTCGCGGACGCGGGCGGCATCGGCGCGCGTGATCGCTCGCGCCCCGATCTGGCGGGCGAGCAGGTCGGTGTCCACACGGTGGGAGCCGCTGGTGAGCACCAGGATCGGCTCGCCGTCGGCGAGGAACACGAGGCTGGAGGCGATCGCCCCGACCTCGCAGTCGAGCGCCGCGGCCGCCTCGGCGGCGGTGCGAGCCGAGTCGGCCAACGTCCGCACCCGGGAGTGCAGTCCGGCCGCGGTGAGGAGGTCGAGGATCTTGGCGCTCGAGGGGTGCATACGCCCACCGTATCCTCGTCGGGTGGCGGACACGACGGCGGATCGGGCGATCGCGATCGCCCGCGCCCGCGGACCGCGGCTCGGCGCCACCACGCTCGTGCTGATCGACGGTCCGGCGGGTGCCGGGAAGACCACGCTCGCGGGCGAGATCGCCGTCGCGCTGGGCGGGCGGGCGTCGGCCGGAGCAGGCACCTGGGACCCCTCCCGCCCGGTGCCGGACGATGCCGTGGTTCAGACCCTGCACGGCGACGACATGTATGAGGGGTGGGGCGGCCTCTCGACCCTGGACGACGTGCTGGTCGACCAGGTGCTCGCCCCCCTCTCCGCGGGCCGGACGGGGTCCTTCCGCATGTGGGACTGGACCGCATCGTCCCGCAGCCACGCGATCGCCGTGCCGCCCCGGCCGTATCTGGTGATCGAGGGGGTCGGCGTCGCCTCCCGTGCCGCGCGCCGGCACGCCTCGTGCGTGGTCCTGGTGGACGCTCCGCGCGAGCTGCGCCTGGCGCGCGGCATCGCCCGCGACGGCGAGGCGATGCGCCACGAGTGGGAACGATGGCAGGAGGTGGAGGGTGCGCACCTCGATGCCTCCGGCGTGCGCGATGCGGCGGACCTGGTGCTCGACACCTCCGCGTGAGGGGCTGACGTCGCGAGTGCGCCAGAATGGGGGCACACCTGGGCGCGGCACGATGCCGACTGCCCGATCAGGAGGACGGCATGAGCGACGTCGAGGGCGCGATCGCGCAGGCGAGGGACGCGGCCACGGCCGCGGGCGTCGCGGTCCGACCGCTCACGCTCGAGGAGTGCGGCACCGCCGCCGCGCTGCTCGCCGGCCTCTGGGGGGTGCCCCCCGTGGGGCTGCCGGTGCTGGTCGCGCTGCACCACACCGGGCACTACGTCGCCGGGGCCTTCGTGGGCGCGGACCTGGTGGGCGTGTGCGTGGGGATCGTGTCGCCCGGCGACGTCGGGCTCCACTCCCACGTCACAGGCGTCCTCCCCGAGCTCGCCGGCCACGGCGTCGGCGCGGCGATCAAGCTCCACCAGCGCGCATGGTGCCTCGAGCGTGGGATCGAGACCATCCGCTGGACATTCGACCCGCTCGTCGCCGGCAACGCATGGTTCAACTTCGGACGGTTGGGCGTGACCCTGGAGAGGTACGTCGTCGACTTCTACGGCGAGACCCGCGGGGGCACCCGTCCGGAGCTCGGCCGCGACCGCGTGCTCGTCGCCTGGGACCTCACCCGTGCACGCGGACCGGTCGCGGTCTCGGGCGAGGAGCTGCCGCTGCTCCTCGCCGCGGACGCCGACGGTCGACCGCAGGTCCGCACCGCGCCGCCGGACGTGCCGGAGGCGGCGATCGCGGTGCCGAGGCACATCGAGCGCATCCGTGAGGAGGATCCCGAGCTGCGCCTCGCGTGGCGCGTGGCGCTGAGGGAGACGCTCACCGCGGCGCTTGCAGACGGATGGCGGGTGACAGGCTTCTCCCGCGACGGCCGCTACCTTCTCGCACGCGACTCCTGACGCGCATCGTCGCGGCCGCGCACCCCGCATCGGGGCCCATCGATGCCTGGCACAATGGCCTCCATCATGACTGACCACATCCTCGACGAGCTCACATGGCGCGGGCTCATCTCCCAGACCACCGGTGAGGACGAGCTGCGGGAGGCCCTCGATGCGGGCCCGATCACGCTCTACTGCGGCTTCGACCCCACGGCACCGAGCCTGCACATCGGCAACCTGGTCCAGATCCTGACCGTGCGGCGCTTCCAGCTCGCCGGCCACAAGCCGCTGATGCTGGTCGGCGGCGCCACGGGCCTGATCGGCGATCCGAAGATGGCGGGGGAGCGCACGCTCAACCCGGTGGAGATCGTCCATCAGTGGGTCGAGCGCATCCGCGGGCAGATCGAGCCGTTCATGTCCTTCACGGGCGAGAACGCCGCCCGCATGGTCAACAACTACGAGTGGACCAAGGACATGTCGGCGATCGAGCTCCTGCGCGACGTCGGCAAGTACTTCCGCCTGGGGACGATGATCTCGAAGGACACCGTCGCGCGCCGGCTGAACTCGGACGAGGGCATCTCGTACACCGAGTTCAGCTACCAGGTCCTGCAGGGGATGGACTTTCTCGAGCTCTACCGACGCTACGGCTGCACGCTGCAGACCGGCGGCTCGGACCAGTGGGGCAACCTCACGTCGGGCACCGAGCTCACCCGCAAGGCGGAGGGCACCTCGGTCCATGCGCTCTCGACTCCGCTCATCACCAAGGCGGACGGCACCAAGTTCGGCAAGACCGAGTCCGGCACGGTGTGGCTCGACCCCGAGATGACCAGCCCGTACGCGTTCTACCAGTTCTGGCTCAACCAGGCCGATGCCGACGTCATCGGCTACCTGAAGGTGTTCACCTTCCTCGAGCGTGCGGAGATCGAGGCCCTCGAGGTCAAGGTCGCCGAGGAGCCGTTCCGTCGCGAGGCGCAGCGCACGCTCGCGTGGGAGGTCACCCGGCTGGTGCATGGGGAGGCCGCAGCCCAGGGCGCGGTCGACGCGTCCCAGGCGCTCTTCGGCCGCGGCGAGCTCGGCGCGCTCGATGGCGCGACCCTCGACGGCTGTGCGAAGGAGCTCGGAGGCGTCGATCTCGATCCGGGCGCGACGGTCGTGGACGCGCTCGTGTCCGCGGGCATCGTCGACTCCCGCAAGGCCGCACGACGCGCGATCGAGGACGGCGGCGCCTACGTCAACAACGTGAGGGTCGACGACCCGGACCTCGCGCTGGGAGCAGGCCATGTGCTCGCAGGGGGATGGGTCGTCGTGAGGCGCGGGAAGAAGTCTGTGGGAATCGTGAGGCCGGTCGCCTGAGAGGGGCGGCCGGCCTCCGGCCTATCCGGCATCTACCTGGGTAGATACCGCGACACGCCCGGGATTCACGGCGATTTGACTCGGGGTGCGATCGCCCCTTAAGTTATTACCCGTTGCCAACGACGGAAGCGCTCGGCGGAGGACTGAAGAAGGCCCCGCGAGAGAAGCCCGTGCAACACACCACGAACCAGGCGAGAGCCGAGGATGCAGTCATGCGTCCAGGCCCTTGACGAGGAAAGTGGGACTCCCTCACCGGGTCGGATCGGAACGAAACACCGATTTGACACGGATGAAACATGGGAGTAACTTAGTGGAGTTGCCCCGAGCGAGGTCCTGAA
>NZ_JAUHPX010000018.1 GCF_030418305.1 Demequina lignilytica | reverse complement strand
CCGCCGCCACAACGCCTCCCGACGCATCCGATCGATATGCATCGTCCGCATCGTCCGCCGCACATACTGCTCCGCCTGCGCCGGCACCTCGAACCGCGTCCGCCGCGCGAACACCCGCACGATCGCGTCCTGCACCAGCTCCTCAGCCTCCGACTGCGACCCCGTCAACACATACCCATAGGCACCCAGACGATCAGCAGCGACCTCCACCATCGCCACCAACACCTCGTCCGCAGAGCCCATCCACTCCCCCTCCCGACACCAGCACGAACGAACGGACCATCTGGTTGTGCCGGC
>NZ_JAUHPX010000017.1 GCF_030418305.1 Demequina lignilytica | reverse complement strand
AAGGGATCGAGTCGGTGCGCGTCCGAAACTTGAGAACTCAACAGTGTGCCACATTGTCGATGCCAAATGCATTAACAATCTCCGTCCTCCCTGGTTTCAGGGGGATGGATTCCTTTGGTAATCAAATGACAACGAGTCAGTTGTTTTTGATGCCGGAGATTAAACAGAGTCTTTGACTCGCTTCGTAATGGTGGTTGCTGGGCTCTTTTGGGGGTCTGGTTTTTCCAACATTCTTTTACGGAGAGTTTGATCCTGGCTCAGGACGAACGCTGGCGGCGTGCTTAACACATGCAAGTCGAACGGTGACGG
>NZ_JAUHPX010000016.1 GCF_030418305.1 Demequina lignilytica | reverse complement strand
TCCGCAGCGTGATGGCGAGCGTCGGTACGACAACGATCGTCCGCGTCGTCAGTACGACGGCGATCGCGGCCCGCGTCGTGATGGTGACCGTCCGCAGCGTTCGTTCGATGGTGACCGCCGTCCGCAGCGTGATGGTGAGCGTCGGTACGACAACGATCGTCCGCGTCGTCAGTACGACGGCGATCGCGGCCCGCGTCGTGATGGTGACCGTCCGCAGCGTTCGTTCGATGGTGACCGCCGCCCCCAGCGTGATGGTGAGCGTCGGTACGACAACGATCGTCCGCGTCGTCAGTACGACGGCGATCGCGGCCCGCGTCGTGATGGTGACCGTCCGCAGCGCCCGTCGCGCCCGTACGACGGCGATCGTCCGCGACGCTCGTTCGATGGTGACCGTCG
>NZ_JAUHPX010000015.1 GCF_030418305.1 Demequina lignilytica | reverse complement strand
ACCGAGCCCGACTTCAGGCTAGCGAGGACGCAGTGCGCGGGTCAGAGGATCACGAGCAGGCCCGAGGCGGCCGTGTCGACGCTGAGCCCGGACTCGAGGGAAGCGGGATCGCCGTCGTACTCGAACGGTGGCAGCAGGAACCAGCCGTCCGCGGCGTAGCCCGGGCTGGTCTCGGTGAGGTCGTAGACGAACACGGGCGTGTACCGCCCCGGCTCGGTCGGCAGCTCCGACGGCACGGCGCAGCCCGGGTCCTGGAAGCCCACCTCCGTCCACCACTCACCGCCGTCCGCATCCGTCGGGTCGTTGATCGTCGAGTTGGACTCGTACACCGCGACCAGCGCGCCCGACGAGTCGTACAGGAGGATGGTCGGGCTGCGGAGCCCGTCCGCGAAGCCGAACGACCACTCGGAGATGCGCGGCCACCAGATGCCGGGCCACACCCCCGCCTCGGCGCCCTCGAGGATCTCCACGGTGCCGAAACGCTTGTCGGCCATGTTCACGCCCAGCGACCCGAACACCTTGAGGCTGCCGAGGTCGGGCGCGGAGGCGGCGCGCAGGCAGCTGGCGGTCCCACGGGACCAGCCCTCGCCCAGCAGCACGGGCGCGCGGCTCCCCGACTGACTCTCGAGCAGAAGCTGTCCACTGGCCTCGACCCTGCGCGCGAAGTCCGCCTGCAGGCGGCGCACCTCGTCATCCGCGGCCAGCTCCAGGTCGGTCCCGGTGTCCTCGACGCGGACCGTGACGCGGTCGCCTAGACCCGGGTTGACGTAGGTCGCGATCACGTTGGTCGGGTCCCCCTGCCACACCTGGACGACCACCACCGCGGAGTACTCGCCTTCGGCGAGCGCCTCCTCGCCGCAGACGTAGGGGCTGATCGCGCCCTCGACCGCACGCGTGCGGTCGATCACCGGGAGCAGGTCGCCGCGCACCGTGACGCCGTCGTGGAGGGCGACCACCGCACCGGAGCCGTCGAGGAGCGCCGCGGCGGTCGAGACCCCCGAGTCCGCGGGAGCCACCTCGCCGTCCCAGTCCACCGTCGCGGCGAAGGCGAGCCCCGCGTCCGGGTCGAGCGGCACCGAACCATCCGGCTCGAGCCGCTCGGCGGCCTCGGAGCCGCCCGAGGTGTACTGCGCGAACAGCGCCACCTCCACGTCGGGGTGGGCGTCGCGGTCGGCGTCGTCGGCGATGGTCACGCCCTGGTCGGGCAGCTCGGTGGGCTCCACGCCGCACTCGAGCAGGCCTGCGGCCGCGAGGTTCACCGCGCGGTCGATCGACGGCACGTCGTCGCGGTGCACCGGACCGGCCGGGTCCGCCGGGGGACGCAGCAGCTCGACGGCCACGACTCCCGCCATCGCCAGCGCCGCGACGGACGCCGCAGCCGACGCCAACGTCCGACGTGTCCGGCGACGATGCGCCCGCACCACCAGGCCCTCGGCGACGCCGTCGGCACGCAGGTGCGCACCCACCGCGACCCCGCCC
>NZ_JAUHPX010000014.1 GCF_030418305.1 Demequina lignilytica | reverse complement strand
GATGGTCCGCACCAGACCAGAAACCTTCAGCTTCCGATCATGGCTCTGAGTGTTGAACTTACGTCCGACCCCTCAGGACCCAACAGTGTGCCAAGCCGACCCCGACATGCTCGAGTGTTCCAACCCCACGAAGGAGGCGTACTGATCAAGCAGCCAAGCTGCCGGCCATGTCGATGTTCCATCCATGAGCCCTGCCAGAACACATTCGGTCCTGGTGCAGGTCCTGACCAGCCAGATCCGCAGACCTGCCGGTAGGTGCTCCTTAGAAAGGAGGTGATCCAGCCGCACCTTCCGGTACGGCTACCTTGTTACGACTTAGTCCCAATCGCCAATCCCACCTTAGACAGCTCCCCCCCAAAAGGGTTGGGCCACTGGCTTCGGGTGTTACCGACTTTCGTGACTTGACGGGCGGTGTGTACAAGGCCCGGGAACGTATTCACCGCAGCGTTGCTGATCTGCGATTACTAGCGACTCCGACTTCATGAGGTCGAGTTGCAGACCTCAATCCGAACTGAGACCGGCTTTTTGGGATTCGCTCCACCTTACGGTATCGCAGCCCTTTGTACCGGCCATTGTAGCATGCGTGAAGCCCAAGACATAAGGGGCATGATGATTTGACGTCATCCCCACCTTCCTCCGAGTTGACCCCGGCAGTCTCCTATGAGTCCCCACCATTACGTGCTGGCAACATAGGACGAGGGTTGCGCTCGTTGCGGGACTTAACCCAACATCTCACGACACGAGCTGACGACAACCATGCACCACCTGTATACCCCGCCGAAGCACCCCCCATCTCTGGGGGTAGAGGGTATATGTCAAGCCTTGGTAAGGTTCTTCGCGTTGCATCGAATTAATCCGCATGCTCCGCCGCTTGTGCGGGCCCCCGTCAATTCCTTTGAGTTTTAGCCTTGCGGCCGTACTCCCCAGGCGGGGCACTTAATGCGTTAGCTGCGACGCGGAACTCATGGAATAAGCCCCACATCTAGTGCCCACCGTTTACGGCGTGGACTACCAGGGTATCTAATCCTGTTCGCTCCCCACGCTTTCGCTCCTCAGCGTCAGTTGTGGCCCAGAGACCTGCCTTCGCCATCGGTGTTCCTCCTGATATCTGCGCATTCCACCGCTACACCAGGAATTCCAGTCTCCCCTACCACACTCTAGTCCGCCCGTACCCACTGCAGGCCCGAGGTTGAGCCTCGGGTTTTCACAGCAGACGCGACGAACCGCCTACGAGCTCTTTACGCCCAATAATTCCGGACAACGCTTGCGCCCTACGTATTACCGCGGCTGCTGGCACGTAGTTAGCCGGCGCTTCTTCTGCAGGTACCGTCACTTTCGCTTCTTCCCTGCTGAAAGGGGTTTACAACCCGAAGGCCTTCATCCCCCACGCGGCGTCGCTGCATCAGGCTTTCGCCCATTGTGCAATATTCCCCACTGCTGCCTCCCGTAGGAGTCTGGACCGTGTCTCAGTTCCAGTGTGGCCGGTCGCCCTCTCAGGCCGGCTACCCGTCGTCGCCTTGGTGAGCCATTACCTCACCAACAAGCTGATAGGCCGCGAGTCCATCCCAGACCGAAAAACTTTCCCAACCCTCACCATGCGGTGGAGTCGCGTATCCGGTATTAGACCTCGTTTCCAAGGCTTATCCCAGAGTCTGGGGCAGGTTACTCACGTGTTACTCACCCGTTCGCCACTGATCAGAAGAAGCAAGCT
>NZ_JAUHPX010000013.1 GCF_030418305.1 Demequina lignilytica | reverse complement strand
GCCCGTATTTTGAGAACTGCACAGTGGACGCGAGCATCTTTGTATCTGTGGTCAAGTTTTTAAGAGCACATGGTGGATGCCTTGGCAGCAGGAGCCGAAGAAGGACGTTGTAGCCTGCGATAAGCCTCGGGGAGCTGGCAAACGAGCTGTGATCCGAGGATGTCCGAATGGGGAAACCCCGCTGGAGTCATGTCCAGTGACCCACGCCTGAACACATAGGGCGTGTGGAGGGAACGTCGGGAAGTGAAACATCTCAGTACCGACAGGAAGAGATATTCCGTGAGTAGTGGCGAGCGAAAGCGGAAGAGGCCAAACCGTGTACGTGTCAAGCCGGCAGGCGTTGCGTATGCGGGGTTGTGGGACCTTTGAGAGGGATCTGCCGATCCTTCAGGGAGTTACAAATCCGCGTGATAGTCGAAGGGCATTGAAAGGCCCGGCATAGAGGGTGCGACCCCCGTAGACGAAATTTCGTGGACTCCCCAGAGTCATCCCAAGTAGCACGGGGCCCGAGAAATCCCGTGTGAATCAGCCCAGACCACTGGGTAAGCCTAAATACTACCTGCTGACCGATAGCGAATCAGTACCGTGAGGGAAGGGTGAAAAGTACCCCGAGAGGGGAGTGAAATAGTACCTGAAACCGTGTGCTTACAATCCGTCGGAGCCTCCTTAGCTGGGGTGACGGCGTGCCTTTTGAAGAATGAGCCTGCGAGTTAGTGCTCAGTGGCGAGGTTAACCCGTGTGGGGCAGCCGTAGCGAAAGCGAGTCCGAATAGGGCGTTTGAGTCGCTGGGTCTAGACCCGAAGCGAAGTGATCTATCCATGGCCAGGCTGAAGCGCGGGTAAGACCGCGTGGAGGGCCGAACCCACTTGGGTTGAAAACCGAGGGGATGAGCTGTGGATAGGGGTGAAAGGCCAATCAAACTTCGTGATAGCTGGTTCTCCCCGAAATGCATTTAGGTGCAGCGTTGCGTGTTTCTTGCCGGAGGTAGAGCTACTGGATGGCCGATGGGCCCCACCAGGTTACTGACGTCAGCCAAACTCCGAATGCCGGTAAGTGAGAGCGCAGCAGTGAGACTGCGGGGGATAAGCTTCGTAGTCGAGAGGGAAACAGCCCAGAACACCAACTAAGGTCCCTAAGCGTGTACTAAGTGGGAAAGGATGTGGAGTTGCATAGACAACCAGGAGGTTGGCTTAGAAGCAGCCACCCTTGAAAGAGTGCGTAATAGCTCACTGGTCAAGTGATTCCGCGCCGACAATGTAGCGGGGCTCAAGTACACCACCGAAGTTGTGTCATTCACACATCAGCATGGCCTTCGTGGTCCAAGCGTGTGGATGGGTAGGGGAGCGTCGTGTGGCGGGTGAAGCGGCGGAGTGATCCAGCCGTGGACGCCACACGAGTGAGAATGCAGGCATGAGTAGCGAAAGACGGGTGAGAAACCCGTCCGCCGAATGACCAAGGGTTCCAGGGCCAGGTTAATCCGCCCTGGGTAAGTCGGGACCTAAGGCGAGGCCGACAGGCGTAGTCGATGGACAACGGGTTGATATTCCCGTACCGGCGAAGAACCGCCCATGACGAGGCGGACGATGCTAAGTGCCCAAAGCCGGCGAAGCCTTCGGGTGGAGCTCGGTGGCGCGCACGAACCAGATCCGTAGTAGTCAAGCGTATTAACAGGGGTGACGCAGGAAGGTAGCCGAGCGTGGCGATGGTAGTCCACGTCTAAGGGTGTAGGGCGAACGGTAGGCAAATCCGCCGTTCACATGCCTGAGACCCGATGGTGACCACGTATGTGGGAAATCGGTGATCCTATGCTGCCAAGAAAAACCTCGGCGCGAGGTTCTAGCCGCCCGTACCCCAAACCGACTCAGGTGGTCAGGTAGAGAATACTAAGGCGATCGAGAGAATCGTGGTTAAGGAACTCGGCAAAATGCCCCCGTAACTTCGGGAGAAGGGGGGCCTGAGGCGTGAACCACCTTGCGTGGGGAAGCGTTTGAGGGCCGCAGAGACCAGGGAGAAGCGACTGTTTACTAAAAACACAGGTCCGTGCGAAGTCGCAAGACGATGTATACGGACTGACGCCTGCCCGGTGCTGGAAGGTTAAGAGGAGGGGTCAGCCGCAAGGCGAAGCTCCGAATTTAAGCCCCAGTAAACGGCGGTGGTAACTATAACCATCCTAAGGTAGCGAAATTCCTTGTCGGGTAAGTTCCGACCTGCACGAATGGCGTAACGACTTCTCCGCTGTCTCAACCGCGAACTCGGCGAAATTGCACTACGAGTAAAGATGCTCGTTACGCGCAGCAGGACGGAAAGACCCCGGGACCTTTACTATAGCTTGGTATTGGTATTCGGTGTGGTTTGTGTAGGATAGGTGGGAGACCGTGAAGCCGTGACGCCAGTCATGGTGGAGTCGTTGTTGAAATACCACTCTGATCACTCTGGATATCTAACCTCGGTCCGTAATCCGGATCAGGGACAGTGCCTGGTGGGTAGTTTAACTGGGGCGGTTGCCTCCCAAAGAGTAACGGAGGCGCCCAAAGGTTCCCTCAGCCTGGTTGGCAATCAGGTGGCGAGTGCAAGTGTACAAGGGAGCTTGACTGTGAGACTGACAGGTCGAGCAGGGACGAAAGTCGGGACTAGTGACCCGCCGGTGGCATGTGGAAGCGCCGGCGCTCAACGGATAAAAGGTACCCCGGGGATAACAGGCTGATCCTGCCCAAGAGTCCATATCGACGGCATGGTTTGGCACCTCGATGTCGGCTCGTCGCATCCTGGGGCTGGAGTTGGTCCCAAGGGTTGGGCTGTTCGCCCATTAAAGCGGTACGCGAGCTGGGTTTAGAACGTCGTGAGACAGTTCGGTCCCTATCCGCTGCGCGCGCAGGAAACTTGAGAAAGGCTGCCCCTAGTACGAGAGGACCGGGGTGGACCAACCTCTGGTGTGCCAGTTGTTCCGCCAGGAGCACGGCTGGTTGGCTACGTTGGGAAGGGATAACCGCTGAAAGCATCTAAGCGGGAAGCCTGTTTCAAGATGAGGTTTCCACGGACTTCGGTCCGGAAGGCCCCCTACAGACCATGGGGTTGATAGGCCGGATGTGGAAGAGAGGACTAACGACTCTTGAAGCTGACCGGTACTAATAGGCCGACAACTTGA
>NZ_JAUHPX010000012.1 GCF_030418305.1 Demequina lignilytica | reverse complement strand
CGACGGTCACCGTCGAACTGACGACGCGGACGGTCACCGCCCTCGCGGCGATCGCCGTCGCGCGGCTTCCGCGGGTTGATGCCGGGGCGCGAGTCGTAGCTCGCGCGGCGCTCGTCGCGCTCGTCCCTGTCGCTGTTCATGATGCTCCTGTCCAGTTATGGAGGCGTCCCGGCCATTCTTGCGCGCTTCCGCGCCATGAACCCGCCAGACCGGCCCCTGAAAGTCGAGTCACGCGCGGTCGCGGCATTCCAGGGCGGTCGAGCACGGGATGATGGTGTCGATGGCTTCCACCGACTCGTCCCTGCTCGCCCGCCTTCCGGAGACATCTCCCGGCGCGGATCCCGATCCCGACGCGCTCTACGACGCATTCGCGTCGTGGGCGGAGGAAAGGGACCTTCCATTGTACCCCCATCAGGAGGAGGCCCTGATCGAGCTCGTCTCGGGCTCGCACGTCATCCTCGCCTCGCCGACCGGGTCCGGGAAGTCGCTCGTCGCCGCCGGCGCCCATTTCGCGGCGCTCGCCGCGCATCGTGCCGGCCTCGGAGGCCGCACGTTCTACACGGCGCCGCTGAAGGCGCTGGTGTCCGAGAAGTTCTTCGATCTCATCGCCATGTTCGGCGCCGAGCAGGTGGGCCTGATGACCGGCGACAGCGCGGTCAACCCCGATGCGCCGATCATCTGCTGCACCGCCGAGATCCTCGCGAACCTCGCCCTGCGCGACGGCGCGGCGACCGACGCCTCGCTCGTCGTGATGGACGAGTTCCACTTCTACTCCGACCCGCAGCGCGGCTGGGCCTGGCAGGTGCCGCTCATCGAGCTGCCGGGCGCCCAGTTCCTGCTGATGTCGGCGACCCTCGGCGACACCGACTGGCTGGTCGAGGACCTGCAGCTGCGCTCGGATCGGGCGGTCGCGCAGGTGACGACGGCGGAGCGACCTGTGCCTCTCGAGCACAGCTACTGCCTCGAGCCGCTCCCCGAGGTGATCGAGAGCCTGGTGGGCACCGGCCGTGCTCCCGTCTACATCGTGCACTTCACCCAGAAGGACGCGGTCGAGCGAGCGCAGTCGCTGCTCAGCATGCATGTGGCGAGCCGGTCTGAGCGGGACGCGATCGCCGCGGCGCTCGACGGCGTGCGCTTCGGCACGGGGTTCGGCAAGACCCTGAGCCGCTTCCTCCGGTCGGGCGTCGGGGTCCACCACGCGGGGATGCTCCCGCGCTACCGGCGCATCGTCGAACGCCTCACCCAGCAGGGACTGCTCAAGGTCGTCTGCGGCACCGACACGCTCGGCGTCGGGATCAACGTGCCGATCCGCACCGTGCTGCTCACCTCGCTCGTGAAGTACGACGGCTCCCGCATGCGGCACCTGACGGCGCGCGAGTACCACCAGATCGCGGGCCGCGCCGGACGTGCGGGGTACGACACGCAGGGCGAGGTGATCGTCATGGCGCCCGACCACGTGATCGAGAACCGGCGTGCGCTCGAGAAGGCCGGCGACGATGAGAAGAAGCGCCGCAAGATCGTCCGCAAGAAGGCGCCCGCCGGGCACGTGAACTGGACGGATGCCACGTTCGAGCGGCTTCGTGACGCGGACCCGGAGCCGCTGACCAGCAGCTTCGCCGTCACCCACGCCATGGTGCTCAACATCCTCGCGCGCGAGGGCGACCCGGTCGAGGCGATGTCGCGCCTGCTCGCGGCGGTGCACGAGACGCCGGCGCAGCGGTCGGCGCACGGGCGCCAGGCGCTGCGCATCTACCGTTCGCTGCGCGTGGCGGGGGTGGTCGAGCGGGTCCAGGTGGACGATGCGTCCCGTCCGGGCGGTCGACGGACCACCGTGCGCCTCGTGGTCGACATCCCGCGCTCGTTCGCGTTGAACCAGCCGCTGTCGCCCTTCGCGCTCGCCGCGATGGACCTGCTGAGCACGGAGAGCCCGGACCACGCGGTCGACGTGGTCTCGGTGATCGAGGCGACGCTGTCCGACCCCCGGCAGGTGCTCCTCGCGCAGCAGCACGAGGCGCGCGGCGAGGCCCTCGCCGCGATGAAGGCGGAGGGAATCGAGTACGAGGAGAGGGTGGAGCTCCTCGAGGACGTGACGTGGCCGCGGCCGCTCGCCGAGCTGCTCGAGCCCGCGTTCGCGATGTACCGCCGCGGCAACCCGTGGATCCTCGACGCGGAGCTGTCACCCAAGTCGGTGGTGCGCGACATGATCGAGAAGGCGATGACGTTCGCCGATCTCATCTCCCGCTACGGGTTGGAGCGCACCGAGGGCGTGGTGCTGCGGTACCTGGCGGAGGCGTACCGCGCCATGCGGCAGACGGTGCCGGAGGAGCATCGGACCGAGGAGGTCGAGCAGATCACCGACTGGCTGGGCGGCACGGTGCGGTCGACCGACTCGTCGCTGCTCGACGAGTGGGAGCGCCTCGCCAACCCGGAGGTGGTCGCGGGCGACGACGTCGACCCGGCGAGCGCGGCCTTCACGAGCACCGTGACCGGTCCGGCGCGACCGATGACGGGCAACCCCGCGCTGCTGCGACGCCTGGTCGCGAACGCGATGTTCCGCCGGATCGAGCTCGCCGCTCGCGAGGACTACGCGGCGCTGGGCGCGCTGGATGGCGGCGCCGGCTGGACCGCTGACGCCTGGGCCGACGCCCTCGACCCGCTGTTCGAGGCGCATGGCGACGACGCCGTCGGAATCGGACCCGGGGCCCGGGCGCGCGCACTCCTCACGATCGTCACGACGGCCAGCGACTCGAGCGACGGGAGCGTCCGTGCGGCCCTCGCCGCCGCCGACCGCACCGAGGCGGACCCGTCGAGCTGGGTGGTGAGGCAGGTGATCGACGACCCGGCGGGCGACCACGACTGGGCCCTCACCGCGCTCGTCGACCTTCCGGCGTCCGACGAGGCAGGCGCGCCGGTCATCGAGCTGGTGCACGTCGGCGCGATGTAGCGGGACGAGGACGACTCACCCGGGCGCGAGCTCCAGGACCAACGCATCGTCCCCGACGCCGGCGGCGGCTAGCACCAGGTGGACCACCGGGGTCGTCCGCTCGAGCCGCTCGCCCCAGTCCTCCGCCTGGGTCGACGCGGGGAAGTGGAACGCCGCCGAGCCCGCGACGGTCTCGCCCGGAGCGATCTGCACGAGCTGGGAGCCGGGTCCACGGATCGCCGCGGTGCGGCGTGCGGTGGAGCGCCACAGGGTGTCGATCCGGGCGATGCCGTCGCCGGTCGAGGCCCAGAGTCGGGACTCGTGGGGCTCCACGGGCGGCGCCAGCTCGAGCACCGCCGTCGTCGCGCCCAGGTCCACCGTCAACGTCGCGCCAGAGGCGTTGACCGCAGACCAGCGCACCACCCGCGTGTAGGGCGATCGGTCGAGGTCGGACCGGACGACGACGTCCGCCAGCACGTCGCCGGTGATCCAGATCGGGTCGCAGGTCGGCGTCCACAGGTAGTCGTTCCCCCACCGGTCGGGTACGCGGTCGTCCGCGCTGCCCGTGGCGTCGCACACGAGCACGCTCAGGCGTCCTCGGGCCGGGTCCGACGCCGTCCGCGGCTCGCCGGAGTCCAGCAGGGCGGCGGTCGTCGCGATGCTCGACAGCGGCGCGGTCGTGCCCTCGAGCACCGTGCGTCCGCCGCCGTCCGACTCTCCCGCGAGAGCGATCTGGATCAGGACACGGGGACGACCAGCAGGCGCGACCGATCCGGCGGGCAGGGTGGCGACGCCGCTCAGCGAGACTCCCCGCGACAGGGTCTCCACCCGCGCAGCATCTCCCCCGAACGCGTACCGCGTGGTGGGCGACGCCCACCACGACGAGCCGGCCGACGCCACCACGTCGGGGGCGGTCGCGCCCGGCTCCGACGGTGGAGTCGGGCTCGGCACGGAGTCGCCGTCGACCACCGCGACCGTCACCCGCGACACGTCGAGCTTCAGAGCGCCGGCCGCCACGTTGCTCACGCGCCAGGTCACCTGGGCCTCGCCCCCAGGCCCGACCGCGAGCGACGTGTCCGACACGTCGATCAGGGGCGCATCGCCGATCCAGACGGCATCGCACACCTGCACGGTGCCGGGCGAGGCGGTCGCCGCGCAGGACAGCGCGGCCTGGCGCTCCGCTCCGGAGGACGCGATGGTCCGGGCACCGACGTCGCCTAGGTCCGAGGACGCGGAGATCGGCGGCGGAGGGGCGATCACGCGGTCGGCCACCGGGGCGTCGACCGGGTCCGCCGAGGGCTGCAGCAGCACGACGGCGCACAGCAGCGCGACACCGCCGGCGGCGTAGGCCCATGCGTACCCGCGCCGCAGGCGCCGCACGCGCCGACGCGCGCGGATGCTCACCCCCGGCATCTGGGCGCCCGCGGCGAGCGTGCCCTTGGCAGCGGCGAATGCTAGGGCGTCGGTCACCGGCCCCCTCATCGATCCACCTCGACGGCGGTCTCCTCATCGCCGCCCCAGACGGCGACCTCGAGGTCGAGCGCGAGCCACGGTCGACGCTCCGCGAGCCTGCGCACCGCCCGCTCGAGGACCGCCTGGACGCGTCGACCGCTGAGGCCTGTCTCGGCAGCAAGGTCCGTGATGGACATGCCGTCCACACAGCGAAGCACCAGGCAGACCCGCTCATCGGGGCCGAGACTGGAGATGTCGGCGACGAGCGCCTCGCGCGCGTCGTCCTCGTACGGCGGGTGGTCGGCGACGAAGTCACGCGCGGCGACCACATTCGCGTGCAGCGCGCTGTGCGGGCGGGCGCCGAACCGGTTCTCCGGTGCATCCGCGACCTCGTCGAGAGCGGGCCCGGCGTCCCTGCGGTCCGCTGGCGCGCGTCGTCGGGCGAGGGCGCGATGCATCGCCCTCATCGTGGCCGCGCGCGCCTCGGCGACGTCCGGGACGCGGACCCCGCGGAAGGCCGCGACCAGCGCGTCCTCGAGGACCTGATCGGCGGAACCGGCATGACCGGTCAACGCGAACGCGCGGGAGTACAGCTCCTCTCCGTGCTCGCGCAGCATCGCGTCGAGCACCCGCGACCAGGTGCGCACCGGACGACCTTCCCTATCCGGTCAGTGTCGCACCTCCGCCGGACGTCGGCACCCCGCCGTCGTTCCGTCGTGGCTCAGTGCGTCTCGACGACGATGCGCCCCATGGGGGTGAGCGAGATCGGGATGAGCTTGAGGTTCGCCCACGCCATCGGGATGCCGATGATCGTGATCGCGAGCGTGAAGGCGGTCACGACGTGAGCGATCGCCAGGATGAGCCCGAGGGGGATCCACAAGATGTTGCCCACGACGGTCCACGCGCCCGCGTCGGGGTCGCGGACGACCTCGCGGCCGAAGGGCCAGATCGAGTAGTTCCCGATCCGGAAGCAAGCGATACCAGCGGGGATGCCGATGATCGTGATGAAGGCGATCACGCCGACGGCGGCGTAGGAGATCCATAGGCCGATGCCGGCGAAGAAGAACCAGATGATGTTGAGAAGGGTGCGCATGGCCTCCAGCGTACGTCGACGGGGCCCTGCTCAGGGCGCCGAAGACAACGAAAGCCCCCCGCGTG
>NZ_JAUHPX010000011.1 GCF_030418305.1 Demequina lignilytica | reverse complement strand
CGCGAAGGTTTTGGCGGGGGGGCCGGGGGGCGGGGGGGGGGGCGCGGGGCCCCCCCCCCGCCCACGGGGGTCAGCGCCCCAGCAGCTCGCGAGCCGCCGCGGCGATGCCCTCCGGCGACGCGCCGAAGTGGTCGAGCAGGTACTCGGCCGTGCCCGTGGGCGCGAAGTCGGTGACGCCGACGAGGCGCATCGGGACCGGGTGACGCTGGACCACGACCTCGGCGACCGCACCGCCGAGGCCGCTGGTGAGCGCCTCCTCGACGGTGACGATCCCGGCCGTCTCCCGCGCGGCGGCGACGATCGCGTCCTGGTCCAGCGGGGAGATCGTGGGCATGTTGAGGACGCGGGCGCTCACCCCCTCGGCCGCGAGGGCCTCGGCGGCGTCGAGCGCACGGGTCACCACGGTGCCGCAGGCCACGATCGTCACGTCGGAGCCGTCGCGGAGCGTGACGGCCGTGCCGGGGGCGAACTCGTAGCCGGCGGGGTTGACGTCCGGCACGCCCATGCGGGACACCCGGATGAACGTCGGGCCGGGGTTCTCGGCGGCCCAGCGCACGGCCTGGCGGGTCTCCTCAGGGTCGGCCGGCACGATCACGGTGAGCCCCGGGATGGCGCGCAGCCAGGCGAGGTCCTCGATCGAGTGGTGGGTCGGGCCCAGCTCGCCGTAGGCCATGCCCGGGCTCTGGCCCACGAGGACCATGTGGTGCTGCGAGTACGCGGCGTCGACCTTGATCTGCTCCATCGCGCGGGCGGTGAGGAAGCACGCGGCGGCGGAGACGAACGGGATCTTGCCGCCGTTCGCGAGCCCGGCCCCGACGCCGACCATGTCCTGCTCGGCGATGCCGACGTTGACGAGCCGCTCGGGGAACGCCGACTGGAACGGCGCGAGCTTGCTCGAGCCGACCGAGTCGTTCACCACGGCGACGATGCGCGGGTCGGCCTCGCCGAGCTCGACCAGGGCGTCGACCCAGGCGTCGCGGCAGTCGTGCAGCTGCTTCTGGTCGGTGACGGTCATGACTGCTCCAGCTCGGTGAGGGCCGCCTCGACCTGCTCGGGCGAGGGCACCTTGTGGTGCCAGGCGACGTTGTCGGACATGAACGAGATCGGGTGGCCCTTCATGGTGTGCGCCACGATCGCGGTGGGCTTGCCCGAGGCGGCCGGGACGTTGGCGAAGGCCTCCCGCAGGGCGGCGTGGTCGTGGCCGTCCAGCTCGACCACCTCCATGCCGAAGGCGACGAGCTTCTCGGGCAGCGGCTCGAGGTCGTTGGTGTCGGCGACGCGCGCCCCCTGCTGGAGGCGGTTGCGGTCCACGATCACGCACAGGTTGGCGAGGCCGTGGTTGCCCGCGGTCATGAGCGCCTCCCAGTTGGAGCCCTCCTGCATCTCGCCGTCGCCGGTCACGACGAAGGTACGGCGGGCCGAGCCGTCGATCTTGCCCGCGAGCGCCGTGCCGACGGCGATCGGGAGACCGTGGCCCAGCGGGCCGGTGCTCGCCTCGACCGCGTCGATCTTGGTGCGCGCCGGGTGGCCGTTGAGCATCGACAGCGGCTGCATGAAGGTGCCCAGGTCCTCGGGGTCGATGAACCCGGCCGCCGCGAGGGTCGTGTAGAGCGCGGCGGCGGCGTGACCCTTGGACAGGATGAACCGGTCGCGGTCGGGGTCGCCGAGCAGCTCCGGACCCATGTTCAGCGAGTCCAGGTACAAGGTGGTCAGGATGTCGATGACGGAGAACTCCCCGCCGATGTGGCCCAGGCCGGCGGCCCGGACCATCTGGATGTCGCGCTTGCGGATCGCGCGGGCGGCGGCACGCAGGTGCGCGACCGCCTCCTGGTCGGTGGCGCCCTCGGGCACCCTCCCGATCACCCGGAAGACGTCCTGCGGGACATCCTCGGCGTGGACCTCGGGAACCAGATCCTCTTCGACGGTCATGCGTCGCTCCTCAGGCAGGTGAAGAGGACGTCCTGCACCAGCTTCTGGGCGGCGAGGGCGTCCTGGCGGGACTGGGCCTCGCGCAGCGCGTCGATGTCGAGCTCGTCGAGCGCGCGGTGCAGGCCCTTGAGGAACCGGATGGAGAGGTTGGCCGCCTCCACGGTGTCCTCACGGAACGGGAACTGGTCGAGCTGCCACACGCCCTCCCAGTTGTTGATCTTGAGGGTGTAGAAGAACTCGAACACCTCCACGGGGTGGACGGTGCCGACCACCATGTCGTCGTCCCAGCCGCGGAGGTTGTCGTTGACGTCCATGCCCCACAGGAGGCCCTGGTCGATCAGCAGCTGGGCGGCCGCGGCGGGCGACTCGCCACCGTAGAGCGCGTGCCCGAAGTCGAGCAGCACGCCCACGTTGTCGACGCCCATCTCCTTGATGCCGAGCGCGGTCTTCGCGGCGGAGTCCCAGAACATCTTGTTGCGGGGCTCGCGCGGCTTGTACTCGATGACGATCTTGATGTCGGGGTTGGCCTGCGCGAGCTCGCGCATCCCGTCGACCGCGAGCCGCCACTGCTCGGCGTGGCTGACCTGGAACGGGTAGTCCCAGCCGTCCTGGCCGGGCCAGACCTTCAGGTACGTCGCGCCGAGCGCGCGGACCACGTCGGCCGCCTCGTTGAGGAACGCGATGGCCTCCTTGCGCAGCGCCTCGTCGGGGTTGGTGAACGCGCCCATGCGGTACTTGCGCATGTAGATCTCGGGCGTCACGCCGATCGCCTCGAGACCGTGGTCGGCCAGCGCCTGCTTGACCTGGTCGACCGTCACCCCCTCGGTGAACGGGTAGGGGACGTCGACAACGGAGAGGTCCTCGACCTCGCCGGCGCGCGCGATCTGCTCGAGCGTGGTCACGGCGGGCGCGTAGCCGTCGGTGGCGTAGCGGTCCAGGTAGCTGGCGAAGTGCCAGAGGCCGGCACCGAAGCGGGGCAGGTCAGACATTTTCATTCACCTTCGATTCTTGTTTCTTGGATGGTGACGGGAGCGGCCCGGGGGCGGTCGCTCAGCGCCGTGTGCTGTCGAGGGCCGTCCGCCAGCCGGCACGCTGCTGTGCGCGCCGGTCGGCATCGAGCGCCGGAGGATGGACCCGTGAGGGCGAGGCGGGGGGAAGGGCGATCCCCACCCGCGAGAAGGCCAGCGACGCGACGCCGCGCAGGGCGACGTCGGCCTCGCCGACCACGATCACGTCGCAGCCGAGCACGTCAGCCTGCGACTGCATGAGGAGGGACGATGCGGTGGCGCCCCCGTCCGCGCGGACGGCGTCGAGCGCCTCGCCGTCGGCGAGCATCGCCTCGGCGACGTCCGCGACCTGGTGGGCGACGGCGTCGAACGCGGCACGGGCGACGTGCGCCGGGCCGGTCGCCGCCCCGAGCCCGGTGAGGGTCCCGACGGCGGCGGGATCCCAATGCGGGGCGCCGAGGCCCCCGAAGGCCGGGACCAGGACCGCGCCCTGCGCATCGTCCACCGTCGCGGCGAGCTCGCCGAGCGCGGGGGCGTCGGGGACCCCGAGCAGGCGGGAGGTCCAGTCGAGCGCCGCACCCGAATACCGGATGTTGCCCTCGAGCGCGTAGACGGGTCCGTCCTCGAGCCAGGCCAGGGTGGTCGCGACCCCGTCGCGTCGGCGCAGCTCGTCGCCGGTGCCCTGCATGACGGACGAGCCGGTGCCGTAGGTCGCCTTCACGACCCCCGGGGCGCCGCCTCCGTGGCCGCGCAGCGCGGCGTGCGAATCGGCCATCACCGCGAGGATCGGGATCCCCGCCGGGAGGCCGGCGCAGGCCGTCTCGCCGAAGTCGCCGTTCGACGCCACGACCGCGGGGAGGGCGCCGAGCTCGATCCCGAAGACATCGAGCAGGGCCGGGTGCCAGTCGAGCAGCTCCAGGTCCATCAGCAGCGTGCGCGAGGCGTTGCCGGCCTCGATCACGTGCTGCGCGCCGCCGGTGAGGCACCACACGAGCCACGAGTCGACCGTTCCGACCACGTTCGCCTCGCCGGCCTGCTCGAGCAGCCAGGCCATCTTGGGGGCGCTGAACATCGGGTCGAGCGGCAGACCGGTGCGCTCGCGGACCGTCGCCGCGTGGCCGGCAAGGTCCGCGCATCGTCCCGCCGTCCGGGTGTCCTGCCAGCTGAGCACCGGTCCGACGGGCTCGCCCGTGCCGGGGTTCCAGGCCACGACCGACTCGCGCTGATTCGAGATGGCGATCCCGACCACGTCCGCCGCGTCGACCTGCGCCAGCACGCGGGCGAGGACGTCGCGCGAGGCGTCCCAGATCTCGGTCGCGTCCTGCTCGGTCCAGCCCGGGGCGGTGTTCGCGATGGACAACGGCGTGCTCGCCGTCGCGAGCACCGCGCCCGTGTGGTCGATCGCGACCGCCTTGGCGTTGGTGGTGCCCTCGTCGAGGGCGAGGACGATGCTCATCGGTCGGCCTGCCAGGCGGCCAGCTCTGCGAGCTTCGCCTCGAGGTCGGCGAAGGTGAGGCGGTTGTCGACGGCGGTGTAGACCCGGATCGGCCGGCCGTCGGGGCGGGGCTCGTAGAGGCCCTCGGCGTCGATGCGGGGCGCGGGCAGGGTCACGTGGTCGCTGGACGCGGGGTCGGGCTCGAACGCGGTCTGGAGGGCGGTGAGGAGGACCAGCGGCTGGTCGCCCATCACGTAGGTCTCGCCCGCGTTCATCCCGAAGCCGGCGAGCATGTGGCCCACCTCGCGGATCTCGGCGTGCAGGTGAGCGCCCACGGAGCCGTGGGGACGCACCCGCGTCCGCAGCTCCGCCGCCGTGACGATCGCCTGGCGGTAGGCGGGCCTCGGCACCTGCCAGATCGGGATCGCGGTGTCGCCGAACACGGCCTGGGCGGCGGGGACGTCGATGGTGAGGTTGTACTCCGCCGGCGGGACCTCGGGGGCCACCAGGCCGATCCCCGGGTGCTCGGAGCCGCCGATCCACACGAGGGTCATGCGATCCGCGATAGCCGGCTCGAGCAGCAGCGCGGAGGCGAGGTCGGTGAGGCCGCCGCCGGCGCAGTAGTAGAGCGGGCGCGGGTCGTCGCGCAGGGCCTCGGCGATGATCGCGCGGGCCGCGGGCGTGTCGAGGGGGGTCGCGGGGTCGGGCATCGCCGTCTCGGCGCCGGCGACCACGCGATCGTCCGCCCCCGTGATGCCCATGCGGGCGAGGATGTCGCGGACGACGAGCACGCCGTGCGCGGCCTGCTCGGTGGTGGGGTCCCACGGCTCGTCGACGTGGAGGTGCGAGGAGACGATCAGCGGGATCTCCACGCTCGGGCTCAGCAGGTGGTGGACCAGCTGGAACAGGTCGTCCGGGTCGCCCATGAAGTCGTTGTCGATGATCACCCGGGTGCGCGGGGCCGTCTCGTCGGCGTCGATCCACGGGATCGCGCCCAGGGCCCAGCGGCGGTCCGCGGGCACATCGTGGACCGCGGAGGGGTCCGGAAGCCTGGTCACCTGCACTCCTGAATATTGATTCACAGTCGAATGGAACTCATCTGGTCCCAGTGAACCCTTCCCGACGCCGCCTGTCAACCGCGCCTGGCAGAGCGCCGGTTCACCGCGCGGAGCCCGTGCCCCGCCGCGCCCGCCACCGCTCCAGCTCAGCCTCGACGTCCCGGGTCGGGGTCACCAGCGGAGGGCCGGCCGCGGGCGCCGCGCGCGCTGCCAGGACCCGGGAGTTGAACTCCTGAACGGCCGCGCGCACGTCCGCCGGATCGCGCATGGCGTCCAGCCGGGCGTCGAGGCCCTGGTCCTCGCGGCGCAGGCGCAGGGACTCGGGACCCAGATCCGTCAGCTGCTCGCGCTCGACCAGCGCCTTGACCCACCAGTCGGGGTCGCCGCTGGTGAGCCCCGGGATCGGCTTGCCCGCTCCGGGCAGGTTCTCGAAGTCGCCGCGCTCCTGCGCCTCGCGGATCCGGCGCTCGACCCACAGGTGCTGGGTGGCCCCGCGATCGCGGCGGCGCCGCTCGGCGAGCCGCTCCTCGCGCTCGCGGGCCTCCTGCTCCGCCGCCATCCGGGCGACGTCCACCTCGGCGGCCGGCTCGTCGCCCCGCGTCGCGCGGTAGCGCGCCACGTCGAGCGCCGGGTCCCGCGCATCGTCCATCCCGCCATCGTGGCACGGCTCCCGGAAACGACGAAGGCCGGATCCTGAGGATCCGGCCCTGACGTTCAGCGCGCCCGGAGGGATTCGAACCCCCAACCTTCTGATCCGTAGTCAGATGCTCTATCCGTTGAGCTACGGGCGCGTGGCCCTTGCGGGCCGAGTCACTACTATACAGGCAATCGGCGTGCGCTCCGCACACCCACCGCGCGGGATGCCGCGCACGGTTCCACGTGCGACACTCGGGCGACGGGGACGATGCGGGGTCCGCGTGCGGCGTGTCGCTCACGCAACTGTGCGGAGCACCGTGGGGGGCGCGGGACCCTGGCGCGAGAGCGATTCCTTGGCTACAGTGCCCAATAGCAAGTGATCGTTCGGTTTTCCAGAGGGAGCCGGGCGTGCGACGGGGCCGCGAGGTCCTGCGTCGAGCCGAAGGGGGCCGCATGACCACGACGCCGCGGACACGCGGGCCTCGGGGTCCGTACGCCAAGACACGCGCGACCAAGCTCCGCATCCTCGACGCCGCGCTCGCCGTCTTCGCCGAGTCCGGCTTCCGCTCCGGGTCGCTGCGCGAGGTGGCCGACAAGGTCGGCCTCTCGGACGCGGGCCTGCTCCACCACTACCCCAACAAGGCGGCGCTGCTCGAGGCGGTGCTGCGACACCGCGACGACGTCGCCCTGGTCGACTTCCATGTCGACCTCGCCGACCCGCGCGCGGTCGTGCAGGCGTTCGTCGACATCACCGAGCGCAACATGCACCAGCCGGGTGTGGTCGAGCTCTACTGCACGCTCTCCGCCGAGGCGACCACGCCCGACCACCCCGCGCACGGGTACTTCATCGAACGGTACGACTGGCTCCGGGGCCTCCTGACGCAGGCGTTCACCGGGCTCGCCGAGCGCGGTGAGCTGCGCGACGGCGTCGATCCCGCGAGCGCGGCCGTGCAGCTGGTGTCCCTGCTCGACGGACTCCAGGTGCAGTGGCTGCTCGACCGCACGGCTCTCGACATGACGGCGGAGGTCAAGCGGCACGTGGACACCCTGGTGCACGCGCCGTTCGTCGACCCTCGCGCGGCGTGATCCCGAGGATGCCGGTGCGGGCGGGAGGCGCCCCACCCGCACCGGCGCGACGCTACGTGTCGGACCCCTCGTAGCGCCAGCCTCGGAAGGACACGTCGCCTCTCACTGCGACGAGCCCCAGGACACGGCCCGTGAACGAGCCGGCGGTCTCGGCTGACAGGGACCGCCCGTCCACCTCCGCGAGAACGTGCTCCTGACCGCCCGCACGGGCGATGAGGCGCACCACATCCGACGTGATCATGTCGACGAAGCCCGTGATCTCCGGGGCCCCGGCGGTGCCGGGCCGCACCGCGGCGATCTCGAGCTCGACCGGGCCGGGCGGCACGTCCACGGACGCGGTGCGCTCGAAGCCGGGGATGACGGCGCGCGCCTCCACACGGGTGCCACCGGACGATGCGTCCACCAGGACCTCGTAGAACGTCGCCTCGTCGTAGCGCACGGCCAGGCCGCCCCGCGCATCGTCCGCCTCGACGGTGACGGCGGCGGAGGCGGTCTGGTGACGCTGCCGGCGCCCGACGAAGACAGGCGACTGGGCGTCCATGCCCACGCCCTCGCCGTGCAGCGTGATCGCGCCGGGGCGCGCCTGGAGGTCCGCGACGGAGCCCACGGTGCGCCGGATCGCCATCCAGCCGGCGTCGAGCGGACCGTCGAAGGCGATCTCCTCGGCCTCGGGGCCGGGGCGCAGGCTGAGCTCGATCGGCTCGGCGGTGGGCCAGCCGTCCACCCAGGCGATGCGGCTGCAGAACGTCTCGCGGCCGAGCGCCGAGAACGACCGCACCGCGCCACGCGGGCGCACGCCCAGGCAGAACATGAGCCACTCGCCGGTCGCGGTCTCCACCAGGTCGCCGTGACCGGTGTTCTGGACGGGCCGCTCGGTGGACCGCGCGGTCAGGAACGGGTTGGCGGGCCCCGGGACGAAGCCGCCACGCGGGTCGCGGGAGCGCGCGACGGACTCGCCGTGGCCGCGCTCGGTGCCGCCCTCGGCGATGAACAGGTACCACCAGCCGTCGCGCTCGACCAGGTGCGGCGCCTCGGGGAACATGAACCCCGAGCCGGACCACAGCGAGCGCTTCTCCGACAGCAGCGCGCCCGTGGCGAGGTCGACGTCCACCTGGCGGATGCCGGTGTGCGTGCCGAAGTCCTCGCCCTTGGTGACCAGGCCGGAGTAGGTGACGATCGCGGTGCCGTCGGCGTCCCACGCGAGGTCGGGGTCGATGCCCTCGATGCCCTCGATCAGCACGCCGTCGTCCCACGGGCCGGCGGGATCCGTCGCGGAGAACACCACGCAGCCGCGACCCATGGCGATGGTGACGATGCAGTAGAAGACCCCGTCGCGGTGACGGAGCGTGGGCGCCCAGACGCCGCCGCCCGTCGCGGCGTCCCCAAGCCCGCCCTGCTCCATCCGGGTGATCACGTGGCCGACGATCTCCCAGTCGACCAGGTCGGTGCTGCGGTAGATCGGCAGCCCCGGCATGTACTCGAAGGTGGAGGTGACCAGGTAGTACGCCTCCCCCACCCGGCACGCCGACGGATCGGGGTTGAACCCCTGGAGCACCGGATTGGGGATCACGGTCACCCTCACGCCTCCAGGGTCACGGTCGCGGCGAGCGGCAGGTCGGCGGCGGTGGCACCCGCGCGGACGGTGAAGTCGCCCGCCTCGTACGCCCAGGCGCCGTCCCAGTGCGCGAGCGCGCGCGCGTCGATCGGCATCTCGACCGTCCCGGTCTCGCCCGGCTCGAGCCTCACCACCGCGTGACCGACCAGCCACCGCGCCGGACGCTCGATCGCGGTCTCGGCACGCTCGGCGAACAGCAGCACCACGTGCTTGCCGGCGCGGTCACCCGTGTTGGTCACGGTCAGGGAGGCGGACGCCGGCGCGGCGAGCGTCACGGGACCCTCGACCGCGAGGTCGCCGATGGCGAAGGTCGTGTAGCCCTGGCCGTGCCCGAGCCAGTAGGCAGGCTCGACACCGGCGCGCAGCCACGCCTTGTAGCCCACGTGGATGCCCTCCTCGTAGACGACCCTGCCGTCACGCGGCGTGACGTCGATGACGGGCACGTCCGCCTCGACGGCCGGCCAGGTGGTGGGCAGGCGTCCGCCAGGCTCGACCGCGCCGGTGAGCACATCCGTGAGGGCGTGGCCGAACTCCTGACCTCCGAACCAGCCCAGCAGCACGGCCGCGACCTTGTCGCGCCACGGCATCACCACCGGCGAGCCCGCGTTGACGATCACCACGGTGCGCGGGTTGGCGGCGGCGACGGCCTCGACGAGCGCGTCCTGGTGCCCGGGCAGGGCGAGCGAGTCGCGGTCGAAGCCCTCGGACTCGACCTGGGAGTTGGTGCCGACCACCACGACGGCCACCTCGGCCGCGGCGGCGGCCGCGACGGCCTCCGCGATCAGCGCCTCGGGCGCGCCCTGGCGCGGGCGGCTGCCGAGCGTGAACGCGAGCGCGCCCGCCAGCGCATCGTCCCTCACGCCCAGGTCGACGTCGAAGCGGACCTCGACGGGGACCCCGGCCCGCAGCGAGACGGGCACGGCCGCGACGCGCGGCGAGAGGAGCGCGGCGCCCAGGTCCTCGCCGTCGGGCACGAGCTGCTCGTCGACGCGGAGGTCGCCGTCGATCCAGAGCCGGGCGTGCCCGGTCACGGCGCAGCCCAGCTCGATCTCGGCGTCGGCGCCGGGGGTCAGGGTGAACGCCGCCTCGACCACACGGCTCGCCGCGATCGGGGCGTCGCCGCCGAACCAGACGAAGTCGGTGGCGAGCCGGTCCTCGTGGGCGAGCTCGGCGCCGTCCGCGTCCCGGAAGGTGATGCGCACGCCGGCGCCGCCGGTCGCGGGATTGGTGAGGGAGTCGGCCGGCAGGCCGGCGAGGCCCACCTGGTTGAGGGCGCCGACCGCGTACGTGACAGCCGCGTCCGGGAAGGCCTCGGCGATCCCCGCCAGCGGCGACACGACATGCTCGGGCACCACGGTCGCGGAGCCTCCGCCCTGGGTGCGGGCCTGGTCCGCGTTGGAGCCGAGCACCGCGATCGAGGCGGGCGCGGCGCCGTCCCACGGCAGCTCGCCGCGGTTCTCGAGCAGCACCATGCCCTCGGCGGCGGCGGCGCGGATGAACGCGACGCCGTCCTCGGCCTCGAACTGCTGCGGGCCGGCCTCGCCGAGCGCCCCCACCCGCTGCGCGAGCAGCAGCATGCGCCGCACCTTGGAGTCCACCATCGCCTCCTCGACCTCGCCGGCGCGCACCGCGGCGACCAGCGCGTCGCCCCAGGCGCCGTGCGGGCCGGGCATCGCGAGGTGCTGCTCCGCGTTGGCGGACGCCACGGAGCGCACCGCGGTCCAGTCGGAGACCACCACGCCGTCGAAGCCCCACTCGGTGCACAGCGGCGTCGCGAGCAGGTCGTTCTCGGTGGCGGTCGCGCCGTTGATCGAGTTGTAGGCGCTCATCACCATCCACGCGTGGGACTCCACGATCGAGCGCTCGAACGCGAGGAGGTACACCTCGCGCAGGGCCCGCTCGGAGACCTCGACGTCGACGTTGAAGCGGTCGGACTCGAAGTCGTTCGCGATGTAGTGCTTGGGCGTCGCGCCCACGCCGGCGTCCTGCAGGCCGTTGACGTAGAAGGCCGCCAGGTCCGCGGTGAGGCGGGGGTCCTCGCTGAAGCACTCGAAGTGGCGCCCGCCCAGCGGGGAGCGGTGGATGTTGATGGTGGGGCCGAGCACCACGTCGACGCCCTTGCGACGCGCCTCCGCGGCGGCGACGCGCCCGTAGCGGTACGCCATGTCGGGGTCGAAGGAGGCGGACAGGGCGGTCGCGCTCGGGAGGTTGAGCGACGGCGACAGCTCCGACCAGACCGGGCCGCGCACGCCCGACGGCCCGTCCGACAGCGTCATCGACCGCAGCCCGATCCGCTCGATCGGCACCGTCGACCAGAAGTCGCGACCCGTGAGCAGCGCCACCTTCTCCTCGAGGCTGAGCTGGGAGATGAGGGTGTCGAGCTCGACAGCGACGTCGACGTCGGAGGGGGTCATGCGAGGGCTCCTTGGATGAGGGATGGGCGGAGGGATGCGGGGGCGGAGGAGGTGCGGGCCGGGGCGGCTGGGGGGTGACGGCACTGCCCCGGCCCGCATCAGGAGGGGGCGGTCAGGCCGCTCCCGCCTGGAGGTCCGCCTCACGCTGCGCCTCGATCATGCGGGCACGATCGGCGCGGCGCTGGGCCTGGCGGACGGGGTCTGCGACGGGCGCCGCCATGAGGAGACGCTGCGTGTAGGGGTGCTCGGGGTCGGAGGTGACCTTGTCGCCGTCGCCGTACTCGACGATCTCGCCGTGGTACATGACGGCCACGCGGTGGCTGAGGTGGCGCACCACCGCGAGGTCGTGCGAGACGAACAGGTAGGCGACGCCGGTCGCCTCCTGGATGTCCTTGAACAGCTCGAGGACGCGGGCCTGGGTGGACAGGTCGAGCGCGGAGACCGGCTCGTCGCAGACGATCAGCTCCGGCTCGAGCGCGAGCGCCCGGGCGATCGCGATGCGCTGGCGCTGACCGCCGGAGAACTCGCGCGGCAGGCGCTGCGCGGCGTTGGCGGGCAGGCCCACCTGGTCCAGCAGCGTCCGCACGCGCGCGCTCGCCTCCGCCGCCGGGATGTTCTTCACCCGCAGCGGCTCGGTGAGCGTCTGCTCGATCGTCAGCGACGGGTTGAGCGACGTGTACGGGTCCTGGAACACCACCTGGATGGAGTCCGACAGGCTGCGGCGCTCGCGCCGGTTCAGCTGGCCGATCTCCCGACCCTTGAACCTGACGGACCCGTCGGTGACCGGCGCGAGGCCGAGCACGGCGCGGCCGAGCGTGGTCTTGCCCGAGCCGGACTCTCCCACCAGGCCGACGCACTCGCCGGGCATCACGTCGACGGACACGCCCTTGAGGGCGCGGAACGGCTTGCGGCCGATCCCCTTGGCGGGGTACTCGACCACGAGGTCCGTGACCTCGAGCAGGGGCTCGCGGCCCTGCGATGCTTCCGTGCTCACTGGGCACCTCCGGTGGCGGTGTGGCGGTCGGACGAGTGGGCGAGCGCGCCACGCGCGGCGCCGTCCTCGAGGATCGCGTCGAACAGGGACTGCGTGTACGGGTGCTGCGGGCCGGCGAAGATGGACCGCGCCGGGCCCGTCTCCACGATCCGGCCACCCTTCATCACCGAGACCCGGTCGCACAGGTCCGCGACCACGCCGAAGTTGTGGGTGACGATCAGCACGGCGACGCCGAGCTCCTGCTGGAGGCCGCGGAGCAGGTCGAGGATGTCGGCCTGGACCGTGACGTCGAGCGCGGTGGTCGGCTCGTCGGCGATGATCAGGTCCGGCTCGCAGGAGATCGCGCCGGCGATCAGGACGCGCTGCGCCTGGCCGCCCGACACCTCGTGCGGGTAGGACCGGAAGGTCTTCTCGGGATCCGGGAGCCCGACCTTCGCGAGCAGGTCGAGCGCGCGCTCCTTCGCCTCCTTGGCGGAGATGCCGAGCGTGACCCGCATGGGCTCGACCAGCTGGCTGCCGATCGGGAACGACGGGTCCAGGTTCGACATCGGCTCCTGGGGCACGTAGGAGATGCGCCGGCCCTGGAGCTTGCGCATCGCCTTCGCGCTCTTGTCCGTCAGCTGGTCGCCGTCGAACACGATCGACCCGGCGGCGACGCGACCGCCCTCGGGGAGGAGCCCGAGGATGGAGAAGGCCGTCTGGGTCTTGCCGGAGCCGGACTCGCCGATCAGGCCGTGGACCTCGCCCTTGCGGACCGCCAGCGAGACGCCGTTGACCACCTGGGTGAGCGAGCCGTCCGGCTGGTCGTAACCGACCACCAGGCCGGAGACGTCCAGGAGCACGGGAGCCTCGAGCGCATCGGTCTCGGGATGCACGATCGGCGCGTCGCCGGAGGTGTCGATCGCGGCGTCCGCGGCGGCCTTGGCCTTGCCCTTGAGCTTCTTGGGCTTCGCGGACCGCTCGAGCTCGTCGCGCAGCGTGTTGGCGAAGAGCGCGAGCCCGACCGCCGTGAGGGCGATCGCGGCGGAGGGCCAGAGCAGCTGGATCGGGGCCACGTACATCTTGGAGAACGCGTCGTTCAGCATCGAGCCCCAGTTGGGGGTCGACTGGTCGAGCATGCCGATGAAGCCCAGTCCGGCCTGGATCGCGATCGCGATGATCGCGACGATCGCGGACTGGATGATGACGGGCGCCCGGACCACCGACAGGATGTGGCGGCCGATGATCGACAGGTCCTTCACGCCGGCGACGCGGGCCGCGTCGACGTAGAGCTCGTTGCGCACCCCCACCACGGCGGCGTGGGTCAGACGGTAGAACGCGGGGGTGAGCAGGACGCCGAACACGGTCATGGCGATCCACATCGAGGGGCCGAGCACCGAGCGGGCGGCGAGCAGGACCACGATGCCCGGCAGCGCCATCAGGAGGCTCGTCGTCCATGCCGCGAGCGACTCGAACCACTTGCCGTAGAAGCCGGCGATGAGGCCCGAGGTGACGCCGAGGACCGCCGAGATGACGGTCGCGAGGGCGGCGCCCAGGAGCGAGAACCGCGAGGCGTACAGCAGCCGCGACCAGATGTCGTGACCGGCCCCGTCCGTGCCGAGGATGAACTCGCCGCCCGGCGGCTGGAGGAGGTTGCGCAGGTCCGCGTAGTTCGGGTCGTGGGTGGCGAGCACCCCGGCGAAGGTCGCCGCGAGGATGATCACCGCCAGGATGATGATGCTGACGAGGCCCGTGGGGTTCTTCAGCATGCGCTTCAGGAGGTGCGTGCGGTGGCTCGCCGCCTCGGCGGTCTTGAGGGAGACGTTGGCGGAGTCGCTCATGAGAGACGCACCTTCGGGTTGAGGAACCCCTGCAGGAGGTCCATGACGAGGTTGACGATCACGACGACGATGCCGACCGCGACCACCAGCCCCATGACCAGCGGGATGTCGCCCTGCGAGGTCGCGAGCACCGAGACCTGGCCGAGGCCGGGGATCGCGAAGATCTGCTCGACGATCACGGCGCCGCCGAGGAGGCCGACGAACTGGACCGCGAGGACGGCGAGGGCGGGACCGCCCGCGTTGCGGAGCACGTGCTTGTAGACCACACGGTTCTCCGGGATGCCGCGGCTGCGCAGCGTGCGCACCCAGTCCTGACGCAGCGCGTCGATGACGGATCCGCGCACCTGCTGGGCGACGGCGGCGACCGCGCCGACGGACAGCGCCAGGATCGGCAGCGTCACGGTGGCGAGCCAGCCGGTGAAGGAGGCGCCGATCTGCACGTAGCCGGTCGGCTTGAACCAGCCGAGGTTCAGCGCGAAGACCCGCACCAGCAGGATCGCGATGAGGAAGTTGGGGATGGCGAAGCCGAGGATGGCGGTCACCTGGATGACGCGGTCGGCCAGGCCGCGCTTGCGGGCGGCCCAGACGCCGAGCACGACGGCGACGATCGCCGAGAGGATGACGGTGCCGATGACGAGCGACAGGGTGACCGCGAGGCGGGAGGTGATCGCCTCGGTCACCGGCTGGGAGGTGAACCAGGAGCGGCCGAAGTCGCCGCGGATCGCGCCGGACAGCCAGTCCAGGTATCGCGGGATGAGGGGCTGGTCGAGCCCGAGCTCGGCCGTCTTGAGCGCCACGGTCTCCTCGGTCGCCGTCGGACCGAGGATGGTCCGGGCGATGTTGCCGCCGCCGAGGTACAGCAGCAGGTAGGAGAGCGTGGAGATCGCGAAGATCAGCACGACGCCGTCGAGCAGGCGTCGCAGGGCGAAGCGCACCATCGGGGGGTCCTTTGTCCGAGGGGGGTGTGCGGTGGTTCTGGGGAGGTGCCGACCGCCCGCGCCCGACACCTAC
>NZ_JAUHPX010000010.1 GCF_030418305.1 Demequina lignilytica | reverse complement strand
CCCCCCACGGCGATGGAGTGTCAGCCCGCGAGGGCCGCGGTCAGGTCGTCGACCATCTTGGTCCAGGTCGCCTCCGGGTCAGCGCCCTTGATGATCGCCGACTCGGCGGCGTTCCAGAAGTCCCACACCTGGCCCATCTCGGGGATGTTCGGCATCGGGACGCCGTTCTCGGCCGAGGCCTGGAAGCCCGCGATCGCGTCCGGGTAGGGAGCCGAGGCGGTGTCCACGCCCTCGAAGGCGGGGAGACGCGGGTCGGCGTCGTAGAGCGCCTGCATCGCCTCGGTGGTGGCGACGTAGTTGGTCAGGAACTCGTTCGCCAGGAGGGCGTTCGCCGACTGCGAGGAGACGTAGAAGCCCTGGACGCCCACGAACGGAGCGGCGGTCTCGCCACCGGCCGACGGCGCGGGGTTGACCACGAAGTTCACGTCGGTGAAGTCACCGAGCGCCCACGGGCCCTGGATCGTGTACGCGCACTTGCCCGAGTTGAACAGCTCGTTGTTGATGGCGTAGTCGATGGTGGTCGAGAGGTAGCCCTCGCCCGCCTCGCCGTTCTCCGAGAGCCAGGTCGCGAAGGCCGTGCCGGCGTCGCCGCCCATGCCGACCTCGGAGGTGTACGAGCCACCCTCCTGGACGAACACCGGGGCGCCGAACGAGGTCTGGAACGGGTACATGTTGTAGCCGTCGCCCACCTCACCGTTGGTGGTGATGCAGAAGGGGCGCTCCGCGCCGGAGTCGATGCCGTTCTGGATCATCTCGTCCCACGTGGCCGGAGCCTCCTCGCCGACCAGGTCGACGTTCTGGACCAGCGCGATGGCCTCGAGGGCGTACGGCATGCCGTACTGCTGGCCGTCGTAGCTCATGGCGTCGAGGCCCACCTGGGCGAAGCTCGAGGCGTTGGCGCCGAGGTCGACCGTGTTCACCACGCCGCCCTCGACGAGCGCGCCCAGCCAGTCGTGCGCGCCGATGGTGATGTCCGGGCCCTCACCGGTGGGGACCTGGGCGAGGAAGTCCGCGCGGATGTCCTCGAAGTTCTTCTGGATCAGGGTGACGGTCGCGCCGGTCTCGGCCTCGAAGGTCTCCGCGGCGGCGGCGACCGCGGGCTCGCGGTTCTCGTCGACCCAGATGGTGAGCTCGCCACCGGACATGGCGGGGGTGGTCTCGGAGGCCGCCGGCGACGACGTCTCCTCGGTGGAGCCGCCCGACGAGCAGGCGGCGAGCAGGGCAACGGTGGTGGCCATCGCGGCCGCCATTCCGATCTTCTTACGCATGGATCTTCCTTCCAGAGAGAGGGCCACATCGCGCGCCTCTGGCGAGTTCGCGTCTTTGCGACTGGGTGGTGCGTGGGTGGGGTTGTCAGCGACCCCGTGCAGCCTAGTGTAAGCGCTTGCAGAGCCGTCGAGGTCACAAACGCGACATCTGCGGATCACGATTTGGAAACCTTTGTCCTCAGGCCCCCGTTCCCTCGGACGCGCGCGCGACCCGGACGACGGCGACGCCGCCCCCCGGAACCGTGAACCCGTCGTCCGATCCGTCCCCCGTGAGCAGGTCGACACCCGCCACCGGCAGCCGCGCCTCCTCGTCGCCGTGGTTCGCGGCGACCACGAAGTCCGCGTCCGGTCCGCGCCGCGTGACCACCTCGAGCGTCTCGGGTGCGCCGTCGAGCACGATGCCGGCGTCCCGGTACGCGCCGCTGAAGACCGTGCCGAGCGCGTCGACACCGAGCCGCGTGGCCACGTACCAGCCGGCCCCGGAGCCGTGCGCGTGGCGCGTCACCGCGGGCATCCCGGCGCCCGGCCCGCTCGCATTGGTGGCGAGCACCTCCGCGCCGTGCACCTGGACGTCCTCCTGCCACACATCGGACCCCACGACGGGACCGTCGTCGCCCCACGCCACGGTGGCCGTCTCGCCCTCGCGCAGCGGGAGGAACTCCTCGACCGTCACTCCCAGCGCGTCCCGCAGCGGAGCGAGGAACCCGCCCGCGTGGACCGCATCGTGCTCGTCCACGATGCCGGAGAAGAAGTTGACCACCAGCGTCCCGCCCGACTCCACGTAGCGGGTCAGGTTCGCCGCCGCGGCCTCGGTCAGCAGGTAGGAGGCCGGCGCCACCACCATGCGGTAGCGCGACAGGTCGTGCTCGGGGTGGGCGAAGTCGACGGTGACGTTGTCGCGCCACAGGCGCTCGTAGAACGCGCGCATGCGCTCACGGAACTGGACGTCGTCCGACGGGCGCCACTCCAGGTCCTGCGCCCACAGGGACTCCCAGTCGTAGAGCATCGCGACGTCCGCGACGGTCTCGGAGCCCTGCACCTCGGCGAGGTCCTTCAGGTGGCCGCCGAGCTCGACCACCTCGCGGAACACCCGCGACCGCGGACCCGCGTGGGGCAGCATCGCCGAGTGGAACTTCTCCGCGCCCGACCGGGACGCGCGCCACTGGAAGAACATGATCGCGTCGGCGCCGCGACCGAGGTGCGTGAGCGCGTTCCGGCGCATCTCGCCGGGCCGCTTCGCGGTGTTCCGCCCCTGCCAGTTCACGGCCGAGGTCGAGTGCTCCATGAGCATCCACGGCTTCCCGCCCGCGACCGAGCGGGTCAGGTCTGCAGACAGCGCGAGCCCGACGTGGGCGTCCGGGTCGGGCGACCACAGGTAGTGGTCGTCGGCGACCACGTCGACCTCCTGCGCCCACTTCCAGAGATCCGTGTTCCACGACTGGTGCGCCATGAAGTTGGTGGTGACCGGCTGCGAGGCGTGCGCGCGGATCGCGTCGCGCTCGAGGCGGAAGCACTCGCGCAGCTGGTCGTCGGTGAAGCGCGCCCAGTCGAGCTTCATCGCGGGGTTCGCGATCGACGGCGTCGCGGCGGGCGCCACGACGTGCTCCCACTCCGCGTAGCGCTGGCCCCAGAACGCGGTGCCCCAGGCCGCGTTCAGCGCGTCGAGCGCCCCGTAGCGCCGCTGCAGCCACGCCTGCCACGAGGCGACCGCGCGGGGAGAGAAGTCCTCGGCGACCGGCACGCCGTACTCGTTATGGACGTGCCACATCACCACCGCCGGGTGATCCGCGTAGCGCTCGGCCAGCGCGGTCGCGACGCGCACGATCGCCTCCCGGTACTCGGGCGAGGCGTGCGAGGCCATCCCGCGTGACCCGAAGCCCATCACGGTGCCGTCCTTGTCGACGACGCGGGCCTGCGGGTAGCGATGGAAGAACCATGCGGGCGGGGAGACGCTCGGCGTGCCCAGGTCCGCGGCGATGCCGTTCGCGTGCAGCAGGTCGAGCAGGTCGTCCATCCAGCCGAAGTCGAACTCGCCCTCGCTGGTCTCGAGCATCGCCCAGGAGAAGATCCCGACCGAGACCAGGGTCACCCCGGCCTCGCGCATCAGCGCCATGTCCTCGTCCCACGTCTCGCGGGGCCACTGCTCGGGGTTGTAGTCGCCGCCGTAGACGAGACCGTCGATACGGGGCCACCCCGCTGCTGCCGTCATGCTGCTCCTTCGGGCTCGCATCCGAGCCGCGTCCGCGGTCTCGCCGTCGAGCCCACGCGTCGGGAGGCGCTGCGCACGCCCCCACCACTTCACTGGGACCGTTCACAGTCTCACACAGGACGCGAGCCGCAGGCAAACCGGAGATCCGCTCGTGACCGATTCGTATCCGAGCGTTATCAATCTGTGACCGCACACAGCGCGGGCCTCCTGAATTCCCCCGTGGACGCCGGTCCACCACGCGACCTCGCCCGCCCCCGTCGGCCGGACCGCGCGACGCCGACGGGCCCGTGCGGCGCATCGTCGCGACCCGTGCGACCGCGCCGTCCCGCGGGTGCGGGGCGGGTACCCACCCGCGCATGTTTACGAGTAGGTTCGGACCATGGACCCCTCTCCCGAGACGTCTGTCGGCCGCATCCCGATCGTGGGGGTGAGCCCGGCGTTGGAGGAAGGGCGCTGGCCCGCCCGCGCGGTGGTCGGCGAGGCCGTGCCGATCACCGCCACGATCTTCCGCGAGGGGCACGACTCCGAGGGCGCCACCGTGGTGATCACCCGGCCCGACGGCCGCCGCGAGCGCCTGCCGATGCCGCTCGACGACTGGGGGACGAGCACCTACCGGGCGCCATGGATCCCGCGGCGGGAGGGCCTCCACACGTTCCGCGTCGAGGCGTGGTCCGACCCGGTCGCCACCTGGGCCCACGCGGCCGAGGTGAAGATCCACGCGGGCGTCGACGTCCAGCTGATGCTCGACGAGGGCGTCAACGTCCTCACCCGCGCGCTCACCGAGGTCCGCCGCGCGCCCGCGAAGCAGGCGGTCCTGCAGTCCGCGATCGACGCGCTGCGGGACGGCTCCGTCAACCCCGAGGCGCGCCTGCAGCCCGCGCTCTCCCCCGAGCTCAAGGCGATCCTCACCGCGGCGCCGCTGCGCGACTCGGTGTCGACGTCCCGCGAGTACCCGATCCTGATCCAGCGCGAGAAGGCGCTCGTCAGCGCGTGGTACGAGATCTTCCCCCGCTCGGAGGGGGCGCGGCGGAACAAGCGCACGGGCGAGTGGCACTCGGGCACCTTCACCACCGCCGCGAAGCGCCTGCCCGCGATCGCCGCGATGGGCTTCGACGTCGTGTACCTCACGCCGATCCACCCGATCGGCATCACCCATCGCAAGGGCCGCAACAACTCGCTCAAGGCGGAGCCGGGCGACCCGGGAAGCCCGTACGCGATCGGCGCGGCCGAGGGCGGCCACGACGCGATCCACCCCGAGCTCGGGACGATGCGCACGTTCAAGGCGTTCGTGAAGAAGGCCAGGGAGACGGGCCTCGAGGTCGCGCTCGACGTCGCGCTCCAGTGCTCGCCCGACCACCCGTGGGTGACGGAGCACCCCGAGTGGTTCACCCAGCGCCTCGACGGCACCATCGCGTACGCCGAGAACCCGCCCAAGAAGTATCAGGACATCTACCCCCTGAACTTCGACAACGACCCCGAGGGCATCTACCACGCGATCCGGGACATGCTCCAGGTCTGGATCGACGCCGGGGTGACGCTGTTCCGCGTCGACAACCCGCACACCAAGCCCCTGACGTTCTGGGAGCGGCTGCTGCGGGAGATCGCCCAGGACCACCCCGAGGTGATCTTCCTCTCCGAGGCGTTCACGCGGCCCGCGATGATGCACACGCTCGCCAAGATCGGCTTCCACCAGAGCTACACGTACTTCACGTGGCGGCAGAACGCGGCCGAGCTCGGCGAGTACCTCGAGGAGGTCTCGGGTGACGCGTCCTTCTACATGCGGCCCAACTTCTGGCCGACCACCCACGACATCCTCACCCCCGACATGCAGCACGGCGGGCCGGCGCTCTACCGCGCGCGTGCCGTGCTCGCCGCGACCGGCGCCCCCTCCTACGGCATCTACACCGGCTACGAGTTCGTGGAGAACGTGCCACGGCCGGGCGTCGAGGAGCAGATCGACAACGAGAAGTACGAGTTCAAGGCGCGTGACTGGGACGATGCGGACCGGTACGGGATCCAGACGCTGCTGACGCGGCTGAACGATGCGCGGCGTCGGCACGTCGCGCTGCGCCGCCTCCGCGGCCTCACGCTCCACCGCACCACCAACCCCGAGTTCCTGTGCTTCACCCGGCACGTCCCCGCCGAGGAGTCGCCGTCCGGCAAGGCGGACACGGTGATCGTCATCGCGAGCCTGGACCCGCATCACGTGCAGTCGGGCGTCGTCACGCTCGACATGGCGGCGCTGGGGCTCGAGGACGACGCCAGGATCGTGGTGGACGACGAGCTCACCGGCGCGACCTACACCTGGGGCCGCGACTTCTACGTCCGGCTCGACCCGGCCGTCACCATGGCCCACGTGGCCGCCGTGAGGCCATGATGAGCGCATCGTCCCTCCCCTCCCCCTCCACCCACGACCAGCAGGCGGTGACCCGATGACCAAGAAGGTGGACACGGCGGTGCTGAGCGACATCGCGCGCGGCATGCACCACGACCCTCACGCCGTGCTCGGCCCGCACCCCGGCCCGTCCGGGGTGACGGTCCGCGTGCTGCGGCCGCTCGCGGACGCGGTCGAGATCGAGACCCTCGCGGGCACCTTCCCCGCGGCGCACGAGCACGAGGGCGTGTGGACGGCGCTGGTCCCCGGCACCGACATCCCCGACTACCGCATCCACACCACGTACGGGGACCACACCGCCACGGGCGACGACCCGTACCGGTTCCTGCCCCTGCTCGGCGAGCTCGACCTCCACCTCATCCGGGAGGGACGCCACGAGCGGCTCTGGACCGTGCTGGGCGCGAACGTGCACCGCTTCGAGTCCTCGCTCGGCCAGGTCGAGGGCACGGACTTCGCCGTGTGGGCGCCCAACGCCCGCGCCGTCAGGGTCGTCGGCGAGTTCAACCACTGGCAGGGCGCCACGCACGCGATGCGCACGCTGGGGGCCTCGGGCGTGTGGGAGCTCTTCATCCCCGGGGTGGGCCCGGGCACGGCCTACAAGTTCGAGATCCTCGACCGGAACGGGCACTGGCGCCAGAAGGCCGACCCGATGGCGCGCCGCACCGAGGTGCCGCCGGCGACCGCCTCGGTCGTGGACGAGCCCGCCTACGAGTGGGGCGACGCGGCCTGGCTCGAGCACCGGGCGACGTCGCAGCCGCACCGCAGCGCGATGAGCGTGTACGAGGTCCACCTGGGCTCGTGGCGCCAGGGGCTCGGCTACCGCGAGCTTGCGGACCAGCTGGTCGACTACGTCACCGAGATGGGCTTCACGCACGTCGAGTTCCTGCCCGTCATGGAGCACCCCTTCGGCGGCTCCTGGGGCTACCAGGTCTCGGGCTACTACGCCCCGACCTCGCGCTTCGGGTCGCCCGACGACCTGCGTTTCCTGATCGACCGTCTCCACCAGGCCGGCATCGGCGTCCTGCTCGACTGGGTGCCGGGGCACTTCCCCAAGGACGAGTGGGCGCTCGGGCGCTTCGACGGCACGCCGCTGTACGAGCACCCGGACCCGCTGCGCGGGGAGCAGCCCGACTGGGGCACCTTCATCTTCGACTTCGGTCGCGCGGAGGTCCGCAACTTCCTGGTGGCCAACGCGGTGTACTGGCTGCAGGAGTTCCACGCCGACGGCCTGCGCGTCGACGCCGTCGCGTCCATGCTCTACCTGGACTACTCGCGCGAGGCCGGCCAGTGGCGGCCCAACATCCATG
This sequence comes from Demequina lignilytica, assembly GCF_030418305.1. Classification (GTDB taxonomy): domain Bacteria; phylum Actinomycetota; class Actinomycetes; order Actinomycetales; family Demequinaceae; genus Demequina; species Demequina lignilytica. The sequence continues at coordinate 105,930 of NZ_JAUHPX010000010.1, read as the reverse complement.
GCGGCCGCGAGAACCTCGACGCGATCGCGTTCCTGCAGGAGGCCAACGCGACGGCCTACCGCAACGCGCCCGGCGTGGTGATGGTCGCCGAGGAGTCGACCGCGTGGCCGGGCGTGACGGCGCCCACGAACGCCGGCGGCCTGGGCTTCGGGCTCAAGTGGAACATGGGCTGGATGAACGACACGCTGCGGTACATGGGCGAGGAGCCCGTGCACCGCTCGTACCACCACCACACCGTGACGTTCTCGCTCATGTACGCCTTCTCCGAGCACTTCATGCTGCCGCTGTCCCACGACGAGGTCGTGCACGGCAAGGGCTCGCTGGTCGACCGCTTCCCGGGCGACCACTGGCAGAAGATGGCCACCTTGCGCTCGCTGCTCGCCTACCAGTGGACCCACCCGGGCAAGCAGCTGCTCTTCATGGGGTGCGAGTTCGGCCAGTACGCCGAGTGGTCGGAGGGCCGGTCGCTCGACTGGTGGCACCTCGACGACCGCCTCCACGAGGGCGTGCGCCGCATGGTCGGGGACCTCAACCGGCTCTACCGCGAGCTCCCGCCGCTGTACGAGCGGGACTCGGACCCCGCGGGCTTCCGCTGGATCGAGGCCGATGACACCGTCCACAACGTGCTCGCCTTCCTGCGGTTCGACGATGCGGGCGAGCCGGTGGCGGTCGTGGTGAACTTCGCGGGCGTGCCGCACGAGGACTACCGGCTGTCGCTTCCGCGTGCCGGCGCCTGGGACGAGGTCTTCAACACCGACGCCGACGTCTACGGCGGCTCGGGCGTGGGCAACATGGGCCGTGTCGAGGCGGAGGCCAAGGAGCGCCACGGCTTCCCGGCGACAGCCCGCCTGCGGGTGCCGCCGCTCGGCGCGGTCATCCTCCGACCGGCGGGCTGACCCCCCGCCGGTCACGGCACCGGACGCTGCGCACGGATCTCGCGGCGACACGCCGCGAGGGCGGGGGCGATGCGCGGTGCCGACCGGCGTGTCGTCCCGCGTTCCGTGCGGGCTGTCCGGGGGCGTGCCTCAGTACAGGGCGGAGGCGAGCGTCTGGCGCGCGCGCAGCACGCGCGGGTCCTGGCCCCCGACCACGTCGAAGAGCTCGAGCAGGCGCGCGCGGACCCGGTCGCGGTCGTCGCCGGCCGTGACCCTCACCACGTCGATCAGGCGCACGAAGGCGTCCTCGACCTGCCCGCCGAGCACGTCCATGTCGGCGACCGCCAGCTGCGCGTCGACGTCGTCCGGCGCCGCGGCCGCCGCGGCGCGCACCGCGCCGAGGTCCGCGGTCCGCGACCGGGCCATCAGACGGACCTGGGCGCGACCGGCGCGCGCCTCCTCGTCCTTCGGGTTCTCGGTGAGCGCCTTGTCGAAGGCGGCCTCCGCGGCGGCGAGGTCGCCCCGCTCGACCGCGTCGTACGCCTCCTGGATGAGCGGCGGGAGCGGCGGCTCCTCGGGCGCCGCGGGCTGCTCCGCGGCGGCCCCTCCCCCGAGACCGGCCTGCTGCGCCACCTGCGCGACCTGGCCGACCAGCTGCTCGAGCTGCTCGGCGGTCGCCGCGCCCTGGAACAGCGGGGCGGGCCGCGCGCCGATCAGCGCGACCGCCGCGGGCACGGTGCTGATCTGGAAGGCCTGGGCGATCGCCGGCTCGGCGTCCACGTCGCACGCCGCGACGGAGATCCCGCCCTGGCTCCTGGCGAGCCGGTCCAGCTGGGTCGCGACCTGGTCGCTGGCCGGCACCCGGCTCGAGACGAACGCGATGATCACCGGCGCCTGGAGCGACTGCTCGGCCAGCGCCTGCAGACCGGCCTCGTCCACGGTGGCCAGGCCGCTCTCCTCGCGCTTGGACTGGGCCGCGAGCGCGGCAAGATCGACGGCGCCGCGGAGCGGCAGCGGGGTCTCGGACATGGTCTCCTCTACTTGGCGCTGACGGCGGTGAGCTGGTGGTCGGCCGCGACCGCGACGGGCAGCGCATCGGCGTCCGCGGGGATGCTGATCACCAGCAGGTCGGTGTACGTATGACGGACGGTGTCCTCGACGCTGCCGGAGATGAGCGACTTGTCCAGCGAGGACAGCGTCACGGTGGCGCCGTCCTCCACGGTGAAGAGCCCCTCGACGGTCACCGGTGCGAACAGCAGGGCGCCGCCGTCCGAGGTGCCGATCGCATACGTCGACTCGAGGTTCGGCTCGTAGGTCTCCTTGTAGGTGCCGCTCGCCTTCTCGGCGGTCTCACGCAGCTGCTTGCGGTTCGCGAAGATCTGGTCGCGGTAGCTGTCGTCCTCGAAGGCGTCCTTGTAGTCGGACCCGTTGCCCTTGCGCAGGTAGTCCAGGTAGCCATGGAGCACCTCCTGCGGCTGCAGCTCCGCGTCCTGAAGGTCGACCATGGGGGCGCCGACGCTCACGCCGGGCATGGCGGGCAGGGTGGCGCCCGGGATCATGTGGGCCCAGCCGACCATCCGGTAGTCGCTCTCGACGTCCTCCTGGACCCAGAGCACCACCACGGGCGTGGTCGACTCGTCGGGCGCCTCGGTGACACCCACCATCACACGGGGCCACGTCTCGGCGTCGGTCACGTACACCGCCTGCATGTCCTCGGGGATCACATCGGGATCGCCTGCGCCGTCGACCTCCGCGATCGCGTACTCCATGGTCCGGACCGTGACCGCGTCGCCGGTGATCCGCTCACCCAGCAGCGAGGCATCCGCCGCCTCGTCCGCGGCGGCGAGCTCGGCGAAGGTCTCAGGCACGATCCTGTCGATCTGCACCTGGGTCACGGCGGACGTCTCCTGCGCGGGCACCGCGGCCACGGGCTGCGGCACCGAGGGGGTGCACGCCGCGAGCGCGAGCGCGGGTGCGACCGCGAGCGCCGCCAGGATCACGCTCCTGCGCCTCATCGTGTCACCTCCCCGTCCTCGTCGTCGTCGCCATCCGGTGCCGCCGCCTCCGGCTCCGGTGCCTCGGAGCCTCGGTCCGCATCGTCCTCGCCGTCGGCATGGACAGCGGGTTCGGCGACGTCGCCCTCGGCGACCACCGGGATCCCGCCGGTTGCCGCGAGCTCCTCGCGGCGGTGCCGCCGGCCTCCCGGACGCGCCGGGCTGGCCTGGCGCCGGGCTGCGGCCCACGACTCCCCTCGACCGCGGGCGGCGCGGATGTCGAAGATCAGCGAGCCGAGCGCGATGATGCCGATGACCGCGAGGATCGCTCCCCACCACTTGAGGGGGGCGACCCAGGCGTCGTCGATCGCGCGGGGGATGGTCAGCTGCACCGCCTCGAGCGGGGTGCCGTCGACGGACTCGATGACCAGGGTGTTGCCGACCGGCACCTGCGCGACGGGCATCTCCAGCGTGCCGGTCGCGGTCCAGTGCTGCCGCCAGATGTCCGCGACCGGCGCCTCGGAGGGCGCGGGCGAGGCGGACGGGCTGGCGGAGGGCGACGCGCCGGCGGTCGGCTCCGCCGAGGCCGAGGCCGAGGCCGAGGCGCTAGGAGACGGGCTCGCGGAGCTCTCCACGGGCTGTGCGTCGCGGGCCTCGACGGCGAGTTCCTCCCACACCGGCACGCCGGTGACGAACGTCACATCGCGCGTCGCGATCCAGGCCTCGGCGTCGGACGTGCGGCCCACGTACGCGGCGATCTCGCCGCTGCCCTCGACGGTGAGCTGAGCCTCGGGCGACAGCGCGAGGATGTCCGGCTCGAGCACGACGACCGAGGTATCCAGCGTGGCGCGGGGCTCCCCGACATCGGACGGGCGCACCGCATCCGCGATCAGACCGCCGATGAACAGCAGCAGCCCGAGCGCGCCGGCGATCAGCGCCGTGGTCCGCAATGTCACCTGTTCTCTCCGTTCGTCGACCTTCACTCTACGAGACATGGCACCAACGACGCCTCTCGTCGCTTTGTTCCATCGTCGGGGGTCGCACTACCCTGAGGGCGAGTGCGTGACCGTGTCGGCGTCACCGCCGACGCAATCGAGGAGAGCCATGGCTGAAGAGAACCTGCCGTTCCCTGTGACGATGCGGGGGTACGACCGTGAGGCCGTCGCCGCCCACATCTCGCGGCTGGAGGAGTCGGTCAAGGAGGCGACCACCGCCGCCGAGACCGCGCGGCGGGAGACCCAGCAGGCGCGTTCCTCGCTGGAGGACAGCCAGCGCGCCCTGCGGGAGGCGGAGCAGCCCACCTACAAGGGCCTCGGTGCCCGCGTCGAGCAGCTCCTGCGCTCCGCGGAGGAGCAGTCGTCGGATGTGGTCGCCCGGGCGACCACCCACGCGCAGGACACCGTCGCGCGCGCCAACGTGGCGGCCCAGCAGCTGCGCGCCCGTGCGGACAACGAGGTCGCGGAGATCCTCGCCCAGAGCCGCCGTGAGGCCGACGAGATCAAGACCCAGGCCGAGCACGCCGCCGGCGCGGTCAAGGAGGCCGCGGAGCGCCAGGCCGCCGAGTCGATCGAGAAGGCGGAGCGCGAGGCCCACCGCCTGCGGTCGGGCGCCGAGGCCGAGGCAGCGGAGGTCCGCGCCACCGGCGAGCGCGAGGCCCACGCGCTGCGCGCCTCCGTCGAGCGGGAGACCACGGAGCTGCGCGTCACCGCGCAGCGCGACGCGGCCGACCTGGTCGACTCGGCCCGCACCGACTCCGAGCAGAAGCTCGCCGCGGCGCACCAGGAGTCCTCGCGTCTCCGCGACGAGGCCGCCAGCTTCCTCGCGGCCGCGCATGCCGAGGCCGACGAGCTCACCGAGGCCACGCGGCTCGAGACGGAGCGCCTGAAGGCCGACGCCGCCCGCGTCAGAGCCGAGGCTCGCGACGCCGCCGCCGCGCTGAAGCAGGAGGCCGACGCCGACGCCACCCGCCTGCTCGACGAGGCGCAGCGCGAGGCAGCCAACGCCCGCGCGATCGCCGAGGCTGAGGCCTCCGACATGCGCATCTCCGCCGAGGCGGACGCCGCGACCCTGCGCAACGACGCCGCCGCCGCGCTGGCGCAGGCCGACGACGACGCACGGGAGGCGCGTGAGCGCGCCGAGGCCGACGGCGCCGAGCTGCGCAAGCGCGCCGAGGAGGAGGCCGCCCAGCTGCGCGCCCTCGCCGAGCGCGAGACGGCGCACCAGCGCCGCGAGGCGGACGCCTACGCCGCCGAGCTGCGCCACACCACCGAGCAGGAGGTGGCGGAGCTCCGGCACCAGGCCGACCGCGACATCGCCGACCAGCGCGGGACGGCCGAGCGCGAGATCGCCGCGGCCCGCACCGCCGCGCAGACCGAGGCCGTCGAGCTCCGGGAGAGCGCCGAGTCCTACGCCGCGCAGCTCCGCCAGGAGACCGAGGCCGTGGTCGCGCAGCAGCGCCAGGACACCGACGGCTGGGCCGTCGCGCTGCGCCGCTCCACCGAGGCGTGGGCGACGCAGCTGCGCGCCGAGACCGAGGAGACCACCGCCGAGGAGCGTCGCGCCGCCGCCGCCTACGCGACCGAGACGCAGGACGCCGCCGACGCCTACGCCGCCGAGACGCGCGGCACCGCCGACCAGGACGCCGCCGCCCTGCGCGAGGAGACCGAGGCGTGGGCCGCGCAGCTGCGCGGGGCCGCCCAGGCCTTCGACGGTGAGACCCGCGCCGCGGCGGACGCCTACGCAGGTGAGACCCGCGCCGCGGCGGACGCCTACGCCGCCGAGACGCGCGGCACCGCCGACGCCGAGACCGGCCAGCTGCGCAAGGACACCGAGGCGTGGATCGCCGCGACCCGCGGCGAGGCGGAGGCCTACGCCGCCGACACCCGTCGCGATGCGGATGCCTACGCGGCCACGCAGCAGCGCGAGGCGGACGCCTACGCGGCCGACGAGCGCCGGGAGGCGGACGCCTACGCCGTGAAGGAGCGCCAGGCCGCCGAGGGCTACGCCGCGGACCAGCACCGCGAGGCCGACGCCTACGCCGCCCAGCAGCGCCGCGAGGCCGACGCCTACGCCGCCCAGCAGCGCCGCGACGCCGACACCTACGCGACCCAGACCCGCGAGGCCGCGGACGAGGAGGTCGAGGCGCTGCACGAGAGCGTGGACGCCGAGATCGCCGCGTTCCGCGCGGCCGCGCAGACCGAGGCCGACGACCTCCGTGCGCAGGCGGAGGCCCACCAGAAGGACACCCGCCGCGCCGCGGCGGACCTGCGCCGTGCCGCCGAGGAGGAGGCCGCCGCGCTCAAGGCGGCCAGCACCACCGAGGCGCTGCAGCTGCGTCAGACCGCGGAGAGCGAGACCGCCGACCTGCGGGCCGCCGTCAAGGCCGAGCTCGCGGAGCTCCGGTCGGCCTCCGAGGCGGAGGCGGCACGCCTCAACCGCGAGGCCGAGTCCGCTCACGCGAAGACGCTCAAGGAGACCTCCGACCTGCGCGCCTCGACGGAGCGGGACGCGAAGGACCTCCTGGCCGACGCCCAGTCCGAGGCCACCGCGCTGCGCGAGGAGGCCCAGGCGGAGACCACGGCGCTGCGCGAGGAGGCCCAGGCCGACGCCGAGGCCGCCCGCGAGGAGGCGCGTCGCGCCCGCGAGGACCTCGAGCTCGAGGTGGCGAACGCCCGCGAGAGCGCCGAGCAGGAGCTGACCCGCCGGCACGAGGAGGCCAAGGCCGAGACCGCCGCGATGGTGGCCGACGCCAAGCGCCGCACCGCCGAGGCCGAGGAGCGTCTCAGCGCCACGCTCGCCCGCGCCGAGCAGGTGCGCCGCGAGGCCGAGGCGCACTCGCAGACGCTGCTCACCAACGCGCGCAACAACGCGGACGAGATCGTGTCCGAGGCCCGCGAGCACGCCGAGGCGATCATCTCCGAGGCCGTCACCGACGCCGAGCGCGAGCGGACCATGGCGCAGCGCGAGGTGGACGAGCTCAACCGCCAGCGCGAGTCGATCACCACCTACCTCGACGACCTGCGCGGCCTCCTCACGAACGACCCGGTGGGCAACCTCGCCAAGGCCAGCCGTCTCGCGGCCCAGGCCGAGGCCGAGGTGGGCGCCGACGCGGGCGACCGGTGAGCGACGCCGACGACCGGGACGCGCGGCTGCGGATGGCCGACGCGCTCGAGCGTCGGCGTCAGCACGAGGCCCGCGAGGCGGGCGCCCTGGTCGCGAGGTTCGCGGAGCAGGCGGTCGAGGCCGGGATCCCGGCCGAGCGCCTCACGGCGCGCGCGTACAGCGGCTCCACCCGCTTCCGTACCCAGGTCGAGGGCTGGTACCTCAAGCGGGACCGGTCGGTCGCGGTGGGCACCGATGGCCTGTTCTACGTGCTCGCGGCCCACGGCGGACTGGCGGAGCGGTTCCGGGGCGTGACGCTGAGCGCGTCCGACGCGCCCCTCGAGCTCGGACGGGGGGCCAGGGACGGCGAGTCGATGCCGCTGGCCGAGGCCCTCGCCGCGCGGCTCGAGGCCGGCGCGGCCTGGCCGGGCTGAGCCGGATCCCCTGACGCGGGCCGCACGCCCGGACGTGTGAAGCGGGGGCCGCCTCACACCCCCCTCAGGGTGAGGTGACCCCCGCGGATTCCATGGTCGCACCATGGCACCCGGCGCACCACGCCAGGGCGGGAGAATTTACACATTCTTCACATCGGGGGCGTTCGGCCGCTCAGACGGAGTCGAGGAGCCCCGTGACCAGGTCGGCGACGGGACCGGGCGCCTCGAGCGCGCACAGGTGGCCCACACCGCCGAGCACGACCGGGTCGACGCCGAGCGCGTCGGCCATCACGGCCGCCTCCGCGGGACCGGCGATCCCGTCGTTCTCCCCGACCGCGACGAACGCGGGCACGTCGAGCGCGCGCAGCACCTCGGTGCGGTCGGGGCGCGCGGCCATGGCCCGCTGCCCCCAGGCGATCCCGTCGCCCTCGTGCAGAGCGATGTTCGCCGCGACCGTGGCCACCAGCGCCTCACGCCCGTCGCCCTGCGTCCCGACGAGCCCCTCGGCGGCGCCGCGCGGGTCCGGATGGCCAGGCGCGCCGTCGACCTTCTCGGCGATCGCCAGGCGACCGGCGCGGGCCTCGTCGGTGTCGGCCGTCGACCGCGTGCCCAGCAGCCCGAGGCCCGCGACCGCCTCGGGGTGGCGCTCCGCGACGGCCATCGCGATGTAGCCGCCCATCGAGCAGCCGACCCACACCGCGGCCGGATGCCCGGTCACCTCGCGCATCGCGAGCACCGCGGCGTCCGCGATGAGCTCGACCGAGGGCTCCTCGTCGGGCAGCGGCATGTCGCCGATCCCGGGCACGTCGAAGGTGATGATGTCGCCGGGGACCCGGCCCGCGAGCGCGTCCACCAGGGGGTCCCACTGCGAGCGGTCCACGGGGAACGCGTTGAGCAGGACCAGGGGCGTGCCATCGGGAACGATGCTCACAGGCGTCTCCTTCGGGTGCGGCCTGGTCTCATTCCACCATGGACGCGGGCACCGCGACGGGCAGCGGCGCGCGGTCGGGCGCGACGCGTCCGACGATCACGTCGAGCACCTCGCGCACGAACCTCTCCCCCACCCACAGGTGCTTCGCCTCGGGCACGTCGATCAGCTCGAGCTGCGTGAGCCGCGCGAACCGCTCCCTCGCCTCGGCGGGCTGGAGGAAGTCGTCGTGCTCGGGCACGAGCGCGGTCACGGGCTTGCCGGACTCCGCCCAGCGCTCGAGATCCGCATCCGTGGCGCGGTGCAGCGGCGGCGACAGCAGGATCGCCCCCTCGACGTCGAGGTCGGCGCCGTGCATGAGGGTCAGCTCCGTTCCGAAGCTCCAGCCGACCAGCCACCGGTGCGGCAGACCCCGCGCGACGGCGAAGTCGACGGCGGCGCGCACGTCCGCCGCCTCCGTGACGCCCTCGCCGAACTCGCCCTCGGACGTGCCGCGCGGCGACGACGTGCCGCGAGTGTTGAAGCGGAGCACCGCCACGCCCGCCAGCGCAGGCAGCCGCCACGCGGCCTTGCGGTACACGTGGGAGTCCATGAAGCCGCCGTGGGTGGGCAGCGGATGCAGCGTGATGAGCGTCGCCGTCACCGGCCCGTCTGCCGGCAGGGCGAGCTCGCCGACCAGGCGCAGCCCGTCCTCGGTGACCAGCTCGATGTCCTCCCGGTCGGCCCGCAGCACGCTCATCGAGCGCAGCTCGACCGGCTCGTCTCCCGCCGTTTCCTGCATCGTCGCCTCCCGCATCGTCCCGTCCTCAGCCACGCGCCCTCCCGAACGAGCTCCAGCATCCCGTGTGCCAGTGGCGGCGGGCCTCCGCCGCCGCCTCCGCGCCCATGATGCCCTCGACCGCCCACGCGACCACGTGCGGGGTCTCGCCGTCGATCTCGCCCTGGCAGCCCGGGCACACGAAGCTCCGGTCGGTCGGGCGCGGCACCGCGACGTAGTAGTCCTCACCGCCGGGCCCGCGCTCGATCCGTGCGCGGTTGCCCCACACCCGGTCGACGTCGAGCTCCTGGTGCGGCTGTCCGTACGGGCGCTTGTTCGAGCGACGTCCGGACGGCATGCGCCCCAGTCTAGGCGGGCTCGGTCGGGGTCAGAACGTCCGCGGCGGCGTCTCGGCGGCGGCCTCGCCCGCCTCGAGAGGGACGATGCCCCGGGCCCGGATGGCCTCCCGGTACCAGTACGCGGTGTCCTTCCAGGTGCGGACCTGGGTGTCGTAGTCGACGTGGACGATCCCGAAGCGCTTGGCATAGCCCTGCGCCCATTCGAAGTTGTCCATCAGGCTCCACGCCATGTAGCCGCGCACGTCGGCGCCCTCGTCGATCGCGTCCAGCACCGCCTGCAGGTGGGCACGGAGGTAGCGCGTGCGGTCGCGGTCGCGGATGCGGCCGTCGCCGTCGCCGTCGACCTGGTCGTCCCAGGCGCTGCCGTTCTCGGTGACGTAGATCGGGAGGCCCGCCTCACGCTGGAGACGCAGGAGCTGCGCGGTGAGCGCGCCGGGGTCGATGTTCCAGCCCATGGCCGTCAGCTCGCCGGGAGGGCGCATGAACTCGATCTCCTCGTCGCCCGGCCACGGCGAGCTGCTGCCCGCCTTGTGGCCGTCCGCGAGGGTGGCGACGTCCGAGGTCGCGGCGCCCTTGGCGGGGTTGTGGCGCACCACGTGCGACGCGTAGTAGTTGAGGCCGAACCAGTCGACCGCGCCCCGCATCTCCTCCAGGTCGCCGTCGTGCACGAACGACCAGTCCGTCAGGTGCGCGGTGTTGGGCCGCAGCACCTCGGGGTAGGTGCCGTCGAGGAACGGCTGGTGGAACATCCCGTTGGCGAGCGCGTCGATGTGCGCGGAGGCGGCCCGGTCCGCCGGGTTCGACGGGTCCCAGGGCCGCGGCGTGTGGGAGTTGTTGACGATCCCCACCTGCAGATCGGGCCGCGTCTCCTTGATCGCCCGGTAGGCGCGGGCGTGCGAGAGCAGCAGGTGATGCGCGGCGGTGAGGCCCTCCTCGTCGTCGACGCGTCCCGGCGCGTGCGACCCGGTGGCGTAGCCGACGAACGAGCTCACCCACGGCTCGTTGAAGGTCGCCCAGTGCGTCACCAGGTCGCCGAGCTCCTCGACCATCCGCGTCGCGTAGACGACGAACGCGTCGATCGTGTCGCGGCTGAGCCAGCCGCCCGAGTCCTCGAGCGCCTGCGGGAGGTCCCAGTGGTACAGGGTCACCATCGGGGTGATGCCGCGCTCGACCAGGCGCTCGACCAGGCGGCGGTAGAACGCGATGCCCTCGGGGTTGAACGCGCCGGTGCCGGCCGGCTGCACGCGCGGCCAGGCGATGGAGAAGCGGTACGCCTCGAGCCCGAGCTCGACCATCATCTCGACGTCGCTCTCCCACCGGTGGTAGTGGTCGCAGGCCACGTCGCCGGTGTCACCGCCCGTGATGGTGCCGGGCGTGCGGGTGAAGGTGTCCCAGATCGATGCGCCGCGACCGCCCTCGGCGACCGCGCCCTCGATCTGGTACGCGGCGGTGGCGGAGCCGAGCAGGAAGCCCGCGGGGAAGGTCGACGTCATGCCGGAATCCTAGCCGAAACGATTCGAGTCGGGCCCCCTCCCCGGCTCTCCCCGTCGCGCTCGCCCTCCCCCACGCCCACCGCCGAACAGTGCGCACGGAATGCGTCCCGGTTTCCCGGCGTGTCGCGGCGCGACATCGGCCGACACACCGCAGATCCGGGACCGACTCCGTGCGGAGTGTCCCGCGGGGGGAGGGAGGGGGGACGATGCGGGCGCCGGGCTGGGCCGGGGCGGCGTCAGAAGAGGCGTGTGGTGGGGTCCTCGGCGCCGCGCATGGCCTCGTAGTCGAGCACGACGCAGCGGATGCCGCGGTCCTCCGCGAGCACGCGTGCCTGCGGCTTGATCTCCTGCGCGGCGAACACGCCCTGCACGGGCGCGAGCAGCGGGTCGCGGTTCATCAGCTCGAGGTACCGGGTGAGCTGCTCCACGCCGTCGATCTCGCCGCGGCGCTTGATCTCCACCGCGACGGACGCGCCGCTGGAGTCGCGCGCGAGGATGTCGACCGGTCCGATCGCGGTCATGTACTCGCGACGGATCAGCGTGTGGCCGTCACCCAGCAGGGCGATCTGCTCCGCGAGCAGCTCCTGGAGGTGCGCCTCGACGCCGTCCTTGATCAGGCCCGGATCGCTGCCGAGCTCGTGCTCGGTGTCCGACAGGACCTCGTGGAGCTCGATCTCGAGCCGGTCGTCGGTCTTGTCGTGCTGGACCACCCACAGCTCGACCACGCCGCGCTCGGCCGCCGTCTCGTCGACGACGGCCGTGCGAAGCGTGCAGGGCGGGCTCATCCAGTTGAGCGGCTTGTACGAGCCGCCGTCGGAGTGCAGCAGCACCGAGCCGTCTGCCTTGACCATGATGGCCCGGGTCGCGAGCGGCAGGTGCGCCGCGAGCCTGCCGGAGTAGCGGGCCGCGCAGCGCGCGATCACCACCCGCATGTCAGGCCGCGTCGGGCGCCGGGGTCTCCTCGGCCGCCTTCTTGACGTGCGGCTCGACGATGATCGTGATGACGTCGCGGTCGAAGGACAGGAATCCGGAGTCGATGGCGAACTCGGCGTCGCCGTCCGCGCCGCCGCGCACCCGCACGGTGCCGCCCTTGAGGACGGACAGCACCGGCTCGTGCCCGGTGAGGAGGCCGATCTCGCCCTCCACGGTCGGCGCGACGACGCGCTCCGCCGTCCCCGACCAGAGCACCTGGTCGGGGGCGACGACGTCGACGGTCAGGGAACCGGCCATGATCAGCCGATCTCCTTCTGGATGCGCGCCCAGTTGCGCTCGAGGTCCTCGAGGCCACCGATGTTGAAGAACGCCTGCTCCGAGATGTGGTCGTACGCGCCGTTGACCAGGCCGGAGAACGCCTCGACGGTCTCCGACAGCGGCACGGTCGAGCCCTCGACGCCGGTGAACTGGGTCGCCATGTACGTGTTCTGGGAGAGGAACTGCTGGATCTTGCGCGCGCGGGCGACGATGATCTTGTCCTCCTCCGAGAGCTCGTCCACACCGAGGATCGCGATGATGTCCTGCAGCTCCTTGTTGCGCTGGAGGATCGACTTCACGGCGTTCGCGGTCTCGTAGTGGTCGCGGCCCACGTAGCGCGGGTCGAGGATGCGCGAGGTCGACGCCAGCGGGTCCACCGCGGGGTAGAGACCGCGCGACGCGATCTCACGGGACAGCTCGGTGGTCGCGTCGAGGTGCGCGAACGTGGTGGCCGGCGCCGGGTCGGTGTAGTCGTCCGCGGGGACGTAGATCGCCTGCAGCGAGGTGATCGAGTGACCACGCGTCGAGGTGATGCGCTCCTGGAGCTGGCCCATCTCGTCCGCGAGGTTGGGCTGGTAGCCCACCGCGGAGGGCATGCGGCCGAGCAGCGTCGACACCTCGGAGCCCGCCTGCGTGAAGCGGAAGATGTTGTCGATGAACAGCAGCACGTCCTGCTTCTGCACGTCGCGGAAGTACTCCGCCATGGTCAGCGCGGACAGCGCGACGCGGAGACGCGTGCCCGGCGGCTCGTCCATCTGGCCGAACACCAGGGCGGTCTGCTTGATGACGCCGGAGTCGGTCATCTCCTCGATGAGGTCGTTGCCCTCACGGGTGCGCTCGCCCACGCCCGCGAACACCGACACACCGTTGTGGTTGTTGGCGACGCGGTAGATCATCTCCTGGATGAGGACGGTCTTGCCGACGCCCGCACCGCCGAAGAGGCCGATCTTTCCACCCTGCACGTAGGGGGTGAGGAGGTCGATGACCTTGATGCCGGTCTCGAACATCTGGGTCTTCGACTCGAGCTGGTCGAAGGCCGGGGGCTTGCGGTGGATCGGCCAGGTCTCGGTGACCTCGATCGTCTCGCCCTCCTTGGCGTTCAGCACCTCACCGGTCACGTTGAACACGTGGCCCTTGGTGACGTCGCCGACGGGGACGGAGATGGGGGCGCCGGTGTCCGTGACGGTGGCGCCGCGCACCAGGCCGTCGGTCGGCTTCAGGGCGATCGCGCGGATCATGTTGTCGCCCAGGTGCTGCGCGACCTCGAGCGTCATGTGGAGCACGCCCTCGTCCTCGCCCTGCGAGCTGAGGTCGATGTCGACCGTGAGCGCGTTGTAGATGTCGGGGATCGCGTCGGCCGGGAACTCGATGTCGACGACCGGGCCGACGACGCGCGCGACGCGGCCGACGACGGGCGCGTCCGCGGCCTTGGCCGGGGAGGTCTCTGCGGTGGTGGTCATGGATCTCTCGCTTCCGGTCACGAGGCCGCGAGCGCATCGGCGCCCGAGACGATCTCGCTGATTTCCTGGGTGATCTCTGCCTGGCGCGCCTGGTTGGCGAGCCGGGTGTAGTTACGGATGATGTCCTCGGCGTTCGAGGTGGCGGTGTTCATCGCGCGCTGACGGTTCGCGAGCTCCGAGGCCGCGCAGTGCAGCAGGCTGCCGTAGATGCGCGACTCGATGTACGGCGTCAGGAGCGAGTCCAGCACCTGCTCCGGGGTCGGCTCGAAGTCGTACAGCGGCTCGATCTCCCCCGCCTCGGTCTCCTCGACGCCCTCGACGAGCTCCAGCGGCAGGAGGCGGAGCACCATCGCCTGCTGGGTCACCATCGAGACGAACCGGGTGCCGACCAGGTAGATCTCGTCGACACCGCCGTCCTCCTTCGAGGCCATGAAGCGGGCGAAGAGGGCCTTGGCCATCTCCTGCGCCGTCTCGCGGCTCGGGGCGTCGGAGCCGCCGGTCCACTGGCCGGCGAGCTCGCGACGACGGAACGCGAAGTACGACACGGCACGACGGCCGGAGGCGAACTGCACGACCTCCTTGCCGTCCGCCATCAGGCGGCCGCGCAGACGCTCCGACTCACGGATGACGTTCGCCGAGTAGGCGCCCGCCATGCCGCGGTCGGCGCTGATCACCAGCACCGCCGCGCGTCCCGTGTCGGTGCGGGCCGTCGTCAGCGGGTGGTCGACCGTCGAGTGGGCGGCCACCGCGCTGATCATGCGGGTGATGGCGCGCGTGTACGGCGTCGCCTTGTCCACACGGAGACGGGCCTTGCCGATGCGCGAGGCCGCGATGAGCTCCATCGCGCGGAAGATCTTCTTGAGCGAGCTGGTCGCCCTGATCCTCTGGCGATAGACGCGCTGCTGTCCGGCCATCGGCTACTTCTTCTCCGTGACGATCTGCTCCTGCTCGACCGCGACCTCGGCGCCGTCGTCCACCGTGGAGCTCGTGGTGAGCGCGGTGTCCTCGGACTCGAGGAACGTCGAGACGTAGTCGTCGACGTGCTTCTCGAGCGCCGCCTCGTTCTCCTTCGAGAGGAGGCCCGTCGACGCGATGTCGCTCAGGATCGAGGTGTTGCGGCCCAGGTGGTCGAGCAGCTCGCGCTCGAAGCGGAGCACGTCGCCCAGGGCGATCTTGTCGAGCTTGCCCTTGGTGCCGGCCCAGATCGACACGACCTGCTCCTCCACCGGGTACGGCGAGTACTGGGGCTGCTTGAGCAGCTCCATCAGGCGGGCGCCGCGGGTCAGCTGCTGACGCGAGGCCGCGTCCAGGTCGGACGCGAACATCGCGAACGCCTCGAGCGAGCGGTACTGCGCGAGGTCGATCTTCAGCGTTCCGGAGACCGACTTCATCGCCTTCACCTGCGCCGAGCCGCCGACGCGGGACACCGAGATGCCGACGTCGATCGCGGGACGCTGGTTCGCGTTGAACAGGTCGGACTGCAGGAAGATCTGGCCGTCCGTGATGGAGATGACGTTGGTCGGGATGTACGCCGACACGTCGTTCGCCTTGGTCTCGATGACCGGGAGGCCGGTCATCGAGCCCGCGCCCATCTCGTCCGACAGCTTCGCGCAGCGCTCGAGCAGACGGCTGTGCAGGTAGAACACGTCGCCGGGGTACGCCTCGCGGCCCGGCGGGCGGCGCAGCAGCAGCGACACGGCGCGGTAGGCCTCGGCCTGCTTCGACAGGTCGTCGAAGATGATCAGCACGTGCTTGCCGTCGTACATCCAGTGCTGGCCGATGGCCGAGCCGGTGTAGGGCGCGAGGTACTTGAAGCCGGCCGGGTCGGACGCGGGGGCCGCGACGATGGTCGTGTACTCGAGCGCGCCGGCCTCCTCGAGGGCACCGCGCACGGAGGCGATGGTCGAGCCCTTCTGGCCGATGGCGACGTAGATGCAGCGCACCTGCTTGGTCGGGTCACCGGTCTCCCAGTTCGCCTTCTGGTTGATGATCGTGTCGATCGCGATCGCGGTCTTGCCGGTCTGGCGGTCGCCGATGATCAGCTGGCGCTGGCCGCGGCCGATCGGGATCATCGCGTCGATCGCCTTGAGGCCGGTCTGCAGCGGCTCGTGGACCGACTTGCGCGCCATGACGCCCGGAGCCTGGAGCTCCAGCGCGCGGCGGCCCTCGGTCGCGATCTCGCCCAGACCGTCGATCGCGTTGCCCAGCGGGTCCACCACGCGGCCGAGGTAGCCGTCGCCGACGGCGACCGAGAGCACCTCGCCGGTGCGCTGGACCGTCTGGCCCTCCTCGATGCCGGTGAACTCGCCCAGCACGACGACGCCGATCTCGCGGACGTCGAGGTTGAGCGCGAGGCCGAGCGTGCCGTCCTCGAACCGCAGCAGCTCGTTGGCCATGCAGCCCGGCAGCCCCTCGACCTGCGCGATGCCGTCGGCCGCGAGCGTCACGCGGCCGACCTCGTCGACCACGGCGCCCTTCGGCTCGTAGGACTTCACGTAGCTGTCGAGTGCAGCCCGGATCTCGTCGGGGCTGATCGTCAACTCTGCCATGCCATCTCTCCTGTCAGTGCCGCTCGCGCGGTCTTCGGTGCGTCGGGGCTAGCCGACAAGTCGTCGTCGTGCTTCGTCGAGCCGGGCGAGGACGGTGCCGTCCACGACCTCGGACCCGACCTGGACTCGGATGCCGCCCAGGACCTCGGGGTCCACGGCGACGTTGATCGTGACCTCGCGGCCGTACGCCTCGCTCAGGATCGACGCGAGCCGGGCGCGCTGCTTGGCGCTGAGCTCGACCGCGGCGTCCACCTTGGCGACCAGGCGCTCCCGGTGCGTGGCCGCCGACTCGAGGAGGCCGTCGATGGCCACCAGGAGGCGGTTGCCGCGCGGCGTTCCCACGACCCGGCGCAGCAGCGCCTCCGTGGTCGGCAGGAGCTTGCCGCCGAGCACGCCGGAGAGGAGCGCCAGGCGCGTCTCCTTGGTGGCGGACCGGTTGCCCAGCGCCGTGAGGAGCTCACGGTTCGCGACCAGCTCGCGCTGGACGCGGAAGAGCTCCTCCTCGACCTGGTCGAGCGTGCCCTGCTCGAGCGAGTACGCGAAGATCGCGCGCTCGCCCGCATCGTCGATGGCCTCGGCGAGGTCGGCCTCGTCCGACCAGCGCGCCTGCACGAACGCCACGAGGACGTCGCGCACCCGCGCATCGAAGGAGGAGAACAGTCGCGCCACCAGCGCGGCCTTGTCCCCTGCCGGACGTGCCGGATCGGTCAGCGCACGGCGGAGCGAGCCCGACGCGTCGAGCGCGTCGACCGCGGTGAACAGCTGGTCGGCGATGACGAGCCCGTCAGCACCGCTCGCGGTCACCACCGGCTCGAACTCGCGCAGCACGGCGTCTCGCGACGCCTGGCTCGTTCCACGCATGGCCTATCCCTTCGCCTTGACCGTCGACTCGAGGTCGTCGAGGAACGAGTCGATCACGCGCTGCTGACGCGCGTCGTCGGCGAGCGACTCGCCCACGATCCGCGACGCCAGCTCCGTGGCGAGCGAGCCCACCTCGGACCGCAACGAGATGACCGCCTGCGTGCGCTCCGCCTCGATCTGGCGCTGGGCCGTCTCGACGATGCGCTCCGCGTCCGTGCCGCCGCGCTTGCGCGCCTCGGACAGGATCTGGGCGGCCTCGACGCGCGCGTCCTCGCGGATGCGCGCGGCCTCGGCACGGGCGGCGGTGAGCTGGGCGGTGTACTCCTCGAGCGCGGCCGCAGCCTCCGCCTGAGCGATCTCCGCCTTCTCGATGCCGCCCTGGATCAGCTCCGCACGCTCGTCGAGCACCTTCTGCAGCTTGGGCAGCAGGAGCTTCACGAACACCACGACGATGATCGTGAAGATGACGAACGACCACAGCAGGTCGTAGGGCGCGGGCAGGATCACGTTGCCCTCGGCCTCCGTCGCGTGCTCCTCCGCCGCTGCGAGCAGCGTCTGGGCGATCATCACGTGAAGAGGAAGCCGGTGATCAGGCCGAGCAGCGCGAGCACCTCGACGAACGCCACACCGATGAACATGGTGGTGCGGAGCTGGCCCGAGACCTCAGGCTGGCGCGCCATGCCCTCGATGGTCTTGCCGATCAGGATGCCGAGGCCGATGCCCGGGCCCACGGCGGCGAGACCATAGCCGATGGTCGCGACGTTGCCGGAGACCTCCGCGAGAGTGGTGGTGTCCACTGTGTGTTTCCTTCCGTTGGTGCGCCGCCGTGGTGGCGGAGCAAGCTTTCTACCTGGTGGTGGGTGGATCAGTGCTCGTCGGCGAGCGCCATGTTGAGGTACACGGACGAGAGCATGGTGAAGACGTACGCCTGCAGGAGCGCGACGAAGATCTCGAACAGCACGAACGCGAAGCCGGCCGCGAAGGTGACCGCGCCCATCGCCTTCATCGCGCCGGCGGCGGCGAAGAAGAAGTACTGGGTGGCGGCGAAGCAGAGCACCAGCAGCAGGTGGCCGGCGATCATGTTCGCCGCGAGTCGCAGGGCGAGCGTCGCCGGGCGGAGGATGAACACCTGCAGGAACTCGATCGGCGTCAGCAGGATGTAGATCGGCTTCGGCACGCCCGGGGGGAACAGGTTGTTCTTGAGGTACCCGCCGAGGCCGTGCTTCTTGATGCCGTGGCCCAGGTAGAGCACGTACACCCACAGCGCCATGAACAGCGGCAGGCCGATCAGCGACGTTCCCGCGATGTTGAGGAACGGGATCACGCCCGTGATGTTGAAGAACACGATCGCGAAGAAGAGCGTGGTGAGGAACGGCAGGAACTTCTTGCCCTCGTCGCCCATGACCGGGGTCACGATCTGCTTGTCGACGAACTCGAGGCCCATCTCCAGCGCGCCCTGCATCCGGCCGGGGACCACCTTCGCCCGCGAGGCCACGATCCAGAAGATCGCCAGCAGCACGACGGCCGCGATGACGCGCACCAGCATGATGCGGTTGAACTCGAAGAGGGTGCCCTCCCAGAGGATGGCCGGCGGGAAGAACTCCGCGATCGACGGTGCGTGGAAGCCGTCCGAGGTGAAGAGCTGCTGCCAGTAGCTCAGCGACTCGTCAGAGCCCGCGGCCTCCGCATTGACGACCGCTGCCAGTAGGTTGCCCACGAAGTCTCCTGTGCCATGACGCTTGGAGGCCGCGACAGAGTCGAGGCCCCGTTGACTGCCGAAATCCTAACGTATTTCGCGCGGGACTAAGTACCCGGATCGACGTACGGCACCCGTGCATGGCGCAGCGCGTGAATCTCGATCGCGAGGGTCGCTACCAGGCACGTTATTGTGACAACCGCAAATATTGGCCTGTTGAAACCGTCGATTCCCTGGAGTACCAGGAGCGCGACGATGAGGATCAGCATCTTGCCCAGGAAGGCGAAGAGCACGATCCCCGCGAGCGCCTGCGGCGAGCGCGTGTGGCCGACCAGCATCGCGACCTGCGTCGAGATCGCGCCGAGCGCCGCGACGGCCGCGCCGACCACGGCCGCGACCGCTCCCGACACCCCGTCGATCGCGGCGCCGACCGCCGCCCCGACCGCCGCTAGGGCGACCAGCGCGATCGTGCTGTTCCGGATGGCCCGGCGGTACAGCGCGGACTCGGCGCTCATGTCTCCTCCTTGCGCGCGGACGCGACCGCGGCGTCGTCCTCATCCCCCGCATCGTCCGGGCCGGCGTCGACCGCGCGCGTGCGCGCCCGCTGCTCCCGTCCCTCGGGGGTCGCGCGCTGGAGCGCGAACATCAGATGGCCCATCCGCCGCCACTGGCGCGAGAAGACCCGCGCGAGCCGGGGGGACGAGGTGATCGCGGCCGCGACGGCGACCCCGATCAGGGTCAGCAGCAGCGCTCCGCGCAGCCGCAGGAACATCACGGAGACGGTGCCCAGCGACAGCACCGCGGTCCACATCCACAGCACCGCGACGGCCCACCGGTGCGAGTGGCCGTGGCGCAGGAGCCGGTGGTGGAGATGGTGCTTGTCGGGCGAGAACGGAGACTTGCCCTTCGCCGTGCGCCGCACCACCGCCAGCGCCATGTCCACCAGGGGGACGGCGATCACCACCAGCGGCAGAAGGATCGGGATGAACGCGGGGATGCGCTCGCGCTCGGAGATGATCTGCGGGTCGATCTGCCCGGTCACGGTGATCGCGGCTGCGGCGAGCACCAGCCCAAGCACCATCGATCCCGAGTCCCCCATGAAGATGCGCGCCGGGTGGACGTTGTGCGGCAGGAAGCCCAGGCAGGCGCCCACGAGCACGGCCACCACGATGGTCGCCACGGACGAGTAGTCGCCCGGTGACGACGAGCGCGCCAGCAGGTACGAGTAGGTGAAGAACGCGAGGCCGCCGATCGCGATGGTCCCCGCGGCGAGGCCGTCGAGCCCGTCCACGAAGTTGACGGCGTTCATCGCGACCACCACCACGAGCACGGTGGCGATCAGCGAGACGTAGGAGCTGCCGATGGTGACGCCCGCGATCGGCACCGTCACCAGCTGGACCCCTCCCCACGCGAGCACCAGGCCCGCGAGGATCTGCCCGGCGAGCTTGGCCATCCAGTCCAGGTCGAGGATGTCGTCGAGCATCCCGAGGGCGCAGACGATGCCGGCCGCGCCGAGCACGGCCCACGGGACGCGACTGCTCTCGTAGACGGGGCTGAGGAACGGGATCGCGCTGGCCACGATCCCCGCGACGAGGATGCCCAGGTATATCGCGATGCCCCCGAGCCGCGGGATCGGCGTGGTGTGGACGTCCCGGGCACGCACCGCGGTGATCGCGCCGACGCGGAAGGCGAGGTGCCGCATCGCGGGGGTGGACACGTAGGTGACCAGGGCCGCGATGGCCATCAGGGTCAGGTAGACCTTCACCCGTCGTCACCGGGGGTCAGCGCCTCGGCCCCCACCAGCTCCTCGATACGCTCGCGGGTGACGCCTCCGTCCCGGACGATGCGGAGGGTCTCCCCGGTGGCGTCGACGATGGTCGAGGCGACGCCCAGCGGGCTGTCGCCCGCGTCGAGGTAGACGGCGACCGCCTCGCCGAGCTGTGTCTCGGCGTCCGCGGCGGTGGTCGCGGCGGGCTCGCCCGTGCGGTTCGCGCTGGTGACGGCGAGCGGCCCGGTGCGGGACAGCAGGGCGCGGGCGGCAGGGTGGTCGGGGACCCGGAGCGCCACGGTGCCGCCCGTGTCTCCGAGGTCCCAGGCCAGGGACGGCTGGGCGTGCACGATCACCGTGAGCGCGCCCGGCCAGCAGGCCTCCATCAGCGTCCGCGCCGACTGCGGCACGTCGCGGGCGAGCCCGTCGACGGTGCGGACGTCGGGGATGAGCACGGGAGGCGGCATCTGGCGGCCGCGGCCCTTCGCCGCCAGCACGGCCGCGACGGCGTCCGGCTGGAAGGCGTCGGCGCCGACGCCGTAGACCGTGTCGGTCGGCAGGACGATGACGGCGCCCCGGGCGACCGCGTCGACCGCGGCGTCGAGCGACGGCCCCCACGCCGAGGGGTCATGGCACGGCAGGATCACGCTGCAAGTCTCTCAGACGCCCACGCGCGTCGCGACGAGCATGCGGTCGCGTCCCGTCAGATCGGTCAGCGTGTGCGCGTCGCCCCACCACTCGGACGACTCGGCGTACTCGCGCAGCGCCGCGCCCTGGTCGTCCCCGTGCTCCATCACGACCACGCCGCCGACGCGCAGCAGCCGCTGCGCCTCGTCGAGGATCGCGCGGGGCACGTCCAGGCCGTCGTCGCCCAGGCCGTACAGCGCCTGCGGCGGGTCGTGCAGCGCGACCTCGGGGTCGCGCGGCACGGCGCTGATCGGCACGTACGGCGGGTTGGTGACGACCACGTCGGCGCACGCGTCGAACTGGCGGAGGCAGTTGCGGGCGTCCGCGTAGACCGCGCGCAGGCGGCGCCTCACCTCGGGCGGCTGGAAGCGCGCGTTGAGCCGCAGGTAGACGAGCGCCTCCTCCGACGCCTCGACCATGGAGACCTCGGCGTACGGCACCTCGGTGGCGACCGCGATGCCGATCGCGCCCGAGCCCGCGCACAGGTCCGTCACGCGCACCTCGCCGCGCATCTCGAGCGCCTCGCGTGCGTACGCCATCGCGACGCCGGCGACCACCTCGGTCTCGGGGCGCGGGATGAACACCCCGGGCCCCACCTGCAGCTCGATGGAGCGGAAGTACGCCTTGCCGGTGATGTGCTGGAGCGGCTCGCGGTCGATGCGGCGGGTCACGCGGGCCTCGAGCAGGTCGAGGTCGGCGCCCGGGGGCCACTCGTCGTCGCGCGCCGCAGCCGTGCGGATGTAGCTGGGCTCGAGGCCGAGCGTGTGCGCGATGAGCACGATCGCGTCGTGTCGCGCGGACGCGACGCCGGCCTCGGAGAGGCGGCGGGTGGTCTCACGCAGACGCGTGCCGACGGTGGGCATGGAGGGGAGCCTAGGGCCTAGCGGTCGCCGGCGGCGAGCCGGGCCGCCTCGTCGGCGTCGATCGCCGACTGGATCACCGGCTCGAGCGAGCCGGCGAGGACCTGATCCAGGTTGTACGCCTTGTACCCGGTGCGGTGGTCCGCGATCCGGTTCTCCGGGAAGTTGTAGGTGCGGATGCGCTCCGAGCGGTCGACGGTGCGCACCTGCGAGCGGCGCATGTCGGACGCCTCGGCCTCCGCGGCCTCCTTCTGCGCGGCGAGGAGCCGGGCGCGCAGGATGCGCAGCGCCGACTCCTTGTTCTGCAGCTGGCTCTTCTCGTTCTGGCAGCTCACGACGATGCCCGTGGGCAGGTGGGTGAGCCGCACCGCCGAGTCGGTCGTGTTGACCGACTGGCCGCCGGGGCCGGACGAGCGGTACACGTCGACGCGCACCTCGTTCATGTCGATCTCCACCTCGGAGACCTCCTCGACCTCCGGGTAGACCAGCACGCCGGCTGCGGAGGTGTGGATGCGGCCCTGCGACTCGGTGGCGGGCACGCGCTGCACGCGGTGCACGCCGCCCTCGTACTTGAGATGGGCCCACACGCCGTCCTCGGGCGCCACGTTGCCGGGCGCCTTGACCGCGACCGAGACGTCCTTGTACCCGCCCATGTCGGTGTGGGTCGCCTCGAGCACGTCGGTCTTCCAGCCGCGGGACTCGGCGTACTTGAGGTACATCTTCAGCAGGTCGCCGGCGAACAGCGCGGACTCCTCGCCGCCCTCGCCGGACTTGATCTCGACGATCACGTCGCGGGCGTCGTCGGGGTCGCGCGGGATCAGGATCCGGCGCAGGGTCTCCGTCGCCTCGTCCGCCGCCTGCTCGAGGGCGGGCACCTCGGCGGCGAACTCGGGATCGAGCTCCGCCATCTCACGGGCGGCCTCGAGGTCATCGTGGGCTGTCTGCCATGCACGATGCGCAGCGACGACGCGGCCGAGCTCCGCGAAGCGACGCCCCAGCGAGCGCGCCCGTGCCCCGTCCGCGTGAACCGCGGGGTCGGAGAGCTGACGCTCGATGTCGGCGTACTCGTCCAGCATCGGCTGGACGGCTGCGAAGGCTTCGGCCACGTCGTCGCGCGGGTGACGCTGGTTACTTCTTGTTGCCGTAGCGGCGCTCGAAGCGCGCCACGCGACCACCGGTGTCCATGATCTTCTGCTTGCCGGTGTAGAACGGGTGGCAGGCCGAGCAGACCTCGACGCTGATCGCGCCGGCCGTCACGGTGGACTTGGTGGTGAACTCGTTGCCGCAGGTGCACGTGACAGTGGTGGCCACGTACTCGGGGTGGATGTCCTTCTTCATGATCTCCCTTAGAGGTGCCGCCGGGTCCTAGGCGTACTTCGCGTCGGTGAACCGGCTGGCCAACGTTCGATTATGCCAGACGTGTCAAGGGGCGGGAACCGCCGCATCGTCGCGACCGCGCCCCGCCGCCTGCACGTGAAATGGCGGATCGGTGCACGGAACCGCTCGGTTCCGTGCACCGATCCGCCATCACGGGCGCGCGACCGCGACCCTCGCGGGCCGCAGCCGGAGGCGCAGGTGCTGCTACTTCTCCTCGTCCGAGCCCGGCGTGGTCTTCGCGACCTGCATCAGGAACTCGGCGTTGGACTTGTTCTCCTTGAGCCGGCCCAGGAGCAGCTCGATCGCCTGCTGCTGCTCGAGAGCGGTCAGCACGCGGCGCAGCTTCCAGTGGATCTTGAGCTCGTCGGGGCCCATGAGGATCTCCTCGCGGCGCGTGCCCGACGCGTTGACGTCGACGGCGGGGAAGATCCGGCGGTCGGCGAGCGTGCGCGAGAGCTTGAGCTCCATGTTGCCGGTGCCCTTGAACTCCTCGAAGATCACCTCGTCGGCCTTCGAACCGGTCTCGACCAGCGCGGTCGCGAGGATCGTGAGCGAGCCGCCGTCCTCGATGTTGCGCGCGGCGCCGAAGAAGCGCTTGGGCGGGTACAGCGCCGACGAGTCGACGCCACCCGACAGGATGCGGCCCGAGGCCGGGGCGGCGATGTTGTAGGCGCGGCCCAGGCGGGTGATCGAGTCGAGCAGCACGACCACGTCGTGGCCCATCTCGACCAGGCGCTTGGCGCGCTCGATCGCGAGCTCGGCGACCGTGGTGTGGTCGTCGGCGGGGCGGTCGAAGGTCGAGGCGATGACCTCGCCCTTCACCGTGCGCTGCATGTCCGTGACCTCCTCGGGGCGCTCGTCGACGAGCACGACCATGAGGTGGACCTCGGGGTTGTTCGTGGTGATCGCGTTCGCGATCGACTGCAGCACGAGCGTCTTGCCGGCCTTCGGCGGGGAGACGATCAGGCCGCGCTGACCCTTGCCGATGGGCGCGACGAGGTCGATCACCCGGTTGGTCATGTTGCGCGGGTCGGTCTCGAGGTGCAGGCGCTGCTGCGGGTACAGCGGCGTCAGGTCGCCGAACGCCGGGCGGTGGCGCGCGTCGTCCGGCGTCTGGCCGTTCACCGTGTCCACGCCCGCGAGGGCGGAGAACTTCTGGCGCTGGCCGCGCTCGCCCGGACGGGGCGGGCGCACGGTGCCGGTGATCGCGTCGCCCTTGCGCAGGCCGTACTTCTTGATCTGGTTCATCGAGACGTACACGTCGGACTTGCCCGGGAGGTAGCCGGTGGTCCGGATGAACGCGTAGTTGTCGAGGATGTCGACGATCCCGCCGACGGGCGTCACCTCCTCGTCGTCGAAGACGTCGTCCTCGTCGACCTGCTGCTGCGGGGCGGTGCCCTCGGCGCCGTCGCGCTCGCGCCCGCGGTTGCGGCCACGACCGCGTCCGCGGCGGCGGCGGCCGCCGCGCTCGTCGTCGTCCTGGCCCGCCTGGCCGCCCTGCTGCTGACGGCCCTGCTGCTGTCGGCCGTCGCCGGACGCCTGATCGCCGTCGCCCTGCGGCAGCGAGGAGCTGATCGCGTCCTTGGCGCGGCGGGCGCGGGACTCGGCGTCCTCCCCCTCGGAGGACGATGCGGCGGGCTTCCCGGCGGCCTGCGCCAGGTCCGCGGCGAGCTCCTCCTTGGCGCGGCGGTTGCGCTCCGCGGGGTCCTCGTCGGCGGCGGGGGCCGCCTTCTCGGCCGGCGCCTCGGCGGGGCGCTGCGCCCGGCGGGAGCGGGAACGGGTGGCGGGCTTGTCGGCCGCCTGGTCGGCGGGGGCCTCCGTGGCCTTCTCGGCGTCCTTCGCGGCGGGCGCGGCGGGCGCCTTCGCGGGGACGATGCCGCCGTTCTTGATGGCCTCGATCAGGTCCTTCTTGCGCATGCGCGCGGTGCCGGAGACGCCGAGCTCGGCAGCGAGGGCCTGGAGCTGCGGCAGCTTCATCGCGGTGAGGGTGGCGGTCTGGTCGGGCGCCACGGTCGTGTCGGTCACGTACTTTCCTTTCCTCGCACGAGCCCCTGCGGCTCCAGAAATGCGAGATCGGTCCACGCGGGTACGGCTCACGGAAGTCATCATCGGCTAGCCGCCTGAAACGTGGATTGCCTGCTCTCCGTGGCCCGAATGCCAGCCGGAGGAAGCGGGTCCAGGCTAGCACCGCCGCCGGATGACGCACAATCGCGCCTGGTGGCGCGCGTGTCGGCATGCACGTCCCGCTCCTGTTGCCGCCCCCGCCACCGCGCAATAGCCTGCGAGGAGGGGCTCCGTCCGAGAGCCGAGTGCGGGGGTGCGTCATGACGCTGGGACCTGTCGAGATCGTCACCATCGGCTTCGCCCACGGGCGCTTCGACGGGTCGATCATGCCGGAGCTCGAGAGGCTGGTCGCCTCGGGCACCATCTCGATCGTGGACGGCGTCGTGGTACGCAAGGACGCCGAGGACTCGGTCGAGATCCTCGAGCTCGAGGAGGCCACGGACGACCCGGCGATCGCGCAGCTCGGGGCGATCGTGCGCGAGATCGACGGGCTGCTCAACGACGAGGACGTCGAGGCGCTCATCGACGAGCTGCCGGTGGGCGCCGCCGCCGCCGTGCTCTGCTTCGAGCACACGTGGGTGAAGCCGCTGCGGGACGCGATCACCGCCGCGGGCGGCGAGCTGCTCGACAGCGTCCGCGTGCCGGGTCCGGTCGTGCAGGAGGTCCTCGACGCCATCGGCGCCGAGGCCTGAGAGGAAGGGGACGCACATGCCTCGCAGGATGGGACGGCCGGGGCTCCTCGGCACGATGGCTCGCACGGCGGTCATCTCGGGAACGGCGACCGCGGTGTCGGGCAACGTCGCGCGGCGGCAGGCGGCGCGCGCGCAGGCACAGCAGCCCCAGTACGCCGCTCCCGAGCCACAGGTGGTCGCCGCGGCGCCCGCTCCCGCGCAGGTGGCGCCTCCGACGGCCGGCGGGGACGACCTGATGGCGAAGCTCGCGCAGCTCGCCGAGATGAAGAACGCGGGGCTCCTCTCGGACGCGGAGTTCGCGGCCGCCAAGGCCAAGCTCCTGGGCTGACATGACCGCCGCCTCCACGCCCCGCGAGACGCGCTGGGGCGCGAAGCTCAACACCGTCGACTACATGCGCGACGCCGTCTTCTTCGACGGCCCCACCGTGCGCTCCCAGACCACGCGGTTCTGGCTCCTGCTGCTGCTCGCCTCGGCGATCGCGAGCGCGGGCGTGATCGCGAACTCCACGGCGACCGTGATCGGCGCGATGATCGTGGCCCCGCTGATGCGGCCCATCCAGGGGACGATGCTCGCCACGGTGCTCGGCGACCATCGCAACCTGATGAAGTCCGTCGGGATGATGGTCGCCGGGGTCGCCGCCGCGATCGGCGTCGGGTTCGTGATGGGGCTGCTGATGGTGCAGCCGATCGTCGCCGAGACCAACGCCCAGGTGGCCGGCCGCGTCTCCCCCGGCCTGATCGACCTGGTCGCCGCTCTCGCGACCGGCCTGGTCGGCTCCGTCGCGCTGCTGCGCTCCGACATCTCCGACACGCTCCCCGGCGTCGCCATCGCGATCTCGCTGGTGCCGCCGCTCTGCGTGGTGGGCCTCACGCTCGAGTCGGGCGCCTACGCGCAGTCGGTGGGCGCGCTGCTGCTGTTCGTGACCAACGTCGCGGCGATCCTCGCCACCGGATCCGTGACGATGGCGGTGTACGGGTTCGCCAAGGTGCGCATCGAGATGGCCGAGGACAAGGAGGCGGAGCGTCGCCGCCGCGCCCGCGCCTACCTCACCACCATGGTGATGCTGCTGATCGTCGCCGTGCCCCTGACGTACTCGTCCCTGAAGGCGCTCGAGGACACCTCCCGCATCGGTCGCATCACGACCTACATCGAGGACATCACCGAGGGGACGCGGTGGGAGATCGTCTCCGTCGCGTTGCGCGAGAACGACCGGCTCCATGTGATCGTCAAGGGCCAGCCACCTCTGCCGGACATGGCGCCGGTGTACGCGGACATGGAGGCCAACGGCCTCGACACCTCGCTGATCACGATCGAGCTGGTGCCCACCTACACGTACGACGCCGACCACCTGGAGGCCCCGGAGACCGTGGGGTGACGGCTCAGAGCGGGTCGATCACCGCGTCCCGCGAGGGGACGCCGTAGGACCGGCCCGCCACCTCGACCTCGACCGGCACCGCGGAATGGTTGAGCACGAACCGGTGCCCGCCCCGCTCCACCGCCTCGACGCCCGCGGGCAGCGAGGACCACGCGACCCCCGCATCGTCCAGCACGCGCTCGACGAGCTCCCCGAGGGCCCCCGGCGCCGTCGCGACGTACCAGCCCGCGCCGTCGCCGTCGGCGCGGCGCGTGATCGCGGGCAGCCCGTCGAGGTCCCCGCCCGAGAAGGTGGCCAGCACCTCGGCGTCGCGTACGCGCACGTGCTCGCCCCACTCGGAGACCGGCCCCGCGGCCACACCGGCGAGCGCGCCGGAGCGCAGCGGCCACAGCTCCTCGATCCAGACCCCGAGAGTCTGCTGGAGGTCGCCCAGGTAGCCGCCGAGCCGCGCGTGCGCGTGCTCGTCGAGCACCGCCGTCTGGTAGCCGACCACCAGCTGCCCGCCGCGGGCGGGCACGGCGGCGAGGGCCGCCACCGCATCGTCCGACAGCGCGAGCGCGCCGGCGACCACGACCACGTCGTAGCCGTCGAGGTCGCCCGCGGCCGGCACCATGTCCACCAGGACGCCCCGCCGGTGGAGCGCGCGGTACCAGCGCAGCAGCTGCTCGACGTAGGAGATCCGCGCGGGCATCGAGTCCTGCTCGAGGGCCCACCAGCTGGGCCAGTCCACCACCATCGCGACGCGTGCCTCGCTGCGGGTGCCGCGCAGGTGCGACAGCGACGCGAGCTCCGCCCCGAGCGC
Source organism: Demequina lignilytica (assembly GCF_030418305.1). GTDB lineage: Bacteria > Actinomycetota > Actinomycetes > Actinomycetales > Demequinaceae > Demequina > Demequina lignilytica. The sequence goes on along the minus strand of NZ_JAUHPX010000010.1, from coordinate 77,546 downwards.
CTCGGTCTCCCGATAGACCCTGGAGTCCTCGCCCGCGTGGGGCACCATCGCGGAGTGGAACTTCTCGGAGCCCGCCTTCGACTGCCGCCACTGGAACTGCATGATGCCGTCGGCGCCGCGCGCCACCGACTGGAGCGACAGCAGGCGGTGCATCCCCGCCGGCTTGGGCGCGTTGAAGTCCCGCCAGTTGACCGCGCTGGTCGCCTGCTCCATGAGGATCCACGGGCGACCGCCTCCCAGCCCCCGCATGAGGTCGCGGGTCATCGCCGCGAGCACGTACGCCTCCGGGTCCTCGGGGTCCGGGTAGTGGTCGTCGGTCACGAAGTCCAGATCGCCGGCCCACGTCCAGTAGTCGAGGCCCTTGAAGAAGCCCATGAAGTTCGTGGTGACCGGGATCTCGGGCGTGACCTCGCGGAGCACGGCGATCTCGGCCCGCATGCACGCGCGGAGCTCGTCCGAGCTGTAGCGGTCGAAGTCGAGCGTCTGCGTGGGGTTGGTGCCCGCGGGCGTCACCCGCGGCGGGTCGACCTGGTCGAACGAGGTGTACAGCTGTGACCAGAACGCCGTCCCCCAGGCCGCGTTGAGCGCGTCGATGGTGCCGTAGCGCTCGGCGAGCCAGGCGCGGAAGCCCGCCGCCGCATCGTCCGAGTAGTCGCGGCTGACGTGGCAGCCGTACTCGTTGTTCACGTGCCACGCCTCGAGCGCGGGGTGGTCGCCGTAGCGCTCGGCGAGCACCCGCACCAGCCGCGTCGCGTGCTCCCGGTACGCCGCCGACGCGGGCCGGTAGTGCTGCCGGCCGCCGTGGCTCAGCACCGTGCCGTCCTGCGTGACGGGCAGGATCTCCGGGTGCTTGTCGATCAGCCACTTGGGCGGCGACGCGGTCGCGGTGGCGAGGTCCGCGCGCACCCCGGTGGCGTGGAGCAGGTCCATCAGGTCGTCGAGCCACGCGAGGTCGTACTCGCCGTCACGCGGCTCGAGGCGCGCCCACGAGAACACGCCGATGGTCGCGACGGTCACGCCGGCGCGGCTCATCAGCCGCATGTCGTCGTCCCAGACCTCGCGCGGCCACTGCTCGGGGTTGTAGTCGCCGCCGTACCAGAGGCGGTTCATTCCTGACGGGGTGGGGATGGCGGAGGAGGTCACCCCCGCATCGTAGGCGCGCGCCGGGACGATGCGGGGGTGCCGTGGTCCCGGTGGCTCAGCCCCGCTCGACGTCGGGGTCGTCGAGGTCCTCGCCCGCGTGCCGCGGGGAGTCCGAGTGGGGCACCACGCCCGGCGCGTCGAAGACGGTGGCGATCTCGCCGGTGGCCGGGTCGACCGGGTCGAGCGGCGGCTCGACCTCGTCGATCGGCGCCGCGAACTGCGCCTCGTAGAGCCGCGCGTAGGCGCCCTTAGCCCGGAGCAGCTGGGCATGGTTCCCCTGCTCCACGATCCCGCCGTTCTCCATCACCAGGATCAGGTCCGCGTCGCGGATGGTCGAGAGGCGGTGCGCGATCACGAACGCGGTCCGGTCCTTGCGCAGCTCGGCCATGGCGCGCTGCACCAGCAGCTCGGTGCGGGTGTCGACGGAGCTGGTCGCCTCGTCGAGGATCAGCACCTGCGGCTGCGCCACGAACGCGCGGGCGATCGTGATCAGCTGGCGCTCGCCCGCGGAGATGTTGGTCGCGTCGTCGTCGAGCGCGGTGTCGTACCCGTCCGGCAGCGAGTGCACGAACCGGTCGACATATGCCGCCTTCGCCGCCGCCAGGATCTCCTCCTCCGTGGCCCCGGTGCGGCCGTACGCGATGTTGTCGCGGATGGTGCCGCCGAACAGCCAGGTGTCCTGGAGCACCATGCCCGTGCGGGCGCGCAGGTCCTCGCGGGTCATCTGGGCGATGTCGGTGCCGTCCAGCGTGATGCGCCCGGCGTTGAGCTCGTAGAAGCGCATGATCAGGTTGACCAGCGTGGTCTTGCCCGCGCCCGTGGGCCCCACGATCGCCACCGTGCGGCCGGGCTCGACGGTGAGGTCGAGGCCGTCGATGAGCGGCTTGTCCTCGACGTAGCGGAAGGCCACGTCCTCGAACACGAGCCTGCCGTGGTCGTCGTCCGGCGACTGCGCCGGGTCAGGGTCGGGGCCCTGCTCGTCCGCGTCGAGCAGCTCGAACACGCGCTCGGCGGAGGCGACGCCGGACTGCAGCAGGTTCGCCATCGAGCCCAGCTGGCTGATGGGCTGCTGGAACTGGCGCGAGTACTGGATGAACGCCTGCACATCGCCGAGGGTCATGGTGCCGCTCGCGACCCGCAGCCCGCCGATCACGGCGATCGCGACGTAGACCAGGTTCCCGATGAACATGGCGCTCGGCATGATGATGCCCGAGATGAACTGGGCGCCGAAGCTCGCCTCGTAGAGCTCCTCGTTCTTGCGCGCGAACTCGGCACGCGACTCGCGCTGACGGCCGAACACCTTGACCAGCGCGTGACCGGTGTAGCCCTCCTCGATCTGCGAGTTCAGCTCGCCGGTGTGCTTCCACTGGGCGACGAACTTGGGCTGCGAGCGCTTGGCGATCTGGGCGACGACGACCGCGGTGAGCGGGATCGAGACCAGCGCGACCAGCGCGAGCTCCCACGAGATCGAGAACATCATGCCGAGGATGCCGATCACGGTGAGGACCGAGATGAACACCTGGCTCAGCGTCTGCTGGAGGGTCTGGGAGATGTTGTCGATGTCGTTCGTGACGCGGCTGAGCAGGTCGCCGCGCTGGTGACGGTCGAAGTAGCTGAGCGGCAGGCGGTGGATCTTCTGCTCCACGCTCTCGCGCAGCCGGAACACGGTTCGCTGGGTGACCCCGTTGAGGATGAAGCCCTGGAGCAGCCCCAGGATGGCCGAGCCGATGTAGATGATGACGACCCACAGCAGGATGCCGTGGAGCCTGTCGAAGTCGACCCCGCCCGCGAGGAATCCCTCGAAGATCACGGTGGTGGCGTTGCCCAGGATCTTGGGCCCGACCACGGACAGCGCGACGGATCCCGCGCCGACGACGACCACGAGGACCACCAGCGCCAGCTCGGGCCGGAGCAGCCCCGCGAGGCGCTTGCCGGACTCCGCGAAGTTCGAGGCCTTCTCGGAGGGCGCGCCCATGCCGGGACCCATCGGGCCGTGCTGGCGCTCCTGAGGGCGCTTGACGGTCTCGGTGCGCTCGCTCATCCCGCCACCTCCTCGGCTCGCAGCTGGGTACTGACGATCTCCTGGTAGGTCGGGGACGTCTCGAGGAGCTCGGCGTGGGTGCCGCGGTCGACGATCCGGCCGTCCTCCATGACGAGGATCTGGTCCGCGTCGACGATGCTGCTCACGCGTTGGGCGACCACGATCACCGTCGCGTCGGTGACGTCACGGTCGAGGGCCGCCCGCAGGCGGGCGTCGGTCGCCGTGTCGAGCGCGCTGAACGAGTCGTCGAACACGAGGATGTCCGGGCGCCGCACCAGCGCGCGGGCGATGGACAGGCGCTGACGCTGGCCACCGGACACGGTGGTGCCGCCCTGGGCGACGGGCGTGTCCAGCCGCTCGGGCATGGCACGCACGAAGTCCTCGCCCTGCGCGATCGCGAGCGCCTCCCACAGCTCGTCGTCGGTGGCCTCCTCGCGGCCGTAGCGGAGGTTGCTCGCGACGGTGCCCGCGAACAGGTAGGGACGCTGCGGCACCACGCCGATCCGCGTCCACAGGGACTCGAGGTCGGCATCGCGCACGTCGACGCCGCCCACACGGACGGTGCCGCCGGTCGCGTCGTAGAGCCGCGGGATCAGGTTGACGAGCGTGGACTTGCCGGCGCCGGTCGAGCCGATGATCGCGGTGGTGGTGCCGCGCCGCGCCGTGAACGAGATGCCGGCGAGCACCGGCTGCTCGGCGCCCGGGTAGGTGAACGTGACGTCCTCGAAGACCACCTCCCCGGTCGAGGGGACCTCGACCGCCGCATCGTCCACCGTGACCGTGGAGCGCGTGGAGAGCACCTCCCCGATCCGGTCAGCGGAGACGGCGGCGCGGGGCACCAGCACGAAGAGGAAGGTCGCCATCAGCACCGAGAAGAGGATCTGGATGAGGTAGCTGAGGAACGCCGTCAGCGCGCCCACCTGCATCTCGCCTGCGTCGATCCGGTAGCCGCCGAACCAGATCACCGCGGCGGAGCTGATGTTCACCACGAGCAGCACGAGCGGGAACATCGCGGCCATGAGCCGTCCGGCCTTGAGGGCGGACTCCGTCACCAGGTCGTTCGCGTCGCCGAAGCGCTCCTCCTCGACGTGCTCGCGCACGAAGGCGCGCACCACGCGGATGCCGGTCAGCTGCTCGCGCAGCACCCGGTTGATGCCGTCGATCCGCACCTGCATGCGGCGGAAGTGCGGGACCATCCGCCACACGATCAGGGAGACGATCACGAGCAGGAGCGGGATCGCGACCGCCATGATCCAGGAGAGCTCGACGTCCTGCTCGAGCGCCAGGATGATCCCGCCGATCAGCGTGAACGGCGTGGTCATCAGCAGCGTGCAGGTCATGAGCACGAGCATCTGGACCTGCTGGACGTCGTTGCTGGTGCGAGTGATGAGCGAGGGGGCGCCGAAGCGCTGGACCTCGGCCTCGGAGAACGTCCCGACCCGGCCGAAGATGTCCCCGCGCAGGTCACGGCCGACGCGCATCGCGATCTTCGCGCCGAAGTACACCGCGGTGATGGTGCACGCGATGCCCACGAAGGACAGCAGCAGCATCCAGCCGCCCATCCGCCAGATGTAGCCCGTGTCGCCCACGGCGACGCCCTTGTCGATGATGTCGGCGTTGAGGGTCGGCAGGTACAGGTTGACCATCGCCTGCGCGAACTGGAAGACGATCACGCCGACCAGCAGGCGCCAGTACGGCTTGACGGAGCTCACGAGGAGCGGCCAGAGCATGGGATCAGTCCCCTTCCTTGGCGATGCCATGGAGGATGAAGGTGGCGAGCTGGGCCGGATCGGACGCCGCCCCGCTCGAGAGGAAGGGCATCGCGGTGCCGAACACCAGGATGCGCAGATATTCGACGGCTGTCGCGACGGGGACGCGCAGCCGGTCGGCGTCCGGCGCGAGCAGGTCGGTGACCACGTCCGTCACCTCGCCCAGCGGAGGGTGGTGGTGGTCGCCGGGGCGGCCCTTGCGGTGACGCTCGTGATCGCGTGGCCCGAGGGCGGTCATGAAGCGGACCACGGCCCCGACGCGGTCGTGGAGCAGGGTCACCACCTGCTCGATCTTGGCCTCGAGCGGCTGCGCACCGTCGATGCCCTCGAGCACGCGGATCGAGTCCGCCGGGTCCATGACGTGCGCGATGCACGCGTCGATGAGCTCGTGCTTGTCCGCGAACGCACGGAACACCGTGCCCTCGGCGATGCCCGCCGCGTCCGCGATCTGGCGGGTGGTGACCTCCGCGCCGTGCTCGAGGATCAGCGGGACGGTCGCCGCGACGATGTGCGCGCGCCGGTCCTCGGGGGACATGCGGGGGGCGCGGGTGGCGTTCACCAGCGCATCGTAAGTGAGTGAGTGCTCACTTCGCAACCGGCGGGTCGCCCGGGAGGGTCCGAGCGAAGGTGACCGTCGCATCGTCCCAGCCCACCGCGCGGAAGCCCACGCGCGGGTAGAAGGCCTGCGCGCCTCGGTTCGCACGCTCCGCGACCAGGTGGACGCCCGGCACGCCGCGCTCCGCGAGCAGGGCGCAGGCGGCGTCGATCAGGGCGCGGCCCGCGCCCCTGCCCTGCTGATCGGGAAGGAGGTCGATGTGCAGGTGCGCCGGGTAGTCGGCGAGCTGCGGGATCAGCATGCGGCCGGGGTCGGCCGCAGAGGGCAGGAGCCACGCGTCCGCGGCGGTGCGCGCGACGTGCCGGGGGCCCACGTGCGGCCACCACTCGGCGACGAACCAGTCCTGGAAGGCCCCCGTGTCCGCCGCGCCGAGCACGTAGCCGCGGGCCTCGCCATCGACGTCCCAGACCAGGCAGAAGGCACCGGGGCCGTGGAGGTAGGGCGTCGCGTACACGTCGCTCAACGACGAGTCGTCGCCGAAGCGTCCGGTCGCATCGCCGCCCTGGGCGCCGGTGAGGAGGCAGACGCGCGCGATCGCGTCGTGGTCCGTGGGCGCGGCCGGCCGGATGGTCACGGCGCCTCCTCCTCCCGCTCGACTCGCGCGATGAGCAGGGCCAGGGCGATCGCCACGACCACCCCGATGACCGTGAGGCCGATCCGCTGCAGCGCCGCATCCCAGGCCCCGGCGGTCGACGCGGCGCCCGCCAGCAGCACGATCACCGCGGCGGTGAAGGCCGAGCCGCGGATCTCGTCCTTGGCGATGCTCCAGGCCAGGCCGCCGACGGCCGCCGCGACCGCCAGCGCGATCCCGAGCCACGTGGGCAGGAACGACGCGAGGACGGCGCCGGCGAGCGTGCCCAGCACCGTGCCGATCACGCGGCGGCGCGCACGCGAGGTGGTCTCGCCGCTCACGGGCACGAGCACGGCGCTCAGCGCGACCACCAGCCACAGCGCGTGCTCGAGTTCGAGGGCGCTCCCGATCGCGATCGCCGCCCCCGACCCGAGGGCGAGCGCCGCGACGTAGGCCGCGGTCGTGCGACGCGGAAGCGGGGTGGCCGGCAGGCGCGCGAGCCCGAGGGCGGCGAGCGCCAGCGGCACCGCGACCGCGGCCACCACGACGCCCACCGCCGCGGCCCACGGGCCGATCTCGGCCGCCGCGGTCCCCGCGACCGCGGCCACCACCGGCGCAGTGCCGCACACCGGGCCGTACCGCAGCACCACGGGCAGCGTCACCGCCGCGGCGACGGCGGTCAGAACGCCCAGGAGCAGCGCATCGTCCCTCGCGAGCGTCGCGAGCGCCGCGATGACGCCGACGGCCGCGCCGAGCGCGACCGCATGCCAGCGCGGTCCGCTCATGAGCGACACCATCACCACGGTCAGTCCGCCCAGCGCGGCGCCGACCCCGGCGCCGACGCCCGCGACCAGCCCGACCGCGACGGCAACTGCGACGAGCACGCCGACCACCGTGGAGGCGAGCCGCACCGCCGGCATCGGGGGCACCAGAGCTGTCCGCGGGGATCCCATGCGACGAGCCTAGGGCCGCGCCCGTAGGCTCGTGCCGTGATCGTCGCAGCAGATCTCATCGACATGCCCCAGTGGATCTACGTCGCCGCCGTCTTCATCGGCGCGCTCGGCGGTGCGATCCGCGCGGGCGAGGACGAGCACACGGACCTGGTGGGCGTGCTGACCCTCTCGGCCGCCATGGGCTTCGGCGGTGCGATCATCCGCGACATCCTGCTCGGACGGCTCCCCCCGCAGTCGCTGCGCGACCCGTCCTACTTCATCGCGGCCGGGGCGGCCGCCGGCGTCGGGATGCTGTTCCTGTACTACCTGCGGAAGCTCGGCCGGCTGCTGTGGTGGCTCGACTCGATCATCATCGGCGTGTTCGCGGTGGTCGGCGTCAACACCGCCCTTCTTGCGGGCGTGCGGTGGCTGCCGGCGGTCGTGATCGGCACCATCGCCTCGGTGGGAGGGCTGATGCTGTGCGACGTGCTCCAGGGCAGACCCTCGTCGATCATGTACATGGGCCCGCCGAACGCGATCGCGGGCCTGGGCGCGGGCATCACGTACGTGCTGCTCGCGCGGCCCACGGAGCCGATCGTGACGCTCGTGATCTCGACGGCCGTGGCGGTGCTGATCCGGTTGTCCGGGCCCCTGCTCCACGTCAACGTCCCGCAGCCGCGCAAGCACGCGTACGAGCTGAAGATGCGGCGGGCGTTCCGCCGGGCGCGCAAGGACGGCACGCTGCCCGAGGGCGTCGGCGACCTGAGCCCCGCGACCGGTTCGCTCGCGGCGGTGACGCTCGCGCATCCGCAGCCGCAGGCGGCGCAGGAGCCCGCGGCCTGGGAGGAGGCCGAGGAGCCGCTGGACTCCGGCCCGCCCACCGAGACGCTCATCATCGACGAGTACGCGCCAGGGCTGGGCCACGCCTCGCCCTCGGAGGAATGGGCGGCGTCGGTCGAGGCGGACGAGCCGGACCCGGAGGACAAGGCGGGAGCCTGAAGGACCCGAGCCCGGCCCCCAGTCCCCTCCTCCCCCGCCCCCCAACCCGCCCCCCATCCCTCCCCCGCCCTCCAACCCACCCCCGCTCATGACGCGGATCGTGTCGATCTGAACCCTCGCATCGTCCCCATGAAGACTTCTGTGCCGGCTCCTCCACAGATCTCGATGCCGAGGCCCCTATCACCTGACCTGACCAGCATCCTGACGCGATGCCACGTCAGCTCCCAGGCCGCCTCCCACCGGTCGTCCACCGCGGGGACCGCTCATGGACCCGCGCCGAGCTGAGCGCGCTGACCTCCGCCCGCACCGTCCGGACGGCGATCGCTGCGGGCGAGGTGGTCGCCGTGCTCCCGGGTCGGTACGTCTCGGCGCCGCACCAGCTCGCGACCGTGCCGCGCGCGCACGCAGCGATGACCGCGACGCGCGGAGTGCTGACCGGCGAGTGCGCACTGTTCCTGCGGGGCGTCGTCGACCGGCCGCCACGCCAGATCCTCGTGGCCGCGGCGCGTGGCCGGCGCATCGAGGGCACCTCGTGGCTGCGCACCTTCCAGCCCGGCACGGCGCCCGGGTCCACCGCGATCGGCGAGCTCGACATCGCGTGGATCACAGAAGCCTCCCTCGACGCCTGGTCACGCGGCCCGATGGACCGGCGGGTGGGCGCGGTGCTGACCGCGCTCCAGCGTCGCGCGCTGACCGCGCACCAGCTCCGCGAGGGCGCCGGAGCTCGGCAGCGGATCCGAGACCGAGCCGGGCTGGAGAACGTGATCGCCGCATTCGAGTCGGGCGTGCACTCGTGGCTCGAGCACGAGGCGTTCACCAAGGTGTTCACGGGAGCGGAGTTCCGGCGGTTCGTCCGTCAGCACGCGGTGATCGCACGGGGGAAGCGCAGATACCTTGACATGTTCGATCCCGCCACGATGACGTCGGTCGAGCTGGACGGGTCGCGGTACCACCTCGCAGGCGAGCAGCGCGAGGCCGACGCGGAGAGGGACGCCGACCTCGCGACGCTCGGGATCTCCACGCTCCACTTCACCTACGCGCAGATCACGCGTCGGCCCGAGTGGTGCCGCGAGACCGTGCGCGCTGCACTGCGCGCACGGGCACGATTCGCTTCCTAGCAGTCGATACCGGTCCTCAAGCGACACGATTCGCTTCATGGGCCGCCGGGCGGGTGGGCCGGCAGGGCCGCGGGGTGGGTGGGCCGGCCAGGGCCGCGGGCCGCGGGGTGGGTGGGCCGGCCAGGGCCGCGGGGCGGGAGGGGCGGGTGGGCCGGGAGGGGTGGGCTAGTGGGGGCAGATCAGCTCTGCAGGCGGACGCCCTGCGCGCCCGGGACCCGCTTGGTGGTGTGCACCACCCGCCACGAGTCGCCGCCGATGCCCTGCAGCCAGTCCGGGGTCCCCGACTCGAGCCCGACCTCCGCGAGTCCGGTTCCGAGCACCAGCACCGACGGGCCGGCGCCGGAGACCACGGCCGCGAGGCCGCGGTCCCGGAGCGTCTTGACCATCAGCGTCGCGGGTCCCAGCACGTCGGCGCGGTAGCCCTGGTGGAGCGTGTCGAACGTCGCCGTGAACAGGTCCTCCGGCGACCCGGCGAGCGCGTGGACCAGCAGCGCCGCGCGGCCCACGTTGAAGGCGGCGTCGACGTGCGGCACCTTCGCCGGCAGCACGGCGCGCGCCTGCTTGGTCGGCAGCACGGAGGACGGGATCAGGACGGCGGTCTCGAGCTCGTCGGACACGGTGAGCGCGCGGGCGTGCGCGCCGTCGGCGTCCTTCCACGCGACGGTCGCACCGCCGTAGATGGCGGGGGCGGCGTTGTCCGGATGGCCCTCGAAGGCGTTCGCGAGGCGGAGCACCTCGGACGGCGGCAGCGCCTCGGGCTCGGCGATCAGCGAGCGCGCGGCGACGACGCCCGCCACCACCGCCGCGGCCGACGAGCCGAGGCCCCGGCCATGCGGGATCCGGTTCACGGCACGGATGTGCAGGCCGGTCTGCGAGGCGCCCACGTGGTCGAGCGCGGCGCGCAGCGCCTGCACCACCAGGTGGGACTCGTCGCGTGCGAGCGAGTCGGCCCCCTCGCCCTCGATCTCGATGGCCACGGAGGCGGAGGCGACGGCCCGCACCTCCAGGTCGTCGACCACCCCGAGCGCCATCCCGAGCGCGTCGAATCCCGGACCGAGGTTCCCCGCGGTCGCGGGCACGGTCACGCGGACGTGGTCGGCGGCCAGGCGCATGTCAGAGCCCCAGCGCCGCGGCGGCGGCCTCGACATCGACGGGGATGACGAGCGGCTCGACCTCGCGTCCGGCGAGCGCCGTCGCGGTGTCCTTGAGCCCGTTGCCGGTGACGGTGCAGGTGATCGTGGCGCCCCGCGGCACCTCGCCGAGCGCGGCGGCGGCCAGCAGCCCGGCGATCGGCGCCGCGGAGGCGGGCTCGACGAAGACGCCGACGTCGGCCGCGAGGCGCGCCTGCGCGTTGAGGATCTGCTCGTCGGAGACGGCGCGGATCCAGCCCCCGGACTCGTCGCGCGCGGCGACGGCGAGGTCCCAGGACGCGGGCTTGCCGATGCGGATCGCGGTCGCGACCGTCTCGGGGTCCTTGATCGGGTGCCCGGCCACGAAGGGCGCTGCCCCGGCCGCCTGGACTCCCCAGATCTTGGGCGTGCGGGTGGCGCTGCCACCCTCGACGGCCTCCTTGAACCCCATCCAGTACGCGGAGATGTTGCCCGCGTTGCCCACCGGCAGCATGTGGATGTCGGGGGCGTCGCCCAGCTGGTCGACGATCTCGAACGCCGCGGTCTTCTGCCCCTGCAGGCGGTACGGGTTGACGGAGTTCACCAGGGCGATCGGGTAGGACTCCGAGAGCTCGCGCACGATGTCGAGGCACTCGTCGAAGTTGCCGTCGACCTGCACCAGGTCGGCCCCGTGCACGATCGCCTGCGCCATCTTGCCCGCGGCGATCTTGCCCTGCGGGATCATCACCACGCAGCGCAGCCCCGCGTGCGCCGCGTAGGCCGCCGCGGACGCGGAGGTGTTGCCGGTCGAGGCGCACACCACGGTGTGGTCGCCGTCCTTGACCACCTGCGTGATCGCGGAGGTCATGCCGCGGTCCTTGAAGGAGCCGGTCGGGTTCATGCCCTCGACCTTGACGAACACGTCCGCGCCCACCTCGGCCGAGATCGACGGCGCCGGCACCAGCGGCGTGCCGCCCTCTCCCAGCGTGACGATCCGGTCCTCCGCGGAGAACGGCAGACGGTCCAGGTACTCGCGGATGATCCCGCGCCACACGTGCGCCACGGCTTACTCCCCCTCGATACGAAGCACGGACTTGACCTCGGCGACGGCGTCGGACGCCTCGAGGTCGGACACGGTCGCGCGCAGATCGCGCTCGGGCGCGGAGTACGTCGACAGGATCAGCCCCGCGTGGGTCTGACCGGGCACCTGTCGGACGATCTCGATCCCGACGTCGTGGCGCGCGAACACCTCGGCGACCGCGGACAGCACACCCGGGCGGTCCTCGACGGACATGCGCACGCAGTAGCGCGTCAGCGCCGCCTCGATCGGCAGCACCTCGTGCTCCGCGTAGTTCGACTCGTGCGGGCCCTTGCCGCCGCTCGCCTTGTGGCGCGCCACGGACACCAGGTCGCCCAGCACCGCCGACGCGGTGGGCGTGCCGCCGGCGCCCTGGCCGTAGAACATCAGCCCGCCGGCGGACTCCGCCTCGACGAACACCGCGTTGAAGGCGCCGTGCACGCCCGCGAGCGGGTGCGTCATGGGCACCAGGGCGGGGTGGACGCGCACGGCGACGCCGTCGGCGGTGCGCTCCGCGATCGCGAGCAGCTTGATCACCTGGTCGGTCTCGCGCGCGGCGATCACGTCCTCGGAGGTGACCGCGGAGATGCCCTCGCAGTAGACGTCGTCCATCGCGACCCGCTGGTGGAAGGCGAGGGAGGCGAGGATCGCGGCCTTGGCCGCCGCATCGTGCCCCTCGACGTCGGCGGTCGGGTCGGCCTCGGCGTAGCCGAGCTCCTGCGCCTGCTTCAGCGCGACGTCGTAGTCCAGCCCCCGCATGGTCATCTCGTCGAGGATGTAGTTGGTGGTGCCGTTCACGATCCCGAGGATCCGCGAGATGTGGTCGCCGGCGAGCGACTCGCGCACCGGACGCACCAGGGGGATCGCGCCGGCGACCGCCGCCTCGAAGTACAGGTCCACGTTGGCGGCGTCAGCGGCCTCGTAGAGCTCGGGCCCATGCTGCGCCAGCAGCGCCTTGTTGGCGGTCACCACGGAGGCGCCGGAGGCGATCGCCTCGAGGATCAGCGTGCGCGCCGGCTCGATGCCGCCCATGAGCTCGACCACGACGTCGGCCTTCGCGACGAGCGCCGACGCGTCGTCGGTGAGCAGTGCGCGCGGGATGTTCGGCCCGCGATCCTTCGACGTGTCGCGGACGTAGATGCCCGCGATCTCGAGCGGCGCGCCCACGCGCGCGGCGAGGTCCTCGGCCTGCGCGGTCAGGAGGCGCACCACCTCGGAGCCGACGGTGCCAGGGCCCAGGATGGCGATGGAGACGGGCTTGAGGGGGTCAGACACGGCCCCCACTCTACCGGGAGCGCCGTGCGCGCCCGGGCGTCAGATGATGGGGCCCTCGGCGGGGGATCCGGCCTCGCCCGGGTCGTCGTCGGGCTCGTCCCACACCTCCTCCTCCACGTGGTCGAAGATGCTCGGCTTCTTGTCGGGCTCGGGCTGCACGGTCACGGTCGCACCTCCTTGCGCGTCGCCCTCCAGTCAACCGCGCGCGGGCGGGGCCCGCCACCGGAGAGAGGACGATGCGGGGGCTCAGTCGCGCGCGTACGCCGCGCGGGCGGCGTCGAGCTCGGGCACGGCGCCCTCCAGCAGGTCGGCCAGGGCGCGGAGGCGCCCCGCGATGTCCGCGCCCAGCTCGGTGAGCGCGTAGTCCACCCGCGGCGGCAGGGTGCCATGGTCGGTGCGCACCAGCAGGCCCTCGCGCTCGAGCCCGTGGAGCGCCTGGGAGAGCATCTTCTCGCTCACGCCCTCGACCCGGCGGCGCAGCTCTCCGAAGCGGTGCGGCCCGTCGGCGAGCGCGAGCAGCACCAGCGATGCCCACCGTCCGGTGACCGTCTCGAAGGCTGCCCGCGAGGAGCAGCCGCGCGCGAACACGTTCGCGATCAGCTCCTGGTCCGGCCCGGTCTCCTCGGTCATGCGCTCAGGATACGTGAACGCTGTGGAATGGATAGCGCTTTCGTTTAGTTAGTATGGGCGTCGGAGGGGCAGACCGCCCCGCGTCTCGAAAGGATCACCATGACCACGTACGCCGTCACCGGAGCCTCGGGCCAGCTGGGCGAGAAGATCGTCCGCGCCCTGCTCGACCTCCACCTCTCCCCGTTCGACGTGGTCGCGCTGGCCCGCGACACCGACAAGGTCGAGGAGCTCGCCGCCCTGGGCGTGCGCACCCGCGAGGCCGACTACGACCGGCCGGAGACCCTGGCCACCGCGCTCGAGGGAGTCGACCGCCTGGTCCTCGTGTCCGCCTCGGAGCCCGGCCGGCGTCTTCCCCAGCACGTCGCGGTGATCGAGGCCGCCGAGGCGGCCGGCGTGTCGCGGATCGTCTACACGTCGATCCTCAAGGCGGACACCACCTCGAACGCGCTCGCACCCGAGCACCTCGCCACCGAGGAGCGCCTCACCGCCTCCCCGATCGAGACGGTCGCGCTGCGCAACTCCTGGTACATCGAGAACTACACGGGCCAGGTCCCCGGCTACGTCGAGCGTGGCGCGATCGTCGGCGCGACCGACGGGGCCGTGATCTCGGCCGCGACGCGCCAGGACTTCGCGGAGGCCGCCGCGGCCGCCGTGACCGCCGACGCGGTCAAGCCGGTCTACGAGCTCGCCGGCGTCGACTTCACTCTCGCGGACCTCGCGGCGACCGTCACCGCCGCGTCGGGCACCGAGGTGACCTACACCAACGTCACCGTCGACCAGCTCGCCGCCGGCATGGTGGAGGCGGGCCTCGACGAGGGCACCGCGGGCTTCTGGGCCTCGATCGACGCGTCCATCGCCCAGGGCGACCTGCAGACCGGCTCGACGGACCTGGTCCAGCTGATCGGCCGTGCGCCGACCTCGCTCGAGGCCGCGGTCAAGGCCGCCGTCTGACGTTCCGCACCGCGCGCGAGGCCCGCGACCCCCTGGGGGGCGCGGGCCTCGTCCCGTCCGGGACGATGCGGACTCAGTCCGGCGCGACGTCCCAGGCGAAGAGGTCCTCGAGGGTGTCGCGGCGGATGTGCACCGTCGACTCGCCGTCGCGGACCGAGACCACGGCAGGCCGCAGCATCGCGTTGTAGTTGTGCGCCATCACGCGCCCGTAGGCGCCGGTGGCGGGCACCGCGAGCAGGTCGCCGCGCGCGATGTCGTGCGGCAGCTCGACGTCGCGGACGACGATGTCGCCGCTCTCGCAGTGCTTGCCGACCACGCGCGACAGGGCGGGCTCCGCGTCCGAGAGCCGCGACGCGACGGTCGCGGTGTACTCCGCGCCGTAGGTGATGGTGCGCATGTTGTCGCTCATGCCGCCGTCGACAGCGACGTACTGGCGCTCGCCGCCGTCATCGAGGGCGACGTGCTTGACCACGCCCACGCGGTAGAGCGTCATGCCCGCGGGGCCCGCGATCGCCCGTCCGGGCTCGATGCTGAAGTGCGGCCAGGAGCCGCCGACCTTGGCGAGCGCGGCGGCGACCGCGTCCGCCATGCCGTAGGCCGCATCGTGCGGGCTCAGCGCCTCGCCGTGCGGCGTGTACTGGATCGCGTAGCCGCCGCCGAGGTCCACCTCCGGGAGCTCGACGCCCGCCTCCATCAGGAACGACGCGCGCAGGCCCAGCATGCGCTCCGCGCTCTCCTGGAACGCCGCGAGCGACAGGATCTGGGATCCGATGTGGGTGTGGATGCCGCGCAGGTCGATCCCTTCGGCGTCGTGGCACTCGAGGAGCGCCTCGAACGCCGCGCCCGAGGCGAGGGAGAGGCCGAACTTCTGGTCCTCGTGGGAGGTGGCGATGTACTCGTGGCCGCCCGCGTGCACGCCGGTGGTGACGCGCACCAGCACCGGGGCGACCGTGCCCATCTCCCGCGCGATCGCGTCGAGCGTCTCGATCTCGGTGAACGAGTCGACGATGATCCGCCCCACGCCCACCTCGAGGGCCCGGCGCAGCTCGGCGTCGGACTTGTTGTTGCCGTGGAGGCCCAGCCGCGCCGCGGGCATGCCGCCTCGCAGCGCGATCTCGAGCTCGCCGCCGGAGGCGACGTCCATGCAGAGGTCGTCGGCGCGCATCCAGCGCGCCACCTTCGAGGACAGGAACGCCTTCGACGCGTAGTAGACGTCCACCTCGGCGCCGTGGCGGCCGAACGCGGTGGCGAACTGGTCGCGGAACGCGCAGGCGCGGTCGCGCATGTCCTGCTCGTCGATGATGTAGAGCGGGGTGCCGTACTGGCCGGCGAGCTCGCGGACGTCGACGCCGCCGACGCTGAGCGCCCCGTCCTCCCCCCGCTCGACGGTGTGCGAGAACACTGCGTGGGGGGCTGCCGTGGCGCTCATGGTCACATCCTCTCGGGCGCGCTCACACCGAGCAGGTGGAGGCCGTTGCGGAGCACCTGGCCCGCGGCGTCGTTGAGCCACAGGCGGGTGCGGTGAAGGTCGGTGATCTCCTCGTCGCCCTGCGGGGTGACGCGGGTGCGGTCGTACCACTGGTTGAACGCCGCGGCGACGTCCTCGAGGTATCGGGCCACGCGGTGCTGCTCGCGGAACTCGACGGCCTGCGCGACCACGCGCGGGAACTCGCCCAGCACGCCGAGCAGCACGGACTCCGTCTCGTGGGTGAGCGCGGACGGGTCGAAGCCGTCCTCGCGGTGGATGCCGTACTCGGCGGCGTTGCGGGCGACGCCGGCGGTCCGGGCGTGCGCGTACTGCACGTAGAAGACCGGGTTCTCCTTGGTCGCCGAGGCGAGCAGGTCCAGGTCGATGTCGAGCGTCGAGTCCGCGCTCGAGCGCGCGAGCGCGTAGCGGGCGGCGTCGACGCCCACCACCTCGACCAGGTCGAGCAGCGTGACCACGGTGCCGGCCCGCTTGGACATGCGCACCGGCTGGCCGTCCTTCACCAGGTTGACCAGCTGGCCGATGATCACCTCGACGGCGTCGGGGTCGTAGCCGAGCGCCGCGGCGGCCGCCTTGAGGCGGGCGATGTAGCCGTGGTGGTCGGCACCGAGCAGGTAGATGAAGCGGTCGGCGCCGCGCTCGTGCTTGTCGCGGATGTACGCGATGTCGCCGGCGATGTACGCGGGATGGCCGTCCGACTTGATCACCACGCGGTCCTTGTCGTCGCCATGATCGGTCGACCGGAGCCACCAGGCGCCGTCGGCCTCGTACAGCGCACCCGACTCCTTGAGCTCCTTGACGGCCTTCTCGACCTTGCCCGACTTGTGGAGCGAGTCCTCGTGGAAGTAGACGTCGAAGTCGACGCCGAAGTCGTGCAGCTGCTCCTTGATCTGGTCGAACATCAGGTGCACGCCGCGGGCGCGGAAGAACTCCTGCAGCTCCTCGCGGGGCAGCTCGAGCGGGTCCCTCTCCCCCACCTCCATGGCCTGGATGAGCACCTGGTTGGCGATCTCCTGGATGTAGTCGCCGCCGTAGCCGTCCTCGGGGGTGTCCTCACCGAGGATCGCCGCGACGAGCGAGCGCGCGAAGTTGTCGATCTGCACGCCGTGGTCGTTGAAGTAGTACTCGCGGATGACCGTCGCGCCGTGGAACTCGAGGAGCCGGGCGAGGGAGTCGCCCACGGCGGCCCAGCGGGCGCCACCCAGGTGCACGGGACCGGTCGGGTTCGCGGAGACGAACTCGAGGTTCACGGTGTGGCTCGTGAGCGACTCGCCCCGGCCGTAGTCCTTGCCGTAGTCGACGATCCCCTTGGCGAGCAGGCCGGCGGCGTCGGCCGCCAGGCGGATGTTGATGAACCCGGGGCCCGCGACCTCCGCGGAGTCGATGCCCTCGACGGCGGCGAGCCGCTCGACGAGCGTGGCGGCGAAGTCGCGCGGGTTCGAGCCCGCCTTCTTCGCGAGCTGCATCGCCACGTTGGTGGCCCAGTCGCCGTGCTCGCGCTGGCGGGGGCGTTCGACGCGCACCTCCGGGACGTCGAACGGGGACAGCTGGAAGTCCGAGTCGTCGATGCCTTCGAGCAGGCACGTGCGGATGGTGGCGGAGAGCTCTTCGGGTGTCACCCGTCCAGTCTAGGCGTGCAGGAGGGCCGCGCTCGCGCGCGGGAGACGGGTCGAGGCGCCCTTCTCCAGCAGGACGATGCGGTCCCGACCAGGCGCGTCGCGCACCGCCTCGCGCAGGTCGTGGCGGGGCTGGGAGAAGTGCGCCCAGTCGTCGACGTGGATCGGCACCACCGTCGCGGCGGGCCACAGCCCGGCCACCTCGAGCGTGCGCGCGGCGTCGAGGGTGAGCAGCGCATCGTCCAGGCGCGCGACCCGCGCGGCGCCCGCGCACACGAGCGCGATCTCGACGTCGGGGAAGCGGCGCGCGACGCGCGCGACCACCGCGGTCTCCGAGTTGTCCCCGGAGAAGTACAGGGTCGGCCAGCCGGGCGCCTCGAGCACGAAGCCGGTGACGTCGCCCAGCTGCTCGGCCACCGCGTCGGGGCCGTGCTGCGCGGGGACGGCGGTCACCGTCACGGGCGCGTGATGGCCCAGGACCGAGACGCTGTGTCAGGGCTTCAGACCGGTGACGCCGGGGATCCGGTCCGCCGCGGACGGCGTGGAGAGCACGTGGCCCGCCTCCGCGAGCGCCGCCCGGCCGGAGCGGTCCAGGTTGTCCTCGTGCTGGTCGTGGCTCAGCAGCACCACGTGCACGTGTCCGATGTGCTCGGGCCCGAACGCGGGGCCGGCGGTCTTCTCGAGGTTGCCGTACACGCCCGGCTGGTCGAAGGTGGGGTCGGTCAGCCAGGTCAGCCCCGCATACCGCAGCACCGCGGTGGGGCCGCCGACCAGCGAGATCTCGACCGGGGTCACGGCACCAGTCTGCCCACCGGATCCGGGCACTGCACGGGGAACGACTCCGCGCACGACTCGACCCAGACCTCCAGGTGGTCCCCGACCGCCAGGTCCGAGGCGGTGAGCGCCTCCCCCGTCGCCGACTCGAGCGCGCCGCCGTCGGCGAACGCGAAGGTGGTGCCGTCGAAGTACTCGTAGCCGGCGTCGGGCGCGAACTCGACGTCGAACGAGCCCGCGCCGGCCTCGACGCTCACGACCGTCCCGACGGCGTCGGGCTCGCGGGTGTCGCGCACGTCCGTCTCGGAGGCCGAGCACGCGCACAGCATCGCGGCGAGGGCGACGGCGCCGGCCAGCGAGACGGTTCGCATGCCAGGTGAACGCGCGAGGGGCCCGGCCGGGTTCCGGCCGGGCCCCTCGCGTTCCGCGTCAGACCGCGGCGAGCGCGCGATCGACCGCGTCGACCACGCCCGGCGGCAGCAGCAGCGCCTGCATCCGGAAGGTCCCGCGCGGGCCCCACTCGAGGGTCCGCAGCAGGTCGCTCGCGCCCTCCCGACCGAGCATCGCGATCAGCGCCTCGCGCACCGCCCCGTAGGCGACGTCGGAGCGTCGGATCTCGACCAGGGGCGTGTCGACCGAGAACGACGCCGTTCCTCCGGTCCGTACGGTCGCGGGGGCGACCCATTCGTGCGTCCCGGACCCCACGGTCACCGGCGCGTCGGCGCCGGGCACGTGCACGGTCGCACGGGTGTTCGGCGGCACCACCACGCGGAGCCGCACCCCCTCGCCGACCCGCTCCCAGCCGGCCTCGTGGGTGCCGTAGGCCGACTCGAAGGTGGCCCTCGCGCGGTCCAGCCCGTCGAGCGCCAGCGGCCTGACCTCGACCTCCCGGTAGCCGGGCGCCGCGGGCGCCAGCCCGGCGACGCGGCGGTGCAGGAAGTCCGCGATCGCCCCGAGCGCGTAGTGGTTGAAGCTGGTCATCTCGCCCGGGTTGACGCTGCCGTCCTCGAGCATCGAGTCCCAGCGCTCCCAGATGGTGGTCGCGCCCATGGTGACCGGGTAGAGCCACGACGGGTTCTCGTCGTTGAGCAGCAGCCGGCCCGCGACGTCCGCGTGGCCGGTGTCGGTGAGCGCGTCCGCGATCAGCGGCGTGCCGACGAAGCCCGTCGAGATGCGGTAGCCCGCCCGCTCGACCAGTTCCGCGAGCCTCGCCCCCATCGCGTCGCGACGCTCGTCGTCCACGATCCCGAAGCCGATCGCGACGGCGTACGCGGTCTGCGCGTCGGACATGAGCCGGCCGGACGCGGTCACGTACTGACGGAGCCACGCCTCCCGGACACGGGCGGCGAGGTCGCCGTAGTGCTGCGCCGCCGCATCGTCCCCGAGCACGCCCGCCGCCTGGGCGACCACATCGGCGGACCGGAACAGGTGGGCCGTCGCGACCAGGTCCTTGTCCGCCTTCGCATCCGCGGGGCGGTCCGGAGGAGCCGTCGGATCGAGCCAGTCGGCGAACTGGAAGTCGTCCTCCCACAGCAGGTTCTCCCCCGTGCGCGACGCCATCCAGTCGACCCAGCGCCGCATCGACGGGAACTGCCGCGCGAGCGTGTCGAGGTCGCCGAAGCGCTGGTAGAGGGTCCATGGCACGAGCGTCGACGCATCGCCCCACGCGGCCGTGCCGATCGCCGCGGACTCGAGCACGTCGGGCACGACGAACGGCACGGAGCCGTCCGAGGTCTGATCGAGCGCGAGGTCCTCGAGCCACGACGACAGGAAGGCGTCGGAGTCGTGGAGGAACGATGCGGTGGGGGCGAACACCTGGATGTCGCCGGTCCAGCCGAGCCGCTCGTCGCGCTGCGGGCAGTCCGTCGGGATCGACAGGAAGTTGCCGCGCATCGACCACACCACGTTCTCGTGAAGGCGGTCGAGCAGCCCGTGCGAGGACTCGAAGGCGCCCGTCCGGCGCATGTCCGAGTGGATCACCAGCGCCGTGACGTCCGCGGGGTCGAGCTCGCCCGGCCAGCCGTCGACCTGCGCGTAGCGGAAGCCGTGGAACGTGAACTGGGGCTCCCACGTCTCCGGACCGCCGCCCGCGAGCGTGTAGCGGTCGATCGCCGTCGCGCGACGCAGCGGTCGGAGCGCGAGCTCACCGTGCTCCAGCACCTCCGCGTGGCGCAGCGTGACGGTGGTGCCCGCCGGCCCGTCGACCGAGATCCGCAGCCGGCCCACCAGGTTCTGACCGAAGTCGAGCACGGTGGCGCCTCCCGGGGTGCGGATCACCTCGACGGGCGACAGCTCCTCCGTGACGCGGACCGGCGGGCTGGTGCGCGGCACGGGCACGTGCGTGACGGGCGATGCCGCCGCCGGCACCCAGCCGCCGGGCTCCCGCCGCCGGGCGTCGACCTGCTCGCCCGCGTAGATGCCGGAGGACAGGATCGGGCCCTCGTCGGTGACGTCCCAGGTGCCGTCGGTGACGACCTCCTCGACGGTGCCGTCCTTGTACTCGAGCCGCAGCACCGCGGAGAACGCGGGCTGCGAGCCGTAGATGTACCGCTCGAGCCCGTTGAAGCCGAACTTCTCCGCGTACCAGCCCGCCGCGAGGTCGACCGCGACCGCGTGGGTGCCCTCCGTGAGGAGCGCCGTGACATCCGTGCACGCGTAGGTGTCGCGGTCGCCGTAGTGGGTCCAGCCGGGCTTCATGCGCTCGTCGTCGACGGGGATCCCGTCGACCGAGGCCTGGTAGACGCCGTGCGCGGTGGCGTAGAGGAGCGCCGACCGGAGCTTGGGACGGACGCTCACCGCCTGGCGGAGGCGCACCGGGCACTGCTCGGCTCGGGCGCCCGGATGCGCGATCCACGCGGCGGACCAGCCGTCGGTGACACCGCATCGGACAGGAACGGGCTCGCTCCACGGGCTCCAGCCCGTGGCCTTCGCGTGGACGCGCACGCGGACGGTGCCGCGCTGCCCGGTCGCGAGGGGCGAGAACGGCCAGGCGACCGCGGCGGCGGAGGGCCCCGCGAGCTCGCGGATCAGCGCGCCGCCGGTCGAGTCCCACTCGACCTCGGCGCCGTCCTGCTCCCAGTCGGCCGCGTCCGTCGCGGTCGCCCACGACAGGCGCGGGGTGCGGGTCATCACGATCTCGCCGAACGTGCCGCTCTCGAGCAGGACGCTGACGCTGGTGGCGGTCGGCACGGTCACCCCTTCACTGCGCCGGAGGTCATGCCGGCGACGATCTGTCGGTTGAAGATGATGTACATCACGAGCATCGGGATGGTGATGAGCAGGATGTCCATGAACAGGAAGTTCCATTGCGCGTTGAACTGGCCGAGGAAGTTGTAGACGGTCAGCTGCACGGTCGCGCCCTTGTCTCCCGGCAGGAAGTACAGGGGGTTCTGGAAGTCGTTGAACACGAACACCGACTGGACCACGATCACGGTGACGATCACGGAGCGCAGCAGCGGGAAGATCACCTGGAAGAACAGCCTGAGCGGGCCTGCTCCGTCCATGATCGCCGCCTCGTCGAGCTCCCGGGGGATGGTCGCGACGAAGGCGCGGAACATGAGCACGCAGAACGCCATGCCGAAGGCGACCTCGACCAGGATCAGTCCGTGGAGGGTCTTGTAGATCCCCAGCGACTGCATCACCCAGATGGTCGGGACCACAGCCGGCGGCACGATCAGCCCGGCGAGCACCAGGAAGTTGATGAACGGGTTCCAGCGGCTCTTGCGACGCTGGAGCACGTAGCCGACCAGCGCGGAGACCACGACCATGAGGGTGACGGAGCCCACCGTGAGGATGGTCGAGTTGATGAAGGCCGTGACCAGGATGTAGTCGCGGGCCTGGATGACCTCGACCAGGTTCTCGACGAAGTGCCACTCTGTGGGCCACGAGAACTGGAGCAGCGAGGCCTCCTGACCGCTCTTCGAGGCGGTGAGGAAGATGAAGGCGAACGGCACGATGAACACGACGGTGGTCACGACGATGCCGAGGAGCCCGCCCACCCACTTGTAGGTGCGGTTGAGCTTGGGGGTACCGGCGGCGGTGGTCATCGGTCGACCTCCTTGCGGTTGAGGAACCAGAACAGCGGGATGACGATCGCCGCGACCAGGACGAAGAGGACCACGTTGCCCGCGGTCGAGAGTCCGTAGAAGCCCGCCTGGTACTGCTTGTAGACCATGGACGCGAGCACGTCGGAGCTGAATCCGGGGCCGCCGCCGGTCATGGTCCAGATCAACGCGAAGGAGCGCAGACCGCCGATCAGCGACAGGATGATGACGGTGGTGGTGGCCGGCCGCATCAGCGGCAGCGTCACGTGCCGGAAGGACTTGACGGCGCTCGCGCCGTCGACCTTGGCCGCCTCGAAGTACTCCTGCGGGATCGCGACGATGCCCGCGATGTAGATGAGCGTGGCGATGCCCACGCCGGCCCACACGTCGACGAAGGCCACCGAGAAGAGCGCGAGGTCAGGATCGGTCAGCCACCCCGGGCCGTCGATGCCCACCCCCGCAAGGACGTTGTTGATGAGGCCGTCGAACGGGTCCATCAGCACCCTGAAGGTCACGCCGACGCCGACCGCGGATACCAGGACCGGGAAGAACACCACCGAGCGGAGGTAGCCGCGCGCGATGATCTGGCTCGACAGGAACACCGCGAAGAGCAGGCCTAGGACCACCTTGAGGCCCGAGGTGATCACGGCGTACAGGAGCGTGTGGATCAGGCTCTGGAAGAGGTACGGCTCGGAGAAGAAGGTGACGAAGTTGTCGAGCCCGATGAACTCCGAGTCGAAGATGGTCCAGCGCGTCAGCGCGAAGTAGAACGATGCGAACGTGGGGGCCACGAAGAGCACGCCGTAGATGATCGCCGCCGGTAGGTAGAACCACATCGGGTACGGGCTGCGCTTCTTGTCGCGCCGCGTCCGCGCGGTCGGGCTCTC
This sequence comes from Demequina lignilytica, assembly GCF_030418305.1. Taxonomy (GTDB): domain Bacteria; phylum Actinomycetota; class Actinomycetes; order Actinomycetales; family Demequinaceae; genus Demequina; species Demequina lignilytica. The sequence continues at coordinate 54,508 of NZ_JAUHPX010000010.1, read as the reverse complement.
CGGTTCCGGAGGCGTGGCCTGGGTGCGAGGGAGGGTGTCGGTCATGAGAGTGCTCCGCCGGGTCTCCGGGTCCCGGCCGTGGCCGGGACCCGGAGACGTGATGGGTGAGGTGCGGAGGGCTTACCAGCCCTCGAGGCCCAGCTGCTGGGCCTGCTTCTCCACGTCCTGGTCGTAGAGCGCGGCGCCGTCCTCGGCGGTGCGGATGCCGGAGCCGACCTCGACGGTGATCTGCTCGAGGGCAGGGCCCTTGATGGGCGAGACGAACTCGAGGGCCGGGCCCGTGTTGTTCGCGTCGAAGTACGGGAGCATGTCGGCGACCATCTGCGGGACGTCGTCGGGCAGCGTGCAGCCGTCCACGAAGTACGGACCCTGGGCGCCCACGGCCTCGGTCTGGATGTCGCATGCCTCGGGCGTGGCGACGAAGTTCATGAAGTCCTTCACCACGTCGGCGTGCTCGGTCGTGTTCGGCGCGTAGATGCCGGCGCCGAGCCAGGTGGTCAGCGGGCTGTCGGTCGACGCGCCCGGGAGAGCGAAGAAGCCCACGTCGTCGACGTTGTCCGGCGAGTTCGCGATGACCTCGGCGAGCGCGAAGGTCAGCATCGGGTAGTGAGCGCCCTCACCCTGCGCCACCATGCGGACGCCGTCCGCGAAGGTGGCCGAGGCGAAGTCCTCGTTGAGGTAGCCGGCCTCGTAGACCTCCTGCTGGTGCACGAAGCCGTCAATGGCGGGCGAGCCGTCCGCGTACTTGGCCTCGTTCGCCGTGTACTTGTCCGCCCACTCCGGATCGGCCTTGAGCACGTTGGCGAAGTCGCCCAGCACGAACAGCTGCGACGTCCACGTGTCGGCGAAGGTCTGGATGACCGGGACCTTGCCGGCGTCGAGGATCGCCTGGTTGTTGTCCATGAACTCGTCCCAGCTGGTGGGAACCTCGAGACCGAGCTCCTCGTACATCGGGATGTTGTACATGACGCCGCCGCCCATGGCGGTACCCGCGGGCACGCCGTAGAGCGAGCCGTCCGCGGTCACGCCCGCCTTGAACGTGTCCTGGATCGCGCCCGCGTTCGGCAGGTCGTCGATCGGCAGCAGCGTCCTGGTCGGCGCGAGCGCCTGGAACAGCGAGCCCGAGTTGTAGAAGAACAGGTCCGACATCTCGCCGGTCTGGAGACGGGTCTTGACGATGTTGTCGCCGTCACCGCCGCCGGGACGCTCCTCCACCGCGAACGTCACGTTCGGGTGCTCAGCCGTGTAGGCCGCGGTGAGCGCGTTGACCACGCCCACGCTGGTCTCGGTGTTGTCGACCAGGAAGGAGAGCTCCACCGGCTCCATGGCGTCGGTGGTCTCGCCCGAGCTGGACGAGTCGGGGCTCGACGAGCCCGATGAGCAGGCGGCCAGGCTGAGGGCCGAGACCGCGATCAGTGCCGGCAGCCCGTAGGCGGCTCGGCGGTGAGAGAAAGGCATCCTTGTCCTCCATCCGCGGCGAAGCCTCCTTGCTCCGCCGTTGAACCGATTCAAGCACAGAGGACCTAGGTCCCGCCAGTGGTCGTGTAACGATTCAATAACTCCCCGACGATACACATGTCAAGCAACCATGGATGCGGCACCCTCAGGGCTGCGTCGACGCCCGGATCACGAGGCTCGGCTCGAACACCACGTGCCGCGCGGTCGCGCGGTCCGGACGCTCCCCCTGCTCGAGGATGAGCTCGACCGCGGTCGAGCCGATCAGCTCGCGCGGCTGCCGCACCGAGGTGATCGGGACCACCGCGGAGGCGGCGAAGGAGATGTCGTCGTAGCCGACCAGCGCCACCTCGTCGGGCACCTGCACCGGGTCGGGGCCGAACAGCAGCGCACGCTCGACGCCGATCGCCAGCAGGTCGTTGGCCGCGACGATCCCGTCGATGCCGGTCTCGCGCACGAGCGCGCGCAGCACCTCGCCCGCACGCCGACCCTCGTCGAGCGACATCTCGTCGGTGCCGACCAGGTGAAGACTCGCACCCTCGACGGCGGCGACGGCCTCGGAGGCGCCCCGATGGCGGTCCGCTACCTGCCGGATCCGCAGGGGCCCGCCGACGAACGCGAGCCGGCGGCGGCCCAGGTCGAGCAGGTGACGCGCCGCGAGCGCGCCGCCCGCCACGTCGTCGACCGAGACCGACGGGAAGCCGGACGTTCCGGCCTCGCGGTCCACGAGCACCACCGGGATGCCGCGGTCGCGCGCGAGCTCGAGCCGGGACAGGTCGTCCTCGACCGGCGAGATCAGGAGCCCGCCGACCCGCTGCTCCTCGAAGACCTCGAGATGGCTGGCCTCGCGCTCAGGGGACTCGTCGGAGTTGGCCAGGAGCACGGTGTAGCCGTCCTCGGCCGCCCGCGCCTCCGCGCCTCGCGCGACGTCGGTGAAGAACGGGTTGGCCACGTCGAGCACCACAAGCGCGAGCGCGCGGCTGCGCCCGGCGCGAAGCTGGCGCGCGGCCGCGTTCGGCACGTACCCGAGCTCGTCGATCGCGCGGTGCACGCGCTCGACGGTGTCGGGCTTGACGTGATCGGGTCGGTTCAGGACATTCGAGACGGTACCGACGGACACGCCCGCCATCGCCGCGACCTCGCGCACGCTCACCGCCACCGTCCCACCTCCTCGACCCGGGTGCCGCCAGGATACTGAAACCTTCCACGCTGGCCGCCACCGGCCCGCCGGAGCAGCCCCACACGCGCCCGACTTGACCGCAGCCCCGCACGCGCCTAGAGTTTGAATCGTTTCAACACGGCGGATGCGCCGTGACCGCACTGACCCGGGCAAGGGCGCCGCCGACGGCGCGGCCCGCCCCGGGCCGGACTCGAAGGAGAGACACGATGGCCTTCAGCAGCCACGTCGCCAGCCGACTCGAGGAGCAGGCCATCGAGCTGCCCTCGTGGGCCTTCGGCAACTCGGGCACCCGCTTCCGGGTGTTCGGCACCCCGGGCACCCCGCGCGACCCGTTCGAGAAGATCTCGGACGCCGCCCAGGTCCACAAGTTCACGGGCCTGTCCCCGAGCGTCGCGCTCCACATCCCGTGGGACAAGGTCGACGACTACGCGGTGCTGCGCAGGCACGCGGAGGACGAGGGCGTGGCGCTCGGCACCATCAACTCGAACACGTTCCAGGACGAGGACTACAAGCTGGGCTCCCTGGCGCACCGGGACGACCGCATCCGCCGCAAGGCGATCGACCACCACCTCGAGTGCATCGACATCATGGACGCCACCGGGTCGCGCGACCTCAAGATCTGGCTCGCGGACGGCACGAACTACGCGGGTCAGGACGACATGCGCGGCCGCCAGGACCGCATGGCCGAGGCTCTGCAGGAGATCTACGACCGGATCGGCGAGCACCAGCGCCTGGTGCTCGAGTACAAGATCTTCGAGCCGGCGTTCTATCACATGGACGTGCCGGACTGGGGCACCTCCTACGCTCAGGTGGCCGCGCTCGGCGACCGCGCGACCGTGTGCCTCGACACCGGTCACCACGCTCCGAGCACCAACATCGAGTTCATCGTGATGCAGCTGCTGCGCCTGGGGAAGCTCGGGTCCTTCGACTTCAACTCGCGCAACTACGCGGACGACGACCTGATCGTCGGCGCCGCGGACCCGTTCCAGCTGTTCCGCATCCTGGTCGAGGTGCTGCGCGGCGGCGGCTACGGCAAGGACGGCGACACGGCGTTCATGCTCGACCAGTGCCACAACATCGAGGACAAGATCCCGGGCCAGATCCGCTCGGTGCTGAACGTCCAGGAGATGACGGCGCGCGCGCTGCTCGTCGACCGCGAGGCCCTCACCGCCGCGCAGGTCGAGGGCGACGTGCTCAAGGCGAACGGCATCCTCATGGACGCGTTCTACACCGACGTGCGCCCCGACCTCGCTGCCTGGCGTGAGGAGCGCGGCCTGCCCGCCGACCCGATGAAGGCCTTCGCCGACTCCGGCTACCTGGCGCAGATCGCCGCCGACCGCGTCGGCGGAGTCCAGGCCGGCTGGGGCGCCTGAGCCCCGCCGCGGGGCGCGCGGCACCTCCCTGCCCGTGCGCCCCGCGGCCCTCCCGCATCGTCCCGACCCCACCACCAGACCCCTCCCGAAAGGCACCACCGTGACCGTCCCCACGTCCGCGGCCGCATCGCACACCACGGCCGACCAGCTCATCGCCCGCTCGAACCGCCTGGGCGCCGACCCGAAGAACACCAACTACGCGGGCGGCAACACGTCCGCCAAGGGCCTCGCGGCCGACCCCGTGACGGGCGAGGACGTCGAGCTCCTCTGGGTCAAGGGCTCCGGCGGCGACCTCGGCACGCTGGGCACGAACGGGCTCGCCGTGCTGCGCCTCGACCGCCTCCGAGGCCTGGTCGACACCTACCCCGGCGTCGAGCGTGAGGACGAGATGGTCGAGGCCTTCGACTACTGCCTCCACGGCCGCGGCGGTGCCGCGCCCTCGATCGACACCGCCATGCACGGCCTGGTCGACGCCCCGCACATCGACCACCTGCACCCCGACGCCGGCATCGCGATCGCGACCGCGGTGGACGGCCCCGAGCTCACGCAGCGCATCTTCGGCGACGCCGTCGTGTGGGTGCCGTGGCGCCGTCCCGGCTTCCAGCTCGGCCTCGACATCGCGGCGATCAAGGCGGAGAACCCGCAGGCGATCGGCTGCATCCTGGGCGGCCACGGCATCACCGCGTGGGGGGAGACCTCCGACGAGTGCGAGGCGCGCTCGCTGCAGATCATCGACACGGCCGCCGCGTACATCGAGGCCAACGGCCGACCCGAGCCCTTCGGCCCCGCGCTCGCCGGCTACGGCGCCCTGCCGGAGGCCGAGCGTCGCGCCAAGGCCGCCGCCCTCGCCCCCGTGATCCGCGGTCTCGCGTCCATGGACGCGCCGCAGGTGGGTCACTTCACCGATGCCGACGTGGTGCTCGACTTCCTTAGCTCCGCCGAGCACCCGCGCCTGGCGGCGCTCGGCACCTCCTGCCCCGACCACTTCCTGCGCACCAAGGTCAAGCCGATGGTGCTCGACCTGCCCGCGGACGCCCCCGTCGAGGACTGCATCGCCCGCCTCAAGGAGCTGCACGCCTCCTACCGCGAGGACTACCAGGCCTACTACGACGCGTATGCGGCCGAGGACTCCCCCGCGATCCGCGGCGCGGACCCGGCGATCGTGCTGGTGCCCGGCGTCGGCATGTTCTCCTTCGGCCGCAACAAGCAGACCGCACGCGTCGCGGGCGAGTTCTACGTCAACGCGATCAACGTGATGCGCGGCGCCGAGTCGCTCTCCACCTACGCCCCGATCTCGGACGCCGAGAAGTTCGCGATCGAGTACTGGGCGCTCGAGGAGGCCAAGCTCCAGCGGATGCCCAAGCCCAAGTCGCACGCCACCCGCGTCGCGTTCGTGACCGGCGCCGCGTCCGGCATCGGCAAGGCCATCGCCACCCGCCTGGCCGCCGAGGGCGCGTGCGTGGTGATCGCGGACCTCGACCTCGCCAAGGCGCAGGAGGCCGCGGCCGAACTCGGCGGACCGGACGTCGCCGTGGGCGTGGCCGCGAACGTCTCCGACCCGGCCGCCGTGCAGGCCGCGATCGACGAGGCCGTGCTCGCCTTCGGCGGCGTCGACCTGGTGATCAACAACGCCGGCCTGTCGCTGTCGAAGCCGCTGCTCGAGACCACCGAGAAGGACTGGGACCTGCAGCACGACGTGATGGCGAAGGGCTCGTTCCTGGTCTCCCAGGCGGCCGCCCGCGCGATGATCGCCCAGGAGATGGGCGGCGACATCGTCTACATCGCGTCCAAGAACTCCGTGTTCGCGGGCCCGAACAACATCGCCTACTCCGCCACCAAGGCGGACCAGGCGCACCAGGTGCGCCTGCTGGCCGTCGAGCTCGGCGAGTTCGGCATCAAGGTCAACGGCATCAACCCCGACGGCGTGGTCCGCGGCTCCGGCATCTTCGCCGGCGGCTGGGGCGCCAACCGTGCGAAGACCTACGGGATCGAGGAGGACGACTTGGGCAAGTTCTACGCTCAGCGCACCATCCTGAAGCGCGAGGTGCTCCCCGAGCACGTCGCCAACGCGGCCGCCATGATCACCGGCCCCGACATGACGCACACGACCGGCCTGCACGTCCCCGTGGACGCCGGCGTGGCGGCGGCCTTCCTCCGATGACGGCGGCGGTCGCCGCGGTCGACCTGGGCGCGACCTCCGGGCGCGTCATGGTCGGGCAGGTGGGTCCCGAGACCCTCGAGCTCCGCCAGGTGGGCCGGTTCCCCAACGGGCCGGTCCGCACGCCGGACGGCCTGCACTGGAACCTCCAGCAGCTCTTCTCCCACGTGCTCGACGGGCTGCGCTCGGCGTCGCGCTGGGACGAGTCGATCGCCTCGATCGGCATCGACTCGTGGGCCGTCGACTACGCGCTGCTGCGCGGCGGACGCGTGCTCGGGGAGCCCTTCCACTACCGCGACGACCGCACCGCCCGCGGGGTCGACCTGGTCCACGGCCAGGCCCCGTTCTCGACCCTGTACGCCCGCAACGGCCTCCAGTTCCTGCCGTTCAACACCGTGTACCAGCTCGCGGTCGAGCGCGAGGCGGGCATGCTCGACGTCGCGGACCGCATGCTGCTGGTCCCCGACCTCATGGCCCACTACCTGACGGGAGCGGAGGTCGCCGAGGCGACCAACGCCTCCACCACGGGCCTCCTCGACGTCACCACTCAGGAGTGGGACGGCGAGCTGATGGACCTGCTGGGCCTGCCGCGCCGGCTGTTCCCGCGCATCGTCCACCCCGGCGAGCGGATCGGGACGCTGCTGCCCCACGTCGCCGACGTCACGGGCCTCGCCGCCGCCACCCCGGTGGTCGCGGTCGGGTCGCACGACACGGCCTCGGCCGTGGTCGCGACCCCGATGACGGAGCCGGGCGGCGCCTACATCTCCTGCGGCACCTGGGGGCTCGTGGGCGTCGAGACGGAGACACCGATCCTCACCCGGACCGCCGAGCACGCGAACTTCACCAACGAGGGCGGCGTCGACGGCCGCACGCGTTTCCTGCACAACGTCATGGGCCTGTGGATCCTCAGCGAGACCATCCGCTGGTGGGAGCGGGACGGCGAGACGGTCGACCTGCAGAAGCTGCTCGCGCAGGCGGCCGCCGTGCCGGCATGCGAGCACATCTTCGATGCGAACGATGCGGTGTTCAGCCCGCCCGGCGACATGCCGGGGCGCATCGCGGGATGGCTGGGCGAGCGGGGCCTGCAGGTGCCGGCGTCGCGGGCGGAGATGGCACGGTGCATCATCGAGAGCCTCGCGCAGGCGTTCGCCGACGCGGTGCACGATGCGGGCGCGCTGTCGGCGCAGGAGGTGCGCCGGATCCACATCACCGGCGGCGGCTCGCTCAACGAGCTCCTGTGCCAGCGCACCGCGGACCGCTCGGGCCTGCCCGTCATGGCAGGTCCCGTCGAGGCCACCGCGATCGGCAACGTGCTGGTCCAGGGCCGCGCGCTGGGCGCGATCACCGGCTCCCTCGAGTCGCTGCGCGACCTGGTCGCGCGTACGTTCAAGCCACGAGTGTTCGAACCGAAGGGTCACTGACATGAAGATGGAGCGCCGGATCCCCCGGCCGGCGGACCTCGCGCCGCTCATGCGCTTCAAGAAGCTCGAGACCGACGGCCGCGCGCGGCGCCTCGCGAAGGCGCACACGATCGCGGACCTGCGGGCGATCGCGAAGCGGCGCACCCCCAAGGGCGCGTTCGACTACACGGACGGCGCGGCCGAGCAGGAGCTGTCGCTCGCGCGTGCTCGCCAGGCCTTCCGCGACATCGAGTTCCACCCGGCGATCCTGCGCGACGTGTCGCAGGTCGACACGTCCGTCGAGATCCTCGGTGGCCGCTCCGCGATGCCGTTCGGGATCGCGCCCACCGGCTTCACCCGCATGATGCAGGCCGAGGGCGAGCGCGCCGGAGCCTCGGCCGCGGGCGCGGCCGGGATCCCCTTCTCCCTGTCGACGCTGGGCACCACGGCCCCCGAGGGGGTGCGCGACGCGAACCCCGACGGCCGCAACTGGTTCCAGCTGTACATGCAGAAGGACCGCGACAAGTCGATGCAGCTGATGGCCCGTGCGGCCGACGCCGGCTTCGACACCCTGCTGGTGACGGTCGACGTCCCCGCCGCGGGCGCGCGCCTGCGGGACTACTACAACGGCTTCACCATCCCACCGCAGCTGACCCCGTCCACGGTGCTCAACGCGATCCCGCGCCCGGAGTGGTGGATCAACTTCCTCACCACCGAGCCGCTGACGTTCGCCTCGCTGAGCGAGTGGAACGGCACGGTCGGCGAGCTGCTCGACTCGCTGTTCGACCCCACGGTCGACTTCGACGACCTCGAGTGGATCCGCGACCAGTGGCCCGGGAAGGTCGCGGTCAAGGGCATCCAGACGCTCGACGACGCGAAGGCCGTGGTCGACCGGGGCGTCGACGGCATCGTCCTGTCCAACCACGGCGGGCGCCAGCTCGACCGCGCCCCGATCCCCTTCCGCCTGCTGCCCTCGGTCGCGGCGGAGCTGGGCGACCGCACCGAGATCGTGCTCGATACGGGGATCATGGCGGGCGCCGACATCGTCGCGGCGATCGCCTGCGGCGCCGACTTCACGCTCGTGGGCCGCGCCTACCTCTACGGGCTCATGGCCGGCGGCCGCGAGGGCGTCGACCGGGCGATCCAGATCCTCAGCACCGAGGTCGTGCGGACCATGAAGCTCCTGGGCGTCGCCTCGGTGGCGGAGCTCAACCCCGATCACGTCACGCAGCTGCAGCGGCTGGTGCCGGTGCGCTCCTCCTAGGGGGTCCCGGCCGGGCGGGGTACTGCCTCCCCCCGCCCGGCTGGTATCCTCGTTCGGCCCGGACCTGTCCGGGCGGGCCCCCGTAGCTCAGCGGATAGAGCGCCGGTTTCCGGTACCGTAGGTCGCAGGTTCGATTCCTGTCGGGGGCGCCACAGACAAGGCCCGCTACCAGCGTATTCGCTCGCGGCGGGCCTTCGTCGTCCCGGCGTCCGATCAGGCGCCGACGGTGCTGGCGCGCACCACGAGGCTGGGCGCCATGCCCACCGCTCGATGACGGTGACGTGGGTCCTCAGCCTCCTCGAAGAGCATGGTCGCCGCCTCCTCGCCCATCGCCGCGCCGGGCTGCCGGACGGTGGTGAGCGGGGTGGGGCTGTCCCACGCCTCCTGGTTGTCGTCGTACCCGATCAGCGCGACGTCCTCGGGGATCCGCAGGGAGGAGCCGGCGGTGAGGGCCTGGGCGAGACCCGCGGCGACCAGGTCCGCCATCGCGAAGATCCCGTCGATCTCGCCCGCCTCGATACGCGACCGCCACTCCTGGCCGACCAGCCAGCCGTCGGACCGGCGCACGCCGTCGACCTCGGCGCGCGCCACGATCGACGCGCCGGTGCCCGCGAGCGCGTCCTCGAACCCCTCGAGACGCTCGTCGACGGGCTGAAGCTCACGCGGGGCCGCGACCACGGCCAGGCGGCGGCGCCCGATCTCCACCAGGTGCCGCGCCGCGAGCGCGCCGCCCTCGACGTTGTTCGCGTGGACCGAGCACCGATCGACGCCGTCCCCGTGGAAGTCGACGAAGACCAGCGGCCGTTCCCCGCGGTGATGCTCGACCAGGCTCCGGAAGTGACGGTCGTTGTTGATCGCGACGATCGTGCCGAGCGTCTGCATGGACTCGAACATCGCGAGGTAGCGGCGCTCCTTCGCAAGGTCCGTGTAGGTGTTGGTCAGCAGCACGAAGGCCTGGCGCTCGTCGACCACCGTCTCGACGCCTCGCGCGATCTCCCGGAACAGGGAGTTCGCCACGTCCGAGAGCACCAGCCCCACCGCCGGCGAGGTGCCGACCGCGAGCGATCGCGCCATGCCGTGCGGGATGAAGCTCAGCTCGCGGATCGCCCGCTCGACGCGCTCCCGGGTCTCGGGGGCCACCCGCTCCGGGTGGTTGAGCACGTGCGACACCGTGCCCTTGGACACGCCGGCGCGCGCGGCGACGTCCGCCATGCTCGACCGTGCCGCCCCGGTGCGGCGGCCGCTCGCCCGCTCGTCCACGATCACACTCTAGGGCGCCGGACGCGCCCCGACCCCGCTACTCGCCCGCGGTCTCGGACACCTCGGGCGCCTCGAGCGGGTGCAGTGCCACCGAGTCGGCTACCGCGCGGTCGCCCTCGACGTCGACCTCGCACACGAGGTGCTCCTCGCTCGACAGCCACCACACCACCGTGACGTGGTCGCGAGCCTCCGCGGCGAGGGCGTCCGCCGCGTCGTCGAGCGCGGCGACCTGGTCGTCAGGAAGGTCGGCGACCGGGCTGTCGAGCGCACCCTGCTGGCGCAGGAGGCCGTAGTAGTCGCGCCAGTCGGCGGCCGAGTAGACGTCGCCGGCCTGGATGGTCGGCTGGGCCTCGCCCGAGGCCGCCTGCGCCCCGTAGGCGTCCTCGCAGGCCCTCACCGCATCGGCCTGACCCGCGCTGTAGCCCTGCCGCAGGTTCGACACGACCACCGCGCCGATCACCACCAGCAGGGCGACGCCCGCGGCCACCGCGACGGGCCACCACGCGCGCGGCGGCTCGACGGGCTTCTCGGCGGGCTGAGGGGGCTGCGGCATGGCGACCAGCGTACGGGGCGGTCACGCGCCTTCCGCGCCTACAGTGGGCTCGTGATCGACCTGAGGGACGCGCCCGCCCTGGGGCTGGCCCTGGGCGGCGGCGGCACGCTCGGCGGGGCGCACATCGGCGTCCTGCAGGTGCTTCAGGAGCGTGGCATCACCCCTGCCTACATCGCGGGTACCTCGTCGGGCGCGCTCGTCGGCGCCGCCTACGCGATGGGGATCGACCCGCACCGGCTCGAGGAGCTGCTGCTCGGCATCCGCTGGACCGACGTGGCGCGCGTGCCGCGCCGCCCGGGCGCGGGGCTGCTCGACGCGGAGGCGCTGCGCGCGTCGGTCACCGGCCTGATCGGCGGGGACGTCGCGATCGAGGACATGCCGATGCCGTTCGTCGCGGTCGCGACGGATCTCGCGTCGCGCACGGCGCGGGTGTTCGACCGCGGCTCGCTGATCGACGCCCTGCGCGCCTCCATCTCCGTCCCGGGGGTGTTCCGGCCGGTCCGCATCGACGGCCGCCGGCTCGCCGACGGCGGGCTGATCGCCAACGTGCCGCTCCAGGCCGCCCTCGACATGGGCGCGTCCCCCGTGATCGCGGTCAGGGTCGCGCCCGAGTGGGACGTCCCGGGCTACTCGAGCGCGGCCGCGCTGCGTGCGCTGGAGGCCCGGCCCGACGTGCTGGCGATCGCGCCGAACCTCCGCGGCCGCCAGTGGTGGCAGACCAAGGACCTCGACCGCGTGGTGGAGGCCGGGCGCGCGGCGACCGAGGCGGCGCTGGAGGAGTGAGCGGCGCTCAGTCGTCGTGGGCCCGCAGCTCGAGCACGGTGTCGACGCCGAGCTCCTCGAAGTAGGCGAGCGTCGCGCGCGAGGTCGCGAGCAGCGGGCGCAGCGGGCGTCCGGGCCGGGCGGCGGCTCCACCAGCGGTCGCCTCGAGCGAGCGCGCGATCCCCGCCGCGGCCACGGTGAGCAGCTCGATCGCGGGACGCACCGGCGTCTCATCGATGGGCACCACCGCGCCGAGCGCCGCGTGCACCCGCCCGGTCGAGTCGATCACGGGCACCGCGATGCCGCGGGAGGCCTCGTGGATCGCGCCGTCGAGCACCGCGTAGCCGTCGCGCCGCGCGTCGGCCACCCGGGCGCGCAGCTCGCGCGCGTCCGCGATCGCGCGCGCCGTGGGCCGCGACCAGTGCCCCGCCGCGACCTCGTCGAGCAGCGCCTCCGGCGCGTGAGCGAGCAGCACCAGGCCGCTCGAGCTGAGGGGCAACGCGATACGCGCGCCGATCAGCGTGGCGTTCACCACGGCGTCGGGCGCGGAGAGGCGCTCGATGAAGAGCACGTCGTGCCCGCTGAGCACGCCCAGCTGGATGTGCTGGCGCAGCCGCGCATGCACCACGCCCATCCAGGGCCGGGCGAGCTCCCGCAGGCCCGCCGCGCCGGGCGTCCGGGTCGCCAGCTCCCACAGCCGCAGACCGGGCCGGTAGCGCCGGTCACCGACCGGCTCGAGCAGGCCCTCCTCGGCGAGCTCGGCGACCAGACGATGCGCGGTGGACAAGGGCAGCGCCGCCGCGGCGGCGATCTCGCTGAGCGTGAGATCGCCCGTGAGGGGCCCGAAGGCTCCCAGGACGCGCAGGTGCCTGCTGAGCGCGGACCTCCCCGCCGAACCTCGCGCCATCGCGTGCCTCCCGGCCCCACCGTACCCGACCTTCCGTTGAATGGAAGGATCGCTCCCGGGAGGGACGATGCGCGGCCTACCGTCGGAGTCGATCAACGACGATCGCGCACCGGCAAGGAGGCCACGTGCTCACCGCAGAACCCCTCGCTCCCGAGGCCCCGGCCCAGGCCGGCGTCCGCACCGTCACCGTGGCGCGCCGCCACCAGGTCGCCGACGACGTGGTGGAGCTGGTGCTCCGCCGACCCGACGGCGGACGGCTGCCCGACTGGGCTCCCGGCGCCCACATCGACCTGGTGCTGCCCGATGGTCGCAGCCGCCAGTACTCGCTCTGCGGCGACCGCTGGGACGCGCACACGTACACCATCGCCGTGCTGCTCGACCCCGCGGGACGCGGCGGATCCCGGTACATCCACGAGCACGTCAGCGAGGGCGACACCCTCACGTTCGCCGGACCGCGCAACAACTTCCGGATGGCTCCGTCCGCGCGCCAGCTCTTCGTCGCCGGCGGCATCGGCATCACGCCGCTGATCCCGATGATCGAGCAGGCCGAGCTGCTCGGGACGGACTGGCACCTCCTCTACCTGGGCCGCAGCCACGCCCACCTGGCGTACCTCCGCGAGCTCGCGCGCCACTCCGGCCGGATCACCGTGCACTGCAAGGATACGGACGGCCGCGCCGACCTCGACGCGTGGATCCCCACGGACCCCGCGGTGCGCGTCTACGCGTGCGGCCCGGAGCGGCTCCTGGACGCGGTCGAGGCCTGGGCGCCCGCCCTCGAGCACGCCCCCCGCGTCGAGCGGTTCGTGGCCCGGCTCGACGACCGCCCCTCCCGCGCCTTCGAGGTGATCGCGGCCCGCTCCGGCGCCGCCGCCACGGTCGGCGAGCACGAGACGGTGGTGGACGCGCTCCGCCGGGTCGGCGTCGACGTCATCACCTCCTGCGCGCAGGGCGTGTGCGGCACCTGCGAGACCGACGTGGTCGACGGACGCCCCGACCACCGTGACTCGGTCCTCGACGAGCGGACCCGTGCGGAGGGCACCTGCCTGCTCCCCTGCGTGAGCCGCTGCCTCGACTCCCGCCTGGTCCTCGACGTCTGATCCCCCTGCCCCCGCATCGTCCCTCCGGAGGAATCCCATGACCGCCGCCATCGACACCACGATCCCGACCTCGGACGTCGACCCCTTCTCCCCCGAGTTCCTCGCCGACCCCTGGCCGTTCGTCACCGAGCTGCGCGAGATGGCGCCGGTGGTCCACCTCGAGCGCCACGACGTCCACGCGATCGGGCGCTACGCGGACGTGCACCGCGCGCTCACCGACTGGCAGTCGCTGCAGTCCGCCGCGGGCGTCGGGCTGTCGAACTTCAACCACGAGAAGCCGTGGCGGCCGCCGAGCGTGCTGCTCGAGGCCGACCCGCCGAAGCATGACGCCCCGCGGCACGTGCTGCAGGAGATCCTCTCGCCGCGCAGCCTGCGCGCGCTCGAGGAGCGCTGGCGGGCGGACGCGCACACGCTGGTGGACGAGGTGCTCGCCCGCGGCACGGCCTTCGACGCCGTGACCGCTCTCGCCGAGGTGTTCCCCCTGCGTGTGTTCCCCGACGCCGTCGGGCTCGGACCCGACGGGCGCGAGAACCTCCTGCCCTACGGCGACTTCGCGTTCAACGCGTTCGGCCCTCAGGAGGGCCTGGTCGCGAAGGCCGCGCCCACCATCGGCCCGACCATCGAGTGGATCGGCGAGCAGTGCCGCCGCGAGAACCTCGCCGACGGCGGGTTCGGGTGCCAGATCTGGGAGGCGTCCGACCACGGCGACATCACGCCCGAGCAGGCGCCGCTGATGGTCCGCTCCCTGCTCACGGCGGGGGTCGACACCACCGTGACCGGGATCGCCGCCGTGGTGCACGCCGTGGCGACCACGCCGGGCGCGTGGGAGCGGCTGCGGGCGCATCCCGAGCTCCTGCCCCGCGCCTTCGAGGAGGCCGTGCGCCTGGCGTCACCGGTGCAGACCTTCTTCCGCACCACCAAGGTGCCGACCACCATCGCAGGCATCACGCTGCCGGCCGACCGCAAGGTGCTGATGTTCCTGGGCGCGGCGAACCGCGACCCGCGCCGCTGGGAGCATCCCGACGCGTTCGACCTGGACCGCGACCCGTCGGGGCACGTCGGCTTCGGCATGGGGATCCACCAGTGCGTGGGCCAGCACGTGGCGCGCCTGGAGGCGACCGCGGTGCTGGGCGCGCTGCTCGAGCGGGTCGCACGCATCGACCTCACCGGGCCGGTGGTCCACCACCCGAACAACACCCTGCGCGGCTTCGAGAGCGTGCCGGTCGAGGTGACGCTCGCCTGAGACGCGTCCGGCTCGTCCCGCCTGAGCGGGACGAGCCGGAGCGGCGGGACGATGCGCGGCTACAGGCGCGCGTCCCAGTAGCCCATGAACGGGTCGACCGGGTCGATGCCGCGGAACTCGCTCTCGCCCGTGAGCTTCGCGGCGACGGCCTCGAGCGTCGCGGGGTTGCCCGCGTACGCGTTGATGTACGTCTTCACGCGGGGCACGTCCTGCAGGTGGAACGGGTTCGCGACCGAGACGACGATGGTGGGGACCTCGTGCGTGAAGCGCGGGAGGTTGGCCGCCGTCCAGAAGGTCCACTCGAGGCGGGCCGTCGGATGGTTCGAGGTGGGCGGCACGTCGGCCACGTAAATCACCAGGTCGAAGGCACCCGTGAGCGCGTCGCCCACGATGGCGCCGTCGCGGCCGACCGCGCCGAACATGGTGGCCTCGCGCGGCGGGTCCTCGTGGAGGGTGACCTCGAAGCCGCGGCGGGCGAGCGCGTCCACCAGGGCCTCGGCGGGCCGGGTCGACGGCATCGCACCGCCGCGCAGCGAGTACACCAGCACCCGGGGGGTGCGCGCCGGCGACAGCGGGAGCAGCCCCTCCTCCTTGTCCTTCACCAGGGTGACGGCCGCATCGGCCTGCTCGGCGGCCCAGCCCTCGTGCATCCCGCGGTTCACGCCCTCGAGCCCGGGGGTGAGCTCCTCGGCCGTCGCCGCGTGGAGGCCCAGCGCGGCCTTGAGCGCGAGCACGCGGGTCACGGCCTCGTCGAGGCGCTCGGCGGTGATGACGCCCGCCTCGAGACCGGCCAGCATGTGCGCGAAGTCCTCGGCGTACCCGTCGGTGAACAGGAACATGTCGCAGCCGGCGGCGATCGACTGGGGAACCGCCTGGGCGCGCGGCATCGACATCTGCATGCCCGCCATCAGCGTCGCGTCGGTGACCACCAGGCCGTTGAAGCCGAGCCGGTCACGCAGCAGGTCCGTGGTGATCTCGGGCGCGAGCGACGCGGGCAGGATGTCCTCATCGGCGATGCCAGGACGCAGCGCGCGGGAGTACGCGGGCAGGGAGATGTGCGCGGCCATCACGGTGAGCGCACCCGCGTCGATGACGGCCCGGTAGACCTCGCCGAACGTGGCGTCCCATTCCTCGGTGCTCAGGGAGTTGACGGTGGTGACCAGGTGCTGGTCCCGGTCGTCGACGCCGTCGCCGGGCCAGTGCTTGACCGAGGCGGCGACGCCGTTCTCCTGGAGCCCCTTGACGAACTCGACACCCATCCGGCGGACGCGCTCCGGATCCGCGCCGAAGCCGCGGTTGAGCACGATCGGGTTGCGCGGGTCGGTCTGGATGTCGATGATCGGCGAGAACGCCCAGTTGACGCCCATCGCGCGACCCTGCACCGCGCAGACCTCGCCCATCCGGTGGGCCCAGGTCTCGTCGTCGGTGGCGGCCGCCTGCATCGGCGAGCCCATCGACGTCTGGTCGAACGCGGCACCGGAGGCGCCCGCCTCGAGGTTCGCCGCGATCAGCGCGGGCACGGTGAAGCGGTCCTGGATGTAGCGGTTGAGCTCGATGATCTCCGTGCTGAGCGACGGGCGGCGCATGTAGCCGCCGGGCTCGGCGACGGCGAGCTCCGCGTCGATCTGCTCGGTGGTGCCGGGCATGCCGAGCAGGCAGAACAGCTGTCCCACCTTCTGCTCGGTCGTGAGGCCCGCGAGGGTGGACGTCACCCACTCCTGCGCCGCGGCGTCCAGGTGGAACGGTGCGGCGTCGAGCCGGACCCGGGTCGGGGTGGTCATGCGGAGATCTCCTCGGTGGCAGGGGCGGGCGCGCCCGCGAAGGTGATGCCGTGCGACGCGAGCGCGTCGACGGCGTGGAGTCCGGGGATGACGGCGTCCGCCTCGGTGAGCACCGCGGGGTCGCCGATGCCTACCGCCAGCATGCCGCCGGCCTTGGCGGCCCGCACGCCGGCGATGGCGTCCTCGAAGACCACGCAGTCCGCGGGCGCGACGCCGAGGGCCTCCGCCCCCGCGAGGAACACCCGCGGGTGGGGCTTGGCCTCGGTGACGACGGAGCCGTCGATGACGGCGTCGAACAGGTCGCGGATCCCCAGACCGTCGAGGATCATCGGGGCGTTGCGGCTCGCCGAGCCGAGCGCCGTGCGGACACCCTGGGCGCGCAGCGCCTCGAGGCAGTCCAGGGCGCCGGGGAGCATGTCGGCGGGCGTGATCGACGCGATCGCCTCGACGTACCGGGCGTTCTTCTCCGCCGCGAGCCGCTCGGCGGTCGCGTCGTCGACCTCGACCCCGCCGATCCCGAGCACGATCCGGAGCGCGTCCATGCGGCCGACGCCCTTGAGGAGCTCCTCGTCCTGGTCGGCGAGGGCGAAGCCGAGCTCGGCGGCGGTCTCCCGCCAGGCGGCGAAGTGATGCACCGCGGTGTCGACGATCACCCCGTCGAGGTCGAACAGGGCGGCATGGGCGGTCATGAGGGTCCTTCCGTCGTACGGGTGGGCGCGGGCGGGCCGGTCAGGCGCCCGTCGGGACGATGTTCCACAGCGCCGGGTACGCGTTGCCGACCTGGAGCGTCGCCGCGGTCGAGTCGCCCGTGTAGAACACCGAGAGGTTGCGGTAGAACGGCGCGAACCACGCCTGATCCACCATGTAGTTGTTCAGCTCCTTGGCGGCGCCGGGGTCGCCAGCCTGGAACTTGGCGACGATCCGCTCGATGAACGGGTCGGTCGAGCCGAACGGGTTCCACGGCGCGGGACCGATGCCCGCCTCGGCCACGCCCGGGAACAGCGCGTTGACGTAGGTCTCCCACGGCGTGGCGGGCTGCTCGAGCTGGAAGGACACCGCGGCGTACCGGGGCTGCGTGATCGCCGCGATGTAGTCCGGCTCGTCGGTGTAGACCACCGTGATGCCGATGTCGGCCAGCTGGGCCGCCATCGACTCGAAGACGGCGGCGGGGATCCACGAGACCGAGGGCATCTCGAGTTCGAAGCCCTCCGGGTAGCCGGCCTTGACCAGCAGGTCGCGCGCCTTCTCGGGGTTGTAGTCGTAGACGGTGTCGAGCGCGCCGTTGTAGCCGTCGGTGTGGATGCCGAAGATCTGGGTGGTGACCTCGCCCCGGCCACCGTTGAGCGTCGCGAGCATGCCCTCCCGGTCGAATGCGAAGTTGATCGCGCGCCGCACGTTCACGTCGGCCAGCGCCGGGTTGACCTCGCCGGCGCGGTCGTACAGCAGCAGGCCGGTCCAGTCGAGCATGAAGTCGTTGGCGGTGTAGCCGGCCCCCTCGATCTGCTCGAAGCCGTAGTAGCCGTTGTAAAGCCCGGCGTCGAGGCGGTTCTCCAGGAACGCGGCCATCAACGGCTCGGGCTCCTCGAAGACCGACATCTCGATCCGGTCGTAGTGCTGGAACTCGGGCGCCCAGTACTCGGGGTTGGCCACGTAGACGTACGTCTCGTCGGCGACCGAGGCCTCCGCGTCGAGCAGGTAGGGGCCCGTGCCGACAGGCGCCGGGTCCTCGAACGACGCCGGCGACTCCATGTAGCCCGCGGACCGCGACAGCTGCAGCAGCAGCACCGGGTCGGGCGCGCTCAACGTGAGCTGGATGGTCGACTCGTCGAGAGCCACGACATCGGCGACCGACGCGAGCCAGTAGGCGTTCTGCGAGCCTCCGTCACGGAACCGCAGGAGGTTCTGCACCGCGGCGTCGGCCGTGAACGGGGCCCCATCGGAGAACCGCACGTCGGTGCGCAGGCGCATGGTCAGCACCGTGCTCGTCTCGTCGTACTCCCACCCCGTCGCGAGGCCCGCCTCGAGCTTGTTGGCCGCGGTCGCGCGCACGAGCGTGTCGTAGACGGCCTGCCCGTAGACGGACTTGGTGGCGAAGGCCATCTGGCTGGCGACGAACCCGGCCTCGCCCGGCGCGTCGACCATGCCCAGGCGCAGCAGCGGGGCGTGAGCGTCGGACCCCCCGGAGGCCGCCGGCATGGCCGGCACCTCGACGGCGGCGGCGGCGCCGGAGGAGCAGGCGGCGAGGGTGAGGACGCCGGCGGCGGCGCATGCGATCACGGCGGCGGTACGAAACATCGTTGTTCCTCTGTCTGTCTCGGGTCCCCTGGCCCCTCCAGGAACCGGTGCGGCACCGACGGTAGCACAGATACTGAATAGGTGGTTAGTTTTCGCCGATGGTACGGTGCGCGCATGACCTCAGGCACCGCCGCGCGCGGCTCGTACGCGAAGACCGCCGGTCGTCGCAGCGAGATCCTCGAGGCCGCGGCGGTCGTGTTCGCGGAGCACGGCTATGAGAACGGCTCGCTGCGCGCGATCGCGGCAAAGGTCGGGATCAGCCAGGCCGGCGTGCTGTTCCACTTCGGCTCCAAGATCGACCTGCTGGAGGCGGTGCTCGACCTCCGCGACCAGCGCAGCCGCGAGCGGTTCACGCGGCGGACGGAGGGCCAGCCCGCCGGCATCGCCCACCTCCGCGCATTCGTGGACCTGGTGCGGGACAACGTCGAGGAACCAGGCATGATCCAGCTGTACTCGGTGCTCGCCGCCGAGGCGACGGCCGCCGGGCATCCGGCGCACGCCTACTTCGCGGGACGATACGACTGGCTGATCGAGCAGGCGCACGTGTCGCTCCTGGCGCTGCGCGACCAGGACCTCCTGCGGCCGGGGGTCGAGCCGGGGCACGCCGCCCGTACGCTGGTGGCGGTGCTCGACGGGCTGCAGCTGCAGTGGCTCTACCACCCCGATCGGGTGGACACCGTCGGCGACCTCCGCACCTCGATCCAGCAGCTGGTGTCCGTCCCGCTCTGACCTCGGGCCGGGACCGGCGGCCCACCGGCCGCCGGACGCCTCATGGCAGACTTTCCTCATCAATTCTGAACAATCATTCAGCACCCAACTCCAAGGAGTACCGATGGCGCTCATCGCTGAGCTGTGGCTCGACGGGAGGGGCTCCCCCGCCTTCCGCTCCACCCCCCGGCCGACCGTGTCGTGGACCGTGACCGACGCTCACGACGGCTGGCTCCAGGAGTCGGCCGACCTCGAGCTCACCATCGCGGGCACGGCCTCGATCGCGACCGTGACGGGACGCGACTCCGCGGCGGTGGCCTGGCCGTTCCCCCCGCTCGCGCCGTTCACCGCAGCCGCGCTGCGCGTCCGAGCGCGGTCCACCCGCGGCGACGAGACGGCGTGGAGCGAGACGGTGCCCGTCCTGACCGGGCCGCTGGCACCCGCCGACGTCACCGCATCGTTCATCACCGCCGCGAAGCAGCCCGAGGAGCCCGCCGACCTGGCGGGCGACCGCCCGACCCTGCGCGCGGCCGGAGTGGTGCAGGTGCGCGACGGCCTCTCACGGGCGGTGCTCACGGCGACGGCGCTGGGTGTCTACGAGCCCGTCGTCAACGGCACCGTCGCCACCGACGAGGTGCTCGCGCCGGGCTGGACTTCCTACGAGGACCGCCTGCTGCTCCAGACCACCGACGTCACCGCGCTGATGGTCGAGGGCGACAACCTGGTCGGCGCCGAGGTCGCCGAGGGCTGGCACCGCGAGCGCTTCGGCTTCGACGGCGACTTCCGCGTCGCGTACGAGGGTCCGACCGCGCTGCTCATGCAGGTGCGCCTCGAGTACGCCGACGGCACCGTCGACACCCACGGGACGGACGCGACCTGGCTCGCGACCTACACGGGCCCGACCTCCTCGGCGTCGATCTACCAGGGCGAGCGCCGCGACGACCGCCGCCTCGACGGTGGCCTCACACGCATTGTCGGCGGCGCCCCCGCATTCGCGGACGCCGCGCCCGTGGTCGTGGTCGACGCTCCTCGCGAGCGGCTCGAGCCCGCGGCGGCGCCGCCCGCGCGCCGGATCCAGACGGTGGCGCCCGTCGCCAGCGAGATGCGCGAGAACGGCCGGATCCGCCTCGACTTCGGCCAGAACCTCGTGGGCTGGATGCACGTGCGCGCGACGGCGCCCGAGGGCACCGTCGTGACGCTGCATCACGCCGAGGTGCTCGAGAACGACGAGCTCGCGATCCGCGCGCTGCGCCACGCGGCCAACGTCGACACCGTCGTCGTGGGCGGCTCGGGCACGGTCGACTTCGCCCCCCGCTTCACCTTCCACGGCTTCCGCTACGCGGAGATCGAGGGCATCGACTCGCTCGAGGCGCTCGCCTCCGTCGAGGCCGTGGTGATCCACACGGACATGCGCCGCACCGGCTGGTGGGAGTCCTCGGACCCGCTGCTCAACCAGCTCCACCAGAACGTCGTGTGGGGCATGCGCGGCAACTTCGTCTCCCTGCCCACCGACTGCCCGCAGCGCGACGAGCGCCTGGGCTGGACCGGCGACATCCAGGTGTTCGCGCCCACCGCGTCCTTCCTGTACGACTGCGGCGGCATGCTCGGCTCCTGGCTCAAGGACGTCGAGGCCGAGCAGGCGCGCAACGCGGGCGTGGTGCCGATGATCGTGCCGAACCCCGCCCACCGCAGCCCGGTGCTGCCGGCCGCCGCCTGGTCGGACGCCGCGACGCTGGTCCCGCCGGCCCTCCACCTCGCCCTCGGCGATGCCGGGCTGCTCGAGCGGCAGTACGCGTCCATGACCGCGTGGGCGGAGGCCGTGCTGGCCGTGACGGACGAGCAGGGCCTGTGGCGCGGCGGCTTCCAGTTCGGCGACTGGCTCGACCCGACCGCTCCCCCGCACAACCCGGCGGCCGCGAAGACCGACCAGGACATCGTCGCGAGCGCCTACCTGCACAAGACCCTCACCGCGGTGGCCGACGCCGCCGCCGTCCTGGGCCGGACCGAGGACGCTGAGCGCTGGGCCGCCGAGGCCGCCCGCACCCGCGCGGCCTTCCTCGCCGCGTACGTGACGCCCGAGGGTCGCGTGCTGTCCGACGCCCCCACCGCGTACGCCCTGGTGATCACGTTCGGCCTGCTCGACGGCGACGCGCGCCTCGCGAAGGCCGGCGACCGCCTCGCCGAGCTCACGGTGGCGCACGCGTTCCGGATCCGCACGGGATTCGTGGGCACGCCGCTGCTGTGCGACGCGCTCGCCTCCACCGGTCACCGCGACGTCGCGCACCGCCTGCTCGCGGAGACCGGTTGCCCCTCCTGGCTGTACCCGGTCACCATGGGGGCGACCACCATCTGGGAGCGCTGGGACTCGATGATGCCGGACGGCAGCGTCAACCCGGGCGAGATGACCAGCTTCAACCACTACGCCCTGGGCGCCGTCGCGGACTGGATGCACCGCGACATCGCGGGCCTCAGCCCGCTCGAGCCCGGCTACCGCGTCGCGCGCATCGCGCCGCGTCCCGGCGGCGCGCTCACCTCCGCCTCGACGGCGCTCGAGTCGGTCCACGGGCGCTTCGAGGTGTCCTGGCGTCTCGAGGACGGGACGATGCACGTGACCGCCGCGGTGCCGGCGAACGCCGAGGCCGTGGTCGACCTGCCCGGGATGCCCGAGCAGCGGGTGGGCGCGGGCGCGCACGAGTGGAGCGTCCCGCTGGACGCGCCCCCGGCCGCGCCCGCGCCGTTCACCATGGACACCCCGCTGTCCGTCATGGCCTGGGACCCCGAGGTGACCGGTCGCCTGCAGGGCGTGTTCGGGCGCGTGGGCTACTTCATCGGCTTCGGCTGGATCGACAACGGCCGCTGGCGCGCGGACACGACGCTCCGCACGGGCCTGCCCATGTGCTCGCCCGAGCAGGTCGCCGCGATGGGTGCCGAGCTCGACGCGATCAACGTGCAGCGCGGCCTGGAGCCCTGCGGTCCCGACCACTGGCGGCTGTGAGCCGAGGGTCGGAGGGCTGGATCCGCCGAGGCGTCAGCCCTTCGACCCGAGCTCCGCGAACGTCTCGCTGACCCAGTCGGAGATGTACGCGGCGACATAGGCCATGTGGTCGATCGAGATGTGCTCGGTGCCGCCCTCGGGCTCGTCGAAGATCCGCAGCTCGCGCTTGGGGCTGTTGACCGCCTGCTCGTAGCTGCGGTGCGCCATCGCCACCGGGATCTGGCGGTCGTTGGCACCATGCGTGATGAGGAACGGCACCGTGATCCGCTCGGCCACCCCGTCGAGGTGCATGTCCTTGGTGCGCTCCATGAAGTCGTCCAGGTCGGAGGCGCCCCACACCCAGAACACGTGCTTCCAGTAGTGCGGCACGGGGTTCTCACCCTCGCGCTCGACACGGCGGCGCTGGACCGCCGCCCAGTCGTGGTTCGCGCCCCAGGCGACCACCAGCGAGATGCGCTTCTCGAACGCCGCGGCGCGCGGCGCGTAGTAGCCGCCCAGCGACCAGCCCACCAGGCCGACCTTCGCGAGGTCCACATCGTCCCTGGTCTCGAGGTAGTCGACGCAGGCGGCGGCCCAGGCCTCGGTGTCGTAGCGGGCCTGCAGGCCGCGCATGCGCAGCGCCTCGCCGGATCCGGGGGTGTCGACCATCAGCGTCGAGACGCCGCGCCGGGCGAGCATCTGGGGGAACTGCGAGTAGTACATCATCTCCTTGGTCGAGTCGAGCCCGTTCCACTGGATGACCACCGGTGCCTTGGCGCCCGCCGGCACCGCCGCCGGGTCGGCGGCGTAGAAGTAGCCCGGCAGGCTCGCGCCCTCGTAGGGGATCTCCACGGTGGTAAAGGGCGCACCGGACAACTCCACGTGCGTCAGGAGCAGGTCGATCGACTTCTGATACGCGGCCTTGCGCCCCTCCCACTGCGGGGACTGAAGGCGCTCCGCCTGGGAGACGTACAGGCTGGCACGGTAGTACTTGTCGCCCGCGTTGATGCGGCGTCCGAGCCGCACGTCCTCCTTAGCCGACGCGATCAGGCGGTCGGCGACGGCCTCCCAGGACGCGTACAGGAGGTCGGTGCCCACGTCGTCGCCGTTGCGCGAGGCCTCGAGGACCGGCTTGCACGCGCGGTCGACCTCGTCGATGTACCCGCCGCAGTTGAGCGAGGCGACCGCCGCCATGCTCCACACGTAGTTGGTCGGGAAGTACATGAACATGGGGGTCCACCTCGCTCGCGTCGTTGCGTCGCGTCCACCCTAGGGAGCGGCGAACCATCCGCACAGTCGATTCTGACGATGCCCACCATCGACCCCGCCGATACCCCGCCGCCACCCCTCCACCCTCGCGGACGCTCCGCACGGGGTGAGGGGACGGCGCAGGATCAGCGGCAGTGATGCGCGGCATCGCCAGATTCCGCTTCCCTGATATCGGCGGCCGCGTCCACAGTGGGAGTCGTTCCGGCAACGCCGCCGGAGGGAACGGAAAGGGTCAACGATGATCTCTCTGCTGTCGCACCTGTCCTACGTGGCCGTCACGTGCCCCGACGTCGAGGCGTCGGTGAGGTTCTACGAGGAGCACGTCGGGCTCGAGGTCGTGGACCGGATCGGCGACGACGTCTACCTGCGCTGCTGGGGCGACTACTACCGCTACTCGGTGGTGCTGCGCCCGGGCCCGGAGCCGTCGCTGTCCACCATGGCGTGGCGCACCACCAGCCCCGAGGCGCTCGAGGAGGCGGCCCGCCGCATCCAGGAGGCCGGCATCGAGGGCACCTGGATCGAGGGCAACCGGATCGGCAAGGCGTTCGAGTTCGTCGGCCCGTGGGGCCACTCGATGACGCTCCACTGGGACGTGGAGCACTACAAGGCCACCGGCGACAAGGCGTCCGCCTACCCCGACCGCCCGCAGCGCCGCAGCCGCCACCTGGGCGCGCCGCGCCAGCTCGATCACATCACCATCGCGACGTCCGACGTGGACGCCTTCGCGCAGTGGTACCGCGACGTGCTGGGCTTCCGCATCATGGCGCGCACCGTGCTCGACGAGGCCCCGATCTCCGTGTTCTCCGTCATCACCACCAACGAGAAGTCGCACGACCTGGGCGTGGTGCTCGACGGCTCGACCCGTGCCGGGCGCATGAACCACTACGCCTTCTGGGTCGACACCCGCGAGGACCTGCTCCAGGCCGCCGACTCGCTCCTCGAGAACGGCGTCCCGATCGAGTACGGCCCGTCGATCCACGGCATCGGCGAGCAGAACTTCCTCTACTACCGCGAGCCCTCGAGCCTCCGCATCGAGCTCAACACGGGCGGCTACCGCAACTACGTGCCGGACTGGGAGCCGCAGACCTGGACCCCGTCGCTGGGCTCGAACAACTTCTACAAGAACTCGCAGATGCCCATGTCGATGACCGAGTCGTTCCCCGCCGCCGACGGCCCCTCCGCCACCGAGGAGGGCGTGCCCGACGAGATCAAGGACGCGCTGTTCAACCCGTACGCCAAGCAGGGCAACGGCTGAGCCGCACACGCGTCGACGGCGGCGTCCCGGGCCACCTCCTCCGGCCCCGGGGCGCCGCCGTCGGCGTCTGTGCGCCCGGGCGGGACGATGCGGCGCTCGCGGCGGGCGCTCAGGCGCCCGAGGCGTCGACGCCCCCGGGCAGTCGCATCTCCTCCGCGACCCGCGCGAGCACGGACCGCAGCCACTGATGGCCGGGGTCCGCGTCGTAGAGGGCGTTCCACCAGAACGCGTCCTTGATGGGCGCGATCGGCACCGGGAAGTCCAGGATCCGCAGGTCGTGCAGGTCCTGCACCGCCAGCGCGAGCCGCTCCTGCAGCAGCCCGATCCGGTCGGTACCGGCCACCAGCGCCGGAAGCGTGGCGAAGCTCGGGGTCACCACCGCGACCCGCGGCTCGATGCCGAGCGTCTGCATCTGCCGCACGGCGGGGGTGTACGACGTGGTGCGGTTCATCGCGAGCACCCACGGCCGCGACGCCAGGTCGTCGGTCGTGAGAGTCTCACCCAGCTCCGGGTTGGCGCGCGCCGCGACCACCACCCACCGGTCCTCGAGGATGTCGAGGTAGCGCTCCGAGCCGATGAAGCCGTGCGGCAGGATCATGCCGTCGCAGTCGCGCAGCGACTCCGGCGCCCCCTCGAGGGTCTCGCGGGCCAGGGTCTCGAACGTGAGCCGCGCGTGGGGGGCCGCCGCGGAGACGGCGAGCGAGATCTCCCGGCCGGCGATGCGGAAGGCGTAGTCGGCGCCCAGGATCCGGAAGTCACGGGTGCTGGTCGCGGGGTCGAACTCGGCCTGCGCGGAGAACAGGCGGTCCATGGTCTGCACGGCCGTCCAGGTGCGCTCGCGCAGCGAGACCGCGAGGGGACTGAGCTCGTAGGTGTTGCCGTGGCGCACCAGGAGGTCGTCGCCGAACAGCCTGCGGAGCTTCGCGAGGGAGGCCGAGAGCGCCGGCTGGCTGAGGCTCAGGCGCTGCGCCGCCCGCGACACGCTGCGCTCCTCGAGCAGCGCGTGGAGCGGCAGCAGGAGATTCATGTCGAGGTTGCGCAGGTCCATGGGCCGAGCCTAGCCACCGTATCGGCGGCACGGATACCGCTCATCGGTCGATTCGTCTGTGCTGATGCACTGACTCGCGATTGACTGGGGCACGGACGCGACGATGCGTCCACGGGGAGGGACATGCTCGTCCAGGCCGCAGGCTTCGATCCGCGCGATCCGGAGGCCGCGATCGCCGCGACCGCCCGCGCGGTCAGCAACTGGGGCCGCTGGGGCGAGGACGATGCGGTGGGCACCCTCAACCTCATCGACGACCGGGCGCGTGCGCGCGCCGCGGCGCTGGTCCGCACCGGGGAGTCGATCTCGCTGTCGCTGCCGTTCGACATGGACGGCCCGCAGAAGGGCTGGCGGCGCCGGACCAACCCCGTCCACACGATGCTCGACACCGGCACCGACGCCGAGGCCGGCGTCCAGGGCTTCCCCCACGGGATCGGCGGCGCGGACGACGTGATCGCGATGCCGCTCCAGTGCTCGACGCAGTGGGACGGGCTCGGGCACATCTTCGACCACGGCGCGGCCTGGAACGGACGTCGCGCCGGCGACGTGGTGACCTCGCTCGGCGACGGCGTCACCGGCATCGAGAACGCCGCCTCGCTCATCACCGGGCGCGGCGTGCTGCTCGACCTGGGCCGCCACCTGCGCCCCGACGCCGGCGAGCTCGAGGACGGCTACGCGATCTCCGCCGCCGACCTCGACTCCTGCATCGCCGCCCAGGGGCCCACCTCCACGGTCGGCGCCGGTGACATCGTCGTCGTCCGCACCGGACAGCTCACCCGCGCGCGCCGCGACGGCTGGGGCGACTACGCCGGCGGCGCCGCGCCCGGGCTGTCCTTCACCACCGCGCCCTGGCTGCACGCGCGCAACATCGCCGCGATCGCCACCGACACCTGGGGCTTCGAGGTCAGGCCCAACGAGTTCGAGCCCGCGTTCCAGCCGCTGCACCAGGTGGTGATCCCCCACATGGGCCTCACGATCGGCGAGATGTGGGACCTGGACACGCTCGCCGAGGCGTGCGCCGCATCGTCGCGCTACGAGTTCCTCATGGTCGCCGCGCCGCTGCGCATCACCGGCGCGGTCGGCTCCCCCGTCAACCCCATCGCCCTGCTCTAACCCCGGAAGGAAGGGACCCCATCATGACCGCAACGACGCGTGTCGCCATCGCCGGAGGCGGAGTCGCCGCCACCGCGCTCGCCATCCAGCTCGCCCGCGGCGGGGTGGAGGTCGACATGTTCGACAAGGCCGACTGCGTGAGCGCGCTCGGCTCCGGCATCACGCTCCAGGGCAACGCGCTGCGGGCGTTCGGGCACCTCGGGGTCTGGGACCGGATCCAGGAGGCGGGCTACGCGTTCAACGGCCTGACCCTGCGCGCCCCGGGACCCGGCGCCCCCGTCGTGGCCGACATGCCGGAGATCGGCATGGGCGGACCCGACTTCCCCGCCGGCATGGGCATGTACCGCCCCGACCTCGCGCGCATCCTCACGGACGCCGCGGTCGCCGCGGGCGCCCGGCTGCACCACTCCTCCGAGGTGACCGGCTGCACCACGCGCGACACCGATGTGGACGTCGAGGTCAACGGCGCACCCGCCGGCACGTACGACCTGCTGGTCGGCGCCGACGGCCTGCACTCGAAGGTCCGCGCCGCGATCGGCATCGACCTGCACCCCCGCCGCACCGGCATGGGCATCTGGCGCGCGTTCGTGCCGCGGCCCGCCGAGGTCGCCCACACCGAGCTGTACTACGGCGGACCCATGTACATCGCGGGCTACACGCCCACCGGCGAGGACTCGATGTACGCGTTCCTGGTCGAGGACGCGCAGGAGCACACGGACGTGACCGACGAGCAGGCCGTGGAGATCATGCGAGGCCAGTCGATGGCCTACGACGGCCCCTGGAACGCGATCCGTGAGAATCTCTCGACCGCCTCGCACGTCAACTACACCTGGTTCACCGAGCACGTGATCGAGGGTGCCTGGAACCGCGGCCGGACCGTGGTGATCGGCGACGCCGCCCACTCGTGCCCTCCCACCATCGCGCAGGGCGCCGCCCAGGCGCTCGAGGACGCCGAGGTGCTCGGCGAGCTGATCCTGCGCGGGCCCATCGACCAGGCGATGTGGGACGAGTTCCACGACCGCCGCGTCGAGCGCGCCACGCTGGTGGTCAGGTCCTCGGTCCAGCTGGGTCAGTGGCTGCTCGAGGGCCGCCGCGACGCGGACATCCCCGGCCTGGTCGGGACCGTGGCACGCACGGTGAGCGTGCCGGCGTGAGGCTCGCGCGCTGGAGCGCGGACGGCACCGTCGAGGAAGGCGTGATCCGGGACGATGCGGCGGTGCCCTTCGGCGCCGGGCGCACGGTCGCGGACGCCCTCGCCGCCGGGCTCGACCGGCTCGAGGAGGTCGCCGGCTGGGCGGACGCGGCCGGTGCGCGGCCTCTCGCCGGGGTCCAGCTCATGGTGCCTGTCGCCGCTCCCAGCGTGCGCGACTTCGTGGCCTTCGAGGAGCACGTCGAGGGGGTGTCCGCGGCGATCGACGGCGCGAGCGAGGTGGTCGCCGAGTGGTACGAGCTGCCGACGTTCTACTTCACCAACCCCCACACGCTCCGCGCCGACGGTGCCGTCGTGCGTCCCCCGGTGAGCGCGCGGCTCGACTTCGAGCTCGAGGTCGCAGCGGTCATCGGAGGCGTCGACGGCTCGGACGGCCGCGACCTCGACGTGGAGACCGCGAAGCGGCACATCGTCGGCTACACGATCATGAACGACTGGTCCGCGCGCGACGTCCAGGGGCGCGAGATGAAGGTGCGGCTCGGCCCGTGCAAGGGCAAGGACTTCGCCACCTCGCTCGGCCCCTGGATCGTCACCGCGGACGAGCTCACGCCGTACGAGGACGCCGACGGCTTCCTCGCGCTCGAGGTCGAGGCGTGGGTGCGCGGCGAGCGCATCGGCCACGACCTCCTCTCGAACATGGGCTGGCCCTTCGCTGAGCTGGCCGCCTACGCGTCCCGGGACTCTCGCATCGTCCCGGGCGACGTGCTCGGCTCGGGCACCGCCGGCAACGGCGGCTGCCTGGCCGAGCTCTGGGGCCGCACCGGCGGCCTCGCACCGGAGCCGCTGCGTCCGGGGGACACCGTGGTCCTCCGGGTCGAGGGCATCGGCGAGCTCCGAGGGACCGTCGGGACGCCGCAGGCACCCGTCGCCCTGCCCGCCGCCCGCACGCGTCCGCGCGTGCGATCGCGGTGATCTCACCGCCCTTCTCACCCCGGGAGATTCAATGACGAGTCAGACCACCGCCGGCGCCACCGCGCCGGCCCGACGCGCCGGCGGCTGGCAGGCAGCCCTGCTGCTCGCCGGCAGCTGCATGCCGGTGATGGGCTCCGTGCTCATCACCCCGATCCTTCCCCAGCTCTCCGCGGAGTTCGGCGGTCAGCCGGGCGCCGAGGTGCTGGTGCCCATGATCGTCGCGATCCCCGCGCTCATGATCGCGGTGTTCGCGCCGTTCGCGGGGCAGATCGTCGACCGCCTCGGGCGCAAGCCGCTGCTGGTCATCGCGATGTTCGCCTACGCGCTCGCGGGTGCCGCGCCCGCGCTGCTCACCACCCTGCAGTCCATCCTCATCAGCCGCGTGCTCGTGGGTGTCTTCGAGGCCGCCATCATGACGGTCTGCACCACGCTGATCGTCGACTACTTCCACGAGGAGCGGCGCCGCAACAAGTACCTGGGGCTCCAGACGGTGGTCACCACCCTGGGCGCCACGGTGTTCATCGCGATCGGCGGCGCCCTCGGCGTCGGCGGCTGGCACACGCCGTTCTGGGTGTACACGATCGCGGCCGCGATCGGCGTGCTGATGATCGGCGGGCTGTGGGAGCCGAGCCGGCACGACTCGACCGACACCCACGTCGCCGAGGGCGTCAAGGTCCGCATCCCGTGGGGCCGGATCGCGCTGCCGCTGGCCGTCACGCTGTTCGGGGGCTTCTCGTTCTACGTGCTCATCATCGAGGCGAGCTACCTGGTGGTCGGCACCGGGGTCGCGCCCGAGGACACCCGCACCATCGGCACGGTCGCGGCGGTCGCCTCTCTCGCCACCGCGGCGGGAGCGTTCACCTTCGCCCGCATCGCGCGGCTCACGCCCAAGGTGCTGCTGCCGATCGCGTTCGGGCTGCAGGCGATCGGCATGGCCGTCATCGCGCTGATGGGCACCGCGTTCATCGGCGTCGGGATCGGCGCGGCGATCGCCTCGGCCGGCTCGGGCCTGCTGCTGCCCACCCTGGTCACCTGGACCATCGCGCCGCTGCGCTTCGAGGAGCGCGGGCGCGTGACCGGCCTGTGGACCATGGCCTTCTTCCTCGGCCAGTTCCTCACGCCGCTCGTCATGCAGGGCATCGTCGGCGGCGTCGGGTCGCTGCCGGCCGCCGTCGGCGTGGTCGGCGTGGGCGCGCTGATCGCGGCGGGCCTCACGGCCGTCGTCGTCGCCAAGCCCGCCACGGCCGCGGCTCCAGTCGCCGCGGCCTGACGGCACGCGAGAGGGGGTCGGGTCCCACCCGGCCCCCTCTCGCCGCGTCTAGACGCCGAGCGCCTCGGCGACCGCCGGGTGGACCACCTGGCCGCCCCGGACGTTGACGCCACGCGCGAGCGCCGCATCGTCCCGCACCGCCGCGTCGACGCCGGACGCGAGCCGCAGCACGTACGGCAGCGTGACGTTCGCGAGCGCACGGGTCGCGGTCGAGCCGACCGCGGCCGGCATGTTCGCGACGCAGTAGAGCAGCGAGCCCTCGACCTCGAACACCGGCGCGTCATGCGTGGTCGGGCGGGAGTCCTCCAGGCAGCCGCCCTGATCGATCGCGATGTCGACCAGGACGCTGCCGCGGCGCATCCCCGCCACCATCGCGTGGCTCACGACCGTCGGCGCGGGGCGCCCCGGCACCAGCACGGCGCCGATCACCAGGTCCGCGCCCAGCACCGCGTCCTCGACCGTGTGCGCGGTCGAGGCGACCGTGCTCACCCGGCCGCCGAACCGCTCGTCGAGCGCGCGCAGCTTCGGCAGCGAGAGGTCGAGCACCGTCACGTCCGCGCCCATCGCGACCGCCTGACCCACCGCGTTGGATCCGGCGACCCCGGCGCCGAGGATCGTCACGCGCGCCCCGGGCACGCCAGGGACGCCGGGGAGGAGCACGCCGCGCCCGCCCTGCGGGCTCAGCAGATGGTGCGCCCCCTCGAGCACGGCGAGCCGGCCGGCGACCTCGCTCATGGGCGTGAGCAGCGGCAGGGAGCCGTCGTCGAGCTGGACGGTGTCGTAGGACAGCGCGGTGGTGCCGGCGGTGCACAGCGCGTCCGCAAGGCGGGGGTTGGCGGCGAGGTGCAGGAACGTGAACAGCACGTTGTCGCGCAGCAGCGGGAGCTCCTCGGGCTGGGGCTCCTTGACCTTCAGCACCAGGTCCGCCGCCCAGGCGTCCGCTGCCGTGCCGAGGACGGCGCCGGCGAGCAGGTACTCGTCATCCTCGTAGGCGGACCCCTCGCCCGCCGCGCGCTGGACCACCACCTGGTGGCCGGCTGCCACCAGCGCGTGCGCGCCCGACGGGGTCAGCGCGACGCGGGTCTCGCGGTTCTTGGTCTCGGTGGGGACTCCGACCAGCACGGCTGCCTCCTCGGTGGGCACACCGCCGTGCGGGGTGGGGCACGGCGGTGTGCGTCCTCGTGCGGCCCGGGTTGTCGGCCGCCTCTGCTCCCAGTATCGGTGCGGCCCTCGCGCAGGACCACAGCCGCCCCGGGATCCCGGACAGACCGGCCGCGGCCGCCCGCGCGCCGGACACCCGGGACCTTCGACTCGCGCTGCCATCTCAGGCTATGATTGAATCGTTTCAACACTTCGCGGAAGCGAGGTGAGGACCGCCATCCGCAACGGCGCGACAGAGGTGCCGCGCCCCACATCACAAGGAGACGCACAGTGGCCACCGACCCGAAGCCCACGCTCGACGAGATCATCGAACAGATCGGCGAATGCGGCGCACGCATCTGCGAGATTGACGCCTCCGAGGCCGGCGCCGGCAACATCTCGGTCTACATGGGATGGGATGTGGAGGTCCGCCGCCACTTCCCCAACGCCGAGGAGATCGAGCTCCCCGTCCCCGCGCCCGCCCTCGCCGGCGGCACCGTGCTCGCGACCGGCTCCGGCCGCCGCCTGCGCCAGATCGAGGCCGAGCCCCTCGCCGCGATCGGCGCGGTGAAGATCCACGAGGGCGGCCGCACCGGCACGCTCTACACCTCGAACACCCGCAAGTTCGCCCGCCTCACCTCGGAGTTCAACTCCCACCTCGCGGTCCACCAGGACCAGGTCGAGCGACGCGGCGTCGACTTCCAGGCCGTGGTGCACGCGCAGCCCCCGCACCTCACCTACCTCTCGCACATCCCCGCGTACCGCGACACCGAGCGCATGAACCGCGCCATCCTGCGCTGGGAGCCCGAGAGCATCGTCTCGCTGTCGCAGGGCATCGCGGTGCTGCCGTTCTTCATCCCCGGCTCGGAGGAGATGGGCGAGGCGAACGTCACCGGCCTGCGCGACTTCGAGATCACCCTGTGGTCGAAGCACGGCACCATGTCGCGGTCCGACGTCTCCGTCTACCGTGCCGTCGATCGCGTCGAGTACGCCGAGACCGGCGCGAAGTACGAGTACATGGACCTGGTTGCCGGAGGCCGCGCCGAGGGCCTCACCAAGGACGAGATCAACGGGGTCGCCACCACGTTCTCGATCGACTCCCCCTGGCTCTGATCCGGGACCGGCGGTGCGCCTCGGAGGCCGCCTGAGGTGCACGAGATGGAGGATCGGGGGGCGCACGCGGGGGGGGTGGGGGCCCCGTGCGGCCCTTGCGGGGGGGGGCGCGTGGGGGCCGGCGTGGGGCGCTGGAGTTGGTGTCGGGGCCCCCCACCGCGGGGGTTGTCGGCCCCCGATCCTCCATTTCGGCGTGGGTGCGGGGCGCCCTCGGTCGGGGACGCAGAAGGCCCGCGACGATGCGTCGCGGGCCGGGACGATGCGGGGGTCGCGCCCCGCGTGGGTCACCAGTAGATGCCGGTGCCGGGCAGGTACTCCCAGTGCCAGGGCTCGTACTTCGACCACTTGGCCCAGTCGGGGTTCCAGAAGCCGAAGGTCTCCGCGTTGTTCGAGAGCCAGCGGTAGTAGACGCCCGAGGCCTGCGTGCGGCACAGGTCGATGGCCAGGCCCTCGCCGTGCATCGAGGTGCCGGGGCTGGCCGCCAGGTACCCGCGGGACGCCTTGGTGGCGTACTGCTCGGAGAGGCTGCGGTACGAGTCCGCGATGCAGATGCTGGTGCCGAAGGCGGTCTTGAACTGCTCGTTGAGCGCCGCGAGCGCGAGCGCCGCGTCGGGGCGGAGCTGCTCGCCGGCGACCCAGAGGCTGCACAGCTGGTCGGCGCGGAGTCGGCCGTTCGAGGTGGTGTCGTCAAACTCCGGGTCGCAGTCCGGCAGCAGCGAGGACGCGACGGGGATGTCGTTCTCCGTGAGGACCACCGTGGACTGGTCGTCGACGGTGGGCAGCGGCAGGTCCGAGGACTCGAACTGCGGGCCGGCGCCGAGGATCGCGGTCGACATGGTGGGGGCCTGCCCCTCGACCACGCCAGGGAGCTGCTCGGCGGCGTTCGCGTACGGCGTGATGGTGCCCATCACCGGGTACACCACCATCGCGCCGAGGAAGCCGAGGATGACCCCTCCGCGCGTCAGCAGCTTGCGCCGGCGATGGGTGGTGCGGACCTGGATCTCCTGGGTGCGCTCGATGCGGAGCTGGCGGCGCGAGGGGTGCGCAGGACGGTGCCGATGCACGGGTCCGCGCATGCTCACACTGGCCTCCTCAGGCGAAGCTGTCATCTGAGCGCTCGAGGTGAGGTCCATGCAAGCGCCTGCGCAAATATTACCGATTGGTAACGGTCAGGCCAACCCCCCTGGGTATGACACTGCTCACAGCGGCCTGACTTAGTTGCGAGGTGCCTGCTAGATCACCTGATCACGACGTGCGAGAGAATCGCGGACCTCGCCCACGAGCTCCTCCAGGATGTCCTCGAGGAAGACCATCCCGAGGGTGGACCCGTCGCGCTCGACCGCCGTGACGTGGGCCCCCGAGCGGCGCATCAGCGCGAGCGCGAGCTCGATCTCGGCCTCCGCGTCGATCGCGGGCAGGTCCCGCACCCGCCACGCCTGGATCGGGTCCTCGCGCTCCCCCGGCCGAGCGAACAGGGTGTCCTTGATGTGCAGGTAGCCGATGAAGCGCCCGGCCTCGGTGACCGGGAACCTCGAGAAGCCCGTGTCGGTCGCGGCCCGCTCGAGCCCGTCGACCGTGACGCCGAGCTCGAGGGCGCGGACCCGATCGACCGGGACCATCACCTCGGCCACCGAACGGTCGGAGAACTCGAGCGCGCCGGTGAGCAGGCCGGTCGGGTCGGAGATGGTGCCCTCGGCGCTCGACCGCTCGACGATGCTGTGGACCTCGTCCGCGGTGAAGGCGCTCGTGACCTCGTCCTTGGGCTCGAGCCCGAACAGCCGCACCACGTGGTTCGCGACCCAGTTCAGCGCCCCGATCACCGGCTTCACCACCCGAGCGATGGCCACGAGCGGGGGGCCGAACACCAGCGCGGCGCGGTCCGGGCTCGACACCGCGGAGTTCTTCGGCACCATCTCGCCGACCACGACGTGCAGGCCGACGATCACGAGCAGGGCGATCGCGACGGCCACGCCGTGGGCGGTCCCCTCAGGGAGCCCCCACGAGTGGAGCATGGGCTCGAGCGCGTGAGCGAGCGCCGGCTCCGCGACGGCACCGAGGGTGACCGAGCAGACCGTGATGCCCAGCTGCGCCGTCGCGAGCATCAGGGAGACGTGCTCCATCGCCCACAGGACGGTGCGGGCGGCGCGCGACCCCTCCTCCGCGCGCGGCTCGATCGAGCTGCGCCGCGCGGAGATGATGGCGAACTCGGCGCCGACGAAGAAGGCGTTCGCCAGCAGCAGGCCCGCGACCACGGCGACCATCTCGGCGGTCATCCCTCGCCCTCCGGCTCCGCGATCGGCGCGAGTCGCACCCGGTCGATCCGGCGGCCGTCCATGCGCTCGACCCGCAGGTGGACGCCGTCGTGGTCGACGATGTCGCCGACGGCCGCCACGCGGCCGAGCGCGGCCATGATGAAGCCCCCCACCGTCTCGTAGGCGGGCGACTCCGGCACCACCAGGCCCGTGCGCTCGCGGACCTCGTCGGGGCGCAGGTCGCCGGGGACGATCCACGCGCCGCCGGGCACCCGGTGGACCGACGCACGACGCCGGTCGTGCTCGTCGGCCACCTCCCCCACGAGCTCCTCGACCACGTCCTCGAGGGTCACGAGCCCGGCGGTGCCGCCGTACTCGTCGACCACGATCGCGCACTGCGGGCCCAGGCCGCGCAGCTCGACGAGCAGCGGCCCCATCTGCATGGTCTCCGGGATGCGGGGCGCCTCCACCATGAGCTCGCGGACCGGTCGCGCGGCGCGCTCGTGGGCGGGGACCGCGATCGCCGCACGCAGGTGGACCAGCCCGAGCACGTCGTCGTGGCCGTCGCCCACGACCGGGAAGCGCGAGTGTCCGGTCGCGCGCGCGGCGGCGAGCACGTCCGCGGCGACCGCGTCGCGCGGCAGCACATGAAGGCGGGTGCGGTCGGTCATGACATCGATCGCCGCGAGGTCGTCGAGCTCGATGCTGTTCTTCAGCAGCAGCGCCGTCGACGGCGCGAGGGTGCCCGCCTCGGCGCTGCGGCGCACCAGCGCCGCGAGCTCCTGCCGGGACCGTCCGCCGGCAAGCTCCTCCTTCGGCTCGATGCCGATCAGCCGCAGGATCCCGTTCGCAGCAGAGTTGAGCGCCGCGATCAGGGGGCGCAGCGCGACGGTGAACCCCATGTTCAGCGGCGCCGCCACCCGCGCCGTGCGCAGGGGCGCCGCGAGCGCCATGTTCTTGGGCACCAGCTCGCCGAACAGCATCGAGAACGCGTTGACCAGGATCACCGCGAGCGCGCCCGCGAGCGCCCCGGAGGCGGCGCGCGTCACCGTCGAGGTCGACAGCGGCACCTCGAGCAGCTCGACCAGCGCCGGCTGCGCGGTGAAGCCGAGCAGGATCGTGGTGAGCGTGATCCCGACCTGCGCACCCGAGAGCTGCGTGGAGAGGCGCGACAGCGCGCGGCGCACCCGGCGGTCCTTCTCGTCGTCCACATGGGCCGGATCGAGGGCGACGAGCGAGAACTCGGCCGCGACGAACACCGCCGTGCCGAGCGTGAGGAGCACGCCCACGCCGATCAGGATCCAGGCGGTCATCGGGGACGGGAACTGTCAGGGTCCATGGTGTCGCAAGGATACAGCCGGGCGTGGCGCGACGGCAGGGTCAAAGTGTTATAGTTCCTCTATAACAACTCTTAAGGAGAGTGCGCATGGAGGGTCCACGCATCGCGATCGCCGGCCTCACGAAGAGGTTCGGCACGGTGACGGCCGTCGAGGACGTGTCGTTCGCCGCCGAGCCGGGCCGGGTCACCGGATTCCTGGGGCCGAACGGTGCCGGGAAGTCGACCACCCTCCGCGCGCTGCTCGGCCTGGTCGCGCCGACCGCCGGCTCTGCGCGCATCGGCGACCACGCCTACGCCGAGCTCGAGCGGCCCGCCGCCGTCGTGGGCGCGCTGCTCGAGGGTGCGTTCCACCCCGGCCGCACCGCACGCGCCCATCTCCGGACGGTCGCGCCGCTCGTCGACGCCGACGATGCGCGGTGCGACGATGCGCTGGCCATGGTGGGCATGAGCGACGCGGCGAACCGCCGCGTCGGCGGCTTCTCGATGGGGATGCGGCAGCGGTTGGGCCTCGCCACGGCGCTCCTCGGGGAGCCGACTGCCCTGGTGCTCGACGAGCCCGCGAACGGGTTGGACCCCGCGGGCATCACGTGGATGCGGGGCTTCGTCCGCGACTTCGCCGCGCGCGGCGGGACGGTGCTGCTCTCCTCCCACCTGCTCGGGGAGGTGGAGCAGACGGTCGACGACGTGGTGGTGATCGCGCAGGGCCGGATCCGCCACGCCTCCTCGCTCGCCGAGCTGCGCCGGCTCGCGCACCCGGCGACCACCCTGGTGTCACCCGACGCCGACCGGCTCGCGCGGCTCGCTGACGACTGGCCCGGGTCACGCCTCACGTCCCCGCACGAGCTCGTGGTGGCCCACGCGGACGCCGCCGAGGTGGGGGCCCGCGCCTTCGCCGCGGGTCTCGAGGTGCACGGGCTCGCGGAGTCCGGCGAGACGCTCGAGCAGGTCTTCCTGCGACTCACGGAGGAGGCGGCATGACCGCGGCCGTCCGCGCCGAGCTGCGCAAGATCCTCACCACCCGCCTGTGGTGGGCGCTCCTCGCCGCGATGGGCGGCGCGGTCGCCTTCCTCGCTGGGGCGCTCGCGCTGGCGATCGGGCTCGGCGGCCAGCAGCCCGGCGACGAGCTCACCGTCCCTCCGGACCAGCTCGCGCTCACCGTCTACTCGGCGGGCGTGACCCTCGGATACGTGTTCCCGTTGGCGTTCGGCGCGATCATCGTGACCCAGGAGTTCCGCCACCGCACGTTCCAGACGTCGGTGCTGGCCGAGCCGCGGCGCACCCGGGTCGCGGCCGCCAAGCTGCTGGCCGCGCTCCCCTTCGCCCTCGCGTACGGGCTCGCGAGCTCGCTGGCGGCGCTGGCGGCGGGCGCGCCCGCCCTGGCGCTCGCGGGCACCGGGACGATGCTCGACGACCCGGCGACCTGGCGCACCCTCGCGCTCGGGGCGGTGGCCATGGCCGCCTGGATGCTCGTCGGGGTGGGCTTCGGCACGCTCGTGACGAACCAGGTCGCGGTCGTCGTCGGCGTGCTCGTCTGGACCCAGATCGTCGAGCCGCTCGCACGCATCGGGCTCGGCTACTGGGATGCCGCCGCGCCCGTCGCGCGCTTCCTGCCGGGGGCGGCGGGCGAGGCGATCGCGGGGAGCTCCTTCTACTCCGCGACGGGCCTGTCCGACCTGCTCGCCCCGTGGGCGGGGCTGCTGGTGCTGCTCGGCTACGGCCTGGTCGCCGCGGCGATCGGCTGGCGGACCTCCTTCCGCCGCGACATCACCTGAGCCCGGAGGCCCGGGACGGACGATGACGGCCATGGGCGTCCGATGCGTCACCCCTGGTCTTCCCTGGCATGGGTAAAACTTTGTCCAAATGCGCGGTGGGTGGTTCCGGCGGCGTGTCGGAAGGGGAGAAGATGGGTCCACCAGTCACCACCGACGCTGATGCGCCAAGAAAGCGAGCGGCCTCAACGTGTCCCCAGACACCTCCGCGCCCGATACCGACCGTGTCCCCGTCGCCCGTGGCGTGGACGCCCCAGCCGTGGCCTCCCTCATCCTGGGCGGCTCCCGCGGGGCGGACGCCACCGACGACGCCCGCGCGGACGCCCCGGGCCACCGTCCCCACGTCCCCCAGCCCCCGACCCAGCCGATGCCGCGCGTGACCTCGTCCGCGCAGGGCTACGGCGACGTGCCGCCGCCCCCGCCGCCGGCACCCCGCGCATCGTCACCCGCGCCCGAGGCGCCCGCAGCGCCCGCGGCCCCGGCTCCGGCACCCGAGCCGACCGCGAGCGCCGAGGCCCCCGAGCCCGCCGCGGAGACGGTCGCGATGACGCAGCCGATCGCGACGGCGCAGGCCCCGACCGCGGCGTACCTGCAGCGCCCGGACTACGAGCCCGTCGAGGCCAAGGACGTCACGCAGGGCGTCGAGCGCCTGCGCGGCCCGGCCGCACGCGTGGTCCAGAACATGGAGGCGAGCCTCACCGTCCCGACGGCGACGTCGGTCCGCGCGGTGCCCGCCAAGATGCTGATGGACAACCGCGTCGTCATCAACAACCACCTCGCGCGCACGCGCGGCGGCAAGGTGAGCTTCACGCACCTGATCGGCTACGCGATCGTCGAGGCGCTCGCCGAGTTCCCGTCGATGAACGTCGCGTACACCGAGGAGGACGGCAAGCCCGCGCTGCTGACCCCCGCCGAGATCAACCTGGGCCTGGCGATCGACCTCGCGAAGCCCGACGGCTCCCGCCAGCTGCTGGTGCCGTCGATCAAGGGCGCGGACAGCATGGACTTCCACGCCTTCTGGTCCTCCTACGAGGACCTGGTCCGGCGCGCCCGCCAGGGCACGCTGCAGGCGGTCGACTTCCAGGGCACGACGATCACCCTGACCAACCCGGGCACGATCGGCACGGTCCACTCCGTCCCGCGCCTCATGAACGGCCAGGGCACCATCATCGGCGTCGGCTCGATGGACTACCCCGCGGAGTTCCAGGGGGCGTCCGAGGAGACCATCGCCCGCCTGGGCGTGTCGAAGGTGCTCACCCTGACGTCGACCTACGACCACCGCGTCATCCAGGGCGCCCAGTCCGGCGAGTTCCTGGGCCTCGTGCACAAGAAGCTGCTCGGCATCGACGGCTTCTACGACCGCGTGTTCGTGTCGATCCGCGTGCCCTACGAGCCCGTGCGCTGGGTCCAGGACGCCGCGACCTCGCCCGAGGAGGAGGCCGCCAAGCCCGCCCGCATCGCGGAGCTCATCCACGCCTACCGCTCGCGCGGGCACCTCATGGCGGACGTCGACCCCCTGTCGAGCCGACCGCGCAAGCACCCGGACCTCGACGTCCAGACCCACGGCCTCACGCTGTGGGACCTCGACCGGCACTACTCGACCGGCGGCTTCGCCGGCCACGACCGGTGGAAGATGCGCACGGTGCTCAGCCGGCTGCGGGACGCCTACTGCCGCACCATCGGCCTCGAGTACATGCACATCGCCGACCGCGAGCAGCGGTCGTGGTTCCAGGAGCGCCTCGAGCACGGCTACACGAAGCCCAGCCGCGAGGAGCACCTGCGGATCCTCCACCGCCTCAACGCGGCGGAGGCGTTCGAGGCCTTCCTCCAGACCAAGTACGTGGGACAGAAGCGGTTCTCGCTCGAGGGCGGCGAGTCGCTGATCCCGCTGCTCGACGAGGTGATGAGCGCCGCGGCCGAGTCCGGCGTCCACGAGGTCTGCATCGGCATGGCGCACCGCGGACGCCTCAACGTGCTCGCGAACCTGGCAGGCAAGAGCTACGGCCAGATCTTCTCCGAGTTCGAGGGCACCGCGGTGCCGGGCTCCGTGCAGGGCTCGGGCGACGTCAAGTACCACCTCGGCACCGAGGGCACCTTCACGGCGGAGTCGGGCGCGTCCACGCGGGTCTACCTCGCCGCGAACCCCTCGCACCTGGAGGCGGTCAACCCGGTCCTCGAGGGCATCGTCCGCGCGAAGCTCGACGCCCTCGGCGCCGACCCGGCGACCGACGGTTACCCCGTGCTGCCGATCCTGGTGCACGGCGACGCCGCGTTCGCCGGCCAGGGGATCGTCCAGGAGACCCTGAACCTGTCGCAGCTGCGCGGCTACCGCACCGGCGGCACCGTGCACGTGATCATCAACAACCAGGTCGGATTCACCACCGGCCCGGAGAACTCGCGGTCCACGCGCTACTGCACGGACATCGCGAAGGGCTTCCAGGTCCCGATCTTCCACGTCAACGGCGACGACCCGGAGGCGTGCGTGCGCGCCGCCCGGCTCGCGTTCGAGTACCGCGAGAGGTTCGGGCGCGACGTGATCGTCGACATGGTCTGCTACCGCCGCCGCGGGCACAACGAGGGCGACGACCCGTCGATGACGCAGCCGCGCATGTACGACCTCATCGAGGCGAAGCGGTCCGTGCGCCACCTCTACACCGAGTCGCTCATCCGTCGCGGGGACATCACGACCGAGGAGGCCGAGACGGTCTCCAAGGACTACCTGGCCCAGCTCGAGCGCGTGTTCATCGAGACCCGCGAGGGCTACCAGCCCCGCCCGGACACCGAGTCGATCTCGGGCCTCGAGCTGCCCAGCTCGCAGTCCTCCGACGCGGGCGTCATGGTCGGGTGGCGGACCGCCGTCTCGGCGAGCCAGGTCGAGCGGATCGGCCGCGCCCACGTGCGCCCGCCAGAGGGCTTCACGGTCCACCCGAAGCTCGGCAAGCTGCTCGAGAAGCGCGAGCAGATGAGCACCGAGGGCGGCATCGACTGGGGCTACGGCGAGATCCTCGCCTTCGGCACGCTGCTGCAGGAGGGCGTCCCGGTGCGGATGGCGGGCCAGGACAGCCGCCGCGGCACCTTCGTGCAGCGCCACGCGGTCTACCACGACCGCCGCACGGGCGCCGAGTGGACGCCGCTGCTGTACCTGTCCTCGGACCAGGCGCGGCTCCACATCTTCGACTCGTCGCTGTCGGAGTACGCCTGCCTCGGATTCGAGTACGGCTACTCCGTCGAGCGTCCCGACGCGCTGGTCCTGTGGGAGGCGCAGTTCGGCGACTTCGTCAACGGCGCGCAGACCATCATCGACGAGTTCATCTCGGCCGCCGAGCAGAAGTGGGCGCAGTCGTCGTCCGTGGTGCTGCTGCTGCCCCACGGGTACGAGGGTCAGGGCCCCGACCACTCGTCGGCGCGCGTCGAGCGGTTCCTGCAGCTGTGCGCCGAGGACAACATGGTCGCGGCCATGCCGTCGACCCCGGCCAGCTACTTCCACCTGCTGCGCCGCCAGGCCTACGACCGTCCGCGCCGACCGATGGTGGTGTTCACCCCGAAGTCCATGCTCCGCCTGCGCGCCGCGCAGTCCGAGGTGGAGGACTTCACCACGGGCACGTTCCAGGAGGTCATCCCCGACACCACGGTGGACCCGGGCGGGGTCGACCGCGTGCTGATCTGCGCCGGCAAGGTCTACTACGACCTGGTCGCCCAGCGCGACAAGGCAGGCGACACCGCCACCGCGATCCTGCGGTTCGAGCAGCTGTACCCGCTCGACCACGACGCGATCAAGGAGGCCCTCGCGCCCTTCGACGGCGCCGAGGTG
Source organism: Demequina lignilytica (assembly GCF_030418305.1). Classification (GTDB taxonomy): domain Bacteria; phylum Actinomycetota; class Actinomycetes; order Actinomycetales; family Demequinaceae; genus Demequina; species Demequina lignilytica. The sequence continues at coordinate 12,600 of NZ_JAUHPX010000010.1, read as the reverse complement.
CTGTGGGTCCAGGAGGAGCCCCTCAACCAGGGCGCGTGGTCGAAGATCTCGCTGAGCCTGCCGCAGATCATCGGCACCACGGTGGGCTGCGTGTCCCGGCCCGCGTCGGCATCGCCCGCCGCCGGCCAGGCCTCGCGCCACGCCGCCGAGCAGGCCGAGCTGGTCGAGAGGGCCTTCACGCGATGAGGAACGTCTTCCTGGTGGGCGACGAGCTCGTCGCCGGTCACGGGGATCCGAAGGCGCTGGGATGGGCGGGGCGCGTCGCAGCACGCACGCTCCCGGTCGCCCCCGACCTCCGCTTCCACGTGCTCGCCGTGCCCGGCGAGACCACCGGGGAGATGACCAGCCGCTGGGACGAGGAGGCGCTGCGCCGCACCCGCCACGACGAGGCGGAGGCGAACCACGTGCTCTTCGCCGTCGGCCGCGGCGACGTCACGCGCGGCGTCTCCCCCACGATGACGCGCCTGAACATCGCGAACGCGCTCGACCGGGCCCACGCGCTGGGCTTCCGCACGCTGATGGCCGGCCCCCCGCCGGGGCGCGAGGAGGACAACCCGCGGATCGCCGAGCTCGCGGCGGTGCTCGAGGACGCCGCATCCCGCCGCGAGGTGGGCTACATCGACATGTACGGGCCGCTCGCGCGTCACGACCAGTGGACGGCCGACATGGCGACGGGCCGTGACGCGCTGCCGCTGCAGGCCGGCTACGGGCTCATGGCGTGGCTGGTGCTGCACTCCCGCTGGCACTCGTGGCTCGGCATCGAGCCGCCCGCCGCCTGAGCCTCGCCGCACACGTCAGCAGGGCGGTTCATCGAACCGCCCTGCCTCGGTGGCGCCGTGCGTGGCGCGGCCGGATCCCCCCGGCTACTCGACGATCCCGGCGCCGCGGAGCTCGACCATGAGGTCGTGCGGGCGCGAGGCGATCGCGAGCGCGTCGTCCAGCGCCACCGTTCCGGCTCCCACGAGCTGGAACAGGTGCTGGTCGAACGTCTGCATCTTGTAGTACTCGCCGTCCTTGATGAGGTCGAGGATGGGAGGCTGGCTCGCCGGGTCCACGATCGCCTCGGCGGTGCGGCCGGTGTTCACCATGACCTCCGCGACGAGCGTGCGGCCGGTGCCGTCGCCGCGGCGCACCAGGCGCTGGGAGACGATGCCGCGCAGCGTCTGCGCGAGCGTCGCGCGGACCTGGTTCTGCTCGTGCGGGGTGAAGAAGTCGACGATGCGGTTGATCGTGTCCTGCGCGTCCACGGTGTGCAGCGTCGCCAGCACCAGGTGGCCGGTCTCGGCGGCGGACAGCGCCGCGCGGACGGTCTCGATGTCACGCATCTCGCCGACCATGATCACGTCGGGGTCCTGGCGCATCGCGGCGCGCAGCGCGTTGGTGAAGTCGAGCGTGTCGGAGCGCACCTCGCGCTGCGAGATGATCGCCTTCTTGTCCGAGTGGAGGACCTCGATCGGGTCCTCGATGGTGATGATGTTGACCTCGCGGTAGCTGTTGATGAGGTCCACCATCGAGGCGAGCGTGGTGGTCTTTCCGGATCCGGTCGGGCCCGTCACCAGCACCAGGCCGCGAGGCTCGAGCGCGAGGTCCGCGATGACCGGCGGCAGGCCCAGCTCCTCGAAGCTCTGCGCGCCCACCGCGACGCGGCGGAACACGAGCGACTCGGTGCCCCGGGCGACGTAGGCGTTGACGCGGAAGCGCCCGACGCCGGACAGCGAGAACGCGAAGTCGGCCTCATGGGTGTCGCGGAAGGAGGCGACCAGGTCCTCCGGCAGGACCTGGGCGACCATGTTGCGCGTGTCCTCGGGCGTCAGCGGCGGCACCTGCAGCTTGCGCAGGCGGCCGTCGACGCGGACGCGCGGCGGCGATCCGGTCTTGCAGTGCAGGTCGGAGCCGCCCGTCGACGCGAGGGCGTGCAGGAACGGGATGACTGAGACTGGCTGGTCGCTCACGAATCCTCCATCGGCTTCCGAGGGCCTCGGCTTGAGCCGACGCTACTGGGGAACCGCCGTCCGATGGAAGCAGGTGTGACGAACCCGCGCCGTATGGGAGGATAGGGGGTCGATCGTGAACCGCCGCATCGTCCGAGTCGTCCAAGAAAGGGGAACGCCATGAGCAAGCGAGGCCGCAAGCGCAAGAGCCGCGCCGGGTCCGGTGCCAACCACGGCAAGCGCCCCAACGCGTAAGCGCTGACACCACGACGAAGCCGCATCGGCATGGCCGATGCGGCTTCTGTCATGTCCGGGCGGGACGATGCGCGTCTCGGATCAGGCGGGCGTCTCGCGGGTCGCGCGGATCGCGTCGAGCACGCGCTGGCGCAGGGCATCGGGCGCCGTCTCGTGACGGGTCTGGTTGACGAGCCTCTTGATCTTCTCGTTGATCTTGTGCTCCGCCTCGCACGGCGGACACGTCTTGAGGTGCTCCCCGATCCGGTGGATCTCCTCCTCGGGGAGCTCGTGGTCGATGTACTCGAAGAGCCTGTCGAGGGCCTCCTCGCATTCGGGCTCAGGCATCGCAGACACCTCCGTCCTTCTTCTCCTGCTTGGGCTTGACCGGCGTCTTCTCGTAGAGGCCGCGCTCGGCGGCGTAGTCACGGAGCTTCTCGCGCAGCAGCTTGCGGCCACGGTGCAGCCGCGACATCACGGTCCCGACGGGGGTGTCCATGATCTCGGCGATCTCCTTGTAGGCGAACCCCTCCACGTCGGAGAGGTAGACCGCCATCCGGAAGTCCTCGGAGAGCTCCGACAGCGCCCGCCTGATCTCGTCGTCGCCGAGCGAGTCCAGCGCGTGGTCCTCCGCCGACGCGAGGCCGCTGGACGTGTGCTCGGCGGCGGCCGCGAGCTGCCAGTCCTCCACGCTCTCCGCGTCCGACCGCTTCGGCTCCCGCTGCTTCTTGCGGTAGCTGTTGATGAAGGCGTTGGTCTGGATGCGGTACAGCCACGCCTTCAGGTTGGTGCCCATGGTGAACTTGTCGCGCGCGGCGAAGGCCTTGGCGTAGGTCTCCTGGACCAGGTCCTCCGCGTCTGCGGCGTTGCGCGTCATGCGCAGCGCGGCGGCGTAGAGCTGGTCCATGTAGGACAGGGCCTCGACCTCGAAGTCGGCGGCTGGATCGGCATGCTGAGTCATCGCCTGCGAGCGTACCCCGGCGCTGGCCGCCGGATGCTCTCGCGAGGCGCGTGGCGTCTCCGCGATGGTGGTCATGGCACCGGCAACGGCACCTGTGCGCGATTCATTCCCGGTTGTCCCGGAAGCCGGTGCCTCGGGCGCTCGCGCTTGCTATCGTCAGAAGCATGCTCCGTGTACTTGCCAGGCCCTTGCTCGCATCGTGGTTCGTCTACGGGGGCGTGCAGAACGCTCTCGAGCCCGAGCGCAACGCCGGCCTGATCGCCCCCACCGTGGAGCCGGCGCTCAAGGAGCTCGGCGTGGAGGAGGTCAAGGCCGTCGACATCGTGAAGGTGCACGGCGCGCTGACCGTCGCCCTCGCGGCCTCGCTCGCGCTGTCGCGCTCGCCGCGCGCCTCGGCCCTGGGCCTCGCGGGGCTCGCCGGCGCCAAGGCGGTCTTCGCGCACCCGTTCTGGAAGGAGACGGACCCGGCCCGCCGCGAGGCGGAGATGGAGCTGTTCCTCAAGGACGTGTCGCTCGTCGGCGGCGTCCTGGTCGCCGCGACCGCCGGCCACTCGGCGCGCCACATCGCGCGCAAGAAGGCCAAGAAGGTGAAGGCGAAGGAGAAGGCCGTGGACGCCAAGGCGACCGCCAAGGCCGCGAAGTCCAAGAAGCGCGCCGCGTGACAGCCGGCCTGGTCCCGGGCACCGGCCCGGGGCAGGTCTGGGACGCGCCCGTCGCCTCGGGCCCTCTCGACGCGACCGTCTCCGTGCCCGGGTCGAAGTCGCTCACCAACCGCTTCCTGGTGCTGGCGGCGATCGCCGCGGAGCCCGTGACGGTCCGCGGAGGCCTGCGCTCCCGCGACTCCGACCTCATGATCGGCGCCCTGCGAGGACTCGGCATCGAGGTGGACGACTCCGGCGACGAGTGGCGCGTGACCCCCGGCCCGCTGCGCGGCGGCGCCCACGTCGACTGCGGGCTCGCGGGCACCGTCATGCGCTTCGTCCCGCCGCTCGTGCTCCTCGCCGACGGGCCCGTGAGCTTCGACGGCGACGAGGGCGCCCGCGTCCGCCCGATGGGCCCCCTGCTCGATGCGCTGCGCGCGCTCGGTGCCACCGTCGAGGACGGCGGCACCGGGACGCTGCCGTTCACCGTCACCCCGCCCGCCGCGATGCCCGCGGAGGTGGAGGTCGACTCCTCGTCCTCCTCGCAGTTCGTCACGGGGCTGCTGCTGACGGCACCGCGCCTGCGCCACGGGCTGACGGTGCGCCACACGGGCGAGACGCTGCCGAGCCTGCCCCACATCGACATGACGTGCGAGACGCTGCGCGAGGCGGGGATCCGCGTGGACCAGCCGGACGAGCGCACCTGGGTGGTGCACCCCGGCGAGATCCGGCCGGGCGACGTGCGCGTCGAGCCCGACCTGTCGAACGCCGGCCCGTTCATGGCGGCGGCCCTGGTCGCGGGCGGCACGGTGCGCATCCCGGGCTGGCCCGACGTGACCACGCAGCCGGGCGCGTACTACCCCGAGCTGCTCACCCGCATGGGCGCGACGTGCACGCTCGACGGCGACGTCATGACGGTCAGCGGCACGGGCCGCATCGCCGGGATCGACGCCGACCTGTCTCCCGCCGGCGAGATCACCCCGACCATCGCGGCGCTGTGCGCTCTCGCGGACGGGCCGTCGCGGCTCACCGGGATCGGTCACCTGCGCGGCCACGAGACCGACAGGCTCGCCGCCATCGCCACCGAGGTCGAGCGCCTGGGCGGGACCTGCCACGCGGACGACGACTCGCTCACGTTCGGCGGGATGCCCGCGGAGGGGCTGGCCGGGGCGGTCATGGAGACCTACCACGACCACCGCATGGCGACCTTCGCCGCGATCGTCGGTCTGGCGGTCCCCGCGGTGAAGGTGCTCGACGTCGGCACCACCTCGAAGACGATGCCGGACTTCCCTCAGATGTGGGCCGGCATGCTCGGCGCCGACGCCTGACCCGCGTCACACCTCGACCCGCGCGCCCGTCTCGTGGGAGCGGATGATCGCGTGCGCCACCTCGAGCGCGCGGCGACCCGCGCGCGCGTGCACCGGCGGCGCCTCACCCGCGCGGAAGGCCGCCAGCACCGCGGCGACGTGGCGGTCGAACGTGTATTCGAACGTGCGCGCCTCGTCGTCGAAGTAGCCCGCCTCCCACACGCTCCTCGTCGCCTCCCCGGCGCGCGACACGGTCAGCCGCTTGACGGTGTCCTCGATCAGGAGCCGGCCGCGCGTCCCGTTGACCTCCACCAGATGGGTGGCGGGGTAGGCGTACGAGGAGTCGTAGGTGCCGACCAGCGAGCCCACGGCGCCGCTCGCGAATCTCAGCGCGACCGCGAGCGTGGTGAACGTGCCCGGCAGCGTCATGTCGGTCATCTGCGCCGCGACCGAGCGGATCGGGCCGCACAGGTGCTCGAGCATGTCGATCCCGTGCACCTGCGTCTCGATGAGGTTGGCGTGAGGGCTGGTCCCGATGTTCGCCTCCCCGCCGAAGCGCCAGGTCGCGAAGACCACCTCGCCCAGCTCGCCCGCGTCGATGGCCGCCTTCGCCCGTGCGACCGGCTCCGCGTACCGGTGATTGAGGTTGATCGCGAAGAACAGCCCGCGCGCGTCCGCCTCGGCGAGCAGGGCGTCCGCCTCCTCCATAGAGAACACCAGCGGCTTCTCCACCAGCAGCGGCACGCCGCGGCCCAGCAGGTGCAGCGTGGGCGCGAAGTGCGCCTCGTTGGGCAGGCACACCGTGACCAGGTCCGGTCGCGCCTCGTCGAGCATCGCGTCGACGTCGGTGAACGGCACGGTGTCGAAGGCCTCCGCCCGCGCCGCGGTGCGGTCGGGATCGCGGCCCACGATCCCGACCAGGTCGGTGTCGCGGCGGCGGGAGAAGATCCGCGCGTGCTGCGCCGCCCAGGCGCCCGTGCCCACCACCCCGACCCTCAGCCTGTCGCCCATGACACGCTCCCTCCGTCTCCTCCGAGCGTAGGACCGTCGCCGGCCGCCCGCCCGCCCGCGCCGCATCGGTACCCTGGTGGCATGCCTCGGACCCCGGACATCCTGTGAGCGACTGGAGCCGCTACGACGAGTCCGACGCGCGCGTGCGCCCCAGCAGGCGCGGGTCCCGGCCGCGGACCAAGATCCGCCCGGCTCACGAGGAGGCTGTCGACGGCACGGTGATCGCGGTCGACCGTGGGCGCTACACGGTCCAGGTCCACGACGGCGAGGTGGTGATGGCCGTCAAGGCGCGCGAGCTCGGGCGCCGCGGCCTGGTGATCGGCGACCGGGTCAAGGTGGTCGGCGACGTCACCGGCGAGCCCGACACGCTCGCCCGCGTGGTCAGGCGGCTCGAGCGGCGCAGCTCGCTCAGCCGTACCGCGGACGACACGGACCCGACCGAGCGGGTGATCGTCGCCAACGCGGACCAGCTCGCGATCGTCACGGCGCTGGCCGACCCCGAGCCCAACGCGCGCATGGTCGACCGCTGCCTGGTCGCCGCCTTCGACGCCGGCATGACGGCGCTGCTGGTGCTGACGAAGGCCGACCTCGCGAGCGCGGACGAGCTGCGTGCGGCCTACGAGCCGCTGGGCGTCACCGTGATCGAGACCTCGGTGAAGCGCGACGGCGGCCCGGAGGCGGATCCTGGCTTCGTGCGATTCCGCGAGGAGCTCCACGGCCTCACCACCGTCCTGGTCGGCTACTCCGGCGTGGGCAAGTCGACGCTGGTCAACGCGCTCGTGCCGGACGCGGGGCGCGCCGTGGGCGTGGTGAACGACGTCACGGGCCGCGGGCGCCACACATCGACGTCCGCGATCCGATACGAGGTTCCGACGGGCGGGTGGATCGTCGACACCCCCGGCGTGCGCTCCTTCGGGCTCGCGCATGTCGACCCGGAGCGGTTCATCCACGCCTTCCCGGACGTCTCCGAGGCGACCGACGAGCGGTGCCCCCGCGGCTGCACCCACGAGAGCGCGGAGCTGGGCTGCGAGCTCGACGCCTGGGCCGGCGACGACCCGGCACGGCGGGCGCGCGTCGACTCGATCCGCCGCCTGCTCGCCTCCCGCGCCGCCGGCGAGACGTACTGACGCCCCCCTTCCCTTCCCCCTCCTCTCCCCGGACAGCGCGCACGGAATCCGTCGCGACACGCCGGGTCCCATGGCCCGATCGGGTGCGACACGCCGCCGACCCGGAACCGACTCCGTGCGGACTGTCCGGTGGGGGTGCGCTCAGGGTGCGGGGCGGCTGTCGGACCCCGGCGCACTAGCCTGGGCGCATGACCCCGGGACCGTACGCCGACGACCTGCTGCTCGCCCTCGCCCTCGCCGACGCGGTGGACGCGGTGACCCTGCCGAACTTCGCGACCGGCGAGCTCACCGTCGAGACCAAGCCCGACGACACCCCGGTCACCGCCGTCGACCGGGCGGCGGAGCGCACCGCGCGCGACCTGATCGCCCAGCATCGTCCCGACGACGCGTTCGTGGGCGAGGAGTACGGCACCACCGGGACCGGCGCCCGCCGGTGGGTGGTCGACCCCATCGACGGCACCAAGAACTTCATCCGCGACGTCCCCGTCTGGGCGACGCTCATCGCCCTCCTGGACGGGGACGATGCCGCGGTCGGCGTGGTCTCCGCGCCCGCCCTCGGGCGGCGCTGGTTCGCGGCCCGTGGCCAGGGCGCGTGGCTCGGGGCGTCGGAGGCGACGGCGCGACGGATCACCGTGTCGGATGTCGCGTCGCTCGATCAGGCCTCGCTGTCCTACTCGGACCTGGCGGAATGGCGGGAGTTCGGGCGGCTCGACCAGTTCCTCGGGCTGATAGACAGCGTGTGGCGCACCCGCGCGTACGGGGACTTCTGGAGCTACATGATGGTCGCGGAGGGCGCGGTCGACATCGCCACCGAGCCCGAGCTCGCGCTCTACGACATGGCGGCGCTCGTCGCGATCGTCGAGGAGGCCGGAGGCCGGTTCACCGGCGTCGACGGCACGCCCGGACCTCACGGCGGCAACGCGCTGGTCACCAACGGCCTGCTGCACGACGAGGTGATGCGCCGCCTCGCCTGACCCGCGTCGTGTCAGCCCAGGTGGGCGATCTCGGACGCGTCGTACCAGAGCAGGTCGCGCTCGGCGAGCCTGTCCGCGGCGTCCTCGTCGCCCGCGGCGGCACCCGCCGCATCGTCGCCCGCCTCGGCCTCGTCCATGAACGCGCAGGCGATGGCGGACGTCGGGATGCGACCGGTGAGGCGGACCGCCGCCGGGCTCACGTCGGGCGCGGCCTCCGACTCCGAGCGCGACACCTCGGCGACGATCACGAGGCGGAGCGGCGCGCCGAGGTCCTCGAGCGAGGCCCACGCGGCGACGTCGAGCACCACCTCGGCGAGCTCGTCGTCGTCGTCGCTGTCGATCAGGTCCAGCAGCGGCCCGGTGACCGCGAAGCCCAGCGGCGGCTCCCACATCCCGGACGTGATCGTGGGGATCTGGTCGGGACGGGCGGGGATGTACACGCGCATGGCCTCAGTCTGGCACCGGGACCGCCCCGGGCCGCGAGGCGGCGCGCGCGTCGGCGAGGACCGCGTGGGCGAGCGACTCGATCGACCGCCGCAACGGAGATCGGGGAGCGGCCTGCGCGAGCGTGCGGGCGTCGCGCAGCGCGTCGTCGCACGCGGGACCGTCCCACGGCAGCGGCCAGAGCTCGTCGAGCGAGGTGTGCCGCGCCATCACCGAGGCGATGGCGTCCGCGGGGTTCGGCCCGGCCACCGACGCCCGCACCCGGTTCACGACGACCGCGGCTCCCGCAGCCAGGTCGGGCACCGCGGCCACGAGCCTGGCGAGCTGCGGCGGCTCCGCGGACCCGACCATCACGACCGCGTCGGCCGCGAGCACCGCGCCCGCGGCGGCCGTGTCCCGCTCGCCTCCGACGCGGGCCGCCGTGTCGAGGACCACGACGTCGGCGGAGGCCCTCAGCACCGGCCACAGCGGCTCCAGGGCGGCGTCGGAGAGCTCCGCCCAGCGCGACGCATGCGCCAGGCCGGTGACGACCCGCAGCCGCGGGCCGACGGCGAGCGCATGCCTCTCGAGCAGCGACGACGGGTCGGAGCCGCGGACCGAGCCGTGCGCCAGCGCGGCGATCCCCGCCGACTCGTCCTGGACCCCGAGCACCGTCGCGACGGCGGCGCCGACCGTGTCGAGGTCGACGAGCAGGACCTCGTGGCCGCCTGCCGCGAGCTCGGCCGCGACGTTGACCGCGACCGTGGTCCGTCCCGGCGCGCCACCGGTGCCGCCGACCGTGATCACGACCCCGGCGCCCGCGGCGCCGGCCGGGACCTCCGCCCGCGCCGGCTCCTCCTGCACCGGCTGCCGGGCGCCGATCGCGGCGACCCGCACCGCCTCGACCAGGTCCGTGCCGGCCACCGGCACCCCGAGCCCGGCCAGCGTCGCCAGGTCGTCGGGCCCGGCGGCCACCCCCACCGCGCCCACGCCTGCGTCCGCGACGGCCCGCAGCGCGTCCCGGTCGAGCCTCGGCTGCGGCGAGACCACCAGGACGTCGCCGAGGCCGGCGCGCGCGACCGCGACCGCCTCCGCGAGGTCGGCGCATCGGCGCACCACCGTCAGGCCGGGGTCGGCATCGAGCGCCTCGACCACCTCGATCTCGCGCGCACCGGTGACCGCGACGATCACCCCCAGAGTCCCCATCAGCCGCTCCCGAGCACCGCGATCGCGCCCTCGTCGGCGAGCGCGTCCAGCAGGGCTCCGACGTCGGCGGACGGGACGACCACGTAGACCGTCTCCTCGCCGGCGGCGAACCCGCCCGTGTCCTCGTCGACCGCCGAGACGGGCAGCGCCTCGCCGATCCGCCTGCTCGAGGTGCCGTCCGCCGGCGTGAGCCAGACGTCCACCAGCGCCCCGGGGACGACGCCCTCGGCGAGAGGCTGCGACACGCTCACCGCGACCGGGCGGCCGTCGAAGTCCGCGGGCTCGGCCAGGGCCGCCACGGGAACGAGCTCCCCGGCACCGACCGGGCGCGTCACGGTCATCCCCCAGGGCTCGACCGCGTCGGGCTCGGCGTAGCCGTCGCCCACGCGCACGTCGACCACGACCAGGTCGGCCGGCTCCAGCACCACTCCCGGCGCGAGCGCGTGGCGTGCGGCGTACACGGGCTCCGTCCGGTCGGCCGAGCGCAGCAGCAGCGCCGTCCCGGCGACGGCGATCGCGATCAGCAGCACACCCACGATGAGGCGCGGGTCCCTCCATCCCGGGCGGCGCAGCCGCACGGGCACCGGGCGCGTCGCAGCGTCCATCGGCGGCCCCCCTTCGCCAGATGACCTCATCATGCCTGGTCGCGGAGCTGAACGAAAGGGCTGTGGAGGGAGCGCGGCCGACCTTCGCGCCCGTGCCACAATGCAGGCATGGAGCCCCGCTTCCTGAAGCTGAGCGATGTGCAGGAGATCCTCAACATCTCCTCGCCGCAGGCGTACGCGTTGGTGCGATCGGGCGAGCTGCCCGCGATCCAGGTCGGGGGACGCGGGGTCTGGCGCGTCGAGCGTGCCGAGCTCGAGGCCTACATCGAGCGGCAGTACGCGGCAGCCCGCGAGCAGGTGAAGGAGCGCGAGCCCCGCTAGAACGGACGCTCGGGCGCCGCGCGGAGGATCCTGACGGCTGCGAGCGCGACCGTGCGCACCGGTCCGTCACCCTCGAGGTCCACGTGGTCGGCGCCGACCCCGACCAGCGCACCCGCCGCGGTTCCCGCTCCCGTCTCGACCACCACCCGCGCGCGCTGCTCCGCGAGCGACCGCAGCATCGAGGTGAGACGGAGGCGGGACTCGACCACGCCGCGCGCGGCGACGCGCCGGGCCAGGCTCTCGGCGACCACGATCGCGTGCTCGGGGATCAGTGCCTCGCCGCCATCCATGTCGAGCAGCACCCCGTCCGCGGCGACCGACCGCAGGGTCCCCCGGATCCGCAGCCCGCCCTCGAGGACCAGCACGAGCTCGCCGCCCCGGTGGGCGGCGAGCCGCGCGGACATGGCGACCGCCGACCGCTCGGCGACCACGCGCTCGGCGACCTCGGCGGCGAGCTCGGCACGCTGCTCGGCCGCGAGCCGCGCCTCCAGGTCGTCGAACAGCCGCTCCCATCGCATGGCGCCACGCTACCGCCGTCCCCCATCTGCGCCCACCGGTCGACATCACCGTGGCGGTCGTGTAGACCAGATGACATCAAACAGCATCAAACAACATCAAAGGGGCATGATGATGAGTAGGAACGATGCGCGCGTCGGGGCCGCCGCACCCCTCGCGATCGCGGTCGCGGCACCGGTGCTCACCTCCGCGGCCGGGTGGCTGACGTACCGGCTGGGCTCGACGACCGACTGGTCACGGTGGACTCCGTCCGACGCGGCCGCGGTCGGGATCGGCGTGCTCGCCACGGTGGCCGGCCTGCGGTTCGTGACCGACGTCGCCTCCGCGTGGCGGGCCCTGCGCCGCGGTCGGCCGGTCCCCGCGCGGACCGGCCGCCTCGCAGCCGCCGCGGCGGGCTCCCTGCTCGCGCTTCTGGCCGGGACGGGCGCCGCCACCGCGTCGACCGAGACCCCTCCCGTCGGATGGCTGCCGGTCGAGCACACCGCGCCATCGCCCTCGCCGTCGGCGTCCGCGTGGACGACCCCGCTCGGGTCCGGACCTCCGGAGGCGCTGCGGGCACCCGCGGGGACGCCGCCGTCGCCCGGTGCGACCCCGACCTCGTCCGTGCCATCGGGCCCATCCGTCCCCCCGCCGACGCAGACCTCGACCTCGACCTCGACCTCGACCGGCGATGCGACCCAGGTGCACGTGGTCGTCGCCGGCGACTCGCTGTGGCGGATCACCGCCGCGCTGCTCGGCGACGGCCCGAGCGACGCACGCATCGCGGAGGCCTGGCCCGACCTCTATCGCGCCAACCGCGCGGCCATCGGCGACGACCCGGGGATGATCAGCGTCGGGATGCGGCTCGAGGTGCCGCCCACCCTGGGGGGTGGACGATGAGCGCCGAGCCGCTCGGCGCGACCGGGCGGTCGCCGGTCCGCCGGGACGTCTACGGGCGCGCCCGCGCCGTGCTCGGCGACCCCTCGCCCCTGGCCTGCACCGTCACGCTCACCGCGATCCAGGTCGCTCGGGGCGGCGACGGGATCGACACGCTCCTGCGATGGATCACCCCGGAGCTCAGGGACGCGCTCACGCGGCAGCACTCCCTGTCCCGGCGCGCCGGGCGTCGCGGGGCCCCCGACGCCCGGATCGTCAGGGCCCGGGTGTGCCGGGTGTCGCGCGACGCCGCCGAGGTGAGCGTGATCGCGGCGGTGGGCGAGCGCACGCACCCCGTCGCCATGCGGCTCGAGGACTGGTCCGGACGCTGGGTGGTCACGGTGCTCGACCTCGGCTGACCGCCGCACTGACGCCGGGAGGGGGGGCCCCCCGCCGGGGGCGCCCCCCCCCCGGCGGGCGGGGGGGGC
>NZ_JAUHPX010000001.1 GCF_030418305.1 Demequina lignilytica | reverse complement strand
ACACGCGGGGGGCTTTCGTCGTTCTGCCAGCGGTGATGGTAGTCGTGGCGGGGCGCACCGAGGGAGGCCGTCCGGATGGCTCGGCGACTTCCCCGGCCCCGGAGGTGTCCGGCGGCTACTCTGTGTCCATGTCCCCGGAGCAGGACCGATGCTTGAGATCCGGCTGATCGGCCCGCCTTCTCTTATCCGCGACGGCGCCGTTCTCACGGGCCCCCGCGGCGGCAAGTGCTGGGCGGTGATGGCCAGGGTGTTGAGCACCCACGACCCGGTGTCGAGGCAGCAGCTGGTGAACGAGCTGTTCTCGGAGGCTGATGACCCCATGGGGGCGCTGCGGTGGACGCTGGCGGAGATCCGTAGGCGCCTGGGACTCCCGGGCGCCTTCTCCGGGAACCCCGTGCTCCACGGTCTGGGCCCTGACACGACGGTGGACATCGTCACTCTCGCCGACGGGACGGTGCCGTCACCCGTCCCCGCGGGCCAGCTGCTCGAGGGGGTCGAGATTCACGCCTCTCCGAGCTTCGAGACCTGGCTGCTGGTGGAGCGGAACCGTGTCGCCGGGGCGTTGCAGGACATCGTGCGCGCGGCGGCGCTTCGTGCGCTGTCGAACCGGGAGCATGCGCGGGCCATCGATCTCGCCTCGGCATTGGTCGCGGGCGACCCGTTCGACGAGGGCCGCCACGTGGTGCTGCTCAAGGCCCTGGTCGCGGCGGGTCATCATGATGCGGCGTCCCGCCACCTGCGCGCTACCGAGGAGTCCTTCGCCGCCGAGCTGGGGGTGACGTCGCTGCCGGCGCTGCGCGCGGCGAGCAGGCCTGCGCCTCAGGCGATCGCGGGTATCTCGCCCAGCGCCTCGGCGCGCATGCAGGTGTCGCTCGGTCGTGGAGCCGTGGCCGCCGGTGCCGTCGATGCAGGGATCGACAACCTGCGCGTCGCCGTGGACACCGCGGGCGAGGCGGGCGACGATCTCCTGCTGGCCGAGTGCGAGTTCGAGCTTGGGGCCGCGCTCGTGCATTCCGTCTGCGGCTTCGATGACGAGGGCTCCGTGATGCTGGAGAACGCGCGCGCTCGTGCGCTCGCCGCAGGCGACCGGGAGCTCGCCGCGAAGGCGTTGTCGGAGCTCGCGTACCTCGATGTGCTCTTCGCCAGACGTGCATCGGCGGCGGTCCACCTCGCCGAGGCCTGGGAGGCGGCCGAGGGCTTCCCCGGGGTCCAGGCGTCGGTCGCCGCCTACGATGCGATCCATCTCGCCGATTGGGGCCGGCTCGAGGAGTCTCTCGACAGGTTCAGGGAGGCGCTCGAGCTCTGCGCGGCCTCTCACAGCGTGCGTCGCAGGATCTGGACTGCGGGGCACGCCGCGCGCGTCGCGTACATCGCCGGGGCGCTCGAGGTTGCGGAGCGGTGGTCTCGCGAGGCCGAGGCCGGCGCGGAGGAGGAGCGATGGACGGCGGTCCGCCCATGGCCCGAGACGTGGCGTGCGCATGCACGCTTGTCCCGCGGGGACGACCCGGTCGAGGTGCGGGCGGACCTTGAGGCGACCTACGCCCTCGCCCGCCAGCTCGGGGATCCGTGCTGGCAGGGCGCGTCGGCGAAGGCGCTCGGGCTCACCTACGTCGCTGACGGGCGTCCCGAGCTCGCGCTGCAGTGGTTCGCCGACGCTCATGATGCGTGCGCCCCGAAGACCGGTGCCTACCGCTGGGTCGACGCCGAGGTGCGGGTCACGCAGGCGGAGGTGCTGCGCGACCTCGGCGACGGACCGACCGCGCGCGACGTCGCGACCCGGGCGCTCGAGGACGCCGCGCGCGGCGACATGCCCCTGCTGGTCGCGCGCGCGACGGCCGTCCTGGAGAGCCTGGACAAGGTCGACATCCCTGGTTGAGGGGTGAATCCGAACTTTCCTCACACGTCACACGGCACGTCACACGCCTGCCCCTGAGTCTTGTCACGACAGCAGGGGAGGAGAACATCATGACTGTCACCGTCAACCACGACCACCTGGCCCACCGACTGGTCTCGGAGGGGACCCGCGCCCATAGCGACGCGCTCGCAGCTCTCGCGGCGGCCGTCCGCGACATCGCTCCGGGTGCCGCCGCGGCGCTCACCGATTGGGACGGCAGCGAGGTTGCGCGCCTGCGCGCCTACGCCGTCGCCCGCGAGGCCGTCCGCGCCGAGGCTCAGGCCCGGCTCGATCAGATCCGCGTCGCCGCCCACGAGCGCGGCGGCTTCGTGCTCACCGCCTGAGCCGCACCACACCTTGGGGGGAGACATGAGCATCGACGTCACCATCGCATCGTCCGCCGCCGGCGTGAGCGACCTCGACGACTCGACCGCCGCCGTGCTGCGGCGCGTCACCGAGCGGTTCGCCTCGGCCCGCGACCGCCGACGGCTCGTCGCCGCGCTGCGCGCCTCACGCCGGCGTCGCACGGCACCGGCCGCGCGCATCGCCGCCGGCATGCCGGCGGGCGCCTTCACACGGTTCGCGTGATCACCGACCCGGCCCCGGGCATCGTCCACGGGGCCGGGTCCGTCGCGTCACCGCCGGATCCGCGATGTGTGCCACAATGGCGCTGATGCGTACCGCGATCATCATTCTGTAGCGCGTCGGGTCACCTTCCCCGGCGCGCAGCCTCCCGTACCCTGGGAGGCTTTTTTGTTGGAGAAGCGGCACGGCACACGACTTAGGGAGCACACCATGGCCGGCACCACGGTCGAGGTCTACGACACCACCCTGCGCGACGGCGCGCAGCAGGAGGGCATGAACCTGTCCGTCGCCGACAAGATGGCGATCGCGCCGCTGCTCGACGAGCTGGGCGTCGGCGTCATCGAGGGCGGCTGGCCCGGAGCGGTGCCCAAGGACACGGAGTTCTTCGCTCTGGTCAACAAGGAGCTGAGCTTCCGTCACGCGCAGTTCGCGGCGTTCGGCATGACGCGTCGCGCGGGCGCCAGCGCGGGCTCCGATCCGCAGGTGCGCGCGCTGCTCGACTCCGAGGCGCCCATCATCACGCTCGTCGCGAAGTCCGACATCCGGCACGCGGAGCGCGCGCTGCGGGTCAGCGGCGACGAGAACCTCGCGATGATCGAAGAGACGGTCGCGTTCCTCGTCGGCGAGGGACGACGCGTGGTGCTCGACGCCGAGCACTTCTTCGACGGCTACCGGTACGACCCCGAGTACGCGATCCGCGCGCTGCTCGCCGGCGAGGCCGGCGGGGCCTCGACGCTGTGCCTGTGCGACACCAACGGCGGGATGCTGCCCGACGACGTGACACGCATCGTCACCGACGTGCGCGCCCGCACGACGGCCCAGCTCGGCATGCACGCCCACAACGACTCCGGCTGCGCGGTCGCGAACTCGATGGCGGCGGTCGCGGCCGGCGCCACCCACGTTCAGGGCTGCGTCAACGGCTACGGCGAGCGCACGGGCAACGCGGACCTGGTCGCCGTCGCCGCGAATCTCGAGATCAAGCGCGGGATGATCGCGCTCAAGGGCGACGGGCTCGCCGAGTCGACGCGGATCGCCCACACCATCTCCGAGATCACCAACATCGCGCCGTTCGCGCGCCAGCCGTACGTGGGCGCCTCGGCGTTCGCGCACAAGGCCGGCCTGCACGCGTCCGCGATCAAGGTGGATCCCGATCTGTACCAGCACACCCAGCCCGAGCTGGTCGGCAACGACATGCGCATGCTCGTGTCCGAGATGGCCGGCCGCGCCTCGATCGAGCTCAAGGGCCGTGAGATGGGCTTCGAGCTGTCCGACCAGCCCGACGTGCTCAAGCGGGTCATGGACCGCGTCAAGAACGCCGAGGCGCAGGGCTACACGTTCGACGCCGCCGACGCGTCCTTCGAGCTGCTGCTGCGGTGGGAGCTGGGCCAGGCGCCCCAGTACTGGCAGGTCGAGAGCTGGCGCGTGCGCGTCAGCTCCGCGCCGGGCAACCCGAACGATGCGGATGCCGAGGCGGTCATCAAGCTCCGGGCCGGCGGCGGCCAGCGGTTCGTCACGGTCGGCGAGGGCAACGGTCCGGTCAACGCGCTCGACCATGCGCTGCGGACGGCCCTCGCGGGCGCGTACCCCGAGATCGGCCGCTTCGAGCTCACCGACTTCAAGGTCCGCATCATGGATGCCTCGCACGGCACGGACGCGGTCACGCGCGTGCTCATCACCACGGTCGACACGGTGACGGGCATGCAGTGGCGCACGGTCGGCGTCGGGCCGAACATGGTCGAGGCGTCCTACGAGGCGCTCACCGACTCGCTGTTCTACGGCCTGCTCAAGGCGGAGGCGACGCCCAACCCGTAGCCGCGCATCGTCCCGCGCGGTCATCCGCACTCCGCCCGGCGGGGGAGGATGGACCCATGCATGGCGAGTACAAGGTTCCTGGCGGCAAGCTCGTGGTCGCGGACGTCGAGCTCGACGCCCGCGGCGAGATCCTCGAGAGCGTGGTGATCTCGGGCGACTTCTTCCTCGAGCCCGCGGAGGCGATCCTCGACATCGCGCGCTACCTGACGGGCATGTCGGCGAAGGCGACGGTGTCGCAGCTGGCCGGAGCGGTGGCCCGCGCGGGCGAGGACGCCGAGTTCATCGGCTTCTCACCCGAGGCGGTGGCGATCGCCGTGCGTCGTGCGCTCGGGCACGCGACCTCCTGGGGCGACCACCGCTTCGACGTCATCCACGACGTCCCGCGGGAGCCGCACCTGCAGATGGCTCTCGACGACGTGCTCGCGCAGGAGCTCGCGGCCGGACGCCGCGGGCCGACGCTGCGCGTCTGGGAGTGGGAGCGCAACGCCGTGGTGATCGGCTCGTTCCAGTCCGTGCGCAATGAGATCGACCCGGAGGGCGCCGACCGCCACGGCATCACGGTGACCCGACGCGTCTCGGGCGGCGGCGCGATGTTCATCCAGCCCGGCAACACCATCACGTACTCGCTGTACGTGCCGACGTCCCTGGTCGAGGGCCTGAGCTTCGAGCAGTCGTACGCGTTCCTCGACGACTGGGTGCTGGGCGCGCTCCGCGAGGTCGGCATCGACGCGCGGTACGTGCCGCTCAACGACATCGCCTCGCCCGCGGGCAAGATCGCGGGTGCCGCTCAGAAGCGCTACGCCGCCGGCGCGGTGCTCCACCACGTCACCATGGCCTACGACATCGACGCCGACGCCATGCTCGAGGTGCTGCGGATCGGACGCGAGAAGCTGTCCGACAAGGGCACCAAGAGCGCCAACAAGCGAGTGGACCCGCTGAGGAGCCAGACGGGCATGGCCCGCGAGGACATCATCGACGCGTTCCTCGACCACTTCCAGTCGCGCTACTCGACCGCCCCGGGCGCCGTCACCGACGCCGAGCTCGCCGCCGCCCACGCCCAGGTCGAGGCGAGGTTCGCGACGGAGGCATGGCTGCGCATCGTCCCCTGAACGGACGATGCGGCGACCGGCTCAGATGTGGATCCCCACGAACGAGCCGATGCCGTAGGTGATCGCCATCGCGATCGCGCCGCCCGCGATGTTGCGCAGCACCGCGCGCGACGGCGGCGACTTCGCGATCACCGCGGACACGTAGCCGGTGATGGCGAGGGCGACGATCACCAGGATGAAGGTGAGCGGCACGCGCCAACCCGCCGGCGGCAGAGTCGTCGTGAGCAGCGGCGTGAGCCCGCCCACCGTGAACGCGAGGATCGAGGCGATGCCGGCGGCCCACGGGTTCGTGAGATCGTCCGGGTCGACGCCCAGGTGCATGCGCGCGTGGATCCCGATCGGGTCCTTCTCCATCTGCTCGGTGGCCGCGAGGCGCGCGGTCGACTCCGTCATCCCGGTCTCCATGTTGAGGCGGACCAGCTGCTCGCGCTCCCACGCAGGGCGTGCCTTCTGCCAGATGCGCTCGCGCTCGAGCAGCGCCTCCTCGGCGTCGCGCTGGGCGGAGACGGAGACGAACTCGCCGACGCCCATGCTGAGCGCGCCGCCCACCACGCCGGCGACCGCGGCCGTGACGATCACGCTCAGCTCCGTGGTCGCGGCGGCCACGCCGACCAGCATGGCGGCGATGGAGACGATGCCGTCGTTGGCGCCCAGCACGCCGGCGCGGAGCCAGTTGAGACGGGAGGACATGGCCTCCTCGTCGGGTCCGGCGAAGATGTCGGGGCGGTGGGTGTCGCGTGCCATGCGCACAGGGTAGGTCCGTCGGGGGTGCGCCGCCAGCGAGCGAAGGCTTCGCTTACCTGGGGTGGGAGGCGGCGGGGCGGGCGTCAGACGTGGACGCCGACGAAGCTGCCGATGCCGTAGGTGATCGCCATCGCGAGCGTGCCGCCCACGAGGTTGCGGAGCACCGCGCGGCGGCGCTGGGCCTGGCCCAGGTGGCCCGAGAGGAAGCCGGTGGCGCCGAGCGACAGGAGCACCGCGAGGAAGGTCGCGGGGATGGTGAACGGTGCCGGAGTGAACAGCGCGACCAGCAGCGGGATGAGGCCGCCCGCGGTGAAGGCGCTGAGGGAGGCGATCGCCGCATGCCACGGGTTGACCAGGTCCTCGGGGTCGATGCCGAGGTGGGCGCGCGCGTGGGCGGCGATCGGGTCGAAGGCCGTCTGCTCCTCGGCGGCGCGGCGGGCCGTCTCCGGCGACATGCCGGTCTCCTCGTGGAGCCGCGCCAGCTGGTCGAGCTCGCACTCGGGGTGACTGTCGTGGTACCCGCGCTCGCGCTCGAGCTGCGCGCGCTCGGCGTCCCGCTGGCTGGAGACCGAGACGTACTCGCCCACGCCCATGCTGAGCGCTCCCGCGGCGATTCCCGCGACGCCCGCGGTCACGACCACGCCCGTCGGCGGCTGCGCGGCGACCACGCCGACCAGGAGCGCGGCGACCGAGACGATGCCGTCGTTCGCGCCCAGCACCCCCGCGCGCAGCGCGTTGAGGCGCGCGCCGAGGCTCTCCTCGGTCCCGTAGACGGGGGCGCTGGTCTCTGACATGTCAACAAGGTTAGGTTTGCCTTCCCGATCCCGCCAGGAAGTGAAACCTTCCCTAACTTTCCCGCTCCCCTCCCTCGCTCCTTCCCCGCCTACGTGCCGGGACGGTCAGTACTGGCCTGCAGCGGACGGCGCTCCCTGCGGGACGTTCAGTTCTGGTGGCCGGCCCATGGTCCCCGTGCAGCGGTGCGCGCGCCGCGCTGGGGCCGTGACCGGTACTCACTGTCCCGTGGTGAGCGCTGCGGCCCGCGGACCAGTACTGAGCGTCCCGGGGGGAGGGAGGAGGGGGAGAGCGGGAGGGGGAGGCGGGAGGGGGAGGCGGGAGGGGGAGGCGGGCGTGGGGTCAGTACGCCGGCGGGGTGCGCGTGCCCATGATCGCCGTGCCCACGCGCACCATGGTCGCGCCCTCGGCGATGGCCCATTCGAGGTCGCCCGACATGCCCATCGACAGCTCCCACGCCTCGCGGAGGTCCATGGCGCCCCGCTCGGAGGCGAT
This sequence comes from Demequina lignilytica, assembly GCF_030418305.1. Taxonomy (GTDB): domain Bacteria; phylum Actinomycetota; class Actinomycetes; order Actinomycetales; family Demequinaceae; genus Demequina; species Demequina lignilytica. The sequence goes on along the minus strand of NZ_JAUHPX010000001.1, from coordinate 695,725 downwards.
GAGCGCCTGATCGCGGATCTCGCGGAGCCTCCGGTAGCCAGCGCGGACCGCCGCCTCGACCGGCGAGTTGAGTCCGATGGTCATGAAGCCCGTCACCGTCAGCGCCGGCAGGGCCTGCACCGTCCCCGCGAAGTCCAGGGCATCCTCGGGCTCGATGCCCGCCTTGGTCGACTCGCCGGACACGTTCACCTGCACCATCACGTCCAGCTCGCGACCCGCCTCGACGCACAGCCGCGACAGCCGCTGCGCCAGCGCGAGCGAGTCGACGGTCTGGACGCAGTCCGCCCACCGCACCGCGACGGCGGCCTTGTTCCGCTGGAGCTGGCCGATGACGTGGATCCGCGCCCCGGCCGCGGTCAGCGCCGCACCCTTCGCCTCGAGCTCCTGCATCCTGCTCTCTCCGACGAGCACCGCTCCGGCCCGGACCGCGGCGACCGCCGCATCGGCGTCCCACGTCTTGGTCGCGACCAGCACCCGGACGCCGGACCCGGCGCGCCCGCAGGACGCCTCGGCGACGTGGACGCGGGCCTTGACGTCGGCGAACGCGGCGGCATGGTCGTGGCCGGCGGGGGCGGGGGACAGCTCCACGTCAGGACTCCTTGGCGATGGGGGCGGTGACGCCGCCGGTGGCGGCGATCAGGTCGGCGGGGGCGAGGCCGATGTCGAGGCCGCGCCGCCCACCGGAGACGTACACGGTGTCCCACAGCTCGACGGTCTCGTCGATCGCCGTGGGCAGCGCCTTGCGTTGACCGATCGGCGAGATGCCTCCCACCACGTATCCGGTCGCACGCTCGGCGTCCGCGGGCGGCGCCATCTCGGCCTTCTTGCCGCCGAGCGCGTGCGCCAGCGCCTTGAGGTCGAGCATGCCGCTCACGGGGACGATCCCCACGCTGAGCCGCCCGTCGACGTAGGCGCACAGGGTCTTGAACACCTGGTCCGGCTCCACCCCGAGCTCCGCGGCGGCCTCGAGGCCGTAGCTGAGATCCGACGCCGGGTCGTGATCGTAGGGATGGAGCGTGTGCGGGATCCGGGACTCGATCAGCGCATGCACGGCGGGTGTCGCACCTCCGGCGGCATGCTTGCGGGACATGGCACCCATTGTGGACGATGCGGGGCACCCTCAGGTGCCGGACGGCCGGCGTGCGCGGTGCCGGTACCGTGTCGGGGTGACCGAGAACCTCACCTCCGTGGACATGTGGACCGACGGCGCCTGCAAGGGCAACCCCGGCGTGGGGGGCTGGGGCGTCTGGATGAAGGCCGGCGGTCGCGACAAGGAGCTGTGGGGAGGCGAGAAGGTCACCACGAACAACCGCATGGAGCTCACCGCGGTCATCGAGGGGCTGAAGGCGCTCACGCGGCCGTGCGACGTGACCCTCCACGTCGACTCGCAGTACGTGAAGAACGGGGCGACCAGCTGGATGAAGGGCTGGAAGCGCAACGGGTGGAGGACCGCGGACAAGAAGCCGGTGAAGAACGCCGAGCTGTGGCAGGAGCTCGACGCGGAGCTCCAGCGCCACCACATCACGTGGGTGTGGGTGAAGGGTCACGCGGGCGACCCGGGCAATGAGAAGGCCGACGAGCTCGCCAACCGAGGGGTCGCCGACCAGCGCTGAGCCCGTCCGGTCTCAGCCGTCCGCGCGCAGCCGCACCTGGTGGATGGTCGCGGTGAGCGGGTAGGCCGCCGGGTCCCGGGGAGCGTCCGGCTCGGGAAACTCCCACAGGTCGATCATCAGCTGAAGCGGATAGTCGAGGACCTGATCCGAGCGGTGCACCACGGTGCCGTCCACCGTGATCTCGCACCCGCCGGCGTCCCACCGTGCGCCGTAGGCATGGGGCCGGGTGGCGTCGAGCGGCATCGGGATGTCCAGCATCTCGTCGACCAGGCGGGGGTCGTGGTGCGCCTTCACCCCGGTGCGGACCGTGGACGATGCGGAGGACACGGCGGGGCCGAAGAGCTCGGCGATGCAGATCTCGCCCGAGTCGTCCGGCGACCCCGCCTCGTCGCCCAGGAGCCAGATCCCGAGCATCGTCGCCGGGTGCGCGGGGACGCTCGCGACCACCTCGACGGCTCCCGCACGGGCCGTCCAGAGCGCGCGCGTCGGTCGTGGCGTCACGATCGCGAGGTCCGCGCCCACCCGGTGCTGGCCGTCACGGTGGCCCGTCTGCACGTGGGAGACGCGGAAGTCGCCGTCCGTCGGGCGCCACGGCGGCTGATCGGCGTCGATGCGCAGCTCGAGGCCCAGGTCGGTGATGGCGAACCGGGCCGCGGCGCTTTCAAGCGTGACCCAATGGGGCAGGTAGTACGGGATCCACAGGGCAGGGGAGAGCGCCGGATGCTCGAAGCGCTCCACGATGTCCCACGGCACGGTTCACGGTAACCGCGGCTCGGCCGGAAGCCGTGAGGCGCGGCCGGTGGCGTGGGTGAATTGTCGGAAAACTCCCCCGAGGGGTGCGCGCGGCTACTTGTGCTTCACGTACGCGTTCGGCGTCTTGCCCTCGCCCGCCGAACGCGACCGGACCTGGTAGTCCGGGTGGGCCTGCATCAGGTCCTTCAGCTTGGAGAACCCCCAGGTGCGGGAGTCGAAGTCGGAGGCGAGCTTCGACAGGTTGCTGCCGACCGTGCCGAGGTTCGCCCAGCCGTCGTCGCCGGATGCCGCATCCACGGCCTCCGCCAGCAACCTGTCCAGCGTCTCGTCCCGCTGCAGCTGCGGCTTCGCCGCCTCCTCCGCGGCCTTCGGCTTCGTGAGGGCGAGGTTCTCCACATAGACGAACGTGTCGCACGCGGCACGGAACGGCTCAGGGGTCTTGCGCTCGCCGAAGCCGTAGACCGTGAGCCCCTCCTCGCGGATCCGGGCCGCCAGCCGGGTGAAGTCGCTGTCGCTCGTGACCAGGCAGAAGCCGTCGAGGTTGCCCGCGTGCAGCAGGTCCATCGCGTCGATGATGAGCGCGCTGTCCGTGGCGTTCTTGCCCGTCGTGTAGCTGAACTGCTGCATGGGCTGCACCGAGTGCTTGAGCAGGTGGTCCTTCCACGAGTTGAGCTGCGTCGACGTCCAGTCGCCGTAGGCGCGTCGCACGCTCGCCGTGCCGTACTTGGCGATCTCGACCAGCAGCTGCTCGAGATGCTTCGCGGGCGCGTTGTCGGCGTCGATCAAGACGGCCAGCCGTGCGCCGTCGTTGTCCTTGGGCATGAGCACCTCCTGGGCCGACTCTAGCCGTGCGGCACGATTCGCTTCATGGGGCGACGTTGGTCGTCGGAATCGACACGATCCGCTTCACGAGGTGCGCGGGGCGGAGCGCTACGTGCGACGGCGTGCGAGATCGGGGAGAGGGCCTCGAGCAGCCGCGCGCGCAGCGCCCCGCCGCGTTCCGCGAAGTCCCGCTGCCGTCGCGCATACTCGCGCTTCCCCTCGGGGGTCTCGACGGCGATCGCCTCGAGCCCGAAGCGTGAGACGTCGTACGGAGAGGCCTGCATGTCGACCTGTCGTACCTCGAGGGCGAGCGCGAACGCCTCCAGCGTCAGCGACGACGGCACCACGGGCGTGAGCTTGGCCGCCCACTTGTACAGGTCCATGGTCGCGTGCAGGCAGCCGGGCTGCTCCATCGCGACCTGGGTCTCCCGGGTGGGCTGCAGCTGGTTGAGGGGACGCGCCTCGGGCGTGAAGAAGCGGAACGCGTCGATGTGGGAGCAGGCGATGGGATTGGCCTCGACGACCGCGTCGGTACCGGCCTGCCCGAGGCGCAGGGGGAGGGGATGCCGTCGCTCGTCGTCAGCCCGGTAGACCATGGCCCACTCATGGAGCCCGAAGCAGCCGTAGCGTGCTGGCCTGGACGCGGTGGCCTCCAGCAGCCGCACGATGTGCGCGAGACCCCTGCCGCGGGCCTCCAGGAACGCGTCGACGTCCACCTGAGTGCCCGGCGCACCGTCCCGGTAGAAGGTCCACCGCGCGTGCTCGGGCGCGTCCTCGAGGACGATGCCGGGGCCTGGGTGCCAGCGGCGCAGCCGGGATGGGCGCACGCCGTAGTACTCGAACAGGAAGTCCTCGATCGCGTGCTTCTCCGCCCGCCCGGCGCGCTCGCGATGACCCGCCGTCAGGGCGTCGGCTGCCTCGGCGTGAGCCCGCGCCTGCGGCTCCCACTCGGCGCGCGTCAACGCGGTCGGGGCGGGCTCGGTCATCCGCCCATCATCTCAGGCGTTCCACCTGCACCCCGTGCCGCATCGTCCTACCCTGGAGGGGACGGCACAACGGCACGATGCCCCTCCGCCCGTGGACCCGGACGCCTCCGGACCGGCACCGGGAAGGAGGACGCCATGAGAAGGATCACCGCCGTCACGGGGCTGCTCGCGGGAGCGGCGCTCGCACTCGCCGGCTGCTCGTCGGACTCGCCGGCGACCATCGAGGTCACCGGCACACAATCCGGATGCGCGATCGCACCGGACAACCCGGGGTTCCATGGGAACTGCGTTCTCGACCTGTCGGACGAAAGGGTGTCAGGCACGGTCGAGGTCGAGTTCGACCAGGTCGGCGAGGACGGCGACACGGTGCAGTTCGAAGGTTCCGCCGTCATCAGCAACGATGGGGGCACCTGGACCAGCGACACATGCACCGGGATGCTCGAGGATGAGACCGGCCACGTCGAGTTCGACTGCGAGCTCGCCGGAACGGGCGACTACGAAGGGATGACCTTCGTGCAGCACCTTGAGGGCACCAGCACCCCGTCCCAGGTGACGGGCACGCTCACCGAGGGCTGAGGCCCCGCATCGCCACCGCTCGGGCAGCTGCCCGAGCGGTCGGTCGTGCCACGCTAGGGCCATGCCCGACACGTCCCGCGCCCACGCCGCGGCGCCGTTCCTGGTCCTGCTCGGGCTGCTCTGCCAGGAGGCGGGTGCGGCGATCGCGGTGATGGTGTTCCCGACCGTCGGCCCCGTCGCGATGGTCGCGCTGCGGCTGGTGTTCTCCGCGCTCGTGCTCCTGCTCATCGCGCGGCACGCGCTTCGCGGCGCCGCGCACGGTCACTGGCCCCTGGTGATCGGATACGGCGTCACCCTGGCCGCGATGAACGTGATGTTCTACCTCGCGATCGCCCGGATCCCGCTGGGAATCGCGGTCACGATCGAGGTGCTCGGCCCGCTGGTCCTCAGCGTGGTCGCGAGCCGGAGCCTGCGCGGCCTGCTGTGGGCCGTGACCGCGGCGGCGGGTGTCGCGCTGCTCGGGGGGACAGCCCACGACCTCGACCTGCTCGGCGTCGCCTTCGCGGTCGGCGCCGCGCTGCTGTGGGCTGGCTACATCCTGCTCGCGCGCGCCGCGGGCGCCGCGATGGCTGGCCTGACCGGCCTCGCGCTCGCGACCGGCGTCGGCGCGGTCCTCACCCTGCCGGCCGCGGTCGTCACCGCGGGCGCGGCGCTCGCGGATCCCCGGATCCTCGCCCTGGGCCTCGCGGTCGCCGTGCTGTCCTCGGCCATCCCGTACGGCATCGAGATCACGGCGCTGCGCCGCTTGAGGGCGGAGACCTTCGGGATCCTCATGGCCCTCGCGCCCGCGCTCGCCGCGCTCACCGGCCTGGTGCTGCTCGGCCAGCGCCTCACCGTGACGATCGCGCTGGGCATCGCGCTGGTCACGGTCGCCGGGATCGGGGCGGTGCGCACGGCGCCTCGGCCGACGCGGGTCGTCGCGCCCGACCAGGCCACCCTGCCGCTGCCGCCGGCGTAGGGAGCCCTACGCGCCCTCCCACCACGCGAGCACGCGCATCGCCCGCAGGGTGTTCCACCGGGACGGCCGCCCGTCGCCGTCCTCGAGGGTGAGCGGCACGTCGCCGCGGTGCGTGTTCTCGAGCGGCCACTGTCCCGCAGAGGTCTGCTTGGACCGCACCAGCGCGATCGCCTCCGCGAGCCGCGGATCCGGCGGGGATCCGGTGGAGCGCAGGTGGTCGAGGGCGCGCAGCACGTCGTAGTGCCAGTACGGCGGGAACGAGAACCGCTGGAAGGCGGGATCGATCACCTCGCCCGTCGAGCGCCGGTACATCAGGCCGCGCTCGAGGAGCAGCGCGTGCGCGTCCTCCATCGCGATCGCCACCGCCGGCTCGGGCTCCCGCGAGCGGCGGTACAGCTCCAGCGCCTCGAGCGCGCCGATGGTCGAGTGCAGGGAGGACCGCTGCGACCTCGCGGGCGGGTCGCAGTTCCACCCGCCGTCGCGGCGGCGGTCGGCGAGCAGGCGCCGCACCGGGCCCCGCATGTCCTCGCCGAAGTACGCGCCCACGGCGATCGCGGTCGCGAGCGTGCACGCCTCGTCCTCGCCCTCGAGGAACGGCGCGTCCCCGTCCTCCCACCGCACGCCGTCGAACGCGCGTCGCACCGCCGCGCGCACCGGTCGCGAGCCCGGATCGACGCCCAGGCGCACCAGCAGCATCAGCACGTGGGCCGTGCCGGTCCAGGGCTGGCCGTCGTCCGGGTCGGGCCGCTCCGCGGGCCACCAGGCACCGCCCGCCCACGACCCGTCCTCCCGCTGCATCGCGAGCAGCGCCGCACCCCAGCCCTCCCGCGCGACCAGGTCGCGGTCGAGCGCCGCGCCCTCCGGATCGTCGAGCAGGTCTCGGCGCACCTGCCAGCGGATCGCGGGGTCGCCCGCGAGGAGCCAGTCGATCACGCTCACGCGGCGCCGCCCAGCGGTGTCCGCGGCACGGCGCTGTCGGCGACGGCGGACGATGCGCGGGCCAGGACCCGCTCGAGCGGCCCCTGGCCGAGGGTCGCACGCCAGACGCAGGCGGCCGTCACCGCGGCGCCCGTCAGCACCACCCACGCGACGTTCGACGGCTCCCACACCATGGCGTCGCCGACGATCGCGATCACCACGATGTGGGCGACGTACAGGCTGAGCGTCATGCGCCCGGTCGACGCGAGCGGCCAGATCGCGCGGGGCGCGGCCGACGCCGCCGCCACGCACCCGCCGATCACCGCGGCCGCCACGCCCACGTTGCCGAGCATCTCGAAGCCCGTGTAGCTGTGGGGCGCGACCGACGCCCAGGCGACGCCCGCATCGTCCGTCCATGACCCGCCCAGTCCGAGCCCGAGGCCGTACACGCCCACCGCGACCATGGCGCCGCCGCCCGCGAGCGACGCGAGGTCGGGGCCGCGCCAGGGCGCCCAGCGGCCGATCGCGAGGCCGATCAGGAGGTAGCCGCTCCACACGAGCGCGGGATAGTGGGTCGACCAGAGCTCGTGGATCACGGGACCGTCGAACGGCGCGAGCCACGGGTCCGCCCAGCCCAGCAGCGGTCCGCCGACCACGAGCACGCCGGCGCCCGCCGCGGCCTGGACGGCGGGCCTCCACGCGAGCGCGGGCAGCACCAGCAGGAACATGATCCCGAGGTTGTCGAGGATCACGTCCACCGGGGTCTCGAGCCAGGCGAGCATCCAGCCCAGCACGAGCAGCAGCCCGCCGCGCACCGCGATCCGCGCCCGTGTGTGGGCCACCGCGCCCGCCGACGCCGCACCGCCACGGCCGGTGAGCATGAGCGACATCGACACGCCCGCGAGCACCGCGAACAGCGCCGACGCGCGTCCGTCGAAGACGACGAGCCAGCCCCAGCCGTCCGCGTCCGAGCCCCGCCGACCCGTGTCGCCCACGTGCGCGGCGAACATCCCGATGAGGGCGAGGCCGCGCGCGGCGTCGAGCCCGTCGACGCGGGCGCTCACGCGATCCCGGCGGCGTCGAGGACCCGCTCGCCCCACGCGTAGTGGGCGCCGAGGCACTCGTGCGCGACGTTCGCCATCGCCTCGTCCCCGAGCCACGCGTAGGCGTGGGGCTGGGTCAGCTGCTCCGTGGAGAGCGACTCGACCAGCGCCACGGCGCGGGCATGGGACGCCACGAGCCTCGCGCGCGCCTCCGCGTAGTCGAGGGCGCGCAGGTCGTCGTAGATCCGGTCGTTGAGCTCGCCGAGCATCGCCCACGTGTAGCCCTCGGCGGGGTAGTGCACGGGCCTGCCCGCCGCATCGTCCACCAGCCAGCCCTCGAGGAGCAGGTGCCAGGCGTGGACGTGCGTGAGGATGTCGGTGGTGCGGCGGTCGCGCCACGCGTCGCCGAGCGACGCATCGGGGTAGCGGTCCGTGCGCGCGAGCAGGCTCGTCAACCCGGCGTGGGCCGCCGAGACGATGCCGATGCGCGAGATCACCTTCTCATCGTAGGCACGCCCCCGGACGCAGGGCGGCCCAGGTCCGAGCGGCTACGCTGGAGGTCATGCGTATCGCCCGTTTCACCACCGGAGAAGAGCCCCGTTTCGCGATCGTGGACGGCGATCCCGGAGCCGAGGAGCTCGTGGTCCTCACCGGAGACCCCATGTACACGCCGGGCACCGTCACCGGCGAGCGGATCAAGCTCACCGACGACGTGCGCCTGCTCGCGCCCGTGATCCCGCGCTCCAAGGTGGTGTGCCTCGGCAAGAACTACGAGGCGCACGCGAAGGAGATCCCGCACCGCGGGCCCGCCCCGGACGTCCCGATCCTGTTCCTCAAGCCGAACACCGCCGTGATCGGCCCGGACGACCCGATCGTGCTGCCGTCCTACAGCGAGGACGTGCAGCTCGAGGCCGAGCTCGCCGTGATCATCTCGCGCGTGTGCAAGGACGTCAGCCCCGAGAACGCCGAGCAGTACATCTACGGCTACACCTGCGCCAACGACGTCACCGCACGCGATCTGCAGCGCCTCGAGGACCAGTGGTTCCGCGCCAAGGCGTTCGACACCTCGCTGCCGCTCGGCCCGTGGATCGAGACCGAGCTCGCGCACGACGACGTCGAGATCTCCTCCCGCATCAACGGCAACGCCACGCAGAACGGCAACACGCGTGACATGCTCCTCGACGTCATGCACGCCGTATCGATGGTCTCCGAGGTCACCACGCTCCTCCCCGGCGATGTCATCCTCACCGGCACCCCGTCCGGGGTGACCGCCCTCCACCACGGCGACGTGGTCGAGGTCGAGATCGAGGACCTCGGCGTCCTGCGCAACCCCGTCATCCGGCGCGGCTGAGCGCACGCCGCGCCTCGCATCGTCGCCACCACCGCATCGTCCATCCGCATCACCGCAAGGAAACTCATGAGCAAGGTCCGCGTCCGCTTCTCCCCGTCGCCCACCGGCCTGCCCCACGTGGGCATGGTCCGCACCGCGCTGTTCAACTGGGCCTACGCCCGGCACACGGGTGGTGACATGGTGTTCCGTATCGAGGACACCGACGCCGAGCGCGACTCGCAGGAGAGCTACGAGATGCTCCTCGACGCCATGAGCTGGATGGGCATCGACTACGACGAGGGCCCCGAGATCGGCGGCCCCTACGGTCCGTACCGGCAGTCGCAGCGGCACGACCTGCACGCGCAGGTGGTCGCGAAGCTGGTCGAGGGTGGCTACGCGTACGAGTCGTTCTCGACGCCCGACGAGATCGAGGCGCGCCATCGCGCGGCCGGCCGCGACCCCAAGCTGGGCTACGACGGCTTCGACCGCTCGCTCACCGAGGAGCAGAAGGCCGCGTTCCGCGCCGAGGGGCGTGAGCCGGTGCTGCGCATGCGGATGCCCGACGAGGACATCACCATCGAGGACCTGATCCGCGGCACGGTCACCTTCCCCGCGGGCACCGTGCCCGACTACGTGATCGTCCGCGCGAACGGCATCCCGCTCTACACGCTGGTCAACCCGGTCGACGACGCGCTGATGAAGATCACCCACGTGCTGCGCGGCGAGGATCTGCTGTCCTCGACGCCGCGGCAGATCGTGCTGTGGCGGGCGATGGTCGAGCTCGGCATCGCCGACGCCGTGCCGTCCTACGCGCACATGCCGATGGTGCTCGGCGAGGGCACCAAGAAGCTGTCCAAGCGCGACCCCGAGTCCAACCTGTTCCACCACCGCGACCGTGGCTTCCTCCCCGAGGGGCTGCTCAACTACCTGGCGCTGCTCGGGTGGTCGATCGGCCCCGACCGCGACGTGTTCTCGCCCGCCGACCTGGTTGCCGCGTTCGACATCGCGGACGTGAACCCGAACCCGGCGCGCTTCGACCTCAAGAAGGCCGAGGCGATCAACGCCGAGCACATGCGGGCGCTGCCCGTGGGCGACCTCGCCGCGCGCGTGGTGCCGTACCTCCACGCCGCGGGCTTCCTGTCCTCCGACTCCGCGCAGAGCCTGACGCCGCACGAGGAGCAGACCCTCGCCGAGGCCATGCCGCTGGTGCAGACCCGCATGAACCTGCTGGGCGAGGCGCCCGGGATGCTGGGGTTCCTGTTCATCGGGGCTTCCGAGGTCGTGGTGGAGGACGCCGCGCGCGCCAAGCTGCCCGACAACGCCGCCGACGTGCTCGACGCCGCGATCGCCGTCCTGGAGGGGCTGACGGACTTCTCGCCGGCCGCGCAGCAGGAGGCGCTCACCGCGAAGCTCGTGGAGGAGATGGGCATCAAGCCGCGTTTCGCGTTCGGCCCGCTCCGCGTCGCGGTCACCGGCCGCCTGGTCTCGCCGCCGCTGTTCGAGTCGATGGAGATCCTGGGCCAGGACGAGTCGCTGACGCGGCTGCGGAATCTGCGCGCGAGCCTCTGAGCCGGCCCCGTCCTCCTGTCGGGACACTCAGTCCTCCTCTCGCGCCTGAATCGCGCCTCCCGGGACCGTCAGTCCTCTGGCGCTCGCGACCCGCGGCGCCCATGAGGACTCAGTGTCCCGGGAGGACCCGCGGCGCCGAGGATCGAGGACTGACTGTCCCGAACGGTGGGTGAGGTGGCGGTGGTGAACGCGCCTAGGCTGGCCCGCATGACCCCACCCATCCGCGGCGTCCTGTTCGACGTCGACGACACCCTGGTCGACACGCGCGGCGCCTTCCGGCACGCTCTCGCCGGGGTCGCCGTCGACTACCTCGGCGAGGTCGACCACGACGAGCTGGTGCAGTTCTGGCGGGACGATGCGAACGGCTGGTACCGCGCCCATACCCGCGGTGAGATGACGCATCGCGAGCAGCGGCATCGTCGAGCGAACGACCTCCACGCCGCCTACGGCGGCCCCCATCTGGACGATGCGGCGTACGCCGAGTGGGACGGTGCGTTCGAGCGCTACTTCCGTGAGGGCTGGTCGCCGTACCCGGACGCCGACGGTGTGCTCGACGCTCTCGAGAACGCGGGCATCCCGTACGGCGCCCTGTCGAATGCGGCGTTCGACTATCAGGTCCTGAAGCTCGAGTCCTGCGGGCTCGGAAGGGTGCCCATGCTTGTCGGCGTCGACACCCTCGGCTTCGGCAAGCCGGATCCTCGCGTGTTCTCGCTGGCGTGCGAGCGGCTCGGTCTGGAGCCGGCCGAGGTCGCGTACGTGGGCGACGAGTTCGACGTCGATCCGCTCGCCGCGGTCGCCGCCGGGCTCGGCCTCGGCGTGTGGATCGAGCGCCCCGGCGCGCACTCCCGCGACACCGAGGGCCTCGCCGGTCACGGCGTGCCCCGCGACGGCCTGGTCCGCCTCGCCTCCCTCCATGACCTGCCAGGGGTGCTGGGCGTACGGTGACCCCATGAGGGGGTACCTGGCGCTCGGCGCGATCGCGCTGCTCGCGGTCGCCGGCTGCGGCGCGGGCCGTGATGCCGAGGCAGGATTCGGCGTCCCCCGCCAGAACCAGATCGACGAGGTCACGTCCGACCGCGAGCCCGTCAACGGTGTGATCGACGTCGCGGGCGACGGGTGCATGAACCTCGAGCTGCCGACCGGCGAGACCCGGTGGATCGTGTGGCCCCCGGATGCGGAGCAGGGCGACTCCGGCGACGTCGTGCTCTCGGGTGGACAGGAGTTCGGCGACGGCGACGCGATCACGGGGGTGGGGGCGCTCGTGTCCCTCGGAGAGTTGCCGGACGGGTCGAACGCCGACAGCTACTTCTCGAGCTTCGGGGCCTTCTGCGACGCGGACGAGGCAGGGGTCGCCGTCCTCGACTGGCTCGAGCATGCGGATGGGTGACCGTCGGAGCTGGTCGCCGGCCCGTGTGGCGGCCCCCTCGCTGCTGCTCGCCGCCTCGCTGCTCGTCGGCTGCTCGGACGGAGACGACGACGGCGAGGCGGGCTACGTGGTCCGGCAGTCCTCGGTGGGTGAGATCCCCGGCGCGCGCCTCGAGTTCGCGGGCACCGTGACGGCGCTCGACGACGGCTGCCTCATGCTCGATCGCGGAGACGGGACGATGCCGTGGATCGTGTGGCCGCCGGGCGCAGCTCCGGGAGGCGGCGGGGGAGTGGTGGTCGACGCGGAGACGTACCTGCCGGGCGATCCGATCCGCGGGACGGGGACCCTCGCCGTGCTCGCCGACCTGCCCGGCGGCGCGCACGACGACACCTACTTCGGGCGCCAGGGGAAGCGCTGCGACGCGGACTCCGCCGGTGTCGCTGTGCTCGACAGCATCGCCCCCGCCGGGTAGCGGCCGGTTTGGTTTCGGGCTCGGTCTCGGGTACAGTGGTACCTCGGTTCGGCAAGAACCTGATGGGCTATGGTGTAACTGGCAGCACGACTGATTCTGGTTCAGTTAGTTGAGGTTCGAATCCTTGTAGCCCAGCTTTCATGACAGAGGGCCCGCCTGACGGCGGGCCCTCTGTCGTTGTCGGGGGTGGTCAGGCGACTGTCAGCGTCACGCGCTCGCCGTCCCAGCCGGCGGTCACCGCGTCGCCCTCGCCGACCCGGCCGTCGACGATCTCCTTGGCGAGCTCGTTGAGCAGCCGCGACTGGATCAGCCGCTTGAGCGGCCGCGCCCCGAACTGCGGGTCGAAGCCGTCCGCGGCGAGCGAGGCGCGCAGCGCATCGTCCACCGTCAGCGCGATGTCCTTGCTCTCCGCGAGGCGCGCGATGGTCTTGGCGAGCTCCGTCGCGACGATCCCGTCCATGGCGGCGGGGTCGATGCGGTCGAAGACCACCACGTCGTCGAGCCGGTTGAGGAACTCCGGCCGGAAGGCGCGCCGCAGCACCGCCCGCAGGTCGTCCTCGAGCGCCGCCCGGTCCTCGCCGTCCCAGGCCAGGACGATGTCCGAGCCCAGGTTCGACGTCATCACGATGATGGTGTTGGTGAAGTTGACCGTCCGGCCACGGCCGTCGGTCAGGCGGCCGTCGTCCAGCACCTGCAGCAGCACGTTCCACACATCCGGGTGGGCCTTCTCGACCTCGTCGAACAGGACGATGCTGTACGGGCGCCGGCGGACGGCCTCCGTGAGCTGGCCGCCCTGGTCGTAGCCGACGTAGCCGGGAGGGGAGCCGATGAGGCGGCTGACCGCGTGGCTCTCCATGTACTCGGACATGTCGATGCGGATCATGGCGCGCTCGTCGTCGAACAGCTGCTCGGCGAGCGCCCGCGCCAGCTCGGTCTTGCCGACTCCGGTGGGGCCGAGGAACAGGAACGAGCCGATCGGCCGGTTCGCGTCCGAGATGCCCGCGCGGGCGCGACGGATCGCGTCGGCCACCGAGGCGATCGCGCGGTGCTGGCCGACCACGCGCTCGTGGAGCCGGTCCTCCAGGTGGCCGAGCTTGCTCGACTCGTCCGTCAGCAGCTTCTCGACCGGCACGCCCGTCCACTTGGCGACCACGCCCGCGATGTCCTCGCCGGTCACCTCCTCGCGGAGCATGCGCTCCTCGGCGGGGATGGCGTCGAGCTCGGCGCGCGCCGCCGCGATCTCCTTCTCGGCGGCGGGCATGAGGCCGTAGCGGATGCGCCCGGCCCTCTCCAGCTCGCCCATGCGCTCGGCGCGCTCGAGGTCGCCGCGCAGGGACTCGAGCCGCTCCGTGGCGGTCGAGACGCGGACGATCAGGTCCTTCTCGCGTGCCCACCGCATGTTGAGGCGGTCGGAGTCCTCCTTGAGGCGGGTGATGTCGCGGTCGATCTCCTCGCGGCGCGCCTTGGCGTGCTCGGACTTGTCCTTCGCCACCTGGGTGCGCTCGATCTCCAGCTGCATGATGCGGCGACGCGCGCGGTCGAGCTCGATCGGCATGGAGTCGAGCTGCATCTTGAGGGCCGAGGTGGCCTCGTCGATCAGGTCGACCGCCTTGTCGGGCAGGAAGCGCTCGGTGATGTAGCGGTCGGACAGCTTCGCCGACTGCACGATCGCCTCGTCGGTGATCTTCACGCCGTGGTGGACCTCGTACTTCTCCTGCAGTCCGCGCAGGATCGCGACGGTGTCCTCGATGCTGGGCTCGCCCACGTAGACGGGCTGGAAGCGGCGCTCCAGGGCGGAGTCGGTCTCGACGTGCTCGCGGTACTCGTTCAGCGTGGTGGCGCCGATCATGCGGAGCTTGCCGCGCGCGAGCATCGGCTTGAGGATGTTGCCCGCGTCGACGGAGCCCTCCGCCTTGCCGGCGCCCACGATGGTGTGGAGCTCGTCGACGAACAGGATGATCCGGCCCTCGGACTCCTCGACCTCCTTGAGGATGCCCTTGAGGCGCTCCTCGAACTGGCCGCGGAACGCGGCGCCCGCCACGAGCGAGCTCATGGCGATCTCGATCACGCGACGGTCCTTGAGGGAGGAGGGGACGTCCCCGGCGACGATGCGCTGGGCGAGGCCCTCGACGATCGCGGTCTTGCCGACGCCGGGCTCGCCGATGAGGACGGCGTTGTTCTTGGTGCGGCGCGTGAGCACCTGCATGACGCGTCGGATCTCCTCGTCGCGTCCGATGACGGGGTCGAGAGCGCCCTGCTCGGCCAGCGCGGTGAAATCCTGGCCGAACTGCTGAAGAGCGCTCTGCTGCTCCTGCTGGTCAGGGGCGTAGGGCTGAGCGGTCATGGGAACCTCCTGGTAAAGCACTGTACGACTACGGGGTTGAGCCGCCTGCACTCAACTTTACATAACGCCCAGCCGATGCGCAAGGATCACCCGGCCGGGGGGAGGGCTTGCCCGGCACATCGGAACGCGCGTTCCCCGGTCCGGTCGGGGAGTCTCACGGTCGATCTCGCGCCCCCTCGGCCCGGCAGGGGAGGCTGAGCGTGGGCACGCCGCGATCGCGGACGCTGAGCCTCCCCTGCGATGCGGTTCCCGGCGGCGCGCGTCCCTCAGGCTCCGTTCCCGATGCGAGGATGGAGGGGCCGACCGTGGGCGAGCCGCGGGCGTGGAGAGCGGCGCTCGAGCGGATTTTGGAATCGGCTCGCGGTCGTGTACAGTTTTATCTCGCGCCAGCCGCCCGAAACGGCAGCCGGAGCAGCTAGGGCCCCGTTGTGTAGCGGCCTAGCACGCCGCCCTCTCAAGGCGGTAGCGCGGGTTCGAATCCCGTCGGGGCTACTCATCGAACTCCTCGCCGTCAGCGGCGGGGAGTTTCGTGCTTTCCGGCAGGTTCCGGACCGGCGCCGTGCCCGCGTCGGTTTGCGCGTCGCGCTGGAGCCGGTGCTACCGTCGCCGCCATGCACGCCCCCCTCTCCCGTGCGGCTCGCCGCTCCGCGCGCTCCCGAGGAGCGCGCGCGTGACGCTCGGCGCCGCCTTCGACGGCGTGCTCGCGGCCGCGCGCACCGGCGAGGAGTGGGCGTGGACGCGCCTCTACCAGGACCTCGCCGGGCCGGTGCGCGGCTACCTCGCGGGTCGGGGCTCTCCGGACCCGGAGGACGAGGCGGCGGACACCTTCCTCCACATCGCGCGCGGCCTCTCGTCGTTCAAGGGCGACGAGGCGGACTTCCGCGCGTGGGTGTTCTCGATCGCGCATCGTCGGATGGTCGATGCGCATCGCAAGGCTGGCCGGCGGCCGCAGGTGACGTCGGGCGAGCCCGATGACCGGCTCATGCGCGAGACGGTCCCCTCGGCGGAGCAGCAGGCGCTCCTGCGTGACGAGGCCAAGGCGGCGGCCGCGCTGCTCGAGGGCCTGAGCCGGGACCAGCGGGAGATCCTGCTCCTGCGCGTGGTCGGCGAGCTCTCGGTGCGTGAGACCGCGGAGGTGATGGGCAAGAGCGAGTCCGCGGTGAAGGTGTCGCAGCATCGGGCGCTCCAGTCGCTCCGCGTGCGGCTCGCGCGGCGGATGTAACCTTTCCGGCCGCTCGTGCGATGACACAGGCATGACGAGCAACGACTTCACCGACCGCGACGCGGAGCGCCTCCTGCGAGGGAACGCGCCCGAGGCCCTGCAGGACGCCGCGCCCGCGGTCGACGCGCTCCGCGCGCTGTCGATCGCGCCCGACGGCTCCGAGGCCGCCCGCGCGGGCGCCGTGCTCGCAGCTGTCGCCGCGGGGGCCGCGGGCCCCCTCCCCGTGCCCGCGGCGGCGCCTTCGCGCTGGCGCATCCGTGCCGCGATCGCGGGCGCCTGCGCGCTGGTGGGTGCGGGTCTGCTCGGCACCGCCGCCGCAGCGGACGATGCGGCGCCCGGCGACCTGCTGTACCCGGTCGACAAGGCCCTCGAGGACCTGGGCATCGGGGACGGCGGCACCGAGGAGGCGTGTGAGGAGGCCGAGAAGCTCGCCGAGGAGGGCGAGGTCGAGGAGGCCGTCGAGCACCTGGCCGAGGCCGTCGAGGAGGACGAGGACCTCGACGAGGGCTCCGCCGCCGCGCTCATGGCCGCCGCCGAGAAGATCCGTGAGAACGGCTCCGAGGCCTCCGCCGAGGTCCACGAGCGCGTGGCCGCGATGCTCGAGTGGATGGCCACCACCGACTCCACCGGCAAGGAGTTCGGCCAGGGCGTCTCGCAGCACGCGCGTGGCGTCTGGGTCGACCCCGAGGACCAGGCGGTCGAGGACGACGCCGCGGCGACGGACGAGGCCAGCGAGGCCGACGAGGCCGACGAGAAGTCCACGGGCAAGCCCGAGACCACCGGCAAGCCCGAGACGGCAGGCAACAGCGGCAAGGCGCCGGGCAAGCCCGACACCGCAGGCTCCTCCGAGAAGACCACAGGGAAGCCCGAGAGCACGGGCAAGCCCGAGACGACCGGCAAGCCCTAGGCGCCGGCCGACAGCTGAGGGAGCCGCCTCGCGTCCTCCACGGACGCGAGGCGGCTTCGCCATTCCTGGGCCAGCCCGGGCGGCGGCGTGCCGCAGGCGGGGTCCTCGGCCGGGCGGCGCGGACGCCGACGGGCGACGGCGTCGTAGACCGCGTCGCGCATCCGCCGCGGGACGGCGCGCAGGACCATGCCCGCCCGCCAGGGCCACGGCAGGCCTGCCGTGACCCTCGCCACCGCATCGGATCGCAGTGCTGCCGCCTTGCCGTCCCACACCACGAGCGACGATGCCGCGATCGATGCGGGAAGCCCGCCAGCCTCGAGCACGGCGCGCCCGGGAGCGCCCGCGCTGCCCGCGATCAGGAACCGCCTTCGGCGATCGCGCCTGATCAGCCAGGCGACGAAGCCGTTGCACAGCCCACAGTCGCCGTCGAACACCACGATCGCGACCGCCTCCGTCATGGTCACGACCCTACGCGTGGCGGAGAGCACGGTCTGGCACGCCGGTGCGCGCGGCTCCCACGCATCGTCCCTGCTCGGACGTAGCCTGACGCCGTCGGAACCCGTGAAGGGAGGCGCCATGGCCGTCGCCGCACCGCCCGTGGTCAGCCGCCATCGCGGCTCCGCGGACGACTACTCGTCGACCCCGATGCGCATCCGGGGGCTCGACGGGCTTCGCGCGATCGCGGTCGCCGCGGTCGTGGTCTATCACCTGGGGACGGGCGCCCTGCCCGGCGGCTTCCTCGGCGTCGACGTGTTCTTCGTCATCTCGGGGTTCCTCATCACCACCCTGCTCATGACGGAGCGCTCCCGGCACGGCCGGATCCGCTTCGGGCGCTTCTACCTGCGTCGCGCCCGCCGACTGCTGCCTGCGCTGCTGCTCATGCTCGCGGGCAGCGCCCTGCTCGCCGCGACCGTCGCCCGCGACGCCATCGAGGGGTTCCGCGGCAACGTCGCCGCGGCCCTGCTGTATGTGTCGAACTGGTGGTACATCGCCCAGGAGCAGTCCTACTTCGAGCTCATCGGCCGCGGCAACATGCTCGCGCACCTGTGGTCGCTCGCCGTGGAGGAGCAGTTCTACCTGGTGTGGCCCGCCGTGGTGGCGCTGGTGTGGGGCATCGCGCGTGCCCGCCGCAGCTCGGTGCGGCTCGCGCTGCTGGCGACGGCGGGGACCCTCGCGGTGCTGTCCACCGTCGCGATGACCGTGATGTCGATCCGGCACGGCTTCCCCCTCGACGCCGATCCGACGCGCGTCTACTTCGGCACCGACACCCACGCCATGTCCGTGCTGATGGGCGCCGTGCTGGCGGCGCTGTGGCGGCCGGGGCGCGCGTCCGCCCGCATCGCCGGCGGAGCCCGGGGTGCCCTCGGGCTGATGGGCGTGACGCTCCTCGCCCTCCTCGCCTGGATCCTGGTGGACGCGCACGAGTACAGCTCCTGGCTGTACCGCGGCGGCTTCCTTCTGGTGTCGATGCTCGTGGCCGCGATCATCGCGGTCGCGACGCACCCGGCGTCGCCGCTCGGGACGCTCCTCGACCACCGCGGCCTGCGCTGGATCGGCGAGCGCTCCTACGGCATCTACCTCTGGCACTGGCCGATCTTCCTGGTGACGCGGCCGGGGCAGGACATCCCCTGGCACGGCTGGTGGGTCGAGGCGATGCGCATCGCGCTGGTCCTGGTGGTGGCCGCCGCCTCGTACCGGTGGGTCGAGGAGCCGATCCGCCACGGCGCCCTCGGGCGCGGGTGGCAGCGGCTGCGCACCGACGGCCTGGTCGCGCACCAGCGCTCCCTGCTCACGGGGTTCGGCGTGCTGGTCGCGTTCGCGCTGATCGTCGGGGTGTCGTTCACGGTGGGCGTGCCGAAGGCGACGGATACCGCGCTCGGCTCCACCGTCGCGATCACCGCCGAGCCCGTGGTCGCGCGGTCGTCGGTCCCGCTGGAGACCTCCGAGGCGACGTCGTCCGGGGACCCGGCCTCCGCATCGTCCACCCCGACCGTCACCACCGAGGACGTGGCCATCTACGGCGACTCGGTCTCGCTGTGGTCTGCCGAGGTGCTGAAGGCGGAGATCTCCGGATCGACGGTCGACGCGGCCATCAACCGGTCGCCCGGCAACATCATGGGCGCGGTGCTCGACGCGCAGCGCGCCGGCACCTTGCGCCCCGTGGTGATCATGCACATGGGCACGGCCGGGCCGGTCAAGGAGGGCGCGCTGCGCGACACGCTCGACCAGCTCGCCGATCGCGACCGGGTGGTGCTGGTCGACTCGACGGCACGCTTCGCGTACGTCCAACCGTCGAACGAGGCGATGGAGCGCGTGGCCGCCGACTACGGCAACGTGGTGTTCGCCGATTGGCGCGGCTACGTCGCGGGGCACGACTCGTGGCTCGAGGACGGCCTGCACCTCACCGAGGAGGGCAAGCCCGAGTTCGCCGCGTTCCTCAGGTCGCTGGCGCTGACGGGGGAGCCGCCGACCGCCTGACCCGGGCGATGAGGCCGATCAGGCGATGACGGTGCGCTGCAGCACCTCGGTGAGCTGGCGGGCGGCGTCGACCACCGCGCCGGCGTGGATCGCGCCGGGGTTGGACGTGAGCCGCTCGGCGGGCCCGGAGATCGAGACCGCGGCGATGACCGTGCCGGCGGCTCCCCACACGGGAGCCGAGACCGAGGACACGCCGGGCTCGCGCTCGCCGGAGCTGTCGGCGTAGCCCTGGTTGCGGACCTTCTCGAGCTCGGCGGCGGTGAAGCGGGCGCGGGCGAGGCCGCGGTGCATGCGCTCGGGCTCGGCCCAGGCCAGCAGCACCTTCGCGGCCGAGCCCGCCGTCATGGTCATCGTGGTGCCCACGGGGATGGAGTCGCGCAGGCCGACGGGGCGGTCGGCGGAGGCGATGCAGATGCGCTCCTCGCCGTGGGGGCGGTAGAGCTGCGCGGACTCGCCCGTGCGGTCGCGCAGCACGGTCAGCACGGGCTGCGCGGCGGAGACCAGCCGGTCCTCCGACACGGTCGCCGCGAGCTGGGCGAAGCGGCGACCGAGCACGAACGCGCCGTTCACGTCGCGGCCCACCAGGTGGTGGTGCTCGAGCGCCAGCGCGAGCCGATGCACGGTCGGGCGCGCAAGATGGGTGGAGGCGACGAGCTCGGCGAGCGTCGCGGGCCCCTTCTCGAGCGCACCGAGGATGGCGGCGGCCTTGTCGATCACGCCGACTCCGCTATGATTGTCCATAGTTCGATACTAACGTCTCAATATCTGAGATGTCGACAGGTCAAGGAGATCGCCATGGGAACCACCCTCGCCGAGAAGCTCTGGGCCAGCCACCTGGTCCGCAAGGGGGAGGACGGCGCCCCTGACCTCATCTACATCGACCTCCACATGTGCCACGAGGTCACCAGCCCGCAGGCGTTCGAGGGCCTCCGCCTCGCCGGTCGCCCGGTCCGTCGCCCGGACCTCACGATCGCGACCGAGGACCACAACACCCCGACGCTCGACATCGACCTGCCGATCGCGGACGAGACCTCGCGCGTCCAGATCAACACGCTGCGCAAGAACGCCGAGGAGTTCGGCATCCGCATCCACTCGCTGGGCGACGCCGACCAGGGCGTGGTCCACGTGGTCGGCCCGCAGCTCGGCCTCACCATGCCGGGCATGACGGTGGTCTGCGGCGACTCGCACACCTCGACCCACGGCGCGTTCGGCTCGTTGGCCTTCGGCATCGGCACCTCGGAGGTCGAGCACGTGCTCGCCACGCAGACGCTGCCGCTCAAGCCCTTCAAGACCATGGCGATCAACGTGAACGGCGAGCTGCCCGAGGGCTCCACCGCGAAGGACATCATCCTGGCGATCATCGCCAAGATCGGCACCGGCGGTGGCCAGGGCTACGTGCTCGAGTACCGCGGCGACGCGATCCGTGCGCTCTCCATGGAGGCGCGCATGACCATCTGCAACATGTCGATCGAGGCGGGCGCCCGCGCCGGCATCATCGCCCCCGACCAGACCACCTTCGACTACGTGCAGGGCCGTCCCCACGCCCCCGAGGGCCAGGACTGGGACGATGCGGTGGCCTACTGGAGCACCCTGGTCACCGACGACGACGCCACCTTCGACACCGAGGTGAACCTCGACGCGGCCGACCTCGAGCCGTTCGTCACCTGGGGCACCAACCCGGGCCAGGGCCTGCCGCTCTCGGCCGCGGTCCCCAACCCCGCCGACATCCCCGACGAGGTCGACCGCGAGGCCGCCGCCAACGCGCTCGAGTACATGGGCCTCACCCCGGGCACCCCGCTGCGCGAGATCGCCATCGACACGGTCTTCCTCGGCTCCTGCACCAACGGGCGCATCGAGGACCTCCGCGCTGCCGCCGACGTGATCAAGGGCCGCACCAAGGCCGAGGGCGTTCGCTTCCTGGTGGTCCCCGGCTCGGCTCGCGTGCGCCTGCAGGCCGAGGCCGAGGGCCTCGACCGGGTCTTCCTCGACTTCGGCGCCGAGTGGCGCAACGCCGGCTGCTCGATGTGCCTGGGCATGAACCCGGACCAGCTCAAGCCGCAGGAGCGCTCGGCGTCCACGTCGAACCGCAACTTCGAGGGCCGTCAGGGCAAGGGCGGCCGCACCCACCTGGTGTCGCCGCTGGTCGCCGCCGCCACCGCGGTCCGCGGCACGCTGTCCAGCCCCGCCGACCTGGTCGACGCCCCCGCGGCGCTGGTCTGAGACAAGGAGAACAGTCATGGAGAAGTTCACGACCCACACCGGCGTCGGCGTCCCGCTGCGCCGCTCCAACGTCGACACGGACCAGATCATCCCCGCGGTCTACCTCAAGCGCGTCACCAAGACGGGCTTCGACGACGCCCTGTTCGCCGCCTGGCGCGGCGACTCGGAGTTCATCCTCAACCAGGACGCCTACAAGCACGGCTCGGTGCTGGTCGCGGGCCCGGACTTCGGCACCGGCTCCTCGCGCGAGCACGCCGTGTGGGCCCTGAAGGACTACGGCTTCAAGGTGGTGCTGGCCTCCCGCTTCGCGGACATCTTCCGCGGCAACTCGGGCAAGCAGGGCCTGCTGACCGGCATCGTCTCCCAGGAGAACATCGAGCTGCTGTGGAAGCTGCTCGAGACCGAGCCCGGCAAGGAGATCACGGTCTCCCTCGAGGACCGCACGGTCACCTGCGGCGAGCTCACGGTCCCGTTCGAGATCGACGACTACGTCCGTTGGCGCCTCATGGAGGGCCTCGACGACATCGGCCTGACCCTCCAGCACGAGGAGGACATCACGGCGTTCGAGGGCACCCGCGCCGCGTGGCGTCCGCAGACGCTCCCGGCCAAGACCCTGCCCAAGGTCGAGATCGAGGCGGCGCGTCCCGTCGACGCCTGACCCCGCGCCGCGCATCGTCCGTCGAGGCCCGCACCCCGCCCGGGGTGCGGGCCTCGACGCATCTGGCATAGTCCCTGCATGAGGTTCGCGCTGAGGGTCGCCGCCGCCGTCCTGGTGGTGGGCGCCGCGGTGCTGCTGTTCGCCGTGCACGTGCGCCCGCTCGGCTACGTGCCGCTCGCGGCGGGCGTGGTGCTGGGTCTGATCGTCGATCGGGCGCTCGGCCGCGACCTGGGGCTGATCGCGCTCGGCCAGGTGATCATCTCCACCATCTCCCTCAAGGCGGACCTGTCGGACGCCGGGATGATGCGCTTCACCCTCGCGCTCGGCGCGGCCGTCCTGGTGCCGACCCTGATCTCGCGGCTCGTCTTCAAGGAGTCGACCATCCAGTTCCCGATCGGCACCGGCCAGCGATGGACCCGGACCATGTGGATCTACCTCGGGATCGTGGTGCTCGCGGGCTATCTGATCCTGCCGTTCTACTTCATCTCCTCGGGCGTCTACGCGAACTGGCCGGACCTGGACAGCGGGGGAGAGATCGCGCGGCTGTTCGTCGGCGTCAACGCGGTGGGCCTGTGGGACGAGCTGTTCTTCATCTGCGTCGTCTTCGCCCTGCTGCGCCGCCACTTCCCGATGCCGCTCGCCAACGTGCTCCAGGCCGTCGTCTTCGTCAGCTTCCTGTGGGAGCTCGGCTACCGGTCCTGGGGGCCGCTGCTGACCATCCCGTTCGCGCTGGTGCAGGGCTGGATCTTCGCGCGGACCAAGTCCTTGCCGTACGTTGTGGCCGTGCACCTCCTCTTCGACGCCGTCGTGTTCGGCGTGCTGGTCCACGCGCACCATCCGGAGCTGCTGGACATCTTCGTGACCGCGCCATGATCAAGATGCTCGCCGAGCGGGCGCGCGCCCTCGCCGCGGGCGGCGGCCGCGTGGTGATCGGGATCGCGGGCATCCCGGGCTCCGGGAAGTCGACGGCGGCGACCGCGCTCGTGCGGCGGCTCGGCGCCTACGGCACGCCCGCGGCGTACCTGCCCATGGACGGCTTCCACCTGTCCGCGTCCACGCTGGCCGCGCAGGGCCTCGCCGACCGCAAGGGCGCGCCCGACACGTTCGACGTCGACGGCTACGTCGCGCTGCTGCGTCAGGTGCGCTCGGGGTTGGGCATGGCCCAGTGGGCGCCGGACTACGACCGCGAGAGCCACGACGTGGTGCCCGCACGGATGCTCATCCACCCGGATGCGCGCGTGGTGATCACCGAGGGCAACTACCTGGCGCTGCCCGAGGGGCCGTGGGCGGCCGTCCGACCGCTCCTGGCCGAGCTCTGGGGCATCGAGGCGTCGTGGGAGGGCGCGCGGGAACGGCTCATCGAGCGGCGCGTCACGACGGGGAGGACGCTCGATGAGGCGGTGGCGTGGGTGGATCGCGTGGATGCCGCGAACGCGGCGCTGGTCGCCCCGACGATCGACCTGGCGGACGTGGTCGTCGCGTTCGACGAGATGCACCCCGAGTCCGTCTGAGCCGGCCGCCGGTCAGGCCAGCCAGGCCCGGGTGCCGAAGCTGCCGAGCGACTCCGCGACCACCGCGGAGGCGAACGCGATGTCGTCGGCGAGCCGCGCATCGTCCCGTCCCAGCGACGCGATGCGCCACGTCAGCGCGCCGTGGAAGAAGTCTCCCGCGCCGAGGGTGTCGACCACGGGCGAGACCCGGGGGACCTCGACCTCGCCGGACGATGCGGGCGTCGAGAACAGCACGGAGCCGCCGCCGCGCGTGATGACGGCGGTGGCGACGCCGAGGCCGGCGAGGTAGGCGAGCACGGCCGACGGCTCGCCGCCGGTGCCGGGCGGCGCGAAGTCATCCGAGACCACAGCGATGTCGCAGGCGGCGACCACCTCATCGGTGTGCGGCTTGTGCGACCCGGCGTCGAGGATCACGGGGATGCCGGCGTCGCGGGCGCGCCGCGCGATCGGCAGCGACACGTCCGGGAAGTAGCCGTCGACCAGCACGGCCCCGATGCCGTCGATCGGGGTCTCGCGCTCGGCGGCCACACCGCCGGCGGTCGCGATCCCGCTGGGCGAGACCACGGCGCGGTCGCCGGTCGCCCGCGTCACCATGATCGAGGCCGTCACGGGCGGGCCGTCGTACGCCGCGACCGCCTCGAGCCGGACGCCGCACCGGTCGAGGTCCGCGCGGATGAGCGCGCTGAGGTCGTGGCGCGGGAGCGCGGTGACCAGGGCCGGTGCGCCGCCGCAGCGCGCGAACGCGACCGCGGCGTTCGTGGCGGGCCCTCCGGCCGCGACCAGGAAGTCCAGGGCCGCGACCTTCTGATTCGACGCCGGCAGGCGCTCGACCAGCTGGACGATGTCCAGCGTGCTCAGCCCGGCGAAGATGGCGGCGGCGGTCACGCGGCGAGTCTACGTCGGACGATGCGTGAGGCCGCCGCGAGTAGGGGATGATGGTCCCCATGACCGATTCCATCCGGGTCACCGGCGGGCGCCCCCTCACGGGCGAGATCACCGTCCGCGGGGCCAAGAACTTCGTGTCCAAGGCGATGGTCGCGGCGCTGCTCGGCAGCACTCCGTCGACCCTGCGCAACGTCCCCGAGATCCGCGACGTCGCGGTGGTGTCCTCGCTGCTGCGGCTGCACGGCGTCGGCGTCGACTACGACGTCGAGACCGGCGTGCTCGGCATGGACACCAGCGAGCTGGTGAAGGCGGACGCCGCGCAGATCGCGGCGCACGCCGGCTCCTCGCGCATCCCGATCCTGTTGTGCGGGCCGCTGCTCCACCGGCTCGGCCACGCCGTGATCCCCGACCTGGGCGGGTGCCGGATCGGCGACCGGCCCATCGACTTCCACCTCGAGATCCTCACCAAGTTCGGCGCCCACGTCGAGCAGATGGAGGACGGGCTCTACCTCACCGCGCCGAGCGGCCTGAAGGGCATCAAGCACAAGCTCTCGTACCCGTCCGTCGGGGCGACCGAGCAGCTGCTGCTGACCGCCGTGATGGCCGAGGGCATCACCCACCTCGAGGGCGCGGCCGTCGAGCCGGAGATCAAGGACTTGATCGACACGCTCCAGAAGATGGGCGCGATCATCTCGGTCGACACGGACCGCTCGATCACCATCGAGGGCGTCAAGCGCCTCCACGGCTACGACCACTTCTCGCTCACCGATCGCATCGAGGTCGGCTCCTGGGCGTCCGCGGCGCTCGCGACCAAGGGCGACATCTTCGTCCACGGCGCCCAGCAGCGCACCATGGGCATGTTCCTCAACGTGTTCCGCAAGGTGGGCGGCGAGTTCGACGTGGTGCGGGACGGCATCCGGTTCTACCACCCGGGCGGCGACCTCCGGTCGATCGCGCTGCAGACGGATGTGCACCCCGGCTTCATGACGGACTGGCAGCAGCCGCTCGTGGTGGCGCTCACGCAGGCCAAGGGCCTCAGCATCGTCCACGAGACGGTCTACGAGCAGCGCTTCGGCTTCACGCAGGCGCTCAACCAGATGGGCGCACACGTGCAGCTGTTCCGAGAGTGCCTCGGGGATCGCGCCTGCCGGTTCGGCGCCCGCAACTTCAAGCACTCCGCGGTGATCTCCGGGCCCACGCCGCTCGCGGCGGCCGACATCGAGGTGCCCGACCTCCGGGGCGGGTTCTCCCACCTGATCGCGGCCCTCGCGGCGGAGGGGACCTCGACCGTGCGCGGCATCGGCATCATCGACCGCGGGTACGAGAGCTTCCGCGGGAAGCTCGCCGCGCTCGGGGCGGAGGTCGAGTAGCCGCATGGCCACCGCACCCAGCCGGTTCTATCGCAACGCCGCGAGACCGCTCCAGGCGCTGATGACGTCCGTGACCCGCAAGGACTGGCACGGCGCCGAGCACCTCCCGTCGGACACGGGCTACATCGCCGTGTCCAACCACGTGACGTACGCGGATCCCATCACGCTCGCGCACTTCCTCTACAACAACGGGCAGGTGGTGCGGTTCCTCGCCAAGTCGTCGCTGTTCTCCGCCCCCGTGATCGGGGCGGCGCTGCGCGGCTTCGACCAGATCCCGGTGTACCGCGGCACGTCGCGCGCCAAGGAGGCCGTGGACAAGGGCGTCGAGGTGCTCGAGCGGGGCGACATGATCGCGATGTTCCCGGAGGGCACGCTCACCCGCGATCCCGACCTCTGGCCGATGGCGGGCCGCACCGGCGTCGCGCGCATGGCGCTCGAGACCGGCGTGCCCGTGATCCCCGTCGCCCAGTGGGGCGCGCATCGGCTGCTCGGGCGCTACGAGAAGGTGCCGCACCCGTTCCCGCGCAAGACCATCACGGTGGTCGCCGGCCCGCCCGTCGACCTCGACGAGCTCCGCGCCCGGGTGGCCGGCGGGAAGGTCGACACCGAGACGCTGCGCGCCGCGACGGACCGCATCATGGCTACGCTGACGAGCATGGTCGCGGAGATCCGAGGCGAGACGCCGCCCGAGAAGCCCTACGACATGCGGGCGCAGGGGGAGAAGCGGTGACCCGCGCCGCGGTGCTCGGCGCCGGCGCCTGGGGCACCACCTTCGCCGCCGTCCTCGCGGACGCGGGCACCGACGTCACCCTGTGGGGCCGCGACGAGGCGGTGATCCGTGCGGTGCGTGACGAGCGTCGCCACGACACGTCGCTGCCCGGCATCGAGCTGCCCGCCGGGATCCACGCGACCACGGATGCGACGGAGGCGCTCGCGGACGCGGAGCTCGTGGTGATCGCGGTGCCGTCGCAACGGGCGCGAGCGATCCTCGAGCCCTTCCGCCCGCTGCTCGCGGACCACGCTCTCGCGGTGTCGCTCATGAAGGGCATCGAGCTCGGCACGCACGAGCGGATGTCGCAGGTGATCTCCGAGGTGTGGGGCCTGCCCGACGACCGTGTGACGGTGGTGTCGGGACCGAATCTCGCGCGCGAGATCGCCGAGCGGCAGCCGACCGCGACGGTCGTGGCGTCGACGAGCACCGAGGCGGCCGAGCGCGTGGCCGCCGCCACGGCGTCGTCGTACTTCCGTCCCTACACCAACGCCGACGTGGTCGGCGTGGAGCTCAGCGGCGCCTACAAGAACGTCATCGCGGTCGGCGTGGGCGTCGCGGACGGCCTGGGCTACGGGCACAACACGACCGCGACGGTGATCACCCGCGGGCTCGCGGAGATCACCCGGCTCGGTCTCGCGCTGGGTGCTCGTCCGGAGACCTTCTCGGGGCTGGCGGGGATGGGCGACCTCATCGCCACGTGCGCGTCGCCGCTGTCCCGCAACCACACGCTGGGCGCGCACATCGGGCGCGGTGCCTCGCTCGAGGAGGCCATCACCCTGACCCGTGGCACGGCCGAGGGCGTGAAGACCGCGCAGTCGATCCGCGAGCTCGCGGCCTCCGCGGGCGTCGAGGTCCCCATCTGCGACGGCGTGGTGCGGATGCTCTCCGGCGAGGTGCCGCCGTCGACCGTGGTGGAGACGCTCCTGTCGCGTCCCCGCAAGGCCGAGGTCGGCTGATGGGCCGACCCCGGGTGGCGGTGCTGTTCGGAGGCCGCTCGTCGGAGCATGGCGTGTCCTGTGTCACCGGCGGCGGCGTGCTGGGCGCGATCGACCGCGACCGGTGGGACGTGGTCGCGATCGGGATCACGCGCGACGGACGGTGGACGCGGGTGTCCGACCGGCCCGAGGACTGGCGGATCGTCGACGGCGAGATGCCGTCGGTCGCCCCGACCGACGCGGTCGTGGTGCCGCCCTTCGAGGCCGGGGTGAGCGAGTGGCGCGAGGTCGCCGACTCGGGGTCCGTGAGCTCGCTCGGATCGATCGATGTGGTGTTCCCCCTGCTCCACGGCCCCTGGGGCGAGGACGGCACCATCCAGGGCGCGCTCGAGCTCGCCGACGTCCGCTACGTCGGCTCCGGCGTGCTCGCGTCCGCGCTCGGCATGGACAAGCAGTTCATGAAGATCGCCTTCCGGGCCGCCGGCCTGCCCGTGGCGGACGATGTGGTGGTCACCCCCGCGCTCGGCGCCGATGAGCAGCGGGAGGCGATC
This sequence comes from Demequina lignilytica, assembly GCF_030418305.1. GTDB lineage: Bacteria > Actinomycetota > Actinomycetes > Actinomycetales > Demequinaceae > Demequina > Demequina lignilytica. Next base: position 667,466 of record NZ_JAUHPX010000001.1, on the reverse strand, counting down.
GAGGCGCTCGGGCTGCCGGTGTTCGTCAAGCCCGCGCGCGCCGGCTCGTCGATGGGGATCTCGAAGGTGTCGTCGTGGGATGCGCTCGACACGGCCCTCGCGGAGGCAGTGCGGCACGACCCGAAGGTGCTGATCGAGGCCGCCCAGGTGGGCCGCGAGATCGAGACTGCGGTGCTGGCGACGCCCGACGGGCTGCTCGCCTCGCCCGCCGGTGAGATCGTGACGGGCGGCGACCACGAGTTCTACGACTTCGAGGCGAAGTACCTCGACGAGGACGCGGTGCAGCTGCTGTGCCCGACGTTCCTCGAGCCGGACGTGGCGAACGTGGTCGCCGACTTCGCGCGCCGCGCCTTCGTCGCCGTGGGGGCCGAGGGCCTCGCGAGGGTCGACGTGTTCGTGGCGCCCGACGGTGGCGTGGTGGTCAACGAGATCAACACGATGCCCGGCTTCACCACCACCTCGATGTACCCGCGGATGGCCGCGGCGGCCGGGATCGCGTACCCGGCGCTCGTCGAGACGCTCCTCGCGACCGCGATGGCGCGCCCGGCGGGCCTGCTGCGCTGAGCTTCAACCCGCGCCTCGGCCCGACCTCCCGCCCCCGGACAGCCCGCACGGAACCGGGGCCGACACGCCGTCCGGGGGACGCGCATCGTCGCTCCTGACCGGCGTGTCGCGCCCAGATCCGTGCGGAGTGTCCGGGAAAGGGCCGGGCGGGACCGGATGGGACCGGGTCAGCGGCACTCGAGGCCGTTGGCGGGCGCGAGGGCGGCCGCCGGGGAGACCTCCGCGAGCACGTCGCCCAGCGCGTCCTGCGCCCGCTCCTTCGGCACCACGAGCTCGACCGCAGGGGAGCGCCCGAAGGTCACGGTGCGCCACGTGCCGCCCTCGTCGATCACCAGCCAGTCGACGGTCGCGGCCGACGTCTCGATGCTGAGGCACTCGTCGGTGGTGGGCCCGGGCGGCTCGACGCCGCAGCGCATGACGAGCGGGTACTCCTCGCCCCACGCGGCGGTCGCCTGCGAGCTCGTGGGCTGCCCCGGCAGCCCTCCCAGGTCCTCCGGCATGGCCAGCATCACGCGCGCGCAGTCGACGTCGGCGGCGTACGGCGCGGGGTCGACCACCAGCGGCGACGCGCAGCCCGTCAGCAGGGGTGCGGCGGCCGCGGCGAGCACGGCTGCGGCGGCTGCCGGACGGGGGATCATGCCTCTCAGCCTAGGGGCGTCCGGGGCGTCCGCCGGACCGGGTAACGTCGCCGTGTGACACCCGCGCCGCTCCCGCATCGCCGGGCCTTCTCCCTGGCCTGGCCCGCGATCGTCGGCAACGTCACGGTGCCGCTGGTGGGCCTCGTCGACACCGCGATGCTGGGCCATTTCTCGACCGCGACGCACATCGGCGCCGTGGCGCTCGGCTCGACGGTCCTGAGCGCGCTGATGTGGCTCGTCGGGTTCCTGCGGACCGGCACCACGTCGCTGGTCGGACGCGCGCGCGGCGCGGGACGGGACGATGCGGCGCTGACGCACGCGCAGCGCGCGGCGCTGCTCGCGGTCGCCCTGGGCGCGGGGGCCCTGGTGCTCCAGTGGATCGCCATCCCGGCCCTGATGTCGGTGCTGGCGCCCGCCGGCGACGTGCGCGAGCTCGCGATCCAGTACGCGTGGATCCGCATGACCTCGGTGCCCGCGGCGCTCCTCACGCTGGTGATCAGCGGATGGTTCGTGGGCTCGGGCGACACCCGCCGCCCGCTCGCGATCGTCGCCACCGTCAACGTGGTGAACCTGGGCCTCGACGTCGCGTTCGTCGGCGGGCTCGGGTGGAACTCCGCGGGCGCGGCCTGGGCGACCGTGATCGCCGAGTGGCTGGGCCTCGCGCTGGCGCTCGTGCTGTGGTGGCGGGCGGCACCGTCCTCGCTGCGCGCGGGGGCGCGGCGCTGGCGCGGCCGCGGGCTGCGCTCGGGATGGCGCCGCCTCATGGCGATGAACACCGACCTGGTGATCCGCACGGCGCTGATCTACGCGGTGCTCATGTTCGTCACCGCGTACGGCGCCCGGCTGGGCCCCGAGATCCTCGCGGCGAACGCGATCCTGATGCAGCTGATGCTGCTCGCCAGCTACGGCCAGGACGGCTACGCGCACGCCGCCGAGGCGATGGTGTCGCGCGAGATCGGCGCGCGCGACGTGCCCGCCTTCCACCGGGCGGTCGCCGCCTCCGCCCTGCCGGCCGTCGGTATCGGCGCGGCGTTCTCGCTGCTGTACCTGGTCGCCTCCGGCCCGTTCGTGTCGGTGCTGACCTCCCTGCCCGAGGTGACGCAGGCGGTCGACGACTACATCGGCTGGGTGGTGTGGCTGCCGCTGGTCTCCGCGGGCGCCTACCTTTTCGACGGCGTGTTCCTGGGATCGGGACGCACGCGCGCGATGGCGTGGACCATGGCGGCCTCGGTGATCGTCGTGTTCGTGCCGGTGCTGCTCGCGGGGCTCGCCTGGATCCCCGACGGCCGCAACCACGACCTGTGGCGCGCGTTCCTGCTGTTCAACGCCGCGCGCGGGGTCTTCCTGGGGATCGCGTACTGGCGGATCACGCGCCGGGGTGCGTGGCTGCACGCCGCGGAGGCGTGAGCGGGCTCAGTAGCCCGTGTACCGCCCGGGCTTGTGGTTCATGGTGATGATGACGCTCAGCGCGATGGCGCCCAGAGCGGAGATCGCCACGACCCACGGCTCGCGCACGGTGAAGGACAGCAGGATCACCGAGGTGTCCAGCACCATCAGCACGTGACCGGCGCGGATCCGCGTGCGCTCCTGCAGCATGACCGCGATCACGGAGAAGCCGCCGACGGAGGACTTGTGGCGGAAGATGATGAGGATGCCCACGCCGCAGATCACGTTGGCGGCGATCGCGGCGAACACCGTGTCGACGTTCTCGATGTGCAGGAACTGCTGGGCGACCGCCGAGGTGATCGACACGAGCCCGACGGTCGCGGCGGACCGCAGCGCGAACGTCCAGCCCGACTTCCATGCGGCCAGCGCGATGAACGGCAGGTTGACCAGGATGAGCAGGACCGGCAGCGGCACGTGCATCGCGTAGCTCAGCAGCAGCGACAGACCCGCGGTGCCGCCGGTGACCAGGCCGCCGGCCTTGAGCAGCACCAGGCCGACGCCGAGGAGCGTGCAGCCCGTGAGGACGCCGACCACGTCCTCGAGGACGGTGTGCGGCGTCCCGGCGGGGGCGGTGGTGGGCTCGGTCATGAAGGCGCTCCTCGGATGCTGACGGGATGAGCGCGCGGCGATGGGCGCACCGCAGAGGATACCGGGCGCCGCGCCGGGACCCGCGCCGGCCGCGTCCCGGTCAGCGGCGGGGCGGCTTCGGCGGCAGCGTCGCGACGTAGGCGAGCGCCCGGTCGGTCTCCTCGCCGGACTCGGCCGCGAGCGGCAGGGAGACGTACTCGCGCATCGTCCGTCCGCCGGGCGCGAAGGGCGCGGCCTCGGGGCGGGACAGCGCGGCCTCCAGGGCCGGCTCGTCGAGCTTGAACGCGACGCGGTCGCCGAACAGGCACATGAACATGTTCCCGCCCACGAACGCGGCGAGCTGGCCGAACATCGGTCGCACCTCGACGCCGGGCGCGTCGGGCACCAGCGAGCGGAAGGCGTCCTTCTGGGCGTCGGTCGGGCGGGGCATCTCCATGCCGCCAGCGTAGGTGTCCGGACCCGGTCCCGCCCGGCCTACGCTGGCCCCATGACGACGATCGGCGAGATGGGGGAGGACGCGCTCATCGCGGCGTTCGCCCCGCGGCTGCCCGTGACGGACTCCGAGATCCTCGGGCCGGGCGACGATGCGGCGGTGGTCGCCGTCGACGGCGACCTGGTGGTCTCCTCGGACATCCTGGTGCAGGACGTCCACTTCCGGATGGACTGGTCCAGCCCCGAGGACGTGGGGTGGCGGGCGGCCATGCAGAACCTCGCCGACATCGACGCCATGGGTGCGGTCCCCACCGCGCTGCAGGTCACGCTCGCGGCGCCCGCGTCGCTCGACGCGGACTGGGTGCTGCGCTTCGCCGACGGGCTGCGCGAGGCGTGCGAGCCGCACGGGGTGGGCGTGGTGGGCGGCGACCTGTCCGGCGCGCGCGACGTGATCGTCTCCGTCACGGTGCTCGGCGAGACCCACGGGACCGAGCCGATCACGCGCGCCGACGCGCTGCCCGGGCAGCTGGTCGCGGTCTCGGCGCCGCTCGGCGCGGCGGCCGCCGGCTACGTCCAGCTCGCCGAGGGCCGGGAGATCGACGCCGAGAGCATCGGGCTGTTCCGCCGACCGCGGCCGCGGATCGGCGCGGGCCTCGAGGCGGCCCTGCACGGCGCCACCGCGCTGATGGACATCTCCGACGGCCTGCTCCGCGACGCGGCACGTATCGCGCGCGCGTCCGAGGTGGGCATCGAGATCCTCGGCGCCGACGTCCCGCTGCACGAGGGCGCGCGGCTCGTCGCCATCGAGCTCCAGGTGGACCCGCGCCCGTGGGCGCTCACCGGCGGCGAGGACCACGCGATGCTCGCGGTCTTCCCGCGCGCCTCGATGGTGCCCGGCGGGTGGACCGTGGTGGGCGAGACGACGGACGCGTTCGCCGGGATCCGGGTCGACGGCGAGGAGCCGGACCGGCTGGGATGGGACCACTTCGGCGCCTGAGCCGGCGCCGCGTGAAAAAGAAAACGGACGCCCCCGTCAAGGGAGCGTCCGTCGGGGACGGGCAGGTCCGCGTCAGATGGCGCGGGTGACCTTGCCGGCCTTGAGGCACGAGGTGCACACGTTGACACGCTTGGGGGTGCCGGCGACCACGGCACGCACGCGCTGGATGTTCGGGTTCCAGCGACGCTTGGTGCGGCGGTGCGAGTGCGAGATGGAGTGACCGAAGGACGGTCCCTTGCCGCAGACGTCGCAATTTGCAGCCACGATAGTTCTCCTAGAGTCGGCGCAGGCCGATAGGTGCCTGCAAATCTGTGGGGCCCGGGTGCTCGGGCAACCGCACTAGGGTAACCGACGCATCCCGGGTCCGGCAAATGCGCGCGCGAGGGGCCTCGCGGCGTCGCCGGGTGCCCGCCGTGTCGGCGGGCCGTGCCACGATAGTACGCGGGCGGCCACCGCTGCGCCGGCCCGCGACCGGAGGTGTTCAGTGAGCGAAGCGCACGCCCTGCGCCGCTGGCTGCGCTCGGGTCTCGAGGCCGTGCATTCGTCGCGCGGCGAGCTCGACGCGATCAACGTGTTCCCGGTCGCCGACTCGGACACCGGCACCAACGTCTACCTCACGCTTCAGGAGGGCAGCCGCGCCATCGCGCGCCTGCCCGCGGACGCCTCCCACCGCGATGTGGCCGCCGCCTTCGCGCGAGGCGTGCTCATGGGTGCGCGGGGCAACTCCGGGGTGATCGTCAGCCAGTACCTGGGCGCGCTGCTCCGGGTGCTCGACGACCGCGGCGGGCTGGAGGAGGTCGACTCGCACGGCATCGCGCAGGCGCTCGCCCGCGCCGCCGAGGCCGCCTACGCCGCGGTCAGCACCCCGGTCGAGGGCACGATCCTCACGGTGGCGCGCGCCGCGGCGCGGTCGGCCACCGACGTCGCCGCCGAGCGCGGCACCCGCGAGGCGGTGATCGTCGCCGCCGTCGAGGGGGCGCGTGCCGAGCTGGCCCGGACCCCCGAGAAGCTGCCGAGCGCGCGCGAGGCCGGGGTGGTCGACGCCGGTGCGGCGGCGCTCGTGCTCCAGCTCGAGATGCTCGCGGAGACCATCGCCGGGCCCGACGCGCTGAAGGACTTCCCCGAGGTGAAGTGGGAGCTGCCCGGCCGTCGGCGGCGTACCGCGCAGCCGGGGCACCTCGACCATGGCCAGGAGCACGGCGGCGCCTACGAGGTGATGTTCGTCGCCGAGCGTGCCGAGGACCTCCGCGCCCAGCTGATCGCGCGCCTGGAGGAGGTCGGCGACTCCGTCACCGTGACGGCGGGCCACGGCCTGGTCCACGCCCACGTCCACACCGACCACCCGCACCGCGCCGTCGACATCGCCGCCGAGACCCACGCCCACCAGATCGTGGTCCGCTCGATCGCGATGAGCATCGGGAACGACCGCGCCGCCACCGGGGTGGTCGCGCTCACCGTGTGCCCCGGGCTCGCGGAGCCCCTCGCCGACGCGGGCGCCGTGGTGCTCGTGGTGCCCGACCCGGGAGCGCTCGGCAGGCGCGACCTCGCCCGCGCCGTGCGCGACGCCTCGGGCGCCGAGGCGATCGTGGTCGCGGGCGACGCGCAGCTGCTCGGCGCGGCGCGCGCCCTCGCGGCGAGGAAGGGACGGCCGCGCCTGGTGGTGATCGACGCGTCGCACGAGGCCCACGTGATCGCGGCCGTCGCGGCCTCGGCCCTCGCCACGCCCGGCGAGGACGTCGTCGCGCTCATGCGCGCGGCGGTCGCCGCCACCACGGTGGCGGACAGCACGGGCGACGCCCTGGACGATGATCTCGACCGGATCGTCGACCGGGACACCGACGTCGTGACGCTCATCCTCGGCAGGGGTGTGGAGATGGGCGTCGCCGACCACGCGCGGCTGTCGCTCGAGGCGCGGGCCCCGGAGGCCGAGGTCGTCGTCCACGCCGGGGGTCAGGTGTGGCCGCCCGTCCTCATCGGGGTGGAGGCGGCGCCGGGATGACCGGCCTGCTCGCGGAACCGCTCGCGAAGGTGCTCGGCGCCCGCACGGCCGACTCGCTCGAGAAGCTGGGGCTCATCACCTCGGGGGACCTGCTCCGCCACTACCCGCGCCGCTACGGCGCTCCCGGCGAGCTGACAGCGCTGGGCGACCTCGCGCTGGGCGAGCATGTCACCGTGATGGCGCAGGTCAGGTCCGCGACGGTGCGGCAGATGCGCTCGCGGGGCGGCGCCATGCTGGAGGCGATCGTGACGGATGGCCGCGACTCGCTGCAGCTGACGTTCTTCGCCAAGCGGGCGGGCGTGCTCCGCATGCACGAGGACAAGCTCCGCCCCGGGCGGCGCGGGCTGTTCACCGGGACGGTCGGCGACTACCGCGGTCGCCGCCAGCTCACGCATCCCGACTACCTGATCGTCGGGGTCGACGCCGCGGATGAGGATCAGGCGATCGCCGAGGCGTCCCGCCCGATCCCGCTCTACCCGGCCGCCGCGTCCGTGCCCACCTGGCGCATCGCGCGCGCCGTGCGCGCCGTGCTCGATCCGCTGACGGAGCAGGACGTCCCCGACCCGATCCCCGCGGACCTGCGCGAGACGCGCGGGCTGCCCACGCTGCTCGAGGCGCTGCGCCTGGTGCACACGCCCGAGACGGAGTCCGACCACCGTCGCGGGCGCGACCGCCTGCGCTTCGAGGAGGCGCTGGTGCTGCAGACCGCGCTCGCGCGACGGCGGGCCGACCATGACGCGCTCGCCGCGGTGCCGCGACCGCGCGCCGCCGACGGCCTGGTCGACGCGCTCGACGCCAGGCTCCCGTACGCCCTCACCGCGGGCCAGCGGTCGGTGGGCGAGGAGATCGCGGCGGACCTCGAGCGCTCGACGCCGATGCTGCGGCTCCTTCAGGGCGACGTGGGCGCCGGCAAGACCGTGGTGGCGCTGCGCGCGATGCTGCAGGTGGTGGACGCCGGCGGGCAGGCCGCGCTCCTGGCGCCCACCGAGGTGCTCGCCGCGCAGCACGCCCGATCGCTGCGCGACCTGCTCGGCCCGCTCGCCGACGGCGGGCTGCTCACCGCGGCTGACCGCGCGACCCGGGTGACGCTGCTCACCGGCTCGCAGGGGTCGAAGGAGCGTCGGGCGGCCCTCGCGGAGGCCGCCTCGGGCGCCGCCGGCATCGTCGTCGGCACCCACGCGCTGCTCGGCGACACCGTCCAGTTCGCGGACCTGGGCCTGGTGGTCGTCGACGAGCAGCACCGCTTCGGCGTCGAGCAGCGCGACGCGCTCCGCGCACGGGGCGAGCGCGTGCCCCACACGCTGGTCATGACGGCGACGCCCATCCCGCGCACGGTCGCGATGACGGTCTTCGGCGACCTCGAGACATCCGTGCTGAGCGAGCGGCCCGCCGGGCGTCGGGAGACCGTGACCCACGTGGTCCCGGCCGGCAACGCCGCCTGGGTCGAGCGGATCTGGGGCCGCGTGCGCGAGGAGATCGACGCGGGCGGTCGCGCGTACGTGGTGTGCCCCCGGATCGACGGCGACACCGAGGAGGAGCCGGAGGACGTCCCGTTGGACGCCCCGGGGGACCGGGACGATGCCGGGGACGACGAGCCGTCCCGCCCGCCGCTCGCGGCGGTCGCCGAGGTGGCGGCCGAGCTGCACGGCGTGCCCGCGCTCGCGGGGGTCGGGATCGGGGTGATGCACGGACGGCTGTCGCCCGACCAGAAGGACTCCGCGATGCGCGCCTTCGCGGACGGCGCGGCGCCCGTCCTGGTCGCCACCACCGTGATCGAGGTCGGCGTCGACGTGCCGGCGGCGACGGCGATGGTGATCCTCGACGCCCAGCACTTCGGCATCTCCCAGCTCCACCAGCTGCGCGGCCGTGTGGGCCGCGGCGACCGGCCGAGCCTCTGCCTGCTCGTGTCGGCGGCGGAGCCGGGCACCGTCGCCCACGAGCGGCTGGCCGCGCTGGCCGCGACCACCGACGGGTTCGAGCTCGCGGAGAAGGATCTGGAGCTGCGCCGCGAGGGAGACGTGCTCGGCGCGGCGCAGTCGGGCGGGCGCAACTCGCTTCGGCTGCTGCGCGCCGTCCGCGACGCCGCGATCATCTCGGAGGCGCGCGACCTGGCGTCCTCCCTGGTGCGGGAGGATCCCGAGCTCGCCGCCCAGCCGGCCCTCGCCGCCGCGATCGCGGAGATGCTGGACCCGGAGCGGGAGAAGTTCCTCGACCGCGGATGACGCCGATGCAGGCCCTGCACGATGTGATCAATCCCACGGGCGCGCCGGGACATAACGATGTCCCCGCCGGGAATGTTAGCGGTTACATTGGACGCCATGCTCGACCGTGACGACCTCCAGCTCCGCGCGCTGCGCCAGATGGCCCAGCGCGAGCTCGCCGCCGACATCCTGCCGTTCTGGGAGGCGCACGCCTTCTCTGCCGAGGGCGCCCTGCGAGGGGGCGTGACCGGCCGCCTCGAGTACGTCGACGAGCTGCCGCGTCACGCCGTGCTCGCCGCCCGCATCCTGTGGACCTTCGCCGCCGCGGCCGAGGCGCTGCCCGAGCAGCGCGAGCGCCTGCTGGCCACCGGGCAGAAGGCGCACGACGCGCTGACCGGCCCGATGTGGGACAGCCTCCACGGAGGCGTCTTCTGGTCGCTGGGCGCGGACGGCGCGGTCGTCGACCCGCGCAAGCAGGTGTACGCGCAGGCCTTCGCGGTCTACGGGCTCGCCCGCTGGGCGCGCACCACCGGGGACGCGGCGGCGCTCGACCGTGCCCTGTGGCTGGCGGCGGCGCTGGACTCGAGCGCGCGCGACCGCGAGTACGGCGGCTACGTCGAGGCGCTGGCGCGCGACTGGACGCCCACCGAGCGGACCGCGCTGTCCGAGCGTGACCCCGACGTCCCCAAGTCGATGAACACCAACCTGCACGTGCTCGAGGCGCTCACCGAGCTGCTCCGCGCCAGCGGTGACGCCGCGGTGCGCGAGTCGCTCGAGACGCTGCTGCGGACCACGCTCGAGGCGATCCTGGTCGAGGAGCCCTTCCCGCACTGCGGCCTGTACTTCGACGAGTCCTGGGAGCGTCGCGACGCGGGCGTCTCGTACGGGCACGACATCGAGGCGTCGTGGCTCCTGTGGGACGCGTGGACCGCGCTCACCGAGCACGGGATCGAGGACCCGGACCTCGAGTGGGGGGCCCGCGAGGCCGCGCTCGGGCTTGCCGCGGCGGTGCGCGAGCGCGGCGTCGACCGCGACGGCGCAGTCATGTACGCGGGCACCGTCGACGGGCCGACCGACACGGACCGCCACTGGTGGCCGCAGGCGGAGGGCGTGGTCGGCTGGCTGAACGCCTATGCGGTCGGCGGGCGGCCGGAGGACCGCAAGGCCGCGATCCGTGCCTGGGACTTCATCGAGACTCACGTGGTGGACCGCGAGAACGGCGAGTGGTTCGCCCGCCTCGATGCGCAGAACCGGCCCCTGGCGGACGACGACGGCGACCTCAAGATGGGGCCGTGGAAGTGCCCGTACCACAATGCGCGTGCGTGCCTGGAGGTGCTGCGGCGCATCGCGGCCGAGCCCGCCTACGCTTGAGGGCGTGACCAGGATCATCGCGGGCCGCTGGGGCGGCCGGAGGCTCGCCGTGCCGCCGCGCGGCACCAGGCCCACCACCGACAGGGTGCGCGAGGCCGTCTTCAGCCGGCTCGACCACGGCGGCCACCTGCGCGGGGCGCGCGTGCTCGACCTCTTCGCCGGCTCCGGGGCGCTCGCGTTCGAGGCGCTGAGCCGGGGGGCGTCCGAGGCGACCCTGGTCGAGTCCGACGCGCGCGCCGTCAGCGTGCTGCGTGCCAACGCCCGCGACCTGGCGGTGGGACCGGACGCGCGGGTGGTGAAGGAGCGGGTCAGGCCGTTCCTGGGACGCGCCGCGGGCCCGTGGGACGTGGTGCTCCTCGATCCCCCCTACGACATCGCGCGGGACGAGCTCGCCGCGGTGCTCGAGGGGGTCGCCGAGGCGGTCGACGCCGACGGCATCGTGGTGCTGGAGTGGTCCACGCGGGCGGGCGACGCCCCCTGGCCGTCGGCGCTCGAGGAGGTCGCCGCAAAGGCCTACGGGGAGACCACCGTGCGCTACGCGGTGCCGCGTGCCGGCGGTCCCGACGTGTCCGTCGGAGGAGGTAGCGTCGAGGCATGACCACCGCAGTCTTCCCGGGCACGTTCGATCCGGTGACGTGGGGGCACGTCGACATCGCGACGCGCGCCCGCGCCGTCTTCTCCCACGTCATCGTCGCCGTGGCCCACAACTCGACCAAGACCCCGCTGCTGGACCTCGAGACGCGCGTCGCGCTCGCGCGCCGCGCGGTCGGACCGATCGACGGGGTCGAGGTGGTGCCGGTCGACGGCCTGCTGGTCGACTTCTGCAAGCAGGCGGGCGCGACCGTGATCGTCAAGGGCCTGCGCGGCGGCACGGACTACGACTACGAGCGCCCCATGGCGCTCATGAACCGCTCGCTCACCGGCATCGAGACCGTCTTCATCACGGGAGACAACGCCCTCAGCCACGTCGCATCGTCCCTGGTGAGGGACGTCGCCCGGCACGGCGGCCCGATCGGCCGCTACGTGCCGGACGGCGTGGTCGAGGCGGTCGACGAGGCCCTGCGTCCCTGAGCGCCGGCGCCGTCGCCGCGCGGGTTGGCCGAATCGGCCCGGATCCCGTACGATAGTGCGCTGGCCCTGCCGTTCGGGTGCGGGCCGAGGTCCTTGCGGACCGGAAGCGAACTTGGAGGCGCGTGTGGTGCACACTTCACGCCCCGCCGCATCGCCGTTCCAGTTCTCTGCGCGTGACATCGTGCGGCGTCCTGGTGCGCAGCGGCTCGTCTCCGAGACGTTCCCGGCCCCTGCGGTCCTCGGCACCGACGTGATCGGTGTGCCCGTCGGCACGGACGTGACGCTCGACCTGAGCTTCGAGTCCGTGCAGGAGGGCATCTGGGTCTCCGGAACCGTCAACGCGACGGCGACGGGGGAGTGCGGACGATGCCTCGACGAGGTGCGGCAGGATGTTGCCGCTCCTCTGCAGGGACTGTTCGAGTACCCCGACGTGCGGCGTGACGACGAGGACGAGACCTCGGAGGACGTCTTCGAGTTCGATGGCGAGAGCCTCGATCTCGAGGAACTGGTGCGGGACGCGGTGGTGACGAACCTCCCGTTCACGCCCCTGTGCGGACCGGACTGCCCGGGACTGTGCGACCAATGCGGCGCACGGCTCGCGGACGACCCGGACCACACGCACGAGGTGCTGGATCCCCGATGGTCCGCACTCCAGAGCTTGATCGACGAGAAAGAGAGTTAGCCGTGGCTGTTCCCAAGCGCAAGATGTCGCGCAGCAACACGCGTGCACGTCGCTCGCAGTGGAAGACGACCGCTGCCAACCTTTCGACGTGCCCGCAGTGCAAGGCTGAGAAGCTGCAGCACACCGCGTGCCCGTCGTGCGGCGCCTACAACGGTCGCCAGTACGCCGAGGCGCTGCGCACCGAGCACGAGGCCTGAGCGCCTCCGCCGTGAGGCGTGAGGTGGGCGCATGACGTTCGCGGGGCAGCAGCACGCTGATGCCCTGATCAGCAGGTTGGGAGTCCAGGTGGACCCCGACCTGCTGATTCTTGCGCTCACGCACCGGTCGTTCGCCTACGAGGCCGGCGGCCTTCCGACCAACGAGCGGCTCGAGTTCCTGGGCGACTCCGTGCTGGGCGTGGTGGTCACCGACCGGCTGTACCACGCGCACCCCGACCTGCCCGAGGGCGAGCTCGCCAAGATGCGCGCCGCCTGCGTGTCCCAGCGCGCCCTGGCCGAGGTCGCCCGCCAGATCGAGCTCGGCCCCTGCATCCTGCTGGGCAAGGGCGAGCGCACGACCGGTGGCCACGACAAGGACTCGATCCTCTGCGACGCGTTCGAGGCGGTCCTGGGCGCGATCTACCTCACGCACGGGATCGAGGTCTCGCGCGAGGTGGTGCTGCGGCTGGTCGGCCCCAGCCTCGAGGCCGCGGCGCAGTCGGGTGTCGCGCTCGACTGGAAGACCTCATTGCAGGAGGCCTGCGCCGAGCGCGGCCTCGGCAGCCCCGTCTACGACGTCGTCGGCGAGGGCCCCGACCATGCGCGCCGCTTCACCGCCACCGTCCTGGTCGGCGGCGAGCCGTGCGGATCCGGCACCGGCACCGCCAAGAAGCACGCCGAGCAGGAGGCCGCGTCCCAGGCCTACGCCGCGGTCACCGCGAGCCCCTGAGCCGCGCCGTGCCGCGCATCGTCCCCTCCGCGCCGACACCGCGCATGACCGATCCGAGCCATGCCCGAGCTGCCTGAGGTCGAGACCGTCCGCCGCGGCCTCGAGGGCCTGGTCGCGGGCGCCCGCATCGACGGTGTCGAGATCTACCGCGACTCGTGCGTCCGGCTGCTCCCCGGCGGGGCGGCGGAGATGACCGCCGAGATCACCGGGCTGCGGCTGTCGCGGCTCGCGCGCCGCGGCAAGTTCCTGTGGGCCGAGCTCGCCCCGGACGCGGGCGACGGCTCCCCGCTCCTCGCGCTGTCCGCCCACCTCGGGATGTCCGGGCAGTTCCGCGTCCACGCCGACGCGCCCGCGCCGCATCGCCACTGCCGCGCGCGGCTGACCCTCGGCGACCCCGCGCTCACCCTCGACTTCCTCGACCAGCGCACGTTCGGATACCTGCACGTGGAGCCGCTGGTGCCCACCCGCGACGGGAGGCCCGCCGGCCAGGGGACTCCGCTGCCGCTGCTGCCCGCCTCCGTCGCGCACATCGGCCGGGACGTCCTCGACCCGGCGTCGGACGATGCGGCGGTCGCCCGGGCGCTGCGCCGCGGGCGGCGCGGCATCAAGCAGGTGCTGCTCGACCAGACGGTCGTGAGCGGGATCGGCAACATCTACGCGGACGAGGCGCTGTGGCTCGCCCGAGTCCATCCGGAGCGGCCCGCGGAGGCGGTGACACCCGCCCAGGCGCGCGCGCTGGTCGCCGCCGCGCGCGCCGTCATGGAGCGGGCGCTGTCGCAGGGCGGCACCAGCTTCGACGCGCTCTACGTCAACGTGAACGGCGAGTCCGGGTACTTCTCGCGCTCGCTCGAGGCCTACGGGAGGGCGGGCGAGCCGTGCTCGCGATGCGGGACGCCGCTGCGCCGCGAGACCATCGGCGGCCGCTCCACGCACTGGTGCGCGCGCTGCCAGCGCCGCTGGAGCGCGCGTCGCAAGGGTCCCGGGTCCTAGGACCGCGCTACCATCGGGGTTATGTCTGACATCACCGTGCTGGTCCTCGACGACCATGAGGTCGTCCGCCGTGGCATCTGCGACATCCTCGAGCGTGCCGATGGCATCGCCGTGGTCGCCGAGGCGTCCACCGTCGCGCAGGCCGTGCGCCGCGCGGAGGCCGTGCGCCCGCAGGTGATCCTGTCCGACCTGCGCCTGCCCGATGGCACCGGCCTCGACGTCATCGGCCACGTGCGCGGCAAGCTGCCCGACACGCGCATCGTCGTGCTGACCAGCTACGACGACGACGAGGCCCGCGCGGCGGCCCGCAGCGCCGGCGCCGACGTCTTCCTCGCCAAGACCGCCGGCCCCAACGAGATCCTGCAGGCGGTCCGCGACGCCGCCTCCGGCCGCGAGCACGGGCAGCACATCTCCGTTCACGAGGACGACGTGGTCGCCCGCCTCACACCGATGGAGCGCCGGGTGCTCGACCTGGTGGGCGCCGGGCTGGCCAACCGCGAGATCGCGGAGAAGCTCGGGATCGCGGAGAAGACCGTCAAGAACCACGTCACCAGCGTGCTCGCGAAGATGGGCCTGCAGCGCCGCACCCAGGTGGTCGCGTGGGCGACCGCCAAGCGCGCGCACTCCTTCCGCGGCTGACGCGAACGGCGCCGGGTCCTAGCCCTGCGCCTCCACGTTCCACTCGGCGACGGTTCCGGGACGCTCGGCGCCGGGACGCGACGGCGCCAGGGTGAACGTGCCGTTGCGCCGCAGCGCACGATTCGCCAGGTTCGAGGTCCCGGAGTGACGGTTCGTGGCGCCGCCCGGGCCGATGCCGTCGTCCGTGACCTGGACCGCGAGCCTCCCGTCCGCGCCGGACAGCGACATGGTCACCGCCGTCGCGCGCGCGTGCCGCGCCACGTTCGAGAGCATCTCGCGCACCACCGCGACCACGTCGTCGGAGAGGGTCGGGTCGCCCGCGATGGCGTGCGAGACCTCCGCCCAGTCGACCTGCACGCGGGGCGCGAAGCCCAGGGAGTCCTGCGCGAGCACGATCTCGCGGCGGATGCGCTCCGAGATCGGCTCGGAGGTGCGCTGGCCCGCGAGCGATCCCATCACGCCGCGCACCTCGCGCTGGGCCCGCTTGACGTGGTCGAGCGTGCGCAGCAGCCGGTCGCGCAGGGCGTCGGGGCACTCGTCGGCGATCGACTCGATCTGCATCGCGGTCGCGAACAGCTCCTGTGACACGAAGTCGTGCAGGTCGTCCGCGAGCCGCTGCCGCTCCTCGAGCATCGAGGTCATGTTCTTGACGTGGGACAGCTCGGCGACGGACAGCGCCATGGCGGCCTGGTTGGCGAAGCGCTGCGCGATCGCCAGGTCGTCGGGGGAGAAGACCGCGGCGCCGCGGTCGCGCCACAGCATCAGCAGGCCGACAGTCCGCCGCTCCGCGCGCAGCGGCGCGTACATGGTCGGGCCGAAGGACTGGACCACGTCGAGCACGATCGCTCCCGGCGGCTCCGCCGAGATGACGCCCTTGCCCGTCTCGATCGCGTTGACCGCCATGCCCTTGGGCGGGAGCTGGAGCCCCAGCAGCTCCGCGAAGCGCGGTCCCGACGTGATCTCCATGGTCCATGAGCCGTCGACCCCCGGCAGCACCAGCGCCGCGTGCTGCGCGTTCGACAGGTCCTTCGCGGCCTCGACGATGGTCTCGAAGACCTCCTCGTCGCCGGGGTCGGCCAGCAGCGCGGTCGTGATGTTCTGGGAGGCCTTGAGCCAGTTCTCGCGATGGAGCGCCTGCTCGTACAGCTGGGCGTTGTCGATCGCGACGGACGCGGCGGCGGCGAGCGCCTCGACCACGTGCTCGTCGCGCTCGGTGAAGCCGCCCTCCTTGCTCGCGAGGTAGAGGTAGCCGAACACCGACCCGCGCACCTTGAGCGCCGTGCCGAGGAAGGAGCCCATGGGCGGGTGATCCTTGGGCATGCCGCGGAAGGCGGGGTGCATCGTCAGGTCCTCGAGCACGAGCGATCCCTCCGCGGGGATCTGCCCGAGCACGCCCACCGCGTTCGGGGCACGACCGATGCTGGCCCACACGCCCTCGGGCATGCCGCGGAAGTGGAACTCGACGCTCTTGCCGTCGTCGTCCAGCACGTTGATCGCGGCGAACTTCGCGCCCGTGTGCTCGGTCGAGGCCGTGAGGAACATGTCGAGCGTGTGCGCGAGGTCCAGCTGGGCGTTGAGGGAGACGATCGCCTCGGTCAGGGCGTCGGCCACGGGTCCGTCCTTCGGGGTGAGGTCAGTCATCGAGGGACACCACCGTATCGGCCACGTCGAGCAGACCGAGGTCGTGGGTCACGATGACCACGCTACGGCCTTCCGCACGCATCCTCGCGACCATGGCGCGCAGCGCGGCCGCGCCGGACTCGTCCAGGTGCTCGGCCGGCTCGTCGATCAGGTGCACGGGTGCCGGGGCGAGCGCCGCCCGGGCGAGCAGCAGGCGACGTCGCTCGCCGCCGGAGACGGTGCGGCCGCCGCTGCCGAGCTCGGTGTCGAGGCCGTCCGGCAGGCCCCGCACCCATCCGGCGAGGCCGACGAGCTCGAGCGCCTCCCACGCCTCGTCCGTGGACACGTCGCCGCGGGCGACGCGGAGGTTCTCGAGCACGGTGGTCCCGAACACGTGGGCGTCCTCCGCGGTCATCGCGACCACCGCACCGGTGTCCGCGGGCCCGACCGGGTCACCGTCGAGCCGCACCGCGCCGCCGACCGGCGGGAGCGCCCCCGCGAGAGTCGTGAGCAGCGTGGTCTTGCCGATGCCGGACCGGCCCACGACCGCGAGCACGCCGCCCGGCGGCACCGTGGCGCTCACCGGCCGGGTGGGAGCCATGCCCGGCCAGGCGGCGCTCAGCCCGTCGAGCACCAGCGTCGGGGTGGACGATGCGGGCGAGGCCTCCTCCGGGCGGATCGCCGCGGCGTCGGCGGGGGTCTCGAGCTCGGCGAGGCGTCGGGCGGCGGCCGCCGACCGGTAGAGCTGCATGACGGCGGTCGGGACGGCGCCCACCGCCTCGAAGGCGGCGAGCGGCAGCAGGGCGACCACGGCGGCCCACGGGCCGTCGACGTCGCCCGAGCGGACCGCCAGCACGCCGAGCGCGACCAGCCCGACCAGCGCGAGACCGGAGAACAGCGCCTGCGCGCCGGCGGCCCAGGCGGTCGGACGGGCGGCCAGCTCCTCGGCGCGCTCGGCCTCGCGATCGGCGGTCCGCAGCTCCTCGGCGGCGGCCGCGCTCGTGCCCCACACGCGGTGCTCGACGGCGCCGTCCATCGCGGACAGCGCCGCGGCCGAGACCTCGGCGCGCGCGCTGGTGCCGACCCGAGCCGCGATCCGGGCGGAGCGTGCCGTCAGCACCGCGGGCACGATCCCCGCGAGGAGGATGCAGGCGGCGAGCACCAGGCCGGCGAGCGGCAGGATCGCCGTGACGATCCCGACCGAGATCGCGGACACCGTGACGGCGACGCCGAGCGGGATGATCGCGCGGACCACGGCGTCGCCCACGGCGTCGAGGTCCGCCCCCATGCGGGCCACGATGTCGCCGCGGCGCAGCCCGAGCACCCGGTCCGCCGAGGCGCCGGCGAGCCGGGCGTACGCGCGCTCGCGCAGCGTGACCACGCCGCGCAGCGCGGTGTCGTGCGACGCCAGCCGCTCGAGGTAGCGGAACAGACCCCGGGAGATGCCGAAGAAGCGCACCGTGGTCGCGGCGAGCGCGACGTCCGCGGGCGAGGGCATCTGGGCGGCGCGCGCGATCAGCCAGGCGGCGACCGCGGCCAGTCCGACCGCCGAGCCGAGCGCCATGGTGCCCGCGAGCGTCGCACGGATGACGGGCCAGGGCCGCACGCCGGTGTCGCGCAGCGCCGCACGCAGCGCCGCCCCGTCGGACACGGGCCGAGGCGCGGGCGCGCTCATGACGCCTCCTCCGAGGCGACCGCGGCGCCGACGACGTCGACCACCGCGTCCGCCGCCGCCAGGACCTCGTCCTCGTGGGTCGCGACCACGACCGTGGCGCCGCGGTCGGCCAACGCACGGATCCGGTCGATCACCTCGGCTCGCGCGCCCCGGTCGAGGTGCGCGGTCGGCTCGTCGAGCAGCACGAGCGGACGGCCCGAGTCGAACGCACGGGAGAGCGCCACCCGCTGACGCATCCCCAGCGACAGCGTGCGGCCCTCGACGCCGAGGTCCGGCCGCTGCGGGACCCACGCGACCTGCGCCAGCCACCCGTTGAGCTCGACGGCCGCATCGTCCGTCAGCACGTCGACCCCGCCGACGGCGACCGTGCCGCCGTCCGGGCGCAGCAGCCCGGTGATCGCGAGCAGGGCCGTCGACTTGCCCTCGCCGTTGGGGCCGCGCAGCGCGGTCACCTTGCCGGGCCTGGCCTCGAAGGTGAGGCGAGCGGGCGCGAGCCGGGCGCCGTCGGGGGTGAGCACGTCGAGTGAGCTCACGCGGACGGTGGCCCCGGTGAGCGCGGGAGCGGCGCCGAGCGAGCGACGGGCGCCCGCCGGGTCGGCGTCGTCCACGAGCGCGAAGGCCGCGTCGGCGGCGGCCAGGCCGTCCGCGGAGGCGTGGAAGTGCGTGCCGACGTTGCGCACCGGGAGGTAGACCTCGGGCGCGAGCACCAGCACGGCGAGCGCCGTCTCGACGCCGATGTCGCCGTGGATGAGCCGGAAGCCCATGGTCACGGCGACGATCGCGACCGCGAGGGTGGTGAGCAGCTCGAGCACCATGCCCGACAGGAAGGCGATGCGCAGCGACCCCATGGTCGCCTTGCGCTGGGCGTCACCGAGGCGGCGCACGCGCTCCGCCGGCCCGCGCTCGCGCCCGAGCGCCTTGAGGGTGGGGATGCCCTCGATCAGGTCGAGGGTGCGCGTGCCGAGCCGCTGCATCGCCTCGAGGTGCCGGGCGCTGCGCTCGCGGGTGAGCAGGCCGACCAGGACCATGAACAGCGGGACCAGCGGCAGCGTCGCGACGACGATGACCGCCGAGAGCCAGTCGAGGCCGAGCACGACGACGATCATCACCGGGGTCACCGTGACCGCCAGGGCGAGCTGGGGCAGGTAGCGCACGAAGTAGGGCAGGAGGTCGTCGAGCCCGCGGGTCACGAGCGTCACGACGTCGGCGGTGCGCCCGCTCGCGTTCCAGCGGGGCCCGAGCCCGGCGACGTGGGCGACGACCATCTCGCGCATCTCGGAGATGACGCGGACGCCGGCGCGATGCGCGAGGCGCTCCTGCAGCCAGGCGACCGCGGTGCGCGCGGCGACCACCGCCCCCAGCCACGCGAGCCCGACCGCGAGCTCGCGCGCGGGCTCGGCAACCAGCCAGCCCCACCACCGCAGGCCGTCGTCGGACAGCGGGGCGGGGGAGAGGACCGGGGCCAGCAGCCGCGCGATGAGCAGGGCCTGGACCAGGATGAGCAGGGCCGTCAGAAAGCCCAGGCCCGCCGTCACCAGGATGTAACGGCGGGCCGGGCCGATCCGACGGATGAGACGCGGATCGAGGGGACGCATCAAGCGGTCAGCTCTTCGAGAACGTCAGCTCGGAGTGCTCCGGGATGTGCTCCATCGACAGGCGGCGGCGGAACACCCAGTAGGTCCACGCCTGGTAGGCGAGGACGATCGGGGTCATGATCGCCGCGACCCACGTCATCACGGTCAGCGTGTAGTCGGTGGACGACGCGTTGTCGACCGTGAGGGAGTTGACCCCGTCGATGTCGGGCAGCACGTCCGGGTAGAGCGAGCCGAAGATCAGCGCCACGGCGCCGACGATCGCGACGGCGTTCGCGATGAACGCCCAGCCGAAGCGTCCCTGCAGCGACGAGTACCAGGCGCCGGCGAGGCCGAGCGCGGCGACCACCACGGCGGCCCAGGTCCACGCCACGGAGAAGGCGAGCTGCAGCCAGATCGCCCACACCGCGGCCGCGGCGAGCGATGCGAGCGAGATCTTCTTGGCGAAGGCCTCGGCCCGCGCACGGATCTCGCCGTCGGTCTTGAGCGACAGGAAGATCGCGCCGTGCGAGAGGAACAGCAGCAGCGTGACCACGCCGCCGAGCAGCGCGAACGGGTTGAGGAATGTGAAGAAGTTCCCGACGAACTGGTGGTTCTCATCGAGCGGCACGCCGCGGACGATGTTCGAGAACGCCACGCCCCACAGGACCGCGGGGATCCAGGCGGTGATGATGATCGCCCAGTCCCAGCGCGTGCGCCACGTCTCGTCGTTGATCTTGCCGCGGTACTCGATCGCGACAGCGCGCACGATCAGCGCGAGCAGGATCAGGAACAGCGGCAGGTAGAAGCCGGAGAACATGGTGGCGTACCACTCGGGGAACGCCGCGAAGGTCGCGCCGCCCGCGGTGAGCAGCCACACCTCGTTGCCGTCCCACACGGGGCCGATGGTGTTGAGCACCACGCGGCGCCCCTTGTTGGACTTGCCGATGATCGGCATGAGCATGCCGACGCCGAAGTCGAAGCCCTCGAGCACCAGGTAGCCGGTCCACAGGACCGCGATGAGGATGAACCAGACGAGTGCGAGATCCATGAGCGGGGACTCCTTAGTACGCGAACGACATCGGCTTGGCCGCGTCGTCGTCGTCGGACTGGACGGTGGGCTCCTCGACCTGCGGCGCGCCCTCGACGGCGTAGCGCTGGATGAGTCGGAACCAGAAGACCCCGAGGATCGCGTACACGACCGTGAAGATCACGAGCGAGGTGATGACCTCGCCGGCGCTCACCGAGCTCGAGTAGCCGTACTGGGTCAGGAGGAACACCTGGTCCGATCCGGTCGGGTTGGGCGCGACCACGAACGGCTGGCGGCCCATCTCGGTGAAGATCCAGCCGAAGCTGGCCGCCAGGTACGGCATCGGCAGCGAGACGATCGCGAGCGTCTTCATCCAGCCCGGCATGCCCGAGGCCTTCTTGCGCGTGAACCAGAGGATGCCGAGGGCGAGCGCCGCGGAGAACGCCGCGAGGCCGATCATCAGGCGGAACGACCAGTAGGTCACGGCGAGGTTCGGCTGGTAGCTGATCTCGTTGCCCTCGGTGTCCGTCGCGCCGTAGCGCTCGGCGTAGGTCTCCTGGAGCTCGTCGAGACCGGTGACCTCCGCGTTCCAGTCGCCCGTCGCGAGGTACGACGTGAGGCCCGGGACGGTCAGGATGTGCGACACCGAGGAGCAGTCGTCGCCCGCGAGGTTGCCGATGGTCAGCAGGGAGAACTGCGCGGGCTGCTCGGTCTCGCACAGCGCCTCGGCGGCCGCCATCTTGATCGGCTGCTGCTCGAACATGAGCTTGGCCTGCACGTCGCCGGTGACGATCACGGCGATGCCGGAGATGATCATCACCAGCGCGCCGAACCGGGCCGCGGTGCGGTACATCGGCAGGTCCGCCGAGTCCTTGTCCTTCCGAGCGGTCTTCACCATCCAGAACACCGCGATGCCGCCCACGAAGGTGCCCGCGACCAGGAAGGCCGTCGCGATCACGTGCGGGAAGGCCACCAGGGTGGTGTTGTTGGTGAGGACGGCGAGGATGTCGTTCATCTCGGCGCGGCCGGTCTCGGGGTTGTACTCCGCCCCGACGGGGTGCTGCATCCACGAGTTCGCCGCGATGATGAAGTACGCGGACAGCACGGTGCCGATCGAGAACAGCCACACGGTCAGCAGGTGGAGCTTCTTGGGCAGGCGGTCCCAGCCGAAGATCCATAGGCCCAGGAAGGTGGACTCCAGGAAGAAGGCGAGCAGCGCCTCCATGGCGAGCGGGGCGCCGAAGATGTCGCCGACGAACCGCGAGTACTCGGACCAGTTCATGCCGAACTGGAACTCCTGCACGATTCCGGTCGCGACGCCGAGCGCGAAGTTGATCAGCAGCAGCTTCCCGTAGAACTTGGTGAGCCGCAGCCACTTCTCCTTGCCGGTGCGCACCCATGCCGTCTGCATGATCGCGACCAGGATCGAGAGGCCGATCGTCAGCGGGACGAGGACGAAGTGGTAGACGGTCGTGATGCCGAACTGCCAGCGGGCAAGCTCCAGCGCTTCCATAGGTGGGGACCTTCCTGTGTCAAGGTATGCCAGAAAACTACCCGGGGTGCCCGAAAAACGCACCGGGACGTAGGTCCCGGACGGGGTCACGTTCGGGTAAACCACCTGGGGTATCACCGTCATGCCTGATCAGGCCCCCGCGCGTGGCCCGGACCGGTCCGCGCGGCGCGCGGCGTGCCTCGCCTGACGTGTCGGCGGGGCGGCATGTGACACAATGTCCCTCAGGTCAGACCTCCAGCCACACCGGGGGTCAAACCACTCGGCAGACGCAGCGACTGCGCAGCAGCCAGTCCCGCCGGATCCCGCAGGGCTACCGCCCTCCGCGGCGATATCGGGGATGGGCGCTCGAGATCGCCGCCGCCCGCCGTGACCAGCAGACTTCCGTGGCCACGAGCCGCGAACGACGATGAGGTCGGGACCGCGTGTGGGCGGTCTCGATTCGAGGTACCCGCGTGAGCGAGGACAGCACCACCGCACCCGAGACCGCCGCACCGTCGGTCACCGCCCCGATCTTCCAGGCGCCCGAGCCCCAGCGCTCGCGTCGCGCCTCCGCGCCGGCCGGCCCGCCCGCTTCCGCGGCGGCCCCCACCGAGTCGCCGTTCGCGCCCCCGGCGTCCGCGCCGGCGAAGGACGCGAAGGAGCAGGGCGAGGCAGACGACGCTCCCGCGAAGCCGAAGCGCAAGCGCTCGAGCGGCAAGAAGAAGACCCAGGCCGCGGACGCGGCGCCGGCCGCCGAGGCCCCCGCCGCCGACCAGGACGCCACGGACGCTGCCTCCGCCGATGGCGAGCAGGGCGACGGCTCTGCGGATGGCGACGACTCGGGCGAGGGCGGTCCCCGCCGCCGGCGCCGCCGCGGCGGCCGAGGGCGCGGCAAGAAGAAGCCCGCCGACGAGTCGGGCGAGACCGAGCAGCAGGACGAGTCCGAGGGCTCCGACCAGCCCGACCAGGGCTCCGACGCCGAGGGCGACGACTCCGCCGACGGCGACGAGTCCGGCGAGGGCGGCTCGCGTCGCCGTCGCCGCAGCCGCAGCCGCGGATCGCGCTCGTCCTCCGGTGGCTCCTCCGCATCGTCCGACGACCAGCTCCAGGGCTCGACGCGCCTGCAGGCCAAGCGCCAGCGCCGCCGCGACTCCCGCGACGGTCAGCGCCGCCGCCCGGTGATCTCCGAGGCCGAGTTCCTCGCGCGCCGCGAGTCCGTCAAGCGCTCGATGGTGGTCCGGGAGAAGGACTCCCGCGTCCAGATCGCCGTGCTCGAGGACGACGTGCTGGTCGAGCACTACGTGTCGCACCAGGCCCAGCAGTCGATGGCCGGCAACGTCTACCTGGGCCGCGTGCAGAACGTGCTGCCCGGCATGGAGGCCGCGTTCGTCGACATCGGCCGCGGCCGCAACGCCGTGCTCTACGCCGGCGAGGTGAACTGGGACGCCGCCGGGCTCGAGGGCAAGGCCAAGCGCATCGAGCTCGCGCTCAAGCCCGGCGACCAGGTCATGGT
Source organism: Demequina lignilytica (assembly GCF_030418305.1). Lineage (GTDB taxonomy): Bacteria > Actinomycetota > Actinomycetes > Actinomycetales > Demequinaceae > Demequina > Demequina lignilytica. Next base: position 644,020 of record NZ_JAUHPX010000001.1, on the reverse strand, counting down.
GCAGGTCACCAAGGACCCGATCGGACACAAGGGCGCACGCGTCACGTCGCAGATCTCGCTGGCGGGCCGCTTCCTGGTCTACGTGCCCGGCGGCGGCGTCACCGGCATCTCCCGCAAGCTCCCCGACACGGAGCGCAACCGCCTCAAGAAGCTGCTGCGCGAGGTGATCCCGTCGGACGCCGGCGTGATCGTCCGCACCGCCGCGGAGGGCGCCTCGGAGGAGGAGCTGCGCGCGGACGTCGAGCGCCTCAAGCGCCAGTGGCAGACCATCCTCGACGAGTCGACCGGCAACGCCAAGGCGCCCAAGCTGCTGCGCGGCGAGCCCGACATGGCGATCCGCGTGGTGCGCGACATCTTCAACGAGGACTTCGACTCGCTGACCATCCAGGGCGAGGACACGTGGAACTCGCTGTCGATGTACGTCGGCCAGGTCGCCCCGGACCTCGCGCAGCGTCTCCACCGGTTCACCGGTGACCGCGACGTGTTCGCCGAGGCCCGGATCGACGAGCAGCTCGCCAAGGGCATGGACCGCAAGGTCTGGCTGCCCTCCGGCGGGTCCCTCGTGATCGACCGCACCGAGGCGATGACGGTCATCGACGTCAACACGGGCAAGTTCGTCGGCAAGGGCGGCACGCTCGAGGAGACGATGACGCTCAACAACCTCGAGGCGGCCGAGGAGATCGTGCGCCAGCTGCGGCTGCGCGACATCGGCGGCATCATCGTCATCGACTTCGTCGACATGCTGCTCGAGGCGAACCGCGATCGCGTGCTGCGCCGCCTCATCGAGTGCCTGGGCCGCGACCGCACCAAGCACCAGGTCGCCGAGGTGACCTCGCTGGGCCTGGTGCAGATGACGCGCAAGCGCGTGGGCCAGGGCCTGGTCGAGGCGTTCTCCGAGACCTGCGAGCACTGCAAGGGCCGCGGCTTCCTGGTGCACGGCGAGCCCGTGGCGGAGGCGACCGAGAAGCAGCCCGAGGCGAGGCGCTCGCGCGGCTCCCGCGGGGGGGCAGCAGGGCAAGGGCCAGCAGCAGCAGGCCAAGCCGCAGCAGCAGCCCGAGCCGAAGAACGACGCGCACGTGCACGCGCCCATCCAGGGCGAGACGCACGCGCTCGACGACCGCGAGGAGGCGCGGGCCGCCGTCAAGGCCACGCTCGCGTCCATCGCCGCGGCCGCGGAGAAGGCCCACCACCACGAGGACGAGCCCGGCTCCGAGCCCCTGCCGGGGGCCGAGGACCGGGTCGAGCTCGAGGTGCCGGTGGTGCTGCCGGACCGCTCCGACGAGCCCGCCGACGCCCCCGTGGCCGAGGACTCCGAGGAGCAGTAGCCGTCGGGCGCGTCTGGTTTGACCGGACGCCGTCAGAGCGGGTACATTTGTACGTCGGCGCGCCGCGCGCCAATGCCCTGCCAGCGCCCTCGACGGGAGCGGCTGCGGCAGGAAATCCGATCCCGCTCGGGATCGAACAACGAGTTTCACGAGGAATAGATCATGGTGTACGCGATTGTGAAGGCCGGTGGCCGCCAGGAGAAGGTCTCCGTCGGCGACATCGTCGTGGTCGACCGTCTCCAGGCGGAGACCGGGGCGACCGTCGAGCTGGCTCCGCTGCTGCTCGTCGACGGTGAGAAGGTGACCTCCGACGCGAAGTCGCTGGCCAAGGTCAAGGTGACCGCCGAGGTCGTGCGCGACGAGCGCGGCCCGAAGATCACCATCCTCAAGTACAAGAACAAGACTGGCTACCGGAAGCGCATGGGTCACCGTCAGGACCTCACGCGCCTCAAGGTCACCGGCATCAAGTAAGGCGAGGAGACACTCATGGCACACAAGAAGGGCGCGAGCTCCTCGCGCAACGGCCGCGACTCGAACCCCCAGTACCTGGGCGTGAAGCGCTTCGGCGGCCAGGCCGTCAACGCCGGCGAGATCATCGTCCGCCAGCGCGGCACCCACCACCACCCGGGCCACAACGTGGGCCGCGGCAAGGACGACACGCTCTTCGCGCTCGTCGCCGGCACCGTGCAGTTCGCGCAGCGTCGCGGCCGCAAGGTCGTCGACATCGTCGAGGCGTAAGCACTCGACCACGCAACTTCTCGTCAGGGGCGCGCCGACAGGCGGCGCCCCTGACGTGTTTCTAGGCTAGGGACGATGCGCATCGTCCCGCCGGATCGACCACAGGAGGACCCATGGCCACGTTCGTGGACCGCGTGACGCTGCACGTCACCGCGGGCAACGGCGGCCACGGCGTCGCCTCCGTGCACCGCGAGAAGTTCAAGCCGCTCGGCGGACCCGACGGCGGCAACGGCGGCCGGGGCGGCTCGGTCATCCTGGTGGTCGATCCTCAGGTCACCACGCTGCTCGACTACCACCACGCCCCCCACCGGACGGCGGAGAACGGCAAGCAGGGCGCCGGCGACATGCGTCACGGCGCCAACGCCGCCGACCTGCGCCTGGGCGTTCCCAACGGCACCATCGTGAAGTCGCGCGACGGCGAGTTCCTGGCCGACCTGGTCGGCGACGGTGCCGAGTACGTGATCGCCGCGGGCGGCCGCGGGGGGCTCGGCAACGCCGCCCTCGCCACGCAGAAGCGCAAGGCCCCCGGCTTCGCGCTGCTGGGCGAGCCGGGTGACGAGGCCTCGGTCGTCCTCGAGCTCAAGTCGATCGCCGACGTGGCGCTCGTGGGCTACCCGAGCGCGGGCAAGTCCTCGCTGATCGCTGCGATGAGCCGCGTGCGCCCCAAGATCGCGGACTATCCGTTCACCACGCTGGTGCCGAACCTGGGCGTGGTCGAGTCCGGCGGCACCAAGTTCACCATCGCCGATGTGCCCGGGCTGATCGAGGGGGCGTCCGAGGGGCGCGGTCTCGGCCACGACTTCCTGCGTCACATCGAGCGCTGCTCGGTGATCGCGCACGTGCTCGACACGGCGACCCTCGAGAGCGATCGCGACCCCATCCGCGACCTCGAGGTGATCTCGAAGGAGCTGCGCGCCTACACCGGCGACGAGGCGATCAGCGGCGTGCCGCTCGCCGAGCGCCCGCAGATCATCATCCTCAACAAGATCGACGTGCCGGACGGCCGCGACCTCGCCGCGATCGTGCGTCCCGAGCTCGAGGAGACCGGGATGCCGATCTTCGAGGTCAGCGCCGTGAGCCACGAGGGCCTCCGCGAGCTCGGATTCGCGCTCGCCGCGATGGTGTCCGAGGAGCGCGCGAAGGCGCCTGTGCTGGAGGCCGCGCCGATCGTGCTGCGCCCCCGGGCCGTCGACGAGTCGGGCTTCACCGTGACGCACGTCCGCGACGGTGCCGAGGACTACTACCAGGTGCGCGGCACCAAGGTCGAGCGCTGGGTGAAGCAGACCAACTTCGCCAACGACGAGGCCGTGGGCTACCTGGCCGACCGCCTCGCCAAGGCGGGGGTCGAGGAGGCGCTTTTCAAGGCGGGCGCGACGCCCGGCTGCGAGGTGGTGATCGGCCCGCGTCAGGGTGGCATCGTCTTCGACTGGGAGCCCACCATGATGGCGGGCGCCGAGCTTCTCGGACAGCGCGGCTCCGACCTCCGCATCGAGCAGCACGAGCGCACCCAGCGCGCCACCCGCGCCGAGAAGCGCGAGCAGTTCAAGGAGAAGATGGACGGGCGCGCCGCCGCACGCGAGGAGCTGTGGACCGAGCGCGACGCCGGCCACTGGACCGATCCGGCCGAGGACGACGAGTAGCCTTCTCCCAGGCATACGTCCCCCAGGAGGTCAGGTGAGCGAGGCGCGCGCGAGCGTGGCGCAGGCACGGCGCATCGTCGTCAAGGTCGGGTCGTCGTCGCTGACCGGGTCCGACGGCACGCTGGACGAGGTGCGCCTGGGCGCGCTGGTCGACGCGCTCGGCGACATCCGGACGCAGGGGCGCGAGGTGCTCCTGGTGACGTCCGGCTCGATCGCCGCGGGCATCGGCCCGCTCGGCCTCGAGGCCCGGCCCACCAACCTCGAGCTGCAGCAGGCCGCGGCCTCCGTCGGGCAGGGCAAGCTCATCCACGCGTACACGGTCGCGTTCGCGCGGTACGGACTCACGGTCGGGCAGGTGCTGCTCACCGCCGACGACATGGTGCGGCGCGCCCACTACGGCAACGCCCGCCGCGCGCTCGAGTCGCTGCTCGGGCTGGGCGTGGTGCCGATCATCAACGAGAACGACACGGTCGCGACGGACGAGATCCGGTTCGGCGACAACGACCGGCTCGCCGCGCTGGTGGCGACCGCGGTGCGCGCCGACGCGCTGGTCCTGCTCACGGACGTCGACGCGCTGTACACCGCGGCCCCGGACTCGCCCGGCGCGCGTCGCATCGCGGAGGTGCGCAGCCCCGAGGATCTCCAGGGGATCGACATCTCGCGGCGCGGCTCCGCCGTGGGCACCGGCGGGATGATCACCAAGATCGAGGCGGCCTCGCTCGCCACCAACTCCGGCGTCACGGCGGTGCTCGCCGCGGCCACCGACGCCGCGCGCGCGGTCGCGGGTGACGACGTCGGCACGGTGTTCCTGCCCACCGGCAAGGCGGAGACGACCCGCCTGCAGTGGCTCGCCGACGCGGCGAAGACCCGCGGCGGGATCGTGCTCGACTCGGGCGCCGTGCGCGCCTTGCGCGGGCGGCAGGCGTCGCTGCTCGCCGCCGGCGTGGTCGAGATCCGCGGCGACTTCGAGGCGGGGGAGCCGGTCGACCTGCTCGGTCCCGACGGCGCGCTCGTCGCGCGCGGCTTCGCGGGCTTCTCCTCGGAGGAGGCCGACCGCATGAAGGGCCTCAGCACGGAGGCGCTCGGCGAGGTGCTCGGCGACGCGTACGCGCGCGAGCTCATCCACATCGATCACCTCGTCGTGCTGTAGCCCGCGCGCGCCCACCTGCGTCTGTCTAGACTCGACAGCGGGGGAGAGCGACGCAAGGGGCCTGCTATGAGTGCTGATGGACCGACGACCGGCGCCGTGACGCCGTGGTGGACGCTCGAACCCGCGGACGCCGCGGCGCGTCTCGACGCCTCCCTCGACGGGTTGAGCGCCTCCGAGGCCGCCTCGAGGCTCGCGTCCCACGGGCGCAACGAGCTCACCGCGGCGAAGGCCGCGACATTCTGGCAGCTGGCGCTGCGCCAGCTGGCCGACCCCATGAACCTCATGCTCGTGGCGGTCACGGCCATCTCGGCGGCGATCGGGCAGGTCTCCACCGCCATCATGGTCGGGCTGCTGGTCGTGTTCAACGTGCTGTCGGGCGCGAGCCAGGAGCGCAAGGCCCAGGCCAGCGTCGACGCGCTCGCGACGATGCAGGTGCCTCAGGTGCGCGTGCGTCGCGACGGTGCCGTGACCGCGGTTCCCGCACCGGAGCTGGTGCCCGGCGACGTGATCGAGCTCGAGGCCGGGGACATCGTGCCCGCCGACGCCCGCATCGTCCGCGCCTCGGCCCTCGAGACCCAGGAGGCCGCGCTCACCGGGGAGAGCGCGCCGATCGAGAAGTCCGCCGCCGCGCTCGCGGATCCCGCCACCGCGCTCGGCGACCGTGCGTCGATGCTCTTCCAGAACACCTCGGTCACCCGCGGCACCGCCACGGCGCTCGTCGTGGCCACCGGCATGTCGACGGAGATGGGCGCGATCGCCACGATGCTCGCCGACGTCGAGCGCGTGCCGTCGCCGCTCCAGCGCGAGCTCGGCTCCCTGACCCGCGTGATGGGCCTGGTGGCGTGGGGGGCGGTCGCGGTGATCGTCCTCATCGGCATCGGCCGCGGGCAGTCCTTCGCGGACCTCATGTTCCTCGGCACCGCCGTCGCGATCTCCGCCATCCCGACGGGTCTGCCGACCTACGTGCAGATGATGCTCTCGTGGGGCGCCTCGCGGCTCGCGGAGGCGAAGGCCGTGGTCGCGTCGCTCAACGACGTCGAGACGCTGGGCGCGACCAGCGCGATCTGCTCGGACAAGACCGGCACGCTCACCATGAACGAGATGATGGCGCGCAGCGTGTGGGTCGGGGGCGAGACCTTCACCGTCGACGGCGCCGGGTACTCCTTCGACGGCCGCGTGCGACGGTCGCAGGGTGACGAGGTGCCGCTGGGCGCCCCGATCGCCTACGCGCTCGCCCTGCCGAACGACGCGACGGTGAGCGCCGACGGGGTGGTCGTCGGCGACCCCACCGAGGCCGCGTTCGTCGTGCTCGCGGAGAAGCTCGGCGTCGACGTGCCCGAGGTGCACCGGCGGTTCCCGCGCGAGGCGGAGGTGCCGTTCGACTCCGACTACAAGTTCATGGCGACGTTCCATCACGTGCAGTGGCAGGGTGAGCGGCGGCTCATCGGCGTCGTCAAGGGCGCTCCCGACGTGCTGCTCTCTCGCTCGGCCCGGGCGTTCCTGGCGAACCGCGACACCGTCCCGATCGACGAGGTGGCGGACGCCGTGACGGACGAGATCGAGCACCGGTCGTCGCAGGGGCTGCGCACGCTGGCGCTTGCGCTGCGCGTGTACGACGTCGCCGAGGAGGACGCGGTGATCGCCGACCCGATGGCCGCGGTGAGCGAGCTCGGGTTCGTCGGGGTCGTCGGCATCGTCGACCCGCTGCGGCCCGAGGCGAAGGTCGCGGTCGATGAGGCGCACGCCGCCGGGATCGACGTCCGGATGATCACCGGCGACCACGTGGTGACGGCGACCGCGATCGGTCGTGAGCTCGACCTGCCGGGTGAGGGGATGTCCGGGGCGGAGTTCGCCGCGCTGAGCGACGCCGAGGTCGACGCCCGGCTCGACCGGCTGTCCGTGTTCGGGCGCGTGACCCCGCAGGACAAGCTCCGGCTGGTCCAGCGGCTCCAGGCGCGCGGCGAGGTGGTCGCCATGACCGGCGACGCCGTGAACGACGCGGCCGCGATCAAGCAGGCGGACATCGGCGTGGCGATGGGCTCCGGCTCCGAGGTCACCAAGCAGGCCGCGAAGCTGGTGCTCACCGACGACAACTTCGCGACGCTCGTCCACGCGGTCCACCTGGGTCGGGTCGTCTACGGCAAGATCGCGGCCTACATCACCTTCCAGCTCTCCCAGCTCATCGCGCTGGTGCTGCTGTTCCTGATGGCGAGCCTCGTGAACCTCAACGAGGGCGTCGCGCTGACACCCGTCCAGGTCCTCGTGCTCAACTTCGCCGCCGCGGGCTTCGCGGTCGTGGTGATCCTCCTGGAGCCCTCGGCGCCTGGGCTGATGCAGCGCCCGCCCCGCGATCCCGCGGCGGGAGTCGCCTCGCGTGCGAACGTGGTGCGCTGGCTCATCTACGGCGGCGCGCTCTTCGTGGCCGCGTCGGTGCCGCTGATCGTCGGCAGCGACGAGCTGTCGCCCGACGAGGCGTCGCAGCCGATGACGATGGCCTTCGTGGTGGTCGCGCTCGGCACGCTCACCACGGGCCTCCAGCTCAGGCGCGATCCCGAGACCGGGCTCAGGGCCCCGTGGGGCCGAGGCGTGCGGCTGCTGCTCTGGCCCGTCGGGTTCGTGATCCTCGCGACGGAGCTGCCCTTCCTCGCCGGATGGATGGTGCTCTCGCCGCTCACCGGTCTCGAGTGGATCGCGTGCCTGCTGCTGGTCGGGGCGGTCATGGCGGTCATCGAGGGCGACATGGCGATCCGTCGACGCCGGGAGGTCGTCCCGACCCCCACGGTCGCGGAGGCGGTCGCGCCCCGGCGCGCCCGCTGAACCGCGCCGGATGGTGCCACCCCAGCCTGGGCAGGCACCCGCCTGGCACCTAGAATCGGATGCCATGACCGAGACCGCGACCCCCACCGACATCGAGTCCGCCGTCCTCGAGGCCTGCCGCCGAGCCAAGCTGGCCTCCAGGGCGCTCGCGACCGCCACGACCACCGTCAAGAACGACGCGCTCCACGCCATGGCGGACGCGCTCGTGGCCCACGCCCCGCGCATCGTCGAGGCGAACGCCCTCGACCTCGAGCGCGGCCGCGCGAACGACATGTCGCCCGGACTGCTCGACCGGCTTGCCCTGGACGCCGACCGCATCGCGAAGATCGCCGAGGCGCTGCGCTACGTCGCCACCCTGCCCGACCCGGTCGGCGAGATCCGTCGCGGCTCGACCCTGCCCAACGGCCTGCGCCTGGTGCAGAAGTCGGTTCCCATGGGTGTGGTCGGCATGATCTACGAGGCGCGGCCGAACGTGACCGTCGACGCCGCCGGCCTCGCGCTCAAGTCGGGCAACGCCGCGGTGCTGCGGGGCGGCTCTGCCGCCGCCAGCTCCAACGAGGTGATCGTCGCCGTGCTCCAGGAGGCGCTCGAGGGCGTCGGCCTGCCGAAGGACGCCGTGCAGTCGATCGACGCCTACGGCCGTGAGGGCGCGCGGGTGCTCATGAACGCCCGCGGGCTCGTGGACGTGCTGGTGCCGCGCGGGGGCCGGAGCCTCATCCAGGCCGTGGTCCGGGAGTCGACCGTCCCCGCCATCGAGACCGGCGAGGGCAACTGCCACGTGTACCTCGACGCGTCCGCGCCCCTCGAGCGCGCGGTGCCGATCGTGCTCAACTCCAAGACCCACCGCGTGGGCGTGTGCAACGCTGCGGAGACGCTGCTGGTGCACCGGGACGCCGCCCCGTCGCTGCTGCCGGCGGTGCTCGGGGCGCTGCATGAGGCGGGCGTCACCCTGCACGTGGACGAGGCGGCGGCCGGGTTCGCGCCCGACGGCGTCCCGACCGTCGCGGCCACCGAGGACGACTGGGCGACCGAGTACCTCTCGCTCGACCTCGCGGTGCGCGTCGTGACGGACATGGACGAGGCGATCCAGCACATCGGCCGCTACTCGACGGGCCACACAGAGGCGATCGTCACGAGCGACATCGACGCGGCGCAGTCCTTCGTGGCACGCATCGACTCCGCCGCGGTGATGGTGAACGCGTCGACGCGGTTCACCGACGGTGGCGAGTTCGGCCTCGGCGCCGAGATCGGCATCTCGACCCAGAAGCTCCACGCCCGCGGCCCCATGGGCCTCGGCGAGCTCACGACGACCACCTGGGTGGTCTACGGCGACGGGCACATCCGCCCCTGACGTCCGAGCGCGCCGAGTGATGCCATAATCGCGTCAGACGGAAGGAGTCCCCCCATGATCACCGAGGCTGTCGAGACCACGTCGCATGTGGTGAACGAGCTGCCCATCCCCGCGCCCGCGTTCGGCCTGCTGGCCTTCACCGCGCTGATGGGGCTGTTGTTCGTCACCTTCGCCTTCCGGAGCGTCGGCACCCGCCACTGACGCCGTGACGGGCGAGCGCATCGGAGTCCTCGGAGGAACGTTCGACCCGGTGCACCTGGGGCACCTGGCGGCAGCGTCCGAGGTGTGCGACCGGCTGGGCCTCGACCGCGTGCTCCTGGTGCCGACCGCCGCTCAGCCCTTCAAGGTGGACGAGCCCGCGGCGCCCTCCGCGCATCGTCTCGCGATGTGCGAGCTCGCGGCGTCCGGCGACCCGCGGCTGGGGGTCTCGACGGTCGACCTGGACCGCGGGGGAGTGACCTACACGGTGGACACCCTCGCCGACCTCCACGCCCTCCATCCCGACGCCGAGCTGTTCTTCATCACGGGCGCCGACGCCCTCGCGCGGCTCGACGAATGGAAGGATGCGGACAAACTGCTCGAGTCCGCGACCTTTGTGGGAGTGACGCGCCCGGGTCATGCGTTGGATCAGTCGGATAGGCCACATATCCTGGTCGAGGCGCCCGCCCTGGCGATATCCTCGACCGATGTGCGTCGGCGGGTCCGGGCGGGCAGGACGATCCGCTACCTGGTCCCGCACGGGGTGGCCGACTACATCGCTGCGAACGGGCTCTACGACGGAGGAATAGATGACTGACCAGGGCCGGCCCCTGTCGCGCCGCGCGCGTCGTGAGGCCGAGGCCAGGGCGGCCGCTCCCGACGAGCCGACGACGCCGATCCCGCGCGCCGACCCGTCGACCTTCACCAACCCCGACGGCACCCCGCTGACGCGTCGCCAGCGTCGCGAGATCGAGCGGCAGGACAGCCCCCTCGAGACGTGGACCGCCGAGGAGGAGCTGATCGCGACCGGTCAGCTCCCGACGATGACGCCCGACCTGCTCGCCGCGCAGGAGATGGTGGAGCGCCGTCGCGCCGAGGAGCGGGCGGAGCAGCCGGCTGCGGAGCCCGCCGAGCCCGAGCAGATGGTCGACCGCGCCCGGTCGATGTTCAGGCCCGAGCCCGAGCCGGAGCCTGAGGTCGCGGAGGAGCCGGAGCCTGAGGTCGTGGCGGAGCCGCAGCCCGAGCCTGAGCCGGAGCCCGAGGTTATGGCGGAGAGCGTCGAGCCCGAGCCCGAGCCCGAGCCCGAGCCTGAGCCGGAGCCCGAGCCTGAGCCTGAGGTTGTGGCGGAGAGCGTCGAGCCCGAGCCCGAGCCCGAGCCCGAGCCCGAGCCTGAGCCGGAGCCCGAGCCTGAGCCTGAGGTTGTGGCGGAGAGCGTCGAGCCCGAGCCCGAGCCCGAGCCCGAGCCGGAGCCGGAGCCTGAGGTCGTGGCGGAGCCGGAGCCCGAGGTTCTGGCGGAGAGCGTCGAGCCCGAGCCCGAGCCCGAGCCCGAGCCTGTCGACATCACCGAGGCGCCGACGCAGGTGCTCGAGCCCGAGCCGGAGATCGCCGAGGCCCCCGCCGAGCAGGCCCCGGCGACCGACGCCATCCCCGAGCAGTACCGGCACCTGTTCCCGCCGGGCTCGCTCCAGGCGAGGCGTCTGCAGGAGCGGCTCGAGCGCGGGGAGAGCATCACCCCGCCGTCCGGCACGCCAGCGCCGGCCGCGCCCGCCGGCGAGGACCCCGCCGAGGAGATCCGCCGACTCACCGCGGCCGCCATGGCGGGCATCACCCGCGCCCAGCAGGCGCGACAGCCCGAGCCGCAGCCTGAGCCTGAGGCCGTGGCGGCGCCCGAGCCCGAGCCGGAGGCGGTGGCGGCGCCGGAGCCGGAACCGCAGCCCGAGTCTGAGGTCGTGGCCTCCGAGCCTGAGCCCGAGCCCGAGCCCGAGCCCGAGCCCACCACCGCATCGTTCTTCGCTCCCGTGCTGCCTCCCGAGGGCGCCACCGAGCCCGACGACGCCGGCGTGCCCTACGCGCCCGAGATGCCCGCGCGCGCCGACGAGATCGACCCGACGACCGCCCTGCCGCAGCGTGGGGGCGTCCCGATCTCCGAGCAGCCGACGCAGCCGATGCCGCCGATCGCCGCGCCCGAGATGCAGCCGCAGTCGCAGCCGGGGCCGGAGGCCGAGACGGAGCCGGAGCCGAAGGCTCAGCCCGAGGCGCAGGCGCCCGCTCCGATGGCGCCCCCGGCGCTCCGGCCCGCGGGGATGCCCTCTAGCGGCGAGGTTCAGACGGCAGCAGCGGCGGCGCCGTCCCTGTGGGCGAACCACCCGCTCGCCGTCGCGCAGCCTCGTGAGGTTGCCGACTACGCCCCGTCGCAGGACATCCCGATCCCCGACTTCACCAAGATCATGCACGGCTACGCGTCGACCACGTCGTCGGCCGGCACCGCCCCGGTCGGGCAGGTCGGCGACGAGCCCACCGGCACCGACATCCCGGCGCTCACCGGCGGCATCGAGGTGCCGCGGCGTGCGCTGCCGGAGGAGCACGAGGAGGGCGGCCACGGCTTCGGCTGGCAGCACCTCGCGGTGATCGCCGCGGCGGCGTTCCTGCTCGGCGTGCTCGTGTGGAACCTGACGGGGAACGCCTGATGGCGGCGACCGAGCGCACCCTCGAGCTGGTGCAGGCCGCCGCGCGCGCGGCCGACGCCAAGAAGGCGGAGGGGATCGTGGCGCTCGACGTGTCCTCGCATCTGCCGCTCGCGGACGCCTTCCTCATCGCCTCGGCGTCCAACGAGCGGCTCGTGGCCGCCGTGGCCGAGGCCATCGAGGAGGAGCTCGCCAAGCACGGCGCAGACGCGGTGCGGCGGGAGGGCGTCCGCGAGGGACGCTGGGCTCTGCTCGATTTCAACGACGTGATCGTGCACGTCATGCACGAGGAGGAGCGGTCCTACTACGAGCTCGAGCGGCTGTGGAAGGACTGTCCCGTGATCCCCGTCGAGACGGGCGAGTGACCCGGATCTTCGTCGTCCGTCACGGCCAGACGGACTGGAACCTGGCGGGACGGCTGCAGGGCTCCTCCGACATCCCGCTCAACGGGACGGGCCGCGCGCAGGCGCGAGCCGCGGCATCGTCCCTGTGGCCCGCGCTGGGGCCTCGCCCCACGTTCGTGTCCTCGACTCTCGGCCGGGCCGTCGAGACCGCGCGCATCATCATCGGCGACACCGATGCGTCGCTGCATCAGGACGCGCGGCTGGGGGAGCGCCGCTACGGGCCCTGGGAGGGGCTCCTGGCGACGGAGCGCAAGGAGCGCTTCCCGGACGACCACGCGGCGTGGAGCGCCGGTCTCGAGCCGGACTTCGAGGGGTACGAGAACCACGCCACGGTCGCCGCGCGGATGACCGCGGCCGCGCACGAGTGGACGGCCCGCGTGGACGGCGACCTGGTGCTGGTGGCGCACGGCTCGTCGGGCCGCATGCTGCTGCTCGCGCTCCTCGGGTTGCCGCTGCACGGACGCACGCTGGGGAACCTCGAGAACGCCGCGTGGTCACGCCTCGTGGCCTCGCCGGCGGGTGGCTGGTCGCTCGAGCGTCACAACGTCGGGGCGCCGGCGGTGACCGCGTGACCGTCCTGGTGCTGCTCCGGCACGGGCAGACCGAGTACAACGCGGAGGGGCGCCTGCAGGGGTCCCTCGACGTGCCGCTCGGCGAGCACGGCCGGAACCAGGCGGCGGCCGCCGCCCGCGCGATCGTCGACGGGTACGGCGTGCCCGACCGGATCGTCACCTCGCCGCTGTCGCGCGCGCGCGACACCGCGGCCGCCGTCGGTGCGCTCGTGCCCGTCCCCGTCACGGTCGACCGTCGCCTCCGCCAGCGGTCCTACGGCGAGTGGGAGGGTCTCACCTGGGACGAGGTCAAGCTCCGCTGGCCGCGCGACTACGAGCGCCGCCTGCGCGGCGAGGACCCGCAGATCGCGGGCTGGGACGTGGCCGCCGAGGTCTCCGCGCGCGTCTCCGAGGCGCTTGCCGAGGCCTGCGACGGTGCACGACTGGTGGTGGTCGTGAGCCACGGCAGCGCCATCATGCTGGGCTCGCTCGCGCTGCTCGGGCTGGACGCGCATGCGACCACGCTGGGCAAGCTGCCCCACGCCCATTGGAACGTCCTCGCGACCGCCCACGGCGGCTGGTCGCTCGCACGCTACGGGCTCTCGGCCGCGGCCGCCGATTAACACCTGCGCCCGAATCTGGGCTACTATCTCTCTTGCTCTCAGGAGCACGGGATCCGCGAGGATCACGGGGCTGTGGCGCAGCTGGTAGCGCACCTGCATGGCATGCAGGGGGTCAGGGGTTCGAGTCCCCTCAGCTCCACGAAGTGTTGAGACAGCACTGATCGAAGGGCCGCCCTCAGGGGCGGCCCTTCGTGTTTCCCCCCGAGGCCGGGCCTGCCGTGCGACGATGCCGGGGAGCGAGGGAGGCGCGACATGGCCGGTGACGGCTCGGTCCGGCGCACCGCGGACGACGTGGACGCCTTCCTCGCGGCGAGCCCTCGCGCAGGCACCCTGCAGGCGGTCGACGCCGCGCTGCGTGCGGGCATGCCCGGCGCGCCGCGCACGCTGTGGCGGGGAGTCTTCTGGGGCGGCACGGATCAGGCGATCGTCGGCTACGGGGACATCCGGCAGCCGCGGCCCCGGGGCGCCGACGTCGACTGGTTCCTCATCGGCCTCGCCGAGCAGAAGAACCACGTCAGCCTGTACGTGAACGCGGTCGCCGACGGCGCCTACCTCGCACACCGCTACGCGGAGCGCCTCGGCCGGGTGAAGGTCGGCTCGGCGGTCGTGACCTTCAGGCGGCTCGAGGACCTCGACCTGGCCGTGGTGACGGAGATGGCGGCGCGGGCGTACGGCCCGTCCTGAGCCGCGTGGTCGGGCGGTGCCGCGTGGCGTGAGCGCGACCGTGCACCGGGTGTCACCTAGAGTGCGTGGCATGACGACGACGTCCTCCCTGCCGGCCGCGGCGCTCGACCCGGCCCGCGCATCGTCCCTCGCCGCGCTCGCGACCGGCGGGGGTGAACCCCTCGCCTCGACCTGCCCGTGGGACGGCACGCTGCTCGGCGAGCTGCCGACGGCCACGCGTGAGGACGTCCTCGCCTCCGTGGAGCGGGCGCGCGGCGCCCGACGCGCGTGGGACGCGACCCCGCTGCGCGAACGTGCCGCCATCGCCCGGCGGGTCGCGGTGCTCGCACGCGACCGTCGAGACTCCCTCATGGATCTGATCCAGCTCGAGACCGGCAAGAACCGGCTGAGCGCGTTCGAGGAGGTCGGCGACGTCATCCTCAACGCCGCCTACTACGCGCGCACGGCCCCGCGCGCGCTCCGGTCGAGGCGGCGGCGCGGCCTCATGCCGGTGCTCACCTCCGCGATCGAGCATCGCCTCCCGGTGGGGGTGGTGGGGATCATCACGCCCTGGAACTACCCGCTCACGCTCGTGGTGTCCGACGCGCTCCCGGCGCTGCTGGCCGGCAACGCCGTGGTGCTCAAGCCCGACTCGCTGACGCCGCTGACGGCGCTCGCCGGGCTCGAGCTGCTGCGTGACGCGGGACTGCCCGACGGCCTGATGCAGGTGGTCCCCGGCGCCGGACGCGACATCGGGCCGACCCTGGTCGACGCGGTCGACCAGCTCCAGTTCACCGGATCCACCGCGACCGGTCGCAAGCTCGCGGCGCGCTGCGGGGAGCGGCTCATCGGCTGCTCGATGGAGCTCGGCGGCAAGAACTCGATGGTGGTGCTCGAGGATGCCGACGTCGCCCGGGCCGCGGCGGGCGCGGTGCGCGCCTGCTTCTCCAACTCCGGCCAGCTGTGCGTCTCGATCGAGCGCATCCACGTGGCCGACGCGGTGCACGACGCGTTCGTCGAGGCGTTCGTCGCACGCGTGACCGAGATGACGATCGCGGGCGGCCTCGGGTGGGGTCCCGGCATGGGCTCACTCGCGTCGCCCGCGCGCGTCGCGGCGGTCATGGCGCACGTGGACGATGCGGTGGCCCGGGGCGCGACGGTCCTCGCGGGCGGCCGGGCGCGGCCGGACCTGGGCCCGGCGTTCGTCGAGCCGACGGTCCTGACGGACGTCACCGCGGAGATGAGGGTCGCGCAGGAGGAGACGTTCGGGCCCGTGGTGTCGATCTCCCGCGGCGCGTCGGAGGCCGAGCTGATCGCGTCCGCCAACGCCGGGGGCTACGGCCTCAACGCGGCGGTGTGGTCGCGGAGGCACGGCGCCCGGGTGGCGCCGCTGCTCGAGGCGGGCACCGTCAACGTCAACGAGGGGTACGCCGCCGTGTGGGGGTCCACGGACGCGCCGATGGGCGGGATCAAGGACTCCGGGCTGGGCCGCCGCCACGGGATCCACGGGCTGCACAAGCATACCGAGTCGCAGGCGGTCGCGACTCAGCGCGGGCTGCCGGTCGCGCCTCCACCGGGCTGGTCGGATCGCCGCTACGCCGAGGTCATGACACGGGCGCTCGCCGCGCTGACGAAGGTGCGTCCGTGAGGGCCGGCGGCCTGCCGCTCGCCGGCGCCCGGATGCTGATCACGGGCGGCGGGTCCGGGATCGGCCGCCTGATGGCGCTCGAGGGCGCCCGCCGCGGTGCCGAGGTGATCGTCTGGGACCTCGACGAGGCCGCCGGTGCCCGGGTGGCGGGCGAGATCGACGCGCGAGGCGGTCGCGCATCGTCCGCCGCGGTGGACGTGTCCCGGCATGACGAGGTGGCCGCCTCCGCGCGCGCCGCCGGCGACGTCGACGTGGTCATCAGCAACGCGGGTGTCGTGACCGGCGCCCCTCTGCTCGAGGCGAGCGAGGAGGGGATCGAGCGCACGTTCCGCGTCAACGCGCTCGCCCCCTACTGGATCGCGCGCGCCTTCCTGCCGGGCATGCTCGCCCGGAATCGCGGCACCGTGGTGACCGTCGCGTCCGCCGCGGGGCTGGTCGGTGTCGCGCGGCAGACGGACTACGCGGGGTCGAAGTGGGCGGCCGTCGGGTTCACCGAGTCGCTGCGGGCGGAGCTCCGCGCCCAGGGGTCGCAGGTGAGGACGTTGGTGGTGTGCCCGTACTACATCGACACGGGCATGTTCGCCGGGGTCCGGACGCGGGTGCCGGCGCTGCTGCCGATCCTGCGTCCGGAGCGCGTCGCCGAGCGCGTGATCGACGGCATCGAACGGGGTCGCGAGCAGATCGTGATGCCTCCGCTGGTGCGGGTGCTCCCCGTGGTGCGCGCGCTGCCCGTGCGCGCCTTCGACGCGGTGGTCGACGCGTTCGGGGTGAACCGGTCGATGGACGAGTTCACGGGCCGTCCCGCCGATGCTCCGCACGGATCGGGCTCCGACACGCCGAGGTGAGGGCGCGGGGCGGCGCGCCGAGCCGGCGTGTCGCGCGCGGAACCGTGCGGAGCATCGTGGGGGTGGTGCCGTGCTCGCGAGCGGTGGCGTCGCGCCAGCGGCTCCCTAGTGTTATAGTTCTTCTATAACAACTTCGGAGGTTCTCATGTCCGTCCCCCATGACACGGCCGCGTCCCGCGCGATCGCGGTCGGAGTGATCGCGCCGGTCGCCGTCGCTGCGACCGCGGTCGTCGTCCAGCTGCTCATGCTCGGGGACCTGCCCGACCCGGTCGCGACCCATTGGGGGCCGTCCGGGGTCGACGGCTTCGCGCCGGCATGGACCGTGCCGCTGATGACGGCGCTGCTCGCCGGCGGCCTCCCGCTGCTCATGTCGGCGATCGCGGTGCCGCCGATCCGCGCGGGCGAGCGCGGCTTCGTGCTTCGCCTCCTGATCGCGATGGCGGTCGGGCTGGGCGTCTTCCTCGCGCTCATCCTCACCGGGTCGCTCGTGCTGCAGCGTGGCCTCGAGGACGCCGCGGACGCCGGATCCGTGCTCCCGGTCGTGGCGATGGCGGTCCCGATCGGCCTCGCGGTCGGTGGGGCGGGCTGGTTGCTCCAGCCCCGCCACGAGGCGGCGCCCGTGGCGGCCACGCCCGTCGCGCCCCTCGAGCGCCGGCCGGGCGAGCGGACCATGTGGTTCGGGCGCGCGGAGATGGCGCCGCTCCCGCTGGGCGCCCTGCTCGGTGCGACGGTCCTGCTGGGCGTGCTCGCGCTCGTCATCGGCCTGACCTCGGATCCGGTCGCCGCGTGGGTCCTGGCGGGCACCGCGGTGCTCATCGGCACGCTGGTCGCGACGCTGACGGTGTTCCGCGTGCGCGTCGACGCCGCGGGCCTGACCGTGCGCTCCGCCGCCGGGCTGGTGCGGATGGGGGTGCCGGCGTCCGACGTCGCCGGCGTCGCCGTCACCGAGGTCAAGGGGCTGAGCCAGTACGGCGGGTTCGGGATCCGGTCCATCCCGGGGGCCACGGCCGTGGTGCTGCGATCGGGCGCCGCGCTGGAGGTCACGCGGGTGAACGGGCGCCGCTTCGTGGTGACCTTGGACGATGCCGGGGGTGCCGCCGCGGTGCTCGCCGCCGTCGCGGAGGACGCTCGTGCTGCTCAGGATTGACCCGGCCGCGGGCGCGCCGCTGTACGACCAGATCGCGGCGTCCATCCGCGCGGATGCCGCCACCGGCGCACTGGTCGAGGGGGATCGGCTGCCGTCCGCGCGGGAGGTCGCGGAGTCGCTCGACGTGAACCTCCACACGGTCCTCAAGGCGTACCAGATGCTCCGCGACGAGGGCCTGGTGGAGATGCGCCGCGGCCGCGGCGCCGTCATCGGTTCCGCCGCGGCCTCGCTCGCCGACCTCCGCGCCGACGCGCAGGCGCTCGCCGCCCGCGCCCGCGAGCTCGGCGTCGGACCCGAGGCGCTCGCCGCCCTGGTGCGGGCGGCCGCTCAGGAGTCCTGACGCCGGCTGCGGAGCCGCCTGGGGGGGCGACCGCGCCGGGACATCGATCCGGACAGTGATGTCCGGTAGGATGCGAGTCACCTCCGGACAGGGTTGTCCGGATCGAGTCTCCAGGGGAGTGGGCATGACGAGGTGGGATGAGGAGGTCGACCTGCTCGTGGTCGGCACCGGTGCGGCGGCGATGTCGGCGGCGATCGCGGCGAAGGACGAGGGCCTGGAGGTCCTCGTGGTCGAGGGCTCGAGCGAATGGGGAGGGTCCACGGCGATGAGCGGCGGCGGCTGCTGGCTGCCGAACCACCCCGGGATGAAGGAGATCGGCGTCGACGACTCCGAGGACAAGGTCCTGACCTACCTCGACGCCTGCGTGGGGACGCCGGAGGAGGTCGGCCCCGCATCGTCCCTCCCGCGGCGTCAGGCGTTCGTCCGCACCGCCCCGGTGGTCCACGCCTGGCTCGAAGGCCACGGCATGGTGTGGCAGACGGCGAAGAAGTACCCCGACTACTACCCGGACCTGCCGGGCGGGATCGCGGGCGGCCGGACGGTCGAGCCGGCCCCGTTCGACACGCGACGGCTCGGCGACTGGTGGGACCACGCCCGCAACGCGCTGCCGCCCATCCCGCTGTTCGCCGGCGACACCTACCTGCTCGCGCGCGCGTGGTCGACGTTCTCGGGCATGGTGGGCGGCGCGCGGCTCGTGCTCCGTACGCTCGGCGGCCTGGTGACGGGCAAGCGGCTGTCCGGGCTCGGCATGTCGCTCGCCGCCCGCCTCATGTGGATCGCGAGGTTCGAGCAGGGCACCGAGGTGCGGCTCGACACGCCGCTGACGGACCTGGTGGTCGAGGACGGGCAGGTGGTCGGCGCCGTGGTGGGCGGACCGGACGGCGAGCGCCGCATCCGCACCCGGGCCGGTGTCCACCTGGGCGCGGGAGGGTTCGACCACAACGCCGCGTGGCGCCAGGAGTACCAGGGACTCGACCAGGAGCACTCCTCCGGCAACCCCGCGAACAAGGGGACCGCGATCGAGATCGGCATGCGACACGGCGCGGACGTCGCGCTCATGGACGATGCGTGGTGGGGTCCGTCGGTGGTGCCCGCGGGCGAGCACGGGGCGACCTTCATCGTCTCGGAGCGCTCGATGCCGTTCACGATCGTCGTCGATCAGGACGGCCAGCGCTACGTCAACGAGTCCACCAGCTACGTCGACTTCGGCCACGCCATGATCGAGCGCGGGCTCGAGCGGACCAACCACTCGTGGATGATCCTCGACGTCCGCCACCGCCGGCGCTACCTCAACAACGCGTTCCTGGTCGGGCGGAAGGCCCTGTTCGCCGAGGGCGGGG
Organism: Demequina lignilytica; assembly: GCF_030418305.1. Lineage (GTDB taxonomy): Bacteria > Actinomycetota > Actinomycetes > Actinomycetales > Demequinaceae > Demequina > Demequina lignilytica. Next base: position 624,775 of record NZ_JAUHPX010000001.1, on the reverse strand, counting down.
CCGTGGAGGCGGACACCCTCGAGGAGCTCGCGGAGCGCATGGAGGTCCCCAAGGACGCCTTCCGGGCCACGATCCAGCGCTTCAACGCCTTCGCACGCGAGGGGGTCGACCGCGACTTCGGCCGCGGCCGGGACGCGTACGACAACTACTACGGCGACCCGTCCCACGGCCCGAACCCCAACCTGGGCGAGATCGCCCACGGGCCGTTCGTCGCGATCAAGATCATCCTCGGCGACCTGGGCACCAAGGGCGGCCTGCTCACGGACGAGCATGCCCGCGTGCTCGACACGGCGGGCGAGGTGGTCGGCGGCCTCTACGCCGCCGGGAACTGCTCCGCGGCCGTCGTGGGGCGGACGTACCCCGGCGCGGGCTCGACGCTCGGCCCTGCGCTCGTGTTCGGGCACATCGCTGGACGGCACGCCGCCTCGCGGCTCCGGCAGGCCGCGCCCGCCGACGCCGCCGGGGTCTGACGCGGGGCGCGCGGGTCCCGGTCGGGTGAGGGGCGGCCGGGACCGCGCGCGGGGTGCGGCGCACCGCGCTAGGGTCGACCGCATGAGATATGTCGCACTCGGTGACAGCTTCACGGAGGGCGTCGGGGACCCCGCCCCCGGGGGTGGCCTGCGCGGCTGGGCCGATCTGGTCGCCGCGGGCCTCGCCGCCGGGCGCGACGAGCCGGTGCACTACGCGAATCTCGCGATCCGCGGCCGGCTCATCGACCAGATCGTCGACCAGCAGCTCCCGGCCGCGCTCGCCCTCGAGCCGGCTCCCACGGTCATGACCTTCAACGGCGGCGGCAACGACATGATGCGCGCCGGTTGGGACACCGGGCACGTGGTCGACCTCTGCCTGCGCGTGGTGGCCGCCACGGCCGACGCCGGCGTCTCCCTGATCATGCTGAGCGGGCCGGACCCGACCGCGAGGCTGCCGCGCGGCCGGGTGTTCGCCGACCGGGCCGACGCGATGATGGCGGCCCTGCACGACCTGGGCGAGCGGCACGACCACGTGACCTTCGTGCACAACTACGGGGACGCGGAGATGCGGCGCGCGGCCTACTGGTCGCCGGACCGGCTCCACCTCAACCCCCTGGGCCACTCACGCGTCGCGGCCCGCGTGCTCACCGCGATGGGGGTGCCGACGGATCTGCCTCGCGACGATGCGCCCGATCCCTCGGCGCCCGGCGTCCTGGGCGAGGCGCGCTACGTCGCGACGTACGTGCTGCCCTGGTTGGCAAGGCGCCTCACCGGGCGGTCCTCGGGTGACGGCCGCGAGCCGAAGCATCCCGGCTGGGTCGAGGTGCCGCGCGCGTCGTCCCTCTAGGCTGGCCGCATGCCGACGCCCGACTTCATCCTGTCCCTGCGCGCCGCGGTGGGTCACGAGCTCCTGTGGCTGTCGGGGGTCACCGCGGTGGTGCTGCGGCCCTCGGCCGCGGGTGGGCGGGACGTGCTCATGGTGCGGCGGGCCGACAACGGGGCGTGGACGCCGGTGACGGGCATCATCGACCCGGGGGAGCAGCCCGCCGTGGCGGCCGCGCGCGAGGTGCTCGAGGAGGCCGACGTGGTGGCCGAGCCCGAGGCGTTGGTGCGCATCCACGCAGAGCCGCCGATCAGCTATCCCAACGGCGACCGGTCGCAGTACCTCGACCACACGTTCCGCTTCCGCTACGTCAGCGGGGAGCCGTTCCCGGCCGACGGGGAGAACACGGAGGCGCGCTGGTACCACGAGGACCGGCTGCCGATCATGAGCGCCGAGATGCGCGCCCGCGTCGGCGCGGCTCTGGCGCCGGGCGACGTCTGCGCGTTCGACCGCGCATAGGCGAGGTCAGGCGAGACCCAGCTCCTCGAACAGGGTGGCGATGCCCCCGCGCGTCGGCGACGGCGTGGTGCGGTCCGCCGCGGCGATCGCGCGCGGGTGGCCGTCCTCGATCGCGATGCCGAGCGCCGCGTACTCGAGCATCTCCACGTCGTTCGGGCCGTCCCCGACCGCGACGATCGCGGCGCGGTCGAGGCCCAGGTGCCGGCGCACGGCGTCGACGCCGACGGCCTTGTGCAGGGAGGCGAGGTAGATCTCGCCCGCCCCGTCACCCATGTCGGGCACGGAGCTCGGGAGGGCGGCGACCTCCGGACCGATCTCCTCGACCACCTCGGTGATGGGTGTCCGACCGCCGAAGCAGGTGATCTTGGAGAACGCGACGCCCGCGAGCGACTCGCGCGGCTCCATCGACGCGAGGACGTCCCGCAGGCCGACGGCGGTCGACGGGTCGATCCCCGCGGCGCGCAGGCGAGCCTCCCAGCGCTCGCGGAGCGCCTCGATCACGCCGGGCCGCGTGTGGTTGCGCTCGCCGGCCTCGAGCACGTACGTCGCGCCGTGCCGGTCGAGCACCTCGCGTGCCCGGGTCGCGAGCGGCTCGGGGAAGCGGACGTCGGCGAGGACGCGGTCGCCGACCAGGACATGCGCGCCCGCGCTCGCGACCATCCCGTCGAAGCCGGCGGCACGGATCGACGCGGGGATCATCGACACCGGCCGCCCGGTGCTGAGGAACACGAGGTGGCCTGCCGCGCGGGCGTCGCGCACGGCGCGCGCATGCTCGGGGGGCACCACGCCGTGGTGCGCGTAGGTTCCGTCGATGTCGAGGAAGACCGCGCGGCGGGACGATGCGCCGGCGGCCGTGCCGCGGGAGGTCGCTGGGGTCACGCGCCCCAGCCTACGAAGGGTCGACGTCCTTGCGCGCCCAGACGGGGGTGCCGTCCGCCGTGAGGACCGAGATGCCCCACGTCCACGCGTCGGCCGTGGGGTTCCACGCGCGCATCGCGACGCCCGTGAATGTCGCCTCCGAGGTCTCGATGGTCACGTGCCCGCCGTCCTCGAGGGTCCACGTGCCGTCGAGGACGCCGCTCACGTTGCCGTCGGGCTCGAGCGCCAGGGGGGCGGACATCGGCGTCAGCGGTGAGATCACGCGGTCGAAGGTGATCGCCTGCCATGTCCCCGCGAGGTCGTCGGGTGACGCGGTCTCCGACGCCTCGCCGGCGTAGCGGCCCGGGGACACCACCGGCCAGCCGTCGACGGTCAGGTACGTCCGGTGGACCCGGACCTGATGCATCTCGCCCGTGCCGGGGAACCGCGAGTGGAAGACCAGCGAGGTCGCGCCCGTCTCGGGGGCGCGGTACCAGGAGTTGTGGCCCGGCGACACGTATCCGGCCTCGACGCCGACCGCCGGGGCGTCCGCCCACTCGTACCCGCCCAGGATCTTGACCCCGTACGGCTCGATCGACGCATCGTCGAACACGGTGCCCGGCGCGCCGGCGACGTCCGCGGCGGGGTTGCCCTGCGCGTCGACGTACGGGCCGCCGGGATGCTCCGAGCGGAACACGCGCACCTCGTAGCCGCCGGACGCGTCGAGGCCGCCGAAGGACACGTAGAGGTAGTAGTACCCGGTCTCGGGCGCGTACTGGACGGTCGGGCCCTCGATGCGGGCGTGGTTGCCGCCGAGCAGGTGGGTGCCGTAGCCCTGGCCCTCGAGCGGCAGGCCGGTGGCGGGGTTCATCTCGAGGATGAAGATGCCGCCGGAGTACGAGCCGTAGACCATCCACATGGCGCCGTCGGCGTCGTAGAACGCGTCGGGGTCGACCGCGTTGGGATGGACGGTCGCGTCGTACATCTCGCCGGGGTTCTCGGACTCCTGGTCCCACATCCCGGACCTCAGCAGGATCCCCTGGTCGACGTAGGGGCCGTCGACCGTGTCGGCGATCGCGAGCCCGAGCGCGGAGCGGGGGGAGTCGCCCTTGCAGGCGTTGTAGTACATCGCGTAGCGGCCGTCCGGGAGCTCGATCACGTCGGCCGCCCAGAGGGTGTCCGTCTGGGCCCACTCGAAGGTCTCCGCGAGCTCGGCGTAGACGTCCCCGAACAGCGCGTTGTCGGGGTCCGCATGCAGGTCGACGGTGTGCTGGGTCCACGCGATGAGGTCGGAGGAGTGCGCGGACGCGCCGTGGGAGCCGAAGATCCAGACCCGGTCGTCCGACGTGACCACGGAGGGATCGTGGACGGTGACGTCGGCGAGCTCGGGGGCGGGGGGCGGATCCGCGGGCCCGGCGCATCCCGCGAGGGTGGCGCCGGCCAGGGCGATGAGGGCGATCGCAGCGGCGGCGCGGCGGGTCACGGTGCTCTCCTGTTCGTCGTCGGACAGGGCGCGAGGTGGCGCGCCGGGGATTACTCTACAACGATGTAAATCGGCGGGTCAAAGCGACGGCGGGAGGGGGTGGCGTCGGGCGCGTGCCCGGCGGTGTGCCTGCGACACCGGACCCGCGCCGCGGCGTCAGTGACCGACCGGCGCGGAGGCGGCGTCGTCCGGGGTGCGCACCGCGAGGGCCGCGCCGATCGACACCGTCGCGAGGATCGCGGCGATGGTGAAGGCGCCTCGCATGCCGGCCGACTGCGCCGCGGCAGGGTCGACCCCCTCGGCGACGCGCGCGGCACCGATCGACGCCATCGTGGACACGAAGAGGGCCGTGCCCGCCGCGCCCGCCACCTGCTGCAGCGCCGAGACCGTCGCGGACCCGTGCGAGTACAGGCGCGCCGGAAGCGACCCCAGGCTGGCCGAGAACAGCGGCGTGAACAGGAGCGCCAGCCCCACCGACATCGCGGAGTGCGCCGCGACCAGCTGCCACCACGGTGTGGTCGGGGAGAGGATCGCGGCCAGCACCCAGAGCACGCCGGCGGTGACGATCGCGCCGGGCAGCACCAGCGGGCGTGCCCCGATGCGGTCGTACGCGCGGCCCACGATCGGACCCATGAGCCCCATCACGAGGCCTCCTGGCAGCAGCATCAGGCCGCTCTGGAGCACGCTGAGGCCCAGCACGTCCTGCATGAAGAGCGGCAGCAGGATGATCATCCCGAACAGCGCCATCATGCTCACGATGAACATCACCACCGCGACCGAGAACGTCGGCGTGCGGAACGTGCGCAGGTCCAGGAGCGCGTCGTCCACCCGCTGCAGCACCAGCTGCCGCCAGATGAAGGCGCCCACCCCGAGCCCGCCGACCGCGAGCGCGACCACGGTCTCGGGAGCCACGCCGCCTCCGCCCTCGCCGACCGTGCTGAGGCCGTACACGAGCCCGCCGAAGCCGACCGCGGACAGCGCCACCGAGAGGAGGTCGAGCGGGGCCTTGCGCGGCTCCGTGACGTTCTCCATCAGGCGCCAGCCGATCGCGAGGACCGCCACCGCGATCGGCAGCACGAACACGAACATGAAGCGCCAGCTGAACGCGTTGAGGATCAACCCGGAGATGGTGGGGCCGATCGCCGGGGCGACGGCGATCACCACCGTGATCGATCCCATGCGCCGGCCGCGCGTCGCGGGCGGCTCGAGCTGCATCACCGTGGTGATGAGCAGCGGCATCATGATCGCGGTGCCGCTCGCCTGGATCACGCGCGCCGCGAGCAGGACCTCGAAGCCCGGCGCGAGGGCGGCGACCAGCGTCCCGAGGGTGAAGAGCGCCATCGCCGTGAGGTACACCGGCCGGGTGTGGAACCGCTGCAGGAGGAAGCCGGTGATCGGGATCACCACCGCCATGGTCAGCAGGAAGGCCGTGGTGAGCCATTGGGCGTCGACGGCGGAGATCCCGAGGTCGTCCTTCAGATGAGGGATGGCGACGCCCATCACCGTCTCGTTCAGGATCACCACGAAGGCCGCGATGATCAGGGTCCAGATGACGACCGCGTGGCGTCGCCTCAGGTCGTGCGGGGCGTCGGGCTGGGCGGCGGTCTCGACCGGGGCAGGGGTGGCATCCACCGGTCGATTGTCGCAGGGGCGGCCGACATCGGGGACCTTGGTCCCTGGCGCCCCCCGAAAGTAGGGGGTTGTCCTGGGCGGGTGACCATGCATAGCATCGTTCTCGACACGCCGGGGGAGCGACACGCTGAGGAGCCTCCGGATCTCGCGTCTCAAATGGGGGCGGCCTACGGGCCGGGAGAATGCGGAGGTGGATCGTGGCACGGATGCCTGAGGGGGCTCTCCGGGACAGGATCGGGCAGGACGAGCGCATGAGCGCGCTCGCGGTGCACGTCGGGAGCGCGTCGATCGAGCCCAGCGGGCTGCGTGTGCTGCGGATGAGCGTCGCCGACGAGTCGGACGATGATCCGGCCGGCGGCGCCGCCTACGCCGCCATGTTCGAGCAGTGGGAGGCGGATCTGCGCGCGATGCGCCGGCCCGCGCGCCCCGAGATCCGCAGCGGCGGGATCGTGATCGGATCGCTCAACGGCGTCGCTGCACGGATCTACCACTCGCCGGCGCTCGCGCACTGGGCGCGCAGGCTGGTCTCCGGCGGGGCCCTCGCGAACGTGTTCCTGCCCCATCAGCGGCGCCTGCTCGCGTTGGGCGATGACGGTTCGCTGTTCGCCGGCCAGGAGCTCGACGACTTCGAGCGGGGATTCTTCCTGCACGCGATCGACGCGCGCGGCGCGCGGGCACGCGCCCGGATCCAGCAGTGGCTCGCGGCGCGCACCCTGCTCGACGTCAACCGCCCGCAGGCGTGGACCTCAGTCGGCTGCGGGGCCGCGCTGCCGATGGTGGGCGCGGTGGCCGACGCCGGCGAGTCGGGCGCGTCCGTCACCGCCGGCTTCTTCGACGGGTGCGGCGACGCGCGGGAGCTGGCGCGGCGCGCGCTGGCGGCCGCCGGCGTGGACCCGTCCTGCCATCGCCTGCTCAACTGGCGCATCGCGTCCCGCGAGGGCCTGGACGGCGTGGTCGGGCCGGAGTCGCAGGATCTGGTCGACCTGGTCGCCGTGACGGACCTGCTCGCCGACGGGCGAGCGGTCGAGCTGCTGCGTCGGGGCTACGCCGCGGTGCGCCCGGGGGGTGTCCTCATGTTCTCGGTCTCCCTTCCCGACCGTCCGCTGCCGCTCATGCTCGAGTACGGGATCGGCTTCGCGGGCTCGCACCCTCGCTCGCTCGAGAAGGCGGCCGCCATGCTCGAGTCGGCGGGGATCGACGTGCGCGACGCGATGGCGTGCCTGACCCCCGAGGGGTTGCACGCCGTGATCGAGGTGCGCAAGCTCTGACCGCGCGTGCATGGCACGATGCGCGCATGGCACCACGCGTCGGCATCCTCGGCAGGGGCCGCTTCGGCGGCGTGATCGCGGGCCTGTGCGTGCGCGCGGGCCTGGAGGTCGACTCGACCGGGTCGGGCGACGCCGATGCGTTGGCGCGGGTGGCGACGGCTGACATCGTGATCCTCGCGCTCCCGCTCGGGAGGCTGGAGACGGTGCCGCCGCACGCCCTCGCGGGAGCGCTCGTGGTGGATGCGACCAACTACTGGTGGGAGCTCGACGGGGCGCGTCCCGACCTCGAGGACCCGCGCACCTCGACGTCCGAGTCCGTGCAGCGGTGGCTGGCGGAGTCCCGGGTGGTGAAGGCGTTCGGCCATGCGAGCGCATGGGAGCTCGAGAACCTGGGGCGGCCCGCCGGGGATCCCGCCCGCCGCGCCCTCGCGATCGCGGGGGACCACCCGGACGACGTCGCCCGCGTGGGCGCGCTGGTGGACGCCCTCGGGTTCGATCCCGTGCCGATCGGCCCGCTCGCCGCCGGCGCGATGGTCGAGCCCGGCACGGAGACGTTCGGTGCCGACGTGGGCGCGGAGGAGCTGCGGGAGATCATCGCCCGCTTCCCGCGGTCGCAGCGGGGGAGGGTGATCGCGCGCGCACGCGGCGTCGACCCCTCGCGGCTGCCGGCGCTTTGGTAATCGTTGTAAATTCGGGTCTTCCGGGGCTAGACTCCTGGCCTTGTGACCGGAAATCCGCCCGGCGCCGATGAGGGCGCCACTCCCGACGCACCCGCATCCGACACGTCCGTGAGGCTCGCGGCCTACCACCGAGCGCCCACCTCGGAGGCGGAGGCGAACAACGCGGACATCGCGCTCAGCCTGCACCTCGCGATCGAGCGCGAGGCGGGCTGGGAGCCGCTGTTCGACAACTACGGGGTGTTCTTCGCCCGCACCTCGGAGACGCCGCCCGCGCTCGGTACCTCCGATGAGATCATCCGCTCGCTCGTCGACCCGTGCCTGCTCGCGACGCCGGACGGCGGCTACGCGGTCGTCGCCACCCGGGTCGCGCGCGGCGGCGGGCCGGACGGCACGGAGAGGTCGAGCGTGCTGGTGGCGGTCTCGCCCGACCTGCTCGAGTTCCGCGAGGTCGGGCTGCTCGAGCTGCCGACGGCGGCGGGCGTGCACCGCCCCGCTGCCGCCTACGACGCCGCGGCCGGCGCGTACGTCCTCACCTGGGTGGACGAGGCGGGGAGCCCGTTCCACTGCACGGTCGGAGACCTGGGCGACGCGTCGACGGTCGGCGCGCCCGTGCCCGGCGAGGCCGCGATCCCCGGCCTGATCGACGCCGCGGGCATCCCCGGAGCCGCCGACCGTGCGAGCACCCTGCGCGTGCCCGCTGACGTGGCGCGGGCGCTCGAGATCCGCCTCGGCCCCATCCGCAACACGGGCGCCGAGCCCCTGGCCGCGATCGAGGTCCCGGCCGGCGCGACGCTCGCACCGGCGATGCTCCCCGCGCGCCTCCACCTGACCTACGACGACGGCTCCACCGGCTCGCTCGCGATCGCCTGGGACCTCGACGCGCTCGCCGCGATCGACACCGCGGCCGCTGGCGACCACGAGGTGCCCGGCGCCGTGATCCAGCCCGTGTATCCGACGCCGTTCGCCGACGAGCGGGCCGACCCGAGCATCGTCCCCGTCGAGGTGGACGGCGAGCGGCGCTTCCTCATGATCGCGACCAAGGATCTCCACATGGACCCGGTCGCGAACTCGGGCGAGCCCGTCGGGATGCCGATCCGGATGGCCGCGCGCATCGAGGACCTCTCCGACGAGGCGCTCGAGGCGGGCCGCGTCGCCGAGGTCGACCTGCTGGTCCACGGCTCGCTCGACGCCCGCGGGGAGGCGATGACCGGATGCTTCTGGGCGCCCGAGATCCACCTGATCGACGGCACCCTGTCGATCCTCTTCATGCCGAGCTACGGCGACCCGACGGACATGTGGACGGGGCGCGCGAGCATCGTCCAGCTGCGCAAGGCCGCCGACGGCCGGCACCTCGACCCGACGGTGCCCGCCCACTGGACCGCGGCGCGCCAGGTGGTCCGCGCGGACGGATCCGCGCTCAACCACCTCCAGGGCATCTCCCTCGACATGACCTACCTCGAGGACTCTGGCACGCACTATTATTCCTGGCAGATGCTCGGTTCGGTGTTCATCGCGACGTTCGACCCCGCGGATCCGACGCGGCTGACCTCCGACCCCGTGCGGATCCTGGCGCCGGAGTTCGCGTGGGACAACCTCATCGCGGAGGGCCCGAACATCCATCGCCGCGGTGACACCCTCCACCTGCTCTACTCCGGCTCGTCGGTGGGCGACAGCTACACCACGGGCCTCGCGACCGCGCCCGCCGGGGCCGGCGTCGACCTCACCGACCCCGCCGCGTGGCGCCGGCTGGGCCACCCGATCCAGAAGTCGGGGCCCTACAACGGCGAGATGCAGCTCGGCACCGGTCACGGCATGTGGTCGGAGGACGAGCACGGCAACCTGCTCTACGTGTTCCACGCCCGCACGGACCACAAGGGCCTGACGGGTCGCGACACCTTCGTGCGGAGGGTGCACTGGGCCGCCGACGGCATGCCGGTGCTCGACATGGAGACCGAGGAGGAGCTGCTCCCGGAGCTCCGCGACGTCAGCGTGACGGTGCGCGTGCGATGAGCGGCGAGGAGCCCTACGGCTACCTCATGGTGCACTTCGTCGAGGACGCCGAGGGTTACCGCGAGAAGGTCCACCTGTCGCTGTCGCGGGGCGACGATGCGGAGGCCTGGGACCGCCTCAACGGCGGGGAGCCGGTGCTCGCCTCCCACCTGGGTACCACCGGGGTCCGCGACCCCCACCTGACGTTCGACCCGGCCACCGGCCGGTACTTCATCATCGCCACCGACCTGCGGGTGTTCGGCGGCGACGACCTGGGCTGGGACGCCTGGACGCACGGCTCCTCGACGCTGATGAACGTGTGGGAGTCGCGCGACCTGATCGTCTGGAGCCCCCTGCGCCAGCTCGACGTGTGCCGGGGCGCGGACGGCGCACCCGCCCCCGGGGTGCCCGCGCTCGACATGATGTGGGCGCCGGAGAGCACCTGGGTGCCGGACCTGCTCGGCCCGGGCGAGGGCGGCTTCGTCGTCTACTTCTCCGCCGGCGTCGCCGGCGGTCACCACCGCATCGTCTGGGGCACTACCACGGACTTCACCCAGGAGACGTGGCGGTACGGCGGCATCCTCCTCGACACCGGCGACCACGCGATCGACTGCTCGATGATCGAGCACGCGGGCCGCACGTACCGCGTCACCAAGGACAACGGCGCGACCGCGCGGGGCATCGTCATGGAGCGCACCGAGGCGGCGCGCTGGTGGGAGGCCGACGCGGTGTGGGAGCCCGTGCAGGACCGGCTCGGCGAGGAGCACGCGCGCGGCCACGGCGTCGAGGGGCCGCTGATGTTCCGCGCGCATGGCCGGGACCGGTGGTACCTCTACGTCGATGTGATCCCCGACGGCGGCTACCGACCGCTGGTGGCCGCCGACCTCGACGCGGAACGCCCCTGGAGGATCCTGGACAGCCCCGGATTCGACCTCCCGCCCGCCACCAAGCACGGCGGAGTCATCGGGCTGACCCGGGCGCAGCACGAGGCGCTACGGCGCGCCGACGCGCGCGCGGCGGTGACGCCCGACCTCGGGGCCGTCGCGGTCCTTCCGCCGACCGTGCAGGCGCACCTTCACGGCGGCGGCACCGCGTCGTTCCCCGTCGTGTGGGGAGCGGCCGCGGCCGACGGGTCCGTCGAGGGCGTCCTGGCCGGGACGCTCGGCGCGAACCTGAACGCCTGGGTGGGCGAGGGTGGCTCGACCGCGTGGGACGCGCCGGGCAAGGTCCCGCTCAGCACCACCGCGATCCGGGTGCGCGCGACCCTGGTGGGTCCGCGCGCGTAGTGCCAGGGTGATCCCATGGCCACCGTGGTGATCGCGCCCGACTCGTTCAAGGGCACGTGCCCGTCCGAGCGCGCGGCGGCGGCCATCGCCCGGGGCTGGCGGTCCGTGCGACCGGACGATGCGGTGGCCGAGATCCCGCAGGCGGACGGCGGGGAGGGGACCCTCGCCTGCGTGAGGCGCGCGGTGCCGGGCGCTGAGCTGCGCGCGGTGCCCGGCGGCACGGTGACGGGGCCGGCGGGATCACCCGTCCCGGGAGTCTGGCTCGACCTGGGCGACGGCACGGCACTGTGCGAGCTCGCCGTCGTGGCAGGACTGCACCTCATGCCCGCGCTCGACGCCCTGGCGGCGACCTCACGGGGGCTCGGCGAGGTGATCGCCGCGGCGATCGACGCGGGATGCGAGAGGCTGGTGGTCGCGATCGGCGGGTCGGCCTCCACGGACGGCGGGATGCCGGTGCTCGAGGCGCTCGGGTCGCGTCGCCCGCCGGTCGGGGGCGCGGTGGTGCTCACCGACGTGACGGCACCGCTGCTCGGGCCGAGCGGCGCGGCGGCGGTCTTCGGGCCTCAGAAGGGCGCGTCACCCGCGCAGGTCGAGGCGCTCGAGAGCCGCCTCGAGGCGGTGGCCGCGCGCCTGGGGTCGGACCCGACGGCCCCCGGCGCGGGTGCCGCCGGCGGCGTGGGGTACGCGCTGCTCCACTGGGGGGCGACGCTCACGCCGGGCGCGGCGGCGGTGGCCCGGATCACCGGGCTCGCGCAGGCGGGCGTGGCCGCCGACCTCGTGATCACCGGCGAGGGCCGCTTCGACGCGCAGTCCAGGACGGGCAAGGTGGCCGGGCACGCGCTCGACGCGTTCCCACGCGTCGCGGTGATCGCCGGCGAGGTGGCCGCGGACCCGGGGTGCTGGTCGGTGTCGCTGACGGCGCTCGCGGGGTCCGCCGAGGCAGCGATGGCCGCACCCGAGCACTGGCTCGAGCGGGCAGGAGCGCTCGCCGCCGGCCAGCCGTGGGCCGCCGTCAGATCGCCCGGCGTCGCGCCGTGAGCCGAGCCGTCGGGAGGCCGGGTGCGGGGATGCGCGACGTGTGCCCCGGGACCTCGGCGAAGCGCCCGGTCCGCGCTGTCCAGTCGTGATGGGCGGCGACGATCTCCTCGTGCGAGCGGCCCACGAAGTTCCACCACATCACGAGGTCCTCGCCGAAAGGCTCCCCGCCGATCAGCATCATGGTCGCGCCTGCCTCGGACGCGGCCGTCACCGCTGAGATCCCCTCGCCCAGGAACAGGATGCCGCTCGTCGGGGGGCCGGGGAGGGGAGACCCGTCCGCCGAGAGGCTCACGTCGCCGGACAGCAGCAGGATGCCGTGCTCCCAGCTCGGGTTCAACGGGAGCTCGGTGGAGGTGCCCGCGGCGAGATCGATCTGGGCTCCGACGATCGGGGTGTGCACCGTGGCAGGGGAGAGCGCACCGGCCAGCTCGCCCAGCATCACCGTCGCCACGGCGCCCCCGGCCGTCGAGGGGAGCGCGACCCGGGGCAGCTCGGTGTGGGTCTCGAACGCGGGAGCCCGGTGGCGCGCATGGTCGGGGAGCGCGACCCAGAGCTGGACGCCGTCGGCCGGAGACGGGACGGCGCCGGTGGCGTACTCGGAGTGGGCGATCCCCGCGCCGCTTGTCATCAGGTTGAGCTGGCCTGGGCGCAGGACCACGTCGGAGCCGAGCCCGTCCCGGTGGCGGATCTCTCCGAGCAGCGGCCACGTGACGGTCTGGAGGCCGATGTGAGGATGCGGGTCGACCCGCATGAGCGAGTCCTCGGGGCCGAAACGGTCCACGAAGCACCATGCCCCGATGCTCGGCATCCCCCGCTGGGGGAGCGAGCGCTGCACGCTCATCGCGCGCAGGCCGCCCAGCGGCACCTCGCGTGGTGCGAGGACGCGCGTCACTGGCCCAGCCGGCACCGTCATGCCCGGTTGGGCACCACGCGCACGCCCTCGACGGTGTGCTTCTTGAGGTACGCGCGGATGTAGGGGCACTGCGCGCGCACCGCGAGCCCCCGCGCGGTCGCGTCCGTCAGCGCGCCGTGAGCCAGCACGCCCGCCAGCCCCTTGCCTTGGAAGCCGTGGGAGATCTCGGTGTGCGTGAAGGTCGCGACGCCGTCGGCGACGGCGACATCCGCGAAGCCCGCGAAGGCGCCGTCGGCGCGCAGCTCGTAGCGCGACTCGTCCTCGTTCCAGGTGACGTCCGCCATCAGGCCCGCCGCGGGTCGAACGGGTCGTCGTCGGAGTCGCGGAGCGAGCCGCCTGTCGCGAGGCGCATCATGTCCGAGGACAGGTCGATGTCGAGCTCCGTGCCGCCGGCGGAGCCGTAGGAGTGCTGATACGAGTCCCACGACTCGTCGCGCACGGCGCGGGCGAAGCCGGACTCCATGAGCAGCACCAGCTCGCGTCCGGCGCGCTCGATCCGAGCTCCGAGCGCCTTGTCCGTCCAGTCCTCGGTGGAGGCGAACAGGCTGGTCGGCACGGGCAGCGTGCGCAGGTAGGCGAACAGGGCACGCATCTCCTCGTCGACCACCAGGGCGTGGCGGGCGGTGCCCGCGGTGGCGCCGAGGATCACCGGCTTGCCGATCAGCAGGTCGTTGTCGATGACCTGGAAGAAGCTGGTGAACAGGCCGGACAGGCCCGCCTTGTAGACGGGGGAGGCGACCACCAGGCCGTCCGCCCGGACCAGGGCGTCGACCGCACGGGTGAAGCGCGGCCCGAGCAGCTGGCTGGACATGGCCGCAGGCAGCTCGGGCAGGAGCTCCCGCAGGTCGATGACGGTGGTGGTGACGGTGTGGCCACGCTTTTCAGCGAGTGAACTCACTCGTTGGGTGGCGCGGTCGGCGAGCAGGCGCGTCGACGACGGGTCGGACACGCCCGCGCTCACGATGACGAGCCGGAAGTCGGTCATGATCGGTGCTCCTGGGACAGCTTGTGGGTGAGGGACTCGAGGAGCGTGAGCTCCTCCTCGGTGAGGGCCGCGGTCATCGCCCTGGCGACCGAGGCGCCGTGCCGGCGCCCGATGCGGCGCTGGAGGTCGCGGCCCGTCGGGGTGAGGGTCAGGTGGGCGGCACGCGCATCGGACGGATCCGCGCATCGTGCCACCAGCCCGCGCTCGACCAGCCGGTCGACCAGGCGCGACAGCGCCGGCTGGCTCAGCAGGACGTGGCGCCCCAGCTCGGACAGCCGCTGGGGCTCGTCGCACTTGGACAGCGTGTACAGGACGTCGTACTCGCGCATCGACACGTCGGACCACAGGTCCTCGGCGGCGAAGCGGCGCATGAGCGTCGCGTGCGCGGCCATCGTCGCCTCCCAGGCGTCGTTCGCGAGATGCGAGCGTGCGCGCGCGGGGGCCGCGGCGGGTGCGGTGGCGGTCATCGCATCGTCCCTACAGGGTGGGGTAGGCGGAGACCTCGGTCTCCGAGTCCTGGTAGGGCGAGCCTCCGGTGACGTTGTCGCCGCGGTTGGCGTTCGGGCGCGGCTGGCGGGCGCCGGCGTCGCCGTACTTGGCCTTCACCAGGTCGGCGTGCGACGGCGGGTTCGCGGGCGACTCGGGGTCGCGGCGCTTCTCGAGCTCCTCGCGCAGCACCGGCACCACGTGCTCGCCCAGCAGGTCGAGCTGCTCGAGCACGGTCTTCAGCGGCAGGCCGGCGTGGTCGACCAGGAACAGCTGGCGCTGGTAGTCGCCGAAGAACTCCTGGAACGTCAGCGTCTTGTCGATGACCTCCTGCGGCGAGCCGACGCTCAGCGGCGTCATCTTCTCGAAGTCCTCCATGGACGGGCCGTGTCCGTACACGGGAGCCTCGTCGAAGTAGGGGCGGAACTGCGCATGCGCGTCCTGGCTGTTCTTCGCGATGAACGACTGCCCGCCGAGGCCCACCACCGCCTGCTTCTGGGTGCCGTGGCCGTAGTGCTCGAAGCGCTGGCGGTAGAAGCGGATCAGGCGCTGGTAGTGCTCCTTGGGCCAGAAGATGTTGTTGGCGAAGTAGCCGTTGCCGTAGAACGCGGCCTGCTCGGCGATCTCCGGCGTGCGGATCGAGCCGTGCCACACGAACGGCGGGACGTCGTCGAGCGGGCGCGGGGTCGAGGTGAATCCCTGCAGCGGAGTGCGGAACTGACCCTCCCAGTCCACGACGTCCTCGCGCCACAGGCGGTGCAGCAGGTTGTAGTTCTCGAGCGCCAGCGGCAGCCCCTGGCGGATGTCCTGGCCGAACCACGGGTACACGGGCGCGGTGTTGCCGCGGCCGAGCATCAGGTCCATGCGGCCCTTCGCGAGGTGCTGGAGCATCGCGTAGTCCTCGGCCAGGCGCACCGGGTCGTTGGTGGTGATGAGCGTGGTGCTCGTGGTCACCTGGAGGCGCTCGGTGAGCGCCGCGATGTGCGCCAGCAGCGTCGTCGGCGAGCTCGAGAAGAACGGCGGGTTGTGGTGCTCGCCGATCGCGAAGACGTCGAGGCCCACCTCCTCCGCGTGCACCGCGATCCTGACGATCGCGTCGATGCGCTCGGCCTCGGAGGGCGTGTGGCCGCTGACGGGGTCGCGGGTGATGTCCGAGACGGACATGATGCCGAACTGCATGATCTCTCTCCTGACGCGAGGGCGGGGTCTTCGCCGCCGATTATATGCATTTGCATGTAACTAACGCCAGGTCGCGGTATTCATTCCCGGCGCGGCGTGGTTGGCTTGGGCTGGAAGAGAGGAGCGCGCATGCGCCTCACGAAGCACGCCCACGCGTGCGTGGAGATCGACGCCGGCGACGGGCACCTCCTGATCGACCCGGGCGGCTTCACGCCGGACGCCGACGAGCTGATCGCGCGGACCTCGGTGATCCTCATCACGCACGAGCACATGGACCACGCCAACGTGGGGGCGATCGGAGAGGCGCTCGAGTCGCGTCAGGACCTGCGGGTCTACGGGCCGCAGGCGGTCGTGGGCGAGTGGGCCGAGCGCCTGCCCGCCCAGGCGAAGGTGGTGGCGCCGGGCGACGCCCTGCTGATCGACGGGATCGAGGTCACCGTGCACGGGGGCCTGCACGCGATCGTGCATCGCGACCTGCCGCGCGTGGCGAACGTCGGCTACCTCATCGACGGCACCGTGTTCCACCCCGGAGACTCGTTCGAGGTGCCCGGCGTCCTGATCGACGTCCTGCTGCTCCCGGTCTCGGGTCCGTGGATGAAGCTGTCCGAGGCGATCGACTACGTCCGGGCCGTGGCTCCGGCGCGGGTGATCGGGATCCACGAGCGTGCCACGAGCGAGATCGGGCTGCGGCTGCTCGGCTCGCACTTCCGGCCGGGCGGGCTCGTGGAGATCCCGCTCGAGCTGCCCGCGCCCGGGGAGCTGGTCGAGCTGTAGCGGAGCGCGGTCGAGGGCATGGCAATGGCACTCCCGACTTGGTGGCATGATGAAATCATCAAGTCGCGCCACCGGGCGGCGCGGGGACGAGGTGGGTCATGCACACGGGGCGGCCGCTCAACGAGGTCAAGGCGGACCTGTTCAAGGGGCTCGCCCATCCGGTGCGCATCCGGGTCCTCGAGCTGCTCGCCGAGTCGGACGAGACCACGGTCGCCGACCTGCTCGATCGCACCGGGCTCGAGCCGTCGCACCTGTCCCAGCACCTGCGCGTGCTGCGGGGCTACGGACTCGTCCTGTCCGAGCGCACCGGGAGCTCCGTGTCCTACCGGTTGGCCCACCCGTCCGTCGCCGGTCTGCTCGCCGCCGCCCGCATCGTCCTGCGCGACGTCCTCGAGGCGCGCGGCGCGCTCGCCGAGCTCGACCGTGCCGACGCCGTGACGCCGGCGCGATGACCGGAGGATCCATGATCGCCGGGATCCGCGGGCTGCTGCCCGGTCCCACGGACTACGCCGGGTTGCGCCGCTCGTGGCGAGGGGACCTGCTGGCGGGCGTCAGCGTCGGCGTCGTGGCGCTGCCGCTCGCGCTCGGGTTCGGCGTGACCTCGGGCGCGGGAGCCGAGGCGGGCCTGATCACCGCGATCGTCGCCGGCCTGGTCGCCGCCGTGTTCGGCGGGTCGGGCATCCAGGTGTCGGGGCCCACCGGCGCGATGGTGGTGGTGCTCGCCCCGATCCTCGCCAAGGAGGGCGCGGGTGCGCTCGCGCTCGTCACCGTCATGGCCGGAGTGATCGTGATCGCCGCCGGAGCGCTGCGGCTGGGCCGGCTCGTCGGCCTGATCCCGTGGCCGGTGATCGAGGGCTTCACGCTCGGCATCGCGCTCATCATCCTCCTGCAGCAGGTCCCTGCCGCCGTGGGGAGCACGGAGGGCGCGCACGGGGCGAAGGCGTGGGCCGCGGCATTCGCGGCCGTGACGCACGCCGACTGGTCGGCGGCGTGGCGGACGCTCGCGCTCGTGGCGTCCGTGGTGGTCATCATGGCCGTCTGGCCGCGGGTCTCGCGGGTGGTGCCCGGCACGATCGTCGCGATCGTCGTCGCGACCGGCGCCGTCGTGGTGCTCGGCTGGGAGGTTCCCGTCATCGGCGAGCTGCCCGCGGGGCTGCCGGCGCCGGCTCTGCCCGAGACGAGCCTGGGCGCGCTCGAGGCCCTCGCGATGCCGGCGCTCGCCATCGCTGCGCTCGCGGCGATCGAGTCGCTGCTGTCCGCGCGCGTGGCGCATGCGCGCGCCGTTGTGAGCGGCTACGACGCGGACCGCGAGCTCGTCGGTCAGGGGCTCGCCTCGATCGCCTCGGGCCTCGTCGGCGGGATGCCCGCCACGGGTGCGATCGCGCGGACCGCGGTCAACGTGCGATCCGGCGCGCGGACGCGGCTCGCGGCCGTGACGCACGCCCTGGTGCTGCTCGGCGTGGTGGTGGTCGCTTCCGCGGCGGTCGCGCGGGTGCCGCTCGCGGCGCTCGCGGGGGTGCTGATGGTCACCGCGGTCACCATGGTCCGCCCGGCCGTGGTGCGCTCCGTGATGCGGGCGTCGCGACAGGATGCCGTCCTCTTCGTCGTGACCGCGCTCGTCACGGTGAGCGTCGACCTGATCTATGCGATCGCGATCGGCGTCGCCGGTGCGGCGCTGTTCGCGCTGCGCGCGGTTGCGCGGGCCGCGGGAGTCCACCGCGAGGAGCTCCCGGGTGACGCGGCGCACGGCGACGAGCGCATCGCGCTCCTTCGCCTCGACGGAGCCCTGTTCTTCGGCGCCGCGGACCGGGTGCTCGAGCGCGTGGCTCGCGTCCACGGGGTCGAGGTGGTGATCCTGCGCATGTCGCAGGTGCGCATGCTCGACACCACGGGCGCACAGGTGCTCGGCGAGGTGGTGGCGTCGCTGGAGAGGCGAGGCGTCACCGTGCTCGTCAAGGGTGTCCAGCCTCGCCATCTGCCGTTGCTCGAGCACACGGGCGCGCTCGATGCGCTCGCCGACACCGACCACCTGGTCGACGATCTCGATGCCGCGGTCGCGAAGGCCAGGGCGGTCGTGTCCGCGGGCTGATCCGCGTGGTCGGCGCCGCGAGCTAGGCGTCACGAGCTAGGCGTCACGCAGCGCGAGGGTCGCGCGCGCCGCGTCGGCCAGGGCCGCCCCGTAGGCGCGGCCGTGCCCCGCCGCGTGGACGGCGAGGGGATGCAGCTGGTGCACGGGGACCCTGCTCCTCCACCCTGCCCGCAGCGGCGCCGCCTCCGCGTAGCCGGCCACCGCATCGTCCAGGAACGGCAGCCCGAACAGGGCGAGCATCGCGAGGTCGGTCTCGGGGTGCCCGCCGTGCGCGGCCGGGTCGATCAGCACCACGCCGTCGGGCGACCAGAGCACGTTGCCCGACCAGAGATCGCCGTGGATCCGTGCGGGAGGCGCGGGGTCGTCGAACGCGCCCGAGGCGATCAGGTCGCAGGCGTCGCGGACGATGCGCGCCTCGCCGTCGTGCAGGTAGCCGGCGGCGAGCGCCGGCGCGAGGAACGGCAGCACACGTGCCTCGGCGTAGAACGCGCCCCAGCTGTCCGCGGCGGTCGTGGGCATCTCCCGGCTGCCGATGAAGAGCGGTCCGTCCCAGCCGGCGGGGCGGGCGCCGAACGCGTGCGCCCCCGCGGCGTGCGTGCGGGCGAGGGCACCGCCGAAGGCGTGGGCGGCGGCCGGCGACGGCCGTGCCGGGACGATGCGCTCCAGGACGATGCGCCCCGGCGCGACCTCGACGACCGTCACGGTGCGCGCGCCGCCGGGAGCCGTGGCGAGCCAGGCGAGGCCCGCCGCCTCGGCCTCGTAGAAGCCCGATGGGGCGCCGGGGTCGGTCTTGAGATGAGTGTCCATCGGTCCTCAGTGTCCCGCAGCGCGCGCCGCGGCGCTCTCAGCGGTCCTGAGTGTCTTGGCGGGTTGGTGGGGGGGTCAGGTGGCGGCGCGCGGCAGCACGCGCGCCAGGATCAGCACCGCCACCGCGGACAGCGGCATGAGCATGAGGCCGTAGCGGATTCCCGTGGCGTCCGCGATCAGACCCACCAGCGGGGGCGAGACCAGGAAGCTCGCGCGCAGCAGCCAGCCCATGTAGGTCAGCGCGGAGCCGTGCTTGAAGCCGGGGAGGTCGTCGGCCGCGGCCATCGCGGACGGGATGAGCGTCGCGACCCCGAAGCCGGCGGCGCCGAATCCGATCACCGTGCCCCACACGGTCGGGAAGGCGAGCGCCGTGCCCATGCCGGCCAGGCCGATCGCGGCGCCGGCGCGGGCGACGGCCCGCTGCCCCCAGCGGTCCACCATGCGGTCTCCCGTCAGGCGGCCGACCATCTGCATCGCCTGGAGCGACACGAAGCCGAGCGCGGCGATCGAGGCGATGGCGCCCAGCTCGTCTCGCAGGTAGCTCGCGCCCCACGTCGCGCCCGCGTCCTCGACCCAGGTGCCCGACATGGCGATGATCCCGAGCGCCACCAGCAGCGCCCAGGTCCGGCCCGAGACGGAGGTCCGAGCGCCGCGCGGGCCCGGCCCGGCGGGCGCGTCCGACGGGGAGCCGTGCGCCTCGGGGGTCGAGGCGCTGACGTCCCCGCGCGGATCGGGTCCGCGCATCAGCAGGCGGTGACCCGCGACGTTGATGATCGCCACGAGCGCCGCGACCACGCCCAGGTGGGCGCTCAGCGGCAGCCCGAGCCCCGCCGCGGCCCCGCCCGTGAGGCCGCCGACCACCGCGCCCATCGACCAGACGCCGTGCATCGCGTTGAGGATCGAGCGCCCGTAGCCGCGCTGCACCCGCAGCCCGTGGGAGTTCTGCGCGACGTCGGTGAGCGAGTCGAAGGCGCCGGCGAGGAACAGGGCTCCGGCGAACAGGATCCCCGTGGGCGCGACGCCCGCCAGCGCGGACGCCACCGCGAGCGCGATCGCGCCCGCCGTCGCCACGTTGCCCGAGTGGAAGCGGCGGATCAGCGGTGCGGCGGCGAGGCCGAGCGTGAGCGCGCCCACCGGCATCATCGCGATGGCGAGGCCGAACTGCGTGTAGCTCAGCCCGAGCTCGGTCCTCACCTCGGGCAGGCGGGGCACCAGGTTCGCCCAGGCGACGGCGTTGGTGAAGAACAGCAGCGTCACGCCCAGGCGGGCGCGGCGGAGGTGCGGGGCGACCATGCCCCGCTCGCGGGGAGCGGTCACAGCGAGACCCTACCGGCGCGGTCCGTGGGTCACGCGACCATCTCGACGTCGGCGACCAGCAGGGCGTCCGGGCGCGAGGACGGGCCGACGAGCACCTGGAAGGCGCCCGGCTCGACGATGCGCTCGCCGCGCGCGGTCACCATGGTGCAGTCCGCCACGGGGATCGCGACGGTCGCCTCGACGCTCTCGCCGGCGGCGAGGTCGACCTGCGTGAAGCCCTTGAGCTCGCGGTCGGCCCAGGTCGCGGACGTGGTGACGTCGCGGACGTAGGCCTGCACCGTCTCCCGCACGGGACGGGTGCCGGTGTTGGTGACGGTGACGGTCGCCTGGATGGTGTCCGCGAGGGTCAGCCTGCCGGCGGCGAGACGGAGGTCCGCGTAGGCGACGCTCGAGTACGACAGGCCCTCGCCGAACACCCAGCGGGGCTCCTGCGTGAGGTCGGCGTAGCGGTATCCGTGCTGCGCCTCGATCTGGTTGTAGAACGTCGGCTGCTGGCCCACGTGGCGGGGCCAGGAGATCGGCAGGCGGCCCGAGGGCTCGATCGCGCCGAGCAGCAGCTCGGCGAGGGCGGTGCCGCCGGCCATCCCGGGGTTCGCCGCCCAGATCACCGCGGCCGTACGCTCGGCAGACGGGGGCAGCACGTGCGGCTTCGACGCGAGGACCACCAGGATCACCGGGGTGCCGGTCTCGACGAGCGCGTCGAGCAGCGCGACCTGACCGCCGAGCAGCTCGAGCGTCGCCGTCGACTTGCCCTCGCCCACCAGCTCGATGCGGTCGCCGAGCACCGCGACCACGGCATCCGCGCCCGCGGCCGCCGCGACGGCCGCGTCGATCATCTCGCTGTCCGGCTCGACGGGCATCGCGATGTGCGGGCGCGGCTGCCCGTCGGGGAAGAACGCGCCCTTCGGGTCGGGGCCGGTGGTGATGATCTCGGCGCCGCGTGCGTGGCGGACCTCGCTGCCGGCCGGAGCGGCGGCGCGGAGGCCGTCGAGGACGGTCGTCGTCAGCTCGCGCGGGTGGCCCTCCGCGAGCCAGTCGGCCTGCCCCGAGCGGCCCGCCCAGTCGCCGAGCATCCAGTCCGCGTCGTCGGCGTTGGGGCCCACGACGGCGAGGGTGAGCGGACGGTCGTCGGGGAGAGGGAGCAGCCCGTCGTTCTCGAGCAGCACCAGCGATCGGCGCGCCACCTCGAGGTTGAGCTCGCGGTGGGCGGGAGCCTGGATCACCGCGGCCTGGCGCTCGGGGTCGGCGGCGCGGCGGTCCTCGAAGAGCCCGAGCTCGAACTTCAGGGTGAGGATGCGCGCGACGGCCTGGTCGATGCGCGACTCCTCCAGGAGCCCCTGCGCGACCGCGTCCTGCGCGCCCTGGAAGAAGGCCGGCGTGGTCATGATCATGTCGTTGCCGGCGTTCACCGCGGCGGCGGCGGCGTGCGCGTAGTCCGGGAACAGGCGCTGCTCGCGGACCAGGTTGCCGACGTTGTCCCAGTCCGTGATGAGGGTGCCGCCGTAGCCCCACTCGTCGCGGAGGACGTCCTTGAGCAGCCACTCGTTGACGGTGATCGGGACCCCGTCGATCGCCTGGTAGCCGAGCATGAACGTCCCGCAGCCGGCGCGCGCGACGCGCTCGAACGGCGGCAGGTACCAGGAGCGGAGCTTGCGCGGGGAGATGTCGGCCTCGGAGGCGTCGCGTCCGCCCTGCGTCTCGGAATAGCCCGCGAAGTGCTTGGCGGTCGCGAGGATCGCCGTCGGGTCCGACAGCCCGTCGCCCTGGTAGCCGCTCACCATCGCGGCGCCCAGCTCGCCGAGCAGGTACGGATCCTCGCCGAACGTCTCGGAGACACGTCCCCAGCGCAGGTCGCGCGCGATGCACAGGACGGGGGAGAAGGTCCAGTGGATCCCGGTCGCCGAGACCTCGACCGCCGTGGCGCGGGCGACCCGCTCGACCAGCGCCGGGTCCCAGGTCGCCGCCATGCCCAGCTGGGTCGGGAAGATGGTCGCGCCCTTGAAGAAGGAGTGGCCGTGGATGCAGTCCTCGCCGATCAGCAGCGGGATCCGCAGCCGGGTCTGCTCGACCAGCGCGTGGGCGAGCTCGAGACGCTCGGGCGACGCGTGGAGGATCGAGCCGACGTGCAGCTCCTCGATCAGGTGCGGGACGCCCGAATAGGTGTGCATCTGGATCATCTGCCCCACCTTCTCGGGCAGCGTCATCCTCTCCAGCAGGTCGGCGACGCGGTCGGCGACGGGGAGCGAGGCGTCCAGGTACTGGGGTGCGGTCACGGCGGGTCCTTTCGCGCGGTGAGGGCTGCTGGTGTCAGAGTTCTACCACATGGTAAAACAGAAGTCGAAACGTTGCGACAGCGGTCCGCGACGCGCTCGGCGCGACGGACGATGCGGGGGTGGAGATGGGCGGGCACGAGCTCAGCGCGAGGGGCGCGGGGACGCGGGCGCTCATCCTGGACGCGGCCGTCGACGCCTTCGCCGAGTCCGGTTACGCCGCGGCCTCGGTCCGCGAGATCGCCGCGCGCTGCGGGCTCACGCATCCGGCGCTGCTCTACCACTTCCCGACCAAGGCGGCGCTGCTCATGGCGGTGCTCGAGCGCCGCGACAGCGTGGGTGCGCCGGGCGGCGGCATGGACGCGCTCCACGGCGAGGACCTGCTCGCGCACCTGGTCGAGACGGCCGCCCGCAACGCCGCGGCGCCCGGGATCGTCGAACTGTTCGCCACGCTCGCGGGCGAGGCGACCGCGCCGTCCCATCCCGCCCACGACTTCTTCGTCGCCCGCTACGCGAGCCTGCTCGGGATGGTCGAGCGCGCCTACCGCGAGCTCGCGGAGGACGGCCGGCTGACGCCCGGCGTCGACCCGGCGGACGCGGCGCGCCGCCTCGTCGCCGTGATGGACGGGCTCCAGGTCCAGTGGCTCCTCGACCGCTCGGTGGACATGGCGGCGGGCGTGGCGGCGCAGGTGAGCGCTCACATCGTCACTCCTGGTTGACGACCCTTTTCGACGGACGTCCAGAAGTCGGGACGGAGGTCCCGCGATAACTGGATGATGCATCAATAAGTTGGCCGCAGGCGCTACCCCCAGCGCCGCCGGGCCCCGGCCCGCACCTCATCTGGAGAGAACAATGGCAGACACCGTTCAGACCGCGGAGGCCGCGGTCGTCACCCGCTCGAAGGTCGGCTGGACGCTGCTGAGCGTCACCCGCATCGCGCTCGGCTTCTACTTCCTGTGGGCCTTCCTCGACAAGCTCCTGGGCCTCGGCTACTCCGTGTGCCGGACCGTCGCCGAGGACGGGACCTTCACGATCGACGCCTTCTGCGAGAGGGCGTGGGTCAACGGCGGGTCCGTGACCGAGGGCTACCTGGTCTACGGCGGCAACGTCAACAGCCCGTTCCACGAGTTCTTCGTGAACCTCGGCGCCGAGCGCTGGACCGACTGGCCGTTCATGCTCGGCCTCGCCGGCGTCGGCGTCGCCCTGATGCTCGGCATCGGCACCAAGATCGGCGCGTGGTCGGCCGGCCTCATGCTGTTCTTCATGTACCTGACGCAGATGCCGACGGTCACCAACCCGATCCTCGACGAGCACCTCATCTACATCCTCGCGATCGCCGCGATCGTGCTGGTCGAGAAGGAGCGCCAGTCGGTCGGCCTCGGCCGCTGGTGGCGCTCGCTGCCGGTCGTGCAGAAGAACGGCTGGTTGGTCTAGCCGACCGCTCGTCGAGCCCCCGGTCCGCCACCCTCCGCGGCGGACCGGGGGCTCGTCGCGTGTGGCGGTCGCGTGTGCCCTGGAAAATCCGTGTACGCGGAGTACCGTGGACCTTGCGGACACCGGTGTCGCACCTGGCGCCGTGCCGTCTCATGAAGGGGGATGCAGTCATGGCAACAGCGGAACCGACCACCACGAGCGAGGTCACGCGCAGCCGCGCGGGATGGGCGCTCCTCAGCATCACGCGCATCGCGCTGGGCTTCTACTTCCTCTGGCCGTTCTTCGACAAGCTGATCGGGCTCGGCTACTCGACCTGCAAGGACTCGGAGACCGGCGTCACCACCGTCATGTGCGACCGCGCCTGGCTCTCCGGCGGTCACGTGACCGAGGGCTACCTCGGCTCGGCCACCGGGCCCCTCGCCGACTTCTACTCGAACCTCGGACAGTACAGGTGGACCGACTGGATCTTCATGATCGGTCTCGCCGGCATCGGGCTCGCGCTGATGCTGGGCATCGGCACCAAGGTCGCCGCGTGGACGGCGCCGCTCATGCTGCTCATGATGTACACGTCGCACCTGTGGCCGACCACGAACCCGTTCCTGGACGACCACATCATCATGGGCCTCGCGATCCCTGCGATCGTGCTGGTGGAGCTCGAGCACCAGTCGATCGGCCTCGGCCGATGGTGGCGCGGGATGGTCGGCGAGAAGAGCTGGCTGGTCTGAGCCCAGCCGCCCGGGGCCTCCTCAGCCGGCTCCGGGCAACGTACGGCGGGTGCGCCCCTCGCGGCGCGCCCGCCGTTCGTGCCTCAGCTCGCGCGCGACCACCAGGGTGACCTGGGGCAGCAGGTCACGGGAGCGCTTCACCGCCCACGGCAGGCCGTTGACCACGAGCCACGCGACCACGGCGAGAGCGCCGGGCGGCGCCGGTGCCGCGGGGATCCCCTCCACGGCGGGCCACTCGCCCTCGACCGCCCGCGCGCCGGCGCGAGCGAGCGCGCGGTGTCCGGCCGGCGAGGGATGGATCCGGTCGACGTGCCACGCGCGGCGACCCAGCGACGCCAGGAGCGTCGCCCCGTCGATCACGACCGCGTCGGTGGGTGCCACCGCCCGCGCGATCGCCCCGTTCACGGCGCCGATGCGCGCCGCCATGGCCTCCGCGACGGCCTTCGGGGCGAGGTCGAACAGCCCGATCCGGTCGAGGGAGACGGTCACCACGCGGCAGCCCGCATCCTCCAGGACGTCGATGACCTGCCCGAGCGCGGTCTCCAGCTCGACCGGGGAGAAGTCGCCCCGCAGCGCATCGTTGCCGCCGACGGTGATGAGCGCGAGGTCGGGCATGGCCGCCAGCGCGGCGGGGAGCTGACGGTCGCGGAGATCGCGCGCGCGTGCGCCGTTGCGGGCCAGGTTCAGGAACGAGGCCGCGCCGAGCGCGCGGGCGGCCAGCGCCGCCCATCCGACGTCGCCGCGCGCGTCCTGCACCCCGTCACCGACGCCGAGCGTGATCGAGTCGCCGAGCGCGACCACGCGGGGCCCCGTCATCGCAGGCCCGCCAGCGCGCCGACGTGGAGCGCCCGCATCCGCGCGACGGTCGCGTGCCACGGCAGCTCCTCCGCGCGCGAGCGTGCGGCGAGCCGGCGCTCGCGCCCGTCCCGCGCGAGGATCGCCTCGACGCCGTCGGCGAACGCGTCGGGCGTGCCCTCGGCGCCGATCCCGGCGGCGCCGACCACCTCGGGAAGCGCCGACGCGCGATTCACCACCGCCGGGGTGCCCGAGGCGAGCCCCTCGAGCGCCGCGAGCCCGAAGGTCTCGATGGGACCCGGTGCGACCAGCACGTCCGCGCTGGCGAGCAGGGCGGCATAGGTGCGGCGGTCGTCGACGAAGCCGACGAACTCCACCGGCAGGTCGCGCGCCCGGCGGCGCAGGCGACGGTCCAGCGGGCCGGAGCCTGCGACGACGAGCCGGACGGGGCGCCCTCGCGCGGCGAGCTCGCGCACGGCCTCCACCGCGATCTCGGGCCGCTTCTCCGAGGACAGCCGGGACGCGAGCACCACGAGCGTCTCCTCGGGGCGCGCAAGTGCGCGGCGCGCGAGGGGCGAGTGCCGCCGCGGATCGAACGTCAGGAGGTCGACGCCCAACGGGACGGTGTCGACGCGCGCGCCCGCCCGAGCGAGCTCCTCGCCGGCGAACGAGGTGGTGGCGACCACGAGGTCGAACCGGCGGGCGACGTCGCGGGAGTGAGCGGCGGCCAGCCGCCGTGCGGCTGCCACCCCGGCGCGCGGCGCGAGGCCGGCGAGGACCCCGTCGGCCCGTTCGTGCGCGACGAAGGCGGTCACGACGCGGCGCCGTCGCGCCCAGTCCGCGAGCGGGATCAGCGTGGTGCGATCGTGGACCTCGAGCGCGTCGGGAGCGAACCTCGCCAGGATTTCCTTCACGGCGGCGAGCCTCGTGATCACGCGATAGCCGCCGGAGCCGGGCAGCGCCGGGCTGTGCAGGGTCACGAGGTGCCCCTGCGGCGTGTCCTCGGCGTGATCGCGGTCGCCCGGCACCACGAGCAGCACGTCGTCGCCGCTGTCGACGTAGCCGCGTCCCAGCGCGCGCAGCGCCGTCCGCAGGCCGCCGGAGCGGGGGCCGTGGAAGTTGGCGACCTGGGCGATCCTCATCGGTGCGCTCCCGTGGGCGCCGTGACGGCGCGGTAGTGGTCGACCAGGGTGGCGCACACGCGCGGCCAGGTGCGGCCCTCCACCGAGACGCGGGCATGAGCGCCCATCAGGAGGCGCAGGTACGGGTCGTCCACCAGGGACTGGACGGCGTGAGCCATCTGGTCGAGCCGTCCCGGCGCGTAGAGGAACCCGTTCTCACCGTGCCGGATGAGATCCACCGGGCCGCCGGCACGAGGCGCGATCACCGGCACCCCGGCGGCCAGCGCCTCCTGCACCGACTGCCCGAAGGTCTCGAGCTCGCCCGGGTGCACCATGACGTCGAGGCTCGCGACGGCGCGGGCGAGCTCGCCGCCACCGAGGAACCCTGCGAACTCCGCCTCGGGGACCCGGCGGCGGAGGCGGGCCCCCTCGGGTCCCTCGCCGATCACCACCACCCGGACGCCCGGCATCCGGGCGATCCTCGCCAGGTCGCCCACGCGCTTCTCGGGGGCGAGGCGCCCGACGTAGCCCACGACGACCTCGCCGCCCGGCGCCCACCGCGCGCGGAGCGCGGCGTCGCGGCGGGACGGGTCGAACCGCACCGTGTCCACGCCGCGGGGCCAGAGCGCGAGCCGGTCGACGCCGAGAGCCCCGAGCTGGGCGATCGCCGCGGTCGACGGCGCGAGGGTGAGGTCGGCTGCGGTGTGGATGCTGCGCACGCGATTCCAGAGGAGCGGCTCGCCCCAGGGGGCGCCGTACGCCGCCGCGTAGGACGGCACGTCCGTCTGGTACACGGCGACAGCCGGCACGCGGACCGCGGCGGCCGCGCGCACCGCGGCCCAGCCGAGCACGAACGGCGACGCGAGGTGGACCACGTCCGGCGCGGTCCGCTCGAGCACCCGCGCGAGGGTGCGGACGCCGCGGGTGGCGACCCGCACGTCGCGGTAGCCCGGCCAGCCGACGGCGGGCACGTGGACCACCGGGGCGTCGCCCACGCGGTCGGGCGCCCCGGGTGCCTCGGGTGCGATCACCACGGCGTCGTCGCCGCGGGCGGCGAGGTGATCCAGGACCCGCAGGAGCGAGTGGGTGACCCCGTTGGTGTGGGGGAGGAAGGACTCTGCGACCAGCGCGATCTTCACACCCTCACGGTGACAGCCGCGGACGACGGAACGGTGACCGCCCGCTTGAGCGCCGGTGACCATCGGGTGACCATCCGGTGACGAGGCCGCCGATGCGGCCCGTGCCAGACTTGCCCCATGTCCGTCACTGCTCTGGTCCGTCACGGCCTCGCCGCGGCGGCGGCGCTGCTGGCCGCGCTCGCGCTCGCGGCGCCGGCGGCCGCCCACACCGCGCTCGTCTCCTCCAGCCCCGCCGACGGCGACACCGTCACAGAGCTCACGGAGGTCTCCCTCGAGTTCACCGAGCAGCTGCTCGACATCGGCAACGAGCTGGTGCTGGTGGCGCCCGACGGCACCCCCACCGAGCTCGAGATCGGTGACGTGACCGAGACCGTCACCGCGCCCGTGCCGGAGGGAGCGATCGCGCCGGGGGAGAACACGCTGCGGTTCCGCGTCGTGTCGGCAGACGGCCACCCGATCGAGGGATCGATCGCGTTCACCTACGCGCCCGAGGAGCCCACGCCGAGCCCCGCGCCCGTGGTGACGGTGACGGCGACGGCGACGCCCGGATCGTCCCCCTCGGCCTCGGAGACCCCGGAGTCGTCCTCGCCGACCCCGTCGGCGACGCCCGACGCTGTCGCCGCGACCGCGGGGGTGCCCGGCTGGGGCTGGATCCTGGGGGGCGCGGGCGCCATCGCCGTGGTCGCCACCGCGGTGATCCTGATGCGAGGTCGCGGCGCGGGACGGGGGTGACGATGCCGATCGACCCGCAGACCCTCTCCGCCACGGCGCAGGACTACGTGAAGATCGTGTGGGGCGCCACCGAGTGGTCGGACGCGCCCGTGACCACCAAGATGCTCGCGGAGCGCCTCGGGGTGTCCGCCCCGACCGTGTCCGAGAACGTGCGCAAGCTGGCGGCCGCGGGCCTGCTCGATCACGAGCCCTACGGGGCGATCACGCTCACCGCCGACGGCGAGCGGTGCGCGCTCGACATGGTGCGGCGGCACCGCCTGATCGAGACGTTCCTGGTCACGCAGCTCGGCTACGGCTGGGACGAGGTCCACGACGAGGCGGAGGTGCTCGAGCACGCGTGCTCCACCCGCATGATCGATGCGCTCGACCGCATGCTGGGCCACCCGACCCGGGATCCGCACGGCGACCCGATCCCGACCCGCTCCGGGCGCATCGAGGTGCTCGACGGCACCGGCCTCGACGCAGCCGACGCGGGGCAGTGGCGCGTCACCCGCCTGTCCGACGCCGACCCCGCGGTTCTGCGGGACCTCTCGGCCCTAGGATTGGTGCCGGACGCAACGATCCGGGTGCTGGGGAGGACCTCGGAGGGTGTCCAGGTCGCCGTCGATGGTGAGGCGGAGACCGCCACCATCCCTCCGGCCACCGCGGTGGCCGTCTGGCTCATCCGCTAGGACGCTCATGACCGCTCTGCCCCCGGCCTCCGAGGCCGGCGCCCCGCGCTGGCTGCTGCCCCGGACCGCTCACGCGGCCCACCCCGGGCTGGTGCTGGCGGGGTTCGTCATCGCGGGCCTGGCGATCGGGCTGTCGCAGCAGGGCGCCGCCGGCGTGATCCAGGACCAGGTCAGGTCCTTCGGCACCACGGTGGACATGATCGGCTACACGATCGTCGCGTACGCGCTCGGCGTGGTGGTCGGGGCCCCGGTCCTGATGGTCGGGCTGGCCCGGTGGAACCGGCGCCGGCTGCTGCTCGCGATGTCCGCGGTGTTCGTCGTCACCTCCCTGCTCACGGTGATCGCGCCGTCGGTGCAGGCGCTGCTCGTGATCCGCTTCCTGGCGGGCCTGCCGCACGGCGCGCTGCTCGGCACCGCCCTGTACGTCGGGGTGCTCGTGCTGGGCCAGGAGCGCCGCGGCCAGGTCATCGCGACCGTGATGTACGGGCTGACGGCCGCGACGGTGATCGGGGTGCCGGGCATGCAATGGCTCTCCGAGGCCGCGGGCTGGCGCCTCTCGTACGTGGTGGTGACGGTGGTGGGCCTCGCCGGGTTCGGGCTCATGTGGGCCTTCGTGCCCTCGGTCCCCGGGGCGGCGGGGGGCGGGTTCCGGCTCGAGATGGCCGCGCTGCGCGGGCGGCTGCTGTGGACGGCGATCATCACGGTGACGGTCGGCTTCGCGGGTCTGGGCGCCGTGCAGTCCTACATGGTGCCGCTGCTCGAGGAGACCAACGGGTTCGCGACGTCGACCGTCACCCTGGTGCTCGCGGTGTTCGGCGTCGGCATGACCGCGGGCGCCTTCGTGGGCGGGCGCCTCACGGACTGGTCGGTGGTCGGCACGGCGCGCCTGTCGCTGGCGGGCATCGCGATCATGCTCGCCGTGCTCGGCGTGGTGGGCGACGACGGCTGGCCGGTGGTGCCGGCGCTCGTGCTGCTCGGGGTGTGCATCCAGACCTTCTCGCAGGCCGCACAGGCGCATCTCATGGACGTGGTGCACACCTCGCCGTCCCTCGGCGCCGCGCTCGCGCACTCCTCGCTGAACGCGGCGACGGTGGTGGGCACCGGCCTGGGCGCGGTGGTCATCGGGGCCGGCCTGGGCTACCTGGCGCCCGCCTGGATCGCGATGGCGCTGGCGCTCGTCGCGCTCGTGCTCGCGTTCCTGGGACCCGGGTACCGCGGCGCGCGGTGACCGCGACGCCCACTACCCTGGACCGCATGAATCTGCGCCTGGGCACCCGAGGATCCGCGCTCGCCACGGCTCAGGCGGGACAGTTCGCGGACGCCGTGGTCGCCGCCGGCGCCGCCCAGGGTGTCGAGGTCTCGGTCGAGCTGGTGACGGTGACCACCAAGGGCGACGTGGACAAGGGCTCGCTCGTCGGGCTGAGCCAGACCGGCGTGTTCGTGACCGCCCTGCGCGAGGCGCTGCTCGCCGACGAGTGCGACTTCGTGGTGCACTCGCTCAAGGACATGCCGACCGCGCCGTTCGACGGGCTCGAGACGGTCGCGATCCCCGAGCGCGAGGACCCTCGCGACGTGCTCTGCACGGAGGGCGAGACGCTCGAGGAGCTGCCGCACGGCGCGCGGGTGGGAACGGGCTCGCCGCGTCGCGCCGCCCAGCTGCTCGCGCTGCGCCCGGACCTCGAGGTGGTGCCGATCCGCGGCAACGTCGACACCCGCCTGGGCAAGGTCGGCGAGGAGCTCGACGGCGTGGTGCTGGCGGCGGCGGGGCTCAACCGCCTGGGCCGCGGTGCCGAGGCGACGGAACCGCTCAGCGTCGACCGGATGGTACCCGCGCCTGGCCAGGGTGCGCTCGCGGTCGAGATCCGCAGCGACGCCGCGCCCGCGCTGCGCGACCTGCTCGGCTCGCTCGATCACGCCGACACCCGCGCGGCCGTCACCGCGGAGCGATCCGCGCTCGCGACGCTCGAGGCGGGATGCGCGGCCCCGGTCGCCGCGTACGGCACCGTCGCGCGCGGACGCCTGACGCTTCATACCCGCGTGATCGGCGCCGACGGGCGGCTGGCGCTCAACGAGCGCAACATCGGCGTGCCGTCGGAGGCGGCCTCGCTGGGCCGGTCCTCCGGCTACTCGCTGCTGGGCCGCGGCGCCGAGCGCCTCATGAGGAGCTCGTGACCGCGCCGGGCGCCGGACCGCTCGCAGGCCGACGCCTGGTGGTCCCCGTCACCGCGGAGCGCCGGGCCTTCGCCGAGCAGCTCGAGGCGGAGGGCGCGGCCGTGGACGCGGTCGAGCTCATCGCGATCGCGCCGCCCGAGGACCCCGCCGCTCTCGCGGAGGCGACCCTCGCCTGGCTCGACGGCGCGTACGACTGGATGACGGTGACGAGCCGCAACGCCGTGATCGCGATGGACCGGATCGCCCGATCGCACGGCCGCGCGCTCGGCGAGCCGCAGCCCGGCGCGCGGGTGGCCACCGTGGGCGAGGCGACCCGCGGCGTGTGCGCCTCCGTCGGACTGACGGTGGACCTGGTGCCGACGTCGCGCGCCGACGCCCGTGGCATCGTGGCCGAGATGCCCGAGGGGACGGGCCGCGTGCTCGCGCCCCTGGGCAACCTCGCGTCGCCCGTGCTGGCGCGCGGCCTCGCGCGGAAAGGCTGGGCGGTGGACGCGGTCGAGGCCTACCGGACCGTCGACGGCCCGGGGATCGACGATGCGGTGGTCGCCGCCGTCGCCGCCGGCGAGGTCGACGCGATCCTGCTGACGTCGGGCTCGGTCGCGGAGCGGGTCGCCGCGGCATGCCCGGTGGTCGGACCCGGCACGCGCATCGTCGCGATCGGGCGCACCACGGAGGCCTCGGCGCGGGCCGCCGGGCTGCGCGTGGACGCCGTGGCGACCGAGCCGTCGTACGGTGGGATCCGGGCCGCGCTCGACGCGGCGATCGACGCCCAGGAACCCCAGGAGAACGCGTGATGCAGCATCGTCCCCGCCGCCTGCGTACCACGCCCGCGATGCGGCGCCTGGTGCGCGAGGTGCGCCCGCACGCCGCCGAGCTGGTGCTGCCGGTGTTCATCCACGAGGACCTCGCGGAGTCGCGTCCCATCGCGTCGCTGCCGGGCGTGTCGCAGCACCCGCTGAGCGCGGTGCCGGAGCTGGTGGCGGCCTGCGTCGCGGCGCGCATCGGAGGGATCATGCTGTTCGCGATCCCGTCCGTGCGCGACGCCGAGGGTTCGGGCGCCTGCGCCGCGGACGGGATCCTCAACCGCGCGATCGCGTCGGCCGCGGAGGCTTCCGGGGAGCGGCTGGTGGTCATGGCCGACCTGTGTCTGGACGAGTTCACCGACCACGGCCACTGCGGCGTGCTCGCCGCGGACGGCTCCGTCGACAACGACGCGACGCTCGAGGTGTACGCGCAGATGGGCGTCGCACAGGCGCGCGCCGGCGCCCACGTGCTCGGCCTCAGCGGCATGATGGACGGCCAGACCGCGGCCGTGCGCGCGGAGCTCGACGCGGCCGGCCTCACCGACGTGTCCCTGCTCGCGTACGCCGCCAAGTACGCCTCGGCGTTCTACGGGCCCTTCCGCGACGCGGTCGAGAGCCAGCTCGAGGGCGACCGGCGGACCTACCAGATGGATCCCGCCAACGGCCGCGAGGGTCTGCGCGAGGCGGAGCTCGACGCGCTCGAGGGCGCCGACATCGTCATGGTCAAGCCCGCGCTGCCCTACCTCGACGTGGTCGCCGAGGTGGCCGCGGAGTCGCGGGTGCCCGTCGCGGCCTACCACGTGAGCGGGGAGTATGCGCAGATCGAGGCGGCGGCGGCGAACGGCTGGATCGACCGTCGCGCCGCGCACCTCGAGGCGTTGACGTCGATGCGCCGGGCAGGCGCGGACATCGTGGTGACCTACGCGGCGCTCGAGCTCGCCGCCTGGCTGGAGGACCTGTGAGCAGCTATTCGGAGCGCGCCCGCGCGATCCTGCCCGGCGGCGTGAACTCGCCGGTGCGCGCCTGGAACGGCGTCGGGGGGGAGCCGGTGCCGATCGCGGCGGCGCGCGGCGCCCGGGTGGTCGACGCCGAGGGGCGCGAGCTGATCGACCTGGTCGCCTCGTGGGGTCCGGCCATCCTCGGGCACGGCCATCCCGAGGTCATCGCGGCTGTCCAGGAGGCGGCGGCGCGCGGCCTGTCCTTCGGGGCGACCACCGAGGCGGAGGTCGAGCTCGCGGAGCTCATCCGCGACCGGTACGCCCCGGCCGAGCGCGTGCGGCTGGTCTCGACCGGCACCGAGGCGACCATGACCGCGATCCGTCTGGCGCGCGCCGCGACCGGTCGCGAGGTGATCGTGAAGTTCGCGGGCTGCTACCACGGCCACTCGGACGCGCTCCTGGTGGCTGCGGGCTCCGGTCTCGCGACCGCGGGGGTGCCCGACTCCGCCGGCGTGACGCGGGGCGCCGCGCAGGACACGCTGGTGCTGCCCTACGGCGACGAGGCGGCGCTCACCGACGCCTTCGCGGAGCACGGCTCGCGCATCGCGGCGGTGATCACCGAGGCGGCGCCCTGCAACATGGGCGTGGTGCGACCGCCGGTGGGCTTCAACCGCCTGATCGCGACGCTGTGCCGCAACGAGGGCGCGGTCATGATCCTCGACGAGGTGCTGACCGGCTTCCGCGCGGGGCCCGCCGGCTGGTGGGGCGTCGAGCGCGCCCACGACCTTGAGGCCGGCCTCGACCCGTGGACACCCGACCTGGTCACGTTCGGCAAGGTCATCGGCGGCGGCATGCCGGTCGCCGCGATCGGTGGACGCCGTGACCTCATGGAGCAGCTCGCGCCGCTCGGACCCGTCTATCAGGCGGGCACGCTGTCGGGGAACCCGGTCGCGGTGGCCGCGGGCATCGCGACCATGGGCCTGCTGGACCAGGCCGCGCACGAGCGCCTCGCGGCGCTGGCGGACGCGACGGTCACGGGGGTGAGCGAGGCGCTCAGCCGGCACGGCATCGTCCACGCGGTGGGCCGGGCGGGGACGCTGTTCTCGATCTTCCTGGGCCTCTCGGAGCCGCCGGCCACCTTCGACGAGGTGTCCACGCAGGACACGGCGCAGTTCGCGCGGCTGTTCCACGCGCTGCGGGACGCGGGGATCTCCCTGCCCCCCAGCGCGTACGAGGCGTGGTTCCTCACCGCGGCGCACACCGCGGCGGACGTGGAGGCGATCGTCGCGGCGGTCGACGCCTGGGCGGCGACCGAGGCGGCCTGAGCCCAGCCCTCCCTCCCTCGTCCCTCCCACCCTCCCCCCCGCCGGGACACTCAGTACTGGTTTCTCGAGGTCGTTGCGCGGCACGGGACTGTGAGTACTTCTCGCGGCGGGCGTGGAGCTGGGAGGTGCCGGATCTCCCTCCGGTACTGACTGTCCCGTGGCGCGCAACCGGCGCCGAAGATCGGTCCTGAGCGTCCCGGCGAGATGGGGGGGCGAGATGGTGGGCGGCGGGGGATGTTACGGGGTTACTGTCTGCTCACACCGAGCGGTCGCGCGCGGTGAGCATCATCATCCCTGGTAGACATCCTTCTTCACGGACCTTGGTCCCGGGTGCAGAAGTTCTCACCTGGGCGGCCCTCGAGGTGTGAGGGAAAGTTCTCCCAAGTTTCATCTGGCGCGCCTGGTGGCGAAACACTCGCTCCCTACCTTCAGGAATGTCCGATTCGCATCGGGGTCCCCGCCCCGGTCGGACCCAAGTCCTGGGAGGGGCTATGACCACCACTGACAAGACCGACCTCACGGCCGTCGAGCCGGGCGTCGTCGGCAAGGGGCGCTGGATCGAGCGCTGGGAGCCCGAGAACGAGCTGTTCTGGGAGGCCCGCGGCAAGGCCATCGCGTTCCGCAACCTTGTGTTCTCCATCATCGCCGAGCACATCGGATTCTCCGTGTGGCTGCTCTGGTCGATCGTCGTCGTGCGCATGTACGGCACCTACGACGCCGCCACGGGCGAGCTCGTCGCCGCCGGCGCGAACGGCTGGGCGCTGACGGCCAGCCAGGGCTTCACGCTCCTCGCGGTGGCCTCCGGAGTCGGCGCGTTCCTGCGCATCCCCTACACCTTCGCGGTGCCGATCTTCGGCGGCCGCAACTGGACCGTCATCTCGGCGCTCCTGCTGCTGATCCCGACCCTGGGCCTCGCCTGGGTGGTGCAGGACCCGACCACGCCGTTCGGCATCCTGGTCCTCATCGCCGCGACCGCCGGCTTCGGCGGCGGCAACTTCGCCTCCTCGATGGCGAACATCACCTTCTTCTACCCGGAGAAGGAGAAGGGCTGGGCGCTCGGACTCAACGCCGCTGGCGGCAACATCGGTGTCGCGGTCGCGCAGAAGATCGTGCCCCTCGCGATCGGCATCGGCGCCCTGGGCCTCTCGGCCGCGGGCCTCGTCTACGTCCCGCTGTCCCTCGCGGCAGCGATCCTCGCGTTCCTGTTCATGGACAACCTTCGCGAGGCGAAGGCCGACCCGAAGCCCACCGCCAAGTCGCTCCAGCACGGCCACACCTGGCTGATGGCGTTCCTCTACATCGGCACCTTCGGCTCGTTCATCGGCTACTCGGCGGCGTTCCCCACGCTGCTCACCGTGGTCTTCGAGCGCGCCGACATCGCCCTCGGCTGGGGCTTCCTCGGCGCCCTCATCGGCTCGTTGGCCCGCCCGTACGGCGGCAAGCTCGCCGACCGTGTCGGCGGCTCCGTCATCACGCTCGCGTCCTTCCTGGTGATGGCCGGCGCGGGCTTCACCGCGGTGCTCGGGGTCCAGCAGAAGTCGCTGCCGCTGTTCTTCGTCAGCTTCATGGTGCTGTTCCTCGCGACCGGCATCGGCAACGGCTCGACCTACCGCATGATCCCGTCGATCTTCGCCCGCCTCCACAAGTCCAAGGGCGAGGACACCGAGGCCAGCCGCCTCGACTTCAAGCGCCAGTCCGCCGGCGCCGTCGGCATCATCTCCGCGATCGGCGCCTTCGGCGGCTTCGCGATCCCGTTCGTCTACAAGCTCTCGAAGGACATGTCGGGCACGATCGTCCCGGCCCTCCAGATCTACGTGGGCGTCTTCCTGGTCATGGCCCTCGTCACGTACGTGGCCTACCTCCGCAAGAACGCGACGATGCGGAACGTCTGAGATGACCACCCCTCAGGGCGTGGCGGCGCCGGGATCCGCTCCCGGCGCCGCCGTCGCCTCCCACTGCCCCTACTGCGCGCTCCAGTGCGCGCAGACGCTCACCTCGACACCGGGGGAGCGCCTCCCCGTCGCGGTCAGCGGACGGCAGTTCCCCACCAACCGGGGCGGCCTGTGCCAGAAGGGTTGGACCTCCGCCGAGGTGCTGCGGGCCTCCGACCGCATCACCACCCCCCGGATCCGCACGGCGGACGGCGGCTTCCGGACCGCGACCTGGGTCGAGGCGCTCGACCTGGTCGCGGGCCGGATCCGCCAGATCCAGGCCGAGTCGGGGGACGATGCGGTGGCCGTCTTCGGCGGCGGCGGCCTCACCAACGAGAAGGCCTACGCGCTGGGCAAGTTCGCGCGGCTCGCGCTTCACACCCGCCTCATCGACTACAACGGCCGGTTCTGCATGTCCTCGGCGGCGGCTGCCTCGAACCGCACGCTCGGCATGGACCGCGGCCTGGCGTTCCCGCTGTCCGACCTGGGCGGCGCCGACGCGATCCTGATCCTCGGGTCGAACATGGGCGTGACCATGCCGCCTTTCGTCCAGCACCTCGCGGGGGTGCGCGAGCGCGGCGGCCTGATCGTGGTCGACCCGCGCGCCACCGTCACCGCGAAGCTCGCGGCGAACGGCGCCGGCGTCCACCTGGCCCCCGTCCCCGGGTCGGACATGGTCGTGCTGCTGGCGCTGCTGCACATCGTCCTCGCCGAGGGCCTCGCCGATCTCGACTACCTGGAGGTCCGCGTGAACGGCCTCGACGCGGTCCGCCGCTCCGTCGCCCAGTGGTGGCCCGAGCGCGCCGAGGCGGAGACCGGCATCCCCGCCGACACCCTCCGCGAGGTCGCGCGCCTCCTCGCCGCCGCCTCCCCATCGCGCGGCGGCCGGGGGGCGTACATCCTCACGGGACGCGGCGTCGAGCAGATGTCCCAGGGCACCGCGTGCGTGAGCGCCGCGATCAACCTCGCGCTCGCGCTCGGCCTGGTCGGCCGCGAGGGCTCGGGATACGGCCCGGTCACCGGCCAGGGCAACGGCCAGGGCGGCCGCGAGCACGGCCAGAAGTCGGACCAGCTGCCCGGCTATCGGATGATCACGGACCCCGCGACCCGCGCGCACGTGGCGGCGGTCTGGGGCGTCGACCCCGCGCGGATCCCCGGGCCCGGCGTGCCCGCCGTCCAGCTGCTGAGCTCCCTCGGGACCCCCGGCGGGCCGCGCGCGCTGATGGTCCACGGCAGCAACGTCGTCGTGAGCGCCCCCAACGCGACCCGCGTCGAGGAGCGCCTCAAGGCCCTCGACCTGCTGGTGGTCTGCGACCTGGTCCCCTCCGAGACCGCGCTGCTCGCCGACGTGATCCTCCCCGTCACGCAGTGGGCGGAGGAGGACGGCACCATGACCAACCTCGAGGGCCGGATCATCCGCCGCCGCGCGGCGGTCGACGCCCCGGGCGAGGCCAGGTCCGAGCTCTGGATCCTGGGCGAGCTGGCCCGCCGGCTCGGCTGCGACGCGGTGTTCTCCGACGAGCCCGAGGTGATGTTCGACGAGATGGCCCGCGCGTCAGCAGGCGGCAAGGCCGATTACAGCGGCGTCACCTACGCTCGCCTCGACGCAGGCGAGGAGCTCTTCTGGCCGGTTCCCGCGGCCCCCGCGGGCGACGCACCGCACCCCGGCACGCCACGTCCGTTCCTCGACCGCTTCCCGACGCCCGACGGCAGGGCCACCATGCACGCCGTCGCCCACCACGGCCCCGCCGACGACGTCCGCCCGGGGATGACCACGTACCTGGTCACCGGGCGCGTCCTCCAGCACTACCAGTCCGGGGCGCAGACGCGCCGGGTGAAGGAGCTGGTGCAGGCGCAGCCCGAGCCGTTCGTGGAGATGCACCCCCTTCTCGCCGAGCGGTACGGGCTGTCCGAGGGCGCGGTCGCGTTCCTCGCGAGCGAGCGCGGCGAGGCCATGGCGCGGGTGCGCCTCACCACCGACATCCGCGTCGACACGGTGTTCATGCCGTTCCACTGGGCGGGCGCGGGCTCCGCGAACCGCCTCACCAACGACGTCACGGATCCGACCTCGGCGATGCCCGAGTTCAAGGTCACGGCCGTCGAGATCCGCGCGGCCCACCAGCTGCGCACCACCCCGCAGCTGGAAGGAGCGGTGCGATGAGGATCGTCGTGCTGGGCAACGGCATGGTCGGCTCGCACTTCGCGCAGGAGGCGGCCCTCCGGGTCCACGGAGCCGAGGTCACCGTCCTGGGCAAGGAGGACTGCGCGCCCTACAACCGCGTGCTGCTCTCCAGCGTGGTCGCAGGCAAGACCGACGAGCGGTCGATCGCCCTCGAGGCCCCCGAGGTGCCGTGCCTGCAGGTCCGTCAGGGCGTCCACGCCGTGGCCATCGACCGCGAGGCGCGCGCCGTGACCGGCTCGGACGGCGAGACGTATCGCTACGACCGCCTGGTGCTCGCCACCGGCTCCGCGGCGCGCATCCCCCAGATCCAGCACGTCGCCGGCCCGGATGCACTCGTCCCGGGCGTGAGCGTGCTCAAGGACCTCGCCGATGCCCGCGGGATCGTCCAGGGGCTGCCGCGCACGCGCCGCGCCGTCGTGCTCGGCGCGGGCGTGCTCGGCCTCGAGGTGGCGACCGGCCTCGCATCGCGCGGCGTCGCCGTCACGCTGGTGCACCACGCCGACCGCCTGATGGAGCGCCAGCTCGGCTCGGTCGCCTCGCAGATCGCCACCGGCTCCCTCAACCGCCTCGGCATCACGGTGCACACGCAGAGCTCGGTGAGCCGGGTGATCGAGCGTCGCGGACGGATCAGCGCCGTCCAGCTGAGCGACGGATCCGAGCTCCTGACCGACCTCCTGGTGATGTGCGCCGGCACCATCCCCGAGACGGCCCTCGCGCGCCGCGCAGGCCTGCCGTGCGAGCGCGGCGTGCTCGTGGGCGAGGACCTCGCCTCGCCCGCCGACCCCGACGTCTTCGCGATCGGCGACTGCGCGCAGCCGCCCGAGGGCGGCACGGGTCTCGTCGCGCAGGGCTGGGACCAGGCGGCGCGGCTGGTCGACGCGTGGGCGGGCACCACCACCGCGCGCCCGCACGGCGACGATGCGGAGCACGACATCACCAACGTGGTCCGGGTGAAGTCGCCCGGGCTCGAGGTGGTCACCATGGGGCTGTCGGGCAAGTTCGACCACGGCGAGCGCGAGCTGCGCGCGGTGCGGATCTCGGACCCCGCGGTGGGGCGCTTCGTCGAGGTGGTCGTCTCGCATGGGATCCTCGTCGGCGCGACGGTCGTGGGGGACAAGGCCACCGCGACCGAGCTCTCCGCGCTCTACACGCGCATGCTGCCGGTGCCGACAGACCCGGCCCACCTGATCGTCCGCCCCATCCCGGGGGCGGCGCCGGCGCGCAGGAGCGCGGCCGAGCTGGAGCCGGACGACACCGTCTGCCAGTGCAACGGCGTGTCCAAGGGCCGGATCTGCGACGCGATCGCGGACGGCTGCACGTCCCTCGAGGACATCTCGCGCGCGACACGCGCATCCACCGGCTGCGGCGACTGCAAGCCGCTGGTGAAGGAGCTGATCGGTACGCAGGTCGGGGCGAACGCCACGGCCGAGAAGGTCCCCGCGCTCGCGGGGGCGGGGGAGAAGGCATGATGACCACCGAGCGGATCGTCGTCGTGGGCGGCGGAATGGTCGCCCACCGGTTCACCGAGGCGCTGCGCGCGCGCGACGCCGAGGGGCGCTTCTCGGTCGAGGTGCTCGCGGAGGAGCCGCGCGCGCCGTACGACCGGGTCGCGCTGACCAGCTACTTCAAGGGAGCGAGCCCCGAGGACCTGCACCTGGGCGACCCCGCCCTGTGGCACGACCCCCTCGTGACGCTGCACCGCGACACCCGCGCGACCGGCATCGACCGCGACCGTCAGGTCGTCGAGGTCGAGGGCGGCCGCGAGTTCGGCTACGACCACCTGGTCCTCGCGACCGGCTCGTACGCCTGGACCCCGCCGACCGCGGGCAGCGAGCTGCCGGGCGTGTTCGTCTACCGCACGCTCGACGACGTGGCGGCGCTGCGGCACTACGTCCAGGAGCGACGCGAGAAGCTCGGCCGCACGGTGCGCGGCGCCGTGATCGGCGGCGGCCTCCTCGGCCTCGAGGCCGCCGGCGCGCTCCAGGAGCTCGGCGCCACCAGCACCGTCATCCAGTTCGCCGACCGGCTGATGAACCTGCAGGTGGACGAGGGCGGCGGCGAGGCCCTCAAGCGGCTCATCGAGAACCTCGGCGTCACGGTGCGCTGCAGCACCGCCACCCAGGAGATCAAGGCGGGCAAGGACGGCCACGTCGGCAGCCTGCTGTTCGCGGACGGCGCCGAGCAGCTGTGCGACGTGGTCGTCTTCGCCACCGGCGTGCGCCCGCGCGACGAGCTCGGCAAGGAGTCGGGTCTCGAGATGGGCGCCCGCGGCGGGGTCGTCGTCGACGACACGTGCCTCACCGCCGACCCGGCGGTCTCCGCGATCGGCGAGGTCGCCTGCATCCAGGGCGCCTGCATCGGCCTGATCGCGCCCGGCAACACCATGGCCGAGATCGCCGTCGACCGCCTCCTCGGCGGCGCCTCGACCTTCCCGGGCGCGGACACCGCCGCCAAGCTCAAGCTGCTCGGCGTGGACGTCGCCTCCTTCGGCGACGCCTTCGCCACCACGCCCGGCGCGCTCGAGATGGTCTATGCGGACCCGGTCAACGGCGTGTACAAGAAGCTGGTCCTGACCGACGACGCGAGCACCCTGCTGGGCGGCATCCTCGTGGGCGACGCCTCGGCCTACGCCTCGCTGCGCCCCATGGTGGGCGCCCACCTGCCGGGCGACCCGGCGGGCTGGCTGCTCCCCGAGGGAGCGATCGAGCGCCCCAACGTGGACCTTCCCGACGAGGCGGGGGTCTGCTCCTGCAACAACGTCTCCGCCGGCTCCATCCGCGGCGCCGTCAACGACCACGACTGCCACGACCTGGGCGCGGTCAAGGCCTGCACCAAGGCCGGCACCTCCTGCGGCTCCTGCCTGCCGCTGGTGAAGAAGATCATGGCCACCGAGCTGGAGAAGTCGGGCATCGAGGTCTCGAACGCCCTGTGCGAGCACTTCTCGATCTCCCGGGCGCAGCTCTTCAACGCGATCAAGGTCTCCGAGCTCACCACGTTCACCGAGATCATCGACCGCTTCGGCACCGGCCGGGGCTGCGACATCTGCAAGCCGACGGTCGGCTCGATCCTCGCCTCGCTGTACAACGAGCACGTGCTCGCGGGCGACCGGGCGGCCCTGCAGGACACCAACGACCGCATGATGGCGAACATGCAGAAGGACGGCACCTACTCGGTGGTCCCGCGCATCCCCGGCGGCGAGATCACCCCCGAGGGCCTCATCACCATCGGCGAGGTGGCCCGCGACTTCGGGCTCTACACGAAGATCACCGGCGGTCAGCGGATCGACATGTTCGGCGCCCGGCTCGAGGAGCTCCCGAAGATCTGGAAGCGGCTCGTGGACGAGGGCTTCGAGTCCGGCCACGCGTACGGCAAGTCGCTCCGCACGGTGAAGTCCTGCGTGGGATCCACCTGGTGCCGCTACGGCGTCCAGGACTCCGTCGGCATGGCGATCGCACTCGAACTGCGCTACCGCGGCCTGCGCAGCCCCCACAAGCTCAAGCTCGGAGTGTCCGGCTGCGCGCGCGAGTGCGCCGAGGCCCGCGGCAAGGACGTCGGCGTCATCGCCACGGACAACGGCTGGAACGTCTACGTCGGCGGCAACGGCGGCTTCACGCCGGTCCACGCGCAGCTGCTGGTGGAGGACGTCAGCGACGAGGAGGTGTTCCGCGTGATCGACCGCTACCTCATGTACTACATCCGGACCGCGGACCGCCTGCAGCGCACGGCGCCCTGGCAGCAGGACCACGAGGGGGGCCTCGACCGCATCCGCGAGATCGTCGTCGACGACTCGCTCGGCCTCGGCGAGGAGCTCGACGCGCACATGTCCCGCCACATCGACACCTACGAGGACGAGTGGAAGGCGGTGCTGAGCGACCCGGTGCGGCTCCGCCAGTTCGCCTCCTTCGTCAACGCCCCCGACCAGCCGGACCCGTCGCTCGCGTACGTCGAGCAGCGCGGCCAGCGCCGCCCCGCCACCCCCGCGGAGCGGGAGAACGGCCCCGTCCTCATCGCCCCGACCACCCTGGAGGTCCGCTCATGACCGCCGCGCCCGACGTCGCATCGTCCGCCGCCACTCTCGTGTGCCGGGTGGAGGACCTCACCCCCGACCTGGGCGTCGCGGCCCTCGTGGGAGGGGAGCAGGTCGCGATCTTCCTGCTGGGAGACGGCTCGGTCCACTGCGTCCAGAACCTCGACCCCTTCTCGGGGGCGTACGTGCTGTCGCGCGGCATCACCGGCTCGCGCGGCGAGGTCCCGACCATCGCCTCGCCGCTGTACAAGCAGGTGTTCTCGCTGGTCGACGGCACGTGCCTGGTCACCATGGACAAGTCGCCCAAGCCCGGACACGCGCCCGACTTGGTCGTTCACACGGTTCGCCTCGACAATGGCGCCGTGTGGATCGATCTTGCGGGTGACAGGTGACGGCTCTCTTCGGACTCGACCTGCGCGGCCGCCGCGTGGTGGTCGCCGGCGGAGGCACCGTCGCGTCCCGGCGCGTGCGCAGGTTCCTCAGCGAGGGGGCCGCCGTGGTCGTGGTCGCCCCGGACGCGAGCGACGACCTGCGCCGCCACGCCCAGCACGGCGACCTCGAGTGGCGTGACCGGGGGATCGTCGAGGAGGACCTCAACGACGCCTGGTTCGTGCTCGCGGCGACGGACGATGCGGGGCTCAACGACCAGGTCGCGGCGTGGGCCGAGGCTCGGCGAGTGTTCTGCATCGAC
This sequence comes from Demequina lignilytica, assembly GCF_030418305.1. Lineage (GTDB taxonomy): Bacteria > Actinomycetota > Actinomycetes > Actinomycetales > Demequinaceae > Demequina > Demequina lignilytica. Next base: position 581,223 of record NZ_JAUHPX010000001.1, on the reverse strand, counting down.
GCCTCCGACGCGTCGCGCGGCACCGCGCGTCAGGCGGCGGCGTCGACGCACGGCGACCTCGCGATCGGGGTCATCAGCACGGACGCGCCCGACCCGGCCCGCATCCGCGCGGTGCGCGACGCGCTCGCCGCGCACGTCGACGCGGGCGCCGTGGATCTGCGCCGTCACCGCGACGGGACCGGTCGCGTCATCCTGGTGGGCTCCGGTCCCGGCGACCCGGGTCTGATCACGGTGAGAGGTCGGCAGGCGCTCGCGGAGGCCGACGTGGTGGTCACCGATCGCCTGGGCGCCACCGAGCTGCTCGTGACCGTGCCCTACGACGTCGAGGTGATCAACGTCGGCAAGTCTCCCGACAACCACCCGGTCCCGCAGGCCGAGATCAACCGCATCCTGGTCGAGCACGCCCTGGCGGGCCGCACGGTGGTCCGGCTCAAGGGCGGCGACCCGTTCGTGTTCGGCCGTGGCGGCGAGGAGGCGCACGCGTGCATCGTCGCCGGCGTTGACGTCGAGGTGGTGCCGGGCGTCACGTCGGCGCTCTCGGTCCCGGCACGGGCGGGGATCCCCGTGACGCAGCGCGGCGTGGCGACGTCGGTCCTGGTGACGTCGGGGCACGCGGGTGCGGATCGCGCCGCGGTCGCGGCGATGGTGTCGGGGGCGACGGTGGTGATCCTCATGGGCGTCTCGGCGCTGCCGGAGATCGTGGCCGCCGGTCTCGCCGGGGGCGCGAGCCCCGAGACACCGGTGGCGATCATCGAGAAGGGGACGATGCAGGGGGAGCGGGTCACGCGCGGAAACCTTGCGGACATCGCCGACAATGCAACGGAAACCGGTGTGAAACCTCCCGCCGTTATCGTCATCGGAGACGTGGCACGACCGGAGCTCCTGGCCTCCGAGATCGCCGCGACGCCTTAGCCCGACGAGCCCAAGGAGGTCCCGGTGAGCGTGGTGGGGGAGCCACTCGCGGGGTGCGTGATGGTGATCACGGCGGATCGGCGCAAGCGTGAGCTGGCGTCGGCGCTGGAGCGGCGTGGGGCGATCGTCCGTCACGCGCCGGCGCTCAGCACCATCCCGCACATGGACGACGAGCGGTTGATCGCCGACACCCGTGCGCTCATCGCGAGCCCTCCGGACATCGTGGTCGCGACCACCGGCATCGGCTTCCGGGGGTGGATCGAGGCGGCCGATGCCGCGGGGCTCGCCGAGGACCTCATCGATGCCATGCGCGGTGCGCGCCTGGTCGCGCGCGGCCCCAAGGCTCGGGGCGCGATCCAGCAGGCGGGGCTCGAGGCTGACTGGGTCGCCGAGTCGGAGACCGCGGCCGAGCTCCGCGACTACCTGCTCGCGGAGGGGGTCGCGGGGCTGCGGGTCGCGGTCCAGCACCACGGCAACGGCTCGGACGGCCTCGACGAGGCGTTCACCCAGGCGGGCGCCGACGTCCAGAGCCTCCTCGTCTACGGCTGGGGCGAGCCTCTCCAGGCCGACCTGCACCGCGAGTGGGTCGGTCAGGCGGCGGCGGGTGGCTGCGACGCCGTGCTCTTCACCTCCGCCCCGGGCGCGGAGTCCTGGCTCGCGGAGGCGCGAGCGCAGGGCGTGCTCGCGACGATCGCCGCACGGGCGGCGGCGGGCGAGCTGGTGCTCGCCGCGGTGGGTCCGGTCACGGCGGCGCCGCTGCGCGAGGCGGGCCTGCTCGTGGCGTTCCCGGACCGGTGGCGCCTCGGCGCGCTGGTGCGGATGCTCGTCCAGCAGTTCACGGACAGCGCGGTGGGGGTGCCGACACCCGACGGTCCTCTCGTCATGCGCGCCACGGCCGCCGTGCTCGAGGGCAGGGTGCTGCCGCTGACGCCGACCGGGCTCGAGATCCTGCGCGCGCTCGCCCGCGCCAAGGGCAACGTGCTCACCCGCGAGCAGCTCGGCGCGGTGCTCCCCGGCGCGCAGGCCGGTCCGCATGCCGTCGAGGCCGCCATCAACCGCCTGCGCGAGAACTCGGGTGCGCCCACGCTGGTGCGCACCGTGGTCAAGCGGGGCTACGCGCTGGCGGTGACGGCCGCATGAAGCCGGTGCTGATCGCGTGCGCGCACGGCACGCGCGACCCCGACGGGCAGGCCACCATCCACGCGGTGATCGAGGCGGTGCGGACTGCCATGCCGGACGTCGACGTGCGCGAGGCGTATGTCGACGTGCACGGTCCCGAGCTGCAGGACGTGGTCGACGAGGTCACGCCCTCCTCCCTCGGCACGGCCGCCGTGGTGGTGCCGCTGCTGCTCGCGGGCGGCTATCACGTCTATCACGACATCGCGAAGGCGGTGGAGAGCAGGGAGGACATCTCGCCTGCCCCCGCCCTCGGCCCCGACCCGCGGCTCATCGACATCGTCATGGAGAGGATCCACGAGGCGGGCGTCCACCCGACGTCGACCGTGATCCTGGCGGCGGCCGGGTCCTCGGACCCGCGGAGCCAGGCGGACACGGCCGAGGCGGCGGAGATGCTCCGCGCCCGGTGGGACGGCCCGGTGCGCGTGGGATACGCGGCGGGGATCAGCCCGACGGTCGCGGAGGCGGTCGCCGAGGCGCGGCAGTTCGGCGAGGAGGAGCCGGTGGCGGTCGCATCGTTCCTGCTCGCTCCCGGCTTCTTCCAGAAGCGGCTCGAGGACTCCGGCGCCGACCAGGTGACGGGTTCGCTCGCGCCGCACCCGAAGCTGGTCGAGATCATCCTCGAGCGCTATCACGACGGTTATGGGGCCTGACCCCTACGTGCGGCAGCGGGCGCTCGGAGGCTTCGGCCCCGAGGGTCAGCGGGCGCTGTCCGAGGCGGCCGTCGTCGTCGTCGGCGTCGGCGGCCTGGGCTGCCCGGCCGCTCTCGCGCTCGCGGCCGCCGGCGTGGGCGAGCTGGTGCTGGTCGACTCGGATCACGTGAGCATCACCAACCTTCACCGGCAGACGCTGTACGGTCCCGACGACGTCGGCTCCCTCAAGGTCGTCGCGGCCGAGCGCGCCCTTCGCCGGATCGCGCCGGGGCTGAGGGTGACGGCGGTCAGCGAGCGGCTGACGGAGGCGTCGGCGCAGGGGCTGCTCTGCGGCTCCGACGCGGTGCTCGACTGCACCGACAACTTCGAGGCGAGGTACGCGGTCGCGGACGCGGCGGCGGCCTCCGGCGTGCCCGTGGTCTGGGGCGCGGTGCAGGGCTGGCACGGGCAGGTCACCGTGTTCGACACGGCCGTGGGGCTGCGCGACGTCTTCCCCGAGCCGCCCCGCGCGGAGCTGGGGGCATGCGAGGGCGGCGCCGTGATGGGCCCCGTCTGCGCGCAGGTCGGGTCGGCGATGGCCACCGAGGCGATCAAGGCGGTGACCGGAGCGGGCGAGACCCTGGCCGGGACCATCGCGATGCTCGACGGCCGTTCCGGCCGGTGGCGCGACATCGCGGTCGCGCGCAGCCGGCAGGCGGTGGGACGCTGAGCGTCATGCGATCGGTCGTCGAGCATCGTGCCGCCGCGCTCACGCTCGCGGGCGCGCCGCGGAGCGAGCAGGTTCCGGCGGCCGCGGCCCTCGGTCGGGTGCTCGCGCATGACGTGAGGACCCTGGTCGACGTGCCGTCCTTCACCAACTCGGCGATGGACGGCTACGCGGTGCGCGTCGCGGAGGCCGCGGCCGGCGCGATCCTGCCGGTCTCGGCCGACATCCCCGCGGGGGTGTTCCCGGCTCCGCTGGCGCCCGGCACCGCCGCGCGGATCATGACCGGCGCCCCGGTGCCGCAGGGGGCCGATGCGGTGGTGCCGCGCGAGGTCACCGACGACGGCCTGGAGCGGGTCCGCGTCACCGTGGCTCCGGCGCCGGGTGCGCACATCCGGCTCGCGGGAGAGGACGCGCGGGCGGGGGACCTGGTGCTCGGCGCCGGGACGGTCCTCACGCCGCCGAGGCTCGCCGCGATCGCGGGGGCCGGCCACGCGGAGGTGTCGGTGCGGGCCCGGCCCCGCGTGGTGGTGGTGAGCACGGGCGACGAGCTCCGCGCGCCCGGCGAGGAGCTCGCACCCGGTCAGATCTTCGACTCCAACTCGACGTTGATGGCGGCGCTGGTCGAGCAGGCCGGTGGGGAGGTCGCGGCGGCGTTGCGGCTGGGCGACGACCCGGTCGCCTTCCTCGCGGCGGTCGAGACGGCGTCCGCGGGGTGCGACCTGATCCTCACCGCCGGCGGGGTGAGCGTGGGCGCCTACGACGTGGTCAAGGCTGCGCTCGCCGACGCCGGCGTCGAGTTCGTCCCTGTCGCGATGCAGCCGGGGAAGCCGCAGGGGCTGGGACGCGTGGGTCGGGTCCCGATCGCATGCCTTCCCGGGAACCCGGTCTCCGTCGCCGCATCGTTCACCGCCTTCGTCGAGCCGTTGCTGCGGACGATGCTCGGGTTGCCCGCGCGCGAGCCCGAGGCCGCGGTCGCGGGCGAGGGCTGGGTGTCTCCGCCGGGACGCGAGCAGCGGATCCCGGTGGTGATCGAGCCCCCGGTGCCGGGCGGCACGGCGGCGCCGGTGGTGCGTCCCGCGACCGCGGGCGGCTCGCGCTCGCACCTCGGGCTCCGGCTCGCGGTGGCGGAGGGCTGGGCGATCGTCCCGCCCGACGTCCAGCGCGTCGAGGCGGGCGATAGCGTGGGCCTCATGAGGTTCCTCCCATGACCCGCTTCACGCACCTGGACGACTCGGGTCACGCCCGCATGGTGGACGTCACCGAGAAGCAGCCCACTGTCAGGGCGGCCACCGTCGAGGGCTTCGTCGCGTGCCCCGCTCACGTGGTCGCGGCGCTGCGGGACGGCACGGTTCCCAAGGGGGACGTGCTCGCGGTCGCGCGGGTGGCGGGGATCGCGGCGGCCAAGCGCACCCCCGAGCTGCTGCCGCTCGCCCACGTGATCGGCGTCCACGGCGTGGTCGTGGATCTCGCGGTCGAGGATGGCGGGGTGAGGATCGTCGCGACGGTGCGGACCGCGGACCGGACCGGGGTCGAGATGGAGGCGTTCACCGCGGTCTCGGTCGCGGCGCTCAACGTGGTCGACATGGTCAAGGGGATCGACAAGTCGGTCTCGGTCGAGGGCGTGCGGCTGATCGCCAAGGTGGGCGGCAAGTCCGGGTCGTGGAGGCGCGAGCCGTGAGGGATGCCGCACGCGCGTCGATCGCCGCGATCGTGCCGGCGGGAGGGCGCGCGCGCCGGTTCGGATCGGACAAGACCCTCGCGTCGATCGGCGGTGCCACCCTGGTCGGCCGCGCGGTCGACGCATGCCGTGCGGCGGGCGCGGAGCCGATCGTCGTGGTCGGCCCGCCCGAGAACGCGGTGCCCGGCACCGTCGGCGCGTGGGAGGAGCCGCCGTTCGGTGGTCCGGTCGCGGCGATCGCCGCCGGGTTGTCGCGGCTCGACGAGGCGGACCTGGTCGCCGTGGTCGCGGCCGACATGCCCTTCGCGGGAGACGCCCTCGCGGTGCTCGTGGCCGCAATCGCCTCGAGCGACGGGATCGACGGCGCCTGCGCGGTCGACACCGAGGGCCGACGCCAGCCGCTGCTCGCGGTGTATCGCACACGGGCGCTGAGCGACGCGCTGGCGGCGCTCGGGGAGCCCGCCGGAGCGGCGATGCGCGCGCTGACCCGTTCCATGACCCTGGTGGAGGTGCCGTGCGGCGCCGCCGCGATCGACATCGACACGCCCGAGGCACTGGCCCGGGCGGGAGGGAGCGCACCATGAGCGAGCCGTCACAGCTGGACGCGTGGAGCGCCGCGCTCGCGCGGGAGCTCGGCATCGAGGAGGAGTCGCTCGGCCACACCGGCGCGCTGCTCGACGTCGCGCGCGACGCCGCGCATGCCGTGGCGCGTCCGGCGGCGCCCCTGACGACCTTCCTGGTCGGGTGGGCGGTCGGCACCGGGAGGGTGACGGTCGACCAGGGCGTCGCCGCCGTCGAGCGGTTGGCGGCCAGGTGGACCGAGGAGATGCCCGGATGATCCCCTCGGCCACGGTCCGTGGGAGCGTCACCGTGCGCTTCTTCGCCGGCGCGGCGGAGGCGGCGGGCGAGGACCAGACCCTCGCCGAGGCCGGCACGGTCGCCGACCTGCGCGCCGCGCTCGCCGACCGCTACGGCGCCGAGCTCGAGCGGGTGCTCACCCAGTGCTCGATGATGAGCGGGGGTGGGCGCCTCGAGGAGGGCGCCGTGATCGAACCGGGCGCGACCGTCGATGTGCTCCCTCCCTTCGCGGGCGGCTGACCTCGTCGCCTCCGTTCCGGGCATGGACGGGCCATCGCGGCTAGAAGAGGTGGGCGCCTCCATCGCTGGGTGATCTCTCTTCTTCAGGTGCCCCGTCACCGCCCGGCGGGGCATCGGCGTCCTGCGTCGAGGCGGCGGGCGGGGGTGCTCCCGGTCTGTTCCCGTCGGTCCCGGTGCGCTCGCGGGCGGCCGGCATCGGCGTGCGATCCGGGTCGACGTGCGCCGGTGGGATGATCCATGTCCTGCCGTGACGGCGCGTGATGGTCCAGTCCGTGGTGTGGATGCGCGTGTGGCAGGACCGGCAGAGCAGCGCCATGTTGTCGAGATCGGTGCCGCCGCCGTCCGACCAGTGACGAAGGTGGTGGGCATCGCACCAGGCCGGCGGCGCTCCGCACCAGACGCAGGCGCCGTCGCGCGCGACGAGCGCGAGCTTCTGCGCAGGCGATGCCAGGCGCTGTGCCCGGCCGAGATCGAGAGGCTGCGACGGGCCGCCCAGGACGGCGGGGATGACCCCCGTCTCCGCACACCACCGCCGCAGGTGCCCGGCGTCCATGGTGGTGCCGGTGGTGTGGTTGGTCGCGAGCCCGGCGCGCGCGACCAGGCTGTCGAGATCGACCTCGACCAGGATCGTGGTGGTGACCCCGGTGGGCGCCGCCGTGCAGCCGATCAGGTGCTCCGCCATCAGCGCGAGCGCATCGGCTCGCATCTGCGGGGCAGTTCGCGTCTCCGGGATGTCCAGGTCGCGCGCGGCGCGGAACTCGCGGGTGACGTAGGCCGTGCAGAATGCCATCACGCCGGCCGCGGTGGAGGGGTCCAGCGAGCCCGACAGGCGGACGGAGCCGTCGGCCTGCGGGGTGAAGAACACCCCGCGTCCCTCGAACAGCCGCGTCGCGCGGGCGTGCGTCTGCGCCGCGTCGAAGCCGGCCGCAGCACGGTCGCACGCGCTGCGGAGCCGTCCGAGGTTCGATCGCAGGGCGCGACGCACGAGGGTCGCCTCGACGTCGGCCTTGCGTGCCCGCAGGTCGTCCGTGTCCGCGATCAGCCCCTCGAGGGTCGTGCGGATCACCGCCGCGGCGTCCGCCGTGATCTCGCCGTCCTCGAGCGCGCGTGCCAGCGGTGTCAGCGCGGCTCGCCGTGCTGCCTCGCGAGCACGCGCGCGCTCCTCGCGCGCCCGCTCGCGTTCGGCCTCGCGTCGCTCCGTCTCCAGGCGCTGCCGCTCGCGCTCGGCCTCCTCGAGCTCCTCGTCGTCGTACGAGGGCGCGTCCTCGCCGCCTGAATCCTCGTCGTCATCGTCATTCTCGGGCTCCGCGTCCAGGACGGTGCGTCCGGCCTCGATGAGCATCCGAGCCTCGGCGAGCGTGCCGCCGAGGCCGGCCGCGACCATCTGCTCCGGCGAGCCGAAGCCCTGACTCCGGGCCAGCCCTCCTGCTCCCGGCGCGGACCGAGCGGCGATCTGAGCCGCGACGGGGGCATAGAGCCTCTTGAGCTCGACGAACACCTCGGCGAATGTCCTGTTCGCGCTCACGAGCTCTCCTCCCGCGAGGTCGCGCACGTCGACCCCGTCCAACGTCAGCACGCCGCTGACGCCGGAGGCGAATCGAGAGGTCGAGAGGCTCATGACACCATCAGATCACCACCGTCTGACATCGCCGACGGATCATCCACCCTGGTAGACATGTGAATTGTGGGCGTTCCGATCGTGCCTGGGGACATCGGTCGCGGTGGCCGGCGGTCACACGCCTGAAACACCCCTCACGTACGGTCGAGATCCCACCTCCACCCCGAGAGGAGAGACATGCTCGAGGACTGGTTCGGATTCGGAGTCGCCGCGGGCGTCGGGCTGGGAGTGGCGGTGCTCGTCGCCCTCGCGGTCGAGACCGTCATGCGCCTCATCGCCAAGCGCACGGCCTGGGCGCGCTCCCTGATGGTCCATGCGCGTCGACCCTTCTGGATGCTGAGCATCCTGCTCGGCCTGTGGATCGGGGTGCGCGCGCCGCTCCAGGGCATCGACTGGTGGGCCGCCGTCATGCGGATCTTCACCATCGCGGTGATCGCCACCCTCGCGTGGCTGCTCATCGGCTTCGTGCGCTTCCTCGCCGATCTGGCGCTCGAGCACAACCGGATCGACGTGCCCGACAACCGTCTCGCCCGGCGGCTGCGCACCCAGACCCTGATCGTCAAGCGCCTCGCGATCGCCCTGATCGTCGTCATCGCGGTCGGAGCGTCGCTCTTCACGTTCGACGAGGTGCGCGCGCTCGGGGCGAGCGTCCTCGCGTCCGCGGGCATCGCCTCGATCGTCGCGGGCCTCGCGGCGCAGTCGGTGCTGGGCAACATGTTCGCGGGGATCCAGCTGGTCTTCAGCGACGCGCTGCGTGTCGACGACGTGATCGTGGCCCAGGGCGAGTGGGGTCGCGTGGGCGAGATCACCCTGAGCTATGTGGTGCTCGACCTGTGGGACGACCGCCGCCTGGTCCTGCCCTGCACCTACTTCACCACCACGCCGTACGAGAACTGGACCCGCCAGGGCTCCGAGCTGCTCGGCTCCGTCGAGTTCGACCTGGACTGGCGCGTGTCCCCGCAGCGGATGCGCGAGCACCTCGAGCAGGTCCTGACGGAGACGCCCCTCTACGACGGCCGCGCGTCCGTCCTGCAGGTCACGGAGGCCACCCAGGGCTACGTCCGCGTCCGCATCCTGGTCACCGCCCACGACGCGCCCACCCTGTACGACCTGCGGTGCTTCGTGCGCGAGGCGATGGTCCTCTGGATCCAGAGCGTGATGCCCGACGCTGCCCCCGCCCAGCGCGTCCTGGTCACGGAGCAGGCGGCCGGTCGTCCCGGTCGCCGAGGCGCCCGGCAGGCCGCGGAGCAGGCGGGGGAGTCCGGCCTGTTCACCGGCAGCGCCTCCGCCGAGGAGCGGGCCAGCCAGTTCACCCACGGCACGCCGAGGGAGACGCGGGGCGGGGACGATGCGGTGGTCGAGCCGGCGACGGACGAGGCCGCGGCGAGAACCTGAGGCCGCTAGCCGCCGATCGCGCTCATCGGGCGGTCCGGCTGGAGGAAGCCGGGGTCGTCGATCCCATGCCCGGCCTTCTTGAGCCGCAGCGCGGCCTGCATGGCGTCGGCCAGCGCCGCATCGTCCGCCCCGGACCGCAGCAGCGCCCGCAGGTCCGACTCCTCGCGCGCGAACAGGCAGTTACGGATCTGCCCGTCGGCCGTGAGGCGGATGCGGTCGCAGGTCCCGCAGAACGGTCGCGTCACCGACGCGATCACGCCGACCGTCGCGGGCCCGCCGTCGAGCGAGAACAGGCGGGCGGGCGCGTGAGGATCGGCGTCTGCGGGGGAGAGCGACCACCGGTCGCCGAGGGCGTCGAGGATCTCCTCACGCGTCACCATCGACGCGCGGTCCCACGTGTGGCCCGCGTCGAGGGGCATCTGCTCGATGAACCGCATCTGATAGCCGCGGTCGGCGGCGTAGGCGGTGAGGTCGACGATCTCGTCGTCGTTCACCCCCCGCATCGCGACGGCGTTGATCTTGATCGGGGACAGGCCGGCGGCGTCGGCCGCCGCGATGCCCGCGAGCGTGTCGACGAGCCGGTCGCGCCGCGTCAGCTCGAGGAAGCGATCGCGACGCAGGGTGTCGAGCGAGATGTTCACGCGGCGCAGGCCGGCGTCGACCAGCGGCGCGGCCAGCGCGGGCAGCCGCAGGGCGTTCGTGGTGAGGGACAGCTCCACCGGCCCGGCGGGTCCCGTCAGCGACGCCAGCCGCCCGACCACGTCGACCACGTCCGGGCGCAGCAGCGGCTCCCCGCCGGTCAGGCGGATCTCGGTCACGCCGAGCCCGACCGCCACCGACGCGAGCCTCACCAGCTCCTCGGTGCTGAGCAGCGAGTCCTTCTGCAGCCACGGCACCCCGTCGGCGGGCATGCAGTACGTGCACCGCAGGGAGCAGCGGTCGGTCAGCGAGATCCGCAGGTCGCGGTGCACGCGCCCGAAGCCGTCGACAAGCCCGCTCATCGCAGACCCACCCACGTGTGGCTGCCGTCCGCCAGGATCTCGCGCTTCCAGATCGGCACCTCCGCCTTCACTCGCTCCACTGCCTCGCGGCACGCCTCGAAGGCCTGCGCGCGGTGCCCGGCGCCGGCGGCACCGACGATCGCGACGTCGCCCACGCCGAGCAGCCCGACCCGGTGCGTGACGGCGAGCACCGCGCCGTACGCGTCCTCCACCTCGGCGACGATCCGCGCCAGCACCGCCTCCGCATCCGGATGCGCCGAATATTCCAAGTGAGTCACCTCACCCACAACGCTGGGGTCGTGATCGCGCACCATGCCGACGAACGTCGCCACCGCGCCGTGGCGCGGCGAGGAGACCGCCGCGACATGCGCGTCGAGCGACAGGGACGATGCGGTGACCGCCGCAAGCGCGGGCATCAGTGGTCCCCTCCCGCCAGCTGGGCGAGCGCGTGGGGGAGCACGGCCCCGAGCACCACGGCGGCCGATCGGGCCGCGCCCGTCGAGCCCGCGACGTTGACGACCACGACGCCCTCCTCGGTCACCCCCGCGAGCCCGCGCGACAGCGCCGCGGTCGGCACGGCCTCGGCGTCGACCGCGCGCAGGCGCTCGGCCACCCCGGGCAGCGGTCGGGCAAGAAGCGGCGCCGTCGCCTCCGGCGTGAGGTCGCGCGGGGCGAGCCCGGTGCCGCCCGTGGTCACCACGGCGCGGGCGCCGGCCTCGACCGCCGCCCGGATCGCGCCCCTCACGCTGTCGATCCCGTCCGGCACGATGCGCGCGGTCACCTGCGCGCCGAGCGTCATCAGGGCCTGGACGAGGATCGGGCCCGATGCGTCCGGACGTGCGCCCGCCGCGCTCCGATCGGAGACGGTGATCACGTGCGCGGGGACGCCGGCGAGATCCGGGGACATGGACCCGAGTCTACGAAGCGGGTGTTTCGTCGGGGTTGCCGTCGCCTGGCGCGCGCGGCTCGGGAGCGGTGAGCGGGTAGGCGTCCAGCCCGTGCGGGAGCCCGAACCTCACCGGTCCGCCGACCACGAGCTCGCCCGCGCGGGACACGTCGACGTCCGCCGCGGCCACCCGTCCGGTGACGCGGAGCTCGTCACCGCGCGGCTCGACGGTGACCACCGCATCGTCCACCCAGGTCAGACGCGGATCCGCCGCGCCGCCCACGACGACCTGGGCGGGCCGCACGGCGACCGCCGCCACCTCGCCGGCGCCCGGTCCGCCCGTGACCGGCAGGCGTATCCCGCCGCCGAGGGCGAGTGTCCCGCCCCGCATCTCGCCGGTGAGCAGCACCCTCGCCGCCATGCGGGCCGCGAACGGCGTCCGCGGTCGCGACAGCACCTCGGAGGCCGTTCCGTGCTCGACCACGCGACCCGCGTCCATCACGGCGACGTCGTCGGCGAAGGCGTAGGCGTCCAGCACCTCGTGGGTCGCGATGATCGCGGTGCGCTCCCGCAGCAGCTCGGCGACAAGCGCGCGGACGCCGCTCGCGGCGGGCACGTCGAGGCCGGCGAACGGCTCGTCCAGGAGCAGCACGCGCGGATCCGCGGCGAGCGCCCGAGCGATCGCGACGCGACGCGCCTGACCGCCCGAGAGCGCGCCGGGCCGGCGGTCCTCGAGCCCCGCGAGCCCGACGCGGTCGAGCCAGCGTCGCGCGACCGCGTCGGCCTCGAGGCGGGCCGCGCCGCGGGCGCGCGGCCCGAAGGCCACGTTGCCCAGGACGCTCATCGTGGGGAACAGCGCATCGTCCTGCGACAGCAGTCCGACCCCGCGGGTGCGGGCCTCGCCCAGCGCCGCCCCGTCGAGCCGGACCTCGCCCACGGCGCCGGGCAGGATCCCCGCGATCCCTTCGAGCAGCGTGGACTTGCCCGATCCGTTCGGGCCCAGCAGGACCAGGGTGCGTCCGGTGGCGACGCCGAGCCGCACGTCGACCCCACGGGAGGCGATGGCCACACGCGCGTCGAGCCCGCTCATCGTGAGCCCCTCAGCGGCCGGTAGGCGAGGGCGACCACGGCTATCGCCACGGCTACGAGCACCAGGGACAGGGCCGCGGCCGCGGCCGGGTCGGTCTCCCGCGCGAGGTAGATCTCGAGCGGCGCGGTGCGGGTCACGCCGGCGAGCGAGCCGGCGAAGGTCAGCGTGGCGCCGAACTCCCCGAGCGCCCGGGCGAAGGCCAGCACCGCGCCCGTCGCGAGCGCCGGCCCCAAAGCGGGCAGCGTGACCGCCAGCAGCGTCCGGGTGCGTGAGGCCCCGAGCGTGGCGGCCATCGCCTCGTGACGCCCCGACCGCGCATCGAGCGCCGACTCCACGCTCACGACCATGAAGGGCATCGCCACGAACGTCTGCGCGATCACCACTGCGACCGTCGAGAACGCGATCGCCCCGCCGAGCTGCTCGCCCAGAAGGCCGCGACGCCCGAACGCGTACAGCAGCGCGAGGCCGCCGACCACGGGGGGCAGCACCAGGGGCGCGAGCACCACCGCACGCACCAGTCCACGCACGGGCCCTCGCAGGCGGTGCAGCGCGAATCCGAGCGGCACCCCGAGCGCGACCACGAGCGCGGTCGCGACCGCGGCGGTGCGCAGCGAGAGCCCGAGCGCGGTCAGGGACGCGTCCGACGCCACCAGCGACCAGAAGTCCTCCCAGGGCACCCGCGAGGCGAGACCCACGAGGGGCAGCAGCACCAGCAGCCCGCCGAGCACGGCGAGGGGCGCGAGCCAGCGCGGACCCGTCACGGCAGCCCGAACCCGGCGTCCGCGAGGATCGCCCGCCCGGGGGCGCCCACGAGGTCGTCCCAGAACCGCGCGGCGAGGGAGGGATCGTGGTCGCCGGGGATCGCGACCGCGACGTACGTGTTCACCACGCGCTCCGCTCCCGCGATCGGCACCTCCTCCACGCCCGACGCCCGCGCGACGTCGGTCACGTACACCACCCCCGCATCGGCCTGGCCTGCGGCGACCTTGCTCAGCACGTCCGTGACCGACTGCTCGTCGGACGCGGGGGAGAGCGTCAGGCCCTCGAGGGACGCGAGCTCCGCCGTCGCGGCTCCGCACGGGACCTGCGGCGCGCAGATCACGCTCGTGACGTCCCCGCGCTCGAGGTCCGCGAGACCGTCCACCGCGGCCGGGTTGCCCTCCGGGACCACGATGGTGAGCGTGTTGGTCGCGAACGCGGCGGGTTCGTCCAGGCCCAAGCCGTCGGCGACGGCGTCTCCCTGGGCCTCGTCGGCGGACAGGAAGATGGTGGCCGGCGCGCCCTCGAGGATCTGCGCTGCCAGATCCGACGAGCCCCCGTAGGCCACGGTGATGTCGGCCCACGGCAGATCGGCGTGGATCTCATCGACCACCTGCTCGACCACGTCCGTGAGCGACGCCGCCGCGAACACCGTGATGCCGTCGTGCGCCGGCCCCACCTCGCCGCGGTCGATGAACGAGCCCGCCAGCACCGCACCGATGGTCGCGACGAGCAGCACCAGGACGACGATCCCGGCGACCCGCCTCACGCCTTCGCCGCCGGCGTCTCGACGATGACGGTGGTCGCCTTCACCACCGCGGTCGCCACGGAGCCGGGCTCGAGCCCCAGCTCGCGGACCGCCTCCGCGCTCATGAGGGACACCACGCGGTGCGGCCCGCACTGCATCTCCACCTGCGCCATCACGGTGTCGACCGTCACGGCGGTGACGATGCCGACGAACTGGTTGCGCGCGGACCGGCGCACTCCGGCGTCCTCGGCCACCCGCCGCGACTCGCGGGCGAGCTGGGCGACCGCGAGGCTCGGGATCACCGTCCGGTTCGACTCGTCCTTCCACGTGGGAATGCCCTGCGCCTGCACCCAGCGGCGCACCGTGTCGTCGCTCACTCCAAGCAGCTCGGCCGCCTCGGAGATCCTCATATCCGGCATGATGCGGACGTTACTGCCGCATCTGCGGCGCGGGCAAGGGTCAGCGCTTGAGGACTCCGAGGATGGACCGCATCACCGACCGCCCGATCTCCCGGCCGGCGGTGCGCGCGAAGTCGCGCACGGGCGCAGACTCGAGCACCTTCTCGACGCCCGACCTCTCCGCACGCGAGCCGGAGCGCGACCGGGACGGCGATCCCGACCCGGCCCGCGCATCGTCTCGCTGCCCGCCCTGCCCGGCGGCCTCCTCCTTCTCGGCCGCCGCGGCGGCCGCCTTCTCCGCGCGGGCGGCCAGCAGCTCGTGCGCGCTCTCGCGATCGACGTCCTGGCCGTACCGTGCGGACAGCGTGCTCGCCTTCACCGTGTCCGCGATCACCCCCGCGGGAGCCGGATCCATCAGCCCGCGCGGCGCGCACAGCCGCGTCCACGCCACGGGGGTCGGCGCGCCCCTGTCGGAGAGCACCGTCACCACGGCCTCGCCGATGCCCATGGTGGTGAGCACCTCCTCGAGGTCGTACGGGGAGTTCGGGAATGTGCGCGCGGTCGCCTTCATGGCCTTCGCGTCGTCGGGGGTGAACGCGCGCAGGGCGTGCTGGACGCGGGATCCGAGCTGCCCGAGCACGTCGGCCGGCACGTCCTTCGGGGTCTGCGTGCAGAAGAAGATGCCCACCCCCTTCGACCGGATCAGCCGCACCGTCTGGACCACCTGCTGGAGGAACTCCTTGGAGGCGTCCGCGAACAGCAGGTGCGCCTCGTCGAAGAAGAACACCAGCCGCGGGCGGTCCGCGTCGCCCACCTCCGGCAGATCCGCGAACAGGTCCGCGAGCAGCCACATGAGGAACGTCGAGAACAGCTGCGGCCTGCTGATCAGATCCGGCAGCTCGAGCGCCGAGATCACGCCGCGGCCCTCCGGCGTGGTGCGCAGCAGGTCCATGGTGTCGAAGGCGGGCTCGCCGAAGAACTCGTCGCCGCCCTGCGCCTGCAGGTTGGCGATCTCGCGCAGCAGCACGCCGGCCGTCTGCGAGGACACCCCGCCGATCCCCTTCAGCTCCGCCTTGCCCTCGTCGGAGGTGAGGTGCTGGATGACGGCGCGCAGGTCCTTGAGGTCGAGCAGCGCCAGACCGTTGGTGTCGGCCCAGTGGAACACCAGCCCGAGCGCGGACTCCTGGATGTCCGTGAGCCCCAGCACCTTCGCCATCAGCAGCGGCCCGAAGTCCGTCACCGTGGTGCGGAGCGGGATCCCCGCGCTCAGGTCGGGCGCGCCGAGCGCGTAGAACTCCATCGGGTACGCCCGCGGCTCCCACTCCTGGCCGATGTCGGCGGCGCGCGTCGCGATGAAGTCCTTCGGCTCGCCCTCGCGGGCCATGCCGGACAGGTCGCCCTTGATGTCGGTGACGAACACGGGCACGCCGGCGTCCGACAGCGCCTCCGCCATGCCCTGCAGCGTCCGGGTCTTGCCGGTGCCGGTGGCGCCCGCGATGAGCCCGTGCCGGTTCATCATCGCGAGCGGCAGACGCACCTGGGCGCTCTCGATCGCGTCCTCGCCCTGGACCAGCGCGCCCAGCGTGATCGCGGGACCGTCGAACGTGTAGCCCTCCGCGACAAGCGCGGCGTACTCGGGGGAGGAGGCGTCCATGCGCCTCAGGCTAACCAGGGACGATGCGCGGCGCGCGGTCAGGCGGTCGGGCCCGGCTCCTGCGGCGGTGCCGGCGGTGTCGCCGGCCGTTGAGGCGCCGCCGGCGGCGCGACCGGCGGGGCGGTCGGCGTCTCGCGCGAGCCGCGCCGGTCGTCGTCGGACTCGATCGTGTCGATGATGATCTCGTACAGGCGCGCGTGGACCTTCTCGACGTCGGGGATGTCGTCGAACTCCAGCGGGTCGTCCGAGGCCGACTCGACGATCAGCTTCCCGGTGCGGAACATCCGGTCGATCATCCCGTGGCGGAACTGCACCGTAGCGATGCGCGCGATCGGGATGTCGATGCCGCTCTTGGTGAAGACGCCCGACCGGTAGATCACGCGGCGGTCCGTGACCACGAAGTGGGTGGTGAACCAGCGGATGAACGGGGACAGCGCCCACCAGATGACGATGATCCCGAGCACCACCGCCACCACGATCAGGATCGTGGTGCGGGCGGTGTCGCTCATCGCGGCGTTCCCGGTCCACACGACCGTGGTGATCATCGCGGCCACCGCCAGCAGCGCGATGATCACGGGCCCGAGCAGCGCCTTCCAATGGGGGTGGCTGTCGATGACGACGGTCTCGCCGGGGGAGAGCAGGTTGCGCGGGTAGGCCATGGTCCGAGCGTATCGGCGCGTGCGGCCCGCGGCATAGGGGGGCGATGAGGGGCGTGCGACGGTGAAACGCCGCGCACATGGACACGAAACATGCCGCGGATAGGGTGGGGCCATGAGCGGCAAGGAATCGCCAACTCCGTGGACCGGATACGCCCCTGTCCAGGCCTGGGACGAGGCCATGGACATCGAGGGCAAGGTCAGAGAGCCCTACGCCCGTGTGTACGACGAGATCGATCGCCTCTCGGGCGACGATCTCTACTCGCGGGCCGAGGCGCTCGCGTCGACGTACCTCGCGCAGGGCGTGACCTTCGACCATGCGGGCGAGGAGCGGCCGTTCCCGCTCGACATCGTGCCCCGCGTGGTCGGGGCCGACGAGTGGGACATCATCTCGCCCGGCGTCGCGCAGCGCGTCAAGACCCTGGAGGCGTTCCTCGCGGACGTGTACGGGTCGCAGCACTGCGTGAACGAGGGCCTGGTGCCGCGCCGTCTGATCGCGACCTCGCAGTACTTCTACCGCGCCGCATCGGGCATCGACCCGGCCAACGGCGTGCGCGTGCACGTGTCGGGCATCGACCTGGTGCGCGACCAGCACGGCATCTGGCGCGTGCTCGAGGACAACGTGCGCGTCCCGTCCGGCGTGAGCTACGTGCTGTCGAACCGGCGCGCGATGTCGCAGATGTTCCCCGACATGTTCGGCGCGATGGGCGTGCGCCCCGTGCTCGAGTACTCGCAGCGGCTGCGCGCGGCGCTCGCGAAGTCGGCGCCCGACGGGGTCGACGACCCGACGATCGTGGTGCTGACGCCCGGCGTCTTCAACTCGGCCTACTACGAGCACTCCCTGCTCGCGCGCACCATGGGCGTCGAGCTGGTCGAGGGGCGCGACCTCGAGACCCACAACGGCCGCGTGTACATGCGCACCACCGCGGGGCGCAAGCGCGTCGACGTCATCTACCGCCGCGTCGACGACGACTACCTGGACCCCGTGGCCTTCCGGCCGGACTCCGCCCTCGGCGCCCCCGGCATCGTCCACGCCGCCCGCATGGGCAACGTCACCATCGCCAACGCGATCGGCAACGGCGTCGCCGACGACAAGCTGATCTACACGTACATGCCTGAGCTGACCCGCTACTACCTGGGCGAGGAGCCGATCCTGCCCAACGTGGACACCTGGCGGCTCGAGGAGCCGGACGCGCGCGAGGAGGTCATGGACCGCCTCGACGAGCTGGTGGTGAAGCCCGTCGACGGCGCCGGCGGCAAGGGGGTGATCATCGGCCCCAAGGCCTCGAAGGAGGAGCTCGACCAGGTCCGCTCCCAGATCCGCGAGGACCCGCGCGGGTGGATCGCCCAGCCGGTCATCCAGCTCTCCACCGTGCCGACGCTCACGGACGACGGCCTCGAGCCCCGTCACGTCGACCTCCGGCCGTTCGCGATCAACGACGGCGACGACGTCTGGGTGCTCCCGGGCGGCCTGACCCGCGTGGCGCTCGCGCGTGGCCAGCTGATCGTCAACTCGTCGCAGGGCGGCGGCTCGAAGGACACGTGGGTGCTCGGCGGGGTGCGCCAGCGCGGCAAGGCGTCGCCGCCGCCCGAGTCCCGCGTCGAGCTCGCCGGGATCGGCGCCGTCCCGCAGGCGGCCCACCCCGACGACATCGAGCACGGCCAGCAGCAACAGCAGCAGCAACAGCAGCAGCAACAGCAGCAGGCGGAGGACGGGGGCGCATCATGCTGAGCCGCATCGCCGAGTCGCTCTTCTGGATCGGGCGCTACGTCGAGCGCGCCGACAACACCGCGCGCCTGCTCGACGTCCATCTCAACGTGCTGCTCGAGGACCCGTGGGTCGACGAGCCCAGCGCCAACGCGTCGCTGCTGTCGGTGATGAACTGCGTGTTCGAGACGCCCGTGTCGCGCCCCGACGTGCTGGCGACCCTCGCGTTCGACCCCGAGCAGTCGTCGTCCATCGCGTGGACGCTCGCGGCGGCGCGCGAGAACGCGCGCCGGGCGCGCGAGGTCATCAGCACCGAGGTGTGGGAGTCGCTCAACACCACGCGCAACCAGCTGCCCCGCTGGACGGCCGCGGCCCGTCCGCACGAGTACTTCGTGTGGGCGCGCGAGCGGGCCGCGGTGGTGTGGGGGCTCCACTCTGCGACCACGTCGCGCGACGACGCCTGGCACTTCATGGAGCTGGGCCGCTCGCTCGAGCGTGCCGACATGATCGCGCGCCTCCTCATGACCCGTCACTTCGAGGGCACCACCGGCCCCAACTGGACCACGCTCCTGAGGTCGTGCTCCGCGCACGAGGCCTACCTGCGCACCGTGCGCGCGCTGGTGACCGAGGAGCGCGCCGCGGAGTTCCTGCTGGTGGACCACCTGTTCCCGCGCTCGATCGCCTACAGCCTCCAGAAGGCGGAGGACACGCTGGGGCTGATCGAGGGCGCGTCGAACTCGCGCGCGCTGTCGGACCGGGCCCGCCTCGCCCTGGGCCGCGCCCGCACCAACCTCGAGTACCGCGACGTGCGCGAGGTCCTCGACGACCTTCCCGCGCAGATGCAGGAGGTGCAGCGCGCCTGCGCCACCGCCTCCGACCTGATCCGAGACCGCTACTTCCTGCCGGCGTCGACCGTGCTGTGGAGCCAGGAGGCGCTGTGAGCACGCTGAAGATCGAGCACCGGACCCGTTTCCGCTACGCCACTCCCATCGTGTCCTCGTACAACGAGGCCCGGCTGACGCCGGCGTGGCTGCCGCGTCAGCGCGTCCTCGACTCCAAGATCGAGATCTCCCCGCTCACGTGGCGGTCGACGTACCGCGACTACTGGGAGGCGGAGGTCGCGGTGTTCGAGGTGCTCCAGCCCCACGACAGCCTGACGGTGTCCAGCTCGAGCATCGTCGAGGTGACCGGGCAGCCGGCGCGCGAGGACCGCGCGTCGTGGGACACGCTCGCCGGACCGCGGTTCCAGGACCTGCTCAGCGAGTACCTCGGCCTGAGCCCCACCGTCGAGCCCACCGAGGAGCTCGCGGCGTTCGCGAAGGACGCGGCCGGGCGCCTCGACCCCGACGGCGCGGCGCACGCGATCTGCGACTTCCTCCACGAGGAGATGAAGTACGTGCCCGGCGCGACCACCGTGCACACCCCGGCCTTCGAGGCCTGGGACGCGCGCTCGGGGGTCTGCCAGGACTTCGCCCACCTGGCCATCGGCGCGCTGCGGTCCATCGGGATCCCGGCGCGCTACGTGTCGGGCTACCTGCACCCGAAGCGCGACGCCGACATCGGCGAGACGGTGGTCGGGGAGTCGCATGCCTGGGTCGAGTGGTGGACCGGGGACTGGTACGGCTTCGACCCGACCAACGATCGCGAGGTGGGGGACCACCACGTGATCGTCGCGCGCGCCCGGGAGTACACGGACATCCCGCCGCTGACCGGCGTGGTGGCGGGCAGCACCACCGAGCTCGACGTGAAGGTCGCGATCACCCAGACCGCCTGAGGCGACGTCGACGGGCTCGCCGGTAGCATTCTTCGGTGACCTCCCCCGTGCCCGCCGCAGCCGTCGTCGTGACCACCCATCGCGAGGGGCGGCTCATGATCCCGACGGTGCGGGGTCTCGCGCGCGCGATCGCGCATGCCCATGAGCACGGCATCGGCGTCGAGGTGGTGATCGTGCGCGACCGCGCCGACCGCCGCACCGTCGAGCAGGTGGACTCGCTGGTGGCGGAGGGGGCTCTGGAGCTCGCGACCGCCACGCTGGTGGTCGACGTCGATCACGGCGACCTGGGGCTGTCCCGCAACTCCGGCATCGCGGCGTCGAGCGCCCCGGTGGTGGGCGTGCTCGACGCGGACAACCTCCCGTCCGCCGCGTGGATCACGGAGGGCCTCGCGCGCCTCGCGGCGGCGGGTGAGCCCGCGATCGTGCATCCCGAGCGCATCATCCGGTTCGGTGAGCGGCTCGAGGTGTGGCCCCTCACCGGGACCGACTCGCCCGCCTTCCAGCCGGGCACGCTCGCCTGGAGCAACGCGTGGGACGCCTTCGCGCTCATGGACCGCGAGGTATGGGAGGCTCATCCGTACCGCGAGTGCCGCCCCTGGGAGGGGTTCGGCCCGGAGGACTGGGCCTGGAACTGCGAGACCGTCGCGGCGGGCGTCCCGCACCTCACCGTTCCGGGGACGTCCCTCTACTACTGGTCGCGGACGTCCGCCTCGCTGGCCGAGGCGCATCGCGGATCGCTGCTGCCGCGCAACGACCTGCTCCGGTCGAAGGAGCTGGCCGCGGTCGAGGCACCCCGGCTCGCCGCGCGGCTCGTCGGCGCATCGCCGGCCGGGCGCGGAGCCCGCTCGGTGATCGGCGCGGTGCGCGGCGCATCGCCCGTCGTGGATCGCGCGGTCGGCCTCGCCGGCCGGGCCGCACGCGCGGCCGCGAGGGTGGTGCGGCCGGCGGACGATGCGGCGGTGCCGGCGCCCTTGGCCGCCCTGGCGCCCGAGGAGGTCGCCGACTGGCAGGACGCGCATCGTCTTCAGCCGCTGCTGCGCACCCCCGTCGAGCGCCATCTCGCCTCCTACGTCGTGGACGGCGCCGACCACGACGAGCGATCCGTGCCCGACCGGGCCGCGTACTGGACCGCGATCGACGAGCTGCCCGAGCGCGTCGACGTGCTCTTCGTGGGGCTGTGGGTGCGGGCGAGCGGCGGCGACCGGATGCTCCTCGAGCACATCCACGCGGTGCGACGGCTGCGGCCCGACGCCTCCATCGCGCTCATCACCACGGAGGAGGAGCTCTCCGAGCACCTCCACCTGCTGCCCGAGGGCGTGACCGTGGTCGAGCTCGGCCGCTTCCGGTTGTGGCCCGAGTTCCTCGAGCAGGTGCTCGCGATGGTCTGCGCGCAGCTCCGGCCGGAGACCATCCACATCAACAATGCCGAGCGCGGCTTCTGGATGATGGAGCGCTGGGGCGTCCAGATCGCCCGGCACAGCCGCGTCTACGCCCAGACCTTCGTGGTCGACCGCTTCGACGACGGCTCGGAGTGGTCCTTCCTCTACAACCGCTCCCGCGACTACTTCGACCGCTTCACCGGGATCCTCACGGACAGCGAGGCCTTCGTCGACCACGTCGTCGAGACCCAGGGGATCCCGCGGGAGCTGTTCACCGTGCACACGGTGGTCGACACGGTGGCGCTCGCGCCCTCGGCGGAGGCCCGCGCGGGCATGGCCGCCCCGGCGGGACGCACCCTGCGCCTCCTGTGGGTCGGCCGCTTCGACCTCCAGAAGCGACTCGACCGGCTCGCGGACATCTCCGAGGCGCTCGCCGCGGAAGGCGCGGACGTCGAGATCACCATCATCGGCGAGCCCCTGGTGGGCTCGGATCCCGACTGGCAGGACCACCTCGACCGCGCGCTCGCCGGCGTCGCGGTGCGGGGAGAGGCCTACCGGGACGGCTTCCCGAGCGCCCACCCGGAGCGCTACGACGCGCTCCTGATGACCTCCGACTACGAGGGTGTGCCCATGGTCATGCTGGAGGCCATGGCGTCGGGCCTGCCGGTGATCGCGCCGCTGGTCGGCGGCGTGGGGGAGGCGCTCGACGCGAACACCGGGCTCCCGGTCGATCCCGAGGAGGGCATCGCCGGCTACCTCGACCGCGTCCACCTGCTCCGCGACGCGCCCGACGAGGTCGCCGCGCGCGTCGCGGCGGCACGCTCCCGCCTGGAGCAGACCTCGTCGCGCGCCGCCTTCGACCGGACGCTCGAGCGGCTGCCGGGCTACCTCCCGCGCGTGACCGGGCCCGGTGCGTGGGCGCGGCTCGGCGTGCGCTGGTTCGCGTCGCCCGAGGCGGCGGAGCGGCTGGCGGCGCGCGACGCCGATGTCGTCGTGTACACGGGGTCCAACGGCCATTCGAACTTCGGCGACATCCTCCAGACCAAGAACATCCTCGCGTACTGGGCGGGTCGCGCGGGCCGCCGCACCACGTTGGTGATGCCCGCGTACGCGGCGCTTCCCGCCGGGCGCTCCGCGGAGCTCGAGGCCTGGTACCCGGCCGACGACGTCGTCTTCGTCTCGACCACCGCGGTCGACGTCCGCGGCGCTGGCCTCGTCGAGATCCCCGCGCCTGCCGGTGGCACGCTCGTGCACGTGGTCGGCGGCGGCTATCTCAACGCCCGCTGGGGCGGCGAGCACTTCCCGGTCATCGACGCGGTCGCGTCGGGCTGCGGCGCCCCGATCCTGTTCTCGGGCCTGCAGGTGGACGAGCCGGCGCTCGCCGGCTTCACGGAGCTCGCCCGCCACCACCGCATCGTCAGCGTCGGGCTGCGCGACCACGTCTCGCATGCTCTCGCGACGGAGGCGCTCGACGTGCCGGTGCGCTTCACCTTCGACGACCTGACCGAGACCTTCCAGGACTGGGCGCGCGCCCGTGACGGTCACGTGCGCCTCGACGGCCCCACGCGCGTCGCCGTCCACATGAACACCTCGGACTACGCCGGGGGAGACGTGGCGCTCGACCTGTGGCGCGACGTCCTGCGCCAGGTCGCGGAGGAGCTGCCCGGCTGCGAGCTCCTGCTCCTGCATGCCTACGACGACCCGCGCCTCGACGTCCGGGACACGCTGGACACGGTCGCGGCGCTGGCGGAGGACATGCCCTTCTCCCGCTTCGAGGTGATCGACATCGCGAAGGCGTCGCTGGAGTACCGGTTCGGCGCGGGGCTTCCCGACGCGCTGCGACCCGTGCTCGACGTGGATCTCGCGCTGTCCTCCTCGTACCACACGGCGCTCTTCGCCAGCTTCATGGGGGTGCCCGCCTACCTGATGGGCGCCAGCGCGTACTTCCGCCAGAAGGCGCAGCTGTTCGAGCTGCCGGAGCTGGGCGACTTCCTCAGGGATCCCGGTGCCTACCGCCTGGAGATCCCCGCCGAGCTCGGGGCCCGGAGAGCCTGGCTCGAGGTGCTCGCCGAGCTCCCCTGACCGGCCCGCGGAGGGCGATCCGGCCCCGTCAGCCGGTGTACTCGAAGTGCCAGGCCTCGGGCTTGGTCCCCGTCGGGCGCGCCCACGCCGGCAGGACCCAGTTGTAGACGCCGACGTGCTGGGTGAGCCAGGCGTACGCCGCGCCGCCCGTGCCGCCGGGGAGCCGCGAGGTCGACACGTCGATCGCCATGCCCCACCCGTGGTTGGAGGTGCCGGGCTTGGCCGCGAGATCGCCGTACACGGCCTTGAACAGGACCTGCGTGTCGTAGTCGCGGTAGGAGTCGTTGAGCGGCAGGTCGAACCCGAACTGGTTCCTGAACTCGATGTTGAGCATCTCCAGGTCGAAGGCCGCGTCGCACTCGAGCGACTCCACGGCGTCCCAGGACAGCGTGCACAGCTCCTCCTCGGGAAGCCGGCCGTTCTCGTACAGGGAGGTGATCCGCGTGACCGCGGCGCCCTGACGGCCCACGAGGTAGTAGCTCGAGGCCCACAGCAGCTCGCCGTCCACGGTGACCTGGATCCATCCGTCCTGGGTGGTGCCGGTCGGCACGAGGGCGGTCCCCTCCGCGACCTGTCGCGCGACGTCGAATGTCGTCGCCGGACCGGTGCGGAGGTTCAGCGTCGTGGCCACGTACACGTACACCGTGGTGTGCCGCAGCGTGGTCCCGAGCGCCGCCGACAGGTCGATGATCCCCGCCGCGTCCAGCCGGTACAGGTACGCCGCCATCGCATCGCGGGTGATCGAGGCGAGGGGCCGGTACTGCGCCCCGCTCGACGTCGACCAGCCCGTGGTCACGCCGGCCGAGGCGAGCCACGCGATCTCCTTGGCGAACGGCGTGCTCGCCGTGACGTCGACGAACGGCGAGGTCGTCGGGAAGGTGAAGTCGGGCGAGCCCGCGAGCCGGTACAGGAACGCCGCCATCGCGTCGCGCGTGATGGACTTCGTCGGCCGGTACTCCACGCCGGTCGCCGTCGTCCAGCCCGTCGACACGCCGGCCGAGCGCAGCCAGGTGATCTCGCGGTAGAACTGCCGGGAGGTGGGGACGTCCACGAACGGCGACACCGACGGCTGAGCGAACGCGGGGGAGCCGGCGAAGCGGTTGAGGAACGCGGCCATCGCGTCGCGGCTGACCGGTTCCGTCGGCCGGTACTGGGCGCTTCCGTCGGCCGTGACCCAGCCCGTCGAGATCCCGGTCTCGGCCATCCACGCGATCTCGGTCGCGAACTGGGAGTACGTCGTGGCGCCCTGGATCGCGGACACGTCGGTGAACACGGCGGACGTCGCGGAGAGCACGCCGACCAGCGGCGAGTCGTCGGCCGGCTCCGGCTCGGGCTCGACCTGCTCGGCCGGGGCGTCCTCGGTCGGCGCCTCCGTCGGATCAGGGGAGGCGGATGCGGAGGGCTCGGGCGACGGCGTCGGGGATGCGGTCGCAGCCGGCTCCGGTGTCGAGGTGAGGCCCATGTCCGGCTCGGTCGAGGCGGAGGGCGCGGGGGTGGACGAGGCCTGGGGCTCCGCCGCGGGGGAGGCGCTCGCGGCGGCATCCGGGTCGAGAGGTCCGTCGGAGGCCTCGGCGCCGCTCGGCAACGTGCCGATCAGAAGCGCGCAGGAGGCCGCCAGCACGGTGAGGGTCCGCGCCCAGGCGCGGACCCATCGCCACTGCGGCTGCGCCGGCTTCACGTTCGCGGAGCTCCCTTCCTGGTCGGCGCCAGCGGTCGCGTGGCGCATCCTTGTCATCGGCACGTTCCCCGTGCGGCACGAGGCCGGTCGATCAGCATCGCGTCACCGCGGCCTCGGGCGGAGGCGGGTCGCGATGCTCAGAGGCCCTTGGCGTCGAAGCGGCTGAGGAACGCGGCCATCGCGTCACGGGTGATCGACGAGGACGGGCGGTACTCCTTCTTGCCGTTCGACAGGCTCCAGCCCGTGCTGATCCCGGTCGAGGCGAGCCAGCAGATCTCCTTGTAGAACATCGAGGAGGGCTTCACATCGACGAAGGGCGAGGTCGAGGGTGCGGTGTACGACGGGGACCCCGCGTAGCGGTAGAGGAACGCCGCCATCGCCTCGCGCGAGATCTTCGACTTCGGCTGGAAGTCCGCGGTGCCGTCGCCGTTGCTCCAGCCGTTGGTGATGCCCTGGCCGGCGAGCCAGGTGATCTCGTCCTCGAACGCGGTGCCGGAGATGTCGACGAAGTTGTCGGAGCCGGTGATCTTCGGGGAGCCCGCCAGGCGGTACATGAAGGCGGCCATCGCCTCGCGGGTCACGCTCGACAGGGGCTTGTAGACCTTCGCGCCGTAGCCGTTGTCCCAACCGGTGGTCACGCCCTCGTCGGCCAGCCACTGGATCTCGTCGGCGAAGGCGGAGTAGTACGTCGACGACTTGTCGGCCGCGATGTCGCAGATCAGCACCTCGCCGTCGACCGTCGGCGCGGACGAGCTCGAGAGCTTCGTGGTCAGCCCGACCTTGTCCTTGGACAGCGAGATCCGGGAGGCGCAGGCCTTGGCCGTGGCATCGGTGTAGAACTCGCCCCGCTGCGAGGTGGACGCGGGGGAGAACTGGAGGGTGTAGGTGCCCTTGGGCAGCCCCGTCAGCGAGTAGCTGCCGGTCGAGTCGGTGGTGGCCGTGTAGGTCGACGTGCCCTTGCGCGCGTACACCTTCACGTTCGCGGCGGCGCCGCCGGAGCTGTTCTTCACGGTGCCGAAGATCGAGTAGGTCGACGGGGTGCCGGAGTACTTGGCGAAGTCCTGCGTCGTGTACGCGCATCGGGTCGACGAGTCCCAGGCGAAGCCGATGCCGATGTCGGTGTACGAGCCACGCAGGTTCTTCTCGTGCCCGGACGACGCGATCCAGGCCTTCATGATCGCCTTGGCCGCGGCGGCGGCGGAGGAGTAGCCGCACGCGAAGCCGACGTTCTCCGCCGCGCCCGTCCAGCCCGACGGGATCTGCGAGAACACGTTCGGGTTGTGATACATCCGACCCTCGGCGAGCATCTTCTCGCTCCACGTCTGCGCCACCTTGGCCGCGCCCGTGTTCCAGTGCAGCGCCGAGAGGCCCTTCGAGGCCCGGTAGTCGTTCGTGAGGTCCAGCAGGAGGCTCGAGGGGGTGAGCGCCTGCGCCGCGGGCGCCGTGGCCACGGGGATGGTCACCGCGAGGGCGAGCGCGCCGAAGGCGGCCAGGAGCCGCGTCGAACGCGTGCGGAACGTGTGCTGCATGGTGCCTCCTTCACGCCCGGTTGAAGAGTGATTGGGCGATCTGTCCGGCACCATTAACGGCACAATGGGGCTGGTATGTAAGCCGATAACGGTGTGACTTTGGCCACGTCGGGCCCGAACTGTGCGACACGTGTGAGGAATGTCACGCGGCGCGGGCGCTCCGGAGGCCTCCGACGGGGTCATATCGAGGGGTCCCGAGCGCTCGCTAGAATCCTGGGGTGACCGAGACGCCCCAGACCGACGAGCACCGCTACGACTTC
Source organism: Demequina lignilytica (assembly GCF_030418305.1). Taxonomy (GTDB): domain Bacteria; phylum Actinomycetota; class Actinomycetes; order Actinomycetales; family Demequinaceae; genus Demequina; species Demequina lignilytica. The sequence continues at coordinate 554,385 of NZ_JAUHPX010000001.1, read as the reverse complement.
CGCGCCATCGAGGACCGCTGGCTCCCCGTGTGGGAGGAGCGCCAGCCCTTCCGCTCGGGCCGCGAGGACGATGCGCGTCCCACCAAGTACGTGCTGGACATGTTCCCGTACCCCTCGGGCGACCTTCACATGGGCCACGCGGAGGCCTACGCCCTCGGCGACGTGATCTCGCGCCACTGGGTGCAGAAGGGCTACAACGTCCTCCACCCCATCGGCTGGGACTCCTTCGGCCTGCCCGCGGAGAACGCGGCGATCAAGCGCGGGGTCGACCCCGCCGGCTGGACCGAGGACAACATCGCGCAGCAGAAGGCGTCGATGAAGCGCTACGCGTGCTCCTTCGACTGGGACCGCGTCCTGATGACGCATCGTCCCGACTACTACCGCTGGAACCAGTGGATCTTCACGCGGCTGTTCGAGCGCGGCCTCGCCTACCGCAAGCCCAGCCAGGTCAACTGGTGCCCGAACGACCAGACGGTGCTCGCGAACGAGCAGGTCGTGAACGGGCTGTGCGAGCGATGCGACACCGCGGTCACCAAGAAGAAGCTCACCCAGTGGTACTTCAAGGTCACCGAGTACGCCGACGAGCTGCTCGACGAGCTGGAGAACCTGCGCGGCTCGTGGCCGTCCAAGGTGATCGCGATGCAGCGCAACTGGATCGGCCGCTCCGCGGGAGCCGACGTGTCGTTCACGATCGAGGGCCGCGACGAGCCGATCGCCATCTACACGACGCGCCCCGACACCCTGTACGGCGCGACGTTCATGGTGGTCGCGGCGGACTCCGACCTCGCGGCCGAGCTGGCCGAGGGCGCGGACGACGCGACCCGGGCCGAGTTCGCGGCGTACGTCGAGCGCGTCAAGGGTGAGAACGAGATCGACCGCCTCTCCACCGACCGGCCGAAGACCGGCGTGTTCCTGCAGCGCTACGGCATCAACCCGGTCAACGGCGAGCGCCTGCCCATCTGGGCATCGGACTACGTCCTCGCGGACTACGGTCACGGCGCGATCATGGCGGTGCCGGCTCACGACCAGCGCGACCTCGACTTCGCTCGCGCGATGGACCTGCCGGTCCGGGTGGTCCTCGACTGCCGGGACGATGCGGGCGAGCCGTTCGGCGACCCCGTCGAGACGGGCGTCGCCGCGACGGGCGACGGCGTGCTGGTCAACTCGGAGGCGCTGAACGGCCTCGCGAAGGCTGAGGCGATCGCCGCGATCACGGCCGAGCTCGAGGCGGCCGGCACCGGCCACGCCTCCACGAACTACCGCCTGCGCGACTGGCTCATCTCGCGCCAGCGCTACTGGGGCACGCCCATCCCGATCGTCCACTGCGAGACCTGCGGCGAGGTCCCGGTCCCCGACGACCAGCTCCCCGTGACGCTGCCGCCGGCCGAGGGCCTCGACCTCAAGCCCAAGGGGCAGTCGCCGCTGGCGGCCGCCACGGACTGGGTGAACACCACCTGCCCGACCTGCGGCGGTGCCGCCCTGCGCGACACCGACACCATGGACACCTTCGTCGACTCGTCCTGGTACTTCCTGCGGTTCCTGTCTCCCCAGAAGACCGACGGGCCGTTCGACCCGGTCCAGGCGAAGCGCTGGGCGCCCATCGACCAGTACGTCGGCGGTGTGACCCACGCGATCCTCCACCTGCTGTACGCGCGCTTCTTCACCAAGGCGCTCAGGGACATGGGGATGATCGACTTCGGCGAGCCCTTCTCCGCGCTCCTCAACCAGGGCATGGTCCAGATGGACGGCTCCGCGATGTCGAAGTCCCGCGGCAACCTGGTGCGCCTGTCCGAGCAGCTCGACGAGTTCGGCGTCGACTCGATCCGCCTCACCATGGCGTTCGCCGGGCCGCCGGAGGACGACATCGACTGGGCTGACGTCTCGCCGGCCGGGTCCGCGAAGTTCCTCGCCCGCGCGTGGCGCCTCGCCCGCGATGTGACCTCCGAGCCGGGCGTCGACCCGGCGAGCGGGGACGCCGCGCTGCGGGCCGTCACGCACCGGACCCTGGCCGAGTCGCAGGAGCTGGTCGAGGGCTTCAAGTTCAACGTCGTGGTCGCGCGCGTCATGGAGCTGGTCAACGCCACCCGCAAGGCCATCGACGGCGGCGCCGGGCCCGCGGACCCGGCGGTCCGCGAGGCCTCCGAGGTGGTCACCATCCTCCTCAGCCTCTTCGCGCCGTACTGCGCCGAGGACATGTGGAGCATGCTCGGCCACCAGGACGTGGCGCTGGCGACCTACCCGGCCGTCGACGAGTCGCTGCTGGTCGAGGAGACCGTCACCTGCATCGTCCAGGTAATGGGCAAGGTGAGGGACCGCCTCGAGGTTCCCCCGGGCATCAGCCAGGACGAGCTCCGTGAGCTCGCGCTCGCGGCACCGGGCGCGGTGCGGGCGATCGGCGACGCGGGCATCCGCACGGTCATCGTGCGCGCGCCCAAGCTGGTCAACATCGTCACGGCCTGACCCATGGCTGGCATCGGCGTCGTCACGGACTCGGCGGCCTCGCTGCCCGCCGAGGTCGCGGCACGCCATGGCATCCGGGTGGTGCCGATGCAGATCATCGTGGACGGCGAGCCCTTCCTCGAGGGCGTCGACATCACGCCTGACCAGGTGATCGCGCACCTGGAGGCCGGGTGCGACGTCACCACGTCGCAGCCGTCGTCCGAGGCGTTCCTGGAGGCCATCCGCTCCGAGGCGGCCGCCGGGGCGAGCGGCGTGGTGGTCGTGACGCTCTCGTCCGAGCTGTCCGGGACCTACGCCTCGGCGGTCGCGGCGTCGACCGCCGGCGGCCTCGCCGTCGAGGTCGTCGACTCGCGCACGGTGGCGATGGCGCAGGGGCTCGCGGCGATCGCCGCGGCTCGCGCGTCATCCGCGGGCGGCACGCTCGCCCAGGTCGCCGCCGCCGCGAGGTGGACCGCCGAGCGGTCGACCTGCCTGTTCACCGTCGAGACCCTCGACCATCTGCGCCGCGGGGGACGCATCGGCCCCGCGGTGGCCGCCGCCGGCAGGGTGCTGGGGATCCGCCCGGTGCTCGCGGTGGAGGACGGCCGGATCGCGCCGCGGTCGCGAGCCCGCTCCGGCGCGCGCGCCAGGTCGGCGATCGCCCAGGAGATCGGGGCGGCGCTCGCATCGGCGCGCGGCCTCGGGGCGCCGGTGGGGCTCGCGGTCCTGCACGCGGGTGCGCACTGGGAGCTCGATGTCGACGGCTCGGCCGCGGATCTGGCGGTCGACGGACCCGTCAGCGCGGTGCTCGCGGCGCACACCGGCCCGGGGACGGTGGCCGCGATGGTGGCGCCGCTGGCGACGCTCGACGCGCCGCCCGGCTGACCGCTCGTTCGCGCGGCGTGGCTGAGCGCCGCGCGCGACCGGGTGAGATGTCCCCGGCCGTCGCGCTGCACCGAGCGATCCCCGTGTCGGGTGCCGCAGGGCCCGGCGACGGGGACGCCGCCCTAGCGTCGCCGCATGGACGATGCGGACGCCGTCGAGGCGCGATGGGCACGAGGGCTCGAGCAGGCGGCGCAGCGTGCCTACGCGCGCACGCATGGGGTCGAGCCCGAGTCGCGCGGCGCGGCGGCCGGTCGCGCCCGCTGGCGCATCGAGCCGCGTGCCGCGGCCACCGCCGTCGTCGTGATCGTGCTCGTCGGCGCGGTGGCGTGGTGGGGCCTGCGCGATCCCGGGGCCGTCCCCCTCCCTGACGCCTCGGTCTCCTCGCCGGCGCTCGTGCCGTCCTCCTCCGCCGGCGCCGACGCGCGGGTGCTGGTCCATGTGAGCGGGTCGGTCGCCGCGCCCGGGCTCGTCGAGCTCGCGGCAGGCGCACGGGTGGCGGACGCGGTCGAGGCCGCGGGCGGGATGCTGGCGGCGGCGGACGAGTCGAGCGTGAACCTCGCCCGGCCCGTCCAGGACGGCGAGCACGTCGTGGTCGCCGTCGAGGGTGAGGCGGTCGCCGACGGGAGGATCGATCTCAACCGTGCCGACCCTGCCGCGCTCGAGGGGCTGCCGGGGGTCGGCCCGGTGCTGGCCGCGCGGATCACCGCCGATCGGGAGGCCAACGGGCCGTTCACGACGGTCGAGGACCTGGGACGGGTGCCCGGGGTCGGGCCCGCGATCCTCGCGGGCATCGCCGACGTCGCGACCGTCGGGTGAACGGCCACGATGCGCGCCTGGTGCCCGCCGCGGTCGCGGCCTGGTCGGGCTCGCTGCTCGCTGTGGCGGGGCCCGCGCCCCGGCGGTGGGCGATCGTCGGCCTGGCCGTCGTCCTGGTGATCGGCGCGGCGGGTCTGCGGAGACGGCGGCCGGGAGAGCCGGCCGGCCGCACCCGCGCGGCCGCCGCGGCGGCGGTCGTGGCGGCGGTCGCCGGATCTGCCGCCATGGCCACGGCGGTGGCCGCGGCCGATGCGCGCGCATGGGCGCCGGTGGGCGACCGCATCGTCCTCGAGGGACGCGTCCTCGAGGTGCGCGGAGGAGCGGGCTCGACGTGGGTCGAGCTCTCCGCCGCGTCGTGGGGTCGCGAGGCGGAGGGATCGCGGGCGGCCGCGTCGGGCGCGGTGGGCGTGGCGCTCGACGACGCCGCGGGCGGCGTGCCGGGCGAGGCGGTGGTGGAGGCCGCGGTGGGCGACACCCTCGTCGTGGCCGGCAGGGTCGTCTCCGGCGCCACGCCGCGTCGTGCCGCGCTGGTGCGCGACGCGGTGGTGCTCGCGCGGGACCCGCCCGCGGGGTGGTCCGCCGCGGTGATCCGGGCGCGGTCCGGCTTCGCGCTCGCCGCCTCGGGTCTCCCGCAGCCGACCCGCGGGCTCGTGCACGGCATGGTCACGGGCGACGACGCCGCGGTGCCGGCCGCGCAGCTCGCCGAGCTCCGGGTGAGCGGCCTCGCCCACCTGACGGCGGTCTCCGGCGCGCACTTCGCCATCGTGGCGGGCGCGGTGGTGGCCGTCGCACGGCGGGCACGCGCGGCCCGCGCCGTCATCGCCGTGGCGGTGGTCGGCAGCGCCCTCGCGCTGGCCTCCGTGGTCGACGGAGGCGGGTCGGTGGCGCGCGCGGTCGGGACCGCCGCGGTCGCCGCCGCGGCGCTGGCCGTCGGCCGCCCGTCGCGGGCGGTTCCCGCGCTCGCCGCCGTGGTCACAGTGCTGGTGGTGGTCTCGCCCCGGCTCGCCTCGGACCTGGGCTTCGCCCTGTCCGTGGCCGCGGTCCTCGCGATCGGGGTCGTGGCGCCCGCGCTCGCCGTGCCGCTGTCGCGGCGGCTCCACGGGTGGCTGGCGCACGCGATCGCGATGACGGTCGCCGCGCAGGCGGCCTGCCTCCCGCTGCTCGCGTCGATCGGTGCGGATGTGGGCCCGTGGGCGGTCGCCGCCAACGCTGTCGCCGCGCCGTTCGCCGCCCCGGTCACGCTCGCCGGCCTGGCCGCGCTCGTGGTTGCTCCGGCCGCTCCGGTCGCGGCAGCCGCGTGTGCACAGCTCGCCTCCTGGGCGGCATGGCCGATCGCGCTCGCCGCGCGGGCGTTCGCCGCGGCCCCGGGAGGCGACCTGCGATGGCCCGGCGGCGTCGCCGGCGCCGTGCTGGCGCTGGTCGCCGCCGCGCCTCTTGCCCTCGCGGGCGTCGCGCCGCGCCTGGCGCTCGGAGCGCACCTCGGGCTGATCGCCCTGGTCGTGGCGCCCGGCCTGCTCCCGCCCGCGCTCGGAGGCGCCGCGCGCGGGTGGATGGTCGCCGCCTGCGACGTCGGCCAGGGTGACGCGCTGGTGGTGAGCGCCGGGGGCGCCGTGGTGATGGTGGATGCGGGGCCGCCGGGCGACGGGTCGGGGGACTGCCTGCGGCGGCTCGGCGTGCGCGCGGTGGACCTCCTGATCCTCACCCATGATCACGACGACCACGTCGGCGGAGTCGAGGAGCTGACCAGGCGGGTGGCGGTGCGGGACGTCTGGCTCCCTCCCGGGGCGAGCGCCGCCACGGTGGCCGACGCACGTGGCGCGGCACACGCGAGGCCGGCGCCGGACGCCGGCACGAGGACCGTGCTCGGCGGCGTCGCCGTGACGGTGCTGCAGGCGGGCCCCGTGCCCGCGAGCCGCGATGGGACCGCGCTCAACGACTCGAGCATCGTGACCCTGATCGAGGCCTCCTCCGGCGCGGGCGGGCTCGCCACGCTCGCGCTGGGCGACCTCGAGCTCGACGGGCAGGCGCGGCTGCTGTCGGGCCTCGCGACCACCTCCGCGGCGCTGTCGGTCGACGTGCTGAAGGTCGCCCACCATGGCTCGGCGGTGCAGGACCCGAGGCTCGTCGCGGCGGTCGCGTCACGCGTCGCCGTGATCTCCGCGGGGGAGGGCAACCGCCATGGCCATCCCGCGCCCGCGACCCTGGCGCTGCTCGCCGGCACTCCGGTGCTGCGCACCGACCTCTGCGGCGACATCCTGCTCGCGCCGGTCGGCGGGGGAGTCGGGCTGGTCCGGCCGTGTCCGAGCGGCGTGGCAGGCTAGTCCCCGTGGCGGCGAGACAGGCGGTGGAGGCGACGTGGCATCGTGCGGCGCCCGCTCCCGTGGTGCTGGTGTCCGGCCCCGAGGCGGTGCTCGCCTCGCGTGCGGTCGAGCGCATCGTCGCGGCGATGCGCAAGCGAGGGGAGATCGAGATCACCCGGCTCGATGCCGCGGGGTACTCGCGAGGCCAGCTTCAGGCGGCCACCAGCCCCTCCCTGTTCGCCGAGCCGGGCCTCGTGATCGTCGAGGCGGTCGAGGCGATGAGCGACGACTTCCTGCAGGACTCGCTCGCGTACGTGGCGGGACCGGATCCCGAGTGCGTGGTCGTCCTGCTGCACGGCGGCGGGGTGCGGGGGAAGAAGCTGCTCGACACGCTGCGCAAGGGGAACGCGCCCGAGTACACGTGCCCGGCGATCAAGAAGGACGCGGACCTGGTCGACTTCGCGGCCGGCGAGTTCGAGCGCGCGGGCAGGCCCACGGGCGCGCGCGCGGTGCGTGCGCTGGTCGACGCGATCGGCTCGGACGTCGCGGAGATCGCGGCGGCGTGCGCCCAGCTGATCAGCGACGTGTCGGGGCCGATCGACGAGCAGGTGGTCGCCCGCTACTACGGCACGCGGGTCAACGCCACCGGCTTCGCCGTCGCGGACGCGGCCATCGCCGGCAAGGGCGGTGAGGCGATCGCCCTCGTGCGTCACGCCCTGTCGACCGGCACCGACCCCGTGCCCCTGGTCGCGGCGCTCGCGAGCAAGCTGCGCACGCTGATCAAGGTCGGCGCCGCGCGCGGACGGCGCCTCGACCCGACCAAGGACCTCGGGATCCAGCCGTGGCAGGTGGATCGGGCCCGTCGCGAGCTGCAGCGCTGGGACGCCGAGTCCCTGGCGCTCGCCGTCCAGGCCGTGGCGCAGGCGGACGCGGAGATCAAAGGGGCGTCGCGCGCGCCCGGCTTCGCGCTCGAGCGGGCGGTCCGCACCGTGGCCTCGCTCGCGTCGGGGCGCTGACGCCCCGGTCGGGACGGGGCGCTACGCCGCCCCCTCGTCGGCCACGCCGGCACGCTCGATGACCTCGACCTCGCCGAACAGGAACCCTTGGAACAGGTCGAAGCCCGAGCGCGCGCACAGCTCGAGCATCGGCTGGTCCTCGACCCGCTCGGCGATCAGCGTAGCGCCGTGGAGGCGTGCCGAGTCGGCCAGGCGCGTCCCTTGGCGGGTGAGGTCGCGCACGTCGATCTTGACGAAGTCGACCAGCCCCAGCAGCGTCAGCTGCGACTCGGTGCCGACGAAGTCGTCGAGGGCGAGGCGGAACCCCAGGTCCCGGAGCGCCATCAGCCGGCGCACGAGCGTCGCGTCGGCGTGGGCCGACTCGACCACCTCGATCACCACGCGCGCGGGATCGCATCCCATGGTGCCGGGCTCGTTCAGCAGGTAGGAGCGCGAGAAGTTGATGAAGGACGGGTGCGGTGCCGCGACGGCGCGCCCGTCCCGGGCGTCGAACGCGATCACGTGCTCCGTCGCGCGGTCCTGGAACCGTGCCGGCCACCGGTCGACGGGAAGCCCGTCGTGGCCGGGGGCTCGGTAGAGCAGCTCGTAGCCGCGGACGGCGCGGCCGGCCGTGACGATCGGCTGGCGGCCGATCGCGCTGCCGGTGCCGTGGCGCGGCAGGTGCGGGGGGTGCCAGAGGCGGAGACCGTGGGGGGAGGTCACACCTTGACACTAGTCCACGAAAGTCGAGGATGAAAGCATCTGCCTCGGACGATGCTCCTCAGCCCGAACGCACGAACGCCCCGGCGCGCCAGGGGCGCATCGGGGCGTCGGGTGCTCGAACCGTCAGAGCGCGGCGACCTGCTTCGCCAGCGCGGACTTGCGGTTCGCGGCCTGGTTCTTGTGGATGACGCCCTTCGACACGGCCTTGTCGAGCTTGACGGAGGCGGTCTTAAGGGCGGTCTCGGCGGAGGCCTTGTCGCCGGCGGCGATGGCCTCGCGCACCTTGCGGACGTTGGTCTTCAGCTCGGACTTGACGGCGACGTTGCGCAGGCGCGCCTTCTCGTTGGTGCCGATGCGCTTGATCTTCGACTTGATGTTTGCCACAGCGTTCCTTCTGCGTTTCTGGGAAAGTTTCGGGGTGGAGCGCGAGCAGGCGCTCACACACGAACGGAAATCATATCAGGGATGGTGCCTCTTGAGCGAGTCCGCGACCCGATCGAAGGTCGCGCGATCGAGCACCGCGCCCTCGCGCCGCACGGCCCCAGGGTCGACCCGGATGATCCGGTCGAGCCGGACCTCGCTCGGGCGCCCCCGACTGTCCCATGGACCCGACCCGATGTCCATCCAGTACCGGCCCCAGCGCGCCTCGTCGCGGGCGTCGGCGTCATGGTCCTTGCTCGACAGCATGAGCGCGAGCAGCCACGGGCCGTCGTGCCCGATCAGGAGGACGGGGCGATCCTTGCCCTGCGCGTGGTCCTCCTCGAACGGGACCCAGGTCCACACGACCTCGCCGGGGTCGGGATCGCCGTCGAGCTGCGGTCGGTACGCGACGCGCGGTCGACCGGTGAAGTCGCCGGGGTAGGCCGCGGTGCGTGCGGCACGCGCCGCAGGGGTCTGCGCCCCGGCGCGCCTCCCCGGCGCCGGTGTGGTGCGGATCGCGGCGACGATGCGCCGGAGCAGGTCGGTCCAGGAGGTGCGGCTCACCCGGCCGACGGTATCGTGCCGTGCTCGTCGTCGGTGAGGGACACGTGGCCGTCGGGGGAGAACGCCAGTCGCTCCGCGGGCACACCGTGCCCGAAGAGGAAGCCCTGGCCGTGGGTCCACCCGTGCTCGATCGCCATCGCCCGCTGCGCCTCGGACTCGATCCCCTCGATCACGCCGTAGAGGTCGAGGTTCGACGTGAGCTGGGCGACGGTCCCCGAGATGCGATCGCCGGTCGAGCGGTCGCCGAGCCGGAGCGTGAACTCGCGGGCCAGCTTGAGCCCCGCCACGGGGTTGAGCAGCACGGAGCTCAGCGACGAGTAGCCGGTCCCGAAGTCGTCGATCACCAGGTCGACGCCGAGCCGGGTCAGGCCGTCGAGGTCCGTGCGCGCGGCCTGGGTGGCGATGAGCATCCCGGACTCGGTGATCTCGAGCCCGAGCCGGGACGGGTCGACGCCGGTGGTCTCGAGCGCGTGCATCACCACGCGCGTCAGGTCGGCGGAGCCGATCTGACGCGTCGAGACGTTGACGTAGATCCGTCCGGGGAACTCCGGGTGGGCGGCGAGCAGCTCGCACGTCTCCATGATGACGAAGGCGCCCAGGGGCACCACGAGGTTCGCCTCCTCGCAGACCTCGATGAACTCCTCGGGCATGAGCAGCCCTCGGTTCGGGTGCTGCCAGCGCACGAGCGCCTCGAACGCCACGGTCTCGCGGGTGTCGAGCCGGACGATCGGCTGGTAGTGCACCACGAGCTCGCCCTCGCGGATCGCGGTGCGCAGCTCCGACTCGATCGACAGCTTGGTGAGGGCGTGATGGCGCAGGTCGGGGGAGAACACCTCGACCCGCGCCCGGCCGCGGCGCTTCGCCGCGTGCATCGCCGTGTCGGCGTTGCGCACCAGGGTCTCGGGCGTGACGCCCGGCTCGGCGAAGGCGAGGCCCGCGCTCACGGTCGGCACCACCTCGTGGCCGGAGACCACCACCGGCGCCTGCACCTCGGCCGCGATCACGGTGACCAGCGCCTCGGCGGCGGCGACGCTGGCGGCCGCCTCGAGCACCACCACGAACTCGTCGCCGCCGAACCGGGCGACCAGGTCGCCCGGGCGGACCGCGACCCGGATCCGGCGGGCGATCTCCTGGAGCAGGGTGTCGCCTGCCTCGTGCCCGAGCGAGTCGTTCACCAGCTTGAAGTGGTCCACGTCGAGGAAGATGCACGCCACGGTCGTGGTGTCGCCGCCACGCAACTCGAGCGCGGCGCCGAGCTGCTCGAGCAGCAGGGTGCGGTTCGCGAGGCCCGTGAGGTGGTCGTAGAGCGCGCGACGCTCGAGCAGGTCCTTGGCACGGCGGACCTCGGTGACGTCCTCGATGTGCGCGACGAACCGCGCGGGACCGCCGGGCTCGGCGACCGGTGAGACCGACAGCCGGGTCCACACGGCGTCGCCGGTGCGGTGCACCAGCCGCGTCTGCGCCTGGAAGTAGGGGAGCCCGCCGTCGGCGAGCTGAGCGAGCAGCTCCTCGTCGCGGGAGACGTCGTCGGGATGCGTGAGGTCCCGCAGCCGGTAGGTCCGCAGGCTCATGGGCGAGCGCCCGAGGAGGCGCGCGAAGGCGGGGTTGGCCTCGATGATGGCGCCGTCGGCGCCCAGCACGGCCACGCCGATGGGCGAGCCGTCGAAGACGGGTCCGTACAGCGGGGTCTCGGACATGACATCCCTCTCTGCCGTGGCGCCACGGTGACGCCCCCTCCGCCCCTATGTATCGGCAGTGATGTGCGTCACATGAATCCCGGGGCGGCGCTCGGCCCGCAGTTCGTGGGACCATGGAGGTCTTGTCCGCCCACCGTCCGAGCCGAGGAACACCATCACCGTGTCTGGAGACCCCCGCATCGAGCCTGCCTCGACGACGCCGGCGCTCATCCGCAACTTTTGCATCATCGCGCACATCGACCACGGCAAGTCGACCCTCGCGGACCGCATGCTGCAGCTCACGGGCGTGGTCGAGCCGCGGCAGATGAAGGCGCAGTACCTCGACCGCATGGACATCGAGCGAGAGCGCGGCATCACCATCAAGTCGCAGGCCGTCCGCATGCCGTGGGAGGTCGAGGGCGAGCCCTACGCGCTCAACATGATCGACACCCCGGGGCACGTCGACTTCACCTACGAGGTGTCGCGCTCGCTCGCGGCGTGCGAGGGCGCGATCCTGCTGGTCGACGCCGCCCAGGGCATCGAGGCGCAGACCCTGGCGAACCTGTACCTGGCGATGGAGAACGACCTCACGATCATCCCGGTGCTGAACAAGATCGACCTGCCGTCCGCCGACCCCGAGCGCTACGCCGCCGAGCTCGCGCAGCTGATCGGCTGCGACGTCGACGACGTGCTGCGGGTGTCGGGCAAGACCGGCGCGGGCGTGCCCGAGCTGCTCGACCGCGTGGTCCGCGACATCCCGGCGCCGGTCGGCGACGCCGAGGCGCCGACCCGCGCGATGATCTTCGACTCGGTCTACGACACCTACCGCGGCGTGGTGACCTACGTGCGCGTGGTCGACGGCTCGCTCAAGCCGCGCGAGAAGATCGCGATGATGTCGACGCTCGCGACCCACGACCTGCTCGAGATCGGGGTCATCAGCCCCGAGCCGATCCCCACCAAGGGCCTGGGCGTGGGCGAGGTGGGCTACCTCATCACCGGCGTGAAGGACGTGCGCCAGTCCAAGGTGGGCGACACCGTCACCCTCGCGGGCCGTCGCGCCCAGCAGTCGCTCGGCGGCTACCGCGACCCGAGGCCGATGGTGTACTCCGGCCTGTTCCCGGTGGACGGCTCCGACTTCCCCGTGCTGCGCGACGCGCTCGACAAGCTCCAGCTCAACGACGCCTCGCTGGTCTACGAGCCGGAGAGCTCCGTGGCGCTCGGCTTCGGCTTCCGCTGCGGGTACCTGGGGCTGCTCCACCTCGAGATCGTCCGCGACCGCCTCGAGCGGGAGTTCGGGCTCGACCTCATCTCGACCGCGCCCAACGTGGTCTACGAGGTCGAGATGGAGGACGGCAAGGTCCACGTCGTCACCAACCCGTCCGAGTTCCCCGGCGGCAAGATCGCCCAGGTGCGCGAGCCCGTGGTGAAGGCGTCGATCCTGGTGCCGAGCGAGTTCATCGGCACCGTGATGGAGCTGTGCCAGGAGCGCCGCGGGATCATGGGCACCATGAACTACCTGAGCGAGACGCGGGTGGAGATGCACTACACCCTGCCGCTCGCCGAGGTGGTCTTCGACTTCTTCGACCAGTTGAAGTCGCGCACGCGCGGCTACGGGTCGCTCGACTACGAGCCCGCCGGCGACCAGTCCGCCGATCTGGTGAAGGTGGACATCCTGCTCCAGGGCGAGCAGGTCGACGCGTTCTCCGCCGTGGTCCACAAGGACAAGGCGTACAGCTACGGCGTCATGATGGTGGGCAAGCTCAAGGGCCTCATCGACCGCCAGCAGTTCGAGATCCCGATCCAGGCCGCGATCGGCTCCCGCGTGATCGCGCGCGAGACCATCCGTGCGATCCGCAAGGATGTGCTCGCCAAGTGCTACGGCGGTGACATCTCGCGCAAGCGCAAGCTGCTCGAGAAGCAGAAGGCGGGCAAGAAGCGGATGAAGAACATCGGCTCGGTCGAGGTGCCCCCGGAGGCGTTCATCGCGGCGCTGTCGACCGCCGACGACGGCTCCGACAAGGGCAAGAAGAAGTGACGGCGGGCGCCTCGGCGCTGGTAGACCCTAGTCTGGCCGTGTGACCACCCTCGTCGGCGCGCGCCGGGACCTCGGCATCTACATCCACGTCCCGTTCTGCGCCGTCCGCTGCGGCTACTGCGACTTCAACACGTACGCCCCGGGTGAGGTCGAGGGTGCCACCCGAGAGGGCTACGTCGAGGCGGCGCTCGAGGAGATGGCGCTGGCCCGCCGGACGATGCAGGGCGACGACCGCACGGTTCGCACGGTGTTCTTCGGCGGCGGCACCCCGACGATGCTCGACTCCGCCGCGCTCACCACGCTGCTCGAGGCGGTGCGCGGCACCTGGGGGCTGGCCGCCGACGCGGAGGTGACCACCGAGGCGAACCCCGACTCGGTGTCGCGGGAGTCCCTGCAGGCGCTCGCGCGCGCCGGGTTCACGCGGGTGAGCCTCGGCATGCAGTCCGCCGTGCCGCACGTGCTGGCGACGCTCGACCGCACCCACAACCCCGCGAACGTCGCGCGGGCGGTGGCGATGGCCCGCGAGGCGGGGCTGGCCGTCAGCCTCGACCTCATCTACGGCACCCCGGGGGAGAGCCTGTCCGACTGGCGCGCGAGCCTCGAGGCGGCGATCGCGCTCGAGCCCGACCACGTGAGCGCGTACGCGCTGGTCATCGAGCCGGGCACCCGTATGGGCGGGCAGCTGCGCCGCGGCGAGGTCCAGCCGACGGACCCCGACACCCAGGCCGAGATGTACGAGCTCGCCGACACGCTGCTGTCGCGGGCGGGCTACGCCTGGTACGAGGTCTCGAACTGGGCCCGGAGCCCGGACCAGCGGTGCCGCCACAACGTCGCGTACTGGCGCAGCCAGGACTGGTGGGGCGTCGGCCCGGGCGCGCACTCCTACCTGGGTCCGCGCATCGGCGCCGACGGGGCGGAGGTCCCGGCGAGGCGCTGGTGGAACGTCAAGCACCCGCGGGCGTACGCCGCCAGGCTGGGCGCGGGCGAGAGCCCCGAGGCCGACGGCGAGGAGCTGGGCGCGGACGACCTCCGCCTCGAGAGGGTGATGCTGCGGCTGCGCCTGTCCGAGGGGGTCGACGCCGCCGAGGTCGCCGACCGTCCGGAGGCCGTCGCGCGGCTCGTCGCCGACGGCCTGCTCGACGGCGCGGCGGCCGTCGCCGGCACCCTCCGGCTGACCCGCCGCGGGCGCCTCCTCGCGGACCTCGCCGTCCGCGCGCTCGCCTTCTGAGCGGGGCGGACGCCGCCGCCACCATGCGTGGGGGCGATTTGTCCGGAACGACTCGCCGACGGGACGTCGCGGTTCGCCAGCCTCCCCGGGACGCGCCGCGCTCCTGCCTATCCTGACCGCCAGGGAAGGAGCGGTGGCCGCCCGGGCCGCCGGGGATCGCATCACCAGTCAGCCGGCCACGCGGGACCTGCCGCGCACCTCGGAGACCCGCATCGCCCGGACGGGGCGGATCGCGGGTCTCGACGGCCTGCGCGCGATCGCCGTGCTGCTGGTGGTCCTGTACCACTTCGCACCGGTGCCGCTGCCGGGCGGCTACCTCGGCGTCGACGTCTTCTTCGTCCTCTCGGGCTTCCTCATCACGACCATCCTCCTGGCGGAGCGCGACGCGACCGGCGGCGTCTCGCTGCGCAGGTTCTGGCGTCATCGTGCCCGCCGGCTGCTGCCGGCGCTCGCCGCCGTCGTGGTCGTGTGCGTCGCGGCGGTGGCGGTCGCTCTCGGGATCGATCGCATCGGAGGCGCCTCCGCGCAGGGGTCGCTGTGGAGCGATCTGCTCGTGGGCGTCGGGGCGCAGATCGCCGCCGCCGCCACCTTCACCAGCAACTGGCTGACGGTGCTCACGGAGCAGAGCTACGCCGCCGCCAGCTCGCCGCACCTGTTCGGCAACCTGTGGTCGCTCGCGGTCGAGGAGCAGTTCTACCTGGTGTGGCCGCTGGTCGTGGTCGGCGTGATCGGTGCCGGTCTCGCCGTGCGCAAGGCGGCCTACGGCGCGGCGGCCCTGGCGCTCGGGTCGGCGGGCGCGATGGCGCTGCTCCTCGACCTCGGCAGCGATCCGACGCGCGTCTACGTGGGCACGGACACCCACGCGTTCGGCCTCATGATCGGCGCGGCGCTGGCGTTCTGGTGGAACGCGAGCCGGCAGGGCACGCGGCCGGCGTGGTGGCCCGGTCGCCGGCCGGCGCTCGCGGCCGGGTTCGGCGGGGCGCTGGCGATCGCCGCCCTCGCGGCGCTGATGCCGTGGGACACGGCGCTGCCGTACCGCGGCGGGCTGCTGCTCGCCTCGGTCGCGACCGCCGCCGTGATCGTCGCGCTCGTCACGGTGCCGGCGACCGGACGTGCCCTCGACGCCGGCCCGCTGCGGTGGATCGGCGAGCGTTCGTACGGCATCTACCTCTGGCACTGGCCGGTCTTCGTGATCCTGGCGACCGGCATCGACGGCGGTCGCCTCCGCGACGCCACGTGGCCGACGCTCGTGCTCGCGAGCGTCATCACCGTCGCCGTCTCGGCCGCCTGCTACCGCTGGCTCGAGGTGCCCGTGCGCAGGCGCGGGTTCCGCGCCGCGCTCCGCGGGCTCGTCGACTGGCTCTACCCCGTCGAGCACGACCGGTCGAGCCTCCAGGCCGCGCGCAGGCGCCGCGCCGCCGTGTTCGGCGGCACGGTGGCGGCGGTCCTCGCGCTCGCCGCGTCAGCCGTCGCCGAGGCACCCGAGCAGACCACCCTCGAGACGCAGCTCGACGAGGGCGCGAAGGTGGCGGCGGAGACCTCAGCGTCCGCGGCGCCGGCGACCACGCCGTCCGCCGCGGCGACGGCCGTTGCCGCCCCGTCCCCCTCGAGCGGCGCATCGTCTCCCGCGAGCGGCGCATCGTCCCCCACGCCGGCCCCCGTCGTGGAGGTGCCGGACGGCGCCCGCGTCCAGGTGATCGGCGACTCGGTCACGGTCGGGTCGGCGGGAGCGCTCGCGGAGGCGCTGCCCGGCATCCGCATCACCGCGGAGGTGGGCAAGCAGTTCGCCACGGGCGTCGACCAGGTCGCGCGGCTCGCGGGTGAGGACCGGCTCCGCGACTACCTCGTGGTGGCGCTGGGCACCAACGGGAGGGTCGGCGCGGAGAACCTCGAGCGGCTCCTCGCGGCGGCCGGCGAACGGCCGGTCGTGCTCGTCACGCCGTACGGCGACCGGTCATGGATCCCCGGCGCTGTGGCGGACCTGCGCGCCGCGGCGGAGGCGCACCCCACGGTGGTGCTTGCGGACTGGAACGCGGCCGTCGCGCGGGACACATCGGTCCTGGGTCCGGACGGCATCCACCCGCGCGCCGACGGCGTCGAGCTCTTCGTGAGCGTCATCGAGGACGCGCTCGAGCGCGCCGCCGCGCTCTGAGCCACCCGAGTCGGGACCGGGACGCGACGGTGCCCCGCCACCCGAGCGGGGGCGGGGCACCGAGCGGCGGACGTCAGCGCACGAACGGGATCACCAGCGGGATCCGCGAGTACTCGCCGTTGTTCGCCTGGACTCCCGCGATGATCGACATCACCAGCGCGTAGATGCCGTAGACGATCATGAGCGGGATGGTGACGATGAAGCCGAGCCCGATGGTCACGAGCCCGAGGATCACGCCGCCCACGATCACGGCGAGCATGGTGAGCTGGAGGTTCAGGTTGAGCCGGCCGTGGTGGTCGATCAGGGCGCTGCGCTCGCGGTACACGAGCCACATCACCAGCGGCACCAGGAAGGCGAGCGTGCCGGCCGAGAGGACCATCGCCGCGGCGGCGATGATGTGCACCAGCATGGCCATGGTGCGGGCGTCGCGCTCGAGCATCGGGGCCGGGGCGGCGTAGGGAGGGACGGCGCCCGCGGCGGGCGCGGGCTCGGGCTGCGGGGAGCCCGGGGTCTGGTCGGTGTCGTTCATGCTCCCAGCGTCCCAACAGACGCCAGGGCCCCGCATCCACCCGGAGGGGGAGCGGGGCCCTGATCTTCGTCGGGGTGCGACCCCTACTTCACGATGCGCCAGTTGAGCGGATAGCGGTAGTGCTCACCCGAGCTGACCTTGACGGCGGCCATGATGCCGAAGACGAGCACGGCGATGCCGACCACGGCGAGGATCAGGAAGCCGATGAGCAGGAACGTGGTGATGAAGCCGACGACGTACCCGATGGTCGCGAGGATCGACCAGTTCAGCGCCTCCTTGGCCTCCTCGTTCACGAACGCGGACCGGTCGCGGAAGACCAGCCAGACCACCAGCGGCGGGATGATCCCGAACAGGATCACGCCGACGTGCGCGATGATCGACCAGAGCTTCTCGTCGGACTCGGACAGGGGCTGCGCGGCGGGCGGCTGAGGCGCCTGAGGCGGCGGCGGGTAGTCGGTCATGGTTCCTCCAAGGTGAGTGCGGAACGGACGCTCGCAATCTACACAGAAGCCGCCCGTACGTCAGCACCTGCCCACGTTTCGCGCGCCGCGTGGCGTGCCCGGCGACCGCCCCCCGAGCGCGCGTTACTATTGGCACTCGACCACGGAGAGTGCCAGCCGCGGGGCTGGTCCCACGGGATGGTGGGGAGAGCGCGGAGGAGGCGAGCGTGAGCGAGGAACGTCGGCAGGCCGTGCTCCGCGCGATCGTCGAGGACTACGTCGCCACGCACGAGCCCGTGGGCTCCAAGGCGCTCGCGGACTCCAAGGGCCTGGGCGTCTCCTCCGCGACCATCCGCAACGACATGGCGATCCTCGAGGAGGAGGGGCTGATCGCCCAGCCTCATACGTCGGCGGGCCGCATCCCGACCGATGCCGGCTACCGGTCCTTCGTCGACCACCTCGCCGCCTCCGCGATCCCCGACCCGCACAAGCGCGCGATCGCCACCTTCCTGTCCGACGCGGTCGACCTCAACGACGTGGTCGAGCGCTCGGTGCGCCTGCTCAGCCAGCTGACCCGCCAGGTCGCGGTCGTCCAGTACCCGTCGCTGCGGGAGTCGGCCGTGCGCCGGGTCGAGCTCGTGCGGCTCGGCCTCGAGCGGGCGCTCGTGGTGGTGGTCTCGGCCGACGCGCGCGTCGAGCAGCAGACCATCCCGCTCGGCGAGGCGACCGCGGACGAGGCGTTCGAGAGGGCCGTGCGCGAGGTCAACGAGGTCGGTCAGGGCCTCAGCGGCGCGACGCTCGCGACCGCGCTCGGCGCCTGGGCGGCGCAGCCGGGCCAGGTCCCGTGGGCGGCCACGCTTGCGGACGTGGTCGTCGGAGCGACCCGTGCCGGCACCGTCGAGCGCGTGATGTTCGCGGGCACCTCGAACCTGGCGCGAGCGGGCTCGGGCCTCGAGGCGGACACCATCGCCCCGGTCCTCGACGCGCTCGAGGAGCAGGTGCTGCTGCTGCGGCTGTTGCACGAGATGGCCGACCAGGGGGACGATGTCTCGGTCCGCATCGGCGCCGAGACTCACCACGAGGCGCTGCGCAGCACGTCGATCGTCGCCGCGAACTACGGGCGCGACACGCTCTCCCTGGTGGGAGCGCTCGGGCCGACACGAATGGACTACCCAGGGACGATGGCCGCGGTCCGCGCCGTCGCCCGCTATCTGTCGAGAGTGGTGGAGCTCTAGGTGAAGGACTACTACGGCGTCCTCGGCGTCCCACGGGACGCATCCGAGGCGGAGATCAAGAAGGCGTACCGGAAGCTTGCGCGCGAGCTGCACCCCGACGTCGCCGGCGCGGAGGGCGAGGAGCGCTTCAAGGAGGTCGCCGCGGCCTACGACGTGCTGGGCAACGCCGACAAGCGGGCGCAGTACGACCGCGGCGTGGACCCCCGGTCCGCGTCCGGCGCCGCAGGCGGCGCCCAGGGCTTCGGCTTCGAGGACATCTTCGAGACGTTCTTCGGCGGCGGCGCGAGCCCGTTCGGCCAGCAGCAGCGCGGGCCCGCGTCCCGCACGCAGCGCGGCGGCGACACCCTGGTGCACGCGGATGTCACGCTCGAGGAGGCCGTCTTCGGCGTCACCCGCGAGATCCAGGTGGACCTCGCCGACGTGTGCGGCACGTGCCACGGCAGCTGCTGCGCGCCCGGCACCCAGCCGCAGACCTGCCGCCAGTGCAACGGCACCGGCTCGGTGCAGCGCATCGCGCGGTCCCTGCTGGGCCAGGTCATGACCACCGCGCCCTGCCCGACCTGCGGCGGCTACGGCTCGACCATCGAGTCGCCCTGCGCGGACTGCTCGGGGCAGGGGCGCACCCACTCGCGCCACACCGTCAAGGTCGACATCCCGGCGGGCGTCGAGACGGGCACGCGGATCCGCATGACCAGCCGTGGCGACGCCGGCGTGGCGGGCGGCCCCAAGGGCGACCTGTACATCGAGATCCGCGAGCGCGCGGACAAGGTGTTCGAGCGCCGCGGGGACGACCTGCACTGCACGCTCGAGGTCCCGATGACCGCGGCGGCGCTGGGCACCGTGCTGACGGTGGACACGTTCGACGGGCCGCAGGAGGTCGACGTCAAGGCCGGCACGCATGCGGGCTCGACCGTGCGGCTCCGCGGCCTGGGCGTCGGGCGCCTCCAGCGCCAGGGCCGCGGCGACCTGTTCGTGCACCTCGACGTCACCACGCCCACCGAGCTGACCGACGAGCAGGCGGAGCTGCTGCGCCAGCTCGCGGCCCTGCGCGGCGAGGAGGCTCCCGAGGCGCGCCTCGCGCCGATCGGCGGCGGCGTGTTCTCCCGCCTCAAGGACGCGTTCATGGGGCGCGGCTAGGACGTGAGCGCGCCGGTCTTCCTCGCGCCCGCCGCGGCCTTCGCGGCGGTCGGGGACGTGCTGGAGCTCGACGGCGACGAGGCGCGGCACGCGGTCACGGTCCAGCGCAGACGCGTCGGCGAGGTGGTCGACCTGGTCGACGGCGCCGGCCTTCGCGCCCGGGGGCCCATCGTGTCCACGGGCGACCGCAGCCTCGCCATCCGGGTCGAGGCCGTCTCGCGCGACGACGACCCGCCGCTGACCCTGGTCCAGGCGCTCGCCAAGGGAGGCCGCGACGAGCAGGCGCTCGAGGCCGCCACCGAGCTCGGCGCGACCCGGATCGTGCCCTGGGCCGCCGACCGCAGCATCGTCCAGTGGCGCGGGGCCAAGGCGGACAAGGCGCGCGGGCAGTGGGAGTCCCTGGCCCGCGCCGCCGCGAAGCAGAGCCGCCGTGCGACCGTGCCCGCGGTGGCGCCGGTGGCCACCACGCGGCAGCTCGCGGGCCTGGTGCGCGACGCCGTCGCGGCGGGGGAGCGGGTGCTGGTGCTCCACGAGGAGTCCGCGGCCCCCCTCACGGCCCTCACCTGGGACGACGCGGGCCAGGGCGTGTGGTGCATCGTCGGCCCGGAGGGCGGGATCTCCGACGCCGAGGTCGCCGCGCTGACCGAGGCGGGCGCCGAGCCGGTCCTGCTCGGCCCGCACGTGCTGCGCGCCTCGTCGGCCGGCCCGGCCGCGTTCGCCGCGCTCGCGGCGTGCCGCGGCACGTGGAATACGCTGGGAGCATGAGCGACTGCATCTTCTGCACCATCGTGGCCGGCGGCATCCCCGCGGACGTGGTGGTCGAGACCGACAACGTGGTCGCGTTCCGCGACATCGCGCCCAAGGCGCCGCTGCACGTGCTGGTCGCCCCGAAGACGCACGTCCCGAACGTGGCGGCCGCCGCCCGGGAGATCCCCGAGATCCTCGCGGAGATGGCGATCGTGGCGCAGCAGGTGGCGGACGCGGAGAGCGGCGGCGAGTTCCGCTGGATCTTCAACACCGGCCCGTCCGCCGGTCAGACGGTCTTCCACGTGCACGGGCACGTGATGAACGGCGGCTCGCTCGGGTGGAGCGAGTGAGCGTCACCCGGGTGGTCGAGGTCGAGGACGCGGCACGCATGCCGGAGCTCCTCGGCTCGGGGGACGGCGTGCTGCGCGAGGTCGAGCGCGCCTACCCGGACGTCGACTTCGCCGTGCGCGGCAACCGCATCACGCTGACCGGCGATCCCGACGCCGTCGACGCCGCCGCGGGCGCCGTCGCGGAGCTGCGGGACGTGCTGGGTGCGGGCGTGCCCCTGACCGCCGACGTCGCGCGCGAGTCCGTGCGCATGCTCCAGGGCACGGCGGCGTCGCCCGCCGCACCGCCTCAGGAGCGGCCCGCCGGCGTGCTGTCCCGCTCGATCCTGTCGACCCGCGGGCGGACCATCCGGCCCAAGACCCGGGGCCAGGCGGACTATGTCGAGGCGATCGAGCGTCACACCATCACGTTCGGCATCGGTCCCGCCGGCACGGGCAAGACCTACCTCGCGATGGCGCAGGCCGTCGCGGCGCTGCAGGGCAAGCGGGTCAACCGCATCGTCCTGACCCGGCCCGCCGTCGAGGCGGGGGAGCGGCTCGGCTTCCTGCCGGGATCCCTCTCCGACAAGATCGACCCGTACCTGCGGCCGCTCTACGACGCGCTGCACGACATGGTCGACCCGGAGTCGATCCCGAAGCTCATGGAGTCCGGCACCATCGAGGTCGCGCCGCTCGCGTACATGCGCGGCCGCACGCTCAACGACGCCTTCATCATCCTCGACGAGGCGCAGAACACCACGCGCGAGCAGATGAAGATGTTCCTCACCCGCCTGGGCTTCGGCGCGACGATGGTGGTCACCGGCGACATCACGCAGGTGGACCTGCCGGGCGGCACCCGGTCGGGGCTGCGGGCCGCCTCGGAGATCCTGCGCGGCGTCGAGGACATCGCCTTCTGCCACCTGGGCGCCGAGGACGTGGTCCGGCACCGCCTGGTGAGCGACATCATCACCGCGTACGCGCAGGACGACGAGTCCCGCGGCGACCGCCCGTCGCGGCCGACCGGCCAGCGTCGCCGCTTCGACCGGGAGGAGTCCTAGGTGATCGAGGTCAACAACGAGACCGACGCCGCGATCGACGAGGTCGAGTTCGCGGAGCTCGCCCGCTACGTGCTCGCGAAGATGCACGTCGCCGAGGGTGCGGAGCTCGCGATCCTGTTCGTCGACGAGCCGGCCATGGAGCAGCTCCACGTGCAGTGGATGGACGAGCCCGGCCCGACCGACGTGCTGAGCTTCCCGATGGACGAGCTGCGGCCGGGCACCGCCGAGAGCCCGACCCCGCCGGGCCTGCTCGGGGACATCGTCGTGTGCCCGTCGGTCGCGGCGCGGCAGGCGACCACCGCGGGCCATACGGCGGAGGAGGAGATGCTGCTCCTCACCACCCACGGCCTGCTGCACCTGCTGGGCTACGACCACGTCGAGCCGGAGGAGGAGAAGGAGATGTTCGCGCTCCAGCGCAACCTGCTCCTCACCTTCCTCGCCAGCCGCGCGTCCTGACCGTATGGAGGCGTTCCCCTGGGCCACGCTGATCGGCATCGTGGTGATCGCGGCGCTGGCCGCGGCGGTGATGCACGCGGTGGTCGCGGCGTTCGAGCAGCTGCCCTACGCCCGTGAGCGCGAGATCGAGGCCGCGCGCCGCCCCGACGGACGTCCCACCGCGGCGGCACGGCTCGCGGCCCTGCCGGATCAGGCCGACAACGCCTCGTCGGTCGTGTACGCGATCGCCGAGGCGGTCGCCCTGGTGAGCTGGGCCTTCGTCGCGTGGGAGCTGGCGGAGGACGTGGACTGGGGCTGGATCCCGACCGTGACCGCCGCCGCGGGCGTCGGGGCGGCGGTGTCGCTGCTCGTGGTCCGCGCGGTGCCGCGCGGGATCGCGCGCGCCCACCCCGAGAACACGCTCCGCGCGCTCGCGCCGCTCGCGTGGTTCCTCATCTGGGTGACCACCCCGATCCGCGCGGTGGTGCCGGCGCTGCAGTACCCCGAGCTGCGCGAGGCCGAGGACCTCATGGACCAGGCCGAGGACGCGCTCGAGGAGGAGGACGCAGAGCTGCTGCGCTCGGTCGTCGGGCTGGGCGACACGCTCACGCGCGAGGTGATGGTGCCGCGCACGGACATGATCACCATCCACGCGGGCACCACGGCGCGCAAGGCGATGATCCTGTTCATGCGGTCGGGCTTCTCCCGGGTGCCGGTCATCGGCGACGGCGTGGACGACACGGTGGGCGTGCTGTACCTCAAGGACGTGGTGCGGTGGACCTGGGACCACGCCGCGAGGCTCGAGGAGCCGATCGACGCGCTGGTGCGCGAGCCGGTGTTCGTGCCGGAGTCCGTGCCCGCGGACGACCTCCTGCGCCGCATGCAGGACGAGGTGTTCCACATGGCGATCGTCGTCGACGAGTACGGCGGCGTGGCCGGGCTGGTGACCATCGAGGACGCGCTCGAGGAGATCGTCGGCGAGGTGGTGGACGAGCACGACCGCTCCGCTCCGGACGTCGAGGACCTGGGCGACGGCCGCTACCGCGTGCCGGCGCGCTACGACCTGGACTCGCTGGGTGAGCTGTTCGACGTCGAGATCGACGACGAGGACGTCGAGACCGCCGCGGGGCTGCTGGCGAAGGCGCTGGGGAAGGTCCCGATCCCCGGCTCGGAGGCGACAGCCCACGGCCTGGTGCTGATCGCGGAGCGCGCCGAGGGGCGCCGGCGCCGCCTGGTGTCGCTCGTCGTCGAGCGCGAGCGCCCCGCCGAGGGCGAGGATGAGACGCAGGAGGCGGAGCCCGTGCCCCGCCGCCGAGGCAGGAGGAACGACAACGATGACTGAGCACCGGAGCGGCTTCGCCGCGTTCGTCGGACGCCCCAACGCGGGCAAGTCGACGCTGATGAACGCGCTGGTGGGGGACAAGGTGGCGATCATGTCCTCCCGGCCGCAGACCACGCGCCGCGCGATCCGAGGGATCGTCCACCGGGACGACGCCCAGCTGGTGATCGTCGACACGCCCGGCCTGCATCGGCCCCGGACGCTGCTGGGGGAGCGGCTCAACGACCTGGTGCGCGAGACGCTCTTCGAGGTCGACGTGATCGGCTTCTGCCTGCCGGCGGACGAGAAGATCGGGCCGGGCGACAAGTGGATCGCGCGCGAGCTGGCGGAGGCCAAGGCGCCCGTGGTCGCGATCGTCACCAAGGTCGACAAGGTCCCGCGGGAGCGGGTCGCCGAGCACCTGCTCGCGGTGTCGGAGCTCGCGGAGTGGGCCGAGATCGTGCCGGTCAGCTCCGTCACGGACATCCAGATGGACGTGCTGACCGACGTGCTGGTGCGGCATCTGCCGGAGGGGCCCCCGCTCTACCCCGGCGGCGAGATCACGGATGAGCCCGAGGACGTCCGCATCGCCGAGCTGATCCGCGAGGCCGCGCTCGAGGGGGTGCGGGACGAGCTGCCGCACTCGATCGCCGTCGTGATCGAGGAGATCGTCGAGCCCGACTCGGAGGACGCGCGACGCGACGTGCTGGAGATCCGCGCCCACGTCTTCGTCGAGCGGGAGAGCCAGAAGGGCATCATCATCGGCAAGGGCGGATCGCGGCTCAAGGAGGTGGGGGCGACCGCGCGGCAGGGGATCGAGCATCTGCTGGGCCGTCGCGTGTTCCTCGACCTCCACGTCAAGGTGGCCAAGGACTGGCAGCGCGATCCCAAGCAGCTGGGCCGGCTCGGCTTCTGAGGCGGTCCCGGAGGGGGACGACGCGCGACGCCCCGGCCACCGCGAGGGTGACCGGGGCGTCGGTGTCGGCGCGGCGGGCGTCAGCCGATCGACGACAGGATCTTGAGGCTCTGGGCGAGCAGCAGGAGGAACCCGCCGCTGCTGAGCATGAGGGTGGCGAGCACCGCCGGCACGGCCCAGAAGGGCAGCTCCTTCTTCGCGGCGGCGGGCTGGGTGGTGGTCTCGATGGTGGTCATGGTGTCCTCCCCTGACGTTCTTCGTGCTTAGTACCGATGGGTGGACATCACCATATTCGTACTAAGTACGAAAGTCAACGGGTGCGATCCGTCCGCGCGCGACCGCCGCATCGTCCCCGGTCGGCTATGGTGGACGCATGCGTGCACGCTCGCTGCTCCTTCTGTGCCGCGACGAGGCCTGATCCAGGCCGGATCCTCGTCGCGGCGGTTGGTGTGCCGGCCTTCAGGACAGCGACCGACCTAAGGAACAGCCCTCATGACCAGCGAGCACACCGCGCAGAGCGCGCACTACACCGGCGGGGAGCAGACCGCGTCCCCCATGCCCCTGCACAAGTACGTGCCGTTCAGCGAGCAGATCCGGGTGGACCTCCCGGACCGCACGTGGCCCGGCGCGACCATCACGAAGGCCCCGCGCTGGTGCGCGGTCGACCTGCGCGACGGCAACCAGGCCCTCATCGAGCCCATGAACGCGGAGCGCAAGCTGCGGATGTTCGACCTCCTGGTCCGCATGGGCTACAAGGAGATCGAGGTGGGCTTCCCGAGCGCGAGCCAGACCGACTTCGACTTCGTCCGCCAGCTCATCGACGAGGACCGCATCCCCGACGACGTCACCATCCAGGTGCTGACCCAGGCGCGCGAGCACCTGATCGAGCGCACGTACGAGTCGCTGCGCGGCGCCAAGCAGGCGATCGTGCACCTGTACAACTCGACCTCGATCCTGCAGCGCGAGGTGGTGTTCCGGGCGACCGAGGACGAGATCGTCGACATCGCGACCCACGGCGCGATGCTGTGCCAGAAGTTCGAGGAGACCATCCCCGACACCAAGGTCTTCTACGAGTACAGCCCCGAGTCCTACACGGGCACCGAGCTCGAGTACGCCGTCCGCGTCTGCAACGCGGTGCTGGACGTGTTCAAGCCCACGCCCGATCGCAAGGTCATCATCAACCTGCCGGCGACGGTCGAGATGGCGACCCCGAACGTGTACGCCGACTCGATCGAGTGGATGAACCGCCACCTGGACTACCGCGACTCCGTGGTGCTGAGCCTGCACCCGCACAACGACCGCGGCACCGCGGTCGCCGCGGCCGAGCTGGGCTATCTGGCGGGCGCCGACCGCATCGAGGGCTGCCTGTTCGGCAACGGCGAGCGCACGGGCAACGTCGACCTGGTGACGCTCGGCATGAACCTGTTCTCTCAGGGCATCGACCCCGAGATCGACTTCTCCGACATCGACGCGATCCGTCGCACGGTCGAGTACTGCAACCAGATCGACGTCCACCCGCGCCACCCGTGGGGCGGCGACCTGGTGTTCACCGCCTTCTCCGGCTCCCACCAGGACGCCATCAAGAAGGGTCTCGAGTCGATGGAGCGCAAGGCCGAGAAGCAGGGCGTCGCGGTCGACGACCTGGTCTGGGCGGTGCCGTACCTGCCGATCGACCCCAAGGACGTGGGCCGCTCGTACGAGGCTGTCATCCGCGTGAACTCGCAGTCCGGCAAGGGCGGCGTCGCGTACCTGCTCAAGACGGAGCGCAATCTCGACCTGCCGCGCCGGCTCCAGATCGAGTTCTCCCGCGTGGTCCAGCGCGAGGCCGACGCCACGGGCGAGGAGATGACCGCGGCGCGCCTGTGGACCATCTTCCAGGACGAGTACCTGCCGGCGACCGACCCGGAGCTCCAGTGGGGGCGCTTCTCCCTGGTGGGCACGCGCACCACGTCCTCGGACTCGGGCCCCGACACGCTCGCGGCGGACATCACCGACAGGGGAGCGCCGGTCACGGTCGAGGGCTCGGGCAACGGCCCCGTCGCGGCCTTCGTCGCCGCGCTCGGCACCCGCGGCGTGCGGGTCGAGGTGCTCGACTACCACGAGCACGCGATGAGCGGCGGCGGCGACGCCGTGGCCGCCGCGTACGTCGAGTGCCAGATCGGCGACGACATCCTGTGGGGCGTCGGCATCGACCCGTCGATCACCACCGCGACGCTCAAGGCGATCATCTCCGCGGTGAACCGCGAGGGTCGATGACGCTCGCACGTCACCTGATCGCGGCGGCGGGCGCGGGGGTCACGGCCCTCGCGCTCGCCGCGTGCTCGGGCGCGCCTGCGGTCGAGCTGCCGGACCTCACGTCGCTCGACCTGAGCGCCGTCGACTGCGCCGAGACCGCGCAGATGGCCGACGTGGTGGCCTCGCCGCCCGCGGGCTCCGAGACCGCGTGCTGGACGGGGGCCCCCGACGACGGGTTCGTCGCGACCGCGGACGCGATCCTCGCCCTCCTGATGGAGGACGCGGGCGAGGAGGGCACCGACGCGACCAGCGCACTGTGCTGGGACGATGCGCTCACCGAGACCGAGGGCAGCGCCTGCCGCGCGGTCGTGGTCGGCGACCTGACGGACGGCACGGTGGTGTCCGCGGTGATCGCCGTGACCGATCCCGCCTCGATGACGGCCGACCTCCCGGACGACGCGACGGACGAGCAGGTGGCGGAGGCGATCGCCGGCGCCCCGATCGAGGTGCTGCTGTTCTCCGAGCCGGCCTCGCTGGTCGACGCCTGACGCGCGGCCGCCCCGCCGCGCCCGGAGGGGCACGACGGGGCGGTGCGGACGCGGCTCAGGCCGCGACCAGGTCCGGCTCCCGGCCGGGGAGGGCCGCCACCGCGCGCGGGGCGCGCGTGAGGAGCCAGACGGTGAACCACACCTCGGTCACGATCGACGCCGTGGCGACGATCGCGAGGAACGCCCCGCCGAAGTCGGCGTAGTTGGCGAGCAGGAGGTGGGCGAAGGTGTCGGCGACGTACGCGACGCCGGCGATCCCGAGGCCGTAGCCGAGCACGCGCGGTCCGACGCGTGACGCGACCAGGATGCGGCCGAGGACCATCAGGTGCAGGCCGAACGCGACCAGCGCGAGCAGCCACGTCACGTCGAAGGCCTCCATCGCGAGCCCGGTCCAGGCCTCGCGCTGGCCGGCGTCGAGCCCGGCGACCAGGTCGCCGCCGGTCGCCAGCTGGAGCGCGAGGTGCATGAAGGTGATGGCGGGGATGAACGCCACGGTGTACGCCAGGCGGAGCCAGGCGGCGAGCAGCGAGCGCCGCTCCCCGGTGGAGCGCAGCAGGACGTGCAGCGCCCAGGCGATGCCGATGTCGATCATCGCGATCGCGGCGAAGCCCGCGATCCCGAGACGGAAGGTGGTCGCGTTCTCGGCGATGTTCGCCATGGTCGCGGCCGGGTCGTCGGGGACGACCAGCTGGTTGCGGACCAGGAAGTTCGCGCCCATGGCGAGGAGCACGATCGCGATGTAGCCGAGGCCTGCGAGGCGTGCGGCGGATCGGGGCGAGAGGTCGGTGCGGATGGTCATGTCGGATTCTCCTGTCGGGACGATGCGGTGTCGGGCGCGCTCAGCGGGCGTCACGGACGATGACGACGGCCTTGCCGGCGACGCGGCCAGCGGCCAGGTCGGTGACGGCGTCGGCGGCGCGGTCGAGCGGGTAGGCGCGGCTGACCGCGGCGCGGATGGCACCGTCGTCGACCAGGTCCCTCACGCGCTCGAGGCGCTCCGTGGTGGTGGCGGACACGAATCCCATCAGCCGCTGCGAGGTGAAGAGCGAGACCAGCGGCGCCCACAGGGTGCGGCCAGCGCCGCCCACGAGGGCGTCGCCGCCCTCCCCGCCGACCATGACCAGCGTGCCGGTGGGGGACAGGATGCGACGCAGGCGGCGCAGCGAGGTGAGGCTGCCGGCGTCGATGATCACGTCGAAGGACTCGTCGAGCGCGGTCACCTCGGTGGTCCGGTAGTCGATCACGCGCTCCGCTCCGAGCCCGCGGACCAGGTCCGCCTTGGCGGCGCTGGCGACGCCCGTCACGTGGGCGCCCGCTGCGACGGCGAGCTGCACCGCGAACGAGCCGACCCCGCCGGACGCGCCGAGGACCAGCACGCGCTGGCCGGCCTCGACCCCGGCGCAGTCCTCGACGGCCTGCAGCGCGGTGACGGCGGAGACGGGCATGGCGCCCGCCCCGGTGAAGTCCGCGGCGTCGGGCTTCACGGCCAGACGGTCGGCCTTGGCGATCGCGAACTGCGCGAACGAGCCGTCGGCGGTGCCGAACACCTCGTCGCCCACGGCGAACCGGGTGACCCCGGCGCCCACGGCGGTGACCACGCCCGCGACGTCGGAGCCCTGGACCGGCTGCTTGGGCCGGCGCAGGCCGAAGCCGATGGCGCGGATGACGAGCGGGCGGCCCGTGGCGAGGTGCCACACCCCGCGGTCGACGCCCGCGGCGTGAACCTCGATGAGGACCTCGCCGTCGCCGGGCTGCGGCACCGGGACGGTGTCGACGCAGATCTCCTCGGGGCCGGCGTAGCGGCGCTGAACGGCGGCCTGCATGGTGGCGGTCGCGGTGCTGGACGATGCGTCGCTCGCGGAAGCGGCGGCGGCGATGGTGGCGGCCGAGGCGGCGGCTGCGGCCTGGGCGGTGGTGCTGGCGGTCATGGTGTTCCTCCCCGTGTCGTGATCATTCGTACTTAGTACGAGTGATAGGCTCGACTGTAGACGTACTAAGTACGACGCGCAACCCCCGCGGGGGAGATTCGGAGCGGAACGGTGTCTGAGCAGGTGGTTCGCAAGGTCAGGCTCACTCCCGAGCGCATCGCGACGGCCGCGATCGAGCTCGCCGACCGCGACGGGATCGAGGCGCTCACCATCCGGGCGCTCGCCGACCATCTGGGCACGAAGCCCATGACGCTGTACCACCACGTCGCCGGCAAGGAGGCGCTGCTCGACCTCATGGTCGACCGGATCTTCGCGGAGATGGAGGCGCCGCCGGAGGACCTTCCGTGGCGCGAGGCGATCATCCGGCGCTGCCAGTCCACGCGCGAGGTCCTGGTGCGCCACCCGTGGTCGGTTCCGCTGCTCGAGTCCCGCAGCACGCCGGGTCCCGAGCTGCTCCGCCATCACGAGTCGATGCTCGCGACCCTCGACCGCGGCGGTCTGCCGCTGCCGTTGATGGCGCACGCGTACGCGATCCTCGACAGCTTCGTCTTCGGCTTCGCGCTCGAGGAGGCGACCCTGCCGGCGCAGGGCGGTGAGGGGATGGCGGACGTGGCCGAGGAGATCGCGGCCGCCTTCGACGCCGAGGCCTACCCGCAGCTGGTCCGCCTCACCGTCGACCACGTGATGCAGCCGGGCTACTCGTTCGGCTCGTCCTTCGAGGTCGGGCTCGGCATCATCCTCGACGGGCTCGAGGCGGCGCGGGGGCCCGGCGCCGACGCCTGACCGACGCCGCGCCTGCCCCTCCCGCGGTCCCGGCCGGGGGACAATGGCCCGGTGCCCCTGTACCGAGACGACGCGATCGTCCTCCGCACCCACAAGCTGGGGGAGGCGGACCGCATCGTCACGCTGCTGACGCGCCACCACGGCAAGGTGCGCGCGGTCGCCAAGGGGGTGCGGCGCACCACCAGCCGCATCGGCTCCCGCATGGAGCCGTTCATGCTGGTCGACGTCCAGCTGTACGAGGGCCGCAACCTCGACATCGTCAGCCAGGTCGAGACGCGCGAGCCGTACGCCCGCCGCATCGCCGTCGACTACGCCCTCTACACCGCCGCGACCGCGATGGTCGAGACCGCGGACAAGCTGGTCGACCACGAGAAGGAGCCCGCGCACCAGCAGTACCGGCTGCTGCACGGCGCGCTCGGTGCGCTCAGCCGCCGCGAGCATGACCCGGGCATGCTGCTCGACTCGTTCCTGCTGCGGTCCCTGGCGATCGCCGGTTACGCGCCCAGCTTCGACGAGTGCGCCAGCTGCGGCCGCCCCGGACCGCATCGCGCGTTCGCGATCGCGGAGGGCGGTGCCGCGTGCGAGGAGTGCCGTCCGTCGGGCTCCGCCGCACCCGCGGAGGAGACGATGCGGCTCCTCGCCTCCCTCCTCGAGGGCGACTGGGCGGTCGCGGACGCCTCCGACGGCCGCCACCGGCGCGAGGCCGCGGGCCTCACGGCGGCCTACTCACAGTTCCACCTGGAGCGCCGGATCCGGTCGCTGCCGCTGGTCGACCGGTCCGAGCCGCAGGTCGGCTGACCCACGCCCGACGCCTTCTGCCAGCCCGTACGCTTGACCCGTCGCCGCACCGGGCGACGGGAGAGGAACCGATGCGCCCCACCGTGATCTTCGACTTCGACGGCACCATCGCCCTCGGCGACGGCCCGCTGCACGCGTACGCCCAGGGCGTGGCGGACGCGGCGGGCGTGCCCGAGATCGCGGTCGAGTCGCGCGCCGCGCTCGCCCGCTTCGAGGCGGGGGACGCCACGGTGATCGACGGCTACGACGCGGTCCGCCGGGTCGCCCTCGCGCACGGTGCGGACGGCGCGGCGCTCGAGGCGGGCTATCGTGCGAGCCGCGAGCACCTGGCGACCGGGCGGGCGCCCATCGAGGCTCCCGCTGGTCTCGGCGCGTTCCTCGAAGGGCTCGCCGCCCATGCGGACCTCCTGCTGGTGACCAACTCGCCGGACATCCGGATCACGGAGGCGCTCGAGGTGCTCGAGGCGACCGCGATCACCCGCCGTGTCTGCTCGGCACGCAAGCCCGCGGGGCTCACGGCCGTCATCGCCGCCGAGCTCGAGGGCGGACCCGTGATGAGCGTGGGCGACGTCTACGTCAACGACCTCGAGCCGGCGATCGCGCTCGGCGCCGCGACCGCGATCGTGGGCACGACCTGGGAGTCCTGGGCGGACCGCGCGACGCTCGCGGCGGCGACGCTGCCCGAGCTGTACGATGGCATCGTCGCGTGGGCGGAGGCCGCCGGGGCGCCCGGGGCCGGCCACTAGGCTGGCAGTCGTGACGCCGCAGCCGCCCTTCGCCCACCCCTCGGGCGCGACCCCGCCCGATCTGCCCCGGGACGCGGTGCCGCGGCACGTGGCCGTGGTGATGGACGGCAACGGGCGCTGGGCCAAGGAGCGCGGGCTCCCGCGCACCGCGGGCCACGAGCGCGGCGAGGCCGCTCTGCTCGACGTCGTCGCGGGCGCGATCGAGGCCGGCGTCGGCCACATCAGCGCCTACGCGTTCAGCACCGAGAACTGGAAGCGCAGCCCCGAGGAGGTGCGCTTCCTCATGGGCTTCAACCGCGACGTCATCCGCCGCCGCCGCGACGAGATGCACTCGTGGGGCGTCCGCGTGCGCTGGGCCGGGCGCCGACCCAGGCTGTGGCGCTCCGTCATCACCGAGCTCGAGAAGGCCGAGGAGATGACGCAGGACAACACGGTCCTCACGCTCACGATGTGCGTCAACTACGGGGGTCGAGCCGAGATCGCGGACGCCGCGCGAGCCATCGCGGTGAAGGTGGCGGCGGGGGAGCTGGACCCGTCGAAGGTGACCGAGAAGACCCTCGCGGCCCACCTCGACGAGCCGGACATGCCGGACGTCGACCTGTTCTGGCGCTCGAGCGGCGAGCAGCGGTCGAGCAACTTCCTGCCGTGGCAGGCCGCCTACGCCGAGTACGTGTTCAGCGACGTGCTGTGGCCCGACGTGGACCGCACGCACCTGTGGGCGGCGATCGAGGAGTACGCCCGTCGCAACCGCCGCTTCGGCGCCGCCTGACGCGCCCCGCGCGCCCGCGCATCGTCCCTCCGGTCGCCGCGCGGGCCCGACCTTCCTAGGCTGGAGGTGGGTCCCCGCGCACGGTTGTCGAAGGAGATGATCGCCATGCCGGATGCAGAGAAGATGGCCCGCTTCGCGACGGGCCGCGGGTTCATCGCCGCGCTCGATCAGAGCGGCGGCAGCACGCCGCGGGCGCTGCGCGCCTACGGCATCGACGAGTCGCACTACGCCGACGAGGCGCAGATGTTCGACCTCATCCACACCGCGCGCACGCGCGTCATGACCAGCCCGGTCTTCGACTCGGACCGGATCCTCGGCGCGATCCTGTTCCAGGGCACCGTCGACAGGACGGTCGCCGGGATGCCCGTGGTCGACTACCTGTGGCGGGAGAAGGGGATCCTGTCCTTCCTCAAGATCGACAAGGGCCTCGAGGACGAGCAGGACGGCGTCCGGCTCATGAAGGACATCCCGGGTCTGGACGCGACGCTGGCCGACGCCGCGGCGCGGGGCGTGTTCGGCACCAAGGAGCGCTCGGTCATCGGCGCGGGCACCGACGACGGGGTCCGGAGCGTGGTCGCACAGCAGTTCGAGGTCGCGGAGCGTGTGCTCGCGGCGGGGCTGGTGCCGATCATCGAGCCGGAGATCGGCATCGACGCGCCGGATCGCCGACGGACCGAGGAGGTCCTGAAGGCCGCGCTGCGGCGCCACCTCGACGCGCTCGGCGACCGGAAGGTCGCGCTCAAGCTCACCATCCCGATCGTGGACGGTTACTACACGGAGCTGACCGAGCACCCGAGCATCGCGCGGGTGGTAGCGCTGTCCGGCGGGTACAGCCGGGCGGAGGCGGTCGAGAGGCTGGCGCGCAACCCCGGGCTGATCGCCAGCTTCAGCCGCGCGCTCCTGGAGGGGCTCAGCGTCGACCAGTCGGCGGAGGAGTTCGACGCGGCCCTCGATGCGTCGATCGAGGCGATCTACCGGGCGTCGATCACCTGAGGGCGCGGCCGCTCGCGCCGCGCCTCCCACGCCCCCATGCCCCCGCGCCTTCCCGCGCCCCAATGGCGGATCGGTGCACGAAACCGCGAGGTTTCGTGCACCGATCCGCCATTTCGCAGTGCGGCGCGGTGCGGCGCAGTGCGGTGCGGTGCGGTCAGGACGCGTAGGGCGACGTGGGGTCGGCGGGCGCGGCGGGGCGGCGGCTCCGCCGCCACCGGTTGAGCCCGAACGCGGCTGCCACGATCAGGAGCACCGCCGCTGCGAGCAGCCACGGGCTGCGCACCCACGCCTCCCACAGCCCGAGCAGGACGAGCGTGTACACGGTCGCCCACGCGATGCAGCCGGGGATCATCGCCAGCGTGTAGAGGTCCCAGCGCATGCGCGTGTAGCCGGCCGTCGCGTTGACCATGGTCTGGAACCCGACCGTGAGGAAGGACACGGGGATCGCGAGGAAGCCCCAGCGCTCGATGAACTCGCGCGCCCGCTCCATCCCGGGTCCCGAGAACCGGCGCGCGAGGCGCGCGCGGGGGCTGCTGTGCTCCTCCGCACGGTCCGCGACCGCGTCGGCCCCGGTGCGCGCCCAGCGGGCCACCCAGTACGTCGCCTGGGTGCGGAGGAAGACCACGCCGCAGAGGAACACGAACAGGCCCCACCAGGGGCCGTCGAGCACGAACGAGGGGACGCCGGCCATCAGCCCCGGCCCGCGGCGGCGCACTCCGGGCAGACGCCCGTCAGCTCGATCGTGTGCCGGATCTCCCCGTACCCGTGGTCGGCGCCGATCCGATGGGCGAACTCCTCGAACGCGGGCACGTCGATCTCGACGGCCTTGCCGCACACGCGGCAGCGGAGGTGATGGTGGTGCTCCTCGCCGGCCTCGCAGCGGCGGTACAGGATCTCGCCGGACTCGGACACGACGGAGTCGACGTCGCCCGTCTCGGCGAGCGCCTGCAGCGTCCGGTAGACCGTCGCGAGGCCCACGGTCGAGCCGTCGGCCCGCAGCCGCTCGTGCCACGCCTGGGCGGAGCGGAAGTCCCGCGTGTCGAGCGCGTCGAGGATCTCGACGCGCTGGCGGGTCATGCGGGGCCGTGGGGCCGCGTCGCCGCTCATCGTCGGGACCCCTTCAGCAGCGAGGTGATCAGCGCGACCACCACGTAGACGACCACCCCGATGACGACGATCAGCGAGCCCGGCTGGATGTCCTGGAAGACGGTGATCCAGATCCCGGTGAGGGTCAGGGCCGCGCCGAGGCCCATGGCGACGTGCATGGTGCGCGCGAAGGATCGCGTCAGCAGCTGCGCGATCGCGACCGGCACGATCATGAGCGCGCTGACCAGCAGCACGCCGACCACGCGCATCGCCACCGTGATGGTGACGGCCGCGAGCACCGCGACCACCATGTTCAGCGCGTCGACCGGCAGCCCCGTCGAGCGCGCGAACTCCTGGTCATGGGTGACCGTGAACAGCGCCGCGCGCAGCCCGAGGCCCACGACCAGGATCAGCGCCGCGAGGCCGGCGCTCATCCACACGTCGCCCCAGGTCACGGTCGAGATCGACCCGAACAGGTAGCCGAGCAGGTTGGCGTTGGATCCGCCGGCGAGCCCGATCAGCAGCACACCGCTCGCGATGCCGCCGTAGAACAGGATCGCCATGACGATGTCCGCGGCCGTTCCTCGCGAGCGCATGCGCTCGATGACCACGGCTCCGATGATCGCGAACACGACGGCGCCGGGGATGGCGAGCGCGTCCTGCCGCGCGAGGTCGAAGGCGGCGCCGGCGAGCCATCCCGCCGCGACGCCCGCGAGCGCCACGTGGCCGATGCCGTCGCCGAGCAGCGCCATGCGGCGCTGCACCAGGTAGGTGCCCATGACGGGTGCCGCCATGCCGACGAGCAGGCCGACGATGAGCATGCGCTGGATCAGCGGCTCCGCGAGAAGGTTCACGGCCCCTCCAATCCGAGCGAGCCGCCCTCGCGCACGGGCGGGTCGGTGTGCGGGTGCTCATGGTCGTGGCCGGGGAGCGCGTGCACGCCCAGGTCCTTGGGCGGGACGCCGTCGTAGGTCACGCAGCCCTGCTCGAGCACCACGGCGCGGTCGATGTGGCGGGCGAGCGCACCGAGCTCGTGGAGAACCACGAGGATCCCGACGCCGTCCTCCTTGAGGTGGCCCAGGGTGTGGGCGAAGGCGACCTGCGACTGCAGGTCGACGCCCGCCATCGGCTCGTCGAGGATCAGCAGGCGCGGCTCGCGCACCAGGGCTCGGGCGATCAGCACGCGCTGCTGCTGGCCGCCCGACAGGCGCGACACGTCGCGCTTCGCGAGGTCCTCGACGCCCATCGAGGCGAGGGCGGCGCGGGCGCGCGCTCGCGCGTCGTGAGGCGGCACCAGGCCACGGAGCCGCGACCCGGTGCGGCCGGCGGTCTCGCGCGCCCCGAGCAGGCCCGAGGTCACGACCTCGATCGCGGTGGCGGAGACACCGCCGGCGGCCGTGATGCGTTGCGGCACGTAGCCGAGCCGCGCGCGGGTCAGCGGGGCGGCGGGGCTGCCGAACAGATCGATCGCGCCCGACGCGATCGGCACGGCGCCGACGATGCCGCGCACGAACGTCGACTTCCCGGAGCCGTTGCCGCCCATGAGCGCGACGACCTCGCCCGCCGACGCGCGCAGCGAGACGCCATGGAGGATCTCCGTGCCCTGCAGGGAGACGCGCACGTCCCGCGCCTCGACCAGCGAGGGCGGGACGTCCGCGTGCAGGGAGGGATCACTCACAGCTCAGCGCGTCCTCCAGCGCCGCGAGGTTCCTGGTCATGACAGCAATGTAGTGGTCGCCGTCGGCCACCGTCTCCACGGGGCTGAGCACGGTGGTCTCGACGCCGACGTCCGAGGCGAGGGCCTCCGCGACGGAGGCGCTGACAGCGTCCTCGGTGAAGATGGTGGTCGCGCCCGTCTCGACGATGATGTCCTTCAGCTCGAGGATGCGGGCGGGCGAGGGCTCGTTCTCCGGGTCGAGCCCGGCGATGCCCTCCTGGTGGAGCCCGTACGCCTCGGCCAGGTACCCGAACGCCTCGTGGCTCGTGACGATCGTGTCGCGCTCGCACTGGGCGAGGCCGCTCGAGAACTGGCCGTCGAGCTCGTCGAGGGCGGCGTGCAACGCGGCGGCGTTCGCCGTGTAGGTCTCGGCGTTGTCGGGATCGGCGGCTGCGAAGGCCTCGCCCACCGAGTCGCCGTAGGCCGCGAGAAGCGTCGGGTCGAGCCAGAAGTGCGGGTCCTCGGAGCCGTGGTCGTGCTCGTCCTCGCCCTCCTCCTCGTGGTCGTGCTCCTCGGCCTCGTGCAGCTCGACCACGGCGGCCGCATCGAGCGCCTCGACGCCGGTGGTCGAGATCGCGTCGTCGACGGCGGGTTGGAACTCGGACAGGTACAGCGCGAGGTCCGCGGTGCCCAGCTGGCGGACGGTCGCGGGGGACAGCTCCACGTCGTGAGGCTCCACGCCCGCGGGCGTCATGGACACGAGCGACACCAGGTCGCCGCCCACCTGCTCGGCCACGAACTCCAGCGGGTAGAACGCGGTCGCGACCGTGAGCGACGCCGACGAGGCGTCGGACGATGCGGAGGTGCCCGAGGTGCCCGCGGAGCAGGCGGTCAGGGCGAGGGAGGAGGCTGCGGCGGCGGCGATCAGCGCGGACGTCTTGTTCATGAGCATCACTGTAGTGCAATTGATAATCGTTCGCAATAAGGACGATCGTCCCGACCGCCTGGCGGCGCCCGCACGCGGGCGCCGGGCCCGCATCGTCCCTCCTCGCGCACCGATAGACTGTCCCGAGCTATCCCGACCCCTCCACAAGGAGCATTCACGTGGCCGCACCCAGCCGTCTCGACAACGTCATCTCGCTCGCGAAGCGCCGCGGCTTCGTGTTCCCGTGCGGCGAGATCTACGGAGGGACGCGCTCCGCGTGGGACTACGGGCCGCTGGGCGTCGAGCTCAAGGAGAACATCAAGCGCCAGTGGTGGCGCGCGATGGTCACCTCGCGCGACGACATCGTCGGCCTCGACTCCTCCGTGATCCTCCCGCCGCAGGTCTGGGAGGCCTCCGGCCACATCGCCGCGTTCGTCGACCCGCTGGTGGAGTGCCTGTCCTGCCACAAGCGCTACCGCGAGGACCACCTCCTCGAGGAGTTCGAGGAGAAGAAGGGCCGCGCCCCCGAGGGCGGCCTCGCCGAGATCGCCTGCGCCGCCTGCGGCACGCGCGGCCAGTGGACCGAGCCCAAGATGTTCAACGGCCTGCTCCGCACCTACCTGGGCGCCGCGTCCGACGACTCGGGGCTGCATTACCTGCGCCCCGAGACCGCGCAGGGCATCTTCGTGAACTTCGAGAACGTCATGCGCACCTCGCGCCAGAAGCCTCCGTTCGGCATCGCGCAGGTGGGCAAGTCCTTCCGCAACGAGATCACGCCGGGCAACTTCATCTTCCGTACCCGCGAGTTCGAGCAGATGGAGATGGAGTTCTTCGTGGTGCCCGGCACCGACGAGGAGTGGCACCAGCACTGGATCGAGACGCGCAAGAACTGGTACACCGACCTCGGCATCGCCGAGGACAACCTGCGCCTGTACGAGCACCCGCTCGAGAAGCTCTCGCACTACTCCAAGGGCACCACGGACATCGAGTACCGCTTCGGCTTCCAGGGCTCCGAGTGGGGCGAGCTCGAGGGCATCGCGAACCGCACCGACTTCGACCTGAGCACCCACGCGAAGCACTCCGGCAAGGACCTGAGCTACCTGGACCCGGCCACGAACGAGCGCTACGTGCCGTACGTGATCGAGCCCGCGGCGGGCCTGTCGCGCTCGCTGATGGCCTTCCTGGTCGAGGCGTACACGGAGGAGGAGGTCCCGACAGCGAAGGGCGGCACCGAGACCCGCACCGTGCTGCGCCTGGACCCGCGCCTCGCGCCGGTCAAGGCCGCGGTCCTGCCGCTGTCGAAGTCCGCGGATCTGGTGCCGACGGCCGAGGCGCTCGCGAAGGAGCTGCGCGGGGCGTGGAACATCGACGTGGACGTGACCCAGTCCATCGGCAAGCGCTATCGCCGTCAGGACGAGGTCGGCACGCCCTTCTGCGTCACCATCGACTTCGACACGCTCGACGACCAGGCGGTGACCATCCGCGATCGCGACACCATGCAGCAGGAGCGCGTCGCGCTCTCGCAGGTGAGCGGCTACCTCGCCCAGCGCCTGATCGGCGCGTGACGGCCGCGGGCTCATGGGTGCCGGGCACTCGCATCTGACGGAGCGTCGGCCCGCGGCCACGCCCGGCACCACGCGCCTGCTGTGGGCGCTGGTCGGCGCGGTCCTCGCCGCCGTGGTGGTCGGCGCGGCGGTGACGTGGCCGTCCACGTTCGCGATGCTCGGCTCCCAGCCGATGCTCTACGAGGGCGCCTCGCGCGTCGACGCGACGGTGCTCGCGGTCGACGATGCGACGGGCGACATCACCGTCGAGGTCACCACCGAGGGGCATGAGCAGCAGACGGTGATGTCTCCCACCGGGATCCCGTCGCTCACCTTCGAGGAGGGCGACCGGATCCGTGCGATCGAGCTCGACGACGGCGCGGTGGTCTTCTCCGACTTCGAGCGCGGCGGGCCGCTGCTCGCCCTGCTGATCCTCTACGTGGTGCTGGTGCTCGCGGTGGCCTGGTGGCGCGGGCTCGGCGCCCTGCTCGGCCTGGTGGCCGCCTTCGGCATCGTCGGCTTCTACACGATCCCGGCCCTGCTCGACGGCGGATCGCCCGCGATCATCGGGCTCGTGACCAGCGCGGGCGCGCTGTTCGTGCTGCTGTACGTCGCCCACGGTCCCAACGCGCGCACCACCACGGCCTACCTGGGCACCATCGCGGGACTGCTCGTCACGGCCGTGCTCGGGACCTGGGCGGTGGACGCCGCGCGCATCCCCGGCGTGCCCGACGACGCGCAGATCAACATCGCGTTCGTCGAGGGTCGGCTGTCGCTGTCCGGCCTCGCGCTGTGCGGGCTGATGATCGCGGGGCTGGGCGTGCTGAACGACGTCACGATCACCCAGGCCTCGGCGGTCTGGGAGCTGGGCGCCGCCCGGCCGGACCTGGGCCCGTGGCAGCTGTTCGTGCGCGGCATGCGGATCGGTCGCGACCACATCGCGTCGACCGTCTACACCATCGCCTTCGCCTACGTGGGGGCCTCCCTTCCGCTGATCATGCTGATCGCGGTCTACGACAACCCCCTCAGCACCGCGGTGACGTCCTCGGAGCTCGCGGGCGAGGTGGTGCGGACCCTCGTCGGCTCGATCGGGCTGGTGCTCGCCGTGCCGCTCACCACGGGCATCGGTGCGCTGATCGTCGGGCTCGGCGGCGAGGCGCTCGCGGAACCGGCGGACGACGAGGAGCGCCCGCAGTCCGCGGCGCAGGATTCCCTCGAATAGCACCGCTTTTCAATGAAATGTCCGTTTTGCCCTTGACGGGCGCCTCACCAGGGACCACGCTGAGGTCAGGCGGGAAAACAGGAACGTCGGGGGGCGCTCCTGCTGAGGAGGGGAGTGTCCCGCCTTCACCAGAATCGTTGCGGCTGCGCGCTTGATCGCTGCGCCGCGGCGCCTCGCGCCCGGGCTTTCCCTCAGCGGCCCGGGCGCGAGTGTGTCCGGGGACGGGCGTCGGCGCGGTGGCGCTTTGAGAGAATGGACGCCATGACCTCGACCACCCGCCTGCTCCCGCCCCTGCGCATCGGCCCCCTCGAGGTCGACACCCCGGTGGTGCTCGCGCCGATGGCGGGTATCACGAACGCGGCGTTCCGCCGCCTGTGCCGCGAGCACGGCGGCGGCCTGTACGTCGCCGAGATGGTGACGTCCCGCGCGCTGGTCGAGCGCACGCCCGAGTCGCTGCGCATCATCGCGCACGACCCGGACGAGACCCCGCGCTCGGTGCAGGTCTACGGCGTGGACCCGGCGACCATCGGCGCCGCGGTGCGGATGATCTGCGAGGAGGACCGCGCCGACCACATCGACATGAACTTCGGCTGCCCCGTGCCCAAGGTGACCCGGAAGGGCGGGGGAGCGGTGCTGCCGTGGAAGCGCGACCTGTTCCGCGACATCGTCCGCGCCGCCGTGCGCGAGGCCTCGCGGTTCGACATCCCCGTGACGGTCAAGATGCGCAAGGGCGTCGACGACGACCACCTCACGTACCTCGACGCCGCGCGCACCGCCGAGCGCGAGGGGGTCTCGGCCGTCGGGCTGCACGCGCGCACCGCCGCCGAGTACTACTCGGGCGAGGCGGACTGGTCCTCGATCGCCCGGCTCAAGGACGCGATCCGCACCATCCCCGTGCTGGGCAACGGCGACATCTGGCAGGCCGAGGACGCGATCCGCATGGTCGAGGAGACCGGCTGCGACGGCGTGGTGGTCGGCCGCGGCTGCATGGGCCGGCCGTGGCTGTTCGCGGATCTCCAGGCGGCGTTCGAGGGACGGCCCGAGCGGGTCCGGCCCGGCCTCCGGACCGTCGCGGACACCATCTACCGCCACGGCGAGCTCATGGTCGCCCACTTCGGCGACGACGAGGACAAGGCGATGCGGGAGATCCGCAAGCACATGTCCTGGTATCTCAAGGGCTACCCGGTCGGTGGGGAGGTGCGGCGATCGCTCGGGCTCGTGTCGACGCTGGCCGAGCTGCGGTCGATCCTCGACACGC
The DNA here is from genome assembly GCF_030418305.1 of Demequina lignilytica. GTDB lineage: Bacteria > Actinomycetota > Actinomycetes > Actinomycetales > Demequinaceae > Demequina > Demequina lignilytica. The sequence goes on along the minus strand of NZ_JAUHPX010000001.1, from coordinate 513,519 downwards.
TCGACCTCGACTCGCCGTACCCGGGGGCCGAGGCCGAGGGCCCCCGCGGCCGGCAGGGATCGCCCCGCGTCCCCGCGTGCCCGGACGGCTGGCTCGACACCCAGGACATCACCCCGGATCTGGAGCTGCGGCTGCGCGAGGCCGAGCTCAGCGTGTCCGGCGGCTGACCCGCCGGCCACTCCCGCCCTCTCTCCCTCTCTCCCTCTCTCTCCCTCACCCCCTCCCTCCCGCCGGGACGCTGAGTTCTGCTCCGCAGCTCCCCGCGCGCCGCACGGGACGGCCACTCCTGCTCGGCACCGCCGCAGCCCGCCGGGATACGGTGATGCCGTGGGTCGGGTCCGCGCGTACCTCGCGATGTCGCTCGACGGCTTCGTGGCCGGCGAGCGCGACGACCTGTCCTGGCTCGAGCGGCGCACCGCGGGCGCCGCGCCGGTCGCCGTCGGACCGTGGTCGGAGGGGCCGGACGGCGACCCCCTGGGCTTCGACGACTTCCTCGCGGGGGTCGGGTGCATCCTCATGGGCCGGCGGACCTTCGACATCGTCACGTCCTTCGCCGACTGGCCGTACGGGGACACCCCGATGCTGGTCGCGACCCACCGCCCCCTGACGGGATCCCGCGCGGGCGTGAGCGCGGCCGCGGGAGGCATCGAGGCGCTGGTCGCGTCCGCCCAGGCGACGGCGGGTGACGCCGACGTCTACGTCGACGGCGCCGCGACAGTCCGCAGCGCGCTCGTCGCCGGGGTGCTCGATCACCTGGTCGCGACGATGGTGCCGACGGTGCTCGGCAGAGGAACGTCCCTGTTCGCGGGCCTGTCGGAGCGCCGCGAGCTCACGGTGGAGAAGGTCGCGAGGTTCGGGGAGGGGTTCATCCAGGTGCATCTGGCCGCCCGCTAGAGTCGGAGCGTGTGCGCGCTTCCGGACGGTTATGCCCAGGCTGATGCGCTGCGCTACGTCCAGGAGCCTCCGAAGCAGAAGAACCGCACGCCCTTCGAGCGGGACCGCGCCCGGATCGTCCACTCCTCGGCCCTGCGGCGCCTCGGGGCTAAGACCCAGGTGCTCGGCGCCGGCACGGGCGACTTCGTGCGCACGCGCCTCACTCACACGCTCGAGGTCGCGCAGGTGGGCCGCGGGCTCGCCAAGGTGCTGGGGTGCGACCCGGACGTGGTCGACGCGGCCTGCCTCGCGCACGACCTGGGACATCCGCCGTTCGGGCACAACGGCGAGCGCGCGCTCGACGCCGTCGCGAAGGACATCGGCGGCTTCGAGGGCAACGCGCAGACGCTGCGCATCCTGGCCCGGCTCGAGCCCAAGTCCTTCGACCCGGTGACGGGGGAGAGCGTCGGGCTCAACCTCACGCGCGCCACGCTGGACGCGAGCGTGAAGTACCCGTGGCGCGAGGACGCGACCCCCACCCGGCCCGACGGCCGGCCCACCCGCAAGTTCGGCGTCTACGACGACGACCTTCCGGTGTTCCGCTGGCTGCGTGAGGACGCCCCGGACCGCGGCCAGAGCTTCGAGGCCCAGGTGATGGACCTCGCCGACGACGTCGCCTACTCGGTGCACGACGTCGAGGACTCGGTGGTGCACCACACGGTGTCGCTCGGGGTGCTGCGGGATCCCGGGCGCGCGCGCGAGATCGTCGCCCACGCCCGTGAGTGGTACGGGCGAGGAGACCCGGACGCGCTGCTCGCCGCGCTCGCGAGGCTCCAGGCGGAGCCGTGGTGGATGGACGAGTACGACGGTTCGTTCCGTGCGCTCGCCACCCTCAAGGACATGACGAGCCAGCTGATCGGCCGCACCGTCGAGACCGTGGCCACGGCCACGCGCCAGCGCTACGGCGACGGTGCCCTCACGCGGCACCACGCCCAGCTGGTGATCCCGCAGGAGACGGCCGACGAGATCCTCATGCTCAAGGGCATCGCCGTGCACTTCCTCATGGCGCCGCGCGAGCGCAAGCCGGCGTACACGCAGCAGCGGCAGCGTCTCGCCGACCTGGTCGGCGCCCTCGTGGAGCTGGGGGAGGAGGCGCTCGAGCCGCACTTCGCCGTCATGCATCGCGAGGCGGCGGGCGATGCAGCGCGGCTGAGGGTGGCGATCGACCAGGTGGCGTCGCTCACCGACAAGTCCGCCTACGACTGGCACCACCGCTACGTGGTGCGCCGCCGGACCGCGATCTCCTAGGCGGCGTCCTGCTCGCGAGCCTCGCGGCGGGCGAGGAGCCGATGCTCGGCGATCAGCACGATCACCACGATCGCGAAGCCGCCCAGCGTCGCGAGCAGCGGGCCCGCGACGCTCCCGGTCGGCGCGAGGTAGCCGCGCGCGTCGTCCTGCCACGGCCACAGCGCCACGAGCGACCCGGCCATCACGCCGGTCAGGATCACCAGCGTGAGCCGCCGGTGGTGCTCGAGCAGCCACTGCAGCAGCTTGACGATCGACACGAGGCCGATCACGGCGCCCACCGCGAACTGCGCGAGGTAGCCCAGGTCGCGGTCGTTGAGCGCCTCGAGCGTCGGCTCGTACAGTCCCATGGTCAGCAGCAGGAACGAACCCGACAGGCCCGGGAGCACCAGGGCGGAGACCGCGATCGCGCCTGCGGGCACGAGCACGTAGGGCGCGGGCTCGAGCTGGGCGACCGGCAACGAGAGGATCACCGCGACGACCACCGCGGCGGCCGCCGCGATCGCCCACTCGCGCGCGCCCAGCCGCCCCGGCCCCCGGCGCGGGGCGGACGATGCGGTGGCGTGCCGGTAGGGCACGGCGAGGGAGGCGAGCACCAGGCCGAGGAAGAAGCCGCGCATCGTCTCCGGATGCTCGGTGACCAGCGTCTCCATGACGTGGGCCATCGACACCAGCGCGATGCCCATGCCGATCAGCACGGGCAGGAGCACCGCCCAGCGGACGTTCGCGAACTGGGCTCGTGCCCGCGCGAGACCGCGTCCGCGGACCAGGTCGACGGCTCCCTCACGGATGCCGGCGATCGCATGGCCGGCGGAGGTCAGCAGCGTCTCGTAGACGCCCGTCATGAGCGCCACCGTGCCGCCGCTGACGCCGGGCACGGTCTCGGCGGTGCCGATCAGCGCGCCACGGACCACGTCCAGCGCCGCCTGGGCGGGGGTGCGGCGGCCATGCTCGAGGTGCGTGTCAACCATCGGTCACCACCGCATCGTCCGCCGTCGCCCGGGCCCGACGGCCGCGCAGCAGGAGCGTCAGCGCCACGATCGGGAGCGCGAGCGGCACCCAGCCGTAGGCGGAGCCGTAGCCGGTCCACACCGTCTCGTCGGGCCACCACGAGGACTCGACGTACCCGAGCGTGCCGACGATCAGCACGCCGGCGAGCTCGACAACGGTGCCCGCGACCGCGAGGCTCCTCCACCGCTTCCACAGCGCCACCGCGATCATCACGTACAGCACGGCGGAGACCGCCGACACGGAGTACGCGAGCGGGGCCTCGGAGAACTTGGTGGTGATCTGGACCACCGAGCGGCCGGTCGCCGCGAGCCCGAGGACGGCGTAGGCGACGATCAGCGCGATGCGCGCCACGGGGTTCATGCGGCGGTCTCCAGGATGATGAGCACGCGCCATGCGAGCACGGCGAGCGCGATCGCGACGATCGCGGCCGACGCGGCGTCGACGCGCGCGATCTGGGCGGGCGACAGGACGGGGCGCTCGGGGTCGGGATCGGCGGCCGCCGCCTCCGGCGTGCCCAGCCGTCCGATCCCCAGCAGGGGCAGCAGCGCCACCGAGGCGAGCAGGTAGCCGAGGGTGAGCACCAGCCCCGCCGAGCTTCCCGACAGCAGCAGGATCACCACGGCGACCAGGTGCACGCCGACCGCTCCCCAGGTCGCCGAGACCGCCCACTGGAGCACGCGGTGCGCCGGCGGGTACAGCAGGGTCACGATGCCGGTCACCGCCAGCACGGCGGCGACGATCAGCACCAGGGGGTAGATCACCCCGGTGTAGATCTCCACGCGTCAGGCCTGCTGAGCCGCCTGCTGGACGCGCATCGGCAGGCGCGTCATCTCCTCGCCGTCGATCGAGATCACCCAGGAGAACAGCCGGGCCTTGTCGAAGCGGAGGCCGTCGATGGTGAAGGCGAAGCTCGCGACCTGCTCGTCGCCGTCCACCAGGTGCGGGGGACGGCCGACGGTGAACTCGCCGCCCATCGCGCGCACGGGGGCGGGCTTGCCGTCCGCGTCCGGGCGCACGCCGATCGGGTACTCGACGCCGTCCTCGGTGAGCAGCTTGAGCTCGAAGTTGTGGGTGCGGTTGGTCTCCGTGAACGGGACGTGCACCACGGCGCCGACCGAGAGGCGGCGGTGGACCGCGGGGAAGCCGCGGACGAAGATGATGTTCCATCCCGCGCCCAGCGCGTAGATCTTGTTCTGCACGACCTCGGCCGAGTCGGCGAGGAATGCGTCCACTCTCACAGCTGATGTCCTTCCATCGGGATGCTCGTACCAGGGTAGCGGCCTGCGGTGCCAAGCTCCTCCCGAGCGTTGCGGTGAGGAGCGCTGCGGCCCGCTCCCGCGCCGGTACCCTTGGCCCGTGGCGGGCACGATCAACAGGGACGACATCGCGGCGGTCCGCGAGCGCGCACCCATCGAGGACATCGTGGGCCAGCACGTGTCCCTGAAGCCCGCGGGGGTCGGCTCGCTCAAGGGCCTGTGCCCGTTCCACGACGAGCGCTCCCCGTCCTTCCACGTGCGCCCCGCCGTCGGGCGCTGGCACTGCTTCGGGTGCGGCGAGGGCGGCGACGTGATCGAGTTCGTCATGCGGATGGACGGCCTGCCGTTCGCCGAGGCGGTGGAGTACCTCGCGGATCGCGCGGGTGTCACGCTCCGCTACGAGTCCGGGGGGCGCCGGGGCTCCGAGTCGGGCGCGGGCATGCGCCGCCGCCTGCTCGAGGCGCACCGCGTCGCGGCCGAGTACTTCGCCGAGCAGCTGGCCAGCCCCGAGGCCCGCATCGCCCGGGACTTCCTGAGGGAGCGGGGCTTCGACGGGGAGGCGGCGCGGACGTTCGGCTGCGGCTACGCCCCTCAGGGGTGGTCGCACCTCACCGATCACCTGCGCGGCAAGGGCTTCACGGAGGCCGAGCTGAAGGCCTCGGGGCTCGTATCCGAGGGTCAGCGCGGCGTCTACGACCGCTTCCGCGGCCGGCTCGTGTGGCCCATCCGCGAGGTCACGGGTGACGTCATCGGCTTCGGGGCCCGGCGCCTCCACGAGGACGACCAGGGACCCAAGTACCTCAACACCCCTGAGACGCAGATCTACAAGAAGAGCCACGTCCTCTACGGGATCGACCTCGCCAAGGGCGCCATCCGGTCGGAGCGGACCACCGTGGTGGTCGAGGGCTACACGGACGTGATGGCGTGCCACCTCGCGGGTGTGACGAACGCGGTCGCGACCTGCGGCACCGCGTTCGGGGAGGACCACGTCAAGGTGGTGCGCCGGCTCATGGGCGACACCGGCCAGGCGCAGCTCAAGGTCGGCTCCACCGGGGCGAAGGTGATCTTCACGTTCGACGGGGACGAGGCCGGGCAGAACGCCGCGCTCAAGTCCTTCGCGCTCGACCAGCAGTTCCTCGCGCAGACCTTCGTCGCCGTCGACCCCGAGGGCAAGGACCCGTGCGACCTGCGTCAGCTCTACGGCGACACGGCGGTCGCGCAGCTCATGGACCGGCGGGTGCCGCTGTTCGAGTTCGTCATCAAGGCCTCCCTCGCGGCGCACGACCTCGAGACCCCCGAGGGTCGCGTGGCCGCGCTGCGGACGGCCGCGCCGATCGTCGCCCGGATCCGCGACACCGCGCTGCGGCCCGAGTACGCGCGCCGTCTCGCCGGATGGCTCGGGATGGAGCCCGCCGACGTGCTGCGGGCAGTCTCGCGATCCTCCGGGAGGGACGATGCGCGGGGCGGGACCGGTGCGCGGCCTCCCGGAGCGGGGACGGCCCCCGCGGGCCGGGGCGCCGCATCGTCCCCCGCCGGAGCGGGGGAGGCACCGCGGCCGTACGACGACGGCCCGCCGCCGATGGACCCGGAGACCGGCCAGATCGCGACGGTGGGCGCGGTTCGGCCGAACCCGCGGGATCCCGTGGTGCGCGCCGAGGCGCTGTCGCTGGGCGTCCTGCTGCAGGCCGATCGTCAGGTCGCCGAGGATCCGGCGTGCGTGCAGATCTACCTCGAGCTGTCCCGCGACGCCTTCACCGTGCCGCAGTACGGCCTGATCTACGACGCGATCGAGGCGGCCGGCGGACCCGGCGGCGTCGACGGGGACTGGGTCGGCGCGGTGCTCGAGCAGGCCGGGCCGGACGTGGCCGCGACCGTGTCGCAGCTCGCGGTCACCCCGCTGCCGCACGACAAGCCGTCGGAGCTCGGCGCGTACGCGCGCTCGGTGCTGGCGCGGCTGCTGGACCACAGCCTCACCCGTCAGATCGCGGATCTGCGCGGCCGGATGCAGCGGGCCGGGGCGGGAAGCGAGGGCGCCCAGGAGGCCTTCGCCGAGATGATCCGTCTCGAGCAGCGTCGGCGGGAGCTCCGCGACGCAGGGTGACTCGCCAATTGTCTCGAAATGGCAAAGTGCCGATGAACGGCATGTAACCATGCGAAGAACTCTTGACGACATAGCGGCACTCGGCGCCTCAACCCGATTAGCCTGCCAGGAGGCCGTCCGTCCCCGGGCGGCCTCGCCGCCGGCAGGGCGGCTCAGGATTGACCTGGAGGGTTGAAGCTGTGAAGAACCGGATTTTCGCCTCGGCCGCCGTCGCGGCGGGCCTCGCGATCGCCGTCGCGGGCTGCTCGAGCTCGGGCGACACCACCGACGAGGCCACCGCGAGCGCGGACGCGACCATGGACGCGGGCTCGGGCCTGCCCGAGTCGCTCACCCTGGCGCTGGTGCCGTCGGACGACGTCGAGCAGATCACGACCGACGGCGAGGCGCTCGCGGGCGTGCTGTCGGACGAGCTCGGCATCCCCGTCGAGGTGTTCGTCCCCGACAGCTACAACGCGGTGGTCGTCGCGCTGCAGACGGGCCAGGCCGACATCGGCTTCCTCGGCCCGATCGCCATGTGGCAGGCGCACGAGGAGGCCGGCGCGGAGATCGTCCTCCAGGCGCTGCGCTACGGCTCGTCGGAGTACGTGGGCCAGTGGTTCACCAACGACCCCGGCACCTACTGCCTCGACGACGTCACCACCGAGGCCGACGACGAGGGCATCAACTACTCGTACTGCAACGGCGCCACCGGCTACTCCGGCCCGCAGGGTGAGGACGCGCTCGCGCTCGTCCCGGCCGACGCGAGCATCGCGTGGACCGACGCCACCTCGGCCTCCGGCTACTACTTCCCGGCGACCCAGCTCGCGACCATCCTCGGCGTGGACCCGATCAACGACCTCACCGGCGGCTTCTTCGCCGGCGGCCACTCGCAGACCGTCCAGGCGGTCTACGACGGCGAGGCGGCGATCGGCCTCTCCTACAACGACGCCCGCTCCAACCTCGCGGAGGAGTTCTCGGACGTCGGCGAGAAGGTCGTGGTGTTCGCCTACACCGACAACATCCCGAACGACGGCGTGGTCCTCTCCGGCGACCTCGACGCCTCGGTCCAGGAGACCCTGACCCAGGCGCTGCTCGACGTCGCCGCGACCGAGGACGGCCTCGCCGCCCTCGCCGCCGTGTACGACATCGAGGGCCTCGAGGCCGCGAACCAGGACGCGTTCGAGAACTTCGTCGCTCCGACGTACGAGAACTTCGGCTCCGAGTAAGCAGAAGCGTTCGTCCGTCCAACGCGCCGGCGGTCGGCCCTGTGGCTGGCCGCCGGCGCCCCTTTCTTGATAGGCAAGTCACATGATCGAGCTCTCAGGCGTCACCGTCCGCTACCCCAACGGGGTGGTCGGCCTGGACGACGTGTCCCTCACCATCCCCGACGGCCAGTTCGTGGTCGTCGTCGGCCTGTCGGGTGCCGGCAAGTCGACGCTGATCCGCACCATCAACGGGCTGGTGCCCGTCACCGAGGGCAGCCTCAAGGTCGACGGGGCCGAGGTCGCCGGCGCCTCGCAGCGCAAGCTCCGCGACGTGCGCTCCGGGATCGGGATGATCTTCCAGTCGTTCAACCTGGTGAAGCGCACCTCCGTCATGAACAACGTCATGATGGGCCAGATGCACGGGATCCCCGCGTACCGCTCGCTGCTCGGCGCGTGGACCGCCGACGAGAAGGAGCGCGCCTACCAGTCGCTCGAGCGCGTCGGGATCGTCGAGAAGGCCTGGACGCGGGCCTCGCAGCTGTCCGGCGGTCAGCAGCAGCGCGTGGCGATCGCCCGGGCCCTCGCGCAGGACCCGCGCGTGATGCTCGCGGACGAGCCGGTCGCGTCGCTGGACCCGCCCACCGCGCAGATGGTCATGAAGGACCTGCAGCGCATCAACCGCGAGCTGGGCATCACCACGCTCGTGAACCTGCACTTCCTTGACCTGGCCCGCCAGTTCGGCGACCGGGTGATCGGGATGCGCGCCGGGAAGATGGTGTTCGACGGTACGGGCGCCGAGGCGGACGATGCGGTGTTCGAGGACATCTACGGCCGCTCGCTGACCGCCGACGACGTCCTGCCCGGGCACGCATGACGGCCACGTCCGCGGGCGCCCCGGCGCCGTCGCGTCCCCGCAAGCCCCCGGTGAGCCGGCCGCTGGTCGCGGGCCTGCTCATCACGGCGGCCATCACGGTGTGGGCGGCGTGGGAGATCGACTTCACGCTCCGCCCGCTGTTCACCGACTTCGCCAACGGCTGGGTGGTGGTCGAGCAGTTCCTGCACCCCAACTGGGCGTACCTCGGCAGGTCGTGGAACGCGTGGGTGGAGACCATCTCGATCGCGCTCGTCGCGAGCTTCTTCGGCATCCTCGTGGGCCTGCTGCTCGCGTACATGGCGTCGAAGGTGACCAACCGGTCGAACGCCCTGTACCGGGCGACCAAGTGGTTCCTCGCGGTGCTGCGGTCCCTGCCCGACGTCGCGTACGTGCTGATCTTCGTCGCGCTCGTCGGCGTCGGCTCGCTCGCCGGCATCCTCGCGCTGTTCATCTTCAACATCGGCATCGCGGCCAAGCTCACGGCGGAGACCATCGACGCCGTCGAGCCCGGGCCGCTCGAGGCCGCGGACGCCTCCGGCGCGGGCACGTTCTCGCGCGCCCGCTGGGCGGTGCAGCCGCAGATCCTGCCGAACTTCCTGTCCTACGCGCTCTACATCTTCGAGCTCAACATCCGCTCGTCGGTGGTCATCGGCTACGCGGGCGGTGGCGGCATCGGCCAGCTGATCCAGGTGCAGTTCGCGCGCTTCAACTACGAGAACGTCTCGGCGATCGTCATCAGCATGTTCGTGGTGGTGCTGATCATCGACCAGGTCTCCCAGTACCTGCGAAGGAGGCTCGTGTGAGCGCCGAGACCGCGTCGCCGACGCGTACCGTCCGCCCCGAGGAGCCAGGCAAGGCCCGCGCCACCATCGGCGCGATCGTGCTCGTCCTGCTCGTCGTCGGCGGGGGCTGGCTGTCCAACGCCGACTGGGGCAAGCTGCCGGACATCTTCACCGAGGGCTGGCGGTACTTCTACCTGATGCTCAAGGGGCTCGTGCAGAACCCGTTCTCCGAGCCGTACAGCGAGTACTGGTCCGCCGCGCTGGGCGGCATGCTCGAGTCGATCTCGATGGCGTGGATCGGCACCATGATCGGGGCGGCGCTGTCGATCCCGATGGGCTTCCTCGCCGCGCGGAACGTCTCGCATCCCGTCGTGGTGCAGGTCACGCGCGTGATCCTCAACGCGATCCGCACGCTGCCCGAGCTGGTGTTCGCGATCATCCTGCTGCTCCCGATCTTCGGCTTCGGCGCCAACGCGGGCGCGCTGGCGCTCGGCATCGGAGCGGTCGGGACGCTCGGGAAGCTCACGGCGGAGGCGCTGGAGGGCATCGACCCCGGCCCCGTGGAGGCGGCCCGCGCATCGGGCGCGCCCGGCAGCGCCATCCTGCGCTGGACGTACTGGACGCAGGTGCTGCCCGAGGTGCTCGCGTTCTGGCTCTACCGCTTCGAGATCAACATCCGCGCCTCGGCGATCCTGGGCATCATCGGCGCGGGAGGCATCGGCTCGGTGCTGTCGCAGGCCTTCCGGTACCGCGAATGGGACTTCATCGGGATCCTGCTGTTCGTGATCATCGTGGTGACCGTGCTGGTCGACACGGTGTCCGGTGCCGTCCGTCACCGGATCATCTCCGGCACCGGGACCTCGGACGCGAAGGTCGAGCAGGACGCCGCCACGCTGTAGGTCGCGCGCGTAGGGTGGGAGCAGCCTCGAGAGGAGCCCGCATGCCCGCCCCGCGCGTGTCCTTCATCACCCTGGGGGTCGCCGACCTCGCCCGCTCCCGCGCCTTCTACGAGGCCTGGGGGTGGAGGCCCGCGCAGGCGCAGGAGGGCATCGTCTTCTTCCAGGCGAACGGCGTGGTGATCGGGCTGTTCGGGCGCGAGGATCTCGCCGCGGACCAGGGGAGGCCCGGCGCCGCTCTCGGGACGGGCGCCATGACGCTCGCTCAGAACTACCCGACGGAGGCCGAGGTGGACGCGGTGGTCGACCAGGCGCTGGCCGCCGGCGCGACCCTGCTGAAGCGACCGGAGAAGGTGTTCTGGGGCGGCTACAGCGGGTACGTCGCCGACCCCGACGGCCACGTGTGGGAGGTCGCGATGAACCCCTTCTCGCCCGTGGGCCCGGACGGCACGGTGGCGTTCGGGGGATAGCGCCGGTGCTCCACTTGCGTTCGGGGGCGCCGCTGGTAACGTCCCGAATATGGACGCCGTGCGCACGGTCCGCACGCGGGCGCGCCACGACGTGGCCGCGCTCGACGAGTCGCTCGTGCCCTCGACCCGGGCGCTGCGGGATGTGCGCGTCGCGGCGTTGACCCGGCACGCGCCGGGGGTGGTGCGCCGCGCGATGCGGGACGAGGGCTCCCTGCGCCCGTGGTGGGACCGCTCGCCGCTGCTGATCCTTGCGGCGCCCCTGGTGCTCGCATACGCGATCGTGTTCGGCGACCCCGGCGTGGGGCTGATCGGCGCCGCGCTGCTGGGGTGGGGCGTGCTCGCGGAGCCGCGGCTGAACCGCCGCGAGCGGATCGAGCGGCAGCAGCTCCTCACCGTCTACCGCAACACGGTGGCCGATGCGCTGGTCGAGCGGGCGCATCGCCTGGCGCGGTGAAAGGCCTGGAAAGAGAAGGAGCCGGCCCTCGATGAGGACCGGCTCCGGTGGCTCCCCCGACTGGACTCGAACCAGTAACCTGCCGATTAACAGTCGGCTGCTCTGCCAATTGAGCTACGGAGGATCGCGCTCGAATACTGTACCGGATCTTCGGGCATGGTGATGACACCGCGGGGGCGCCTGCGGCCCCGGCTAGACTGTCCGGCGGCCTCCTCGGGGGCCCCGGGCCAGTAGCTCAGCCGGTTAGAGCAGTGGACTCATAATCCATCGGTCGCGGGTTCAAGTCCCGCCTGGCCCACACGCAGGCACGACTCGGCGATGCCGGGGTCCTTCACGATCTGCGCGATCGAGCCGCCCTGACGGGTGACCGCGACGACATCACGACGGAACTCGGCGGGATAGGACTTGAGCACGGCCGAGATCCTTCCCGCACTGACCGGTGCTCGTGGCGGTCAGAGTCAACCGACACTCGGGCGCACCCACGCGGTGTCGGGACCGGGTGAGACCATTCCGGGAAGAGCGTGTGGCGACGGGAGGTGTGGGATGCGCGGCGAAGCGACGGTGCTCCACGCCGACCTCGACGCGTTCTACGCCTCGGTCGAGCAGCGCGACGAGCCCGCACTGCGCGGACGTCCTGTGATCGTGGGCGGCGGTGTCGTGGTGGCCGCGAGCTATGAGGCGAAGGCCCGGGGCGTGCGCACCGCGATGGGGGTGCGGCGGGCGCGTGCGCTCTGCCCCGACGCCATCGTCGTCCCTCCCCGCATGGAGGCCTACTCGGCCGCGAGCCGTGCAGTGTTCGCGATCTTCCGGGACACCACTCCGTACGTGGAGGGCGTCTCGATCGATGAGGCGTTCCTCGAGGTGGGCGGGCTTCGCCGTCTCGTCGGGACTCCTGAGGAGATCGCCGTGCGCCTGCGAGAGCGCGTACGTGCCGAGGTCGGGCTTCCGATCTCGGTGGGCGTCGCGAGAACCAAGTTCCTCGCGAAGGTGGCGAGCGCGGTCAGCAAGCCCGACGGTCTCCTCGTCGTGGAGCCGGAGAGCGAGGAGGCGTTCCTTCATCCACTCCCCGTCGAACGGCTCTGGGGCGTGGGCGCGGTGACCGCGGAGAAGCTTCACGGCAACGGCGTCTACACCGTCGGGCAGTTGGCCGAGCTCGAAGCGGCGACCGCCGAGCAGTGGCTCGGCAAGGCGGCGGGGGCGCATCTGCACGCGCTGGCCCGGCTCCGGGACCCGCGGCCGGTCGAGACGACCAAGCGCCACGGATCCATCGGCTCGCAACGCGCGCTCGGCAATCGGTCGTACACCGGTGGTGAGCTCGGGCTGATCCTCACCCAGATCGTCGACGGCCTCGCGAGGCGCCTGCGCGATCGCGGATCGGTGTGCGCCACCGTGGTCCTGAGGCTCCGCTACGGCGACTTCACGAAGGCGACCCGATCGCACACGCTTGCCGCGCCTACCGATCGCACCGAGGTGCTGCTCGGCGTCGCCCAGCGATTGCTCGCGGCGGCGGGTCCCGACATCTCCGGCCGGGGCGTCACCCTCATCGGCGTCTCGCTCGCGCAGCTGACCAGCGCCGGCTCGGTGCAGCCCGAGCTCCCGATCGACTGGCATGACGGGGCGCGCATCGACACCGCCCTCGATGCGGTCCGCGATCGATTCGGCTCAGCCGCCGTCACGCGCGCCGCGCTCATCGGCCGTGACCCTGGTTGGTCGGCGCCGCGGCTGCCTGAACACGAGTAGACACATGCAGGCCTGGTCGATGACGTGCACATGGCTCCCGTGGCGCGGAGATGGACGGCACGCAGGCCGGCCGTGGACCGGGGCTCCCGGTACCGTAGCGACATGCCTGCCAGGTCGATTCCGAGTCGTGGCCCAGGTGCGACGCAGCGTGCCCCTCTCGTCGTCGTGATGGGCCCGTCGGCGACCGGCAAGTCCACCATCGGGGCCGCGCTCGCCGCCGCGCTCGGGGTGCCGTTCGCGGACGGCGACGACCTCCACCCTGCCGAGAACACCGCCAAGATGGCCTCGGGCGTGCCTCTGACCGACGACGACCGTTGGCCCTGGCTCGACGCCTGCGGCGCGGCGCTCGCGGAGGCGGAGGCATCCGGAGGCCTGGTGCTCGCATGCTCGGCGCTGCGTCGTGCCTACCGCGACCGCATCCGTGCCGGCGCTCCCACCGCGTCCTTCCTGCACCTTCACCTGACGGAGGAGGAGGCCCTGCGTCGCGCATCGTCGCGCGAGGGGCACTTCATGCCCGCGAGCCTGGTCGCGTCGCAGTACGCGACGCTGGAGATGCTCGACGACGACGAGGCGGGCGTGGTGGTGGACGCCACGCTGCCGCCCGATTCCGTGGTGGCCGCCGCGGTCGCCGCGCTCCGCCGCGCGCTGTGAGGAGATGAGAGTACGAATCAGCCGATTCCGTACCCTCATCTCCTCCCGGGACGCATCGCGCTACCGCTCCTCGGGGATCATGTCGATCGCTCCGCACGGACACTCCGCCGCGCAGATCCCGCAGCCCTTGCAGTAGTCGTAGTCGATCTCGTACCTCATCCCGGGGCCGAGCTTCCGGATCGCGTCGTCCGGGCACATCCCGAAGCAGTTGTCGCACTCGAAGCACGACCCGCAGGACATGCATCGCCGCGCCTCGAACACCGCGTGCTCCGCGTCGAGTCCCGCCAGCACCTCCTCGAAACCGGTGACGCGCCGGGCCGCCTCGAGCTCCGCCCGGTGCTGCTTCGGGGCGTCGGAGTAGTACCAGGCGTTGAGCCGGGACGCCTCCGCCTCGCGGACCACCGGCTCGGCCGGCAGCACGCGCGAGGCCAGCCACGCGTCGACCGCGGCCGCGGCCCGCGCCCCCCGCCCGATCGCGAACGTCGCGGTCCGGGATCCCGGCGAGGCGTCGCCCGCCGCGAACACCCCGTCGCGCCCGGTCATCAGGGTGCCGGGGTCCACGGCGATCACGCCGTCGCGCACGTCGACGTCGTCCACGCCGGACAGCAGCGACAGGTCCGCCTCCTGGCCCACCGCCAGCATCACGGTGTCCGCGTCGAGCTCCTCGAACACCCCGGTTCCGACCGGGCGGCCGGACTCGTCGAGCTCCATCCGCTCGATGGTGACGGTCGGCCCCGACACCTCCGAGATGGTCGACAGCCACTGCACCCGGACGCCCTCGCCGACCGCGTCCTCGAGCTCCGTCGGATGCGCGGGCATCTGCTCGCGCGTGCGCCGGTAGACCACGACCGCGTCGGACGCCCCGAGGCGCCGGGCGGTGCGCGCCGCGTCCATCGCGGTGTTGCCGCCGCCGTACACCGCGACCCGGCGACCCAGCAGCGGAGCGTTGCCCGACGCCACGTCGCGGAGCACGTCGATCGCGTCGACGATCTTCGCCGCCGCGCCCGCGGGGATGTCCACGTGGTGCGCGACCCCGGCCCCCACGGTCAGGACCACCGCGTCGAACTCGGCCTGCGCATCGTCCAGGCTGTCCACCCGCACGCCGCACTCGATCCGGACGCCGGTCGCCTCGATGCGGCGGATCTCCGCGGCGAGCACCGTTCGCGGCAGCCGGTACGCGGGGATGCCGTAGCGCATCATTCCGCCCGGCTCGGCGGCCGCCTCCCGGACCGTGACGTCGTGCCCGCGCTGCCGCAGGTGGTACGCCGCGGACAGCCCCGCGGGTCCGGATCCGACCACCAGGACGCGGCGTCCGGACGATGCGGTGGGCACCGGCAGCGCCCACCCCCGCTCGAGCGCGGTGTCGCCCAGGAAGCGCTCGACCGCGTTGATGCCGACCTCCTCGTCGACCTCGCCGCGGTTGCAGGCCGCCTGGCAGGGGTGGTAGCAGATGCGACCCATGACGGCGGGCAGCGGGTTCGCGGCGACGATGCGCCGCCACGCGGTCTCGAAGCCCGCCTCGCCCTCCTGGGTGGAGCCCAGCCAGGAGCGGATGTCCTCGCCCGAGGGGCACGCCAGCGAGCACGGGGGAGCGAGGTCGACGTAGACCGGCCGCTCGGTGCGCCACGTGCCCGTGTGATAGCTCAGCGAGGTCGCCGGACCCGTGCTCAGCCCCAGGGTCGGAGGGGCGTCGTGGCCGCTCATGGTCGTCCTCCCAGCAGGTCGTAGCGACGGATGTTCGCCTCGGCGAGCGCGCGCCAGCGGTTCAGGGCGTCCTCGCCGCCGGGCTTGAACAGGTGCGCGAAGCGCGCCTGCGGCCGCAGGTACGCCTCGACGTCCATGCGCTCGCGGATGCGCTGGACGTCGGTGAGCTCGCCCGCGCGCGCCTCGACCACGGGGAAGATCCCGGACTGCACGGCGGCCCGCGACAGGGAGATCGACTCCGAGGAGCTCGATCCCCAGCCCAGCGGGCACGGCACCAGCACGTGCAGGTACCGCGCGCCGTGGATCGACATCGCGGTGCGGACCTTGGCCTCAAGATCGCGGAGGTCCGCCACCGTGGCGCTCGCGACGTAGGGGATCTCGTGGGCCATCGCGATCTTCACCATCGACTTGCCGGTGCCCTGGGGCGCGCCCGGCTGGCGGCCCACGGCCGGCGTGGTCGCGGTGCGAGCCGAGGGCGGGGTGGCCGACGAGCGTTGCACGCCCGTGTTCATGTAGCCCTGGTTGTCGTAGCAGACGTACAGCACGTCGTCGTTGCGCTCGAACATGCCGGACACGGCAGCGAGCCCGATGTCGACGGTGCCGCCGTCGCCGCCCTGGGCCAGGACACGCACGTCGTCGCGGCCCTGCGCGTGCAGGGAGGACGCGATCCCGGTCGCCACGGCGGCGGCGTTGGCGAAGAGCGAGTGGATCCACGGCGGCTTCCAGGCGCTCTCGGGATAGAGCGTCGAGAACACCTCGAGGCAGCCAGTCGCGTTCGCGACCACCAGCCTGCCGTCGGCCGCCTCGACCGCCGTGTCCATGACCCAGCGCGCGGCGAGCGCCTCGGCGCAGCCCTGACACGCACGGTGACCCCGGGTGAGCGAGGACGGTCGGTCGGCCTGCGACTGGACCGAGCGCTCCGCATCGTCCAGCAGCCTCCCGCCCACGGCGAGGGTGCCGGTCTGCAGGAACGGGATGTGGACCGTGCTCATCGCGCCACCTCCGTCGCGCCCACGGGCGGCACGGGGACGCCGCCCGTCTTGAGGTCGAGGAACTCGAGCCCGCGCTGCTCGCCCGCCAGCGCCCGGGCGATGACGTCGCGCAGGGAGCCCTCGAGGATCGGGCGACCGCCGAGCCCCGCGACCACGGAGTGGATGCGGGAGCCCGTGCCGGCGAGGGCGCGGCCGACGCATCCCGTGAGCACGCCGCCCGAGCCCAGCTCCAGGGCCCGGTCGATCACCACGATGTGCCGCGACTCGCCCAGCGCCGCCTTGAGCGCCTCCCGCGGGAACGGCCGGTACGCGGAGATCCCGACCAGGCGGACCGGCAGGCCCTCGGCGCGCATCGGCGCGATCGCCTCCTGCAGGGTGCCGATCACCGACCCCATGGCCACCACGACCAGGTCCTCGGCGCCCGCCGGGGGAGCCGACCGGTCGCGGTCCAGCGTGTCGGGGTCGTAGCGGACCGCGAGCCCTCCGGCCTCACGACCGAACGCCTCGGTGAACCGGTCCGACCAGGCCTCGACCACGTCGGCGGCGTCGAGGAACCGCAGGTGCTGCAGGTACTTCGTCTCCGTGAACGACTCCGGGCCCGCCATGGTGCCGATCGTGGTCGGCCGGTCGATGTCGAGCACCTGGGTGGGGGAGTAGGGCGGCAGGAAGCCGTCGATCTGCTCCTGCGTCGCGAGCTCCAGGACGTCCGTGGCGTGGGTGAGCACGAACCCGTCCATGCACACCATGGCGGGGATGCCGAGCTCCTCGGCGGCCGCGAACGCGATCACGTGGAGGTCGGCGGCCTCCTGGTTGTCCGCGGCGTACAGCTGCAGCCAGCCGGAGTCGCGCATCGCCATCGCGTCGGAGTGGTCGTTCCAGATGTTGATGGGCGCGCCCACCGCGCGGTTCGCGACCGTCATGACGATCGGCAGCCCCATCCCGGCGGCGTTGTACACGGCCTCCGCCATGTAGAGGAGGCCCTGCGAGGCGGTCGCGGTGTAGGCCCGCGACCCTGCGGCGGACGCGCCGATCGAGACGGACATCGCGGAGAACTCCGACTCGACGTTGACGTACTCGCAGTCGCGCAGCTCGCCCGTGCGCGCCATCACGGACAGCGCCTCGACGATGTGGGTCTGCGGGGAGATCGGGTACGCGCACACCACGCCCGGACGGCACCGCGCGACGGTGCGCGCCACGGCCTGAGAACCCTCGAGCACCTCACGCATGGGACACCTCCGCGGACGGGACGATGCGCGGGTCGGGCTCGCCGCGCACGTGGGCGTAGGCGACGGCGGCGGCCGTCGCGTTGGCCTCCCCGACCCGGCCGGGGAAGCGGTCGCGGAACACCTGCTGGACGGCGGCGAGGGTGACGTGGTCCGCGCGCCCGGCGTACGCGCCGAGCATCGCAGCGGACGGCTTGGGCAGCCCCACCGTGTCGAGGCTGATCCGGGTGGCGGGCACCGTCACCACGGTCGCGTCGACCTCGCCGTCGCCCGCGTGCTCGCGCACCCAGGGCGCGTCCTCGGTGGTGTTGACGATCACGAGACCGCCGGGGCGCACCCCGGCGAACGGCTGCGCCGGACCCAGCAGCGTGGGGTCCTGGACCAGCACGACGTCCGGCTCCAGCACCGGCTCGCGCGTGCGCAGCGGCACGTCGGCGAACCGGCAGTACGCGACCACCGGCGCCCCGGTCCGCTCGGAGCCGAAGCTCGGGATCGCCTGCACCTCGTGGCCCGCCAGGAAGCCCGCCCGGGCGAGCATCTCCGCGGCGGTGACCACGCCCTGACCGCCGCGTCCGTGGATGCGAATCTGGGTCATGCGCCCGCCTCCAGGGGCGTCGCCGGCGGCTCGCGCGTGGGTCGCGCGGAGACGTCGTCGGTGACGCCCGCTCCCTCCACGCTATGCCCGGAGGGGTGTCCCGCCCGGGACGGAGGTCCCATCCCGCTGCTAGGTTCGCGACATGGCCGAGCACACCTTCGAGGCGACCCTCTACCGGTGGGAGGCGCAGTCCGCGGCGTGGACCTTCGTGGACCTGCCCTTCGACGTCGCCGACGAGATCGAGGACGCCCAGCAGGGGCCGCGCCGAGGATTCGGCGCGGTCAAGGTGGACGTGGCGCTCGGCGGATCGCGGTGGCGCACCAGCATCTTCCCGTCGAAGGAGCGGAAGACCTTCGTGCTCCCGGTCAAGCAGGCGATCCTGCGCGCGGAGGCGATCGCGAACGGTGACCGCGTCACGGTGACCGTGACGCCGGTGTCCTGACCCCTGTCGCAGCATCGAGGTCGCTGGCACACTGGTGCCGAGAACGCCGCAGACGGCGACCCGAGGAGGCCACCGTGTCCGAGCTCCAGTCCCCGCCCGACCCCGTGGCGAGCGTCGGCGCGACCAGCGCGGCCTGGCTCGCGACCGCGATCGGCATCCCGGTCTACGGCGCGTCCGCGCTGATCCTGTCCTACGTGGGCGGACCCGTGGTGAGCGCGCTCGCCCCCGATGCGCAGGGTGAGGAGCACTCGTGGGTGTTCATCGGGGTGGCGTTCACCAACGTCGCGATCGCGCTGCTGGGGATCGTGCTCGTCTCCCACACGGCCGGACGTGTCCTGTTCTCCCGCACCCGCGGGCTCGCGCCCATGGCCGCCGGCCGGGCGTTCGCGATCATGGGAGCGCTGCTGGCCGTCGTACCCGTGGTGTTCATCGCGATGGGGCAGCCGCTCCACGTGGTGGGCGGGCTCTACGCCGCGATCGCCGTCGGCGTCCCGTGCGGCCTGACGGCGGGCCTCACGCGAGCCGTGCTGCCCGGCATCCTCGAGTCGCCGTTCGCGCGCCGCACGGCCGTCTGGGTGGGGGTGCTCGGGTACGTGGTGGTCCTGGGGTGGACGGCCGTCGTCATGTTCGGCATCGGGCGGTAGGCGGGCCGTCGCGAACGCGCCCGACAGCCGCTGTGGTGGGACGATGGAGGTGACGGCGCAGCCGTCCCGCGCCGCCGCTGAGGAGGTGCATCATGGACACCCTCGCGCACGGGAGCCGAACCGTCCGACGTGTCTCTCCTGACGACCTCAGGAGCCTGGCGCTGCCGGTCGGCATGCTCTCCTATCTGCTCGCCACCCTGGTTCTGGTCCCGCTCGGCGCGTTGCTGTACGCGGCGCTCTCGGGCGACTCGATGGCGGATACGAGCGCCCTGATACTCGCCATGGTCGACGGACTCGTCGCCTTGGTCGCGCTCGTCAGCGTGGTCCCGCTCGCCGCCGTCGTCTTCGGACAACGGTACGCCGACCGTGCCGCCGGTCTCGAGCCGTCCCGGCACGTCCTGCTGCAATCCGCGGCAGCGTCGGCGCTCGCGACGCCGTTCGCGATCACGATGGTCGTCATGTCGCTGCTCGGCGACGGAGAGATCGTCGCGACGCTGCTGTCGGTGCTTGTCGGGGTGATCGGCCCGGCGGCGCTGGGAGCGGCGATGGCCGCCGCGGTGGCACGCAGGATCGCCACGCGTCGCGGCTCCTGAGTCCAGGGGTTCGCGAGCCGCCGACGCGAACGTGGCGGGCTACCTGCGGCCGTCGAGAGCGTCCGCGACGGCCGCGGGAACCGCGTCCGCGACGTCGAGCGCCGCGATCGGACCCCCGCCGGACGCCAGCTCCGCGGCGCGCGCGTGGACCCAGGCCGCGCAGGCGCCCGCCTCGGGCGCCGCGACCCCCTGGGCCAGGAGCGCGCCGGCGATGCCGGCGAGCACGTCGCCCGCGCCCGCCGTCGCCAGCCACGCCGGCGCCTCGGGCAGCTCGATCACGCCTCCGCCGGGCAAGGCGATCATGGTCACCGCGCCCTTGAGCAGCACCGTCGCGCGGGCGGCCTCGGCGAGGAGCCGCGCGTGGCCGACCCGGTCGCGCTCGACGTCCGCGGGGGTGACGTCATGACGGAGCGAGTCGAGCGTGCGCACCAGCTCGCCCGCGTGCGGCGTGAGGAGCACGCGGTCCGCGCCGATCGCCCTCGCGCCCGCGGCGCGCGCCCGCGCCACGTGCGTCAGGGCGCCCGCGTCCACCACGAGCGGGGAGCCCTCGGCGATCGCGGCGCCGATCGCCGCCTCCTGCTCCGGCGAGTCCGTCACGCCCGGCCCGAGGATCCATGCCGCCGCGCGGGGGAGCCTCTCGGCCACGTCGGACGGATGGTGGACCACCACCTCGGGACGGTGCCGCAGCACCAGGTCCTGCACGCGCGGGGGGCCGACGTAGCGGACCATCCCGATGCCCGCGCGGACGGCGCCCGACACGACCAGCGCAGCCGCGCCGGGGTACGCCTCGGACCCGGCGATCACCCCGAGGACGCCGCGCGAGTACTTGTCGTCGGCGGCGCCGGGCACGGGCCAGGACGCGGCGACGTCGGCACGTTCCCAGCGACGCGCCGCGGTCATCGCTCGATGATCAGCGCGTAGAGGTCGGAGTCCATCCACCGGCCGTCGCGCTCGAGGTCGCGCTCGATGCGGCGCACGTGCTCGAGTCCCAGGTGCGCCATGACCTTGGCCGAGGCGCGGTGCTCCGGTCGGCAGCGGGCGTGCACCTCGCGGATCTCGAGGTCGGCGATCAGGGCGTCGATCACGGCGCGGACCGCCTCCGTCGCCAGGCCGCGGCCCCACAGGTCACGGCGGATCACCCAGCCCAGCTCGCGGACCTCGGGCGTCTCGTGGATCGGTGCCCGGTCCTCGCCGTAGACGCCGATGCCGCCCACGACGCTGCCTGCCCTCACCGTGCCGCGCGAGCCCAGCGCATCGTCCTTCAGCGTGACCGCCCAATGCGCGGGAAGGCCGGCCGCGGCGGCGCCCTCCACCCAGTGCTCCGTCTGCTCCCGTGTGTTGGGCCCCCAGTCGGTGAACTGGCACACGGCGGGGTCCGATGCGTACAGGTGGACGTCGTCGGCGTCGTCGGCGACGAACGGACGTAGCAGGAGTCTCGCGGTCTCGAGCGTCATATTCCGACGATACGCCCCCTGTGGGGGCATGGAACAATACCGGCATGGCAATGCGTGACATCCGAGTGATCGGCGACCCCGTCCTCCGCACCCCGTGCGAACCCATCGCCCAGATCGACGACCGCGTGCGTCAGCTGGTGGAGGACCTGGTCGAGACCGTGGACCACGAGGGTCGCGCCGGCCTCGCCGCCAACCAGATCGGCGTCTCGCTGCGCGCGTTCTCGTGGAACATCGACGGTGAGATCGGCTACATCCTCAACCCCGAGATCGTCGAGGTGGCCACCGAGCTCCAGGAGCTCGGCGAGGAGGGCTGCCTGTCGGTGCCCGGGCTCTGGTACCCGTGCGAGCGCACCTTCTACGCGCGAGCCGTGGGCACCGACCTCGACGGCGAGAAGGTCGAGATCGAGGGCGAGGAGATCTGGGCCCGCCTGATCCAGCACGAGGTCGACCACCTCGACGGCAAGCTCTACCTGGACCGCCTCAAGCGTGACGTGCGCAAGAAGGCGATGCGCGAGCTGCGCGAGTCGCTCGAGGCGAAGGGCTAGCCGAGCTCGATCCCGACGTCGGCGAGCACCACGCGTCCCGCCGCCGCCCGCGCGGGAACGTCGACCAGGCAGCGCTTGGGCGCCGTGAACGTGACGGTCACGTCCGCACGGACGTGGGCGAGGTCGGCGGCCGCAGAGTCGGCGTCGAGCCCGCTGGGCAGGTCGACCGCCACGACCGGGGCGACGATGCGCGCCACCAGGGCCGCCGCATCGTCCCGAAGGCCGGGCCGGGATCCGATCCCGACGATGCCGTCGACGACGGCGTCGGCGTCCGCGACGGCGGCGTCCGCCTCGATCCCCGGCGGGAGGATGCGCCCACCCGCGGCCTCCAGCAACGTCCGGCCGCGGAGGTGGACCGAGGACCCGAGCGCGACCGCCGTCACCTCCGCCCCCTCGCGGGCGAGCAGGGCTCCGGCGAGCAGCGCGTCGCCGCCGTTGTTGCCCGAGCCGGCGAGCACCGCGACGCGGGGCCCGTCCGATCCGGCCACCAGCAGGCGGACCTCGGCGGCCACCGCCGCCGCGGCCCGGTCCATGAGCGCGTCCTCCGCCACCGCGTGCATCGTCCGCTCCTCGGCCGCCCGGATCTGGGCGACCGTCATCACGGCGTTCGTGGTGGCCATGGCGCCACTGTGCCACGGTGCTGGCGAAACCGGCGATCGTGAGGCACGATAGGTCACGTACACCACGGTGGCCGCAGCTCGATTCCTTCGAGGTCGTAGGGGAAGACGCACCTCACAGGAAGGAAAAGGCTCATGGCAGCAATCACCCGCGGTGTCCTTTTCGTGCACTCGGCCACTCGAGCGATGTGCCCGCACATCGAATGGGCCGCGCAGGGAGTGCTGGGTTCGCGCGCCTCGCTCGAGTGGACCGACCAGCCCGCCGGCTCCGGCCTGCTCCGCGCCGAGCTGTCGTGGCAGGGCCAGCAGGGCACCGGCGCGCGCCTCGCGTCGGCGCTGCGCGGGTGGGAGCACGTGCGCTACGAGGTCACCGAGGAGCCGTCGTTCGGATGTGACGGCGGACGCTGGTCGCACACCCCGTCGCTCGGCATCTTCCACGCCGTCACCGACGTGCACGGCAACATCGTGGTGCCGGAGGACCGGATCCGGGCGACCCTGGAGGTCGGCGGGTCGATGGCGGACTTCAAGCGCGCGATGGACCTGGCGCTGGGCACCGCGTGGGATGACGAGCTGGAGCCGTTCCGCTACGCCGGGCACGGCGCCCCCGTGAGGTGGCTCCACCGGGTCGGGTGATGGCCCCACCATGGCGCTGACCGGCGACCAGACGCTCACCCTCCACGCGCTGGAGGAGGCGATGTGGCGCGCGGAGACCCGGTTCGACTACGCATTCATGGAGCGGATCCTCGATCCCCTGTTCGTCGAGATCGGGTACTCCGGACGTCGGTGGACCCGGGCGGAGACGCTCGACCTGGACCCGATGGACATCGACGTGCGGCTGCCTCTCGAGGACTTCGCGGCCGTCGAGGTGGTGCCGGGTGTCGCGCAGGTGACCTACCGTTCGACCCCGGACCATGGGGTGCGCGGCGCGGCGCTGCGGTCGTCGCTCTGGGTGCTGACCGACGCCTGGCGCATCCGCTTTCACCAGGCCACGCCGACGCCCACCTGACCAGGCACGACGTTGCGCGCTAGGGTGGAGTCGTGACCGAGCACCGCCGCCCCGGGCGACCGCAGATCGCCGATCCGGATGCGATCGCGCTGATCGCCGTCGGCCTGTTCGCGGAGCGCGGCTTCGACGCGGTCACCATGGACGACATCGCGGCCGCGTCCGGGATCTCGCGGCGCACGCTCTTCCGCCACTTCGCCACCAAGAACGATCTGGTGTGGCGCGACTTCTTCGCCACCTACGAGCGGATCTCCCGGCGGATGGAGCAGTCGCCGCCCGCGCCGGGCATCGCCGGGCTGCGTGACGTCATGCGGGAGGGGCTCGCGATCCCCGAGGGGGCCGAGGAGAACGCGCGCATCCGCCTGCGCATCATCGGCGACTCGCCCGAGGTGTTCTCCGCGGGCATCGCGGCGATGAGCGACGTGCGCGACACCCTCGCGCAGCACTTCGCGCGAGGACACGAGGGCGAGGGCATGCCCCTCGAGCCGTGGACCACGGCCTACGCCGTGCTCGCCGGGATGCTCGCCGCGTCCGTGTGGTGGGCGAAGAAGTCGGAGGAGCCGCTCGCGGACGTCGTCGACCAGGCGCTGGTGCGGCTGCAGGCCGGTCTCGCCTAGCCAGCGCCGGACCGGACCGGGCCACCCCGACCCACGATGCTCCGCACGGATCGGGCGGCGACACGCTGAGGCGCGCCCCGCATCGTCCCGACGTCCGCGGCGTGTCGCCCGCGGATCCGTGCAGAGCACGCTGCGGGGGGAGGCGTCAGACCGTGCCGAACACCAGCGCCACGTTGTGGCCGCCGAAGCCGAACGAGTTGTTGATCGCCGCGGTCTGACCCTCGGGCAGCGCGCGCGGGGCGTCGCGGACCAGGTCGACCTGGAGCTCGGGGTCGGGCTCGGTGACGTTGATGGTCGGGGGAGCGGTGCGGGTCTCGAGCGCCTTGATGGTGAAGACGGACTCGAGCGCGCCGGCGCCGCCGAGCAGGTGGCCGGTCATCGACTTGGTCGCGGACAGCAGCACCTGGTCCGCGTGCGCGCCCAGCAGGGACCGGATGCCGCGCGCCTCGATCATGTCGCCCACGGGCGTCGAGGTCGCGTGCGCGTTGACGTGCGAGATGTCGGCGGTGGTGAGCCCGGCCCGCTCGAGGGCGAGCTCCATCGCGCGGGTCTGGCCGGCGCCGTTGGGCTCCGGCGCGGCGATGTGGTGCGCGTCGGCCGTCATGCCCAGGCCCAGCAGCCGGGCGTAGACCTTCGCGCCGCGCGCCTGGGCGTGCTCCTCCGACTCGAGGATCACCACGCCCGAGCCCTCGCCCATGACGAAGCCGTCGCGGCTGACGTCGTACGGGCGCGACGCGCCCGCGGGGTCGTCGTTGCGCTTGGAGAGCGCCTGCATCGAGGCGAAGGCGGAGATCGGCAGCGGGTGGATCGCCGCCTCGGTGCCGCCGCAGATGACGATGTCGGCGCGTCCCGACTGGATCATCTCGAAGCCCATGCCGATCGCCTCGGCGCCGGAGGCGCACGCGGAGACGGGGGCGTGCGCGCCGGCGCGCGCCTTGAACTCGAGCGACACGTACGCGGTCGGCGAGTTCGGCATCAGCATGGGCACGGTGAGGGGCAGGACGCGCGAGGCGCCCCGCTCCTTCACCGTGTCCCAGGCCGTCAGGAGCGTCCACACGCCGCCGATGCCGGAGGAGACGATGCTCCCCAGGCGCTCGGGGTCCACCTCGGGCGATCCCGCGTCGGCCCAGGCCTCGCGCGCGGCCACGATCGCCATCTGGGCGGACGGGTCCATGCGCTTGGTCTCGGGGCGGGACAGCACCTCCGACGGCGGCACCACGAGCTGGCCGGCGAAGGTGACGGGGATCCCGTACTTCTCCTCCCAGTCGTTCTCGAGCGTGCGCACGCCCGAGCGGCCCGCGAGGGCACCCTCCCAGGTGCTGGCGACGTCCCCGCCGAGGGGCGAGGTGGTGCCGAGTCCGGTGACGACGACGTTCATGGGGGGATCTCCGAAGGTGATGAGGGGGATGGGACGCGCAGGAGGCGGAGGCTTACGCCTGCGCCTCGGTGATGTAGGACACCGCGTCGTCGACGGTCACCAGGTCCTTGACCTTCTCGTCGGGGATGCGGACGTCGAACTTCTCCTCGGCGAGGGTGACGATCGTCATCATCGACAGCGAGTCGATGTCGAGGTCGTCGGTGAACGACTTGTCGAGGGTCACCTCGGCGGTGTCGATGTCGGTCTCCTCGGAGACGATCTCGGCAAGACCGGCGAGGACCTCGTCCTTGGACAGTGCCATGTGCTTCTCCTTCATGTCGGCGGCGCACGGTGCGCCGTGTTCGTTGCGAACGGATATGAACTTACTGGGGGTGCCGCGGCTACGGCAGGACCACGACCTGCGCGGCGTACACCAGCCCGGCGCCGAAGCCGATCTGGAGGGCGACGTCGCCGGACTTCGCGACGCCGTCGCGCAGGACCCGCTCGGTGGCGAGCGGGATGGACGCGGCCGATGTGTTGCCGGAGTCGACGATGTCCTTCGCGACCACGACGCTCTCGGGCAGCCCGATCTGCTTGACCATCTGGTCGATGATCCGCAGGTTGGCCTGGTGGGGGATGAACACGTCGATGTCCTCGGGCGTGAGGCCGGCGGCCTCGATCGCCTCGAGCGCGACGGGCGCCATCTTGAAGGACGCCCACTTGAAGACGGACGGCCCCTCCTGGCGCAGGGTGGGGAACGGCAGGTCGCGGTCCTCGCGGATCTCGAGCCAGGTGTGGTTCTGCTTGATCAGCTCGGAGGCGCCGCCGTCCGAGCCCCAGATGGTGGGGCCGATGCCGGGAGTGTCGGAGCCGCCGATGACCACGGCGCCCGCGGCGTCGCCGAGCAGGTACGAGATCGACCGGTCGGCGGGGTCGACGAAGTCGCTCAGCTTCTCCGCACCCACCACGAGCACGTTGCGGGCCGCGCCGGACCGCACCAGCGCGTCGGCCTGGCCGATGCCGTAGCAGTAGCCCGCGCAGGCCGCCGAGATGTCGAAGGCCGCGGCCGGCGTCGCGCCGATGCGGTCCGCCAGCACGGGCGCGCCGCCGGGGGTGATGCGCGGGTAGGAGATGGTCGACAGGATCACCGCGTCCAGCTCCGACGCGTCGATGCCGGCCTGCGCGAGCGCGTCGCGCGCGGCGGCCTCCGAGAGGTCGATCACCGAGGTGTCCTCGTTCGCGCGGACGCGGGTGACGATGCCCGTCATCTTGCGGATCCACTCGTCGGAGGAGTTGATCGGCTCGATCAGGTCGTCGTTCGGCACCGCGTTCTCGCCGCGGGCGACGCCGAGGCCGAGGATGCGCGTGAACTCGGGTCCGCGACGGACGTTCAGGGTGGTCACTCTCAGGCCTCCAGGAGCTCGCGGGCGGCGGCAAGGTCGTCGGGCGTCTTCAGCGCCACGGCGGGCACGCCCTTCATGGCCCGCTTCGCGAGCCCGGTGAGGACGCCGCCCGGGGCCACCTCGACGATACCGGTGACGCCGAGCTCCAGCATGGTCCGCATGCACAGGTCCCAGCGCACGGGGTTGGCGACCTGGCGGACGATGCGGGCGAGGGCGTCCGCGCCGTCCGCGACCTGGGCACCGTCCGCGTTGGACAGCAGTATCGCCGCCGGGTCCGCGGGGGTGGTGACGCCGGCGGCCGCGTCGAGAGCCGCGACGGCGGGGGCCATGTAGGTGGTGTGGAAGGCGCCGGCCACCTGGAGCTCGATGACGCGGGCGCGCGCCGGGGGCGCGGCGACGAGCGCCTCGATGGCCGCCTTGGATCCCGCGGCCACCACCTGACCGCCGCCGTTCACGTTGGCGGGGGTGAGGCCGTGCTCGGCGAGCGCGGCCGCGACATCCTCCTCGACGCCGCCGAGGACGGCGGCCATGGAGGTCGGCTCGGACGATGCGGCGGCCTCGGCCATCGCGTTCGCCCGGACCGTGACCAGGCGCATCGCGTCAGCGTCGGTGAGGGCTCCCGCGAGGGCGGCCGCGCCGAGCTCGCCGACGGAGTGGCCCGCGGTCAGCGCGGGGATGGCGCCGCCGAGCAGCTCGCGGCCCGTCGCGATCGCCGTGGCGACCAGGAGGGGCTGGGCGATGGCGGTGTCGCGGATGGTGTCGGCGTCCGAGGAGGTGCCGTGGCGGACGATGTCGACGCCGGAGGCCTCGGCGAGCTCGCCCAGGCGCGCCGCGACGCTCGGGAGCTCGAGCCACGGAGCCAGCATGCCGGGTGCCTGCGCACCCTGTCCGGGACAGAGAACAGCGATCATGGTGATTAAGCCTGCCTCACAAATCCAGAGGGTCGGGGGCCACGCAGGTACCGATTCGGGCCCGGATTGTTGTGTGAAACCTACAAGCGGTGGCTGTTCGCGTCGCGTAGCCGGCCGAGCGCGAACGCCGTCTCCAGGACGTGGGCGTCGCGGGTGGACAGGACGTCCCAGCCGGTGAGCTCCGCCACCTTCTTGAGCCGGTAGCGCACGGTGTTCGCGTGGACGAACATGGTGCGGCTCGCGAGCTCGAGCGACCGCCCGCAGTCGAGGAACGTGGCGACCGTCTCCCGCAGCGACCCGCCGGCGGCGGCGATCGGGTCGTACGCGACCGCGATCAGGCGGTCGGCGGCGGCCGCATCCCCGACCAGGACCCGCTCGGGCAGCAGGTCGTCGGCGCCGACCGGGCGCGGCGCGAGCGCCCACGCCGGTGCCGCGGCGGCGCCGTTGATCGCCGCCCGGGTCGACCGTGCGACCTCGACCAGCGTGACGGCCGGCGGTCCGACCACGACGGGCCCCGGGCCGAAGCTCGACAGCAGCGATTCCGTGACCGCGTCGCCGCGGGAGTCGGAGCGGGCGATGACCACCAGGTCCTCGCCATGGATCCCCACCAGGGCGCCGGGGGCGGCGCGCCGGATGGATCGGCGCAGCTCCGCGGACTGGACCTCGCCGAGCGGGCCGTCCGTGCGGCCCACGACCACCACGGTCGGCCCTGTCTTCCAGCCGAGCGCTGCGGCGCGCGACGGCAGGTCGTCGTCGACCTCGCCGCGCACGAGCGCGTCCACCACCAGCGCCTCGAGGCGCGCGTCCCACGCGCCGCGGGACTCGGCCGCACGGGCGTAGACCTCCGCCGCGGAGAACGCGATCTCCCGCGAGTAGCGCAGGATCGACTCGCGCAGGAGCGCCTCCGCGCCGGGGGCGGCGAACTCGTCCGAGTGGGACTCGACGATCGCGACGTAGGTGCGCACGATGCTGACGGTGTGCTGCAGCGAGATCGAGCGGGTGAGCTCCGGCGGCGCGGCGGAGAACATCTCGTAGGTGCCGCGGTGGCCCGCCTGCGGATCCGCGAAGTAGGCGACGAACGAGTTGATGCCGGCCTGCGCGACTCCGCCGACCCACGATCGCTCGCGGGCGGGAAGCTCGCGGAACCACGGGTACTCGGCGTCGAGCGACTTGAGGGCGGCGGTGGCGAGCCGGCCGGTGCCAGCGCGGAGTCGACGCAGCGTCTCTGCACGCATCTCGGCCGTCACCATGGGTGTCAGCGTAGCGGTCGATTGTGGATCAGGAACAACGCGAGGTCGCCCTTGAGCGGGGGATGCCCGTATCCGCTCCTTGCTTTTTGGACGATCGCACAAGAGTCGCGGCCGAGGGGCCGTGCCTGCCGGTCATCGCGAGCGGTCGCGGGGCGCTCACGTTAGCGTGAGGACCAGGACTGTTGCAGCCGAGGAGGAACCGATGACACCACGT
This sequence comes from Demequina lignilytica, assembly GCF_030418305.1. GTDB lineage: Bacteria > Actinomycetota > Actinomycetes > Actinomycetales > Demequinaceae > Demequina > Demequina lignilytica. The sequence continues at coordinate 484,358 of NZ_JAUHPX010000001.1, read as the reverse complement.
CCGCGCCCCCTGTTGGGGCTCGTGCTCGGAATGCTGCTGGGGCTGGTGGTGATCGGGTTGCTGTGGCAGCTCGCGCTGGTCGACCCGGGCCGGACGGTGCTGTTCCTGACGGTGGCCGTCGCGGTGCTGGCCGTCGCGGGCCTGCTCACACGGCAGATCTCGGCGGCGCGCGGCCGATTCGTCACGGCGGCGGTGATCGCGGGCGTCCTGGCGGGCGTCGGGCTGACGGGGATCCCGGAGCTCGTGTCCGTGGGACGCGTGAGCGACGGCTGCACGCTCGAGGTCACCGCTGGCGGGCTGACGGCGGCGCCGTCCGACACGAGCGCGCTCACCGCATTCTCGATCGCGGAGGACGACGTGGTCGAGTGGGCCATGACGTCCTCGACCCCGATCGCGGTCGACACCCGGATGGCGGGGATCACGGTCGGCGGCTTCTCGATCCCCGTGCGGACCGTGAGCTCCGACCCAGCCTCGGGGGAGGCCCAGGAGGTGACCGGCACGGTCGACGTGGCGGACGGTCTTGCGACCATCCAGGACAGCACGGGCCTCGAGCTGACGGGCGTCTATCACGTGTACGGCGAGGTCTCGGGGGAGCAGGCGACCTGCGCCGCGGACGGATGGGTGCGGCTCGAGCCGGCCGGCCTGTTCGCGACCAACGTGCTCGTCGGACTGTGGATCGCGCTGGGCGTGCTGCTCCTGCTGATCGCATGGGCGGCCCTTGCCGTCCGCTCGTCGTTCGTGAAGGCGCGTCGCGCGGCGCTCGAGGGCGAGCGTGTCCACACCGGCACGGTGACCACCGCCGCCGGGGGCGCGCTCGCCGGGGGCGCTGGAGCGGGCCACGTCGCCGCCGACGCCGAGCCCAGCGGCACCACCTCGCCCGAGGCCGCCGCCGAGCCGGTGGCTCCCGCCCCGGCCTTCACGCCGGAGGCGCGCCCGGAGGACATGCCTCCCGCCAGCATCGCCCCTGCCCCCGCCGCGGCTGGGGCCGCCGCCGGCGCGGGTGCCGAGGCCCAGGACGTCGCACCGGTGGAGGACGCGGAGCCCGTCCAGGACCCGCCCGAGGATCTGGCAGGTTCCGAGGCGGAGTCCGACGCGGACGCCGAAGGCGAGCCGGAGCCGGCGAGCGACGCCGAGGCTCATGACGAGGCTGAGGACGGCACAGATCCCCAGCCCGAGGGCGACGCGGAGTCCGGGCCCGACGCCGCCGCTGACGACGACCCCGATCGCCGCTGAGCCTGGCGCCCGTGGGCTAGGTGCGTGACGCTCCCGATTTCATGCGCGAGGAGACGGGGGTGATCACGCTCCTTCGTGCATGAATACGGGAGCGTCGCCGACCTCATCCCCCCACGCTGCCCGGTCCGCGTGCTCGCACCGACGCCGACCGCATCGTCCGGACACGACGACGGGGCCCGGTCCGATGATCGGACCAGGCCCCGTCGAACGTCAGAGCGGACGGCTCAGGCGTCGCCGCCCGCGTTGCCCGACGTCCCCTTGCGGACGTCGTGGAGCTCGTAGCGGCGGATCGCCTCGGCGTAGGTGCCGGGCTGGACCTCGCCGCGGCGCTCGAGCTGCTGGAGCACACGCACCGCCGTCGAGGCGCCGTCGATGTGGAAGAAGCGTCGCGCCGCGGCTCGGGTGTCGGAGAAGCCGAAGCCGTCCGCGCCGAGGGTGGCGTAGTCGCCCGGGATCCACGCGCGGATCTGGTCGACGACCAGGTGGTCGTAGTCCGAGGTCGCGATGAACGGACCCGCCGCGCCCTGCAGCTTCTGCGTGAGGTACGGCGTGCGGAGGCCCTGCTCGGGGAACAGGAAGCCCTGCTCCTCGCAGGCCAGCGCCTCGCGGCGCAGCTCGCTCCACGAGGTCACCGACCAGATCGCGGCGCGCACGCCGTAGTCGCGGAGCAGCATCTCCTGGGCCTCGTAGGCCCACGGCACGGCCACGCCGGACGCGAGGATCTGCGCCTCGGGACCGTGGCCCTCGGGGGCCTCCGAGACCTTGTGGATGCCCTTGAGGATGCCCTCGACGTCCACGTTCTCCGGCTCGGCGGGCTGCTGGTACGGCTCGTTGTACACGGTGAGGTAGTACATGACGTTCGGGTCGCGCTGGTCGTCGGGCCCGTACATGCGCTGCAGGCCGTCCTTGACGATGTGGCGGATCTCGTAGCCGTACGCCGGGTCGTAGTGCACGATCGCGGTGTTGGTGCCCGCGATCAGCGGCGAGTGACCGTCGGCGTGCTGGAGGCCCTCGCCCGTGAGGGTGGTGCGGCCGGCGGTGGCGCCGATGATGAAGCCTCGGGTCAGCTGGTCGCCCGCCGCCCAGAACTGGTCGCCGGTGCGCTGGAACCCGAACATCGAGTAGAAGATGTAGAACGGCACCAGCGGCTCGCCCTGCGTCGCGTAGGACGTGCCCACCGACTGGAACGCGGCCGCGGAGCCGGCCTCGTTGATGCCGGTGTGCATGATCTGACCGGCCTCGGACTCCTTGTAGGACAGCATCAGCTCGCGGTCCACCGGCAGGTAGTTCTGGCCGTTCGTGTTGAAGATCTTCGCGCTCGGGAAGATCGAGTCGAGTCCGAAGGTGCGGGCCTCGTCGGGGATGATCGGCACCACGCGGTGGCCGAACTCCTTGTCGCGGACCAGGTCCTTGAACAGGCGGACGAACGCCATCGTGGTGGCGACCTCCTGCTTGCCCGAGCCCTTCGCGAGCAGCTCGTAGGCCTTGTCGTCCGGGAGCGCGATCTGGTTCCGGTCGCCCCGGCGCTCGGGCACGAAGCCGCCCAGCGCGCGCCGGCGCTCGAGCATGTACTGGACCGCGGGGTCCTCGAAGCCGGGGTGGTAGTACGGCGGGTTGTACGGGTCCGCCTCGAGCTCCTCGTCGGAGAACGGGATGTCGAAGGTGTCGCGCAGGACCTTGAGGTCGGCGGCGGCGAGCTTCTTCATCTGGTGCGTGGCGTTGCGGGCCGCGAAGTTCGAGCCGAGGCCGTAGCCCTTGATGGTCTTCGCGAGGATGACCGTGGGCTTGCCGTTCTTCTCCTGCGTCGCACGCGCGTACGCGGCGTACAGCTTGCGGTAGTCGTGGCCGCCGCGCTTGAGGGCCCAGATCTCGTCGTCCGTCATGTCCTTGACGAGCTCCTTGGCACGCGGGTCGCCGCCGAAGAACTGGTCGCGGATGAAGGCGCCGGACTCGGCGCGGAAGGTCTGGAAGTCGCCGTCGGGCACGGTGTTCATGAGGTTGACCAGGGCGCCGTCCTCGTCGCGCTGCAGGAGCGGGTCCCACCCGCGGCCCCACACGACCTTGATGACGTTCCAGCCGGCGCCACGGAAGAAGGCCTCGAGCTCCTGGATGATCTTGCCGTTGCCGCGCACGGGGCCGTCGAGGCGCTGCAGGTTGCAGTTGACCACGAAGGTGAGGTTGTCGAGGTTCTGGTGGGCCGCGAGCTGAAGCATGCCGCGGCTCTCGGGCTCATCCATCTCGCCGTCGCCCAGGAACGCCCACACGTGCTGCTCCGAGGTGTCCTTGAGCCCGCGGAGGTGCAGGTAGCGGTTGGTCCACGCCTGGTAGATCGCCGACGCCGGGCCCAGGCCCATGGACACCGTGGGGAACTCCCACACGTCGGGCATGAGGCGGGGGTGCGGGTACGAGGAGAGGCCGCGGCCGGGGCCCGACTTCTCCTGGCGGAACGAGTCGAGGTCGTCGGCGCCGAAGCGACCCTCGACGAACCCGCGCGCGTACACGCCGGGCGCGGCGTGACCCTGGAAGTAGACCTGGTCGCCGCCGCCGGGGTGGTCCTTGCCGCGGAAGAAGTGGTTCAGGCCCACCTCGTACAGGGTCGCCACCGAGGCGTACGACGAGATGTGACCGCCCACGCCCTTGCCGGCCGCCTGCGCGCGCGTCACCATGACGGCGGCGTTCCAGCGGATCCAGCCGCGGTAGCGGCGCTCGATCTCCTCGTCGCCGGGGAACTCGGGCTCGTCGTCGACGTGGATGGTGTTCACGTACGGCGTGTTGAGGCTGAGCGGGACGCTGAGCTGCTTCTTCGCCGCGTGGTCGACCAGCTGGTCGATGATGTACTCGGCCCGGCTCTCGCCGCGGTCGGCGATGAGGCCATCAAGGGACTCCATCCACTCCGCGGTCTCGTTCGGATCCTTGTCCACCTCGCCGTGATGTGCCACGAGTGACCTTCCTGTCGGGCGCGCGGTGGCGCGCCTATGAATGGGGAGCCGCGGCTGGTATGCCGCCATCGGACACATTCTTCCCACATCTGAGGGGAATGTCACGCCAGCGCCGACGCGCGCGGAACGTGCGTGGCACCCCGCGCCGATTGCACCCGGATGCGGGGTACCTCTACTGTGGTCGGCAGGCACGCCGGCAGATGCGTGTCATCGACTGAAGGGGGTCCCGCCACCGTGGCGACACAGGAGGACGCGAAGGCCGCGACGGAGGCGGCGGTCGCGAGGCTCGGATTGAAGTCCGGGCAGATCATCCAGGAGTTCGGCTACGACGACGATGTTGACGCGGCCTTCCGCGCCGGCGTCGAGGCGGCGACGGGCGAGGATCTGGCCGACGAGGACTACGGGGACGTCGTGGACGGCGCGCTCGTGTGGTTCCGCGACGGCGACGGCGATCTCACGGACCTGCTGATGGACGCGCAGACGCTGCTCGACGATGCGGCCCCCGTGTGGGTCTGCACCCCCAAGGCGGGCAACGGCGGGCACGTCTTCCCGCGCGACGTTCAGGAGGCGGCGTCCCTGTCGGGGCTGCACGCCACCTCGACGTTCGTGCTCGGCGGCTCGTGGACGGCGACCTCGCTGGTCGAGAAGGGCCGCTCGAAGTGAGCCATCCCCTCATCGGCGCTCCGGCGCCGACCTTCGCGATGACGAACACTCATGGGCGCACCGTCACCTCGGCGCAGCTGTCGGGCACGGCTTACATGCTCGTGTTCGTGCCGTTCGCGTTCTCGGACACGTGCACCAACGAGCTCATCGACCTGCGGGGGGCCGAGGACCTGCTCGCGCGCGACGACCTGAAGGTCATCGTCGTGAGCTGCGACTCGATCTACACCCTCAAGGCGTGGGCGGACACGCACTCGTACAAGGCGGAGCTCCTGAGCGACTTCTGGCCGCACGGCGAGGTGTCGCGTCAGTACGGCGTGTTCAACCCCCAGAAGGGTCTCGCGACGCGCGGCACGTTCCTGGTCGACGCCGCGGGCGTGGTCCGGTGGGCGATCGTCAACCCGGAGGGCGAGGCACGCGACCTGGCGGACTACCGCCGCGCGGTGATCGACCTGCTCGACTGAGCACCGGTGCGCGTAAACGCTTATATCTCTACCGTATAAGTGCTAATGTGTCCGATATGGACGCTGTCGCAGCGGTGATCGTCGACATCGTGCGCTCTCGCGAGCTGCGCGACCGTGCCGCTGCACAGGATGCGGTGCTCGCCGCGTTCGCGCGCGCGGAGGCTGCCGCGGAGGTGCTCCGGCCGTTGCGCGCGACCGTGGGCGACGAGTTCCAGTCCGTCTACGCGACGCCGGCGGACGCCATCCGCGTCACCGCGCTGGCGGCGCTCGTCCTGCCTGACGGCGTCGAGGTGCGTGCCGGCATCGGGCTCGGCGAGGTGGTCGATGTCGACGGCGACATCTCCGACGGCAGCGCCTGGTGGCGCGCTCGCGACGCGATCGAGGAGGCGCACCGGCGCGAGGACGCCGGCGAGGGGTCCGTCCGGAGCTGGTGTGTCGGTGGTGACGGGGAGGATGTGTCCATGACCGTCGCCGTCCTCCTGCTCCGCGACCACGTGCTCGACCGCATGAAGGCGCGGGAGCGGCGGATCGCGGCGGCGCTGCTCGAGGGTGACACCCAGTCGGCGATCGCTTCGCGCGAGTCGATCAGTCAGGCCGCGGTGTCGCAGGCCGCGCACCGCTCGGGAGCGGTCGCGCTCCGCGAGGCGCTCGACGGGCTCACCGGGGGAGTCGCATGACCGCCGCGGTGCTGGTCGCGATGGTGGCCGGCGCCGAGGCCCTCGGCTGGCGGCTCGGCGGTCGCACGCGCCTCTTCGCGGTCATGGCGTGGCTGGTGATCGCGTTGGCCGCGGCGGGCGTCACCGGCGCGGTGGGCGGGTGGGGTGCCGCCGGTCTGGGCCTCGGTGCGGGCGCGTGGCTCGTGCTCCGGTGGCGCTGGGGTGCGGACGCCGCGATCGGCTCGCTCGTGGTGATCGCGGGGCTGCTGCTGCTGGCCGACCCCGAGCCGAGCCGCGCCGCCGCGATCCTCGCCGGGCTCGGTTCCGCGGTTCTCCTCACGCACACCGCGAACGATGTGTGTCGCGACGTGATCGCCCGCGCGCGGGTCCTCCCGGGCGAGGACGCGCCGGCGGAGCGTGCGGAGGACGCGCCGCGTCTCCGCGGGGGCAGGTTCATCGGTCCGCTCGAGCGCTGGCTGATCGTCGGGCTCGCGCTGGTGGGGGCCCAGGCCGTGATCGTCGGCCTGATGGCGGCCAAGGGCATCGGTCGGTTCCCTGAGATCTCGGGTGACCGGGGGAGGGGATCCACGGCCGAGGAGTTCCTGGTCGGATCGCTGGTGAGCTGGGCCCTCGCGGGCGCGGCCGCGCTGCTCATCGCGGTGCTGATGCCCTGACGGGTCGAGCGGGCGCACGCGCGCCTGGCAGAATGGTCGGGCCCGTCGCAGGGCCCTTAGCTCAGTTGGTCAGAGCACTGCGTTTACACCGCAGGTGTCATCGGTTCGAGTCCGGTAGGGCCCACCATGGAGCCCCGTCCCGCCTGCTCGCGGGGGGCGTGCCAGGATTGAGGGAGGACGGCCGTCGCCGACGACCGCCGTGCCGAGCGGAGGCACTCATGAGCGCCATGGACCGCGACCTGGCGAGGATCGCCGTCGAAGGCTTCCAGTACTTCTACCCGCTGGTCCTCATGGACGTGACCCGCCGGGTGGCGACCTCGCTGCCGGCCGGGATCCGGCACGGCTTCGCGCCGCCCGACACCTTCGCGCACGCGCGAGCGTTCCCTCCCGGGGACTTCAGGGAGGTGGTGCGTCCGAACTTCGACACCCTGTACTCGACCGCGTGGCTCGATCTCCGTGACGGCCCGCAGGTGGTGTCGATCGCCGCGCCCATCGAGCGGTACTTCATGCTGCCGCTCCTCGACCTGTGGTCGGACGTCTTCGCGGTCATCGGGAGCCGCACGACCGGCGGCGCGCCGGCCGATTACGCGATCGTCCCACCCGGGTGGCCCGGCGAGGTCCCGGACGGGATGGTCAGGATCGATGCTCCCACCGCATGGGTGTGGGTCCTCGGGCGCACGCGCACCGACGGCATCGCGGACTACCCGCGCGTGCATGCGATCCAGGACGGCCTCGCGATCCGGCCGCTTCGCGGTGCGACCGCAGGCGGGGTCGCTCCGGGCGACGACCCGGGCGTGCGCACCTCCCCGATGGATCACGTGGCCGCCATGACCGGCGAGGAGTTCTTCCGGATCGCAGCCGACCTGCTCGCGGACAACCCGCCGCACCTCACCGATCAGCCGATGGTCGCGCGCCTGCGCGCGCTCGGCATCGTCCCGGGGCGCCCGTTCGATGCCGGTGCCGCGTCGCCCGAGGCCCGCGAGGCGATCTCTGCCGCACCGCAGGCCGGGCTCGCGGCCATGGCCGCGGCGGTGACGGGCCTGGCGCAGGCGTCCAACGGGTGGTCGATCCGCCGCTCCGGCATCGGCGTGTATGGAACCGACTACCTGTTCCGCGCCATGATCGCCATGATCGGCCTGGGCGCGAACCTCGCCGAGGACGCGGTCTATCCGATGCTGCTGGTCGACGAGGCGGGGACACCACCCGTGGGCGAGGTCGACCACGTGCTGCACTTCGACTCCTCCGAGCTCCCGCCGGCGGACGCGTTCTGGTCGGTCACCATGTACGACGGAACGGGGTTCCCCGTCCCGAACGCCCTCGAGCGCTACGCGCTCGGCGACAGGGATCCGCTGACCTACGGCGCGGACGGCTCGCTCGACATCTGGATCGGCCGCGAGAGCCCGGGTCCGGAGCGCGACAGCAACTGGCTTCCCGCCCCGGCGGGGCCGCTCGGCCTCACCCTGCGCCTGTACGGTCCGCGGCCCGAGGTGCTCGATGGACGGTGGTCGCCTCCGCTGCTCCGGCGCGCGTGACGCGAGCGCGACGCGATGGACGGCGCTGAGGGGCTGACGCTCGCGACCATCGCGGGGCTGATCGTGACCTGGGCGCTGGTCGGTCGTCGGCTCGAGCGCGCCGGTGTCACGGCGCCGATGGCGTTCATCGTCGCCGGCATGGCGCTCGCGGCCACCGTCGGTGACGGCATCTCGGCGACGACCATCCATCTTCTCGCCGAGATCACGTTGGTGATGGTCCTCTTCCACGACGCGAGCACGGTGCGCCTGAGCTCCCTGCGTCACGACCCGTGGATCGCGGTGCGGCTCCTCGCCGTCGGCTTCCCGCTCGCGGTCCTGCTCGCGACGGGGCTCACGTGGCTGCTGATCCCGGCGCTCGGCGGCGCGGGCGCGCTCCTGGTCGGGGCGGCGGTGAGTGCGACCGACGCGAGCCTGGGGGCTCCCACCGTGCTCAACCCCGCCGTTCCCGAGCGGGTCCGGCGCGCGCTCAACGTGGAGAGCGGCCTCAACGACGGCCTGGCGACGCCGATCGTGATGGTCGCGCTCGGGGTGCTGGTCGACCAGACCGCCGGCGAGGCGCCGGCGCACGCGCTCGACATGCCGCGAGCCGCGTCCGGAGTGGCGGTGGGGGTGAGCATCGGGCTGCTCGCCGCCGTCGCGATGGCGTCGACGCGCCGCGCGGGATTCAGCGACGCCCGCGCGCGCAGCGTGGGTGTGCTGGCGCTCCCGCTGCTCACGTTCGGCTTCGCCGAGCTGGCGCACGGCAACGTGTTCCTCGCCGCGTTCGTCGCGGGCCTGACGTTCGGAGCCGCGGGCCGCGGCGTCGAGCGCGAGCCCGAGGTGTCCGAGGCTCTCGAGATCGCGGCCGACGTGATGGGCATGATCCTGTGGTTCCTGGCGGGCGGCATGCTCGTCCTGGTCCTTGCGCGAGGCTTCGAGCCGGTCTGGCTGCTGATCGCGGTGCTCGCGCTCACCATGCTGAGGCTGCTGCCCGTGGCCCTCGCTCTGGTGGGCGCCGGGGTGCGGACGCCCACCGTCCTGTTCATCGGGTGGTTCGGTCCGCGCGGGGTCGCGACCATCGTCTTCGGCCTGCTGGCGGCCGACGCGCTGGGCGAGGACCCACGGCGCTACGACATCGCGGGCATCTTCGCCCTCACCGTGCTGATCAGCGTCTTCGCGCACGGCCTGTCGGCTCCGCCGCTCACGCGGCTGTACGCGCGCTGGTCGCGGCCTGCGGGGGACGGGGTGGGTGAGCGCGTGTGAGCGCGGGTCGGCTAGCGGGTCACGGAGTCGAGCAGGCCGCGAACACCTGCCATCGCGTCGGGTGACACGGTGTAGTGCGCCCAGCGCCCTCGCTGCTCGCGCGTGACCAGCCCCGCCTTCACCAGCTTCTGCATGTGGTGGCTCATGGTCGGCTGGCTGATGCCGAGCGCGTCGGGGAGGTGGCAGGCGCAGGCGGTGCCGTCCTCGGTGCGGGCGATGTGCTCGAGCAGGCGCACCCGCGTGGGGTCTGCGAGCGCCTTGAAGACCTCGGCCAGGTCGGCGGCGCGCCCCGCGTCGATCAGGTCCGGGCGCTCGTCGGCGCAGCAGGCGGTGGGGACGACGTCGAGCTCGATCATGGGACCACCGTACGCCTCGTATTGACATATGTCGATACATGAGTAGCGTGTGACGTATCGACGAACATCTATAGGAGATCCGATGCCCGAGCCGATCAGCCTGATGCCCGCCCCGCCGCAGCAGCGGCCCCGGTGGCGGGTCTGGGCACCCCCGGCCGCCGCCTACGCCGCCGGAGGACTGCTCTACGCGGTCAACGGTCGGCTCTGGGACACGCTCCTGTGGGACGTCGTCGGACTGGACCCTGCGAGCCGCCTCGGCGGCGCCCTGCACTTCTTCCTCTACGACACCGTCAAGATCCTGCTGCTGCTCGCCGGGATCGTGTATGCGATCACCGTCGCGCGGTCGTTCATCACCCCCGAGCGCATGCGGGCGATGCTCGGCGGGAAGCGCGAGGGCGTGGGCAACGCGATCGCGGCCACGCTCGGCGTCGCGGCCCCGTTCTGCAGCTGCAGCGCGGTGCCCGGCTTCATCGGCTTCGTGTCCGCGGGCGTGCCGCTCGGGGTGACCATGAGCTTCCTCATCGCGTCTCCTCTGGTCAACGAGGTGGCGCTGGTGCTGCTGCTCGGCAGCTTCGGCCTGGGTCCCGCGGTCCTCTACGCCGTCACCGGATTCGCCATCGCCGTGATCGCGGGCCTCGTGATCGGGCGGATGAACCCCGAGCGGTGGGTCGAGCCGTTCGTGCTCGAGGCGCGCGGCCGGACGGCGGTCGCGATGGCGGGAGGGCTCCGGCCCGCCTGGTCGGATCGCCTCGACCTCGCCCGCACCGAGACCGTCGCGCTGCTGCGCAAGATCTGGCCGTGGCTGCTCGCCGGCATCGGCATCGGCGCGTTCATCCACGGGTGGGTGCCCGAGGACCTCATCGCGACCATCGCCGGCTCCGACAACCCGTTCGGCGTGCTCGCGGCGGTCGCGCTCGGCGTGCCGCTCTACAGCGGCGCGGCCGGAGTGCTCCCCCTGGTGGACGCGCTGTTCGCCAAGGGTGTCCCCATGGGCACGCTGCTCGCCTTCATGATGGCTACCGTCGCGCTCTCCGTCCCCGAGATGGTGATCCTCCGACGCGTGCTCAGGCCCCGCCTGATCGCGATCTTCGTCGCCGTGGTCGCCGCCGGCATCGTCGCTGCCGGGTACCTGTTCAACGCGGTCCTGTAGGGCCGCTCTCACCGCAAGGAGACCATCATGGACGTCACCATCCTGGGACACGGATGCAAGAACTGCGATGCGCTGGAGGCCCGCACGGTCGAGGCGCTCGCCGGGCTGGGAAGGACCGCCGAGGTCGCCCACATCAAGGACGATGCGCAGATCGCCGCCTACGGCGTCATGCGCACCCCCGCGCTCGTCGCGGACGGCCGCGTGCTCGTCGAGGGGCAGGTCCCCACGGCGGCGCGGCTCGCCGAGATCCTCGCCACGGTCCCCGCGACCTGACCGGCGCATCGTCACGGGCGCCGGGGCGCCTCACCTCGCCCTCGCATGGTCCCGCGCTAGGGTCGGACCCAGCAGCAGGCGCGGACGAGGGGAGATGCCCGTGGCGGTGCCCGAGGTGGTGAAGGTGATCAAGGGCGACAGCGCGCGCTACGACGCGTACGCGAGGCGCGCCGATCTCGCCATGCTGGTGATGGCGTTCGCCTTCCTGGTCGTGTGGTCCGCACGGATCGCCTTCCGCGACTACATCCCCGGCGCGCTGCGCGGCACGCTCATCACGATCCAGGCGTTCATCTGGCTCGCGTTCGTCGTCGACATCATCATCCGGCTGGCCCTCACCGACCGGCGCTGGCACTTCCTCAAGACGCACCCGATCGACGTGATCGCCGTCTTCATCCCGCCGGCGCGACCGCTCAAGATCCTCTCGGTCTTCACCTCGGGCACCATGCTGGCCAGCCGCAAGGGCGCGGTGAAGTCCACGCAGGCGATCCTGATCTCGGTGGTGCTGCTCATGTGGATCGGGGCCGTGTCGATCCTCGACGCGGAGCGCGGTGCGGCCGATGCGCAGATCACGAACTTCGCCGATGCGATCTGGTGGGCGCTCGTCACCATGACCACGGTCGGCTACGGCGATTTCGCGCCGGTGACCGGTCAGGGTCGCGCCATCGCGACGGTGCTGATGCTCATGGGCATCGCCCTGATCGGTGTGATCACGGCCTCCGTGGCGGCGTGGTTCGTCGCGCTGACCGAGGGCGAGGACGAGGAGCGTGACGAGGTCACCCGCACCCAGCTGCTCGACCGGCTGGCGGAGCTCGAGTCCAAGCTCGACGCGATCGCCGCGAGAGAGGACGCCGCAGCGTCGGGGCTCCCGCATCAGACGCCGAAGGCACCGAGGCGAAAGGCGCGCGCGACGCCGCCTGCGGAGGACGACGCGACCTAGTCGCGCGACTGCGCTCTCAGCACGGTCCACCGCCACCAGGCCACCGAGGCCGCGCCGATCAGCAGCGTGCCGCCGAGCGACACCGCTCGCCACACGAGCATGCCCGCCACCAGCGTGGCCTCGGGCGCGGGGCTGTCGTCAGTCAGCCACAGCGAGACGAGCGCGGCGTCCAGCACCCCCAGGCCGAGGAACGGCAGGATCGTCAGCGGGTAGGCGAGCAGGAACACGCCGAGGATCTCGATGCTCGACAGCGACGACGGGACGCCCACGAACCGGAGGCTGGCGAGCAGCAGCAGCGCCTCCACGAGGACGCCGGTGAGCATGAGCGTGAGGGCGGCGACCAGGTGCTCGCGCAGCGTCGCCGCGACGCGGGCGCGGAAGCTGACGACGGCCTCCGCCCAGCCCTCGGCGTCGGCGCGCCGCCCGAACCGTGCGACCGTGCGGGCCGCCGCGGCACCCAGCCAGGCCGCCCAACGCGCGTCGCGGAGCATGAGTCCGAGCGCGCCGAGGATCGCCGCGGCGACCACCAGGCAGGCGCCGGCGACCCACCATTCGTGGCGTTCGATGCCGCGCCACGCGAGGAACGCCAGCCCCATCACGGGAGCGAGGAACCGCGCACCCCAGAACACGACCGTGGCGAGGGTGACGCCTGCCATGCCGGACACCGGATCCAGGCCCCACGACCGGAACATCGCGATGCGCAGCACGATGTCCGCGGGCGGCGGCGTCACGGTCGCCACCAGGTTCGCCGCGAGCTCGTTGTGCAGCGCGCGCAGCTGGCCGAGTCCTGCGGTGAAGCGGGCGATCGGGGCCGAGGTGAGCAGCTGCCGGAGCAGCAGCAGCCCGACCAGGATCGGCGCCTGCCACCAGGCGAGCTGGCCGAGCGCCTCCAGGACCGCGTCGGCGTCGACACGCCCGGCGAGGTCGGTGAGGGCCCAGATCACGGCGGCCGCGAGGGCGAGCAGGACGATTCGTCTCAGCCACGGCCGGGAGCGGCGCGTGGGCGCGGCGGGCGTGCTGGTCACGCCGCCAGGCTAGCGGCCGGCGCACGAGGTCTCCGTCGCCGTCCAGCGAGTAGCCTGGTCCCATGACCTCGGTGGCTGACGTTCTCGACGCGCTCGACAGCCGCTTCCCTCCCGATCTGGCGGAGGACTGGGACGTCAACGGGCTCACCGTCGGGCGCCCCGAGGCCGAGGTCACGCGCGCGCTGTTCGCCGTCGATCCCACGCTCGCGGTGGTCGAGGAGGCGATCGAGGCAGGCTGCGACCTGATCGTCACGCACCACCCGCTGCTGCTGCGCGGGGTGACCACCGTCAACGCCGGCACCCCCAAGGGCGCGGTGATCCAGACGCTGATCGAGAACGGCGTCGCGCTGATCAACGCGCACACGAACGCCGACCACGCCGGGACCGGCGTCGCGGAGGCGCTCGCCGAGGTCCTCGGCGTCGACGGCGCGCTTCCGCTGGTGCCGCTGAAGGACGATGCGGAGCAGGGCACCGGGCGCATCGGTCGCCTCGACGCGCCTATCACCCTGCTCGAGTTCGCCCAGCGCGCGGCCGCGGTGCTGCCGGCCACGGCGCACGGCGTGCGGGTGGCGGGGGAGCTCGACGCCAGCGTGCAGACCATCGCCGTGGTCGGGGGCGCGGGCGACTCGTTCCTCGGGGCCGCCGCGGCCGCCGGCGCCGACGTGTACCTCACCTCCGACCTGCGTCACCATCCGGCGTCGGACGCGCGCGAGGCCGCGCTGCTCGCCGGCGGTCGGCCCTTCCTGGTCGACGTCGCCCACTACGCCTCCGAGTGGACCTGGCTCGCCGCCGCCGCCGAGTACCTCGGCGACGCGACCGGCCTCGACACGATCGTCTCGACCCTCATCACCGACCCCTGGACCGCGCGCTTCTAGCGCCGAGGAGCATCCGTGCCTTCTGCACCCGTCACCGACCAGATCCGCCTTCTCGAGGTGCAGGATCTCGACCTGCGCACCCAGCAGGCCCGCCACCGCCGCGACCACCTGCCCGTGGTCGAGCAGATCGCCGAGCTGCGGGCACGGCTGACCGACCTCGACGAGGAGCGCGTCGCCCGCAGCACCGAGGTCTCCGACATCAAGCGCGAGGTGGCGAAGGCCGAGGACGACGTCGAGGTGGTGCGCTCCCGCGCCGCGCGCGACACCGCCCGGCTCGAGTCCGGTCAGGGGACACCGAAGGACCTCCAGGCGCTGGCGAGCGAGCTCGAGGTGCTCAAGCGTCGCCAGAGCGCGCTCGAGGACGTCGAGCTCGAGGCGATGGACCGGCTCGAGACCGCCGAGGCGGCACTCGCGTCCGCCAAGGAGCAGGTGGAGGCGATCCAGGCGCAGGTCACCGCGCTGGAGTCCGAGCGCGACCAGGCGTGGGAGGAGATCGACGCCGAGCTGGTCGAGCTCGCCGCGCAGCGCACCTCCGCCGCGTTCAACCTCGACGCGGACATGATGGCGCTGTACGAGAAGCTCCGGGCCAGCCACGGCGGCATCGGCGCGGCCGCGTTGCAGCACGGCGAATGCCTCGGCTGCCGCATGAAGCTCAACCCGGCTGACCTGCGCGACATCGAGGGGCGCCCGGACGATGCGGTGGTCCGCTGCGAGGAGTGCGGACGCATCCTCGTGCGCGGGGCCGGCGCGTGACCGACACCCAGGTCGAGCCGCCGGTGCCGCATCGGCCGCATCACTACGACGACGGGACCGACCTGGGATCGGACCCGGCGGCGTCGTCGCCCGCGCCCGCCGCCCCCAAGGTCCAGTCGCCGTTCTCCCCGAACGAGGAGGACCTGGTCGCGCCGCTCACGGTGGTCCTGGTCCGCCACGGCGTCACCGAGATGACCACGTCCCGACGCATGTCCGGCGGCGGGGTGCCCGGCCCGCCGCTCAGCGCGCCCGGACGGGTCCAGGCCGCGAAGGCCGCCGATGCGCTGTACTCGATGGGGAGGCGCACCTGGCTGCAGCTGCCGCACGTCACGCGCGTGATCGCGTCGCCGATCATCCGCACGCAGGAGACCGCCGGGTCGATCGGCCGGCGCCTGGGCGCGCATGTCGAGACGGACGACCGCCTGCGCGAGGTCGTGTTCGGCGAATGGGAGGGGCTGACCGTCCCCGAGATCGTCGAGCGTGACGGCGATGCCATCCACGCGTGGCGCGGAGCGGAGATCGCCGCGCCCGGCGGCGAGGCGATCGCGGACGTCGGGACCCGGACCTGGGGACTGGTGCGCGAGCTCGCGGCCACGCACGCCGCGGAGTGCCTGGCAGGTCGCGACGTGCCGCGTGGCCTCGCGCTCGTGTCCCACGCCGTGGCGATCAAGTCGACCGTCGGCATGGCGCTGGGCATGGACCCTGCGCGTTGGGGTGCGATCTGGCCCTCGCCCGCGTCGCAGAGCATCCTCCAGGTGCGCGCGCGCCAGGACGGATCGATCGCGGAGACCCACGTCCTCGCCGTCGGCATCCCCGTCGAGTAGGGGAGCTCCGGCTGGCGGAGGCGGGTGTCCCTCCGGGCCGTTCCGCTCTCCGGCGCAACAGCGCGCGATGGTCCGCATCCGGCGGCCTTCCCTGGCGCTCGGGCCCCGTGCCGCGCCGGTGGTTCGCGCCGCCTCACGCGGCCGCGAGAATGGAGCCATGAAGGCCACCTACATGTTCGGCGCGGGCGACGTCCGCGTGCTCGACGTCCCCGACCCGCGCATCGTCGACCCGACGGATGCGGTGGTGCGCGTGGTCCGCGGCTGCATCTGCGGCTCGGACCTGCACCCGTTCCACACGATGGAGCCGACGGAGCAGGGATCTCTCAAGGGACACGAGGCGATCGGCGTCATCGAGGAGGTCGGGCCCGAGGTGCGCACCGTCGCTCCCGGGGACTTCGTCATCATGCCCTTCGCCACGCAGGACAACACCTGCGTGCACTGCCGCGACGGCGTCCACACCTCATGCGTGAACGGCGGCTTCCTCGCCGGCGGTCAGTCCGAGGCGCTCCGGTTGCCGCAGGCCGATGGCAGCGCCGTCACGGTCCCCGGCGTCGACCCCGCCGCGGCGGACGATGCGCTGCTCGCCTCGCTCCTCACGCTGTCCGACGTGTACCTCACCGGCTGGCACGCCGCGGCGATGGCGCGCGTCGCGCCGGGCGCGACGGTCACCGTCATCGGCGACGGCGCGGTCGGGCTCTGCGCCGTGCTCTCGGCACGCGAGATGGGCGCCGAGCGCATCATCCTCATGGGGCGTCACCAGGTCCGCACGGACCTCGGGCGCGAGTGGGGCGCGACCGACGTGGTGTCCGCGCGCGGGGAGGACGGCATCGCCGAGGTCCTGGAGCTCACGGACGGAGCCGGCAGCCCTGTGGTCCTCGAGGCGGTGGGATTGGAGCCGGCGTACCGGCAGGCCCACGGCATCGTGCGCCCGGGTGGCGTGATCTCCCGGGTCGGGGTGCCGCAGTACGCCACCGATCCTGTGTCCTCGCGCTCCCAGTTCTCGCGCAACGTCACCCTCACCGGGGGAGTGGCGCCGGTGCGCGCGTACATCGACGCGGCGATCCCGAAGGTGCTGGACGGCGCCATCGATCCGGGTCGCGTGTTCGACATGACGGTGGGCGTCGCCGACGTGCCGGCGGGCTACGCGGCGATGGACGAGCGCCGCGCGCTCAAGGTGATGGTCGACCCGAGCTTGTAGCGACTACTCCGTGGGCGTGGCGCCGCGCTTGCGCAGGTACCTGCGGTCGTCGTTGGCGTACGCGTAGTACCAGCCGATCAGCAGGCCGCCGCCGACGAAGTTGCCGAGCAGGACGACTCCGAGCTGGGCGAGGGCCGGGCCGTAGTCGATGCCGTGGGTGAGCGCGGCGACGGTGAACACCACCGTGTTCGCCACCGAGTGCTCGAAGCCCACGAACGCGAACACGAAGACGCTCATGATCATCACGATCGCCTTGGTCAGGTCCTCCTTGATGAGGCCGTTGTAGACCAGCAGCATGCCCAGGTTGATCATGAAGTTGCACAGGATCGCGCGGAAGAACAGGTCGGAGACGCCCGCGAGACCGCTGTCGAAGTAGGACAGCTTGTGCTCGACCGAGGCGTCGAGCTGGTCGCCCATCGCACCCGACGCGAGCGTCGAGCCGGCGATCATGAGGGCCAGCGCCAGGCCGCCGACGAAGTTGCCGCCGTAGCACATCGCCAGCACCCGCAGCGAGCGCAGCGGGCTGATGCGACGCCAGTACAGGCCGATCGAGACGATCATCATGTTCGACGTCAGCAGCTCGGACTTCGAGTAGTAGATGAACACCAGGGCGAACCCGAAGATCAGCGCGCCCAGCAGCTTGCCCAGGTTGACCAGCGAGCCGTCGCTCGCGCTCTCGAACGCCGCGATCACCGCGAAGTTCGTGAGGTACATGATGCCGATGATCACCCCGGCCATGGCCGCCCGCATGAGGTAGACGCGCGCGAGCCCGCCGCTCATCTCCGTCTTGGTGTCGAGAGCGTCGAGCACCGTGGAGATGAACGTCTTGCCTGGGAACAGGTGGCTCGGGTCGCTCATGGCACCACCGTACCGAGTGCGCGGCCTCGTCGGCGGGACCGTCGGACCCCTGGGGGGTACCGCCGGTACCCGTGTCCTCCCGCTCTCCCGCGCATCGTTCCGCGCCGCGACGCTGATGGTGACACAACGACCCCGATCGAGGAGATCCACCAGTGAAGGCTGCACTCATGTACGGCGCGGGCGACGTCCGCGTCGAGGACGCCCCCATCCCGACCCTCCAGGAGCCCACCGATGCGATCGTGCGCACCGTGCGCGCGTGCATCTGCGGCTCCGACCTGCACCCGTACCACTCGATGCCCGGCTCGGAGCACGGCATCCGGATGGGCCACGAGCTCATCGCCGTGGTCGAGGAGGTCGGCACCGCGGTCACCACCCTGACCAAGGGCGACTTCGTCGTGGTGCCGTTCGCGTACGCGGACAACACCTGCGCCATCTGCCAGGAGGGCTTCCAGACGGCCTGCCCGCACGGCGGCTGGTACGGCACCCCGGACACGCCGGGGCTCCAGGCCGAGTACGCTCGCGTGCCGCAGGCGGACGGCTCGGCCGTCGTGGTCCCGGGCGTGGACCCCGCGACCGCCTCCGACGAGCTGCTCGCGTCGCTGCTCGCGCTGTCGGACGTCTACCTGACCGGTTACCACGCCGCGTTCATGGCGGACATCCAGCCGGGGCAGACCGTCACGGTGATCGGTGACGGTGCCGTGGGCCTGTCCGCGGTGCTCGCGGCCAAGCAGATGGGCGCGGAGCGGATCATCCTGATGGGCCGTCACGTCTCGCGCACCGATCTGGGCCGCGAGTTCGGCGCCACCGACGTGGTCGCCGAGCGCGGCGCCGAGGGCGTGGCGAAGGTCATGGCGCTCACCGGCGGCGAGGGGAGCCACGTCGTGCTCGAGGCCGTGGGCCACATGCCCGCCTACGAGCAGGCGTACGGCATCGTCCGCCCCGGCGGCATCATCTCGCGCGTGGGCGTGCCGCAGTACGAGGAGGCCCCGATCGGGTTCGGCTCGCTCTTCGGCAAGAACGCGCGCCTGGCCGGCGGTCCCGCCCCCGTGCGCGCCTACCTCGAGCAGGCGATCCGGGACGTGCTCGACGGCACCATCAATCCGGGCAAGGTGTTCGACCGCACGGTCGGCCTCGACGGCGTCCCCGCGGGCTACGCCGCCATGGACGCCCGCGAGGCCCTCAAGGTGATGGTGGACCCGGCGCTCAGGTGAGCGAGGCTCCCGCGGTCGACGATGCGCGGTGGCGGTCGACCAGGCCGATGAGCGCCTCCGCGTCCACGTTCGCGCCGAACGCGGGGGTGCCGGGCTGGAGATGCCTGCCCTCGGCGAGAGTCCCGATCGGGACCGGGTCGAAGCCGAGGGAGTCGATCAGGTCGGCGACCGCCTCGATGCTGTCCGCATCGTCGCCGGCCAGGGCGATCGCGCGCCGGTCCGCGTGGTCCGCCGGCCGCGACCCCTCGTCCAGGTCGTGGTAGCCCATGTGGTTGAACGCCTTGACGAGGCGCGCGCCGTGCAGGTGCGCGGCGACGATCGCGGAGGAGGTGGTGCGGGGGTCCGTCAGGTCGTCCCGCACGCCGTCCACCTCCCACCAGTAGTTCATCGCGTCGATCACGAGCGCGCCGTCGAGCGCGTCTGCGGGAACCGTCCGGTGCTTGCCCAGCGGCAGCGCGAGGATCACCGCGTCGGCCTGGGACGCGACCTCGCGCGCGGTGGCGACCCGTGCGCCGGGGGAGAGGACCTCGATGGTCAGCTCGATGCGCTCCGGGTCGCCGGACCCGGCGACCACCACCTCGTAGCCGGCGGCGACGCCGAGCCGGGCGAGCGCCGTGCCGAGCTTGCCGGCGCCCAGGATGCCGACGGTCCGCACCGCGCTCACGCCGCGCCGCCGTCGGCGAGCAGCTCCCGGACCCGCGGGACGACCTCGGTGCCGAAGAGCTCGACGGCGCGCATGCGGGAGGACGCCGGCATCGCGCCGCCACCCGTGTAGACGAAGTCGAAGCGGCTCACGTCCAGGGCGCCGATCGCGGCCGCCATCTTCGCCGCCACCGTCGCGGGCGAGCCCACGTAGAGCGACCCGTAGGTGACCTCCGCGTCGAACTGCGAGCGGGTCATCGGCGGCCAGCCGCGGTCGGCGCCGATCCGGTCCCGCATGGCCTTGTAGCCGGGGAAGTAGGACTCGCGCGCCTCCTCGTCGGTGGGTGCCACGAAGCCGTGGCTGTGCATCCCGACCGGGTGCGCCGTGGTGCCGAACTTCTCGGCGGCGCGGCGGTACAGGTCGACATAAGGGGCGAAGCGGCCGGGGTCGCCGCCGATGATCGCGAGCATCAGGCGGAAGCCGTAGCGCGCGGTGCGCAGGACCGACTCGGGCGAACCCCCCACGCCGACCCAGGTGGTGAGCGCGCCGGAGTCCGTCTTCGGATAGACGTCGGCCTCGTGCAGGGAGGAGCGGGTGGTCCCGGACCACGTGACCGGCTTCTCGGTGAGCAGTCGCGAGAACAGCTCGAGCTTCTCCTCGAACAGGACCTCGTAGTCGGCGAGGTCGTAGCCGAACAGCGGGAAGGACTCGGTGAAGGATCCGCGCCCGAGGATCACCTCGGCGCGACCGTTGGACACGGCGTCGAGGGTGGAGAAGCGCTGGAACACGCGCACGGGGTCGTCCGAGGACAGCACCGTGACGGCGGAGCCGAGCGTCACCTTCTCCGTGCGCGAGGCGATGGCCGCCAGCACCATCTCGGGGGAGGAGATCGCGAAGTCCGCGCGGTGGTGCTCGCCGAGCGCGACCGCGTCGATGCCGACCTGGTCGGCAAGCGCGGCCTCCTCGACCACCTGGCGCAGGGACGCCGCATGCGTCATCGGCTCCCCGGAGTCGTGCAGCGGCAGGTCGCCGAAGGTCTCGATGCCGAACTTCACGTCCGACGCGGGCGTGCTCATGGGGGCTCCTCGATGTCGCAGGTGGTTGAGGTGTCAACTAAGTAGCGTAGCCTGGCCTCGCGCTATTCCTGCCGCGGCCGCTGACGCGTCCACCGCGGAATCCTTGGCGCCGCGCAATCGTTCCCGAGGAAGAACCCCATCGGAAGGACCGTCATGACCAGTGTGCCCGTGCCCCCGTCCACCTTCGAGCGTCCGCGCGTGACGCCTGGCGCGCTCACGGACTCGACCGTGCTCGTCGTCGGCGGCTCCTCCGGCTTCGGCCGCCAGGTGGTGGTCGACGCCGCCACAGCGGGCGCGCGGCTGGTCGTGGTCGGCCGCGACGCCGCGAAGGCCCACGCCGTCGCGCATGAGGCGAGCGGCGTCGGCGGCAAGGCGACGGCCTTCGCGCTCGACGCGACCACGGAGGACGGCCTCGAGCGGCTGATCGAGATCGCGGGCGATGTCGACCACGTGGTCTCGACGCTGGGCGGAGCCATGGGCGGAGGGTTCCTCGAGGCCCCGTTCGATGAGATCCGCGCCGCGGTCGACGACAAGGTCTTCGACAACCTCCGCCTGGCCCGTGCGCTCGCTCCCCACCTCAACGACGGCGGCTCGATGACGTTCACCGCGGGCACCGGGGGCGCGCCCCACACCGCGTCGGGCGCCTACCTGGGCAACCAGGCGATCGCCACCATGGTGCGCGGGCTGGCGCTCGAGCTCGCGCCGCGCGGCATCCGGGTCAACGCCGTCGCCCCCACATGGACAGCGACGCCGCTGTGGCGCGACCACGACGAGGCGGAGGTCCGCGAGACCCAGCGTCAGATGGCGGCGACCATCCCGCTCGGGCGCACCGGCGAGGTCGGCGAGGTGGCGGAGGCGTACCTGTTCCTCCTCACCTGCGGCTTCATCACGGGCCAGACGATCGCGGTCGACGGCGGGATGAACCTGCTCTGACGGGCGCGGAGGCGATCAGCCCGCGATGACGAGCGTGAGCTCGTCGGGACCCTTGGCCCGGGGTGTCAGCGCCACGTCGACCAGCGCATCGCCGATCATGCCGGCCGCCGCATCGGCGAGGTCGGCGGCGCTCTCGGGCGCCGCATCGTCCCGCATCAGGTGCGCCGCGAGCAGGCCGCGCGTGTGCTTGGCCATGTGGCTGACCACGGCGCGCTTGCCGTTCAGCTCCCGCTGGACTCCGACGCTCACCCACAGCGCGTCCGTGGGGCGGTAGGCGGCGACGTACGACGCGCTACGGCAGTCGATCACGAGGCCGCCGTCGGCGAGCGCGTCCAGCTCCGGGCTCAGGCGCGGGCGCCAGAAGGCGGCGAGGCCGCCGATCCGTCCCAGCGAGGTTCCCATCGACAGGCGGTAGGCCGGGATGGCGTCGCCGGGCGCGACGGCGCCCCACAGCGCGGAGACGGTCCGCAGGCGGGACGACGCGCGATCCAGCGTCGACGCATCCCAGCCGGCCATGTCGGCGGCGTCGTAGAGCACTCCGGTGTAGACGCGCGCGGCCGGCGCCGCGGGGTTGTCCCACACCGTGCGGTTGCGCTCGACCTCGCCGGCGAGCGAGGCGCCGACCTCCAGCGCCTGCATCGCGTTGCGCTGGCCGCTGACCTTGGCGAGGGCGTCCCCCACGCGGCGGCGGTGCGGCGCGAGCCCCGGGTGGCTCAGCGCGTCCAGGTCGACGGGGTCGCCGGTCGGGGGAGCGGTCTTGCCCTCGGAGGGCGGGAGCAGGATCAGCACGGGGACCAGGGTAGTGGCGCGGCGCGTCACCCGGACCGCAGGGTGTCGAGCCAGCGTCCCAACCGCTCGAGCCCGAGCGTGATGTCCTCGGCGCTCGCGGCGTAGGACAGCCGCACGTGGGTGTCGCCGTGGGCCGTGCCGAAGTCCCGGCCGGGCGTGAGCGCGACGTGCGCCTCGCGCAGCGCGCGCCCGCAGAACATCCAGGCGTCCATCCCGGTGCTCGAGACGTCCGCGAAGGCGTAGAAGGCGCCGTCGGGCTCGACCTCGACGGGAAGGCCGATGCGCGCCAGCCCGTCGAGCATGAGCCGCCGACGCCCGAGCAGGTCGAGGCGCCGGCCCTCCGCCTCGGCGAGCGAGGCCGGGGTGAAGCACTCGAGCGCGGCGATCTGCACCGGCGCCGCCGCGGAGAGGAAGTAGTTGACCGCGAGCCGCTCCACCGGGTCGACCAGCGCCTCGGGCAGCACCATCCAGCCGAGCCGCCAGCCCGTCATGCCGAAGGCCTTCGAGAACGAGCTCACGACGATCGCGTCGGGGTCATGCGCGAGCGCGGTCGGCTGCGGCGTGCCGTCGGGCGAGGGGTCGGCGGTCTCCAGGTAGATCTCGTCGATCAGCCGCCACGCGCCGCGTTCGCGGGCGAGGTCGCAGATCGCGGCGAGCTCGGCGGGCGGGATCGAGGTGCCGGTCGGGTTCGACGGCGTCGCCGCCATCACCACGCGGGTGGCCGGCGTCCAGTGCTGCTCGATCAGGTCGCGCGTCAGCTGGAAGCGCGTCGCGGGCGAGGTGGGGATCGTGACCGCCCGGCCTCCGAACGAGGCGACATCCTGGCGGTTGCAGGGGTAGCTCGGGTCGGCCATGAGCACGTCGTCACCCTCGTCGACCGTTGCGGCGATCGCGAGCACCAGGGCGGCGGAGGCACCCATCGTGATCGCGACGCGGGCGGGGTCCAGGTCGACGCCGTGCCGGTCGCGGTAGAACCCGGCGATCGCTGACCGGAGCGCCGGCATCCCGAGCGCCGAGGTGTAGGACAGCGGGCGGCCGTCCATCGCCTCGACCATCGCGCGGCGGACGGCTGCGGGCGCGCCGAAGTCCGGCTCGCCCAGGTTCAGGCGGACGGTGCGGTGGCCGGCGGCCTCGAGCTCGCTCGCGAGGTCGCCGAACGCCATCGCGTGGAACGGCTCGATGGCGAGCGCTCGGCGTGATGGTCGCATCGTTCCTCCTTGTCCCGCTCCCATCCTGGCGCATGCGCGGACCCGACCCGCGCATCGTCCCCGGTATCCTGGAGGCGCGGATGAGCTGGCCAGGCGGTCGCGTGACCCTTCGGGGTCCCGAGGAACGTCCGGGCTCCGTAGAGCAGGGTGATGGCTAACGGCCACCCGGGGTGACCCGCGGGACAGTGCCACAGAGAGGAGACCGCCTCGCGCCTTCGGGAGCGAGGTAAGGGTGAAAGGGTGAGGTAAGAGCTCACCGCGCGACTGGTGACAGGAGCGGCAAGGTAAACCCCACCCGGAGCAAGACCAGACAGGGTGCGTTCGAGGGCTGCTCGCCCGAGCACTCGGGTAGGTTGCTTGAGCCGTGGAGCAATCCACGGCCTAGATGGATGGCCGCCCCCCGGTCGCGGTGACGCGGCCGGGAGACAGAACCCGGCGTATCGGCCAGCTCATCCGCTCTCACGCCCGCTGCTCCCGCGTGCCGCGGATCGCTCGCGCCGTGGGCGAGAGCGTGTCATCGTGACCTTGTTGTTACCAAAACGAGAGCAATAGGCGCCCACTTTCGATGATTTCGACTTGACGGCCCCCTCGGCTGCCCGTAGATTGCTTTCAAGACGAAAGTTATTCGGAGGTGATCCGAGTGGCAACGATGCCTCTCACGGGGACCCCTCGCCGCAAGGCGAAGGTCTCCCGCAAGCGTGGACAGCTGGTCCCGGCCTTGCTCTTCCTGCTTCCGGCGCTGCTGGGCTTCATCGCGTTCTTCGCGTGGCCGGCGGTGCGCGGCATCTACCTCAGCTTCACGGATTACAACCTGCTGAGCGACCCCGAGTGGGTCGGTCTCGAGAACTACCAGAGCATCGGGAGCGATCCCGTGTTCTGGCGCTCGATGGTGGTCACGCTGCAGTACGTCCTCATCAACATCGTGGTCCAGACCATCGCCGCGCTGGGCCTCGCGGTGCTCCTCCACCGGTTCACCAAGTCGATGGTGATCCGCGGCGTGGTGATGCTTCCCTACCTGATCGCCAACGTGATCGTCGCGCTGGTCTGGTACTGGCTCGCGGACTACAACCTGGGCCTCATCAACTCCGCGCTGGACGCGATCGGGCTCGATCGCATCGGCTTCTTCGGCGACCAGCAGTACGCCATGACCACCATCGCGCTGGTCAACGTGTGGCGGCACCTCGGGTACACCACCCTGCTGATCTTCGCCGGCCTGCAGGCCATCCCCGGCGACGTCTACGAGGCCGCCGCCGTCGACGGCGCGGGGGAGTGGCGCGTGTTCCGCTCGATCACGATGCCGCTGCTGCGTCCCGTGCTCGCGTTCGTGCTGGTGGTCACCGTGGTCGGGTCCTTCCAGATATTCGACACCATCGCCGTGACCACGCAGGGCGGCCCGGTCGACGCGACCAACGCGATCACCTACTACATCTACGACAGGGCGTTCACGCGGTTCGACTTCGGCTACGCCAGCGCCCTGTCCGTGATCCTCATGATCATCCTGGCGGTGATCGCGCTCGTGCAGATGCGGGTGCTTCGCGCCAACCAGTCGGATCTGGAGCGCTGACATGGCCACCATGACCCCCGCCCCCTCGCGCCGTGCCGGACGCAAGCAGCGCCCGGTCGGACACCACCGCAACCCGATCGCGCGCGTGCTGGGCTGGACCGCGATCGGCCTGGTGGTCGCCGGCACCCTGTTCCCGTTCTACTGGATGCTCCGCACCGCGCTCAGCAACAACCGGTCGATGTTCTCCGAGCCGCTCAGCCTGCTGCCGGTCGACACCACGCTCGGCCCCATCCAGCGCGTGCTCGGCCTGCAGTCCACGGCCGACGCGCTCGCGGAGGGCGGCTCCGTCGGGGACATCAACTTCGCCCAGTACCTCATCAACTCCGTGATCGTCTGCACGTTGATCACGGTCTTCCAGGTGCTGCTCAGCGCGATGGCGGCCTACGCGTTCGCGATCCTCGAGTGGCGCGGCCGCGAGGTGGTCTTCGGGATCTTCCTCGTCGCCCTGCTCGTGCCGGGCATGTTCACGCTGCTCCCGAACTTCCTCCTGGTGCGCGACCTCGGGCTGCTCAACAGCTACCTCGGAATCGCGCTGCCGGCGATGTTCTTCTCACCCTTCGTCGTGTTCTTCCTGCGCCAGTTCTTCCTGGGGGTGAACCGCAGCTTCATCGAGGCCGCGGTCATCGACGGAGCCGGTCAGTGGAGGATCTTCTCCCGCATCGCCCTGCCGATCGTCATGCCGCAGATCATCACCATCGGCATCCTCCAGTTCATCTTCTACTGGAACGACTACCTCTGGCCCCTCCTGATCGGCCAGACCGAGGAGTCGACGCTGCTCACCGTCGGCCTGGGCATCTTCCGCTCCCAGACGCCGCAGGGCAGCCCCGACTGGGCGGGCCTCATGGCCGGCTCGCTGATCGCGGCGATCCCGATCTTCATCCTCGTGCTCATCTTCGGCCGCCGCATCGTCGGCTCGATCCAATCGTCCGGGGTGAAGTAGCGGGCGCCCGCCCGCCGCATCGTCCCGGTGGCGCCACCCGGCGCATCTCCTCCCGCACCACCCATCCCACCCCACCACCACACACCCAAGGAGGGACCTCGATGAAGAAGTCCATCATCCTCAGCACCACGCTCGCACTCGCTGTGGGCGCCCTGGCCGGCTGCAGCAGCGGCGGCTCCGACGACGGCTCGAGCTCCGGCACCGACGGCGGCGGCGACGTCACCACCATCAGCTACGGGCTGTGGGACTCGAACCAGCTGCCCGCCTACCAGCAGTGCGCCGACGACTTCGCCGCCGCGAACCCGCAGTACGTGGTCGACATCGAGCAGATCGGCTGGGACGACTACTGGAGCAAGATCACCACCGGCTTCGTCTCAGGCGAGAACTACGACGTCTTCACCAGCCACGTCGCCTACTACCCCGAGTTCCAGAAGAACGGACAGGTGCTCGCCCTCGACGAGTACATCGAGCGCGACGGCCTCGACATGTCGATCTACCAGGACGGCCTGGTCGAGCTGTGGCAGAGCCCCGAGGGCGAGCAGTACGGCCTGCCCAAGGACTTCGACACCATCTCGCTGTTCTACAACGAGCAGATGACCGAGGCCGCCGGCTACACCGCCGAGGACGTGCAGAACCTCACGTGGAACCCCGAGGACGGGGGCACCTACGAGGAGTTCATCGCCCACATGACCATCGACACCAACGGCGTGCGTGGCGACGAGGACGGCTTCGACAAGACCAGCGTCGAGACCTACGGTCTGTGGATGGAGGGCTCCGGCGGCGCCGACGGCCAGACCCAGTGGACGTTCCTGACCGCGTCGCTCGGCTGGGCGCAGACCGACGAGGCCTGGGGCACCACGTACAACTACGACGACCCGGCGTTCGCGGACACCATCGACTGGTGGTACTCGCTGGTGGAGAAGGGCTACATGCCCACCTTCGCCGCGCAGGAGGGCATCAGCTGGGCCGACCAGCTGATCGCGGGCAAGGCCGCGATGGTGCCGAACGGCTCGTGGATGACCGGTTACGTCTTCGGTGCCGCGAGCGACACCTTCACCCCGGCCGTCGCGGCGACGCCGGTGGGTCCGGATGGCGCGAGCTGGTCCATGCTGAACGGTCTCGCCGACAACATCGTCGCCGGGACGGACAACCCCGACGCCGCATGGGAGTGGGTCAAGTACCTGGGCTCCGCGGAGTGCCAGGACGTGGTCGCCGAGTCCGCCGTGGTGTTCCCCGCGGTCAAGACCTCGACCGAGAAGGCCATCGCCGCCTTCGAGGCCAAGGGCGTCGACGTCAACGCGTTCACCGGTCACGTCGAGGACGGCACCACCGTGCTCTACCCGATCACCGACTTCAAGTCCGACGTCAACGCGATCATGACGCCCGTCATGGAGGCGATCATGTCGGGCGCCGCCGGGACCGACACCCTGGTCGACGCCAACGCGAGCGTCAACGCGCTGTTCGAGTAATCACCGCCCCCCTCCGCCGGGACGCGACCCGTCCCGGCGGAGGGGACCTTCCCACAGGAGAGACCCCATGGCCGTCACCCCCGCCGTCGAGACGGATGCCGCGCGATCCGTCACCCTGCGCCGCGCCGGCGTCGAGCTGGTGCTCGACCTCGCCTCCGGCTACCCCGTCGTCCTGCACTGGGGCGCGCCGCTCGGCGACGTCGACGCCGACGCGCTGCGCGCGCTGAAGGACGGCGGCATCCCGCACAGCGACCTCGACGAGCCGGTCGACCCCGGCATGCTTCGCGAGTCCGCGCGCGGATTCACCGGCCGGCCGGCGATCCGCGGCCACCGCGGCGCCACCGGCTTCTCGCCGTTGTTCGAGGTGACCGCAGTGACCGTGAGGGACGATGCCTGCACGGTCGCCCTGGTCGACACGGCGCTCGAGCTGTCGCTCGAGCTGGTGCTGGCGCTCAGCCCCGAGGGCGTGCTGCTGATCGACGCCGCGCTCACCAACGACGGTGACACGGTGTACACCCTCGACGAGCTCGCGCTCTGGTTGCCGGTGCCCGACCGCGCGACCGAGACGCTCGACTTCACGGGCCGCTGGCTCAAGGAGCGTCAGCCGCAGCGGCTGGCGTTCGCGCCGGGCCTGCGGCTGCGCGAGAGCCGCGAGGGCCGCTCGGGCCACGACTACACGATCGTCCAGTGCGCCCTGACGCCGACCACGACCACCGAGGAGGGAGAGGCCTGGGGCGTCGGACTGTTGTGGTCCGGGAGCTCCCGTCACCTCGCCGAACGCGCCGTCACCGGCCGCGCCGCGCTGGGCGCCGGCGAGCTGATCGAGCCCGGAGAGGCCGAGCTCGAGCCCGGCGCCACCTACCGTGCGCCCACGCTCGCGGCCTTCTACTCGGACGAGGGTCTCGACGGGGTGGGTGCCCGCTCGCACTCGTGGCTGCGCTCGCGTCCGTCGCACCCGTCGACGCCGCGCCCGGTCACGCTGAACGTGTGGGAGGCCGTCTACTTCGACCACGACCTCGACACGCTGTCGCGCCTCGCCGCGACCGCGGCCTCCGTCGGCGTCGAGCGGTTCGTGCTCGACGACGGCTGGTTCGGCTCGCGCCGCGACGACTGGTCGGGCCTGGGCGACTGGGTGGTCTCCACCGACGTGTGGCCCGACGGGCTCGGGCCGCTCGTGGCCGCGGTGCGCGAGCACGGCATGCAGTTCGGGCTGTGGTTCGAGGGGGAGATGGTCAACCCCGACTCCGACGTCTACCGCGCCCACCCCGACTGGATCCTGCAGGTGCCGGGCCGCGTGCCGCCGCTCGCGCGTCACCAGCTGGTGCTGGATCTCACGAATCCCGAGGCCTACGCGCACGTGCTCGAACAGGTCCACGCCGTGATCTCCGAGCACTCCATCGACTACATCAAGTGGGACCACAACCGGTTCCTCACGGACCCCGGGCATGAGGGCGTTCCCGCGGTGCGCCGCCAGACGGAGGCGCTCTACCGGCTCTTCGACGAGCTCAAGGACCGGAACCCGGGCCTCGAGATCGAGTCGTGCGCCTCCGGCGGCGGCCGCATCGACCTCGGCATGGCATTCCACGCCGATCGGTTCTGGACCTCCGACCAGAACGATGCGCTCGAGCGTCAGCAGATCCAGCGCTGGACGTCGCTGGTGATCCCGCCCGAGATGCTCGGCACCCACGTGGGGCCCACCATCTCGCACGGCACCGGTCGGCGCCACGGCATCCAGATGCGTGCGGTCACCGCGCTGTTCGGGCATGCGGGAATCGAGTGGAACCTGCTGGAGGCGACCGAGGAGGAGCTGTCCGCGCTCCGCGAGTGGACCGCGTTCTACCGGGCCCACCGAGGGCTGCTGCATGGCGGCCGGGTGGTCCGGGTCGAGCATCCCGATCCGAGCGCCGTGGTCCACGGCGTGGTCGCGCACGACCGCGCGAGCGCGATCTTCGCGTACGTGCAGTGCACCACCACGTCCGGGACCACCCCCGCGTCGTTCCGCCTGCCGGGTCTCGACCCGGCCGCGAGGTACCGCGTGAGGGCCGAGCAGTTCGCGGAGCCCGCCACGGTCCAGCGGCGCGGGCCCGCGTGGCTCGACGGGCTCGAGGTCAGCGGCGCCGCACTCGCGTCGGTGGGGCTGCGCCCGCCGGTCCTCTGGCCCGAGCAGGCGGTGCTCGTGGTCGTCGAGCGCGTGTCGTGACAGGTCGGCCCGGAGCGGCGGGGGCTGTGGCATCCTGAGCAGCGGACACAAGGGAGTCGGGGGACCACGGTGAGCACGGAGACGCTCGGC
This sequence comes from Demequina lignilytica, assembly GCF_030418305.1. Lineage (GTDB taxonomy): Bacteria > Actinomycetota > Actinomycetes > Actinomycetales > Demequinaceae > Demequina > Demequina lignilytica. The sequence continues at coordinate 454,586 of NZ_JAUHPX010000001.1, read as the reverse complement.
GCGCGAGGTGGGGACGTGGAGCTCGCCGCCCTCAGCACGATCCTGGTGCACGGTCCCGTCTCGCGCACCGAGCTCGCGTCACGGCTCTCGCTGTCGCAGTCGACCATGACGCGCGCGGTGAAGCCGCTCATCGATCGCGGACTCGTTCACGAGACATCCGAGGCGCTCGAAGGTCCCGGACGGCCGTCGCGTCCGCTCGTGGGCGCACCCGGCGACCGCCTCTACGGGGGCGCGAAGCTCACCGGGGACGAGGTGTTCGCGGTGGTGACCGACATGCTCGCCAACGAGGTCGCCGCGGAGAAGCGCGACCTGACCTCTCACGAGCCCGCCGAGGTCGCTCGCGATGTCGCGTCCCTGCTGCTGGAGCTCGCGGGCGGACGCGCGCTGGTCGGTGTCGGGGTGTCGCTCGGTGGCAGCGCGGCGGATGGCAGCACGGTCGACCGGGCGCCGTTCCTCGGCTGGCGCCACGTGGCCTTCGGGCCGCTGGTCGAGGCGGAGGTCCGCGCTCCCGTGGTGATCGACAACGATCTGTCGGCGCTCACGGCCGGCGAGCACTGGTTCGGCGAGGCCCGCGGGCTCGAGGACTTCGCGGTGGTGACCATCGGCGCCGGGATCGGGCTCGGCATGGTGCGCCACGACCGTGTGGTCCGCACCCGCGACATGGGACTCGGTCTCGCCGGGCACATCCCGCTCGACCCGAGCGGCCCACGCTGCTTCGCCGGGCACCGCGGCTGCTCCACCGCGCTCGTGACCATCCCCAGCATCGTCGCGCAGGCGAGCATCGGGCTCCAGCGGACCGTGACGTTCGGCGAGGTGCTCGACCTGGCTCGGGAGGGCGAGCCCGTCTGCGCCGAGATCATCGCGTCCGCGGCCCGTGGCGTGGGACGCCTGCTCGGCCTGGTCGCCAATCTCGCGATGGTCGAGACCATCGTGCTCAGCGGTGAGGGCCTGGCCGTGCTGGACGTCGCGGGCGAGGCCATGAGGGCCCAGCTCGACGAGGACCGCGATCCGGACGCGCATCCTCTCGATCTCCGCCTCGACCGCTCCGGCTTCTCCCGCTGGGCGCGCGGTGCCGCGACGGTGGCGATCCAGTCGTCGCTGCGGGGGCTGGTCAGCGCGCCCGTCAGCTGATCGTGCGGGAGGCTTCCTCCACGGCGGACCTCTCGGACGCCCACCAGCTCGCGAGCAGCGCGAGCTTCTCCGCCGAGTCCGACCCCGGCGCGGCGGTGTAGACGGTCAGGTTGAGGCCGTCGTCGGCGGGCAGCTCGACCACGTTGTACTCCAGCTCCAGCGCCCCCACCACGGGGTGATGGATGCGCTTGATGCCCTCGATGTGCAGGCGCACGTCGTGCCGGGCCCATCGGGTGCGGAACTCCTCGGACCGCGTCGACAGCTCGCCCACCAGGTCCGTGACGGTGCGGTCGAACGGGTGCCGTCCGGCGACCGTCCGCATGCTGGCGACCGAGCCGTCCGCGATCTGCTCCCAATCGGGGTAGAAGTCGCGCGAGGCGGGGTCGAGGAAGATGAACCGTGGGTAGCCGACGGGGTCCTGCTGCGACCGGTAGACGGGGTCGTAGAGGGCGCGTGCGAGCGCGTTGGTCGCGACGATGTCACCGCGCAGGTTCCCCAGCACCGCGGCCCCCTCGGTGATCGAGTCGACCAGGTGCAGCAGGCTGGGCCGCACGCCCCGGGCGGGGGACGGCCGCCGGCGAGGACGGGTTCCCACGTTCGCGTGGCGGGCCAGGTCGAACAGATGCGAGCGCTCGGCCTCGTCGAGCCGCAACGCCGACGCGATGGCCTCGAGCACCTCGTCCGAGACGCCACGCAGGTCGCCGCGCTCCAGCTTGGTGTAGTACTCGACGCTCACGCCCGCGAGCACGGCGACCTCCCCGCGCCGCAGCCCCGGCACGCGGCGGGCGCCGCCGGCGGGCAGCCCGACCATCTCGGGGGTCACCTTGGCGCGCCGGGAGACCAGGAACTCGCGCACCTCTTCACGTGTGGTCATGGCACCACGGTAGGCCGCGGCGCGTGCGGGAGGCAGGTTCTGCCAGAGGTACCTCTGACAGAGCCTGGTCCGATCGGCGGGATGGCGGTGTCCTGGAGTCATCGCGCGGTGCGACCTGTCACCGCCGTCCACGGAAGGAGCCGAGATGCCAGATCAGCAGACACCGATGCAGAGGATGATGGGGGACTTCGCACCCACGTTCGTCGACCTCACCGACCGCGTCCTGTTCGGCGAGGTCTGGGCGCGGACGGACGCGCTGTCCCCGCGCGACCGCAGCCTGGTGACCATCACCAGCCTGGTCACGGCGGGCAACGTCGATCAGCTCAGGGCCCACATCCCCATGGGCCTCGCGAACGGCCTCAGCGGCGATGAGGTCATCGAGGCCATCACGCACGTCGCGTTCTACGCCGGGTGGCCGCGCGCCGTGTCCGCCCTCACGCTCGCCCAGCAGATCATCGACACGGAGGAGACCCCCGCATGAACATCGAGCCTGCCATCCCCACCATGAAGAACCCGCCGGAGCAGTTCGCCGGCGACGTCTGGGTGGACCTGATCGCCGTCCCGCACGGTCCCGAGCAGCGCGCGGTGCTCGCCAAGGTCCGCTTCGCCCCCGGCGCGCGCACGGCGTGGCACTCGCACGCGCACGGCCAGTACCTGCACGTCACCGACGGCACCGCGTACTTCGGCGGCCGCGACGGCACCATCACCGAGGTGAAGGCCGGTCAGACCCTCTACACGGCGCCGGGCGAGGAGCACTGGCACGCCGCCGCGCCCGACTCCTTCATGGAGCACCTGGCGCTGCTCGAGGGCAGCGACCCGGCGACCAGCACCGTCTGGGGCGAGCACGTCACGGACCAGGAGCTGGGGCGCTGATGGCGGCCTGGGACCCCGCGGTCCTCGCCTCGATCGCGGCGAGCGACGACCTCAAGATCTCGCCGTTCCGTGAGGACGGCACGACCTACGGCACCCCGACCTGGATCTGGTCGGTGGTGGTGGACGATGCGCTGTACGTCCGCGCGTACAACGGCCGACGGTCGCGGTGGTACCGCGCCGCCATGGCTCAGGGCGCAGGCCGCATCCACGCGGCGGGCCGCGTGATCGACGTGACCTTCGTCGACGCCGCCGGCGAGGACGATGCGGCGATCGACGCGGCGTATCGCGCCAAGTACGCCGACAGCCCCTACCTGCCGCCGATGGTCAGCGCGCGCACCCGGGAGGCGACGGTGAGGATCGCGCCGATCGCTTGACCCGCGCGCGGCAGGGCCCGCGTCGCCCACCCGGACAGGGAGGCGACGCGGGCCCAGCCGCGTGACGACCGGGATGGGCGATCTCAGCGACGCAAGGACGCTGCGACCATCTTCGCCATGCTGCCGAGCGTCAACCTGCCCCCGTACACCGGCATCATGCTCGCGTCGCCGTAGTCGGTGACCGGGGCGACGGACCTCAGCGCCTCCATGTCCTCGTCGCTGATCTCGAAGTCCAGCTCGGCGTTGCTCCTCATGTGCTCCGGGTCGGCTGTCTTCGGGAGCGGGAGCAGTCCCAGCTGGAGCGCGTACCGGATCGACAGCTGCGGCACCGTCGCGTCGTAACTGTGAGCGATCGCCTCCACCGCGCGGTTGCCCAGGAGCGCACCGTGGGCGATCGGGGAGTACGCCTCCACGAGGATGCCCGCGCCCTGCATGCGGTCGATGAGGTCGAACGGGGTGTTGCCGATGTGCGCGAGCACCTGGTTCACCATGGGCGTGATCGAGGAGTGGGAGACGATGTTGTCGACGTCCGCCTGCTCGAAGTTCGACAGGCCGATCGCCCTGACCTTGCCCGCCCGGTAGGCGTCCTCGAGAGCGCGCCACACCTCGATGTTCTCCGCGAAGTAGGCCTTGTCGCCACGGAAGGCGTTCCATGGCTGCGGCGAGTGGATGATCATGAGGTCGATGTGGTCCAGGCCCATGGTCTGCAGCGACCGATCGATCGACCGGGCGGCCCGGGCGTAGGACTTGGCGCCGGCGTCGACCTTCGAGGTCACGAAGACGTCCTCGCGGCGGACGCCGCTGGTGCGGACCGCCTCGCCGACGCCCTGCTCGTTGCGGTAGGCCTGCGCGGTGTCGATGTGCCGGTAGCCCAGCGCGATCGCGGATCTCACCGCATCGACGACGTTCCTGTTGGTGATGAACCAGGTGCCGAGTCCCAGCGTCGGGATCTCGACGCCGTTGCTCAGCGTGTAGTTCTGGTCGAGGGTCATGGTGCTCCTTCTGGCGGCGGGGCGTCCCCGGCGTCGGGTCCGCAGGGCGCGGCTGCGCCTGGGTCCAGGTTCGGCCGATCACGCCCCGGCGCCGAGGCTGCACCTATAGGGGTTTTCTCGGAACCCCCCGAACCGACCTGCTAGGACTCGTTCTGGCCGCTCGGCCGGGGCGCGACCACGCGCAGCGCGCCCGCCTCGACCTCGGCGGTGAAGGACGTGGTGGTCCCCTCGGTGTCGCCGTCGAGCTGGAACGGGACCTCGCGGTCGATCTCCACCGTCACCTTCTTGCCGCGCGCGCGTCGCACGAACGGCATCGGCCCGCCGCGGCGGAGCGCGTTGCCGAGGCGCTTGAGGCCGCTGACGCCCTCGTTGGTCGCGACGAGCACGTGCAGGCGTCCGTCCGCGGCGCTCGCGGACGGCAGGAGCGCGATGCCGCCCTGCAGCTTGCCGACGTTGCCGACGAGGGTCATGAGCGCGTCGCCTTCGTGCACCACGCGACCGTCGACGGTCACCGTCGCCTGGAACTGCTCGGACCCCAGCTGCTGGAGCCCGGCGAGCACGTACGCGCCGCCCCTGACCATCTTCTTGAGCGTCTCGTTGGTGTCCCGCATGATCTGCGCGTCGAGGCCGACGCCTGCCATCACCACGAACGAGTCCTTGCCGGCGTCCGTGGTCCAATGCACCACGTCGACCGACCGGGGGGTGCCCACCAGGGCGAGCTCGAGCGCCTCGTCCTCGTCGAGCGGGATTCCGAGGTTGCGGCCGAGCAGGTTGCCGGTACCCGCCGGGATGATCGCCACGGGGATCTCGCTGCCGGACATCTCCGCGCACACCGCGCGCACGGTGCCGTCGCCGCCGGCGACCAGCACCCGGTCGACCTGCTTCTCCTTGGCCGTGCGCGCCATCTCGAAGCCCGGGTCGTCCTCGCGCGTCTCAAGCCAGATCGGCGAGGCCCAGCCGGTGCTCGCCATGGTGAAGGCGACGCGACGGCGGAAGGTCTCGATGTCGTCGATCTTGGTCGGGTTGTAGATGACGGCGGCCTTGCGCGTCGGGCCCGTCGGAGCCTTGCGTGCCGCCCACGCCTTGGAGATCGAGTCGATGCCGCTGATCCACAGGGCGGCCGCACCGACCATCACGCCGAACAGCCAGCCACCGACGATGTCCGACAGGTGAGAGGTCTGCATCAGCAGCTGCGCGAGAGCCGCGCTGAGCACGAGGAGCCCGCCGAGGAGCCGGCGCGTGACGCGCTCGGACAACGTCCTCCGCTGAGCGTTGGCGATGGTCACCGTCACCCACACCAGGATGGTGACCGAGACCATCTGGCCGGACGGGTACGCGGGGCCCGCTGCGGCGATCGAGTCCGCGAACGCGGTCTCGGGGCGCGATCGGTCGATCAGCTTCCACACGAGCGCCCACAGCGGGAGCCCGGCGGCGCCGATCGCGAGCGCGGCCGCCAGATGGCGGTGCCGACGCCGGTAGGCCTGGAGCGCCATGACCGCGGTCGCGACCATGATGAAGAACGGGTTGGTGATGAGCGCGAACGCCTCGAGCACCTGGCTGAAGTAGGACCGCGGGTCGAGCTCGACGTCCGGCCACCACGTGTCCACGGTCTGCTCGGCCCACCCGGTCGTCACCCCGATGGTCCAGACGACGAACGTCGCGAGGGCGAGCCCGAAGGCCGCGGGCTCGAACCTGCGGCGTGCTGCCGTCCCGGCGATGCCGGTGTTGCCCATCAGCATGTTCCTCCTGGTGCGAGCCGGATGCGTCCATCCTAGGCGGCTGCTCGGTGAGCCGCCCGGGTAGCCGCGCTCCGGATGGCCGCGGCTGCCCATGCAACCTCTCAGCGACCTCCCGGATTCCTCCCAGCGCGCTCTTCGCCTCGCGGAGTGGAGTAGGAGGCAGGACAACCGACGCGAGGAGACCACCATGAGCACCCCGACCTGGCCGCCGGCCGAGCCCGCACCGTCGACCGAGCCGGTCGCCGCCGTCGTGCCCGCCGCTCCCGCCGCGCCTCCTGCGACGGCGCTGCGCGAGCCCCGCTGGAGGACCGGCATCGGACGCAAGGTGGGTGCGGCGGCGGTGGCCGCGCTGGCGCTCGCCGGCATCGTCATGGGGGTCGCCGAGGCGGCCGACACGTCGGAGGTCACCGCGACCACGACGGTCCAGGACGCGGCCTCCGACGACTCGAGCGCGCAGGACTCGACGCTCACGAGCCCGAGCGACTCGTCGGGCGGCACCGTCACCACCCCGGGCGGGACGTACGGCTGGGGCGGACCCGGCGGGGCATCGTCCGGCATGACCACCTCGACCCAGGAGGACGCCACGGCGGCGTCCGATGCGGAGTCCGCCGGGATCGTGCTGATCGACACGGTCCTCTCCTACAGCCAGGCGGAGGCGGCCGGCACGGGGCTGGTGCTCACGTCGGACGGCCTGATCCTCACCAACAATCACGTGATCGAGGGCTCGACCGAGATCACCGTCACCATCGCGACCACCGGCGAGACCTACACGGCTACCGTGGTCGGCACCGATGCGGACGACGACGTCGCGCTGCTCCAGCTCGAGGGCGCCTCCGGGCTCACCACCGTGACGCTCGACGACGACGGCGATCCGACCGTGGGCGACGACGTCACCGCGGTGGGCAACGCGTCGGGCGGGGGAGTGCTGATGGCGGCGGACGGGTCGGTCACCGAGCTCGAGTCCTCCGTGACCACCGCCTCCGAGTACTCCGTCTCGGGCGAGACGCTCGACGGGATGATCGAGTTCGAGGCCGACGTGGTCTCGGGCGACTCCGGCGGCGCCCTGCTCGATGACGAGGGCGAGGTGGTCGGCATCACCACCGCCGCCTCGAGCGGCCTCGCGACCACCATCGCCTATGCCATCCCGATCGAGGACTCCCTCGCGATCGTCGACCAGATCCAGGCGGGTGACGAGTCCGACGGCGTCGAGATCGGGTACCCGGCGTTCCTAGGGATCGCGATCGCGCCGGACAGCACGTACGCCGTGATGCCCGGCGGGCGTCCCGGATCGTCGGCCACCACCGCGAGCGTCGAGGGTGCCCAGGTCGGCTACGTGTACGCCGACACGCCCGCCGCGGCCGTCGGGCTCGCCGCCGGCGACGTGATCACCGCGGTCGACGGCACGACCGTCGCGAGCGGTGACGACCTCGCCGCCGCGCTCGCCGACCACGAGCCGGGTGACACCGTGACCCTGACGTGGACCGATACATCGGGCGAGACGCAGACCGGTGACGCGACGCTCATCGCGGGGCCGGCGGCGTAGGTCCGCTCAGCCGGCCGGGCGCACCGGCGCCCGGCCGGTCGACTCGCGCCAGACGATGCGCGTGATCGGTTCCTCGTCGTCCGGCGGCGCGGCGGGCGACGCATCGACCAGCGCGAGGAGGTCCCGCGCGATGCGGCGCCCGAGACGGGCGTGATCGACGCTGACCGTGCTCAGCGACGGCATCATGACGGAGCTGAGCTCGTTGTCGTCCCACCCCGTGATGCTCAGGTCGCCCGGCACCGTCCACCCGCGCCGTGCCGCACCACGGATCGCGCCGGCCGCGAGCTTGTCGTTCGCCGCGATCACCGCGGTGACGCCCGCCGCCCCGGGCAGCGCGCCCACCGCGTCCCCGGCGCGCTCGGGCGACCAGCCGCACTCGATCACCCCGTAGGAGTGCAGCCCGAGCGACGCGATGGTCTCGAGGTACACCTCGCGGCGGCTCACCGCCGAGGCGTGCTCGAGGTCACCTGCCAGGTGCACGAACGTGGTGTGGCCCAGGTCGGCGAGGCCGGACACCAGGTCCGCGATCCGGGAGCCGTCGGCGAGCTCCCCGACGGAGCGCATGTGGGAGTCGTAGCTCGGTGCCAGGATCACGGGCGTCCGGAGCGCGACCAGACGTTCCGGCTCGACCTCGAGCGCCGTCAGCCCGGCGACGGCTTCGAACAGCCCCGAGTCCAGGAGGTCGACCACCCGCTGCGCGCGCGCGGCGGGCGGGCCGCCGATCGTCAGCGCCTCGAGCGCGTAGCCGCTGTCCTCGACCACGCCGGTCGCGCCCGCGAGGATCTCGAGGGAGCTGATGGCCTCACCGGACGGCAGCAGGAGCGCGAGCCGCCCGGTGCGCCTGCCGCGCATCGCGCGCGCCACGACGTTCGGCCGGTAGTCGAGGGCCTCGACCGCCGCCTCGATCCTCTCCCGCAGCGCGGGGGAGATGGTGGGGTCCGCCCGGAGGAACCGGGACACCGTCTGGTGGGACACCCCCGCCCGCGCGGCGACGTCCCGGATGGTCGCTCTACCCCGACGGGCGGTCTCGGTGCTCACGAGGCTCCTCTCCGAGTCGCGGCGGGCCAGGTCCATGGTGTCGCGGACCGATGTTCGGACTCTACCTTGACACTCCGAGTGACCGATCACTAGCATCCGGAGAGTCATCTAAGTGACCGGTCACTCAGGCTGGTCGTCACGACGGGGCAGAGCCGCTCCGTCCCTCTCCCGGGACCGTCCCGGGCAGCACGAATCCGGCTCGGGACGGCCGCACCGACGCGGCTGACCGGACCGTCTCCACCGTCGGAGGCGCGCCCTGTCCCGGCCCCGACCCGCGGCATCGTCCCCCATGCCGGCCGCGGACCATGGAAGGAAGCCCCGTGCCATGATCACCCCCACCAGCCTGATCGCGCGCTGCGTCGCGCCGGCCCTCGCCGCGGCGCTGCTCGGCGGCCTGGCGCTCGCGCCCGCCGCCGCCGTCGCGGAGCCTTCCGGTCCGACGTTCGCCGGCTACACCGACAAGTCCGACCTCACCGCCGCGGGCCGGGCGGTGGTCGCCTCCGGCGAGCTCCCCGTCACCGACGGCACCGCCCCGAGCGCCGCGGGCACCACCTACCACGTCGACTCCGTGGCGGGATCCGACGGGGCGGACGGCCTCTCGCCCGCGACCGCCTGGCAGAGCCTCGATCACGTCAACACGACGGTCTTCGCTCCCGGCGACCGGATCCTCCTCAAGGCCGGCGGAGTCTGGGACGCCGCGGGCGACACGGTCGCCAAGGAGGCCTACGACTACACCACGTGGAGCGGCGGCGTCCCCACGGACGTGGAGGGTCCCGCCGCGACCGCGCTGCTGGCACCGCAGGGCTCCGGCACGGCCGCGGCGCCCATCGTGCTCTCGAGCTACGGCGACGGCGCGGCACCCGAGCTCAACGGCCGCGGCGTGGTGAACGACGTGCTCCAGCTCACCAACCAGGAGCACTGGGACATCTCCCAGATCGAGATCACGAACGTGTTCGAGGGCTTCGATCCCTCGACGTTCTCGCCGGGCGCCAACAACGGTCTGCTGCCCGGCGAGGAGAACCCCGCCACCGGTGACCTGCGCGGCATCCACGTGCAGGCCGAGAGCGCAGGCGTGCTCAGCGGCTTCTCGATCCACGACGTCTTCGTGCACGACGTCAGCGGCGTCATCTGGTCGATCGGCGACACGGGCCTCGACCGCTCGAAGCGCACCGGAGGCATCCTGTTCGAGGGCCTCAAGGGCGACGCGGTCACCCCGTCCCAGTTCCAGGACGTGACGCTCGCGGACAACGTCGTCGCCAACACCTCCTTCTCCAACGTGGCCTTCAAGCAGTTCTCGGGCATGGGCACCTACCGCTACCAGGACGTCGAGCCGGGCTGGGGCGACCGTGCGGTCGCGAAGGCCACCACCGCCGGCGTGATCACGGAGGACCCGGACTGGCGCCCGCACACGGACATCGTCGTGACGGGCAACTACCTCACCAACCGCGACACCGCCTACGGCTGGGACTCGCTCTACCTCACGAGCGTCCGGGACGCCACCGTCGAGGGCAACGTGGTCGACGGCTCCGGCGTCTCGGGCATCGAGATGTACTACGCGGACAACATCGTGGTGCAGGACAACGAGGTCGCCGAGGTGGAGAGGCGCGCGAACGCCGCGGACTCCAACGGCATCGACCCCGACCGCGGCACCTCGAACATCCTCATCCAGGGCAACTACGTCCACGAGTCGGGCGAGGGCATCCTGCTGTGCGGGTTCGCGTTCGGCACGGCGGTGGTGCGCTACAACGTGATCGAGGACGTGGACCGCAACTACGTGAACCCTCACGGGGACTCCGGCGTCCAGGTGATCTACGGCAACCTCATGTACAACACGCAGGCGCCGCTCAGCTCGAACACGGTGGGCTTCTTCCGCTCCTCCGGTGACGCCAGCCAGTACCTGGTGTCGAAGAACGCTCACCACGTGATCGGCAACGTGTTCGTCAACACTCGCGCGACGGTGTCCGCCTCGTCCTTCCAGGCGTCGTACCCGGGGGTGAGCTTCGCGGGCAACGCCTACTGGGGTCCGGCGGTCGCACCGCCCGCCGAGGACGCCACCGCGGTCACGGGCGATCCCGCGCTGGGCGGGGATCCCGCGGAGGACCTGGACAACGCGGCGATCGCCTCGGCGACGTCCTCGCTGATCGCGGCCGGGACCGACGTGGACCTGGCGGCGCTCGCCCCCGGCGTCGCAGTCACCGGCGCGGGCGGCGCAAGCGCGCTGCCCCTGACGGTCGACTTCTTCGGACGCGCGCTCACCTCGCCGCCGACGATCGGCCCCGCGGTGTACGTGCCGACGGCCGGTCTGGGACTCGCGACCGGCCAGGTGCTCGCCGCAGACGGCCTCCCCGTGGGAGGCGCGACCGTGAGCTGGACCGACGCGGGCTCGGCCGAGGGCTCGGTGGTCGCCGACGCGAGCGGCCGCTACGCGTTGGAGGCTCCCGCGGGCGACTACTCGCTCGTCGCATCGGCACCGCAGTACGCGGACGGCGCGGCCCTCCCGGTGACCCTGGTGGACCAGCGCACCGTCGGCGCCGACCTGGTGCTCGGGGCGACCAGCGCGACGACCGGCGCCGTGGCCGGCACCGTCGTCTCGGCAGGGGCCGGGCTGGCGGGCGCGACCGTGGAGGTGTCGCTCGCCGGCACCGGTGTCGCGTCCACCTCCTCGGGTCCGGACGGCGCCTACGCGCTCCCGGGCATCCCGGTCGGGGAGGGGTACACGGTGACCGTGACCCTCGCGGACTACCAGGACGCGACGGTGGAGGACGTCGCCGTGACGGCGGCGCGGACCACCACGGTCGACGTCACCCTCGCCTCCGACCTGGGTGAGACGGACTACTTCATCAGCGAGGACTTCGACGACGAGGCCCTGGGCGCGTTCACGGCGACCGCCGACGGCGTCCTCGTGGCGGAGCCGAACCCCGCTGTCGGCACCATCGAGATCCAGGCCGACCCGACCGATCCCGCCAACCAGGTGCTCGCGGTGTCCAAGACCTCGAGCAGCTCGGGCAGCCTCACGGTGCACAACGCCGTCGAGGCGAACCTCTCCGGGACCGTGACCATCGAGGCCCGCGTCATGCGAACCTCGACGTTCGGCACGCCGAACCAGGTCGCGTTGTACTCCTACACCGAGTCCAACTGGAAGGCGACCGACCCGGCCTCCTCGAGCAACCCGTCCGCGACGTTCGGATTCTCCGGCGGCAAGATCATCACCCACAACGTGACCGGATCGAGCTCGATCAAGCAGGTCGCCTCGTACACGCAGGGCCAGTGGTACACCATCCGCAACGTGGTGCACCTGGGCACGGGCACGTTCGACTTCTACGTCGACGACATGACCGCTCCGGTGCTGACGGATCAGCCGCTGCGCACGCCCGTGGACGACCTGGACTGGTTCGACATCTTCGTCAACGGCTCCAACCGCGGCGACCTGGTGTTCGACTATCTGCGGGTCAACACCGGCGCTCCGTACGAGCGGGACGACGCGTCGCTCGGGACGGTCTCCGCCACCGTCGCCGGCGTGGACGTCGCGCTGACCGCCTCGGCGGACGGCACGACCTGGAGCGGCACGGTCGACCCGTTCGCCAGCACGGCGACCCTCGCCGTGTCGCCCACCAGCATCTTCGCCTCGGCGACCGTCGCCGGCCAGCCGGTGGCGCCGGGAGAGAGCGTCGAGCTGCCGCTCGGCACCGGGGCGAACGATGAGGCCGAGCTGGTCACCGAGGTGCCCGTGGTCGTCACCGCGGAGGACGGCTCCCAGCGCACCTCCCTCGTGACGCTCACGCGCATCAACCCGAGCCAGCTCGCGCAGCTGGCGGACCTGACCGTCACCGGCTACGCGCTCACGCCCCAGTTCTCCCCCTCTCGCGTGGGGGCGGAGCAGCCGTACGTGGTCGAGACGCCGGTGCCCGCCGAGGTGGACGCCATCGAGATCGCGTGGCAGCCGGGATGGGACGGCCAGCAGGTGGAGGTCGACGGGGTGCTCGTGCCTGCGGGCGCCACCACCGTCGACGCGGCTCTCGTGGAGGGCCTGAACAGCGTCGAGGTGACGGTGAGCTCCTTCCCCGGGGACTTCGCCACCTACGTGATCGAGGTCGAGAGGGAGGTGGCCGATGCGGTCCGTCCTGAGACCACGCTGATCTCGCCCACCACGGCGGGCCCGTTCACGTCGCTCGAGCTCGAGATCGCGGCGACGGACGACCACGGCCTCCAGCGGATCGTCGCGAACATCTACAGGGACGGCGTGCTCGTGCGGAGCACCCGGTCCGCGATGGACGGGGCGACGTCCGGCACGCACCGCGCCTCCGTGGAGCTGCCTGACGGCGACTACACGGTCCGCTACAACGCTCAGGACCTCGCCGGGAACATCTCGGTCACCCGCACCCTGGAGATCACCATCGACGCGACGGCGCCGACGGTGACCCTCAAGGCAGGCTCGCGGTGGACCAACGAGAAGGAGCCGGGCATCTACACCAAGGTGAGCCTCACCCTCGCCGACGCGGGCTCCCTCGCCTCCGTCGAGCTCAACGGCTCGCCGCTCGACCTGGCCGGCGGCACCGTCGCCGACCTGGACAAGGTCACCGTGGCCACGCCCGGCGCGGTCGCCGGCGACAACGTGCTGGTGGTGACGGACGTCGCCGGCAACGTGACCACGGCAGGGTTCGTCCTGCGGTGACCTGAGGTCCCGGCCGCCTGACGTCAGGGTGGGGCGGCCGGGACCACCGTATGCCGCGAGCGCGCCATGGGACCTTTCGGGAGGGAGGTCCCGAGCGGCGCGCCGTACCGTGGAAGGAGACCGTCCCGCACGGGACCCTCCGACCAAGGAACCACCATGCGCATCACGAAGAGCGCGACCGCCGCGGCGCTCGCGGCGACCGCCGGAATCCTGCTCGCCGGCTGCACGGCCGACTCGGCCTCCGAGGAGACCCCCACCGCGTCGGCGTCGGCGGTCGAGCTCAACGTCGGCGACCTGCTGGCGACGGTGAAGGCGTCGGCCGACTGCCCCGCCTGGGTCGGTGGCAAGGTCGCGGGCGAGGGCGTCGTCGCGGGGTGGGAGTACACCTGCGACGCGGACGGCGACGAGGCCGTCGACGCGACGCTCACCATCTACACGTCCGCCGACGCGCGCGACGGCGATCTCGCTGCGATCGAGGCGGCCGACGCCTCGGCCGGGATCGTGGTCGGCGACGGGTTCGTGTTCGTCACGAACGATCCCGCCGACCTCGCCTCGGTCGGCGAGCTGGGCGAGATCGTCCGCGAGATCGGCGGGGAGTAGCCGCGTCCGGGCTCAGGTCCGCGTGTAGGCGGACTGGGGGAGCGTGACCGTCAGGTCGTACGCGGTCGCGATCGCCTCGTCGAGCTCGAGGCGGTGCTCCGCGACCAGGCGTGCGAGATAGCCCGAGTCCACGCGGCGCGACAGGTCATGTCGGGCGGGGATCGAGAAGAACGCACGGGTGTCGTCGACGAAGCCGGTCGTGTTGTAGAAGCCCGCGGTCTCCGTGACGGCCTCGCGTCCGCGGCGCATGGCGTCCGGAGCGTCGAGGAACCACCACGGCGCTCCCAGGCGCACCGCCGGATACACCCCGGCGAGCGGCGCGAGCTCGCGCGAGTAGGTGTCCTCGTCCAGCGTGAAGAGGATCAGCCGCAGCCGCGGGTGGTGGCCGAACCGCATCAGCAGCGGCTGCAGCGCTCGCGTGAACTCGGTCGCGAAGGGGATGTCGTAGCCGACGTCCGGGCCGTGGAGGGCCTGGACCGCGGGGTCGTGGTTGCGCAGCGAACCGGGGTGCAGCTGCATCACCAGCCCGTCCTCGGTCGACATGCGCGCCATCTCGGTGAGCATGTGGCCGCCGAAGGCCTGCGCCTCCGCCGCGCTGACCGTGCCCGCCAGGGCGGCGTCGAAGATGCGCGCGGCCTCCGCGTCGGCGAGGGGGGTGGTGTTGAGGATGGTCGTGCCGTGGTCGGTGGCCACGCCGCCCATCGCGACGAACGCCTGGCGACGCTGCTCGAGGGCCGAGAGATACGCGGGGTAGCTCGCCACGTCGATGCCCGACGCCACGCTCAGCGCGTCGATGTGGTCGCGCCAGTGCGCGCCGTCGAGGGCGAGGAAGGGGTCGGGGCGGAACGTCGGGACGATCCGGTCCCCCCAACCGCGCGCCCGCAGGCTCGCGTGGTGGGCGAGCGGGTCCGCGGCGCCATCGGTGGTCGCGATCAGCTGGATGTTGAAGCGATCGAGCAGCGCCAGGGGCCGGAACGCGTCCGAGGCCAGCAGGGCGGCGATCTGGTCGTAGACCTCGTCCGCCGTGTCGGCGCTGAGCGGCTTCTCGACGCCGAAGACCTCGACCAGGACGTGCTCCATCCAGTACCGGGTCGGGGTCCCGCGGAACAGGTGCCAGCCCGCGGCGAACTTCCGGAAGATGGCGCGGGGGTCCGTCTCGTAGGGCGAGCCGTCCAGCGTGCGCACCCCCAGCTCCGCCAGGTTCGCGCCCTGGGACACGAGCATGCGCAGCAGGTAGTGGTCCGGCGTCACGAGCACCTCGGCGGGATCGCCGAACGGCTCGTCTCGGTCGAAGACCCCCGCGTCGACGTGACCGTGCATCGACGTGATCGGCAGGTCCGCGATCGACCGGTAGATCTCCGTCGCGATCGCACGGGTGGTGGTATCCGCGGGCAGCGCCCGCTCGGCGTGCAGCGACCAGGGCGTGGTCATGACTCTCCTTCGAGGTGGTGGACGGGCGACGCGGGCTGGGGCCACTCGGCGTCGAGAGGTGGCCGCTCGTCGCCGAGCGTGAGATAGAGGCGGTCGACCCGCAGGCCGGCCTCGTGAGCGAGGACGGAGAGGGTGCGGGGTCCGGCGGCCAGCGCGAGCGTCGAGACGTGCGCCCAGACCCACACCTGCTGGGTGCCGAAGGTGTACATCGCGCCCTGCGCCGACTGCTCCTCGAGGGGCTGCGGCGTGCCGTCGACCGCGAGGAAGAGCCCGTCGTCGGCGTGGCTGTCGTACTTGACGAGCGCCCACACGTGGAACTCGCCCGGTGTGGACACGTCCAACGAGTAGTGCAGGCCCGGGGCTCGGGTCGGGTCCACCCAGCGGCGTCGCGGCTGGTCCACATGCATCGCGAGGCCGGTCCGCCCGGCCGTCTCCGCGTGCGTGTGGCGCCACGCGACCACGGGGGAGTCGAGGCTCGCGGTGATGTAGGCGTGCGCATCGTTCCTGAGCGCCCACTCGGCCTCGACCGCGAACGCTCCCGACGACAGCTGCGCGACCGGGCCGCGGGGCATGGCGCCCACCAGGTCCTTGCGGCGGGGATCGCGCCGGGCCGCCGCGGCCGCGCGAGGCTGCGCCGCGCGCGGCGGCACCTTGAAGGTCGTGTCGTCCGACCAGAAGTCGGCCGGCGCGAACACCGCGGCGGGCGGCTCGAGCGCGTCGAGGTCGACGCGGTAGCGGTCGGCCCTGGTGCGCTCGATGCCGTCGAGGTCGACGGCGGCCGGGTCGGGGTCGGGACCGGCGGGGCTGGCGCCCAGGGCGAGGGCCGCGAGCGGGCCGAGCGCCGACGGCCGCCGCTCGTCCGTGTAGATCACGAGCTTGGACAGGGCCACGTGGCGGTCGATCGCCTCGAGCCACAGCGTGTGCTCGCCGGCGTCGAGGAACGGCAGCCGCAGCGTGAGCTTCTCGACGTTCTCGACCACCACGTCCCACCACGTGCCGCGCTTCTCATCGGTCGTGTCGGACTCGACCACGACGGCCGGGCGGTCGTCGGCGGCGACGCCGAGCCGGATGCGGCCCGTGGAGTCGAGCGTAGGGAAGCGATGCAGCTCGAGCAGGTGCGCGCCGGGAGTCCGCAGGTGGATGCGGAAGCCCGCGCGGGCTCCGCCGCCGGCGTCGTCACGGGGGTCGCCGGACACCGCGAGGAGGGCGTTCTGGTCGCGGCCCACGCCGGGGACGGTGAACCACGACGATTGCGTGGCGGCCTCGATGATCGAGGGCTCGTCGGCCAGGAGCGCGAGGGCCCCGTCCGCCTCGATGCGGCTGCCGGGTGTTGCCGCGACCGCGGCCTCGGCGGTGACGTCGACCGTGATGGACTCGCCGGCGCCCGTCACCACGATCCGTCCGGACCGGGGGTGATCGGCGGAGTCCAGCAGGCGGACGGCGAGCCGCTGCTCGACGGCGACGGGTCCGCCCGGGCGCTCGACCTCGATCCAGGGGTCCGACTCGATGGTCACCTCGATGGCGTCGCCGCCCGTGGGGAACACCTCGATCCACATCGTGTGGGGGGAGTGCGGCGAGAGGGTGAGGCGCCGTGCGACCGCCGACGCGTCCTGGCCCCACACCGTGACGCCCAGGCCGGATGCGCCCAGCGCCAGGGCGGGGCGGGCGGCGGGCAGGAGCGCCGTCGTGGGCGGGGCGAACTGCTCGGGGGTGAGGATGCCGTCCCACCGGCCGTCGGCCATGACCGTGTTGTAGTGGGCGATCATCGCCCGGCGGTTGTCCTCGAACGCGCGGGAGATCTCGAGGTACCGGTCGGCGGCGACCCTCTTTCCCTGGTCGTACGCGAGGAGCGAGCGGTCGGCGTAGGCGAACTGCCCGGCGCTCAGGTACGAGGCGTGGACCTTCATGGCCACGAGCTCGAAGAACGCGTCCTGCTCCGCTGGGGGCAGCGACTCGAGCACGGTGTTGACGCGATCGTAGAGGTCCCGCAGCGTCGCCAGACGGCGCGCCGCCTCGTCGCCGTAGGAGGTCTGGTCGAACGCGCGGTTGGTGAGGTGCTCGACCTTGCGCACGTTGGTGACCTGGGCATAGGTGCGCAGGAGGTCCGCGACCTCGGTGCCGTGCCCGCCGGAGAACATTCCGTCCACCCAGCCGGCGGTGAAGTCGTCGACGTCGGCGGTGGTCGACTCCCGGCCGACCTCCCACGCGTACTGGACGAAGAACTCGAGGTCCTGCTCGAGCGGCTTGATCGCGCCCACGTTGTTCACCCAGAGGGTGCGGATGCCGTGGTCCCATGCCTTGCGCAGCTCGTGCTTCATGTGCGCGAGCGGCGTGGAGCTGATGAACAGGTAGCTGCGGGGCGGCTGCGACCAGTAGGACGAGTGGTAGTACAGCCCGTTGCCACCGCCGCGGGCGGCCTCCGCAGGGGTCGGGAAGCGACGCACGTAGCCGAAGTTGTCGTCCGCCCAGATGACGGTGACGTCGTCGGGCAGCGGGAGGCCGGCGTCGTAGAGCCCCAGCACCTCCTTGTACGGGACGAACGTGGTCAGGCGGTTGCCGCTGGTGTCGGGCCCGACCACCTGGTCGAGCAGGCCCAGCTGGTCGCGCATCACCGAGGCCAGCAGGTCGCGCTTGGCGTCCGCCTTCTGGGCGGGGGAGAGCGACTCGTCGGCGTCGATCGCGGCGGTGACGAAACCGCTGTCGTGGATGCCGCGCATCCCGACGGTCCAGGCGATCTCGTAGTCGCGGTTCTGCTCGATGCCGCCGCGCCAGTAGTCCCGAAGCGCCTCCCGGTTGCTGCCCGGGATCGAGTAGTCGTACTCCACGTCCTCGCCGCGCTCGGCCAGCCAGGGCGCCCACTCGTTCTGGTTGGAGCGCGTCAGCATGTCGCAGTGGGACGTGCCGATCACGATCCCCATGTCCTCGGCGAGCCGCCCGCTGCGCGGGTCGCCGTTGAAGTGGTTGACGTGCATCGCGGGCCAGATGTGGTTCGCCCGGAGGCGCAGCAGCAGCTCGAAGACCTTCTCGTAGAGCTCGGGTCCGATCGTGCCGTCCGCGGTGTGCGTCCGCGCCCAGGTCTCGAGCTCCTCCTCGTCGTTGATGAAGATGCCCCGGTACTTCACCGACGGGCGGTCGGCCACCAGACGGCCCGGGCTGACGGACAGGCGGTCGGAGGTGCGGACCGGCACATCGGCGAACCACCGCCACGGCGAGACGCCGGCGGCGCGGCACAGATCGTAGATCCCGAAGATGGCGCCCCGGCGGTCGCTCCCGAGGATGAAGAGGCGGTCGTCGATCGCGTGGATGAGGTAGGCCTCCCACGCCGGACGGTCGCCGTCCCGAAGCGGGTCGAGGTCGATGCCGAGCGACTCCGCGAGGGCCCCCGCGGGGGAGCCGAGCGTGCCGACGACGATGCGCGCCCGGTCCACCTCGGCGGTGATCGACGTGCGTGCGCCGCAGGCGTCCGCGAGATCGCCCGCCAGGTGGGCGACAGCCCGTGCCACCGCTCCGTCCTCGCGCGCGTCCAGCGCGATGGTGGTGAGAGCGCCGCGGCTCGCGAGCTCGATCGGGTCGGAGGGACCCACGTACGACATCTTCTTCTCCCTGAGGGTGTGGCGGAGGGTCACGAACGCGGAGGCGTGGACGGTGCGACCCCGGTCGAGCCGCGGACCACGAGCATCGACGGCAGCTGCAGGCACGTGTCGTCGGGCTCGGTGGCCGAGGACCGGGCGGCGCGCTGATCGAGCAGCCGAAGCAGCAGGTCCGTGGCGGTGAACCCGAGCCGCTCCTTCTGCACCGCGATCGTGGTGAGGTTCGGGGTGCACATGGACGCCATCGGGATGTCATCGTGACCGACCAGGCTCATGTCCTCGGGGACGCGGATCCCGCGCGAGGTGAGCCTGTTGAGGACGCCGATGGCGATGAGGTCGTTGAAGGCGATGATCGCCGTCGCGCCCGTGGTGAGCACCAGGTCGGCCGCGAGCACGCCGGCGTCGAAGGTGGGTGCGGCGGCGGGAACCTCGACCACCTCGATGCCGAGCGCCTGAGCTGCCGCAAGGCCGGCGCTGCGGCGGCCCTCGGAGTACGACCCGGCCGGGCCGTTGATGTAGGCGACCTTGCGATGGCCCAGCGCGCCGAGATGCTGGAGCGCCTGCTCGATGCCGGCGGCTGCGTCTCCCATGACGGATGGCACGCCCGGCACGTGACGGCTCACCATCACCGTCGGCCCCGTCTGAGCGAGCGCCAGGAGCTCCTCGTCGGTGCCTCGCGGCGAGCACAGGATCAGGCCGTCGGTGTTGTGGCGCAGCGAGGCGATCGTCTCGTGCTCGCGCGCCACGTGCTCGTCGGTGTCCGACACGAAGATCGGGTAGCTCGACGTGCGGCTGCGTGACGAGGCGCCCTTGATCACCTCGGTGAAGTAAGGGTTGCCGAGATCCGGGACCAGGAGGCCCAGCGCTCCGGTGCGGCCCGTGATGAGCTCGCGCGCCGCGCGGTTGGGCTGGTAGCCGAGGGTCTCGGCGGTCCGGCGCACCAGGTCGCGGGTGGCGGCGTTGACCGGCCCGCCGCTCAGGGCGCGCGACACCGTCGAGGGCGAGACGCCCGCAACGCGTGCAACGTCATTGATGGTCGCGCTCACGGCAGCTCCTTCGATGTCATGGTGACGATGCTCCGACACTAGCGGACCTGCAACCTGTTTTGCAAATAGTTGCAATGGTTTTCATAGCGATGAACAAGAGCATCTGAACGGGGACTGACGCACGTTTGCAACATTTCTGCAACAGCGCTTGACACGTACCGCAAACGATGCCAATGTGTCGGACATCACCACGAAGTCCAGCGGTCGATCAGACGACCGGGACGCCTCGAAGGAGAGGGACATGATGGGCAACGACGCCAGGACGCATCGGGCGGTGAAGCCATGAGCCTCGCCGAGCTCGATCGCATGCGCACTGAGCGCGACAAGGCCGGGCGCAAGATCAAGGTCAAGCAGCCCGACAACAAGGCGGCGCTGGGCTTCCTCGCGCCGTGGATCATCGGCCTCCTCGGGCTGACCGCCGGGCCGCTGCTGTACTCGCTGTACTTGTCGTTCACCAAGTACAACTTGCTCCAGCCGCCGGAGTGGACGGGTCTCGACAACTTCGAGCGGATGCTCACGGATGACCGTCTCCATCAGGCGCTCAAGGTGACCTTCACCTACGTGATCGTGTCGGTGCCGCTGCAGCTGCTCGTCGCGCTGGTCCTGGCTCTCGCGCTCGATCGGGGCATGAGGTTCCTCCCGTTCTACCGGTCGGCCTTCTACCTGCCCTCGCTCCTCGGCGGCTCGGTCGCCATCGCGGTGCTGTGGCGCCTCGTGTTCGGCGCCGACGGGCTGCTCAACGCGATCCTCGGCTGGATGGGCATCGAGTCGACCCAGAGCTGGATCTCGAATCCCGACACTGCGCTGTGGACGATCGTCCTGCTCCATGTGTGGACCTTCGGCTCACCGATGGTCATCTTCCTCGCGGGCCTGCGGCAGATCCCCAAGTCGTACTACGAGGCGGCGTCGACGGATGGCGCGAACGCCTGGTGGCAGTTCCGCCACATCACGCTCCCGCTGCTGACCCCGATCGTCTTCTTCAACCTGGTGCTCGCGATCATCAACGCGTTCTCGAACTTCACCCAGGCCTACGTGGTCTCCGGCGGAACCGGTGGACCGGCCGACTCGACGCTGTTCTACACGCTCTACCTCTACCAGGAGGGCTTCGGGAACTTCCGGATGGGGTACGCGGCCGCGATGGCGTGGCTCCTCGTGCTGATCATCGGCGCGTTCACCGGTCTCAACTTCTGGCTCTCCAAGCGATGGGTTCACTACGATGACTGACCTTGCCACCCGGGCTCGCTCCCGATCCGCCGAGTCCTCCCACGACGCGTCCTTCACGCCCCGCAAGGTGAGCGCCGGCACCCGGTTCCGTCAGGTCATGCGCCACGCCGGCATGCTGGTGGTGGTCGTGATCGCGCTCTACCCGATCCTCTGGATGGTGGCGAGCTCCTTCCGGCCCGACGGCCAGATCTTCGGCAACGCCTCGCTGATCCCGGAGTCGCTGTACTTCGACAACTACACGAACGGGTGGACCGCGCTCGGCAACCCGTTCTCGGTGTACATGTTCAACTCGGCGCTGATCGTGCTGGGCTCGATCATCGGCAACCTGGTCTCGTGCTCCATGGCGGCCTACGCCTTCGCCCGGCTCCGCTTCAAGTTCCAGAAGCCAGCCTTCGCGATCATGCTGGTCAGCATCATGGTGCCGATCCACGTGGTGATCGTGCCGCAGTACATCATGTTCTCGAAGCTCGGGCTGATCAACACGTTCCTCCCCCTGGTCCTGCCGAAGCTCCTCGCGACCGACGCCTTCTTCATCTTCCTGATGGTGCAGTTCATCCGCGGCCTGCCGCGCGAGCTGGACGAGGCGGCGCGCATCGACGGCGCCGGCCACATCCGGACCTTCTTCCAGATCCTGCTGCCGCTGATGAAGCCGGCGCTCGCCACCACCGCGATCTTCACCTTCATCTGGGTGTGGAACGACTTCTTCAGCCAGCTGGTCTACCTGACGGACCCGAACAAGTACACGGTTCCGGTCGCCCTGCGGTCGTTCATCGACGCGCAGTCCCAGTCCTCCTACGGAGCACTCTTCGCCATGAGCGTCGTGTCGATCATCCCCGTGGTGCTCGCCTTCGCCTTCGGTCAGAAGTACCTGGTCCGAGGAATCGCCACCACCGGTGGCAAGTAGCAAGCCCGTCTCCAATCCGTCGGGTCCCCTTCACCACCGCACACCCTGAATCCATAGCCATCGCTTCAGAGAGGAAGTTCACCATGGAGTTCACCCGTTCCCGCCGCGTCCTCGCGGGGGCAGCCTTCGCGGCCGCCGCCACGATGGGCCTCGCGGCCTGCTCCTCCGGCTCGTCCGACCCGGCCTCGTCGGGCGCCGACGGCGGCTCCGGCGAGCAGGTCGAGATCCGCCTCAACTGGTGGGGCTCCGACGCCCGCCACGAGCGGACCCAGGAGGCGATCGACGCCTTCATGGCCGAGTACCCCAACATCACGGTGGTCGGCGAGTTCTCCGACTGGACCGGCTACTGGGACAAGCTCGCGACCTCGACCGCGGGCTCCAACATGCCCGACGTGATCCAGATGGACCAGCTGTACCTCGCGTCGTACGCCGAGCGCGGCACGCTCGCCGACCTGGGCGCGCTGTCGACGCTCGACACCTCGAACCTGTCGGACAGCGTGCTCGGCATCGGTCAGGTCGACGGCACGCAGTACGCGATGCCGGTCTCGACCGTGGGCTTCACCATCCTGGTGAACCAGGACATCCTCGACGAGCTGGGCCTCACCCTGCCCGACACCGACAGCTGGACGTGGGACGACTTCTACGCCTTCGCTGCCGAGGTCACCGAGGTCTCCGGCGGAGACGTCGTCGGCACCGCGCCGATGAACAACGAGTTCTCGCTGCAGCTCTGGGCCCGCCAGAACGGCGAGGCGCTGTTCACCGACGGCAACGTCTCCATCTCGCCCGAGGTCCTCGCGGACTACCTGGCCCAGGGTCTCGAGATGAGCAAGATCGGCGCCTCCGCCGAGGCGACCGCCTACTCCGAGCAGGCGTCGCTCCCGCTCGACCAGATCGACTTCTCGGTCGGCAAGCAGGCGATGGCCTTCACGCAGATCACGCAGATCGCGGCCTACACCGCGGCGTCCGACGGCGCGAACCTCGTAGCCGTCAAGCTCCCGACCGAGGACGCGAACGCGTCGAAGTACCTCTACCTCAAGCCCGGCATGTACTTCTCGGTCTCCTCGCAGAGCGCGCACCCGGAGGAGGCGGCTCAGCTGATCGACTTCCTGGTCAACGACCCGACGGCCGCCGAAATCATCGGCACCGAGCGCGGCCTGCCGGCCAACCCGAACACGATCGAGCTCCTGGCGGACTCGCTCACGCCCGAGGAGACCAAGGCCGTGGAGTACACGGACTCGATCGCCGACCTCCTCGGCGAGGCACCCGAGATCGTGCCGAACGGCGCCTCGGGCGTCGACGGCCTGATCCAGCGCTACATCCTCGAGGTCTACTTCGAGAGCTCGAGCCCGATCGACGCGGCTGACGCGTTCATCTCGGAGCTGCAGTCGTCGATCGACGCCGCCTGACGCTCTGACCCCTGCGGCGGGCGGGCCTGCGCGCCCTCCAGCGCGGCCCCGCCCGCCGCTTCGCATG
The DNA here is from genome assembly GCF_030418305.1 of Demequina lignilytica. GTDB lineage: Bacteria > Actinomycetota > Actinomycetes > Actinomycetales > Demequinaceae > Demequina > Demequina lignilytica. Next base: position 431,082 of record NZ_JAUHPX010000001.1, on the reverse strand, counting down.
TCCGCTGCACGACCCCCACCCCCCTCACCCCCACGGGAGACACCATGGAGCACACCTGGCGCTGGTTCGGCCCCGCCGATCCCGTCACGCTCCCCGAGATCCGCCAGACGGGCGCGACCGGAGTCGTCAGCGCGTTGCACGAGTTCCCCAACGGGACCGTGTGGCCGGTCGAGGCGATCCTCGCCCGCAAGGCGGAGATCGAGGCCGCGGGTCTCACCTGGTCGGTCGTGGAGTCCATCCCGGTCCACGAGGACATCAAGTCGGGCGAGCCGGGAGCGGCGCGCCGCCTCGACGCCTGGGCCCAGACGGTCCGCAACCTCGGGCGCTGCGGCATCGACACGGTCTGCTACAACTTCATGCCGGTGCTCGACTGGACCCGCACCGATCTCGCCTACGCGCTGCCGGACGGCTCGTGGGCCCTGCGCTTCGACCACGTCGACCTCGCCGTGTTCGACGTCCACCTCCTGCGCCGCCCGGGCGCGGAGGACGACTATGCGGAGGCCGACCTGAGGGCGGCGGCCGCGCGACTCGCCGAGATGACCGACGCGGGCCGCGCGCGGCTCATCGCCACCGTGATCGCGGGGCTGCCCGGCGCCGAGGAGACCTACACGGTCGAGTCGCTGCGCGAGGATCTCCGGCGCTACGACGGCGTCGGCGCCGACGAGCTCCGCGGCCACCTCCGCACCTTCCTCGAGGCCGTGGTGCCGGCCGCCGAGGAGGCCGGCGTCCGCCTCGCGATCCACCCCGACGACCCGCCACGGCCGCTGCTCGGCCTGCCGCGGGTCGTGTCCACGGCGTCGGACGCGCGCTGGCTGCTCGACGCCGTCGACTCACCCGCCAGCGGGCTCACGTTCTGCACCGGCTCCTACGGCGTGCGGGAGGACAACGACCTGGTCGCGATGGCGCGCGAGCTGGCCGACCGCATCTTCTTCGTCCACCTTCGCTCGACCGTGCGGGAGGCCGACCCTCGCTCCTTCCACGAGGGCGTCCACATCGACGGCGACGTCGACATGGTGGGCGTGATCCGCGAGCTGCTGCTCGAGGAGGACCGCCGTGCACGCGAGGGCGGTCCGCGGCTGCCCATGCGGCCCGACCACGGCCACCAGATCCTGCTCGACCAGGACCCTTCACGCCGGACCAACCCCGGCTACACGCTGCTGGGACGCATGAAGGGGCTGGCCGAGCTCCGCGGCGTCGAGCTCGCCGTCCGCTCCGCGCTCACGCCCGTTCCCGCCTGACCCGTCCCCGCCTCATCCCACCCACCGCACAAGGAGCCACGATCGTGTCCGTCATCGAGCGCGCCGAGGTGCTCATCACGAGCCCCGGCCGCAACTTCGTCACCCTGAGGATCACCACCTCGGACGGCGTGACCGGCCTGGGCGACGCGACCCTCAACGGGCGCGAGCTCGCCGTCGCGAGCTACCTCGAGGACCATCTGGTCCCGCTGCTGATCGGCCGCGACCCCGCGCGCATCGAGGACATGTGGCAGTACCTGTACCGCGGCGCGTACTGGCGCCGGGGGCCCGTCACCATGACGGCGATCTCCGCCGTCGACACCGCGCTCTGGGACATCAAGGGCAAGGTGGCGGGGCTGCCCGTGTACCAGCTTCTCGGCGGACGGTCGCGGGAGGGGGTGCTCGTCTACACCCACGCCTCCGGAGCGGACACCGCCGCGCTGCTGGACGATGTCGCGCGCGCCCAGGAGCTCGGGTACCAGGCGATCCGCGCTCAGGCGGCCGTCCCCGGCATCGCCGGCACCTACGGCGTGAAGAAGGACGGCAAGTACGAGCCGGCGAACTCGTCGCTGCCCGAGGAGCAGCCGTGGTCGACCGGGGCCTACCTCCGCTTCGCCCCCACGTACCTGCGGGCCGTCCGGGAGCGGTTCGGCTTCGACTTCCATCTGCTCCACGACGTCCACCACCGCCTCACGCCCCAGGAGGCCGCGCGGTTCGGCAAGGAGGTCGAGGACGTCCAGCTGTTCTGGATGGAGGATCCGACGCCGGTCGAGAACCAGGAGGCCTTCCGGCTCATCCGCCGGCACACGACCACGCCGATCGCGGTGGGGGAGGTGCTGACGAGCATCTGGGACGTCCAGCACCTCATCACCGAGCAGCTCATCGACTACGTGCGTACCACCGTGGTCCACGCGGGCGGCATCACGCACCTGCGTAGGATCTTCGACCTCGCCGCGCTCTACCAGGTGCGTTCGGGATCGCACGGTGCCTCGGACCTCTCCCCGGTGTGTCAGGCGGCCGCGATCCACCTCGACACCGCGATCCCCAACTTCGGCATCCAGGAGCACATGGGCTACCCCGACCAGGTGGCCGAGGTCTTCCGCACGGGAGTGACGTACGCCGACGGACACCTGCACGTGAGCGACGAGCCGGGCCTCGGGGTCGAGTACGACGACGAGGCCGCCGCCGCCTTCCCCTACAACCCCAAGTACCTCCCGGTGGCACGCCGTCTCGACGGCAGCGTGCACGACTGGTGAGCAGGAGAACCACCATGAACTCGCCGACCCTCGCACCGCTCGCGCGCCGCACCGCGATCCGGCCGATCCGGATGATCCATCTGGGTCTGGGCAACTTCTTCCGTGCACATCAGGCCTGGTACACGGATACCGCGTCCGATGCCGCGGAGTGGGGCTACGCCGCATTCGACGGTCGCTCGCCGCGCATGTCGACCCTGCTGCGACCGCAGGGCGGGGCCTACACGCTGGTCACGCAGGCGCCGGGCGGCGACGAGCTGCGCGTGGTCGAGTCGCTCTCGGCCGTGCATGCCGCCACGGAGGCCGCGGCATGGCTCGGCTACTTCGAGGACCCGCAGGTCGCGATCGTGACGCTCACCATCACGGAGGCGGGATATCGGGTGGACCCCGCCGGGGCGCACGCCCACGAGGTGGCGGCGCTCCGGTCGGACCCGCGCGCCGCCGTGGCCTCGGCCGTGGGCCGACTGGTCGCCGGGCTGCTCGCCCGCCGCGCCGCGGGGGCGGGCGGGATCGTGCTGCTGCCGTGCGACAACCTCCCGGACAACGGACCGGGGCTGCGCGAGGCCGTCACGCGGTACGCGGATCGGGTCGACCCGACGCTGCTCGCCTGGATCGACGCGCACGTCACCTTCGGCTCCACGATGGTCGACCGCATCACCCCCGCCACCACGCCGGCGCTCGTCGCCGAGGTCGAGCGTCAGGGCGGGTTCGCGGACTCAGCGCCGGTGCCGACGGAGCCGTTCACCGAATGGGTCATCGCGTGCGACTTCCCAGCGGGCCGGCCCGACTGGGACGCGACCTTCGTCGACGACGTGACACCTTACGAGCACCGCAAGCACTGGCTGCTCAACGGGTCGCACTCGCTGCTCGCGTACCGGGGCCTGCTCCTCGGGCACGTCACGGTCCGTGACGCGATCCTCGACCCGGACTGCCGCGGCTGGGTCGAGCGCTGGTGGGACGAGGCGCAGCGGCACATCGTGCTCGACGCGGACTCCAACGCCGCCTATCGCGGGCACCTGATCGAGCGGTATGAGAACCCCAGCATCCGCCACGAGCTGGCGCAGATCTCCATGGATGGCTCGGAGAAGCTGCTCGGGCGCGTGCTGCCGGTGGTCCTCGCGGAGCGGGAGGCCGGGCGGGTCCCCGAGGCCGCGCTCATGGTCCTCGGCGCCTGGGTCGCCTTCCTCCGCGCCCGCCCGGTGCCGGTCCGCGATCCGCGCGCCGACGAGCTCTGCGAGCTCGCCGCGCTGCCGGACCTCGGCGACGCGGCGCGAGCGCTCGTCGCCGTGCTCGACGCCGACCTGGCCTCGGACGACCAGGCCCTCGACGGCATCGTCGCCGCGGCCGACGCCCTGCTCGCCGCCCGCGAGGGGGCCGCGCGATGACGACCCGCACCGACACCCAGGAGGCGACCATGCCCGAGTCCACCCTTGCCAGCCTCGCGGCGCACCGGCTGGTGCCGGTGGTCGTGATCGACGATGCCTCGGCCGCCGATGCGCTCGGCGGCGCCCTGGCCGCGGGCGGGCTGCCCGTGGCCGAGGTGACCTTCCGCACGGCCGCCGCGCCGGAGGCGATCCGGCGCCTCGCCGATCGCGGCGACATCCTGGTCGGCGCCGGCACCGTGCTGACGCCGGCCCAGGTCGACGCCGCCGTCGACGCCGGTGCCACGTACGTCGTGTCGCCCGGCACCAGCCGTGCGGTCGTGGAGCGTGCCGCGGAGCGCGGCGTGCTCGCGCTGCCCGGTGCGATCACGGCGACCGAGATCCAGGCCGCGCTCGAGCTCGGCGTCACCACCGTGAAGTTCTTCCCCGCGGGCACCTCAGGCGGACCGAAGGCGATCGCGGGGCTCTCGGCCGCCTTCGTGGACGTCAGCTTCGTGCCGACCGGGGGAGTCTCGCTCGACAACCTCGGCGACTACCTCGCGCTTCCGTCCGTGGCGGCCGTGGGCGGCTCGTGGATGGTCCCTCGTGCCGCCGTGGCCGCGGGCGAGGTCGCGCACCTCACCACCCTGATCTCGCAGGCCTCGGCTCGCGCCGCCGAGCTCCGTCCCTGACCCGTCGACCCGTAAGGCACCTCCCATGAACGACCTCACCGTCCGCCCCGCCTCCGAGACCCGTTACGACGCGCTGTCGCTGGGCGAGGTGATGCTGCGCCTCGACCCCGGCGAGGGACGGATCCGCACCGCACGCTCCTTCCGTGCGTGGGAGGGGGGCGGCGAGTACAACGTCGCGCGCGGCCTCCGTCGCTGCTTCGGGCTGCGCGGTGCGATCGTCACCGCGCTCGCCGACAACGAGGTGGGACGCCTGGTCGAGGACCTGATCCTCCAGGGTGGCCTCGACACCTCGTTCATCCAGTGGCGCGACTACGACGGCATCGGACGCGAGGTGCGCAACGGCCTCAACTTCACCGAGCGCGGGTTCGGCGTGCGCGGCGCGGTCGGCGTGTCGGACCGGGGCCTCACGGCGGCGAGCCAGCTGAGGCCGGGCGACGTCGACTGGGAGCACCTGTTCGGCGACCTGGGCGTGCGATGGTTCCACACCGGTGGCATCTTCGCGGCGCTGTCGGACGGCGCCGCGGAGACCGTCATCGAGGCCGTCACGGTCGCCAAGAGGCACGGCACGCTCGTGTCCTACGACCTCAACTACCGGCCGAGCCTGTGGAGGTCCATCGGCGGCAAGGCCCGCGCGCAGGAGGTCAACCGCGAGATCGCCCGCCACATCGACGTCATGATCGGCAACGAGGAGGACTTCACCGCCTCCCTCGGATTCGAGGTCGAGGGCGTCGACGAGAACATCTCGGCCATCGAGGTCGACAAGTTCGGCGCCATGATCGACCGCGTGGTCGCCGCCTACCCGAACTTCCAGGTGGTCGCCACCACGCTGCGCACCGTCCGCACGGCGACGGTCAACGACTGGGGGGCCATCGCGTGGTCGCCCTCGACGGGGCTCGTGCAGGCGACGCATCGTCCGGGCCTCGAGATCCTCGACCGCGTGGGCGGCGGCGACTCGTTCGCCTCGGGCCTGATCTACGGGCTCATCGACGGTCAGGACCTCCAGACCGCGGTGAACTACGGCGCCGCCCACGGCGCCCTCGCCATGACCACGCCGGGCGACACGACCATGGCCACCAAGGCCGAGGTGCTCAAGCTCGCGGCGGGCGGCGGAGCGCGCGTCGACCGATGAAGTCGTGACGATGCCGCGGCGTGGACCGTTGCCTCCCGCGCCCCGGCATCGTCCGCCCTGAGAGAGGGCGAGGGGCCCCTGGCGATGCCAGGGGCCCCTCGGCGTCTCGGCGAACGCTCAGGTCACCGCGCCCAGCTGCCACGGGACGAACTCGTCGGTGCCCAGGTCGAGTTCCTCGGAGACCGTGGCCTCGCCGGAGGCCACCGCGAGGATCTGCGCGAGGATCTCCTCGCCGACCTGCTCGACGGTGGCGGTGCCGTCGACGATCCGCCCGGCGTTGAGATCCATGTCCTCGGACATGCGCTCGTACATGGGTGTGTTGGTCGCCACCTTGATGGAGGGTGACGGCTTGCAGCCGAGCACGGATCCCCGCCCCGTGGTGAACACCACCACGGTGGCGCCGCCCGCGACGATCCCTGTGACGGAGACCGGGTCGTAGCCGGGCGTGTCCATGAAGGTGAGGCCCTTCTCCGTCACCTTCTCCGCGTACTCGTGGACCGCGACCAGCTCGGACGAGCCCGACTTGGCGATCGCGCCGAGCGACTTCTCGAGGATCGTGGTGAGCCCGCCCGCCTTGTTGCCGGGCGACGGGTTGTTGTCGAGCGTGCCCCCGCCGGCCTCGGCGTAGCGCTCCCACCAACGGAGGCGATCCATGAGCCGGTCGGCGACATCCTGCGAGACCGCGCGGCGCAGCAGCAGGTGCTCGGCGCCGTAGACCTCGGGCGTCTCGGCGAGGATCGACGTGCCGCCCTGGGCGACCAGCAGGTCGCTCGCAAAGCCGAGAGCGGGGTTCGCCGTGATGCCGGAGTAGCCGTCGGAGCCGCCGCAGTTGAGCCCGAGGACGAGCGCCGAGGCGGGAGCCTCCTGGCGGCGCAGCGCGTCGACCTCGGGGAGCATCTCCTCGATCGCGGCGACGCCCGCGCGGACGGTAGCCCGGATCCCGCCGTTCTCCTGGATGATCAGCGTGCGCACGGGCACGTCCTCGCGCACGCCGGTGCCGTCGAGAAGCCCCTGGGCGGGGAGCATCTCGCACCCGAGGCCCAGCACGAGCAGCCCGGCCATGTTCGGGTGGGTCGCGTAGCCGCGCAGCGTCCGGAGGGTGATCTGCGCGCCCTCGCTCGTCGGCACCAGCCCGCATCCGGTGTCGTGGGTGAGCGCGACCACCCCGTCGACGTGCGGGTAGGCGTCCAGCACCGGGCCGCGGAACTGGTCCGCGATCATGCGGGCCGTGGACGCCGAGCAGTTGACCGAGGTGACGATGCCGATGTAGTTGCGGGTGCCCCACGAGCCGTCCGAGCGGCGATAGCCCTGGAAGGTCAGCCTCTCAGGGGCGGGCACGGTGTCGCGGCGGTCGACCCCCACCTGGAGGTCGCGGGCGCCGTCGTCCATGCCCAGGTTGTGCGCGTGGACGTGGGATCCGGCCGCGATGTCGGCCGTGGCACGGCCGATCACCTGGCCGTACTTGCGGACCGGGGCACCCGCCTCGAGAGCGCGGATCGCGAGCTTGTGCCCACGCGCGACGGTGGTCCGCACCGTCAGCGTGGCGCCACCCGATCGCAGCACGGTGCCACCCGCGAGGTCCCGCGTGGCCACCGCGACGTCGTCCTCGGGAGCGAGCACGACGGCAACGTCGGCGAGGTCGGCCGGCGCGGATGCGTCATCCGTGCAGGCGGGTGTCGGGGTGGGGGAGACGGTGGCCATGAGCGTCCTTGTGATTTCAGGGGGCGGGGGTGAGCGGGGCGGTCGACTCGCGGATGATCAGCTCGACGTCCAGCCGCAGCTGGGCGGGGGCCGCGTCCGCGGGGCTGAGCGACGGGTCGAGGAGCATGGCGGCCTCGCGGCCGGCGCGCTGCAGGGGCACGGCGACGGTGGTGAGCGCGGGTGTCACGTAGGTCGAGCCGGGGATGTTGTCGAAGCCGACCACGTTCATCCCCGACGGGATGGCCACGCCCCGCGACTGGAGCCGGCTCACGACCCCGAGCGCGACGAGATCGTTGAAGCACACGACCGCGGTGGCGCCCGTCTCGAGCGCGAGATCGGCGGCGGCGAAGCCCCCGGCGTGCACGGGACGATGCGGTCCCAGGTCGATCACCGTGATGCCGGCGACCGAGTCGAGGCCCCGGCGGCGATGCCGGTCGGACCAGGAGGTCTCCGGGCCGCCCACGTAGGCGATGGTGCGGTGGTCGAGCGCGCGCAGGTGGAGCAGCGTCTGCCGCATTCCGCTCGCGACGTCGAAGGTGACGGAGGGGATGCCCTCGATCTCGCGGTTCACCAGGACCAGCGGGCCGCGGGCGGCGCACTCGAGGATCTGCTCCTCGGGCATGCGCGGGGAGCAGAGCACCACACCGTCGACGCGGGTCTGCAGCTCCCTGACCACGTCGTGCTCGCGACGAGGATCCTCGTCGGTGTCCGCGACCAGCACCGCGTTCGACGACTCGCGCGCCTCGAGCTGGACCCCCTTGGCGATGGTGGCGAAGTACGGGTTGGCGAGGTCCGGGAGGACCAGGCCGAGGTGTCGGTTCCGTCCCGACGCGAGCGCCTGCGCGGAGCGGTTGGGCTGGTAGCCGAGCCTCTGCGCGGCCTCGAGCACCTTGAAGCGTCGCCCGCTCGACACGGAGTCAGGCGCGCTCAGGGCGCGCGATGCCGTGGCGGGGGACACGCCCGCGGCCTGGGCCACGTCTCTCAGCGTCGCCATGGAAGCTCCTCAACGTCGGGGAAAGGAATGAATGCGGTTTCATTGTGGCATGAGAAGTCCGGATGTCGCCAGTGGGGCAGCGGTGGCGGGACAGCGTTTCGTTCCGCAGTAGTGACCGATCACTTGCCCTTGTGAGGGCGGCGTGGCATAGTGGGATCGTCGCGTGAAAGCGCATTCATGACAGGCCTCACGTCTCGCAGCGAGGACGCTGCGCGGACCTCGCGGAGAACGGACGCACGCAGTGACCGATGTGATCGATCAGAACCCCACCGCACCCCCGAGCCGGGCGGGCGCCGGCGGGCCGAGCCCGCTCGTCATGCCCCAGCTGGTCGACCCCGAGCCCGGCGCGCCCCGGGTGCGGTACGCGGTGGTGGGCACCGGTCATCGCGCCGGCATGTATGTCGACGCGCTCAACGGACCCCACGGCGACGTCGGCGAGATCGTGGCCTGGCTCGATCGCAATCCCGGTCGCATCGACTACTACGACGGCTACGTGGGCCGGGCGCGCGACCTCGACGGCACCGCCGGCCTGCCTCGATACGATGCGGACGGCCTCGAGCGGATGATCGCCGAGTGCGCCGTCGACGTCGTCATCGTGACCACCATCGACTCGACCCACGCGGAGCTGATCGATCGGGCGCTGCGCGCCGGCGCCGACGTGGTGGTCGAGAAGCCGCTCACCACCACCGAGGAGGGGTGCCGCGTCATCACGAGCGCGATCGCGGACACCGGTCGCGACATCGTCATGACCTTCAACTACCGGTACGCGCCCCGCAACTCGTCGCTGCGGGAGGTGATCCGCTCCGGGAGGATCGGCACGGTCACCTCGGTGCACTTCGAGTGGGCGCTCGACACCGTTCACGGCGCGGACTACTTCCGGCGCTGGCATCGCCAGAAGGAGAGCTCGGGAGGGCTGCTCATCCACAAGTCGAGCCACCACTTCGACCTGGTCAACTACTGGCTCGGCGACGTCCCGACGCGCGTCTATGCGCGCGGTGGCTTGAAGTTCTACGGCGCCGAGAACGCCCGCGCCCGCGGGCTGTGGCCGCGTCCGGAGCGCGGGACCGGCGCGGGTGACGACCCGTTCTCGCTCGACCTGCACGACGACCCCCGGCTGGCGGCCCTCTACCTCGAGCCGGAGCGGTACGACGGCTACCGCCGGGACGGCGACCCGTTCGCGGAGGGCATCACGATCGAGGACAACCTCGCGGTCGTGGTCGACTACCGCGGCGGCGCGGTCATGACGTACTCGCTCAACGCCCACAGCCCGTGGGAGGGCTATCGCGTCACCGTGAACGGCACCGAGGGCCGCGCGGAGCTCGAGGTGACCGAGCGTGGCGCCGTGGTCCGCGATGAGAGCGGCCGTGCGGTGCTCGACCCCTCCGCCACGCCCGACGCGCTCGGTGCGTCCGAGCTGCGGCCCGAGGGTGAGCGTCTGCTGGTCCAGCGCCACTGGGAGGCCGCCGAGGAGGTCCCGATCCCCGAGGGCCAGGGCGGACACGGAGGCGGCGACGCCATCCTGCTGACGGACGTCTTCCGGCGTCACCTGCGGGTGGGCGAGGACCCGCTCGGCCGGGCCGCCGGATACCGCGACGGCCTTCGTGCGGTGGCGGTCGGCATCGCCGGCAACATCTCGCTCGAGACGGGGCAGGCGGTCGACATCTCGGGTCTGGACCTGGGCGAGGCGCTGTAGGGCGAGCGCTCCGGTCGGAGCTCCGGAGGGCACCGGTATAGTCCGAGCAGCGGGGCGCCGACACGCGTCCCATGACCGGGGGAGCCGCGGAGCGCATGACACGACGGCCCGGGCGGATGCGCCCGAGCAGCGGCGCGACGATCACCGACGTCGCGCAGGCCGCGGGCGTCTCGCGGGCGACGGTCTCGCGCGTCATGAACGGCCGGCCCACCGTCGACGCGGCGATCGCCGAGCGTGTGCGCCGCGTGGTCGACGAGCTCGGATACAAGCCGAGCCGCGTGGCGCAGTCGTTGTCGCTCGGCAGGACCTCGACCGTCGGAGTGATCGTCCCGGATCTGGGGAACCCGAGCTTCCAGCAGATCCTCCACGGCGTGAACCGGTCCGCCGCCGCGGCGGGATACCGGGTGCTGGTCGCGGACTCGGCCGAGACGCCCGATGACGAGCCCGCGCTCATCGAGGACGTGCGACGGCGCACGGACGCGGTGATCGTCTGCTCGCCGCGCATGAATGCGGACACCCTCGCGGCGCTGCTGCCCCGGGTGCAGCCCATCGCGCTCGTCAACCGTGACGAGCCGGTGGACGCCCCGCGCGTCGTCGTGGACTCGGGCGCCGGTGTCGCCGAGATGTGCCGGCACCTGATCGGCCTCGGCCACCGCCGCATCGTCCATCTCGACGGCCCCGTCGGATCCAACGCCCAGGCGGCGCGGCTGAGGGGCCTGACGGCGATCGGGGAGGAGCACCCGGAGGTCGAGCTGGTGCGGCTCCCGTGCGGATCGACGATCGACGAGGGCCACGCCGTCTTCGACCAAGCGCGCGCGACAGGATCCACGGCGATCATCGGCTTCAACGACCTGGTCGCGCTGGGGGTGCTCGAGGCGGCGCGGGACCGCGGGGTGCGGGTGCCGCGCGACCTCTCGGTGGTGGGCTTCGACGACATCCCGTTCGCGCGTCTGTCCTCGCCCGCGCTCACCACCATGAGCGTCGATCTGGAGGAGGTCGGGGAGACCGCCTGGCGGGCCCTCGAGGCGCGGATGAAGGGCGAGGAGGAGGACGGGCCGCGCGTCTTCGCCCCCGTGCTCGTGCCTCGGGCGAGCGTCGATCCCGTGGCCTGACCCGTCGCCTCGCTCGTCCGCGAACGCCCCCCCGCGGGCCCCTGGGTCGCCCCGCGGTGCGGCCACCTGTGCGTGCGCGTGCGTGCTGAGTAACCGGTTTCTTGACATCGTCGCGCGCGTCGGGGATGCTGGCCGCAGTCACGGGCGACGCGTCGCGCGCGACGTCGTTCTCGGCAACACGATGAGGTGGAACATGCGGGTCGACGGAGACCTCCGACACAGGTTCATCGGCGCGGTCGCCTTCGCGGCGGTCGCCCTCACATCGGTGGCCGTGGCCCCGGCGGCGCACGCGGCGGAGGTGCCCACGGGGGGCTCGCCGACGGTCAGCACCGACTTCGAGGCAGGCCTGTCGGGTTGGGACGCCACCGGAGGTGCCGCGGCCGCTTCCGCGGGCGGCCAGGATGGGGGAGCCTACGCGGCGCTTCCCGCCGGCTCGACCATCACGGCGACGTTCACGGGCCTGAGCCAGGGCAGCTACACGCTCGACGCCCACCTGCGCGGTGCGACGAGCGACAACAACGCGAAGATCACGGTGTCGGGCACGGGCGGGCCGGACGCGGTGCTCCTGATCGACGGCGCGGTGGCGGGCAGCGGCTCCGCATGGGCCCGCGCGGCTCATCGCAACGTGCTCGTGTACAACGGCGAGGCGACCGTCACGGTCACCGCGGGTGCCGGGGCGATCGACGTCGATGACGTGGTGCTGCGGCTCGACTCCGCGGACGCGTCCCTCTCCAACTGGGGCTTCGAGGACGGGCTGGAGGGATGGGCCGTCTCGGGTCCGGCCTCGGTGGTCACCACCGGGGCGGACACGGGCGACGCCGCCGTCCGCCTCGAGGACGGCGCCGAGATCACGCAGACGGTCGCGGTGGAGCCGAGCACGCGCTACGCGGTGACCATGCGCGCCAAGGTAGATGTCGAGGACACCTTCGAGACCACCGGACACGAGAGCTGGCGCGGCCGCGACGGCGAGTACGTGGACCGCACCTCCCTGGGCGACCGTGTGAACCTCGGCGTGCGCAGCTCCGACGGAACGGTGCTGCGGCAGGCGCCGTCCGGAACCGTCGGCTACGGGCTCGTGACCGCGACGTTCGTCACGGGCCCCGACGACCACGAGGTCGAGCTGTACGCCAACACGGTGTACGACGCCGCCTACGTCGACTCGGTCACCGTGCACACGGCCGATGGACCGGTCCCCGCGGACGCCTGGACCGGCAACGGCGCGGACTCCGCGTACGTCGACTCCTTCGACCTCTTCGAGCTCGACGACGAGAACGAGGTCAAGGGCGCCGACACCTCTTTCCTCCAGGCCGAGGAGGACCTGGGAGGCAAGTACTTCGCCAACGGAGTCCAGCAGGATGCGCTGCGCATCATGGCGAACCGCGGCGTCAACTCGATCACCAGCATGGTGTTCGTCCAGGCGGGCGAGCAGATCGTGAGCTACGACACCCTGCTCCCGGTGTTCCAGAGCTGGACGGGACCCGACGGGCAGCCCTACCCCAAGCGCATGATCCAGGGGGGCTACTGGGACGAGGAGCACACCCAGGAGCTCGCGGTGCGCGCGGCCGCGCTCGGCATGAGCATCCACCCGAGCTTCCACTTCAGCGATGCGTGGGTGAGCGCCGCGAAGGCGTACACGCCGGCGATCTGGACCAACGTCGACTACGACGGTACCCGCACGGACAGCGACCTGGACCACCTGAAGGCAGTCGTCTACCACTACGTCCATGACTTCATGACGGACCTGGTCGCTCACGACGTCGAGATCGCCGGGGTGAAGATCGGCAACGAGCAGAACGGCGGCCTGCTCTGGCCCGCCGGGCGCGGCGCGACGTCGACTGGCCACGCGGCGATCATCACCGCCGCTCACCAGGCGATCCAGGACGTCGCCCCGGAGGTCGCGACGTCGATCCACACCAACAACGGCTACGACACGGGCGCGAGCGCCAACTTCTTCGACGGGCTCACCGCGGCGGGTGCGCAGTACGACGGCGAGGCGTACTCCCTCTACGGAGGGCGCTCCAGCGGCAACATCATCGAGCTGGGCGAGGCGATCAACGCGGACCCCGACCGCCGCTACCGCGAGTACATCGACGTCGAGGCTGGCTTCAGCTTCACCCGCTACAAGCCGACCCACGACCAGCAGACCACCCAGCTGGGCCAGTCGACGTACTACCGCAACAGCCCGAACGGCCAGTACAACTGGCTGCTCGACTACATGCAGGCGCCGCTCGACTACCCGAACCCGTACGGTCAGAAGCGCGGCTTCTACTACTGGGAGGCAGTGTGGATCCCGACGCCGGGCGTCGGGTCCAGCGACGGCGGCACCGCCGACGTCAACAACCGCATCCTGTTCAACAACGGAGACGTCTCGATCAAGGAGATGGGCAGCGCCCAGCCCGGCAAGTCCGGCGACGCCATGGACAGCCTCTACGCGTATCTGATCCGCGGCGTGCCCAAGCAGAAGGATGCGGACGTCTCCACCCCGCTCGGCTACGACAACGGCTACGCGGACGGGATCTACTCCGTCGACCCGGTCGAGCCCACCGGCATCTCCCTGGTCGAGACCGCGATCACCGTGGAGCAGGGCGCCAAGCAGCGGCTCATGCCGGTGGTCGCGCCGTCGGACACGGTGCTCACCGACAGCGGGGTGACCTATGCGACGGACGATGCGACGGTCGCCGCGGTCACGCATGAGGGCTTCGTCGTGGGCGTGGCCCCCGGTACCGCGACCGTGACGGCGACCGATGCGGCGGGACACAGCGCGACCGCCGTCGTGACCGTCCCGAACCCGGTGACCGCGAGCGAGCTGGTGATCACCGTCGACGGCGCTCCGGTCACCGACGGTGCCACCGTGACCACGGCGGTCAAGGAGGCCCTCGACCTCTCCGCGTCGCTCGGGGACGCCTCACGCCAGGGCGTGGTCTACACGTCCTCCGACCCGGCCGTCGCCTCGTTCTTCGGCGAGACCCATCAGACCGAGCCCGGCCGCATGGCCCAGCGCACCGACGACGCCTCGCTGGTGCAGCTCGACATCCACGCGGCGGGCAGCACCACCGTCACGGCGACCTCCCTCGACGGAGCGGCCACGCTCTCCTTCACCGTCGACGCGACCAGGGTCGCCGTCGCGGCGGTCGAGCTCGACACGACCGAGGCGACCCTGGACACCGGACGCGAGCTCCAGCTCGCCGCCACCGTGCTGCCCTCGGACGCGAGCTTCTACCACCTGGGCTGGTCCAGCGCCGACGAGTCCATCGCGACCGTCGACAGCGACGGCCTGGTCACGGCGCTCGCCGAGGGCGACGTGCTGATCCGTGCCTACGCCGAGGACGACCCGATGGTCTTCGCGGAGGCGCTGATCCACGTGGTCCCGGTCCGCGCGACCGGGGTCATCCTCGACCGCGAGTCCATGACGCTGCAGCTCGGCACCACCAAGGACCTCCGTGCCCTGGTGCTGCCGGAGGACACCGCGAACACCGCGGTGACCTGGACCACGTCGGACGACTCCGTCGCGACGGTCGACGCCACCGGCGCGGTGACCGGCGTCGCGCTCGGGCAGGCGACGGTGACCGTCACGACCGACGACGGCGCGTTCACGGCCAGCGCCGTCGTCACCGTGCAGGCGGATGCCGTCCCGGTCAGCGGGCTCGAGCTCGACGTCGACGAGCACTGGTTCCGCGCGGACGCGTTCTCCACGTACGCGCCCGCGGGCCCGGTGCCGACCGTGACCCTGCACGCCACCGTCTCTCCCGCGGATGCGACCGACGACGCCGTGTCGTGGACCTCCGACGACGTGACGGTCGCGAGGGTCAACTCGTTCGGCATCGTCACGCCCGTCTCGCCCGGCGTCGCGCGCATCACCGCGACCACCGCCGGCGGGGAGCACGCCGTGACCGTGCCGGTCTACGTCCCGACCTCGAGCGACAGCTTCGAGAACATCGCGATCGGCGATGCGTGGGGGACCGGCGCCATCCCCGGCTACGGCGGCTACATGACCGCCTCGGTGCAGTCCGTCGACGGCGATCAGGTGCTGGTCGCCACGGGCTCCGGCTCGGGTGGACGCGGACTTCAGAAGGCGTTCAGCGAGCCGATGGTCAACGACCGCGTCGCGATCGACTTCGACTGGAACGTGGGCGCCCCTGAGGGCTCCAAGGGCGCGTACGTCACCATCACGGACAGCTCGCAGCAGCGCTACCTGAGCATCCAGACCAACTGGAGCACCGAGCTCGTGTTCAGCAGCGGCGGCCGGTCCTCCTCGTCGACCTCGAACGAGCCGCTTACCGACACCACGCCGGTCGGGGACGGCTTCGACGTGAACCACACCTGGTACCACGTCCACGCGGAGCTCGACTTCCGGGCCGAGCACACCGTGCTCACGATCACGAGCGTCGAGGATCCGACGTTGACGGCGACCCACACGGTGCCGTTCGCGGACATGGACTACACCGGTGACGTGGCCACGCTCCAGACCTGGACCACCCGGGTGGGGGCCATGACCTGGACCACCATGCTCGACGACGTCAACGTCTACGCGGCTGCGCCGGCGCCGCGCAGCATCGTCCCGACCGCGGAGGCCGTGCGCCTCATACCGGTGGCCGGCACGCTCGGGGCGAGCGTCCAGCTCGGCGCGAGCGTCCTCCCCGCCGGCGCGTCGCAGGGCGTGGTGTGGTCGTCGGCCGACACCACGGTGGCGACCGTCACCCAGGACGGGCTGGTGACCGCCTCCCGCCTGGTGCCGACCCTGGCCGACGTGGTGTCGGGAACCACCAGCGTGCGCATCGCGTCGGTCGCGGACCCCGACCTCTTCGTCGACATCCCCGTCACCGTCACCGACACGATCCGGGCGTCGGAGTTCTTCTGGGTCGAGGACGAGGACGGCGTGACCGTCTTCGAGGAGGGCGGTGCCAGCGCGCCGCTCGCCGTCGACGCAGGCGACCCGAAGCAGCTGATCGCGCGCCTGACCGGCGGCGACGGCGACTCGGACGTGGCCGGGATCGCGTGGTTGTCCTCGGATCCCGCCGTCGCGTCGATCGACGCCGGCTCCGGCGAGCTGATCGGCTGGACCGAGGGGACGGCGACCGTCTCGGTCGTGGTCACCATGTACTCGGGCGACCCGAAGACCGCCGACATCACCGTCGAGGTCACGGGCAACGCCGTGGTGGCCCGGTCGATCGCGGTGACGTCGCCGCCGGTGTCGGCCGAGGTGGTCGCCGGTGCGGATCTGGATCTGACGGGTCTCGAGGTGACGGCGTCGATGTCGGATGGCTCGTCGCAGGTGCTGGACGCGTCGGAGTACGAGGTCGTGGGCTTCGACGCCTGGACCGTGGGCGCGCAGGAGGTGACGGTCGCGCTGGTGGCGGATCCGTCGCTGACGGCGTCGTTCGACGTGACGGTGGTGGACCAGTCGCTGCCGACCGGGAACCTGCTGGTCAACGGCAGCTTCGAGGACCGGCTCGCCGGGTGGGACGTGACGTGGAACAAGCCGCAGGGCTCGGTCGCGATCCGGACCACGGGTGGCTTCGAGAGCCCGACGTACCTCAACGTGTGGAGCTCGGGTTCGATGGACTTCCTGCTGGAGCAGGGCGTCCGGGTCATGCCGGGCTGGTACACGTTGAGCGGCTCGTTCCGTGGTGATGCGAACCTCACGCAGGACATCACGCTGTCGCTGGCGGACTCGTCGGGCGAGGTGGCGTCGTCGGTCTCGGTCGAGACCGTGGGCAAGGACGTATGGCTGCATCCGGTCACGTCGCCCGTGTACCTCGACGGTGGCACCATCACGGCTGCGCTGCGGTACATCCAGGGCGCGGGCCAGTGGTCGGTGGTCGACAACCTCATCCTCACCCGCGTCGCACCGGTCGAGGCGGAGTCGATCGCGGTGACGTCGCCGCCGGTGTCGGCCGAGGTGGTCGCCGGTGCGGATCTGGATCTGACGGGTCTCGAGGTGACGGCGTCGATGTCGGATGGCTCGTCGCAGGTGCTGGACGCGTCGGAGTACGAGGTCGTGGGCTTCGACGCCTGGACCGTGGGCGCGCAGGAGGTGACGGTCGCGCTGGTGGCGGATCCGTCGCTGACGGCGTCGTTCGACGTGACGGTGGTGGACCAGTCGCTGCCGACCGGGAACCTGCTGGTCAACGGCAGCTTCGAGGACCGGCTCGCCGGGTGGGACGTGACGTGGAACAAGCCGCAGGGCTCGGTCGCGATCCGGACCACGGGTGGCTTCGAGAGCCCGACGTACCTCAACGTGTGGAGCTCGGGTTCGATGGACTTCCTGCTGGAGCAGGGCGTCCGGGTCATGCCGGGCTGGTACACGTTGAGCGGCTCGTTCCGTGGTGATGCGAACCTCACGCAGGACATCACGCTGTCGCTGGCGGACTCGTCGGGCGAGGTGGCGTCGTCGGTCTCGGTCGAGACCGTGGGCAAGGACGTATGGCTGCATCCGGTCACGTCGCCCGTGTACCTCGACGGTGGCACCATCACGGCTGCGCTGCGGTACATCCAGGGCGCGGGCCAGTGGTCGGTGGTCGACAACCTCATCCTCACCCGCGTCGCACCGCCCGACCCGGCGACCGCGCTGGACGCGATCGACCGCGGCGACGCCGTGACCCGTGAGGCCTACAGCCCGGCGTCGATCGCCGCGCTCGACGAGGCGCTCCACACCGCCCGCGAGGTCGTCGGCGAGGTCTCCTCCACGCAGGAGGAGCTCGACGCGGCGGCTGCCGCGGTCGACCAGGCCATCGGCGCGCTGGTCGAGATCGGGTACCTCCCGCTCGCCGACTATCGGATCGCCGTGCTCGCGGGCGACCTGCCCGAGCTGCCGGAGACTCTCGACCTGCTCAGCATCTCCGACCAGGTCATGGCCGAGGCCGTGGTCTGGGAGGAGCCCGCTGCCGAGGCCTTCGACACTCCGTACGCGGTGGTGGCCGTCCACGGCGCCGCCGGGGCTGTCGACGTGGTCCTCAACGTCGAGGTGATCCCCGCCGGGCTGACCTACCTGGTCGATGCCGGCACGGCCGGGTCGCCGGTCTACGACGCGGTCGCACCGCTCGCCGCGCTCCGCAACGCCGTCGCCG
This sequence comes from Demequina lignilytica, assembly GCF_030418305.1. Classification (GTDB taxonomy): domain Bacteria; phylum Actinomycetota; class Actinomycetes; order Actinomycetales; family Demequinaceae; genus Demequina; species Demequina lignilytica. The sequence continues at coordinate 412,845 of NZ_JAUHPX010000001.1, read as the reverse complement.
ACGGGGTCGTCGATGCGGACCAGGACGAGCCGTGGGGACTCGCGACCGCGATCGGCGACGGCGGCGCGGTCGTTCGCACCGTCGCGGAGGGGTCCTTCGACAAGAGCCTGACCGCGTGGGAGAACCCCGACGGGGCGATCGAGTACCGTTTCTGGCTGCCCGCCGGCAGCTACGAGGTCACCGCCGGCTTCGGGATCGTCGACGGCGCGACCGCCCTGACGGCCGCCGTGACCCACGAGGGCGTCACCGATGCGGCGGACGTCGTCGAGCTGGACGCGGACAGCCCGAGCGGGCAGGCGACCGTCGCCTTCTCCACCTACCGCGACTCGATCGTCACCATCACCGCCACCGGAGCGACCGGCGCATCGTCGCTGTCCTGGATCGGCATCGTCGACACGACCGAGCCGCCCGTTCCCGGCGCCGCGACCGCGGCGCCCGGCGCGGGCACCCTCGCCGACGACAACGGCTGGGACACGGGTCTGGAGGACGGCGAGTTCACCGTCACCTGGGACCTGTGGTGGGGTCAGAACGCGACCTCGGTCGCGCTCTACCAGGACGGCGTGCTCGTCGGTGCGGTGGCGCTCGAGGACGTCACCCCGACGGCGCAGCGCGCCGAGTTCGCCATCGCGGGTCTGGCCAACGGCACGTACGAGTACGTGGCGGTCGCCCGGAACGCGATGGGCGTGACCGAGTCGGCCCCCCTCGAGGTCACCGTGACCGATGCGACGCCCGGGGTCGGCAGGCTCACCCATGACAACCAGGACAAGGACGGCGACTACACGGTGACGTTCACCCTGGGGTGGGGCACCAACGGCACGGCGTACCGGCTCTACGAGGACGGCGTGCTGATCGACGAGCAGTCGCTCGTCGCCGCCACGCCGGGGGCGCAGACCGCGTCGACCGTCATCGCCGGCGCCGCGGTCGGGAAGCACACCTACGTCGCGGAACTGGTCAACAGCGCGGGCACCACCGCGACCAAGCCCATCACGGTGACCGTCCGCTGAGCCGCCAGCCCATCACGCGGCCGAGCGGCGCGCCCCGTCCGGTGCCCTCGGCGTCCTGACGCGGCCGGCGCTCGCGCTCCTCGGGAATGCCGCGGCGTCGTGAGACGCTGACCACACCCGAGGAGGGGATGGTCATGGCTCAGACGTCGCACGGGCGCCGCCGCGCGCTGCGCGCCGCCATCGGCAGGCGCCGCGGGGCGGCGGGGGACATCCCGCCGGTGGTGACGGAGGCCCCCGCCGCGATCCGGGTGGTGGACGGCGTGCGCGTCGACGGCGACGGTGCGGACGGCGGCTACCGCGTGATCGTCCAGGCGCAGCCGACCGCGGAGTCGATCACCGCGCTGGCCGACGACTGGGGCCTGCACCCGCTGCTCGCGGAGGACCTCCACCACGCGGGCCAGCGGCCCAAGCTCGAGCGCTTCGGGGACGTCACCTTCATCGTCGCCCGCGCCGCCTGGTACGTGGACGCGAGCGAGCGTGTCGAGCTCGCCGAGGTCCATCTGCTGGTGCGCCCGGACGCGGTCGCGGTCCTGTGCCAGGACTGGCGCTGGATCGACGGCAGCGCGGCCCCGGACCTGACCGACGGCCCCGGCGGGCTGCTCGAGGACCCGGAGCTGCTCCACCGCGGTTCCGCGGCGTTCGCGTACCGGGTCCTCGACCGGATCGTCGACGGCTACGGTCCCGTGCTCGACGGGCTCGCGCTCGACCAGGAGCAGATCGAGCGTCAGGTCTTCACGGGCGAGGCGACGGTGACCGAGCGGATCTACCGCCTGAGCCAGGAGGTGGTGGACCTCAAGCACGCGTGCGCGCCGCTGGCGGCCGCCGTGGGGGCCCTCGTGCGCCGTCATGCCGAGGACGAGGACGATGCGCTGGCCGCTTACGTCGCCGACGTCGCCGACCACCTCACGCGGGTCGATGCCGAGGTCACCGAGCTGCGCGCCTCGCTCGCCCAGATCCTCGACGTCAACGCGACCCTGGTCGCACAGCGCCAGAACGAGGACATGAAGAAGATCTCGGGCTGGGCCGCGATCCTGTTCGCGCCCACCCTGGTGGCCGCGATCTACGGCATGAACTTCGACCGCATGCCCGAGCTGCACTGGGCGTTCGGCTACCCGCTCGCCCTCGCCACGATGGTGGCGTTCGGCGTTGCCCTGTACACCGTGTTCAAGCGGCGCGGCTGGTTCTAGCCGCCCCGTCCCGACGAAGGGAAGCCACATGACCGTCGACCGGCCCGTCCGTATCGCCGTCCAGATCCAGCCCCAGCACGCCACCTACGAGACCATCCGCGCCGCCGCGGCGACGCTCGAGGGGATGGGCGTCGACGTGCTGTTCAACTGGGACCACTTCTTCCCGCTGCGCGGCGAGCGCGACGGCCTGCACTTCGAGTCCTGGACCATGCTCGCGGCGCTCGCCGAGCAGACCAGCCGCGTCGAGATCGGTGCGCTGGTCAACTGCAACAGCTACCGGAACGCCGATCTGCAGGCGGACATGGCGCGCACCATCGACCACATCAGCGCCAAGGGCGGCACCGGGCGCTTCATCTTCGGCACGGGCTCCGGCTGGTTCGAGCGCGACTACGACGAGTACGGCTACGACTTCGGCACGGTCGGAGGACGCCTCGACGCGCTCGCCGACGCACTGCCGCGCATCGAGGCGCGCTGGGAGCGGCTCAACCCCGCGCCCACCCGGAAGATCCCGGTGCTCATCGGCGGCGGCGGCGAGAAGAAGACCCTCCGCATCGTCGCCCGGCACGCCGACATCTGGCACTCCTTCTCCGACGCCGCCACGCTCGAGCGCAAGCTCGGGATCCTCGCGGAGCACGGCCGCGCGGTCGGCCGCGACGTGAGCGAGATCGAGATCTCGACCGAGGTGAGCCGCATGACGGAGGCGCAGGCGGGCGAGCTGCACGCGCTCGGCGCGACGCTCTTCACGATCGGCCTCAGCGGCCCGGACTACGACGTCTCCCGCGTGGAGCCGTGGCTGGCGTGGCGCGACCGCCTCAACGGGTCCTGAGTCAGACCTCCACCGCGTCCGGAGCCGCGAGCTCGGCCGCCGAGGACGACGCCCACCGCTGGATCGGCGGCTGGTCCGCCGGGCGCGGCCCGAGGGAGATCAGCTCGCGCTCGTCGTAGGCGTCGAAGTCCGCGCGCACGTGGGCGTGATGCTCCCGGAAGAGGTCCCCCGTGAGGCCCCAGACCAGCCGCTGCACGCCCGCCGGCAGGCCGGAGAGCTGATGGCCCGTGATGCCCATCGTCACCCGCGCTCCCTGCGCGAAGTGGTAGAGCCGGCCCATCCAGGGGGCCGCCGCATCGTCCCGCGCCGTGAACTGGAACGATCCCGTGAGGTAGGGGTACGCGGCGAGGCCGAGGTGCTCCTTGCCCGAGGGCGGCGTGTACCGGTCGCCCCACAGCGCGATGTGGTCGACCACGTCCGCGAGCTCGGGACGCATCCGCAGGTCGACGGCGACGCCGGTGCCGGCGACCACCACGTCGAAGCGGTGCTCGACTCCCGCGACGTCGACCACGACCTCGTCGCCGTCCATGCGGGTCGACAGCCAGGGCGAGCCGAGCGCGAACGAGTAGTCCGCGTGCTCGAAGCAGCGCCAGATCGAGCTCTGCGTCGACGGCTGGTCGATCTCGAGGACCTTCCGCATGAAGTCCCACTTGTCCGCGTCGTCGAGGTCGCAGAAGTGCTCGACGAAGCTCGCGTACTCCATCCATCGGAGAGGATTCACGGCGGGCATCTCGGGGCGTCGCATGAAGTGGGCGACGGATGCGGCGCCGTGCTCGAGCGCGGTGCCGGCGACGTCGAACGCGCTCGCCCCGCCGCCGAGCACGCCGACGCGCACCCCGCGCCAGGCGTCGAAGTCGATCGCGTGCGACGTGTGCGCCCAGGCGCTGTCGGGGAGGTGGCCGAACAGGTGGCGGGGCACGGCGATCCCGCCCGCGCCCTCGAGGCCGGTCGCGAAGATGACCCGCTGCGCGAGGACCTCGCGGTCGCCGTCGGGGCCCGCGAGGGTCGCGGTGAACGGTCCGTCCGGGTGCGCGGGCGGCGCGACCGCGGTCACCGTGGTCTCGTTGACCACGTCGATCCCGGTGACCTCGCGGTAGAACTGCAGGTACTCCTGCCAGTCCACGCGCGGGATGTAGCGGATCGCGTCCCACCGCTCCTGTCCGTAGGCCGCGACGAACCAGGAGCGGGGCGCGAGCGACGGCACGTCGTCGTCGGGGCCCTTCAGCATCTTCGGTGTGCGCAGCGTCCGCATGCGGGCCGAGGTGCTCCACGGCCCCTCGAGCCCGGCCGGTGCGGCGTCGACCACCAGCACCCGGCGCACGTCCTTGCGGGCGAGGGCGAAGGCGAGCGCCTGACCGGCGTGGCCGCCGCCGACGATCAGCACGTCGAGCACCCCGTCGCCGGGGGAGGGGACCCAGTCGCGGCCGCCGTAGTCGAGGAGGTCCAGCTCGTCGCGGATCCGCACCTTGAGGGCGGCGAGGCGGGCGTCACGGTCGATGAGGGGCATGGTTCTCCTTCGCGTCCAGCGGGGCGCCGACGCGGGCGCGCCGGCGTGCGCGCCGGGGAGAACCCTCATGTCACCGCATTACCCGGAGCGTGCTCCGCACCGTAGCGGGCGCGCGTTTCGGGGGCGTGACGATGCGGTTGCGCGCAGGTGCGGAGGCCTCGGGAGGAGCGCGGTCAGGGGCGGGCGCCGTGGATCTCGGTGTGCAGGCGCTCCATGCGGGCGTCGAGCTCGGCGGCGGTGCCCGCGGCCTCCTTGAGCTCGTCGAGCAGCTGCGCCGGCACCTCGGCCGAATACTTGTAGTAGATCTTGTGCTCGAGGCTGGCCCAGAAGTCCATGGCGATGGTGCGGAACTGCACCTCGACCGGCACGGACACCGGACCGGAGGAGAGGAACACCGGCACCTCGACGATCGCGTGGAGGCTCTGGTAGCCGTTGGCCTTCGGGTGAGCGATGTAGTCCTTCACCTGCCGCACCTCGACGTCGTCCTGGCGCGTGAGCAGGTCGAACAGCCGGTACACGTCGGTGACGAAGGCACACGTGACGCGCACACCCGCGATGTCCGTGATGGCCTCGCGGACGCTCGCGAGGTCCGCCGCCACTCCCTTGCGGCCGACCTTCTCGATCAGGCTCTCCGGAGTCTTGACGCGGCTGTCGACGTGCTCGATCGGGTTGTAGTCGTGCAGCGCCTGGAACTCGTCGCTGAGGATCGACAGCTTGGTCTCGATCTCCCGCAGTCCGAACTCGTACTGGAGCAGGAAGCCCTGGATCTCGTGCCGCGCGACGCGGATCTGATCCGCGGTGACGGGGGCGCCGATGCCTCCGCTCATCAGGGTCAGCGCGGTGGTCGGCGGTGCGTCGGTCATCGGTGTCCTTCCGTCGGGCGCCACGGCGGCGTCCCCTCCGCCAACTCCCGGGGCACCCGCCAGGTTCCTGGTCTCGGCGCCGCGCTCCGTGGTTCTCGCGGGGTCCCGGGTTACCCTCACCCCGTGACCACACCGGGAGACGACGAGCCGCGGCGGATGCCCCCGTCGATCCAGCCGCGCGGGGCCCAGCGTCCGCCGGCGCCGCAGCGCCCAGCGGCATCGGCGCGGCCCGCGCCGCCCCCCGCCGGGGCGCCCACGCGCCGTTCCACCGGGGCCTTCGACACGTCCCAGCGCGGGGCGGCGCCCGCGGGCCGACGGCCGGCCGACCCCGCATCGTCCCCTCGCCGGAACCCGCCCGCGCAGACCCCGGTCGCGGCGACCCGGGTGGCGCCGCCCGGCGCCTACGACGCGCCTCCGCCCGGCGCGCCGCCGTCCCGCACCGCGCCTCCCGCCGCCGCGCCGCGCCGTCGTCGCCGGCACCGTCTCCGGACCGTCGTGCTCGTGGTGCTCCTGCTCGTGGTCGGGTCGCTCGTGTGGTTCGCCGCCTGGGCCTCCGGCCGCATCCAGCACGTCGAGGCGCTCTCGGGTGCGCCGGACACGCCTGGGCGGACCTACCTCATCGTGGGCTCGGACTCGCGCGAGGGATGGGCGGAGAGCACGGTCGAGGGCGCCCGCACCGACACGATCATGCTGCTGCACGTGCCCGAGTCCGGCCCGACGGCGCTCGTCTCGATCCCGCGCGACTCGTACGTCCCGATCCCCGACCACCAGGACAACAAGATCAACGCCGCGTTCAGCCTCGGCGGCGCGCCGCTGCTGGTCGAGACCGTGGAGGACCTCAGCGGGCTGACGGTCGACCTCTATCTCGAGATCGGGTTCACCGGGGTCGCGGACATGGTCGACGCGGTCGGCGGGGTCGAGCTCTGCTACGACCGCGACGTCGACGACCCGAAGAGCCAGATGGAGTGGACCGCGGGCTGCCACGAGGCCGACGGCGAGACGGCGCTCGCGTTCTCGCGGATGCGCTACTCCGATCCGCTCGGCGACATCGGCCGCACGCAGCGTCAGCGACAGGTGGTGAGCGCCGTGGCGTCGGAGGCGCTCGCGCCGGGCACGCTCCTCAACCCGTTCCGGATGGTCGCGCTGACGTCCGCGGGGCTGGACGCTTTCGCGGTGAGCGAGGGGTCCGGGGTGGTCGACCTGGCGCGCGCCGCGTTCGACATCCGCGGAGGACTGGCCGGCGACGCCGTGACCGGCACGCCGCCGATCCGGAACATGGGCTACTCGGTCGCCGGCGTCGGGTCGACGGTCCTGCTCGACCCCGACACCAGCCCCGCCTTCTGGGAGGCCGTCGCCGAGGGCACCTTCGAGCCCGGATCGGAGATCGGCGGTCTCGAGTAGCGGCGCGGGCGCGGGCGAAACAGCCGCGTCACCTGGCTAGGGCACGATAGGCGCATGGCTCTCCGTCCCCGCCTCCGCTCGGCCGTGTCCTGGATCGACCCGCTGGTCGCGATGATCATCGGCGTCCTGATCCTGGGCCTGGTCCTGCCCGCCGACGGCGGGGTCGCGGACGTCCTCGAGCGGATCACCGACGGCGCGATCATCCTGCTGTTCTTCCTGTACGGCGCCCGCATGTCCACGTCGGAGGTGTGGGCGGGCCTCAAGAACATCCGCCTGCAGGGCTCGATGCTGGCCTCGACCTACCTGGTGTTCCCGCTGCTCGGGCTCGCGATCACGTTCATCCCCGACGCGGTCCTCGCCCCCGATCTCCAGACGGGGCTGCTGTACCTGAGCCTGCTGCCCTCCACGGTCCAGTCCTCGGTGGTGTTCACCTCGATCGCGCGCGGCAACGTCGCGGGCGCCATCTGCGGAGCGACCGTGTCCAACGTGCTCGGCATCGTGCTCACGCCGCTGCTGGTGGGCGTGCTGATCGTGGGCACGGGCCAGCAGGGCGACGACGGCGGGGGCGTCGCGGGCACCCTGCTGATGCTGCTGGTGCCGTTCGTGCTGGGCCAGATCGCGGAGCGGTGGATCGGGCCGTGGATCCGCGCGCACAAGAACCTCACGAAGGTCACGGACCGCGGCACCATCCTGCTCGTCGCCTACGGGGCGGTCTCGGAGGCGCAGGTGTCGGGCACCTGGGACCACATCACGCCCCTCGCGCTGGTGATCCTCTTCGCGGTGTGCGCGGCGCTGCTCGCCGTGATGCTGAGCCTCAACTGGTGGGCCGGCGCGCGCATCGGTCTGGACCGGCCGGACCGCATCGCCCTGCTGATGTGCGGGTCGAAGAAGTCGCTGGCGACCGGCCTGCCGATGGCGTCGGTGCTGTTCGCCCCGGCGGTGGCGGCGTCCGTCGCCCTGCCCGTGATCCTGTTCCACCAGATCCAGCTGTTCACCTGCGCGGTGCTCGCACGCCGGCTCGCGGCGGCCGAGGAGGAGCCCGCCCGCGTGGGCTAGGGCCCGGTCGGCGTCACGCCTGGGTCGCCCAGATCCCCGCGGTGACCATCAGCACCACCAGGCCGATGCTGCCGATCGCGACGGCGCTGGACAGCCGCCGGATGCGCGGTTCCTTCACGATCTCCTGGTCGAGCCGCCGCTCGCTCAGGGCGCCGGCGAGCCGCTCGTAGCGTTGGACGGCGTGCTCGGTGCCGCCGGAGGCGCGGGCCGCGGTGCAGTCGGCGCAGTCGCACATCCCCGCGATGGCCTTCGCGGGGTCGTGAGCGGCGGACGTCATGATCGTCACCCTAGCGAGAGCGACCGGGTCACTCGACGTTGCGGCTGGGCCGGTTCGCGCTGGTGCCCCACCGGATCGCGCGGGTCGCGACGCCGCCGCTCGCGGGGCCGAAGGTGCGGACGCCCCAGGAGTCACGACCGAGCATAGTCCGCGCCCAGTCCGGCAGGAGCGCGACGGCGCCCGCCGCCAGCAGCGCGTAGGGCGCGCGGGCGGCGCGTCCGAGCGGCGGCTCGCTGAGCAGGAAGTCGGCCGCGTCGAGGGCGGCCGGGGAGGCCTCGAGCTCGGCCCGGTAGGCGGCGATCGCGGCCTCCAGCTCGGCGACGGTCTCGGGGACCTCGACCGCGCCGAGAGCGCGCGCGACCCGGGCTCCCTGGGCGACGTACTCGTCGCAGCCTGCGGCGTCGAGCGGGCGGCGCCCGTAGCGCTGGTGCGCGGCGAGGAACGAGTCGGCCTCCGCGATGTGGACCCAGGTGAGCAGGTGCGGGTCGCTGGCGCGGTACGTGCGGCCGTCGGGGGCCTTGCCGCGCACCCGCTCGTGGATCACGCGGATGTGATCGACCGTTGCCTGCGCATCGTCCGCGGTGCCGAACGTGGTGAACGCCAGGAACGTCGACGTCCGTGCGAGGCGCCCCCAGGGGTCGCCACGGTAGCCGGAGTGACCGGCGACGCCGGCCATCGCGAGCGGGTGCAACGACTGGAGCAGCAGCGCGCGGAGGCCGCCGATGTACATCGACGAGTCCGCATGCACCCGCCGGATCGCGCTGCCCGCGGGGAACCACCGGGGACCGGGCGTGAGGTGGACGCGGTCGCGCGCCGCGGGTCCATCGGGGCCCGCCACGCGGAGGAACAGCGCCTCGCCCACGCGGCGCCGGGCGCGCGTGACGGGGCTCGCGGAGGTGGCCATGCCCTCAGTATCGCCCGCTCAGGAGGGACGATGCGACGGTCACGATTCGGTCGCGGTGAGGCCTTGTCCGGTGGGACGGCGACGGCGCGGCCCTACCATGTGAGGCGCCGGACTCGTCGTCGAGCCGAGGAGACCGGGCGCGTGGCCGGACTCGCCGGCGAGAACAGGGGGCCGACCCCTCGGACGGAAGCGAGCAGGATGCGGAACGGGCGTGTGGCGCGATGCTGGCGGTGGACCGCCTCCCGCTGGGGGCGCGCCTACGCCGCCGTCGGCGCCGTCGTGGTGCTGAGCTCGGGCCAGGGCTTCCGCTACCTGCTCGGCATCCCCCTGTACCTGATGATGTGCGCGGCGACCGTCGCCGCGATCGTCGTCGCGTTCCGCCATCACCTCGACCGGGTGCGCGTGCCCTGGCTGATCGTGAACTTCGTCGCGCTCGCCGCGATCACCCTGCTGTGGTCGGAGACGCGCGCGGTCACGGCGCTCGCCACCGTCGCGCTCGCCGTGGTGACGCTGGTGGCGGCGACCATCGTCTCCACCACCGGACGCACCCAGGTGATGGCCTACCTCTACCGCGGGCTCCAGGTCTCGATCGGGTTGGGGCTGCTGTTCGAGCTCTACGTCGCGGTGGTGCTCCGCGAGCCGTTGGAGCGGCGCGCGGGCGATCTCGCGAGGCTGTCGAGCGTCGACCCCGGCGCGCTGCCGCCGTGGTCGGAGAACCTCCTGCTCGCGGGCGGCCCCATCCAGGGCTTCGTGGGCAACCGCAACGTCTTCGACTCGCTCGCGCTGCTCGCCGGGATCATCGCGGTGGTGCTGCTGCTCGAGCGTCGGGTGCGGCGGCTCGACGGCTTCCTCACGCTGGCGGCGGTCGCGCTGGTGCACCTGCTCACCATGTCCGCGACGGTGTCGATCGCGATGCTGTACGTCTCGGTGCTCGCGGCCGCCGCGCTGCTCATCCGGCGGGCGCCGGCGCGGCGCAAGCGGGTGCTGTCGTACCTGGTGCTCGCATGCTCGGCGGTGGTCGCGGTGGCGACCATCAAGTTCCGCGCCGAGATCTTCGAGATGTTCGACCGCAGCGCCGACGCCACCAACCGGGTGTTCATCTGGGATGAGACGATGCGCCTCGCGATGGCGAGGCCCGAGGGCTGGGGCTACGTCGGCTACTGGCCGATCTGGCACGAGCCGTACCGGTCGGTGGTCGACCACGTCGGCGTGGTGGTCCCGCACGGCCACAACGCGTTCCTGGACGCGTGGATGCAGATGGGCCTCATCGGGCTGGCGCTGCTGCTGGTGATCGTGGTGCTCACGTTCGGGAGCGCCTGGCGACTGGTCGAGCGCGCGTCCGCGGGGGACACGTACATCCCGCTCGGCTGGGCCCTGCTCACCGCCGCGATCGCGCTCGAGGCGCTGGCGGAGTCGCGCATGCTGGTCGACTGGGGCTGGTTCCTGCTGGTGGTGCTGTACTGCTCCGGGCCGCAGGCGTTCACGCTCACGGTGGTCGATCCCGAGCTGGTGCGCACCGGCGCCCCCGCCGCCGAGCGCGACACGGGGGAGGACCCCGTGCTGGTGCTGTCCCGCCGCACCTGAGGCGATCGAGACCGTGCTCGCGGCACCCTTGACTTGGTAACTATCGCGATATATCGTGACTGAAACACGATAGAGAATGAGAGAGTGGCCATGAAGAACCACATGAAGCATCAGCACGAGGCCTGGCGCGCGGGGGACGACGAGGCGTGGGGTCGCGGCCGCCACGGCGGATTCGGACCGGGCGACGGGGGCGAGGGTGGCCGCGGGCGGCGCGGCGGCTCCGGCGGTCGCGGGGGCCACGGCGGGCCCGGCGGGCGTCACGGCCACCCCGGCGGACGCCGCGGCGGCAGGCCCCGCGGGGACGTGCGCAGCGCGATCCTCCTGCTCCTCGCGGAGCAGCCGCGGCACGGGTACGAGCTCATCCGCGCGATCGAGGAGCGCAGCTCCGGCGCGTGGGTGCCGAGCCCCGGCTCGATCTACCCGACGCTGCAGGCGCTGGAGGATGAGGGCCTGGTGGGCATCGAGACCGTCGAGGGGCGCAAGACGGCCTCGCTGACCGCGGCGGGCCGTGAATGGGCGGCCGAGCACGCCGCCGAGATGGAGGCCCTGTTCTCCGCGCCCGAGGGGCACGAGTCCGCCGCCGCGCTGCGCCAGGAGCTGGGCGCGCTGCGCGAGGCCGCCGTCCATGTCGCGCGCCAGCCCGGCCGGCCCGAGCTCGCGGCCCGCGCCGTCGAGATCCTCGCCGCCGCGCGCAAGGACCTGTACCGGCTGCTCGTCGACGACGAGGGGTGATCCCGCGGCGCCCCGCCGCGCCGCGCTCCGATAACGGGGTGATCCGCATAGTGTCGCGGCGTTCGGAACGGATGCCGAGGGGGCGACGATGCGGTGGGCGGGGCTGCTGGGGGCCATGCTGGGTGCGGGTCTGCTGGCCGGGTGCGCATCGGCGGCCGCGCCCCTGACGACCGCGCAGGGCGCCGACGTCCCGTCGGCTCCTCCGTCGCCCGCGGCGACGGGCGGAGCGTCCGCCGCCCCCGCATCGTCGGCCTCGCCGGCGACGACCCGCGGTACGGCGTACGCGGCGGCGCTCGACCTGACGGTGAAGGGTCGCGCGCCGCAGACCGGGTACTCGCGGGACCAGTTCGGGTCGGGCTGGGTGGACGTCGACCGCAACGGGTGCGACACCAGAAACGACATGCTCCGGCTGAGGTTGACCGGGCTCGAGACGTCGGGCGCGTGCACCGTGCTCGCGGGCGTGCTCGAGGACCCGTTCACCGGGACGCTGATCCGCTTCGAGAAGGGTGGGGCGAGCGAGGTCGACATCGACCACCTGGTGGCCCTGTCCGACGCGTGGCAGAAGGGTGCCGCGCAGTGGCCGTTCGCCAAGCGCGTGGCGTTCGCGAACGACCCGCTCAACCTCGAGCCCGTGGACGCGGGGGAGAACCGCGCGAAGGGCGACGGCGACGCCGCGACGTGGCTACCGCCCGCGACGGGCTTCCGCTGCGCCTACGTCGCCCGCCAGGTCGCCGTGAAGGCCAAGTACGAGGTGTGGGTCACCCGGGCCGAGCTCGACGCGATGCTGCGGGTGCTCGACGCGTGCCCCGGCCACCCGCTGCCGGCGCCGGGCGACCAGCCGGTGCTCGCGCAGAACACGGGCGGGCCGGCGCCGACGCCTGCGCAGTCGGTCTCGACCTCCGATGACGCGCTCGCGCCGACGGGTGAGGGGGACGTGGCGGTCGACCCGCGATACGACACCTGCCAGGAGACCGCGGCCGCGGGATACGGCCCCTACGTCGACGGTGTCGACGTCGAGTACGGGTGGTACCGGGACGGCGACCGCGACGGGACCGTCTGCGAGTAGCCGCCCCGGTGGCCTCAGACCGGCTGGTCGACGGCCAGCATCGGCACCTCGTCGGGGGCGCGGAGCACCACCTGACGCCCGAGCTTCCAGGCGCCGATGCGCGTGGCGTCCTCTCCGTGGATCGCACGTTCGAGGCGGGGGTTGAACTCCGCGATGTGGCGGGCCCGGGTCTCGATGAGCTGCTGGACCGGCGGGCGCAGCCAGGGCTCGAGCCGCGGCAGGAACCCGCCCAGCACCACCAGGTCCAGGTCCGTGTAGTTGCTCATGGTGCCGATCGCGGCCGCGAGCGCCCGGCCCGCGACGTCGATCGCCTGGACGGCGCGCTGCTCGCCCGCGTCGAGGCGCCGGACCAGCTCGTCGAGCACCTGGTCCTGGTCGGCCCGGGCCGCCAGGTCCTCGAGGCCCGCGGCCCTCGCGATCGCGTGCAGCCCGAGGAACTGCGTGAGGCAGCCGCGAGCGCCGCACTCGCACGCGGGACCGGCGAGATCGACGCAGATGTGCCCGCACTCGCCCGCCATCAGGTGCGACCCCAGATAGACCTCGCCGTCGATCACGAGCCCGCCGCCGATGCCTCCGTCGCCCTTGACGTAGGCCATCGCCCGGGCCGCGCCGGGGCCGCGGTCGGCATGCTCGGCCAGCGCGCCCAGGCGGCCGTCGTTCATGATGATCGGCGTGGCCGGCCGCTCCAGCAGGGCGCGCACGGGCTCGAGGATCTCGGTGCGCCCGATGCCGAAGTCGATCGCGGATCCGATGGTGGTGCCCGCGACCACAGGTGCGGGCACCGCGATGACGATCGCCGCCTGCCACGAGTCCTCGTGCTGCGCCAGGAAGCCCTGCGACGCGTTGACCGCCTCAGCGAGCGCGCGCACGACGTCGCCCGGCTCACCGGTCCGCACGCCGTGGCGCCGACGCAGCTCCCAGATCAGCTCTCCGCCGAAGTCGCGGATCTCCGCGATCGTGTCCTCCGCCGTGAGCTGGACCACGCTCACCACCACGCGGGAGTGGTTGAGGTGGAGCACCTTGCGGGGGCGGCCGCGGCCGCCGGTCGAGGTGGTCTCGCCCGACTCGATGAGGATCCCGCGCCCGATCAGCTCGTCGACGATGCTGGACACCGTGCCGCTCACCAGGCCCGTCGCCGCGCGCAGGTCCGTGCGCGAGGCGGGGCTCTGGGCGTCGAGGGCGCGCATCACGAGCGAGAGGTTGGTGCGGCGCACCTCCGCGGTATCGGCCGGCCCGTTCATGGCCTCATCCTCGCGCACCTGGGGTCGCGCGCGCCCGACGGCGCACGGGGGTCACCGCGATGCCACCCGGGACTCGAGGCCGAGCCGCACCGAGGGCCACTCGCGATCGAGGATCGAGAACACGACCGTGTCGCGGATCGAGCCGTCGGTCCAGACCTTGTGCTGGCGCAGCACGCCGTCCTGGTGGGCGCCGAGCCGGGCGATCGCCGTGCGCGACTGGTGGTTGTGCCAGTGCGTGCGGAACTCGACGGCCATGCAGCCGAGCGCGTCGAACGCGCGCGCGAGCAGCAGCAGCTTGACCGCCGGGTTGACCCCGGTGCCCTGAGCCTCGCGGCCCAGCCAGGTCGAGCCGATCTCCAGCCGGCGGTTCTCCGGGTCGAGGTTGAGGTAGGTCGTCATCCCGACCGCGCGCCCGGTCCGGGCGTCGACGATCGCCCACGGCGCGACCGCATCGTCCCGCTGCTGCGCGAGGCGCCTGTCGATCTCGGCGGTCATGGTGTCCGGCGAGGGGATCGACGTGTACCAGAGCGTGTGCAGGTCGCCGACGGCCGCGCACAGGTCGTCGTGGTGAGCGTGGGCCAGCGGCTCGAGCCGCGCGAGGCGATGGGACAGGACCGGGGCGGCCGAGAAGGTCACGACGCCTTCGCGGCCTTCTTCGACCTCTTCGCCTCGGCCTTCGCCTCCTTCTTGGCGGCGGCCTTCTGCTCGGCCTTCTCGACCTTGTCGGCCGCGGCCGCGGCGGCCGCTGCGCCCACGATGCCCGCGCCGTTGAGCAGCTCGGCGGGCACGATCGGGGCTCGCAGGCGCAGCTCCGGCAGGAACATGTGGTGCGACTTCGAGATGCCGCCGCCGACGATGATGAGGTCGGGCCACAGCAGCCGCTCGATCTCCGAGTAGTACTTCTGGAGCTCCGCGATCCACTGGTCCCAGTCGTAGCCGTAGCGGTCGCGCGCGGACTCCGCGGCTCGCTCCTCCGCGTCGTGGCCGTCGATCATGATGTGCCCGAGCTCGAGGTTCGGCACCAGGGTGCCGTCGACGATCATGGCGGTGCCGATCCCGGTGCCGAGCGTGGTCATGAGGATCGAGCCGTTCTGGCCGTGAGCGGCGCCGAACTTGTACTCGCCGTAGCCGGCGGCGTCCGCGTCGTTGAGCACGTGGACGTCGTGCCCGGCGTAGTCGCGGATGATCGCGCGCAGGTCGGTGCCGATCCACGAGTCGTCGACGTTGGCGGCGGTCTTGACGATCCCGTGCTGGACCACGCCGGGGAAGGCCACCCCGATCGGGGTGTGCTTGCCGGGGGAGAACTTCGCGATGACCCGCGCCACGGTCTTGGCGACGGCGTCCGGTGTCGCGGGCTGCGGCGTGGGGATGCGGTACCGGTCGTCCGCGAACTTGCCGGTCTTCAGGTTGACGGGCGCGGCCTTGATGCCGGTGCCGCCGATGTCGACGCCGAGGGCGATGTGCTTGCTCATGGCAGTGTCAGGATCTCCGGTCCGGTCTCGGTGATGACGATCGTGTGCTCGAACTGGGCGACCCAGGAGTGGTCGTCCGTGACCACCGTCCAGCCGTCGTCCCATTCGTGGTTCTCCTCCGAGCCCATGCACAGCATCGGCTCGACGGTGAAGACCATGCCCGGCTCGATCACGTCGGCGTGATGAGGGGCGGCGTCGTAGTGCGGGATCACCAGGCCCGTGTGGAACGCGGGTCCCACCCCGTGCCCGGTGTAGCTGCGCACCGACTCGAAGCCGAAGCGCGAGGCGTACTTCTCGATCACGCGGCCGATGATGTTGACCTCCCGGCCCGGCTGCGCCGCCTTGATGCCGCGCATCATGGCGTCGTACGTGACCTGCACGAGCTCCTGCGCCTCCGGGGTGCCCTCGCCCGCGATGAACGAGCCGCAGTTGTCGCCGTGCACTCCGCCCGTGAACGCCGTGATGTCGACCTTGACGATGTCGCCCTCCTCGATCACGGTCGAGTCCGGGATGCCGTGGCAGATCACCTCGTTGACGGAGGTGCACAGCGCCTTGGGGAAGGCCGGCCGCCCGGCGGCCCCCGGGTAGCCCAGGGTCGAGGGGTACGCGCCGTGGTCGAGCACGAACTCGTGGCCGATCCGGTCGAGCTCGTCCGTGGTCACGCCGGGCACCACGTGGCGGCCCACCTCGGCGAGCGCCTGCGCCGCGATGCGCGCGCTGACGCGGATCCTCTCGATGGTCTCGGGGGAGTGCACGTCGCCGCCCGTCCATAGCGCCGCCCGCGTCTTGCCGACGTACTCGGGGCGGGGGATCGATGACGGGACATCCCGCACGGGGGTGACGGTGCCCTTGGAGATGCTCTCGCGTACGGGGCTCATACCTGGCAGTCTATTCACGGAGGCGATGCCGATGTCCACCGAAGCCGAGCAGCCCGTCGAGTACTGGTTCAACACCCGCACCCGCATGGTGGAGAAGGGGCGCCAGAGCTCGTGGGAGCACCTCATGGGTCCCTACGCGAGCCCGGAGGAGGCCCGCCACGCTCTCGAGATCGCTCAGGCGCGCAACGAGCTGTGGGACTCCGACGAGGACTCCTGGGGCGACGACGACTCGTAGTCTGCGCGCCGAGCTCGGCTTCTGGCTCCTCGTCGCGCTCTTCGTCCTGCTGATCGTCGGCACCGTCGACATCGCCGCGCGGCTGTGGTCGGGCGACCTGACGCTGTGCGCCGCGCCGTGCGATGCCGGGGCTGTCGACGGCCTCGCGCTGCTCGCCTGGTACCTCGCGATGACCGGCCTGATCCCGATGACGGGCGTGCTCTCCTACTGGCTCGTCAGGTGCGTCGTCGGGTGGTGGCGGGCTCGTCGGGGGGACGATGCGACGGTCGCCTCTCACGGCGGCGGCGGGTGGCTCCTCGCGATCGTGCTGCTGCTCGTCGTCAACCTCGCGGGCATCGCGCTGCTGGTCGCGGACGCGCTCCACGCCGAGGACGTCGCCGGGCGCGCGAGGTCCTGGCTCGACGTCGTCACGCTCGCGTCGAACGTCTGGGTGCTCGTGTACTACGCGCGACGACGCAGGTGGGACGGGGTGCCGATGACTCTGCGGGCGTGAACGCGACCGCCGTCGCCATCCGCCGCGCTAGACGTGGTCGCGCCAGGAGTGCTCGGGCTCGTAGCCCAGGAGGCGTCGTGCCTTGTCGATCGACAGCATCGTCTCGTGCTCGCCGAGCTTCTTGACCACCGGGACGCCGGGGAACTCCGCCTCGGCGAGGTCGGCCGACGAGCGGGACATCACCGTGTCCGCGTTCGCGATCACGAAGCGGTCGAAGCCACGGGGCTCGTAGTCGAGCGCCCGGGCCACGGCCTGCGCGCCGTCGCGCCCGTCGATGTAGCCCCAGAGGTTCCAGCGGCGCAGCGTCGGATCGGCGTCGAAACCGGGGAAGGCCGCATAGTCCTCGACGTCCATGACGTTGGAGAAGCGCAGCGCGATGATCTTCAGCGCGGGGTCCCAGCGGCACAGCTGGATCGCCATCTGCTCCTCGAGGTGCTTGACCAGGGAGTAGTTCGACTCCGGACGGGCGTCGTACTCCTCGTCCACGGGGATGTACGGCGGGGGAGTCTCGAACGGGAGCCCCAGCACGGTCTCCGACGATGCGTAGACGACGTTCGTGATGCCCGCCCGGCGCGCGCCCTGGAAGACGTTGAACGTCGCGAGCATGTTGTTCTGGAAGGTCGCGGTGTCCGTCATCTGACCCGGCGCGGGGATGGCGGCCAGGTGGACCACCGCGTCGACCGCGCCGTAGGCGTCCTGGACCCCGAACATCGCGTCGAGGGTCTGGCCCGCGTCCGTGAGGTCGATGCGGACGTAGTCCCTCGCGGGTGCGATGGGCTTGGCATCGAGGCGGTGGACGTCGTGACCGTCGTGGCGCAGGCGCGCGACCACGTGACGGCCCAGCTTGCCTTCGGACCCGGTGACGAGGATGGTGCTCATGATCAGCTCTCGAACGTGTGCTCGGCCGCGGGGAACGCGACGGACTTGACCTCGGCGACGTAGCCGGCCGCCGCATCGTGCAGCGCCTGCCCCACCGCGCCGAACTGCTTCGAGAAGCGCGGGTGCCAGTCGCCCACGCCCGCGGCGTCGAGCCAGACGAGCACCTGACCGTCGGTGTCCGGCCCGGCGCCGATCCCGATGGTCGGGATGTCGAGCGCCTGCGTCACCGCTCGGGCGGCGGGAGCGATCACCATCTCGAGCACCACGGCGAAGGCTCCTGCCTCCTGGAGCGCCAGCGCGTCCGCCACGAGCTCCTCGACGCCGTGCTCGCCGCGCCCCTGGATGCGGCGACCGCCGAGGGCGGTCTCGCTCTGCGGCGTGAACCCGAGGTGCCCGCAGAAGGGGATGCCCGCGTCGGTGACGGCCTTGACCTGGCGGGCGATGCGGCGGCCGCCCTCGAACTTCACCGCGCTCGCGCCGGTGGCCTTGATCATGCGGATCGAGGACTCGACCGCCTGCTCGGGGGAGACCTCGTAGGTCCCGAACGGGAGGTCGGCGACCACGAACGCGCGCTCGGCGGCGCGCGCGACGGAGCGGGTGTAGGGGATCATCTCGTCGATCGTCAGCGGCACGGTCGAGTCGTAGCCCATGACGTTGTCGCCCATGGAGTCGCCGACCAGGAGCATGTCGACGCCCGCGGCGTCGAAGGCCTTCGCGGTGGGGAAGTCGTACGCGGTGAGCATCGTGATCTTCTCGCCGCGCTGCTTCATCTCACGGAAGTGATGGATACGGACCTTCTTCGGACTCGTCATGGTGTCCAGCCTCTCACGAGGGCGCAGGTGCGGCCGCAGATGCGGGCCTTCGCGCAGGCCCTCGCGCAAGCCTCCGGTACCGCTGCGCCGGCGCTCCCGTATTCATGCGCGAACGCACCGGTGCGGGCCGGGCGGCGGGACGCGGAGGAGCCCGTTCGTTCGTGCATGAAATCGGGAGCGTGGCCGCAGGCGCCCCCGCACCCGTCGGGGAGGGGGCGGCGCGGGGCCGCGGGTCGTCCGGGCCGGGGCTACTCGGCGAGCTCCCGCCAGCGGTTGGTGATGGGGAGCCGGCGGTCGCGGCCGAACGCCAGCGCCGTCACCTTCGGGCCGAGGGGGTACTGACGCCGCTTCCACTCCGCGCGGTCGACCAGCTGCAGCACCCGCTCGACCACGGCCTCGTCGAATCCGCGGGCCAGCAGCTCGGCGCGGCCCTCGGCGTGCTCGACGTAGGCGTCGAGCACCTCGTCGAGCAGCTCGTACGGCGGCAGCGAGTCCTGATCGGTCTGCCCGGGGCGGAGCTCGGCCGACGGAGGCTTCTCGATCGACGAGACGGGGATGGGCGGGGTCTTGCCGTTCGCCTCCGCATGGGCGTTGCGCCAGCGCGCCAGCTCCCAGACCCGCGACTTGTCGACGTCCTTCAGGGGGGCGAAGCCGCCGATCGAGCCCGCGTCGTAGATGGTCGCGTAGCCGGTCGCCAGCTCGGACTTGTTGCCCGGCGCGATCACCAGGTGCCCCTCCTTGTTGGACAGCGCCATGAGGATCACGCCGCGCAGCCGCGCCTGCAGATTCTCCTCGGCCACCCCCTCGAGCGCGAGCTCTCCCTGGAAGGCCTCCACCAGCGGCGCGATCGGCTGCACCCGGTAGTCGGCGCCGATGCGCGCGCACAGGTCCGCCGCATCGTCGCGCGAGTGCTGCGAGGAGAAGGACGACGGCATCGACACGCCGACCACGCGCTCGCCGCCGATCGCGTCCGCCGCCATCGCGGCGGTCAGCGCGGAGTCGATGCCGCCGGACACCCCCAGGACGATCGAGCGGAACCCGTTCTTCTCCACGTAGTCGCGCAGCCCCGTCACGCAGGCGCGGTAGACCTGCTCGGCGTCGGAGGCGAAGTCGACCACCGGCCCCTGGACGGGTGCCGCGCCCGGCTCCGGGGCGTCCCACAGCAGGAGGGCGTCCTCGAAGCCCGGCGCGTTCGCCATCCAGGCCCCGTCGGCCGCGACGATGAACGAGTGCCCGTCGAACACCAGGTCGTCCTGGCCTCCCCACAGGTTCACGTAGGCGAGCGGCGCGCCCACCTCGGCTGCGCGGCGGCGCGCGAGATCGGTCCGGACCCGGCCCTTGCCCTCCTCGAACGGCGACCCGTTGAGCACCAGCAGCAGGTCGACGTCGAGGGCCGCGAGCTGCGCGACCGGGCCGCCGTCCTGCCAGATGTCCTCGCAGATGACGATCCCGATGCGGGACGACGCGGCGGTGATGACGCAGGCGTCCTCGCCGGCGGCGAAGATCCGCCGCTCGTCGAACACGCCGTAGTTGGGCAGGTGGTGCTTGTTGTAGCGGGCGGCGACCTCGCCGCCGGTGATGACCACCGCCTGGTTGAACGGCAGACCGGCGCGCGACACCCCGAGCGTGCCGAGCACGACCATCAGGCCGCCCATGCCCTCCGCGTCGAGGGTCGCGGCGATCTCCTCGGTCGCGCGGGCCGCGGCGCGCTGGAAGCTCTCCCGCAGGGCCAGGTCCTCGATCGGGTAGCCCGTCACCACCATCTCGGGGAAGGCGACCACGGTGGCGCCAGCCTCATGGGCGGCGCGGCACCGGTCAAGCACGAGTGCCGTGTTACCAGCGATGTCACCCACGCAGGGGTTGACCTGGGCGAGCGCGAGGCGGAGCGTCGACATGGAGGAAGCCTACGCGTCGCGGCACGCGGGCCGCGGACACATGTTCGTCACACAAATGGTGCAGGATGGGCCGCATGGACAAGCAGCAGGAATATGTGCTCCGCAGCGTCGAGGAGCGCGACATCCGGTTCATCCGTCTGTGGTTCACGGATGTGCTGGGCATCCTCAAGTCGGTCGCGATCGCGCCCGCGGAGCTCGAGAACGCCTTCAACGAGGGCATCGGCTTCGACGGCTCGGCCGTCGAGGGGCTGACGCGCGTGTACGAGGCGGACATGATCGCCAAGCCCGACCCCGCCACGTTCCAGATCCTCCCGTGGCGCGGCGAGCGTCAGGGCGCGGCCCGCATGTTCTGCGACATCTTCACGCCCGACGGCGAGCCCGCGCTGTCCGACCCGCGCCAGGTTCTCAAGCGCACGCTCGACAAGGCCTCGCAGCAGGGGTTCAGCTTCTACACGCACCCCGAGATCGAGTTCTACCTGTTCAAGCAGTTCGAGCCGGGCCAGCAGCCGGTCCCGGTCGACCGCGCCGGCTACTTCGACAACGTGCCCCGCGGCACGGCCCACAACTTCCGCCGTGAGGCGATCACGATGCTCGAGAACATGGGCATCTCCGTCGAGTTCAGCCACCACGAGGCGGGCCCGGGCCAGAACGAGATCGATCTGCGCTACGCCGACGCGCTGACCACCGCGGACAACATCATGACGTTCCGCACCGTGATCAAGGAGGTCGCGCTGGAGCAGGGCGTGTTCGCCTCCTTCATGCCCAAGCCGCTGTTCGAGGCGCCGGGCTCCGGGATGCACACGCACATGAGCCTGTTCGAGGGCGACCGGAACGCCTTCCACGAGGCCGGCGCGGAGCTCGGGCTGTCGCTCGTGGCGCGCCAGTTCATGGCGGGCCTGCTGCGTCATGCCCCCGAGATCACCGCGATCACCAACCAGTACGTCAACTCGTACAAGCGCCTGTGGGGCGGGGCCGAGGCGCCGTCGTACGTGTGCTGGGGCGTCAACAACCGGTCTGCGCTGGTGCGCGTGCCCGCGCACAAGCCCGACAAGAGCCAGTCGGCCCGCGTCGAGTACCGGGCGATGGACTCCGCAGCCAACCCGTACCTCGCGTTCTCGGTCCTGCTCGCGGCGGGGCTCAAGGGCATCGAGGAGGGCCTCGAGCTCCCCGACGGCGCCGAGGACGACGTGTGGGAGCTGTCGAGCGCCGAGCGTCGCGCGCTGGGCTACGAGCCGCTCCCGACGTCCCTCAACGAGGCGATCCAGGTGATGGAGCGGTCGGAGCTGGTGGCCGAGACCCTGGGCGAGCGCGTCTTCGACTTCGTCCTGCGCAACAAGCGGGCGGAGTGGGAGTCCTACCGGGCCCAGGTCACGCCGTTCGAGCTCGAGACCTACCTCTCGGTCCTCTAGACGGTCGTCGTCCCCCGATAGGGTGGCCCGCATGAGCGCGCGGGAGGTCTCCTTCACCACGCTGCTCAGGCGCGCCGGGGCCTCTGAGCCGGCGCGCGCCGAGAGGCTGATCCGGGAGATCGAGGAGGTCTCCGGCGTCACGCTCGAGGACCCGGCGCACGCCGTCTCGTACCTGGCGGATCCCGACGCGGGTCTGCTGCAGCTGCTGCGGCTCGCGGAGTCGGCGCGGGACGCGGGCCTGAGCGCGGAGTTCGCCGCGCTGTCGTCCTCGCCGGGCGGCATGCGTCTGGGCGTGCTGCTCGGGGGCTCGCTCGCGCTCGGGGACTTCCTGATCCGGCACCCGGAGATGCTGCGCGACTTCCTCGACTGGGACTCCGCCGCCTCGTTCACCCGCATGGACTTCCGTGCGCGACTGCTCGAGGCCGTCGGGGCGGACCCCTCCGACGCCGCCCCGGTCGCGACGCTCGGGGGCCGTGAGGGCGTCGCCGCGATGCGGGTCGCCTACCGGCGGGCGCTCACCCGGATCGCCGCCGAGGATCTGTTCGAGCACGTGCCCGCCACGATCTTCCCCGCCGTCGCCGCCGCGCTCGCCGACCTCGCCGGCGCCGCCCTCGAGGCCGGGCTCGCGATCGCCCGCGCCGACGATCCGGAGCATGCGGCCACCCGGCTCGCGGTCATCGCGATGGGCAAGTGCGGCGCGCGCGAGCTGAACTACGTGTCGGACGTCGACGTGATCTACGTCGCGGAGCCCGCCGAGGGGGTCTCGGACGACGTCTCGCTGCGGGTCGCGACGAGGCTCGCGATCGCCGCGGCCAAGGCCTGCGGCGGCATGGGGGTCGAGCCCGCCCTCTGGGAGGTCGACCCGAACCTGCGTCCCGAGGGCCGCGACGGGCCGCTGGTCCGCAACCTCGCGTCGCATCAGGCCTACTACGAGCGCTGGGCGCAGACCTGGGAGTTCCAGGCCCTGCTCAAGGCCCGGCCGGTCGCCGGAGACCCCGAGGTGGGGGCGGCGTACGTCGAGCGCCTGCACCCGATGGTGTGGAAGGCCGTCGAGCGCGAGGGCTTCGTCGAGTCGGCTCAGGCGATGCGCCGCCGGGTCGAGGAGCACGTCCCGGCGGCCGAGTCGGGACGCCAGATCAAGCTCGGTCCCGGGGGCCTGCGCGACGTGGAGTTCACCATCCAGCTGCTCCAGCTGGTCCACGGCCGCGCCGACGAGTCGCTGCGCGTGCGGGGCACCCTGGACGCGCTCGCCGAGCTGCGCGCCGCCGGTTACGTCGGACGGCCGCAGGCGGCGGCGATGGACCGCTCCTACCGCCAGCTGCGCGTCTGGGAGCACCGCCTGCAGCTCCGGAAGCTCACGCGGACGCACCTGATGCCGGACGCCGATCAGGACCGTCGGATCCTCGCGCGCGCGTCGGGCTTCGCCACGGTCGAGTACATGGAGGAGGTGTGGACGGACATCCGGCGCGACGTGCGCGCGATGCACCTCGAGATGTTCTACCGGCCGATCCTCCCGGTGGTCGCGCGCCTGAGCGAGGACGAGGCGCGGCTGGACGATGCGGCGGCCAAGGAGCGCCTGGCGGCCGTGGGTTTCGTGGATCCGGCGGGTGCCTACCGGCACATCCAGTCGCTGACGGAGGGCACCAGCCGCTCCGCATCGATCCGCCGCCAGCTGCTGCCCGCCATGATCGGCTGGTTCGCGCAGGGCGCCGATCCCGACGCGGGGCTGCTCGCGTTCCGGCAGCTGTCGGAGCAGATGGGCGACCAGCAGTGGTTCCTCAAGCTGCTGCGCGACTCGGGGACGGCCGCACAACGGCTCGCCCGCCTCCTGTCGACCTCCCGCTACGTCGCGCGGGCGCTGCTGGCCTCCTCCGAGGGCGTCACGTGGCTCGACCGCGACGAGGACCTGGTGCCCCGCTCCTACGAGCGGATGTGGACCGAGGCCGACGCGATCCTGCGGCGCTCCAACGACCCGGAGCAGGCGGCCACCGCGATGCGAGGCCTGCGCCGGCGCGAGCTTGCGCGCGTCGCCTCGGCTGACGCGCTCGGCCTGATCAACGCCTCGGACGCCGCCGAGGCCGTGTCCCACGCCGCCGACATGCTGATCGAGGGCGCGCTGCGCATCGCGCGGCACAACGTCGCGACGTCGCGGGGGCTCGAGGAGCTGCCGATCCGGTTCGCGGTGATCGCGATGGGCCGCTACGGCGGCCTCGAGATGAGCTACGCGTCGGACGCGGACGTGCAGTTCGTCTGGGACGGCCAGGCGCCGGACGGCCAGGCCATCGCGGTGCAGATGGCGCAGGAGATCCGCAGCATCCTGCAGAGGGTCGGGCCCCAGCCGCCGCTGGAGATCGACGCGGACCTCCGTCCCGAGGGGCGCAACGGCCCCCTCGCGCGATCGCTCGAGTCGTGCTCGACGTACTACGGCCGGTGGTCGGACCCGTGGGAGGCGCAGGCGCTGCTCCGCGCGCAGCCGGTGGCGGGCGACCAGGGCCTGCGCGACGCTTTCGTCGCGATGATCGACGAGGTCCGCTACCCGGTGGAGCTGCCGGACGGCGCGCTCCGGCAGATGCGCACGCTCAAGGCGCGGATGGAGGCCGAGCGGCTGCCGCGCGGCGTCGACCCGCGCCGGCACCTCAAGCTCGGCCCCGGCGGGCTGTCCGATGTCGAGTGGTGCGTGCAGCTCCAGCAGCTGCGGCACGGGCGCGCGCACGCCGAGCTGCGCACCACGCGCACCCTCGAGGCGCTCGCGGCCTGCGCCGACCTGGGCCTCATCGGGCGTGGCGACGCAGCCAAGCTGCGGGAGGCGTGGGTGCTCGCGACGGATCTGCGAGGGGCGATGGCGTTGAGGGGTGCGGCGCGCGACACGGACGTCCTTCCGGCGGATATCCGCGAGTTGGGCGTACTTGCTGAGATTCTTGGTACACAGATGTCCGGTGCTGAGCTGGACGAACGATTCACGCGGGCCTCCCGACGAGCGAGGGCAGTGACGGAGCGCGTGTTCTTCGGCTGGGAGGTGGGGCGCACGTGAACTGGGCCCGCACGGTGGTATCGGCGCTGATCATCCTGGTGGCCGCGTCTCTGTTCTCCGCATGGGCGGTCAGCGCCGTCGCGGTCCGCGCGATCGAGGACGGCACCGCCGTCCACGGGATCGCGGAGGACGCGCTCGACGACCCCGAGGTCGTGGCGGCGTTGGGCGATGCCGTCGCCGACTCCGCGGTCGCCGGCCTGCAGGCGAGAGGCATCGACCCGGCGCGCCTGGGCCTCGAGGATGCGCTCCGGACCCTCATCACCGACGCGGTCGACAGCGACACGTTCAAGGAGTCCCTGCTGGAGCAGGTGGATGCGGCGCACGAGCAGCTCGCGGCCCAGCTCGGCAGCACGCTCACGACCCCGGCGCCGCTGACGCTCGAGATCGACGTGTCCGGCTACGTCAACGCGCAGATCGACACGATCCCGCTCGTCGGCGTGCAGATCCCCGACATCCAGGTGGACCCCATCGAGGTCGAGGCGCTCGACGCGGAGACGTTCGACGACGTGCGCAGCGCCTACCAGTGGCTCCGGATCGCGCAGGACTGGGCGCTGTGGACCGGCATCGGCGTGGTCGTCGTCGGCATGTTCGTGACGCTCCGACTCCGCTGGTTCCTGCCGAAGGTCGGAGCGGCCACCGCCGCGATCGCGGGGGCGCTGTTCGTCGGCACCCACTTCTGGGGCGTCGAGGCGGTCGTGGCGCTGCTGCCCGGCGGCAAGGACGGCTCGATCGGACGGCTGATCCTCGAGGTGGTCACCGAGGCCGCGGTGCCCGCGGTCGAGCTCCGCCTGCTCGAGCTCGCCGCGTGGGCGCTGATCATCGGGCTGGTGTTCTTCCTCATCGGGGTGCTCACGTACCCGCGCCCCAAGCCGCAGTACCGCTGAACAGCTCGGCGTGCCCCGGGGCACGCCCTCAGCCGGCGCCGTGCCGCTCGAGCAGCGGGGAGATCTGAGCGGAGCCGACGGCGCGGGCGCTCTGCGCGGCCCCGGCCTCCAGCGCCTGTCCCAGCAGCTCGCCGGTGATGCGCGACGCCCCGCCGACCTCGACCGCGAACGCCATCAGCCCGGCCGCGAAGGCGTCGCCGGCGCCGTTCGCGTCCACCACCGCGACCTCGGGCGCGGCGATCCGCACCATCGCGCCGTCGGCGGTCGCGCCGAGCGCGCCGTCGGCGCCCAGCGTGCAGACGGCGAGGGTGGTGCCGGCGGCGATCCGATCGCGCAGGTAGGACCCGGGATTGCGGATCCGGTCCCGGTTCATGATGAGGACGTCGGCCGCGTCGACGAACGGCCGGTGGAATCCGTCCATGCCGTCGTAGTCGTGGACGTCGCACCACACCTCGTGGGCGAGCGCCGTCGCCTCCGGGATGAGCGCGCGGCCCACGTCCGAGAGGTCGAGGAACACCGCGGCGGCATCGGTCATGGCCGCCAGCGCGACCGAGCGTGCGCGGCGCAGCTCCTCGGCGGGGAGCGGCCCGGACGGCTGCAGATAGATCGAGACGCGTCCGCCGTCGGCCGCCATGAGGTTGAGGTGGCGCTCGGTCGGGCCCTCGGCACGGACCTCGCGCACGTCCACCCCGCACGCCCGCAGCTGCGCCATGAGCGCGTCGCCCGCGGCATCGTCCCCCCGCGTGGTCAGCAGCGTGGGGGACAGGCCGGCGTCCACCAGGTGGAGGGCCTTGCCCGCGGAGGTCCCGCCCAGCACGGTGCGGTGCCCGAGCGCGAACACCGTATGGGGCTCGGGGCGGGGCAGCGCGTCGAGCGCGACCAGCTGGTTCTCGCTCGTGGGCCCCACCACGAGCACGCGGTCACTCACGCGGCCTGCCGGAGGGCACCGCGGTGCTCTTGCGCACTACTAGCTCGTACGGGAGGTCACGGTTGACGTGGTCGCCGGGCGCGTCGGGGGACAGCTCCTCGAGGAGCGTCTCCGCGGCCATCCGCCCCTGCACGACCGGGAACTGGTCGACCGTCGTGAGGCCGAAGAACTCGCCGAGCTCGTGACCGTCGATGCCGACCACCGACAGGTCCTCGGGGACCCGGAGCCCCAGGTCGCGCGCGGCGAGGATGGCGCCGATCGCCATCTCATCGGAGGCGGCGAACAGGGCGGTGGGCCGCTGCGGCGCGCCGAGCATCTGCAGCGTCGCCTGGTAGCCGCCCTGGATGGTGAAGTCCGCGTTCTTGATGAGCCGGGGATCCGGCTCGACCCCGGCGGCGCGCAGCGCCTGCTCGTACGCGGCACGGCGCTTCGCGGGCACGTGGAAGTCCTGCTCGAACGCCTCGTCGCCGCCCAGGTGGGCGATCTCGCGATGGCCGAGCGACAGCAGGTGCTCGGTCGCCAGGGTGGCGACGCCCGCATCGTCCAGGCTGAGCGTGGTGACGCCGGGGATGGGGCCGCCGAGCCCGACGATCGGCTTGCCCAGCAGCGCGATCCTCTCCAGCTCGGCGTCCGACAGCTCGAGGGAGACGGCGATGAACGCGTCGACCCGCTTGCGTCGCAGGAACTCGTCGAAGAGCCGTTGGCGGCGCTCGGCGTGCCTGGTCGTGTCCTCGAGGTGGTAGAGCGTGAGGTCGTAGCCGCCGTCGGCGAGCGCCCGGTGGGCGCCCTTGAGCACGGCGGCGTAGAACCAGCTGCCGAGGTAGGGCATGACCATGCCGATGTTCCGCGTCCTGCCCGAGGCGAGGGACGATGCGGTCGCGGAGGCGACGTAGCCGAGCGACCGGGCGGCCTCCTCGACGCGCTCGCGCGTCGCGGCGGAGACGGACGGCTTGCCGGCGAGGGCCCGCGAGACCGTCGCGGTGGAGACGCGTGCCAGGTCCGCGACCTGCTGGATCGTCGCCAACGCCGGCTCCTTCCCTCGCTGTGCGGCCCGCACCTGCATGCTACTCGGCTGCGCGCACCCAGACGGTCGTGTCGGGCGGCAGCAGGTCGCCGTCGAACGGGCTCGACGCCACGAGGACCTCGCCATGCACCTTCACGGGAGCGCCGTCGAGGTTCGCGATCACCCGGACGCCGCCGTTGTCGAGCGACAGCACGCCGGCGGGGGCGTCGCGCCACGCGATCGCGCCGGCGCCGAGGCCTCGTTCGCGCCGCAGCCGCAGGGCATCGCGGTACATCTCGAGCGTCGAGCCCACCGTGCCGCGCTGGCGGTCACGGGCGAGCACGCCGTACAGGTCGGGCTGGGGGAGCCACGTCTCCCCGGTGGACGAGAACCCGTAGGCCGCTCGGTCCGCCTCCCAGGGCAGCGGGACGCGGCAGCCGTCGCGGCCGTAGCGCTCTCCCTCGGTCCGGTGCCACGTCGGGTCCTGTCGCGCGTCGCCCGGGATGTCGATCGCCTCGGGAAGGCCCAGCTCCTCGCCCTGGTAGAGGTAGGCGCCGCCGGGCAGCGCGAGCATGAGCAGGGTCGCGGCGCGTGCGCGGCGGATGCCCTCCTCGATGTCGGGGAGCCCGGGCGTCTCGGGCCCGACCCCGTGGCCCTGCGGCGCGTCCTCGCCCAGCGACAGGCGGGTCGCGTGGCGGATCATGTCGTGGTTCGACAGCACCCAGGTGGAGGGAGCGCCGACCGCGCCGAACGTCTCGAGCGAGTCGTCGATCACCTGGCGCAGCGCCTCGCCGTCCCAGGGTGCCTCCATGTACCCGAAGTTGAAGGTCTGGTGCATCTCGTCGGGACGCACCCAACGGGCCATGAACTCGAGCGGGTACACCCACGCCTCGGCGGCGAGGATCCGGTCGCCCGGGTACTCGTCGGTGACCCGGCGCCACCGGCGCCAGATCTCATGGACGCCGTCCTGGGCCCAGTAGGGCGACTGGGTCGCCGCCCCGCCGCCCATGGAGGCCTCCTCCTGGGACTGCACGAAGTCGGGCAGTCCGGGCGCCTTGATCAGCCCGTGCGCGACGTCGACGCGGAAGCCGTCGACCCCGCGGTCGAGCCAGAAGCGCAGCACGTCGTCGAACTCGGCGCGCACCTCCTCGAGCTCCCAGTTGAGGTCGGGCTGGGCGGTGTCGAAGATGTGGAGGTACCACTGGCCGGGCGTGCCGTCCGGCTCGGTCACACGCGTCCACATCGGCCCGCCGAAGACGGACTCCCAGTTGTTCGGTGGCAGCTCGCCGTTCTCGCCCGTGCCGTCGCGGAACACGTAGCGCTCGCGCTCGGGCGATCCGGGCGCGGCGGCGAGCGCGGCCTGGAACCAGGGGTGCTGGTCGCTGCTGTGGTTCGGGACGATGTCGACGATCACGCGGATGCCGAGCGAGTGAGCGCGCTCGATCATGGCGTCGAAGTCCGCGAGGGAGCCGAAGATCGGGTCCACGTCGCGGAAGTCTGACACGTCGTAGCCGGCGTCCTTCTGCGGGGAGCGGTAGAACGGCGACAGCCACACCGCGTCGATCGCGAGATCGGCCAGCTCCTCGAGGCGGGCGGTGATGCCGGGCAGGTCGCCGATGCCGTCGCCCGAGGCGTCCGCGAACGACCGGGGATAGATCTGATAGATGACCGACGACCTCCACCACTCGGTTCCTGCGGTGGGCGCGGTTGCGTCGGTGGGGGCCACGTCGTCCTCTCGAGGGGTGCGGTGCTGCGATCCTGCTGGTCGGACACCGCCCGCGCGTCGATGAGCGCGCGGCGTCCTGGACACCAATGTAAGCGTTTGCAGGCGGTGCCACAAATCCGACCCCGCCGCACGCGGTCGGCCCCGGGCGCGGCTGCCGCGGGAGGTTCCGTGCGACCCGTGCGCGTGCCCGCGAAATACGAGGCGCGTCCGCGGCGTTCGACACCTCACCAGACCCGAGCCGACGCCGACGGGGCGTCGCCCGATCAGAAGGAGCGGTCGTGACCCTCACCTGCCCCCTGCTGCGATCGCGTGCCCGCGACCTCGAGGCCACCATCGCCGAGCCCGCCGCCCTCACGCCCGAGCCCGCCACGGTGCGCACCTCGGTGCGGGTGCCGCTGCGGTTCGCTGACGGCCTTGCCGCCACGGGGGACGTGGTCACGTTCGACGGCCTGGTCGACGGGCGGGAGCATCTCGCGATCGGGTTGGGGGACTGGCGCGGCGCCCTGGAGCGCGCCGCCGCCGGCGGCGCGGCCCCGCTGGTGCGGCCTCACTCCGAGTGCCTCACGGGCGACGTGCTGGGCTCGGAGCGCTGCGACTGCGGCCCGCAGCTGCGCGAGGCCGTCGAGCGCATCGCGGAGTCGGGCGGATTCCTGCTGTACCTGCGCCAGGAGGGGCGCGGGATCGGCCTTTACGCCAAGCTCGACGCGTACGCGCTTCAGGATGCCGGCCTCGACACCTACGAGGCCAACGTGGCGCTCGGCCGCGGCGAGGACGAGCGCGACTACGCGCCCGCCGCCCAGATGCTCCGCGCCCTCGGGGTCGACCGGATCCGGCTGCTGAGCAACAACCCGGACAAGGCGGCGCAGCTCGAGCTGCTCGGCGTCGACGTGGACGAGCGCGTGCCCACGGGCGTGCACCTCTCGGGCGCGAACGCCCGCTACCTCGAGACCAAGGTGCGGCACACCGCGCACACCATCGCGCTGCCCGACCCCGTGTGAGCGCTGGGCCGCGCCGCCCGTCGGACCGGCGCGCTACGGTGGGCGCATCGGTCGAGGAGGGACCCAGATGCGCGCGCTGCTGCTGGAGGCACCGGGAGATCCGTCGGGCCTGCGTCTCGGGGAGATCGAGCCGCCCGCGCTCGACCCGGGCGCGGTGCTGATCGCGGTCGAGGCCTGTGGGCTCAACCCCGTCGACGCCTCGACCGCGCGCTCGGGACATCCGGCGTGGACCTACCCGCACGTGCCGGGGCTCGACATCGTCGGACGGGTCGAGGCGGTGGGCGAGGCCGTCGGACACCTCGGGGCGGGCGACAGGGTCGCCGTGCACACGGACCTGCGCCGCGGGGGTGGCCTCGGGGAGCTCGCGGCGGTCGACGCGCGCGCCGTGGCGCTGGTCCCCG
Organism: Demequina lignilytica; assembly: GCF_030418305.1. Classification (GTDB taxonomy): domain Bacteria; phylum Actinomycetota; class Actinomycetes; order Actinomycetales; family Demequinaceae; genus Demequina; species Demequina lignilytica. The sequence goes on along the minus strand of NZ_JAUHPX010000001.1, from coordinate 382,153 downwards.
CGGGTCTCGGCCCCGTGGAGGCGGCCGCGCTCCCGTGCGCGGGCCTCACGGCGCTGCAGGCCGTCGCGCGGAGGCTCGACGTCGAGCCCGGCGACACGGTGCTCGTGACGGGCGGCTCCGGCGGTGTGGGCGGCTTCGCGGTTCAGCTCGCGGTGCTGGCCGGCGCGCGCGTGATCGCGACGGCGTCGGCGGCGCATCACGAGGCGGTCCGCGAACTCGGCGCGCACGACGTGATCGACTACCGCTCCGAGGACGTGGCCGCACGGGTGCGCGAGCTGACCGGCGGCCGCGGGGTGGACGCGGTGGTCGACACCGTGAGCGCGCGCTCCGCTACCGAGAACCTGTCCCTGCTCGCTCATGGCGGCGGCATCGCCTGCGTCGCCGGTCGCGCGGACCTCTCCGCGGTGCCGCCGTTCACGACGGCGCCGTCGGTGCACGAGATCGCGCTCGGCGCGGCCCATGCCGCGGACGACGAGCGGTCGGTCGCGTGGCTCGCCGAAGGGCTCGAGCTGCTGATGGACCTGGTCGTGGCGGAGGAGGTCGACCCGCTCGTGACCGCGACCGTCACGCTGGCTGAGGCGCCCGCCGCGCTCGCCCGGGTCGGCGAGCGGCATACGCGGGGCAAGGTGGTCGCGGTGCTCACCGAGCACTGAGGCGCGTTGACAGCGCCCGGGACGGGCGCTGTCATGGGAGGACGCCAGGGGAGGGGGCACGGTGGTCTCACGCATCGTCCTGTGCTGCGACGGGACCTGGAGCCGTCCCGATCAGGCCGCGGACGGCACGCCGACGCCGACCAACGTCACGAAGCTCGCGGCCGCGATCGCTCCGACCGGGGACGACGGAGCACGCCAGGCCGTGCTCTACCACCGCGGTGTGGGCACCGACGCCGGCGAACGCCTCCTCGGGGCCGCGTTCGGCGTGGGCCTGTCGCGCATCGTCCGGGACGCGTACCGCGACATCGTCGCCGAGTACACGCCGGGCGACGAGCTGTACCTCATCGGCTTCTCCCGCGGCGCCTACACGGCACGATCCGTCGCGGGACTGATCCGCAACTGCGGGATCCTGCGCCCGGAGCACCGGGACCGGCTCGACGACGCCTACCGCCTGTACCGCTCCCGCGCGTACGGGCCGCACGCGGTCGAGTCCGAGCTGTTCCGGCGCTCCTACTCGCACCCGGACGTCGGGGTCAGGTTCATCGGCGTGTGGGACACCGTGGGCGCGCTCGGCCTGCCGTGGAGCGGCATCCCCGGCGTGCGCCGCCTCAACCGCCGGTGGAGCTTCCACGACACCCGGCTGTCGGGCACCGTCCAGGCGGCCTTCCACGCGCTGTCGATCGACGAGCAGCGCAAGCCCTACGCGCCCGCCGTGTGGGAGCTCCCCGATCCCGAGGGCGGGCAGATCGTCGAGCAGGTCTGGTTCGCGGGCGACCACTCGAAGGTCGGCGGCGGGGTCCTCGCGCACGGCCTGTCGGACATCACCCTGCGGTGGATGGCCGATCGGGCGGTCGAGCACGGGCTCACCCTCCGGCCCGGGTCCTTCGCGGTGGGGGACGATGCGGTGCCGGGCGACGACGAGCTGGTCCCGTTCGCGCCGGACCCAATGGGCGAGGTGGGCGACGCGCGCACCGGGCTGTTCCGCCTGTGGCCGCCGCATGTCCGCCCCCTGGGCGCGGCCGAGGGCGGGCGGGAGTCGGTGGCCGCGACGGCCGTCGATCGCCTCGCGGTCGATCCGGCCTACCGGCCGCGCAACCTCGAGGGCTTCCTCGAGGACGGCGGACCCGTCAGCGACGTGTGACGCGCGCGTCAACGCGCGACGGCGGCGGGAGCGACGGGACCGCGGAGGGCCAGGGGCTCGTCGGCGAGCTCCGCGAAGGCGGCGCGCTCGTCGGCCCGGAGCCCGCGCGGCCGCTGGGTGGCCGGGTCCAGATAGACGATGACCGAGACCGCTCGCGCATAGGTGGTCTCCGGGTCACCCTCGGGCGAGCGGATCTGATGGCACACCTCGATGCTCGCGCCGCCGACGCGGGAGACCCACAGGTCGACGCGGACGGGCCGCTCGGACCACGGCATCGGCGCCAGGTACTCGACCTCGTGCCGTGCGACCACCGCGGAGGCCCGCCCCCGGGCCTGGTCGGCCCGGGAGCGGAACACGTGGAGGTGGCGGATCCGCACCTCCTCGAGGATCGTGAGGAAGGCGACGTTGTTGACGTGGCCGTTGGCGTCGAGGTCGGACCAGCGCACCTCCACCGGGACGGTGATCCGGGTCATCGGCGCCCGCCCTACGGCGCGACCGGCACGGGGTCGGCCTGCCGCAGCGCGACCTTGTTGACCTTCCCGGCGGCGTTGCGGGGGAGCGCCTCGACCTCGACCAGCGCCTTCGGCTGCTTGAAGCGGGCCAGCTTGTCGCCGAGCCAATCCTGGAGCCCCTCGATGTCGAGGCTCGCGCCTGGGCGCAGCGCCACGGCGGCCACGGGCACCTCGCCCCAGCGCTCGTCCGCGCGACCGTAGACGGCCGCCTCGACGATGTCGGGATGGGCGAAGAGCGCGTTCTCGACCTCCGCGCAGTACACGTTCTCGCCGCCCGAGATGATCATGTCCTTGAGGCGGTCGACCACCCAGACGAACCCGTCCTGGTCCTGGCGCACCAGGTCGCCGGAATGGAACCAGCCGCCGGCGAAGGCCTCCGCGGTCTCGGCCGGCTTGCGCCAGTACCCCTTCATCAGGTTGGGCCCGCGGTAGATGATCTCGCCGACGTCGCCGACGGCCACGTCGTTCATCGCGCCGTCGACGATCCGGTACTGCTGCGTGACCAGCGGACGGCCCACGGATCCGAGCTTGTGGATCGCGTCCTCGCCGCGGAGCGCACAGGTGATCGGGGACAGCTCGGTCTGGCCGAACACGGCGACATTGAGGGCGTCCGGGAAGGTGTCGGACATGGTCCGCAGCAGGGTGTCGGAGGCCGGTGCCGCGCCCCAGCTGATGACGCGCAGCTTGAGATCGCGCTCCCGGATCCCCGGCACCGCGCAGATGGCCTGCCACTGCTGCGGGACGTTGAACACGATGGTCGCGCCCTCGCGCTCCCACGCGTCGACCATCTCGACGGGATCGAACGCGCCCAGAGGGTGCAGCACGGTGGGGATGCCGACGATGAAGTTCGCGCCGATCGAGCCCAGACCCGCGATGTGGAACAGCGGAGCCGTGAGGAAGGACACGTCGCGCTCGTTGAAGATGTTGTTCACCCGGATCACGGTGATCGCCTGCGACGTCATGTTGGCGTGATCGAGCATCGCGCCCTTCGGGCGTCCCGTGGTGCCGGAGGTGTACATGATGAGGCAGGTCGTGTCCTCGGGGACGTCGGGCGCCTCGAAGTCGCCGATCGGCTCGGCGAGCAGCGCGGAGATGGGCTCCTGGCCCTCGGCTGCCTCGCCGAAGACGATCACCTTCCGGATGCGGCCGGTCAGCTGGCCCACTGCCGCCACCAGCGGGGCCAGCGGCTGGTCGACCATGATCACGTCCGCGTCCGCGTCGTCGACGATGTACGCGAGCTCGGCGGGTGACAGCCTGATGTTCATCGGGACCGCGATCGCGCCCAATCTGTTGATCGCGAATACCGACTCCACCACCAAAGGATGGTTGAGTGTGAGCATGAGCACGCGGTCGCCGAAGCCCACGCCGCGCCTCCGCAGCGCGGCGGCGATGGTGTCCATGTGGCGTGCGGTGTCCGCCCAGGTGGTCACCTCGCCGCGGAACTTGAACGCGGGACCGTCGGGCCTCATCTCCGCGTGGCTGAGGACCTGGTTCATCCAGTGGTTGCGGCGGATCGCCGCGGGGATGCCGGTGGTGGATTCGCTCATGAGTTGCACCTCGTTGTACGTCGAGCCCTGCGAGCGGCGGCGCCCTTGCCGCGACTCGTCCCTCCCTGCCGGACATCTGGCTGCCCGACTGGCATCATGTTACTCATGATTCACATTTCCTGGCTAGGGCGCCCGGCGTATTGCGCGGCGCGCCGCCGCGACGAGGCGCGATCGTGAGCGGCGCCGAGGCTCCGGCGCCCCCACGGCGCCGGCCGCGGGACCGGCGGCAGTCCATCGAGGCGGCCGCCGCCGCGGCCTTCGCGGAGCGCGGCTACCATCGCGTCGCGATGCAGGACGTGGCCGACGCCGTGGGCATCACCGCGGCGGCGCTCTACCGGCACTTCGCGAACAAGTACGACCTCTTCAGCTCCGTGGCGATGGGCCTGGTCCAGGGCCTCCACGAGGCGGCCGACGAGGTGCCGACGCCGGCGGAGCGCACGCCCGACGAGGCGCGCCGGGAGATCGACGCGCTTCTCGAGGCGTGGACCGTCGCGACGCTGGGCATGCGCACCACCGGCGGGATCTACCGGTGGGAGAGCCGCTATCTGCACGACGACGACCGCCGTGCGCTGCGCGACGAGTTCGCCGCCCTGCGCGAGCGGCTCGGGGGCCCGGTGGGGGTGCTGCGCCCCGAGCTCGACGCCGAGACGCTGGACCTGGTGTGCCGCGCGGCCCTGAGCGCCATCGCCTCGGTGACGATGCACCGCACGGCGATGCCCGGCGCCGCCCTGCGCGCGCTGCTCGAGCACGCTGCCGGCGACGCGCTCGCCTGCGCCGTCGACCCGGTGCCCGCGGTCTCCTCCCAGGCGGCGGAGCCGTCGTCTCCGCCTCGCCGTCGGCGCGACCAGCTCGCGCAAGCGGGCATCGCGCTGTTCGGTGAGCGCGGGTACCACGACGTGACCATCGAGGACATCGCCGGTGTGGTCGGGCTGACGCCGTCGGGCGTCTACCGCCACTTCGCCGGCAAGGCCGAGATCCTGCGCACCGCCTGCGAGCGGGCCGCCGCGGTGCTGGACGCTGCGGCGGAGGAGGCGCTGGGCGGGGACGAGCCGCTGGAGTCGCTGCGGGTGCTCGAGCGCGCGTACATCGCCTTCGCCGTCGACGACCGCGACCTCATGGACGTGTACACGGCTGATGTCGGCGCCCTCGATGCGGAGGACCAGCGGCGCCTGCGACGGCTTCAGCGCGAGCACGTCGACGACTGGGTGGAACTGCTCGGCGCCGTGCGCCCCGACCTGGAGCCTCGCGAGGCGCGCACCCGGGTGCACGCCGGGCTCAACGTGGTCGCCGACCTCGCCGTCGCGCTGCGCCACCGTCCGGCCGCGGACGCCAAGGCGTGGATCCGGCCGATGCTGGAGGCGGTCCTGGGCGTGTGACGCCAGGACCGCCTCCGCGGTCGGCGATCAGCGCTGCGGCTTGGACTTCCCGTGGAGCATCGGGATCATCTTGGCCGCGGTGTGCATGTCCTTCTCGGTGCGATCCATGGTGAGCAGGTTCAGCATCGGCTTGCGGGTCTGGCGTGCGATCGACTTGACCGTGCAGAACTCCCGCAGCCCGTCGGCGCCGTGGATGCGGCCGAAGCCGGAGTCCTTCACGCCGCCGAACGGGAGCGCCGCGACGCCCGCGAAGCCGAGCACGGAGTTGATCGACACCACCCCGGTGCGCAGGCGGCCCGCGGCCCGGTCGGCGGCGCGGGTGTCGCGTGTGAAGATCGCGGCGGTGAGGCCGTACGAGGTCGCGTTCGCGCGGGTGACGGCCTCGTCGAGCGACGCCACGGGGTTGATGACCACGAGCGGCCCGAACGTCTCGTGCTGCACGGCGTCCGAGGACTCGTCCACGTCCGTGATGACGATCGGCGCGATCGTCCGGCCCTGGATGCTCTCCGGGCCGCCGAGCGCGGCGGTGCCGGTCCGCAGCGCATCGTCGACGTGGGCGCGGACCACGTCCGCCTGGGCCGGCAGGGTCATGGGGCCGTACTGGGCGTCGTCGCCGCCGGTGCGCAGGCGCTGCGCTCGCTCGACCACCTTGGCGACGAGCGCGTCCTTGATCGAGTCGACCGCGTACACGCGCTCCACGCCGGCGCATGTCTGGCCCGCGTTGCCCATGCCGCCGAAGACGACGAAGTCGGCCGCGGCGTCGAGGTCCGCGTCGGCGGCCACGAGCACGGCGTCCTTGCCGCCGCATTCCGCGACGATCGGCACCAGCCGCTCGGCGGCGGCGGCCATCACCTTCTTGGCGGTCGCGGTCGACCCGGTGAAGGCGATCTTGTCGATGTCCGCGGCGACCAGCGCCGCGCCGGTCTCGCGGTCGCCGGTCACGGCGATGAGGACGTCGTGACCGACCGTCTCGTCCCAGCGCTCGGCGATCCACACGGCGGCACCCGGCGTGAGCTCGCTGGGCTTGAACACCACGGCGTTGCCCGCGGCCAGCGCATACGAGATGGAGCCCATCGGCGTGTAGAACGGGTAGTTCCACGGTCCGATCACGCCCACGACCCCGTAGGGCTCGTAGCCGACCGTCGCGTGCTGGTTGTAGTTCACCAGGCCCGACTTGACCTTGCGGCGCCTGAGCACGTGCTCGGCGTTCTTGGCGGCCCAGTCCAGGTGGCCGAGCGTGAGCATCACCTCGAGCACGGCGTCGCCATGGGGCTTGCCGGTCTCCGCCGAGATCACGTCCGCGAGCTCGTCCGCCCGGAGCGCGATCGCCGACTTCCACGCCAGCAGGTGCGCGCGCCTGGCGCCGAACCCGAGGTCCCGCCACCAGTCGGCGCCCGAGCGCGCGCGGGCGATCGCGGCGGCCAGCTCGGGCGGGCCGGCGACCGGATAGGTGGCGACGGCCTCGCCGTCGATCGGGTTGCGGGTGGTCAGCTGGGCGCCTCGGACGGGCTGGTCCATCAGGGTCATCGCCGGATCTCCTACTCTCCATTGAGCAGCAACCTGCAGGTGGCACGATTAAGTGAATCGCGCTTCACATGCTAGGACGGGCCGCGTCGTTCCGCAAGGTGGAATCTAATATGGGTTAGAATCCCAGGTATGAACAGCACCGAGGCCGTGGCGTCCTCCGCGACGTCGAAGTCGGCGCAGACGCGCCAGCGCATCCTCGACGCCGCCGCCGAGGTGCTCTCCCGGAAGGGCTACGCGGGCACCCGGCTGTCCGACGTCGCGCAGGTGGCCGGGGTCCAGGCGCCCGCGATCTACTACTACTTCTCCTCGCGTGACGAGCTGGTCGAGGAGGTCATGTGGGTCGGTGCGAACCGCGTCCGCCTCCACCTCGCGGAGGTGCTCGCGGCGCTTCCCGAGGACACGTCGTGCATGGACCGGCTCATGGTGGCCGTCGACGCGCACCTGCGGTTCGAGCTGCAGCTCTCGCACTACGCGACCGCCTCCATCCGCAACGCCGGCCACGTGCCGGAGCAGCTGCGCATCCGGCCCGCGGCCGAGGAGGCCCTCTACAGCCGGCTGTGGCGCGAGCTCTTCGCCGAGGCGCAGCAGGCGGGGGAGGTGCGGGCGGACCTCGACATCAACATGTTCCGGCTCCTGCTGCTGGGCGCGATGAACTGGGTGGTCGAGTGGTGGAACCCGCGGACCCGCTCGCTCGACGAGCTGGTCGCGACCGCGCAGGCGATGGTGCGCACCGGCGCCGGCGCCGTCTGACGCCGTCCGGGCGCGGCGCGGGCCCGCTACGTGCCGCGACGCCCGGGCAGACGGGCCACGAGCCGGCCGAGCGCCGCGCGGACCAGGCCCACCAGGCCATAGGGCAGGAAGAAGGCGAACGCGATCAGCACCGCGCCGTAGGCCGCGCCGGTGGCCGCCGGGCTGATGCTCGACGTGAGCGTGGGGACGTACTGCACGAACAGCGCCCCGAGCACGGCGCCCGGCACGGTCGCGAGCCCGCCGACGACGATCAGCGTGACGAACGAGATCGACAGGGTGAGGTTGAAGTTCTCCGGGCCGACGAACTCGAGAAGCATGGCGTAGAGCCCTCCGGCCACCCCGGCGTAGGCGGCCGACGCCGCGAACAGGCGGGTCTTGGTCCGCCAGACGTCCACGCCGAGGGTCTCGGCCACGATCTCGGCGTCGCGGACCGCCACGAAGGATCGGCCCAGGCGCCCGCGCGCGAGCCGTCGCGTCACCACGTAGCCGATCGTGGCCGCCGCGAGCGCGAGGTAGTACACCCACTGGTCGTGGGCGAGCGGGATCCAGGCGGGCGGGTCGCCGTCGATCGCGATGCCGCGGCTGCCGTGCGTGAGGGGCTCGAGCGCGCGGATCGCCGCGGGCGTGGCCATGGCCATCGCCAACGTGACCAGGCCGAGCTGGAGCCCGTGCAGCCTCAGCGCCGGCAGCCCCAGCACGTATCCCACGAGGAAGGGCAGCGCCGCGGCGATCGCGAGGGTCGCCGGATGCGGGATGCCCGCCTCGCCGCCCACCGCCACGGCGTACGCGCCGATCGCGAAGAAGGCCGAGTGGCCGAGGGAGACCTGGCCGCCGAACCCGACGAGCAGGTTGAGACCGAGGCCGACGAGCGTCCAGATCATCACGAGCGTCACGGTGAGGTTGATGTAGCTCGGGTTGACCAGCGGCACCACCGCGAGCGCCGCGGCGCCGACGGCGATACCGGCGATGGTGAGCCAGCGCGGGGGAGCGAGCGGGGGACGGGGGCGCCGCAGCCACTCGACGGCGGAGCCGCGCGACGGCCGCGGGCTCCCCGTCCTGCGCCGTGTCGATGTCGCGGTCATACCCGGACCACCTCCCGCCGCCCGAGGATCCCTTGGGGTCTCACCAGCAGCACCACCACGATGATCACGAGCGCGACCACCTGCTTGAAGTCGGAGCCGTGCGGGAGGTAGCTGCCCGCGAGGTTCTCCACCACCCCGACGGCGAGGCCGCCGATCAGCGCGCCGACGGGGGAGTCCAGGCCACCGAGCGTCGCCGCCGCGAAGGCGTAGATCAGGACGGGCGCCATCATGCCCGGGTGAAGGAACAGCTCGGGCGCGATCAGCGTGCCGGCGAGAGCGCCGACCGCGCCGGCGATCGCCCACCCCATGGTCATGGTCCGGCCCGTCGAGATCCCCGACAGCTCCGCGGACTCGGGCGCCGACACCGCGGCCCGCATCCGCAGGCCCCAGCGGGTGAACTCGAAGAGGACGCCGAGCACCACGGCGACGACCAGCACGGTGAGGACGATCCCGATGTCCTGCCGCGACACCGCCACCCCGCCCAGGTCGACGGCGCCTCCGCCGAACAGCGCGGGCACCTCCTTGGTCTGATAGGTCCACGCCCACCCGATCACCGCGTTGATCGCGATCATGAGGCCCAGCGTGACGATGATCAGCGGGAGGGCCTGGTGGCGGCGCGCGAGGGGCCGGATCAGCGCCCTCTCGCTCGCGGCCGAGAGCACCGCGAGCAGGGCCATGGAGACCGGCAGCGCCGCCCAGACCGGCAGCCCCCAGACGACGAGCTGCCAGGACACGTAGGCGCCCAGCAGGGCGAACTCGCCCTGGGCGAAGTTGAGCGTCCGCGACGCCCGGAAGACGAGCACGATCGCGAGCGCGAGCGCGCTGTAGATCGCACCGGTCGCGATGCCGTCGGCCAGCTGCTGCAGGAGCATCCGCGTTCCTCTCTCACACGCCCAGGTAGGCGCGTCGCACCTCGTCGTCGTCCCTCAGCTCGGCCGCGGGGCCGCGCAGGGTGATCTGGCCGCTCTCGATCACGACGGCCTGCTCGGCGATCCCGAGGGCCGCCTGCGCGTTCTGCTCGACCAGCAGCATGGCGGTGCCGGTCTCGCGGCAGAGCACGTCGAGCGTGGCGAACAGCTCGGCGGTGATCTTGGGGGCGAGCCCCAGCGACGGCTCGTCGAGCAGCAGCAGGCGCGGGGCTGACATGAGGGCCCGCGCGATCGCGAGCAGCTGCTGCTCGCCGCCGCTGAGCCCCGAGGCCGGCCGTGCGGCGCGCTCCCCGAGCCGCGGGAACCTCTCCATCCAGCGGTCGGCCTCGGCGCGGGCGGCGCGGCTGGGCCGGGTCGCGCCGCCGACCAGCAGGTTCTCGCGCACGGTGAGGTCGCCGAACGTCCCGCGACCCTGCGGGACGTGAGCGATGCCGGCGGCGGCGATGCGGTAGGGGCTGAGGCCCACGAGCTCGCGGCCGTCGAGCCTGATCGACCCCTCGACCCGCGTGAGGCCCGAGAGCGTCCGGAGCACGGTGGTCTTGCCCGCGCCGTTGGCGCCGAGGACCGCCAGGCGCCCTTCGGCGGGGACCTCGAGGTCGACGTCGTGCAGGACCGTGGCGCGGCCGTAGCCCGCGCTCGCGATCTCCGCCGTCAGGAGGCTCATGCGGCCGTCCCGAGGTAGGCGGCGACCACCCGCGGGTCCCGGGCGACCTCGTGCGGCTCGCCCTCGGCGATCACGCGGCCGAAGTCGAGCACGACCACGCGGTCGCACACGGAGGTCACCAGGCCCATGTGATGCTCGACCAGCAGGATCGCGGCGCCGCGCTCGGTAGCGAGGCGGCGCAGCGTCGCGCCGAGCTCGAGCACCTCCCCGTGCACCAGGCCGTTCGCGGGTTCGTCGACCAGCAGGAGGCGGGGCTCGCCCATGAGCGCGCGGGCGAGCTCGACCCGCTTCAGCGTGCCGAAGGGCAGGGTCCCGACCATCCGTCCGGCCACGTCCGCGAGGTCGAGCTCGGCGAGCAGGGCCATTGCGCGCTCGCGGTGGTCGCGCTCGGACCGGGCCACCGAGGGCAGGCCGAGCGCCGTGGCCCACCAGCCGCCGGCGGCGACGTGATGGGCGCCCGCGAGCACGTTCGCCAGCACGGTCTGGCTCGCGAGCAGGCCGATGTTCTGGAAGGTGCGGCCGACGCCGAGCGCCGCGATCCGGTGCCGCGGCAGGCCCGCGACCTCCCGGCCGGCGATGCGGATGCTGCCCGACTGCGGGCGGTAGAGCCCGCCGATGCAGTTGAACAGGCTGGTCTTGCCGGCGCCGTTGGGTCCGATCAGCCCGACGACCTCGCCGTCGCGCACCTGCAGGCTGGGGCCGTCGAGCGCCTGCAGCCCCCCGAACGAGAGGCGCACCTCGCTCACCGCGAGCAACGCGTCCATGCGGGTCCTCCTTCCTGGGTGCGAGGCCGTCGCTCCCCCGGGGCCGGGGCACGTGGCCCCGGGGGAGGCGGGCTCAGCCGACGGTGTAGGTGCCCTCGGCGACGTCCCACGTGGTCCCGTTGAAGACCTGGATCTTCACCTCGCTGAAGACGTAGGGGTACTCGGGGGACGTGCTCACCGTCACGGGTGCCAGATCGAGCTCGAGCCCGTCGAACGAGGTCGCGGCATCGAGCAGCGCCTCGCGGGTGCAGCCCTCCATCTGCGCCAGCGCCGCCTCGAGGAGCTGGGCGGTCTGGTAGCCCGCGGCGGCGGGCGCGAACATCGCGTTGACCTCGTCGGGGTGAGCCGCGGCGAAGGCCGCCCAGGCGTCGAAGCCGGCGTCGCCTGCGAGCGACGGATCGGTGATGTCCTTCGTGTAGGCGACCGAGACCACGCCGTCCGCGGCACCCTCGCCCGCGGGCTTGAGGAAGAACGTCGCATCCGCCGCGGGAGCGTTGATCACGGTGGTGGCGTCCCAGCCGAGCTCGAGCTTCTTCTTGAGCGACTGCGTCGCGAAGGCGCCGACCGCCCAGTTGAGGAAGATGTCGGCGTCGGACGCGGCGAGCGTGGTCACCTGGCTGTCGACGGTCGCGCTCGCGACCTCGTAGGGCTCGGCCGCCACGATCTCGATGCCGCTGCCCTCGAACGCGGCCTCGAAGCCTGCCTTGATGCTCTCGCCGAAGTCGTCGTTCTGGTAGAGGATGGCCGCCGTCTCGCCGGGGTGGTTCTCGATCAGGTACTGCGCGAGCGCCGAGACCTCGAAGCCGTACTGGGGCATGAAGCCGATGGTCCACTGGGTGCCGTCCGCGTGGAGGCTCATGATCGCATCGGAACCGGTGCCGACGAACAGGTTCGGCACGCCGGTCTCGGAGATGTACGGAGCGACCGAGATCGCGGCCCCCGTGCCCAGCACGCCGGCGAGCGCGAAGACCTCGTCCTGCTCGACGAGCTGGCGGACGTTCGTGGCCGCCTTGGCCGGGTCGTAGGCGTCGTCGACGACCGTCACGTTCACCTGTCGGGTGGTGCCGTCGGCCAGCTCGAGGCCGCCCGCGGCGTTGATGTCGTCGAAGTAGAGCTTGAGGGTCTGGCCGATCGCCCCGTACGCGGCCGCGGGTCCGGACAGGGGGACCGAGTTGCCGATCCTGATCTCCGTGTCGGTGAAGCCGGGGCTGCACGATTCGGCCATCGCCTCCGTGGCCGCGCCCGTGCCGGCGGTGGCGGACGCCTCGGGGTCGGCGCCCGCGGCATCGCGGCCCGAGCAACCGGCCAGGGCCAGGGTGGAGACCGCGAGACCCGCGACCGTGAGAGGCAGGGCGCGGCGGCGACCCGTGCGGTGGGCGATGGACATGGTTCCTCCTCAGATGCGCGGATGCCCGACGCGACGTTCGCGCGTCGAGGCGGGGGATGCGCCGCACGGGGCGCGGTGAGCGTGGTCGGACCCGCGGCCGTCGCGTACGCGGACGTCAGGCGCCATCGCCGGTCTCCTACTCTCCATTGAGCAGATAAGTAAATGGTGACTCACATGCTAAACGGAGGAAAGGGCGGGCGCAAGGCCCACGCGTCGTCGGCAGGGGATCCGTGACCGTTCCGTGACAACGTTCGCGAGGTGGCACGGACTCGCTCGCCTGACGCCTCGCGCGAGTCGGCGGGTCGGGAATGACGAAGTGAATCGAAGATCACGTCGATGCAGCGTCCACACGCACCGAGGGCCCCGGTGGCTCTCGCCGCCGGGACCCTCGGTGCGTCCGCTCGGTTCAGCCCACCGGGGCGGGGTCCCCGAACAGCGTCAGCCGGCGCCGAAGGATCTCCTCCGCCTGGGCGACGATCCGCCTCACGACCTCGCCCGCGGGCGGGATGTCGTGGATGAGGCCCTGCACCTGGCCGACCGTCCAGATCCCCGCGTCGAGGTCGCCCTCCTCGAAGACCTTCCTCCCGCGGGTGCCCGCGACCAGCGGCCGCACGTCCTCGAACTGCCCTCCGGCGTTCAGGATCTGCACCACCTCGTCGCTGATCGCGTTCTTGGCCACGCGGGCGGTGTTGCGCAGCGTCCGGAAGATCAGGTTGGTGTCGAGCTCGGAGGCCGCGACGATCCGCTCCTTGACCGCCTCCGCGATCGGGGACTCGACCGTGCACATGAACCGTGAGCCCATGTTGATGCCGTCCGCGCCCAGCGCCAGGGCGGCGGCCAGGCCGCGCCCGTCCGCGAATCCGCCGGAGGCGATGAACGGGATCGTGAGCTGGTCCGCCGCCGCGGGGATGAGGATCAGCCCGGGGACGTCGTCCTCGCCCGGGTGGCCCGCGCACTCGAAGCCGTCGATGGAGACGGCCGTTACGCCCACGGCCTCGGCCTTGAGGGCATGTCGGACGCTGGTGCACTTGTGGATCACCCGCACCCCGTGCTCGCGGAACAGCTCCATGTGCGGCTCCGGGTTGGATCCCGCGGTCTCCACGATCGTGACCCCGGAGTCCACGATCGCGCGCCGGTACTCGTCGTACGGCGGCGGGTTGATCGACGGCAGGATCGTGAGGTTCACGCCGAACGGCTTGTCGGTCAGGGTGCGCGCCCGTGCGATCTCCTTGACCAGGTCGGCGGGTGTGGGCTGGGTCAGCGCCGTGATCATCCCGAGGCCGCCGGCCTCCGACACCGCGGCCGCGAGCTCGGCCCGTCCCACCCACATCATGCCGCCCTGGACGATCGGGTGCTCGATCCCCAGCGCCTCCGTGAACCTCGTGGTCAGCATGGTCCGCTCCTACTCGTAGATCTCGCCGGTGGCCGCGCGGGCGATCAGCGAGGCAGGCGGGCGGAAGCGCTCGCCGTAGCGGTCGGCCAGCTCGTTCGCCCGCTCGATGAAGCCGTCGAGGCCGCCCTCGTACTGGTTGACGTACTGCAGCACCCCGCCGGTCCAGGCGGGGAAGCCGATGCCGTAGATCGAGCCGATGTTCGCGTCGGCGACGGAGGTGAGCACGTTGTCGTCGAGGCAGTCGATGGTGTCGATCGCCTCGGCGAACAGCATCCGCTCCTGCAGGTCCTTGAGCGGCACCTCGACGCTCCCGGAGGCGTAGCGCTCCCGCACGCCGGGCCAGATCCCCGCGCGCCGGCCGTTCTCGTCGTAGTCGTAGAAGCCCTGGCCGGCCTTGCGGCCCGGGCGTCCCGCCTCGTCGACCATCCAGTCCGCGATCGATTCGGCGGGGTGGGCCACCCACGGGATGCCCTCGGCCTCCTGGGCCGCTCGGGTCTCGTCGCGGATCTTCTGCGTGAGGGCGATCGAGAGCTCGTCGACCAGCTGCAGCGGGCCGGCGGGGTAGCCGGCCTGCAGCGCCGCCTGCTCGATGGACGCCGGCTCGACGCCCTCGCCAACGGCGGCCACCGCCTCGTCGATGAACTTTCCGATCACGCGCGACGTGAAGAAGCCGCGCGCATCGTTCACCACGATCGGGGTCTTGCGGATCTGGAGGACGAAGTCGAAGACCTTCGCCAGCACCTCGTCCGACGTGCGCGCGCCGCGCACGATCTCGACCAGGGGCATCTTGTCGACGGGGGAGAAGAAGTGGATGCCGATGAAGTCGTCGGTGCGGTCCACGCCTTCCGCGAGCAGCGTGATGGGCAGGGTCGAGGTGTTGGAGCCCAGCACCGCGTCCGGCAGCACCATGTCCTGGATCTCCTGGAACACGGCCTGCTTGACCGGCACGGACTCGAACACGGCCTCGATGACGAAGTCGACGCCGGCGAAGTCCGCCGGGTCGCCCGTGGTGGTGATCCGGGCGAGCAGCTCCTCGCTGCGCTCGGGTGTGGTCTGGCCTCGCGTCAGCGCCTTCTGCTCGAGCATCCGCGAGTAGTCCTTGCCCTTCTCCGCGGACTCTTTCGAGACGTCCTTGAGCACCACCTCGATGCCCACCTTGGCGGCGACGTAGGCGATGGCGGCGCCCATCATGCCTGCACCCACCACCCCCAGGCGCTTGGCCTGGTACGTCGGGTAGCCGATGGGCCGGCTCGCGCCCGAGCTGATGCTCTGCAGGTCGAAGAAGAAGGCCTTGATCATGTTCTTCGCGACCTGCGAATGGGTGAGCTGGACCAGGTAGCGGCTTTCGATGGTGGAGGCGGTGTCGAAGTCGACGTAGGCGCCCTCGACGGCCGCGGCCATCGCGGCCCGCGGCGCGGGAAGGGGGGCGCCCTTGGTCTGCTTGCGCAGCAGCGCCGGCATCGCGCCCAGCATCCCGGCGTTTCCGGGGGACAGGGGTGCACCGCCCGGCAGGCGGAAGCCCTTCACGTCCCACGGCTTGACCGGCTCGGGGTTCGCCGCGATCCAGGCCTTCGCGCGGTCGACGATCTCGGCGGTGGGTGCCACCTCGTCCACGAGGCCGGCCGCGAGCGCTCCCTCGGCGGTGAACTTCGTGGCGGGCAGGATCACGTCCGCGAGCGCCTTCTGCAGGCCGAGCATCCGCACCGTGCGCGTGACGCCGCCGCCCCCGGGGAGAAGGCCGAGGGACACCTCGGGCAGGCCGAAGCGTGCGCCCGTCGCGTCCGACGCCGCGATCCGGTGATGGGTCGCCAGCGCGACCTCGAGCCCGCCGCCGAGCGCGGTGCCGGTGAGCGCCGCGACCACGGGGCGGCCGAGCTTCTCGACGCGTCGCAGCAGCGCCTTGACGTGCTCGATGTGGGCGGTCTCCTCGGCCGCCCGGGACGGGTCGGCCGCCCGCAGCAGCTTGAGGTCGCCGCCCGCGAACCAGCTCTTCTTCGCCGAGGCCAGGATCACGCCGGTGAGCTGCTCGCGCTCCGCCTCCAGCCGCTCGACCGTCGCCTCCAGCGCGGCGACGAAGTGCGCGTTCATGGTGTTGGCGCCGCTGTCCGGGTCGTCCATGGTGATGGTGACGATCCCGTCGGCGCCCTGCTGCCAGTCGTACACGTGGACCACGTCGGTCCGCTCCTCGATGACGCTCATGCGCTGTCCCTCCCGTTCCCGCTCGCTCAGACCCGCTCGATGATGGTCGCGACGCCCATGCCGGCGCCCACGCAGAGCGTGGCCAGGCCACGCGTGAGGTCGCGACGCTCGAGCTCGTCGAGCAGCGTGCCCAGGATCATCGCCCCGGTGGCCCCCAGCGGGTGGCCCATGGCGATCGCGCCGCCGTTGACGTTGACCTTCTCGTGCGGGATGCCCATCTCCCGCTCCCACCGCATGACCACCGAGGCGAACGCCTCGTTGAGCTCGAACAGGTCGATGTCGTCCACCTCGAGGCCCGCCTTCGCGAGCGCCTTGCGGGTGGCCGGCGCGGGGCCTGTGAGCATGATGGTGGGCTCGGATCCCGACACCGCCGCGGCGACGATGCGGGCGCGCGGCGTGAGCCCGAGGCGCTCGCCGACCTCGGCGGAGCCGATCACCATGAGCGCCGCTCCGTCGACGATCCCGGACGAGTTCGCGGCCGTGTGGACGTGGTCGATCCGCTCCACGGCGTGGTACTTCTGCATCGCGACGGCGTCGTAGCCGGCCTCGGCGCCCATCGCGGCGAACGCGGGCGTGAGGGCGCCGAGCGACTCGACGGTGCCGCCGGGGCGACGGTGCTCGTCGTGGTCGAGCAGCGTGACGCCGTTCATGTCCTTCACCGGCACCACCGAGCGCGCGAAGCGGCCCTCGCTCCACGCCACGTCGGCACGTCGCTGGGACTCCACCGCGAAGGCGTCGACATCCTCGCGGGTGAAGCCCTCGACCGTCGCGATGAGGTCGGCGCTGACGCCCTGGGGGACGAAGTAGAGGTCGTAGTTGGTGGTCGGGTCCTGGACGTACGCGCCGCCGTCGGAGCCGATCGGGACGCGCGACATCGACTCGACCCCGCCGGCGAGCACCAGCGACTCGAAGCCGCTCGCGACCTTCTGCGCCGCGGTGTTGACGGCCTCGAGGCCCGAGGCGCAGAAGCGGTTGAGCTGGACGCCGGCGACGGTCTCGGGCAGGCCGGCGACCAGCGCCGCTGTGCGGGCGATGTCGCCGCCCTGCTCGCCCACCGGGGAGACCACACCCAGGACGATGTCGTCGATCAGGTTCGTGTCGAGCGTCGGGTTGCGCTCCTCGAGCGCGTGGATCAGGCCGACCACCAGGTCGACGGGCTTGGTGCCGTGGAGCGAGCCGCCCCGGTTGCGTCCGCGCGGGGTGCGCACGGCGTCGTAGATGAATGCGTCAGGCATGTTGTCCTCTCCCAGTCCCTGTCCGGTCACAGTCCCAGGCCCCGCCCGACGATCTCCTTCATGATCTCGGTGGTGCCGCCGTAGATGGTGGTGATGCGCGCGTCCTCGTAGTCCTTGGCGATCCGGTACTCGCGCATGTAGCCGTAGCCGCCATGCAGCTGCAGGCAGCGGTTGACGACGTTCACGTACTGCTCGGTCGCGAGGAACTTCGCCCCCGCGGCCTCCTCCGCGCTCAGGGTGCCCTCGGTGAGCCGGACCATGCAGTCGTCGACGTAGGCACGGGACGCGCGCACGGCGGTGACCATGTCCGCGAGCTCGAAGCGGGTGTTCTGGAAGGAGCCGATCGGCCGGCCGAAGGCGTGGCGCTCCTTGACGTACGCGAGCGTGCGCTCGAGGACCCCCTCGCTCGACGCCACCGCCGCCGCGGCGATCGAGAAGCGCTCCTGCGGGAGGTTGCGCACCAGCCCGAAGAACCCGGTGCCCTCCTCGCCGAGGAGGTTTGCCACGGGGACGCGGACGTCCTGGAAGAAGATCTCGCTGGTGTCCTGCGCGTGCAGGCCGATCTTCTCGAGGCGGCGGCCCCGGGAGAAGCCGGGGGAGTCCGCCGGGATCACCAGGAGGCTCATGCCGCGGTGCGGGTCCGGCCCGGTGCGCACCGCCGTCACGATCAGGTCGGCGTTCTGGCCGTTCGAGATGAAGATCTTCGAGCCGGTCACCACGTAGTGGTCGCCGTCTCGGACGGCGCTGGTGCGGATGCCCGCGAGGTCCGAGCCGGTTCCCGGCTCCGTCATGGCGACGGCGACGATGCTGCGCCCGGCGGCGATGTCCGGCAGCCAGCGCGCCTTCTGCTCGTCGTTCGTGAGGTCCGTGAAGTAGGGGATGACGATGTCGTTCGACAGCGCCACCCCGGCCATCCCCGAGGTGACGGGGTGGCGGGCGAGCTCCTCGCCCATGACCGCGTTGAAGCGGAAGTCGTCGGAGCCGCCGCCGCCGTACTCCTCGGGGATGCCGAACCCCAGGATCCCGGCCTCCGCGGCACGCACGAACAGGTCGCGGTCGACTCGTCCCTCCTGCTCCCACCGATCGGCGTGGGGGCGCGCGTGCAGCTCGACGAAGTCCCGCACCATCTCGCGGAACTGCTCGTGCTCCTCGTCGTAGACGCGACGGGGGCCGACGACGCTCGCGCTCGCGGCCTTGGGCGACGTGCCGGTGACAGCGGTCATGAGTGGATCCTCCTTGATCTCAACCTCACGGTTTTTATAGCACATTAGAAACCACGATGGCCAGGGGCCGGATTCTGCGTGTCGCTTGCGCGCCTCCTCCCTTGCTGTTTAATCTGGATTAAGCAATCGCGCAAAGGAGCGTGGCATGCAGGATGTGGATGGTCGAGTGCTCGAGGCACCGGGCCTCGTGGTCGCGGACCGCTTCGCGGGGAAGGTCGCGGTCGTCACAGGAGCGAGCCGCGGGATCGGCCGCGCCATCGCGGCGCGTCTCGCGGCCGAGGGGGCGTCAGTGGTGATCACCGCGCGCAAGGAGGACGAGCTGGCCGCGGCCGCCGCCGAGCTGCCCGGGGGGCGGGTGCGGACGATCGCCGGCCGCGCGCAGGATCCCGACCACCGTCGCGACGCGATCGCGGCCGCGATCGCCGCCTTCGGGCGCCTGGACGTGCTCGTGAACAACGCCGGCATCAACCCCGTGTACGGGCCGCTGCTCGGCCTCGACCACGAGGCCGCGCGCAAGGTGCTCGACGTCAACCTCCTCGGGACGCTCGGCTGGGTGCAGGAGGCGTGCGCGGCCGGGCTCGGCGCGCACGACGGCGCCGCGATCCTCAACCTCTCCTCCGTGACGGGCACGGTGCCGTCTCCCGGCATCGGCTGGTACGGCGTGAGCAAGGCGGCCGTCTCCCACCTCACCCGTACGCTCGCGGCGGAGCTCGGGCCCCGCGTCCGTGTCAACGCGCTCGCGCCGGCCGTGGTGCGCACGCAGTTCGCGCGCGCGCTGTACGAGGGTCGGGAGGCCGAGGTCGCCGCGCAGTACCCGATGGGCCGGCTCGGCGTCCCGGAGGACGTCGCGGCCGCTGCGGCCTTCCTCTGCTCGCCCGAGGCGGGCTGGATCTCGGGCCAGGTGCTCGACCTCGACGGGGGACTGCTGGCGGCGGGAGGGGTCGCATGACCGCCGCGGAGGCCACGCGGGCCACCGTGGGCGAGCTCGCCGTGCGCACCCGGCGCTTCATCCGCGACGTGGTGGTGCCGTCCGAGCCGCCCGCCGGCATGGAGCTGGGGCCGGAGCGCAGGCGCGCTCTCCAGGAGGAGGCGCGCGCGGCGGGCGTCTTCGCGCCTCAGGTGCCGACCGCGCTGGGCGGCCTGGGCCTGACCCTCCCCGAGTGGTCGCCTGTCTTCCAGGAGGCGGGCTACTCGCCGATCGGCCCGGCGGTCCTCAACTGCATGGCCCCCGACGAGGGCAACATGTACCTGCTGGAGCGCGTCGCCTCGCCGGCGCAGCAGCAGGCGTTCCTCGCCCCGGTGGCCGCGGGCGAGGCACGGTCGTGCTTCGCCATGACCGAGCCCCACCCCGGCGCCGGATCGGATCCCGCCGCGCTCGCGACGGTCGCGCGCCGCGTCGACGGCGGCTGGGTCCTCGACGGGGAGAAGCGGTTCATCTCCGGCGCGGACGAGGCGGCCTACGCGATCGTCATGGCACGCACGCCCGAGCTCGGCGACGGGGCCGCGACCATGCTGCTGGTCCCGATGGACACGCCCGGCGTGACGGTCGGCCACCCCGTCCGCACCATGGAGACGGCGATCACGGGCGGCCACCCGCACGTGACCTTCGCCGACGTGCGCGTGGGCGACGATGCGGTGCTCGGCGCGGCGGGCGAGGGCTTCGCGTACGCGCAGGTCCGGCTCGGCCCGGCCAGGCTCACCCACTGCATGCGGTGGCTCGGTCTCGCCCGACGCGCGCAGGACACGGCCCTCGACCGCGTGCGGACGCGCGAGGTGTTCGGCGCGCCCCTGGCGGAGCTCGGGATCGCCCAGGCGATGCTCGCCGACTCCGAGATCGACCTCGCCACCTGCGACGCGCTGATCGACCGGGCCGCCAGGCTGCTGGTGGAGGACCCGCGCGCGGGCGCCACCGCATCGTCCATCGCCAAGGTGCACGTCTCGGAGGCCGTCGGCCGCGTGATCGACCGCGCGGTGCAGCTGTGCGGGGGCGACGGCGTGACGCTCGAGCTGCCCCTCCTGGCGTTCCTCAACGAGGTGCGCCCGTTCCGTGTGTACGACGGCTCGTCGGAGACGCACCGGTGGGCGATCGCCCGCCGCGCCGTGGCGCGGCGGCGGCGTGAGGTCGAGGCGGGTGAGCGGGTGCTCGACACCCCGGAGGGGGCGCGATGAGCGTCGAGACGCGGGACGTCGTGGCGGACGCCGCCGATGCCGCCGCCCTCGCGAGCCCGCCGCTGCTGGTCATCGAGCCGCTGGACGCGTACCTCGACTCCGTCGGGATGGCGCGCGGCACCCTCGCGTGGCACCGGATCGGCGACGGCCAGGCGAACATCACCTACGAGCTGCGGCGGGGGCGCGACCGGCTGGTGCTGCGCCGCGGCCCGCGGCCGCCGTTCCCGCCCTCGGCGCACGACATGGTGCGCGAGGCGCGCGTCGTCGCGACGGTCGGTGCCGCCGGCGTGCCCGCTCCGCGCGTGGTGGCGGTGTGCGAGGACCCGGACGTCATCGGGGTGCCGTTCTACCTGATGGAGCTCGTCGAGGGGCACGTGCTCACCGACGCGCTGCCGCGCGGCTACGCCGATCCCCGCGACCGTGCGGCGACGGTGAACGAGGCCGTGGACACCCTCGCCCGCCTGCACCAGGTCCCGCTCGAGGGCGACGTGGCAGCACTGGGCCGTCCCGCGGGCTACCTCGAGCGCCAGCTGCGGCGGTTCTCCCAGATCTGGCCCCTCAACACCCGGCGCGAGGTGCCGCTCGTCGACCAGGTCGGCGAGCGCCTCGCCGCCGCCGTGCCGTCCGAGCCCGGCGCGAGCATCGTCCACGGCGACTTCCGCCTCGGCAACCTGATGTTCGCGGCACCGGGCCTGATCGCCGCGGTGCTGGACTGGGAGATGGCGGCGCTGGGCGATCCGCTCGCCGACCTCGGCTACCTGGTGGCGACCTACACGGAGACCGGCAGGCCGACCACCCCGATGGACCTGACCCGGGTGACCGCGCTGCCGGGCTTCCCGACGCGGGCCGCGCTCGTCGCCCGGTACGCCGAGGAGACCGGCGCGGACGTGTCGATGCTGCCCTGGTACGAGGCGCTGGCGCTGTGGAAGTCGGCCATCTTCTGCGAGGCGATGCACACGCGCTGGCTGGACGGCGAGCGACCCGGGGACGCGTTCGCGCCCACGCTGGCGGAGGGTGTGCCCGCGCTCGCCCGCGCCGCCGCGGAGGCGCTCGACAGGCTGGAGGAGGGGGAGCGGTGAGGATCGTCGTGCTGATGAAGGTGGTGCCCGACACGTACGGGGACCGGACGCTGTCGCTGGAGACGGGGCTCGCGGAGCGGGCCCCGGAGGACGCCGTGATCGACGAGATCAACGAGCGCGCGCTCGAGGTCGCGCTCGCGCAGGCCGATGCGCACCCGGGAACCGAGGTGGTGGTGCTCGCGATGGCCGCCGAGCCCGCGCAGAGCGCGCTGCGCAAGGCGCTCGCGATGGGAGCCTCGTCGGCGGTTCAGGTGATCGACGAGCGGCTGCTCGGCGCGGACCTGATGCTGACCGCCGAGGTGCTCGCCGCCGCGGCACGACGCATCGGCTTCGACCTGATCGTCGCGGGCAACGCCTCGACCGACGGCGGCGGAGGTGCGGTGCCCGCGGCCATGGCCGAGCACCTCGCCGTGCCGTGCGCGACCGCGCTCGCCGCGATCGAGATCGGTGAGGACGCGGTGACCGGCACGCGCGCCTCCGACGCCGCCACCGTGCGCGTCACCGCGCCCCTGCCCGCGATCGTCTCGATCACCGAGGCGCTGCCCGACGCGAGGCTCGCGAGCTTCAAGGGGATCATGGCCGCCAAGAAGAAGACCGTCGAGACCCTCTCCCTGGACGACCTCGGGGTCGACGCCGAGGCTCCCGACGTGGCGCGGTCGATCATGATCGCCGCGCGTCAGCGACCGGCCCGCGAGGCCGGCATCAAGATCACCGACTCGGGTGACGCGGGCGAGCAGCTCGCCGCGTTCCTGGTCTCGAGCCGGCTGGTGTGAGGGGGAGGGACATGACCGACCACAGCGACGCGCCCGTGCTGGTGCTGCTCGACCGGCTGCCGTCCGGCGCCCTCGCCCCGTCCGCGGCCGGGCTGCTGGGCGCCGCGGCGGAGGTCGGCCTCCCCGTCGCCCTCGTCGTCGGCGACGGGGCACGCGAGGTCGCGGCGGCCGCAGGTGCGCTCGGAGCGACCCGGGTGCTGGTCGCCGATGCGGCCGAGGACGCGGTGACGGTGCCCGTCGTCGACGCGCTCGCGGCGGCCGTGGAGGCATCGACGCCCGCGGCGATCCTGGTGTCGCACTCCGTCGAGGCGCGTGAGGCCGCGGCCCGGCTCGCCGTTCGGACGGGTGCGGCCCTGGCGGTCGACGCGGTGGGCGTGTCCCGCGACGCCGAGGGGATCGTCGCCCACCACAGCGCCTACGGTGGCGCCTACCTTGTCGACTCCGCCGCGACGTTCGGGGCGCCCGTCATCACGGTCCGCCAGGGAGCGGTCGACGCGCGGGGCGTGCCGGTCGAGCTGCCGGTGGTGGAGGCGCTGGAGGTGGCGCCGTCCGGCCTGCCCGCCGCGACCGTCGTCGAGGTCGAGCCCGTCGAGGCGACATCCTCCCGCCCGGACCTGCGCGGCGCCGCGAAGGTGGTCTCCGGCGGTCGCGGGCTCGGGTCCGCCGAGCAGTTCGCGCTGGTCGAGCAGCTCGCGGACACGCTCGGCGCCGCCGTCGGCGCCTCCCGTGCCGCGGTCGACGCGGGCTACATCCCCGCAGCGCATCAGGTGGGGCAGACCGGGGTCTCGGTGTCGCCGCAGCTCTACGTGGCGCTCGGCATCTCGGGGGCGATCCAGCACCGGGCGGGGATGCAGACGGCGAAGACCATCGTGGTGGTCAACAAGGACGCCGACGCGCCGCTGTTCGCGATCGCCGACTTCGGGGTGGTGGGCGACGTCTTCACCGTGGTCCCGCAGCTGATCAGCGCCCTCGAGTCGAGGAAGGGCGCATGACGGCCACCCTCCGTCGCGGTCTGCCGCGCGTGCCCGGCGGGGAGCCGTGGCCGCCCGCGCCCGCCGCGACGGGGGACGATGCGGGGGCCCTGACGGGAGCCGCGCCCGCCGCCGTGACGCTCACCGCCGGGGCGCCCGCGGCGACCTCGACGACCGCCGTCGCCACCGCATCGTCCGTCCCGGGCGACCCCGCGCCGGGCGCCGGGCGTCCGCGTGGAGACATCGCGCTGCGGCGGGGGCTTCCCCGAGTGCCCGGCGGGGAGCCGTGGCCGCCCGCCGGGTGGGCGCCGGCCGTCGAGGCTCACGATCCGCCTCCCCAGGAGCCGGCGCCGGAGCCCGCGGCGGTCGCCGCGGACGAGGCGCCCGGGACCGCCGACGCATCCCCGACCACGGAGAGCGATCCCGGCGGGCTCTCGCCCCGCGCGCGCCGCTCCCTCGGGATGGTGGCCGTGATCGCCGTTCTCGGGATCGCCGCGGTGCTCGGCGCCCGCCTGATCATGGGCCTCGACGGCGTCCAGGCGTTCGTCGCCCGCTACCCGGGGGCGGTGCCGCCGCCCGAGGGCGCGCCGGTCGGCATCCCGACGTGGCTCTCGTGGACGCACTTCTTCAACGTGTTCCTGCTGGCGATGATCGTGCGCACCGGGCTCGAGGTACGACGCCAGGCGCGGCCGGAGGCCTACTGGGCGCGCCGCTCCGACCCGCGGACGCGGATCAGCCTGCTTGCGTGGACCCACCAGGCGCTCGACGTGCTGTGGGTGGTCAACGGCGTCACCTACGTGGTGCTGCTGTTCGCGACGGGGCAGTGGATGCGGATCGTGCCGCTGTCGTGGGAGGTCGTGCCGAACGCCGTGTCGACCGCGCTGCAGTACCTGTCCCTGGACTGGCCCGTCGAGGACGGCTGGGCGTACTACAACTCGCTGCAGCAGCTCAGCTACGTCGTCACCGTCTTCATCGCGGCGCCGCTCGCGATCGCGACCGGGGTGCGCATGAGCATCTTCTGGCGCGCGGGCGGCCGCCTCGACCGGCTGTACCCCGTGGCGGTGGCGCGGCGGATCCACTTCCCGGTGATGCTCTACTTCGTGCTGTTCGTGGTGAGCCACGTCGCGCTGGTGCTCGCGACCGGGGCGCGCCGCAACCTCAATCACATGTTCGCCGGCACCCAGGGCGAGGGCTGGACGGGCGCGATCGTGGCGACCGCGGCCCTGGCGGTCGTGGTCGGAGCCGTGCTCGCAGTCCGGCCGCTGCTGATCGCGCCCGTCGCGCGGCGCTTCGGGACGGTGAGCGGACGATGACCGCCACGATCGAATGTATGCACAAGACCTCCGAGAGTGCTAGTTTCGCGACCATGGAGACGTTGTTGTATACAGAAGATCCGCCGGGAGCGCTGAGGACCAGCGACCGCGTCTACCGAGCGCTACGGGACGAGATCCTCGATGGCACCCTCGCGCCCGGCGCGCCCCTCGCAGAGATCGAGCAGTCGGCGCGGCTCGGGGTCTCCCGCACGCCCCTGCGCGAGGCGCTGTCCCGCCTGCAGGGCGACGGACTGGTCGCGGCCCGCGGCGCGCGCGGCCTCGAGGTCGCCGGCCTGACGCTCGACGACGTGCGCGAGCTGTTCGAGATCCGCGAGGCGCTCGAGGTGAAGGCGGCCAGGCTCGCCGCGCTCCGCCGCGACCGCGGGGTCTTCGAGGTGCTGCGCGAGGAGGTCCGGGAGGCGGGGGAGCGGCTCGCCACCGAGGCGTCCCGCGACGACTTCTACGCGCAGACCGCGCGCATGGACGCCGCCATCGACGGGGCCGCCGCCAACCCCTACCTGCTGTCCGCGCTGCGCGGCGTGCGCGTGCACGTCGCCAGGATCCGGCGCCTGTCGAGCGACGACTCGGCCCGGCTCCGCAGCGCCACCCAGGAGCACCTCATGATCCTCGACGCGATCATCGAGGGCTCCGAGACCATGGCCGCGTACGCGACCGAGCTCCACCTGCACCGCAGCCTCGCGAACATCCTCGCGACCATGCGCCAGGACCCCACCCTGCCCCCGACCGCTGAGGAGCGTCACCAGTGAAGATGCACGCCGTCCGAGCCCACACGTCCGCCGAGGCGCTGCCCCGCGAGGGCCAGCTCGCGTGGTCGATCGCGCAGGTCGCCGCCGACCCCGTGCCGATCGCCGACGACGTCGCGGAGATGGTGATCAACCGTGTGATCGACAACGCCTCGGTGGCGGCCGCCTCCTACTCGCGCGAGGCGCCCGCGGCGGCCCGCGCGCAGGCCCTCGCGCATCGTCCCTCCGCCGGAGGCGCGGGCGCGACCGTGTTCGGCGAGCCCGGCGCCACCCGCGTGAGCGCGGAGTGGGCGGCCTGGGCGAACGGCGTGGCCGTGCGGGAGCTCGACTACCACGACACCTTCCTCGCGGAGGAGTACTCGCACCCCGGCGACAACATCCCGCCGATCGTGGCGGTGGCGCAGCACGCCGGCGCGCGCGGGCTCACCGGGGCCGACCTGCTCCGCGGGATCGTCGCCGGATACGAGATCCAGGTCGACCTGGTCAAGGGCATCAGCCTGCACCGGCACAAGATCGACCACGTCGCGCACCTGGGTCCCAGCGCCGCCGCGGGCATCGGCGCCATGCTCGGCCTCGACGCCGAGACCATCTTCCAGGCGGTGGGTCAGGCCCTGCACACCACCACCGCGACCCGGCAGTCCCGAAAGGGCGAGATCTCGTCGTGGAAGGCGCACGCCCCGGCCCTGGCGGGCAAGCTCGCCGTGGAGGCGGTCGACCGCGCGATGCGGGGGCAGACGTCCCCGACGCCGATCTACGAGGGCGAGGACGGGGTGATCGCCTGGATGCTCGGCGGCTTCGACGCCCGCTACGAGGTCCCGCTGCCCGAGGCCGGGGAGGCCAAGCGGGCGATCCTCGACACGTACACGAAGCAGCACTCGGCGGAGTACCAGTCGCAGGCGTGGATCGACCTCGCGCGGCGCCTGCACCGCGCGCGTCCCGAGATCGGCGATCCGGAGCGGGTCGCCAGCATCGTGCTCGCCACGTCGCACCACACGCACTACGTCATCGGGTCCGGCTCGGGCGACCCCGAGAAGTACTCGCCGACCGCGTCGCGCGAGACGCTCGACCACTCCCTGCCGTACATCTTCACCGTCGCCCTGCAGGACGGCGCGTTCGATCACGAGACCTCGTACCTGCCGGCGCGGGCCGCGCGGCCCGACACGGTCGCGCTGTGGCAGCGGATCACCACCACCGAGGACCCCGAGTGGACGCGCCGCTACCACTCGAACGACCCGGCGGAGAAGGCCTTCGGCGGCACCATCCGGGTGACCTTCACCGACGGCTCGGTGCACGAGGAGTCGATCGCGGTCGCCGACGCCCACCCGCTGGGCGCCAAGCCGTTCGCGCGCGACGACTACGTCGGCAAGTTCCGCACGCTCGCCGACGGCATCGTCCCGCCCGCCGAGATCGAGCGGTTCCTCACCGTCGCGCAGCGGCTGCCGGAGCTCGGCCCCGACGAGCTCGGCGGGCTGACGTTCACCGTGTCCGACCAGGTGCGCGCGGCCGCGCCCGCGCCGTCCGGGCTGCTGTAGGGGAGGGGACGATGCTCTACGCGACCACCTCGGCGGCCGACAAGCGGGCCGCGTTCCGAGCCCGGCTGGCCTCCGGCGAGCTCCTGCGCTTCCCCGGGGCCTTCAACCCGCTGTCGGCGCGGCTCATCGAGCAGCGCGGCTTCGAGGGCGTCTACATCTCCGGTGCGGTGCTCTCCGCCGACCTGGGGCTGCCGGACATCGGCCTCACGACGCTCACCGAGGTCGCGGGGCGGTCGCGCCAGATCGCCAGGGTCACCGACCTGCCGGCGCTCGTCGACGCCGACACCGGCTTCGGGGAGCCCATGAACGTCGCCAGGAGCGTCCAGGAGATGGAGGATGCCGGCGTCGCGGGCCTGCACATCGAGGACCAGGTCAACCCCAAGCGCTGCGGCCACCTCGACGGCAAGGAGGTGGTGGGGCTCGACCTCGCCGTACGCCGCATCCGCGCCGCGGTCGACGGTCGCCGCGACCCGAACCTGCTCATCATGGCGCGCACCGACGTGCGTGGCGTCGAGGGCCTCGACGCGGCCACGGACCGGGCCAGGGCCCTGGTCGACGCGGGCGCGGACGCGATCTTCCCCGAGGCGATGGCCACCCTCGCCGAGTTCGAGGCCATGCGCGCGGCGGTGGACGTGCCGATCCTCGCGAACATGACCGAGTTCGGGAAGTCCGAGCTGTTCTCCGTGGACAGCCTCCGGGACGTCGGCGTGAGCATCGTCATCTGGCCCGTCTCGCTGCTGCGGCTCGCGATGGGATCCGCGGTGCGCGGGCTCGACGAGCTCCAGTCCGCGGGCCACCTCACCGGGCTGCTCGGGCAGATGCAGCACCGCGCGGACCTGTACGACCTGCTCGACTACGAGTCCTACGGCCGCTTCGACTCGAACGTGTTCACCTTCACCGTCACCAAGGACTGAATCGACCCCTCCTCGCACCGCACGGTGCCCGTCCCCACATCACAAAGGAGTGATCATGAGCGACACCCCCGAGATCAAGAAGGGCCTCGCCGGCGTCACCGTTGACCACACGGCCGTGTCGAAGGTCAACGTCGACACCAACTCGCTGCTGTACCGCGGGTACCCGGTCCAGGAGCTCGCGGCCATGCGGTCGTTCGAGGAGGTGGTCTACCTGCTCTGGTACGGGGAGCTGCCGACGGCCGAGCAGCTCGCGCAGTTCCAGCGCATCGAGCGCTCGCACCGGACGCTCGATCCGGCCATCGCGCGGGTGATCGACCAGCTGGTGGGGACCGCTCATCCCATGGACATCGTGCGCACCGCGGTGAGCATGCTGGGCGCGAGCGACCCCACCGCCTGGGACAGCGAGCCCCACGCGATCCTCGACAAGGCCCTCGCGCTGTTCGCCCAGCTGCCCGGGATCGTCGCGTACATCCAGCGCTGCGAGCGAGGGCTGGGCGCGATCGCGCCGCGTGACGACCTCGGCTACGCGGCGAACTTCCTGTGGATGACCTTCGGTGAGGAGCCGCACCCGGTGGCGCGCGAGGCCTTCGACGTGTCGATGACGCTCTACGCGGAGCACTCGTTCAACGCCTCCACCTTCACCGCGCGCGTGGTGACCTCGACGCTGTCGGACTACTACAGCGCGGTGGTCGCGGCGATCGGCGCGCTCAAGGGCCCGCTGCACGGCGGCGCGAACGAGGCGGTGATGCGCACGTTCGAGGAGATCGGCGACGCCTCACGCGTGACCGGGTGGCTCGACGAGGCGCTGGGAGCGAAGCGCAAGATCATGGGATTCGGCCACCGGGTCTACAAGCGCGGGGACTCGCGCGTGCCGACCATGCACGCGGCGCTCGACACGCTCATCGCGCACTACGGACGGCCGGACATCGCCGACCTGTACGACCGGCTGGAGGCGGAGTTCGTCGCGCGCAAGGGGATCTACCCGAACCTCGACTACCCCTCGGGGCCGGCGTATCACCTGATCGGGTTCGACACCGCGATCTTCACGCCGATCTTCGTGGCGTCCCGCGTCGCGGGCTGGACCGCGCACATCCAGGAGCAGCTGGCCTCGAACGCCCTGATCCGGCCCCTCAGTGCGTACAACGGCCCGGCGGAGCGGCACATCGAGGGCTACGTGGCGGACGAGCGTGCGATCGCCGCCGCGACGCGTCAGGAGGAGCTCGCGGGGTAGCGGGGCTCGGCGCTCAGGCCTGCCCTCGCCTCGCCTCGCCACCACCCCACCCCATCCCACGCCAGCGCGCTCCGGCCGGACATGAGTGCGCGATCGTTGCCGCATCGCCGCACTCATGTCCGGCCCAGGCGCGAACTGATGGCCGCGCGCAGGAGCGTTCGGCATCGGTCGGGGTCCCTCATGAGCTCGCGGAATCCGAACCGCACGGTCGCGTACCCCGCCGCCAGCAGCTCGGCATCGCGGGCGCGGTCCCGCGCCACCTGCTCAGGACCATCGTGATACGCCGAGCCGTCGAGCTCGATCACCAGGCGCGCACGCCGATGCAGGAGGTCCGCGATCCGGGTCCGTCCCGCGGCACGGATCGAGACCTGCGCCTCGAGCTCGGCGAACTCGTGACCGACGAACACCCGCCGTCGCGCCAGGACCTCCGTGGGCGATGTCGCCCCGTCGTCGAACTCGTCCAGCAGCCGGACCAGCGAGCGGCGATCGGCGACTTTCGCGCGCCGGTCGGCCGCCCGACGTAGCTGACGGGGCGACACCGCCCGAAGCCAGAGGGCGGTGTAGAACACGGTCTCCCGGTCGGCCGGCGCTGCGATGCACCATGCGTCGAGCACCGCGTCGTCGCTCACCAGGCACGTGACGCCCCCGACCGTGATCCGCCACCGAACCGATTCGCCGTACCTGACGCGCAGCCACGCTGGCGCGCGGACGTGGCCGTGCCGCTCGCTGCGAGCCTCAACCCGCTGAGGTGCGGGGAACCGGCTGTCGAGCAGGTGGAGTGCGGAGCGGCCCGTGATCGCCAAAGCGCCCCGCGACCAGCGCACGACGGCCGCGCACCGCACCTGATGGTCATCCGCGTGCGCGGCGAGGCCGTACCAGCCGGGCAGCACCCTGGTCAGCGTTCCGTCGGCGACGGCGCGGTCCAGTCCGGCCCGTCCGATCGCGTCGAGCACCTGCCGGCGCGGGAGCACCGGGTCTCGCGGGCCGTCGAGCCGCGATATCAGAGCGGTCAGGCGACCGTCGGAGCGTGCGGCGCGGGCCATGGGTCGAGGCTCGCGCACCTGGTGATAGGGGACTCCGACCGGCTCCTCGCAGGGGAGAGCGGGCCGTCCAGGATCGGCGCCGGACATCGGTGCCGGAGACAGGGGGAGATCAGGCAGCCATGTCCGGCCGGGCGAGGGAGATCGGAGGGTGTCGGCTCCGCGGCGCTACGGCACCAGGTCCGCTGCGACCCTGAGCGCCGCCTGACCGCGCTCCTCGACCGTGCCTCCGAGGTCGCTCTCGAGCTTGTTGGCGATCAGCACGGTCATCACTGCCATGCGCATCCGCAGCCGGTCCTCGAGCGGGGCGTCCGCCGGCAGCGACGAGTCCCACAGCTTCTGCTTGAGCTGGTGGACCAGCCCGGTGGTGGAGGCGAGGTTCTGCAGCGCGACCTCGTTCTGCTGCACGCACCGCATCACCTCGCCGGGGGTGCCGCGGGTGACGTCGACCAGCCGCGCGATCATCTCCAGGCGCCGCTCGCGCGTCGCCGGGCCGTCGTTCATCCACGTCACCAGCGCGTCGACCTCGTCGAGGACCTGCGCGATCAAGGAGTCGAGGATCTCCTCCTTGGACTTGAAGTGGTAGTAGAGCGCGGCCTTGGTGACGCCCAGGTCCTCGGCGATCTCGCGCAGCGAGGTCTGGTCGTAGCCCTGCGAGGTGAAGCGCTCGAGCGCGACGTCCTGGATGCGCGCACGGGTGTCGCCCCGGCGGCGCGTGGCGGTGTCGGTCATGGCTTCCTTCCTACCTCTCGCGGGGGACGATGCGGCGGTCCGACACGTCCCGGGAATTGACTTGACGACCGGTTAGTTGTGTGAATACTATCACCGAGAGAACTTACCGGTCGGCTAGGAAGTTCCCCGGGCATCGTCCCGCCGCCGCCCGGACCGTCGCCGGCGCCTCGCCGGCACCGCCCTCACGGGCTCCCCGCATGGTCGCGCTCGACGAACGTCCCTGCCGTCGCGGCCCCTGCACACGAAAGGCTCCCCATGGACACCACCCCCGATCCCCGCCGCTGGTGGGGGCTCGCCGCGATCGGCCTCGCGCAGCTGATGGTCGTGCTCGACATGACGATCGTCAACATCGCGCTGCCCACCGCACAGGCGGACCTGGGCATCTCGGATGCCGACCGCCAGTGGGTCATCACCGCCTACACGCTCGCGTTCGGCGGGCTGCTGCTGCTCGGCGGTCGCCTCGGCGACGTGTTCGGCCGCAAGAACACGATGATCATCGGCCTGAGCGGCTTCGCCCTCGCCTCGGCGTTCGGCGGCTTCTCGCAGTCGCTCACGATGCTGCTGGTCGCCCGCGCCCTCCAGGGAGTGTTCGCCGCGCTCCTCGCCCCCGCGGCGCTGTCGATGTTGAACATCACCTTCACCGAGCCGAAGGAGCGCGCTCGCGCGCTCGGCGTCTACGGCGCCATCGCCGGCGGCGGCGCCGCGATCGGTCTCATCCTGGGCGGCGCGCTGACGCAGTACGTCGACTGGCGCTGGACGCTCATGGTCAACGTCCCGATCGCGGTGGTCGCGGTCATCGGCACCGCGCTGTTCCTCCACGACCGCCGCACGCCGGGCATCCGCACCCGGCTCGACATCCCGGGCGCGGTGCTGGCCTCGAGCGGCCTGCTCGCGATCGTCTTCGCCCTCAGCGAGGCGGAGCAGCACGGATGGTCCTCCGGCCTCGTCCTCGGGATGCTGGGGCTCGGCGCGATCCTGATGGTCGCGTTCGTCCTGGTCGAGCGCCGTACCCCGCACGCGCTGCTGCCGCTGCACCTGCTGCGCGAGCGTAACCGGGTGGGCGCGCTGCTCGCCGTCGGCCTGACGCAGATCGGCATGTTCGGCGTGTTCCTGTTCCTCACCTACTACCTCCAGGGCGTGCAGGGCTACTCGCCGCTGAGGACCGGCGTCGCGTTCCTCCCCATGGTGCTGGGCATGATGACGGGCGCGGTCGGCATCTCCGCCCGCCTGCTCCCGCGGGTCGGGCCTCGCCGCCTCATGGTCCCGGGCACGCTGCTCGGCGCGGGCGCCCTCGCGTTCCTCACGCAGATCGAGGTCGGCTCGTCGTACTGGTTGCACGTGCTGCCCGGTCTGGTGGTGCTCGGCCTCGGCATGGGCATGACGTTCATGCCGTCGATGGCGACCGTCACCGGGGGAGTGCGCGGGACCGATGCGGGCGTGGTCTCGGCGACCCTCAACACCACCCAGCAGGTGGGCGGCTCCGTCGGCATCGCGCTGCTCAACACGATCGCCGCGACGGCGACCGCGAACTGGATCGTCGACACCGGCGCGTCCGCCCCTGCCGAGATGGCGCAGGCGGCCGTGCACGGCTTCACCACCGCCATGTGGGTGTCCGTCGGAGCCGTCCTGCTGGCCTCGCTCGCGGCGGGCCTGCTGGTGACGATGCGCCCGGCAGCGGGCGGCGACGCCCACGTCGCGTCCGAGGCGGCCGAGCGGGAGGCCGCGATCGCGAGCTCCGGCGAGGCGATCTCGGGCGGCGATCTCGCCGCCGCGCCCGCCTTCGCCGACGGCGAGCCGCACCCGGGGGGATCGCGCGGCTGACGCATCGTCCCGTCCCGGCGCCCTCGGCTCTCGAGAGAGACCCGGGGGCGCCGCGCCGTCCCTCGTCAGGATGCGCGACGGCGCGGCACGAGCTCGATCACCCGGACCTCGAGCGGCTCCAGCACGGCGGAGACCGTGAGCGTGCCGTCGACGCCCGCCTCCACGTCGTTCACGATCATCTGCGGGACGGAGACCTGCCGGATGTAGTCGACCTCCGGGGGATCGATCGACGGCGCGCCCATCCGCAGCCAGGTGTCGAAGGCCGAGCCGTGGTCGGCGTTGATGACCTCCTCGCGCTGGCGGTACGTGCCCGGCGCGAGCCCGGTGAGCTCCAGCGAGACGTCCATGCGCCCGACCTCGGAGAACGGGGCGTAGCGCTCGAGGTAGGTCATGTCGTAGCGCTCGCCCGAGGCGAACAGGTGGCTGAAGTGCTCGTAGTTGTACAGGTAGATCTGCACGGCGTGATCGCTGGCCGTCACGAAGTGGCCCTCGCCTGAGGCGAGCAGG
The DNA here is from genome assembly GCF_030418305.1 of Demequina lignilytica. GTDB lineage: Bacteria > Actinomycetota > Actinomycetes > Actinomycetales > Demequinaceae > Demequina > Demequina lignilytica. Next base: position 348,925 of record NZ_JAUHPX010000001.1, on the reverse strand, counting down.
CGGTCGCCGGCGCGACGCAGGGCGGCGAGCACGTAGTAGTGGGGCTTCTTGACCCCGTTGTAGGTGTAGAGCCCCAGGCCGCCGTGGAACATGTCGTCGGACGGCTGCAGCTCCTCGACCAGGTCCGTGAGCATCCAGTAGCCGAACGAGTCCAGGTCGTCGTAGTTCTCGAGCAGGTTCTTCGCGAGGTAGCAGCTCTTGAACGTCGTGTCGTTCAGGAGGTCGCGGTGGGACACCGTGAGGTTCCACTCGGTCATGTACACGGGGGTGGCCATCCCCCGCTCCTGGAGCAGCATGCGGAGCTGGCGGACGGTCTTGTGGAACGTGTCCTGGTCCTTGTTGAGGCGCAGCCCGGCCGGCTCTCCGGGGGAGTGCTCGTCGAGCCGGGCGCGCGAGAAGTCGTTGTCGTAGAAGTGCACCGTGAGGAAGTCCGGGGCGCGCCCGGCGGCCTCGGCGTGGTCGAGGAAGGCGAGCAGCCAGTCCTTGTCCTGGGCGTAGCTCACGAGCATCGCGGGGCTGCCGAACGCCAGGTCGGTGCCGGACCGCTTCACCGCGTCGTACGTCGCGTCGTAGAAGTCGTAGAACAGCGCGTCGTCGTCGAAGCCGAAGAGCGTGGACCCGGTGTCGGGCTCGTTCCAGGGGCTGAAGAGCCAGCGGGACACCTCGGCGTGCCCGTAGCGGTCGATCGCGTGCCTCACGAACGCCTCGACCAGCGCGGTCCAGCCCTCGAGGCTCGCCGGCGGGCTGACGTTGAACGGCGCGGAGAAGACCGTCCGGTCCGCGATCGAGGCCATCTCCTGCGGCGTGAAGGAGAGTTCGACGAACGGCCGGAGCCCGATCGACAGCAGGAAGTCGAGGACCTTGTCGAGCAGGACGAAGCTGTAGACCGGCCGGCCGTCCCTGTCCTCGCGGTACACGTGCATGTCGTCCGCGAACAAGCCGTGGAACTTGATGTACTCGAAGCCCACGTCCGCCTGCCACTCGGCGAGCATGTCGCGGACCTCCTGGTACAGCAGCTCCTTGGCGCGGCCGACGGTCGTCACCTTGCGGTACGCGTGGTGGAGCGCGCGCCCGTCCGCGGTCACGTCGATCGCGTCCACCGCGACCACCTTCGCGAGCGGATCCGCGTCGAAGGCGGCCGTGACGTGACCGTCGCTCTCCTCGGGCAGGTACTTCGCGAGCAGGGCCAGCGGGGAGTCCGGCGCGGGTCGCGCCGTGGTCGATCGGCGTGACGGGCCGTCGCGGCCTTCCTTCTTCTGCAGCTCGTCGCGGCGGTACTGGCTCGGCAGCACCCCGAAGCGTTCTTTGAACACCTTGACGAAGGCGCGGGGATCCCTGAAGCCGTTGCGGCGGGCCACCGTCTCGACGCTCTCGTCGGTGGTCACCAGGTCGTCGACCGCCCGGTCGAGCCGCAGCGCGTTGTAGTACGCGGAGAACGTCATCCCGACGTTCTCCTTGAAGAACGCGGAGAGGTAGGGCGCGGACAGGTGCTCGTGCGCCGCGACCTGGTTGAGGGTCAGCGCCTCCGCGTAGTGCTCGTCGATGTAGCGGAGGAGCCGGCGCATGCGGCTGCGATGCTTGTCGGACGCGGTCGTGCCGCCGGCGGGGTCGGCGATGAAGCCTCGGGTCAGCTCGTCGAGCAGCGCGTAGAGCAGCGCGAGGGTCTTGAAGCGGTTCTGCTCGTCCTCGGTCGCGTTGGCCTTGACGACCAGGGCGAGCAGGTGGAGCAGCGGACGGAACGCGCGGCGGTGGGAGGCCGCCGCCGAGTTGACGCGGAACTCGACCTCGTCGAGCGACTCGTCGAGGCGCCGCACGTCGAGTCGGAGGACGATCACCTGGAAGGGGTCGTCGGACTCGAGGGCGACGAGCCGCCGCGCGTTCGCGAGATAGACGTCGTCGGGCTCGAGGGTGACCTCGTCCTCGTCGTCGACCACCGTCGGGCGGCCGTGGACCACGAAGATCAGTTGGGACTCGTCACGACGGCTCGGCGGGACCATGCCGTCGGACTCGACGAACATCACGCGCGCGGGCAGCGCGCGCGGCAGGACGACCAGCTCGCTCTCGGAGTACACGGCGGTATTGTCTCGCGTCCCGGTGGCGAGGGCTGATCAGACGCTCACGAGGGCGGCGATGCCCGCCACGCTCGCGAGGGCCCGGGTGACATCGGGGTGTGCTGCGGCGTCCCCCAGGCCGAGCACCTCTCCGAAGCCGCCGGCGTGCGCCGTGCCGGCGCCCTCGCGGGTGCTCACGACCGCCGCGCACTGGTACGCGGGCAGCGCGAGAAGGTCGGCGGCGCGGAGGAGGCCCTCCGGATCGGGCTCCCGGCGCGACATGTTCGCGCCGTCCGACACGGCGTCGAACCGGTCCCGGAGCCCCGTGCGCTCGAGGATCATGCGGGAGCTGCGGCTCGCGGACGCGACGGCGAGCCGCAGCCCGCGGGCGCGAAGGTCCGCGAGCAGCGTGGGCACCGCGGGGTCGATGTCGCGCGGGGACAGCCCGCGCACGAGCTCGCGGTGGATGGCCGTGCGCTCGTCCGCGAGAAGCTCCTTCTCGGTCCGCGACACCTCGGCGTCGCCGAGCGCGAGGATCGCGTCGAGCGTCTCGGAGCGGGACAGGCCCCGCAGCCGGGCGTGGTCGTCGCGGCCGAACGCGATGCCCAGGCGGGAGGCGACGGTCGCCCACGCCCGGAAGCTCGTCTCGTCGGTGTCGACCAGCACGCCGTCGAGGGCGAAGACGATGCCCCGGGTCCCGGTCACGACCGGTCGGCGGATCGCCGCCGTGGACGCGGGCCCGTGGCCGTCGCGGCCGTCACGCCGAGGCCCCGACGCCGGCGGTCTCGCGCGGGGGCGCGGCGGGTCCCGACGGCGGCCGGTTGCCGAGCCGGGCCCGACGCCACCAGTGCTTCGCCCGCTCCTCGTTGCTCAGGAAGATGAGGAAGGCCACCAGCAGGAACGCCGTGATGAGCGACTGCTGTGCGGACGTGAGCCGCAGCGCCGAGTAGCCGAGCCCGATCACCGACATGCTCAGCGCGCCGAGCAGGTAGCCGAGCTTGTCGTTGGAGTAGCGGCCGATGTAGCCGCCGACGAACATCGGAAGGAACGCGGTGAACATGATGCCGATGGTCGAGAAATTGATGCTGCCGGCCTCGATGAGGCCCTTGCCCGACGCCTGGATCAGGCCCACCACGCCCATCAGGCCGCCCGACACCGCGTAGGTGGCGATCGCGTTGCCCTTCTCCTTCACGCCGGCCGACACGGCGGCGTGCTGACCGGTGATGAGGGCACGGTAGTCCGAGCCGAACCGCGAGCGGTCGAAGACGGTGTAGACGCCGACCAGCGCGAGCACGATCACGATCACGAGCGCGGTGAGGTTCTTGCCGAAGGCGACGAGCTCGGGGTACTGCGTGAAGCTGATGTTGCCGCCGCCGGTGATGGTGAACGCCAGGCCCTCGAAGAGCAGCGTCACGCCCAGGGAGCTCACCAGCGGGGAGATGCGGAGCGTCACGTAGAGGAGGCCGGAGAAGGCGCCCAGGAGCGCGCCGGCCGCCAGCGTCACGGCCGCCATCGCGGGGAAGCCGCCGCCGACGTTGATCGCGATGGTGGCGCCGATGGTGCTCGACGCGAGCGCCATGGCACCCAGCGAGAAGTCGAAGCGCCCGCTGTTGAGGTTGATCGCGAGAGCCATGGTCGTCAGCATCGTCACCGCGGTGGTGCGCGCCAGGATCATCAGGCTGTCGCTGGAGCTGAACAGGGAGGCACCGTCGATGGCGGCCAGCGCCCAGACGACCGCGAACACTCCGACCGGGATGATCAGGGTTCCCGTTGCCCGTCGCATGAAGCTGCCCATCTCTGGTGCCTCCCTGTCCTTTCCTAGGGGTGTGTCAGCCGACCAGGTCGGCGAACGTGTACTTGCTCACGAAGTCGGCGAACTCGTCGTAGCTCGCGCCGGAGGCCACGAACGGCGACAGGGCGTCGACGTCGTAGACGGGGGCGTCGACGTTGTCGGCGTCGACGATCTCCTGGAACTCCTCGGCCGTGGTGGCCTCCCAGTAGCCCTGGCTCAGCGCGAAGGCCGAGCCCTCGGCGGTGCGGTAGGGCTCGCCCTGGACCGCGGAGAGGGTCGCCGCGAAGATCGGGCCGTTGATCGAGGTGAACTTGCCCGCGAGGAAGCCGAGGGTGCCGTTCTCCATCGCCACGAGGTTGTCCTCGGTGTAGGCGTCGATGTCACCGATCTGGATGCCGGTGCCGTCCACGGCGGCGCCCAGGATCGCGTTGCCGGTGCCGACCGCGAGGATCGCGTCGGGGCCCGCGGCGATCATGTCGGCCATGCTGGCCTGCCACGCGGCGTCGAAGTCCCAGGTCTCGAGGTAGCCCGAGAGGGTGTAGACGTCCGACTCGAAGTCCGCGATCTTGATGGTGCCGTCCTGGTAGATCTTGCCCAGGATGTCGCCCATCTCCGTGGCGCCGCCGTACGAGGTGGTCGGGTCCTCCGCGAGCGCGGCGAGCATGCCGGCGGCGCGGTAGATGTGCATCTCGAGGTAGTAGGGCACGCCGCCGCCGAAGATGCCGAACTCGGTGTCGCCCTCGGCGGTGAAGTGCTTCACCATGTCGTAGCCGGCCTGGTACTCGGTCATCGCGTCGGGGCCGATGGCGCCGACGTAGTACTCGTAGTCCTTGAAGGTCTCGTACTCCTCCTCGGACAGGGCGCCGGTCGCGACGGCGTAGTAGATGCCCGCGTCCTCGGCCATGTCGAGCTGCGTCGGGCGGTCCGCCGACGCGAAGGAGATGACGGCCTCGCAGTTGTTCGCGATGAAGCCCTCCATCGCGGTCTTCTCCGCCTCGGCGTCCGCCAGCTCGTCGGAGTACACGAACTCCACCGGGAAGTTCCCGGCGATGTAGTCGGTGTAGTAGTCGCGGAAGCTCAGCGCCTCCGACGACGTCACGTCGGCGACGAGCACGCACATCTTCACCGGGTCGGCCGCGGCGGCGTCCGTCGCGCCCGCGCTCGAGCCGTCGGTGGTGCCCGCGCTGCTCGAGCAGGCGGCCAGCGACAGCGCGGCGGCGACACCAGCAGCGGTGCCGAACGCCATCTTGCGAGTGATCTTCATGATGTTCCCTTCATTGGGTGGGGTACTGCGATCTGGTGGAGCAGGGGAGGGTGGTCAGCGGGGCAGGACCTTGGTGCGGAAGCCCGAGGCCGCGAGCCAGACGACGGCGAGGAACAGGACGGCGCGGACCATCTGGGCGATCCCGGCGCCGCCGGCCATGCCCTGGAGCATGATCGACATGGTCTGGTTGAGCAGCGCCATGGAGATGCCGCCGATGATCGCGGCGTAGATCCGGCTGCGGGGCCCGCCGGAGATCACCATGCCGCCGAAGACCATCGCGACCAGGATGTTCATCCCGATGTCGGAGGCGCTGGTCACCGTGAGGGTGGGCGTGCGGAGCGCGGTCAGGAACGCGCCGAGGCCCACGCCGAGGCCGGCGATCGCGAACGCCGCGATGGCGGTCAGCTTCATCGAGACGCCGGTGAGCCTCGCGGTGACCGGGTTGCCGCCCATGAGCTTCTCCACGCGGCCCAGGCGTGTGTAGTTGAACAGGAACACGCAGAGCGCGAGGAACGCGACGGCGACGATGATCTTCACCGTGAGCGTGTCGTACTCGCGGGCGAACGACCGGTCGATCCGGATCTGGGCGCCTCCCGTGGTCTGGACGAGCGCGGCGGCGACGGCACCCAGCACCGACAGCATGGCGACGGTCGTCACGAAGACCGGCAGGTTGAACACGGCGGCGAGCGTCGCGCTGATGAGGGAGGCGGTGACGGCCGCGAGGACGCTGGCCCCAAGCATCAGCCAGAGGTTCCCGGTCGCGTTGTGCACCAGGCCCGCGACCATGGCGGCGACCAGCGTCGAGGCACCGAGGCTGATGTCGAAGGAGCCCATCGCGAAGATGAAGATGGCGCCGGTCGCGATGATGATGACGATCACGGACTGGTTGACCAGGGTCTCGACCGCGTAGCCCATGTTGGTGCCCGCCGACGTGCCCGCCAGCACGAACGCGACCGCGAGGACCGCGAGACCGATCAGCGGCGCGAGGTCGGCGAAGAGCTTGCCGCGTCGAGCCTTGGCGGCCGCGGCGGCGTCCTCCTTGGCGATGGCGGCCTTGGTGGGCGTGGCGGGCGTGCCCGCCACCGCATCGTCCTGGGCCACGGTGGTGCCGTTCAGATCATGCATTCGATGATCTCCATCTCGTTGAGGTCGGCGCTGCGCTCGAACTCGCGCACCACGCGACCGTCCTTCATGATCAGCAGGCGGTCGCTCATGCCCATGAGCTCGGTCATCTCCTCGGAGATGAGGACGATCGCCTTGCCCTCGTCCTTCAGCTGGGTCATCAGGCGGTACATCGCCTGCTTGACGCCGACGTCGACGCCGCGGGTCGGGCAGTCGAGGATCAGGACCTCGGTGCCGCACGCGATCCACTTGCCGAACACGACCTTCTGCTTGTTGCCGCCGGAGAGCGTGGAGACGATGGTGCCGGCGCCGGGCGCCTTGATCTCCAGCTGGTCCATGGGGGTCTTCACGTAGGCGTTCTCGGCGCCGGAGGTGATGAGCCCCGCGCGTCCCTTGCCGATCAGCCGGAGCCCGGCGCTGGCGATGTTGTCGCGGATCGAGGCGCTCAGGCTGAGTGACTCGGTGTCGCGGTCCTTCGAGACGTAGCCGAGCGCGTTGCGGACGGCGCGGCGCTCGTTCGAGATCCTCACGCCGCGTGACTCGACCGCGCCCGAGTCGAGCACCACTGCGCCGAAGAGCGCCTTGCCCAGCTCGTGCATGCCGCAGTGGCTCAGCCCGCCGACGCCGACGATCTCGCCGCTGCGGACGTCGATGGTGACGTCGCGGAGCTTGTCGCCGAGGTTCAGCCCGGTCGCCGACAGCATCACCTCGTCGTTCGCCGTGGCCTTGTTGTCCTCGCGGTAGTAGTGACCCTCCATCGAGCGGCCGATCATCGCGGCGCGGATCGCGCCCTCGTCGAACTCGTCCTTGTCGAAGGTGCAGATGATGTCGCCGTCGCGCAGCACGGTGAGGCGGTCGCAGACGGACATGATCTCGTCGAGGTCGTGCGAGATGAAGATGACGGCGCCGCGGGTCTTGTGGTCGTCCATCGCCTTGTAGAGCAGGTCACGACCGTCCTGGCCGAGCGCGGTGGTGGTCTCGTCGATCACGACCACCGCGGGGTCGTACATCATCACGCGCGCGAGCTCGACGAGCTTGCGGGTCTGGAAGTCGCAGGCGCCCGCGGGGGTGGCGGGGTTGACGTCGGTGACGCCGATCGCCTCGAGCGCCGCGGTAGCGCGCGCGTTCATCTCGCGGCGGTTGACGAGGCCCAGGGTGGAGAACTGGCCCGTCTCGCCCAGGAACAGGTTCTCGGCGATGGTGATGCCCGGCACGGTGCCGCTCTCCTGCACGACCATGCCGATGCCGTTCGCGAGCGACTCGTTGACCGTCGCGGGGGACCACGGCCCGCCGCGGAAGATCATGGTCCCGGTGTCGGCCGGCTGGCTGCCCGCGACGATCGAGGTGAGCGTCGACTTGCCCGAGCCGTTCTCGCCGATCAGGCCGTGGAGCTCACCGTCGCGGAGCTCGAAGTCGACGTTCTTCAGCGCGCGGACCACGCCGAAGCTCTTCGACATGCCGGTCACCGTGAGTACGACGTCGTTCGTCACTCTGCGCTGCCTCTCTGTTTCGCCGTTGAACTTTCGAGGCAAAGTTACGTAGAGGTTTCGACGCGCTTCAACGAGCATCCGTACGGCATTTCCGGGGATGCGTTGCGGGGGCTACCGGAGCAGGGAGGCGCCGCGCGCGTCCGCCTGCATATCGATGTGCGCCGCAAGTGGAGCGCTCAGATGAAGAGAATGAGCCAGGCGGGTCGCGGGCGCGTTTCCTTCGGATTCTTCGGGTCCAACGTCCCGGAGGCGCGTGCGCGCCGCGCGCGGGAGCTACTCGGAGCCGAAGTCCTGCAGCTCGCCCTCGCAGCGCTCCTCGACCTGGTCCACCAGACGGCCGACGGCGGACGTGACCTCGTCCTCGGTGAGCGCCGTCGCCTCCGCGATGCCCGCCTCGATGTCCTCGACCACCGACCGGACCACGCCGACGTCGTCGGCCAGGTCCTCGGGACCGGAGCGGTCGAGCGCATCGACCAGGTTGCGCGCGGCCTCGGCGTTCGCGCTGTCGACAGCGGCCGCCAGCCGCACCACGTCGGAGCACCAGCGGATGTCGTCGATCTGGCCGCGGAACTCCTGGATCTGGCTGCACCCGGTGAGCGCGAGCGCGAGCGCGACGGGCAGGGACAGCAGCGCGGACCGGGCGTTCATGCCTCACCTCCGAAGCGGGCGGCTCCTGTCATCGTAGGCGAGTCGCGCCGCGCTGTCCCGGGATGGCCGGGCGCTCCCGGCCGCGCGATCAGGGAGTGAACAGGTAGTTGCGGCGCTCGTCCGTGACGCGCGCCGCCGGGCGCCACCCCCGCCGCGTCCACCCGTGCATCGTGTAGCCCTGGTCGAGGAGGAAGCCCGTCACCTGCGCCACGGAGATCCCGTACTTGTCGAGGTGACGCTCCTCGATCTCGAGCTGGACGATCGGCCGGTGCCGGGCGATGGTGCGCGCTCCTCCGGTCAGCACGTGGAGCTCCCCGCCCTCGACATCGGCCTTGATCATGTCGAGCCGGGTGAGCCCATGGAGGGCGGCCAGGTCGTCCAGGGTCGACACCTCGACGGGATAGCGGCGCTCGCCGGCGAAGTCCGCGGCATTGGGTCCCGCGCCGGTGGCGTGCCTGGTCACGAAGGCCCGGCCGGAGACCGCGCGGCCGCGGCGCACCGGCACGCTCAGCTCCGAGCGGCCCGGAGCCGAGCCGATGGCGCACGCGTGGCGCACCACGCGGTCGTCGGCGCGGTAGAGCCGCACCACGGCGTCGAGCACGCGACGCGAGGACGGCTGAGGCTCGATCGCGTGCACGGTGCCGCCCGTGCCGACGGCGGTGATCATCGCGGCGGTGTACAGGCCGTACCCGGCGCCGACGTCGACGCAGACGCCGCCGGGCGGCACGAGCTCGGCGATCGCGCTCACCTCGTCCTCGAGGAACCAGGCGCTGCGCGCGAGCACGCCGAGCAGGGTGCGGGGCGCCGGACGGTCCCCGCGCGCCGTGCTCCTCGCCGTCACGCTCATGCTCCCCGCATCCCCCTCCGGTGGCAGGCAACTGACCCAAGGATTCCCGACCGGCGTGCACGGTGCAAGCGCTCGGACGGGTGCCGCGGCCGGCCTGCGACGCCGAAGGCCCGCCCCGCGCATGCGGGACGGGCCTTCGGGTGAACGCTACGCGGGCTGCTCAGCAGTCGTAGTAGAGCTCGAACTCGTGCGGGTGCGGACGGAAGCGCAGCGGGTCGATCTCCTGCGTGCGCTTGAGGTCGATCCACATCTCGATGAGGTCCTCGGTGAACACGCCGCCCTCGGTGAGGAACGCGTGGTCGGCCTCGAGCGAGTCGAGCACCTTCGGGAGCGAGTCCGGCACCTGCGGGATGAGGGCGTGCTCCTCCGGGGGAAGCTCGTAGAGGTCCTTGTCGACCGGGGCCGGCGGCTCGATGCGGTTCTTGATGCCGTCGATGCCGGCCATCAGGAGCGCCGCGAACGCGAGGTAGGGGTTCGACGACGGGTCGGGCGCGCGGAACTCGATGCGCTTGGCCTTCGGGTTCGAGCCGGTGATCGGGATGCGGACCGCGGCGGAGCGGTTGCGAGCCGAGTACACCAGGTTGACCGGGGCCTCGTAGCCCGGCACGAGGCGGTGGTACGAGTTCACGGTCGGGTTGGTGAAGGCGAGCAGCGAGGGCGCGTGCTTCAGGATGCCGCCGATGTACCAGCGGGCGATGTCCGACAGGCCACCGTAGCCGGCCTCGTCGTAGAACAGCGGCTCGCCGTTCTTCCAGATCGACTGGTGCACGTGCATGCCCGAGCCGTTGTCGCCGAACAGCGGCTTCGGCATGAAGGTGACGGTCTTGCCGTGCTTCCAGGCCACGTTCTTGATGACGTACTTGAACTTCTGGATGTCGTCACCGGCGTGGAGCAGGGTGTTGAACCGGTAGTTGATCTCCTGCTGACCGGCGGTGCCCACCTCGTGGTGCGCGCGCTCGAGGTGCAGGCCGACCTCCTCGAGGACCTTGCACATCTCGTCGCGGAGGTCCGCGAACTGGTCGCCGGGGGAGACGGGGAAGTAGCCGCCCTTGTAGCGCGTCTTGTAGCCGCGGTTCGGGGTGCCGTCCTCCTCGTACTCGGTGCCGGTGTTCCACCAGGCCTCGGACGAGTCGATGTGGTAGTAGCCCTCGTGCTGGTTCGTGTCGAACCGCACCGAGTCGAAGATGAAGAACTCGGCCTCGGGCGCGAAGAACGCGGTGTCGCCGATGCCGGTGGAGTTCAGGTACTCGACGGCCTTCGCCGCGATGTTGCGGGGGTCGCGCGAGTAGGGCTCGTTCGTGAACGGGTCCACGATCGAGAAGTTGATGACCAGGGTCTTGGCCTTGCGGAACGGGTCGATGAACGCGGTGGCGACATCCGGCAGCAGCTTCATGTCGGACTCGTTGATCGCCTGGAAGCCGCGGATCGACGAACCGTCGAACATCGCGCCCTCGGTGAACACGTCCTCGGTGAACTGCGACGCGGGGATGTTGAAGTGCTGCATCTGACCGGGGAGGTCGCAGAAGCGGATGTCGACGAACTCGACACCCTCGTTCTTCACATACTCGATCGCCTCATTGGCGTCTTTGAACATCCGGTACTCCTAGATGAGGTGGAAGGCCTTCTCTGGCATGACCACCCTAGGGCCGTACTGTTGCCTCCGGATACAGGCGATGTTTCAGAACTGTTACATGTGGCCCCGAAACCGGCCATCGCCCGCACGGATCGGCCCCGCGGCGACCGCGGCTAGGCTGACGCCGTGACTCCCGACGAGACGGCCGCGACCCCCGTCGCGCCCACCATGAGACGGCTGCTCGGCATCGGCATCGACTGGATCCTCAGCCTGCTCGTATCGAGCGCGTTCTTCGCCGACCCGGCCCTCGATCCCGGCGTCGCCACGCTGCCCGAGCGGGTGCTGCTCGCCGGAGCGCCGTTCGCGACTCTCGGCGTCTGGGCGGCGCAGCATCTGCTGCTGGTCGCGACCCTGGGCACCACCATCGGGCATCGCGTCATGGGGCTCCGGGTGATTCGGGAGGACGGTGCGTCGTTCGTGGGCCCCGTCAAGGCGCTCATCCGCACGGCGCTCCTCGCGCTCGTCATCCCCGCCGTCGTGTGGGGACCGGACGGGCGAGGGCTGCACGACCGCCTGGCCGGCACCCGCATCGTCCGTACGGGAGCCGCCGCATGACGGTGCTCGACGTCGCCGGCGTCCTGCTCGACATGGACGGCACGCTCGTGGACTCCACCGGCATGGTGGACCAGGTGTGGGGCGACTTCGCGCGCGAGGTGGGCCTCGACCCGGCGGTGGTGCTCGCGCACGTCCACGGCGTCCCGGCCCGGGCCACGCTGCGGCGGTTCCTGGGGGACGACGCGGACATCGAGCCCTGGTTCGCGCGCATCAGCGCCTGGGAGAACGAGCGCTTCGACGCCGAGGTCGAGGTGCCGGGCGCCGTCGCGGCGGTGCGGGCGATCCCTCCGGCGCGGTGGGCCGTCGTGACCTCCGCCGTCCGGACGGCAGCCCTGCGACGCATGGAACGGCTCGGCTTCCCCGAGGTGACCCGCATGGTCGCGGCCGAGGACGTCGAGCGCGGCAAGCCCGACCCGGAGCCCTACCGCAGGGGCGCCGGGCTGCTCGGCACCACCGCGGGGGAGTGCGTCGTGTTCGAGGACGCCGATGCGGGGGTGCGGTCCGCGCTCGAGGCCGGGGCGACGGTGGTGGTCGTCGGAGGGCTGTCGACGCCCGCCACGGAGGGTCTGCCGCGCGTCGCCGACATGCGCGAGGTCTCCTTCGGGGCGGGGCCGCTCGGGGTGCGCGTCACGCTCGGCGCGCCACGCTGAGCGCCCCGCAGAAGTCGCCCACGACGAGGAAACCGCCCGTGAGCTCCCCCTCGGGGGCTCACGGGCGGGTCGTCGTCGGGCTCAGCGGCCGCGCATGCCCTTGCGGTCCGGGCGCGCGCGGACCGGGTCGATGCCCTTCGGCAGCGGGGGCTTGCTGCCACCGATCGCCTTGAGGCGCGCCTTCACGGTCGCCTGCGCGTTCTTGTTGAGCGCCTTCGGGGTCTTGCGGATGGTGCGCTGCAGCTTCGCGAGCGACACCTCGCCCTCGCCCGAGCCCACGTAGTAGGAGGTGACGGGGACGCCGGGGACCAGCTTCTCGATGCGCTTGGTCGTGGTCTGCACCGTCTTGCGCGCGGCGTTGCCGCCCTCGGCCAGCAGCACGATCCCGCCCTTGCCGACGCCCTGGAACACGATCGCCTGGCTGCGGGGATCCATGTTGACCGGCTCGTCCTGGAACTCCCAGCCGGAGCGGATGGCCTGAGCGACCGCGAGGGCCGCGCCGGGCTGGCCCGCCATGCGGGCGTAGGCGTTGCTCTCGAAGCGGCGCGTGAGGAAGTACATCGCGCCCAGCAGCGCGGTGAGAACGCCGAAGATCGAGGTGTAGATGATCGCGGCGGTGCCGCCGATGATCAGACCGATCACCACGAAGACGGCGATGCCGCCCACGATGATGCCGATGATGCCGGGCAGCAGCCACTTGTCGTGCGGCGCCGTGACCTTGTAGGCCTGGGCGACCAGCGAGTACCAGCGCTGCTTCTTCTGAGGCGAGGTGTCCTTAGCCATGATGCGGGACAGTCTAGTGCGTGACGTGCGGGAGCCGGACCCTCCGGGTCAGCCGGCGAGCGTCGGATTCGCCCGCAGCAGCGCGGAGGCCTCCTGGCGGGACTCCGTCTCCTCGCCGAGGTGCGCGAGCGGCGCCGGGATCTCCCGACCCTTGCGCCGCATCGCCTGGCCCCACAGCCGGCCGGCACGGTACGACGAGCGCACCAGCGGGCCGGACATGACGCCCAGGAAGCCGATCTCGGTCGCGATGTCGGACAGGTCGACGAACTCCTGCGGCTTGACCCAGCGGTCCACGGGGTGGTGGCGGGGGCTCGGGCGCAGGTACTGGGTGATGGTGATGAGGTCGCACCCGGCGGCGTGGAGGTCACGCAGCGCCTCGACGGCCTCGTCGAACGTCTCGCCCATGCCGAGGATGAGGTTCGACTTGGTGACCAGGCCGTCCTCCTGCGCCGCCGTCAGCACGGACAGGGAGCGCTCGTAGCGGAAGCCCGGGCGGATGCGCTTGAACACCCGCGGCACGGTCTCGAGGTTGTGCGCGAGCACCTCGGGGCGCGAGGAGAAGACCTCGGCCAGCTGGTCGGGCTCGGCGTTGAAGTCGGGGATCAGCAGCTCGACGCCCACGCCGGGGTTGAGCGCGTGGATCTGCCGCACCGTCTCGGCGTAGAGCCAGGCGCCGCCATCGGCCAGGTCGTCGCGCGCGACGCCGGTGACGGTGGAGTACTTGAGGCCCATCTGCTGGACGGACTCGGCGACGCGGCGCGGCTCGTCCGCGTCGAAGTCCGCGGGCTTGCCGGTGTCGATCTGGCAGAAGTCGCAGCGCCGCGTGCACTGGTCCCCGCCGATGAGGAAGGTCGCCTCGCGATCCTCCCAGCACTCGAAGATGTTGGGGCAGCCCGCCTCCTCGCACACGGTGTGCAGGCCGCCGGACTTCACCAGACCCTTGAGGTCCTTGTACTCGGGGCCCATGGTCGCCTTGGTGCGGATCCACTCGGGCTTGCGCTCGATCGGAACGGCGGCGTTCCGGGCCTCGACGCGCAGCATCTTGCGGCCCTCGGGTGCGATGGTCACACGGTCTCCTTCGTGGGGAGCGGGGAGTCGGCGGGGGTGCTCGCCTGCGCCCACCTTACGTCGGCGAGGGCGGCTTCGAGGAATCCGAGCAGCGGCTCGCGCGCCTCGTCCAGCGTCACCTCGCGGCCCAGCTCGGCGCTCAGCGAGGTCACGTCGGCGTCGGAGATGCCGCACGGGACGATGCGGTCGTACCAGGCCAGGTCGGTGGTGCAGTTGAGCGCGAAGCCGTGCATGGTGACGCCCTTGGCGACGCGCACGCCGATCGCGCAGATCTTCCGCTCGCGGCGGCCGTCCGCCGCCGGGAGCCACACGCCCGAGCGGTCCTCGACGCGCATCGTCTCGATCCCGAAGTGTGCGCAGGTGTCCATGACCGCCTGCTCGAGCGTCCGCACGTAGCGCACCACGTCCACGGGCTCCGCGAGGCGCACGATCGGATAGCCGACCAGCTGGCCGGGGCCGTGGAACGTGATGCGACCGCCGCGGTCCACGTCGACGACCGGGGTGCCGTCGACGGGCCTGTCCCACGCGGCGGTCCGCTTGCCCGCGGTGTAGACGGGCTCGTGCTCCACGAGCAGCACGGTGTCCGGCTCCTCGCCGGCCACCACCTGGGCATGGATCCGGCGCTGAAGATCCCACGCCTCCTGGTACGGGATCAGGCGTGTGCCGAGGTCGAGGGGGACGATCCGCATCACAGAAGGGTAACTTCTCTGCGCGCGCGGGAATATCGCTCCGCGCGCGCGGTTGAGCCGTTCACTATGAACGTGCTGAAGCGTCCCTGGCTCCGTCCCATCGCCGTCGTCCTGACCATCGTCGCCTGGCTCGCCATCGGCGGAGCCGGCGGACAGACCTTCGGAGTGCTGTCGGAGGTGCAGGAGAACGACTCCGCCGCGTTCCTGCCCTCGAGCGCCGAGTCGACGGAGGCGGCGGCCGCGCACGCGGAGTTCGCGCCGACGGAGTCCGTCCCCGCGCTCCTGGTGGTCGAGGGCGGTCCCGAGGACCTCGCGACCGTCCAGGCCTTCCTCGACTCCGCCCTGGCGGTCCCGCTCGAGGGCGACCCCGACGGTCGCACCGTCGGCGACGTCACCCTGACCGGCCCGCAGGGCCAGGGTCCGACCGCGGTGCCGTCGGAGGACGGCGAGGCCATCCTCGCCTCGCTCGCGGTCGACGCCGAGGTGTTCGACGAGGCGGCGGGCGAGGAGACCATCGGACAGCGGTACGTGGACACCTTGCGCGCGGCCTGGGAGGAGGCCGACACAGGCCTCACCGGCTACGTCACCGGTCCGGCGGGGCTGGTGGCCGACCTGGTGGAGGCCTTCGGCGGGATCGACGGCATCCTGCTCCTGGTCGCGCTCGGCGTGGTCCTCATCATCCTGCTCATCGTCTACCGGAGCCCCGTGCTGCCGTTCCTGGTGCTCGCGACGTCGATGCTCGCGCTCACGGGCGCCATCATCGCGGTCTACGCGATGGCGTCGGCCGACGTGATCACGCTCAACGGCCAGAGCCAGGGCATCATGTTCATCCTGGTGGTGGGCGCCACCACCGACTACGCGCTGCTGCTGGTGGCGCGCTACCGCGAAGAACTGCTGCGCGTGCGCTCGCCGTACGCCGCCCTGGGCCGCGCCTGGAGGCGCTCGCTCGAGCCCATCGCGGCCTCGGCCGGCACGGTGGTCCTTGGCCTGCTCGTGCTGCTGCTGAGCGACCTCAAGTCGAACGCCGCGCTCGGTCCGGCGGGCGCGATCGGCATCGCCGCATCGTTCCTCGCCGCGCTCACGCTGCTGCCTGCGCTGCTGCTGATCGGAGGCAAGCATGCGAGGGGCGTGTTCTGGCCGGCGATGCCGCGCTACCGCGGCGATGACAACCACGAGGCGGAGGAGACCATCGAGGCCGTCGAGGCGCGCGCCGGGGTCTGGGGCCGCGTGTCGCGGTTCGTCGACGCCCGCCCGCGCGTCGTGTGGGCGTCCGCCGCGCTGGGTCTGGTGGTGCTCGCCGCGTTCGTGCCGACCTTCAAGTCCGGCGGGCTGGGCGAGCGCGACATCTTCACCGCGGAGACCGAGTCTGTCTCGGGCTTCGAGTTCCTCGAGCAGCACTTCGACGCCGGCGCGACGTCGCCGATCCGGGTGATCACCCCGGAGGACTCGGCGGAGGACGTGCTGTCCGCCGTCGCCGCCGTCGACGGCGTCAGCGCGGCCTACCTGCTCACCCCGGCCGTGGCGGCGGGCGCCCCCGCGGGCGCCGTCCCTGAGGACCCGATCGTCATCGACGGCCGTGTCGAGGTGAACGCGGTCACCCAGGTGTCCGCGTCGTCGGCGGAGGCCCTCGAGATCGTCGCCGACGTCCGCGAGGCGGCGCATGCCGTCGACGCGGACGCGCTGGTCGGTGGCCAGGCCGCCGAGTCGCTCGACACCCGGCTCACCAGCGAGCGGGACCTGGTCATCATCCTGCCCACGATCCTCGTGGTGATCCTGATCGTGCTCATGCTGCTGCTGCGCTCGATCCTGGCGCCCGTGCTGATCATCCTCGCGAACGTGCTGAGCTTCGCCGCGACCATGGGCCTGTCCGCGATCGTGTTCAACCACGTGCTCGGGTTCCCCGGCACGGATCCGTCGGTGCCGCTGCTGGGCTTCGTGTTCCTGGTCGCGCTCGGCGTCGACTACTCGATCTTCCTCATGTCGAGGGCCCGCGAGGAGTCGTTGGAGCACGGCGCGCGTCAGGGCGTCCGCCGGGCCCTCGCGGTGACGGGAGGCGTCATCACCTCCGCGGGCATCGTGCTGGCCGCGACCTTCGCCGCGCTCGGGGTGATCCCGCTGATCTTCCTTGCGCAGATCGCGTTCATCGTGGCCGCGGGCGTGCTCATCGACACGTTCGTGGTGCGCTCGCTCCTGGTGCCCGGGCTCATCGGCGACATCGGCCGGCGCGCGTGGTGGCCGGCCCGCCGCATCGGGGACTGACGCCGGGCGGGCGTTCGCCCCTGTGGAGAACGCCCGCCCCTCGTGGGGCCGGTGGCACCGTGAGGGGGTGACCAGCCCTCGACCGCTCTCCCTGCGTCGCGTCGTGCGCGACGTGGGGGAGGGCGACGCCGTCGAGCGCGCCGCCCGCGCACGGATGGCGGCGTTGGCGGCGGTGGACCACCCCGGCCTGGTGCCGCCCCTCGACGTGCGGCGCGACGGGTCCACCGTGCAGGTCTGCACCCCGCGGGTGTCCGCGCCCGACCTGGGCACCGCGCGCGGAACCGGCCCGCACGCGGGCATCACGTCGCTCGAGCAGTGGGTGTGGCTGATGTCGGGCCTCGCCGACGCCCTCGCCGCGCTGCACCGCCACGGCCTGGCTCACGGCGACGTCTCTCCGGGCAACGTGCTCGTGGCCGAGCGTCCGCTGCTGATCGACCTCATCGGACCCGCGCTCGGTCGCGAGCACGGGACGCCCGGCTTCGCCGCGCCCGAGGCGGCGGGCGGACCCAGCCCTGCCGGAGACGTCTACGCGCTCGGGAGGCTGGGCCGCCACATGGCGGCTCCCACGATCGCCGTCCAGGCGGATGCCTGGACGGCACCCCTGCTGGCCGAGGATCCGGCCGCGCGCCCACCCGCCGAGTCGATCGCTGCCGGTTTGACGAGCTGCGCCGAGACCGCCCGGTGGCGGCCCGAGGCAGTCGACGTCGCGCCGTCGCTCCGGTCCGCCGCCTCGACTGCGGCGACCGCGCGTGATCCCCGCGCGTGGGCATGGCGGCTGCGGCGACGCGTCCCGCTCGTCGCGGGGACGGTGGTCCTCGCGCTCACGGCTGGCTTCCTGTGGAGCGCCCTCCCGCCGTCGGTGCCGGAGGGCGCGGCGGGCGCCACGACGGTCCTGGTGGAGGCCGCGGCGCAGCCGCCGGTCGGGGTGGAGCCCACCGACGCCGCCCGCGAGCTGACGCGGGCACGTTTCGCCGCGCTCGAGTCGGGCGATGGCGATGCGCTGGCCGGGCTGGCGGTCCCGGGGTCGGCCGCGTGGGCGCAGCTCGAGCATCAGGCCGCGCTGCTGGCCGACGGTGCCGCGGTGGAGGGGCTCGGCGACCCGGAGATCGAGGCCTCGACGGTGATGGTCGACGGTGAGGCGGCGACGGTCGAGGTGACCACGCGTATCGGTGCGCACACGTGGGTCACCGCGGAGGGTGAGAGGCGCGAGATCGAGGCGGCGGTCGAGACCGCGGTGCTCGAGCTCGTGTGGTCGGGGGAGCGGTGGCGCGTGAGCGACGTCAGCGCCGCGCCATGACCCAGCGCGCGGCGTCCTCGATCGTGGGGTGGTGCCACTCGAAGCCGAGCCTGGTCAGCACGCCGGGCTGGGCGTGCTGAGAGGACAGCAGATCCTCGACGGCGGGTCCGATGGCGGCCTCGAGCACGAACGCGGGGACGCTGAATCCGGGGCGCCTGCCCGCCGCCTCGCTGAGGGCGCGGATCAACGCCGCGTCACGGGCCGCCGCCGGCGCGATCGCGTTGACCGCGCCCGCATGCTCGCTGTCGATGAGGAAGCGCAGGGCGCGGATGTGGTCCTCGAGCGTGATCCACGAGTGCCACGCGTCGCCGGGCCCCAGCGACCTCAGCAGACCGCGGGTCACCAGCGGAAGCAGCCGCTCCGCGAACCCCCCGTGCGGGGCGAGCACCAGCCCTGTCCGCACGGTCACCGTGCGGATCCCCGCGTCGCGGACCGGCTGGGCCGCGGCCTCCCAGTCCTGGACGATGCTCGCAAGCAGCGTCGACCCGGGCCCGGAGCGCTCGCTCAGGACCTCGTCGCCCCGGTCGCCGTAGTAGCCCATCGCGGAGCCCTGGATCAGCACGCCCTCGAAGCCGCGGGTGAGCGCGGACGCGAGCGTCGCGGTCGACTCCACGCGCGAGGAGCGCACCACCGCCGCGTACGCGTCGGTGAGGCGCTTGTCGCCGATCGAGGCGCCCGCGAGGTTGACCACCGCGTCGGCGGAGAGCAGCAGGTCGGCGTCGAGGGTTCCGGCGCGGGGATCCCACTGCGACTCGTGATCGTCGCGCGCCGGACGCCGCACGAGGGCGACCACGTCGTGGCCGCCCTCGTGAAGCGAGTGCGTGAGCGCCGTTCCGATGAGCCCCGAGGAGCCCGCGATGACGACGCGCATCTTCTGGTGTCTCGTATCTACAGGCCGAGCTCGGACTCGAACTCTCCGGCCTCGATGATCCGCTTCACGGTCTGCAGGAAGCGGGCCGCGTCCGCACCGTCGACGATCCGGTGGTCGTAGCTGAGCGGGAGATAGCACATCGGGCGGACCGAGATGACGTCCTCGCCGTCCGGGCCCTTGACCACGACGGGCTTCTTCACGATCGCGCAGGTCGCGAGGATGCCCACCTGGGGGGCGGGGACGATCGGGGTGTCGAACAGCGTGCCGCCCGAGCCGGTGTTGGTCACCGAGAACGTGCCGCCCGAGATCTCGTCCGAGCTGAGGCCGCCGCTGCGGGCCTTGCCGGCCAGGTCGACGATCCCCTTGGCGTGATCCGCGATGGTCTTCGAGTCGGCATCCTTCAGCGTGGGGAGCATCAGGCCCTTCTCGGTGTCGACCGCGAGGGACAGGTTCACCGTGGGGTGGTACGCGATGCTGCCGTCGACGACGGAGGCGTTGAGGAAGGCGTGCTCGGTGAGCGCGATGGCGACGGCACGGGTGAAGAACGGCAGGAACGTGAGATTCACCCCGTGCTTCTCGGAGAACGCGGCCTTGTTCTTGGCACGCAGCGCGAAGATCTTGGTGCAGTCGACCTCGACCACGGAGGTGAGCTGCGCCATGCCGTGCAGCGACTCCATCATCTTGTCGGCCGTGATCTTGCGGATGCGGGTCATCTTGACCGTCTGGCCGCGCAGCTCGGACACCGTCACCTCGTTGGCGGACGATGCGGGGGCCGGCGCGGTCTCCGCGGCGGGTGCCGCCGCGGGTGCGGCCGGGGCAGCCGCCTCGGCCGCGGCGAGCACGTCCTCCTTGCGGATGCGGCCGCCGACGCCGGTGCCGGCGAGCGAGCCGAGGTCGACCCCCTTCTCTGCCGCGAGCTTGCGGACGATCGGCGTGACGTAGCCGGAGCCGGTCGACGCCGCGGCCGGTGCGGGCGCGGCGGGAGCCGCCGGGGCTGCAGGAGCGGGGGCAGGGGGCGCAGGGGGCGCCGCCGGCGCTGCCGCGGGAGCCGGCGGAGCGGCCGGGGCGGGAGCAGGAGCGGGAGCCGGAGCCGGAGCCGGAGCCGGAGCCGGAGCCGGAGCCGGAGCCGCAGCGGGCTCGGGCGCGGCCGCGGGCGCAGGGGCGGAGCCGGGCTCGCCGATGCGTGCCAGCACGGCTCCGACCTCGGCCTCCTCGTCCTCGTCCACCAGGATCTCCGTCAGCACGCCGCCGAAGGGCGCCGGGATCTCGGTGTCGACCTTGTCGGTCGAGACCTCGAGCAACGGCTCGTCGGCCTCCACGGTGTCACCGACGGACTTCAGCCAGCGGGTGACGGTGCCCTCGGTGACGGACTCGCCGAGGGCGGGCAGCGTGACCTCACGCCCGCCACCGGCCGGCGCGGGCGCTGCCTCGGCTGCGGGCTCGGGTGCGGGCGCGGCCTCAGCAGCGGCGGCAGGAGCCGGGGCGGGAGCCTCCGCCGCGGGTGCGGGCGCCGGAGCCGCGGGCTCGGCCGGGGCGGCCTCCGCGGGCGCCTCGCCCTCGGCGCCGATGCGCGCGAGCACCGAGCCCACCTCGGCGTCCTCGTCCTCCTGGACCAGGATCTCGAGCAGCACGCCCGCGACGGGCGACGGGATCTCGGTGTCGACCTTGTCGGTCGAGACCTCGAGCAGCGGCTCGTCGACGGCGACGGTGTCGCCGACGGACTTCAGCCAGCGGGTGACGGTGCCCTCGGTGACGGACTCGCCGAGCGCGGGAAGGGTGACGTCGTTTGCCATGGGTGTGGAACTCCCTCGTTCGGATTCAGTCGTGCGCGTGGAGCGGCTTGCCGGCGAGGGCGAGGTGCGCCTCGCCCAGGGCCTCGTTCTGGGTGGGGTGGGCGTGGATCAGGGGTGCCACGTCCTCGGGGTGGGCGTCCCAGCTGACGATCAGCTGAGCCTCGCCGATCTGCTCGCCGACGCGTGCGCCGAGCATGTGGATGCCGACCACCGGTCCGTCGACCACGCGGACCAGCTTGATGAAGCCCGTGGTGCCCAGGATCTGGCTCTTGCCGTTGCCTCCCAGGTTGTACTCCAGCGACTTCACCTTGTCGGCGCCGTACTTCTCGACGGCCTGCTTCTCCGTCAGGCCCACCGAGCCGAGCTCCGGCTCGCAGTAGGTGACGCGGGGGATGTTCGACTCGACGATCGCCTGGGGCGCGAGGCCTGCGATCTCCTCGGCGACGAAGATGCCCTGCTGGAAGCCGCGATGCGCGAGCTGGAGGCCGGGGACGATGTCGCCGACCGCGTAGATGTTGCCGACGCCGGTGTGGAGGCGCTCGTTGGTGAGCACGAAGCCTCGGTCCATCGGGACCCCCTGCGCCTCGTAGCCCAGGTCCGCGGTGCGCGGGCCGCGGCCGACCGCGACGAGCAGGATGTCGGCCTCGAGCACCGTGCCGTCCTCGAGCGTGACCTTGACGCCCTGGTCCGACTGCTCGACGCCCTGGAACCGGACCCCGACCTTGAAGTCGATGCCACGCTTGCGGAACGCGCGCTCGAGCCCCTTGGACAGCGACTCGTCCTCGTTGGGGGCGAGGTGGGGGAGCGCCTCGACGATCGTCACCTTCGAGCCGAACGACGTCCACACGGAGGCGAACTCGACGCCGATGACGCCGCCGCCGAGGACGATCGCGGTCTGGGGCACCCACTCCATCTGGAGCGCCTGGTCCGACGTGATGACGCGGCCGCCGATCTCGAGGCCGGGCAGCGAGCGGGCGTAGGAGCCGGAGGCGAGGACGATGTTCGCGCCCGTGTACCGCTCGCCGTTCACCTCGACCGTGTCGGTGCCGACCAGCGTGCCGTGGCCCTCGATGACGGTGACCTTGCGCGACTTCACCAGTCCGGTGAGGCCGCGGTAGAGGCGGTCGATCACGCCCTGCTTGTAGGCGTTGACCTGCGGCATGTCGATGCCCTCGAGCGAGGAGTTGACGCCGTACTTGTGGCCCTCGCGCGCGTTGTCGGCGAGCTCCGCGGCGTGCAGCAGCGCCTTGGTCGGGATGCATCCGTTGTGGAGGCACGTACCCCCCACCTTCGACTCCTCGACCAGGCCGACCGTGAGGCCGAGCTGGGAGGCCCGCAGCGCCGCGGCGTAACCGCCGGAACCGCCACCGAGGATCAGGACATCAAACGAGCGTGGGGTGGACTCGGACACTATGAAATCTCCTTGTAGGGATGACTGTACGGCCCATCTTGCCACCAACGGGGAACGTGGGAGGACCAAGGGCCCGGCCGTGGCGCGCCGTCCGGGAACCAGGCGGGTGAGGCTACGCTGGAGCGCATGGGTCTGTTCTCACGCAGGTCACGCTCGAAGTCCGCTCCGGCCGCGCCCGCGGCGAAGGACGCGAAGGCGGAGACCATCCAGCACTTCCGCGAGTTCGTCGCCGGCCATGGCGAGTGCGAGGCGTACATCGAGCCTCCGACGCGCGTCACGCAGACGACCATGGTGATCGTGGCGGGGTCGGGCGAGTGGACCCGGCGACGGGTGCCCGACGAGGCGACGGCGCGCAAGCTCGCGAAGCAGTTCGCGATCCCCGCGTTCGACGTCAACCTGTCCGGCTACCCGTCGCGCATGCGCGAGTGGAACGAGAAGCACCGCAAGTCGCTGGGCTGAGCCCGCGCATCGTCCCGGCGCCTCCTGACGACGACGGCCCGGCACCCCCGCGGGGGTGCCGGGCCGTCTCGCGTCAGCGGGAGGTCACGCCTGCGCGCGGTTCTCCAGGAAGCGGAACAGCGTGCGCAGGGAGTGGCCGGTCGCGCCGGCGACGTTCTCGGCCCACGGCTTGCCCTCGTTGTAGGCGGGACGGGCGATGTCGAGGTGGCCCCACGGGGTGTCGCCCACGAACTCGCGCAGGAAGATCCCGGCGGTGAGCATGCCGCCGCCCTGCGGGTCGCCCATGTTCTGCAGGTCCGCGACCTTCGAGTCGATCCCGGCCCGGAGGTGCTCGGGGAGCGGCATCGGCCACATGAGCTCGTCCGCCTCGCCTGCGGCGGCCACCACCTCGTCGCGGATCGCCTCGGTGCCCATGACGCCCGAGGTGCGGGTGCCGAGCGCGGCACCCTGCGCGCCGGTCAGCGTCGCGACGTCGAGCACCACGTCGGGGTCCTCCTCGCACGCCTTGACCAGGCCGTCGGCCATCACCAGGCGTCCCTCGGCGTCGGTGTTGAGCACCTCGACGGTCTTCCCGCCGTAGATGCGGATCACGTCGGACGGGCGCTGCGCGGTGGCCGAGGGCATGTTCTCGGCGAGGCACAGCCACGCGGTCACGGCGACGGGCAGCTCGGCGCGGGCGGCGGCGATGACGGCGTGCAGCACCGTGGCGGCGCCCGTCATGTCCGACTTCATGGTCTCCATGGACTTCGACGGCTTCAGCGAGATGCCGCCGGTGTCGAAGGTGATGCCCTTGCCGACGAGCGCGACGGTCTGGGTCGCACCCTCGGGCGCGTAGCCCACGCGCACCAGGCGGGGCAGGCGCGACGATCCCATGCCGACGCCCAGGATCCCGCCGAAGCCCTCGTTCGCGAGATCCTGCGCCTCCCACACCTTGACCTCGACGCCTGCGGCGGCGCCCAGCTGCTGGGCGATCTCGGCGAAGGAGCCGGGGAAGAGGTCCAGCGGGGGCGTGTTGACCAGGTCGCGGATGCCGGCGGCGGCCGCGATCAGGATCTGGGCGCGGGCGATCGCGGCGTCCGAGGCACCCGCCACGGTCCACGCGGTGTCGGTGGCGGCGTCCTCGTCCGACTTGTAGTCGGTGAAGGCGTAGGCGCCGAGCAGCGCGCCCTGGGCGACGGCGACCGCCGCCTCGTCCGACTCCACGGGCAGCGCGACCACCACGGCCGCCGGCTTCTTGCCGACCGCGCGCGAGGCCTCGCCCGCGGCGGTGCGCAGGTCCTCGGTCGTGGCGTCGCCGACGCCGACCACGACGACGCGGCGCGCGGCCACGCCGACGCCCGGCAGCACCGTGACCTTGCCCGCCTTCGACGAGGCGTCGAGCGCGGCGGCGCCCGCGGCGATCGCCTCGCGAGCCTCGTCCGAGAGCAGCGGGTGGGCGGCGACCGAGCCGTCGGCGGCCCATCCCACGATGAGCGCATCGGCGTCGATCGACGCGACGGATTCCTGAGCGGTGGTGAGTGACGTCATGCGACGAGCCTAGCCCGGGTACTTTGGGACTCGTGTACCAATCCTTCTACCGGCACCTTCTCAGCCACATCGACGCCGAGCGCGCCCATCGGTTCGGGATCGCGGCCTTCAGGATGGGCGCTCCGGCGTTCCGGATGGGCCGTGCGCTGGGCCTCGTGCCCCGTCCCGTTCCCACCGGCGCGGTCCAGGCGCTCGGGCTGACGTTCCCGGCGCCCGTCGGGCTGGCCGCGGGCATGGATAAGGACGCCGAGGCGGTCGAGGGGCTCGCGGCGGCCGGCTTCGGATTCGTCGAGGTCGGCACGGTGACCCCGCTGGGGCAGCCAGGGAACGAGCGTCCGCGGTCGTGGCGGGAGAAGGACATCCAGGGCCTGCGGAACCGGATGGGCTTCAACAACGGGGGAGCCGAGGAGATGGCGGAGCGTCTCGCGAGGCTCCGTGCCACCCGGCGCGGGCGGCGCATCGTCCTCGGGGTGAACCTCGGCAAGAACAAGGTCACGCCCGCGGAGCAGGCGCCCGAGGACTACGCCACGTCCGCCGCGCTGCTCGCCCGCCACGCCGACTACCTGGTGGTGAACGTCAGCTCGCCGAACACGCCCGGGCTGCGCGACCTCCAGTCGGTCGAGACGCTGCGACCCATCCTGGCGGCGACCCGCGCGGCCGCGGACGACGCCGTCACGGACCGTCACGTCCCGCTGCTGGTGAAGATCGCGCCGGATCTCGCGGACGAGGACGTCGATGCGGTCGCGGACCTGGCGCTCGAGCTCGGGCTCGACGGGATCGTTGCGGCCAACACCACCATCGCCCACGACCGCGGCCCCGGCGGCCTGTCCGGCCCGCCGCTGCTGCCGCGCGCCGTCGAGATCATCGGGCGGCTGCGCGCCCGGGTGGGCGACGAGATGTGCCTGATCGGCGTGGGCGGGATCAGCTCGGAGGAGGATGCGCGGCGCATGCTCGCCGCAGGCGCGACGCTCGTGCAGGTCTACACGGCGTTCGTGTACCGCGGTCCCGGCTGGGTCGCGCGGCTCAACCGCGCGCTCACCGCGGGCTGAGCCCGCCGCGCCACCAGGTCCCGGACGGTCCCGCGAGCGGCGACGAGCCATCCGCCCAGCAGGAGGGCGAAGAGGCCGACGGCTATCGCGGCCAGCGCCGACGAATCCGTGTGTGCGGCGAGCGACGAGGCCCCGGTGACGCAGGTGCCCACGGGGAACGTGAACGCCCACCATGCCAACGAGAACGGCAGCCCGGTGCGTGCCGTGCGCGCCGTCAGCACCCCGGCGATGGCGAGCCAGAGCAGAGCGAACCCGAGCACGGGCACGCTGACGAGCACGGCGCCGACCCTCAGCACCTCCGGTTCGACTCCGAGCGCCGGGCCCGCGTGGTCGGCCAGCAGCCCGATCGCGGTGACGGACTGACCGAGCGGGCCGAGCACGATCCAGAGGGTGGGCACAGCGGCCGCGGCGCCGAGCTTGTGGTGTGCCAGGCGCGACCAGATCTGCGGCAGGAGGGCGAGCGAGGCGAGGCCTGCAGCGCCCACCATCGCGTAGCACGCGAGCGCGAGGGTCTGAGCGGCCGCGCCGTGGAGGGATGGGAGCAGCAGCGCGCCGGTCGCGGCCGAGACCATCGGGGGCACCACCGGCATCAGCCATGCGCCTGACGCCGAGTCCGCCGCCGTCTCATGCCGGGTGAAGTGCAGCACGGGCACCCCGACAGCGGTGGCGAGCCCGACCATGGTGCCAACCGTCCACAGCACGGAGTCGATCGCGATCGCCGACGCCCCGAGCGCGGGACCGGCGACCAGCAGGGTGGCGGCGCCGTACGCGAGCAGACCCATCGAGAGCGCGCCGTAGAACGGGGCGACCGCGCCGTCGAGAAGATACGCGCGCACGGCGCCGCGGTCGGAGAGCACGTGGCGCACGGTCGCGATGACCGCAACTGCGAGCGCGAGCCCCGCCGCAGCCCAGGCGGTCCAGGCGAGAGCGCCCAGCCCGGGCAGCTGCCAGGGAAGCGAGTGGGCGGAGGTCGCGACGATCGAGGTGCCCATCACCACCGCGAACCAGTTCGGCGGGACGGGGCGGACGGTGCGGCGTGTCATGCGTCCAGCGTTCCAAGCCGTCATGAGGTCCGGTAGTGGCAGAATGCCGGTGATCCACAACCTACGCTTGTAGAAAGAGGAGTGGGCATGCGGACCTCGCTCGAGGAGCTGCGGATGCTGGTCGCCGTGGAGCAGCACGGCAGCCTCACCGGCGCGGCGCAGGAGCTCGGCGTCAGCCAGCAGGCGGTGTCGCAGCGCATGCGGGCGCTCGAGCGCCGGTGGGGGCTCCCGCTCTTCGCCCGCTCCGCGCGAGGCACCGGGCTCACCGACCACGGTGCGCTGATCGCGGGATGGGCGGCGGCCGTCCTCGCGCAGGCGGACGGCCTCGAGTCGTCGGTCGCCGCGCTGCGGGCCGATGCCACCGCACACGTGCGGATCGCGGCGTCCCTGACGGTGGCCGAGCACCTGCTTCCCGGATGGCTCGTGGCCTACGGCCGCGATCCCGACGCGGCGCAGGTGGAGCTGACCGCCATCAACAGCGCGGTCGTCGAGGAACGAGTCCGCGCAGGGCTGGACGACCTCGGCTTCGTCGAGACCCCCGATCCGCCCGACGGGCTCGCCGCGCTCGTGGTCGCGCGTGACGAGGTGGTCGTGGTGGTCGCGCCCGGGCATCCGTGGGCGCGCCGGACCTCCGTCTCCGCCGCGGAGGTGGCGCGCACGCCGCTCCTGAACCGCGAGCCCGGCTCCGGCACGCGGCTCACCCTCGAGAGCGCGCTCGCCGCGATGCTGGGTCCGGGTTCCGTCGCCGCTCCCGCGGCCGAGCTGTCGACCACCGCGGCGATCCGCGCCACGGTGCTCGCCGGTGGGGGCGTGGCGGCGCTGAGCGAGCGCGCGGTGCGCGACGACGTCGCCGCCGGACGCCTGGTCCGGGTCCGCGTCGACGGGCCGGCGCTGGTGCGCCCCCTCGCCGCGGTGTGGGATCCCCGCAGGCGACTGGCCCCGGCCGCCGCCCGGATCCTGGAGATCGCCGCTGCGGGCTGACCGCGAGCGGGAGCATCGACCGGACACCGGCCAGCCCCGCCACCGGCCAGCCCCGCCACCGGCCAGCCCCGCCACCGGCCCCGAAATGGCGGATCGGTGCGCGGAACGGCGCGGTTTCGGGCACCCAGCGTCCATCTCGCGGGATGGGAGCGGGCGGTGGGACGGGCGGCGGGCGGTGGGAGCGGGAGGCGGGCGGCACCGGGGCGATGCCGACGACCAGGAACCAGCCCCCGGGAACACTGAGCGGGACCAGCACGTTGTCATGCATGTACGGACCTGCCAGCCGTGCATGCATTGTTTTCTCCTTTGATGCAACGAGGACCCCGGAGCCATCAGGCTCCGGGGTCCTCGCATGTCCGCGCTCAGCGCGAGGCCGGACCGGCCTCCGCGGTGCGGCCGGGGTCGCGCTCGACCACGTCGCCGAGCACGTCGTCGATCCGCGTCATGAGCTCCGCGGGGATCTCCACGCCGGACGCCTTCGCGTTGTCCACGATCTGCTCGGGCCGCGACGCGCCGATGATCGCCGCCGAGACGTTGTCGTTCTGCAGCACCCAGGCGATCGCGAGCTGCGCGAGCGTGAGGCCGAGCTCGTCCGCGACGGGCCGCAGGTTCTGTACGCGCGTGAGGATGTCGTCGCGCATGAAGCGCTCGATGAAGCGCGCGCCGGACTTCTCGTCGGTGGCGCGGGAGCCCGCGGGCGGCGGCTGCCCCGGGGCGTACTTGCCGGTGAGGATGCCCTGCGCGACGGGGGACCACACGATCTGCCCGACGCCGACCTCCTTCGAGGCGGGCACCACCTCGTCCTCGATCACGCGCCACAGCATCGAGTACTGCGGCTGCGAGCTCACGAACGGGATGCGCAGCTCCTTGGCGAGCGCCGCGCCCGCGCGGATCTGATCCGCGGTCCACTCGCTCACGCCGATGTAGTGCGCCTTGCCCGCGTGCACGATGTCTGCGAACGCGCTCATCGTCTCCTCGAGCGGCGTGTCGTGGTCGTAGCGGTGCGCCTGATACAGGTCCACGTAGTCGGTCTGCAGGCGGCGCAGCGACCCGTCGATCGACTCCATGATGTGCTTGCGCGACAGCCCCATGTCGTTCGCCCCGCCCGGCCCGGTGGGCCAGAACACCTTGGTGAAGATCTCGAGGCTCTCGCGGCGCTCGCCCTTCAGCGCCTCGCCCAGCACGGTCTCCGCCGCGGTGTTGGCGTAGACGTCGGCGGTGTCGAACGAGCTGATGCCCACGTCGAGCGCCGCGCGCACGCACGCCTTCGCCTGGTCGTTCTCGACCTGCGAGGCGTGGGTGATCCAGTTGCCGTAGGTGAGCTCGGTGATCTTGAGGCCGGAACGGCCCAGGTATCTGTAGTTGACCATGGTCCGACCCTAGGCGAGGGACGCGACCGGAGCCGAACCCGGCCGGGAACGGCGAAGGCGCCCGCGGCACGGGGCCGGGGCGCCTTCGGACGATGCGCGGGTCGCGTCAGCTCGGGAACTCGCCCCGGTTAACGGCGGGCTTCGGCGCACGGAAGCGGCGGATGTTGAGCTGGCGGGCGATCACGTAGAAGGTCCAGCCGCGCGGCAGCTTCTTCCAGCCGAACTTCTCCACGAAGCGCTTCTTGAGCCGGCGCGTCATCAGGAACGTGTCGACGGCGACGATGATCACCAGCAGGTAGAAGAAGACGATCAGGCCCAGGCCCGCCCAGGTCTGCGACGGGACCAGCAGGGACGCGACCACGAAGACGATCGAGACGGGCAGCAGGAACTCGCCGAGGGTGGTGCGCGCGTCGACGTAGTCGCGAAGGAACCGGCGCTCGGGGCCGCGGTGCTCGAGCGGCATATGCCGCTCGTCGCCCTCGCGCATCGCCTGGTACTCCTTCTCGCGCTGCGCGCGCATCTTCTCGCGCTGCTCCTTCTTCGCCTGCTTGCCGTCGGGGACGATCGGGCGGCGGCGCGCGGCCTCCTGGTCCTTGCGCTTGGGGGTGGGGCGCCCCTTCCTGTCGCCCGGCACCTCGATGCCGGGGATCTCGGTCGCGGGGGTCTCGTTGGTGTTCTGGTCGCTCATGATCATGTCGGGGCGGCCGCCCCTGGCAGTCCTTCGGGTCAGTCCTTGGCGGGGTTGAGGGCGGGGAGCGCGAGCATCTGGTCGAGCGCCACCTTGGCGAGGCGCTGGGTCTCCGCATCGACGACGATGCGGTTGGGGACCTCTCCCGCGGCCAGCGACTCGAGCGCCCACACGAGGTGGGGCAGGTCGATGCGGTTCATGGTGGAGCAGAAGCACACCGTGTCCTCGAGGAAGTGGATCTCCTTGTCGGGGTGCGCGTTCGCGAGGCGCCGGACCAGGTTCAGCTCGGTGCCGATGACCCAGCTCGAGCCGGGCTCGGCCGCGTCGAGCGTCTTGATGATGTACTCGGTCGAGCCCACGAAGTCGGCGGCTGTGACCACCTCGTGAGCGCACTCGGGGTGGACGAGCACGTTGATGCCCGGCACCTCCGCGCGGAAGCGGTCGACGTGGGCGCGGCGGAAGCGGCCGTGCACCGAGCAGTGGCCCTTCCACAGGATCATGCGGGCCGCCTCGACGGCCTCGGGGGTGTTGCCGCCGAGCGGCTTGCGGGGGTCCCAGACGATGCAGTCGTCCAGCTCCATGCCGAGCTGCAGCACCGCGGTGTTGCGGCCCAGGTGCTGGTCGGGCAGGAACAGGACCTTGCCGTCGCCGTCGACGCCGCCCACCTGGTCGAAGGCCCAGCGCAGCGCGACCTCGGCGTTCGACGAGGTGCAGACCACGCCGCCGTGGGCGCCGCAGAACGCCTTGATGGCCGCGGTCGAGTTCATGTAGGTGACGGGGACCGTGCGGGAGGCGACGCCGGCCTCCTCCAGCTGGGCCCACGCATCGTCCACCTGGTTGATGTTCGCCATGTCGGCCATCGAGCAGCCGGCGGCCATGTCGGGCAGGACCACGGCCTGGTCGTCGCCGGTGAGGATGTCCGCGGACTCCGCCATGAAGTGGACGCCGCAGAACACGATGAACTCGGCCTCCGGGCGGGCGGCCGCGTCGCGCGCCAGCTTGAAGGAGTCGCCGGTGACGTCGGCGAACTGGATGACCTCGTCGCGCTGGTAGTGGTGGCCGAGGATGAAGACGCGGTCGCCCAGCGCCTCCTTGGCGGCACGCGCGCGCTCGACCAGGTCGGGGTCCGAGGCCGCCGGCAGGTCGCCCGGGCAGTCGACGCCGCGCTCCGACAGCGGATCGCGACGCTCGCCCAGGAGCATCAACGCGGACGGCGAGGGCTCATGGAAGGTCTGGGTCATTCGCACATTGTCGCATGACGGACACGGCACACTGGTGGCCATGCGTGCCGTGATCGCCGCCCAGAGCTGGCCCCGCCCCGACGCTCCCGATCTCCCGCCCGCGGCGGTCGCCTCGGCGGCGGCGGAGGCCTGGGGAGCGGCGGCGCCGCACGTCGACGTGGCCGCCGTGCCCGTGCCTGACGGCGGGCCTCGCACGGCCGATGCCCTCGACGGAGAGGCGCTGACCGTCGGCGGGGCGACGGCCCGTCGACGGGGGGACGCGCTCGTGCTCGCGCCCGTGACGGGGGCGCGTTGGGAGCCCGCCGCGCTGGCGGCGGCGCTGCTCGGGCTGGCAGCGGCGGGGGAGAGCGGCACCGTCGTGGTGCCGGTGGGCGACGAGCCCCCGGCGGGGGATGCGACAGACCTGTGGGGCGGTGGGCTCGAGGCGGCGCGCGCGGGCCTGAGCGGGCTCGCCATCATGGCGCTCGCGGGCTCCGACCGGCCGCTGCTCGGCTTCACGGGCATGAGCGCCTCGGTGCGCGACGGACGGGAGCACGATGCCGCGCTCGCCCTCGCGGCGCAGGCACAGGAGGAGCGCTGGTCCGCGATCGCCCGCGAGGCCGACCCGGTCGCCGCCCGGCGCACCCTGCTGGGGCCGGGTCGCCTGTCCGATCAGCCGGGCAGCGGCGCCGCGGGCGGACTGGCCTACGCGCTCGCGGCGCTCGGCGCGCGGATCGTGCCGGCGGCGCCCGCCGTCGCGGAGCTCGCCGGTCTCGACCGTGCCGCCGCCGACGCGGACGTGGTCGCGTGCGTGACGGGACGCCTCGACGCCCGCGGGCTCGACCACGGCGTGGCGGCCTCCGCGGCCCGGGTCGCCGGCGCCACGGGGGTGCCGGCCGTCGCCGTCACCGCGCACCTGGCGCTGGGCCGGCGCGACCTGATGGCGGCGGGGATCGCGGGAGCGCACGAGGGGCTGCCGGGGGAGGCGGGGCTGGCCGACCAGATCCGCCGGGTCGCCCAGACATGGACCCCGCGGCGCTGAGCCGGTTCCTGTTCGCCGGTGGATGATCCATCAACGAATCGCGCGCCGGGGGTGGGGAATGTCCGCGCCGCGGCGTACGCTGGTCCCGTAACCGAGAGAGAGGAGGCGCCAGTGACCGAGACTGCGACCGAGACCAAGTCCCACGGCGTCGTGATCACCGATGCCGCAGCGGCCAAGGTGAAGAGCCTGCTGGAGCAGGAGGGTCGTGACGACCTCCGCCTGCGCCTCGCGGTGCAGCCGGGAGGCTGCTCCGGCCTCATCTATCAGCTGTACTTCGACGAGCGCACCCTCGACGGGGACGCGATCCGCGACTTCGACGGCGTCGGAGTGGTCGTGGACAAGATGTCCGTCCCGTACCTGGACGGCGCCACGATCGACTTCGCGGACACGATCGAGAAGCAGGGCTTCACGATCGACAACCCGAACGCGTCGAGCTCGTGCGCATGCGGAGACTCGTTCAGCTGAGCCGCGCGGGGCGACCCGATCGCGCGAACTGAATCAGAACACCTAGAGGAGACGGACGGTGAGGGCCACGGCCCCGCCGTCCGTCTTCGTCTCCCCGACGAACTCGTGGCCCGTCATCCGGGCCCATGCGGGGACGTCGAGACGCGCCGCCACGTCGGTGCAGACCACCGTGATCGTGGTGCCGGGCGCCCTCCCGCGCGCCGCCCGGCCCAGCTCGATGATCGGCAGAGGGCACAGCAGCCCCGTCGCGTCGATGGTGACGTCGGCCGCGCCGGACGGCGACGCATCGTCCCCGCCGGAGGCGCGATCCTCAGCCAAGGTCCGGTGCCCCGGCCTCGTCGCGCAGGTCGCCGAGGATGCGCGGCATCAGCGCCAGGAAGCGCTCGATGTCCGCCTCGCCGACGCCCGGGTGCAGACCGAGCCGGACGTTCCCATGGCTGAGCGCACCGATCGAGGCGAGCACGCGCGACGGCTCGAGCGTGCTGGTCGTGCAGGCGGAGCCGGAGCCGACCGCGATGCCCTCGCGGTCGAGGCGCGTCAGGAGCGCCTCCCCGTCGACGTACAGACAGGAGAACGTCACCACGTGCGGGAGCCGCTCCGCGGGATCGCCGACGACGTCGACGCCGGGCCAGTCGGTCGCCCGCGCGCGGACGTGGTCGATCAGCGCCCCGAGCCGCGCGCCCACGGCGTCCAGCTGCTCGAGCCGCTCCTGCAGCGCCACGGCCGCCGCCAGGGCGGCCGGGACGCTGACGCCGCCGGGCGCCCAGTCGTCGCCCTCGGGCCACACGGGCAGCCACCGGGTCGAGGGGCGTAGCGCGACCACGCCGATGCCCTGGGGGCCGCCCCAGTCCGCCGGGTTCGCGACCAACGCGTCCCATCGCTCGGGGGCGGGGACGTGGCCGATGCTCGCGGTGGCGTCCACGATGAGAGGCACGGCTGCCGCGGACGTCGCGGCGTGCACACGGTCGAGCCGCTGCAGCGTCCCGATCTCGTGATTGCCGTGCTGGACCGCGGCGAGCGCGACGTCCGGGTCGGCCAGCTCGGCGCCGAGCGCCTCGATGTCGACGTGCCCGTCGCGATCGACCGGAACGGTCGCGAGGCGCCCGCCGCTGACGTAGTCGGCGGCGTGGAGCGTGGCGTCGCGCTCCACGGCGGAGGCGACGATCCGGCCGCGGCCTCGCCGGGCCGCGAACACCCCGGCGATGACGCGCTCGAGCCCCAGGTGCGGGGAGGCGGTGAGGTGCACCTGCTCGGGACGCGCATCGAGGGCGTCCGCGATCGCCTCGCGGGAACCGTCGAGAAGCTGGCGCGCGCGCCGCGACTCCGAGTGGAGCCGCGTCGGGTCCGCCCAGCCGTCGGCGAGGCCCGCCTGGAACGCTTCCAGCGCCCGATTCGTCATAGGGGAGGAACCACTGGCGTCGAGGAACATGCGGGCGGCCTGCATGCCCTCACCGTATCGCGCGCTACACTGCCCGTGTGTCCTCGATTTCGCGTCCCCGCGCGCTCGGAAAAGCCCTGGCAGGAGCCCTCGCCCTGGGACTGACGTCCCTGGTCGCCGGCTGCTCCACCGGGATTGAGAACGGCGCCCTTCCCAGCACCCCTGAGATCACCAACCAGACCGGGCGGATCATCACGCTCTGGAACGGCTCCTGGATCGCCGCGCTCACCGTCGGCGTCATCACCTGGGGCCTGATCCTCTGGGCGGTCATCGTGTACCGCAAGCGCAAGGGAGACACCAAGCTCCCGCTGCAGACCAGGGCGAACGTTCCGCTCGAGCTGATGTACACCATCGTCCCGCTGCTGATGATCGGCGTGCTGTTCAAGTACACGGTCGAGGACATCTCCGCGATCAAGGACACGTCCGAGACCCCGGACATCCACATCAACGTGGTCGGCAAGCAGTGGAGCTGGGACTTCAACTACGTCGACGACGACGTGTACGACCCCGGTGTCCAGGCGAGCCTGACGGGCGAGGAGGGCGTCGAGGAGACGCTCCCGACGCTGTACCTCCCCGTGGGCGAGCGCGTCGAGTTCACGCTCGACTCGCGCGACGTCATCCACTCGTTCTGGGTGCCCGCGTTCCTCTACAAGGAGGACGTCATCCCGGGCCGGACCAACACGTTCCAGATCATCCCCACCCAGGAGGGGATGTACCAGGGCAAGTGCGCCGAGCTGTGCGGCGAGTACCACGCGTCGATGCTGTTCAACGTGGCTGTCGTCTCCCGCGACGAGTACGACGCTCACATGGAGGAGCTGCGCAACGAGGGCTACACCGGGCAGATCGGCGTCGAGGAGTACTCGCGCGATCAGGTCGTCCAGCTCACCGAGGAGCACGAGGAGGCTGATTCCTGATGGCCACGGTTTCGTACGAGGCCGGCGGCGACGCCGCCCGCCAGGTGTCCGTCCCGGTCGCGCCCACCAAGCGCGGCTCGATCGTCATCAAGTGGTTGACCACCACGGACCACAAGACCATCGGGTACATGTACCTGATCACGTCGTTCTTCTTCTTCGTGGTCGGCGGCCTGCTCGCGCTGCTGATCCGCGCGGAGCTGTTCGAGCCGGGCATGCAGGTGGTCCAGTCCGCCGAGCAGTACAACCAGCTGTTCACCATGCACGGCACGATCATGCTGCTGCTGTTCGCCACCCCGCTGTTCGCGGGCTTCGCGAACTTCATCATGCCGCTCCAGATCGGCGCGCCCGATGTGGCGTTCCCGCGCCTCAACATGCTCGCGTACTGGCTGTACGCGTTCGGCGGCGTGATCGCCATGGCGGGGTTCTTCACCCCGCAGGGCGCCGCATCCTTCGGCTGGTTCGCGTACGCGCCGCTGTCGAACTCGGTCTACTCGCCGGGCGTCGGCGGCGACCTGTGGGTCTTCGGACTCGCGCTCGGTGGCTTCGGCACCATCCTCGGTGCGGTGAACTTCATCACCACGATCGTGACGATGCGCGCGCCGGGCATGACCATGTTCCGGATGCCGATCTTCACCTGGAACATCCTGGTGACGTCGATGCTGGTGCTGCTGGCGTTCCCGCCGCTGGCCTCGGCGCTCTTCGCGCTCGGCTCGGACCGCGTGCTCCACTCCCAGGTGTTCAACCCTGACAACGGCGGCGCCATCCTCTGGCAGCACCTCTTCTGGTTCTTCGGCCACCCCGAGGTGTACATCATCGCGCTGCCGTTCTTCGGCATCGTCTCGGAGATCTTCCCGGTGTTCAGCCGCAAGCCGCTGTTCGGCTACCACGGCCTGGTGTACGCCACCATCGCGATCGCGGCGCTGTCGGTCACGGTGTGGGCGCACCACATGTACGTCACCGGCGCGGTCCTGCTGCCGTTCTTCGGCTTCATGACCATGCTCATCGCGGTGCCGACCGGAGTGAAGTTCTTCAACTGGATCGGCACCATGTGGCGAGGGAAGCTCACCTTCGACACACCGATGCTGTGGTCGATCGGCTTCCTGGTCACCTTCCTCTTCGGCGGCCTCACCGGCATCATCCTGAGCTCGCCGGTGCTCGACTTCCCGCTGTCCGACTCCTACTTCGTGGTCGCGCACTTCCACTACGTGGTGTTCGGCACGGTCGTGTTCGCGATGTTCGCGGGCTTCTACTTCTGGTGGCCCAAGTTCACGGGCAAGATGCTCAACGAGCGCCTGGGCAAGGTGCACTTCTGGCTGCTGTTCTTCGGCTTCCACACCACCTTCCTGGTCCAGCACTGGCTGGGCGCGATGGGCATGCCGCGACGCTACGTCGACTACCTGCCCGAGGACGGCTTCACCTGGATGAACCAGCTGTCGACCATCGGCGCCGTGGTGCTTGCGCTCTCGACGCTGCCGTTCCTGTGGAACGTGTACATCACCTCGAAGCGGGCGCCCAAGGTGACGGTGGACGACCCGTGGGGCTTCGGCAACTCGCT
This sequence comes from Demequina lignilytica, assembly GCF_030418305.1. Lineage (GTDB taxonomy): Bacteria > Actinomycetota > Actinomycetes > Actinomycetales > Demequinaceae > Demequina > Demequina lignilytica. The sequence continues at coordinate 312,951 of NZ_JAUHPX010000001.1, read as the reverse complement.
CGAGTGGGCGACGTCCTGCCCGCCGCCGCGCCACAACTTCACGTCCATCCCGCGCATCCGCTCGGAGCGTCCGGCGTTCGACCTGCATCACCCGGGTGCGGCGGCGATCGACCACTATCAGGCCGAGCGCGACAACACCGACCACGCCCCGGTCGGCTAGGAGGAGAGCCGCATGCGCATCGAGGCGAATGTCTTCAACATCCCGACGGCCTTCTTCATCCTGGCTGGCACGGCGTACGGCATCTTCACCCACTGGAGCGAGTGGGTCGGGTTCCTCGCGATCTACCTGACCGCCGGCATGTTCGGCATGGTCGGCTTCTACTTCAAGATGCTCGAGCGTCGCCACGGCAAGCGACCCGAGGACGCGGAGGACGGCGAGATCGCCGACCACGCGGGGGAGCAGGGCGTGTTCGCGCCGTGGAGCTGGTGGCCGCTGGTGCTGGCCGCCGGCGCCGCGCTGTCCTTCGTGGCGCTGGCCGTCGACTGGTGGATCATGGTCCCGGCGGCTGTGCTCGGCACCATCGGCCTGTGGGGCTGGGTCTTCGAGTTCTCGCGCGGTCAGCACGCCCACTGAGCGTCAGCCGCGAACGGTTCACGGCCCGGTCCCCGCGCGGGGACCGGGCCGTCCTCGTTCCCCGTGGCGCGGCTCAGGGCTCGTCAGGACCGGGCGCTCGGGTGTCCCTGCCGCGGAGCCACGTATGGCTCCCGCCGAGGCCCACCAGGCGCGCGATGACGATCGCGAGGTAGAGGGTCCCGACCACGGCCTCGAACGACCATAGGGCACGTGCCCACGGGGCCAGCGGCACGATGTCGCCGAAGCCGAGCGTGGTCAGCGTCACGTAGCTGCCGTAGATGAGGCCCTGCCAGGCCAGCGGCTCTCCCGACGCCGTCTGGTCGACGAAGCTCCCCGGGGCGGCGAGCTCGAGCTGGGCGGAGAGGAGGCCGCACACGCCGCCGAACAGCAGATAGATCGCCACGGCCACCAGGATGAGGTCGGTGACCGTCGCGTGCGCGGGAGGATGGACCAGCGCGTCGAGGAGCGCCACCATGAGCGCGAGCTGGAGCAGGAACGAACCCGCGAGCATCGCGCGCGTCGCGGCGAGGTCGTCCTGCTGCACCGCGAACCAGGTCGCGCCGGCGACCAGGGCGGCGGCGGCCGCCACGAGGGGCCAGAAGCGTCGCGGGTCGGCGGCGCCGATGCGCACGGCGACGACGACGAGCCCGATGTAGACGGACAGGTAGAGGAGGGTCCACAGCCGTCCGTCGAGGGTCGCGGGGTACGCGAACTGGAGCACCGCGAGGCTCCCCACGAGCAGCCAGAGCGCGGAGCGTCGATCCGCGGCGCTCGTGGCGCGCCCGCGGGCTCTCAGGGCCTCTCCCGGCATGCTCCCAACCTAGCGGGCAGGCCGGGGGAGATGGGGACCCAGGAGACGCGACAGGGGCCGCCTCCCGGATGGAAGGCGGCCCCTGTCGGGTACGAGGACGTCCGTCACATGACGATGAGGCCCTGAGTCGCGGTCGCGGTGATGAAGCGCTGCTGGACGTTGGCCCAGTCCACGACGTTCCACCACGCCTTGACGTAGTCCGCCTTGACGTTCTTGTACTGGAGGTAGAAGGCGTGCTCCCACATGTCGAGCATGAGCAGGGGGATCAGACCGACCGGCACGTTGCCCTGCTGGTCGTAGAGCTGCACGATCACGAGCTTCTTGCCGATGGTGTCCCAGGCGAGGATCGACCAGCCCGACCCCATGATGGTCATCGCGTTGTTCGTGAAGTGCGCCTGGAACTTCTCGAACGAGCCGAAGTGCTCGTCGAGCGCCGCGGACAGCTCGCCGGTGGGCTTGTCGCCACCCTCCGGGGACATGTTGGTCCAGAAGATCGAGTGGTTGGTGTGACCGCCGAGGTTGAAGGCGAGCGCCTTCTCGAGGCCGGCGATCGCGCCGAAGTTGTCGGTGTCGCGCGCCTCCGCCATCTTCTCCAGAGCGGTGTTCGCGCCGGCGACGTACGCGGCGTGGTGCTTGCTGTGGTGCAGCTCCATGATCTGACCCGCGATGTGCGGGTCGAGGGCGCCGTAGTCGTACGAGAGGTCCGGCAGCGTGTAGTCGGCCATATCTCCTCCAAGGTCGGGCCGCGGCGCACACGCGTCACGGCCGGTTTTCCGGGAACGTCCCGAGCCTACTCATGGCAGGGCGACGGGGCGAGGATGGTTCTCCTGTGACAACTCCCGTGTCGGCGCGGGCATTCCGGGACGATGCTGGGGATTCGCTCGGAACGCGGCATCGGCGGGCAACGGTGCCGGGAACGCCGCAGGGGCGTCCCGGATGCTCCGGGACGCCCCTGCGGGTGACGATGCGTGTCAGTGGTGCGCGTGCTGCGCCTCCTCGAGCTCCTCCGGCGTGACGGGGGAGATGCGCTGCTCGAAGTAGAAGCGCGACAGCCGCTGCTTGAAGCGATCCCAGCGGTAGCCCTTGCGGCGCACGCCCCGGTCGTTGAACTCGGGCTCGATCTCCAGCGGCGCGATGTCCTCGTAGCCCACGCGGAGCCAGCGCTCCTGCTCGTCGAGCGGCTCGTGGACCTCGATGTACTCGCCGTGCTCGTGGCGGACGATCCGACCGGTCTCGTTTCCGTGGAGCACCAGCTCGCGGTCCTTGCGCTGGAGCCCGAACGCGATGCGCCGGGTGATCCAGAAGGCGAGCACCGGGATCACGAAGATGCCGATCCGGAAGAAGTAGGTCAGGTCGTTGAGCGACAGGTGGAAGAGGTTCGCGATGATGTCGTTCGACCCCTCCATCACGAGGATCACGTAGAACGTGATCAGCGCCACGCCGAGGCCCGTGCGCACCGGCGCGTTGCGCGGCCGGTCGAGCACGTGCTTCTCGCCGCGGTCGCCCGTGGCCCAGGCCTCGATCCACGGGTACAGCGCGAGGAAGCCGAAGAACAGGCCGGGCAGGATGACGGCGGGGATCAGCAGGTTCCAGCTGAGCGTGTAGCCCCAGAACTCCCACTCCATGGGGATGACGTCGAACAGCCAGCCCGGCATCAGGCGGAGCGCGCCGTCGATGAACAGGATGTACCAGTCGGGCTGCGTGCCTGCGGAGACCGGGGACGGGTCGTAGGGGCCGTAGTTCCACACCGGGTTGATGGTGAACAGCGCCGCCACGAGCGCCACCACGCCGAAGACCACGAAGAAGAAGCCTCCGGCCTTCGCGGTGTACACGGGGAACAGGGGCAGGCCCACGACGTTCTTGTGGGTGCGGCCACCGCCCGGGTACTGCGTGTGCTTGTGCAGGAACACCAGGAACAGGTGCAGTGCGATCAGCGCGAGGATCAGGCCCGGCACCAGCAGGATGTGCATGGTGAAGAGGCGGGGGATCAGGATCTCGCCGGGGAACTCGCCACCGAAGATCCAGAAGGAGATGTACTCGCCCAGGATCGGGATCGAGCGCGTCACGCCTTCGATGATGCGCAGGCCGTTGCCGGAGAGCACGTCGTCGGGGAGCGAGTAGCCCGAGAAGCCGGCCGCGAGCGACAGGATCATCAGGGTGAAGCCCACGAGCCAGTTGAGCTCGCGCGGCTTGCGGAACGCGCCGGTGAAGAACACGCGCGCCATGTGGGTGACGATCGCGGCGGTGAACAGCAGCGCGGCCCAGTGATGGATCTGGCGCATGAGGAGGCCGCCGGGGACCTCGAACGACATGTGCAGCGTCGAGGCGAACGCCTCCGACATCTCCACGCCCTGCATCGTCTCGAGCGGGCCGTCGTAGGTGACGATCGTCATCGAGGGGACGAAGAAGGCGGTCAGGAACACGCCGGACAGCAGCAGGATGATGAACGAGTACAGCGCGATCTCGCCCAGCATGAACGACCAGTGGTCGGGGAAGAGCTTGCGCGCGAAGAACTTGACGAAGCCGCCGATCGAGGTGCGCTCGTCGACGTAGTTCGCGGTGCCCGCGGCGGCGCGGTTGAGTCGGGTGCCCATCAGTGGCTGCTCTCCTCGGTCGAGTCGGACAGGCCGTCGGACGTGTTCTTGAGGCGCGTCCAGTACGACGGCCCGATCGGCTCGTGGAAGTCGCTCTGAGCGATGATGTAGCCCTCGTCGTCGACCGCGATCGGAAGCTGCGGAAGCGGCCGCTTCGCGGGCCCGAAGACCACCTTGGCGCCGTCGGCCACGTCGAAGGTCGACTGATGGCAGGGGCACAGCAGGTGGTGGGTCTGCTGCTCGTACAGCGCCACGGGGCAGCCGACGTGCGTGCAGATCTTGGAGTACGCGACGATCCCGTCGAACGACCAGTCCTCGCGGCCCTCCTGGACCTTGAGGTCGCGCGGGTCGAGGCGGAGCAGGAGCACGACGGCCTTGGCCTTCTCCTCGATGAGCCCGTGCTCGAGGTCGTTGAGACCCTCGGGGATCACGTGGAAGGCGGAGCCGATGGTGACGTCCGCGGCCTTGATCGGGGTGCCGTCGGGGTCGCGGGTGAGCCGCATGCCCTTGCGCCACATGGTGTGCGCGAACTTCTTGGTGTTCCAGTCCGCGCCCATGTTGCCCAGCTGCGGCACCAGGATCGCCAGGGGAGCGGCGAGAAGCGCCGCGACGCCGGTGCCGACCAGGAGGCCGCGGCGCTTGATGCCGCTGATCCCGGAGTCCGCGGCACCGTCCTTGAGGTTCTGGATCGCGCCCTCGCGGGACTCGTCGGAGGACCGCAGCTCGTGGCGCTCCTCGACCATCTCGTGGTCGCGCATGAGGGTCTTGGCCCAGTGGATGGCACCGAGGCCGATGCCGATCATGGCGAGGAAGATGCCGATGCCGATCGCCATGTTCGCGAAGCGGATCGAGTCGATCTCCTCCGACATGTCGATGGCGAAGTACGCGCCGATGGCGACGACCGTGCCGACGATCGAGATCCCGAAGAGCGCGGCCACCTGGCGCTCGGCGCGCTTCTCTGCCTTCTCGTCGACGTCCGCGCGGCGCGGACGGTGGTACGGCAGACCCGGGTCCTCGAAGGCCTCGGGCGCGCCGTGATCCTCAGCGGGCTTGTCTACGGTGCTCATGAAGAACGGGCTCCGATCCACACGGTGCTGGCGATGATGAGTCCGAGGGCGATCAGCCACCCCCACAGGCCCTCGGCGACGGGGCCGATGGTGCCCAGGCGGAAGCCGCCGGGGGAGCCGGCGTCCTGCGCCTCGAGGTAGGCGATGATGTCGCGCTTGCCCTCGGAGGTGATGTTGGCGTCGTTGAACACCGGCATCGACTGCGGGCCGGTGAGCATCGCCTCGTAGACGTGGGTGGGGGTGGTCTCCCACAGGTTCGGCGCGTACTTGCCCTGCGTCAGCGCGCCGCCGCCTCCGACGGAGCCGTGGCACATCGCACAGTTGGTGCGGAACAGCTGCATGCCGTTCGCGGCGTCTCCGAGCGCGGGGTCGACCTGCTCGGCGGTCGGGATCGCGGGGCCGGCGCCCAGCGAGGCGACGAAGGCCGCGAGCTGGTTGATCTCGTCCTGCGAGAACTGCGTGCGCTTGGCGATGGCCTGCGGGCCGGACGCCTGCATCGGCATGCGTCCGGTGCCGACCTGGAAGTCGACCGCGGCGGCGCCGACGCCGACCAGCGAGGGCGCCACGCCCTCGGTGCCGGTGGCGTCGAGCCCGTGGCAGGACGCGCAGTTCGCGGCGAACAGCTTCTGACCCTCGGTCACGTCGTCGGCCGTGGTGGTGACGGCGGCGTCCGCGGAGGTCGCCTGGGAGATGGCCCAGGCCACGCCGGTGACGAGCGCGAGCAGCAGGGCGACGAGGATGACGGGGGCCGCGCGGTGGTACCGCCGCCTGGCGAGCGAATGCATCTCTTGAGCCCCTAACGGATCAGGTAGATCACGGCGAAGAGCGCGATCCACACGACGTCGACGAAGTGCCAGTAGTACGAGACCACGATGGTCGTGGTGGCCTCGTGCGTGCCGAACTTCTTGGCGGCGAACGACCGGCCCAGCACGAACAGCATCGCGATCAGACCGCCGATGACGTGCAGGCCGTGGAAGCCTGTGGTGAGGTAGAACACCGAGCCGTAGGGGCTCGACGAGATGGTGAGGCCCTCCGAGATCAGCATCGCGTACTCGTACACCTGGCCGCCGATGAAGATCGCGCCCATGATGTAGGTCAGCACGAACCACTCGTGCATGCCCCAGCCCTTGAGCTTGAGCAGGGAGCCCGTGCGGCGGCGCTGATAGCGCTCGGCCGCGAAGACTCCCGCCTGCGCGGTGAACGACGAGAGCACGAGGACGGTCGTGTTCACCGCGGCGAAGGGGATGTTGAGCAGCTCGGTCTTGTCGGCCCAGACCTCGGGGACCTGAGCCCGGAGCGTGAAGTACATCGCGAACAGGCCCGCGAAGAACATCAGCTCGGAGCTCAGCCACACGATGGTGCCGACGGCGACCTGGTTCGGACGCGTCGCGTGGATGGGCGACGGCGCAGTCGTGGCGTGGGACATAGGTCCCATTAAAGCGCACGGAGCACGCAGTTCACACCATTCAACGCGCATGGCGCGGGGCCGGTTCCCGGCAATCCGCTCAAGCCGCGCGAACCGGGGCGGACGCGCCCCTGCGAGACGGGTGGCGCGGTCCCGCGGCCATGCCAGAATGGGCGACATGAGCGACGTGGTCAAGCACGAGTCCGGCGCCCCGGCGACCCGCAAGGCGCGCATCCTGCTGTACAGCGACGACCGCAACGTGCGGGAGAAGGTGCGCTTCGCCGTCGGTCCGTCCACGCACGGGCGCGAGATCGAGTGGGTGGAGACCGCCACGCACGCCGCGGTGATCGACCGCCTCGACAACGAGCGCTTCGACCTGGTCGTGCTCGATGGGGAGGCCGCGAAGGTCGGGGGCATGGGCATCGCACGGCAGATGAAGCACGAGCTGTACGAGTGCCCGCCGATCCTCCTGCTCGTCGGCCGTCCCGGCGACGCCTGGCTGGCCACCTGGTCGGAGGCGGACGCCGCCGTGTCGCACCCGCTCGACCCGTTCGCGGTGCGCGACGCCGTCGACGGCTTCTTCGCCCCCGCCGACGCGGACGCCTGAGGGGCTCTCGTGGCGACGTTGCAGGACCTGCTCGCGCGCCTGGTCGAGCACGAGGACCTGACCGCGGAGGAGACCGCCGCGGTGATGGAGTCCGTGCTGACCGACTCCGCCTCGCCCGTGGCCATGGGCGCGTTCCTCGCGGCGCTGCGCGTCAAGCGGGAGACGGCCACCGAGGTCGCGGGCCTCGCGCAGGCGATGCTGGACCACGCGCTGCGCTTCGAGGTGCCCGGCCGGACCGTGGACATCGTCGGCACCGGGGGCGACGGCGCCCACACCGTCAACATCTCGACCATGGCGTCGATCGTGATCGCCGGCGCTGGACCGACGGTGGTCAAGCACGGCAACCGCGCCGCGACGTCGAAGTCGGGCAGCGCTGACGTGCTCGGGGCGCTGGGTGTGCGGCTCGACCTTCCCGTCGAGCGCGTCAAGGAGCTCGCGACGGAGGTGGGCATCACCTTCTGCTTCGCGCAGGTGTTCCACCCGTCCATGCGGTTCGCCATGCCGATCCGCAAGGAGCTCGGCATCCCGACCACCTTCAACATCCTCGGCCCCCTGACCAACCCCGCGCAGCCTCAGGCGACCGCGATCGGATCCTCGAGCATGCGGGTGTCCCCGGTGCTCGCGGGCGTGGTCGCGTCGCAGGGCCGCGAGGCGCTCGTGTTCCACGGCGACGACGGGCTCGACGAGCTCGCGCCGACGGGACCGGCCACCCTCTGGGAGGTCCGTGGCGGCGAGATCTCGGAGCAGCGCCTCGATCCGGTGGGCGACCTCGGTCTTGCGCCGATCACCCTGGACGAGCTGCGGGGCGGCGACGCCGAGCAGAACGCCGCGGTGGTCCGACGCGTGCTCGAGGGCGAGACGGGCCCGGTCCGCGACACGGTGGCGCTTAACGCGGCCGCCGGCCTGGTGGCGGATGCGACGCTCCCGGGCACGGCCTCGGGCACCCTGGTCGAGCGCTTCTCGGCGGGGCTCGGCCACGCCGAGCGCTCGATCGACTCGGGAGCCGCGCGCGAGGCGCTCGATCGCTGGGTCGCGGCCACGCAGTCCTGATCCCCCTCGGGCGCACGCGTGCCGTCGGGCGGGTGAGCGAGGCTCAGGTGGTGCGCAGGTCGCCGCGCGCCGCGCGGTCGGCCCGACGCGCGTCGACCCACCGCGCGTGGCGGCCCGCGCCTGTCCACGGGCTCGCCCACTCGCCCTCGACCACGAGCAGCCGTGTGCCCGAGGACTCCAACCAGCGGGCGACGATCTCGCGCTCCTCGACCAGCACGGGCTCGTCCAGCCCCAGGTCGCCCGTGAGGCCCCGGAGGCGCTCGACTGCGGGCCAGACGTCGGCGCGCGAGGCCGCGTACGCGCTCGCCGCGAACGCGCCCCGGCGGAAGGCGGCGACGTCCCAGCCGTCGCCGTGCGGGCGCGCGGCGACGATGCCGCAGCGGGCGATCGCCGCGAGCCGCTCGGCACGCATCGCGCCGTCCACGACGGCGCTGATCCCGTCGCGCAGCTCTGCCGCGCGCTCGTACTCGAGCGCGTCGGCACGCTCCACGATGAGCTGCTCGAGCGCCGACACGACCGGGGCGGGATCGCGTTCGAGGGCGTCCTTGGCGGCGGCGGCCGTCACGTCGTAGCCCGAGGACGGCCCGCGCACGCAGGGGGCGGCGCAGGCCCCGAGGTCCTTGAGCAGGCACGCTCGCGCCCCGCCGCGGGGCGTGATGGGGAGCCGCGTGGTGCAGGTCCGCACACCGAGCGCGCTCTGCAGCGCCTCCACCGCGACGCGCGCGTCGGAGGCCGATCGCATCGGCCCGAGCGCGCCGGGGGGAGGCTCGATCGACCGGGAGACGCTCAGCCGCGGGTAGCGCTCGTCGGTGAGCCGGACCCATGCGGTGCGCTCGGGCCGGGCGGAACGCCGGTTGTAGCGCGGGCGGTGCTCCGCGATGAGGCGCACCTCCCTCACGTTGGCCTCGAGCTCCGTCGCGCACACGATGGTGTCGACGGTGACCGCGAGCTCGAGCATCTCGCGGATCTGGCGCCGCTGCTCTCCCGTGGTGAAGTACGACTTGACCCGTGCCCGCAGGTTCTTCGACGTGCCGACGTAGAGGCGCTCGCCGCGCGGCCCCCGGAACGTGTACACGCCGGGCTTGGCCGGCACCGTCTCGGCCATTGTCGCCTTGCGGCGCAGCTTCTCCGGCATGGGGTTGCGCAGCGCGACCAGGTCCTCACGATGGGTGATGCCGAACGCGGCCACGCGCTCGAGCATGCGGTGGAGGATCTCCGACGTCGCCCGGGCGTCCTCGAGCGCGCGGTGGTTGGGCTCCACCGCGGTGCCGAACACGCGCGCGAGCGTCGACAGCTTCTTGTTGGGGGCCTCCTCCTTGGTGGTGGCACGGCGCGCCAGGGTGACGGTGTCGACCACCTGGCTGCCCGGCCACGCGTAGCCGTGGGCGCGGCACGCCGCCTTGAGGAAGCCGACGTCGAACGGCGCGTTGTGCGCGACCAGCACCCCGTCGCCGAGGAACTCCAGGAAGGACGGGAGCACGTGCTCGATGCGCGGCGCGGCCACCACCATCGCGTCGGTGATGCCCGTCAGCGCCACGATCATCGGCGGGATGGGCAGGCCGGGATCGACCAGGGTCTGGAACTCGCCGACCAGCTCTCCGCCCCGCGTCTTCACCGCGCCGATCTCGGTGATCCGCGATGTCTGCGGGGACGTGCCCGTGGTCTCGAGGTCGACCACCACGAAGGTGGTCTGCGACAGCGGCTCGCCGACGTCCGCGAGCGTCGGCTGCCGGTGCAGCAGCTGCTCGAGGGTCGACGGAGGGGTGGTCATGGCGCCGACGGTACGTCAGCGGTCCGACACGACGGTGCCATCACCGCTCTGCCAGGCATGACGGAGCGATGTCAGACCCGTCGCGCACACTGGCCGCATGATGATCGATTGCGATTCGTGCGAGATGCGCGGGAAGTCCTGCGGGGACTGCGTGGTGTCGTTCCTCACGATCGAGGTGCGACCGTCCGACCGGGCCAGGGTCGAGTTCGACGACGACGAGGCGAGCGCGGTGGCGGCGCTGGCCGAGGGCGGGCTCGTCCCGCCGCTGAGGCTGGTCAGGCCGCCACGGGCGGGCTGACCAGCCTCGGGTGAGGGCAGCGCGCGCGACGCGTCAGCCTCGGTACAGCGCCTCGATCTGGTCGGCGAAGTCCCGGAGCACCAGGGAGCGCTTCATCTTGAGCGACGGCGTGAGGTAGCCGTTGTCGACCGTGAAGTCGTCGAGGAGGATCTCCCACCGGCGGATCGACTCCGCCCGGGACACCGCGCCGTTGGCGCGCTCCACGGCCTTCTCCAGGTGCTCGCGCACCGTTGGATCCTGCGCCGCCTCCGCGACGGTCATCTCCGGCAGCCCGTGGCCCTTGAGCCACGCGGGGAGCGCCTCGGCATCGAGGGTGACGAGCGCCCCGATGTAGGGCTTCGCGTCGCCGACCACGACGCACTGGCTGACCAGCGCGTAGCTCCGGAGCCGGTCCTCGAGCACCGCGGGCGCGACGTTCTTCCCGCCCGCGGTGACGATGATCTCCTTCTTGCGCCCCGTGATGTAGAGGTAGCCCTCGTCGTCCTGGTGCCCGATGTCCCCGGTGTGGAACCAGCCGTCCTGCATGGCGGCCGCGGTCGCCTCGGGGTTGCGGTGGTAGCCGGCGAACAGCATGTCGCCACGCATGAGGATCTCGCCGTCGTCGGCGATGCGGACCTCGAACCCGGGCAGGGGCGAGCCCACCGAGCCGATCTTCGAGAGCCTCGTGCGGTTCACGTGCGACGCGGCGGTGACCTCGGTCAGGCCGTAGCCCTCGAGCACCTGCAGGCCGAGCCCGTTGTAGAAGTGGCCGAGCCGCTCGCCGAGCGGCGCCGACCCGGAGATGGCGTGGATGGCGCGCCCGCCGAGCACGGCGCGGATCTTGGACAGCACCAGCCGGTCGGCCACCGCGTGGCGCGCCTTGAGCGGGAACGACGGCCCGCCGGGCGTCGACAGCGCCCGCGAGTAGTCGATCGACTGCTTGGCGGCCCAGCGGAAGATCTTCACCTTGCCGCCCTCGGCCGCCTTCTGCTCGGCGGAGTTGTAGACCTTCTCGAACACGCGCGGCACCGCGAGGATCAGCGTGGGCTGGAACGACGCGAAGTACGGGACGAGCTTGCGCGCGTCGGGGCAGTAGCCGATCACGGTGCCGGAGGCGAGGAGCGCGACCTCGACGAGCCGCGCGAGCGAGTGCGCGAGCGTGAGGAACAGCACCGTGCTGGCGCCGTCGAAGAGCAGCACGTCGTCGAGCTCGTCCTGGATGCCATAGGTGTGGCGGACGAAGTTGAAGTGCGTGAGCGTGACGCCCTTCGGGCGTCCCGTGGTGCCCGAGGTGTAGATGATCGTCGCGGGGGAGTCGAGGGTCGCGAGGGCGGACCGCTCGGCGACCAGCGAGTCGGGGATCCCGGCGCCCGCGGCGCGCAGGTCATCGAGGCAGCCGTCGTCGATCACCATGACGTCGCTGAGCGGGCTCTCCGCGTCCTCCGCGACCTGGCGCGCGAGCGCGGCGTGCTCGGCGGTCTCGACGAACAGGAGGGCGATCTCGGCATCGGAGGTGATCCAGTCGATCTGAGAGGCCGACGAGGTGTCGTAGATCGGCACCGGCAGGGCGCCGACGGTCCAGATCGCGACGTCGAGCAGGCTCCACTCGATCCGGGTGCGAGACATGATGCCGACGCTGGCGCCCGGCTCGACCCCCCGCGCGATCAGACCCTTGGCGATCGCGGCGACCGTGGCGAGCGCCTCGCCGCCCGTGACGTCGATCCAGCGGTCGTCCGCGTCGGCGTGACGCATGACCACCTGATCGGCGCGCTCGCGCCAGCGGTCGGTGATGAGGGCGACGATGTTCGGGGCGTAATCAGCGCGCGCGGGCTGGTTCATGAACGTGTGACTCCGGTGGCAGTGGGCGGGACCTCTCACAGGCTAGCCTTGACGGAGTCCCAGCGAAGCATCGGAAGGCCATAGAACATGCATGCAATCGGCGTAGACATCGGCGGCACCAAGATCGCGGTCGGTGTCGTCGACGAGCACGGGCGCATCGTGGCGAAGACCAAGCGCAAGACCAAGCCGCAGGATCCCGCGAGCATCGACCAGGCGATCGCCGAGGCGGTCGGCGAGCTGGCCGCGGACCACGAGTTCCACGCCGTCGGCCTCGCGGCCGCCGGCTTCGTCTCCTCGGACCAGGAGCACGTGCTGTTCGCGCCGAACATCGCGTGGCGCGACTACCCGCTCGCTGAGCGAGTCTCCTCGCTCATCGGACGCGATGACATCGCGGTCGTCGTGGAGAACGATGCGAACGCCGCCGGATGGGCCGAGTTCGCCTTCGGCGCCGCCCGCGAGGCCAGGAACATGGCGCTGCTGACCATCGGCACGGGGCTGGGCGCCGCGCTGGTCGTGGACGGCACGCTGGTGCGTGGCGCGTTCGGCTTCGCGGCCGAGCTGGGGCACCTGCGCGTGGTGCCCGGCGGGCACCCCTGCGGCTGCGGGCTCCGAGGATGCTGGGAGCAGTACGCGTCCGGCTCCGCGCTCACGCGCGAGGCGCGCCGCGCGGCGGTCGAGCGCGAGGTGCGCGCCGCCGCCCTGCTCGAGCTCGCCGGGGGAGACGCCGCCGCCGTCACCGGACCGATGGTCACCGAGGCGGCGATCGCGGGCGACGAGCTCGGCATCGAGCTGCTTGCCGAGCTCGGCCGGTGGATCGGAGAGGGATCGGCCTCGCTCGCTGCGGCCCTCGACCCGGAGCTGTTCGTCATCGGCGGAGGGGTGATCGCGGCAGGCGATCTCCTGCTGGGCCCCGCGCGCGAGGCCTACGAGGAGAACCTCCCCGCCCGCGGCCACCGACCCATCGTCCCGATCGTCGCGGCGCAGATGGGCAACGATGCCGGGATCGTCGGCGCCGCCGACCTGGCGCGCCTCGCCGCGCAGGCCTAGGAGCAGCATGAGCGACACGAACTACTGGTTGTTCAAGAACGTCCTGATCGGGCCGGCCGCCAAGGGCTACTACCGGCCCTGGGTCGAGGGCGCCGAGAACATCCCGGCGGAGGGCGGCGCCATCCTGGCGTCGAACCACCTGTCGTTCTCCGACTCCGTGTTCCTGCCGCTGGTGATCAAGCGCAAGGTGGTGTTCCTCGGCAAGGCCGAGTACTTCACCGGCAAGGGCGTGAAGGGCTGGGCGACCCGCACCTTCATGGAGGGAGTGGGCACCATCCCGGTACATCGCGGTGGCGGCCGCGCGTCGGAGGCGGCGCTGCGCACGGGGCTCCAGGTCCTGCAGGGCGGGGATCTGCTCGGGATCTACCCCGAGGGCACCCGGAGCCCCGACGCGAACCTGTACCGCGGCAAGACCGGCGTCGCGCGCCTTGCGATCGAGTCGGGCGCCCCGGTGCTCCCGGTGGCGATGATCGACACCCACATCGCCCAGCCGATCGGGCAGCGGCTGCCGTCCCGCCACCCGATCGGGGTGCGGATCGGCGAGCCGATCTCCCTCGAGAAGCACGCGGGTCGGCAGGACGACCGCACCGTGCTGCGCGAGGCCACCGACGAGATCATGCACGCGATCGCCGCGCTGTCGGGCCAGACGTACGTCGATCGCGACGCCGCGCTCGTCAAGCGCGAGATGGCCAAGGCCGCCCGCGAGGAGCCGGCCGAGGGAGACGCCGACCGCTAGGTCTCCCGTCCCGGCGCGGGGCCCCTGCCCGCACGCCTAGAATGACCACGAAATCCGCAAGCTCAACGACGAAAGGTCCGTCATGTCGGTTCGCCGTGTCGCCCTGCTCACCGCGGGAGGCTTCGCCCCCTGCCTGTCCTCCGCCGTCGGAGGCCTGATCGAGCGCTACACCGAGATCGCCCCCGAGGTCGAGATCATCGCCTATGAGCACGGCTACTGGGGCCTGCTGCTCGGCAAGAAGACCGTGATCGACGACGAGGTCCGCAAGCACGCGGGACTGCTCCACGAGTTCGGCGGCTCGCCGATCGGCAACTCGCGCGTCAAGCTCACCAACGCCGCCGACTGCGTCAAGCGCGGTCTGGTCGAGGAGGGTCAGAACCCCCTCGAGGTGGCAGCTGAGCAGCTCAAGGCCGACGGCGTCGACGTGCTCCACACCATCGGTGGCGACGACACGAACACCACCGCCGCGGACCTCGCCGCCTACCTGGCCGAGCACGACTACGGCCTGACGGTCGTGGGCCTGCCGAAGACCATCGACAACGACGTGGTCCCGATCCGCCAGTCGCTCGGTGCCTGGACCGCCGCCGAGGAGGCCGCGCAGTTCGGCCGCAACATCATCGGCGAGCACCGCTCGGGCCCGCGCATGCTCATCATCCACGAGGTCATGGGCCGCGCCTGCGGCTGGCTGACGGCCGCCGCCGCGAAGTCCTACCGTGACGACCTCGCCACGCGCACCTTCCTGCCCGGCATCGGGCTCACCAAGGAGCGCTGGGACATCCACGCCGTCTACGTGCCCGAGTCGCCGATCGACCTCGACGCCGAGGCCGACCGCCTCCGCACCGTCATGGACGAGGTCGGCAACGTCAACATCTTCCTCTCCGAGGGTGCCGGCGTCCCCGAGATCATCAAGGAGATCGAAGAGTCGGGCGGGGTCGTCGAGCGCGACCCGTTCGGCCACGTCAAGCTCGACACGATCAACCCCGGCCAGTGGTTCGCGAAGCAGTTCGCCGAGCGCCTCGGCGCGGAGAAGGTCATGGTGCAGAAGTCCGGCTACTACTCGCGTGCGGCCGCGGCGAACCCGCAGGACCTGCGCCTGATCAAGTCGATGACGGACTACGCCGTCGAGTGCGCGCTGCGCGGCGAGCCCGGCGTGATCGGCCACGACGAGGAGGACGGCGACCGGCTCAAGGCCATCGCGTTCCCGCGCATCGCCGGCCACAAGCCCTTCGACACCTCCACCCCGTGGTACGTCGAGACCCTCGAGGCGATCGGACAGGCGTAGACATATGACCGAGGCTGCCCTGACGGCGGCTGGCATCGACTCGTACCTCGCTTGCGAGGCGAGGCAGCAGCCGACGTGGCCCGACGCCACGGCGCTGCTGCACGCCACCGACCGTCTCAAGCAGGTCCCCCCTCTGGTGTTCGCGGGCGAGGCGGACCGGCTGCGTGAGCAGCTGGCCGCCGCGTCCCGCGGCGAGGCGTTCGTCCTCCAGGGAGGGGACTGCGCCGAGATCTTCGCCGAGGCGACGGCCGACCGTATCCGCAACAAGATCAAGACCATCCTGCAGATGGCCGTGATCCTCACCTATGGCGCCTCGACGCCCGTGGTGAAGATCGGCCGCATGGCGGGCCAGTACGCGAAGCCGCGCTCCTCGGACACGGAGACCCGTGACGGCGTGACGCTGCCCGCGTACCGCGGGGACATCGTGAACTCGTCCGGCTTCACGGCCGAGGAGCGGATCCCCGACCCGAACCGCCTGCTGGACGCGTACCACGTGTCCGCGTCGACCCTGAACCTGATCCGCGCGTTCACGCAGGGCGGCTTCGCCGACCTGCGGCGCGTGCACCAGTGGAACAAGGGGTTCGCGGCCAACCCGGCGTACGCGCAGTACGAGCGGACGGCGGCGGAGATCGACCGGGCCGTGCGCTTCATGGCGGCCGCGGGCGGCGACTTCGACGCGCTCAAGACCGTCGACCTGTTCTCGAGCCACGAGGCGTTGCTGCTCGACTACGAGCGGGCGCTCACCCGCATCGACTCGCGGTCGGGGCTCGCCTACGACTGCTCCGCGCACCTGCTGTGGATCGGCGAGCGCACGCGCCAGCTCGACGGCGCGCACGTCGAGTTCCTCTCGAAGGTGCACAACCCGCTGGCGGTCAAGCTGGGTCCGACCGCCACGGCCGACGATGCGGTCGCGCTCGCCGAGCGCCTGAACCCCGCGAACATCGCGGGGCGCCTGACCTTCGTCGCCCGCATGGGCGCGGACAAGGTGAGGGACGCGCTTCCGGGGATCGTCGAGGGCGTGCGGGACGCCGGCGTCGCGGTGACGTGGCTGACCGACCCGATGCACGGCAACACCTTCACCTCGGAGTCCGGCTACAAGACCCGTGACTTCGACACGATCCTCGACGAGGTCACGGGCTTCTTCGAGGTCCACACCGCGCTCGGGACCGTGCCGGGAGGCCTCCACGTGGAGCTCACCGGCGACGACGTCACCGAGGTCATGGGGGGCACCGAGAAGATCGACGACGAGGGCCTCGCGCGGCGCTACGAGACCAAGGTCGACCCCCGTCTCAACCATCAGCAGTCGCTCGAGATGGCCTTCCTGGTCTCCGAGCTGCTCACGCGCCACCACGCGACCCTGCCGCAGGACGAGAGCGTCGAGCTCGGCTGAGCCGGGCATCGTCCCGGCAGGGCAGAAGGCCCGTCCCTCGGGGGACGGGCCTTCTGCGCATCGTGGACGATGCGGGGGTCAGTTGTAGCGGAGGGTGATGGTCGAGTTCTTCTCGACCGCGGTGCCGGGGAAGATCGACTGGTCCACGACGGAGGTCTTCGAGCTCCACGGCCACACGGGGTAGAGGCTGACCTTGAGCCCGTCGTCCTTCGCGGCCGCCTCGGCCTCGTCCACCGCGAGCCCGACGTAGTCTCCCACCTCGATCAGAGGCTTGCCCTCGGACACCGTGATGGTGATCGCGTCCGTGCGACGCGCCTCGGAGCCGGCGTCCAGGCTCTGGGCGTAGACCTCGCCGGTCTTCACGTCCTCGGTGCGTCCGGTCTCGACGGTGACGCGCAGCGCGTAGTCGTCCTCGAGGAGAGCGACAGCGTCGTCCTGCTTCATGCCGCTCACGTCCGGGACGGTGATCGGTGCGGGCCCGGACGAGACGACCATGTCGACCGGCTCGTCGTGGCGGACCGTCTCGCCCTCGGCCGGCGAGACCGACATGACCTCGCCGGACGGCACCGTGTCGGACGACGTCGACGTGACCTCGCCGATCGTGAAGCCGATCTCCGCGAGCGCCGCTCGGGCGTCGTCCTCTGACGAGCCGACCACGGACGGCACGGTGAACATCTCCGGGCCCTGCGAGACGAACACCGTGACCGTGCTGCCACCGAGGACGCGCTGCTGCGCGCTCGGGTCCGTGCCGATCACGAA
Organism: Demequina lignilytica; assembly: GCF_030418305.1. Taxonomy (GTDB): domain Bacteria; phylum Actinomycetota; class Actinomycetes; order Actinomycetales; family Demequinaceae; genus Demequina; species Demequina lignilytica. The sequence goes on along the minus strand of NZ_JAUHPX010000001.1, from coordinate 295,742 downwards.
GCCGTCGAGCACGTCGTCGTCGTAGACGTACTCGACCTCGGCCTCGAGCCCGGCGCTCTCGAGGAACGTGCGGGCGTTGTCCTCGGTCTCGTTCGCGACCGGCGGCACGGTCGTGTAGGCGCCCGGACCGATCGAGTTGTACCACCACAGCGAACCGCCGCCGATGACGAGCACGGCCACCAGGATCGCGGCGATCCACCAGCCCGCGCGCCGGTCGGCGCGGCGCGGCTCCTCCGCCTCAGGGTCGTCGTCGGGCAGGTCGGGCACCACCTCGGCGCCCACCGCGGGGAACGGGTGGCCCAGGCCGATCGGGAGCGCGACGGTCGCGCCCACGGGGGCGGCCTCGAGCACCGTGGTCGCGTCGTCGTCGCCCACCGCGGGGATCTGGCCCGACGGCGGGTCGGCGCGGCGATCCAGGGTGGGGTCGTCGAGCAGCTCGCGGGTCGCGCGCAGGCGCTCGAGCGCCTCGGCCGCGTCCGCGGGACGGTGCGCGGGGTCGCGGGAGGTGAGGCTCGCGACCAGGTCGTCGATCTCCGGCGGCAGCCACGGCACGGACTCCGACGGCGCCGGCATGTCGTGGTGGACGTGCTGGGTGGCGACGTCGATGGCGGTGTCGCCGGTGTACGGCTGGCGTCCGGTGATCATCTCGTAGAGCAGCACGCCGACGGCGTAGACGTCGGTACGCGCATCCGAGATCCCGTTCGAGATGAGCTCGGGGCCCAGGTACGCGACGGTGCCGAGGATGGTCCCCGTGGTGCTCGAGGTCACCTCGGTGACCGCGCGTGCGAGGCCGAAGTCGGCCACGCGGGGCCGACCGTCGGTGTCGATGAGGACGTTCTCGGGCTTCACGTCCTGGTGCACCAGCCCCTGGCGGTGAGCGGCCGCGAGGGCGTCGAGCACGTGCTCGGCCGTGGTGAGGGCGTCGCCGAGCGCGAGCGGACCCTCGTGCGCCATCCGCTCCCGCAGGTTCTCGCCCTCGACGAACTCCATGGTCAGGTAGGACAGCTCCTGGTCGGTGCCCTGGTCGTAGACGCGGACCACGCCCGGGTGGGTGAGCCGTGCCGCCGCCTTGGCCTCGCGTCGGAAGCGCGCGACGAACTCCCGGGAGCGCGGGTCGACCTCCAGATGCGGGTGCATGACCTTGAGGGCGATCTCGCGCTCGAGGTGGCGATCGAACGCCAGGTACACCGTCGCCATCCCGCCCGCCGCGACGCGCTCGCGCACCTCGTACCGGCCGTCGATGACGCGGCCGAGGAGCGGATCGGTCAGGGTGTCGGACACGTGCGCCATTCTAGGCGTCCCGGCGCCGCTCCCGGCAGGTGCCGCGGCGGCGCGGCGGTCACCCGAACCGGGTCATCAGGGCGGTGACGGATCGGACGTAGTCGACCGTGCCGGGGTACAGCCCGTGCTTCCGCACAGCGGCAGCGCCCTGGTAGTAGGCGCCGATCACCTTCGCCCGGTCCGCGAAGCTCCTGGTGTGGGAGCGCAGGATGAGGACGCCGGCCAGGACGTTGTCCTCCGGGTCGAGCAGGTCGAGCCGGCGGCCGGCCATGGTGGACGCCCACTCGCCCGATGCGGGGATCACCTGCATGACGCCCACCGCGTCGGCGGGGGAGACGGCGCGCATGTTGAAGCCCGACTCCTGGTAGGCGACGGCCTGGGCGAGTGCGGGGTCGACGCCGTACGCGTTCGCGGTGGCCACGACCAGGCGCTGCATGGCCGCGCGCGAGGGGACGTCGCGGGCGAGCAGCGCGGCCTTGTGCCGGTTGGCGGAGGCGACCACCTCCGTCGGGTACGTGCGGCCCAGGAAGGTGTCGCCGACCAGCCCGGTGGGCGTGCCTGTGGTGTCCGGCAGGGTGAGGCGCTGCCCGATGCGGATCAGGTTGACGTTCGTGAGGCCGTTGGCACGGGCGAGCGCCGCGACGGTCGTCGAGTTCCGCGCGGCGATCGCGGACAGCGTGTCCCCGGGGGCGACCGTCACGGTGCGCGCGGTGGACGATGCCGAGGACGGCCCGGGGGACGCGGTCGCCTCGGGCGCCGTGGAGGATGCCGCGACCCCGGGCAGCACGAGCGTCTGCCCGACGCGGATGAGGGCGCGCGAGCCGAGGTCGTTCGCCGCGATGATGGCGTCGACGCCGATGCCGTGCCGGTGCGCGAGGCTCCACACGGTGTCCCCGGCCACCACCACGTGCGTCGCGACGCGGGTCGCGGAGGACTGGGCCTGGCTCGAGGCGGCTCCGGTGCCGGTCGGGATCGTCAGGGATCGGCCGACCACGATCGTCGCGCGCCCGTCGAGACCGTTCGCGCGCACGATCGCGGACACCGACGACCCGTAGCGCTGCGCGAGGGACCAGACGGTGTCGCCCGGCTCGACGCGGTGACGTTCGTCCGCGGCGGCGGGGGCGGCGGCGAGCAGGGCGATCACGAGCGCTCCGACGGCCGCGGACGTGGCGGCCCGGCCGGAGGGTCGGCGCTGCGTTGCACGCATACGCACCTCCAGATCTGTGACGGATGTGACTGATGTGACAGATGGTGCAGAAGTGACGTTATGCCAGGTCGGCCCATCCCGCAACCCGTCAGAGCCCACGTCGGTACGCTGGACGCCATGACCGATGACACCGACTGGCTCACCGTCCCCGACTTCGCCGAGGTGCTCGGCATCACGCCGTCGCAGGTGCGCGAGCTGATCCGCGAGGGCCACGTCCTGGCGGTCCGTCGCGGCGAACGTCAGGTGATGCAGCTCCCGGCGGGGGTGATCGTGGACGGAGAGGATGGTCCCGAGGTCCTGGCGACCCTGCGCGGCACGCTCACCCTCCTGCGGGACGCGGGATTCGACGATGCGGAGAGCGCCGACTGGCTGCTGCACGAGGAGGCCGAGCTCGGCATGACCCCGTTGGCGGCGCTGCGCGAGGGACGACGCGCCCACGTGCGGCGCATCGCCCAGTCGCTCCTCTAGGAGCGGCCGAGGTCAGGACGCGCGGTCGATCGCGGCATCGACCAGCGCGAGCACCGGCGTCGGATCCGGCAGGGCGGCGTGTAGCGCGGCGCGGGCGTGCCCCGCGGCGGCTGCGATCGCCTGCTCGACCGCGTGCACGGCGCCGGATGCGCGAAGGGCCGCGATCGCGGCGTCGATGTCGGGCGCGCCCGCCTGGGGGTCACCCAGGACCGCGAGAACGTCGGCGCGCTGGGCTGCCGTCCCGTGCGCCAGCACATGCGCGATGAGGAGCGTGCGCTTGCCCTCACGGAGGTCGTCGCCGACCGGCTTGCCCGTCACGTCGCTGGCGCCCAGCACACCGAGGACGTCGTCACGGAGCTGGAACGCGATGCCCAGGGGGACGCCGGCGTCTCGCACCGCCGCGACCACCGCATCGTCCGCCCCGGCCAGCGCGGCGCCGAGCGCGAGCGGCATCTCCGCCGTGTAGGAGGCGGTCTTCGACCGCATCACCGTCTGCACGGCCTCGGGTAGCCGCTCGGCGTCGAGCGGCACCGTCGCCTCGTGCATGTCGAGGTGCTGGCCTGCCGTGACCAGCACGGCCATCTCCGCGAACAACGGCTCGATCCGCGGGTCGGCGGCGTAGGAGACCTCGGCCGCCGCATGGAGCGCCGCGACCAGCGCGATGTCGCCCGCGAGGATCGCACCCGCCGTGCCGTACGCCGCGGGCTCGCCGAGGCCGCCGCGCGCCCGATGCGAGGCCTCGAAGGCACGGTGCGTGGCGGGGCGGCCCCGCCTCATGTCGGAGCCGTCGAGGACGTCGTCGTGGATGAGCGCGGCGGTCTGGAAGAGCTCGAGCGCCGCGGCGACGCCGACCACGTCGGCCTCGGACGCGCCGCCGCACGCCTCCGCCGCCGCGATCACGAGGCGGCCCCGGAACGCCTTGCCGCCCTCCGAGGCCTGGACCAGGCGCGCATGGATCTCGTCCGCGGCGACTCCGGTCGGGCCGGCGACGTCGCGGAGCCAGCCGAGGATGCGGTGGACACGTACGTCGATCGCTGCGCGGGGATCGTCCATGGCGATCAGCGTACGGGCGGATGTCCCCAGGTCGGGACGACGACGCCTGACTCCTCTGCGCCCCCGCCTCGCGGCGAGTCCTCCCGCCACGGGCACGAGCCTGGCGGCATGACAGTGATCACCGGACCCGGCGAGCTGGTCGCGCTCGTCCCTCGCATGCTCGGATTCGAGCCCGCCGACAGCGTCGTGACGGTGCTGCTCGGCGATGCCGGCGCCGTGCTCGCGGCGCTCAGGGTCGATCGTCGCGACCTGCTCGCCGACGACGGCCCCGACCTCGCCCTGCAGGTCGCCGCGCAGGCGGCGCGTGACGGCGCGGCTCGCGCGCTGGTCCTCGGGTTCACCGACGAGCCGGCCGACCGCCGCTGCGACGCGCTGGACCGGGTCGCCGACGCGCTTGCGGACACCGTCGGAGAGGTCGGCAGCTGGCGGGTCACGGCGGGTCGCTACTTCTGCCCCGACTGCACCGATCCCCGCTGCTGTCCTCCGGGTGGACGCGCCGTGCCCGCCGCCCGACCGGACCCCGGCCTCGACGGGCGGTGGAGGCGGGCGTGGGCCCGGGACCTGCGGTCGGCGCCCGCGGAGGAGCGGCGCAAGAGCGTCCGCGCCGCGCGGCGGTGGGAGGCGCGCGCGTCGGCGCTCGGACCCGCGGGGTGGCGCGTCCGCTCGGTCGAGACCTGGCTCGTCGCGCTCGGGTCCGACGGCTGGAACGCGGCTCTGCTGGGCCGGATCGCCGCAGGTCTCGCGGACGTGCGGGTGCGCGACGCCGCGCTGATCGCCCTGGTGCCCGGCGCGGACGCGGCGGTGGCGGAGGCGCGCGACGGCCGTGACGGTGAGGCGGTCGCGGCGGTGCTCGGCGCCGGCCTGACCCCGCGCAGCGCCCCGGACCCCGTCCGGTCGGCGCGTGCACGCGAGCTCCTCGCGGGGATCCTGGACCACCTCGCGGGCGAGCGCGCCGCTCCGGCCGCCGCGATGCTCGCGGTCCTGGCATGGTGGACGTCCGATCGCGACGGCGCCGTCGCCTGGTCGGAGGTCGCGCTCGAGCTCCAGCCCGGCTACCGCCTCGCGGGCCTGGTCCGCGCCCTCGTGGAGACCTCGGGGGAGCGCTGACGGGAGCGATCCGCCGACGTGTCGAGGAACACCGCGGGTCGATCGGGCGTTACAATCTAATGGATTTGCGCGAGGCGAACAGCGCAGCCTCACCATCCACTCCGTGACAGGTCGAGAGGGTAGTCGTGTCGCCGAAGCAGTCGAGCCGGTCCGTCTCCGGCGACCATAGCCGCCCTCGTGGCGAACGCCAGGACCAGACGGACGCCCCCCGCAGTTCGACCGACGCGCTGCCGCACGCCGACAGCACCATGATGAAGGAGAAGGCCACGACTACCGCCGCCGCTTCCAAGACCACCGCCACCACGACGACCGCGCCCAAGGCAGCGGCGCGCAAGGCGAGCGCAGCCAAGGCCGCCGAGCCGGAGGCCCCCGAGGGCGCCGACGCCGAGACTGCGGCTCCGAAGAAGCCTGCCGCCAAGCGCGCCGCCGCCAAGAAGCCTGCCGCCGGGGCGACGACCCCCGCCAAGGGCCGGGGCAGGGCCTCCGCGAAGGCCAAGGGTTCCGAGGCCGACGCCGAGCCGGCCGAGGACGAGACCGACCCGTCCGACGGCGGGCCGAGCGACGACGAGGTGACCGAGGACTCCGAGGCTCCCGCGGGCAAGGAGGGCGGCGAGGACGAGTCGCGCGGCTTCGTGCTCGGCACGGGTGACGACGACGCACCGGTCCAGCAGGTGATGACGGCCGGCGCGACGGCCGACCCGGTGAAGGACTACCTCAAGCAGATCGGCAAGGTCGCGCTGCTGAACGCCGAGCAGGAGGTCGACCTCGCCAAGCGCATCGAGGCGGGCCTGTTCGCTGAGGAGAAGCTGGGCTCCGGCGAGAAGCTGGCGCCCAAGCTGCGGCGCGAGCTCGAGTGGATCGCGAACGACGGTCGTCACGCCAAGAACCACCTGCTCGAGGCGAACCTCCGTCTGGTCGTGTCGCTCGCCAAGCGCTACACGGGCCGCGGCATGCTGTTCCTGGACCTGATCCAGGAGGGCAACCTCGGTCTGATCCGTGCGGTCGAGAAGTTCGACTACACCAAGGGCTACAAGTTCTCGACCTACGCGACCTGGTGGATCCGCCAGGCGATCACGCGCGCCATGGCCGATCAGGCCCGCACCATCCGCATCCCGGTGCACATGGTCGAGGTCATCAACAAGCTCGCCCGTGTGCAGCGCCAGATGCTGCAGGACCTGGGCCGCGAGCCGACCCCGGAGGAGCTCGCCAAGGAGCTCGACATGACGCCCGAGAAGGTGGTCGAGGTCCAGAAGTACGGCCGCGAGCCCATCTCCCTGCACACGCCGCTCGGCGAGGACGGCGACAGCGAGTTCGGCGACCTCATCGAGGACTCCGAGGCGGTCGTGCCCGCGGACGCCGTGGGCTTCACGCTGCTCCAGGAGGAGCTGTCCAAGGTCATGGACACGCTGAGCGAGCGCGAGGCAGGCGTGGTCGGCATGCGCTTCGGCCTCACCGACGGCCAGCCGAAGACCCTCGACGAGATCGGTCGCGTGTTCGGCGTGACGCGCGAGCGCATCCGCCAGATCGAGTCGAAGACCATGTCGAAGCTGCGTCACCCGTCGCGCTCCCAGGTGCTGCGCGACTACCTCGACTGACACCCGCTCACGACGCGCTGAGGCGCCCTCGCCCGCTCCGGGGAGGGCGCCTCAGCCGCGTCCGGAGGCGTGGTGATAGGCGGCGGCCTCGGTGCGGTTGGCGACGCCGAGCTTGGCGAGGATCGACGAGACGTGGACGCTGACGGTCTTCCGCGAGATGAACAGCCGCTCGCCGATCTCCCCGTTGGAGAGGCCCTCCGCGACCAGGTCGAGCACCTGGGTCTCACGTTCCGTGAGCGGTCCGTCGACCTGGAGGTCCGGCCCGGATCGGCCCAGGCGCGTCAGCAGCTCCGTCGCCCACGCCCCGACGGCCCCGACGCCGTCGGGGGGCGCCTCCGCCGCGACGGCGCTCAGCAGGTCCACCGCCTCGTCCCGTGAGCCGTGGTCGAGCAATGCGTCCGCCAGCAGGTAGCGCGAGTGGTGCACGTGGCGGCGCGGCACCCGGCCTCGCGCGCATTCGGCGACCGCGAGCCGCCACCTCTCGACGCGATCCGGGGATCGCGTCGCGTCGCCGAGGTGGGCTTCCGTGAGGACCAACGACGACCGGAACCACGGATGGCGGCCCAGCTGCGTGGCGATGCTCCGGATGGTCGCCACACGGTCCGCGGGCACCTCGACGCCCACGCGCGCGGCAGCGCCCATCAGCGCCGCCGCGGAGACCACCAGCACGTCCAGATCGCCCGGCGCGTGCTCGGCCTCGGCGGTGCCGAGCGGATCGACCAGCGACATCGCTTGGCTGAGGAGGGCGGCGCGGGCCGCGGGCGCAGACGCCATCGCCCGGACCACGGCCGCGTCGACGCGGAGCTGGTGCCACACCCCGATCCACTGCAGGTCCAGCTGCGTGTCCTGCGCGACCGACGTCTCGAGCGCGATCAGGCGGTCGTACTCCTCGAGGCGCCCGTCCCACGCCAGGCCGAGCCCCTCGATCTGCTTCGCGTTGAGGACGATCTGCACGGAGTCGCCGCGGGAGAGGCTGACGGAGCGGCGCGCCGCCGCGATGCCCTCCTCGAGACGGCCCGAGGCGATGATCCCCTCGGCCGTGTTCGAGAGGATGTGCGCCCCGGCCCGCTCGCGACCGGCCTCCGTCACCAGAGCCACGGTCGCGAGTCCGAGATCGACGGCTGCACCGAACCGTCCCGCCTGCAGGTGGTTGCAGACGATGTTGTTGACGGCCAGCAGCCGGGTGTCATCGGGCTCTGGGCACAGCTCCAGCACCTCGGCCAGGTCCGCGTGAGCCCTCTCGAGGTGACCCGTCGACCAGCAGTTCTTCGCGCGCATGAGCTTCGCGAAGGCGAGCACGCGCGCGTCGCCGGTCGCCGAGGCGAGGGCGACGGCTCGGTCGTGGAGCGCGTCGCTCTCGGCTCCGCGCGAGCATGACGCGCGCCAGGTCACCGACTGGGCGCGCCAGAGCTCGGCCTCGGCGTCGTTGCGACCGCTGATGAGGGAGTCGAGCTCGTCGAGCCGTGCGGCCCTGTCGAGACGGCGCTCCGTCTCCCGGGCGACCCGGATCTCCATGAGGATCAGGGGCACCCGCGTCTCGGCATCGGAGACGGGCGCCGCCGCGAGCGCGTCGTCGATCACGCGCAGGCACGCGCGCACCTCGTGCGCATCGAGGTAGTCCTGTGCGATCGCCCGCCGGACGTGCGCGAGATCCGCCCCCGCGACCTCCGCGGCACGCGGCACCCGGCCCCACAGACCGACCAGCTGCTCGCCCAGCCGTGCGGCGATGTCGACGGCGAGCGTCGCCCGCGCATGGGCGACCGCGGCGACGGTCGCCGCGAACGCCGCGTCGGGATCGTCGGCGGCACGCCAGTGCGCGGCCGCGGGCGCTGCGGCGCCCGCATCGCCGCCGTCCAGACGCCTCTGGAGGTCCGACGCATACGCGCGATGCAGGTCCTTGCGCTCGTGGGGCAGGAGCTGCTCGTACACCGCCTCCCGGATCAGCGCGTGGCGGAAGACGTAGCCGTCGCCCTCGGCGCCGAGGATGCCGGCGGCGATCGCCGCGTGAAGCCCCGCGGTCAGCTCCGGCACCTCGCCCGGCCACGCTGAGGCGAGATCGTCGTGCTCGAGCCGTGCGCCGGCGACCGCCGCCACGCGGACCACCGCGCGACCGGGGTCCTCGAGCCGCCCCACACGGGCGAGCACCACCTCGCGCAACGACGAGGGCAGCGCGTGCTCCGGAAGGCCGAGCAGCTCCTCGACGAAGAACGGGACGCCCTCGCTGCGCTCCATGAGGGTGGCGACCTCGGTCGAGGTCGGCTCCCGGTCGAGGATCTGGCCGGCGTGCGCCGCCACCTGCTCGGCACGGAGACGGCTGATATCGATCGTGGTGACCGTCCTGGCGCGCTGCATCTCGGCAAGCCATGCGGCCATGTCCGGGCCGCGGTCGACGTCGTCGGTACGGTAGGTCAGCAGCAGCGTCAGATGCGTCGCACGCGGGGTGGTCGCCAGCACGCGCAGCACCGCCAGGGTGGCCGCATCCGCCCAATGGATGTCCTCGACGGCGAGGATCAGGTGTCGGTCACGTGACAGGCCCTCGACCAGGGTCTCGATCGCCTCGGGGATGTAGTCGGCGCCTCCTGTCAGCGGCGCCGACGGCCCGCTGGCGAGCTCCGGCACCAGCGTCGCGAGGGCCGCGATGATCGCAGGCGTCCCCGATGCCGCCTCGATCGCGTCAGCCCCGACCCGCGCGCAGCAGTCCCGCAGCAGCCTGCGGATGGGCGTGAGTGGAGCGCCGACGGGCCCGAGGTCGATGCAATGGCTCGTCGCGACGACCGGCTCGACTTCGTAGCCGCGAGCCGCGCGCTCGAGGCACTCCCGCAGGAGCCGCGTCTTGCCGATCCCGGCCTCGCCACGGATGAGAGCGGTTCGAGGCTCGCCTGCGCGCCCGGCGGCGCACAGGTCCAGGAGCGCGGCCAGCTCGGTGTCGCGGCCCACCATTCTGGCGGCCAACGGGGCGACGGCCATCTCCCCATGGTGCCGCACTCGAGCGTTGCAGTCGAGGGGTCGCTGGCGATCAGTCCTGCTAGATGGCTTGCCGGCCGAGGTTCAGGCCGAGGCGGGCGTCCGGTCCAGGCCGGCCGCCAGCAGGGCGAGCACCTCGCCCTCGCGCGCGGAGCGGGCGCCTCAACGGTGATCGACCCCTGCGCGCGAGGGGAGGCCGGGCGCTCACGCTCGTGACCGGGTCCCCTCCGCGGCGAACCAGGCCGCCGCCTCCGCGCGATTCGCCGCACCGAGCTTGGCGAGGATCGACGAGACGTGCACGCTCGCCGTCTTGGGCGAGATGAACAGGCGCTGGCCGATCTGCACGTTGGTGAGGCCCTCGGCGATGAGCTCGAGGACCTCCCGCTCGCGCGGGGTGAGCCCGACGCCGGCATCGTCGTCGGATCCGTGTCCGCCCGCGCCGAGCCGCGCCAGCGTGGAGCGCGCCCATCCGGCGACGAGCCGGGTGTGCTGCTCCTCGGCGTCGTCGACGAGCGCGGTGAGCGAGGCGATCGCCTCCGCGCGTGCGCCCGCGTCCAGCAAGGCTCGTGCGTGCTCGTAGCGCGCGGTGAGCGCGAGCGCGACCCGCCCGCCCTCCACCGCCGTCGCGTCCCGCACCGCGGTCCACCGCGAGAGCCGGTCGCCGTCACCCGCGAGATCGGCGAGGTACGCGCGCATCGTCGCGTGCATCGGCCGCGTCCAGCGGTCCGCGGGGAACCTGTCGACCGTGGCGCGCAGGCCCGCCTCGAGAGCAGGGTCGGCCTCGATGCCCCATTCCGCGGCGAGCGCCAGGACGCGGCCACCGGACACCAGGAGGTCCCGCACCACGACGGCGTGCTCGGGCAGATCCGGGTTCGCGAGCACTCGCGCGGTCTCGAGCGCCTGCGTCACGGCGCGCCGCCGCTCGACGCCGCCGGTGGTGAGCGCGTGGGACACGGCGGCGTCGATGCCCAGCCGCGCCCAGTTCGCGGTCTCCTCGACGTCGTCCTCGATCGCCTGCACCACCGGCCGCAGCTCGGCGGCGATCGCGAGGAAGCGCTCGGTGTCGCCGTCCCACAGGAGCGCCCCGGCCTCGGCGCGCTGTGCGATCGACAGCCAGCGCCCCGACTCGCCCCGCCACAGCACGCTCGCGCGGTGCGCGTGCGTGAAGGCCTCGTCGACGCGTCCGCGGGCCGCGAGCGCCTCCGCGACGTTCGCGTGGATGTAGCCGCCGCAGGAGCGCTCGCGGCCGGCGGCGATCGCCTGCTCGATGGCGCGCAGCCCCGCGTCGACGGCCTCGGCGTACCGGCCCATGACCATCAGCTGGTCCACGCGGTTGTTCCTCGCGATGAGTCCCGTCTCGGAGTCGGGGCCGTCGACCTCGGTCGCGCGCGCGAGGGTCGCCATCACCTCGTCGTTCCTGCCGAGCGTCTGGAGGACGATGCCCCGCAGGCGCAGGACCGGCCCCAGCGTGTGACGGTCGCCCACCGCCTCCGCGATCGCGAGCGCCTCGTCGGACAGGCCGAGGCCGTCCTCGGCGCGCTCGCGGTGGACCGCGCGCATCGCGAGCGCGTTCGCGCGCAGCGGAGCGAGCTCCGGGTCGGCCGAGTCCTTGACGATCTTCTCCAGCTGCGCGAGGTGGTCGACCCCGCACCCGCAGCCGTCCGCCTCGCACGACACCCGCGTGGCGACCTGGTGCAGCGCGGCGCGCTCGAACGCCGTCGCCTCGGTGCAGGCGTCCAGCGCGTCGTCGACGACCGTCAGTGCGTCGCGCTTGCGGCCGGCGGCGAAGTAGTCGCGCGCGATGTCCGCGGCGAGCGCCGCACGGCTGCGGCCGGCCCGGCCCGCCGGATCCTCCACGGCGCGCCACAGTTCGAGCACCCGCTCGCCCAGCTGGGCGCACGTCTCGAACGCATGGGTGTCGCGTGCCTCGGCGAGGGCGGCCACCGTCGCGTCGAAGGCCCGTGCTGCGTCCCGCGCGCCGAACCAGTGCGCGGCGATGCCGGCCGCGAGCTCGCGCTCGCCGCGCGCGGCGCGTGCCTCGAGGGCCTCCGCGATCGCGGCGTGGTGACGAGCCCGCTCCGAGGGCAGCAGCCCCTGGTAGACGGCCTCGTGCACGAGTGCGTGACGGAACGTGTAGCCGGCGCCGTCGACCACGAGCAGATGGGCGGCGACGCACGCCTGCAGACCGTCGACCAGCCCTTCCGGGTCGCCCTGCCAGACGAGTCCGAGGGTCTCGTCGTCGACCCGCATCCCCGCCACGGCCGCCAGCTTCGCCACCGAGCGCGCTCCCGTCGCCAGGCGGTCGTAGCGCGCGAGCACCACGTCGCGCAGCGAGTCGGGCAGCGGCCCCGGAGGGAGGTCCAGCAGCTCCTCGACGAAGAACGGCACCCCATCCGTGCGCGCCACCAGCTCGGCGAGCTCGCGAGCGGTGGGAGGCCGCCCCATGATCTGGTGCGCCTGGTCCTCGATCTCCTCGGCGGACAACGGTGCGACGTCGACGGTCGCGACCGCCCGGTTGCGTTCGAGCTCGGCGAGGACCGCGCGCAGCGGGTGGCCTCGGCCCACGTCGTCCGAGCGGTACGTCAGGACCAGCGTGAGGTGCGTCGCGCGCAGCGTCGCCGCCAAGGTGGCCACGAGCGCGAGGGACGCGGGGTCCGCCCAGTGGAGGTCCTCCAGCACCACGATCGCGTGGACGTCTGCGGTGAGGTTCTCGACCAGCACCTCGATCGCCTCCGCGACCTCGGCGGTGGCCCGCGAGCGCTCGGGCTCGTCCGGCGCGAGCTCGGGCAGCAGCGAGCCGATCGGCACGAGCGTGGCGGTGCCGCCGGCGGCGGCCCGGAACGCGTCGACTCCCACCGCGTCCATCAGCGCGCGCAACGCGTGCCGGAACGGCGTGAACGGTGCCGCGATCGGCCCCATGTCGACGCAGTGGCCCACGGCGATCGCGCGCGGCACGCCGGCCTCGTCCGCGGCCGCCTCGGCGAGCATCTCCGTGATCAGCCGGGACTTGCCGATGCCCGCCTCGCCGCGCACCACGAGCACGCGCGGCCGGCCCTCGGCGCCGTCGCGCACGGCGGCGCGGATGGTGTCCGCCTGCTGACGGCGCCCCACCATCCGGCCGGCGGGCGCGATCGCGTTCATGGTCATATCGTGACATCCCCGTCCGAAACGCTCCAGGCCGCACGTGGCGCGAGGCGCGACCCCACGCGACCGAGGGAGCCCCAGCGGCCGGGGGCCGCGGCGGGCCGTGCGGGCCGCCCGAACCAGTCGCTGAGGAACCGACGGCGACGTGCGGGCCCGTCGCCGTCGAGGCCCTCGAGCCGCGACCGCCGGAGCTCCGCGGCGGCAGCGACGCCGGCGGCGCGGCGCTCGAGGTAGAGGTCGTTGGCGATGAGCTGGTGCATGATGACTCCCCGTTGTCCCGACCGGCCGGGTGCCGCTGCGGTGACACCGCTCACGGTGCTCCCTAAGGCGCACGTCGGGCATGGGGTGGATGCCCTATCTTCGGCGACGGGGCACCTCAGCCGCGTCCGGGGCGAGCGCGTGCGTCGGCCCGCATTCAGGCCGAGGCGGGCGTCCGGTCCAAGCCGGCGTAGTACGCGGCGGCCTCGGTACGGTTGGCCGCGCCGAGCTTCGCGAGGATCGCGGAGACGTGGACGCTGACGGTCTTGCGCGAGATCACGAGCCGGTCGCCGATCTCGGGATTCGTCAGGCCGGCCGCCAGCAGGGCGAGGACCTCGCCCTCGCGCGCGGTCAGCGAGGGGCCCGCGGTCTGCAGCGCCGTGCCGGCGGTCTCCCGTTCCGCCCATCGCAGGACCAGAGGAGCGCGCCCGGCATCGGGATGACGCGCCAGCGCGTCGAACGCCTCCCGAGCATCCGCGCGGCGGCCCTCGCGTCGCAGCGCGAGCGCCTCCCACAGCCGCGCCTCGAGGACGAGCCGGACCGGCGCGTTGCCGTCGGCCGCTCGGGCGATGTCGCCCCAGGTCTCGGCCGGTGCCTCGGCCACGAGCGCGTCGGCGGTCCGGGCCCAGGCCGCCATCGCCGGATGGCGGGGGAGCGCCGCCGCGACCTCGTGGACGCTCGCGACGAGGCTGTCGTCGGGATCCAGCCGCGCGGAGCGCGCCACGGCGATCGCGCGGCTCGCCGCGACCAGGAGCCGTGCCGCGGCGTCGGGCTCGGCGCGCGCCTCCTCCGTGGACAGCGCGGACGCGCGACCGAGCGCGCTCGTGGCGTGCGCGCGGGCGGCGACGGGCGGGCTCTCCATCGCACGCGCGGTCTCCGCCTCGACCAGGATCGCCGCCCGGTTGAAGGCCGCCTCGGCATCGTCCTCGACCGCGGGCGGGACGCCCGGCCCCTCGATCACCTCCGAGGCCTCGTCGATGCGCCCGTCCCAGAGCAGCGCGGTCGCCTCGATCTCGACCAGGAAGTCCCCCCAGCGTGGCGAGTCCCCCGCGAGCAGGGCGCGCGCGCGGCGCAGGTGCGGCATCGCCTCGTCCGTCCGTCCCGCGTTCACCAGCGCCTCGGCCACGTTGGCGAGGATCGGGGCGCCGATGCGTCGCTCGAGCCCGGCCTCGATCGCCTCATCGAGCGTCGCCAGACCGGCTGCCACCGCCTCGTCGTACCGCCCCATCTGGTTGAGGACGTCCACCAGGTTGGCGGTCGCGCACCGTCCCCACAGCACCGCTCCCGCGTCCATCGTGAGCGCGGCGCGGAGGTCGGCGATCGCATCCTCGTACCTGCTCCGCTTGCGATTGACCACCGCGCGCTTGCACAGGGCCATCGACAGCGTCTCGGGGCTGCCGGCGGTGCGGGCGAGGGCGACGCAGTCGTCCGCGAGCACCGCGCCCCGAGGGGAGTCCGACCGAACCGCTCGAGCCGCCAGGGCCCCGACGCGCAACGGCAGCGCGGCGGCGTCGGTCCGGTCGCCGAGCAGGCGCTCGATCTCCTCGAGGTGAGCCGGCACGCCGGAGCGCCCGACATGCTCCGCCGTGAGCGCCATCGCGGTCGCGTGGAGTCGCGCGCGCTCGATCGCGGCTCCCGTCGCGGGCGCGACGGCGAGCGCCTCGTCGACAGCGCGCATCGCGGAGACGCTCTCGCCCGCGTCGTACAGGTCCTCGGCCACCTGGCAGCGCAGCTCCAGCGCGCTCATGCCCAGCCGCGCCGCAGGGGAGTCGACCCGGTCCCACAGGTCGAGGAGCTGCTCGCCGAGCCGGGCCGCTGACACCACCGCGTAGGCAGAGCGTGCCTCGTCGAGCGCGGTGACGATCGCGGCGAAGGCGCGGTCGACGTCCTGCGCGGCCAGCCAGTGGTGGGAGGCCGCGGCGGCACGCGCGGTGTCGCCCGCGTCGACCCGGTCCTGCTCGATCCGTGCGAGCCGGCGGTGCGCCTCGGTGCGCTCGCTCGGCAGCAGGTCCTGATAGACCGCCTCGCGCAGCAGCGCATGGTGGAAGGCGAAGCCCGCCTCGTCGGCTGTCAGGGCACCGGCGTCGAGGCATTGCCGCAGTCCCTCGAGCCGCTGCGCCTCCTCGCCGTCCCACGCCTCGCGCAGGAGCGCGTCATCGATCCGCTCGCCCGCGACGCTCATGAGCCGGGCGACGGCCCGTGCGGCACCGGGCAGGCGGTCGTACCGGGCGAGGACGATGTCGCGGAGGGTTCCCGCGGCATCGTCGCCGTCGCCGCCGGCGAGCTCCTCGACGAAGAACGGCACGCCCTCGGACCGTCGGAGCACCGACGCCACCACCGCGGCGCCCGGCTCTGTCCCCTGCAGCTCGCGAAGCTGCGACGCGACCTGCTCGCGGGTGAGCCGGTGCAGATCGATCAGGCTCACGCCCCGGCGCCGCTCGAGGTCCGCGAGCACCTCGCGCAGCGGATGCCCCCGGCCGACGTCCTCCGGCCGGTAGGTGAGCACCAGCGTGAGCCTGCTCGCCCGGAGGGTGCCGGCCAGCGTCCGCAGGAGGGCCCGGGTCGCGTCGTCCGCCCAGTGCAGATCCTCGAGGACCAGGAGCAGGTGCTGGTCGACCGACAGGTTCTCGAGCACGCGCTCGATCGCCTCGGCCACGTAGTCGGCCCCGCTGGCGGGCGGCGGCTCCTCGCCCTCGTCGAGCTCCGGGATCAGCCGGGCGAGCGTCGCCCGCACGCGCGGGCTCCCTGCCGCCGCGGCCACCGGCTCGAGCCCGAGCGCCTCGACCAGCTCGTGGAGGAGACGCCGCACCGAGGTGAACGGCGCACCGATGGGTCCCAGGTCGACGCAGCTGCCCGAGGCGACCACGGTGCCCGGCATCTCCCGGGAACGGTCCACCAGGTCGGTGACCAGCCGTGTCTTGCCTATGCCGGCCTCGCCGCGGACGAGCACCGTGGACGGCTCTCCGGCGCGACCCGACGCGACGGCGTCGAGGAGCGCGCCGAGCTCGCGGTCTCGGCCCACCATCCGCGGCGCTGTCGGAACGGTGCTCACGGGTCCTCCCCTCCCCATGCGCGGCCCGCGTCCTCCCCGTCGAGGCGTCGGCCTCCGGGAAGGGCTCGCGACCGGTGCCTCCCGTCGGCGCGGCGGACGACCGGGCGCGGTGCGCGCCACCGGTCCATCGTCGCACCGAACCGCGCCGACGGGAAGGCCGCTACGCGGCGGCCGCACGCCCGCCGTGGTGTGGCAGCACGGCACGGACGGGGTGGGAGAACCACTCACGGAGGGGACGACGGCGGCTGGGTCGAGGCGCGTCCTCGAGGCGCTCGAGCTGGCG
Source organism: Demequina lignilytica (assembly GCF_030418305.1). Classification (GTDB taxonomy): domain Bacteria; phylum Actinomycetota; class Actinomycetes; order Actinomycetales; family Demequinaceae; genus Demequina; species Demequina lignilytica. The sequence continues at coordinate 279,330 of NZ_JAUHPX010000001.1, read as the reverse complement.
ACGCCGCGCCTCCGCGGCGGAGTCGAGCGACGCGGCGCGGGTGGTGATGTACAGGCCGTTGGCGGTCAGGTCGTTCATGATGGCTCCCCCTGTCGGAAGCGGTCGTGCGCCGCTTCATCGACGCCACCTACGCTCCGCCCTAAGGCACCCGTCGCACATCGGGCAGGTGCCCTATCTTGAGGGGCGAGCCGGTCCTAGGGGACCTCGGGCGGCACCTCCGGGGTGGGCGTCCGCTCGGTGCGGGCGGTCTGCGCCACCACGATCGCGATCAGCACCACGGCGGCGCCCGCGAGCGGTACCGGGGCGAGGGTCTCGCCCAGCCACAGCCAGGCCACCAGGAAGGCGAACAGCACCTCGGAGCTGGCGATGATCCCCGACGCGGTCGCGCTGATGTGGCGCAGCGACGTGAGGATCAGCGTGAAGGGCGCGAACCCGCCCAGCACGGCGATCCACAGCAGCGGCACCCACATCGGCACGACCACCGCGGAGAGGGCGCCGTCGAGAGAGACGGAACCGTTGAGCAGCGCGGGCTCGACGCGCCACCACCCCGAGAGCAGGGCCCAGAAGGCCGTGGCGAACAGCGACGCCCAGAACGCGATCGCCATGGGAGGCCGGCGCGTCACGCCGCGCTCGCCGGCGAGGAAGTAGAAGGCGTAGCAGACCGCGGCCCCGAGCCCGGCGGCGACGCCGAGCGCGTCGAGGTGGGAGTCCCACACCTGCGCCACCACCGCGAGACCGGCGAGCACGCCGGCGATCGCGAGCCACAGGCGGCGGTGCACCCGCTCCTTGAACACGGCGAACGCGACCACCGCGACCATCACGACGGCGGTGTACTCGAAGAGCAGCGCGACCCCGACCGGGAGCCGCGCGATCGCGACCGAGTACATCCACTGGATCATGGCGAGGCCCGCCACGCCGAGCAGCGCGAGCCGGGCCAGCTCGCCGCGCGTGACGCGGAACTGGGCGCGATCGGTGACCAGCAGCACGCCGCCCGCGATCACGGTGGTGGCGAGCACCCGCATGAAGGTCAGCTGGGGCGGAGTGATCCCGGCCGCCATCACGACCTTGGAGATGGAGCCGTTGATGCCGAACAGCGCGGCCGCGGTGAGCGCGTAGGCGGCACCGAGGCCGGGGGAGCGCAGTCGTGCGGGCACGGCGCAAGCCTAGGGGTCGCGGGCGCCCCGTCCGCGCTAGCATCGTGCCCTGCCAGCCCGCCATCGTGAGGAGCCCCCGTGACCGTCCTGCGCATCGTCCTGCTGATCGTTCACTTCGTCGGCCTCGCGGCGATCCTCGGTCCCTTCCTCGATCAGCTCCGCGCGCGCTCCAAGCGCATCACCACCGCGATGGTGTGGGGCGCCCGCGCGCAGATCGTGACGGGCCTCGCCCTCGTCGGCGTCGCCTACGCGTCCGACCACGAGCCCGACCACGTCAAGATCGCGTTCAAGCTGGTCATCGCGCTGGCCGTCGCGGGAGTGGCGGAGGCGACCCGCAAGCGCGCGGAGCCGGGCGCGGCCTACTGGATCGTCGGCGCGCTGACGCTGCTCAACATCGTCGTCGCCGTCGCCTGGCGCTGAGGTGGCCCAGGTCCGTCAGGCGCGCCCGGACGACTCCGCCGAGATCGTCCACCTCGGCGCACTCATGTACAAGGCCGTCGGCGCGCGGCCCACGCCCTCGTGGGCGGCGGAGTCGGCACGGACCGTGAGGGCGCGCCTGGGCACGGACCTGTTCGGCGTGGTGATCGATGCGGAGGAGGGCGGCCTCGCGGCCTGCGGCCTCGTGAACGTCGCGCCGCGCCTCGCGCGCCCCGGCGCCCAGGCGGAACGGATGGGCTACATCCAGTGGGTCTCCACCGCGCCTCAGCATCAGCGCCGCGGCTACGCGCGTGCGGTGATGGAGGCGCTGCTGGACCTGACCGATGCGATGGGCATCGAGGTGGTGGAGCTCCACGCGAGCCCCGCGGGACTGCACCTCTACCAGGATCTCGGCTTCTTCATCAAGCACGACAACGTCGCGATGACGGCGCAGCGGCTCCGTCCCCGACTCTGACGCGTCAGGCTCGGCGGCGCGCCCGGAACGCCGCGACGGCTGTGGCGATGGCCACGGCCAGCAGGACGATGCCCGCGGCGCCGAGCGCGGCCCACCCGACGATGGCGTCGGCGGGCTCGCCCCGGAGACGGCCGTCGCCGATCCACGCCAGGCCCCAGGCCGCCGCGCCGGCGACCGCCCAGGCGAGGACCGGTGCGGTCGCGAGGTCGCGCACCATCGCGATCACGAGCAGGGCGACCGCGGCGACCACGGCGGTCGCGAGGTAGGTGCCGTCCTCGGGCGCCGCGCCGAGCTGGACGGCGCCGGCGGTGGTCAGGTTCGCGACCGTCGCCACGGACGCCCACCCGAGGTAGAGGCCCGTGGGCACGTCGACGGCCACGGCGTCGATCCACCCGCGCGGCGCAGGGCGGGTGAGGCGCACCGCCGCCCACGACAGCGTCGCGACGATCGCGATGAGCACGCCGACGGACGCCCACAGGAGACCGGCTTGGGCGACCGCGATCCACGCGGCGTTCAGGAGCATCGCCGCGAGCAGGTGCCACGCGACCGCGCGCACCCGGGGGAGGGCGGCGGTCGCGGGGAGCGCCTGGACGACGGCGAACACCGCCAGGCCCAGGTAGATCGGGGTCCAGATCCCGAACGCGGGGGTCGCGGGCGCGAGCAGGGTGGCGTCCGCCGCGAGGGCGCCGTCCGCGGCCTCCTCGATGGGAGTGCCGCCGAAGGCGCCTGCGCCCCACGCCGCTCCCACGATGGCGACCAGGGCGCCCGCGGCGACCACCAGTCGCGGGGCGAGCGCGGGCGCGCTCCGTTCGATGTCGAGCTCGGCGGTGGTGGACTGCGTCATCGGGGCCTCCTCATCGGGATGAACGTGACCGCACCGGTGCTTCTTCCCGGTGGACGGGACGGGCCCCCGGCCGCCGCATCGAGGGGGAGGTGCGGCGGCCCGGGGCCCGGTGGAGGAGGGAGATCAGCTGGCGGCGGCGGCGAGGCGCACGAAGGGCACCGGGTCGTCGGCGAGCGCCTCCAGCGCCTGTGCGGGAGCCGACGGGTTCGCGGCGACCGCGAGCCGCACGTCGGCGTGCGTGTCGTACGCGAGGTCGATCAGGACGGTGCCCGGGGCCGCGGGATTCGCGGCGACGGCGCCACGGACGGAGTCCGCGATGTCGAGGGCCAGCGAGACCAGCGTCGCCGCCTCGGCCGCCGGATGGGCGGCGGCGAGGAGCCGCTCCGCCCGCAGCGGCGAGGTCGCGAGGCGGTGCAGCTCGCGCGTGTCGTTCACGGGGGCGGAGAGTCCGGTGCTTGCCGTGGCGATGGCGGTCATGTTGGCTCCTCTTGGTCTGCGAGGGTGTGGACACCTCGCGCTTTACGGGACCTTTACTGTTTCAGGACTATTCCTACACCCGGTCGCGAGGATGTGCAAGGCCGGAGCGCCGGCAGGTGGCCTGTCGAGAGATCGACGGCGCGTGCGGGGTGGCGCCGCCCGGCGACCCGCGTCGGCGAGGCTGGGCCCGGATGTCGGCGCCCGCGACTAAACTTTCGGCGTGGCGAACGACTATTCAGCGCGGCATCTGTCCGTCCTCGAGGGGCTCGAGGCGGTGCGCAAGCGCCCGGGCATGTACATCGGCACCACGGACTCCCGTGGCCTCATGCACTGCCTGTGGGAGATCATCGACAACTCGGTCGACGAGGCGCTCGGCGGCTTCGGCGACCGCATCGAGATCGTGCTGCACGGCGACGACTCCGTCGAGGTCCGGGACTCCGGCCGCGGGATCCCCGTGGACGTCGAGCCCAAGACGGGGCTCACCGGTGTCGAGGTCGTCATGACCAAGCTCCACGCGGGAGGCAAGTTCGGCGGCGGGTCCTACGCGGCGTCCGGCGGCCTCCACGGCGTCGGCGCGTCGGTCGTCAACGCGCTCAGCGAGCGGCTCGACGTGTGGGTCGACCGTGGCGGCAAGACCCATCACATGGCCTTCCGACGGGGAGAGCCCGGCTACTTCAAGGATCCGGCCGCCGGCCCCGCGCCCGAGAGCACCTTCGAGCCCTTCGTCACGGGCTCCGAGCTCGCCGTGGTCGGCAAGGTCGCCAAGGCGCGCACGGGCACGCGCATCCGCTACTGGGCGGATCGGCAGATCTTCAACAAGGGCGCGTCCTTCAGCTACGACGACCTGCTGGTGCGCGCCCGCCAGACCGCGTTCCTGGTCCCGGGGCTCGAGCTCGTGATCCGCGACGAGCGCGACCCGCTCACCCCGCACGAGGAGTCGTTCCGATACGAGGGCGGCGCGAAGGACTTCGTCGAGTTCATCGCGACGGACACGGCGATCACCGACACCCTTGAGCTCACCGGCTCCGGGACGTACAGCGAGACCGTCCCGGTCCTGAAGCCCAACGGGCACCTGGTGTCCGAAGAGGTCGAGCGCGAGTGCCAGGTCGACGTCGCGCTCCGCTGGGGCACCGGGTACGAGACGGACACGCGGTCGTTCGTGAACATCATCGCGACGCCCAAGGGCGGCACCCACCTCGCCGGCTTCGAGCAGGGGATCGTGAAGGTGCTGCGCGCCCAGATCCAGGCGAACGCGCGGCGGCTCAAGCTGACCGGCAAGGACGGCGCGGAGCGCATCGAGAAGGACGACATCATGGCCGGACTGACCGCCGTGGTGACGGTCAGGATCCCGGAGCCGCAGTTCGAGGGCCAGACCAAGGAGGTGCTCGGCACGGGCCCCGTGCGCGGGATCGTCGCCAAGGTGATCGAGCAGGAGCTGACCGCGATCCTCACGTCGACCAAGCGGGACGCGAAGCTCCAGGCCAACACCGTGCTCGAGAAGGTGGTCGCGGAGATGCGGGCGCGCGTCGCCGCGCGCAAGCAGAAGGAGATCTCGCGGCGCAAGAACGCGCTCGAGACGTCATCCCTGCCGTCGAAGCTCGCGGACTGCCGGAGCAACGACGTCGAGCAGTCCGAGCTCTTCATCGTCGAGGGCGACTCCGCGCTGGGCACCGCCAAGCTCGCGCGTCGCTCCGACTTTCAGGCCCTGCTGCCGATCCGCGGCAAGATCCTCAACGTGCAGAAGGCCTCGGTCACGGACATGCTGCACAACGCCGAGTGCGCCTCGATCATCCAGGTGGTCGGGGCGGGGTCCGGACGCACGTTCGACCTCGAGCAGGCCCGCTACGGCAAGATCATCCTCATGACCGACGCCGACGTCGACGGCGCGCACATCCGCACGCTGCTCCTGACGCTCTTCTTCCGCTACATGAGGCCGCTCGTCGACGCCGGCCGGGTGTTCGCCGCGGTGCCGCCGCTGCACCGGGTCGAGGTCTCGGGCTCCGCGCGACGGGAGAAGGAGTACATCTACACGTACTCGGAGAAGGAGCTCCAGGAGACCCTCCGCGACCTCAAGCGCGCCGGTCGCCGCTACAAGGAGGACATCCAGCGCTACAAGGGACTGGGAGAGATGGACGCCGATCAGCTGGCCGAGACCACCATGGACCCGGAGCGTCGCACGCTCCGCCGCGTCACGAGCGCCGACGCGGCGGCCGCGGAGCGCGTGTTCGAGCTGCTCATGGGCAACGACGTGGGGCCACGCCGCGACTTCATCATCGCGGGTGCCGCGAGCCTCGACCACTCGAGGATCGACGCATGAGCGGCGGGGTCTGGCCCGAGGGGACGCACGAGTCCCGCACGTGCTCCGTGCACCCGTTCGGCTACCACCGCAGCAAGCGCGTCAACGACGCGCCGTCCCGCACGGTCTTCCGTGACGTGCGCTGGGGCGGGCTTCCGCGGCGCTGCGAGTGGCTCGAGCACGAGCTCGACGTGTCCGGACGCGAGCCCGACTTCATCGACGAGCTCTGGATCCGCGAGCGCTCCGGACGAAGGCACGGGCTCGCCGTCATCGGGGTCACCCTCACCGCCGCGGTGCTGGTGTCGTTGATCCTCGCGGGCACCACGACCGTCGCGGCCGTGATCACGGTCGTGATCGGCGGTGCGCTGGTCCTGGGGCTCGACCGCGGTGACGCGGCCCTCCACCACGAGCGGCTGCGACGCATCCGCGACTGGCACAAGCGCGTCGGCTCGCCGCGATAGTCGGACCCTGGGGGCGCCCGTTGTTGGCATGATGGGAGTCCCCGGGCCATCAGGGCGGCGCCGCGCGCGTCGGCAGGCACACGACACGAGGCGGGACGCATGGCGGAGGCCTACATCCAGGCGGGCGACCACGAGGACGCCCTCGAGCCCGTCGGCCTGATCCGGCAGTCGGGCGCGATCCTGCGGGTCGGGCGCATGATGCTCGCCGCGGGCACTGCCAGCTACCGCGTCAAGCAGGCGATGCAGGCGGTGGCGCACGCGCTGGGCGTGGACCACCACGCGGCGCACGTCACGCTCACCGAGATCACGGCGACCACGCACCGCGGACCCATCTTCCGCACCGAGGTCACCGAGATCCGCAGCCTCGGGGTCAACGCGGACCGCATCGCGATGCTCGACCGGTTCCGGCGCGACGTCCCCGAGCGCACCTCGGTCGCGGAGGTCTCCGCGGCGCTCGACCGGATCGAGAAGGCGCCCGCCCGGCACCACCCGGTCATGAACGCGATCTACGCGGGCGGCGCGTGCGCCGGCTTCGCCGTGCTCAACAACGCCCGCCCCCTCGAGGTGATCGCGGTGCTCATCGCCGCGTCGCTCGGCCAGTTCGTGCGTCGCGCCTTCCACCACCGCGGCTTCAACCCCTTCGGCACCACCATGCTCGCGGCGGCGATCGCGTGCGGCGCGTACCTGGGCTCGGTCGCCGTCTACGCGCTCTTCGGCGCCGCGACCGACGTGCACGCCTCGGGCTACATCGCGTGCGTCCTGTTCCTGCTCCCCGGGTTCCCGCTGATCACGGGGGCGCTCGACCTCGCCAAGCTCGACTTCTCCGCGGGGATCTCCCGCATCGTCTTCGGATCGATGATGACGCTCGGCGCGGCGCTCAGCGTGTGGGCGCTCACCCTGCTGGGCGGGCTCGACACCTCCGTGCGCGAGCCCATGGAGATGACCGCGGCCACGCACGTGGTCGTCACCGCACTCGCCAGCCTGATCGGCGTGCTGGGCTTCGCGCTGATGTTCAACTCGCCATGGCGCATGGCCTTGTTCGCCGCGGCGATCGGCATGGTCGCGAACACCATCCGCAAGGCGATGATCGAGGACGGCATGATGATCCAGATGGCGACGGTGATCGCCTGCGTGATCGTGGGCGTGCTCGCGGCCCTCGCCGCGGATCTCGCCCGTTCGCCGATCATCACGCTGCAGGTGCCGGCGGTGCTCGTCATGATCCCCGGGGTGCTGGCGTTCCAGTCGGTGGTGAGCCTCAACGAGGGTCGCTACTCCGACACGATCGGCGCCATCCTGGAGGTGCTGCTGGTGGTCCTGTCGATCATGGTGGGCCTGGTGATCGGCAAGCTGCTGACGGACCGTCATTGGTCGTTCGAGGGTCACTGACGATGAGGGCGCGCCGACGGCGCGCGAGGACCTGGGGGAGCACGATGCGGGGGTCACGCCCCGGTGAGGGGCTGAGATGGACAGGGTGATCGAGAGGACCCGGCGCATCGCCGTGCTCGACGGCCATCGCCTGAGCGACCGCGCGGTCGACAGGCTCGCGATGGCCGCCGCGTCGCTGGTGCTGTTCTCGACGGACGCGCTGTTCGACGCCACGGACAGGTTCCGCGCACTCCGCCCCGACATCGAGGTCCTCGACGGCGGGCTCCTCAAGGGCGGTGGGGTCCGGGAGGCGATCGTCGCCGCGGCGGAGGCCGGATGCGTGCTGCTCGCGGTGGCCGAGCCGATCCAGCGTCGCCGCTTCCTGCACCAGGCGGTCAACGGTGCCATCGACGCGGGGGAGCGCGGTCATCCCACCGTCGCGGTCCTCATCATGCGTCCCCGCGAGGTGCCCGGCGACGTGGCCGTGTTCTCCAACACGGGCGAGGCCTCGGGGTACGGGCTCGCGTTCGCCCTCGAGATCGCGATGCGGCGCGGTGTCGACGTGGCGCGCATCCTGCCCACCAAGGGCCTGTACGTGCGTCGCACCGCGGAGGTCGGCCACAAGGCGGACGTCGAGGCGGGCGGCTACGGGGTGAAGGTGCGGTACCGCAAGGTCGCGCGCCCCCTCGAGACGGTGCTGCGGGGCCAGTACACCCTGGCGGTCCACTCCGTGCTCGACGTGATCGGGCGCCGCTCCACGCGCGCCGAGCCGGGCGCGCCGGCGCGGCTCCAGCACGATGCCAACGTCGACGCCGTGCTGTGGCTGCTGCGCTTCTTCCGCGGCGACGTCCTCCTCGTGGGCGACACCGTCCGGCTGCGCCAGCCGCGCGAGCGCGACGCGGTGGTCGTGGAGCCGACCGTCTAGGGTCCAGCGATCGCCGACGCGGTCAGCCGACGCCGCCCACGGGCGCCGGCATGCCGACGCCCGACCCGTCGCGTCGGCCGGGCTCGCCGGGCAGGTCGAGAGGCTGGCCCGCGCCGGAGCACGCGCGCGGCGGGGCCGCGCCCGCCCACGCGAGCAGCAGCGCGTCCTCACCCTTGAGGAAGCGGTGCGACCGGACCCCGCCGGTGGCCCGCCCCTTCCCGGGGAACTCCGCCAGCGGCGTCCACTTGGCGGAGCCCGCCGCCGTGCCGGGGAGCGCGTCGGACGGTCCCGCGATCGTCACCACGGCGGCCTCGGTGCCCGCGGCGATCGTGCCGAAGAACACGGCCGAGGCGCCGGCGGCCAGCTTGATGCCCGCCATGCCGCCGCCCGCGCGGCCTTGCGGCCTGACGTTCGCCGCGTCGAAGTGCAGCAGGCTCGCGTCCGACGCGATGAAGAGCAGCTCGTCGCCGTCGGCCGCGGCGCCGGCCCCGATCACGACGTCACCGTCGGCGAGCGCGATCGCCTCCCAGGCGTCCTTCGTCGGGACGTCGTCCGCCTTGACACGCTTGACGATGCCGCGGGCCGTGCCGAGCGCGAGCGGGGCGGTCCCGTCGAGAGGGACCAGGGCGAGCGCGTCCTCGCCGCGCTCCAGCACGACGAGCTCGCCGATCGGGGTGCCGCCCCCGAGCGACGGCGGCTCGCTGGTCGGGGCGAGCGCGGGGACGTCGAGCAGCGACAGCCGGACGATGCGACCCGTCGTCGTGACGACGCCGACATCCGCGCGTGCCGTGGCGTGCACGGTCGACCGCAGCGCGTCGTGCGGGGAGCGCCGGCCGTCGCGCGCGGGGGGCTCGTCGGCCGACGTACGGGCGATCAGCCCGGTGGTCGACAGCAGGGCGTAGCACGGCGAGTCCTCGATCTCCATCGCCATCGCGGGCGCCTTGGCGCGGCTCGCGCCGGTCGCCGCCGCGGGTGCGAGGGCGCCGCCGTCGGCGAGCAGGATGGTGCGACGCGGGGTGCCGTGCTCGGCGGCCGCGGCGTCCATCTCGCGGCCCACCACGGACCGGAGCACGGACTCGGACCCGAGGATCTCCTCGAGCTCGGCGATCTCGGCGAGCAGCTGCGACTTCTCGTTCTCGAGCTCGAGGCGCGAGAACTTGGTGAGGCGGCGCAGGCGCAGCTCGAGGATGTACTCGGCCTGGATCTCCGACAGGTCGAAGGCGGTGCGCAGCCGCTCCTTGGCGACCGCCGCATCGTCCGCCGCCCGGATGATCTGGATGACCTCGTCGATGTCGAGGATCGCGATGAGCAGGCCGTCGACCAGGTGGAGCCGGTCGCGACGGGCGGCGAGGCGGTGGCGCGAGCGACGTCGCACCACCTCGACGCGATGCCCGACCCACACCGACAGGAGCTCCTTGAGCCCGAGGGTCCGGGGCTCGCCGTCGACGAGCGCCACGTTGTTGATCGAGAACGACTCCTCGAGCGGCGTGTACCGGTAGAGCTTCTCGAGGACGGCCTCGGGGTTGAAGCCGTTCTTGACCTCGATGACCAGCCGCAGCCCGTGATGGCGATCCGTGAGGTCCGTGACGGCGGAGATGCCCTCGAGCTTCTTGGACGAGACGCCGTCCTTGATCTTCTCGATGACCTTCTCGGGGCCCACCAGGTAGGGGAGCTCGGTCACGACGATGCCCTGACGGCGCGCCGTGACCTTCTCGATCCGCGTGGTGGCGCGGGTGATGAAGCGACCACGCCCCGACTCGTACGCCTCGCGCACCCCCTCGAGGCCCACGATCTTGCCGCCGGTCGGCAGGTCGGGCCCGGGCACGAACCGCATGAGCTCGTCGAGCTCGGCGCGCGGGTTGTCGAGCAGGTGGCGGGCCGCGGCCACCACCTCGATCAGGTTGTGCGGCGCCATGTTGGTCGCCATGCCGACGGCGATGCCGGCGGCGCCGTTGACCAGCAGGTTCGGGATCGCCGCCGGCAGCACGGCCGGCTGCGTGAGCTTGTTGTCGTAGTTGGGGACGAAGTCGACGACGTCCTCGCCCAGGTCCGCCGTCATCGCGAGCGCGGCGGGTGCGAGCCGGCACTCCGTGTATCGGGACGCCGCCGGGCCGTCGTCGAGCGAGCCGAAGTTGCCGTGGCCGTCGACCAGCGGGAGCCGCAGGGAGAAGGACTGCGCCATGCGCACCAACGCGTCGTAGATCGCTGAGTCGCCGTGCGGATGCAGCTTTCCCATCACCTCGCCGACGACGCGCGCCGACTTCACGTAGCCGCGCTCGGGTCGCAGGCCCATGTCCTGCATCATGTAGACGATGCGGCGCTGCACGGGCTTGAGGCCGTCGCGGGCGTCGGGCAGCGCCCGGGAGTAGATGACCGAGTAGGCGTACTCGAGGAACGAGGCCTCCATCTCCGCGCTCACGTCGATGTCGACGATCTGCGCGTCGGCCGCGTGGGTCATCTGACGCCTCTTCTCTCTCCGGCGCCGCGGTGTGCCGCGGCGATGCTCAGCCCGTATTGTCTCGCGGCGGTCGGACACCCGCCGCTCGCCACGCGGGGCCCGGTCCGACCGCCCCGCGGGGGACAGCCGGGCGACAGCCCACGAAGGTGAGACAATAGCCGCCATGGCTCACACGCTCGACCAGGCCGTCCGGACGGCCGGCTACTACCCGGCCCTCGCCACCACCGTGCTGCGCTCCGCGATCGGCGCCGAGAACGTGCGCGGGCACTTCGTGCACGCCGAGACCACGTTCGACGACCGCGAGGTCCGGCGTCACATGACCGCGCTGGTCATCACCGAGACCCGGCTGCTGCGTCTCCACATGGACGACGGTGCCGGTCTCGGGGGCCAGGAGAGCGGACGCGAGGCCTCCGCCACGGTCGAGACCACCGCGCTGACCGCGATCCGGAACACGGCGATGACCCACGTGATCCACGACCCCGAGGCGTTCACCGAGGGCGACCTCCCGAACGAGCTCGTGCTCGCGGTCGGCGGCTCCGTCCACTCCCGGCTCGACCTCGAGCCCGCCACCTGCGGCGACCAGAGCTGCGAGGCCGACCACGGCTACACCGGGACCCTGACGTCGGACGACATCCTCGTGCGCGTCAGCGTGATCGCCGACGGCGAGGACACGGTGCGCGCGCTCCAGGACTTCTCCTCGGTGCTGCAGGGGGCGATCGGGGCGCGCTTGTGACGCTCGACAGGCTCGCCGCGGTGGGCCTGTCGCTCCCCGACCTGGGTGGACGGGAGCTCGGCGCCGTGCTCCCCGCCGCGCTGGCGGCGCTCGGTGCGCCCGGCATCGTCCCCGGACGCGACGCCGAGGCCGACCGGGCGCGCCTGGGCGTCCCGCACGCAGACCACGTCGTGGTCGTGCTGCTCGACGGACTGGGCCATCATCAGCTCGACGCGCGCCGCGGACACGCCCCCTTCCTGAGGACCACGGAGTCGGGCGTCATCTCCGCCGGGTTCCCCACCACCACGGCGACGTCGCTCGCGATGTTCGGGACCGGACGCGCCGCCGGCGCCACCGGCATGACCGGCTACACGGCTCATAACCCCGCCACCGGGGCCGCCGCGAACCTGGTCTCGTGGGACGGCGCGGGTGACCCGGAGACGTGGCAGCGCGAGCCGTCCCTGCTGCGGCTCGCGGCGGAGGCGGACATCACGGTGACCACGCTCGGCAAGCGCAGGTTCGCGGGCTCCGGCCTCACGCGCGCCGCGTTGTCGGGAGGCGAGTTCGTGGGCGCCGATCCGCTCGCGCAACGCGTGGACGAGGCGATCGCGCGCGCCCGGCGCCCGGGCCTGACCTACCTCTACTGGGGCGAGATCGACGCCGCCGGTCACCAGCACGGCTGGCAGTCGGATCCCTGGGTCGCGGCCCTCGAGGAGGCGGACCAGGAGCTGCGGCGCCTGCGCGCGCGGCTGCCGAGGCGCGCCGCGCTGGTCGTGACGGCGGATCACGGCATGGTGGACGTCACGGGAGCCCCGCGGTGGGACCTCGGGAACGAGCCCGCGCTCGCCCGCGGCATCCGCCTGGTGGCGGGGGAGCCGCGCGCCCTCCACCTGCACCTCGAGGACGCGGGCGCGGCCGATGCGGTGGCGGCCCGATGGTCCGACGTGCTGGACGGCCATGGCGTGCCGATGACGCGGGACCAGGCGGTCGGGGCGGGGCTCTTCGGCGCGGTGGCGCCCCATGTCGAGCCCAGGATCGGCGACGTGGTGGTCGCCATGGCGGGACGTGCCACCGTGGTGGACTCGCGCACCCAGAGCGCGCAGGCGCTCGGACTCATCGGTGTCCACGGCTCGCTCACCGAGGACGAGCTGCGGGTCCCCCTGCTGGTCGCCCACGGCTGAGGCCGGGGCTGCGTCTGCTGGTCAGCCCTGGTCGTTCTTCGCGCCGAACACGATCTCGTCCCAGCTGGGCACGGAGGCGCGTCCACGCTTCGCGGCCGTGCGGCGCTCGGACGGCTCCGCGGGCTTGGCGGGCGCAGGTGCGGGTGCGGCGGTCTCGGCGGTCTGCTCGCGTGCCTTCCCGGCGGGGTGGCGGAAGCCGGTCTCCGCCTGACGCGCTCGCGCGGGGCCGAAGCCCTCGAACACCTCGTCGTCCTCGTCGGTCTCGGGGTCGTCCACCGTCTCACGGGTGCCGCGGCGGAGATCGAGGTCGTCGAGCAGCAGCTCGGTGGGGTTGTCGACGGGCGAGGCGGGCGGCGTCGCCGGCGCGAGCTCGACCACCGGGACGGCGTCGGTCGTGGGCGCGGGCGGGCGGCTCTCCTGCAGAGGCGCCGCGGTCTCCGCGGCCTCGCGGACCGCCGAGAGGTGGCGGCGCGGGATCGGCACGTCGAGCAGCTCGGTCTCCGAGAGCCAGCGCGCCTCCTCGTCCTCCGCCGTGACCGTCCTCGCGGCGTGGTCGAACACCCACTGGGCTCGCACCGATCGTCCGGACACGCGGTAGTCGGCGGCGACCCGCCACGGCTCGTCGACCTCCCGCCAGGCATCCCAGACCACGGACTCCGGGTCGACGCCACGGGCGGCGAGGCGGTCGGTCACCAGCTCGCCGAGCTGGGGAGCGGACGGATCGCGGCCGATCCGCGTCTCCTGCGCGAGATCCGCGATGTAGCGCCGCTCCGCCACCACGGGTCCCTCGTACTTCTCGACGGAGGCCATCGCGATGCCGGTGAGCTCGCACAGCTCGGCGGCGGTGAGGCCGCCGCGGATGCGCTGCTGGATCTCCCTCGGGCTCAGCGTCGGAGCCTCGTCCACCTGCTCGGCCGGCGGCCGGGAGGATGCCGCCGGACGCGTGTAGCGGACGGCGTGGCGCAGCTCGTCGGTCAGCGGCAGCTCGAATCGGTCGCCCGACTCGGTCTCCACCACCAGGTGGAGGCCGTCCTCCGACGGGCCGACGAGTGAGAGGCTGGTCATGCCCACAGGGTGCCACGCGCCCGCCCGCCCCGCTGGGTGCGACACCCCGAGCGCGCGCAACCGGGTCCGAGGCCCGCCGAGGCCCTGCCTACGATGAAGGCATGACCACGCCGCTCGAGCTGATGGACGTCGCCCGCACCCTCGCGCTGGAGGCGCAGCGGCTGGTCGCCGCCGGACGCCGCGAGGCCGAGGTCCAGCACACCAAGTCGTCCGACGTCGACATCGTCACGCAGATGGACATCGCCGCCGAGCGGCTGCTGCGTCAGCGCCTCGCCGAGCTCCGCCCCGATGACGGCGTGCTGGGGGAGGAGGGCGACGACGTGGCGAGCCGCTCCGGCATCACCTGGGTGGTCGACCCGATCGACGGCACCGTCAACTACCTCTACGGGATCCCGCACTGGTCGGTCTCGGTCGCCGCTGTCAGCGGTCCCCCCGAGCCTCGCGCGTGGACGCTCGAGGCGGGCGCGGTGGCGGACGCGGGCGGCAGCGTGTGGTCCGCCGCCCGGGGCGAGGGCGCGTGGCGCGACGGTCGCAGGCTCCGCCGTGAGGGGACCCCGGCGCTGGGCGCGTCGCTGGTCGCGACCGGCTTCCAGTACACGGCCGACAAGCGCGCGGCGCAGGGGCGGCTGGTCGCGCAGCTGCTGCCGCAGATCCGCGACATCAGGCGGCTCGGCTCGGCCTCGATCGACCTGTGCCACGTCGCCGCGGGTCTGGTCGACGCGTACTACGAGCACGGGCTGCACCCGTGGGACTTCGCGGCCGGCGCGCTGATCGCCGCGGAGGCGGGCCTGCGCGTGGCGGGACTCGACGGCGCCGCCCCCGACGACAGCCTCCTGGTGGCGGCCGCGCCAGGCGCCTGGGACGCGCTGCACGACGCGCTGATCGCGGCCGGCGCGCGCACCATCTGACGTCCGCGGCGGGGGTCGGTCCGGCCGGGAGAGCGCGTTCAGCGCGCACGAGTCGCATTCTGCCGCGCGATGGGGCACAATGCTCCCGCCTATGGGGAACAAAAGTGCCCCACCCGGCATTGGACAGCCACAGGCACCCTGGAAGGAAGCAGCCCGCATGGCAACGGATTACGACGCCCCGCGCAAGACCGACGACGAGATCTCGGCGGACTCGATCGAGGAGCTGAAGGCTCGGCGCGCCGACAAGACGTCCGGCGTGGTCGACGAGGACGAGGCCGAGGCGGCCGAAGGCTTCGAGCTGCCGGGCGCCGACCTCTCGGGCGAGGAGCTCTCAGTCCGGGTGCTGCCCCCTCAGCAGGACGAGTTCACCTGCATGTCGTGCTTCCTGGTGCATCACCGCAGCCAGCTCGCCACCTTCAAGGGCGACCAGCCGATCTGCTCGGAGTGCGCGGCCTGATCCATGGCTGACGTCGAGGTGCTGGTCGCCGTCACGGACCCCGAGGTCCCGCTGCCGCGGTACTCCCATCCGGGAGACGCCGGCGCGGACATCACGACACGCGAGGACGTCACGCTGGCCCCGGGGGAGCGGCGCACCGTTCCGACCGGCCTGCGGATCGCCCTGCCGCAGGGCTACGCGGCGTTCGTGCACCCGCGCTCGGGCCTCGCGGCGCGGCACGGCGTGACGGTGGTCAACGCTCCAGGCACGGTCGACGCGGGATACCGCGGAGAGATCGCCGTGACGCTGCTGAACACCGATCCGGCCGCGAGCGTCACGCTCGCCAAGGGCGACCGGATCGCCCAGCTGGTCATCCAGCGTGTCGAGGCGGCCGACTTCGTCCCCGTCGCCGACCTGCCCGGGTCGCACCGGGGCGAGGGCGGCTTCGGCTCCACGGGGGCCTCGTGACCCAGCGCGACGTCCAGGACATCGGGACCGTCGAGCCCCGCGCCGTCGCGCGCGTGGTCGGCCGCGTGGTGGCGGTGCAGGTCGAGCCCTCCGACGCCCCGCCGGCCTTCACGGTCCGGCTCGAGGACCGCACCGGGCGCCTCGAGGCGGTCTTCATGGGGCGCCGCGAGGTCCCGGGCATCACCCCGGGCATCACGCTCGAGGTCGAGGGCTGCGTGTGCGCGACCGAGTCGCTCCCACGCCTGTACAACCCCCGCTACGAGCTGGCCGCGTCCGCGTGAAGGCCGACGACTCCGCGGCGGGCCGCCTCCTCGGAGGCGACAGCTTCTCCATGCATGAGGCCATCGGCGGATGGCGCGGCTTCATCGAGTCGTCCGCCCCCGGCATCGCCTTCGTGGCCGCCTACGTGATCGTGGGGGGATTCCGGGTGCCCGTGATCGCGGCGGTGGCCGTGATGGCCGTGCTCGTCGTCGCGCGGGTGATCCAGCGGACCCCTCCGACCCAGGCCCTGTCGGGCGCCATCGGCGTCGCCATCGGCGCGATCTGGGCCTGGCGCTCGGGCGACGCGTCCGGGTACTTCGTGCCGGGGCTGTGGCTGAACGCCGCCTACCTCGCCGGCATCCTGCTGAGCATGGCCGTCGGCTGGCCGGTCGTCGGCATCGTCATGGGCCTGCTGCGCGGCGAGGGGACGCGCTGGCGTGCCAACCCCGCGGAGCGACGTCGCTTCCAGCTCGCCTCGGCGGTGCTCGCCGCGATGTTCGCCCTGCGTCTCGCGGTGCAGGTGCCCCTGCTGCTGGCCGATCAGACCGCGGTGCTGGGCACCGTGAAGCTCGCGATGGGCGTCCCGCTGTTCGCCCTCACGCTGTGGGGCGTGTGGCTGCTGGCCCGCGACGCAGGACCTGCTCCAGCGACTCAGGATCCGCCTCCGACGACACGATGAACATCAGCTCGTCGTGAGCCTCGAGCGTGTCGTCCGGCTCGGGCGCGATGGTGCGGTCGCCCCGCACGATGCACGAGAGCACGATGTCGACGGGCCACTGGATGTCGCGCAGCGGCACCCCGACCACGGGCGACCCGACCGGGAGCGTCACCTCGACCATCGAGGCTCCGGACTGCCGGAAGGTGAACACGCGCACGAGGTCGCCGACAGCGACGGCCTCCTCGACCATCGCCGTCATGATGCGCGGCGTCGAGACCGCGACGTCGACGCCCCATTGGGCGTCGTACATCCACTCGTTGCGAGGGTTGTTCACCCGGGCGACCGTCCGCGGGACGCCGAACTCGGTCTTCGCGAGGAAGGACACCACGAGGTTCGCCTTGTCGTCCCCGGTCGCCGCGACG
Organism: Demequina lignilytica; assembly: GCF_030418305.1. Lineage (GTDB taxonomy): Bacteria > Actinomycetota > Actinomycetes > Actinomycetales > Demequinaceae > Demequina > Demequina lignilytica. The sequence continues at coordinate 262,347 of NZ_JAUHPX010000001.1, read as the reverse complement.
ACCACGTCCATCTGCTCGACGCCGGCGTCGCGGAGCGCGGACATCTCGCACACGTCGGCGAGCATCCACTCGGCCTCGGCGACCTGGGCGACGCGCATCGCCGCGGGGCTGCTGTCGACCAGGAGCACCTCGTGACCGTGCTCGAGAAGGTCGCGGGCGATCGAGCGGCCCACCGACCCCGCGCCGGCGATCAGCACCTTCATCGCTTCACCTCCGGTGCCTGGCCGGTGACCCGGACCGGGTCGATCCCGTCGCGCGGCGCGAGCACGAAGTACGCCTCGTCGCCCTCCTGCACCACCGTCCCCGCGCCCGGCAGCATCGCCTCGCCGAACCGCAGCAGGTAGGCCAGGCGCGCGTGCGCACGGTCCTGCACCTCGGCGTACGGGCGTCCCACCCAGCCCTCGTGCAGCTGCAGGCGGCGCAGCGACACGCCGGCGGACGGGTCCGCGTACAGGTCCTCGGTGCCGCCGGGCAGCAGGCGGGACACGATCTGCTCGGCGGTCCACGGCACCGGAGCGACCGTCGGGATGCCGAGCCTGCGGTACACCTCCGCGCGGCCCGAGTCTGCGATGCGGGCGACCACGTTGTCGACGCCGTACGTCTCCCTCACCACGCGCGCGGCGAGGATGTTGGAGTTGTCGCCGTCCGAGACGGCCGCGAACCCGTAGGCGTCCTCGACGCCCGCGGAGACCAGCGTGTCGCGGTCGAAGCCGATGCCCGTGATCCGCTGACCCTTGAACGTCGACGGCAGCCGCCGGAAGGCGTCGCCGGACTGGTCGATGACCGCGACGGTGTGGCCACGAGCCTCGAACTCCGTCGCGAGCGTGGCGCCCGTGCGGCCGCAGCCCATGATCACGATGTGCACGGCAACCCACCGTATACCCGTTGAGCCTAGGATGGTGCGACGTGCGGAGGTTTCTCGAGAGCCTGAAGATGCTGGTCTTCGGCCGTCCCATCGCGACCGGCCGGGAGCAGCGGATGGCGCTGAGGACGCGCCTCGCCCTGCCGGTCTTCGGCGCGAGCCTGCTGTCGACCGTGGCGTACGCGCCGGACGCGGTGCTCGACGCGCTGCGCAAGGGCGGCCAGGGGACGGCGCTCCCGTGGATGGCCGCGGGCGTGTGCGCGATCATGATCCTGCTCGGGTTCGCCTACCGGTCGAACGTGCGCAAGCATCCCGACGAGCGCGGCGACTACGGCACCGTCCAGGACCAGCTCGGGCCCACGGCGGGGATGGTCACCGGCGCGGCCCTGCTGGTCGACTACATCTTCACCGTCGCCGTGTCCGTCGCGGCGATCGCCCAGTTCGCCGAGTTCGTGCTGCCCGTCCTCGAGGGCTACCACACGGGCATCGCGCTCGCCGCGATCGTGATCATGACGCTCGCGAACCTCCGCGGCATCCGCGAGCGTGCCCGGGTCATGCTCGCGGTCTGGTTCGGGTTCCTGCTCGTGATCGGCGCGCTCGCTCTCGTGGGGGCGCTCCAGGGCGACCTCGCCGGCACCGCCACCGTGAAGGCGGACGCGACCTGGTCCGCCGCGTTCTCGTTCGCCGGGGCGATCGCCTCGGGCGCGGTCATGCTCACGGGGATCGAGCACCTCGCCTCCTCCGCGCCGTATCACGCGGAGCCGCGGGCGAAGCGCGCGGGGCGCACGCTGATCCTCGCGGTGCTCGCAGGCGCGGCCGCCTTCCTCGCCGCCTCGCTCCTCGTGTGGAAGTACCGGGTGTCCGGCTGGCAGCAGGGGCCCGTGCTCCTGCAGGCCGCGGAGCGCATGTTCGACCATCCGGCCGCGCTGTGGGCGGTCGCCGTACCCACCATCGCGATCCTGTACGCGGCTGCGTCCGCGGTGTTCCGCCGCTTCTCCGGCCTCACGTCGCTGCTGGCGCGCGACGCGTACCTGCCTCGGCAGCTGTCGCAGCAGAGCGACCGGCTCGTGTTCCGCGGTGGAGTCATCTGGGTGTCGAGCGCGTCCGCGCTGCTGGTGATCGGGACGGGCGCCCGCCTCGAGCAGCTGGTGCACATGTACCTGATCGGCGCCTTCGCCGCGATCGTGCTGAGCCAGGTGGCCATGGTGCGGTTCCAGCGGCGGCGGATCGCGCTCGAGCTGCGGGGACGCGGCCGGCTGCGCATGCAGGGGACGCGGGTGCTGCACGCCGCCGCCGCGACGGTGGGCGCCGGCGTGTGGATCGTGGTCGCGGTCTTCAACTTCTCGGCGGGCGCCTGGCTCGCTCTGCTCCTGGTGCTCCTGCTGGTGTTCCTGATGCGCGGGATCCGGCAGCACTACGCCCACGTCCGTGAGCAGCTCGCGATCGAGACCGACGACCCGGCTTCGGCGCGCCCGAGCGCGACCCACGGCATCGTCCTGGTCGCGCAGCTCCACCGGCCCGCGCTGCGAGCCATCGCCTACGCCAAGGCCGCCCGCCACTCGAGCCTCGAGGCGGTGGGCGTCCAGATCGACCGCAACGCGACCGTCGAGCTCCAGCGGCGCTGGGGCGAGCTCGACCTCGGGGTCCCGCTGGTGATCCTCGACTCGCCCTACCGCGACCTGGTCACGCCCGTCCTCGATCATGTCCGCTCGATCCACCGCGTCTCGCCGCGCGACATGGTGGTCGTGTACGTGCCGGAGTACATCGTGGGCCGCTGGTGGGAACGGTTCCTCCACAACCGCGCCTCGATGCGGCTGCGGGAGCGGCTGCTGACCATCCCGCGCGTGGTGGTCGCGGCCGTGCCGTGGCACCTCGAGTCCGCGCTCGGCACCCTCGAGTCCGAGGCGCTCACGCGTGAGCTGCCCCGTGTCGAGCTCCGGGAGGCGGGCCAGGATGGCTGAGCTCGTCCGGCTGGACGTCGGCAAGGTCGCACACGGCGGCCACTGCGTCGCCCGCCATGAGGGCCGAGTCGTATTCGTGCGCCACGCCCTCCCCGGCGAGGTGGTGATGGCCCGGGTCACCGAGGGCGGGGACGATGCGCGGATGTGGCGCGCGGACGCCGTCGAGGTGCTCGAGGCGTCGCCCGACCGGGTGCCGTCGGTCTGGCCCGAGGCGGGCCCGGGCGGCATCGGGGGAGGGGAGCTCGCTCACGTGGCGCTGCCCGCGCAGCGGCGCTGGAAGCTCGACGTGCTCCGCGAGTCGTTCGAGCGCTTCGCCCGCGTCGAGTTCCCGGGCGAGGTCGCCCCGGCGCCCGGCGACGACGCTCGCGGCGGCCTGCGGTGGCGCACCCGCGCGACGGCGACGGCCGGGCCGGATGGGCGCGCGTCCATGCATCTGCACCGGGGGGACGGCATGCGCCCGCTCGGCGCGCTGCCCATCGCCGTCGAGGCGGTCGAGCGCGCCCTCCTGGACGGCAGGTTCCCCGCGGGATCGCGCGTCGCCGCGGTCGCGCCCGGCGGGGGCGAGGCGAGGCTGCTGGTCGACGGTCGTCCGTGGCGCGGCGGACGCGCCGACACCCGGCCGAACGCGCCCCGGCGCGTGCGGGAGTCCGTCGAGACTCCCCAGGGCCGGTGGGACTACCAGGTCGATGCCGCCGGCTTCTGGCAGGTGCACGTCGAGGCGCCGCACGTGCTGGTCGAGCAGGTGCTGAGCCGCGTCGGCGAGGCCGACGTGGTCCTCGATCTGTACGCGGGGGCGGGGCTGTTCACCGTCCCGCTCGCCTCGCAGGGACGCAGCGTGACGTCCGTCGAGGCCGACGCAGGCGCCTCCCGCGACGCCCGTCGGAACGCGCACGCGTTGCCGTCGGCCGGGATCGTCCACGCGGACACCCGGCGCTTCCTCGAGACCCAGCGTCCCACCGCCGACGCGGTGGTCCTGGATCCACCGCGCTCCGGGGCGGGGGCCCGCACCCTCGCCGCGGTGGACGCCACGGCGGCGCGGAGGCTCGTGTACGTGGCCTGCGACCCCGTCGCGCTCGCGCGCGACGTCGCGCTGCTCGCCGGGCACGGGTTCCGGCTGGTGGAGGCGCAGGCGTTCGACCTCTTCCCCATGACGCACCACGTGGAGACCGTGGCGACGTTCGAACGGTCCTGACCCCGAGCATCGTCCCTCGCAGGCCGCGCCATCCGCAGATCAGAAATACCGCTGATGTTCCGCCGACCGCGACGGTTCCGGCGCCGCGGGTGCGGATAGGATGGCCGGAGGCCCGAAGACGGGAGTCCCCGAGACCGCGGAGGAGATCGCATGAGCGTGAACACCCTTGGATCCAAGTCGACGCTGACGGTAGGCACGAAGGAGTACGAGATCTTCCGTCTCGGCGCGGTTCCAGGGTTGGAGCGCCTGCCGTACTCGCTGAAGATCCTCGCCGAGGCGCTGCTGCGCACGGAGGACGGCGCGAACATCACCGCCGACCACGTCCACGCCCTCGCCGCGTGGGACCCGACCGCCGAGCCCGACACCGAGATCCAGTTCACGCCCGCGCGGGTGGTCATGCAGGACTTCACCGGCGTGCCCTGCGTGGTCGACCTGGCGACCATGCGCGAGGCGGTCGCGGAGCTCGGGGGCGACCCCAGCGCGATCAACCCGCTGGCTCCCGCCGAGCTGGTCATCGACCACTCGGTGGTCATCGACATCTTCGGCCGCCGCGACGCGCTCGACATGAACACCGCGCTCGAGTACCAGCGCAACCGCGAGCGCTACCAGTTCCTGCGCTGGGGACAGACCGCGTTCGACAACTTCAAGGTGGTGCCGCCGGGCACGGGGATCGTCCACCAGGTCAACCTCGAGTACCTGGCGCGAGGCGTCATGACCAAGGACGTGGACGGCCTGACCCAGGCGTACCCGGACTCCTGCGTCGGCACGGACTCCCACACCACGATGATCAACGGCCTGGGCGTGCTCGGCTGGGGCGTCGGCGGCATCGAGGCCGAGGCGGCCATGCTGGGCCAGCCCGTCTCGATGCTCATCCCCAAGGTGGTGGGCTTCAAGCTGACCGGCGCGATCCCCGCGGGCGCGACCGCGACCGACGTGGTGCTCACGATCACGGAGATGCTGCGCGCGCACGGCGTGGTGGGCAAGTTCGTGGAGTTCTACGGTGAGGGCGTCGGCGCCGTGCCGCTCGCCAACCGCGCGACCATCGGCAACATGAGCCCCGAGTTCGGCTCGACCGCCGCGATCTTCCCGATCGACTCCGTCACCATCGACTACCTGCGGCTCACGGGCCGCACCCCGGACCAGGTCGCCCTCGTCGAGGCGTACTGCAAGGAGCAGGGCCTCTGGCACGACCCCGCGCGCGAGCCCGTGTTCTCCGAGTACCTCGAGCTCGACCTGTCCACCGTGGTGCCGTCGATCGCGGGTCCCAAGCGTCCGCAGGACCGAGTCGCGCTGTCGGAGTCGAAGCCGCAGTTCGAGAAGGCCATCGAGACCGTCCGCACGGGCGACGCGAAGGCCGCGACCTACGTGAACGAGGCGGGCGAGTCCGTGCCGCTCAAGGACGGCGACGTGGTGATCGCCTCGATCACCTCCTGCACGAACACGTCCAACCCGTCGGTGATGCTGGCGGCCGCGCTGCTGGCGCGCAACGCCAACGCGAAGGGCCTGAGCTCGAAGCCGTGGGTCAAGACGTCGATGGCGCCCGGCTCGCAGGTGGTGACGGACTACTACGAGAAGGCCGGCCTGTGGCCCGATCTCGAGGCGCTCGGCTTCCACCTGGTGGGCTACGGCTGCACCACCTGCATCGGCAACTCGGGCCCGCTGCCGGAGCCGGTCTCCGGCGCCGTGAACGATCACGACCTCACGGTGGTCTCGGTGCTGTCGGGCAACCGCAACTTCGAGGGCCGGATCAACCCGGACGTGAAGATGAACTACCTCGCGTCGCCGCCGCTGGTCATCGCGTACGCGCTCGCCGGCACCATGGACCACGACTTCGAGACCGAGCCGCTGGGCCAGGACTCCGCGGGCAACGACGTGTTCCTCAAGGACATCTGGCCCGACCCGAGCGAGGTCGAGGCGATCGTGCAGTCGGCGATCACCCAGGAGATGTTCGAGAAGGACTACGCGGACGTGTTCGCGGGCGACGAGCGCTGGCGCGGGCTGCCCACCCCGGAGGGCAGCACCTTCGAGTGGGACGACGCCTCGACCTACGTGCGGAAGGCGCCGTACTTCGACGGGATGGGGATAGAGCCGGAGCCGGTCCAGGACATCGCGGGCGCGCGCGTCCTCGCGCTGCTGGGGGACTCGGTGACGACCGACCACATCTCGCCCGCCGGATCCATCAAGGCGGACAGCCCCGCGGGCCTCTACCTGGCGTCGCACGGCGTGGACCGCAAGGACTTCAACAGCTACGGCTCGCGCCGCGGCAACCACGAGGTCATGATCCGCGGCACCTTCGCGAACATCCGGCTGAAGAACCTGCTGCTGGCGGGCGAGGACGGCTCGGTGGTCGAGGGCGGCTTCACCAGGAACCTGCTGACGGGCGAGCAGACCACGATCTACGACGCGTCGGTCGCGTACCAGGAGGCGGGCATCCCGCTGGTGGTGCTGGCGGGCAAGGAGTACGGCTCCGGCTCGTCGCGCGACTGGGCGGCCAAGGGCACCAGCCTGCTCGGCGTGCGCGCCGTCATCACCGAGAGCTTCGAGCGCATCCACCGCTCGAACCTCATCGGCATGGGCGTGATCCCGTTGCAGTTCCCCGCGGGTGAGAGCGCCGCGTCGCTCGGCCTCGACGGCACGGAGACGTTCGACATCACGGGCATCGCTGCGTTCTCGGCGGGCGAGCACCCGCGCACGCTGCCGGTGACCGCGACCAAGGCGGACGGCTCCGTGATCGCGTTCGACGCCGTGGTGCGCATCGACACGCCCGGCGAGGCGGACTACTTCCGCAACGGCGGCATCCTCCAGTACGTGCTGCGGTCGCTGGTGAGCTGACGCCCCGGGAAGCGTGACGGCCCCGTCCGGCGTTGAGCCGGGCGGGGCCGCATCCGTCCAGGCCGTACAGTGAGAGTTCCGACAGTAAGGAGTCATGCGTGCTGGAGCGCATCGGGTCGCCGCGCGACCTCAAGGATCTGACAGACGCGGAGCTCGACGAGCTCGCCGCGGAGATCCGCGACTTCCTGGTCGACAACGTGTCCCGCACCGGCGGCCACCTGGGCCCCAACCTGGGCGTGGTCGAGCTCACCATCGGCATCCACCGCGTGTTCGACTCGCCCCATGACTCGATCGTGTTCGACACCGGGCATCAGTCATACGTGCACAAGCTGCTCACGGGTCGGCGCGACTTCTCGAACCTCCGCAGGCGCGGCGGGCTGGCGGGCTACCCGGCACGGGACGAGAGCGTCCACGACATCGTCGAGAACTCCCACGCCTCGACGGCGCTGTCCTGGGCCGCCGGGATCGCCCGCGGGCACACGCTCCGAGGTGAGGACGGCCGCACCACGGTCGCCGTCATCGGCGACGGCGCGCTGACTGGCGGCATGGCGTGGGAGGCCCTCAACTCGCTGGGCGCCTCCCACGACCGGGTGGTGGTGATCGTCAACGACAACGGGCGCTCGTACGCGCCGACCATCGGCGGGCTGGCGCGCAAGCTCGACGGGATCCGCACCGATCGTCGGTACGAGCAGTTCCTCGGCTGGGGCAAGCGCACGTTCGCGAACCGCGGCCGTTTCAGGAACTTCGCCTACCTCTCCGTCATGCACGGGAAGCGGGCGCTCAAGGGCCTGCTCACCGACCAGGGCATGTTCGCGGATCTCGGGATCAAGTACATCGGACCGATCGACGGCCACGACCAGCGTCACGTCGAGCGTGCGCTCGAGCAGGCGCGGGAGCTCGGCGGGCCGGTGCTGGTCCACGTGCTCACGGAGAAGGGCCGCGGGTACAGTCCGGCGGAGCAGGACGATGCGGACCGCTTCCACGCGGTGGGCAGGATCCACCCGGAGACCGGGCTGCCGATCGAGGCGTCTCGCTTCGGGTGGACCTCGGTGTTCGCGGACGAGATGCTGGCGGCGGGGGAGGACCGGCCCGACGTCGTGGCGCTGACCGCGGCCATGCTCGCCCCCGTGGGGCTCCAGCCGTTCGCCGACGCGCACCCGGATCGCGTGATCGACGTCGGCATCGCCGAGCAGCACGCCGTCACCTCGGCCGCGGGCCTCGCATACGCCGGCCTGCACCCCGTGGTGGCGGTCTACGCGACCTTCCTCAACCGGGCGTTCGACCAGGTGCTTATGGACGTCGCGCTGCACAAGGCGGGCGTGACGTTCATGCTCGATCGCGCCGGCATCACCGGTGACGACGGTCCCAGCCACAACGGCATGTGGGACATGGCGCTGCTCCGGCACGTGCCGGGGCTGCGACTGGCAGCCCCGCGCGATGAGCCGACCCTGCGCCAGGCCTTCAGGGACGCGCTCGACGTCGACGACGCGCCGACCGTGGTGCGGTACCCGAAGGGCGCCGTTCCCGAGCCTCTCCCGGCCCTGCGCAGCGTCGGGGACATCGACGTGCTCGCGGAGCACGGCGAGGATCCCCGGGTCGTGGTCGTCGGGCTGGGATCCATGGCCGCGACCGCGGTCGAGACCGTCGGGAAGATCGCCGCGGAGGGCATCTCGGCGATCGCTATCACCGCCACCTGGGCGCACCCGGTGCCCGGGGGCCTGCTGGAGGCGATCGGCGGGGCGGAGCTGGTCGTGACGGTCGAGGACGGCCTCACGGACGCGGGCCTCGGCGAGGAATGGGCGGCCTACGCGCGTCTCGCCGGGACGCCGGCGCAGTGGAGCCACCACGGCGTGCCGCGCGAGTTCCTCCAGCACGCCACCCGCGCGCAGATCGTCGATGACCTGGGCCTCGACGCGTCGGACCTCGCCGCGCACGCGCTGGGGCTCATCACCCGCGACTGACCCCCCCGCATCGTCCCGCGTGGACGATCTGTGCACGAAACCGAGCGGTTCCGTGCACCGAGCGTCCATCTCGGGGGTGGAGCCGGGGTGGAGCCGGGCCGCGCTCAGTCCCCGGCGGCGTCCGTACCTGCGGTCGGGTTCTCGAACGCCTCCGCGAGCTCGGGCGCGGTGAGATCGATCTGCCACGGGCGCGCGCCGCGGCCCGCGAGGAACTCCCTGATCCACGGCTCGCCGCCGCCGCGGTACTCCCAGCAGGCTCGCCGGAGCGCGTCGGGCTGCAGGAGGTTCTCGGCCGGGATGTCGAGCCGGTCGACCAGCGCGGCGATCCTCGCGCGCGAGGCACCGAGCCGCGCGAACGCCTCGGGCCGCTTGTCCTTCCACACGCGCTGCTGCGGCGGGCCGTCTCCCTGAGGCGCGCGTCGCGCGGGGAGCTGATCCTCGGGCAGCGCCATGGCCGCCTCGACGGCCGTGTACCACTGCGCCGCACGGCGCCGCGTGCCCTTGGACTGGAACTCCCTCACCTTGAGCAGGTCGTCCAGCGAGCCCGGCTTCGCCTGTGCGGCGGCCACGATGGCCTGGTCGCGCAGGACCCGGCCCGGGGAGGTGTCCCGTCGGCGCGCCTCGGCGTCGCGGGCCTCCCACAGCGACCTGACGATCGCGAGGGACCGCGCATCCCTGACCTGGTGGCTGCCGGAGGTGCGCCGCCACGGGTCCTCGCGCGGCGCGGGCGGGGGAGCCAGCCGGACCGCCTCGAACTCCTGCTGCGCCCACACGAGCTTGTCCGCCGCCGCGAGGTGGGTGGCGAGCCTGGTGTGCAGGTCGAGCAGCACCTCGACGTCGAGCGCGGCGTACACGAGCCAGTCGTGGGGGAGTGGACGCGTCGACCAGTCCTGTGCCGAGTGCTCCTTCGCGAGCGCGAACCCCAGCTCGCGTTCGACCACGGCGGCGAGGCCCACCCGCGGCCATCCGAGCAGGCGGGCCGCGAGCTCCGTGTCGAACACGCGTGCCGGCTCCAGGCCGAGCTCGCGCATGCCGGGCAGGTCCTGGCTGGCGGCGTGGAAGACCCACGTCGCGGAGCCGATCGCCTCGCCCAGCGGGGACAGATCGGTGATCGCGGCGGTGTCGATGAGCGCGATGCCCGCGCCGGCGCGTTTGAACTGCGCCAGGTACGTGGCCTGGCCGTAGCGGAAACCGGAGGCGCGCTCGGCGTCGGCGGCGACGGCGCCGGCACCGCTCGCGAACGCGGCGCACACCTCGGCGAACGCCTCGGGCGTGTCGACGATGTCGGGGACGCCCCCCTCCGGCTCGGTGAGCGGGATGGGGTCGGTCGCCTGGTCGACGGACGATGCGGCGGACTCGGTCACGCGGTCCTTCCCGGCAGCGGGCGCACGCCCTCGGGCGTCGGCGGGATGCCTGCGCAGGCTGCCATCAGATCGGTCCACGCCGCGATGTGCGGCGCGAGATCGGTGGTGGTGGGCGTCCACGACGCCCGCAGCTCGACGGTGACCTCGTCGGGACGCTCGGCCAGCTCGCCGAACGAGGTCGAGGTCACCTTGGTCACGGTACCGCCCCTGGCGCGGTGCGGGACCCCCGCGAGCGCGTCGCTGAGCCACGACCAGGCGACCTCGCCCCACAGCTCGTCGCGACCCACCTCGGGCTCGACGACCGCCTTGACGAGAGCGATGATGCGCATCGTCCCCTCCCAGGCAGGCTGGCCGTCGGGGTCGTGCAGGACGACGAAGCGCCCCGATGCCTCGAGGCCGTGGACGTCCAGCTCGCCCGACACCGCAGCCGCGTAGGGTGCGATGCGGCCGGGCGCGGGCACCTCGGCGAGCCGCACGTCGCGGTGCGTGGGCGCCCCGCGCAGGGACAGCAGCGCCGCGCGGAAGTCCGCGGGGGCGGCGTCGAGGTCCTCTGCCATACGGGGAGCCTATTCCCGAGCCCGCGTGCCAGCGCGTACGCCACGCGCCGCACGACCGTCTAGGCTGGACAGCGTCTCTCCTGAAACCCCCGACCAAGGATGAACGATGGCGCTTGCTCAGATCGGCGTGACCGGACTTGCGGTGATGGGCCGCAACCTCGCGCGCAACTTCGCCCGCAACGGCTTCACGGTGGCGGTGCACAACCGCTCGGCGGAGAAGATGCGGTCGCTGATCGCGGAGCACGGCGACGAGGGCGACTTCATCGGCTCGGAGAGCCTCGAGGACTTCGTCGCGTCGCTTCAGGTGCCGCGCACGGTCGTCGTCATGGTCCAGGCGGGCGGCCCCACCGACGCCGTCATCGACCAGCTCACGACCCTGCTCGAGCCGGGCGACATCATCGTCGACGCCGGCAACGCGCTCTACACGGACACCATGCGCCGTGAGAAGGACCTCGCGGCCAAGGGCCTGCACTTCGTGGGCTCCGGCGTCTCCGGCGGCGAGGAGGGAGCGCTCCTCGGCCCGTCGATCATGCCCGGCGGCCCCGCGGAGTCCTACGTGACCCTCGGCCCGATCCTCGAGAAGATCGCCGCGAAGGCGGAGGATGGCACGCCCTGCTGCGTCCACATCGGTCCCGACGGCGCCGGCCACTTCGTCAAGATGGTGCACAACGGCATCGAGTACGCCGACATGCAGCTGATCGGCGAGGCGTACGACCTGCTCCGCACGGGCCTCGACCTGAACCCGGCGGAGATCGCGGAGATCTTCGCCGAGTGGAACCAGGGCGACCTCGAGAGCTTCCTCATCGAGATCACCGCCGAGGTGCTCCGCCAGACCGACGCGCGCACCGGCAAGGCGCTGGTCGATGTCATCAAGGACGAGGCGGGCCAGAAGGGCACCGGCCGCTGGACCGTGAAGTCGGCGCTGGACCTGGGAGTCCCCGTGACGGGCATCGCGGAGGCGACGTTCGCTCGTGCGATCTCGTCGCAGGTCAAGCAGCGCGAGGCCGCCCGCGGCGTGCTCACCGCGTCGACCGGCGACTTCCACATCAACAACCGCGAGGGCTTCATCGAGGACGTGCGGCTCGCGCTGTACGCCTCGAAGGTGGTCGCGTACGCGCAGGGCTTCGACCAGATCCGGGCCGCCTCCGAGGAGTTCGGCTGGGACATCACCCTGGGCGACATGGCCAAGATCTGGCGCGCGGGCTGCATCATCCGCGCGCGCTTCCTCGACCGCATCACGCAGGCCTTCGAGCGCGACGCCGATCTCCCGACGCTGCTGGTCGACCCCTACTTCGCCGACGAGATCGCGGAGGGCGTGGGCGCCTGGCGCCGCGTGGTGGCCCAGTCCGCGCTCACCGGCGTCCCCGCGCCGGCCTTCGCGTCCTCCCTCGCGTACTACGACTCGCTGCGCGCCGAGCGCCTCCCCGCGGCCCTCATCCAGGGGCAGCGCGACTTCTTCGGCGCGCACACCTACAAGCGCGTCGACGTCGACGGCACCTTCCACACGCTGTGGTCGGGCGACCGGTCCGAGGTGGAGGCGTAGTCAGCGCCTCAGCCAGCGGGTGACGGTCGCGCCGTCGCCCACGAGCTCGAGGGCGGGCGTGAAGCCCTGCGGCGGCGTGGGCGCGGGCCTGCCCTGGGCTCCGCCGGGGACGGACGATGCGGTCATCCAGGCCTCGTCGACCACGCCTCGCTGAAGGAGGCGGCCGGCGAGGGTCGGCCCGCCCTCGCACAGGACGCGCGTCATCCCGCGCGCGGCGAGCTCGCTCATGGCGGTGCGCGGCGACACGTCGTCGGGGCCCGTCACGATGATCCGGCCGGCCCAGTCCGGGCCGAGCCGGGTGACCGCGGGGGAGCCTGCGTGCGTGAGGACCCAGGTGTGCTCCGGGGTGAGGCCCGGCGGCAGGATCCCGCCATGCGTGACGACGGCGACCGCCGGGAGCGCGCGCAGCCCCTGGCGGGCGCGACCCGCGGCGAGAGCCTCCGGGAGCGCGATGTCCGCGTAGCGCTCCCTGCGCGCCGCCTGGCCTCCCACGAGCACCACGTCGCACGCGGCCCGGAGGACGGCGGCGACCCGGGAGCCGGCCGGTGTCGCGAGGCTGCGCGCGCCGCCGTCGGGCCCGGTGGCACGGCCGTCCGCGCTCACCACCATCGCGAGGCGGACGGTGCTCGGCCGCTGCGCAGCGAGCGCGCTCAGCCGCGCCTCCGCGTCGTCCGGATCGATGCGCTCCGGCGTGCCGCCGGACAGCGTGAGCGCCCCCTCCGCCATGGCCCCTCCTTGGACCTCGCCCGCTCCGGCGCCCCGTAGGCTGGGCGCCGTGACCGTCACAGTGCTGGGCCGGAGGCCGCTCGTCGACCCGTCCGACCTGGTGGCCGCCCTGGTGCCGCCCCCGCACTTCGACGGGGCGACGCTCGACACGTACCTTCCGGACCCTGCGCATCCCAGTCAAGCACAGGCGCTCGCCGCGGTCGCGCGGTTCGCCGCGCCGCATCTCAGGCGCGTGCGCCTCGGGCGCAGGGGACCCGGCACCGGGATCTACCTGGACGGCGGCTTCGGCGTGGGCAAGACCCACCTGCTCGCCGCTGTCGCGCACGCGCTCCGGGGACGCGCGGCGTTCGGCACCTTCGTGGAGTACACGAACCTGGTCGGGGCGCTCGGCTTCGCGGCCGCGCGCGACGCCCTGTCGCGCTTCGCGGTGGTCGCGATCGACGAGTTCGAGCTCGACGACCCCGGTGACACGCTCATCATGGCGAGGCTCATGCGGGAGCTCACCGACGCGGGCACGTGCATCGCGGCGACGTCGAACACGCTGCCCGACGCCCTGGGGGAGGGCCGGTTCGCGGCGGAGGACTTCCAGCGGGAGATCCAGGCCGTGTCCCGGGTGTTCGAGGTGATCCGGATCGACGGTCCGGACTACCGCCACCGGGGGGACCTGGAGTTCCCGCCGCCCGCGTCGGAGGAGCTTCTCGGCTCGCTCGCCGGCACCGCGGGCGGCGCGCGCGTCGGATGGCCCGCTCTGGTCGCCGACATCGCTCAGGTCCACCCGAGCCGGTACGGCGCGTACGTCGACGGCGTGACCGCCCTGGCGGTCGACGGCGTCGCTCCGCTCGACGACCAGAACCAGGCGCTGCGGGTGGTCGCCCTGGTCGACCGCCTCTACGACCGCGACGTGGCGATCGCGGCGTCGGGGGAGCCGCTCACGGCGATCTTCCCGCCGGAGATGCTGCGCGGCGGCTACCGCAAGAAGTACCTGCGCGCCCTGTCGCGGCTCGAGTCGATGGCGCACGCCGCGCTCGGCGACCGGGTCGTCTGAGCGGTCAGGCGGGGACGTCGGCGACGATGCTGTCGCCGCGGACGGCGAGGGCCGCGCCGGCCGTGAGCGCGGCGAGGTCGGCGTCGAAGGCGTCGAGATGCCGGGGCGGCACCATCAGGACGATGCGCGCCGCCGCGCCGTACTCCGGCTCGCCCACCGCGCCTCCGTGTGCGGGGGCCCAGCCGTGGGCGAAGGACAGGATCCGGCCGGCCTCGGCGTGCGGGACGTCCACGGTGACGCGGGTGAGCACCCGGCGGCTCAGCAGCGTCGCCCCATCCAGCGTCTGCGCGACCGATGCCGTGTACGCGCGCACCAGGCCGCCGGCGCCCAGGAGCGTGCCTCCGAACCAGCGGCTCACCACCGCGACCACGTCGGTCACGTCGCGGTGGCGCAGCACCTCCAGCATCGGCACCCCCGCGGTGCCCGACGGCTCCCCGTCGTCCGAGCTGCGCTGACGGTCCGCGTGGACGCCCAGCACCATCGCGGTGCAGTGATGCCGCGCGTCCCACCGCTGCCTGCGGATCCCTGAGATCACGGCCTCGGCCTCCTCCATGGACGCGACGGGCGCGAGATGGGTGAGGAACACGGACCTCTTGATCACCAGCTCGTGCTCGACGGGAGCGGCGATCGTGGCGGGGAGGTCGGGGGTCACCCGGGACACCCTAGCGACCCTTGCGGCGGCCCTTCCGACGGGACGCCGGCGGCTCACGGTCGGCGTCGGCCCGCTCCGTCAGCAGCGCGCCCAGGCGTGCCCGCTCGGCGCTCACGTCGAAGCCGGGCGGCGGCCAGGACGGGTTCATGTCGGTCAGCGTGTCGACCAGCAGCTGGGTGACCGCGAGCCGGGCGTACCACTTGCGGTCGGCGGGGATCACGTGCCATGGGGCGCTCGGCGTCGAGGTGTGGTCGAACACGTCCTGGTAGGCGTGCATGTAGTCGTCCCACCGCTCTCGCGCGTCGATGTCGGAGGGGTTGTACTTCCAGAACTTCTCCGGACGCTCGAGGCGCTCGGCGAGCCGCGCGAGCTGCTCGTCGGGGGAGATCATGAGCGCGCACTTCACGACCGTGATGCCCGCCTCCTCGGTCTGCCTCTCGAAGCGTTCGATCTCGCGGTACCGCTCGAGCCAGGGGTCGCCGTCGACCAGGCCGTCGACGCGCACCACCAGCACGTCCTCGTAGTGCGAGCGGTCGAAGACCCCGATCCGGCCGGCGCGCGGCAGGGCCCGCCGGATGCGCCAGAGGTAGTGGTGGCGACGCTCCTCGGGCGTGGGGACGCCGAACGACCGCACCTGGACGCCCTGCGGGTCGACCATGCCGAGCACGTGGCGCGAGATACCGCCCTTGCCCGACGTGTCCATGCCCTGGAGCACCAGCAGGACGGCGCGTGAGCCGCCGGCACGGCTCTCCGCGTAGAGCTTCTCCTGCAGCTCCGACAGCCGCCCGCCCAGGGTCGCGATCGCCGCCTCACCGGCCGCCTTGCCCCCGTCGAACCCGGGTGTTGCCGAGGTGTCGAATCCGCCCAGATCGAATCCGGGTCCCACGCGCAGGATGTCCGACGGGCGGACCTGCCACCCGCGGCCGTGCCTCGCGATCCGCAGCGCCATGGGTGCCTCCCTCATCGGTGGTCTCGCTCACCACCCTAGACCGGGCCCGGCCTGGTAGACAGGAGGAAGGGCGCTCGGGAACGCGTCCCGAGGGGGTGTGCGATGAGCAGCGGTGGCAACGCGGGCGCGAACGCGGGATGGGGAGGCACATACTTCCTCGCGATGATCGGCTCGGCGGTGTGGTTCTGGCAGCAGGCCGAGGGCTTCTGGGAGCACGTCGGGGCGCTGCTCCAGGCGCTCGTCTGGCCGGCGTTCCTGATCTACGACCTGTTCGAGCTCCTCAACGCCTAGACCGCCGGGACGTCCTCCGGGTCCTCGGCGGCTTCGGGCGTGCCCCCGCGCAGCACGCCGAACAGCGCCGCTGCCGCGGCGAGGATCAGCGAGCCCAGCACCACGTCCCACGGGCTCAGGGGCCGCATCGTCACGAGCAGCAGCACCAGGATCGCCCCCAGCCAGGGCCACAGCAGCCAGCCGTGGCGGCGCAGCACGGCTGGCACGCCCTCCGGGCGCCACCCCCGCGCATCGAGCCGCGACGCCCCGCGCTCGAGCAGGTCGGCGCCGGAGCGTCGCGCCGCGGCGGCCCCGGCCGAGCGCCCGGCGAGCAGCCCCGCGGCGATGGCGATCACTCCGAGCACCACCCAGGCGAGCATGACCGCGGCCATCTCCCCGGTCAGCGCGCCGTAGATCGCCGCGGTCGCGGCGGTGGGCACCTGGGTCGCGATGAGCGCCGCTGCCACGGAGCCGCCGATCGCGATGGCGCCGCCGATGATGGCGCCGACCACGAGCAGGAGCGTGCCGGCGACGATCACGGCGCGCGGGCGGCGCGGGTGGACCACGACGCCGACGATCAGGAGCACGATCGCGATCCACGGCAGCACGTCGCCGACCGTCGTGAGGACGGAGTAGCCGAGGCGTGCCTTCGCGATCGCCGGGACCTCGGCGACCGTGATGGTCGCGGTCACCTCGGGGATCGAGTCCGCGAGCGTGAATCCGGCGTCGACCAGCGCGGGCTTGAGCTCGGCGATGATCGGCGCGAGCTGGATGGCGACCGTGCCCGAGTCGTCGATCGCGACGGCGCCGTCCGCGTCGGCCTCCATGACGGCCACCAGCTGCGCGTGCGTGAGCCGGAGCGCCTGCTCCCACACGGTGGAGAACGCGTCGGACTCGACCACGGTGGTCAGCGCGCTGCGGATCGCGACCCTGGCCTGGTCGGCGAGCAGGGGACCGAGCAGCTCGGAGGCCTGGGCGAGCCGCGGCGTGGAGTCGGCGTCGATGACGCCGTCGAGCAGCTCGGCGACCAGCGCGTCGGTGTCGAGCGCCTGATCGATCGCCGCGGACGCCTCGGACACGATGAGGGCCTGCACGGCGGGATCCGCGGACAGCGGCGCGAGCGTCGCGACGAACGTGTCGGTGTCGCTGACCTGGCGGGAGGCGAATCCGGCGACCATGGCGAGGGGTGCGATCACCGTGCCGAGGACGATCAGGAGGATGCCGAGGAACGCGCGACCGCGCATGCGCGGGGCGGGCGGTGAGGGGACCGGCTCCGCGGGAGCGGGCTCCGGGGAGGGCGCTGCGGCCGTCTCGAGCGCTCCGCGCAGCTGCGCGTTCTCCTGCTCGAGCTCGCGCAGGCGAGCCTCGATCTGTGCCTTGGTCGGTCCGGCCATGATGGATCCCCCTGGTGCCTCGTGGCGGCGCATGCGCGGGCGCGACCCGCCCGCACGGACGAGCCTAGGGGTACGGTGGGGCCGCGCGCATCGTGCCCCTCCGGTCCCGTGTCAGCCCGCGCGGGCCACCAGGGCGACCGCGTCGGGAGCGAGCGAGATCCCTTCCGGCCCGGAGGCGACGTTGCCGAAGGTGGCGAGCACCTCGCCGGCCGGCACCGCCATCGGGGAGCCCGAGAGGTTCGCGTGGACCGCGACGGGGCCGTGCATGGTGAGCTGACGGGGCTGCTGCTCCGACGCCCCGGCGGGGTGGCGCTCCCAGGCGGCGGGGTCGAGCGTGCGCGTCCGCACCTCCATGATGTCCGCGAGCCAGGCGACGATGCGCTCGTTGGTGCCGGTGGTCGCCGCGACGCCCGCGCCCAGCTTCGACCGCAGGAAGGTCCGGCGGTCCTGCGGGTCGGGGACGTCGACGTGACCGCCGTAGAGCTGCTCCCAGCCGTGGCCCGCGAACTCGCTCATCCGACCCTCGGAGACGGCCGAGCCGAGCGGCTCGTCGTGGTCCGTGAAGAACATGAACGGCCTGGTCTCGCCGTGCTCCTCGCCCATGAAGAGCATGGGTGTGAAGGGCGACAGCAGCACGAGCGCGAGCGAGGCCGCCTGGCCGCCCGCGGTGAGCCGGGACGCCGGACGGTCGCCGATCGCGCGGTTGCCGACCTGGTCGTGGTTGGAGGCGAAGACCACGAAGCGGCGCCGGTCGAGGTCGGGCGGCACGGGCGCGCCCCAGTCCTCTCCTCGGAACGTCGAGTAGGAGCCGTCGTGGACGAACACCTCGCGGTAGACCTTGTCGAGCGCCTCGATCGACCCGAAGTCGCAGTAGTACCCGTGGGTCTCGCCCGTCAGGTAGGCGTGGAGCGCGTGGTGGACGTCGTCCGCCCACTGGGCGTCCATCCCCAGGCCGCCGTCGGCGGTCGGGGTGACCATGCGCACGTCGTTGAGGTCGGACTCCGCGATGAGCGAGAGGGGGCGGCCCAGCCGCGCGGACAGCTCCGCGGTGCGGTCCGACAGCTCCGCGAGGATGTGGCGATCAGAGTCGTCCACCAGCGCGTGGACGGCGTCGAGACGCAGCGCGTCGACGTGGAAGTCCTCGAACCACCGCAGTGCGTTGTCCACGATGAACGCGCGCATGCCCGCGGCCTCGGGCTGATCCAGGTTCACCGCCCAGCCCCACGGCGTCTCGTGGGCGTCCGTGAAGTAGGGACCGAACTGCGCCAGGTAGTTGCCGTCGGGACCGAGGTGGTTGTAGACGACGTCGAGGCAGACGGCGAGCCCGTGCGCATGCGCACGATCGACGAGCCGCTGCAGCGCCGCGGGTCCCCCGTACGGTGCGTGCACCGCGTAGAGCGAGACGCCGTCGTAGCCCCAGCCGCGCTCGCCGGGGAAGGCGGCGACGGGCATCAGCTCGATCATCTCGACGCCGCGGCGGGCGAGGTCCGCCAGCTGGCGCTCGTCGATCGCGTCGAGGGTCCCGCGCGGGGTGAAGGTGCCGATGTGAAGCTCGTACTGGACCGCGCCGAGAGCCTCACGACCGCGCCAGCCGGCGTCGTTCCACGCGTACGATCGCGCGTCGAAGGTCCGCGAGGGCCCGTGCACGCCCGCCGGCTGCCATGGCGACCGCGGGTCGGGGAAGGGGCCGCCTCCGTCGACGACGAAGGCGTAGTCGGTTCCCGCGGGCACGGCCGGCCCCGTCCACCAGCCGTCGTCGCCGCGGGACATCGAGGCGAGCGTCGCATCGTCCCCCGCGCCGAGCCGGCACTCGACGGACGATGCGTGCGGTGCCCACACCCGGATCGGCGCCGTCATGCGCGCTCCAGGAGGGCCACGGGGTGCGACCGGAGGAGGTCGGCGATCGGCACCGGGCCGCCCGCGAAGGTGCGACGACCGATCGTGTCGTGCCACTCGCCGTCGGGCAGCTGGACCGTGTGCTCGGCCCATCCGCCGAGGCGCTCGAGCTCGAGCGCGACACGGGTGGCGACGGTCACCACGATGGGCTCGTCGCCGTCGGTCCGGGCGAACACGACCGCGTGCCCGGACGACGAGGCGAGCGGGTGGTAGCCCGCCGACGGGCCGATGAAGGCGCCGGGGTGGAGGCGCCGCAGCCTCAGCGCCTCGTGGGTCACCCGCATCTTCTCCTCGTCGAGTGTGCGCGGCTTGGCCCGTCCCGCCATGCGCGCGAGGGTCTCGGCACGCGCGTCGAAGTCGACGGCGCGACGGTTGTCGGGGTCGACGAGGCTGGGCGCCAGCAGCTCCGTTCCCTGGTACACGTCGGGGATGCCGGGGATGGTGAGCTGGATGAGCTTCTGGGAGAGCACGGCGCTGCGCACGCCCTCGGCGGTCGCGCGGTTCCAGGCGAGGACCTCCTCGCGGACGGCGGGGTCGGCGTGGGTCGCCTGGGCGAACCACAGCACCTGAAGCTCGTACTGCTCGTTCACGGAGGTCCAGGTGGTGTGGGTCTTGGCCTCGCGCATCGCCTTGGTGAGGTAGCCCTCGAGGCGCTCCCACTCCATGAGCCCGTGCTCGTCGGCGGTGCCCACCAGGGTCTGCCACCAGAGGTTCTCCATGCGGCCGTCGAGCTCGACGGGACGCATCTCGGCGGTCGCGGACTGGAGCCGCGCGACGAGCGCGTCCCAGTCGTCGGCTGCCTCGGACAGCACCCCGAGCCGGGCGCGCACATCCTCGGAGCGCTTGGTGTCGTGGGTGGACAGGCAGGTCATCGCGTGAGGGTAGGTCTGCTGCTGCTCGTGCGCCCAGGCATGGAACGCGGCGGGAGGCATCGCGAAGCGGCCCGCGGGCGAGCCCACCTCGCACAGCGGGAGAAGGTGGGTCCAGCGGTAGTAGGCGGTGTCCTCGACGCCCTTCGCCATCACGGCGCCGCAGGCCTGCTGGAACCGGGTGATGAGCTCGCTGCGTCGGGCGTCGTTGGTCCGCCCGGCGGAGCCGACCTCGGCGCCCTTGAGCAGGTCGACCACCACGTCGAGCGTCTCGTGCCGCTCGGGGTCGAGCATGGTGCGCGCGCGCTCCGCGGCGTGGTCGATGACCTCGAGGGAGGTCGGCTTCGGCGGCTCGCCCGCGACCACGTACGCGCGGTAGCGGTCGAAGGTCACCAGCAGCGTGCGGAGGCAGTCGTACAGCGCCCGCCAGGTGTGATCGCGCAGGCGGACGTCGGTGGTGCAGACGTGGTGCGCGATGGTCGCGAGGCGGTGGACCTCGCTCGACAGCGAGTCCTTGACGATCTCGCGCTTGGCGGCGTCGATCATCCCGGGGAGCTCGCCCATGGCGTCGCCGGCCACCCGATGCAGGGTGCCCGCGAGCGGCGACGAGCCCGAGGGATCGCGGAGCAGCGCTCCGACGCGCCACGAGGCGTCGTAGCCGGTGGTGCCGGACGCCTTCCACGTGGTGGGCAGCCGCTCCTCGTCCTCGAGGATCTTCTCGACCACGATCCAGGCGCCGTCGGTGGCGTCCGCCAGTCGCGCGATGTAGCCCTCGGGATCGGCGAGGCCGTCCGGGTGGTCGATCCGCAGCCCGTGGATGGTGCCGTCCTTGATGAGGTCGACGATCAGCCGGTGCGTCGCGTCGAAGACGTCGGGGTCCTCGACGCGCACGGCCACCAGGGAGCCGACGTCGAAGAAGCGTCGGTAGTTCAGCTCCTCGTTGGCGACCCGCCAGTAGGCGAGCCGGTAGTGCTGCTCCTCGACCAGGGAGGCGAGGGGCAGGTTCTCGGTGCCCTCGCGCACGGGGAAGACGTGCTCGTAGTACCGCAGCACCGGCACCTCGCCCCGGTCCTCGTGTCCCGGCACGACCATGCGGTCGACCGTGAGCTCGCCGTTCGAGAGCACCGTGCCGATGCGCTGGCCGAGCACGGGCATGAGCACCGGCTCGCCGGACGTCCAGTCGACGTCGAACCAGTGCGCGTAGTCGGAGTCGGTGCCGTGCTCGAGCACGGACCACAGCGCGCGGTTGTGATACGCGGGGGTGGGGACCGCCATGTGGTTGGGCACCACGTCCGCCACGAGGCCGATGCCGCGCTCGCCTGCCCGCCACGACAGGTCGCGCAGACCGTCCAGCCCGCCCAGCGCATCGTCGATCCGGGAGTGGTCGACCACGTCGTAGTAGTGCGTGGAGCCGGGGGCGGCCGTCAGCACGGGGGAGAGGTAGAGGTGGCTCACGCCGAGCGCCTCGAAGTAGTCGAGCCGCGCCGCTGCGTCGGCGAAGGTGAAGTCCGCGCTCAGCTGCAGGCGATAGGTCGCTGTCGGCACCGGTGCGCCGGTGCGGTGCCCGGTGCGATGCGCACGTTCATGAGCGGTCTCAGGCATGGATGAAGGCCTCCCTCGGGTGTGTCCATCATGGCAGACGCACCCGAAGGCTCTGGCATTCCTTTTGCCTGCGCCTTACTTGGCTGTGACCTGGATCTCGACGGGGATGTTCCCGCGGGTCGCGTTCGAGTAGGGGCACATCTGCTCGGCCCTCTCGGCGACCCGCTCGGCCGTCTCCTGGTCGATGCCCGTGGCGGTGACATGGAGGCGGACCCCGAGGCCGAAGCGGTTGAGGGCGACCGGGCCGATGCCGACGCGCGCCGTCACGGTCGACTCCGCGAGGCGCACCTTCATCAGCTTGGCCGCGCCCTGGAAGGCGGAGTTGTAGCACGCGGCGAAGCCGGACGCGAAGAGCTGCTCGGGGTTGGTCTTCTTGGGCTTCGTGATCGGGTTGGGGATCACGAGGTCGAGGTCGAGCAGGCCGTCGCTGGTGGCGACCCTGCCGTTGCGCCCGTCTCCGGTGGCGGTCGCCTCCGCGGTGTAGAAGGCCTTGGGGTGCTTGGGCGTGGCGTCGTGGCCGGCGCTCGCGCCCGGGGCGATGTCGACGTCGGCCTCGGCGGTCCGGGTCTGCTCGGTCATGGGTGCTCCCTCGAGTTCGGCTGCGGTTTGTAGAGTTACTAGTACGTCTACTTTGGCGAGAACGCAAGCCGGGGCAGGATTGTTCCCGAGGACCGAGGAGGATCGATGGAGCTGACGGAGTCGCGACCGCGACGGGGAGCAGGGGTGAGCGACGCGATCGTCGACGTCGCCGCCGCGCTGTTCGCCGAGCACGGCATCCGTGCCGTGAGCGCGGATCGCGTGCTGGAGGTCGCCGGCTACTCGAAGGTGACCTTCTACCGGCACTTCCCGTCCAAGGATGCGCTGGTCGTCGCCTACCTCGAGGGCGAGCTCGCTCGGGTCCGCACGCTCCTGGACGACGCCGCGGCCGCGGGGGGGCCGGGCTCCACCACGGAGGTCGCGGCGGCCCTCACCGAGGAGATGTGCCGACCGCACTTCCGCGGCTGCCCGTTCATCAACGCGGCGGCGGAGTACCCGGACCCCGCGCACCCCGTCCGCCGGGTGGTGTCGGACTTCCGCAGCCTCATGACGGGGGCGATCGCCGGCTGGGTCCGCGCCCGCGGCGCGGCGGATCCGGAGCGTCTCGCGGAGCAGATCATGATGCTGCGCGACGGAGCGCTCGTCGCCGGGTACCTGTCGAGCGACCCGGGCCTGGTCGCCCGCGAGCTCGCAGGCTCGCTCGACGCCCTGCTCGCCGCGGCCGGTGTCCGCGACGCGGGCTGAGCCCGCTCAGCCCGGCGAGGACTGGTCGTCGGGGCCCATGCGCAGCAGCTCGAGGAGCGTACGCGGGTGATAGGCGGAGATGCGGTCGGCCACCAGCGTCAGGTGCGCGCCCGACGCGCGGTCGTCGACCGTCACCAGGCGGTCCGTGAGCCGCCCCTTCACCGTCACCTCGAGGTCCTGCCGAGCGAACGTCCCCATGAGGTACGCCTCGCGGGGATGCGCCGACCAGAACCCGTGCGGGATGCCCAGCACGTGGACCTCCGTCGGGCTCACCGCGAGGCACACGTGAGGCGGCAGCTCGGTGCGATCGTGCGCCAGGTCCTCGCCGAGCGCGCGCGCCGCGGGGGTGTGCGGACTCGTCACATGGCGCGCGCGGCGGTCCTCCCATCCGCTCATCACCGCGTCGTCCGCGACCTCCTGGGGCATGAACTCGGCCACGTCCTCGATGGTCGCGTCGCCGGTGGTGTCGATCGCCGCCTGCAGCAGCGTCTGCTCGCGGGACATGAGAACCTCCTCGAGTCGCTCACCTCCACCGTAACGCCGTCCGCCCTGGCCGCGTCGGCGGTGCGGGCGTAGCCTGAGTGACGTCTGAGGAGGTTCCGATGGATGTCGCCACCCCGCGTGGTCCCGAGGCCCTGGGCCTCGATCCCGAGACGGCGATGAGCATCGCCGAGCTGTCCGAGGCGCGCGCCCTGTGGTCCACCGTCGCGCTGTCGCCGCGGGGCGTGCGACGCGCGATGGGCATCCAGGCCGCCACGTTCGGATCCGGCATCGCGCTGGCGATGCAGCACGACCCCACGGGCGGCTACTGGAGCCGGGCCCTCGCGCACGGGCTCACCGAGCCCGTGGACGATGCGCTGGTCGGGCGGCTCGTCGACTTCTTCCGGGGCGCGGAGGTGCCCGCGGCGGCGATCCAGATCCCGGACGTGCTCCTGCCGGGGGATTGGGACCAGATCGCGGCGCGTCACCACCTGAGGGCGGGCCGGACCCTGGTCAAGCTGATCCGCCACCGCTCGACCCCGGTGGCGGAGGCGCCGACCGAGCTGCGCGTCTCCGGGATCGACGCCCGCGATGCGCCGGCGTGGGCGGAGGTCCTGATCCGGGGCTTCGGCATGCCCACCCAGGAGGACCTGGTGGCGATGCTCGCCTCGATCGTGGGCCGCGACTTCTACGCCTACGGGGCCTTCGACGGAGACCGGCTGGTCGCCGCCGCGAACGTGTTCATCGGGGGCGACGTGGCCCATATGGCGGGATCGGCGACGCTTCCCGACGCTCGACGCCGGGGCGCCCAGGGCGCGCTGCTCAAGGCGAGGATCGAGGCGGCGACCGACATGGGCTGCACGTGGCTCACCGCCGAGGCGCCGGCCGAGGGCGACGGCGAGGGCGGGGAGTCGCTGCGCACCATGCGTCGCGCCGGCTTCGTCGAGCTCTACCGGCGCCGCAACTGGGTCTGGCGCGCCTCCCACTGACGCGCCCGCATCGTCCGCTGGGACCTCCGTCCCACGTCTCGCGCCCCCTCGCTTGAAACGATTCATGCAAGGGGGCGACCGCCCTCGTACCGTGCGGGCCTGCGGGCCCCGGAAGGAGAGGTGCACTGTGGCACATCGGATGATCTGGAACCAGACCGCGTACTTCGGCGCCGGCGCCATCGAGGTGGTCCCGGGCGAGCTGGCCGCGCGAGGCTTCACCAAGGCGTTCCTGGTCTCGGACAAGGTGCTCATCGAGACCGGCGTGACGGGCAAGGTCACCGCGCTGCTCGACGCGGCCGGCTTCCCGTACGAGGTGTACGACAACGTGCTCCCGAACCCGCCCATCGAGAACGTGCAGGCCGGTGTCGCCGCGTTCCAGGCCTCGGGCGCCGACGTGCTGATCGCGGTGGGCGGCGGCTCGCCGCAGGACACGTGCAAGGCGATCGGCATCATCGTGGCCAACCCGGAGTTCGCGGACGTGCGCTCGCTCGAGGGCGTCGCGCCCACGACGCACCCGTCGATCCCGATCATCGCGATCCCGACCACGGCCGGCACCGCGTCCGAGACCACGATCAACTACGTCATCACCGATGTGGAGAACAACCGCAAGTTCGTGTGCGTCGACCCGCACGACATCCCGATCCTCGCGGTGGTCGACGCCGAGATGATGGCCACCGCGCCGCGGTCGCTCAAGGTCGCGACCGGGCTCGACGCCCTCACGCACGCGATCGAGGGCTACACCACCAAGGGCGCCTGGGAGCTGTCCGACCTGTTCCACCTCAAGGCCATCCAGGTGATCGCATCGTCGCTGCGTGCGGCCGCCGACGGCGACGCGGAGGCGATGGAGCGGATGGCGCTCGCCCAGTACGTCGCGGGCATGGGCTACTCGAACGTGGGCCTCGGCATCGTGCACGCGATGGCGCACCCGCTCGGCGCGTTCTACTCGGCTCCGCACGGCGTCGCCAACGGCATCCTGCTCGCGCCCGTCATGCGCTTCAACGCGCCCGAGACGGGGGAGAAGTACCGCGACATCGCCGCCGCCTTCGGTGTCGAGAACGCGTACGCGATGCCGCTGGACGACGCGCGCGAGGCCGCCGTCGACGCCGTGGCGCAGCTCACCCGCGACCTGGGCAACCCGCTCACGATCGACGAGATCGGCGCGAGCGCGGACGACGTCCCCGCGCTCGCGCAGGCCGCCTTCGACGACGTGTGCGCGGGCGGCAACCCCCGCGAGACCACCGTCGCGCAGTTCGAGACCCTGTACCGCTCGCTGCTGGGGGTGACGGTCGGCTGATCCGCGGCCGCGCCGAGCGCCCGGGGCACGTGCCCCGGGCGCTCGTGCGGCGTGGCGCCCAGGCCGCTCGCCCTCCGGTTCCTACCGTGGGGTCATCACCCGACCCGAGGAGGAGACGATGGCACGACCCGTGGGAGCCGAGCCGACCGGTGAGGTGCGCGCGTACCCCGCGGGCCAGGTGTTCTTCTCCACGACCGACCGACGGGGCGTCATCACCAGCGTCAACTCGACCTTCGTGAGGCTGTCGCGCTTCGGGGAGGGCGAGCTCCTGGGCGCGCCGCACAACATCATCAGACACCCCTCGATGCCGGGCGCCGCGTTCCACATCATGTGGGAGCGGATCCTCGCGGGGCGCCCGATGGTCGCCTACGTGCGGAACCTCGCGCGCGACGGCGCCGAGTACCTCACCTTCTCGACGGTGACGCCGCTCCGCGACGGTTTCATCTCGGTGCGATCCGCGGTGATGCGCCCCGATCTGTTCGAGCCGGTCGACGCGGCGTACCGGGAGACGCGAGAGCTCGAGGCGCGCTGGCGCGCCGAGGGCGCGTCGCGGGCGGACGCGGCCGCGCGTGGTGCGGCGGACCTCGCCGCGCGGCTGCGTGCGCTCGGGTTCGACTCCTACGACGACGTCCTGCGCGCCGCGCTCCCCGCCGAGGTGGACGCGCGACGTGCGGTCGCGCCGCCCGCGGCGCCCACGACCGAGCCGGGCACCCCGTGGTCCTCCGTGGTGAGCGGGCTGGTGGGCGTCGACCACGAGCTCGAGGCGCTGCGCGGCCGGTACGACGTGACGGTCGGGCTCGCCTCCGAGCTGACGGCGGCGCGCGACGACCTGCAACGGACGCTCGCGCTGCTCCAGGGCTCGACGGACGCGGCTGCGGAGGCGGCGGCGAGCGTCGCCGACGCCGCGCCGGTCCTGGTCTCGACCGCACGGGCCGTCGCGACGCTGGCCCGCGGCGTCGGCGAGGACCTGACCCCTCTGGGTGCGGCGCTCGACGACCAGCGCGCGCTGCTCCTTGACCTGCGCGCCTCGCTCGCGCTGTCCGTCCTCCACACCGACATGGCGCTGATCTTCGCCGGCGAGGCGCTCTCCGGCGAGGCGTACGGCGATCCGGTGACCTCGATCGCCGATCTTGCCCGGACGGTCGCCGACTCCGTGGTGGCGAGCGATCAGCTGCGCACCGGCTCCGCCGAGGGCCTGCGGCGCATCGCCGACGCGATCGACGCCGCGCACGGCCGCCTGCTCGAGTTCCAGCGCATGATGGCGAACTGGCGCAACCTGGTGGTCCGCTCCGGCGTCTCGGGGCGTCTCGCCGGCGTGCTCGGCCCGGTGGACGATGCGCTGCGCGGCGTGCTCGGGCAGATGCAGGGCCTCACCGCCTTGGCCGCCGCGTGCCGGGAGCAGGCGGTGCCGGCGCCCACCGACCGCCTGCTCGCGCACGCGGCGGCGGTCGGGGAGGGCGTGCGGGCGCTCTGACCCCCGCTCGTCCGGATCACGTGGCCACGGCGGCCAGCCGGCCCGACCGGACCGCCGCCGCCAGCGCCGCGTGGTCCCGTTCCGCCTGGTCGGCGTAGTCACGTGCCCACCGGGCGACCGCATCGTCGAACCGGTCGCTCCGGCCGAGGTAGCCGAGGATCCGTGCGCCGTCCGGGCTCTGCGCGTGCGCGCGGGCGAGGACCGCGGCGCAGAGCCGCGTGTACTCGACCAGGAGCGACGGCGTGAGCCTGTCCAGATCGACGGCGCCCTTCATGTCGCGGAACTGGCGGACGTAGAAGTCGCGGCCCTCGAACTCGAGCCATCCGAGGAACCGGTCGGACACGGCCTGCATGACGCGCTGACCGGTCACCACCCGCCACCCCTCGACCCCTCGCGAGGGCCGGGCCACGGCGCGGCGACGGGTGTCCCCGAACGCCATGCCGCCGTACGTGACGAGCACGGAGGGGACGGCCTCCTTCGGCTGGAGCATGAGGGGCTCTCCCGACGGGCCGATCAGCAGCGCGATGTGCGCGCGCAGGCCGACCGAGCCGACGCCCACCACCCGGAAGGCAGCATCGACGAGCGTGTACTGCTCGAGCAGGACCGCGACGTCGGACGCGGCCGACTCGCGGTAGGTCCGCAGGATGCCGGTCATCTGCTCGGGGCTGGCCACCCCGAGGTGGCGGAGGACCGGCGGCTGATCGACGATGCGCGTGTCGAGGCCGCTCCCGACGGTCGCGACGGAGGTCAGCACCTGCTCGGACGAGCGTCGACGGGCCTTGCGCTGCGCCCTCCGGAGCTCCTTCCGGTCGGGTCCCGCGTCGATGCGGTCGAGGAGTGCGTCCGCCTCGACCCGGAAGTAGAAGCGCTCGAGCGCGGTGTGCGCGTAGAGGCGGTTCAGGGTGTCGCGATAGGCGTGGGCGGCCGCGGTCGCGGCCTCTCGACAGGTCCGCTCGTCGATCCCGACCTCGCGCCCGGCGAGCACGGCGCTCGTCGCCAGCCGCTTGAGGTCCCACTCCCACGGCCCCACGTTGGCCTCGTCGAAGTCGTTGAGGTCGAACACCAGCTCGCGCTCGGGGGAGGCGTAGAAGCCGAAGTTGCCCAGGTGGGCGTCGCCGCACGCGACCACCACGATGCCCGTGCGCGGGGCGTCCCGCAGGTCATGGGCCATGTGGGCGGCGCTGCCGCGGTAGAAGGCGAACGGCGACTCGAGCATCCGGGCGACCCGCACGGGCACCAGCTCCGGGACGCGCCCCCGGTGCTGGGCCTCGAGGATCGCGACGGGGTCGCGGTCGGGCATCTCCAGCAGCGCGTGCTGGCGGCGGGCGACCGATCGACGCAGCGCACGGCCGGCGCTGAGCTGGGCGTCCAGGGTCATGGCGAGATCCGGCCGGGTGGTCATAGCCCCATCATGCGGCGTGCTCCGACCGTGGCGCGCGCGGACCGCGTCTGCCGTGCTCGACGCGTCAGGCCGCCTGAGGAGGGAAGGCGAAGCCGGGGCGGACGCCGCCGGGGATGCCGTGGCCGGCAGGGTCGGAGGCGACGCGGCGGACCCGTGCGCGCCCGCCGGAGACGGTGATCTCCGAGACCGAGGCGTTGGGGAGCGGCGTCGTGAGCGGGCCCTGGCCTGCGGCCATGGACACGCGCGCGAGGTGGGTGAGCAGCGTCACGCCGTGGCTGACGACGAGCACGTCGCCGTCGGGGTTGTCCGCGGTGATCCTCGCGAACGCCTGCCGGGTGCGCTCCATGAAGGCAGCGCCGGACTCGCCGCCGGGGAAGCCCGGGAACGTGCCGTCGAACACCGCGCCGAAGACCGCGTCCGGACTGTGCTCGGACCAGAACTCCTCCTCCGGCGCCTTCTCGTGGTCGCCGAAGGAGAACTCCTTCAGCCCGTCGAGCAGGGTGAGGTCGAGGCCGTCGTGATGCGCGAGGATCTCCTGGGCCGTCGCGACGGTGCGCCCGAGAGGGCTCGCGTACGCGGCGACGAACGGCACCTCGGCGAGCGCCTCGGCCGTGGCACGGACCCCGTCGAGACCCTCGGGCGTGAGCGGCGAGTCGCACCAGCCCTGAAGGAGGTGCTCGGTGTTGTACACGGTGCGTCCGTGGCGGACCAGGTGAAGGGTGAGGGTCATGCGCGTCTCCTAGGTGGCGCGCCGCACCGGCGGCGCGCGTCGATGCGGTGTGCTCGCGATGCCGGCAGCGGGGGATCGGGGCCGGCGTCGCTGAGAGGTGAACGTCGGGCGGACGTCAGGGCTTCCAGCACGAAGGCCCCCGGATCTCTCCGGGGGCCCCTCTCGCGTGGTGGGCGATACTGGGATCGAACCAGTGACCTCTTCCGTGTCAGGGAAGCGCGCTACCGCTGCGCCAATCGCCCTCGTATACAAGAAATCGCCCCGGAGGGCGATCCTTCGAGCGGACGACGGGACTCGAACCCGCGACCCTCACCTTGGCAAGGTGATGCTCTACCAACTGAGCCACGTCCGCGTGGACCGAACCGGTGTTCGGGCCGGGCAAGACTCTACCGGATCCCGGGCGTCCGTGGTGACCGCGACGCGCCGCGGCCCGACCAGAACCGGCGGTCCCGCGGGGCGCGCCGGGCGCTGGTTCCCGGACCTCGGTGTCCCGGCGGGGAGCCGGTCGGGATCGCTCGGTGGCCAAGGGTGCGACCGGGGGAATGCAGAAGGCCCCCGGATCTCTCCGGGGGCCTGTCTCGCGTGGTGGGCGATACTGGGATCGAACCAGTGACCTCTTCCGTGTCAGGGAAGCGCGCTACCGCTGCGCCAATCGCCCATGCGAGGTGGGTACGGGATTCGAACCCGTGTATACGGCTTTGCAGGCCGCTGCCTCGCCTCTCGGCCAACCCACCGTGTACCAACACGAGGTTGGTCTCGAACCTTCGAGCGGACGACGGGACTCGAACCCGCGACCCTCACCTTGGCAAGGTGATGCTCTACCAACTGAGCCACGTCCGCGCTGTCGGGGCATGACCCCCGACGAGAGATAGAGGTTAGCCCAGATCCGGGGGAAGTCCAAATCGGCGACCGGCCGCGGCTACGGTGGTGCCGTGAGGTGGGAGGACGACCCGGATCGGGCGGGCAGCGCGGCGTTCCGCGGCGTCCGCGCCTGGGAGCCGGTCGAGCACGCCGACCCTGCGCGGGACGGCGCACGCATCGCCGCCGGCGGCTTCTGGGTCGTGGTCGCGACGTTCGAGGGCCGGCTCGACGCGTGGCGGATGGCGCGCGTCGAGAGGCAGGACGACCCGGTGCCCGAGCCCGCACCCGGACGGGTCTGGGAAGGGCCGCCCGCGGAGAGCTGGGAGACCACCCTCGACGCGGGGGCGTACGCGGCGGGGGTGGAGGCGATCCGCTCCGACATCCGCGACGGCGAGGTCTACCAGGTCAACCTGTGCCGCATGCTGGGCGCCCCGCTGCCGGCACCTCAGCCGGGCCCGGACGCGGTCGCGCTCGCGCATCGTCTGGCCACGGGGAACCCGGCTCGCTTCGCCTCCCGGATCGTCATTCCCGCCACCGACGCCTGGCCGGGCGCGTGGGTGGTCTCCGCATCCCCGGAGCTGTACCTGGCCGTGGACGGCCGGAGGGTCGCCTCGAGCCCGATCAAGGGCACGGCCGCTCCAGGCGAGCCGATGCTGCCCAAGGACGAGGCCGAGAACATCATGATCACGGACCTGATCCGCAACGACCTGTCGCATGTGGCTGCGCCGGGCTCGGTCGGGGTCCCCGAGCTGCTGGGCCTGCACGACCTGCCCGGGCTGGTCCACCTGCAGTCCACCGTCGAGGCCGAGCTCGCCGACGCTTTCGACTGGACGCCGGCGCTGTGGCCGGCGCTGCTCGCCGGCACGTTCCCGCCCGGCTCGGTCTCCGGCGCTCCCAAGTCCTCCGCGCTGCGGATCATCGCGCGCGAGGAGCCGACCGCGCGCGGCCCGTACTGCGGCGGCATCGGCTGGATCGACGCGGATCGGCGCCGCGCGGAGCTCGCGGTGGGCATCCGGACCTTCGTGTGGGCGCCTGACCAGGGGGGACGCCTCACCTTCGGCACCGGCGCGGGGATCACGTGGGGATCCGACCCGGTGGCGGAGTGGGAGGAGACCGAGCTCAAGGCGCGTCGGTTGATCGCCCTGGCATCGACCGCCACAATGACGCCATGACACTCGTGGTGTGGGCTGGGGGACGCCTGCGGGAACCGGACGAGGCGCTGATCGCCGCCGGTGACCATGGGCTGACGGTGGGAGACGGGGTCTTCGAGACCCTCGAGGTGGTGGACGGGCGCGCGTTCGCGCTGTCGCGCCACCTGAGGCGGCTGACGTACTCGGCGACGCGCATCGGCCTGGAGCCTGTCGATGTCGAGCTGGTGCGCGAGGGCGTGGGCGCCGTGCTCGCGGAGGCGGACGGCCTCTCGCGGGTCCGGATCACCGTGACGTCGGGAAGCGGCCCGATGAGCTCGGCCCGCGGTGCCGGCCCGCAGAGCATCGTGATCACGGCGACCGACGCGCCGGCGCTGACCGAGTGCCGGGCGGTCCGCGTGCCATGGCGCCGCAACGAGCGCTCGCCGCTCGCGGGGGTGAAGAGCACCTCCTACGCCGAGAACGTGGTGATGATGGAGTTCGCGCGCTCGCGGGGCGCGGACGAGGCCCTCATGGCGAACACCCACGGCCACCTCTGCGAGGGCACGGCCAGCAACGTGCTGGTCGAGCGCGACCACGAGATCCTCACCCCGCCGCTGGCGGCGGGCTGCCTCGCCGGCATCACGCGCGGACTCGCGCTCGAATGGGGCGCGGATGCTGGGATCCCGATCCGCGTGGCCGCGGTGGGCGAGCTCGGCATGGACGTGCTGGACCGCGCGTTGGAGGGCGAGGCGCACCTTGCGGTGACCTCGTCGACGCGGCGCGTGCAGCCGCTCGCGAGCCTGGACGGCACCGACCTGCGGCCCGGCGCGATGCTCACGCGGCTCGCCGCGGTGTTCGCGGTGCGTGCGGAGCACGACGCGGATCCTGCACCGCGACGGTCCAAATAGCCGCTATAGTTGTCTCCGCACCGCGGGGCGATTGGCGCAGGGGTAGCGCGCTTCCTTCACACGGAAGAGGTCACTGGTTCGATCCCAGTATCGCCCACCACGCAGAGGCCGTCCGGGTTCCGGGCGGCCTCTTCCCGTTCCCGGCGGCGCCGTGATGCGGCGCCCCGGGGTCGGGCGGCGGTAGGCTTCAGGTGTCCCGCGGACGACGCGGGGCCACGGCAGCCGCCCGCGGAGGTTCGCGCGGGCGCCGCGGGCCGCTCCGCTGCACGGGAGCGCGCCGCGCGCGAGCCGTGGGGAGCACGATGCCGGACGGGGTCCGGCGCTCGTGGCGAGGAAGGCACCGTTCGCGGCACGTCTCCGCATCCCCGTGAGGGGACGATGCGGGCGTCGCATCGCCGCGGCGGCACAGGAGGAGTGAGGACGCAGGGATGGCAGGATCAGGCCGAGGCGGCGCGGGGCGCACCCGGACCGGTGGCGGGGCGCAGCGGCGCCGCACGTCGCGGCCCGCGGACAAGGGCCTCATCGGCGTGCTCGCGGGCATCGCCCGCGAGGTCGACGGCGCCGTCCGCACGCCTCCGACCCGGCCCGCGGTCCGCACCAAGTTCCAGGTGGTCGCGCTGCTGGTGCGCGAGGAGCGGGCCCGAGTGAAGTCTGATCCCGAGCTCGCCGCCGCGAAGCGCGAGCAGGAGCTCAAGCGGCTCGACGGCGTGGCCACGCTGCTCGCGAGGATCGCGGCGCGGGACACCGCCCTGCTCGCCCTGCTCGCGGACGACGCCCGGGTGTCCGACTCGGCCCGCCAGTACAAGGCCACCGTGCTGAAGGCCGCCGGGCGCGAGGTGCCTGACGAGCCGGAGCCGGAGGTCCAGAAGCAGACGGACCCCGCCGCCGAGCGCCGCGTGGTGCCGCAGTCGGCCATCCAGCGGCAGATGGTCAACCCCTTCCTGGCGCCGGACTTCGAGGCGGCCGCCGAGCGCCGCGCCCCCCGGGCCCGACGGCTCGCCGGGTGGGAGCTCCTCGAGCCCCTGCTGCGCTCCTTCGAGCAGGACGTCGCGGGCGTGCCCGCGTGCATGCCGCTGCCCGGCGCGGACACCCCCGCCGCCCGGCGCGTGCCGGTGCCCGCGGGGCGCGAGCTCATGCCGCATCAGGCGCAGGTGGTCGGCGCCGCGGCGCAGGGACACCGGACGTTCCTGCTCGCCGACGAGCCAGGCCTGGGCAAGACCGCCCAGGCCCTGCTCGCCGCTGAAGGGGCCGGAGCGTTCCCGCTGCTCGTGGTGGTGCCGAACGTGGTCAAGGCGAACTGGGCGCACGAGGTCGCCCTGTGGACCCCGAGGCGTCGCGCGACGGTGGTGCACGGCGACGGCGAGGAGGTCGACGCGTTCGCCGACGTCGTGATCGTCAACTACGACATCCTCGACCGCCACGTCGGCTGGCTCGGCAACCTCGGATTCCGCGGCATGGTGGTCGACGAGGCGCACTTCATCAAGAACAAGACGTCCCAGCGCTCCCAGCACGTGCTCGCGCTGTCGGAGCGGATCCGGGAGCGCACCGCCCGCCCGCTGCTGATGGCGCTCACCGGCACGCCGCTCATCAACGACATCGAGGACTTCCTGGCGATCTGGGAGATGCTCGGCTGGATCGACGACGAGAAGCCGCTCGGTCCGCTGATGACGGCGCTGGAGGAGACCGGGCTCACCCCGGTGGACCGGGGCTTCTTCGCCGCCGCGCGCGGCGCGGTGATCGACATGGGCATCGTGCGCCGGCGCAAGGCGGACGTGGCGGCGGACATCCCGGCTCGTCGTGTCGCGGACCTCCCGGTCGAGCTCGACGGACCCCTCGGCCGGTCGATCCGCGCGGCCGAGGAGACGCTGGCCCGTCGCATGGTCGCCCACTACCGGGCGGCCTCGGCCGCGCGGGGCGAGGCGGCCCCAGGCGAGGGCATCGACCTCGAGCTCGCCCGGCGGGTCGCCGCGGCGGAGCTCAAGGACGCGACCGAGAAGACCGGTGGCGACAACGTCTTCACCATGGTGCGGAGGATCGGTCAGGCGAAGGCCGGGCTGGCCGCCGACTACGCTGCGCAGCTCGCGCGCAACGTGGGCAAGGTGGTCTTCTTCGCCAAGCACGTCGACGTGATGGACGAGGCCGAGCGGATCTTCGGCGAGCGGGGCATCCGCTACGCGTCGATCCGGGGCGACCAGACGGCGAAGGTCCGCGAGCGCAACGTGACGGCCTTCACCGACGACCCGGAGGTGCAGATCGTCGTGTGCTCGCTGCTCGCGGCGGGCGTCGGGCTCAACCTGCAGGTGGCGTCCAACCTGGTGCTCGCCGAGCTCTCCTGGACGGACGCGGAGCAGACGCAGGCGATCGACCGGATCCACCGCATCGGCCAGTCGGAGCCCGTCACGGCGTGGCGCATCATCGCGGCGCAGACCATCGACTCGAAGATCGCAGAGCTGATCGATGCCAAGTCGGGCCTCGCGGCCCGCGCGCTCGACGGTGCCGAGGTGGCGGACGAGGGGTCCTCGACCGACGTGCAGCTCGAGGCGCTGGTCGCGCTCCTGGTCGATGCGCTGGAGACCGAGGACGCCGGCTGAGGCGACCCGCCCCGCGCGTCGGGATGCGGCGCGACGGGCCGGTACGCTCGGCGTCGAACGTCAAGGCGACAACGAGGGGGACGGCCGGTGGCCAAGCTCTACTTCCGGTACGGGGCGATGAACTCGTCGAAGTCGGCGCTGCTGCTCACGGCGGCGTACAACTACGAGGAGCGCGACCAGCACCCGGTGATCGTCAAGCCCGGCATCGACACCAAGGCGGGCGAGTCGGTGCAGTCCCGCATCGGCGTCGAGCGGCGCGTGGACGTGCTGCTGGGGGCCGAGGAGTCGTTCCTCGCCAAGCTCTCGGCGCACCAGCCGCTCGACCAGATCGATGCGGTCTTCGTGGACGAGGCGCAGTTCCTCACGCCCGCCCAGGTGGACGAGGCGTACGAGATCGCCGTCATGCGCGGCATCCCCGTCCTCTGCTACGGCCTGCGCGGCGACTTCATGACCCGCTCGTTCCCGGGCTCGCTGCGGCTGCTGGAGATCGCCCACGCGATCGAGGAGCTCAAGACCATCTGCCGCTGCGGCTCGAAGGCGGTCTTCAACGGGCGCCGCATCGACGGCGAGTTCGTCAGCCACGGCGCGCAGGTCGCGATCGACGGCCAGCAGGCGGAGTACGAGTCGCTGTGCGGCCGCTGCTACATCCAGAAGGTCGGGCCCGTCCGGCACGACGGAGCCTGAGCGGCGGGGAATGTTCGCGGGGGCGGATCGGGTTGTCGAGAGGGCAAAGCCGGTCCGGAAAGGAGATCCCCATGGACATGGACGAGCTGAAGAAGAAGGCCACGGACGCGCTGCCCTCGGACGACCAGATCGAGAAGGCGGCCGACAAGGTCCAGGAGCACACGCCCGACGGCGCCGATCGCACGATCGGCAAGGTCGAGCAGTGGGGCAAGGACAACAACTAGCGTCCCGAGCACGACCGAGGCGCCGCCCGCGGGGCGGCGCCTTCGTCGTCCCCGGGGTCCTACGGTGAAGGGATGCGCCTGTTCGTGGCGGTTCCGGTGCCGCCTTCCGTGGACGACGCGCTGGACGGCGCGGAGCGGGAGCTCCGCGCGTGGGCGCGCTCCGAGCGGGTGAGGCTCGCCTGGGTGCCCGCCGGCGCGAGGCACGTGACCCTGAGGTTCGTGGGCGACCGCACCGACGGCGACGACGTGGTCGACGCGGTCGAGCGCGCCGCGCACGCGACCGCCGCGCCGACCCTGACGCTGGGCGACCGCGTCGGGCTGCTGGGCGCGTCCGCGGTGGTGGTCCCGGTGGCGGGGGCCGAGGCGGCGGCCGCCACCGTGTCACGCGCGCTGCGGGCTCCGTCCGCACGGTTCGAGGGGCACGTCACCGTCGCGCGGGTGAGGCCGCGCCCCGTGTCCCCGCCGCCGCACGTCCCGGTGCCGACGGTCGCGTGGGTCCCCGAATCGGTCGACGTGATCGAGAGCCGGCCCGGCGGGGCCCCTCGCTACCGGACCCTCGCGTCGCTCCCGTGGGGCGGCTGAGCCCGCCCGCGCATCGTCTCCTGCCTGCTAGCGTGCCGGGCAGGGAAGGGAGGTGCCCGTGGGCGTCGAGATCGAGGTCAAGCACCTGGTGGCGGACGAGGGATGGCGCCTGGTCGCGACCGATCCCGTGCGGATGGCTCAGGGCTACGTCGCCGCAGCCGAGGACCGCACCGTCCGCGTGCGGATCGGGGGCGACCGCGCCTGGCTCACGCTCAAGTTCGGCACCGGCATGTCCCGCGCGGAGTTCGAGTACGTCATCCCCGCGGACGATGCGCGGGAGCTGCTCGACCAGGCCGTGGGAACCGTGCTCGACAAGACCCGCTGGCACGTCGCGCACGCGGGCCGCACGTGGGAGGTGGACGAGTTCCACGGCGCGCTCGAGGGCCTGGTGCTCGCGGAGCTCGAGCTCGACGCGGAGGACGACGACTTCGACCTCCCGCCGTGGATCGGCGAGGACGTGACGGGCCGGCCCGAGTACCTCAACTCATCGCTGTCGACCCGAGGGATGCCCCGATGACGGAGGCCGTCGGCCCCGACCCGCGCGTCGCACGCTCGATCGCCGAGGAGCTCGACGAGTTCCAGGCGGTGGAGTACCGGCCGGAGTTCCGGGTCGACCTCGAGCGGATCCGGTTCTCCCCGTACTTCTCGCGCCTGTCCGCCGTCACCCAGGTGATCTCGCAGTCGGGAGCCGGGCTGGCGGTGCACAACCGGCTGACCCACTCCGTCAAGGTGACCGCGGTGGCGCGCGCGATCGCCGTCGCGCTCAACGGCGACTGGGGCGAGCGGGGCGCGCTCGTGCGCGCGCTCGGGGGCTGCGATCCTGTGGTCGTGCAGGCGGCCGCGAGCGCCCACGACCTGGGTCACCCGCCGTTCGGGCACCTCGGGGAGCAGACGCTCGACCGGCTCGCCCGCGAGCGCTTCGGTCTCGACGAGGGCTTCGAGGGCAACGCCCAGACGTTCCGGATCCTCACCCGCCTCGACGAGTACGACCGCGCGGGCTCCGGCCTGAACCTCACCGCGGCCGTGCGCGCCGCGGTGCTGAAGTACCCGTGGATGCGGGCGGAGGGCGACGGCTGGGACGGCGGGCCCGCCACGCCTCGCGGTCTGGCGCCCGCGCGGCCGGGGGAGGGCGCGTACAAGTTCTCCGCCTACACGCTCGACGGCCTCGACTTCGCGCAGGCCCGCGATGCGTTCCCCGCGATCGCGCCGCTGCAGCAGACGGTCGAGTGCTCGGTGATGGACATCGCCGACGACATCGCCTACTCGTTGCACGACCTCGACGACTTCTACCGCGCCGACCTGCTCAACCAGGCCGCCGTGTCCGCCGAGTTCCGGACCTGGATCCGCGACCGTGCGGCGCTCGCGCAGGTACCCGGCGAGACCCTGCTGCGCGCGCGCCGCACACCCGGCCACGGGCTCGAGCTGCTGCGGCGCCGCGTCGAGCAGAAGGATCCCTGGATCGCGGGCGACGATGCGTTCGGCGAGTCCGTCGCGCGCGTGGCCGACGAGGTGGTGGACGGCCTGCTGTCGGTGCCGTACGACGGCTCGCTCGCGGCGGACCGGGGGCTCGCGGTGTTCATGGCGGGCTGGATCGCGAGGCTCCAGCACTCGGTGGTGGTGACCCCGGACCCGGACATCCGCTCGGGTCACGTCCACCTGGACGCCGCGGCGTGGCACGACGTGACCGTCCTGAAGTTCCTCCAGGAGCGGTTCGTGCTCCACCGCCCCGATCTCGCGGTCTACCAGCGCGGCCAGGCGAGCGTCATCGAGCGCCTGGTGACCAGCTTCGCGGCGTGGCTGGACGACGACGACGAGGTCCGGCGCGCGCCTCGGCGCCTGCTCGATCTGGTGGAGATCGCCGCGGAGGACTACCTGCGGGTGCGCGACCGCGCACCGGAGCTGCTGCCCACGACGGACGCCCAGGCGCTGCGCCGCTACGCGACGGGCCGCGGGATCGTCGACTACGTCGCCTCCCTGACCGACGCCCAGGCGATGTCGGTCGCCAACCTCATCTCCGGCGCCTCCGAGCGGCTGTGGGACGGGGGACAGGGGCTCTGACGGCCGCAGCGCGGCGCGGGGGCGACCGCCGTGCCCGCGGCTCGGTAGCATCGTCCCCGTAGAACCCCACCCGACCGAGGAGTGCCGCTGTGCCCAGCATGACCGTGACCATCGACGGCGTCGAGCGAGAGCTCGAGCCGGGCACGACGGGCACCGACCTGTTCGCCGACCGCCGCGACGTGGTCGTGATGCGCGTCGACGGCGCGCTGTGGGACCTCGCGCGCGAGCTCCCTGCCGCCGCGGCCGTCGAGGCGGTCACTGTGTCCGAGCCGGACGGGCTGATGGTGCTGCGCCACTCGACCGCTCACGTGCTCGCGCAGGCGGTGCAGCAGGTGAACCCCGACGCGAAGCTCGGCGTGGGGCCGCCCATCGAGAACGGCTTCTACTACGACTTCGACGTCGCGCAGCCGTTCACCCCCGAGGACCTCAAGGCGCTCGAGAAGGCGATGCAGCGCATCGTCAAGGAGGGCCAGTCCTTCGTCCGGCGCGAGGTGACCCGCGAGCAGGCCCTCGCCGAGCTCGCGCACGAGCCCTTCAAGTGCGAGCTGCTGACCCACGACACCGAGGGTGCCGAGGGCGCCTCCGTCGAGATCGGCGAGGGCGACATCACCATCTACGACAACGTCCGGCGTGGCGGCGAGGTCGCGTGGAAGGACCTGTGCCGCGGCCCGCACGTGCCGTCCACCCGGGTGCTTCAGAACGGCTGGTCGCTCATGCGCTCGGCGGCGGCGTACTGGAAGGGGTCGGAGAAGAACCCCCAGCTCCAGCGCGTCTACGGCACCGCGTGGCCGTCGAAGGAGGAGCTGACCGCGTACAAGGAGCGGCTGGCCGAGGCCGAGCGTCGCGACCACCGCCGCCTCGGCGTCGAGATGGACCTGTTCTCCTTCCCCGACGAGATCGGCTCCGGCCTCGCGGTCTTCCACCCCAAGGGCGGCGTGGTCCGCATGGAGATGGAGGCGTACTCGCGTCGCCGCCACGTGGAGGAGGGCTACGAGTTCGTCTACACCCCTCACGCCACCAAGGCGCAGCTGTTCCAGACCTCCGGCCACCTCGACTGGTACGCGGACGGGATGTACCCGCCCATGCACATGGACGAGGAGCGCGACGTCGCGGGCAACGTCACCAAGCAGGGCCAGGACTACTACCTCAAGCCCATGAACTGCCCGATGCACAACCTGATCTTCCGGTCGCGCGGCCGCTCGTACCGCGAGCTTCCGTTGCGGCTGTTCGAGTTCGGCACCGTGTACCGCAACGAGAAGTCCGGCGTGGTGCACGGTCTCACCCGCGCCCGCGGCTTCACCCAGGACGACGCCCACATCTACTGCACCCGCGAGCAGATGAAGGACGAGCTCACCACCACGCTGAACTTCGTGCTCGGCCTGCTCAAGGACTACGGCCTCGAGGACTTCTACCTCGAGCTGTCGACGCGGAACCCCGAGAAGTCCGTGGGCTCGGACGAGATCTGGGAGGAGGCCACCGCGACCCTGCGCGAGGTGGGCCTCGAGTCCGGTCTCGAGCTGGTGCCCGACCCGGGCGGCGCCGCGTTCTACGGCCCCAAGATCTCGGTCCAGGCGCGCGACGCGATCGGCCGCACCTGGCAGATGTCGACCATCCAGCTCGACTTCAACCTGCCCGAGCGCTTCGAGCTCGAGTACACCGCGCCCGACAACTCGCGTCAGCGCCCCGTGATGATCCACCGCGCCCTGTTCGGCTCGATCGAGCGCTTCTTCGCGATCCTCACCGAGCATTACGCCGGCCAGTTCCCCGTGTGGCTGGCGCCGGTCCAGGTGCGCGCGATCCCGGTCGCCGAGGCCTTCGACGGCTACCTCCAGGACATCGCCGCCCGTCTCCGGGCGAAGGGCGTCCGGGTGGAGGTCGACACGTCGGACGAGCGGTTCCCCAAGAAGATCCGCACCGCGTCCAAGGAGAAGATCCCGTTCGTGCTGATCGCCGGAGGGGACGATGCGGACGCGGGGGCCGTGTCCTTCCGCTTCCGCGACGGCAGCCAGGACAACCAGGTGCCGGTCGACGAGGCGATCGACCGCATCGTCGCCGCGATCGAGACGCGGGCGCAGGTCTGACGTGCCGGAGCTCGTGGACTCGGAGACGATGGGCGGCGAACCCGACGGCTTCGAGCGCCTGTGGACGCCGCACCGGATGGCGTACATCCAGCACTCGTCCTCGCGCGAGCCGCTCGAGGGCGAGCATGACTGCCCGCTGTGCAAGAAGGTCGCGGACGACGACCGCGCGCACCTGGTGGTCCACCGCGGCGAGCACTGCTACGTGGTCCTCAACCTGTTCCCGTACAACCCCGGCCACCTGATGATCTGCCCGTACCGCCACATCGGCTGGTACACGGAGGCCACGGACGCCGAGCGCGACGAGATGGGCGTGCTCACGCAGCGCGCGATGCGGGTGCTGACGCGGGTGAGCGGCACCAAGGGCTTCAACATCGGCATGAACCAGGGTGTCACCGGGGGCGCGGGCATCTCCGAGCACCTGCACCAGCACGTGGTGCCTCGCTGGGTCGGGGACGCGAACTTCCTGCCCATCATCGGGCGCACCAAGGCGCTGCCCGAGCTGCTCGACGACACCTGGAGGCGCGTCTCCGACGCGTTCAGAGAGGACGACTGAATGTTCGGCAGGCTCCGGCCCTACATGGCCGCCCTGTGGCAGGCGCCCGCGCGGTTCCTGCTCGCGCGAGGCGTCCACCCCAACGTGATGACCGTGCTCGGCACCGTCGGCGTCGTGCTCGGCGCCGTGCTGTTCTTCCCGCACGGCGGCATCTGGTTCTTCTGGGGCGTGCTCTTCATCACCGTCTTCGTGGTGACGGACATGCTCGACGGCACCATGGCGCGGCTCGGCGGCAAGAGCTCGCGCCTGGGCGCGTTCCTGGACTCGACCCTCGACCGGGTCGCGGACGCCGCGATCTTCGGCACGCTCGCGTGGGTCTTCATCGACATCGACCGGGCCACCGCGCTCGGCGCCCTCCTGTGCCTCGCGATCGGCTCACTGGTCCCGTACGCGAGGGCGAAGGCCGAGGGCATGGGCGTCGCCGCCAACTTCGGCATCGCCGAGCGCTCGGACCGGCTCGTGATCTCCCTGGTCGCGACCGGGTTCTACGGCCTCGGGCTGTTCCCGCTGTGGGTGCTGACCGGAGCGCTGTGGCTGCTGACCGTCCTGGCGGCGATCACCGTCGGGCAGCGCATCTGGGCGGTCGTCCGCCAGGCGCGCGCGCACCCCGAGTGGAACGCCCGGCTCGACGGCCAGCCGCAGCCCTATCCGCACGAATGAACGGATTCCTGCTCGCCTTCAAGGCGTCCCGGTACATCCCCGCGCCCGTGATCCACGGGCTCGCGTGGGCGGGGACCATGCTCCAGTGGTCCCGCCGCGCGAAACCGACGGTGCGGCTCGAGGACAACCTGCGCCGCGTCACGGGCCTGGAGGGCGACGAGCTGCGGCGCCTGAGCCGCCGGGGCATGCGCTCGACCGCCCGCTACTACGCGGAGACCTTCACGCTCGGCCGCCTGTCGGGCGACGTGATCGACGCCCGCGTGCGCATGGTGAACGCGGCTCCCATCCACGAGGCGATGGCGCGCGACGGGAGGGTCGTGGTCGCCCTGTCCCACTCGGGCAACTGGGACCTCGTGGGGGCGTACGCGTGCCGGAACATCGGGCCGGTCGTCACGGTCGCCGAGGTGCTGAAGCCCCGCGAGGTCTTCGACGCGTTCGTCGCGCTGCGCGAGAACGTCGGGATGCGCATCCTCGGGCACGAGGGCGGCTCGACCTTTCGCGAGCTGGTACGGATCGGCCGCACCGACGGGGGAGTGCTGTGCCTCCTGGCGGACCGCGACCTGTCGGGCTCGGGGCTCGAGGTCGACTTCGCCGGGCAGTCGGCGAGGGTCGCGCCGGGCCCGGCGGCGCTGGCGATCGCGACCCGCTCCACGCTGCTGCCCATGATGGTCCATTACGAGCGGCTGCGCGGCCGTGCGGCCTGGCGCGCGCGGTCGCGGTGGGGCGTCGTGATGACGTTCGGTGAGCCGCTGCTCCCGGCGGACGCGCCCAAGGACGATGCGGTGGGGCACCTCACCCGGGGGTGGGTGGACTTCGTGGGCGCCCGGATCCAGGAGCACCCCGAGGACTGGCACATGCTGCAGCGCTTCGGATGGACGGAGGGCGCATGAGGATCGGGATCGTGTGCCCGTACTCGCTGGACCGCCCGGGCGGCGTGCAGCTCCACGTGCTCGACCTGGCGGAGGCGCTCATCGCCCGCGGCCACGAGGTGTCGGTCCTGGCTCCCGCCGCGAAGGACACGCCCGTGCCGCCCTACGTCTCGTCCGCCGGGCGCTCGGTGCCGATCGCGTACAACGGCTCGACCGCACGGCTCACGTTCGGACTGGTCGCCGCGTCGCGCGTGCGCGAGTGGCTGAAGCTCGGCCACTTCGACGTGGTGCATCTGCACGAGCCGGGCGCGCCGTCGCTCTCGCTCATCGCCATGTGGGCGCGGATCGGGCCCACCGTCGCGACGTTCCACAGCTCGCAGTCCGAGTCCGCGGCGATGCGGATCGCGAAGCCGTGGATCAAGCCCGGCTACGAGGAGCTGGACGCGCGCATCGCGGTGTCGCCCTCGGCCGCCAAGACCATCCGCGACCACCTCCGGGTGGAGGCGACCCACATCATCCCCAACGGCGTCGACACGTCGCACTACACGTCCGCCGTCCCCCAGCCGCACTGGCAGGGCACGGTGGAGGCGCCGACGATCGGCATCCTCGGGCGCCTCGACGAGCCGCGCAAGGGCCTCGAGGACTACCTCGCCGCGATCCCGATGGTGCGGGAGCGTCATCCGCACGCGCGGTTCCTGGTCGCCGGCAGGTTCTCGGACCGCGTCGCGGCGAAGGCCGCGCGGGCGGGCGCCGAGGTGATCGGCGAGCTCGACGAACCCGCGAAGGCCCGCTTCATGGCGTCCGTCGACATCTACTGCGCCCCCAACCTCGGCGGCGAGAGCTTCGGGATCGTGCTGGTCGAGGCGATGGCCGCCGGGGCGGCGGTGGTCGCGAGCGACCTGGTCGCCTTCCAGGACGTCTCGACCACCGCCGACGGCCACGCCGCCCTGCACCATGCCGTGGGCGACCCGGCCGACCTGGCCGCCCGCATCGTCCACCTGCTCGATCACCCCGACGAGCGCGCCGCCCTGGCCGCCCTGGGCCGCGAATGCGCGGCCAACTTCGACTGGTCGAACGTCGCCCCGCGCGTCGAGGAGACGTACCGTGACGCCATTAGGATGGATGCCGAGTTCCACCCCCACCCCACGAAGGACGTGACAACCCCATGAGCACCCCCGTCGACTCCACGAAGCCCCAGGTAGGCACCGACCTTGTCAAGCGCGGCATGGCCGAGATGCTCAAGGGCGGCGTCATCATGGACGTGGTCACCCCGGAGCAGGCGAAGATCGCTGAGGACGCCGGCGCCGTCGCCGTCATGGCCCTCGAGCGCGTGCCCGCCGACATCCGCGCCCAGGGCGGCGTGTCGCGCAT
Source organism: Demequina lignilytica (assembly GCF_030418305.1). Taxonomy (GTDB): domain Bacteria; phylum Actinomycetota; class Actinomycetes; order Actinomycetales; family Demequinaceae; genus Demequina; species Demequina lignilytica. The sequence continues at coordinate 218,450 of NZ_JAUHPX010000001.1, read as the reverse complement.
GAGCGACCCGGACATGATCCAGGGCATCATCGACACCGTCTCGATCCCCGTGATGGCCAAGGCCCGCATCGGGCACTTCGTCGAGGCGCAGGTGCTGCAGAGCCTCGGTGTCGACTACATCGACGAGTCCGAGGTGCTCACCCCCGCGGACTACACCCACCACATCGACAAGTGGAACTACACCGTGCCGTTCGTGTGCGGCGCCACCAACCTGGGCGAGGCCCTGCGTCGCATCTCCGAGGGTGCCGCGATGATCCGCTCGAAGGGCGAGGCCGGTACCGGCGACGTCTCGAACGCGACCACGCACATGCGCAGGATCCGCGCCGAGATCAAGGCGCTGACCGCGATGCCCAAGGACGAGCTCTACGTGGCCGCCAAGGAGCTCCAGGCCCCGCTCCCGCTGGTCCAGGAGATCGCCGAGACCGGCAAGCTCCCCGTGGTGCTGTTCACCGCGGGCGGCATCGCCACCCCGGCCGACGCCGCGATGATGATGCAGCTGGGCGCCGAGGGCGTGTTCGTCGGCTCCGGCATCTTCAAGTCCGGCGACCCCGCGACCCGCGCCAAGGCGATCGTCAAGGCCACCACGTTCTACGACGACCCGTCGGTCATCGCGGACGTGTCGCGCGGCCTCGGCGAGGCCATGGTCGGCATCAACGTGGACGAGATCCCCGAGCCGCACCGCCTCGCCGAGCGCGGCTGGTAAGCCTCCGTTGACGGCGGACGCGGGCGACGGGCGGATCCACCGCCTGGGCGCCCGCGTCCTGCTGCTGCGACCCGGCGCCGCGGGACCCGAGATGCTGATGGTGCGCGGCCACGACCCGCACGACGTGGGCCGGACCTTCTGGTTCACGCCCGGCGGCGGGCTGGAGCCGGGGGAGACGATGCGCGCCGCGGCGGTGCGTGAGCTCGCCGAGGAGACGGGCTACGTCCTCGAGGAGGACGAGCTGGTCGGGCCGGTGTGGCGCCGCGTGGCGCTGTTCGACTTCGCGTCGAGACCCTACACGCAGTCGGAGGAGATCTACGTCGGCCGGGTCGCGGACGCCGAGCGGCGCTCCCGCACGGCGGCCGAATGGACGGCGATCGAGCAGGAGACCATCGACGAGCTCGCGTGGATGTCGGAGGCGGACGTGAGGGACGCCCCCATCGAGGTGTTCCCGGTCGCGCTGCGGGAGCCGTGGGCGTGGTTCATGGAGTGGGACGGGGAGACCCGGGACCTGGGAGAGGTGGACGAGTGAGCACCATCGGCGTGCTGGCCCTGCAGGGCGACGTGCGCGAGCATGCGGCGGCGGTCGAGAGGATCGGTGCGACGCCGTCCCGCGTGCGCCGCCTGGCGGAGCTCGAGGCGGTCGACGCGCTGATCATCCCGGGCGGCGAGTCGACCACGATCGACAAGCTGCTGCGGGCCTTCGAGCTCTTCGAGCCGCTGCGGGACCGCATCCACGCGGGGATGCCGGTGATGGGGTCGTGCGCCGGCATGATCATGTTGGCCACGGACATCGTCGGCGCGATCGACGGGCAGCGCTCCCTGGCCGCGATCCCCATGACGGTCCGCCGCAACGCCTTCGGCCGTCAGGTCGACTCGTCCGAGGTGGAGCTCGCCTGGATCCCCGACGGCTCCACGATGCATGCCACGTTCATCCGCGCCCCGTGGGTCGAGTCCTGCGACCCGTCCGTGGAGATCCTTGCGACGGCGACGGGCCCCGACGGCGCGGCGCACCCGGTCGCGGTGCGCCACGGCAACGCGATCGCCACGAGCTTCCACCCGGAGATCGCCGAGCCCGGTGCCGTGCACGACGACCGCGTTCACCGCCTGCTGCTCGACCTGGTCTGAAGCGCCGCATCGTCGCCTCGCCGGGCGGCCTGACCGCCCTCCCCGGACACTCCGCACGGAACCGGTCCCGGTGGTGCGGCGCGTCGGCGCCGACGGGGGTCACCGAGACGGCGTGTCGCCGCGAGCTCCGTGCGGACTGTCCGGGCGGTGGGCACGCACTACACTGGACGGGATTCCAGACCACTGTCGACGAGGAGCACACGTGTCCGGGCATTCCAAGTGGGCGACGACCAAGCACAAGAAGGCCGTCATCGACGCCAAGCGCGGCAAGCTGTTCGCGAAGCTGATCAAGAACATCGAGGTCGCGGCGCGCACCGGCGGAGGAGACCCCGCGGGCAACCCGACCCTGTTCGACGCGATCCAGAAGGCGAAGAAGTCCTCGGTCCCGAACGACAACATCGACCGCGCCGTCAAGCGCGGCTCGGGCCTCGAGGCCGGCGGGGCCGACTACGAGACGATCATGTACGAGGGCTACGGCCCCGGCGGTGTGGCGGTGCTCATCGAGTGCCTCACCGACAACCGCAACCGCGCGGCGGGCGAGGTGCGCATCGGCCTGACCCGCAACGGCGGCTCGCTCGCGGACCCGGGCTCGGTGTCCTACCTGTTCTCCCGCAAGGGCCAGGTGATCGTCTCGAAGGAGGGCGGCACCGACGAGGACGCCCTCATGGAGGCCACGCTCGACGCCGGCGCCGAGGAGATCAACGACCTGGGCGACGTGTTCGAGATCATCTCGGAGGCGACCGACTTCGTGGCTGTCCGCTCCGCGCTGCAGGAGGCCGGCATCGACTACGAGAGCGCGGAGGCGACGTTCCTGCCCTCGATGAAGATCGAGATGGACGTCGACGGCGCCAAGAAGATGCTCCGCCTGATCGACGCGCTCGAGGACAGCGACGACGTCCAGAACGTGTGGGCGAACTTCGACGCGTCCGACGAGGTGCTCGAGGCCGCGCAGGCCTGACGGTCGCCGGCGGGGGACGATGCGCATCCTGGGGGTCGACCCCGGCCTCACCCGGTGCGGGCTCGGCGTGATCGAGTCGGCCTCGGCCCGGCGCGTCACCCTGGTCGACGTCCGTGTCGCGACCTCGCCGTCGACGCTCGAGACCCCGGCGCGGCTCGCCCAGATCTCGGCGGTTCTCGAGGCGGTGCTCGACGAGCACCGTCCCGAGGCCCTCGCGATGGAGCGCATCTTCGCCCGCTCGAACGTCTCGACCATCATGGGCACCGCGCAGGTGTCGGGCGTGATCATGCTCGCCGCCGAGCGCCGGGGCATCCCGCTGTCGCTGTACACCCCGTCCGAGGTCAAGGCGGCCGTCACGGGCGACGGCCGCGCCGGCAAGGAGCAGGTCACCTTCATGGTGCAGCGGCTGCTCGGCCTCGCGGAGGCGCCGCGACCGGCCGACGCGGCCGACGCCCTCGCGATCGGCATCGCCCACGCGTGGCGCGGGGCGGCGGCACCCGTGGGCTCGGGCGCGACCACCGATGCGCAGCGCCGCTGGGCGGAGGCGGAGAAGGCGGCGCGTCGGCGTTCCTGATCCCCGCCGCGTCGGATATCGTGTTCGCACAGGTGTTCGAATCGGCGTGAGCCGGGGAGGGGGGCGCGGGTGATCGCGCAGCTGACCGGGACCGTCGCCCACGTGGGCGCGTCCGCCGTCATCCTGGACGTCGCCGGCGTCGGCTACCGCATCCTCGCGACCCCCGCCTCGCTGGGCGAGCTCCACGCGGGGCGCGACGTCACGGTCCACACGCACATGGTGGTCCGCGAGGACTCGATGACCCTGTTCGGGTTCCTCAGCGCAGGGGAGCGGGACACGTTCGAGCAGCTGCAGTCGGTGCAGGGGGTCGGCGCGAAGCTCGCCCTCGCGATGCTCGCCGTCCACTCGCCCGAGGCGCTGGCGTCGGCCGTGGCCGCGGGCGATCAGAAGGCGCTGACCAAGGTGCCCGGGATCGGCCCCAAGGTCGCCTCGCGCCTGCTGCTGGAGCTGGGCGGCAAGCTGGTGCTGCCCGAGGCGGGCGCGTCCGCGGGGGCGCCGGCGACAGCGGCCGACGCGCGCGGCGAGGTGGTCGAGGCGCTGGTCGGGCTGGGCTACGCGGCCAGGCAGGCGCAGGCCGCGGTGGACGCGGTGGCGCCCGACGAGGTCGCGGCGGCGGAGGCGGGGTCCACCCTGCGGGCCGCCCTCAAGCACCTGGGAGGCACGCGTGGATGACGAGGCGCGGGTGGTCGACGCGGACGCGGACGCGATCGAGCGGTCCAAGGAGGCCGCGCTCCGGCCGGAGACGCTCGAGGAGTTCGTCGGCCAGCGGGTGGTGCGGGAGCAGCTCGGGCTCGTCCTGAGCGCCGCCGTCGGCCGCGGCACGCCGCCCGACCACGTCCTCCTGTCCGGCCCGCCCGGGCTGGGCAAGACCACGCTGGCGATGATCATCGCCGCCGAGCTCGGGACCACGCTGCGCGTCACCTCCGGCCCCGCGATCCAGCACGCGGGCGACCTCGCCGCCATCCTGTCCTCGCTCGACGAGGGCGACGTGCTGTTCCTGGACGAGATCCACCGCCTCGCACGGCCCGCCGAGGAGATGCTCTACCTCGCGATGGAGGACTTCCGGGTGGACGTGGTGGTGGGCAAGGGTCCCGGCGCCACCTCGATCCCGCTGAGCCTGCCGCCGTTCACGGTGGTCGGGGCGACCACGCGCGCCGGCCTCCTTCCCGCGCCCCTGCGCGACCGCTTCGGATTCACCGGGCACCTCGACTTCTACGAGGACGACGAGCTGCGCGCGATCGTGGTGCGCTCCGCCTCGAAGCTCGGCCTGTCGATCGCCCACGACGCCGCCCATGAGATCGCGTCCCGCTCCCGGGGCACCCCGCGCATCGCGAACCGCCTGCTGCGCCGCGTGCGCGACTGGGCGGAGGTGCACGGCTCGGGACGCGGCGACATGGAGGCCGCGCAGGCCGCGCTCGACGTGTACGAGGTGGACGAGCGCGGCCTGGACCGCCTCGACCGGGCGGTGCTGAAGGCGCTGTGCCTGCGGTTCGCCGGCGGCCCGGTCGGCCTGTCCACCCTCGCCGTCACCGTGGGCGAGGAGACGGAGACGGTCGAGACGGTCGCCGAGCCGTTCCTGGTGCGCGAGGGGCTGATGAGCCGCACCCCGCGCGGACGCATCGCGACGGCCGACGCGTGGCACCACCTGGGCCTCGCGCCCCCGGCGGAGGCCGTCGCCGGCGACTCCGGCGGCCGGCTGTTCGGCTGAGCGGGTCCGCGCGCTCCGCCTCTCACGTGGGATGACCTCGATATGTCGCGCACGCGCGTGCCGCAATTCGACGCCTGGGACCCCACCCGCCTAGAATCGCCCGGGGCTCATGACGAGCCGAGACCGTGAGGAAACCTGTGGCACGTGTGAAGAATGGGGCGCGTCGTGCGCTCGTGTGGCTGGGCGCCATCGTCGTGGGGCTCTACGGCCTCCTGGCGGTCGGCGTCCTGACGGGTGGAGCGTCGTGGACGCCCTCCCTGGCGCTGGACCTGGCCGGAGGACGCCAGATCATCCTGACGCCGACCCTCGCCGAGGGCTCGGACCAGGAGATCGACCAGGCGGACCTCGAGCAGGCGGTCGAGATCATCCGCCGACGCATCGACGCGTCCGGCGTGGCCGAGGCCGAGATCTCGACGCAGGGCAACAACATCGTGGTGGCCCTGCCGGGCAACCCCGATGCCGCGACCGTCGACCTGGTGCGCCAGAGCGCCCAGCTCGAGTTCCGCCCTGTGCTCGTGGTGGGCAGCCCGCTGCCGGTGACCGAGGCGAGCGCCACGCCCGAGCCGTCCGCCAGCGCGTCGGCCGACGCGTCCGCGACGCCCGAGCCGTCCGCCTCCGCCACGGACGATGCAGCGGCATCGTCCGACGCCGAGGCCACCGCGGAGCCGACGGCGTCCGCGACCGCCGAGGCCGCCGCATCGTCCTCCGCCAGCGCGTCGCCTGAGGCGACCGCGACCGACGACGCGACCACCTCCGACACCGTCTCGGCGTCCGACCTCTCGTGGGTGACGGACGAGGTCCAGGCCGAGTACGACGCGCTGGACTGCACCGCGGAGGAGAACCTCTCGGGCGTCGCGCCCCAGGATCCCGACGCCGCCGCCGTGGTCTGCGACCAGACCGGCGTCGCGAAGTACATTCTGGGCCCGCAGGAGATGTCCGGCATCGACGTCGCCACCGCGACCTCCGGACCCGAGCTGAGCTCGCAGGGCACGCTCACCGGCCGCTACGAGGTCCGCCTCGAGCTGACCGACGACGGCGGCTCGATCTTCGCCGACATCACCGGGCGCATCAAGGACCTGGAGTCCCCGCGCAACCAGTTCGCGATGGTGCTCGACGGCGTCGTGATCTCCGCGCCGTCCGTGTCGACCACCATCACCGGCGGCCAGGCCTCCATCACGGGCTCCTTCACGCAGGAGTCGGCGCAGCAGCTCGCGAACCAGCTGAAGTTCGGTGCGCTGCCGCTCACGCTGACCGTGCAGTCGGAGGAGCAGATCTCCGCGACGCTCGGTGCCGACCAGCTCGAGAAGGGCCTCATCGCCGGCGCGATCGGCCTGGTGCTCGTGGTGATCTACTCGCTCATCCAGTACCGCGCGCTCGGCCTGGTGACGGTCGGCTCGCTCGCGATCGCGGGCACCATCACCTACGCGTTGATCGCGCTGCTGTCGTGGACCATCGGGTACCGCCTGTCGCTCGCCGGTGTCGCCGGTCTGATCGTGGCGATCGGTGTCACCGCGGACTCGTTCATCGTCTACTTCGAGCGCGTCCGCGACGAGCTGCGCGAGGGACGCTCGCTCCAGGCGGCGATCGACCACGGCTGGCGTCGGGCCCGTCGCACCATCCTGGCCTCGGACGCCATCAACATCCTCGCGGCCGTGGTGCTCTACGTGCTCGCCGTCGGCGGCGTGCGCGGCTTCGCGTTCACGCTGGGACTGACGACGCTCGTCGACATCCTCGTCGTGTTCATGTTCACGCACCCGATCCTGATGCTGCTCGCCAAGACGTCGTTCTTCGGCGGCGGTCACCAGTGGTCGGGCCTGGACCCGCGGCAGCTGGGCCGTGACACGGTGTACAAGGGCCGCGGCAAGGTCGTGCTGGGCAGCAAGCCCACGCTCGCCGAGCGCAAGGCCGCCGAGCGCGCCGCGGCCAAGGAGGCCGACGCGCAGGAGACGACCCCCGCCTCGACCGAGGGGGAGGAGAACCGATGAAGCTCAACCTGGCCCAGTGGGGCAACAGCCTCCACTCCGGTGAGAAGGTCTACCCGATCGTCCCGCAGCGCAAGCGCTGGTTCGCGGTCTCCGCGGTGCTGATCGCCGCCTCGATCGCGCTGCTGCTGATCAAGGGGCTCAACCCGGGCATCGACTTCTCGGGCGGCACCGAGTTCCGCGTCACCGACGCCCCGAACCCGGACACCGCGATCGCGCAGGAGGTGGTCGACGCCGCCGGCGTCGAGGGCACCGCGCGGATCACCGTCCTCGGCGAGAACGACGTGCGCGTCCAGATCGGCGTGGTCGAGTCCGAGACGGCCCGGGAGCTCACCACCGAGCTCGCGGACGCGTACGAGGTCGACGCCGAGGCGGTCAGCTTCACGCAGATCGGCCCGACGTGGGGAGCCGAGGTCGGCAAGAAGGCCGTCCAGGGCCTCGTCATCTTCCTGATCCTCGTCACCGTGGTGATGTCGCTGTACTTCCGCGCGTGGCGGATGGCGGCCGCGGCGCTGATCGCGCTGGCGCACGACCTCATCATCACGGTCGGCGTGTACGCGCTCGTCGGCTTCGAGGTCACGCCCGCGTCCGTGATCGGCTTCCTGACCATCCTCGGCTACTCGCTCTACGACACGGTCGTGGTGTTCGACAAGGTGCGCGAGAACACCGCGAACCTCACCTCGCAGCACCGGTACACGTACGACGAGCTCGCCAACCTGGCGCTCAACCAGACGCTGGTGCGCTCGATCAACACCTCGGTCGTGGCGCTTCTGCCCGTCAGCGCGATCCTGTTCATCGGCGCCTTCGTGCTCGGTGCGGGCACGCTGCAGGACATCGCGCTCGCGCTGTTCGTCGGCATGGCGGTCGGCACGTACTCGTCGATCTTCGTGGCGACGCCGGCCGAGGTCGCCCTGCGCGACTCGGAGACGAAGATCAAGGAGCACACCCAGAAGGTGCTCGCCATGCGCGAGTCCGGCTCCTCGGACGTCACCATCGCGGCGGACGGCTCGGTGCGTGTCGGGGCCGTGGACAAGGGCGCGCATCAGGGTTCGTCCGCTCAGCCGCGCCGCAAGAACCGCAAGGCGTAGCAGGCGCCGGCGGGGGACCGCCGCTCGGACGGCCCGGTGGGACGACCCGCCGGGCCGTTCCGCGTCCCGGCCGGCGGCGGCCCGAACCGGGACCATAGCGCCGTTCCGGGGTGCCCTCGCACCTGGATAGACTGACCGTCTACGAGTCTCGGAGGTGCGCGTGACCGATACCCGGCCCCCGACCGGGACCCTCGGGCCCCTCGGCTTCCTGCGCCGGGGCACCAGGGAGACCAGCGCGATCGACGGTGTGCTCGACACGTACCGCCGCATGTACCCGCGCGGGCGCACCACGCTGATCGAGCAGGCGTACAAGGTCGCGGAGAAGGAGCACCGCGGCCAGAAGCGCAAGAGCGGCGAGCCGTACATCACCCATCCGATCGCGGTCGCGCAGATCATCGCGGACCTGGGGATGCCGGACTCCGTGATCGCCGCCGCGTTGCTGCACGACGTGGTCGAGGACACCGAGTACCCGCTCGAGCGGATGCGCGCCGAGTTCGGCGACGAGGTCGCCATGATCGTCGACGGCGTCACCAAGCTCGACAAGGTCACCTACGGCGACGCCGCGCAGGCGGAGACCGTGCGCAAGATGGTCGTCGCCATGGCGAAGGACATCCGCGTCCTGCTGCTGAAGCTCTGCGACCGGCTCCACAACGCCCGCACCTGGAAGTACGTCTCGGCCGAGTCGGCCCGCAAGAAGGCCCAGGAGACCATCGAGATCTATGCGCCGCTCGCGCACCGCATGGGGCTGAACGCGATCAAGTGGGAGCTCGAGGACCTCAGCTTCCAGACGCTGTACCCGAAGATCTACCAGGAGATCGTCCAGGTGGTGACGGAGCGGGCGCCCGAGCGGGAGAAGTACCTCGCGCAGGTGCGGGCGGAGATCGAGAAGGACCTGCGCGCCATGCGCATCAAGGGCGAGGTCACCGGCCGTCCCAAGCACTACTACAGCGTGTACCAGAAGATGATCGTCCGAGGCCGCGACCTCAACGACATCTACGACCTGGTCGGGATCCGGATCCTGGTCGAGACGGTTCGCGACTGCTACGCCGTCCTGGGCGCGATGCACGCCAGGTACCAGCCCGTGCCGGGCCGGTTCAAGGACTACATCGCGATGCCCAAGTTCAACCTGTACCAGTCCCTTCACACCACCGTGATCGGACCGACCGGCAAGCCCGTCGAGCTGCAGATCCGCACCTACGACATGCACCGCCGTGCGGAGTACGGCCTCGCGGCGCACTGGCGGTACAAGGAGAACACCAAGACCGGCGGCGAGTCGACCGGCGGCCAGGGCGACATGGGCTGGCTCCGGCAGATCGCGGACTGGCAGCAGGAGACCGCGGACCCGACCGAGTTCCTCGACAGCCTGCGCGGGGAGATCTCGCGCGCCGAGGTCTACGTGTTCACCCCGCGCGGCAAGCTGCTGTCCCTGCCGCAGGGTGCGACCCCGATCGACTTCGCCTACTCGGTCCACACCGAGGTGGGGCACAAGACCATCGGCGCCAAGGTCAACGGCCGGCTGGTGCCGCTCGACTCGCGGCTCGAGAACGGCGACACGGTCGAGGTGCTCACCACCTCGGACGAGAACGCGCACCCGAAGCGCGACTGGCTCGACTTCGTGCAGTCCACGCGCGCGAAGAACAAGATCCGCCAGTGGTTCACGCGCGAGCGGCGCGAGGAGTCCATCGAGGCCGGCCGCGACATGCTGGCGCGCGCGATCCGCCGCCAGCAGCTGCCGATGCAGCGCCTGATGAGCCGCCCGACGCTGCTCGCGCTCGCCAAGGAGATGCACTACGAGGACGTCGACGGCCTCTACGCGGCGATCGGCGAGCACAAGGAGCAGGCCTCCGACGTGGTGCGCCGGATGGTCGAGGCGGTCGGCGGCCAGGAGGGCGCGGACGAGGACATCACGGAGATGGCCCGCCCGGGAGTGCCGCCACGCGCCCGCCGCGGCGACGTGGGCGTGTCCGTCCACGGCCTCACCGACGTGGTGGTCAAGCTCGCCCGCTGCTGCACTCCCGTGCCCGGCGACCCGATCCAGGGCTTCATCACCCGCGGCGCGGGGGTCTCGGTGCACCGCGCCGACTGCGACAACCTCAAGCAGCTCCGCGGCCAGCAGGAGCGGTTCATCGACGTCGAGTGGACCGGAGAGAACTCCGGGACCTTCCTGGTGCAGATCGAGGTCGAGGCGCTCGACCGCAACCGCCTCCTGTCGGACGTCACGCACGTGCTGTCCGACCATCACGTCAACATCCTGTCCGCCAACGTGTCGACCACGCGCGACCGGGTCGCGATGTCGAGCTTCCAGTTCGAGATGGCGGACCCGTCGCACCTGGGCGCGATCCTCAACGCGGTGCGCCGCATCGACGGCGTCTACGACGCGCGGCGCGTCACGAACACCAAGCGTCCCGCCTGATCCGCGTCGCGCGCGCGGATGATCGCGGCGAGCGACGCGCGCACGCGGGCGAAGCCCGACCCCTGGGGTCCGTCGAGCCCGAGTGACGCGCGCAGCCCCGCGACCGACACCGCGCCCACGTCGAGCGCGCGCATCGTCACGGCGATGGCGTCGCCCAGGTCCTCCCAGCGGAGGGCGTCGAGGCACGCACGTTCCGGGGGCGCCACGCGGCACCCCTCGTGGGGCTCACCCAGCCGCGCCGTGACCCCCGAGTGGAACACGAGCAGCGGGTCGACGATGCGGTGCAGACCGCGGGGCCCCGCCACGTGCCACTCGGGAGGGGCGGTCGGGACGATGCCGTGGACCCAGAGCGCCGCCGTCCCCGTGAGCACGGTGTGGGCGGGCACGCGCGAGGACGCGTGGTGTGCGCGCAGCCCGGGGGAGTCGGGCACGTCCGCGGGCAGCGCGGCCCCGGGGGCGAAGGGACGCATGGTGCCGTCGCGGAGCATGCGTGCGTGGGCGGGGCGCCCGACCAGGGCGGGGGTCACGATCAGCATGCCTGCCATGATGCGGGCACGCCGCGGCCGCGGGCGTGGGCCTGTGGACAGCAGCCCCGAGACGCCGCAGGGCCCCGCCCATGCGGACGGGGCCCTGCGGGATCGGCTGCGGGTCAGAGCACGTCGAGCCACGACTTCTGCGCGGCGAGCGTGTCCTCGAGCTTCTTGGTGTCCTTCTTCGCCTTCTTGGCCACGGCGATCTCCTCCTCGAGGGAGGCGATCGACGCCTGGAGCTGGGTGGCCATGCCGGAGCTGCGGGCCTCCTTCTCCGGGTTGCGGCGGTCCCACTCGGCCTCCTCGGCGTCGCGGACGGCCTTCTCGACCGCACCCATCCGCTTGGCTAGGCGGGCGGCGTCCGCGCGCGGCACGCGGCCGGCGGCCTCGAAGCGGTCCTGGAGCGGGCGGAGCGCCTGCTTGACGGCCTGCAGGTCCTTGATCGGCAGGAGCGCCTCGGCCTCGACGACCGCGGCCTCCTTGCCCTCCACGTTGCCCGACAGGGCCTCGTCCTCGGCGTCGGACGCCGAGCGCCGGGCCTCGAAGAACGAGTCCTGGGCGGCCTGGAACCTCTTCCACAGCGCGTCGTCGACGCTGCGTCGGCCACGGCCGGCGGTGCGCCACTCGCCCATCAGGTCGCGGAAGCCACGGGCGCCGCGGTCCCAGTCGGTGGTCTGCGCGAGCTCCTCGGCCTTGGCGACCAGGGCCTCCTTGCGCGAGGCGACGTCGGTGTTGGCACGGTCGAGCTCGGCGAAGTGGTGCTTGCGAGCCTTCTCGAAGGCCGAGCGGGCGTGGGTGAAGCGCTTCCAAAGCTCACGCTCGACGTCCTTGGGGATGCGGGCGCCGGCGCGCTGCGCCTCCTTCCACGCGTCGAGCAGGGCGCGCAGCTCCGCCGTGTCGTTCTTCCAGTGGACCTGGCCCTCGGGCTTCGCGGCGAGCGCCTCGGCGGTCGCGACGATCTGCTCGCGTGCGGCGAGCGCCTCCTCACGGGCGACGCGCCGCTCCTCCAGGATCCGGTCGCGGACCGTCACGGCCTCGGAGCGGATCTCCTCGAGCCGCGCCTTGACGGGGTCGAGATCGCCGATTACGGCGGGCGTCGACACGGCGGCGTCGAGGTGCGCGAGGGTCTCGTCGATGTCCTTGGGGCCGAGCTCGGCGGTGGCGAGTCGGGCGTGGAACCGCTCGACGGACGCCTCGAGCTCGAAGTACGCGACCGCGTAGGCGTGCAGCGCATCGTCATCCGCTGCGGGACCCACCTCGACGCGCTCGTCGTCGACGATCACGTAGGCGACGCCGTCCTCGACCAGGCCGTGCGCGAGAGCCTCCTCCATGCGCTCCTCGCTGACATCCGCGACGACGGGCACCGCGACCACGTGGTGCGTGGCCTGCTTCGCGACGACGACGGGTGAGGGCGCCTTGAACGAGCCGGGCTTCGGTACGCCGGGCTTGGGGGCGCGCGGCTTGGGCGCGGCGGCGGGAACCGGGGCCGCCGCGGCGGGCTCCTCGGCAGCCTCCGGAGCCGGCGCCGCCGCCTCGTCCGAGGCGGCCTCCGTCTCCTCGGTCGCGGCCTCGACCGCCTCGACGGCGGTCTCCTCGGCGGTGGGGGTCTCGGTCTCCGCGGGCGCGCCCGCGGGAACCTCGGTGGTCGGCGCCTTCTCGGCGTCGGAAGCGGTCATGAGACGGATACCTCGTTCACGATGACGGACAGGGCCGGGCGACCGTCGGTGTCCCCGGTGATGGTGCCTGCGGCGGCAACACGGTCAACAATATCCAGTCCGTCAACCACGTGACCGAACACGGTGTAGCCGCCGGCTGCGTCCGCGGGGATGGTCGAGTCCTCGTAGACCAGGAAGAACTGGCTGCCCATCGACTCGCCGTCGCCGCCGACGCGGGCCATGGCCAGCGTCCCGGCGGGGTAGACGTCGTCCGCCGGCGCGTTCTCGACGGGGCCGAAGCGGTAGGCGGGGCCGCCCGTGCCGGTGCCGGTGGGGTCGCCGCACTGGAGGACGTAGATCCCGGCGGTCGTCAGCCGGTGGCAGTCGGTCCCGTCGAAGTAGCCGTCTCCCGCGAGGGCGAGGAACGATGCGACGGCCTGGGGCGCCGCGGCGCCGTCGAGCTCGACGACGAGGTCACCCTGGTTGGTCGAGACCGTGGCGGTCCAGGTCGCGCCCTCCGCGGTCGCGGGGTCGGGCGGCTCGGGCGAGACGGCCCAGCCGGTCATCTCCTCGCCGTCGGCGACGTCGACGGCGTCGTCGGTGGAGGTGCCGGAGGTCGCGGTGGCGGACGGCTCGGAGGCGGCCGCGGTCGAGGCGTCGCTGGAGTTGGCCTGAAGGGCCACCAGGATCACGGCCAGGCCGCCTCCCAGCACCAGCCCGGCGATCACCAGGATCGCGGTGATCCGGATCACCCGCTGCTTGCGCGCCTCCTTGGCGGCGCGGCGGGCCTCGTAGTGCTGCTGCTTCTTGGCGGCCTGCGCGCGTGCCTGCTTCTTGGTGGTCATCGTCTCTGCTCCTGGATCGCGACTGCCCGCGCAAGTCTACGGTCACGGATACGGGACAATGGGCGGCATGGCTCGCGTGCAACCACTGTCCGGATTCCCCGAATGGACCCCGCAGGAGCGGCTGGTCGAGGCCCATGTGCTGGCCACGCTGCGGGAGGTGTTCGCCCTCCACGGCTTCGGCGAGATCGAGACCCGCGCCGTCGAGCCGGTCGAGCGGCTCGCGGGCGACTCCGAGGCATCCAAGGAGATCTACGCGATCGGGCGCCTCAACGCCGACGAGCAGGCCGGGCGCGAGGCCAAGCTGGGCCTGCACTTCGACCTCACCGTGCCGTTCGCTCGCTACGTCGAGGAGAACCAGGGGCGCCTCCAGTTCCCGTTCCGCCGCTTCCAGATCCAGAAGGTCTGGCGCGGCGAGCGGCCGCAGGAGGGGCGCTTCCGGGAGTTCTACCAGGCCGACATCGACGTCGTGGGGCGGGACCGCCTCCCTGAGCACCTCGAGGCGGAGGTCGCTATCGTGATGGCGCGCGCGCTGCGCGAGCTGCCGCTGCCCCCGGCCCGGATGCACCTCAACAACCGTGCCCTGGTCGAGGGCTTCTACCGCGGCGTCGGGATCCTCGACGTCGCCGGCGCGCTGCGCTCGGTCGACAAGCTCGACAAGATCGGCGCGGACGGCGTGCGCGAGGAGCTGCACGGCAAGGGCGTGAGCCCCGAGGCCGTCGGTGCGATCCTCGAGCTCGCGGCGATCCAGACGCCGGACGGGTCGTTCGTCGACCTGGTCGAGGCGCTGTGGGACCACGCGCCGATCGTGGACGACGCGGACGAGGCTCGCGAGCACTTCGATCGGGGCGCCCGGTCGCTCGCGGCGCTGGTCGACGCCGTGAACGCCGCCGTCCCCGACACCGCGCTCGCCGATCTGCGCATCGCGCGCGGGCTCGACTACTACACGGGCGCGGTGTACGAGACCGTGCTCGAGGGCCACGAGGACCTGGGATCGATCTGCTCGGGCGGTCGCTACGACTCCCTGGTGGCCGGTGGAGGGTTCCCCGGAGTCGGCATGTCGATCGGCGTCAGCCGGCTGGTGAGCCGGATGCTCGGCGCGAACCTCGCGACCGCGACCCGTTCCGTGCCGTCGGCCGTGCTGGTGGCCGTCACCGACGAGGAGCACCGTGCGGCCTCGTCCGCGCTCGCCGACCGTCTGCGCACGCGAGGCATCCCGACCGAGGTGTCGCCCAACGCCGCGAAGTTCGGCAAGCAGATCCAGTACGCCGACCGTCGTGGGATCCCGTTCGTGTGGTTCCCGCCGGCGCCCGGCGACGGTGGTGACGGCGAGGTCAAGGACATCCGCTCGGGCGATCAGGTGCCCGCCGACGCCGACGCCTGGACGCCCCCGACCGAGGACCTCAAGCCGCGCATCGTCCGCGGCTAGACTGGTACCCGCTCTTCACAACCCCCGCGCTCCTCGCGCGATAGAAAGGCAAGCCCTTGCTCCGCACGCATCTCGCTGGAAACCTGCGCGCCGCCGACGCCGGCGCCACCGTCACCCTCGCCGGTTGGGTGGGCCGCCGCCGCGATCACGGCGGTGTCGCCTTCATCGACCTGCGCGACGCCTCGGGGCTCGCGCAGATCGTGATCCGCGAGGAGGTCGCGCACGCGCTGCGCACCGAGTACGTCATCCAGGTGACCGGCGAGGTCCGTCTGCGGCCCGAGGGCTCCTCCAACCCGAACATGCCGTCGGGTGAGATCGAGGTCGCGGTCAGCGACGTCACCATCCTCAACGAGTCGGCCCCGACGCCGTTCCCGATCGACGAGCACGTCACCGTGGGCGAGGAGGCGCGCCTCAAGCACCGCTACCTCGACCTGCGCCGCCCGGCGCCGCGCTCCAACATCGTGCTGCGGTCCGAGGTCAACAAGGCCGCCCGCCGCGTGCTCGAGCGCCACGACTTCCTCGAGATCGAGACGCCCACGCTGACGCGCTCCACCCCGGAGGGCGCCCGCGACTTCCTGGTGCCCGCGCGCCTGTCGCCCGGCTCCTGGTACGCGCTGCCGCAGTCGCCGCAGCTGTTCAAGCAGCTGCTGATGGTCGCCGGCATGGAGCGGTACTACCAGATCGCCCGCTGCTACCGCGACGAGGACTTCCGTGCGGATCGTCAGCCCGAGTTCACCCAGCTCGACATCGAGATGAGCTTCGTGGACCAGGACGACGTGATCGCGCTGGGCGAGGAGCTCGTCAAGGAGCTGTGGGCGCTCATCGGCTACGAGGTCCCGCTGCCGATCCCGCGCCTGACCTTCGCGGAGGCGATGGCGCGGTTCGGCTCCGACAAGCCCGACCTGCGCTTCGGCCTCGAGCTCACCGAGCTGACCGAGTACTTCGGGGAGACCCCGTTCCGGGTGTTCCAGGCGGAGTACGTGGGCGCGGTGGTCATGCCCGGCGGCGCCTCGCAGCCCCGCAAGACGCTCGACGCGTGGCAGGAGTGGGCCAAGCAGCGCGGCGCCAAGGGTCTCGCGTACGTGCTGGTGCAGGAGGACGGCACGCTCGGCGGCCCCGTCGCGAAGAACCTGTCCGAGTCCGAGCTCGCGGGGCTCGCGGAGGCCGTGGGCGCCAACCCCGGAGACTGCATCTTCTTCGCGGCCGGCCGGACCGGCGCGTCGCGCGCGCTGCTCGGCGCCGCGCGGAACGAGATCGCGAAGCGGGTCGGCCTGATCGACGAGGACCGCTTCGAGTTCTGCTGGGTGGTCGACGCGCCGCTGTTCAAGCCCGTCGACGTGGACGACGACGACGTCGCGCTCGGCCACTCCGCCTGGACCGCGGTGCACCACGCGTTCACCAGCCCCAAGCCCGAGTTCATGGACACCTTCGACACCGACCCGGGTCCGGCGCTCGCCTACGCCTACGACATCGTCTGCAACGGCAACGAGATCGGCGGCGGCTCGATCCGTATCCACCGCCAGGACGTGCAGGAGCGCGTGTTCCGCGTGATGGGGATCGGCGAGGAGGAGGCGCAGGAGAAGTTCGGCTTCCTCCTCGACGCCTTCCAGTTCGGCGCGCCGCCGCACGGCGGCATCGCGCTCGGCTGGGACCGCGTCACCGCGCTGCTGGCCAAGGCCGACTCGATCCGCGACGTCATCGCCTTCCCGAAGTCGGGCGGCGGATACGACCCGCTCACCGCCGCTCCGGCGCCGATCACGCCGGAGCAGCGTGCCGAGGCGGGCGTCGACTTCGTGCCCGAGGAGGAGCCGGCCGAGGCGTAGGCCGAGGCCTCTCAGCCGTCCACGAGCGCGGGATCCCTCCGGGGGTCCCGCGCTCGAAGCGTCTCTGCGCGCGCCGACGCCTGCCCCGCCATGCGCCCGGCAGCGGGACGATGCGGTGGCTGAGGCGACGAGGTGAGTACATTGTGTACACATGGCACACAGGCGTACCCTCGGTGCCATGGACATCGTCTCGACCCGCGACCTGCGCCTGCACCTCGCCGACGTTCTCGGCAGGGCGTCGCATGGCCACGAGCGCATCGGGATCAGCCGCAACGGCAAGCTCGCCGCCGTGGTGATCGGCGTCGAGGACCTCGAAGCGCTGGAGGCATTCGAGGACGCACAGGACCTCGCCGCGTATCGCGAGGCGATGGACGAGGATGACGGCACCAGGATCTCGCTCGACGAGCTGCGGGCGGGCCTCTCCGGGTGACCTATCGGATCGACTTCACGCGCCGGGCGGCGCGCGAGGTGGCGGGCCTCGACCGTGTCCCGCGCAAGCGCGTCCTCGACGCGATCGAGCGGCTCGGTCGCGATCCGCGACCTGCCGGTGCGCGTCGTCTCGTGGGTGCCGAGGGCGTGTGGAGGCTCCGCGCCGGGGACTATCGCGTGATCTACGAGATCGATGATGACGTGATCACGGTGACCGTCATCCGAGTCGCGCACCGACGCGAGGTCTATCGCTAGCCGCCGCCGCGCCCGTTGCGGGCGGCCGCGGCCCGCGGGCGCTCCACAGCACGCCCCCGATCACGAGGGCGCCGCCGACGAGCTCGAGAGGCGCGGGCGCCTCACCGAGCGCGAGCCAGGCGGTCGAGATCCCGACCACCGGCACGAGCATCGAGAAGGGCGCGACGGCGCCCGCGGGATGACGTGCCATCAGCCAGACCCAGATCCCGGAGCCGAGCAGCGTGCCGAGGAGCACCGTGTAGCCGAGCCCGATCCACGCGGGGACGGCCGCGGCGCTGAGCGAGGTCGTCAGCGATGCGCCGATCCGCGCGGGGCCCTCCACCACGAGCGCCAGCGCGAGCATGGGCAGGGGCGGGACGATGCTCATCCACAGCACCAGGTGCAGCGGATTCTCGGCACGAGCCTGGCGGCTCGCGAGGTTGCCGAGCGCCCAGCCCAGCGCGCCCAGGACGACGAGCAGGAACGGTCCCAGCGGGGCGGACGTGCCGTAGGACAGGCCCACGACGGCCAACCCGGCCGTAGCGACCCCGACCCCGACGAGGCGTCGGGCGCCGAGACGCTCCTTCAGCAGGAGGGCGCCGAGCAGCACGGTGAAGGGCGCCGACGCCTGCAGCACCAGCGACGACAGTCCCGTCGGGAACCCGGCGGCCATCCCCAGGTAGAGGAACAGGAACTGCAGCGTGCCGAAGCCCACGCCGTAGCCGATCAGCCAGCGCCACCGCACCCGGGGGCGCGGCACCAGGATGAGGGTGGGGACGGCGATCAGCGCGAAGCGGAGCGCGATCAGGAACAGCGGGGGGAACTGCGTGAGCGACGCGTGGATCGCCAGGAAGTTGAGTCCCCAGAGGACGGCGACGACGATCGCGAGGAGCACGTGGCGGGTGGGCATGGTGTCAGCATGGGCGGCCGGTGCGTGAAGGACAAGCGCACAGAGCTGCAGTGCAAGTTTAGGATGCCTTCATGGAAGTGCGTCATCTCGAGCTCCTGCGCGATCTCAAGGAGAGGGGCACCCTCGGCGCTGTCGCCGCGGCGACCTACCGGACGCCGTCGGCGCTGTCGCAGCAGCTGCGCACCGCGGAGCGCGAGCTCGGCGTGGCCCTGGTCGAGCCGGCCTCCCGCGGCCTGCGGCTGACCTGGGCGGGGGAGATCCTCGCCTCCGGCGCGGACGACGTCCTCGCGGCGATCGCCCGGGTCCAGGCCGCGGTGGATGCCGGCCGGGGCCAGCCGGCAGGGACCGTGCGGATCGGGACGCTCCCGTCGGCGGGCGCGGCGCTGCTCCCCGCGGTGCTCGAGCGGCTCGCGGGGGGCCGGATCACGATCGAGCTCGAGGACTTCGACCTGGCGGAGGCAGACTACGCCGGGCGCACCCTCGATCACGACCTGGTGATCGCCCACAGCCTCGCCGCCGACGTGCCGCTCGGCGCCGAGGGGCTCGTCTCCCGGGTCATCGCGCGGGAGCCCATCGACGTGGCGGTCGCGACCGGTCATCCGCTCGCCGCTCGAACGGCGCTCGAGCCGGCGGACGTGGCCGGCGAGCGGTGGATCGCCGTGCCCCGGGGGTTCCCGTTCGCGACCATCCTGGAGTCGGTCGAGGCCGCGACGGGCGCGACGCTCGACCGCGTGATCGAGATCCGCGACAACCGCCTGGTCGAGTCGCTCGTCTCGCGCGGCGTCGGGGTCGCCCTGCTGCCCCGGTTCTCGACGCCGCGAGGCGACTACCGCCTGGTGCCGCTGCGCGGGGTGCGGGCGGTGCGCAGCATCGTCGCGATCGGTCGCGCCGACCGGGTCGAGCGCCAGGCGGTGCGGGCCGTGCTGGACCTGCTCGCCGATGTCGGCGCGGGCCTCAATGCTGGAGGTTGAGTCGACGGTGGAGGCGGCGGAGCGGCGCGGGCGCCCACCAGTTCCAGTCGCCCAGGAGCGTCATGGTCGCGGGCACCAGCAGCATGCGCACCACGGTCGCGTCGAGCAGCACGGCGAACGCGAGGCCCACGCCCACCTCCTTGATCATCAGCAGGTCGCCCAGGGCGAAGCCGAGGAACACGAGCACGATCACGGTGGCGGCGGAGGTGATGATGCGCCCCGAGCGCTGGAGACCCTTCCTGACCGCCGCATCGTTCGACTCGCCGGCGTCGACGTACTCCTTGACGCGTGACAGCAGGAACACCTCGTAATCCATGGCGAGGCCGAAGCCGAAGGCGACGATGATCACCGCGACGTAGGTCTCGACGCCGCCGGTCGAGGTGAACCCCAGCGTGGCCTCGAGGTGGCCCTCGCCGAAGATCCACGTCACCACGCCGAGCGTCGCGAGCAGCGACAGCGAGTTGATGAGGAGGGTCTTGAGCGGGACCAGCAGGGACCCCGTCATGAGGAACAGCAGCACGAACGTCGCGATGACCACGACGGTGCCGGCGATCAGCGCGCCCTCGCGGATCGCGTCGGTGAAGTCGAGCTGCGTCGCGGCGACCCCGCCCACGTGGACCTCGACGTCCGTGGGGACCTGCCGGATGTCGCGGACGACCGCGGTGGCCTCGGAGCCTGACGAGTCGGCGGCTGCGAGGCGGACGCCGACGAACGTCTCGCCCCCGGCGACCTCGGGCTCGAGGACGGCGGTGACCCCCTCGACATCGGCGACCGCGTCGAGGTACGGCGCGAGCTCGGCAGGGCTCGCGAGCGAGTGCACCGTCACCGCGGGCTCCGCGAGGTCGGGGAAGCCGACGGTGAAGGCGTCGATGTAGTCCCGGCGCTCGTTGCCGACCGGCAGGGCCTCGATGTCCGAGCTGCGCAGGTTGAGCTGGAGCACGGGCGAGGCGAGCACGAGCAGGAGCGCCGTGGTGGCGGCCACCACGAGCCACGGCCGGCGCTGGACCCACCCCGCGAGACGCGAGAAGGCGCCGTGCTCGCGGTCGACGTTCGACGTGGTGCGGATGATCCGGCGCAGGCCGGGGACGCGCGCGAGGAGGCCCGCTCCGACGATGCGGGGCGCCAGCAGGTACAGCACCGCCGGGACGATCGTGAGGGCCGCGATCATCGCGGTGGTCACCACGCCGATCGCGGCGCCGCCGAAGCCGCGCATCATCTCGGGGCTGAAGAAGATCATGCCGCCCACGGACACGGCCACGATGAGCCCGGAGAACAGCACCGTGCGTCCGGCCGTCGCGAGCGTGCGCTCCAAGGCCTCGGCGCGCGCCTCCCGCGGGTCGGTGCCCGCGCGGTGCAGCTCCTCCCGGAAGCGGGAGACCAGCAGCAGCCCGTAGTCGATCGACAGGCCGATGCCGAGGACGGTGACCACGTTGACGGCGCTCTGGTCCAGGTCGAGCAGGTAGGAGAAGCCGTAGAGGACGGCGAGCCCGCCCGCGATCGAGGCGACGGCGCCCGTGAGCGGCGTCGCGGCGGCGAGGAAGCCGCCGAAGACGAACACCATGACGATCAGCGCGGCGGGCAGCGCGACGATCTCCCCGGTGATGAGGTCCTGCTCGAGCTGCGCCGTGAAGTCGTCGAACACCAGGGGGTTGGAGAACGCACGCGATACCGCGTCCGGGTGGGCGGCGGTCATCGCGTCGACGTGCCCGGCGACCAGGTCGGCGATCTCCAAGTGCGTCTCCAGCGGGTCGTCGTCGCCGAAGCTCTCGAAGGTGACGTCGATCAGGTACCCGGTGCGGTCGGCGTCGATCAACGCCGCCATCTGCGCAACCGGATCCACCTGCGCGGCATCGGGATCGGGGACGTAGGCGGGCCCCACCCCCAGCCCGAACGGGCTCGCGACGGTCGCGACGCGGGGGAGCGCGGCGATCTCGTCGACGGCCTCGGCCGTCTCCTGGGCGACCACCGCATCGTCCACGTCGACGCCGGTGACGTAGATCGCGAGGCGCGGCCCCGTCTCCGGGTCCTGCGTGCGGATGCGCGCCTCGTAGACCTCCCAGGAGTCCGAGCCGGTGACGAGCGGCGGACCCGTGGTCACCCGCTGGAACAGGCCCTCGCCGGTGACGCCGACCGTGGCGAGGGCGTACAACCCGAGCGTTCCGAGCACGGCGAGGACGACCACGGTGCGAGGGGCGCGCGCGATGACCCGCGCCAGCCGGACCAGGGGGCTCATGGTCACAGGCTAGGGCGCGGCGCGCGGCACGGACAGGGCGAAACGTGACATTTCTCACCGTTCGGATGCTGGGGTCCGTCTGTGCTCTCCGTTAGGGTCGCAGGGAGCCGCGGAACCAGGCAGGGTTCGGCGGCGCACGCAGCGACCCGGGCTCGCCCCCTCGACGCCCGGAGGGACGGAGGCGAACGTGCGGACCCCCTTCACCCGAGCGCGGACCCTGGCGGGTGCGCTGATCGGGCTCATGCTGGTCGGGGTCGCGACGCCCTCCGCGAGCGCGGCCACGGGCTTCGTGGACGTCAGCGACGACCACCCGTTCGCGACGGAGATCCGCTGGATGGCGGATGCCGGCATCTCGAACGGCTGGTCGACGGGATCCGGGAACGAGTACCGCCCGAGCGCGACCATCACCCGCGACGCGATGGCGGCCTTCCTGTACCGCTACGCCGGCTCGCCGAGCTTCTCCGCGCCCCGCACGCCGTCCTTCAGCGACGTGACCCCGGAGACGTCCGAGTTCTACAAGGAGATCGAGTGGCTCGCGGCCGAGGGCATCTCCACGGGCTGGTCCGACGGGACCTTCCGGCCCCTCCGGTCGGTGAGCCGCGACGCGATGGCGGCCTTCCTGTTCCGGTTCGCGGACGGCGAGGAGACGGACGCCGCGACGGCGTTCGCGGACTCGGACACCTCGGAGCACGCCGTCGCGATCGAGTGGCTCGCGACCCAGGGCATCTCGGAGGGATGGCTGAACTGGCGCGGCCGGGTGTTCAAGCCGAAGCTGAGCATCGCGCGCGACGCGATGGCGGCGTTCCTCTACCGCCTCGAGCACGGCGCGGAGCCGGTGCTCGCCCATGAGCCGGTGTTCGAGTCGCGGGCTCGCGTGTACGTGACGGCGAGCACGGTCTACGTGAGGTCCAAGCCGTCGAGCTCCGCCGGCGTCAAGGCGATGGCGTACAAGAACGCCACGGGCATGTTCGACGGGGCGCGCGAGTACGGCTGGCAGCGCGTCGAGATCGGCGGCACCGTCGGGTGGATCCAGACCACGAACCTCACGCGCACCAAGCCGAGCTCGACCACGCAGCGCATCGGCCTCAAGTCCTCCGAGATCGTGGTGCGCGACTCGCCGTCCACGTCCGGCTCCGTGCTCCTGCGCATCTCCCAGGGCGAGCGCGGGCAGTTCCTCAACATCCGCCGCAACGGCGAGTGGTGGCAGGTGCGCTTCCGCGACACGGTCGGCTGGGTGAAGGCCTCCAAGCTGAACCTGGCGCCGAAGTACAACGCGTCGAAGGCCCTCGCCA
This sequence comes from Demequina lignilytica, assembly GCF_030418305.1. Classification (GTDB taxonomy): domain Bacteria; phylum Actinomycetota; class Actinomycetes; order Actinomycetales; family Demequinaceae; genus Demequina; species Demequina lignilytica. The sequence goes on along the minus strand of NZ_JAUHPX010000001.1, from coordinate 195,548 downwards.
AGGCGTGGTCGCAGGTCGGGTACCGGTCGCCGGACTGGAACAACAACAAGTTCAACGACTGGGCCGGTGGCGACAACCCGTGGTGCATGGTGTACCAGATGTGGGTCATGGACCAGATCGGTTTCCCGCAGGGCGTGCCCTTCGAGCTCCTGTTCTCCGACTGGGCGAAGGAGGCGATGGCGTCGGGCGTGGTCGACACGGATGTGAAGGCTTCCGACCTGCAGCCGGGCGACATCGTGCTGGTCGACTGGGCGCCGTACAACGGCCCGACCCACACGGGCATGGTCGACCACGTGGTGAACAGCACCACCGTGGTCCTGGTGGAGGGCAACACGCTCGACGGCACGGGTGACCGGACGCGCGGCGTGTACGTGCGCACCCGGCAGATCGTCGACATGTACGGCGTCTTCGACCCCGACGAGTACGCGCGCGTCCACGGCTACTGAGCCGCGCACGCGCTGTCACCGGCACCGCCTACGCTGGTCCGCATGGATCTGTTCGACTCGGCGCGCACCGGCGCGTCGGGCGTGCCCGAGACCTTGGGCAACGCCCCGCTCGCGGTGCGGATGCGGCCGCGAAGCCTCGACGAGGTCGTGGGCCAGTCGCACCTGCTCGCGGACGGGTCGCCGCTGCGGCGTCTGATCGGCGACGATGCGCCGGCGACCTCGGTGATCCTGTGGGGTCCGCCGGGAACGGGCAAGACCACGCTCGCGTACCTGGTCGCGGGCAACCGGCGGTTCGTCGAGCTGTCCGCCGTCACGGCAGGCGTCAAGGACGTGCGGGCCGTGGTGGACGACTCGAAGCGCCGGATCGCGACCGGCGAGCGCGAGACCGTGCTGTTCGTCGACGAGATCCACCGCTTCACCAAGAGCCAGCAGGACGCCCTGCTGCCCGCGGTCGAGAACCGCTGGGTGACGCTGATCGGCGCGACCACGGAGAACCCGTCCTTCTCCGTGGTGGGCCCGCTGCTGTCGCGGTCGCTGCTGCTCACGCTGCAGCCCCTCGGGGGTGGGGACATCGCCGCGCTGCTGGCGCGGGCGGTGGACGATGCGCGGGGTCTCGGCGGCTCGGTGGACCTCGAGGAGGAGGCGCGCGATCACATCGTGCGCGTCGCGGGCGCGGACGCGCGGAAGGCGCTGACGCTGCTCGAGTCCGTCGCGCAGGCGGCCGACGGCGGCACCGTGACGGCCGCGCTGACCGAGGCGACCATGGACGCGGCGCTGGTGGCCTACGACAAGTCGGGCGACCAGCACTACGACGTCATCAGCGCGTTCATCAAGTCGGTGCGCGGCTCCGACGTCGACGCGGCGCTGCACTACCTGGCCCGGATGGTGGTGGCGGGGGAGGACCCGCGCTTCATCGCGCGCCGGCTCGTGATCCTCGCGTCCGAGGACATCGGGCTCGCGGACCCGCAGGGGCTGGTGATCGCCCAGGCCGCCGCCGACGCGGTGAGCTTCATCGGCATGCCGGAGGGCCGCATCGTCCTGGCGGAGGCGACCGCCTACCTCGCGAGCGCGCCCAAGTCGAACCGCGCGTACGTCGCGATCGACAAGGCGATCGCGGACGTGCGCGCGGGCCGCGCCGGCGTGGTCCCGGGGCACCTGCGCGATGCGCACTACGCCGGGGCCAAGGACCTCGGGCACGGGAAGGGCTACGAGTACTCGCATGACGCCCCCCACGGCGTGGCGGCGCAGGAGTACCTGCCGGAGACGCTCGAGGGCGCCCGCTACTACGAGCCCACGGAGCACGGCTACGAGCGCACGCTCAGCGAGCGGCTGCGCATGATCCGCGGGATGCTCGGCCGGGAGTCCTGAGACCGCGCGTCGTCCGTGGCGTCCGGGCCCGTGCTCTGGTAATCTTTTCTAGCCCTCGCGGACGGTTGGCTGCTGTCGCCGCGAACTCAGCACACACAATCATTTCCAGGTGCGCATCCGCGCGCGCCTGGGCAGTGAAGGAAATCATGACCTCTGTTCAGAAGGCACGTCGCCAGGTCCGCCTGTCGCGCAGCCTCGGGATCGCGCTGACCCCGAAGGCCGTCAAGCACTTCGAGAAGCGCCCCTACCCGCCGGGTGAGCACGGCCGTACCGCCCGCCGCAAGGAGAGCGACTACGCCGTGCGTCTGCGCGAGAAGCAGCGTCTTCGCGCGCAGTACGGCCTCCGCGAGAAGCAGATGACCTCGACCTACGCCGAGGCGAAGAAGGAGTCCGGTCTGACCGGTGAGGCCTTCGTCGAGCTTCTCGAGATGCGCCTCGACGCCCTGGTGCTGCGTGCCGGCTTCGCCCGCACCATCCTCCAGGCCCGTCAGTCGGTCCTGCACCGCCACATCCTCGTGGACGGCAAGATCGTCGACCGCCCCTCGTTCCGCGTGAAGCCCGGCCAGACCATCCAGGTCAAGCCCAAGGCCGTCACCATGGAGCCCTACATGGCCGCCGCCGCCGGTGCTCACCGCGACGTGCTGCCCCAGGTGCCGGAGTACCTCAACGTCACGCTTGAGAAGCTCACCGCCACGCTGGTCCGCCGCCCGAAGCGCGCCGAGGTCCCCGTGACCTGCGACGTGCAGCTGGTCGTCGAGTACTACGCGCGCTGATCGCACCGCGAGGCACTGAACCGCCTCGCACCGCCGAGGGCCGCGGCGTCCCGCCTCACGAGGCTGGGATGCCGCGGTCCTTTGCGTAGGATTCACCACGGGCGTCGCCGCCCGCTCCACCGAGAGATACGAGGACCGAGGACACGATGCAGACCTCAGAGATCGCCACGCGCTGGGTCGACTACTTCGCCAAGCAGGACCACCACATCCAGCCCAGCGCCTCCCTCGTGTCGCCGGATCCCTCGCTGCTGTTCACGGTCGCCGGCATGGTGCCGTTCATCCCGTACATCATCGGCACCGACGTCTCGCCGCACCCGCGCATCGCCTCCGTGCAGAAGTGCATCCGGACCAAGGACATCGAGGAGGTCGGCAAGACCACCCGCCACGGCTCGTTCTTCCAGATGCTCGGCAACTTCTCCTTCGGCGACTACTTCAAGGAAGGCGCGATCAACTACGCCTGGGAGTTCCTCACGGGCCCGGAGTCCGAGGGCAACCTGGGCTTCGACCCGGAGCGCTTCTGGGTCACGGTCTGGAACGAGGACCACGAGGCGATCTCGCACCTCCAGAGCGTGGGAGTGGACAAGTCGCGGATCGTGCGCCTGACGCGCGAGGAGAACTTCTGGGACACCGGCCAGCCGGGCCCCGCCGGTCCCTGCGCCGAGTGGCACTACGACCGCGGCCCCGAGTTCGGGCCGGAGGCGGTGGGTGGCACGGTCGACCCGGGCGGCGACCGCTACCTCGAGATCTGGAACCTGGTGTTCGACCAGTACCTGCGCGGGGAGGGGTCGGGCAAGGACTACCCGCTGATCCGTGAGCTCGACCAGAAGGCGATCGACACCGGCGCCGGCCTCGAGCGCATCGCGTACCTCAAGCAGGGCGTCGCGAACATGTACGAGACCGACGAGGTGTTCCCGGTAATCGCGAAGGCGCAGGAGCTGTCGGGCAAGACCTACGGCGCGGATGGCGGCGACGACGTCCGCATGCGCGTGGTCGCGGATCACGTGCGCTCCGCGCTCATGCTGATCGGCGACGGCGTGACGCCCGGCAACGAGGGCCGCGGCTACGTGCTGCGCCGCCTGATCCGCCGCTCCGTGCGCGCGATGAAGCTGCTCGGCGTCGACGAGCGCACCATGCCCGAGCTGCTGCCGGCCTCGCTCACCGCGATGAGCGCGACCTACCCCGAGCTGGAGGCCAACCGCTCCCGCATCGAGGCGGTCGCGTACTCCGAGGAGGACGCGTTCCGGCGCACCCTCACCAACGGCACCACCATCTTCGACACCGCGGTCACCAAGGCGAAGGCCGACGGCGCCAAGGCGCTGTCGGGAGCCGACGCGTTCGAGCTGCACGACACTTACGGCTTCCCGATCGACATCACCCTCGAGATGGCGTCGGAGCAGGGCATCCAGGTCGACGAGGCGAAGTTCCGCGAGCTCATGAAGGAGCAGAAGGAGCGCGCCCGCGCCGATGCGAAGGCCAAGAAGGGCGGCCACGCGGACGTGGGCGTGTACAACGGCATCAAGGAGGCCTCGGGGCTCACGGAGTTCCGCGCCTACGAGGAGCTGAACACCGCCACCGAGATCACCGCGATCATCAAGGACGGCGTCAGCGTGCCCGTCGCCCAGCAGGGCGAGACGGTCGAGGTGATCCTGCCGCAGACCCCGTTCTACGCGGAGTCCGGCGGCCAGGAGGCCGACTCGGGCGTGATCCGCTCGGCGCACGGCACCCTCGAGGTGATCGACGTCCAGAAGCCCGTCAAGGGCCTGATCGTGCACACGGTCAACGTGGTCGAGGGCGAGGTCGCGCAGGGCGACCAGGTCTCGGCGGAGGTCGACCCCGAGTGGCGCCTGGGCGCCCGCCAGGCCCACTCCGGCACGCACCTCCTGCACGCCTCGCTGCGTGAGGTGCTCGGCCCCGACGCGCTGCAGTCCGGCTCGTACAACAAGCCCGGCTACCTGCGCCTCGACTTCTCGTGGCCCTCGGCGCTGTCGCCCGAGACGCGCTCGGAGATCGAGGAGGTCACCAACCGCGCCATCCGCGCCGACCTGGGCGTGTCCGCGCAGTACATGACGCTGCCCGAGGCGAAGGAGTGGGGCGCGGTCGCGCTCTTCGGCGAGACCTACGACGAGACGGTCCGCGTGATCCAGATCGGCGGCCCGTGGTCGCGCGAGCTCTGCGGAGGCACCCACGTCGAGCACTCGAGCCAGGTGGGGATGGTCGCCGTCAGCGGCGAGTCCTCGGTGGGCTCCGGCTCGCGCCGCATCGAGGCGTTCGTGGGCATCGAGGCGTTCCAGAAGCTCGCGGCCGAGCGCGCGCTGGTGTCCGAGCTCACCACGACGCTCAAGGTGCAGCCGGGCGAGCTCCGGGGTCGCGTCGAGAAGCTGCTCGAGCGCCTCTCGGAGGCGGAGAAGCAGCTCGCCGGCTACCGCCAGGCGGCGATGCAGCAGGTCGCGGCCGGCCTTGTGGAGAAGGCCGTCGACGTGTCCGGCATCCGCGTGGTCACGCATCAGTCGACGAACGCCACGGGCGGCGACGACCTGCGCAACCTGGTCACCGACGTCCGCGCCCGCCTGGGCGAGGGTTCGCCGACCGTCGTCGCGATCGCGGTCGACGTGGACGGCCGTCCCCAGATCGTGGTCGCGACCAACGCCGCGGCGCGCGAGGTGGGGCTGAAGGCGGGCGACCTGGTGAAGACCGCATCGTCGATCCTGGGCGGCGGTGGCGGCGGCAAGCCGGACCTCGCGCAGGGCGGCGGCCAGGACGCCTCGAAGATCCCGGCCGCGCTCGAGGCCGTCGCGGCGGCCGTGGGGGCACGTGCGTAGGGGAGTGGCGCTGAGCGTCGACGTCGGGACCGTGCGGATCGGCGTCGCGGCGTCCGACCCCGACCGGCTGATGGCGTTCCCGGTCGACACCGTCCAGCGGGGCAAGGGCGATGTCGCGCGGGTGGCGGCCATCGCCGAGGAGCGGTCGGCGACCGCGATCTTCGTGGGGCTCCCGCGGAAGCTGTCGGGCCAGGAGGGGGCGAGCGCGGCGGACGCCCGGGGATTCGCGGAGGCGCTCGTGGAACTCGTGGACGGCTCGGTCCGTTTGATCGACGAGCGCTTCTCGACCGCGACCGCCTCCCAGGCGATGCGGAGCGCCGGCCGCGACGCGCGCCGGCAGCGCACGGTGATCGACCAGGCCGCGGCCGTCGTGATCCTGGAGAACGCAATGGACGTTGACAAGAACGGTAATCTCGATGCGGTGACCATCGAGGTGCCGCGCAAGGGGAATGATGACTGACCTTTTCGACGCCGAGGTAGAGGCGACCACCACCACGTCGCTGGACCTGCGGCGCCTGCAGCGCCAGAAGCGCCGGGCCGCGCGCCGCCGCATGACGCTGATCGTGACGGCCGTCGCGCTGGTGCTGTTCGGCATCGGCGCGTCCGTGGCGTACAACTTCATGGGGTCCTTCGAGGGCACCGAGAGCGCCGCCGCGGCCGACTTCGAGGGCCCCGGTCAGGGCACCGTGCAGGTGGTCATCGAGCAGGGCGCGACCGGCTCCGACATGGCGACCGTGCTGTACGACGCCGGCGTCATCGCGTCCACCCAGGCCTTCATCGTCGAGTGGAACAACAACCCCGACTCGTCCTCGATCAAGCCCGGCTACTACTTCATGCACAAGGAGATGAAGGCGGAGTACGCGCTCCAGGCGCTGCTCGACCCGTCCAACCGTGACGTGCGCACCATCACCGTGCCCGAGGGCAAGACGCTCGACTACTACGCGCAGGCGATCGTCAACCTCACGGGCGCCACGCAGGAGGAGGTCGAGGCGGCGATGGCCGACACCTCGGCGCTGGGCCTGCCCGCCGAGGCGGACGGCAACCTCGAGGGATGGCTGTTCCCCGCGAAGTACGAGTTCGACCCGGGCGTGACGCCCACCGAGGTGCTGCAGAAGATGGTGCTCCAGACCATCAAGGTCCTGGACAAGTACGGCGTCGACGCGGCGGAGCGCGAGGACATCCTCACGGTGGCCTCGCTGATCGAGCGCGAGGCGAAGCTCGCCGACGACCGCCCGCTGATCGCCAGCGTCATCTACAACCGCCTCGCGATCGACATGAAGCTCGAGCTCGACTCGACCGTCAAGTACCTGTCGCCGTCGGAGGGCGTGTTCACGTCCGACGAGGAGCGTGCGATCGACTCCGAGTACAACACCTACGCGAACACGGGGCTCCCGCCGGGGCCGATCGCGGGTCCGGGCGAGGCCTCGATCAAGGCGGCCGTGCAGCCGGCGGACACCGAGTACCTGTTCTTCGTGACCGTGAACCTCGAGACCGGCGAGACCAAGTACGCGACCGAGTACGCCGACCACCTCAAGAACGTCGAGGAGCTGCGCGCGTGGGTCCGGGAGAACCAGACCACCACCGAGAGCTCCGACGGCTGACGTGACCGGATCGGCGGCGCCCAGGCACGCCGGGGTGCTGGGCCACCCCATCGGCCACTCGTTGTCGCCGACCCTTCATCGCGCCGCCTACGCCGCGCTCGGGATCGACTGGGAGTACGACGCCTACGACGTCGACTCCGGCGGGCTCGGCGCGTTCATCGAGGGACTGGACGGCTCGTGGGCGGGGTTGTCGCTGACGATGCCGCTCAAGGTCGAGGCCGTCCCGTTGATGGACTTCGTAGAGCCCATGGCGAAGCTGGTCGGCGGCTGCAACACGGTGCTCCTCCAGAACGTGGGCGGCGCACGGCACCTGGTGGGTGCCAACACGGACGTCTGGGGGATCCAGGCCGCGTTCCGCGAGGCCGGGGTGACCGCCGCATCGTCCGGTCTGATCCTCGGTGGCGGCGCCACGGCGACGTCGGCCATGGCTGCGCTGGGCTCCCTCGGCGTGACCGCGCCCTACGTGGCCGTGCGGTCGCGGGGGCGTGCCGGCGGGCTGCTGCGCGCGGCCACGCGCATGGGCGTGGCGCCGCGTTTCGTGACGTTCGAGGAGGTGCCGGTGCTCGCCGCGCACGTCGACGTCGCGGTCTCGACGGTGCCGGCCGCGGCGGGCGCGGACGTTGCGACGTCCCTGGTGTCCGTGAAGGAGGGCGCCGCGCTGCTCGATGCCGTGTACGAGCCGTTGGTGACGCCGCTGGGGGCTCGCTGGGCGGCGCTGGGCGGGGTCAGGATCGGCGGCGAGAGGATGCTGCTGCACCAGGCCGGGGAGCAGATCCGGCTCATGACCGGCCGGGAGGCGCCGCTGGCCGCGATGGACGACGCGATGACGCGGGTGTTGCATATCTGACATTCATGCCCGACCCTGAGGGTGCCGATGTTAGTTTGCGAACGACATCGGGAGTCTGAGGGGACGATTGTGAAGCAGCTTGGAACCATCCTGCTCGAGGATGGCGCGCTCAGCGAGGAGCAGCTCGGCGAGGCGATCGACGAGCAGCAGACCCGTGGGCAGTCCCTGGGTCGCACCCTGGTGGAGATGGGGTACATCTCCGAGGGGCAGCTCGTGCGCGCCCTCGCGTCCCAGGTGGGCATGGAGTTCGTCGAGCTCGCCGACTACCCCGTGGACCGCGCGGCGGTGTCGCTGGTGCCCGCGGCCGTGTGCCGCCGCCACACCATCCTGCCGCTGGCCGTCGACGGGACCGTCATCCGCGTCGCGATGTCGAACCCCGGCAACGTGGTCGCGGTCGACGACGTCCGCACCATCACACGCATGCAGGTGGTGCCGGTGGTCGCGGCGCACGACGACGTCATCACGGCGATCGACCGCTACTGCCGCGCGGACACCGAGCTCGAGGACCTGCAGGAGTCCATCGAGGGCGAGGTCAACCTCGACGAGGAGGACCTGTCGGGGACCGCGATGGAGGACGACGCGCCCATCGTGCGCTTCGTCAACCTGCTCATCACGCAGGCCGTGCAGGACCGGGCGTCGGACATCCATATCGAGCCCACCGAGACCGACCTGCGCGTGCGCTACCGCATCGACGGCGTGCTGCACGAGATGCAGCGGGCGCCCAAGGCGATCTCCGGCGGCGTCATCTCCCGCCTCAAGATCATGTCGGACATCGACATCGCGGAGCGCCGCAAGCCGCAGGACGGCCGCCTGTCCGTCAACCATCAGGGCCGCAAGATCGATCTCCGTGTCGCCACCCTCCCCACGGTGTGGGGCGAGAAGGTGGTCATGCGTATCCTCGACAACTCCACCGCGCGGTTGGACCTCGAGGACCTGGGCATCCGCGAGGGCAACCAGGAGATCTACGCGCAGAGCTTCAACAAGCCCTACGGCATGATCCTGGTGACCGGCCCGACGGGTTCCGGAAAGTCGACCACGCTGTACGCGACGCTGAACCAGATCTCGAGGCCCGAGGTCAACGTCATCACGGTCGAGGACCCGGTCGAGTACCGCATCCCGGGCATCAACCAGGTGCAGGTCAACCCCAAGGCGGGACTGACGTTCGCGTCGGCGCTGCGGTCGATCTTGCGCTCCGACCCGGACGTGGTGCTGGTCGGTGAGATCCGCGACCACGAGACGGCACAGATCGCGATCGAGGCGGCGCTCACCGGTCACCTGGTGCTGTCGACGCTGCACACCAACGACGCGCCCTCGGCGCTGACGCGACTCATCGAGATGGGCATCGAGCCGTTCCTGGTGGGCTCCGCGATCGACTGCGTGGTCGCCCAGCGACTCGCGCGCCGTCTGTGCGAGCACTGCGCCACCGAGTACGAGATCCACGAGAACGAAATCCCGGCGTCGGTGGGGTGGACGCCGGGGGAGAAGGTGCCGACGCTGATGCGCCCGCAGGGCTGCTCGCGATGCTCGAACACGGGCTATCGCGGGCGTGTCGCGCTGCATGAGGTCATGGCGATCGACGAAGATATCGAACGTCTCGCGGTGGCGCGTGCCAGCTCCGCGGATATCGCCCGCAACGCCGCGGAGCGAGGGATGGAGTCGCTCATCCAGGACGGATGGGCGAAGGTCGTGGACGGTGTGACGTCCCTGGAAGAGCTGCTGCGAGTGGTCAAGTAAGCGAAATTGATCGCATTCAGTGGAATTCATCACAGTTATTAAGAACTGGACAATCCTGTCGATAGTGTTACCGCAGACGCAAGGAAAGTGCGTCGCGCTGAGGGAGGACGCATGAGCATGCAGTTCACGCCTGGGGAGCAGCCGTGGCGGCCGACGCCGCCGCCGGCGCAGCCCGCGGCGCCTGAGCAGCCGGCCGATGCCGCTGAGCAGGGTGCTCCTGCAACCTCGCCCGAGGCCGCTGCCGCGGCTCCTGCGGCCGCCGCGCCGCCCGCGTATCAGCCTCCCGTCGCTCCGGCCCAGGCCGCGCCGCAGACCCCGGCCGCCGGTGGCCCCGCGCTTCACCAGAGCGGTCAGGCCCCCGCCCGCTCCTCGTTCCTCGAGGAGCAGCGCCCGCTCGCCGCCGCGCCGCAGATGCCGGCGCCCACGCACCAGCCCTCCGTCCGCGCGCAGGGCATCCCGGCGTCGGCGCAGGAGGCTCCTGCCGCATCGTCCTTCGCCGCCTTCGAGGCGTCGAACCAGGCCGCCGCCGAGGTCGAGGCGCGTCCCGCGCCCGCCGTGGACCCGGCGCAGGCGTTCGCCGCGGCGGCCGCAGCCGAGCTTCCCGGTGTGTCCCAGCGTGCCTTCGCGCCGGCCCCCGAGCCGGTCGAGGAGAAGAAGGAGGCGCGTCCCGCGCCCATCCAGGTGAAGCCGCGCTCGACCCAGATCGGCGCCCGCGTCGGGATGAGCAACGAGCGCCAGGAGAGCGACCTCGACGTCAACGCCGCGCTGCGCGGCATGATGGCCGTCGGCGCGTCGGACCTCCACGTCACGGCCGGTGTGCCTCCGATGGTCCGCCTCGACGGCTCCCTGACCCCGCTCGAGGGCTTCGAGCGCCTGACGCCGGAGAGCCTGCAGCGGTCGCTGTACGGCATCCTCACGCAGGCGCAGCGCGAGCGCTTCGAGGAGGAGCTCGAGCTCGACTTCTCGTACTCCGTCGTGGGCGAGGCCCGCTTCCGTGTGAACCTGTACAAGCAGCGCGACGCGCTCGGCGCGGCCTTCCGTGTGATTCCCTACGAGATCAAGCCGCTCGAGGCGCTCGGCATCCCCGAGGTCGTCGGCTCGTTCTCGCAGCTGCCGCGCGGGCTGGTGCTCGTCACCGGCCCGACCGGTTCCGGAAAGTCGACGACGCTCGCGTCGCTGGTGGACCTCGCGAACCGCTCGCGCAGCGCGCACATCATGACGGTCGAGGACCCGATCGAGTTCCTCCACCGCCACAAGCGGTCGATCGTGAACCAGCGCGAGGTGGGCGCGGACACGCGCTCCTTCAACAAGGCGCTCAAGCACGTGCTCCGCCAGGACCCCGACATCATCCTCATCGGTGAGATGCGCGACCTGGAGACCATCTCGGTGGCGCTGACGGCCGCGGAGACCGGCCACCTGGTGTTCGCGACGCTGCACACGCAGTCGGCGCCGGCCACCATGGACCGCATCATCGACGTGTTCCCGCCGGAGCAGCAGGGCCAGGTGCGCACGCAGCTGGCCGCCGCGATCCAGGGCGTCATGTGTCAGACCCTGCTCAAGCGCGCGGACGGCCCCGGCCGTGCCGTCGCGGTCGAGATCATGGTCGCGACGCCGGGCATCCGGAACCTCATCCGCGAGGGCAAGACCCACCAGATCTACACGTCTCTGCAGGGCGGCGCGTCGATGGGCATGCAGACGATGGACTACCACCTGGCGGAGCTGGTCAAATCCGGCCGCGTCGACTATGAGGCGGCATCGGAGATGGCGCACTCGCAGGAGGAGTTCAACAGGCTCTGCGGTCGGCACGGACGGTAGCGGGGGAGGGCTGAGGGATGGCAACGGCTACTGCGGTCAAGAAGTACGAGTACGAGGCTCGCGACGCCGCGGGCAAGACGCGCAAGGACACGATGGAGGCGCCGTCCTCGGCGGCCGTCGCCTCCCGCCTTCGCGAGCGGGGCTACACCGTGCTGTCCGTCGACGAGGCCGGCGGCAAGGGACTCAACGCCGACATCACGATCCCCGGCTTGGAGCAGAGGATCGGCCTCAAGGACATCGCCATCATGTCCCGGCAGCTCGCCACCATGATCAATGCGGGGCTCTCGCTCCTGCGTGCGATGCAGATCCTTACCGACCAGACGGAGAACAAGTCGCTCCAGAAGGTTCTCGCGGAGGTGCGCACCGACGTCGAGACGGGAAAGTCCTTCTCGATGGCGCTCGGCAGGCACCCGAACACGTTCCCCCCGCTCATGATCAACATGGTCAAGGCGGGCGAGGTCGGCGGATTCCTGGACAGCGTCCTCGTGAGCATCGCGGAGAACTTCGAGAAGGAGGTCGCCCTCCGCAACAAGATCAAGTCGGCGATGACTTATCCGGTGGTGGTCTTCTGCATCGCGATCCTCGCGGTCGCGGCCATGCTGCTCTTCATCGTGCCGGTGTTCGCTGAGATGTTCGAGAACCTAGGAGGCGAGCTGCCGTTCGCCACGCAGATCCTCGTGACCCTGTCGGACATCATGAAGATCGGAGCGATCCCGTTCGTCATCGCGCTCGTGCTGTTCTCGATCTGGTGGGGCAAGAACAAGAACCGCTACGAGGTGCGGGAGAAGGTCGAACCCGTCTATCTGAAGCTTCCCGTGTTCGGCAAGCTCATCCAGAAGATCGCGGTCGCACGCTTCACCCGCAACCTCGGTGCGATGGTCCGGTCTGGTGTGCCGATCCTCCAGGCGCTCGACATCGTCGGCCAGGCCTCCGGGAACGTGGTCATCGAGCGGGCCACCAAGGATGTCCAGAACTCCGTGCGGCGTGGCGACAGCCTCGCCGGCCCGCTGGCGGCGCACAAGGTGTTCCCTCCGATGGTGGTGCAGATGATCGCGGTCGGCGAGGACACGGGCGCGCTCGACACGATGCTCGACAAGGTCGCCGACTTCTACGACCAGGAGGTCGAGGCCACCACCGAGCAGCTGACCTCGCTGATCGAGCCGATCATGATCCTCTTCCTCGGATCGATGATCGGCGGCATGGTCATCGCGCTCTACATGCCCATCTTCAAGGTCTTCGACCTCATTCAATGACACAGGCTTCCGTCCGGTCCGCCGGGCGGTAGAAGAGCTGGACCTGGGGGTTCAGCTCACATCAACCCATAGAGATAGCAAATTCAAAGGAGATTCACCATGCTCGCTCGCATCCGCAAGCAGCTCGAGGAGAAGGACGACAAGGGCTTCACCCTCGTCGAGCTCCTCGTCGTCATCATCATCATCGGCATCCTCGCCGCGATCGCCATCCCGCTGTACCTGAGCCAGCAGAACAAGGCCAAGGACTCCGCGGCCAAGGCGGACCTCGCCACCGTTCGCACCGCCGTCGTGTCGGCGATGACCGAGGACCCCTCGGGCCTCGTCGTCGCGTGGACCGCTGCGGTCGGCCCGAACACCTCGACCATCAGCGTCGACGGTAACGACGTTGCCGAGGTCGGCATCTCGAACGACAACTCGCTCGCCGCGGGCACCGCGACGATCGCGGCCGAAACCATCTCGATCTCGATCACCTCGCCCACCGGCAACGTGTTCACCATCGATGAGAACGGCACGGTCACCGAGACCGCTCCGGCTGCCGGGTAATTTGCTCGGTTGCGGGGCCCTACCCACGGGTAGGGCCCCGCGAACACCGATCGGCTGGCTAGATTGATGGAGGGAGCGTGGGATGGACAGGCATCAGTCGGATGAGGGCTTCGGGCTGGTCGAGGTCATGGTCGCCATGATCGTGCTGGCCATCATCATGGTCTCGATGCTCTCCGTGATCCTCGCCGGCCTGCGGGCGACGGCGAACGCCGCCACCTATGCGACCGCGAACGAGCTCGTGCAGCAGCGCTTGGAGGAGGCGCGAGGCATCGCGGCCTCGACGGACACCGACAAGTGCACCTCGCTCGCATCCTCGATCACCACGTCTGGACCGGCGGTCAACGACGGCCGCGGCGTGCCGATCGTCGTCACGGGCAGCTACACGGGCACGTGCGACTCCGCCGTCGACTCGATCGTGGTCGTCACCATGAGGGCGACGACGACCAATGGCAGCTTCAACTCGCCGATGGCGGAGACGACGACCAACATCTACGTGAAGGGCGCGTCATGAGAGCGGCGCGCGGCGACGAAGGCTTCACGCTGGTCGAGTTCATCGTGTACATCATCATCCTCGCGATCGTGATGGTGGTGGCAGGTACGTTCCTGATCCAGACCCTTGTTCAGCAGCAGCACGTCAAGGACACCGCCGAGGCTGCCGACGCCTCGCAGCTGGCGTTCAAGGCCCTGGAGACCGACATGCGGAGCGCGTCGTGGGCCATTACCGCGCAAGGCGGGGACCTGGTCGTTCTCCAGACACGCGTCGTGGGAACCAATGGTGTCGACCAGGAGCGCTGCGTGGGCTACTACCTCGATCAGACGGACCGTCAGCTGCATCGTTGGTCCTCGACGTCGGGCGTCGAGACCAAGGCCGCGCTGGCCGCACCCAACGCCGCGTCGGCCGCCTCTGTCGCTGCGGACTGGAGGGTGGTGGCAAGCGCCGTCGAACCGGGGTCGGTGGGCCAGGCCTTCACGCCCGTGGGGCAGGCGCTCGGGCGAGGCGAGACGGTGACCATGAGTCTCGAGGCGGAGACGTCAGCTGACTGGCCCGCGGTCGTGTTCGAGAAGTCGGTCTCGTTGCGTCCCCAATCAAGCGCGATCCTCGATTGCTTCTAGGACGGTTGTGATGAAGCGGAACAGCTATCGGTCGGCGACACCCACGCGTGTCGCGGTCTCCGGCGACTCTGGCGTCGCATTGGTCATGACACTTGGAATCCTGCTGGTGGGCCTGGTGATCATGGCGGTCGTGGTCGCCGTCACCGTGGCGAACGCGAACACCACCATCCGTTCGCGCGAAGAGATGACGGCGTTCCAGAGCGCCGATGCCGGTCTCGACTGGGCCATCAACATCCTGGCATCGCAGACGCACGCATCCATGGGGGACGCGTGCGCCGACCAGGTCCCGTCGACGATGACGATCAACGGTGACGACGTGACGCTCACGCAGGAGTACACGGTGATCCGCGGGGGCAGCACAGTGGAGCTGGCCGAGGGAGTGTGCCCTCTGTCGACCGACGCCACCTCCCGCGTGACCGTGCGCTCGACCGCGTCGACCCCTGCTGGTCCCGGCTCCGAAGGTCCCGTCGAGCGCACGGCGGTCGGGGAGCTCATCCCCGTGCCGCCCCAGATCGGCCTGGACAAGGCGATCTTCTCCAACGCCTCGGTCAACCTGGTCTCCGGAACGGTGCTCGAGCAGAGCGACGGAGCCACCGAGCCGGATGCGCACGTGTACTCGAACGGCAACGTGACATGCTCGTCCAACACGGTGGCCGGAGGAACGGTGTACGCGGCGCAGGGTGACGTGACGCTCGGGTCCAACTGCACCATCGCCAACGACATGTGGGCGTCCGGCTTCGTGCACATCGGCAACGGCGCGACCGTGCTCGGTGACGTCTGGGCGGCGAGCAGCCAGCTGGCCGCGACCGGATACGCGGTCACCCTGTCGGGCAACAACTCCGAGGTGACAGGCAGCCTGTTGACGAATGGGGATGTGCTGCTGAGCGGCAGCAAGTCCCTGGCCGGCAACGTCTACAGCTCCGCGGGCTCCGTCTGGCTCGACCAGGTCGACGTGGGCGGAAGCATCTACGCGAAGATCGCGATCGACTTCAAGCAGTCGGGCGTCGGCGTCGATGCCATCGCGGCCACCGGCACGATCACCGGAGACAACAACAACAAGACGACTGTGGGTCGCGACGCCACCGCCGCCCTCACGATCACGGGGCTCAAGAAGGTGTTCGGCACCACCTCACCGCTTTCTCCGACCGGCGCATGGCCCGACCCCGCCGAACCGGCATTCGATTTCGGCGACAACGACCCTGGCTATCCCGATGCGATCGAACCGCCCCTGCGCGAGGATCTTCCGAAGCTGACGATGGAGGACGAGGACCTCGAGTTGTGGGCGGCCCAGGGCTGGACCATCGAGCGCTACTCAGGTGTCTGCACCGCCGATCAGGTCGACCCGCTCATCTCCAGCGGAGGCATCAGCGTCGGCACCGGACGGCTGATCGTTTTCGATGGTTGCTCCGCGCCCGTGCAGATCATCACGTCGGACGTCACGCTTGCGACGAACATCGCGCTGGTCTCCTGGACCGGATTCACCAACCAGAACGCGTCGGACATCACCGGCACGGCCGGTGACGAGCCGACCCTCTACATGATCACCCCGGCACAGGATGGGCTGAACTGGTCCGGCAACGCTCCCGCGTGCCCCGCGTCGACCGAGCTCTACGACATCCGGGTGGGAGCGTTCAAGTTCCACGACGCCAACGTGTTCGCGTATACGCCGTGCGACTTCGACTACAAGACGTCGGTCAACAATGCCTCCGACCCGTGGGTCGGCCAGATCTATGCCGGCGCGGCGTTCCCTGGCTCGGGCGCCTTCAAGCTCCAGATGTCTCGCGTGAATGTGCCCTCGGCAGTGGAGGATCCCACGGACCTCAGTCAGGCCGCCAACCTGACGATCGTCTCGCGCTACGACGAGCACGGGTGACCGGGCGCCCATGACGCTGTTGGGGATCGCAGGCCTGTTCCTGCTTGGTTTGCTTCTCGGCTCGTTCGCCAACGTGCTGATCTATCGCGTGCCCGAGGGCCTCTCCGTGGTTTCTCCGCCGAGCGCTTGTCCGGCGTGCGGTGAACGCATCAAGGCCCAGTACAACGTGCCGGTGATCGGGTGGCTCGTACTCCGGGGGCGTTGTGCGGATTGCGGTGTCCCGATCTCGAAGAGGTACCCGCTGGTGGAGCTCGGGACTGGTGTGGCGTTCGCCGCGACCGCGGCGTGGAACGGCCTCGATTGGATGCTCCCCGTGCTGCTTGCGCTGGTCTACTTCGGGATCGTGCTCACCGCGATCGACCTCGAGCACCGACGGCTGCCCGACCCCCTGACCGTCGCCTTCGCGGTCGCGGTCGCGACGTCGACCATCGCGTTCTCGGTGGCGGAGGGCGAGTGGTCCGGCGCAGTGCGCGCGGTCATCGGCGCGGCCGCGCTCGGTGGGCTCTACCTGCTCGCGTTCATCGTCTATCCCAAGGGCATGGGCTTCGGCGACGTCAAGCTTGCGCCGTCCATCGGTGCGCTCCTGGGTCTGATCGGGTGGCCGGCGCTGGTGGTGGGAGGCTTCGCAGCCTTCCTGTGGGGCGCGGCTGCGGGCGTGGTGGCGATGGCGCGGACCCGCCGCGGTCGGGGGGTGGCGATCCCGTTCGGGCCGTGGATGTTCGCCGGCGCCGTCACCGGGATCGTCGTCGGGCCGACCGTCAGCGGGTGGTACCTGGAAATGGTCGGTTTGTGACGCTTGAGAAGCGCGTGCTGGATGCCGATATCCGGTTCGCGAGGAAGAGGAGGGAACGCTCGTGGGCACCAGAACAGTAGCGATCGATGTCGGAGCATCGACCGTGCGGGTGGCGGAGGTCGAGCTCGGCTCGGGCCCGGATGGTCGTGACGGCGCCACGCTCCACGCGTACGCGGAGGCCGCCGTACCGAGCGGCATCATCCGCGACGGCGTCGCTCAGGAACCCGCCGCGCTCTCGCAGATCATCCAAGGCGTCCTGTCGTCAGTGAAGACGTCGACCAAGAACGTCACGGTCGGCGTCGGCCTCTCGAGCATCGTGGTGCGCGAGGTCGACATCCCCGCGCAGCCGATGGACAAGCTCCGACAGTCGCTTGCCTTCCACGTCCAGGATCAGCTCCCGATGCCGGCGGACGAGGCCATTCTCGACTTCTACCCGACCATGGAGATCGAGGCAGCGGCGGGAGCGACGCTTCGCGGCCTCCTGGTGGCGGCGCCCCGTGAGGTCGTGCGCGACGCGCTCGCCATCGTCGAGAAGGGCGGGGCTCACGTGACGGCCGTCGACCACTCGGCGCTCGGTCTGTGGCGTTCCGGATGCCGTGGCCCGCTGATGGACGGCAACGTCGCGCTCGTGGACATCGGCGCCGACACCACCACGGTGGTCATCTCGCAGGCAGGAGCGCCGCGTCTGATCCGCGCGTTGCCGCAGGGCGGCAGCGACGCCACCAAGGGCGTGGCGAACATCGTCAAGGGTTCCGCGCTCGACGCGGAGGCCCTCAAGCGTGAGATCGGGATGGACATGAGCGTCGGTCCGGACCGCCGTCCGATCGCTGAGGCGTCGGCTCACGTCATGAGCTCGCTGGTCGAGGCCGTGCGGAACACGATGGTCTACTTCGCCTCGTCGAACCCCGGGGGCGGTGCGGAGCGCATCGTTCTCTCCGGCGGCGGGGCGCACATGCGTGGACTCGGCCAGGCGCTCGCCAGTGCAACGCGGCTTCCCGTCGTCATCGCGGAACCGCTCGCGGGCCTGAAGCTGGGCAAGAAGGCGGATCTCAGGACTGTCCAGGGTCGCGAGTTCGAGCTCGCGACGGTGCTGGGCCTGGCGATGAGGAGCGCGAAGTGAACCCCACCGCACAGAAGTACGGAGCCTCGGTGCTCGCGGGAGTGAACCTCATCCCCGCGGACATCGCCGAGCGCAAGAAGATGCGCGCGGTACGGACCACGGCCGTCATCGTGGTGCTCATCGCGGTCGGTGCGGTCGTGGTCGCGTTCCTCCTCGCGCTCGCTGCGCGCGGCGTCGCGCAGCTGGACCTCGACAACGCCAGCCGCGACCAGGAGGCGGCGATCGCGGAACGCGACGGCAAGGCGCAGGTGTACACGGACGCTTTGCAGCGGGAGCGCGAGGAGTACACGTTGGCGCAGATCGGCTTCGGCGAGATCGACTACGCGCAGCTGACCGCGCAGATCCAAGCGACGCGCTCTGACACCGCCAGCTTCGACTCGATCCTGGTCCACGGTCCTACGGCTGACACGCTGGGTGCCGGGCCCCGAGACGATCTGTACGGCGGCGCCGTCGGAACGTTCGAGTTCGAGGCGCGTGCCGAATCGCAGGCGTCCGCGTCCGCCCTGCTTAGGAGGCTTGAGGCTATCCCCGGCATCGCGGACGTGCGTGGTGTCACCGAGGCGTTCGCGACGGAGGGCGGCGTCGACTACTGGGAGGTGTCGGGCACGGGATCGATCACGGCCAAGTGGCTGACGCTACGCCTGGTGCCCGAAGACGGCTTCGCTGGAGTCGACGCCGTGACCGTGGTCGAGGCGCAGGACACCGATGAGGAATCCCCGTTGACGGCGCCGAGCGCCACGCCGAGCCCGTCCGCGGAGCCTACGGCATCGCCGTCGGCCGGAGAGGAGAACTGAGATGCTCAACTCTCGATACGCACCGGTCGTCGCGCTCACCGCGCTCGCCGTGATCGTGATCGGGCTGCTGGGGTGGTTCCTCGCGATCAGCCCGCAGCTGTCGAAGGCCGGCGACCTGGCGTCGACGGCCGACCAGGTCCGCGCGAACACCGAGCAGGTGAGTCTGGCTTCGGCGAAGATCGACCAGTACGCGGCGCTCCTCGCGGAGGAGTCCGATGTTCCTGATCAGATCGCTGCGAACGCACCCTCGCGATTGGATCGCGATGCGTTCCGGACTCGGCTGTGGGACGGGATCGACGACTCGGGTCTCAATATCATCTCGTACGAGATGGATACCTCGAGGCTCGTGGAAGGCTGGGTGATCGAGGCGAGTGCGCTGACCTCCAACCAGGTGGCGTCGCTCTTCCAGACCGGGCCCGTGTCTATCGCGGGCGCTGGGACGCAGCCCGCGCCGGCCACGACCGCGGAGGCTGCGACCACAGATGCGGCGACCGGCGGCTGGAGCCCCGTGGTCTCGCCCTTCGCAGGAGAGAGTCTGATCGATGGCACGCTGGCGCGCGTCGCGGTCACGGTGGTCGTCACCGGCAGCCCCCAGGAGACGTTCGCGTTCTTCGAGGCGATGTCGGCCCCGGGCGACCAGCTCTTCCAGGTGCACGAGGTCACGCAGGAGGCGCGACAGGGCGATGCCTCGTCCATCACCGGTGTGGAGGACGCCGAGGACGGTGATGTGATCACGACGATCACCGGCGACCTCTTCGTCCTCGATGCCGAGGTGTTCCCCGTCGACGAGGGCGAGCTCGAGACGGTGTCGCCGAACGGTGAGGGCTTCATCGAGATCGACGGCGGCGACACTCAGCCGAACGGCTGACCCCCGCCAGTCCAGCGAGCGTCGAGCCCCCGTCCCACCCGGGACGGGGGCTCGGCCCGTCTCATCATCCGGACGCCCGTCCCACCCGTGGAAGAATGTCGACCATGCTCAGATGGCTCACCGCAGGAGAATCGCACGGCCCGGCCCTGGTCGGCACGCTCGAGGGCCTTCCGTCCGGCGTCGAGATCACCAGCGCCGAGATCCAGGCCGCGCTCGCACGCCGCCGGCTCGGCGCCGGCCGCGGTGCGCGCATGAAGTTCGAGCAGGACCAGGTCACCATCCTCGGCGGCGTCCGTCACGGCCTCAGCCAGGGCGGCCCCGTGGCCGTCATGGTCGGCAATACGGAGTGGCCCAAGTGGGAGACCGTCATGTCTGCCGACCCGGTCGACCCCGAGGAGCTCGGCGGCGCCCGCGGCGCCGCGCTCACGCGTCCCCGCCCGGGCCACGCTGACCTGGTGGGCATGACCAAGTACCACTTCGACGATGCGCGGCCGGTGTTGGAGCGCGCGTCCGCCCGCGAGACCGCGGCGCGGGTTGCGCTGGGACAGGTCGCCGAGAACTTCCTCGAGCAGGCCGCCGGCATCCGGCTGGTCGCGCACACCGTGCAGGTGGGCCCGATCGTCGTCCCCGAGGACGCGCCGCTGCCCCCGGCCGATGCCACCCCTGAGCTCGACGAGGACCCGATCCGCTGCTTCCACGCCGAGACCTCGGCCGCGATGCTCGCCGAGATCGACGACTGCCAGAAGGCGGGCGACACCCTTGGCGGTGTGGTCGAGGTGGTGGCCTACGGCGTCCCGGTCGGGCTCGGCAGCCACGTGCACTGGGACCGCCGTCTCGACGCGCGCCTCGCGGCCGCGATCATGGGCATCCAGGCCATCAAGGGTGTCGAGGTCGGCGACGGCTTCCGCACCGCGGCGCGCCGGGGTTCGCAGGCCCACGACGAGATCGAGTACGGCGAGGACGGTGTCCAGCGCCGCACCAACCGTGCGGGAGGCGTCGAGGGCGGCATGACCAACGGCGAGCCGCTCCGCGTCCGCGCCGCGATGAAGCCCATCAGCACCGTTCCCCGCGCTCTCGACACGATCGACACCGCGACCGGCGAGGCCGCGAAGGCGATCCATCAGCGCTCCGACGTGTGCGCGGTCGCGCCGGCGGCCGTGGTCGCGCAGGCGATGGTGGCGCTGACCCTTGCCGACTCGCTGCTCGAGAAGTTCGGTGGCGACTCGGTGCAGGAGGTCCGCCGCAACATCGAGTCCTACGTCGCCTCCATCCCGGAGCACCTCCGCTGATGGCGCCCCGCGCGGTCCTGGTCGGCCCGCCCGGCTCGGGCAAGTCGACGGTCGCCAAGGCCCTGGCGCGCCTGTGGGACGTCGAGCGCCGCGACACGGACGCAGACGTCGAGGCGACCGCGGGCAAGGAGATCTCCGAGATCTTCGTCGACGACGGTGAGCAGGCCTTCCGCACGCTCGAGCGTGAGGCTGTCGCGACCGCGCTGGCCGAGCACGACGGGGTCCTGAGCCTCGGCGGGGGAGCGATCCTGGACGATGCGACGCAGGCGCTTCTCGAGGCGTACGCAGCCCACGGGGGAGCGGTGGCCTTCCTCGACGTCACCCTCAGCGCGGCAGCCCCACGCGTCGGCTTGAACAACGCTCGCCCGCTCCTGGTGGGCAACCCGCGTCGTCAGTGGATGGACCTGATGGAGGCGCGACGCCCCATCTACGAGCGCCTCGCCACCGTCACCGTCCTCACCGACAAGCTCACCCCGGCCCAGGTCGCGCGCGAGATCGCCGACGCGATCGACTGCCAGGCCGACTGAACGGAGCCCGCATGACCTCCCCCCGCATCGTCCACGTCGCGACGTCCGCACCGTACGACGTCACCGTCGGCGAGAACCTGCTGCAGGACGTCGCGAGCGCCGTGCCCGAGTCCGCGATGCGCGTGCTGGTGGTCACCGCGGCGCCGCTTCGCCGCCACGTCGACAACCTCAAGGCGCTGCTCGACTCCCGCGGGCTGACTGTGGTGATCGCCGAGGTGCCCGATGCCGAGGAGGGCAAGTCGGCGGAGGTGCTGGCGTTCTGCTGGGGCGTGCTCGGCAAGTCCGACTTCACGCGCAGCGACGTCGTGATCGGCTTCGGCGGGGGAGCGGTGACCGACCTCGCCGGGTTCGTGGCGGCGACCTGGCTGCGCGGGGTGGGAGTCATCCAGGTCCCCACCACGCTGCTGGCGATGGTCGACGCGGCGGTCGGCGGCAAGACCGGGATCAACACGGCCGAGGGCAAGAACCTGGTCGGCGCGTTCCACGAGCCGCTCAGCGTCTGGTGCGACGTGCGCGCGCTCGACACGTTGCCGCGGCACGACCTGGTCGCCGGCCTCGCCGAGGTGGTCAAGTGCGGCTTCATCCGCGATCCGGAGATTCTGACGATCGTCGGGGAGAACCTGACGATGCTGCGGGGCGAGGGCCGCGAGGGCAGCCTGGACGATGCGACGCGCGCCGTCCTGGTCGAGCTCATCACCCGCGCGATCCAGGTCAAGGCCGACGTCGTGTCGGCGGACCTCAAGGAGTCCTACCTTCGGGAGATCCTCAACTACGGCCACACGTTCGCCCACGCGATCGAGTACACCGAGCGGTACCAGTGGCGTCACGGCGCAGCGGTGTCCGTCGGGATGGTGTTCGTCGCCGAGCTGGCCCACCTCGCCGGCAAGCTGACCGAGGAGGAGGTGGACCGCCACCGCACGATCCTCGCCGGGCTAGGGCTCCCGACCACCTACCCCGGGCATCGCTGGGACGCGCTGCTCACGGCCATGCGCCGTGACAAGAAGACGCGGGGCGACCTGCTGCGCTTCGTCATCCTCAACGGGCTGCAGAACCCGGTCCGTCTCGAGGGCCCGGACCCCGCCATCCTGCAGGGTGCCTACGCGGCCGTGTCGGCCTGAGGTCGTCGAGCATCGTCCCGCTACTCTGACGGCATGAACGTCCTGGTCGTCAACGGTCCCAACCTCCGCCGCCTCGGCACGCGCGAGCCGGAGAAGTACGGCACCACCACGCACGACGAGCTCGCGGTGCTGGTCACCCAGTGGGGAGCCGACCTCGGGCTCGACGTCGAGGTCCGCCAGTCCGACGACGAGGCGGACCTGGTCCACTGGATGCACGAGAGCGTCGATTCGGGCACCCACGTGATCCTCAACCCGGCCGCCTTCACCCACTACTCGTACGCCCTGCGCGACGCCTGCGCGCTGGTGAGCTCCGCCGGGCTGAGCCTGGTCGAGGTGCACCTCACCAACCCGCACGCCCGTGAGACCTTCCGCCACACCAGCGTGATCTCAGGCGTGGCGTCGGGCACCATCGCGGGCTTCGGGATCGACTCGTACCGGCTCGCCCTCGAGGCCGTCGCGCGGCGCGTCGGCTAGAATCGTCTGCGGACTAATCCCAGAAACTTCTGTAAGGACACCCCTGTGGCGACTTCTAACGACATCAAGAACGGCTCCGTGCTCAACATCGACGGCAACCTCTGGTCCGTCATCGAGTTCCAGCACGTGAAGCCCGGCAAGGGCGGCGCCTTCGTCCGCACCAAGCTGAAGAACGTGCTCACGGGCAAGGTGGTCGACAAGACCTACAACGCCGGCGCCAAGGTCGAGTTCGAGACCGTCGACCGTCGCGACATGCAGTACCTGTACTTCGACGGCACGTCGTACATCTTCATGGACCCGCAGACCTTCGACCAGATCCCGGTCTCCGAGGCGGTCATGGGCGACGCGACCGACTACCTGCTCGAGAACGAGTCCGCGGTGATCGGCTCGAACAACGGCAACCCGATCTTCCTCGAGCTCCCGGGCTCCGTGGTCCTCGAGGTCACCTACACCGAGCCGGGTCTGCAGGGCGACCGCTCGTCGGGCGGCACCAAGCCCGCCACGCTCGAGACCGGCAAGGAGATCCAGGTCCCGCTGTTCCTCGAGGTCGGCACCAAGGTCAAGGTCAACACCTCGACCGGCGAGTACCAGTCGCGCGTCAACGACTAGTGGCCGCTCGCACCAAGGCGCGCAAGCGCGCGCTCGACATCCTCTTCGAGGCCGACCAGAAGGGCTCGAACGTCCTCGCGGTGCTCGAGGATCGCCTGCGCGACTCGGGCCGTGAGACCCCGCTGCCGCCGTACTCCGAGGAGATCGTCCGCGGCGTCGTGCACTGGTGGGTCGAGCTCAACTCGATCATCCAGCAGGCCTCGCCCGAGTGGACGCTGCCGCGCATGCCCGCCGTCGACCGCGCGCTGCTGCGCATCGGCGCGTGGGAGATCCTCTGCAACGATGAGGTCGGCATCGGCACCGCGATCGACGAGGCCGTGAAGCTCGCCGCGGACCTGTCCACCGACGACTCGCCGTCCTTCATCAACGGCGTGCTCGGCACGGTGGCGCGCGAGGCGCCGGCGCTGAAGTCGGGGGAGTAGCGCCGCACAAACGTAGGGGAGGGGTCCGTGCCGATCGGCACGGGCCCCTTCATTCTCCCTGTGGACGGTCTCTGATTTGTCCGTTTCGATGTCAGACCCCTCCGGTTGACTGGTCTCATGGCACCGACCACCGGCACCGAGACCCTCGCGCAGCTCCGCGCCCGGGCCGAGTCCGCCGATGGCCTGACGGATCCCGAGATCGAGGCGTTCATGGAGCGGATGGTCGATCACCGACGCGAGGTCGACGTGATCCTCGCGCTCCTCGCATGCCATGTGAAGAAGCGTTCGGCCGCACGTTCCGGGGCTGCACGTCGGCGCGGCTTCCAGACCAGCGCACAGATGACCGCCGCCAAGATCGGCGGCACGGTCGCCGAGGCGCAGCGCCTCGAGGACATGGGCGAGGTCCTGCTCGGCGCTCAGGAAGGGGACGATGCGGGGGAGCAGCACGGCGGGAAGCCGGACGATGCGGGCGCCCAGAATGAAGGACAGGAACAGGCCACGTCCAAGCAGAAGGCGACCGGCCCGACCTTCCCCTACCTTGCGCAGGCCGTTCGCGGCCGCCGTGTGGGTCCCGACGCCGGCGCGCTGATCCGTTCGTTGCTGCTGCGGCATCCCGACGCCCGCGAGGCGTCGGGACTCCAGGTCGATCCCGGGCTTCGCGAGACGCGCCTCGGCAAGCTCCCCCTCGCCGCGGTCGAGCGGGCGACGGTCGACAAGTGCGCAGGCCTGCCGCTGCGGTCCGTGCGGAGCCTGATCGCCCGGCTCGAGGCGGACCTCACGCCCCCGCCTGAAGCCGAGCGGGACTACGAGGAGCTGCGGCGTCGCCGGTTCGTCACCGTGCGGGAGGATCGCGACGGCATGGTGCAGGTCCACGCCCTGCTCGACCCGCTCACCGCCGCGCCGCTACTGGCGTCGATGCGCGGCTATGTCAAGGGCGCGATGAGGCGGAACCAGGACGACCGTGGCGTCGACGACCGCACCCCCGAGCAGATGCGCGCCGACGCGCTCGGGTGGCTCGGCCGCCATGCCACGTCCTGCCGCGCGCCGCACGACGGGATCAAGACCACCGTCAACATCCGCATGACCCTCGAGCAGCTGCAGCGCGCGACGGGACACGGCACCGTGGACGGGATCTCCCGCCCGATCCCTGCCGCCGTCCTGCGTCGAGAGGCCGCTGATGCCTGCGCGATCCCGACGGTCCTGGGCGGGCGGTCCGAGATCCTCGACCACGGCTCGGCCGAGCGACTCTTCACCCGGCCGCAGCGCCGGGCGCTGATCGAGAGGGACGGCGGATGCGCCTGGTGTCAGGCACCTCCCGACTTCTGCGACGCGCACCATCTCACCTACTGGCGCAACGGTGGTCGGACGGACCTGGACAACGGGATCATGCTCTGCGTCGGATGCCACACCTGGATCCATCGAGACGGGTGGCAGATCCGGATGGTCGACGGCAGACCCTGGTTCATCCCGCCCGCCGACGTCGACCCGGCACGGCGGCCGCGGCCCGGGGGGAGACATGCCTCGACCATGAGCGACGAGGATGTCGCGGCAGCACTGGCGGCCGTGGCGTGAACGAGCGGTGCGACCAGGCCGCGTCGGGTAGGCTGTCCACGCAACCCAGACATCCTTTAAGGACCGTCCAGAGAGGCGGGGAAGGAGGTCGCCAGGTGACTGGCACCATCATGGGGGCGGCGGACATCTCCCGCGCCCTGACACGCATCGCCCACGAGATCGTGGAGCGCAACGACGGCGCCGCCGACGTGGTCCTCATGGGGATCCCCACGCGCGGCCTTCCGCTCGCGCATCGTCTCGCCGCCCGCATCGCGGACATCGATCCCGGCTTCGACGCCGAGACCGCCTGCGGCGCCCTCGACATCACCATGTACCGGGACGACCTCTTCAAGAACCCCACCCGGACCATCGGCACCACCTCGGTGCCGGATGCCGGGATCGACGATGCGGTGGTGGTCCTGGTCGACGACGTCTTCCACACCGGCCGCACCATCCGCGCCGCGCTCGACGCGATCCGCGACATCGGCCGCCCGCGGGCCGTCCAGCTCGCCGCCCTGGTGGACCGCGGCCACCGCGAGCTGCCGATCCGCGCCGACTTCGTGGGCAAGAACATCCCCACCGCCCGCTCGGAGCGCGTCAACGTGCACCTCGAGGAGCTCGACGGCGAGGACGCCGTCCTGCTGACCAAGGGGGCGTGACCGTGCGACACCTCCTCGGCACCACCGACCTGAGCCGCGAGGACGCGATCCTCCTGCTCGACACCGCCGCCCAGATGGCCGCCACGCAGGAGCGCGAGGTCCGCAAGCTCCCGACGCTGCGCGGCAAGACCGTGGTCAACCTGTTCTTCGAGGACTCGACCCGCACCCGCATCTCCTTCGAGGCCGCCGCCAAGCGCCTCAGCGCGGACGTCATCAACTTCTCCGCCAAGGGCAGCTCCGTGTCCAAGGGCGAGTCCCTCAAGGACACCGCCCTCACGCTGCAGGCGATGGGCGCCGACGCCGTGGTGGTCCGCCACTGGGCCTCCGGCGCCGCCTACCAGCTCGCCCACGGCGGCTGGCTGCACGGCAGCGTCCTCAACGCCGGCGACGGCACCCACCAGCACCCCACCCAGGCCCTGCTCGATGCCTTCACCGCGCGCCGCCATCTGGTCGCCGACCCGACCGGCCAGGGCCTCGACGGGCTCACGGTCGCGATCGTCGGCGACGTGCTCCACAGCCGTGTCGCCCGCTCGAACGTGCACCTGCTGAACACCCTGGGTGCGCACGTGGTCCTGGTGGCCCCGCCCACGCTGGTCCCCGTCGGCATCGAGCCCTGGCCCTGCACCGTGGTCCACACCCTCGACCAGGCGATCGAGACGTACGACATCGACGCGCTCATGATGCTGCGCGTCCAGCGCGAGCGGATGAGCGGCGGGGGAGACGCCTTCTTCCCCAGCCCCGCGGAGTACTCCCGCATCTACGGCCTCGACGCCGACCGCATGAACCGCCTGCCCGACCACGCCATCGTCATGCACCCCGGCCCCATGAACCGGGGCCTCGAGATCTCGGCCGAGGCCGCAGACTCGCCCCGCTCCGTGATCGTGGAGCAGGTCGCGAACGGCGTCGCCGTCCGCATGGCCGCCCTGTACCTGCTGCTTGCCGGAGAGGAGGGCGCGCAGTGAGCCGCCCCATCGTCATCAAGAACGCGTCGCTGTACGGCGACACCCCCGCCACCCTCCTGATCGAGGACGGCGTCATCACCACGGTCGCCCAGGACGCCGCCTCGATCGCGACGCCGGACGATGCGGTGGTCATCGAGGCGGAGGGTCTCGTGGCCCTCCCGGGCCTGGTGGACCTTCACACCCACCTGCGCGAGCCCGGCCGTGAGGACGCCGAGACCATCGAGACCGGTTCGCGCGCCGCCGCCCGCGGCGGCTGGACCGCCGTCCACGCGATGGCCAACACCAACCCCGTCGCTGACACCGCCGGCGTGGTCGAGCAGGTCTACAGCCGTGGTCAGGAGATCGGCCTCGTGGACGTGTTCCCGGTGGGCGCCGTCACCGTGGGCCTCAAGGGCGAGCACCTCTCCGAGATGGGCGCCATGGCCAACTCGAAGGCGCGGGTCCGCCTCTTCTCCGACGACGGCGTCTGCGTCTACGACCCCGTCATCATGCGCCGCGCGCTCGAGTACGTGAAGGCTTTCGACGGCGCCGTGGTCCAGCACGCCCAGGACCTGCGCCTGACCGAGGGCTCCCAGATGCACGAAGGCGTCGTCAGCGCCGAGCTCGGCCTCGCGGGCTGGCCCGCCGTGGCGGAGGAGTCGATCGTCGCCCGCGACGCGCTGCTGGCCGAGCACGTCGGCTCCCGCGTGCACGTCCAGCACCTCAGCACCGCCGGCTCGGTCGAGATCATCCGCTGGGCGAAGGCCCGCGGCATCAACGTCACCGCCGAGGCCACGCCGCACCACCTGCTGCTGACCGACGAGTCCGCGCGCACCTACGACCCGCTGTTCAAGGTCAACCCGCCGCTGCGCACCCAGTCCGACGTCGACGCCCTCCGCGCCGCCGTGGCCGACGGCACCATCGACATCATCGCCACCGACCACGCGCCGCACGCCAGCGAGGACAAGGACTGCGAGTGGGCCGCCGCATCGTTCGGCATGCTCGGCCTGGAGACCGCGCTCGGCGTCATCCAGAAGGTGCTGGTCGACACCGGCGCCGCCACCTGGCGCGACGTGGCCCGCCTGATGTCGGAGACCCCGGCCCGCATCGGCATGGTCGACGACCGCCACGGCCGCCCCCTCGCCGCCGGCGAGCCCGCGAACGTCACGCTGGTGGATCCGAACGCCACCTGGACGGTGGACGCCGCCCAGCTGGCGTCGCGTGCCCGCAACACCCCGTACGGTGGCATCGAGCTGCCGGGCCGCGCAGTGGCCACGTTCCTGCGCGGCGTCCCCACCCATCTCGACACGCAGCTGGAAGGAGCCTTCGCATGAGGGCAGTGCTCGTCCTGGAGGACGGCCAGACGTTCGAGGGTCGCGCGTACGGCGCGACCGGCGAGACCCTAGGGGAGATCGTCTTCAACACCGGCATGACCGGGTACCAGGAGACCCTCACCGACCCGAGCTACCACAAGCAGATCGTCGTGATGACGGCGCCCCACATCGGCAACACCGGCGTCAACGACGAGGACGACGAGTCCCGCCAGTACTGGGTCGCCGGCTATGTGGTCCGCGACCCCGCCCGCCGCCCCTCCAACTGGCGCGCCCAGCGCAGCCTCGACGAGGACCTGGTCGCCCAGGGGATCGTCGGCATCTCCGGCATCGACACCCGGCAGCTCACCCGCGTGCTCCGCACCGCGGGCGTGATGCGCGCCGGCATCTTCTCCGGCGAGGCGCTGGCGTCGGACGATGCGCTCCTCTCCAAGGTGCGCGGCGCCGCCGAGATGAAGGGCGCCCACCTCGCGGACGAGGTCAGCGTCACCGAGCCCTACGTGGTCGAGCCGGTGGGGGAGCAGAAGGCCCACGTGGTCGCGGTCGACCTGGGCATCAAGGCGATGACCCCCGAGCAGATGGCCCAGCGCGGCATCAAGGTGACGGTGGTGCCCTCGGCGACCACCGCATCGTCCATCCTGGCGATGAACCCGGACGGCGTCTTCTTCTCCAACGGCCCCGGCGACCCGGCCGCCGCCGAGCGCGCCGTCGCCACCCTGCGCGAGGTGCTCGACGCCAAGGTGCCGTTCTTCGGCATCTGCTTCGGCAACCAGATCCTGGGCCGCGCGCTCGGCTACGGCACCTACAAGCTGCAGTTCGGCCACCGCGGCATCAACCAGCCCGTCATGGACCGCACCACCGGCAAGGTGGAGATCACCGCGCACAACCACGGGTTCGCCGTCGACGCACCGCTCGAGGGCGACTCGCAGTCGCCGTCCGGCTACGGCCGCGTCAAGGTCAGCCACGTGTGCCTGAACGACGACGTGGTCGAGGGCCTCGAATGCCTCGACATCCCGGCGTTCTCCGTCCAGTACCACCCGGAGGCCGCGGCCGGTCCGCACGA
Source organism: Demequina lignilytica (assembly GCF_030418305.1). Lineage (GTDB taxonomy): Bacteria > Actinomycetota > Actinomycetes > Actinomycetales > Demequinaceae > Demequina > Demequina lignilytica. The sequence continues at coordinate 165,804 of NZ_JAUHPX010000001.1, read as the reverse complement.
CGCCTCGTACCTCTTCGACCGCTTCCTCGACCTCATGAAGGGTGAGCGCTGAGCATGCCCAAGCGCGACGACATCAACTCCGTCCTCGTCATCGGCTCCGGGCCGATCGTCATCGGTCAGGCCTGCGAGTTCGACTACTCCGGCACCCAGGCCTGCCGCGTCCTCAAGTCCGAGGGCGTCCGCGTGATCCTCATCAACTCCAACCCGGCCACGATCATGACCGACCCGGAGTTCGCCGACGCCACCTACGTCGAGCCCATCACCACCGAGTGCATCGAGCGGATCATCGAGAAGGAGCGCCCCGACGCGCTCCTCCCGACCCTCGGCGGCCAGACCGCCCTCAACGCCGCCATCGCGGTCGCGGAGGCCGGCATCCTCGACAAGTACGGCGTCGAGCTGATCGGCGCCAACCTCGAGGCGATCAACCTGGGCGAGAACCGCGAGCTGTTCAAGGGCGTCGTCGAGCGCTGCGGCGCCGACTCCGCGAAGTCCGTCATCTGCCACACCATGGACGAGTGCCTCGCCGCCGCCGAGGAGCTGAACTACCCCGTGGTGGTCCGCCCCTCCTTCACCATGGGCGGCCTGGGCTCGGGCTTCGCGTACGACGAGGCCGACCTGCGTCGCATCGCAGGCGCCGGGCTGCACTACTCGCCGACCACGGAGGTCCTCCTCGAGGAGTCCATCCTGGGCTGGAAGGAGTACGAGCTCGAGCTCATGCGCGACAAGCACGACAACGTCGTGGTGGTCTGCTCGATCGAGAACGTCGACCCCGTGGGCGTCCACACCGGCGACTCCGTCACCGTCGCACCCGCGCTGACCCTGACGGACCGCGAGTACCAGCGCATGCGCGACGTCGGCATCGCGATCATCCGCGAGGTCGGCGTCGACACCGGCGGCTGCAACGTGCAGTTCGCCGTCGAGCCCGACACCGGCCGCCTGATCGTGATCGAGATGAACCCGCGCGTGTCGCGCTCCTCGGCGCTGGCGTCGAAGGCGACCGGCTTCCCGATCGCCAAGATCGCGGCCCGCCTCGCGATCGGCTACGCGCTCGACGAGATCCCGAACGACATCACCGGCTCCACGCCGGCGAGCTTCGAGCCCACCCTCGACTACATCGTGGTCAAGGTGCCCCGCTTCGCGTTCGAGAAGTTCCCGGCCGCCGACCCGGTGCTCACGACCACCATGAAGTCGGTGGGCGAGGCCATGTCCCTGGGACGCTCCTTCACCGAGGCGCTCGGCAAGGCGCTCCGCTCGATCGACAAGAAGGGCATGAACTTCCACTGGGACGGCCCGGCGCCCGCGGGCGACGAGCTCGCCGAGCTGATCGAGGCCATCAAGGTCCCCACGGAGAAGCGCTTCATCCAGGTGCAGCAGTGCCTGCGCGCCGTCGAGGCCGGCACCATCGCCCTCGAGGACGTCTTCGACGCCTGCCGCATCGACCCCTGGTTCCTCGACCAGATGCTGTTGATGAACGAGGTCGCGACCCGCGTGGCGACCGCGACGGCGCTCGACGCCGAGGTGCTGCGCGAGGCCAAGTCGCACGGCCTGTCCGACCAGCAGATCGCGGACCTCCGCGGCCTCAAGGTCAACGAGGTGTTCCAGATCCGCAAGGCCCTGGGCGTGACCCCCGTGTTCAAGACCGTGGACACGTGCGCCGCCGAGTTCGAGGCGCGCACGCCGTACCACTACAGCTCGTACGACGCCGAGACCGAGGTGCAGCCCCGCGACCGCGAGGCCGTGATCATCCTCGGCTCGGGTCCGAACCGCATCGGGCAGGGCATCGAGTTCGACTACTCGTGCGTCCACGCCGCCCTGACGCTCAAGGACCGCTACGAGACCATCATGGTCAACTGCAACCCCGAGACCGTCTCCACCGACTACGACACCGCCAACCGCCTCTACTTCGAGCCCCTGACGTTCGAGGACGTCATGGCGATCTACGAGGCGGAGAAGGCCGTGGGCCCGGTGAAGGGCATGTTCGTCCAGCTGGGCGGCCAGACCCCGCTGTCCCTCGCGCAGCGCCTCGCCGACGCGGGCGTGCCCATCCTGGGCACCAGCCCCGAGGCGATCGACAACGCCGAGGACCGCGCGGCCTTCGGCCGCGTGCTCGACGCCGCCGAGCTGCCCGCCCCCGCGTACGGCACGGCCCACGGCATCGACCAGGCCGTCGAGATCGCCGAGTCCATCGGCTACCCGGTCCTGGTGCGCCCCTCGTACGTGCTCGGCGGCCGCGGCATGGAGATCGTCTACGACCGCGCTCAGCTCGAGGACTACGGCACCCGCATGGACTCGATCGGCGACCACGCGACCGACGCCCCGCTCCTGGTCGACCGCTTCCTCGACGACGCGATCGAGATCGACGTCGACGCCCTGTACGACGGCGAGGAGATGTTCCTCGGCGGCGTCATGGAGCACATCGAGGAGGCTGGCATCCACTCCGGCGACTCCGCCTGCGTGCTGCCGCCGTTCTCGCTGTCGAAGGCGGAGCTCGAGCGCATCCGGGTGTCCACCGAGGCCCTCGCGAAGGGCATCGGCGTGCGCGGCCTCATGAACGTCCAGTACGCGCTCGTGTCGGACGTGCTCTACGTCCTCGAGGCCAACCCGCGCGCGTCGCGCACGGTGCCGTTCGTCGCCAAGGCCACCGGCATCCCGCTGGCGAAGGCGGCGTCGGAGGTCATGGCCGGCGCGACCATCGCCGAGCTGCGCGCCTCCGGCATGCTGCCCGAGCACGACGCGGCGACGGTCGACATGGCCCAGCGCGTCGCCGTGAAGGAGGCCGTGCTGCCCTTCAAGCGGTTCCGCACCCACGAGGGGATCGCCGTCGACTCCGTGCTCGGCCCCGAGATGCGCTCGACCGGCGAGGTGATGGGCTTCGACGAGACCTTCCCGCTCGCGTTCGCGAAGTCGCAGGCCGCCGCCTTCGGCGGGCTTCCCACGGGTGGCAAGGCGTTCATCTCGATCTCCGACCGCGACAAGCGCTCGATCACCTTCCCGGTGGCGCGCCTGCGCCAGCTCGGCTTCGAGATCCTCGCGACCGCCGGCACCGCGCAGGTTCTCCAGCGCATGGGCATCCCCTCGACCGTGGTCCGGAAGAACTCGGAGGGCCGTGGCCCCCATGGCGAGCCGACCATCGTCGACCTCATCCACGAGGGTGGCGTCGACCTGATCGTCAACACGCCCTCGGGCCAGGGCGCGCGCGCCGACGGCTACGAGATCCGCGCCGCGGCGACCGCCGCCGACATCGCGATGGTCACCACCACGCAGCAGCTCTCGGCGGCGGTGCTCGCCATCGAGGCGCTGCAGGCCGGCCCCTTCGACGTCCTCAGCCTGCAGGACGCCGCCGCCGGCTGATGCGGCACCCGGGGACGCGCCGGGCGGGTTCGCACCCGCGTGGCGCGTCCCCTGCGCATGTTCAAATTCGCAGGTAGAGTGAGTGATGAGCGGCCCCGGGCCGCGTCAGGGAGGTTCCAGATGGCGTTCGGCGCCCAGCTCGCGGCAGCGATGGACCGGCACGGTCCCCTGTGCGTCGGCATCGACCCCCACGCGGGTCTCCTGGCGGCGTGGGGCCTGCCCGACACCGCCGACGGCCTGCGCGCCTTCTCGGACGCCGTCCTCGACGCCGCCGCCGGCGGCTGCGCGGCGGTGAAGCCGAACGCCGCGTTCTACGAGCGTCACGGATCCGCGGGCGTCGCCGTGCTCGAGCACGTGCTGGGCCGGTCGCGGGAGCTCGGGCTCCTCACGGTCCTCGACGCCAAGCGCGGCGACATCGGCTCGACCATGCAGGGCTACGCCGAGTCCTACCTGGTGCCCGGCGCGCCCCTCGAGGCGGACTCCGTGACCGTCTCCCCGTACCTGGGCTTCGGATCCCTGAAGCCCGCCCTCGACCTTGCCGCCGAGCATGGCAAGGGCGTCTTCGTGCTCGCCCTCACCTCGAACCCCGAGGGCGCATCGGTCCAGCACGCCATCGCGCCGGACGGCAGAGCCGTCGCGGCCGTGGTCGCCGACGAGGCGGCCGCGATCAACAGCGGAGCCGAGCCCATGGGTGACATCGGGCTCGTTGTGGGCGCCACCGTCGGCGACGCCGTGCACCGCCTGGGCATCGATCTCGACCGGGTCAACGGTCCGCTCCTGTCGCCCGGCGTGGGCGCGCAGGGGGCCGGACCAGCGGAGTTGTCCCTGGTCTTCGGGAACGCGAAGGCTCGCGTGCTCGTCAATCAGTCGAGGGGCGTGCTGTCCGCGGGCCCCGACGTCGAGAGGTTGCGGACGGCCGTCCTGGACGCGTCCGCCGCAGCCGCCAGCATCCTGCGCTGAGGGTCCCCCTCAGCCGGGTCGAGCAAGGAAGGGAGAGGCCATGGCCACTCCGGAACTGACCGACGAGCAGCGCGCCGCCGCGCTCGTGAAGGCCACCGCGGTCCGGTCCGCGCGTCGCGTGTTCAAGGAGGAGCTCGCGCGTGGGGAGATGAGCCTCGGTGAGGCCATCCGCAAGGCGAAGGCGGACGACGCCCTCGCCGGCATCCGCGTCAAGGACCTGCTGCAGTGCCTCCCCGGGATCGGGCCCAAGCGCGCCCAGATCGTGATGGAGGAGATCGGGATCTCGCTGGCCCGCCGCATCCGCGGACTGGGGCAGCACCAGGTCGACGCCCTGCTCGAACGCGAGCGCCGATGAGTCGACTCGTCGTCCTTGCCGGCCCGACGGCGGTCGGCAAGGGGACGGTCGTACGCGCCCTGCGGGATCTCGATCCCGACGTCTACATCTCGGTCTCGGCCACGACGCGCGATCCGCGCCCGGGCGAGATCGACGGCGTCCACTACCACTTCATCTCCCCGGAGGACTTCGACCGCCGCGTGGAAGCGGGGGAGTTCCTCGAGTGGGCCGTGGTGCACGGGGTCAACCGCTACGGGACCCTCCGGGGCCCCGTCGACGAGCGGCTCGCCCACGGCCAGAGCGTGCTCCTGGAGATCGACCTCCAGGGTGCGCGCCAGGTCAAGGAGACGATGCCGGAGGCCCACTTCGTGTTCCTCGCGCCCCCGTCGTGGGAGGAGCTGGTCGACCGCCTGGTCGGTCGCGGCACCGAGTCCGAGGAGGAGCGCGAGCGTCGTCTCGCCACCGCCCGCGTCGAGCTGGCCGCCGAGAGCGAGTTCGACCAGACCATCGTGAACGACACCGTCGAGCGCGCCGCGACCGAGCTCCTCGGCGTGGTGCGCGCGAGCGGGTAGACTACTGCGAGTCTTTGCGTACGTATAAGGAGTGAACGTGGCCGGAACCATCGCCAACCCCGAGGGCATCACCAACCCGCCGATCGACAAGCTGCTCACGCAGGTCGAGTCGAAGTACGCCCTGGTGATCTACGCCTCGAAGCGTGCGCGTCAGATCAACTCGTACTACGAGGCCCTCGGCGAGGGTCACTTCGAGAACGTCGGCCCGCTCGTCGAGGCCGACTCGACGGACAAGCCGCTCTCGGTCGCGCTGCGCGAGCTGGGCGAGGGCGACCTGCTCGTCCTCGGCGACTCCGCCGCCGAGTAGGACCGACGTGCGCGTCCTCCTGGGCGTCACCGGGGGCGTGGCGGCCTACAAGGTCGCGATCGTCCTCAGGCGGCTCAAGGAGGACGGCCACACGGTTCGGGTGGTCCCCACGCGGGCCGCGCTCGAGTTCGTCGGGCGCGCCACCTGGGAGGCGCTGTCGGGCCAGCCCGCCACCTCCGAGACGTTCGACAACGTCCCCGCGGTCGAGCACGTGCGGCTCGGCCAGCAGGCCGACGTGGTGCTGGTCGCCCCGGCGACCGCCGACTTTATCGCGCAGGTCGCCCACGGCGAGGCGCGGGACCTGCTGGGCAACGCGCTCCTCGCGACCCGCGCCCCGGTGATGCTCGCCCCGGCGATGCACACGGAGATGTGGGAGAAGCCCTCGACGCAGGCCAACGTCGCGACCCTGCGCGCGCGCGGGATCCACGTGCTCGACCCCGCGGTGGGGCGCCTCACCGGGCCCGACTCGGGACCCGGCCGCCTGCCGGAGCCCGAGGCGATCGTCGCGGAACTGTACGCCGTCGCGGACGGCGCGGTCGGCGCCGGGCGCATGCGGCCCGTCGACCGCGAGCCCGGCGGCGGCTGGGGCGACCTGACCGGCGTCCGGATCGTCATCTCCGCCGGTGGCACGCGCGAGCCGCTCGACGCCGTGCGCTACCTCGGCAACCGGTCCTCGGGGCACCAGGGCTTCGCGCTGGCCGAGGCGGCCCGCGAGCGCGGCGCGCTCGTCACGGTGGTCGCGGCGAACGTGTCGCTGCCGCTGTCGGAGGGCGTCGCCCGCGTCGACGTCGAGACCTCCGCGGAGCTCGCGGAGGCGGTGCGCGGCGCGGCCGCCGGTGCCGACGTGGTGATCATGGCCGCCGCCGTCGCCGACTTCCGGCCCGCGGAGGCGTCCGCGAGCAAGATCAAGAAGGACGGCACGGGCTCCCTCACGCTCACCCTGGTCGAGACCGAGGACATCCTGCGCTCGCTGGTCGAGGAGGGCACCCCCGGCCGCACGGTCGTGGGCTTCGCGGCCGAGACGGGGGACGATGCGGCGTCCGCCCTCGAGCACGCGCAGGCCAAGGCGCGGCGCAAGGGCGCCGACCTGCTGGTGTTCAACCCGGTCGGCGCCGGTCGGGGCTTCGGCGACGTCCCCAACGAGGTGACGATGCTGGACGCCGGGGGAGAGGTGCGCGGCACGGCCGCCGGCACCAAGCTCGCGGTCGCGCACGCGGTCCTCGACGCGATCGTCGCCGTCCGCGCCTGACCTCGGCTGACGCGGCGCGCCGCCGCGCTGCCGCCCTGCCGAGCTCCCGCGCCCCGGGACACTCCGCACGGAACGAGTCCCGGGTCTGCGGCGTGTCGCGCCCGATCAGGGGTCCAGGCTCCGCGTGTCCCGCCCAGCTCCGTGCGCAGTGTCCGGGGGGGAGAGAGGGGTGCGAGAGGGGAGGAGGCGAGCAGGGGAGGACGGGAGCGCGTCAGGCCCCGCCACTATGCTGACCGGCATGAGCTCCCTGCGCCTGTTCACGTCCGAGTCGGTGACCGAGGGGCACCCCGACAAGATCTGCGACCAGGTCTCGGACGCGATCCTGGACGAGATGCTCCGGCAGGACCCGGGCTCGCGCGTCGCGGTCGAGACCATGGTCACCACGGGACTGGTGCACGTGGCCGGCGAGGTCAGCACCGAGGCGTACGTCGACATCCCGGGGACCATCCGCGGCGTGGTGAACGACATCGGCTACACGTCCTCGCGGGTCGGCTTCGACGGCGACTCCTGCGGCGTGTCCGTGTCGATCGGCGAGCAGTCGCCCGACATCTGGATGGGCGTCGGCCACGCGACGGACTCCGAGAACGACGAGCTCGGCGCCGGCGACCAGGGCCTGATGTTCGGCTACGCCTGCCGCGACACCCCCGAGCTGATGCCCGTCCCGATCCACCTCGCGCACGCCCTGACCCAGCGCCTCGCGCAGGTGCGCCGCAGCGGCGAGGTCGACGGCCTGCGCCCCGACGGCAAGGCGCAGGTCACCATCGGCTACGACGGCGACCGTGCCGTGTCCGTCGACACCGTGGTGCTGTCCACCCAGCACGAGGAGCGCATCGCCACCGCCGACCTGCGAGCGGCCATCGAGGAGGTCGTGATCGGCCCCGTGCTGGCGGGCTACGAGCTCGACGCCTCTGCGCATCGGTCCCTCATCAACCCGACCGGCCGCTTCGAGATCGGCGGCCCCAAGGGCGACGCCGGTCTGACCGGCCGCAAGATCATCGTCGACACGTACGGCGGCATGGCACGCCACGGTGGCGGGGCGTTCTCCGGCAAGGACCCGTCGAAGGTGGACCGCAGCGCGGCGTACGCCATGCGCTGGGTGGCCAAGAACGTGGTCGCCGCGGGCCTCGCCGACCGCTGCGAGGTCCAGGTCGCCTACGCGATCGGCACCGCGCACCCCGTGGGCCTCTACGTCGAGACGTTCGGCACGTCGACGGTCCCCGAGGACCGCATCGTCGCCGCGATCCGCGAGGTGTTCGACCTGCGTCCCGGCGCGATCATCGAGGCGCTCGACCTGAGGCGCCCGATCTACCGGGCCACCGCCGCGTACGGCCACTTCGGGCGCGAGCTGCCGGAGTTCACGTGGGAGCGGCTCGACCGCGTCGACGCGCTCCGGAGCGTCGTATAGCCGCCTCCCCGCCCCGCACTGTCGCGCACGTGTGCGTCGACAGCGCCCTGCCGCACCTCGACCGGCCCTTCGACTACGCGGTGCCCGACACGCTGATCGAGAAGGTCGCCGTGGGGTCCCGCGTGCGGGTGCGCTTCGCCGGCCGGCTGGTCTCCGGGGTGGTGACCGCGCTGTCGGACTCGAGCGACTTCGAAGGATCGCTCGCCCCGATCCACTCGTCGGCGGGAACCGCGAGCTTCACCCCGCAGGCGATCGCCTTCGCCGGAGCTGTCGCGCGCCGGTACGGCGGCAGCCTGTGGGACGTGCTCCGGCTCATGGCGCCGCCCCGGGTGGCGGCCGTGGAGTCCCGCGAGTGGGGCGTCGTGTCGCCGGACGATGCGCTGCTCGCCGCCGCGGCCGACGCCCTCGAGCCCGCCGCCGCCGCGCTCGGGCTGCCGACGGCCGAGCTCGCCCGCGGCGCTCGCCTGGTGTGGGACGCGATCCCCGCCCAGGACCGCTCGCACGGCCTGCCGATCGACGCGCTGCTCGCACCCGCGGTGCGCCTCGCCGCGCAGGGCCAGAGCGCGATCGTGGTGCTCCCGGACGCCCGCGCGGTCGCCGCGGCCGTCGGGGCGCTCCTCCGGCAGGGCCTCTCCCGCTGGAGCACCCGGTCCGGGGGCCAGTTCACGGTGCTCCAGGCCGACGACGGCGCGCAGACCCGGTACGCGAGCTACCTCGCCGCCATGCACGGCGAGGCGCGGCTCGTCATCGGCACGCGCGCCGCGATCCTGCAGCCGGTGCCGGCCCTGGGGCTGGTGGTCCTGTGGGACGACGGCGCGCCGATCTACGACGAGCCGCACGCCCCGTACCCGCACGCCCGCACCCTGGCCGCCATGCGCACGGACGAGACGGGCGCGGGGACCCTGATCGCGAGCTACGCGCCCTCGGTCGACGCGATGGCGCTCGTGGCGCACGGCTGGGCGGAGCGCGCGGTCGCCGACCGCGCGGTGGCACGCGAGCTGACTCCGCTGATCGACCCGATGGACGGCGAGCGCCGCACCGTCGAGGGCGCGAGCGGCTGGCATTGGATGCCGGGGTCGGTGTGGCGCCGGGCCCGGGCGGCGCTGGACAGGGGTCCCGTCGGGATCGTCGTGCCGCGCGCCGGCTACGTGCGGGCCACCGCCTGCGCACGATGCGACACGTGGGCGGAGTGCCCCGCGTGCGGCGGAGCGCTCCGCAAGGACGGGGCGACCGCTCCGCTGCGCTGCGGCGACTGCGGCGCCGAGCATCCCGACTGGCATTGCCCCGAATGCCACGCCCAGGCGACCAAGCAGCTGCGCCAGGGGGTGGAGCGGATCGCGGAGCAGGTGCATGCGATGGCCGGCGACACCCCGGTCGCGGTCTCGGCCGGCGCCGTCGGGACCCTCGCCGACGGCTCCGTCACCGAGGGCTTCGTGGTCGCGACCCCCGCCGCCCTGCCAGCCGTGGACGGCGGCTACGCGTGCATCGTGATCGTCGGCGCCGACACGCCGGCGGGCGGCGCGCTCGGCGCGGAGCTGCAGGCGCTCCGCTGGTGGCTCGGCATCGCGGCGCTCGCACGCCCGCGCGGCGCCGGCGGCGAGGTCATCGCCGTGGGCGACCTGCCGCCGGCCGTGCGCAGCGCGCTCGTCGGCTGGGGCGCGGGCGAGGCTGCGGTCGACGCGTACGCCGAGCGTGCCGACCTGGGCCTGCCGCCGAACCGCCGCGCGATCCGCCTGTGGGGAGAGCCCCCCGTCATCACGCTCGCCACGTCGGTCCCCGTCGAGGGCGAACGCATCGAGCGTCATCGCGACGTGACCGTGCTGCCCGCCCCGGACGGCGTCACGCTGCTGGCGACCCGGCGGGTCGCGGGCGCCCTGGTCGACGCGCTGCGGGCGCGCCAGCAGGAGCTCTCGCGGTCGGGCGAGGGAGAGCTCCGCATGCGTGTGGACGCGCCGCTCGAGGTGCGCTGACGGCGCCCGGCGACGCCTGTGCCGACGGAGGCCGGGCATCGTCCCGCCCCTAAACTGGAGCCATGCGCCTCCTCTTCGCCGGCACGCCCGAGATCGCCGTCCCGACGCTGCAGGCCCTGGAGGACGCCGGTCATGAGGTCGTCGTCGTGCTCACGCAGCCCGACGCCCCCGGACGGCGGGGGCGGACCCTCCACCCGTCGCCCGTCAAGGCGCACGCGCTCGAGCGCGGCCTCGACGTCTGGACCCCGGAGAAGGCGTCCGCGCCGGACGTGGTCGAGCGGATCCGCGCCCTCGAGATCGACGCGGCGGCCGTGGTCGCCTACGGGCAGATCCTCCGCCCGGCGCTGCTCGACGCGGTGCGGCTCGCGTGGGTGAACCTGCACTTCTCCGTGCTGCCGGCCTGGCGCGGGGCTGCGCCGGTCCAGCGCGCGATCATGGCAGGGGACGACGTCACGGGTGCCAGCACCTTCGTGATCGAGAAGGGTCTCGACACGGGCCCCGTGATCGGCGTGCTCACCGAGCGGATCCGCGTGACCGACACCGCCGGCACGCTGCTCGAGCGGCTCGCGGAGGTGGGCGCGCCCCTGATGGTGCAGTCCCTGGAGGCGCTCGACAGCGGCGCCGCGCGCCCCCAGCCTCAGGACGACGACGGGGTCAGCTACGCGCACAAGCTCACGCGCGACGACGCCTACGTGCGCTGGGACCTGTCGGCGCACCTGGTCGACCGCCGCATCCGGGGATGCACGCCCGCCCCCGGGGCGTGGACCACCCTGCCGGACGGCACGGTCGCCAAGCTGGGCCCCGTCTCGCCCCGCCCGCAGCGCGGACGCACGGCGCCGGGCCAGCTCCGCGAGGAGGGCGGCGAGGTGCTGGTCGGCACGGGCACGGAACCGGTCGCGCTGGGCTGGATCGCGCCCGCAGGGAAGAAGCCGATGGACGCCGCCGCCTGGTGGCGGGGCGCGCGGCTGGGCGAGGGCGCCCAGCTGGGGGAGGCATGAGCCGCGCCCGGGACGTCGCCTACGACTGCGTGATGGCGGTCTCGACGGAGGGCGCCTACGCGAACCTGCTGCTCCCGACCCTGCTCGAGCGGGCGGGGCTCGACGGCCGCGACGCCGGGTTCGTCACCGAGCTCGCGTACGGCGCGCTCCGCATGCGCGGCCTGTACGACGCGATCATCGCCCACGCCGCGCGGCGCGACCCGCAGGACCTCGACGGCGAGCTGCGTGTCGCGCTCTGGCTCGGCTGCCACCAGGCGCTCGCCATGCGCGTGCCGGCGCATGCCGCGGTCAACGAGACGGTGGACCAGGTCCGTCGCGAGCGGGGCGCCGGGGCCGCCAAGCTCGCCAACGCCGTGATGCGGCGCGTCACCGAGCGGGGCGCCGACGCCTGGCTGTCCGTGGTCGCCCCCGGCGACACCCCGGCCTCGCGCGCCGTGCGCCACTCCCACCCGGAGTGGGTGGTCGAGGAGCTGACGCGAGCTCTGGTCGCCGACGGCCGTGCCGCCGAGACGGTCGCGCTTCTCGAGGCCGACAACTCGCCGGCACGCGTGACGCTGGTGGCGCGCCCGGGCCTGGTCGACCGTGACGCCCTCGCCCACGACGCCGGGGGCGAGGCGGGCGAGTACTCGCCGTGGTCCGTGGTCATGGCGGGCGGGCGGCCCGGGGACCTCGCGGCCGTCGCCGACGGCACCGCGGCGGTGCAGGACGAGGGCAGCCAGATCGTGGCCGGCGCCCTCGCGCTCGCCCAGCCCGTCGAGCCCGGCGAGCGCTGGCTCGACCTCTGTGCGGGCCCCGGGGGGAAGTCCGCCCTGCTGGGCGCCCTCGCGGCCGAGGGGGCGGCCACGCTCGACGCCGTCGAGCTCCACCCGCACCGCGCGGACCTGGTGCGCCGCTCCGTCCGGGCCGTGCCCGAGGAGGTCGTCACCGTGCACACCGCGGACGGCACCGCGTGGGGCGAGAGCGAGGCCTACGACCGCATCGTCCTCGACGCCCCGTGCACCGGCCTGGGCGCGCTGAGGCGCCGCCCCGAGGCGCGCTGGCGACGTCACCCGGAGGACCTCGAGGACCTGGTCGGGCTCCAGCGGCGGCTGCTGGCCAACGCCGAGCGTCTGCTGGCGCCCGGCGGGCTGCTCGCCTACATCACGTGCTCGCCGGTGGTCGCCGAGACCCGGGAGATCGTCGCCGGCTCCTCGCTGCGCCAGCTCGACGCCCGCGAGGCCGTCGCGGCCGTCACCGGCACGCCGGCCCGCTTCTGGGGTCCGGGCCCGCACGTCCAGCTCTGGACCCACGTCCACGGCACGGACTCGATGTTCCTTGCGCTGCTGGAGAAGCCCGCGGTCTGAACGCTGTCATGTCCGCGCTAGTCTCGCTCGTAGGGCCTTTCGAGGGAGAGACATGACCCGTCCCGGCGACGCCGCCTACCTGTCCACCCAGCGCGCGAACCTGCTGCGCTTCCTTCCCGCCGCCCAGGCGCCCGGAGGCTTCGGCTGGCTCGACGAGGAGGGCGTGATCGACCCGTCGCATCCCGTCGAGCTGTGGATCACCTGCCGCATGACCCACGTGGCGGCCCTGGGCGCGCTGGCCGACGAGCCCGCCGCCGCCGGCGGCCCGGACCGCGACGCGCTCCTCGCGCTCGCCGCCCACGGCGTCGCCGCGCTCGCCGACGGGCCGCTGCACGACGACGCCCACGGGGGCTGGTTCGCGGCCGTCGTCGACGGCGCGCCCACCGTGACGACCAAGCAGGCGTACGGCCATGCCTTCGTCGTGCTCGCCGCCTCGTCCGCGACCGCGGCCGGCGTGCCCGGCGCCGAGGCGCTGCTCGCGGAGGCCCTGGCCGTCTCCGAGCGGCGGTTCTGGGACGACGCCGAGGGCCTGTCCGTCGAGGAGTGGGACGCCGCCTGGACCACGCTCGACGCCTACCGCGGCATCAACGCCAACATGCACACCGTCGAGGCCTACCTCGCCGCGGGTGACGTCACCGGCGATGCCGTCTGGCACGAGCGAGCGGGCCGCATCGCCGCCCGCGTCGCGTCCTGGGCCGCCGCCAACGACTGGCGCATCCCCGAGCACTTCGACGCCGACTGGTCCCCGATGCTCGAGTTCAACCGCGACGAGCCCGCCCACCCGTTCCGGCCCTACGGCGCCACCGTCGGCCACGGGCTGGAATGGGCCCGGCTGCTCGTCGACGCCGATGCGACGCTCGGCGAAGGCGCCCCGGCCGGCCTCACCGCGGCCGCCGTCGCGCTGTACGACCGCGCCGTGTCGGACGGCTGGGACGCCGACGGTGCCGCGGGCTTCGTGTACACGACCGGCTGGGACGGCACCCCCGTGGTGCGGGAGCGCATGCACTGGGTGCTCGCCGAGGCGGTCAACGCCGCGCAGGCCCTCGGCCTCGCGACCGGGGACGACCGCTACGCCGACGACGCCGCCGCGTGGTGGGGATACGCCGACGAGCACCTGATCGACCATGCGCGCGGCTCCTGGCACCACGAGCTCGACGTCGCCAACCGCCCCGCCGGCACCGTGTGGCCCGGCAAGCCGGACCTCTACCACGCCTACCAGGCGGCGCTGCTGCCCGAGCTGCCGCTGGTGCCGTCCTTCGCGACCGCGCTGCGCGACGGCGGCCCGCTGGGCACCGCGATCCTCACGGTCGGCGAATGCGTGCTCGACGTGGTGCGCATGCCCGACGGAACCGAGGCGGCGCACGCGGGCGGCAGCCCTGCCAACGTGGCCGTCGGTCTCTCGAGGCTGGGCCAGCAGGTGCGCCTCCTGACCGAGCTCGGCGACGACGCCGCGGCGGTGCCGATCCGCGCGCACCTCGACGCGTCCGGCGTCGCGACGGTGATCGCGCCCTCGTCCGTGCGCACCCCGGTCGCGACCGCCGTGATCGGCCCCGACGGCGCCGCGACCTACGAGTTCGACATCGCGTGGACCCTCGAGGCGAGCGGGCTCGACCTGGACGCCGGCCACCTGCACACCGGCTCGATCGCCGCCCACCTCGACCCCGGGGCGGCTGCCGTGACCGCCATGGTCGAGGCGGCACGGGGGCACGCGACCGTCTCCTACGACCCGAACGTGCGGCCCTCGCTGGTGGGGGACCGCGCCGAGGTGGTGGCGCGCACCGAGCACCTGGTGGCGCTGTCGGACGTGGTGAAGGCGTCCGACGAGGACCTGCTGTGGCTGTACCCGGGCGTCGACACCGACGAGGCCGTGCGCGCGTGGTCGCTCCTGGGCCCCGCGCTGGTGGTCGCCACGCTCGGCGCCGAGGGCTCGCTGGCCTGTCTGCGCGGCCACATGATCGCGATCGCGCCGCTCCACGTCGACGTGGCCGACACCGTCGGGGCGGGCGACTCGTACATGGCGGCGCTGCTGGACGGTCTCGCGCGGGCACGCCTGCTCGGACCCCAGGGACGCCAGGAGCTGGCCGCCGTGGACTCCGCCACCGTCGAGGACATCGTCTCCCGCGCCGCGCGTGCCGCGGCGATCACCGTGTCCCGCGCCGGGGCCAACCCCCCGACCCTGACGGAGCTCGACGGCGCCTGACCCCGCCCCGCGTCGGTGGTGCCAGGCGTGCCGCACTAGGCTCGGATCATGGCCATCCAGATCGCTCCGAGCATCCTGTCGGCCGACTTCGCGAACCTCGAGCGCGACATCGTCGCCGTGGCCGAGGCCGACTGGCTGCACGTCGACGTGATGGACGGGCACTTCGTGCCGAACCTGACGCTCGGCCTGCCCGTGGTGGAGCGGATCGCCCAGGTCTCGCCGCTGCCCATCGACGCGCACCTCATGATCGAGGATCCCGACCGGTGGGCCCCGCGCTACGCGGAGGTGGGGGCCACCTCGGTGACGTTCCACCTCGAGGCGGCACGCGACCCGCGCACCATCGCGGCCGACCTGCGGAGCCTGGGCGCGCGGGCCTCGTGCGCGATCAAGCCCGGCACGCCGGTCGAGGATGTGCTGCCGCTCATCGACACGCTCGACATGGTGCTGATCATGACCGTCGAGCCCGGATTCGGCGGGCAGTCCTTCATGGAGGACATGATGCCCAAGTTCCGCACCCTCCGTGCCGCGGTCGAGGCCGCGGGCTCCGACCTGTGGATCCAGGCCGACGGGGGCGTGGCAAGGGAGACGATCGCCACGGTCGTCGAGTCCGGCGGCGACGTCCTGGTGGCGGGCTCGGCCGTCTACGGAGCCGACGACCGCGGCGGCGAGATCCGCGCGCTCCGGGAGCTGGGCCAGGAGGCCTGCCATCACTGCTGACCGCGACCCGTCCGCGACGTCCGTCGACGCCGCGTGGCTCGAGCGCGCCACCGCGCTGTCCGTCAACGGGCCCGCCTACGGCCCGAACCCCCGCGTCGGTTGCGTCCTGGTCGGGGCGGACGGGACGATGCTGGGGGAGGGCTGGCATCGCGGCGCCGGCACCCCGCACGCCGAGCCGGCGGCGATCGCCGACGCGGCCGCGCGGGGCCACGAGGTCGCGGGAGCGACGGCCTACGTGACGCTGGAGCCCTGCTCCCACACGGGCCGCACCGGACCCTGCACCGACGCTCTCACGCGCGCCGGCGTGGCTGCGGTGCGGTACGCCGTGGCGGACCCGAACCCGGAGGCGCAGGGCGGGGGAGCGGTGCTGCTCGCCCGCGGGATCGATGCCCGGCACGTGCCCTACGGCCCCGCCGCCCAGGTCAACCGCCGCTGGCTCGGCGCGGTCGAGCACGGTCGCCCGTGGGTCATCGCCAAGTGGGCGCAGACCCTCGACGGCCGGACGGCCGCCGCGGACGGCACCAGCTTCTGGATCACGGGGGAGGAGGCCCGCGCGCACGCGCACGGCGTCCGCGCCCAGGTCGACGCGATCCTGGTGGGCACGGGCACCGTGCGGGTCGACGACCCCGAGCTCTCGGCCCGCCCGCCGGGCGACGCCGCCGCCCATCAGCCGCTGCGCGCCGTGATGGGGCTCGGCGCCACTCCCGGCGCCAAGGTCTGGCGCGACTCCCACGCGGTGCAGCTGGCCACCCATGACCCCCACGCGGCCCTGACGGAGCTCGCCTCGCGAGAGGTGCGCACGGTGGTGGTCGAGGGAGGCGCCACCGTCACGACCGCCTTCCTGCGGGCCGGGCTGGTCGACGAGCTCCACGTGTACGTCGCCCCGGCCCTGCTCGGGGCGGGCACCGCGGCCGTCGGCGACCTGGGAATCGGGACCATGGCCGGGGCGTTGAGGGCTCAGGATGTGACCGCGACCGCCCTCGGCGTCGATACGCTGGTCACCGCCTTCTTCCAGAGAGGACAGATCTAGATGTTCACCGGCATCGTCGAGACGCTCGGCGCCGTCGTGGCAGTGGAGCACGCGGGTGCCCGGTCACGGCTCACCATCGAGGCCCCCGGCCTCACCGACCTGGTCCACGGCGAGTCGATCGCCGTCAACGGCGTGTGCCTGACCGTCGCGGCGCACGAGGGCTCCTCGTGGACCGCCGACGTCATGCGCATCACGCTCGAGACGACCGCGCTCGCCGGCATCGCCGCGGGCGATCGCGTGAACCTCGAGCGGGCGATGCCCGCGAACGGACGGCTCGGCGGCCATCTCATGCAGGGTCATGTCGACGGCGTCGCGACGCTCGTGGCGCGCGACTCCCAGCCCGAGTGGGATGATCTGACCTTCGAGATCCCCGCGGCTCTCGAGCGCTACGTGGTCCGCAAGGGCTCGATCGCGCTCAACGGCGTCTCGCTGACCGTGGCGGAGCTCGACGGGCTCAGGGCGACCGTGTCCCTGATCCCGACCACGCTGGAGGAGACCACGTTCGGCTCCTTCCAGGTGGGCGACCAGGCGAACGTCGAGGTCGACGTGATCGCGAAGTACGTGGAGAAGATGATGGTGAAGGCATGAACCCGGAGACCCGTGCGCTCGTCGAGCGCGCGCTCGAGGACCTGAAGGCGGGCAAGCCGGTGCTGGTGTCCGACTCGCGCGACCGCGAGGACGAGGCCGACTTCATCATGGCCGCCGGCACCACCACCGCGGACTGGGTCGCGTGGGGCATCCGCCACTCGAGCGGCTACCTGTGCGCGCCCATGCCCTCGGACCGAGCGGACTCGCTCAACCTGCCGCTGATGGTGCCGTCGAGCCAGGACCCCCGCCGCACCGCGTACACGGTGTCGGTCGACGCCGCGACCGGCGTCGGGACGGGCATCTCCGCCGTGGACCGCCACCACACGCTGCGGGTGCTCGCGGACCCGACGGCCACGGCCGACGACCTCATCCGCCCGGGCCACATCCTGCCGCTGCGGGCCGTGCCCGGCGGCGTCCTGCATCGTCCCGGCCACACCGAGGCGTGCGTCGACCTCTGCCGCCTCGCGGGCCTCGAGCCCGTCGGCGTGATCGGCGAGATGGTCAACGACGACGGCACGATGATGCGCCAGGGCGACGCGACCGCGATCGCCGAGCGCGACGACCTGGTGCTCATCTCGATCGCGGAGCTCATCGAGTACCGCCGCGAGATCGGCGACGTCCCCCCGCCCACCGAGGCGCGCCCGCACCGTGTCCTCGAGCAGGGCGAGGCACGCCTCCCCACCCGCCACGGCGAGGTGACCGTGCGGGGCTACCGCGACGCCCGCACCGGCGACGAGCACGTGGCGCTGACGGTCGCGCCCAAGGACGGGATCGTGCCGATCGTGCGCATCCACTCCGAGTGCCTGACCGGGGACGCGTTCGGCTCGCTCCGCTGCGACTGCGGTCCGCAGCTGGACGCCGCGATCGAGCGCGTGGTCGCCGAGGGCGGCGCGGTGATCTACCTGCGGGGCCAGGAGGGTCGCGGCATCGGGATCGTCTCCAAGATCCAGGCGTACGAGCTGCAGGATCAGGGTCTCGACACGGTCGACGCGAACACGCACCTCGGGCTGCCGGTCGACCGCCGCGAGTACGGCGCGGCCGCCGCGATCCTGCACCAGCTGGGCCTCGAGCAGGTGCGCCTGCTCACCAACAACCCCGCCAAGGTCGAGGGGCTGCGCGCCTCCGGCGTCGACTGCGTCGAGCGCATCCCGCACCTGGTGGGCCGACACCCCGAGAACGAGCACTACCTCCGCACCAAGCTGGAGCGGATGGGCCACCTGCTGGGAGACAACGCATGAGCGGAGCCGGAGCGCCGGTGGTCGAGGTCGGCGCGAACGGCCTCACCATCGAGATCGTCGCGAGCCTGTGGCACACGGAGGTCATGGACGGCCTGGTCGCGGGCGCGATCCGCGCCGCCGAGAAGGCGGGCGCGGCCTACCGCGTGACGCGGGTGCCCGGTGCCTTCGAGCTGACCGTGGTCGCCGAGTCCCTCGCGCGCGCGGGCGTGGACGCGATCGCGTGCCTCGGCGTCGTGGTCCGGGGCGGGACCCCGCACTTCGAGTACGTGTGCGACGCGGTCACCCGCGGGCTCACCGACGTGTCCCGCTCCCACGCCACGCCGGTGGGGTTCGGGATCCTCACGACCGACGACGACCAGCAGGCGCTCGACCGCGCAGGCCTGCCGGGGTCGAGGGAGGACAAGGGCGCCGAGGCCGTGGAGGCCGCCCTCGCGACGGCGCTGGTGCTCCGCGGCCTCTGACCCGCGGCCTGCGGAGCCCGCCGGGCCGATAGGCTGGTGCGCGTGAAGACGTTCGAGGACCTGTTCGAGGAGCTGCAGCGGCGCGCCGAGGAGCGCCCCGAGGGATCGGGCACGGTGGCCATGCTCGACAAGGGCGTCCATGCGATCGGCAAGAAGCTGGTCGAGGAGGCCGCCGAGTCCTGGATGGCCTGCGAGTTCCAGTCGCGGGAGGCGGCGGCCGAGGAGCTGTCGCAGCTCCTGTACTGGGCCCAGGTGATGATGGTCTCCAAGGGCCTCACGCTCGACGACGTGTACAAGAACCTGTAGGGGAGAGAAGTGCTCCGCATCGCCGTGCCCAACAAGGGCTCGCTGTCCGATCCTGCCGTCCAGCTGCTCAAGGAGGCCGGCTACAAGCAGCGCCGCGACCCCCGCGAGCTGGTGCTGGTCGACGAGCGCAACAAGGTCGAGTTCTTCTTCCTGCGCCCGCGCGACGTCGCCGTCTACGTGGGGGCCGGGACGGTCGACGCCGGCATCACCGGCCGCGACCTGCTGATCGACTCGGGCGCCGACGCCGTCGAGCACCTCGAGCTCGGCTTCGGCGGCTCGACCTTCCGGTTCGCCGCGCAGCCGGGCGTCGCGTCCTCGGTCGCGGACATCCAGGGCAAGCGCGTCGCCACCAGCTACCCGCTCCTGGTGCAGCAGCACCTCGGCGGCCACGGCGTCACCGCGACGGTGGTCCGCCTCGACGGCGCCGTGGAGTCCTCGGTGCGCCTCGGCGTCGCCGACGTGGTCGCGGACGTCGTCTCGACCGGCACCACCCTCCGCGCCGCCGGTCTCGAGATCTTCGGCGACCCGATCCTCACCTCCGAGGCGATCCTCATCCGCGCGCAGGACGCCCCCGTCGAGGAGATCGCGATCCTCACCGGCCGGCTGCGGGGCGTGCTGACGGCGCGCAAGTTCGTGCTCGTCGACTACGACGTGCCCGGCGACCAGCTCGACGCCGCGATCGCCGTCACGCCCGGATTCGAGGCGCCCACGGTCACGCCGCTGCACGGCTCCGACTGGCACGCCGTGCGCGTCATGGTGCCCCGGGTCGAGATGAACCAGATCATGGACAGCCTCTACGCGGTGGGGGCCCGCGCGATCCTCACCACCGAGCTGCTGGCGGTCCGTGTCTGACATGACGGCCATCGCCCCGGAGCAGCGCCTGCTCAACCTCATCCTCGGGCTCAGCAACACGCGCCACCGGCTCACCCGGGCGCAGATCCGCGACTCGATCGAGGGGTACGCGCCCGCGCCGTCGGGCGCCGACGAGGAGACCGCCGCGGCGGCCGACTCCGCGTTCGAGCGGATGTTCGAACGGGACAAGAAGGCGCTCCGGGAGCTGGGCATCCCGCTGGAGACCGTGGTGGACCCCGCGCACGGCGACGAGATCGGCTACCGGATCCGCCCGGCGGAGGCCGCGATGCCCCCGCTCGAGCTGACCGCGGCCGAGCTGGCCGTGGTGGGCCTCGCCGCCGACTACTGGCAGGACGCCGCGCTCGGCACCGACGCGCGCCAGGCCGTGATGAAGCTCGCCTCGTCGGCGGAGCACGGTCCGCGCGTCGAGCTGCCGTTCGCCGGCCGCGCCACGCGCGTCCAGGACGCCGTCGCCGCGCTCATCGAGGCCGTGGCCGACCGGCAGGCCGTGCGCTTCGAGTACTCCTCCGCGTCCGGCGGGACCGGCACGCGCACCCTCGAGCCGTGGAAGGTGGTCTTCCGCGGCGGCGTCGCCTACGTCGTCGGTCACGACCGCGACCGCGAGGACGCGCGGATCTTCCGCGTGCAGCGCATCGGCGGCGCGGTGCGACGCGTCGGCGACCCGGGCGCCTACGCGATCCCCGAGGAGATCCCGCTCGGCCTGCTGGCCGCGGCGCACACGTCTCACACCGCGACGGTGGCGCTCCGGCCCGAGTCGGGTCACGCCCTGCGGCGGCGGGGGCGCGCCGTCGGCGTCGAGTCCGGCTGGGACCTGGTCGAGGTGGACTACACCCACGACGACGCCCTCCGGGCCGAGGTGCTCGCCCTCGGCGGTGCCGCCCGGATCGTCACGCCCCGCCACCTCGCGCTCGCCGTCGAGCGGCACGCGGCCGCAGCGCTGGAGGTGGGCCGTGGCTGAGACCTCACGGGACCGGCTGGTCCGCCTGCTCGGGATCGTCACCTACCTCGACCACCACGGGAGCACGCCGTTCGCGGAGCTCGCCGAGCACTTCGGCGTCGCACCCGCGCAGGTCCGCAAGGACATCTCGACGCTGTGGACCTCCGGGCTTCCCGGCTACATGCACGGAGACCTGATCGACTTCGACGCCGACGCGTTCGACCGGGACGTCGCCGCGCTGCTCGACGGCCAGGGCGTCGCGCAGGTCCGGCTGTCCTCGCGGGAGGCCGTCGCGCTGGTCGCGTCGCTGTCGACCCTCGCCTCCTCGGGCGTCGCCCCCGAGGTGGTCGACGCGGTGCTCGACAAGCTCCGCGAGGCGCTCGCCGAGCCCGTGATCGTCCTCGCGGAGGGCGACGGCGCCGACGCGGGCGTCTCCGAGCCGCTGATGGAGGCGCTGCGCCGCTACCGCCGCGTCGAGCTGACCTACGTCGACGCCCTCGACCGGCGCACCACCCGGGAGGTCGACCCTCACCGCCTGGTCGTGATCGACGGCGTCGGCTATCTCGAATGCTTCTGCCGCCGCGCGGACGACTACCGCACGCTGCGGCTCGACCGCATCGAGGCGGTCGAGGTGCTCGACGCCGCGGTGTCCACCCCGCCGGGCGACAGCGCGGGCTTCTCGCTGACGCCCGCCTTCCGCGCGACGGTGCGACTCGGTCGCGCGGGACGCTGGGCCCTCGAGGACATCCCGGGGCTCACGGTCGAGGACGCGGAGGACGACGTGATCGCCACGTTCGACGCCGCCGACGCCGAGTGGGTCGCCGGCCGGCTGCTCGCCGTGGCCCCCCAGCTGCGCTCGGTCGAGCCGGCCCAGCTGCGCGGCGCGCTGCATCGTCAGGCGCAGGCGGTCCTCGACGCGCACCGGGCGTAGGTACACTGGCGGGAACCGCTAGCGAAGGAGACGGGACGGCCATGGGCCCTCGCGAGATCATCATCATCCTTGTGATCGTGCTGCTGCTGTTCGGCGCACCCAAGCTCCCGCAGCTCGCGCGGTCGCTCGGCCAGTCGATGCGCATCCTCAAGGAGGAGACCAAGACGCTGACCGACGACAAGTCGTCCGGCGACGCCGCCACCGAGGAGAAGCCCGCGTCGTCCTCGGACGAACCGCGTGAGCAGAAGTAGCGGTCGGCGGGACAATCCCGATGCCCGCATGTCGCTTGCGGACCACCTCCGGGAGTTCCGCAAGCGGTTGATCCTCGCGGCGATCGGCATCGCCCTGGGCATGGTCGCCGGGTGGTTCCTCTACACGCCCGTGTTCGAGGGCCTGCAGGCGCCCGTGCTGGCCGTGGCCGAGCGCAACGACGCGCTCGTGACGGTGAACTTCTCGGGCGTCGCCACCGCGCTCGACATGCAGCTCAAGGTGTCCGTGCTGCTCGGCGTGGTGATCAGCGCGCCGTGGTGGCTGTACCAGCTGTGGGCGTTCGTGGCCCCGGGGCTCAAGCGCACCGAGCGCCGGTACACGATCGGTTTCCTCGGCGCCGCCATCCCGCTGTTCTTCTCGGGGGTCGTGCTCGCCTGGTGGGTGTTCCCCAAGGCGATCGACATCCTCATCTCGTTCACGCCGGAGGGTGCGGCGAACCTGCTGGACGCCCAGACGTTCATGACGTTCGCCATGCGGCTCGTGATCGCGTTCGGCCTCGCGTTCGTGTTCCCGGTGGTGATGATCGCCCTCACCTGGGTGGGGGTCGTCAAGGCGCGCACCTGGCTCAAGGGCTGGCGGTGGGCGGTCTTCCTCATCTTCCTGGCGGCGGCGATCCTCACGCCGACGCCGGACGCCGTCACGATGCTCTTCATGGCCGGCCCCATGGTCGCCCTGTACTTCGCCGCCGTCGGCGTGGGACTGGCCCGCGAGCGGGCGGTGCGCCGTCGCACACCCGAGGAGGAGAGGCTGGCGTGAGCACGCTCGGCATCATCACCAACCCGACATCGGCGTCGGGGAGGGGCGCCCGCTGGGGCGTCGAGGCGCGTGCCGAGCTCGCCAAGGGCGGTCACCGCCTGCTCGACCTGTCGCGCGGCTCCTGGGCCGCCTCGTACGAGGCGGCGATGAAGGCGCGGCGCGACATCGACGCGCTCGTGGTGGTCGGCGGCGACGGGATGGCCCATCTCGGGCTGCAGGTCTGCGCGGAGCGGCGGCTGCCGCTCGGGATCATCGCCGCCGGCTCGGGCGACGACATCGCGGCGTCGCTGGGCCTGCCGCGGCACGACATCCCCGCCGCGGTGCGGCTCATCGAGGAGGGGCTCGCGGGCCGGACCACCCGGGTCGACGTCGGCAAGGTCGACGGGCGCGGCGTCGAGGAGCCCGCCCGGCCCCGGTACTTCGGCGCGGTGCTCTCCGCCGGCATCGACGCCGCGGTCGCCTCGTACGCGCGGCAGATCACCTTCCCCCGCGGCCCCCTCAAGTACCAGGCGGCCACGTTCCACGAGATCCCGCGCTACCGGCCCTACGGGGTCCGCATCAAGGCGGACGGCCGCGAGTGGACCCAGACCTGCACCCTGGTCGCCGTCGCGAACGCCACGGTGTTCGGAGGCGGGCTGCCGATCTCGCCGGGATCGTCGATCGTGGACGGCCACCTCGAGCTGGCGCTGGCGGAGGCGATGTCGCGCACCGACATCATCCGGCTCTTCATGCGCCTCCAGAAGGGCACGCACGTGGACGACCCGCGCGTGCGCATCGTCCCCGTCCGCCAGGTCGAGATCACCCCCGACCCGTCCGGCGCGCCGCTGCCGCCGGCCTTCGCCGACGGCGAGCTCATCGGCGCCACCCCGGTGAGCGTGAAGGTGGTGCCGCACGCGCTGACGGTGCTCGGCGCAGCGGTCGCCGCCCCCGCCTGACGCGCGACGATGCGGCGGCCACGCTGGGCGATCGGCGGCCGCGGGCGGGATAGCCTGGCGGCATGACCAGCCCCGCCGAGCGGTTCGCCGCCTCGCGCCGTCGCGCGCGCCACGGCGACCTCGCCGAGTTCACCGCCGAGCTGTCCTTCCCGCTGGACCCGTTCCAGCAGGAGGCATGCGAGGCGGTCGCCGACGGGCACTCGGTGCTGGTCGCGGCGCCCACCGGCGCCGGCAAGACGCTCGTGGGCGAGTACGCGGTCCGGCACGCGTACCGCCGCGGCGAGAAGTCGTTCTACACGACCCCGATCAAGGCGCTGTCGAACCAGAAGTTCCATGACCTGTCCCGCGCCTACGGGCCCGGCAACGTGGGGCTGCTGACCGGTGACACGTCCATCAACCCGGACGCGGACATCGTGGTGATGACGACCGAGGTGCTGCGGAACATGATCTACGCGGGCTCGAGCACGCTCGACCGGCTCGGCGTGGTGGTGCTCGACGAGGTGCACTACCTCGCCGACCGCTACCGCGGCTCCGTGTGGGAGGAGGTGATCATCCACCTCCACGAGCGCACGGCGATCATCGCGCTGTCCGCGACCGTGTCCAACGCCGAGGAGTTCGGCGCATGGCTGCGCGAGGTCCGCGGCGACACCCGGGTGATCGTCTCCGAGCATCGTCCCGTGCCGCTGTGGCCTCACGTGCTCCTGCGGGAGGGCATCTACGACCTCTACGCACCCGGCGTGGACCCGCAGGATCCCGGCCCGACGCCGCGGCTCAACCCCGAGCTCGAGGCCGTCGCCAAGCGGGCGCGCCACGAGGACGCGCGCGCCCCGGGCGGGCGAGGGCGCCCCACCCGCGGCGGACGCAGGCCCCAGGGGCGCCGCGCGCCGCCCCGGTTCGCGGTGGTCGACGTGCTCGACCGCCAGGGCCTGCTGCCGGCCATCGTGTTCATCTTCTCCCGCGCCGCCTGCGAGGACGCCGTCGAGCAGGTGCGTCACGCCGGCATGGTGCTGACCACGGAGGCGGAGCGCCACGAGATCGCGCGGATCGTCGAGGAGCGGTGCGCCGGCCTGCCGCCGGAGGACCTGGGCGCGCTCGGGTACACGCGGTGGCGCGACAGCCTCGAGGCGGGGGTGGCGGCGCACCACGCCGGCATGATCCCGCTGTTCAAGGAGGTGGTCGAGGAGCTCTTCGCAGGCGGCCTCATCAAGGTGGTCTACGCGACGGAGACCCTCGCGCTCGGCATCAACATGCCCGCGCGCTCGGTGGTGCTCGAGAAGCTCGTGAAGTGGGACGGCCAGGGGCACAAGGACCTCACCGCGGGGGAGTACACGCAGCTGACCGGGCGCGCGGGCCGGCGCGGCATCGACGTCGAGGGGCACGCGGTCGTGGTCGAGCACCCGGGCTTCGACGCGCCCCAGCTGGGCCGCCTCGCCTCGCGCCGCACCTACCCGCTGATCAGCTCCTTCCAGCCGACGTACAACATGGCCATCAACCTGGTCGCCACGCTCGGCGTCGCGCACGCGCGCGAGGTCCTCGAGATGTCCTTCGCGCAATACCAGGCCGACCAGTCCGTGGTCGGCAAGGCCCGACGCGTCAAGGAGATCGAGTCGACCCTGGCCGGCTACGCGGAGGCCGCCGCGTGCGACCGCGGCGACTTCATGGAGTACGCGGCGCTGCGGGAGCGCCTCAACCGCCAGCAGAAACAGGCCTCCCGCGTCGCCAGCCGTGCGCGCAAGGAGGCCAGCGCCGCGACGCTCGCCGCCCTGGTGCGCGGCGACGTCGTCAAGGTCGGCGGGGGCCGGCGCGCGGGCCTCGTCGCCGTGGTCGACCCCGACGACAACCCGGTCGCGCCCCGCCCGCTGGTGGTCACGGACCAGGGCCGGGTGCACCGGCTCGCCATCTCCGAGCTCCACCATGGCCTCGAGCAGGTGGGCACCGTGAGGATCCCGCGCCGGTTCGACGCGCGCAACGCCCGCAGCAGGCGCGAGCTCGCGCAGCTGCTCCACGACAACCGTCACTCGTACGCCGCCGCGCGGCGCCGCCGCGGGGACGATGCGGAGGAGCGCGCCTCGCAGGACCAGGAGCTCGAGACCAGGCGGCTCCTGCGCGAGCACCCCTGCCACCAGTGCCCCGACCGCGAGGCGCACGCGCGGTGGGCCGAGCGGTACCACCGCGCGCTGCGCGACAAGGACAAGGTGGTCGGCGAGATCCAGCGGGCGACCGGGTCGATCTCCCAGGTCTTCGACAAGCGCCTCGAGATCCTCACCGCGCTCGGCTACGTCGAGCCGGCGGGTGACGCGATGGACCTCACGCGCTGGGGCGAGATGATGCGCCGCATCTACAGCGAGAACGACATCGTGATCGCCGAGGCGCTCCGCACCGGGGCCTGGGACCGCCTCAACGCGGCCGCGCTCGCCGCCGCCGTCTCCGCGGTGCTGTACGAGGGGAGGCGCGAGGACGAGACGCGCGCGCCCCGCGTGCCCGGCGGTCCCCACGGGGTGCTCGGCACCGCGCTGCGGGAGACCGTGCGGCTGTGGTCGGCCGTCGACGACATGCAGAAGGAGCGGCACCTCCCGGGCCTCTCCGCACCGCACTGGGGCCTCGTCGGTCCCGTCCACGGGTGGGCGCAGGGCAAGGGCCTGGACGCGGTGCTGCACGACACGGAGATCGCTCCCGGCGACATGGTGCGGTGGTGCAAGCAGGTGATCGACGTGCTCGACCAGATCCACGACGTCGCCCCGTCGGCCGCGCTGCGGGACACCGCCGCGTCCGCCATCCGCGCCATCCGCAGGGGAGTGGTCGCGTACTGAGCGCGCCGTCGGGCGACCGCCCGCGAAGACCTTAGGCTGGGTCCGTGCTGCTGCGACTGAGGAACCTCCTGCTCGCCGCCGGCGCAGGAGCCATCCTCAACCTGGCGTTCCCCGACACCGGCTGGTGGCCGCTCGGGCTGGTCGCCGTCGCGCTGCTGTGGTGGGCGCTCGAGCGCGCGTCGGCGTGGTCGGGGCTGGCGCTCGGCTGGGTGTTCGGCGTCGCGTTCCTGCTCCCGCATCTGTGGTGGGCGTACCTCGCGGTCGGCCCCATCCCCTGGGTCGCGCTGTGCGTCGCGGAGGGCCTCTTCTTCGGGCTGATCGGCATGGCCTGGGCCCACGTGCGCCGGTCGGGCATGCTGGAGGCGCACGCGTGGGCCGCGGCGCCGGTCTTCGCCCTGATCTGGGTCGCCTCCGAGCAGCTGCGGTCGATGGTGCCGTTCGGCGGCTTCCCGTGGGGGCGGATCGGATACGCGTTCATCGACGCGCCCGTGGCGCGCCTGGCCTGGGCGGGCGGGGTGCCGCTCGTCTCGCTCGTGGTGGTGCTCGCGGGCGCGCTGCTGGGCCTCGCGTTCGAGTCGCTGCGTCGCCGCCGGGCGCTGGGCGCCGCGTTCGCGCCCGTGCTCGCGATCGGGCTCCTCGGCGTCGGCTACGTCGTGCCGCTCGACGCCCAGGCGCAGGACGGCACCATCCGGCTCGGAATCGTCCAGGGCAACACCCCGGACCGCGGGCTCGACTCGTTCGACAACGCGCGCGAGGTCACCCGGAACCACCTCGACGAGACGCTGCGGATGGTCGAGGAGGCCCCCGGGCCGATCGACCTGGTGGTGTGGCCCGAGAACGCCGCGGACTACGACCCGCGGGTCGATGACGCCACCTTCGAGGCGGTGACCACCGCCGCCCAGGCCGCGGATGCGCCGATCCTGCTCGGGACCGTCGACTACACGCCGGTCGACGGCCGGTACAACACCTCGCTGCTGCTCAGCACCTCGGGCACGGTCATCGACTCCTACTCCAAGCAGCGCCCGGCGCCGTTCGCCGAGTACATCCCGCTGCGGTCCGTCGCCCGGAACTTCTCGCCGTGGGTGGACCGGGTGGTCGACATGATCCCCGGCACGTCCGTCGCGACGATGGACGTGCCGGTGACGGCGCTCGACCGCACCGTCCGCATCGGGACGGTCATCTGCTTCGAGGTGGCGTACGACTCGATCGTGCGGGAGTCGGTCGCCGCCGGCGCCGAGCTGCTGATCGTCCAGACCAACAACGCGACCTTCGGGAGGACGGCGGAGTCCACGCAGCAGCTGCAGATGACGCGGCTGCGGGCGATCGAGACCGGCCGCGTGGCCGTGCAGGCCTCGACCGTGGGCGTGAGCGCCGTGGTGGACCCGAGCGGCCGCGTGCTGCAGGACACCGAGCTCTTCGAGGCGGCATCGATGTACGCCCACGTGGGCCTCCGGACCGAGACGACGCCGGCGGTCCGCTTCGGATGGTTCATCGGCTGGGGCCTGCTGATCGTGCCCGTCGTGATCGTGCTGATGGCGGTCCGCCGCCGGATCGCCGACAGGTACGACTGGTGAGCGGCACCCTCGTCATCATCCCGACCTACAACGAGCGGGAGTCGCTTCCGCGTCAGATTGCGGGGGTGCTGTCCGCCGCGCCCGAGGTCCACCTCCTGGTGGTCGACGACGGCTCGCCGGACGGCACCGGCGCATGGGCGGAGCAGCAGGAGGACCCCCGGATCCACGTGCTGCGCCGGGACTCCAAGCAGGGCCTCGGGGCCGCCTACCGCGCCGGCTTCGCGTGGGGCCTCGACCGCGGCTACGACCTCCTGTGCGAGATGGACGCCGACGGCTCGCACCGGGCGGTGGATCTGCCGCGCCTGCTGGAGGCCGCCGCCGGCGACGATCGCCCCGCGCTGGTGATCGGGTCGCGCTGGGTGACCGGCGGTTCCGTCGTGAACTGGCCGCGCCACCGGCACGTGCTGTCGGCGGGCGCGAACCTCTACGTCCGGCTGGCGCTCGGCATCGGGGTGCACGATGCGACGGCAGGCTTCCGCGTGTACCGCGCCGACGCGCTCCGCGGGATCGTTCTCGACGACGTCGAGTCCCAGGGCTACTGCTTCCAGGTCGACATGGTGTGGCGCGTGCTGAGGGCCGGCGGGGTCGTGGTCGAGGTCCCGATCACCTTCGTCGAGCGCGACCTCGGGGCGTCCAAGATGTCGAACGCGATCATCCGGGAGGCTCTGGTCAAGGTGACCCAGTGGGGCCTCGCGCACCGGGCGAGCCAGGTCGTCGGCATCGTCCGTCGGCGCTGACCGGACATGGCGAAGGCCCCGCCGTGGCGGGGCCTTCGTGAGCGGGGCGCCTAGCGGCGGCTCGCCCGCAGGAGCTCGAGACGCTCCTCCAGGAGCTCCTCGAGCTCGGGGATGGTGCGCCGCTCGAGCAGCATGTCCCAGTGGGTGCGCTGCGGCTTGACGTCCTTGGCCTCGGGCTGGTTGCCGTCCCGCAGGAGCGCGAGGGCGCCGCAGTGGCACTCCCACGACAGGGGGACGTCGGCCTCCACCGAGAACGGCATCGAGACCACGTGCCCGTTGGGGCAGTCGTAGTGGACCTCGACCCGCTCCGCCAGCTCGGCGTGGTGGATCGACTCCATGCTCTGGGTGCCCAGCCGCATGCCACGCAGTGCGCGATCAGCCATGTCTGCCTCCTTCTCGCAGGTAGATCCTGCACACAGGGGTCAACGTACGGTTGCATGACGTTGTTCCTGGCGCGCGCGGCGGGCCCGGTGGACCATACTGACGCCGTGCCCGACGGCACGGGGGAGGGGAGCGGCTCATGGCAGGTCCGACGCATCCGGCGGATGCTCACGACGCGATCCGCGTGCGGGGAGCGCGCGAGAACAACCTCAAGGACGTCTCGCTCGACCTTCCCAAGCGGCGTCTCACGGTGTTCACCGGGGTGTCGGGCTCCGGCAAGAGCTCGCTGGTGTTCGACACCATCGCGGCCGAGTCCCGCCGGATGATCAACGAGACGTACTCGGCGTTCGTTCAGAACTTCATGCCGACCATGGCGCGTCCCGAGGTCGATCTCCTCGAGGGCCTCACCACCGCGATCACCGTGTCGCAGGAGCGCATGGGGGCAAACTCGCGGTCCACCGTCGGCACCGCCACGGACGCGAACGCGATGCTGCGGATCCTGTTCAGCCGCCTGGCCGAGCCCCGGCTGCCGTCGCCGCAGGCCTACTCCTTCAACGTCGCCTCGTCGACGGGCGTCGGCAGCGTGAAGGTCGCGAAGGGCGCCTCGACGCAGGCGCAGAAGCGCGAGTACACCCTGGTCGGCGGGATGTGCGCCCGCTGCGAGGGCATGGGCCGGGTCGACGACATCGACCTGACGCAGATCCTCGACGACTCGCGGTCCCTGGCCGAGGGCGCCATCACCGTGCCGGGGTACACCGCCGACGGATGGGCGGTGCGCATGTACACCGAGTCGGGCTTCCTCGACCCCGACAAGCCGCTCCGGGACTACTCGGAGCGCGAGCGCGACAGCCTCCTGTACAAGGCGCCCACCAAGGTCAAGATCGCGGGCATCAACATGACATACGAGGGCCTGATCCCGAAGATCCAGAAGTCCATGCTCTCCAAGGACCTCGAGGCGATGCAGCCCCACATCAGGGCTTTCGTGGAGCGAGCGGTGGCGTTCACGACGTGCCCGGACTGCGCGGGCACCCGTCTCAACGACGGCGCCCGCGGCTCCCGTATCGACGGCGTGAGCATCGCGGACGCCTGCGCGATGCAGATCACGGACCTCGCGGCCTGGGCGGGGACGATCGACGCGCCCGAGGCGGCGCCGCTGCTCGAGGGCCTGCGCGCCCTGCTGGACGCGTTCGTCGAGATCGGGCTCGGCTACCTGTCCCTCGACCGTCCCGCCGGGACGCTCTCGGGAGGGGAGTCGCAGCGCACGCGGATGATCCGGCACCTCGGGTCGGCGCTCACCGACGTGACGTACGTGTTCGACGAGCCCACGATCGGCCTGCATCCGCACGACATCGAGTCGATGAACCGCCTGCTCCTGCAGCTGCGCGACAAAGGCAACACGGTGCTGGTGGTCGAGCACAAGCCGGAGGCCATCGCGATCGCCGACCATGTGGTCGACATGGGCCCGGGCGCGGGTGGCAGCGGGGGAGAGGTGGTCTACCAGGGAGATCTCTCCGGATTGCGCGCCTCCGGCACCCTCACCGGAGGTCACCTCGACCACCGCGCGGCGCTCAAGGAGGCTGTGCGCAGGCCGACCGGCGCCATCCAGGTCCGCGGCGCATCGTCGCACAACCTGCGCGACGTCGACGTCGATGTGCCCACGGGCGTGCTCGTGGTGGTCACGGGAGTCGCGGGCTCGGGCAAGAGCTCGCTCATCCACGGGTCGGTCGCGGGGCGCGAGGGCGTGGTGGCGATCGACCAGTCGGCGATCAAGGGATCGCGGCGCTCGAATCCCGCGACCTACACGGGCCTGCTGGAACCCGTGCGCAAGGCATTCGCGAAGGCCAACGGCGTGAAGCCCGCGCTGTTCAGTGCGAACTCGGAGGGGGCCTGCCCGGCGTGCAACGGCGCCGGGGTCATCTACACCGACCTGGGGCCGATGGACACGGTGGAGACGCCGTGCGAAGTCTGCGAGGGCCGGCGCTTCCAGGCCGCCGTGCTCGCGCACACGCTGGGCGGACGCTCGATCGTGGACGTCCTCGAGATGCCGGCGGCGGAGGCGGCGGAGTTCTTCCTCCGGGACGATGCGCGGGTGCCGGCCGCGGCGGCCATCGCGGCGCGGCTGGTGGATGTGGGTCTCGGTTATGTCAAGCTGGGCCAGGAGCTGACGTCGCTGTCGGGCGGCGAGCGGCAGCGGCTGCGCCTCGCGGCACGCATGGCCGAGCGCGGCGACGTGTACATCCTGGACGAGCCGACCACGGGCCTGCACCTGGCGGACGTCGACAACCTGCTCGGGCTGCTGGACAGGCTCGTCGACGCCGGCCGGACCGTGATCGTCATCGAGCACCATCAGGCGGTCATGGCGCACGCGGACTGGATCATCGACCTCGGACCGGGCGCGGGTCACGACGGCGGCCGGGTGGTCTTCGAGGGCACGCCCACGGCGCTGGTGGCAGACCGGTCGACGCTCACCGGTGAGCACCTCGCGCGCTACGTCGGGGCGTGACGCCACGCTCTGCGCGTGATGCCGATAATGTGCATTATGTCAGTTCGCACGCGGGGCGGGCGGGTGAGCCCCTTCCCCCTCAGGCGCGTCCGCTCGCCCGGACGTCAGGCGTGCTGTGTTGGACGCCCACGCGTCACCGGGCGCGGCGCACCCACACATATAAGCAGTATCGCGGTACGGTAACGCCAGCAGAACCCGTGAGCACCACCCTGAGAAGGCTGGAGACCTGGTGACGACGCACGAACTCGATCCCGTCGCGCTCGAGGCGCGCGAGCCGGATGTCTCCTCGCGGTGGCGCGCGATCGACGCACGGTTCCGGGTCGCCCGGGAGGACGCGCGCGACGGCGACGAGGACGCCGCGCTCCACGTCGACCGCGACAGCGCGCTCGTGCTCAGCGCCCCGCACGGCACGCGCCACTATCGCGCCGGCGCGATGAAGCAGGCCGACCTCCACACGGGCTCGCTCACGCTGCTGGCCGGGGAGCTCGCCGATGTCTCCGCGGTCGTCTCCGCCCGGGCTCACGCACCGTGGGACTCCTGGGACGAGCGGGACGACCCGTTCGCCCGCCATCTCAGGGAGTTGCGGCCTCCGGCCCGCATGGTGGTGGACATCCATGGCATGGGCGATCACCACGGTCCCGACTTCTGCCTGGGCACCGGGCCGCGGCCCGGACCGCTCGAGCTGCTCGCGGTCGAGGTCCTCCGCCACGAGCTCGAGGACTTCGACGTGGCGGTCGACGCGCCGTTCGACGCGCGCCCCCACTACACGGTCACGCACCTCGCGCAGCGGCACCTCGGGCTCGCCGGCCTGCAGATCGAGGTCGCCGCGCGGTGGCGCAGCCCTCGCGACGCGGACGCCGCCCCGGGCGCGGCCGCCCTGGCCAGGGCGCTCGGCGCCGTCGACGCGGGCCTCCGCGCCGCGGCCTGACCGTCGGCGGTACCGTGTGGCGATGAGACGGCTCCTCCTGACGCTCGCGACGGCTGCCTTGCTGGCGGCGTGCTCGGCACAGGTGCCCGACGACGCGGAACCCGCCTCGACCGCGATCCCCTCGGCGATCGCCGCACGGCTCGACGCGCTCGACGTGGCGGTCGGCTCGTGGCGTGAGGCCGCTACCGTCGCCGAGGCGCACGCGGCCGCGGAGGACGCGCGCAACCTCGTCGTGGGTCCCGCGGGGCCCCTCTACGGGGACGGCGACGGCGACGGCTCCCTCGGGGTGGATCCCGCGACCGGAGTGCTTCCGGGGCTCGACGGCTCCTCCGGCCTCGCGGGCCCGCCCGCGCTCAACGCCTGCGTCGACGCCGACGTGCTGGGCGGCTCCTGGGAGGACCCGCGGGAGCGGTGGGACATCATGCTCGAGGCGATCGACGCGTGGGCCCCCGGCGGGAACACGTTCCCCTCGCTGCCGTCTCATCCCCAGCGCGTCGTCGGCTGGGCCACGCTCACGCTCGAAGCCGGCGACCTGGACCTCGCGCGCGAGTACGCCGGACACGCCCAGCTGCACGTGGACGTGACCCGCGCGGCCTACGAGTCCTGCGGGTGACGCCCCCGCGCATGCTCAACGGCGCGGGTGATGGTTCCTCCACGCGACCGCCACGGAGGCGATCGCGCCCGCGGCGAGCACCGCGACCATGAAGAAGAATCCGGGCGGGGTCTGGGAGGCGGTGGCCCCCGCGGCCGCGACGATGAACATGTGCGCTCCATCGAGTCATGCGGCGAGGCGCGATGGATCTCACCGGCCTCGTCGCCGGGTGTGGGGACCACCTCCAGTTTATCGCGGCGCGGGTGCTCCACCCCCGTCGACGGTCACGACGCGCCGCGACCGAGTCACGCGTAGTTGGCGTAGGACAATACTTGTGTTACACCAGATATCTAGTTCGTTGGTCCCTGGCGAGCGCGCCCGTACGGTCATAGATTGGCGGTATGTCCCCCATCGTGCACCGCTCCGGATCCTCCGTCGACACCCGCGTCTGGGCCGACCGCCTGGCGGACCTGGTGCTGCTCTCGGTGGACCCCTCCCCTGACGCGAGGCTCGCCGCCGCGCTCGACCCCGAGTGCCCCGCGGTGATCCTGTCGAGGCTCGTCGCCGACGACGACCCCGAGGTGCGCGCCGCCGCCGCCGCCCACGCCGGTCTGGCGTCGCGGACCATGCGCGAGGTCGCGCTGTACGGCGATCAGGAGGTCTGCGCCGCCCTCGCCCGCAACCCCTCCGCGACCACCGAGGCGATCGAGACGCTGTCCGATCATGGCGACCGGATCGTGCGCCTCGCCGCCGCCCGGAGCCCCCGGATGCATGGTGAGCGGCTCGCCGTGCTCGCGGCGGACGACGACGCCATGGTGCGCGCCGCCGCACGGCGGTCCAGGACCGCCTCCGCCCGCCCCCGACACCGGTGATCATGCGAGAGGGCCGCTCCCCCCTGCGGGGAGCGGCCCTCTCGCATCGCAGGGGCGGCGCGCGCTACGCGGCGGCGAGCTCCTCGAGCTTGGCGGCGACGCGCTCGGTCCACTCGCGGACCGCGGTGAAGTCCCGGAAGTCGCCCATCGGGGGGTTGAGCGCCTTGATCAGGGCCTTCTCCCCCACGTTCAGGCGGTCCCAGTTGATGGCGCCCGGGAAACGGGCGTGGTCGTGCGCCTGGACCTCGCGGGCGAAGCCGTCGGACTCGTCGAGCGGCTGCCCGGGCTTCACGACGGTCTCCATGCCGACCGAGAACAGCCAGACGTCCTTCGCGATCAGCTCGTCACGGTGCTGCTTGATGAGCGCCGAGGCGTCGCGGCGCCAGAGGCCGCCGTACACCGCCGAGCCGATGATGACGGCCTCGTAGTACTGGATCCCCTGCACGTCGCAGGCATCCAGAAGGTCGACCTCGAAGCCGTGGGCACGGATGTCCTCGGCGATGCGGGTGGCGACCTCGCGGGTGGCTCCGTACTTCGAGCCGACAGCGACGAGCACCTTCATGATGTCCTCCTTCTCGGATGGGCCAGTCCATGGTCCCGGCAGCCCTCGGACGGGCGACGGGACGATGGTCCCGCACCAGCCTATTCGACCACGAGCACCAGGTCGCCGCCGCCGAGCGCCTCCGACGAGTCGATGACGACGCGCGCGACCGTGCCGGCCACGGGCGTGGTGATCGAGGACTCCATCTTCATGGCCTCGATCACGGCGACCGTCTGACCGGCCTCGACCTGGTCGCCCTCCGACACGCGGGGCGTCACCAGCCCGGTGAACGGCGACGCGATGTGCCCGGGCTTGGAGGCATCGGCCTTCTCGCGCTGGACCACCTCGATCTTGGCGGACAGGTCGCGCACCTGGATCGGGCGGATCTGGCCGTTGAAGTTGAAGATCACGGTGCGCTCGCCGTGGTCGTCGGGCTCGCCGACGGCCTCGATGGTCGCGATGATCCGCACACCCCGGTGCAGCTCGATCACGGCCTCCTCGCCGCTGCCGACCGTGAGGCCGTACAGGTAGTGGAACGTATCGATGACGGAGATGTCGCCGTACGTGTCCACCGCCTTGTCGAACTCCTTGGCCGGTCCCGGGAACAGCAGGTGGTTGAGACGACGCCGGCGGTCCGGGCCGGCGACCGCCAGCACCTCGCGGTCGTCCTCGCTGAGCTCGGGCAGCGTGCGCGTGACATCGCGGCCCTGCAGGGCCTTGCTGCGGAACGGCTCGGGCCAGCCGCCCGGCGGGTCGCCGAGCTCGCCGGCGAGGAAGCCGATGACGGAGTCGGGCAGGTCGTACTTGTCCGGGTTCTCCTCGAAGTCCGCGGGGTCCGCATCGTTCGCGACCAGGTGCAGGGCGAGGTCGCCGACCACCTTCGAGGACGGCGTGACCTTGACGAGGTTGCCGAGGATCCGGTTGGCGGCCGCGTACATGTCCTCGATCGCCTCGAACTTGTCCGCCAGGCCCAGCGAGATCGCCTGCTGACGCAGGTTGGAGAGCTGGCCGCCCGGGATCTCGTGGTGGTACACGCGCCCCGTCGGGCCCGGCAGTCCGGACTCGAACGGCGAGTACAGGCGTCGCACGGACTCCCAGTACGGCTCCAGGTCCTGCGCCGCGGCGAGGGCGATCCCGGTGTCGCGCTGGGTGTGCTCCAGGGCGGCGACGAGCGCCGACATCGGGGGCTGCGACGTGGTGCCGGCCATCGCCGCGTTCGCGACGTCGACCGCGTCGACCCCGGCCTCGGCCGCCGCGAGCAGCGTGCCGATCTGGCCGCCGGCCGTGTCATGCGTGTGCAGGTGGATCGGCAGGTCGAACCGCTTGCGGAGCTCGCTCACGAGGACGTACGCGGCCGCCGGGCGCAGCAGGCCCGCCATGTCCTTGATCGCCAGCATGTGCGCGCCGGCCTCGACCAGCGAGTCGGCGAGGTTGAGGTAGTAGTCGAGCGTGTACAGCTTCTCCTCGGGCGAGATCATGTTGCCCGTGTAGCAAAGCGTCGCCTCGGCGATCGCGGTGCCGGTGCCCCGGACGGCCTCGATCGCGGGACGCATCTGCTCGACGTCGTTGAGGGCGTCGAAGATGCGGAAGATGTCGATGCCGGTGGCCGCAGCCTCCTCGACGAACGCCACGGCGACCTCGTCGGGGTAGGGCGTGTAGCCGACCGTGTTCCGCCCGCGCAGCAGCATCTGCAGCGCGATGTTCGGCATCTTGGCGCGCAGGTCCGTGAGGCGGATCCACGGGTCCTCGGACAGGAAGCGCATGGACACGTCGTAGGTTGCGCCGCCCCAGCACTCGACCGACAGCAGCTCGGGCGTCATGCGGGCCGTATGGCCGGCCGCGGCGAGCAGGTCGTAGGTGCGCACGCGGGTCGCGAGCAGCGACTGGTGCGCGTCCCGCATGGTGGTCTCGGTGACGGCGAGCGCCTCCTGCTCGCGCAGCGCCTTGGCGAAGCCCTCCGGCCCCAGCTCGAGCAGTCGCTGACGCGAGCCCGCCGGCGGCTCGGCCTCGAGGTCGATCGCGGGCAGCTTGTCGCCGGGACGCACCACGGCCTCCGCGTGCTCGCCGTGGGGCCGGTTCACCGTGGTGTGGCCCAGGAACGCGAGCAGCTTCGACGAGCGGTCCTGGTTCTCCCCCACCTGGAGCAGCTCGGGGTGCTGGTCGATGAACGCGGTGGTGACGCCGCCGGCGCGGAACTCGGCCGAGGAGAGCACGTTGCGGAGGAACTTGATGTTGTTGGTGACGCCGCGGATGCGGAACTCGGCGAGCGCGCGCTCGGCGCGCGTGATCGCGGTCTCGAAGTTGTAGCCGCGGCACGTGAGCTTCACC
Organism: Demequina lignilytica; assembly: GCF_030418305.1. Classification (GTDB taxonomy): domain Bacteria; phylum Actinomycetota; class Actinomycetes; order Actinomycetales; family Demequinaceae; genus Demequina; species Demequina lignilytica. The sequence continues at coordinate 128,807 of NZ_JAUHPX010000001.1, read as the reverse complement.
AGCATCGAGTCGAAGTGGCCCGTGATGGTGTTGCCGGCCATACCGGTCGCGCCGTCGAGGCGGACACCGGCGCCGCCGGGCGAGCGGTAGGCGACGATGCGCCCGGTGTCGGGGAGGAAGCCGTTGGCGGGGTCCTCGGTGGTGACGCGGGTCTGCACCGCGAAGCCCGTGACGCGGACGTTGTCCTGGCGCAGGCCGAGGTCCTCGAGCGTCTCGCCGGAGGCGATCCGCATCTGCGAGCTCACCAGGTCGACGCCGGTGACCTCCTCGGTCACGGTGTGCTCGACCTGGATGCGCGGGTTCATCTCGATGAAGACGTGCTGGCCGGCGCGCTCGCCCTCGGTGGCGACCAGGAACTCGACGGTGCCGGCGTTCACGTAGCCGAGGCTGGTGGCGAACTTCACCGCATCCGCGCAGAGCGCGTCGCGGATCGCCGGGTCGAGCGCGGGCGCGGGCGCGATCTCGATCACCTTCTGGTGGCGGCGCTGCACCGAGCAGTCGCGCTCGAAGAGGTGGATGACGTTGCCCTCGGCGTCCGCGAGGATCTGCACCTCGATGTGGCGCGGGCCCAGGACGGCCTGCTCGAGGAACACCGTCGGGTCGCCGAACGCGTTCTCGGCCTCGCGCATCGCCGAGGCGAGCAGCTCCGGCAGGTCCTCGGGGCGCTCGACGCGGCGCATGCCGCGACCGCCGCCGCCCGCGACGGCCTTGACGAAGACCGGGTAGCCGATGCGGTCGGCCTCGGCGATGATGAACTCGGGGTCACGCGAGGGCTCCGAGGAGTCCAGCACGGGCACGCCGGCGTCGCGGGCCGCCTTGAGCGCGGCGACCTTGTCGCCGGCCTTCGCCAGCACCTCCGGCGGCGGGCCGATGAAGGTCACGCCCTCCTCGGCGCAGCGGCGCGCGAAGTCCACGTTCTCGGACAGGAAGCCGTAGCCCGGGTAGATCGCGTCGGCGCCGGCCTGCTTGGCGACCTCGAGGATCGACTCGATGTCGAGGTACGCCTTGACCGGGTGTCCCTCCTCGCCGATCTGGTAGGCCTCGTCGGCCTTGACGCGGTGCTCGGACATCCGATCCTCGTGCGGGAACACCGCGACTGTGCGGGCACCGTTCTCGAATGCGGCCCTGAAGGCCCTGACGGCGATCTCTGCGCGGTTTGCCACGAGGACTTTGGCGAACATCTGCTTCCCTTCGACGTTGGGGACATCCTGCCAGGTTTCGGGTGCCGAGTCAGCCGCGGTGCGGGGCGTCTCACATGGCGGGACGTGCGGGTGGGGGCGCCGGGGCGCGCGACGACGCGCCGCCCGGTGCGGGCGTGTGGACGCCGGCGTCAGCCGGCCTGGGAACGACGGGCGCGACGCTCCGCCAGGTCGTCGGCGCCCACGGTCTCGAGGTCCTCCGGCCGGTCGGCGGGCAGCGCCAGGAGCGAACCCTCGAGCTCGCGCCAGACCTTGCCGAGAGCGATGCCGAAGACGCCCTGGCCGCCCTGCACCAGGTCGATGACCTCGTCGTCCGACGTGCACTCGTACACGGACGCGCCGTCCGACATCAAGGTGATCCGTGAGAGGTCCTCGACCCCGCGCTCGCGCAGGTGCGAGACAGCCGAACGGATCTGCTGGAGCGAGACGCCGGAGTCGAGCAGGCGCTTCACCACGCGCAGGACGAGGATGTCCCGGAAGCCGTACAGGCGCTGGGTCCCCGACCCCGTGGCGGACCGCACGCTGGGCTCCACCAGGCCGGTGCGCGCCCAGTAGTCGAGCTGACGGTAGGTGATCCCCGCGGCCTTGCATGCGGTGGGTCCGCGGTAGCCCGCGTTCTCGTCGAGGTGCGCGAGGCCGTCGTCGAAGAGGATGCCCTGGTCGAGCCGGGTCACGCCGCGGCCGGACTCGTCGGTCATCGCTCCTCCTAGGTTCAACCTTGACTTCAACGTTAGGGCTCGACCGAGGCCGGGTCAACGACCGCGGGCCGTGTCGCGCGCCGCTTCCCTCATCCTCCCACGCGAAGCCGCACGGACGCGGAGAACACGGCGATCGCGGCCTCTCCGAACTCGGCGGCACGGGCGTCCGCCTCTCCCCCGCCCCGGCGCCGCAACGGGGCCGCCGCATCGTCCGCACGATCAGCCTCGCGCCGCGCGGCGAGCACCAGCGTGCGGAGCGCGCGCACGTCCCCGCCCGCCGCCAGGTACGCGGATGCGGCGACCACGACGTCGAGCACGGCCGGCTCGTAGCCGTCGGGCACGGTGGCGGCGACCAGACCGGCGCGCTCGAGCTCGCCCAGCACGTCCACCGACACTCCCCCGCGCTCCGCGACCTCCGCGGCGCTCAGGTAGTCCGAGGGCGCCTCGCCGATCTCCTGGAGCGTGACCGGCTCGTGCAGACGGCCGCTGTCGAGCGCGTCGAGCTGCTCCTTGATCACCGTGAGCGGGCGGTAGTGGTCACGCTGCTGCCGGAGCACGAATCGCACGCGCTCGACGTCCGCCGGGGAGTACTGCCGGTATCCCGACGGCGTGCGCTGCGGGCACACCAGGCCATGGGAGTCGAGGAACCGCAGCTTCGACGTCGTCAGCGTCGGGAAGCTCCGCTGCACGAGCGCGAGCACGTCGCTGACGCGGAGCATGGGCTCGTGCGAGAGCGCGTGCGGCCAGGTCCCGACCAGCGGCTCGGGAGAGGACGGCGCTACGGCGCGTGGGGACGATGCGGCGGCGTCGCCGGCGGCCGAGGCCATGCGGGGATCAGCCCCGGGCACCCGGATAGAAGGTGAGGCGGTACTTGCCGATCTGCACCTCGTCGCCCGCGGCCAGCCGACGCTCGGAGACGCTCTCGCGGTTGACGTAGGTGCCGTTGAGCGAGCCGTGATCGCGCACGTAGAACTCCACGCCGTCGCGGATGAACTGGGCGTGCTCGCGGCTGACGGTGACGTCGTCGAGGAAGATGTCCGACTTCACCGAGCGGCCCGCCGTGGTGATGTCGACGTCGAGCAGGAACCGTGCGCCCATGTTCGGGCCGTGGTGCACGATCAGCAGCGCGTGGTCCGGACCGAGCGCGTCGACCGCGGCCTGGTCCTGGGCGCTCAGGCGGTGCGGCACGCCCTCGTCGACCGGGGCGGCCGAGTCGAGGGACATGGTCCTCTCGACGGGGCTCTCGTCGTACGTCATGACGCCTCCTCCTGCCATCGGACGATCCCCATCCTAGGGCTCACGCCCCCGCCGGAGGAACGGTGGCGCGCGACCGATTCACGAGATCGACCACGTACCCGACCCCCGACACCCAGTACAGCACCGTGGCGGCGAGCGTGCCGACGAAGAACACGGTCCAGGCGATCGGCCACTCGGCCAGGAAGGCGATGTAGGCCCAGGGCAGGAACACGTAGAGCCCGAAGGTCGCCGCCTTGCCCACGAGGGTGACCTGCGAGGACTCCGCGCCGCGCGCACGAGCGACCAGCAGCGCCACGCCGACCACGGCGTCGCGCGTGAGCAGCACTGCTGTCAGCCACCACGGGATGACGCCGCGCGCGGCGAGGCCGATCACCACCGCCAACGTGAGCAGCCGGTCGGCGGCGGGATCGAGGATGCGGCCGAGCCGCGTCACCTGATCCCACCGGCGCGCGAGATAGCCGTCGAGGAAGTCGGACACGCCCGCACCGATCAGCGCGGCGATCGCCCAACCGTCGTGGCGCCCCGCGAGGAGCACGACGAACACGACGATCAGCACGATCCGGACCGTGCTGATCAGGTTGGGCACGGTCCACACCTGGTCCCGCGGCTCACCCGTGGCACGGGTCGCGGCACCGTCCTCCACGCTCGACTCGTCGCTCACGCGCGACAGTCTACGAGCGTGCTCAGGAGTCGGATGCCTCCTCGGCGACCTTGTCCACGGTCTCCGCCGCGATCCTCGCGGCCTCGTCCTCGGACGCCCCGCGCGCGAGCTCCCGCGCCCTGATCTGCTCGAAACGGTAGTGCCGCGTGTCCGTCACGCTCTGCTCGCCCATCGTGCACCTCCATCGCTGCCTGAGGGACGTCTCCAGCCTATGCCGGAGCCGCGGCGGCGACCACCGCAGCGCGCGGCGCGGTGACACGCCTGCCGCGCCCCCGTACGATGGAGGCGTGACCACTCCTGCCGCCGACGAGCGCGAGACCGCGCTCTGGCGCGCGCTCACCCTGATGGGTCGCCGCCTGCAGGGGATCCTGGAGCAGCGGCTCCAGGCCTCGGTCGGCATCTCGGTCCCCGACTTCGAGATCCTCTCCGCCCTCGCGCGGTCGGAGGACGGACGCATGCGCGCCGGCGAGCTCGGCGAGATGCTCGGCTGGGAGAAGTCCCGCACCTCGCACCACGTCTCACGCATGGAGGCGCGCGACCTCGTGTCCCGCGTGACGTGCCACGAGGACCTGCGCGGCACGTGGGTCGAGATCCGCTCGCAGGGCCGGCTCAAGGCGGCCGCCGCTCAGCGCGTGCACGCGGACGCCGTCCGGGCGGCGCTCACGGACATCCTCGAGCCCGAGGAGACGGACGCGCTCGCCCGCACGGCGATGCGCGTGCTCGACGGCAACCCCCTCAGCACCTGCCGCGTCGAGATCGACCGTCTCGCGGTCTCGCTCGGGGTCGCCCAGCCGACCGCACGGTGACACCCGCGTCCCTCGCGGCCCCGTCGCCCGCCTAGGCTTGTCCCCATGCCCGAGCACATCCCGACCCACGCCGCCGTGGTCGTGATCGGCGCGGGGCAGGCCGGGCTCGCCGTCGCCTACCATCTGCGCCGTCGGGGCCTGACGCCCGGTGACGACCTGCTCGTCCTCGACGCGAACCCCGGCGCGGGCGGTGCATGGCGGCATCGGTGGCCCGGGCTCACCCTGGGGGGCACGCATCGGCTCCACGACCTTCCCGGGATGACCGACACGGGGCTGACCTTCACCGAGGCGGATCCGCACCGGCCGGCGCGGGAGCTCGTCGCCGAGTACTACGGCGCGTACGAGGATCACCACGATCTCCGCGTGGTCCGGCCCGCCCGCGTCACGGCGGTGCGTCGGGACGGGGACGGCTATGTGGTGGAGTGCGCGCCCGGCTCCCCGGTCACCGCCGTGCGGGCGCGTGTGGTGGTGTCCGCGACCGGCACGTGGAACCGTCCCCGGCTGCCCCTGGTCGACGGCCGGGAGGAGTTCTCGGGCCTCCAGATCACCACCGCGGACTACACGGACCCGGCGCCCTTCGTCGGACTCCGGGTCGCCGTGGTCGGCGGCGGGACCTCCGCCCTCACGTTCCTCGACGAGGTGGGCGACGTCGCCCAGGACCTCCACTGGTACACGCGGCGGGTGCCGCTGTTCCACGACGAGGAGGAGGAGCTCACCGCGGAGCGCGGACGCATCGCGGTCGGCATCCAGGACGAGGCGGCGCGCGCAGGCAGGCCGCTGCCGTCGATCGTGGCGGTGACGGGGCTGCCCCGCTCGCCCCTGGTGCGGCGCCTGGAGGGCAAGGACCGGCTGCGGCGTGAGCCGATGTTCGCCTCTCTCGACGCGACCGGCGCCGTCACCGCCGACGGCGAGCACGTGGATCTGGACGCGATCATCTGGGCGACCGGGTTCCGTCCCGACCTCACCCACCTCCAGCCGCTCGGTGTGGTCAACGAGGTCGGCGGGATCGTGGTCGAGGACGGGCGGGTCCCGGACGAGCCCGGGCTGTTCCTCGCCGGGTACGGTCCTCAGGCCAGCACCATCTCCTCGAATCGCGCCGCACGCGTCACGGCGCTCACGATCGCACGTCTCCTGGCCGGTCCTCAGGCCTGAGCGCCGCCTCGCCGGCGGGCCACGGGGTGCCGAAGCGGTGCATGGTCACCGAGACGGCCTGCTCTCGCGCGAAGGGCAGCAGCTCGAGCTGGGGCGCTGCGGTGACGGGCGCGTCGTAGACCGCGACGGAGGCCGTCTGCGCGAGAGGGCGGCCCACGCTCCGCACACGCGCACCGGGCGTCTCGGCCAGCCGTGCCAGCAGGGCCGGCTCGTCCTCGACGACCACCGCCAGCCCGGCGGAGCCGAGCCGGGCCCGAAGGTCGGGATCGGGCGCCACCGGCATCGACACGCCCCCCGTCCCGCCCACCCGGAGGCGGGCGGCGCACACCCGGAGCAGCGCGTCGACGTCGGCGCCGTCCCAGCGGATCTCGGCGGGCACGGGACGATGCCGCAGCGCGTTGCGTTCGCACGCGAGCCCGGAGCGGTCGACCGGGGCGGCCATGCGCGCCCAGACGGGCGCGTCGGCCACGACCGCGGCGTGGACCCAGGGAGCAGCGTCGGCCAGCAGCGCATCGTCGACGTGCGCCGCCTCCAGATCGGCGACCCGCTCCCAGCCGGTGAGCGCGTACAGGTAGGACGGGCCACCGGCCTTGGCGCTCGGCCCCACGACCGACCGCTTCCAGCCGCCGAAGGGCTGACGCTGCACGATCGCGCCGGTGATGCCGCGATCGACGTAGACGTTGCCCGCCTCGACGGCGCCCGACCAGCGCGCGATCTCGTCCGGGTCGAGGGAGTGCAGGCCCGCGGTCAGCCCGAAGTCGACGGCGTTCTGGATCTCGAGGGCGTGGTCCAGGTCCCGAGCGGCGATCAGCCCGAGCACCGGGCCGAAGCACTCGGTGAGGTGGAACCAGGATCCCGGCTCGACGCCGGTGCGGATGCCCGGGCTCCAGACGCGGCCCGCGGGGTCCAGGCGGCGCGGTTCGACCAGCCACCGCTCCCCCGGCTCGAGGGAGGTGAGCGCCCGCAGCAGCTTGCCCTCCGCCGGCCCGATGAGCGGGCCGACCTGCGCGGAGGCGTCCGTCGCCTCCCCGACCGCGAGCGAGCGGGTCGCGTCGACCAGCTGGCCGAGGAACCGCTCCGAGGTCGCGACGGACCCCACGAGGATCGCGAGCGAGGCCGCGGAGCACTTCTGCCCCGCGTGCCCGAACGCCGACGCGACCACGTCGCGCGCGGCCAGATCGAGGTCGGCGCTCGGCGTCACCACGATCGCGTTCTTGCCGGAGGTCTCCGCGAGGAGCCGCAGGCCCGGGCGGATGCGGTGGAACAGCTCGGCGGTCTCGAAGGCGCCGGTGAGGATCACCTGGTCGATCCGCGGGTCGCCGACCAGCCTCTCGCCCAGCGTGTCGGGGTCGAGGTCGACCAGCACGAGCGCGTCGCGCGGCACGCCCCCCTCCCACAGCGCCTCCGCGACCACGGCGGCGCAGCGCGGCGCCTGCTCCGCCGGCTTGAGGACCACCGCGGAGCCGGCGGCGAGCGCGGCGAGCACGCCTCCTGCGGGGATCGCGACCGGGAAGTTCCACGGCGGGGTGACCAGGGTGACCGCACGCGGAACCGGCCTCGCGCCCGCGAGGCTCACCAGGTCGAGGGACCGGTCGGCGTAGTAGCGCGCGAAGTCGATCGCCTCCGAGACCTCGGGGTCGCCCTGGTCGAGCGTCTTGCCGGCCTCGCTCATCATGACCGCGATGAGCTCGTCGCGGCGGCGCTCCATCGCGTCCGCTGCCGCGCGCAGGATCGCGGCGCGCCGCTCCGGGGCGAGCGCCTGCCAGCCACCGGCCCCGGCGGATGCGGTGGCGAGCCGGTCGTCGAGCGCGGCGGGGTCGGCCACCCGTGAGGCCGTCACGGTCGCGCGCCCGAGCTCGCCGGCCTGGGCCAGGCGGCGGACCCCGGCGGCCCAGCTCCGGGCGTCGGGCACGGCCGGGTCCGTGTCGGAGGCGTTCCGGAAGGCGCCGCCCGCCGGTCCGGCCTCCGCGCGGCGCCGGTGGCTGGCTGCCGCGGGCCGGCCCGCCAGCGCGAGCGCCGCCTCGAAGCGCGCCCTCTCGCGGGCGAACACGTCCGGGTCCCGGTCGAGGTCGTACAGCGAGGACATGAAGTTCTCTCGGCTCGCCACCTCCTCCAGCCGTCGCACGAGGTAGGCGAGGGCGACGTCGAACTCGGCGGGATGCACCACCGGCGTGTAGAGCCGGAGCGGGCCGACGTCCTCGGCGACCGTGGCGGCCACATGCTCGCCCATGCCGAGCAGCATCTCGAAGTCGACCGCATCGTCCACGCCGCGGCCGCGCGCGAGCAGCAGCGCGAACGCCACGTCGAAGAGGTTGTGGCCGGCGACGCCGACGCGCACCGCCCCGGTCCGCTCGCGCACGAGCGCGCGGTCGAGCAGCCGCTTGTAGTGGGCGTCGGACTCCACCTTCGAGCCCCAGGTGGCCAGCGGCCATCCGTGCAGCTCCGCGTCGACGCGCTCCATCGACAGGTTCGCGCCCTTGACGAGCCTCACCTTGATGGGGGCGCCGCCGTCACGGACGCGCCGCTGCGCCCACGCCGTCAGGCCGTCGAGCGCGGCGAGGGAGTCCGGGAGGTAGGCCTGGAGCACGATTCCCGCGGTCAGCTCGCGGTGGCGGGGCGCGTCGAGCAGCCGGGTGAACACCGCCACGGTCAGGTCCAGGTCCCGGTACTCCTCCATGTCGAGGTTGACGAACGTGCCGGTGCGGGCGGCCGCGGCGTACAACGGGTCGAGGCGCGCGCAGATCTGCTCCACCGCATGGTCGAACGCCCACGGGTTGTGGGGCGCGACGGCGGCGGACACCTTGAGGGAGACGTAGTCGACGTCGTCCCGCTCGATGAGCGCGAGGGTGCGCTGAAGCCTGCGATCCGCCTCGCCCGCGCCGAGCACCGCCTCGCCCAGGAGGTTGAGGTTGAGCCGGCTCCCCGCCCGCCGCAGCCGCGCGAGGGCCTGCCCCATCCGTGCCGGGGTCGCGTCGACCACCAGGTGCCCGACCATGCGGCGCACCACGAGCCTCACCGTGCCCACGACGATCCCGGGCACGACGCGCGAGGCCGTCGAGCCCGCTGCCAGCAGGCCGCGCTGATACGCGGGGAGGAAGGACAGGTCGCGGCCGACGACGCGCCGCAGCGAGGCGGCGGCGACGCGCCGGTCCTCGGGCCGGACCACGCCGTCCACGAGCGCCGTGAGGAACGGGAGACCACCGGGGTCGACCAGGAGCCGCGCGAGCATCCGCGCCGAGCCGTCGATGGGGTGCGCGCGTGACCGCGCGAGCCAGTCATGGACCTGGGCGGCGACCTCCGCGGCCGTCGGGGCCTCCGTCGCGATGCCGGGCGTGTCGATGGTCATGTCGCTCCCTTCCGGCATCAGTGTGGGACAGCCCAGGATGAACCACCAGCGCACATTGGTTCCGCACATCGTTAAGTTCTGCTTCACTGGCACCATGCTCGATCTGGTCCGCCTCGCCACGCTCCGGGAGCTCGCCCAGCGCGGGACCGTGGCGGCCGCCGCCGACGCCCTCGGCTACACGCCGTCCGCGGTCTCCCAGCAGCTCGCCGGGCTCGAGCGCCAGGCGGGCGTCCCGCTCACCATGCGCGCGGGACGCGGGCTCCGGCTCACGCCGGCCGGCGAGCGCCTCGTCGCCCGCGCGGAAGAGCTGCTCGCCACGATGGAGATCGCCGAGGCGGAGCTGCGCTCGGGGACCGCGCCCGCCGGCACGGTACGTGTCGCGGCGTTCCAGTCGGCGTCCCTCACGATCGTCCCCCGCGCCGTGGCCATGCTGCGCGAGACCGATCCCTTGATCCGCACGGTGGTCACGGAGAGCGAGCCCGGCGCGGCGCTCGCCGAGACGTGGTCGCGGGACTACGACCTCGTCGTCGCGGAGGAGTACCCGCACCACTCCGCCCCGCACTACCCGGGCGTGGTGCGCCGGGACCTCACGCGGGACGAGCTGCGCCTGGCGGTCGGGGGCCGGTGGGTCACCGCCACCTCGGTCGCGGCGCTGGCCGACGCGGTGTGGGTGATGGAGCCCGCCGGCACGGGCACGCGGCACTTCGCCGAGCAGACGTGCCGTCTCGCCGGGTTCGAGCCGGACATCCGGTTCGTGACCCCGGACCTCCAGGCGCATGTGCAGCTGGTGCGGGACGGTCTCGCCGTCGCGATCCTGCCGGGCCTTATGGCGGAGCACGCGGGACTGCTCGAGGACACCCACCCCCTGCCGGGCGCCCCTCTGCGCACCATCTTCACCGCGATGCGCGAGTCCACCGCGGACGACGGGGCGGTGGACCGCGTGCGGCGCGCCCTCGAGGAGGCCGTCGCGGGCTGAGCTACGCGTCCGGCCGCTCGGGCTCGAGCGACGGGCCCGGGGTCACGCCACGCACGAGGATGGTCGCGCCCGCGATCGTGGCGGGCATCGCGAGCACCGCGCCCAGGGGGATGAGGAACAGCAGGAAGACCGCCGCGCCGAACGCGACGGTGCGGGCCCGGTACGGGCGCAGCGCGCTGATCCGCTCCCGCCTGCTCACGACGCCCCGCCGGGCGAGGGGGTACGACGTGAGCTCGAGGGCGAGCAGGCGCCCGCCGATCAGCGCGCCGAGCGCGAACGCAGTCGCCGAGCCGGCGATCGGGATCAGCCCGACCGCGAACAGCGCCAGGGAGACCGCGATCGAGATGGCCACCGTGATGAGGCCCTCCCCGACGCCCCGGATCGCGGCCCGCGTCCAGGGCTCGTCGGGGACCGCCTCGACCAGCCCTCCGAGCCGCTCGTCGACGCGCCTCGAGATCGCCTCGAAGAAGGGCTGGCCGATCGTGAGAGTCAGCGTCGCGAACAGGAGCACCGCGACCAGCCCGCCCGCGACCACCACCGCGATGGCCGCCGCGATCGCGAGCAGGTCGCCCCACCAGCCGTCTCCCCCGATCCCATGGCCCACCCGGTCACCGAGCCAGTCGGCGCGCGACACGACCACCGCGACGACCAAGGCGAGGACCACGAGCGACACGAACCCCGGCACGGCGCCGAGCAGCATCGCGCGGGGATCGGTCGCCCACGTACGGAGCCCTCGGAGCGCCGCGCGCACGCCCTCGACGGGCTCGCGCCACCACGCGGAGGACCGGGGAGCGGACATGCGCCGATGCTAGCGACAGTGTCCGGCGGGGCTACGCTTCGTGACGTCGTGAGTCCCGGAGGTGCCCCCTTGACCCGCATCACCTTCACCCGCGCCCGTCCGGTCGGCAGGGACGGCGAGGTCGCGTTCGCCGTCGAGGACGGACGGATCGTCGCGGTCGACGACCCCGCGCGACCCGCCGACCACGTCGTGGACCTCGAGGGCCGGTGGGTCATGCCGGGACTGTGGGATCGCCACGTGCACTTCACCCAGTGGGCCCGCACCTGGGGGCGGCTCGACGTGTCGGCCGCGTCGTCCGCTGAGGAGGTCTGCGCGTCCGTGGCGCTCGCCCCGCCGGACGGGCTGCTGGTCGGTTTCGGCTTCCGGTGGGCCACCTGGGAGCAGCCGCCGACGCTCGACGGGCTGGACGCCGCGCGAGCCGCCCCGACCGTGGTGCTGTCGGGCGACCTCCACACCTCATGGGTGAACAGCGCCGCCGCGCGGGAGCTCGGGCTGCCGCGCGCCGGGGTGCTGCGAGAGGACGAGGCCTTCGCGGCGCAGCGGGTGCTCGACGCGGCCCCGCCCGCGCCGGAGGCGCTCGCGGCGGTGATCGCAGCGGCCCACGCCCGGGGCCTCGTCGGCATCGTCGACCTCGAGATGGCGGACAACGCCGCGGTCTGGACCGAGCGCGTGCAGGCAGGCGCGCCGCCGCTGCGCGTCGTGGCCGGCTTCTACCGCGAGCTGCTCGACTCGCGCATCGCGCAGGGCGCCACCACGGGCCTCGGGGTGCCCGGCACCCGGGGGCTGGTCGTCCACGGACCGCTCAAGGTCATCACGGACGGCTCGCTGAACACGTTGACGGCGCACTGCCGTGATCCCTACCCCGCGGGCGGGCACGGGATCCAGAACGTCCCCGGCGAGGAGCTGGCGCGGCTGCTGTCTCGCGCCCATGCCGGGGGGATCCACGCGGCGGTGCACGCGATCGGCGATCGGGCGAACACGATCGCGCTGGACGCGTTCGCGGCCTCCGGTGCGCGCGGCTCCATCGAGCATGCGCAGCTGCTCGCGGAGGACGACCTGCCCCGGTTCGCCGCGCTCGGCGTGGTGGCGAGCGTGCAGCCGGAGCACGCGCTCGACGACCGCGACGCGACCGACGCGTTGTGGGGCGATCGGGCCGACCGCGCGTTCGCGCTGCGCTCCCTGCTCGACGCGGGGGCGCGCCTGGCGCTCGGGTCCGACGCGCCGGTCGCGCCGCTGGACCCGTGGATCGCGATCGCCGCGGCGGTCGCGCGCACGCGCGACGGACGCGCGCCCTGGCATCCGGAGCAGGCGATCACGGTGGTCGAGGCGCTGGCCGCCTCCACGCGGCACGACCTCTCCCCCGGCGCTCCGGCGGACCTGGTCGCGCTCGACCAGGACCCGCTGGCGGCCGACGGCGACGCGCTGCGGCGGATCCCGGTCGCGCTGACGACGGTCGCGGGCGCCGTGGTGCACGACGCCCGCTGACTCGTCAGCCGACCAGGGTGGCGTCCGCCAGGGTGATCGGCACGCCGGCGAGCGCCTGAGACACCGGGCATCCGGCCTTCGCCTCGTCGGCGAACCGGGCGAAGGCGTCCTGGTCGAGGCCCGGCACGGTCCCGCGGACCGTCAGGATGCTCGCCGTCACGCCCTTGCCGGCCTCGAAACGCACCTCCGCGCCGACCTCGAGGGCGTCCGGCGGGGTGCCGTTGCCCTCGAGGGCGTGCGACAGCGCCATCGAGAAGCAGGACGCGTGCGCGGCGGCGAGCAGCTCCTCCGGGGTGGTCGCGCCCTCCTGCCCCGCGGACCGCGCCTTCCAGGTGACGGCGAACTCGCCGTTGCCCGAGCCGAGCGCGACGGTGCCGGCTCCGTCGCTGAGCCCGCCGTTCCAGACGCCTGCGGCCTTGCTTGCGATCTCCATGAGTCCTCCTCCGGGTGAGGGCCGCTGCGCGCGGCCGGCGCGTCGGTCGCGCCCTCGGTGTCACGCTAGCGCCGCGCGGAACATTCCCGCATCGGCGTGCGTGCCGGCGCCGCGGAGGTCAGCGCACCGGTGTGAGCGGCCGCTCAGGGAGCACGCAGGAGCTCTCGCGTCGAACCCTCGCGACGAACGCCCAGGCCAGCAGGACGATCGCGCCGCCGGCGAGGTACGGCTGGATGGGCTCGAAGAACTGGATCGCGCCGGTGTAGCCCAGCGCGAGCAGCACCAGCTTGTTGCACACCGGGCAGCCCACCGCGAAGAACGTGACGAGCGCACCCGCCATGCCGAGCCGTCCCTCGCGCGGACGCTGCGCCTCGTCGGGCGTCGCGACGTAGGTCGCCGTCACCAGGCCGGACAGGACGGCGGACAGGCCGAGCGCCCAGTACGACCACGCGGTCGGGGGGATCTCCCTGCCGAAGACCGGGTTGGGGATCAGGTCGGTCGGGAGGGCGATGAGCAGGTAGGTGGCGGCGGCGGTGGCGGCGGCCACCATCCAGCGGCGGGCGGGCCAGGCGCGGAGCGCGTCGAGGACGTCCATGGCAGGACTATACCCCAGGGGGTATCAGGACGATGCCAGCGGGTGGTCGAGCAGACGGCGCAGCGTGGTGATCACGCCCGCGTCGACGTTCGAGGGGGCGCGGTACCGCGCCCGCTGCGCGACCTCGGGATGCGCGTTCGCCATCGCGAACGACAGGTGTCCGCGGTCCATCATCTCCAGGTCGTTGAGGTAGTCGCCGAACACGACCGTCTGCTCCGGGGTGACGCCGAGCGCCTCCTGGAGACGGGCGACCGCGACCCCCTTGTGCACGCCGGTGCGCATGATGTCGATCCAGTGCCGATCCGACACGACCACGGCGAGGTCGCCCTGGAAGCGCTCCAGGACCGGCGCCGTGTCATGCGCCGCGTTGCCGAAGTCGTACACCGCCACCTTCAGGATGGCGTCGTCGACCGCCGCGAGGTCGTCCACGATCTCGAGCGCGGCGTAGTACGGCGACGCCTTCTCCACGAACGCCGCATCGTCGCGCTCGATGTAGGCCGAACGCTTGCCGCACACGACGGTTCCCACATCGAAACCCGCCCGGGCGTGGTCCCGCACGGCGGCGACGATGTCGCCGAGCACACCGTCCGGCAGCGGCGACGAGGATATCTCGACGCCCCCGCGCGCCACGTACGACCCGTTCTCCGCGATCACGACGAGCCCCTCCCCCAGGCGCTCGAACTGACGCGCCAGCGTCGCGTGCTGGCGTCCGCTCGCGGGCGCGAACACGATCCCCCGACCCCGCATGTGGTCGACGAGCGGCCATAGGGCGTCGGGGATGCGCTTCGCCGCGTCCAGCAGGGTGCCGTCCATGTCGCACACCACCAGCCGGATGTCGTGAGGGCCGTCGGGGACGTGGAACGAGTCGGGGGTGCTCACGGCAGTCAAGCCTAGCCGCGCGACCCGGCTAGATTGCCGACGTGAGCACGCCCCCGATGATCGCGACCACCACGTACAGGGAGGTCGCGTCGACCGGCATCTGGACCCAGGAGGCCGTCTGGCTGCCGGACGCCTACCTCGCGCCCCTGCGTCGCGCGGGCGGCACCGCCGCCGTCCTCCCGCCCGACGCGCCGGACCGGGCCGGCGCGGCGCTCGACCGCATGGACGGGCTCTACCTGACCGGGGGCTACGACGTCGATCCCGCCCTCTACGACGCCGCCCGCCATCCGGAGACCGACGCCCCGCGCGCGGACCGCGACGCGTGGGAGCTCGCCCTGCTCGCGGCGGCCGTGGAGCGCGGCATGCCCGTGCTCGGCGTGTGCCGCGGCGCCCAGCTGCTCAACGTCGCCCGTGGCGGCACGCTGCACCAGCATGTGCCCGACGTGGTCGGCCACACGGGCTACCAGCGGGGCGACGCGGTGTTCCGCCCGGTCGAGGTGTCGGTCCAGCCGGGGACGCTTCTCGCGCGGTGCCACCCCGCCAGGCGCGCCGTGCCGGTCTACCATCACCAGGCGATCGACCGGCTCGGGCGCGGCCTGGTGGTGTCCGCACGCAGCGCGGACGGGCTGATCGAGGCGATCGAGGACCCGTCGCTCGCCTTCTGCGTCGCCGTCCAGTGGCACCCGGAGCATGACCCGGGCGAGCTCGGCCTGTGGGAGGCGTTCGTCGAGGCGTCACGCGCCTACGCCGCGCGGGCCTAGCCTGGGGACAGGGCCCCGTCGCGGGCCGACGCCGACGTCGAGGAGGACCACCATGAAGACCATCGCCATGCCGGGGACGGAGATCGTCGCGCCCGCCGTCGTGCTCGGGCTCATGCGGATCGTCGAGAAGAGCGACGACGAGGTGCGCGAGCTCGTCGCGGCCGCGCGCGACGTCGGCATCGACTTCATCGACCACGCCGACCTCTACGGTCCGCCATACCACGGGTGCGAGCGCCGGTTCGCGGAGGCGATGCGGCTGAGCCCGTCCGAGCGCGACGCGTTCACCATCCAGACCAAGTGCGGCATCCGCCAGCCCGGACCGTACTTCGACTTCAGCTACGACCACATCGTCGACTCCGTCGAGGGCTCGCTCGAGGCGCTCGGCACCGACCGCATCGACATCCTGCTGCTGCATCGTCCCGACGCCCTGGTCGAGCCCGACGAGGTCGCGCGCGCCTTCGACCATCTGCACGCCGCGGGCAAGGTGCTCCACTTCGGCGTCTCGAACCACACCCCTGGTCAGATCGAGCTGCTCAAGCGCTCGGTGCGCCAGCCGCTGGTCGCCAACCAGATCCAGCTCTCGGTGACGCACGCCCCGTCGATCGCCAGCGGGATCGCCATGAACATGGGCGACCTGGACCAGTCGATCGACCGGGACAACGGGATCGTCGACTACTGCCGCCTGAACGACATCACCCTCCAGGCCTGGTCGCCGTTCCAGTCCCGCTTCTTCGACGGCCCGTTCCTGGGCAACCCCAACTACGCGGAGCTCAACGCCGTGATCGACCGCCTCGCCTGGAAGTACGAGGTGCCGGCCGAGGCGATCGCGGTGGCGTGGCTGACCCGCCACCCCGCGCAGATGCAGGTGGTGCTGGGCACCACGACCCCCGCGCGCGTCGTGGCCGCCGCGCAGGGCGCCGACGTCCACCTCGCGCGGTCCGAGTGGTACGAGATGTTCCGCGCCGCCGGGCACACCGTGCCCTGACCGGACGCCCTACAGCGGCGCCTTCCAGTGGAAGTCGCCGGCGATCGCCTCGCCCATCGCCTTCATCGCGTTCGCGATGGTGCTCTGGTAGACGCGCGAGTCGTCGGACTCGGCCTGGTCGGCCTTGGCACGCGCGCTGGCCTCGTGGAACGCGAGATAGGCGACGATGCGATCCCGCTCGGCTCGCTGGCCGGCGGCGTGGGCGTCGGTGTCGGTCATGAGGATCCCTCCACGGTCGGTGGCGCCATCCTTCCACGCGCACGAGGCCACGTCCGACGACCGCGATACTGGGCGCATGCCTCTGCTGAGATCCGTCCTCTCCCCCGGCTGGCCCGGCCCGACCGCGTCGCCGGACCGCGTCGCCCTCCTCCTGCACGGTTTCGGCTCGCACGAGCACGACCTGCCTGGCCTCGCCGCGTTCCTCCCGCGGGGACTCCCGTGGGCGTCGCTGCGGGCGCCCCTCGAGATGGGCTACGGCGCCGCGGCGTGGTTCCCGCTCTCCACCGACGGGGCCATGGACGTCACCGCGATCCGGTCGGCGGCGGACGCCGTCTGGGACTGGGTCGAGGCGACCCTGCCCGACGACGTCCAGGTGGTGCCGATGGGCTTCTCGCAGGGCGGCCTGATGGCGCTCCAGCTGCTGCGGACCCGCCCCGAGCGGGTGGTCGCCCCGGTGGTGCTCGCCGGGTTCGTCCACGAGGGCGAGGAACCCGCCGACGCCGCGCTCGCACGCACCCGCCCCCCGGTGTTCTGGGGGCGCGGGGACGCGGATCCCGTGATCTGGCCGGAGGCCGTCGCGCGCACCGCGCGGTGGATCGACGCGCACACCGTCGCGACGCGCCACGTCTATCCGGGCCTCGGGCACGCCGTTCACGAGGAGGAGATGGGCGACGTGCGCGCGTTCCTCGCGGCTCAGCTCGCCTGAGGAGGCCCGCCGAGCAGCGCCGCGGCGGCCTCGGCGATCGCGTCCCGGTCCACGGGATCGGTGAGCGCGGACAGCGACCTGCGGGCCGCCTCCTCCGCCATCGCCCGGATCGGCTCGGCCTTCTCTCCGGGCGCCGCGTGCGCGAGTCCGGCGAGCGCGTGCTGGAGGCGCACGCCGACCTCGACCACACCGGCACCGTCCCGCGCGATCGGTCGGAATCCGTCCACCAGGAGGTCGCTGAGCTCGACGCGAGCCATGTGGACCCCCGGATGGGAGACCTCCCGCTCCTCGGGCACACCCTGCACGTCGGCGAGGACCCGTTGCAGGGCCCCGAGCACCTCGATCGCGGTTCCCTGGTCGTTGGTCGACGGCGACAGCGCGCGGCTCGCGATCTCGGCGAGGGCGACGACCCCGAGCCGCGGATCCTGCTCGTAGGTGCGGTGACGTTCGACGAGGAAGGCGTCACGCACCGCAGTCCGTGCGGCCTCGCCCGGGCCACCCTCGACGAGCGCGAGGGTGTCGCCGGGGCGCACGTCGTCGCCCGGCACCACACGGGCGTGGATGCGCAGCCCGTGCTCCTTCGCGGCCGCCGCGAGCCGGTCCATCGCGACCACCGTGAGGAATCCCGTGCGCTCGGCGCCCACGGCCACCACGGGTCCGGCGGGGTCGCTCGGGGGCTCTCCTCCGAGGTGAGGGCGGCGGGCATGCGCGCGCAGGGTGTCCGCCGCGGCATCCTCGACGCGATCGAGGATGTCGGCCATCCGGCCGAACCTGGTGAGGTGCTCGATCCATCGCACGAGCGTGACCACGACCCACGCGATCACGAGCAGCGAGCCGATGAAGACCAGCATCTTCCCGCGCTCCGCGACATAACCGCTGGCGAGGGCCACGATCCCGGCGATGGCGAACACGAACGCGCCGAGGAAGCCCGCGAGGGCGTTCTGCGAGGTCGGGTCCTCGATCAGCAGACGCGTCGCGCGCGGAGTGGCGGCCCGGGCGGCAGACGAGTACGCGGAGATCAGCGCGGTGAGCGAGAAGGTGGTCACGGCGAGCATCGACGACGCGAGCACCGAGAGGATCGTGGTCACCGAGTCCTGGCCCAGGTCGATGCCCGCCAGCTCCGGGGCGCGCTGTCCGACAGCGCCCGCGACGATCACGAAGGCGACCGCGGCGAGCGACTGCAGCGTCAGCCGTCCCCACATCCGGCGCGACAGACGCCGCAGCGCCATGACCCAGGTCCGCTCCATCGAGGCCTCCCTCATCCCCGCCATCATGCCCGGTGGTGCGAGGACGGGCGGTCAGCGCGCGCCGACGGGCACGCGCGCCGTCGACGGGAGGGCCTCGCGGCGCGCGGACCGGGCCGTCAGCGCAGCCCCCGCCCACGCGAGCAGCACGCCCGGCACGCAGAGCGCGAGTCCGAGCCAGGTGGGCGCCACGTAGCCCCAGCCGGCCGCGATGACGGCTCCGCCGAGCGCGGCACCCAGGCTGTTGCCCAGGTTCAGCGACGAATGGTTGACGGCCGCGGCGATGGTCTGGCTGTCACCCGCGACGTCCATGAGGCGGGTCTGGATCGCGGGCGACAGCGCCGCGGCGGATCCCCCGACCAGGAACCCGCCGACGAAGAGACCCGCCGGATGGGACGCGGTCAGCGCCAGCAGGACGAGCGATCCCGCGAAGGCGGCGAACAGGATGAAGATGGCGCGCACGGCGCCGCCGTCCGCGAGCCGCCCGCCCCAGGCGTTGCCTGCCGTCATGCCCAGGCCGACCACGACGAGGACGAGCGGCACGAGCCCCGAGGCCGTGCCCGTGACCTCGGTGGCCAGCGGGGAGATGTACGAGTACACGGCGAAGAACCCGCCGAAGCCGAGCGCGCCCGTCCCCAGCGCGAGCCAGACCGCGGGGCGTCGGAACGCGCGCAGCTCGCTCCGCACGGTCGCCTGCGGGTCGCCGGGGACCCGCGGGACCAGCAGCGCGATGGCGAGCAGCGTGGCCCCGAAGAGCGCGGCCACCACCACGTACGCGATGCGCCATCCGGCCTGCTGGCCGAGCGCCGTGATGAGGGGCACCCCGACCACGTTCGCGATGGCGAGGCCGGACAGGACGTAGGCGACGGCCTGGCCGCGCCTGCCGGGACCCATCAGCTGCGCGGCCACCAGTGCGGCGACGCCGAAGTACGCCCCGTGCGGGAGCCCGGCGACGAAGCGGGCCGCGACGACCGTGCCGAACGTGGGTGCGACCGCGGAGGCGAGGGTCGCGAGGGTGAACGCGGCCGCCAGGGCCATGAGCAGGCGGGTGCGGGGCAGGCGTGCCGCGAACGCGGCGATGGTCGGCGCGCCCACCACGACCCCCGCCGCGTAGGCGGAGATGAGCAGGCCCGCGCGCGCGATCGCCGCCTCGGGCTCCTCGCCCGCGAGGTCCGGGAGCAGGTCGCGCGCGATCTCGGGCAGAAGGCCCATCGCGACGAACTCGGTCGCACCGATCGCGAATCCGCCGAGGGCGAGCGCGAGCAGCGCCAGGCGCGTGCGCGCGGGGCTGAGGTCTGACACAGGGGCACCGTTCTTCTCGGGCGGCGCTCCCCGTCGAGCTCGCGGTTGTCGCGACCGGAACGTCGCGACGCCCGCATCCTATTCCGCGGGCGCGCGCCCCTCGCCCGCTCCGGGACGGAGCTGGTCGAGCAGCCACCGCGCCCCGCGGACGTCCGCGAACGGGCCGACCCGCGCGGCGAGGCCACGATCGGAGGTGACCACCGTCACGCGCTCCCCCGCGGCGTGGCGTGCCTCCACCCGCGAGACCACCGCATCGTCCCCCTCGCCGGGAGCGTCATGGACGTCGACGCCGTCCGCTCGCGCGCCCCGCGCCCGGCCCTCGACGACGAGCTCGACGCGAGGGAACCATCGCCCCTCCGGGAGGTCGAGCGCTCCCGCGTCGATGCCCGCGGCCGCCCACTCGGCCACCCGGCCGGCGAGCCGCTCGGCGGCGCCGCGGCGATCGCGCCACCATCCGTCGGGAACGGAGCCGACGACGTTCGCGGCGTCGACCACCACGGCCGGCGCGAGCCCGAGCATCCCGTGCAGGCGGGGCCATGCGGCGCCGAAGCCGGGATGGAGCTCGAGGGAGGCGACCTGGTCCACGGGGATCCAGGCGAGCTCCTGGCTCTCGTCGTCGGTGGCGTGCGGCTCGAACGGCGTGGTCACGCGCGCGACCACGGTGGTGTACGACCAGAAGCCCAGCTCGAGGGTCGAGGTCGCCGCGACGCGCAGCGACCCGGGCGGTACCGAGGCCTCCTCCCACGCCTCGCGGAGGGCCCCCGGCACCGCAGCCTCGCCCGCGTGGCGGGCGCCTCCCGGGATGCCCCAGGTGCCCCCGTGGTGGCTCCACAGCGCGCGATGCTGCAGGAGGACGCCGCGGTCCGGGTCGTGGGCGACCAGCCCCGCGGCTCCGAAGCGGCCCCAGTAGCGCGTGCCGTCCGGCGCCTCGGCCCAGGCGTCGCCGGGATCCCGGGGCGCGTGGGGGTCGAAGGGCACGGGCCCAGCCTCGCACACCCAGGGAGGCCGGGCCCGCGGCCACGCGTCAGTCCTCGAGGAACGCCGTCCCCAGCCACGCCTCGGGGACGCCCAGGCCCTCGACGAGCGGCAGCGCGTGGGGGCGGAGCTCGCGGCACAGCGCGTCGATCTGATCGCCCAGCGCCTTGCTGCGTCCGAGCGACATGCGGTGATGCTCGACGAACCAGGCGCGGTCCTCGTGGATCGAGGCGAGGGCATACAGGCTGCAGAGCCTCTCCAGCACCTCGCGCGTCTGAGCGTCCAGGTCCTGCTCGAGGGCGGTGATGAAGGCGCCGAGCACCTGGCGCTGCACGTGCGCCCGCGCGGCGAACTGCACGTGCCCGCCCAGCCGGTTGAACGCCTCGAACTGGTCGCCGCCGCTCTTCGAGGCCGCGCGCATCCGACGCGCCAGGGAGTCGAGCGAGTGCCGTGCGCGCTCCTCGAACATGAGGGCGTGCCAGCCACGGTCCACGAGCGTGGTCTCCTCGGGACGCCTGCGCGCCCCGTCGGCCACGCGCTCGACGATCACGTTCGCCGCGGTCCGCTCCACCATGGCCTCGCCGATCATGCGGGTGGTGGCCTGCACCACACCGGAACGGTCGAGCGCGCTCCACGACTCCTTGACCCCGGTCAGCAGGGCCTTCGCCACCAGCTGCATGAGGACCGTGTTGTCACCCTCGAAGGTCGCGAAGATGTCGACGTCGCCGCGGAGCTGGGTGAGCCGGTTCTCGCTCATGTAGCCGAAGCCGCCGCAGGCCTCCCGCGCCTCCTGCACCGTGGCGTTCGCGAACCACGTGGTCTGCGCCTTGAGCCCGGCGGCGCGGGTCTCGAGCTCGCGCTGGTCCGCCTCCGTGTGGTCGGCCGGGCCCTGGACCTTCACGAGCAGCTCGACCAGCTCGTTCTGCGCGAACCCGTACGCATAGGCCTCCGCGACCCTGGGCAGGAGGCGACGCTGGTGCGTCAGGTAGTCGAGCAGCAGCACGCCCTCCGGCCGGCCCGCCGCCGGGAACTGGCGGCGGCGGAGCCCGTGCCGCACCGCGATGGAGAGCGCGCGTCGGGCCGTGATGCCCGCGCCGCCGCCGATGCAGACGCGACCGCGCACCAGCGTCCCCAGCATGGTGAAGAAGCGCTTGCTGGTGCTGGAGATGGGCGACGTGTACACGCCCTCGTCGGTGACCCCGCCGTAGCGGTCGAGCAGCATCCGGCGCGGCACGCGGACCCGGTCGAACTGAAGCGTGCCGTTGTCCACCCCGAGCAGGCCGCCCTTGTGCCCGTGGTCGCCGGTGGTGACGCCGGGCAGGTCGACGCCATGGTCGTCCCTGATCGGGACCAGCACCACGTGGATCCCGTGCTGCTCGCCGTCGACCACGAGCTGGCCGAAGACGGCGGCCATGGTGCCGTGCCTCGCAGCGTTGCCCAGGTACGCCTTGCGCGCGCTCGGTGTGGGCGAGTGGATCTCGATCTCGTCCGTCTCCCGCACGTACGTGAGCGTCGTCTCGAGGTGCTGGACGTCGGAGCCGTGGCCCAGCTCGGTCATCGCGAAGGCGCCCAGCAGCGTCAGGTCGGTGATGCCGGGGAGGAACGTGCGGTGGTGCCACTCCGTCCCGAGGTTGGTGACCGCCCCGCCGAACAGCCCGAACTGGACCCCGGACTTGATGGTGACGGACAGGTCGCCATGCGCGAGCATCTCGAAGGTGGTGACCGCGGTGAGCGGGTCGGACACCGCGTTCGCACCGTCGGGGACGCCCGAGTGGCCGAAGCCCCGGCGTTCGAGCTCGATGAGCCGGGCGAGCGTCCACTCGCGCGCATCCTCCATCCCGACGGCGGGGTCCAGGTGCATCCCGTCGGCTGGGAAGGTCGCACGGCCCACCGCCCTCTCGGCGGCGAAGGGCCCGTCGAGGGCCGCGCGGAGGCGGGCGCCCAGCACGGTCAGCTGCTCCTCGGCGATGGGCGACGGGGTCTCGTGGGTCAACGTCATCGTTGCTCCTCGGTAGGGGGTGGTCGGGGTGGGTAGGGATCAGGCCCCGAGCGGGGCGGGTGGACGGGCGTCGGCGAGCGCGCCGGCGAGCAGGGCGTCGATCTCGGCGACCACCTGGCCGCGGGGAGCCCGCGGATCGCCGGCCATCCAGCGGTCGGCCGCCGCGCGGACGAACCCGACGATGCCGTGGCCCCAGGTCCCGGCGCAGGACGCGTCTCGACCGGTCGCGGTGAGGTGGGCCGCGATGGCCTGGCCGACGTGGTCCCCGATGAGCGACGGCAGGGATCCCGCCGGGTCGCCAGGGTGGTCGGCCGTGGCCACCGGGCGCTCGAGCACGAAGCGGTAGATCTGCGGATCGCGCTCGACCAGCGCCAGGTACGCGTCGGCGAGGTCGTGGATCAGGTGGCCCAGGTCGCCGTCCGCGCTGTCCTGCAGCGTGCGTGTCAGGCCTGCATGGATGTACGCGTGGACCGACTCGACGACGGCGTCGTAGAGCCCTGCGCGGTCGCCGAAGTGCCGGTAGATCACCGTCTTCGACGTGCCCGCGCGGGCGGCGATCTCATCCATGCCGACCCGCGCGCCATGCACGCGGATCGCCCGGAGAGCATGCGACACGAGCTCGCGCCGTCGGTCCTGACGGTGCTGCTCCCAACGGGTGTCGCGCCCGTCTGCGGTGGTCATGGCACCACAGTACCCAGTACTCGCGGTATCTGCTACTGTCCGTATCGGATAGTCCCCCACGACAGGAACCCGGAGGCACCATGCACCACACCGCTGTGGTGGTCGGAGGAAACCGCACGCCGTTCGCCAAGGTCGGCGGACCCCTCGCGGAGGCCTCCAACCAGGATCTTCTCATTGCCGCGCTCGACGGGCTGATCGCGCGCCACGGACTCGCGGGCGCGCGCATGGGCGAGGTAGCGGGCGGCGCGGTGCTGAAGCACCCGCGCGACTTCAACCTCACCCGCGAGGCGGTGCTGGGCACCTCCCTCGCCCCCGACACGCCCGCGTGCGACCTCCAGCAGGCCTGCGGCACGGGCCTCGAGGCTACCGTGTACATCGCCAACAAGATCCGTCTGGGTCAGATCGACGCGGGCATCGCGGCCGGCGTCGACTCCGCGTCGAACGCCCCCGTCACCGTCAGCGAGCCGCTGCGGCGGATCCTCGCCCGGGCGAGCCGCGCCCGGAGCGCTGCGGAGCGCATCAAGGTGCTCGCCCGCATCCGCCCGAGCCACCTCGCCCCCCTCGCCCCCGGGGTCGCCGAGCCCCGCACGGGGCTGTCGATGGGCGAGCACCAGGCCCTCACCACCGAGCGCTGGGGCGTGACGCGGGAGGAGCAGGACCGGATCGCCGCGGACTCGCACCGCAGCCTCGCCGCCGCATGGGACCGAGGCTTCTTCGACGACCTGGTGACGCCGTACCTCGGCGTGACGCGGGACGCGATCCTGCGTCCCGACACCACCGTCGAGAAGCTCGCGACCCTGCGCCCCGCCTTCGGCGGGCCCGAGGGGTCGATGACCGCAGGCAACTCGACCGCGCTGTCCGACGGCGCCGCCGCGGTCCTGCTCGCCTCCGAGGACTGGGCGCGGGAGCATCACCTGCCCATCCTCGCCAAGGTGGTGGACGCGGAGGTCGCGTCGGTGGATCACCCCGGCGGCGACGACCTCCTCCTGGGCCCGGTCGCCGCGACGGGCCGGCTGCTCGCGCGGCAGGGCCTCGGCATCGCCGACATGGACCTGGTCGAGATCCACGAGGCCTTCGCCTCCACGGTGGCGGCGACGCGGAAGGCATGGGCCGATCCGGAGCACTGCGCCGCGCTCGGCCTCGACGGGCCGATCGGCACCATCCCGGACGACCGTCTCAACGTGACGGGCTCGTCCCTCGCGGCCGGTCACCCGTTCGCTGCGACCGGGGCGCGCATCGTCCCGACCCTCGCGAAGCTGCTCCACGAGCGCGGTCCGGGCTCGCGGGGCCTCATCTCGATCTGCGCCGCCGGTGGGCAGGGCGTCGTGGCGATCCTGGAGGGCATGTGATGTCGACGCTCGAGCGTATCTACGGCACCCCGGTCGGCAAGGCGGTGGCGCGGAAGGCGGGGGTCCACGAGCCGCCGCGCCTGCGCCGCGGGCGCCGGCTCCCCGCGGGACCGATCGTGCACGCCTCGCTGGGCGACTCGACCCTCGCGGCCCGCACCCTGCGTCTCCTGGGTCTCCCGGTGGAGGCCCCCGTGACCGACGACGGCTCCGCCGCACCCGGCTACGGCGCCCCGATCGGCGCCGTGGTCATCGACGCCACGGACCTTGAGCGCGTCGATCAGCTCGAGACCATCCGCGCGGTCCTCCGCCCCGCGGTGCGCTCGCTCGAGCCGTCGGGTCGCGTGATCCTGCTCGCCCGACCGGCCACCGGCGATTGGGAACGGCGCGCCGTGACGCGAGCCCTCGACGGCATCACCCGCACGGTCGGGAAGGAGCTGCGCAAGGGGGCCACCGCCACGTTGATCCTCGCGGGCGCCGACGCCGGGCCGGGCGACCTCGCGACCACCCTCGCGTTCGTCCTCGAGGGGCGGTCCGCCTTCGTGGACGGCCAGGCATGGACGGTGCAGGCGGCGGGGCTCGCGGAGGAGCGCCCGTCCGACCGGCCCCTCGACGGCCGCACGGTGGTCGTGACGGGCGCGGCCCGCGGCATCGGCGCCGCGATCGCGCGCACCCTGGCCCGTGACGGCGCCGACGTGGTGGCCGTGGACATCCCGGCCGCGGGCGAGGCGCTCGCCCAGGTGGCGAACGAGATCGCGGGCACCGCGCTGCAGCTCGACATCACGGCGGACGATGCGGGCGCCAGGATCGCGGCCCATGTCGCCGGGCGCGGGGCGCGGCTCCACGGGATCGTCCACAACGCCGGCATCACGCGGGACAAGCTGCTCGCCAACACCGACGCCGATCGATGGCGGTCCGTCCTGGAGGTCAACCTCGCCGCCGAGATGCGCATCAACGCCGTGCTGCTCGACCCGGCGACCCCCGGCGGCATCGCCGACGGCGGGCGCATCGTGGGCGTCGCGTCCACGTCCGGCCTCGCGGGCAACAAGGGGCAGACCAACTACGCCGCCTCCAAGGCCGGGGTCGCGGGCCTTGTCGAGGCGATGGCCCCGGATCTCGCGGCGCGGGCCATCACCGCCAACGCCGTCGCACCCGGTTTCATCGAGACGGACATGACCGCGCGCATCCCCTTCATCCAGCGCGAGGTGTTCCGGCGCAGCAACTCCCTGAGCCAGGGCGGCCAGCCCGTGGACGTCGCGGAGACCATCGCCTACCTGCTCTCCCCCGGCGCCCAGGGCGTCACGGGCCAGGTCATCCGCGTCTGCGGGCAGAACCTGGTGGGCGCCTGATGGCCGTGGAGGTGCTGTCCGAGGCCCCCGGCATGGGCGCCGCCTTCGCTCGGGCGATGGTTCCGGCACGCGCGCGAGGCGCGCGTCTGCCCGAGGATCCGGTGCGGCTGGAGGGATACCGGCAGGACGCCGCGCGGCTCGCCGACTACGCGCGGGTCTGCGGCTTCCCGTTGCGCGACACCGTGCCGCCGACCTGGCTTCACGTGCTCACCTTCCCGCTCCACGTGCACCTGCTCGGCGACCGCCGGTCCTCCGTGCGGCTCGTCGGCGCCGTCCACGTGTCCAACTCCATGACCCTGCGCCGCCCCGTCTCGGTGCGCGAGGAGCTGGCGATCGAGGTGGCCGCGCGCGGCCTGCGACCGCATCAGCGCGGGGCGCTGCTGGACCTCGTGGGCACGATCCGCGTCGCCGGCGAGACGGTCTGGGAGGGGGTCAGCACCTACCTGGCCTCCGGCATGGAGGTTCCCGGCGAGCCCGTCGAGCTCCCGCGCGAGCCCTTCACGGCTGTAGTGCCGCACGCGCGTTGGCGCCTGCCCGCCGGCCTCGGACGGGACTACCGACGCGTCTCGGGCGATCCCAACCCGATCCACACGTCGCGACTCGCGGCGCGCGCCTTCGGTTTCCCCCGTCCGATCATCCACGGCATGTGGACGCATGCGCGCGCGCTCGCGGCCCTCGACGGCCGGCTGCCCGAGGCGTACCGCACCGACGTGGCCTTCACCAAGCCGGTGCTGCTGCCCGGCTCGGTCGGATTCCACGCGGCGCTCGCGGACGGCGTGCACAGCGTCGCGGTGACGTCCCGCGACGGCGCGAAGCCGCACCTGCTGATGTCGGTGTCCTCCACGGAGCGCGCCCGGGCCTAGGCTCGTCCCCGAGGCGCCGCGCGCCCTCCCCCGTCCCCCATCGACCATCAACGAGGATGTGAAGATGCACCCGCACTACACCCCGAGCGGCATGGACCCCGTCGGCGGCGACGACCGCCCGTGGTACCGCTTCTACTCCCCCGGCGTCGGCCGTGTCATCACCCCGCCGGCGGCGCGCTCGCTCCCGGAGCTCGTCGCCAACGCGGCCGCCGAGTACGGCGATCGCACGGCGTTCTCCAACCTCGGCGGCACGCTCAGCTTCGCCGAGGTCGACGCGCTCGCCACCCGCTTCGCCGCCTTCCTCCAGCGTGACCTCGGCCTCGCCCGCGGCGACCGGATCGTGCTGCAGATGCCGAACCTGCTGCAGTACCCGGTCGCCCTCTTCGGCGCGCTCCGCGCGGGGCTGGTGGTCGTGAACGCGAACCCCCTGTACACGGTCCGCGAGATGGAGGGGGTGTTCCGCGACGCCGCGCCCAAGGCGATCGTGGTGCTGGCCAACTTCGCCGACAAGGTCGAGCAGGTGCTTCCCGCGACGACCATCGAGCACGTGATCGTCACCCAGGTCGGCGACCTGCTGCCCGCACCCAAGCGTCAGATCGTCAACTTCGTCGCCGGCAAGGTGAAGAAGATGGTGCCGCGGTACCACCTTCCCCGCGAGATCCCCTTCCGCGACGCCCTCGCCCGCGGCGCGAAGGAGACCTGGGCCGACCCGGGGCTCGGCCTCGACGACGTCGCCTTCCTCCAGTACACCGGCGGCACCACGGGCGGCGCGAAGGCCGCGGTGCTCACCCACGGCAACCTCCTGGCCAACCAGGAGCAGTTCATGGGCCAGATCCGGGCCACGCTCGGCGAGGAGCGCCAGTCGGTGATCATCGCCGCGCTCCCGCTCTACCACGTGTTCTCGCTGACCGTGAACTGCCTCGGGTTCTTCCGGTTCGGCGCCCACAATGTGCTGATCACCAACCCGCGCGACATCCCCGCCTTCGTCAAGGAGCTGGACACGTCAAGGCCGGACGGGCTGATCCTGGTGAGCACTCTCGCGGGCGCGCTGCTGGACAACGGCGCGTTCCGCGCGCTCGACTTCGACAAGCTCCAGCTCACCGTCGCCGGCGGCATGGCGGTGCGCTCGTCCGTGGCGGAGCGCTGGCGCAACGTCACGGGCAACGACATCATCGAGGGCTACGGCCTCACCGAGGCGTCCCCCGTGGTCTCGGTCAACCCGACGCACCACCCCGCGCGGATCGGCACCATCGGCGTGCCGCTGCCGTCCACCGACGTGCGGATCGTCGACGACGAGGGTGCGCCCGTGCCCCTGGGAACCGCCGGCGAGCTCGCCGTGCGCGGCCCCCAGGTCATGATGGGCTACTGGAATCAGCCCGAGGAGTCGAGGCGCGTGATCACCGACGACGGCTGGCTCCTCACGGGCGACGTCGCCGTCGAGGACGAGGACGGGTTCTTCCGGATCGTCGACCGCAAGAAGGAGATCATCGTCTGCGGCGGGTTCAACGTGTACCCCGGCGAGATCGAGGACGCGGCGATGCTGCACCCGAAGGTCGCGGAGGCGGGCGCCATCCCGATCCCCAACGAGCACTCCGGCGAGGTGCCCAAGCTCTTCGTGGTGCGGCGCGACGACTCGCTCACCGAGGCGGAGCTGCGCGTCTTCCTCAAGGAGCGGCTGACGGGGTACAAGCGGCCCAAGGAGATCGAGTTCATCGACGAGCTCCCGAAGACCAACGTCGGCAAGGTGCTGCGCCGCGCGCTGCGGGAGATGGAGGCGGAGCGCGGCTCCGCCTGACCGCCCCGGCGCGAGGTGCGACACTGGTGGACATGACCACCATCGCCGACTTCTCCGCCGCCACGCTCAGGGGCGAGGAGCAGCCCCTGTCCGCCTACGAGGGACAGGTGGTGCTGGTGGTCAACACCGCGTCGCGCTGCGGGCTCACGCCGCAGTTCGAGGGCCTCGAGGCGCTCCATCGCGAGCTCGGACCGCTCGGTCTCGCCATCCTCGGCTTCCCGTGCAACCAGTTCGCCGGACAGGAGCCGCTGGACGCGGACGGTATCGGCGAGTTCTGCCAGGCTAACTACGGCGTGACCTTCCCGATGTTCGCCAAGATCGACGTCAACGGGCCCGCCCAGCACCCGCTGTACGGATGGCTCAAGTCCTCCACCCGTTCGCTCATGGGGGACGCGATCAAGTGGAACTTCACCAAGTTCCTGGTCGGGAGGGACGGTCGCG
The DNA here is from genome assembly GCF_030418305.1 of Demequina lignilytica. GTDB lineage: Bacteria > Actinomycetota > Actinomycetes > Actinomycetales > Demequinaceae > Demequina > Demequina lignilytica. The sequence continues at coordinate 99,855 of NZ_JAUHPX010000001.1, read as the reverse complement.
TGATACGCCGCTACGCGCCCACGACCGAGCCCTCCGCCCTCGAGGCGGACATCCGCGCGGCGCTCGCGGTGTGAACGCCGTCGCGGCGGCCCTCGCCGCGGCACGCGCGGTGTCGGGCGGCGCTGTCACCGGCGTCTATCCGAGCCTCGCCGCCACCGACCCCGACCTGCTGGCGGCGGCGCTGCATCGCCTCGGCGAGGCGGCGGACGTGGGCGGGGACGCCGCGCATCCGTTCATCCTCATGAGCGCGGCCAAGCCGTTCGTGCTCGCTCTCGCGGTCGACCTCCACGGGGAGGACCGGGTGCTCTCCCTCACCGGGATGCGCGAGACCGGGCTGCCGTTCAACGACGTGCGCGCGATCCACGCGGGACCGGGCGGGCGCACCAACCCGATGGTGAACCCCGGCGCGATCACCGCATCGTCGCTCCTCGGAGAGGACGATGCGGGCGCCGGCGAGGCGAGGCTGCGCGCGGGGCTCTCCGCGTTCGCGGGTCGCGACCTGGTCGCGGACGGCGCCATGGTCGAGGCGATCCACGCGACCAACCACCGCAACCGCGAGCTCGCCGGCGCGCTCGCCGCCCGGGGGCTGCTCGGCACCGCCGTCGAGGACGCGCTGCACCTCTACACGCTCCAGTCCTGCCTCGCCGTGACCGTCGCCGACCTCGCTCGCATGGGAGCGGTGCTGGCCGCGGGCGGGGTCGATCCCGTCACCGGCGTGCGCGTCGTCAGCCCCGCGGCGGCGCGCGTCGCCGTGGAGGCGATGGCGCTCGCCGGTCTCTACGAGGGCACGGTTGCCTGGCGCGGCGCCGTGGGCCTTCCCGCGAAGAGCGGGATCGCCGGCGGTATGGTCATGGTGGCACCCGGTCGCGGCTCGGCCGCCGCGTTCAGCCCGCCGCTCGACGCCACGGGCAACCCCTTGCGCGCGCAGGTCGCCCTCACGGCGCTGGCGCCCGCGCTCACCCGTCCCTGAGGCCGGCCCACGCCACCGGGACCCCGCGCGCGAGGGAGAGCGGGACGTCGAGCACCCGCTGGTTCGTCGAGCCCCGGAACGCCAGTCGGAGGTCGCGTCGGGCGAGATCGAACGGCCCGTCGACGAGGACGTCGACCTGCGCGAGCAGGTCGCGCTTGTCCTGGGTTCCCGTCACGAGCTCCTCGAAGGTGTACCCCGACCAGCACCACACGTCCTTGGACGGCAGCTCGCGACGCATGCGGCGCACGACGGCGAGGCAGACCTGCGTGTTGAGGAACGGCTCGCCGCCGAGGAGCGAGATGCCCTGCACCGAGGGGTGAGCCAGGTCTGCGAGGATCCGGTCCTCCAGGTCCGCGCCGTACTCCTCGCCGCAGCGGAAGCTCCACGCGTCCTTGTTGAAGCATCCGTCGCAGGCGAAGAGGCACCCGCTCACGTAGACGCTGCAGCGCACCCCCTCGCCGTCGACGAAGCTGAAGGGCTTGTAGTCCGCGACGAAGCCCTGACTGACGCGCTCCGCCCGCCAGTCCTCCGTCGGCGACCGGTGCATCGTCCCTATCCCTCCGGCCGCGACTCGCGGTCCTCGAGCGCCGGCGCGACGCGCACGTCGCCGGGCAGGTGCTTGACGCGCGACGCGATCTCCTGGTGGCGGCCGTGGACCATCGGCCGCTGCTGGGGGTTGCCCAGGTAGCCGCAGGTGCGCTTGACCACGTCGCACGTGCCCGGGTTGGCGTTGCCGCACGCCGGGCACGCGAAGCCGCGGGCGGTCGGGTCGAAGTCGCCCGCGTAGCCGCAGTCGTAGCACCGGTCGATCGGCGTGTTCGTGCCGAGGTAGCCGATCCGGTCGTACGCGTAGTCCCACACGGCCTCGAGCGCCTTGGGGTTCTGGCGCAGCACGGGGTACTCGACGTAGTGGATGAAGCCGCCGGACGCGAGGGGCGCGTAGTCGGCCTCGAAGTCGAGCTTCTCGAAGGGCGTGGGGTTCTTGCGGACGTCGTAGTGGAACGAGTTGGTGTAGTAGTCCTTGTCCGTGACGTCCGGCACCGCGCCGAACCGCTCCTTGTCCATGCGAGCGAAGCGGTCCGTGAGCGACTCCGACGGGGTCGAGTAGACGGAGAAGTGGTAGCCGGTCTCGTCGGCCCACGCGGCCGCGCGGCGCTTCATGGCGCGCAGCACCTCGAGCGTGAGCTCCTTGGCCTCGGGGTCGGACTCCCATGGGTTGCCGTAGAAGACCGTCGCGACCTCGTACAGGCCGATGTAGCCCATCGACACCGTCGCGCGGCGGTCGCGGAACAGCTGGTCGACGTCCTCGCCCGCGGACAGGCGGCGACCGAAGGCGCCGTACTGGTAGAGGATCGGCGCGTTGCCCGGGCGCGCCTCCTTGCAGCGCTCGATGCGGAACACGAGCGCGTCGTGAAGGGTCTCGAGGCGCTCGTCCAGAAGCTGCCAGAAGCGGTCGAGGTCGCCGCCGGACTCGAGGGCGATGCGCGGCAGGTTCAGGGTGACGACGCCGAGGTTCATGCGGCCGTCGACCACGTCCTGGCCGTCCTCGTCCGTCCACCCCTGGAGGAAGGACCGGCAGCCCATCGGGGCCTTGAAGGAGCCGGTGATCTCCACGATCTTGTCGTAGCTGAGCACGTCGGGGTACATGCGCTGGGTCGCGCACTCGACGGCGAGCTCCTTGATGTCGTAGTTCGGGTCGCCCTCCGCGAGGTTGAGGCCCCGCTTGAGGGTGAACAGCAGCTTGGGGAAGATCGCGGTGCGCTGCTCCCGGCCCAGCCCGCGGATGCGGATCCGCAGGATCGCCTTCTGGATCTCGCGCTCGTACCACCCGGTGCCGAGGCCGAAGCCGACCGAGGTGAACGGGGTCTGGCCGTTCGAGGTGAACAACGTGTTGATCTCGTACTCGAGCGACTGCATGGCGTCGTAGATGTCCTTGCGCGTCTTGTCGCGCGCGAACTCCTCCCGCCGCTCCTCGTCGTCGATCCAGTGCTCGGCGTCGGCGAGGTGCTTGGCATGGTTGAGCGCGGCGTAGGGCGCCAGCAGCTCGTCGATGCGGTTGACGGTGCAACCGCCGTACTGGCTGGACGAGACGTTCGCGATGATCTGGCTGATCTGCGCCGTGGCCGTCTGGATCGACCGCGGGGGCTCGACCTGTGCGTTGCCGATCCGGAAGCCCGCCGACAGCATGCTCGGGAAGTCGATGAGGCAGCAGTTCGTCATCGGCGCATAGGGGTGGTAGTCCAGGTCGTGGTAGTGCAGGTCACCCTTCTGGTGCGCGTTCGCGACGTGCGCGGGCAGGAGCTTGAGGCCGATCGCCTTGCCGACCATGCCGGCGGTGAGGTCGCGCTGGGTGTTGTAGACCTCGGCGTCCTTGTTCGCGTTCTCGTTGACCACCGCGGAGTCCTTGGACAGGAGGCGGTGGATCGAGTGGTTCAGGTCGGTCGCCTTGGAGCGGGCGATGTCGCGCGAGACGCGGTAGTCGATGTAGGCGCGCGCCACCTCGTACTCCCCCGCCTCGAGCAGCTCGTGCTCGACCACGGACTGGATCTCGTAGATCTTGACCGCGTCGACGAACCTGCGGTCGAGCTCGGCGTCGATGCGTGCGACGAGAGCGTCGATGGTCTGCTCGTGCTCGGCGGTGAGCTCTCCGTGCACCGACACGAAGGCCTTCGCGACCGCCGCGCCGATCCGCGAGTCGTCGAAGCGCAGCGTCCGTCCGTCGCGCTTGACCACGGTGAGCGCGTGGCGCGTGCCGCCCTCCCGGATAGCCCCCGCGCGCTCCACCTCGACGATGCTCATGATGCTCCCTCCGGCTCCTTCGACCTCGGCTTCGGCGGCAATCAACCACTACATGTAGTGCTTCCCGCCGTCGGACACACTAGATCTCGTGTCATGAGGCATCTAGGTCCTTGGTCCCTGGCGGACGCTCGGGCCCGCGGCCGGGCGGCCGCGGGAACCCTCGTGCACGCACGACCGTTGATCATCCGGATCACGACATCCCCGGCGTGTCGGCTCGCGGCAGCGAGGACCGGAGGTCCCGGACCCCGGCGGATGCAAGCGATTACACTGTCATGATCCGCCCGCGCAGGCCTCTCGCCGCGCGGCCGCTCCCCGTTCCCGATCAGAGACCGCTGCTTGATGCCCTTCCTCCCCCGCGCGCCCCGACCCACGGCAGCCGCGGCGGCTGCCGTCGTGTTCTTCACGGCAGGTGTGACCGCCGGCGCCGTCTACGACGAGGACCGCGTCACACGCGCCGTCGCCCACGCCAGGGCGATGGCCGACGAGGTCGAAGCCAGCCGCGTGCGGCTCGAGGGGTCGCTCGCACGGGCCGAGGCCGTCGCGGCCGACGCCGCCACGGTGGCGGCCTCGGGCGAGGTGGTGGACGCCAGCGTCGCCCTCGCCACCAGCGCCGACGCGGCCGCGCGCGCCGCGGAGCTCCACCAGGTCGCGGTCGAGACCCCCTCGCTCGCGCTGGAGCTGCCGGTGCCGCTCGCCGTCGACGGCTCCGCGACCGGCGCGTCCGTGCTGGCCGGGCTCCACGAGCCCACCGCCACGTCCTCGGACTCGTCCTCGGCCGACGAGCAGACCGCGGACGCCCCGGTCGAGACGGAGGCGGCCATGGCCGCAGGTCACGATGAGGCCGACCTCGATGCGCCCGTGGTCGACGACGATGCGGTGGTCCAGGTCCTCTCCGGCGACGTCGCGTCACCGGACGAGGCCTACGCGGCCGCCGAGCGGCTCGAGCGCGCGGCCGCGGACCTCGAGTCGGCGGCGCGGGAGATCGACGACACCGCCGACCGGCTCGCTGAGGCCGCCGCGGGCGCGACGCTGGAACGCGACGTCGCGACGCTCGCGGAGGCGCAGGCCCACGCGGAGAGCCTCGCCGCCGACATGAGCGACGACGCGAACCTGGTGGCGGAGCGCGTCCTCGACGGCGCGGCGGTCGAGGCCGTCCTCGACGCGGCGACCGCTCTCGGCAGCGTCGCGGCTACGGAGGTCGACGTCGAGGACCCCGATGCCGTCGCCCGCGGGCGCGAGACCCTCTCCGATGCCACCCGAACGCTGGAGGACGCCTACGCGGTGATGGAGGACTCGCACGCGGGCTGGGTGAGCGCGGAGAACGCGCGCCGGGCGGAGGAGAACGCTGCACGCCGCGACACCCATGAGCGCGCGGTCGCGGCGGCCGTCGACGAGCGGACCGCGCGCTACCTCGCGGCCGTCGCTCAGCATCAGGCCGGCTGGTCCGGCCAGCCCGCCGGCATGTCCTACGCGAACGGGCGCCTGCCCGCCGCGGCGCTCTGCCCGCTCCCATTCGCCGCGAGCGCGCAGCTCAGCTGCGACGCCGCCACCGCCCTGATCGCGGCGGATGACGCCTACCACGCCGAGACGGGCGGACACCTGGTGGTCCTGAGCTCTTACCGGTCGTACGCGGCGCAGGTGAGCACCCGCGCGGCGCGGGCCGGGCTCGCCGCCGCGCCCGGGACGTCCAACCACGGCTGGGGCATGGCGGTCGACCTGGACGCCGCCTCCTCGGCATGGCTGCGGGCGAACGGCGCCGACTTCGGCTGGGTGCACCCCACCTGGGCCCGTGTCGGCGGCAGCAAGCCGGAGGCCTGGCACCTGGAGTTCGTCGCTCCCGGCGTGGGCCAGCTCGAGGTGGAGCCGCTCGAGCTCCTCGAGCCCGTCGACTCCCTGCTCGACGACTAGGCGCCGCGCGCGGCCCGCACCTCCGCGCCCAGCCCGGGACGGAACATCGCTCCGGTCGCGCTCATCACGGCGTCGGCGCCGGCGGCACGCATCGCGAGGTGGTGCGAGGCCTCCATCACTCCCCCGACGCCCACGATCGCGAAGCCCGCGCCCGCATCGTCCCTGAGCCTGGCGAGGCGGCGCACCATCTCCAGGCCCGCCCAGCGGATCGCGTCGCCGCACACGCCGGCCACCTCCCGGCCGGGCCCGGGCAGCGCCGGTCGCCCGGCGGCGTCCACGAGGCGGGCCGGGATCGTGTTGATCGCGGCGTACCCGTCGACGATCCCGGCGGTGGCGTGGACCAGGGCGGCCAGCGCGGAGTCGTCCGCGAAGTACGCCAGTTTGAGCAGGAGCGGGACGTCACCCACCTTCTCCTTGATCGCGCCGGCGATCCGCACCACCGCGGCGGTGTCGAAGCACAAGAGGTCGGCCGTGCCCTCGTTCGGGCAGCTCAGGTTCATCTCGAGGACCGGCGCACCGGTCTCGACCACGAGGGAGGCGGCGGCGACGTGATCCGCGACGTAGGCCGAGACCCGGTCCGCGGCCCCCGGTGCCGGGTGGGTGCCCTGGAACGAGCCGACGAGCAGCTGCCCGTCGCCTGCCGCCGCGACTGCGGCCGCCATGTCGGGCTGCCACTCGTCGGGGTCGCGCGATGGGACGCCGAAGGAGTTCGAGATGCTGGCCGTGCCGCGGAAGTCCGCGTCGGCGAGCAGCGCTCCGCGTGCCGTCTCGAGCGACAGGTCGCCGCCGACGTGCACCCGGAGGGTGTTGGGGAACGGATGGCTCGGGTGGCTGCGCGTCCGGACCGTCTTGTAGACGTTCACGTCGTACCCGTGACGGAAGGCGGCGGCGCAGAACGCGGCATTCACCAGGGGGCCGGCGGGGATGCCGAACGCCCGGTGGACGGGACGGCCGAGGAAGCGCTCCGCGGGCGGCGCGACGGCGGCGACGCCCGGCTCGGCGAACGCCCCGAAGGGTCCGTTCGCATAGTTGTCCTCGAAGGAACGGAGCGGGTCGTAGAACGGCGTCACAGGCTCCGAGGCTAGCCGGGCGCCGGCCTCCCGCGCCGGGACCTCGACCGGGACCTCGGGCCATAGGTCCTGGCTCGTGCCTCGTGGGATGGACAGACTGGTGGTGTCGGCAACGGGGCCGACGTGTCCGCGGAGGTGCGCGATGGTGAAGTACGTCTTCGACTTCAGCGAAGGCAACAGGGACCTCAAGGATCTGCTCGGCGGCAAGGGTGCGAACCTGGCCGAGATGACCCGCCTGGGCCTGCCGGTGCCGCCCGGCTTCACCATCACCACCGAGGCCTGCCGGGCCTTCATGGCGGACGGAGCCGCGCCGCCCGAGCTGCGGGTCGAGGTGACCATGGCGGTCCGTCGGCTCGAGGACGCCATGGGGCGCCACCTGGGCGACCCCGACGACCCGCTGCTCGTCTCCGTCCGGTCCGGCGCCAAGTTCTCGATGCCCGGGATGATGGAGACGGTCCTCAACGTCGGCCTGAACGACCGCTCGGTCCACGGCCTCGCCGCCTACGCCGGCGACGAGCGCTTCGCCTGGGACTCCTACCGCCGGCTCATCCAGATGTTCGGCAAGACGGTGCTCGACATCGATGGCGACCTGTTCGCCGGCGCGCTCGACGCGCGCAAGGCGGCCCGGGGCGTCGCGGCGGACACCGCCCTGGATGCCGACGACCTGCGCCACCTGGTGGAGGACTACAAGGGGATCGTGCTCGATCGCACGGGCCGCGAGTTCCCGCAGGAGCCGCGCGAGCAGCTCGACATGGCGATCGAGGCGGTGTTCGGCTCCTGGAACACCGAGCGGGCGCGCCTCTACCGGCGGCGCGAGCGCATCTCCGACGACCTGGGCACCGCGGTCAACGTGGTCGCCATGGTCTTCGGCAACCTCGGCGAGGACTCGGGAACGGGCGTGTGCTTCACCCGCGACCCCGCCACGGGCCGCACGGGCTCGTACGGCGACTACCTGCCCAACGCCCAGGGCGAGGACGTCGTCGCCGGCATCCGGAACACCCTTTCTCTCGCGGACCTCGAGCGGCTGGACCCCGCATCGTCGCGGGAGCTCCGCCAGGTGATGCGGCGGCTCGAGAGCCACTACCGCGACCTCTGCGACATCGAGTTCACCATCGAGCGAGGCAAGCTCTGGATGCTCCAGACCCGCGTCGGCAAGCGCACGGCGGCGGCGGCCTTCCGGATCGCCAAGCAGCTGGTCGACGAGCACCTCATCACCATGGACGAGGCGCTCGAGCGGGTCACGGGCGCCCAGCTCAGCAAGCTCATGTTCCCTCAGTTCGACATGGAGGCCGCCAGGAACCTGCTTGCGACCGGCATGGCGGCGTCGCCCGGCGCGGCCGTGGGCGCGGCGGTGTTCAGCTCGGCGCGCGCGATCGAGTGGGCGGCCGGTGGCGGCACGCCCATCCTGGTCCGACGGGAGACGAACCCCGACGACCTGGGCGGGATGATCGCCTCGGTCGGCGTGCTCACCTCCCGTGGCGGCAAGACCTCCCACGCCGCGGTCGTGGCACGCGGCATGGGCACCACCTGCGTGGTCGGGGCGGAGGCCCTCGACGTCGACGTCGAGGCGCGCAGCTTCGCCGTCGGCGGCACCGTCGTGCACGAGGGCGACATCATCGCCATCGACGGGTCGACCGGCGAGATCTTCCTGGGCGAGGTGCCCGTGGTGCCGTCGCCGGTGGTCCGCTACCTCGAGGAGGGCCTCGACGCGGCGCTCGCCCACCTCGCGCCCGAGGACGAGGAGACCAGGGAGCTGGTGAGCGCGGTCGACGCGATCCTGTCGCACGCCGACACCGCTCGGCGCCTGGGGGTCCAGGCGAACGCCGACACGGCCGAGGACGCGGCACGCGCCCGGATGTGGGGCGCGCAGGGCATCGGGCTGTGCCGCACCGAGCACCAGTTCCTCGGCGAGCGGCGCGTGCTCATCGAGCACCTGATCCTCGCGGCGGACGATGCGGCGCGGCAGGAGGCGCTCGACGCCCTGCTCCCCCTCCAGCGCCAGGACTTCACCGAGCTGCTCGAGGTGATGGACGGGCTGCCGGTGACGATCCGGCTGATCGACCCTCCCCTGCACGAGTTCCTCCCGGACCTGACCGAGCTCGCGGTGCGCGTCGCCCTCGCCAAGGAGCGCGGGGAGACGGGCGACGAGGTCGAGCGCGACCAGGTGCTGCTCGCTGCGGTGAACCGGATGCACGAGGCGAACCCGATGCTCGGCCTTCGCGGCGTGCGGCTCGGCATCGTCATCCCGGGGCTGTTCGCCCTGCAGATCCGCGCGATCGCCGAGGCGCAGGCGGCGCGCACCACGGCGGGGGGCACCCCCCACGCGGAGATCATGATCCCCCTGGCCGCGTCGATCATGGAGCTCCACCTGGTGCGGGACGAGGCCGAGCGCATCATCGCGGAGGTGTCAGCCGAGACCGGTGTCGAGCTGCACATCCCGGTCGGGGCGATGATCGAGCTGCCACGCGCCGCGCTCACCGCCGATCGCATGGCATCCGTGGCCGAGTTCTTCTCCTTCGGCACCAACGACCTGACCCAGACGACGTGGGGCTTCTCCCGCGACGACGTCGAGGGCGCGTTCTTCCACGACTACACGGAGAAGGGCGTGTTCTCGGTGTCGCCGTTCGAGTCGCTCGACCGCCAAGGGGTCGGCCGGCTGGTGCGGATCGCCGCCGAGGAGGGTCGCGCCACCCGGCCGGACCTGCGCCTCGGCGTCTGCGGCGAGCACGGCGGTGACCCCCAGTCGATCCACTTCTTCCACGAGGCGGGGCTCGACTACGTGTCGTGCTCCCCATTCCGGATCCCCGTCGCACGGCTCGAGGCGGGCCGTGCCGCGGTGGCCACCGGCGGCGGCGACACCCGCTGACCGGAGCCGTCGAGGGGTGCGGCCCCAGCAGGACCGCACCCCTCGACCATGCCCCCAGGCCTCCTCAGGCGGCGACCGGCACGCGGTCGGTCAGGTAGCGGGTGCAGCCGGGCAGCGTGACGAACGACGGGTAGGCCTCCTCGAGGCAGGCCTCCGCGAGCAGCGCCGCCGCCTGGTCGAACAGCTCGCCGTCGGGGCGCTCGACCGTCGACATGGTCTCCGCCAGCATCTGCGCGACCAGCTCGCGCGTCACCGGGATCCCCTCGGAGGTCGTCGCACCGGTGCGGATCCACTGCCACAGCTGGGACCGGCTGATCTCCGCCGTGGCCACGTCCTCCATCAGGTTGTCGATGCCCGCCGCCCCCACGCCCCGCAGCCAGCTCTCGAGGTACCTGAGCGCGGCCGACACATTGGCCCGCACGCCCGCGAGGGTGATGCGGCCGCCGGGCACCGTGGTGTCGAGCAGGTCCGCGGCCGTGACGGAGACCTCCGACCGCTGGCGGTCGAGCTGGTTCGGGCGGTCGCCGAGCACCGCGTCGAACTCCGCCTGCGCGACGGCCACCAGACCCGGATGGGCGACCCAGGAGCCGTCGAAGCCGTCGCTGGCCTCCCGGCGCTTGTCCGCGGCGACCTGGGCGAGCGCCTTCTCGGTGGCCTCCGGGTCGCGCCGGTTGGGGATGAACGCGCTCATGCCGCCGATCGCCTGGGCGCCGCGCCGGTGGCAGGTCGACACCAGCAGCTCGGTGTAGGCGCGCATGAACGGCACCGTCATGGTGATCTGCGCCCGGTCGGGCAGCACGTGCTCGTCGCCCCGCTCGCGGTAGGTCTTGATGATGGAGAAGATGTAGTCCCACCGGCCCGCGTTGAGCCCGGCGCAGTGATCGCGGAGCTCGTAGAGGATCTCCTCCATCTCGAACGCCGCCGGCAGCGTCTCGATGAGCACCGTCGCGCGGATGGTGCCGTGCTCGAGTCCGAGCTCCTGCTCGGCGAGCGTGAACAGGTGGTCCCACAGACGCGCCTCCCGGTGCCCCTCGATCTTCGGCAGGTAGAGGTACGGTCCCGAGCCGCGCGCGATGAGCTCCTTCGCGTTGTGGAACAGGTACAGGCCCGCGTCGACCATCGAGGCCGAGCACGCGAAGCGGTTGCCGTGCTCGTCGACGTGCATGAGGTGGCGCGAGGCGAGGTGCCAGCCGCGAGGACGGAACACGATCGTCGGCGTGGTCTCGCCCAGGGTGTACTCCTTCCCGTCGGGTGACGTGTAGGAGATCTCTCGACGGATCGCGTCGCGGAGGTTGAGCTGGCCCTCGACCATGTTCGCGAACGTCGGGGTGTTCGCGTCCTCGTGGTCCGCGAGCCACACCCGCGCGCCCGAGTTCAGCGCGTTGATGGTCATCTTGCGGTCCGTCGGACCCGTGATCTCGACGCGGCGGTCCTCCAACCCGGGCCCGGGTCCCGCGACGCGCCAATGCGGGTCGTCGCGGACGGCCGCCGTCTCCGCGAGGAAGCCCAGGTCCGCTCCCGCGGCGATCGCCTCCTGACGAGCGTGACGGGCCTGCAGGAGGTCCGCCCGCTCGCCGGCGAGCTGCCGGTGGAGCGTGGCGATGAAGTCGAGCGCCTCGGGGCTCAGGATCTCCGCGTAGCGCGGGCCCATGGGCGCGTTCGTCGTGATCGTGGTGTGGCACATGATGGCTCCTAGGGATGCATGTCGGTGCTAGAACTGCTCGGCCTCGGTCGACCCGGCGAGCGCCAGGGTCGAGGCCGTCGGGTTGAGGGCGGTGGCCACCCGGTCGAAGTAGCCGGTTCCCACCTCGGCCTGGTGACGCGTCGCGGTGTAGCCGTGCGCCTCGGAGGCGAACTCCGCCTCCTGGAGCTCCACGTAGGCGCTCATCTGGGTCTCGGCGTACCCCCGCGCGAGCTCGAACATGCCGTGGTTCAGCGAGTGGAAGCCGGCGAGGGTGATGAACTGGAAGGCGTAGCCCATGGCGGCGAGCTCCCGCTGGAACGAGGCGATCTCCGCCTCGCCCAGGTGGCGCCGCCAGTTGAAGCTCGGCGAGCAGTTGTAGGCGAGACGCTTGTGGGGGTGCTCGGCGTGCACCGCCTCTGCGAACCGCCGGGCGAGCTCCAGGTCCGGAGCGGCCGACTCCACCCAGATCATGTCGGCGTACGGCGCGTAGGCGAGGCCGCGGGCGATCACCGGCTCGATGCCGTTCCGCACCTCGTAGAAGCCCTCCGCGGTCCGCTCACCGGTGAGGAAGGGGCGGTCGCGCTCGTCGACGTCCGAGGTCAGCAGCGTCGCCGCCAGCGCGTCGGTGCGGGCGATCACCACCGACGGGACACCCGCGACGTCCGCGGCGAGGCGCGCGGCGTTGAGCGTCCGGACGTGCTGCCCGGTGGGCACGAGCACCTTGCCGCCCATGTGCCCGCACTTCTTCTCCGAGGCGAGCTGGTCCTCCCAGTGCACGCCGGCGGCTCCGGCGGCGATCATGCCGTGCATCAGCTCGTACGCGTTGAGCGGACCGCCGAAGCCGGCCTCCGCGTCCGCGACGATCGGCGCCAGCCAGTCGCGGGTCGTGCCACCCTCGGCGTGCTCGATCTGGGAGGCGCGGAGCAGGGCGTTGTTGATGCGGCGGACGACGGCCGGCACCGAGTTCGCCGGGTACAGGCTCTGGTCGGGATAGGTCTGGCCCGACAGGTTGGCGTCCGCCGCGACCTGCCAGCCCGACAGGTAGATCGCCTTGAGGCCTGCACGGACCTGCTGCACCGCCTGGTTGCCGGTGAGCGCCCCGAGCGCGGCGACCCACTGGTCCGGGCGCTCGCGGTTGACCTGGATCATGTCCCACAGCGCCTCCGCCCCGCGGGCGGCGAGGGTGGCCTGCTCCCGGACCGGACCGCGCAGCGCGACGACGTCCGCGCCGGTGTAGTCACGGCGGATGCCGGTCCACCGGGGGTCCCACTCCCACTCGGACTCGAGCTCGGCTGCGGTCTGGGTCTGATCTCCGGGGCGGATCATGCTGGTCATCGGAAGCTCCTTTGCTCCTCGGGGTGTCCGTATGACCACGGTAGGAGGCACGTTCACCCGAATTCGCGGGGTGAGGCATCAGAACTTCTCGCGAATTTCTGGCCTTCGAAACGCTCGTGTGGCAGAGTCGCGGCATGAGCACGTCGACGACGACGGGAGCCGAGCACGAGGCCGGCCCCACGCCCCTGACCATCGGCCGGCGCATCCGCGCGCTCCGCACCGCGCGCGGCATGACCGTGCAGCAGCTCGGCGAGGCCTTCGGACGGGCGGCCTCGCAGATCTCGGTGATCGAGAACGGGCACCGCGAGCTGCGAGTGTCGGAGCTCCAGGCGATGGCCGCCGCTCTCGGCGCCTCGCTCGACGACCTCCTCGACCCCGAGCCGCCGTCCCGGCGCGACGCCCTGGAGATCGCGCTCGCGCGTGCCCAGGACGGCCCGCTGTTCGAGGCCCTGCAGATCCCGCGGCTGCAGGTGCGACGCTCGCTCCCCGACGCCGCCCTCGAGACCGTCCTGGCGATGCATGCCGAGCTGGTGCGCCTGCACGAACGTCGCGCGTCCACCCCGGAGGAGGCGCGCCGCGCGAACACCGAGCTCCGCGCCACCCAGCGGGAGCAGCACAACCACTACCCGGAGCTCGAGCGGGTCGCCGCCGGCCTGCTGGGCGCGATCGGGCACCACGGAGGACCGCTGTCGCACTCGGCCGCCTCCTCGCTCGCGTCGCACCTGGGCTTCACGCTGCACTACGTGCACGACCTCCCGGTCACCGCCCGATCGGTGACGGACGAGCGGCACGGCCGCCTCTACCTGCCCATCCGCAGCGACGGCGCCGACCGCAGGGTGGTCCTGCTGCAGGCGCTCGCCGCGCACGTCCTGGGCCACGAGGAGCCGCGCGACTACGGCGACCTGCTCCGCCAGCGGGTGGAGGCCAACTACCTCGCCGCCGCGCTGATGATGCCGGAGCGCTCCGCGGTCGACCTGCTCACCGCGGCGAAGGCCGTGCGCGACCTGTCGGTGGAGGACCTTCGCGACGCCTTCGCGGTGAGCTACGAGTCGGCCGCCCATCGCTTCACCAACCTCGCCACCGAGCACCTCGACCTCCCCGTGCACTTCCTCAAGGTCAGCTCCGCCGGGGTGGTCTCCAAGGCCTACGAGAACGACGGCGCCAAGTTCCCCCAGGACGCGCTCGGCAACGTCGAGGGTCAGCGCGTGTGCCGCCAGTGGAGCGCGCGCCAGGTGTTCGAGCGGGCCGACCGGTACGGGATCTACCACCAGTACACCGACAAGCCGAACGGCACCTACTGGTGCACGTCGGCGGTGCAGACCACCGGCGCGGGCGACCACTCCGTGTCGGTCGGTACCCAGTACGTCCACTCGAAGTGGTTCCGGGGACGCGACACGACCACGCGGCGCGCCTCGACGTGCCCGGACCCCGGGTGCTGCCGGGAGCCGCGACACGATCTCTCCGAGCGCTGGGACGGACAGGTGCGGCCCGCGGCCCGGATCAACTCGTCGCTGCTCGCCGCCACGCCCTCGGGCAACGCCACCGGCATCGATCGCGTCGCCGTGTACGAGTTCCTGGACGGTCAGGCCCCGCCGGACGGCTGACCGCCGGGGTCCCGACACACGCCACGGCGAATGTCACGTTTCCATCACGGTTGTGTAAAGTCTTCTTTTGTGAGCAAAGAAGCCGCCTTGACCATCACCCGCATCGTCGCCGCCCTCGGCATTGCCTCGGCTTTGGCGACGCAGGCCTGGGCGGACCTGTCCTACGGCACCTTCACCTGGGATCAGCTCCCCGGCTACTTCACGCCGCTCGCGAACGTCGCGGGCATCGTCGCCCTCCTGGGATCCGTCGGGCACCGGCGCCGCACCGAGCCCCGCTGGGTCGCGATCATGAGGGTCAACGCAGCGACCTACCTGGTGATCGTGGGGGCGGTCTACTGGGCCGTGCTCGCCCCCTTCACCGAGCCGATCTTCCCGTGGGCGAACGCGGTCATCCACGGCGGCTCCGCCGTCATCCTCGTGCTCGACTGGCTCGTGGTGGGCACCCGCCGGCGCCTCACCAGCCGGCACCTGTGGTCGGTCCTCGTCCTGCCCGGCATGTGGCTCGGCTACCTGATGGTGAGGGGCGTCGTCGACGGCTGGGTGCCCTATCCCTTCCTCGATCCCGCTCGCGGCGCGATCGCCGTGGCCGGGTCCCTGCTCGGCATCGCGGCCACCGGCGTCATCGTCGCCGGCATCCTTCACCTGCTCGGTGCCCTCCGGGGGCGCATCATGGCACCCGTGCCCGCACCTGCTCCGGCACAGGCGCGGCCCCATGAGGCGCGCCCGGTGACGCGTGGGCTGGGCTCGACCCAGCGAATCTGACCAGGAAAGCGCCCCGAAGGCCGCCTCGACCGCCTACCGTTGTCCTATGAGCTCCGAGAACGGCGAGGCGCAGGGCGCCGACCAGACCCCGCTGACCACCTTCGCCGACCTCGGGCTCGAGGGCCCCGTCCTCAAGGCGCTGTCGGACGTGGGCTACGAGACCCCGTCCGAGATCCAGGCGCAGACCATCCCCCTGCTGCTGAACGGGCTCGACGTGATGGGCCTCGCCCAGACCGGCACGGGCAAGACGGCCGCGTTCGCGCTGCCCATCCTCGCGCGGCTCGACCGGACCCAGAAGAAGCCGCAGGCGCTCGTGCTCGCACCGACCCGTGAGCTCGCGCTCCAGGTGTGCGAGGCCTTCGAGCGTTACGCGTCGCACCTCAAGGGCGTCCACGTCCTGCCCGTGTACGGCGGTCAGGCCTACGGGGTGCAGCTGTCCGCGCTGCGTCGCGGCGTGCACATCGTGGTGGGCACCCCCGGTCGCATCATGGATCACCTCGACCGCGGGACGCTCGACCTGTCGGAGCTGAGGTACGTGGTGCTCGACGAGGCGGACGAGATGCTCAAGATGGGCTTCGCCGAGGACGTCGAGACCATCCTCGGCTCCACGCCTCCCGGCAAGCAGGTCGCGCTGTTCTCGGCCACGATGCCGTCGTCGATCCGCCGCATCGCCGCGACCCACCTCAACGACCCGGTCGAGATCACGGTCAAGAAGAAGACCACCACCTCCTCGACCATCACCCAGCGCTACGTCGTGGTCTCGTACCCGCAGAAGCTCGACGCGCTCAACCGCATCCTCGAGGTCGAGAACTTCGAGGCGGCGATCGTGTTCACCCGGACCAAGAATGAGACCGAGACGGTCGCAGAGCGCCTGCGGGCGCGCGGCTTCGCCGCGGCCGCGATCAACGGCGACGTGGTGCAGGCGCAGCGCGAGCGCACCATCAACCAGCTGCGCGACGGCAAGCTCGACGTCCTGGTCGCGACCGACGTGGCGGCGCGGGGCCTCGACGTCGAGCGGATCACCCACGTGTTCAACTACGACCTGCCGATCGACACCGAGTCCTACGTGCACCGGGTCGGTCGGACCGGTCGTGCGGGTCGCACCGGCGACGCGATCAGCTTCGTGACCCCGCGGGAGCGTCGACTGCTCGCCGCGATCGAGAAGGCGACGCGGCAGCCCCTCACCCAGATGCACCTGCCCACGGTGGACGACATCAACGCCTCGCGCCTGTCACGCTTCGACGACTCGATCACGGAGGCCCTCGAGCAGTCGACGCGGATCGACCGCTTCCGCGACATCATCAACCACTACGTCGAGCACCATGATGTGCCGGAGGCGGACGTCGCGGCCGCGCTCGCGGTGGTCGCGCAGGGCGAGACGCAGCTGCTGCTCGACGATGCGGACGAGATGAAGCGCATGGAGCTCGCGCCCGACAAGCGCAAGGAGCGGCCGGGCCGCGAGGGCGACGGCGAGCGCGGCGGAGACCGCCGTCGCGAGGCCCGCTCCGGAGGCAGCTGGGTCGCCTATCGCATCAACGTCGGCCGCCGTCACAAGGTGGACCCGCGACAGATCGTCGGCGCGATCGCCAACGAGGGCGGGCTCGGACGTGACGACTTCGGCGCGATCACGATCAAGCCGGAGTTCTCCCTGGTCGAGCTGCCGGCGTCCATGCCGGCGGGCGTGCTCGACCGCCTGGCACGCACGCGCATCAGCGGCCGCCTGATCGAGATCCAGGTGGACCGCGGGCCCGGCGGGGCGCGCCGCGGGTCGGACCGGTCCGACCGGTACGGCCGCGACGACGCGCCGCGGGGCAAGGGCGGGCCGCGGCGCGACACCCGCGGCGGCCGCGACTCCCGTGACGGCGACCGCAGGGGCCGCGGCAACCGCTGGTAGCAGCCCCTAGGGGGTCGTCGCCGCGCGCTGCGGTCGCCGCGTGCGACCCCACCACAGGGAGAGCGCGACGCCGGCAGCGGCCGAGCCGGCAGCGCCCAGCACGAACCAGTTCCCGACGTCGACCTTCTCCTGCTGCACGTCGACCACCTCGGGCAGATCCAGCAGCACCTCGGTCAGGGAGTCCGCCGCGTCGGCGGAGAAGTACTCGCCGCCGGTGAGATCCGCGACCTCCTGCAGCGTGGCGACGTCGATGGTCTGACCACCGCCTCCCCCGCCGCCGCCCATCAGCTGGGAGGTGTCGACCTGCCCCGCGCTGCAGGACGACGAGGCGGACTCGGTTGTCCCGAAGCCGATGGTGTAGACGCGCAGCCCTCGGGCGGCGGCCTCCTCGGCGGCGGTCACCGGTTCCACTCCGGTGGAGTTGGAGCCGTCGGTGAGCACCACGATCGTCTCGGCGGCGTAGCCGGCGTCGTCGTCCTGGTCGGCGCTCGTGGACGTCGCCTCCACCTCCACGCCCGTGGGAGCCACGTCCGGGTCGATCGAGGCGATCGCGTCGATCGAGGCGAGGATCGCCTGCCCGATCGCCGTCCCCCGGGAGGTCGTCAGGGAGTCCACGGCCGCGACCAGGTCGTCCTTGTCCGAGGTGGGCGAGGCCACCACGCCGGCGATCGAGGAGAACGCGACGATCCCGATGCGCGTGCCCTCGGGCTGCGCCTCGATGAACTCGACGGCCGCCTCCTGAGCCGCGATCAGTCGGTTCGGGTCGACGTCGGTGGTGCACATCGAGCTCGAGACGTCGATCGCGAGCATCATGGTCGACTCGCTCGTGGCGACGTCGACGGTCGTCTGGGGGCGGGCGACGGCGACGCCGGCGAGCAGCATGCCGACGCCCAGCAGCGCGGCAGGCACCCACGTCCGGGCACGGGACGACGGCCCGTTCGCCGCGCGCGCGAGGCGCAGCGAGGAGACGCGGACGGCGGTGCGGCGCCGACGACGGCGCATGACCAGCCACACGAGTGCGAGCAGCGGGACCGCGAGCAGCGCGGCGAGCGCGAACGGCCAGGCGAGGGACATCAGAGGGGCCTTCCGGTGCGGATGATCATGAGGGAGCCGCCCACGAGCAGCACGACGAGCGCGGCGCCCGCGACGAGCGCCGTGACCTCCGTCTCCTCGGTCTGGGCCGTGACCCGCAGGTCCAGGCCCGCGGCCACGTCGTCCACCTCGGACGCGTCGGCGAGCTCGTGGTAGCTCCCGCCGGTGGTCTCGGCGACCTGGGTGAGGAGCGCCTCGTCGAGCGCCGTGGTGACGGTGTAACCGTCGACCTCGAGGGTGGTGCCCGCTGCGGTGCCCACCCCGATCGTCTCGATGTGGACCCCGAGCGAGGAGGCGAGCTCGGCGGCGGCCAGCGCGTCCGGTCCAGCGGTGTCCTCCCCGTCGGAGATGAGGACGATCGTGGCGTCGCCCCAGTAGCCCGGGTCGTCGGTCTCGGAGGTCGACGCGGCGGTGCCGGTGGAGGCCGCGGTCGCCGTGGTCTCCGTGCCCGACTCCCCCGACTCCGTCGCGCCGTCGAGCGTGACGGTCTCACCCGTGATCGCGCTCAGCGCGGCGAGGATCGCCTGCCCGAGCGACGTGGCGCCGGTCGCGCTGAGGGAATCGACGGCCTCCTCGGCCGCGAGGTGGTCCTCGCTCGGCGTCTGGGTGGCGAGCGCGCCCTCGGCGAAGGAGACCACGCCGATGTCGACGGTGGTCGGCTGCGCCTCGATGAAGGACACGGCGGCCGCCTGGGCCGCCGCGAGCCGGGTGGGGTCGACGTCCTCGGCTGTCATGGACGCGGAGGTGTCGACGGCGACCACGACCGTGCCCGCGGCGCGGGGGATGGTCACCACCGCCTGCGGCCTCGCCGCCGCCACGAGCAGCAGGGCGATGCCTGCGATCGCCAGGGCGATCGCGACGGTCCGCCCGCCCCCGCGGCGCACCACGAGACCCGAGGCCGCGAGGACCTCCCGGCGACGGCGCTCGACGAGCACCAAGGCGACCGCGAACGCGCCCGCGACGACCGCCGCGGCGACGATCCAGAGGGGTGCGAGGAAGCTCATGCGCGCCTCCCCTGTCGCCAGCGCGCGGACTCGACGACGCGCACCAGGATGGACACCAGGTCCTCGCCGGTCGAGACGGAGTGCCCCTCCGCCCCGGCGCGCCGGACGGCGGTGCGCAGCGCCGCGTCGCGGGCGGCCACCTCCTGCGCGTAGCGCGCACGGAAGGCGGGATCGGACGCGTCGACCAGGAGCTGCTCCCCCGTCTCGGCGTCCTCCAGCGCGACGGTGCCCAGCTCGGGCAGCTCGTCCTCCACGGGGTCGGTGATCCTGATCACCACCACCTCGTGACGGTGGGTGAGGCGCCTGAGGTCGCGCTCCCAGCCCTCCGCGCCGAGCAGGTCGGACAGGACCACGATCAGGCTGCGCCGGCGCACGCAGGTCGCCGCGAGGCGCAGCATGGCGGCGAGGTCCGTCTCGCCGCCGTGCCTCGGGTCCGGAGCCTCCGTCACCGCGCGGGCCACCAGGAGTGCCTGGTCGCGGCCGGACCGTGCGGGCAGGACCCGGGCCTGTCCCCCGTCGTAGAGGATCGCGCCCGCGCGGTCGCCCCCGCTGGTCAGCAGCCGGGTGATCGCGGTGGCGAGCTCCGCGGTCAGCGCGGACTTGTCCCGCTCCGCGGCGCCGAACCGCATCGAGGCCGACGAGTCGATCACGAGCCAGGCGGTGACCTCGCGGTCCTCCTCGTGACGCCGGACGTGGGGCTCGTCCAATCGGGCGGTGACCGCCCAGTCCATGTGGCGCGCATCGTCTCCCGGCACGTACGGGCGGACCGAGGCGACGTCGATGCCGTGCCCGCGCGCGAGCGAGCGGTGGGCGCCGAGCAGGCGCCCGTCGAGCCGTCGGAGGACGGTCCACTCGAGGCGCGCGAGCAGGCGCTCGGGTGCGGTCAGCATGGTCAGCCGGCCACCTTCGCCGGCTCCGGCACCGGCACCACGGCGAGAGCGCGACGCACCAGGTCGTCGGCGGTCACGCCGTCAGCGAGGGCCTCGTAGCTGAGGACGATCCGGTGGCGCAGGATGTCCAGCGCCAAGTGCTGGAGGTCCTCGGGCAGCACGTAGTCGCGGCCACGGAGCAGGGCGAGCGCACGACCGGCGAGGACCAGGTTGATCGAGGCGCGCGGGCTCGCGCCGAAGGTGACGTAGCGGTCGAGGTCGCCCATCCCGTGACGCGCGGGCTCACGTGTCGCCGCGGTGAGACGGACGGCGTACTCGAGGATCGCGGGGTCGGCGTAGATCCCCTGCGCCGCCTCCTGGAGCGCGACGAGCCCGTCGGGGTCGAGCACCTGCAGCGGGGCGGCGCCCGGCGTCACGGCACGCTCGACGATCACGAACTCCTCGGTCGGCGAGGGGTAGTCCACGACGACCTTCATCATGAACCGGTCCACCTGCGCCTCGGGCAGCGGGTACGTCCCCTCGTTCTCGATGGGGTTCTGCGTCGCCATCACCAGGAACGGGCTAGGGACGCGGTGGGTCTCGCGGCCGATCGTGACCTGGCGCTCCTGCATGACCTCGAGCAGCGCGCTCTGCACCTTGGCGGGGGCGCGGTTGATCTCGTCGGCGAGCAGGAGGTTCGCGAACACCGGGCCCAACGACGTCTGGAACTCTCCCGTGCCCTGGTGGTAGATCCGCGAGCCGACCAGGTCGGCCGGGACCAGGTCGGGCGTGAACTGGACCCGCTGGAACTGGCCGCCGATCGCCTTCGCCAGCGTGTTCACGGTGAGGGTCTTGGCCAGACCCGGCACGCCCTCCACCAGGATGTGGCCCTTGGCGATGAGCGCGACCAGGAGCCGCTCGAGCAGCTCGTCCTGACCGACGATCGTCTTCTTGACCTCGTAGAGCACCTGCTCGAGCGTGGCCTGGGGGGTGGTTTCCATGGGGGTGTCCTTCCGGTCGGACGATGCGGTGATGGGAGGGGTCGAGGGGTGGAGGGGGTGCGGATCGGGGATGGTCACTGCTGGGGCCCGCCGTCGCCGGGCTCGCCGTCCTCGCCGGAGCCGGCGAGCGCGGACTGGATGGGGACGGCGAGGCCCACGCCCGCGAAGGTGTCGTCGTCACCAGTGGTGAGCAGCGCGACCACGATCCCCACGACCGTGCCGTCGGAGTCGACCAGCGGTCCCCCCGAGCTGCCGGGGTTCACGGCGGCGTCGAACTGGATCAGCCCGGCCAGCTCCGTGCCGTCGGCGTCGAAGGTGCGGTCGAGGCCGGACACGATGCCGGACGACGCCGACCACGCGAGGCCCAGCGGGGTGCCGATCGCGAGCACGGCGTCACCCACGTCGAGGCCGCCGCCCAGGGTCGCGGGCACCACCACCTCGGGCAACGCGTCCGGCGTGAGCGTGGCGAGGTCCTGAGACTCGTCCGTGGATGCCACCGAGGCGCTCGCCTGCGTGCCGTCGGAGAACGTCACCGTGATGGATGAGGCCCCGTCGACCACGTGCAGCGCCGTCATGATCGAGCCGTCGGCGTTCACGACCACCCCGCTGCCGGTCGACTCGCCCGTCTCGACCACCACGACGGAGGGCGCGACCAGCGCGTAGACGTCCGCGACGGTCGGCTCCTCCGCGTCCTCCGCCGCAGCGGCGGACGCCGCGGCCGAGGGCGCGGCGGCGTCGGCCTCCGCGGTCGCGAGGCGGGCGCCCATGAAGGCGGCACCGAGCACGAGCGCGAGGGCGAGCATCGCGGCAGCCGCGACGGCGATCAGGCGCAGCGGGCGGCGGGCGAGGACGGGCGAACGGGTCATGGCCAGGACGCTAGGGACCGGATCCGAGAGTTCCCTGAGAACCCGCTCCGATCTCCCGGGCAACGTGCCTGGTGTCCGAGCCGATCCCCGGCCCGTCCTCAGCGAATCGTGGGTTCCGCTTCCTACGGTCGATGGCATGACAGCCCCGACCTGGCACCCCGCCGCTCCCCCGGAGCCGCCCGTCACGACGCCCACGCCTCGTCGCCACCGACTGCGCCGGAGGATCCTGGCCGCCGTCGCCGTCCTGCTCCTGATCCTCGGATCGATCACGGCGTGGGCGCTCGACCGCTTCGTCATCGACCATGTGGAGATCGCGGACGTCGCCGCCTACGAGGCGGCGCAGCAGGCGTCGACCACGGGGGCCACCGCCGACGACGTGACCACGTCCACCGCATCGTCCACCTCGACGAGCGACGGCGCCGACGTCACCATCACCCAGTACACCTACGGCACCGGGGACGATGCGGCGACCTACTACGTCGCGGACGTCACCTTCGACGACATCACCCAGCTGCAGAGCGCGTTCGCGAACAACGAGTTCGGGACGAACATCATCGCCGACCCGTCCGAGATCGCCGAGAGCGTCGGCGCGTCCTTCGCGATCAACGGCGACTACTACGGCTTCCGCGACACCGGCATCGAGATCCGCAACGGCGTGATCTACCGCGACGAGGGCGCGCGCACAGGCGCTGTGATCTACGCCGACGGCACCATGGAGATCTACGACGAGACCGCCACCACCGCGCAGGAGCTGGTGGATGCCGGCGCGTGGCTGACCCTGTCCTTCGGCCCCGCGCTCGTCGACGACGGGGCGATCGTGGACGGCATCGAGTCGGTCGAGGTCGACACCAACGTCGGGAACCACTCCATCCAGGGCGACCAGCCGCGGACCGCGATCGGGATGATCTCCGCGAACCACTACGTGTTCGTCGTGGTCGACGGACGCTCCGACTCGAGCGCCGGCGTGACCCTCACCGAGCTGGCCGAGATCATGGCGGGCCTGGGCGCCACCGAGGCGTACAACCTCGACGGCGGCGGCAGCTCGACCATGGTGAGCGACGGCCAGGTGGTGAACTGGCCCGGGGGCTCCGGGAACGAGCGCGGCACCTCCGACATCCTCTGGATCGGGTGACGCCATGTGGATCCTGATCCCCGCGTACGAGCCGGACACCCGGCTGGTCGCGCTCGTGCGCTCGCTGTCCGTCTCATGGCCCGTGCTGGTGGTGGACGACGGCTCCGGACCCGCGTTCACCCCGGTGTTCGACGGCGCCGGCGAGGCTGGCGCGGTGGTGCTCCGTCACCCTCGCAACCTCGGGAAGGCAGCGGCGCTGCGCACCGGATTCGCCTGGGCCGAGCGCCACGCCCCCGGACACATCGTGGTCTGCGCGGACAGCGACGGCCAGCACACCGCCCGCGACATCCGCGCGGTGGGGGCGGAGGCCGTCCGGCGGCTGGCGGCGGGCGAGCCCGACGCGATCGTCCTGGGCTCACGGGCCTTCGTCGGCGAGGTACCGCTGCGCTCCCGTGTGGGCAACAGGGCGACATCGGCGCTCGTGCGCGTGGCCGCGGGTGCCCGCATCGCCGACACGCAGACGGGACTGCGGGCGATCCCACCGGGCCTGCTGCGGTGGGCTCGCGGCGTCCCGGGCGAGCGCTTCGCCTACGAGCTCCGCGTGCTGCTCGAGGCGACGCGCCGGGGGATCGCGCTCGTCGAGGTGCCGATCGAGACGGTCTACCTGGACGGGAACGCGTCGTCACACTTCCGGCCCCTGGCGGACTCGCTCCGCGTCCTGGCGCCGGTCGCCACGTTCGCCGCGTCGTCGCTGGTCGCGTTCGGCGTGGACACCGCCGCGCTCCTCGTGCTCCACGCGGCCACCGGCAACCTGGCGGTGGCGCTCGCCGGGGCCAGGGTGCTCAGCGCGGGCACCAACTTCGCCCTCAACCGCCGCGCGGTGTTCCGCTCGGACGGTCGCGTGCTCCCTCAGCTGGCGCGCTACACGGTGCTCGCGGCGGCGCTGCTCGTGGCCGGGTACGCGGGCGTCGCCGGCCTCACCGCGCTCGGGATCCCGCTGCTGGCCGCCAAGGTCGCCACCGACCTGGTGCTCTTCGCCATCTCCTTCGCCGTCCAGAGGGCGATCGTGTTCGCACCGCGGCTTCGACGCACGCAAACGTCGCACGAGGCCTTCCCAACGCATGCATCTGGGCATGATGCGGAGGTTTCGCGCGCGGTTCACGCGTAGGGAGCCGCCTATCCTGTTCCCGTGAACAGCACGGGGGTGGGTCCCGCACAGCCCGAGAGGATGCACGCGATCTCCGAGGAGGCGCGGCGGATCGTCGAGTCCGTGATCGACTACTCGCGCCGCCGCGCGCTCTGGCAGGACATCCCTCTCGACCTCCCCGACTCACCCGAGCGGCTCGCGCTTCGTGCCTCCGGCTCGATCACCCGCACCGGGATCGGGGCCGAGGAGGCGCTGCGGCTCTGGGACCAGGAGCTCGCGCCGACCTGCCTGTCGACGGACCATCCCGGATACCTCTCCTTCATCCCGTCCGCCCCGAGCAAGGCGTCCATCGCGTTCGACCTGATCGTCTCCGCCTCCTCGATCTACGGCGGCTCCTGGCTCGAGGGCGCCGGCGCCGTGTACGCGGAGAACGAGGTGATCGCGTGGCTCGCCGAGGAGTTCGGCCTGCCGCCGGAGGCCGGCGGCGTCTTCGTGCAGGGCGGCACCATCGGCAACCTGTCCGCCCTGGTGGCGGCCCGGGACGTGGCTCGGCGGCGCAACGCGGCGGCCGGGAGGCCGAACCCGTCACGGTGGGTGGTCGTCTGCAGCGCCGAGTCCCACTCCTCGATCGCGTCGGCGGCGTCCGTGATGGACATCGACGTGGTCGGGATCCGCCCGGGTGCCGACGGCCGCCTCCACGCGGACGCGGTCGAGCGCGCGCTCGACGAGCACGGCGAGGCGGTCTTCGCGGTGGTCGCCACGGCGGGCACCACCAACTTCGGGATCATCGACGACATCGGCGGGATCGCCGACGCGGTCCACGCGCGCGACGTCTGGCTGCACGTCGACGGCGCCTACGGCCTCGCGGGGATGCTGGTCGAGGAGATGCGCCCCGCGTACCGGGGCGTCGAGCGCGCCGACTCCGTGATCGTCGACCCCCACAAGTGGCTCTTCGCGCCCTTCGATGCCTGCGCGTTGATCTACCGCGACCCGCGCGCTGCCCTCCGGGCGCACACCCAGCACGCGGAGTACCTGGACACCCTCGCCGACGGGGGGATGGTGAACCCTTCCGACCTCGCCGTCCAGCTCACCCGACGCGCCCGCGGGCTCCCGCTGTGGTTCTCGCTCGCGACCTACGGCACCGAGGAGTACCGCTCCGCCATCGGCTACGGCATCGCCCTCGCGCGGCGCATCGCCGACGAGATCGCCGCACGACCCGGGCTCACGCTGGTCCGCGAGCCCCAGCTCTCGGTCGTGGTGTTCCGCGTCGACGGCTGGGCGTCCGAGGACTACGGCCGCTGGTCGGAGCGCCTGCTCGAGAGGCAGCATGCGTTCGTCGTCCCCAGCTCCCACGACGGCGAGCCGGTGCTGCGGTTCGCGATCGTGAACCCGCAGACCTCGTTCGACCTGCTGTGCTCGATCCTCGACACGCTGGTCGAGGCGCGCGCCGACCGCGCTGCCTGACGCCCCCCGTCCGGGGGTGTTGACTGGGGCGGTGACCTCCACCCCGCCCCCCGCATCCGGACGGCGCCGCTGGGCCGCGCTGGTGTTCATCAGCGTGGCCGTCGCGCTCATCATCGTCGACTCCACCATCGTCAACGTCGCGATCCCGTCCATCGTGGATGACCTGGGGATCGACTCCACCGAGGTCCAGTGGGTCCAGGAGGCGTACACCCTGGTGTTCGCGTCGCTGCTGCTGCTGTTCGGTGCGATGGCGGATCGCTTCGGCCGACGGCGGCTGCTGCTGGTCGGCGTCGCGATCTTCACGGTGTCCTCCCTGCTCGCCGCCACGGCGCCGAGCGGCGAGCTGCTGATCGCGTCCCGCTTCGTCCAGGGAGTCGGCGGCGCGATGATCCTGCCCACCACGCTCTCGCTGCTCAACGCGACGTTCCGCGGTCGCGAGCGAGCGATCGCATTCGCGGTGTGGGGGTCGACCATCGGTGGCATGGCCGCCGTCGGGCCGCTGCTCGGCGGGTGGCTCACCACGGACTTCTCCTGGAGGTGGGCGTTCGGCATCAACCTGCCGCTGGGCATCCTGATCGTGGCCGGGGTCCTCGCGACGGTGCCGGAGTCGCGCGAGGCCGCCAGGCGCGGGATCGATGTCGTGGGCGCGGCGCTCTCGGTGGTGCTGTTCGGCACGCTCGTGTTCGGCCTGATCGAGGGCCGCACCTACGGCTGGTGGACCGCGACCCAGACCTTCACGGCCGGCTCCTTCGCGTGGCCGTTCGCGCTGTCCCCCATCCCGGTCGCCTTCGGCATCTCGCTCGCCGCGGCTGTCGCCTCGCTGGTGTGGGCCCGAGCCCGCTCCCGCGCCGGGCGTCCCACGCTGCTGGAGCTCAGCCTGTTCGACATCCACTCCTTCCGCAACGGCAATGTGGCGGCGCTGGTGGTGTCCCTCGGAGAGTTCGGGATCATCCTGTCGCTGCCGCTCTGGCTGCAGTTCGTGCTGGGGTTCGACGCGCTGCAGACCGGGTTCATCCTGCTGGCGCTGGCCGGCGGCTCGTTCCTCGCGAGCGGATTCGCCGGAGCGATGGCGGGCCGGGTGGCGCCGGTGGCGGTGGTGCGGGCAGGCCTCGCGCTGGAGATCGCCGGCGTGGTGTGGACCGGGCTGGTGGTGCGGCCCGAGGCGCACTGGGGCTGGTTGGTGCCCGCCCTGCTCGTCTACGGGATGGGAGTCGGGCTCGCCACCGCGCAGCTGACGGGCGTGATCCTGCAGGACGTCCCCGTCGAGATGTCAGGCCAGGGCTCCGGCACCCAGTCGACGTCGCGCCAGGTGGGCTCGGCGCTCGGCGTCGCGATCCTCGGCACGGTCCTGTTCACGTCGACCGGTGCGGTCCTGGGCGACCGGCTCGAGACTGCCGGGGTCTCCGCCGCGCAGGCGGACCAGGTGGTGACCGCGGTGGTCGACTCGGCCGGCGCAGCGATCGCGGGCCTGGTCGCCGACCCCGCGACCGCGGAGGCAGGACAGGCCGCCCAGGAGGCGTTCTCGGACGGCACCCGGTACGCGGCCTTCACCGCGGCGGGGTTCCTGATGATCGGCCTCGCCGCGTCGTTCTCCCTCGGCGGCACGCGACGGCGGGACGATGCGGGAGCCGACAGGGAGGTGCCGGCCGCCTGACGGGGTCCGTCAGCCGTCGAGCAGCGCGGCGGCGCGGCGCGCCCCTTCGCCGAGGGACTCGAGCTTCGCCCAGGCGATCTGCGGGTGGACCCTGCCGCCGAGGCCGCAGTCGGTCGAGGCGATGACGTTCTCCGGACCGACGATCTCAGCGAACCGCACGATCCGGTCGGCGACCAGATCCGGGTGCTCGACCACGTTCGTGGCATGGCTGACCACGCCCGGGAGCAGCCGCGTGCCCGCGGGCAGCGACACGTCGCGCCACACCTTCCACTCGTGCTCGTGGCGGACGTTGCCCGCCTCGAAGGAGATCTCGGCCGCGTCGATCTCGGCGACCAGGTCGACGATGTGCCGCAGCTCGAGGTCCGTGGTGTGCGGGCCGTGCCACGAGCCCCAGCACACGTGGATGCGCACCTGGTCGCGAGGCAGGCCCGCGATCGCGTGGTTGATGGCGTCGATCCGGGTCCGGAGGAAGGCGCGGTAGTCCGCGACCGACGGCTCGGGGTTGATCTGGTCCCAGCTCTCGGCCAGCGACGGGTCGTCGATCTGCACGATCAGCCCGGCCTCGACGATCGCGCGGTACTCCTCGCGCATCACGTCGGCCCACGCCCAGATATGCTCCTCCTCGGACGCGAAGTACGTGTTTCCGATGCGGGCCGCGCTGCCCGGCGCGAGCGACGTGAGGAACCCGGTGTCCAGGCCCGCGGCGTCGAGGCCGGCGCGCAGGTGCGCGACATCCGCCGCGATCGCGTCGTGACCGCGGTAGGACAGCGGGCCGACCGCCATGGGCCAGAACGGGGGCTCGCCCATCAGCACACCGGAGGTCGGATCGAAGTACGCCTCCGCGAACCGGACCCAGTCCCGCCGGTCCTGCATGGTGGTGAGCCGGATGTCGCCGGGGGTCGAGCGCACCGGCGCGGGCGGCGCAGCATCCGCGGGCGGCAGGGCGAGCCCGGCGGTGCGCTGGAACGAGTACGACCACCATGCGCCGAAGTCGTGCGCGGCGGTCATGGCCTTGCCGTACTCGCCGTCGCCGACGAGCGTGATCCCCGCGTCCACCTGGCGACGCACGAGGTCGACCACGGCCGCCGCCGCGAGCTCGCGGTACTCGTCCGTCTGGATCAGGGTGAAGCCGTCGTCGGCCAGCTCGAGCGCCGCGGTGGCGGCGACGAGCGCGGGCGTGCGCGGCAGGGAGCCGGACGTGGTGGTGGCGATGGTCAGGTCGGACATGGGTCGCTCCTGGTCGAGGACGGCGGGACGGCACCATTCTGCCGCCCGCGTCGCCGTCGGATCACCGGGCGGGGATCGCGCCTCCTCGGGAGGTGAGCCGGCGCCACAGGTTCGTGTCGGCCAGGTCGAGCAGCTCGTCGCCGCGCCCGCTCATGACGGTGCGCAGCGCCCAGAGCGCGAAGCCCTTGGCCTGCGCGGCCTCGATCGCCGGTGGCAGCGCGAGCTCCTCGCGCGCGCAGACCACGTCGAGAAGCGCGGGTCCATCGGCCGCGAGCAGGCGATCGACCGCGTCGGGCAGATCCGCCGGGTCCTCGACGCGGATGCCGGTCATCCCCATGGCCCGCGCGACGGCGGCGAAGTCCGGGTTCTCGAGGCTGGTGGCGTAGGTCGGCAGGCCGGCCGCCTTCATCTCGAGCTCGACGAAGTTCAGGGAGGCGTTGTCGTACACGACCACCTTGACGGGCAGGTGGTTCTGGACCGCGGTGATGAGGTCCCCCATCAGCATGGCGAGGCCGCCGTCCCCGGAGAGCGAGATCACCTGACGGTCACGGTCCTCGGCCTGGGCGCCCAGCGCCTGCGGGAGCGCGTTGGCCATCGAGCCGTGGTTGAAGGAGCCGAGGAGCCGGCGGTCGCGGGTCATCCGGAGATACCGCGCCGCCCACACGGTCGGACTGCCCACGTCCGCGGTGAACACGGCATCGTCCTTCGCCCGGTCGGAGACCAGCCGGGTGAGGTACTGGGGGTGGATCGGGGCCTTGCCGTCGTCGTCGGCCAGCGCGTCCAGCTCCTTGCGGGTCCTGCGGTAGTGGCGCAGCGAGTCCTCCAGATGGTCCCCGTCGGTCCGCGCCCGCAGGTGGCGCGCCAGCGCGGTCGCGGTCGGACCCACGTCCCCGACGAGCCCGAGATCGATGGGGGTGCGGCGGCCGAGCCGCTCCCCGCGCAGATCGACCTGGATGATCCTGGCGTCCTCCGGGTAGAACTGCCGGTAGGGGAAGTCGGAGCCGAGGACGAGCAGCGCATCGGCCCGCAGCATCGCCCGGTAGCCGGACGCGAATCCGATCAGGCCGGTCATGCCCACGTCGTACGGGTTGTCGTGCTCGAGATGCTCCTTGCCGCGCAGGGCGTGGACCACGGGCGCCTGGAGTCGCTCCGCGAGGGCGACCACCTCGTCATGGGCGCCCGCCGCCCCTGCGCCCGCCAGGATCGTGACCCTGTCGGCGCCGTCGAGAAGCTCGGCCGCGCGGCGCAGCTCGTCCTCGCTGGGCACCACCACCGGCCGGCTCCGGCGGATGGGCGCCGACGGGCGCCGGTCGGGGGCGTCGGCGTAGAACACGTCGCCCGGGACGACCACCACCGCGACGTCGTCGTTCTCGACCGCCGCTCGCATCGCGGTCTCGAGGACCCACGGCAGCTGGGAGGCGTCGCTCACCAGCTCGGAGTACACGCTGCACTCCCGGAACAGGTCCTGAGGGTGCGTCTCCTGGAAGTAGCCGGAGCCGATCTGCTCGAGCGGGATATGGGAGGCGATCGCGAGCACCGGGGTGCGGTTGCGATGAGCGTCGTACAGGCCGTTGATGAAGTGCAGGTTGCCGGGACCGCAGGACCCGACCGCGACCGCCAGGCCGCCCGTCACGGCCGCATCGGCCCCGGCGGCGAAGGCCGCGACCTCCTCATGACGGACATGGATCCACTCGAGCCGACCGTCCCGGCGCATCGCCTCGCCGAAGGCGTTGAGCGAGTCCCCCGGCAGGCCCCAGACCCGGCTCACCCCGGCATCCACGAGCGTGTCGACGAACAGCTGGGCGACGTTACGGGACATGGTGGCTCCTCACTGGCGGTTCCGGGATGCCCGGCCGGGCCCCTTCACGCTAAACTGCACAGCATGTCCATTAATTCCGCGCCGGTGCAGAGAGGCCCCGGCCGCCCACGGGACGAGGTGCGCCGCGCCCGCATCCTCGACACCGCCGCCGACCTCGCGGCCCAGGACCCTCGGCTGGTCACAATGGAGCGCATCGCCTCCCAGGCCCACGTCAGCCGGACCACGCTGTACAAGTGGTGGACCGCCGCCCACGAGCTCCTCATCGACGCGCTGCAGGAGCGGACCCACTGGTCGCTCGATCACGCCGAGGGCACCGCCATCGCGCGGCTCACCGCGCAGCTCGACGACCTGGTGCGGATCATGACCGACCCCTCGACCGAGGGAGCCCTGCGCGCCGTCGCCTCCGGCGCGGCCACGGATCCCGAGATCCGGCGGCGCTTCCACGAGCACTGGCTCGCGCCCCGGCGCGAGGTCGCGGGACAGATCATCACCGCGGGGATCGGGACCGGCGAGCTGCGCTCGGACCTCGATGTCGAGGCGGCCATCGACGCCGTGTTCTCCCCGGTGTACGAGCGCGCGTTCTACACGGGTGCGCCGCTCGACGACGGCTTCGTGGGGTCCGTCATGCGCATCGTCGCCCCCGGCCTGGTCGCCGCGACCTGACGCACGTCGGTCTACCGGCGCCGAGCGACCACGACGGACGCCACGGCGATGCCCGCGCCCACGGCCATCGCGGCGATGCCCGGGTAGAGGTACCTGGTCCGGAGCCCCTCCTGCAGGTCCTTCCGACCGGAGGCCATGAGGGCCTCGAACTCCTCCCGCGTGCCCTGCCAGATCACGGTGCCCTGCTCATCCATGCCGACCCAGAGGTCCGGATCTCCCTGCGGGTCCTCCGGTCCGACCTGGGCGATCTGCTGCTGGAGAGACCCCGACGGCTGGCTCCCGTAGTCGGCCGAGAACCACGCCACGAGCCCGCCCCACGCGAACCAGGCGAACCCGAGGACCAGCATCGCGATGCCGGCCCGACGGAGGCGACGGCCGGGACGCACCACCGGCGCGCCGTGCGCTGTCGTGCTCATGATGACCTCCGATCCTGGTCGCATCGGGGACACCTCCATCGTCTCACCGCGGCGCTCACGCTGCACCGCCCGACGGTCCGCGCCACGATGGGTACGGGGCGTCCGCACGGTGCGGACGGAGGGAGGAACACCATGGAGCTCGCACGCCGAGCCTTGTCTGCTCAGCACGAGATCGCGTCGGTGCTGTCGCTGTTCGAACAGATCGGCAGGCGCGCCGCCGTGCCGGGGACCCTCGACTTCACGTTCGGCAACCCCCATGAGCCACCGCTGGACGGCCTCGTCGACGCGATCCGGAGCCAGGTCGAGCCGCGCTCGGACACCTGGTTCGCCTACACCACCAGCCAGCAACCGGCGCGGGAGACCGTGGCGGCAGGGCTGTCCGCCGAGCTGGGTCTCGAGTTCGAGCCGGGCGACGTCGCGATGACCCAGGGGGCGTTCGGCGCCATCTCGCTCGCATTCCACCTGCTCACCGACCCGGGCGACGAGGTGGTGGTGCCCGTGCCGGGGTGGTTCTGCTATCCCCCGATGCTTCGCGCGTCGGCGCTGACGCCCGTCCCTGCGGACCTCGCGCACGACACGTTCGACCTCGACCTCGACGCGATCGCCCGTGCGATCACGCCGCGCACGCGCATCGTGGTCGTCAACAGCCCGGCCAATCCCACGGGGCGCGTCCTCCCCCGCGACCAGCTCGAGGCGCTCGCGCTGCTCCTGGACGCCGAGTCGGCACGGATCGGCCGCCGGATCTGGATCCTGTCGGACGAGCCGTACCGGCGCATCCGTTTCTCCGGCGTGCCCTTCGTGAGCCCCGCCGCCGTCTACCCGTGGACGCTCATCGACTACAGCTACGGCAAGATCCTGCTCGCCCCCGGCCAGCGACTGGGCTACCTCGCCCTCTCCCCACTGCTGCCGCGCGGTGAGCGCGATCAGATCCGGGAGGCCTACGACCCGGTCCAGCTCGCGATCGGCTGGGGCTTCCCCGACGCGCTGATGCAGTACGCCGTCCCCGCGCTCGAGGACGTCGGCCTCGACCTCGCGGAGCTCGAGTCGAAGCGCGACCGCATGCATGGCGCGCTCGCGGAGGCCGGCTACACCCTCACGCGTCCCGAGGGCACGTTCTACCTGTGGGGGGATGCGCCCCGTGGGGATGGCGACGCCTTCGCGGCGTCGCTGGCGGAGCGCGGCGTGCTGGTCATGCCGGGCAGCCTCTTCGACCGTCCCGCCCATTTCCGGATCAGCCTCACCGCGACCATGCCCTCGATCGAGGCAGCGCTGCCGGCCTTCCGGGAGCTCGCCTGACGCCCGCCCGTCTCAGATCTCGGTGAGCGCGAGCCCATCGATCGGCACCTGCTCCCAGACCTCGAACGGGTCGTCGGCGACCGCCGCCCGCGCCCTCGGTGCGAGCCGCTCGAAGTCCTCGCGGCTGTCGAAGATCGCCAGGCCCACCAACCGCTCCGACCCCGCGTCGGCGAGCGTGTGGATCGACCGCAGCCCGCGCTCACCGCTGATCGCCGCCCCGTAGCGGTGCATCGAGTCGATGAGCGCGTCGCGGTGCTCGGGGTGCGGGTGGTGGATCGACATCAGGATGAACATGGCCCCAACGTAGGTCCGCACGGGCGTCCCGGCAAGGGTCAGTCGTGGTCGGGCTCTCGCCCCTGGTCGAGCGGGATCAGCATGGTGCGGAACTCCCCCGGACCTGCATGGATGTCCCAGATCCGGTCCGCGACATCCTCGAGTCCGCGCTCGAGCGGCAGCATCGGGATGGCGCCGGGGATCACCAGCTGGCACACGTGCACGCCCTCCGGCGCGAGCGCATCGTGGAGCATCTCGCCGTAGGCGGTCTCCGCCGGGAAGGCGACCGACGTGCCGGCGAAGTCGGGGCGCGCCTTCACGGAGGTGCCGCCGTTGATGAGGACGATGCTCCCCTCTCCACCGGCCCGCATGGCCGGCAGCACCGCGCGCGCGGCGGCGATGAGTCCGAGCGCGGAGAAGCTCAGCGCCTCCGCCGCGAGCTCGGGATCCAGCTCGAGCACGGGCTTGAGATAGGAGCGCGCGGGCAGCGGGCTGTACTGCAGCACCGAGACGGGGCCCAGCTCGGCGGCGGCCCGCTCGAGCGCGGCCGTGAGCGCGGCGGCGTCCCGGACGTCGGCGGCGTAGCCGCGGGCCGTGAGCCCGTCGCCCGCGAGCTCGTCGGCGAGCGCGTCGAGCTTCGCCTGGTCGCGGGACACCAGCGCGATCGCGAAGCCCTCGCGTCCGAACCGGCGCGCCACCGCCGCACCCAGGCCGGGTCCGGCGCCGATGATCGCAAGAGTGGGCATGGAGTCTCTCCTTCGAGCGGTGGGGTCTGCCTCGACCCTAGCGCGATCCCGCGAGGCGTCAGGGAGCGCGCAGCACCTTCTCCATCGCCTTGCCCCGCGCCAGCTCGTCCACCAGCTTGTCCAGGTAGCGGATCTGCCGCATCAGCGGGTCCTCGACCTCCTCGACGCGCACCCCGCAGATCACCCCGGTGATGAGGTCGACGTGAGGGTTCAGCTCCGCGCCGGCGAAGAAGTCCGCGAACGTCGACCGCTCCTCGAGCACCCGGGCGAGGGCGTCGTCGTCGTAGCCGGTGAGCCACGCGATCACCCGGTGGAGCTCCTCGGCCGTACGGCCCTTCCGCTCCAGCTTGGCGACGTAGAGCGGGTACACGTCGGCGAACGGCATGGTGAAGATCCGATGCATGGGGTCAGGGTACGCAGGTGGTGCGACGATGGTGGCATGTCCATCGCCGAGGACGTCGACTACCTCGTGGTGGGGGCCGGCGCCGCTGGCCTCGCGTTCACGGACGCCCTCGTGCACCACGGCGACGCCCGCGTCGCGATGGTCGACCGCCGCCCCGGCCCCGGAGGCCACTGGCGCGACGCCTATCCGTTCGTGCGGCTGCACCAGGCGTCGCAGTTCTACGGCGTGGCGTCGACCATGCTCGGCGCCGGCCGGGTCCAGTCGGCCGGCCCCGAGGCCGGCCTGCAGGAGCGGGCCACCGGCGCGGAGGTCCTCGCCTACTTCGAGGCGGTCCTCGGCCGGCTCCGCGAGACGGACCGCGTGGTGTTCCTCGCGGGCCACGAGCACCTCGGGGGACGCGTGGTGCGGGACCTCGAGACGGGAGCGACGGTCGAGCTCGACGGCACGACACGGGTGGTCGACGCCCGCTACCTCTCGCCGCGGACACCCGCGGACACGCCGGCTCCGTTCGCGGCGACGGACGATGCGGCGGTCTCCCCGGTCGCCGACCTGCCGTCCCGCGCCACGCAGCACGAGCGGTTCCTCATCGCGGGCTGCGGCAAGACGGCGACCGACGCCATCGTCTGGCTGCTGTCAGCAGGAGTCGACCCGTCCGCCATCAGCTGGGTACGCCCCCGCGAGCCGTGGATGCTCGACCGCGCCGCGGTCCAGCCCGACCCGGTCGCGTTCCAGGGGATGGTGGCGTCGCTCGTCGAGGCCGCCCTGGTCGCGACGACTCCGGACGATCTGCTGCTGCGCCTCGAGGACTCCGGGGCGGTGGTCCGGATCGACACGGCGATCACCCCCACCATGGCGAAGACCCCGACCCTGGCGCGCTGGGAGCTCGCGCTGCTGCGGACCGTCGACCGCGTGATCCGGGCCGGCCGCATCCGGGGCGTCGGCGCCCGAGCCGTCGACCTCGACCGCGGCTCCTTCCCGCTCGAGCCGGGCACGCTGACGGTGCACTGCGCGGCCGACGGTCTGCGTCGCCCGGGACTGATCCCGATCTGGACGGACCGGGCCATCACGTTGCAGCCGGTGCGCGCGGGATTCCCCTGCTTCGGTGCGGCGCTCGTGGGGTACGTCGAGGCCACGCGCCCGGACGACGACGCGCTCAAGAACGCCACGTGCCCACCCTCCCCGCTGGCGGACACCCCGCGCGACTGGGTCGACATGATGGCCCACGGCATGCGCGCCACCGCGGCGTTCATGGCGGAGCCGGACATCGCGGCGTGGACGCAGTCGACCACGCTCAACCCGGCACGCCTGCCGGCGGCGGCCGACCGCTCGCCCGCGCTCACGGAGATCCTCGCCCGCATCGAGGACGCGGCTCCTGAGGCCGTGGTCAAGCTCGAGGCGCTCGCCGCGGCGGGATGACGGTGCCGGACAGAGGATCCGGACGCGCCGCAGATCCAGCCGGATCGCCCAGTCTCGGGGGCGCCCCGATTCGCTAGCGTCGGACCGATGGAATCCGTCGACACGATCGTGGTCGGGGCCGGTGTGGCCGGCCTCGCCGCCGCGCGCCTGCTCGCGCTCGAGGGTCGCCGCGTCGTGGTGCTGGAGGCCCGCGACCGCGTCGGGGGCCGTGTCTGGACCGATCGGTCCGGCGGCCATGCGACCGACCTGGGTGCGTCGTGGATCCACGGCGTCGACGGCAGCCCCGTGGCGGCGGCCGCGCGCGCGCTCGGCATGCGCACCGAGGAGCTCACGGTCGGCAGCTACCAGCCGGGCGGACGTCCCATCGCGTACTTCGATCCGGACGGCGCGAGGATGTCCGACGAGCGTGCAGGCGGATTCGTCCGCGACGTCGAGACCGCGCTCGAGGCGCTCGAGCCGGTCGTCGCATCCTCCGCCCCGAACGCGACCTACCGCGACGTCGTCGAGGGGGCGCTCGCGCGCCTCGGCTGGGACGAGGCTCGGGCGGCCCGGGTGCGCGAGTTCCTCGAGCATCGGACCGAGGAGCAGTACGGCGCCTGGATCGAGGACCTCGCCGCCCACGGCCTGGACGACGACGCGGTCGACGGGGTCGAGGTGGTGTTCCCGGACGGTTACGACGCCCTCCCCCGGGCGCTTGCAACGGGGCTCGACATCCGGCTGGGCCAGGTGGTCACGGAGGTGGAGTGGTCGGGCGCGGGCGTGACCGTGCGGACCCCGCACGCGGCTCTCCACGCCGGAGCCGCCGTGATCACCGTGCCGGTCGGCGTGCTCAAGTCGGGCGACCTCCGGTTCTCGCCTCCTCTGCCGGACCCCGTCGCGGGAGCGCTCGAGCGGCTGGAGATGAACGCCTTCGAGAAGCTCGTGCTGCGCTTCCCGACCCGCTTCTGGGACCCCGACGTCGACGCGATCCGCCAGCAGGGTCCCGCGGGCCGCCGGTGGCACTCCTGGTACGACCTGAGCAGGCTCCACGGCGTGCCGACGCTGCTGACCTTCGCCGCGGGACCCACGGCGAGGGCGATCCGTGGGTGGGACGATGCGGCGGTGGCCGAGTCCGTCATGGAGCAGCTGCGGCGGCTCTACGGCGACGGTATCCCGGACCCCACCCGGGTGGACATCACGGCCTGGCACGCCGACCCGTTCGCGCGCGGCTCCTACGCCTACATGGTGCCGGGCTCGACCACGAGCGACCACGACGCGCTGGCCACCCCGGTCGGCGGTGTGCTGCACCTCGCGGGCGAGGCCACGTGGACGGACGACCCGGCCACCGTGCCCGCCGCGATGCTGTCGGGGCACCGCGCGGCGGAGCGCGTGCTCGGGCGGGCTCTCCCCATCGAGGCCCTGTGGGAGCGTTCGCCGTCGGGGTGAGACGCTGCGTTTGACGGCCGGTGGCGGCGGTGCTCCACTGGACGGGAGGGTGGAGACGCGCGATCCACTGGGGAGGGGATGCGCATGGACGGCGACGACGACGTTGCCGGCCGGAGGCCAGGTGCCGGCATGGTCACGCTGATGACCGTCGCCGGCGGTCGCCGCGCGTTCCGTGAACCGCCGCACCCCGCACGCCGGCGCACCCGGCGCGACCGCCGCGTCGCGTCCCACGCGCCGAACACCACGCCCGAAACCCAGGTCAGCGACGATCAGCTGTCGGCCCGGGCGAGGCCAGTCCCCATCGCGGCCGGCACAGCGACCAGGAACGGTCACCATCATGGCCACATCATTGGCACACGACGCCGGCGGCGAGGTCCACCTTGACGCCGAGGAGCTCAGCGCGCTGAGCATGCAGTTCCGCGGGGCGGTCCTCAGCCCCGACGATCCCTCCTACGACGCGGTCCGCGGGGTGCAGAACCTCGCCATCGACCGCCACCCCGGGCTCATCATCCGCTGCTCCGGCGAGGCGGACGTGATCGACGGCGTCAACCTCGCGCGAGAACGGGGGTACGCGCTCGCCGTCCGCTCCGGGGGCCACCATGTCGGGGGTCACGGCAGCGTGGACGGCGGGCTGGTACTCGACCTGCGCAACATGAACGGCGTGTGGGTGGACCCCGCCAACCGCACCGTTCGCGTCCAGGGTGGCGCGACCTGGGGCCAGGTCGACCGGGAGACCCAGGTCTTCGGACTCGCGGTGCCGGGTGGCGTCGTGTCCACGACCGGCGTGGGCGGGCTCACGCTCGGCGGCGGGATCGGCTGGCTGCATCGACGGTGGGGTCTCGCCTGCGACAACCTCGTCTCGGCGACGATCGTGCTCGCGAGCGGCGAGCTCGTGACGGCGAGCGAGGACCAGAACCCCGACCTCTTCTGGGCGATCCGGGGAGGAGGCGGCAACTTCGGCGTGGCCGTCGACCTGACGTTCCATGCGCATCCCGTCGGCCCGGATGTCGCGCTCGCCACCGTGTTCCATCCGATCGAGGCCGGCGCGGAGATCGTCCCCGCGTGGCGCGACCTCGCGCTGTCGGTCGGGGACGAGGTCACGACGCGCGCCCTGTACTGGTCCATGCCGCCCGTCGACGAGCTGCCGCCGCCCGTGCAGGGCCGCGACGTGATGATCGTCGCCGCGCTCTGGGCCGGCGACCGCAGCGAGGGGCAGGAGGTGATCGACGAGTTCACGCGCCTGGGCGATCCGCTGTTCGACATGAGCGGCTTCATCCCGACCTACCGCGCGTTCCAGGCGGGCTTCGACGCGCTCACGGAGAACCTGTACTCGTACTGGAAGTCGCTGTACCTCGACGAGCTCTCGGACGAGGCGATCGCGTACGTCCATGACCGCGCCCTCGACCGGCCGGATCCCGCCGTGCTGATCCACATGCCGATCATGGGCGGCGCGACCGCGCGGGCGGCTGCGGAGGACACCGCGTTCGGCGACCGCAACGCGCCGTTCATGCTCAGCTTCGACGGCGGCACCCGCGACCCCGCGGCCTTCGGCAAGGTGCGCGACTGGGTACGTGAGTCCGTCGAGGGGGCGAGGGCCCTCCAGGGCGCCCGCGGCGCATACCTCAACTTCTCCGCGGACGACTCGACCGACCGCCGGGTGATCGAGCAGCAGTACGGCGGCAACCTCGCCCGGCTGCAGGCGGTCAAGCGCATGTACGACCCCGGCAACCTGTTCCGCGTCAACAACAACATCGAGCCGGCCTAGCCACCGCCCCGGAGGGGTGCGCGGGAGCGCACCCCTCCGGGGGCGCCTCGCGAGTCGCTCGCGGCGCCGTCAGGCCTCATCGCCGTCGCCGGGCGGACGGGTGGCGCGCCGTGCGACGATCCGCACGATCGCGAACCCGATCCACGCGAGCACCGCGGGCACGACGCCGACCGTCGTCAGGATGGCAAGCGCCGTGCTCGACTCGTGGCCGACGTACCCGGACCACTCGCTCGCGATCACGAGCAGGAGGAAGAGCAGCCACAGCGTGGCGGCGGCGGCGATCGTGCCCAGGACCCAGCTCAGCACCTGCACCACGCGGCGGCCACCGCGAGTCTCCGTCGTGCGCATGCCGACCTCCTTCCCGGCGCGACGTCAGCCGCGCCCCGTCGGCCGGCCGGGAGCCCGCCCGACCAGCACATCCGCGTCCATCGCCTCGCCGACCAGCAGGCGGGCGTCGACATCCTCGAAGCCGGCCTCGCACACGAGGCGCCGGAGCCGCGCGAGGTCGAGGTGCCGGGCACCCTTGGGCTGCGGCATGGGTCCCCATCGCCGGAGCACCCGCACCATTCCCGACAGCACCTTCCTGACGGGCAGGCCCTCGGAGGTGAAGTCGACCACGAGGAGCCGTCCCCCGGGCCGCACGAGCCGCCGTGCCTCGCGCACGATCCCCTCGGGATCCTCCGCGATATGCAGCAGGTTGACCGCGACGACCGCGTCGGCGGAGGCCGACGGCAGACCCGTGCGGCAGGCGTCGGCCCGTCGGACCGCGACGTTCTCGTGGTGCTCGAGCCGTCCCGACGCGAAGTCGACCATCGGCTGCGAGAT
This sequence comes from Demequina lignilytica, assembly GCF_030418305.1. GTDB lineage: Bacteria > Actinomycetota > Actinomycetes > Actinomycetales > Demequinaceae > Demequina > Demequina lignilytica. Next base: position 60,520 of record NZ_JAUHPX010000001.1, on the reverse strand, counting down.
GTCGGTGGCGATCACGCGCCGTGCCCGCGGCGCATAGGCCCGGGTGTAGAGGCCGGTCCCGCACCCGAGCTCGATCACCTCGCCATCGGGCACCTGGACGCGAAGCCACCGCTGCACCCGCCGGACCATGTCGGTCCCCGAGATGTAGGCGTGGTCCTCGTCGTACGTGGGGGCCAGGCTGCCCCACCGTTCCCGTGCCATGGCGATCACCTCGGCTCGTCGTCCCTCGCCCGGCGTCCTCACCTTCCATCATCCTCCCGCCGCGCGCCCCGGGCACGTCGGGAATGCCCGCGGAGGTTCGCGCGGTTCACCCCACGGAGACCCGGGACCGGTGCAGGCACGAGGAAGGGGCCACCATGGGTGACAACGAGGCCGCCGAGGTGGATGTCGAGGCCCTGAGCAGCCCGCTCGGGACCGAGCCGGCGCTCCGGGCCGTGCCGCTGGCCGACGGCCGGGCGCCCCGCGTGCTGGTGCTCGGCGCCACCGGCTACATCGGCGGCCGACTGGTGCCGCGGCTGCTCGCGGGAGGCTACCGCGTGCGGGCGCTCACCCGGTCCGGCCGGAGGCTCGCCGCCCTGCCGTGGGCGGACCAGGTCGAGGTGATCGAGGGTGACGCGTCCGACGCGGACGCGATGGCGCGCGCGATGGCCGACGTCGACATCGTCTACTACCTGGTGCACTCCATGATCAGCGGACGTGACTACGGCCGGCTCGACCGCGCGATCGCCCTCACCGTCGCCAAGGCGGCGGCGGCGCACGGCGTGGACCGCATCGTCTACCTCAGCGGGCTGCATCCCGACGGCGTCGAGCTCTCCGCGCACCTCGCCTCCCGCCAGGAGGTCGGAGACATCCTGATCGCGTCCGCGACCCCGACGATCGTGCTGCAGGCCGGCGTGGTCATCGGCTCCGGTTCGGCCTCCTTCGAGATGATCAGGCATCTCACGGAGGTGCTCCCGTACATGCCGGCCCCGCGGTGGGTGCGCAACACCATCCAGCCCATCGCCGTGCGGGACGTGCTGTACTACCTGCTCGCCGCCGCCCGGGTGGAGGGCGAGGTGAACGACGCCTTCGACATCGGTGGCCCCGATGTCATGCGGTACTCCGAGATGATGAACGGCTACGCCGAGGTCGCCGGGCTCCCCCGGCGCGGGATCACCGCGCTCCCGGTGCTCACCCCCGGGCTCGCCTCCCACTGGGTGGGGCTGGTCACCCCCGTGCCGCGCCAGATCGCGCGACCGCTGGTGGAGTCGCTGCTCCACTCGTGCGTGATGAAGGACGATGCGATCGACGGGCTCATCCCGCCCCCGCCCGAGGGGCTCATGGGCTACCGCGACGCCGTGCGCTTCGCGCTCGGCCGGATCGAGATCGACGCGGTCGAGACCAGCTGGGTCGACTCCCGGGTGATCGGGGCGCCGAGCGACCCCATGCCCAGCGACCCCGACTGGGCCGGCCGCACCGTGTTCCAGGACGCCCGCAGCAAGGCGACGTCCGCACCCCCGGATGCGGTGTGGGACGTGATCACCCAGGTCGGCGGCGCGACCGGGTGGTACTCGGCCTCGGTGCTGTGGGCCACGCGGGGGCTCATCGACAGGATTGCCGGCGGCGTGGGGTCTAAGCGCGGCCGGAGGCGCTACGACCGCCTCACCGAGGGCGACGCGATCGACGTCTGGCGCGTCGAGCACGTGGAGCCCGGCAGGCTGCTGCGCCTCCGCGCGGAGATGCGGGTCCCCGGCAAGGCCTGGCTCGAGCTCGGGGTGGAGCCGGCGGAGGACGGATCGGAGTACCGCCAGCGTGCGGTGTTCTTCCCCCGGGGTCTCACCGGTCGCCTGTACTGGCTGTCGATGCTGCCGTTCCACGGGCTGGTCTTCAGCGGCATGGTGAACCGGATCGTCGCGGAGGCCGAGGGCGGATCCGCGGGAGGGCCTGGGGAATAGGGCAGGCCCCCGGTATCATCGCCGTACGCGTTCACCCGCCCCGCCCGCAGCACCCCTCGACGTCGATCCCTGAGGTCCGGATCCCTACCGGATCGCCCGAAAGGTGACCTCTGTGAGCCTGCCCGATCCACCCGTCCGACGCACCGTCAGCCCGCACGCCGTCTGGCCCGTGGTGCTCGGGATCGGCGCGGTCGCGTTCGCGCTCGCCGGTCCGCTCGCGGGCGGGGACCCGGAGCCCGCTCCGACCGGCTCCACGGTCGCGTCGCCGACCGCCGCCGCGAGCCCGTCGCCCTCGGCCACGCCGATTCCGGACGTGCTCGAGGGGGTCGAGCTGGATCCGCTCCAGGCGGAGCGGCTGGACGAGCTTCGCGGCTTCGTGACCTGGCTCGCGGACAACGACGCCGCCGGGTATGTGGGCGAGGTCGGCTGGCCCACCTCCGATCCCGGGTGGGAGCCGCTGGGGCGGTACTGGTACCTGGTGGCCGAGCAGGAGGGCCTGTGGACCACCGCCTGGGCCGCGGGGAGCCACTGGCCCGATCACTACGCGCTGATCACCTACGGTGACGGCGGCACCGGCTCGCTGGACACGTCGAGCAGCCAGGCGACCGTGATCGAGGAGCTGCAGTCGACGCGCGACGCCGCCTCGACTGCCTCGGATGCACGCCACGGCGTGAACCTCGCGGGCCTCGAGTTCGGCACCGGCGCCGACTTCAGCAGCGCCTCGCCCGGCGAGCTGGGAGTCCAGTACTTCGCCGAGCCCGTGGCGTCCTACGCGTGGCTGGCGGGACGCGGCATCGACCTGGTGCGGCTTCCGATCCGGTGGGAGCGCCTGCAGCCCGAGCCCGGGAGCGCGTTCGACGAGGCTCAGGTCGCGGTCGTGTCCGCGCAGCTCGATGCGGCCACCGCCGCAGGGATCGACGTGATCCTCGACCTCCACAACTACGGGTCCTTCGCCTCGCCCTCCGGCGTCGTGACGCTCGGGTCCGACGACCTCCCGGGCTCTCTGCTCGCGGACGTCTGGCTGCGGATCGCCGACGCCTGGGGGGACCACCCGGCGGTGCTCGGGTACGGGATGATGAACGAGCCCCATGACCTCGGAGGGGGCGACGAGCGCGGCGCCGCCCAGGCGTGGGAGGACATGACCCAGGCGACCGTCGACGCGCTCCGGTCAGCCGGGGACAGCCACCTGCTGCTCATCGCCGGGTACGACTGGTCGAGCCTCGCACGGTGGTCGACGACGCACCCCACCGGCTGGATCGTGGACCCGGCGGAGAACTTCAGGTACGAGGCTCATCACTACTGGGACGCCTACGGCGCCGGGTCGTACGACCTGCCGTACGCGGAGGAGCTGGCCTCCGCGTACGGCGACTAGGTCGGATCAGGACGCCGCCGCCTCGACGCGGAGCGCCGCGCCGTCCTCCTGCTGCGCCACGCGCGAGCCGTCGGCGGCGAGCGCCGCGTTCATGAGCGCCGCGACCTTCAGGCCGTCACGCACCGCGTAGTTGGTGCCGCGGTCCTCGGGGAACACCTGCGAGAAGTTGGCGAGGAAGTACCCGGGCAGGGGCGTCTTCATCTCGGGGATGCGCGACTCGAACGTGACGTCGACGATGTGCTGGGCGTTGCGGAAGCGGAAGACGTGCGACTCCGCGACCTGGTCGCGCGAGAAGTCCGGCAGGAGCTTCTCGAGCCCGGCGTACCAGCGCTCACGTAGCTCGTCCTCGTCCATCGTCATGACCTCGTCGTCGTTCTGGACGTAGTCCCCGACGTAGTAGATGTAGCGGCCGCCGGTGTTCTCGACCCCGATGAGCGAGTCGAGGCTGAGGAACACGAGGAACGGCGCGTCGAGGTCGTGGATCTGGTGCCAGTAGGTGTCGGTGATCGGCTCGGTGGTGGTGATGACCATCAGCGCCGCGCCCAGGTAGTCGATGTCCGTCAGCTGCTTCGAGTACTCGGGCGTCATGGCCGGGTGATCCTGCGCGGCGCGCGCGAGGGCGTTGCTCGGGATCGCGCCGAGGACCGCATCGAACCGCCGCGTCTCGCCGTCGATCACCAGGGCCGGCTTGCCGTCCACCTCCGTGAACGACTGGATCGGCGTCGCCGGCCTCAGCACCGCTCCCCTGGCGGAGAGCTCCTCGAGCCATCGCTCGACCATGATCCGGAAGCCGCCCTCGAAGTAGCCGAGCCGCTCGGTCTGCTCCCCCTTGATCTTCGAGGTCTGCCGCACGTGGATCCGGGTCCACAGCCACGCCATGGTGACCTTGTCCCAGTAGACGTCGAACTTGCCCACCAGCAGCGGCTTCCAGACGATGTCCGTCGCGCGCTTGCCGTTGACCTTGCACAGCCAGTCGTACGCGGTGATGGTCGTGAGCGGCTGCCACTTCTTGAGCGACAGCGTGCGGAGACCGGTCAGACCCGTCCGGACGCGGTCCACGAAGGACAGCGGCGAGAAGGAGAGAAGCTCGAGCGGGGTGGTGAAGCCGTAGGTCCGGCCGCCGTGGAACGCCTTGATCGAGCTGGGGTGGAAGGTGAGCTTGTCGCGGATGCCGAGCTCCTCGGCCATCCCGATCATCCACTCGTCGGTGGTGTACAGGAAGTGGTACGCCCGCTCGAGCGGGAATCCGTCCTCGAGCTCGAACCCGGCGACGAGTCCGCCGAAGGTGGGCGCCGCCTCGTAGACCTCGACCAGGTGCCCCTCCTTCGCGAGCTCGTACGCGGCGGTGAGGCCGGTGAATCCGCCGCCGACGATGGCGACGCGTGCGGGTGTGACGCTGGGCTCGGTCATGATGCCGTCCTTTCATTCGCGGTGGCGAAGGTGATCTTCTTGTTGAGCGTGTACTGCAGCAGGAGCACGACCGGGAGGGTCGCACCCTTGGCCACGAGCGCGTTGGCGCCGAGCCCGTCGATGAGGACCAGCAGGATCAGCGTGCTGACGACGTATCCCGCGCCGGTCACCAGCGCGAAGGACAGGAACCGCGCGACGATCCGGTCGGTGACCTTGAAGTTGAGGACGCTGTTGGCCGCGAAGCTCAGCACCATGGCGGTGAAGGTCGAGGTGGTGTTGGCCGCGATCGGGTGCAGGCCGACGGGAACCGCGAGCACCGCGTACAGCCCGACGTCGACCACGACCGCACCCCCGCCGATCAGCGCGTAGAGGAGGAAGCGCCGATAGCGCGCGAGCAGCGCACGGAGCTGCCCGGATCGGGCGGGGGTGAGGGCGACGGCATCCATGTGGGCCTCCAGGTCCGGTGGGTCAGCTGATCGGAACGGCGAGCGCGGGCGGCACGCGCTCCTGGAATCGGTGCCAGGAGTAGGTCCAGGCGAAGTCCGCGAGGGTGCCGTCCCAGGTGCCGGTCTCGGGGTCGACCTGCGACGCGATCCTCGCGAGATAGATCTCGTGCGCGTCGGCCCCGATGTCGCGCACCTGCGCGACGAGCGCGAGCGCGACCGAGGACGGCAGCCCGGGCGCGTCCGCCGCGTAGCCGACCACCTGCGGGACCAGGCCGTCGAGCAGCTTCCGAGCGCGGGGCTCCCCCGCGATCTCCTCGCGCAGCAGGGTGGGGACCAGGCGGAGGGTGTCCTCGCCCATCACGTCGCCCTCCCCGTCCACCAGGTCGCCCACGGCGGCAAGGTCGCCCTCCTGGGTGAGCACGATCCAGTTGGGGATGGTGCCGCGTTCGTCGAGCACGCGGGCGAGGAACGCGTAGCCGTCGTCGATCAGGCGGTCCCAGTCGTGCCCCGGCAGCTGGGTGGCGAACGTCCTGTACAGGGTCGGGTCGAAGTAGGAGGGGTTGATCAGCTGGTCGTCGACGGAGCCGTCCGCCGACGAGTCGACCAGCCTGAGCCCGTCGAGGGTGAAGGTGCAGCGCTCCCACCAGTCGTCCGCCATGCGCGCGGCCTCGGACCGCAGGTCCGGCGCACCCCACGTCGAGTCGGCCTCCAGGAGCAGCCCGATGAACCGCTGGTCGGCCGAGCACACGGTGTCGCTGCTGCCGAGCTCGCCCTCGCCGTCCTCGTCCGTCAGCCACTGCCAGGAGGTCAGCGCATCGTCCTCCCGGTGCCGCATGTGGTCCGTGGTCCACTGCCACACGCCGCGGAACGCGGCCTCGTCCCCCTCGGCCAGCGCCTGCTCCATCGCCAGCACCTGGTCGAGGGAGGTGGTGCTGACGGCGTCGTCCTCGAGCACCTGGCCGTAGCTCACGATCCAGTCGTCGCGGAACCGCTGCCAGGCATCCTGGAGGACGATCTGGTTGCGGCTCTTGGTCTGCCACACCTGGACCCAGTCGCCGTTGGTCGAGATGCCCGCGTCGAGGTCGACGAAGGCGGAGGAGCCGTCCATGAAGCTGGCGGCGAGCGTCGAATGCTCGAGCAGCTCGGCCATGCGGGGAACGGTGCCCTGCGAGATCTGCTCCACCACCTCGTGGGTGAGCACCAGATAGTCGATCTCGCGCCAGTCGTCCGCGTACGTGTCGCGAAGCTCGGGGTCGTACTCCGCGTGGAAGAAATACATCGCGCCCGTGTACGACTCCTCCTGCACCAGCTCCGGGTAGACGTAGTTGTCGGCGGCGATGAGCGCGTCCGTCGGGACCTCCTGCTCGATCCAGGCGAGGGCGGCGTCCTGGTTCGAGGTCTCGTCCTTGGTGAGGTAGAGCCGGTCCGAGGTCAGCACGTATCCCGCCACCAGCGCCGCGGCGAGCACGGTGCCCACGGCGGGGCGCCGCCAGTCGTCCGGGACCCGGTCCGTGATCCGAGCCGCGAAGAGGCCGACCGCGATCGCGAGGAACGGGATGAGCGGGGCGACGTACAGGTCGATGACGATCCCGCCGCGCGCGAGGAAGGCGACGTATCCGCCGACGAGCGCGAGCACCGCCCACGCGGACGGGTCGCGGAACCGACGCGCCGCCAGCACCAGCAGCAGGCCGACCGTGGCGGCCGCACCGAGCGTCAGCGTGAGCGAGTCCTTGCCCACCCACGACCCCACCGCCTCCATGAAGCTCGACTCGGGCTGCCATGGCCAGGCGAAGTCGCCGCGCCCCAGCTGGAGCTCGAACGTGTCGACCAGGCTGACGTGCGCGGGCTCGCCGTCGGCATCCACCGGCGCCGGGAAGAGCTCCTCGTTCAGGAGCGCGTACACGAAGAACAGCAGGACGGTGCCACCGGCGCTCGCGAACCACTGGAGCACCGCGTGCTTGCGCTGCGCGCCTACCGCTCCGACCCACAGGAGCACGGCGAAGCCGACGCCGAAGAAGATCGCGTTGAGCTTGACCAGGACCGCGACGCCGAACGCCAGCCCGCTCGCGACGGTGGCCCCCAGGGTCAGGGGGCGTCGCAGCAGCAGCAGGAGCGCGAGCAGCACGCCGAGCACCATCAGGTTGTCGAGCAGCACGCGCCGCTGGAAGTAGATCCCGACGGGCGACATGGCGAACACGAGGACGGCGAGGACGCCGGCGGTCATGCGGCCGCCGGCGAGGCGCTTCGCGACCAGGTACACCAGCACGGTGCTGACCAGGTGCACCAGCAGCATCAGGACGCGGCCCGCCTCGAGCATGCCGCCGAACATCGCGCCGCCGCCCGTGAGCCCCAGCCACGATCCGATGGCCATCCACCCCAGGGGAGCATGGTCGTAGCGGTACGTCGCCACGTCGAGCTGACCCTCCGTGATGAAGGCCCAGCCTCGGGACAGGTACGTCGCCTCGTCGTTCTCGAAGTACGGGTAGCCGAGCATGTTCCAGGCATGCAGGAGCCCGCTGACGATCAGGAGCGTGGCGACCAGCAGCACCTCCGCGCCACGGGTGCGCCAGAACGGCGGCCTCGCGGGCGCGGCGGGGGCCGCCGCCTCGGGCGCGGCCTGGAGGACGCTCACGCGGCCTCCGACGCCATCACGGGCACCAGCGCGGGCTTGGGCGCGGGCGTTGCGATCCGGTGGTTGCCGGTGTGGACCGTCTTCTCCCAGCCCCGGCGCCCGGTGAGCTCGCGGTAGGTCGCCCGCACGGCGCTCACCATCAGCAGCCCCTGGTAGGGGATGAAGCTCAGCACGAGGAGCAGGTAGCGATGGGGACCGATCCGCAGGCCCTGATCCTTGCCGAACTCGTAGAGGCCGACGACGCTGGTGCACAGCATCACGGCCGCGAGCAGGAGCGGGACGAAGCTGAGCAGGCTCACCATCACCGGCAGCTTGGTGGTGATGCCGATCAGGATGAAGAGCGGTGCGCAGGCGATGACGATCGCCATGAAGGTGGGGGCGGTCAGCACCGACCCGACCAGGATCTTCTTCCGGAGCCCGGGCAGGTGGAGCCACTCCCCCTTGCGGATAATCTGCAGGAAGCCCTGGTTCCACCGGGTGCGCTGCTTGACGAACGCCCGGGTCGAGTGCGGGACCTCCTCGCGGGTGACGTGCGCCGCGTCGTACATCACGCCGAACCGCTTCCCCTCGATGCTGAGGCGGATGCCGAGGTCCGCGTCCTCGGTGAGTCCGTGCTCGTCCCAGCCGCCCACATCGCGGAGATCCCGGGCGCGGAAGAACACCGTGTTGCCGCCGAGGGGCACCGCTCCCCGCTCCGCGAAGTAGTGCATGCGCGACTTGAACCAGAAGAAGTACTCGAGCACGTTGTGCGCGCTGAACCAGTGGCTGTCATGGTCCATGAGCTGGACGCCGCACTGGAGCACGTCGACGTCGCGCCGCTGGTAGATCGTGTCGACGATCGAGAAGATCTCCGGGCTCACGTCGTCCTCGGAGTCGAAGATGGTGACCAGCTCGTGCTTGGCGGCCGCAAGCCCCAGGTTCATCGCCCGCGACTTCCCCGGCTCCCCGTCGAACACGAGCACGGTGACGTTGCTGAGGTCGTGCTCGAAGCGGGCCCGTTCCGCGGCCTGGATCGTGCTCGTGTCGTCGGCCGTGCAGATGACCATGAGCTCGACCAGGCGACGCGGGTACCGCGCCTCGCCGAGCCTGCGGAGCGTCTCGCCGATCACCTCCGCCTCGTGGCGCGCCGGCAGCAGGACGGTGAAGCCGTGCTGGGGCTTCTCGTAGGTGTCCGGCTTGCCGGCCGCACGGATGCGATCCGGGGAGTCCCAGATGTAGAGCGTCTGGACCAGGCTGGCCACCGCCTGGACCAGCAGCACGACCGCCACGGCCAGGACGGCGAGCGTGAGGATGTCATGCGGCACGGCGGAGCTCCTGAGGACTCGCGAGCGCAGGAGCCGCGACGTCCGAGAGCCGGCGACGCCAGTCCCAGATGTAGTGGCTGCTGACCCAGTAGTTCACCGCCACCGCGATCACGATGCCGAGGGCCTGCGCGATCAGGTAGAACACGCCCAGGTTGGAGAAGACGACGAAGGCGCCGAAGATGACCGTCTGCGTCAGGGCGGAGGCCCCCTCGAACTTCGCGAGGTTGACCAGGATCTGCCGGGGTCCGAGCTCGCCGCCGACCCGGCGGTAGCGCTTGAACGTGAACGCGGTGTGCCAGATGAAGTTCCACAGGATCGAGATCTGGATGGCGGCGGCGGAGAGCAGCCACACGCGGTCGCCCACGGGGTCCTCCGGCATGAAGATCTGGCGCAGGAGCCAGAGCGAGCCGAGGTTCACGAGCGTGCCGGACACCCCCACCAGGAGGAACCGGACGAGCTGCTTGAACGGTGAGTCGTCGTTCAGCTGGACGGCGATCCGCACGAACTCGAGCACGTCCTTGACGCTCGCCTTCGACACGCCGTGCGCCCGCGTGTGGAAGCTGATCGGCACCTCGGTGACGTTCCACCCTCCCGTGGTGAAGGCGTTGGCGAGGAAGATCTGGAAGCCGTAGCCGCGGGCACGCACCCGGTCGAAGTCGATCGACTCGAGGACGACGCGGCGCATGGCGCGGAAGTTGGTGGTCAGCTCCCGGAGGCCGGGGTCGATGCCCCCGACCCCGCGCGCCACGGTGCCGGCGACGCGGGTCCGGACGATCTGGCTGAGCGGCCAGTCGCCGGGGATGAGGCCGCCCGGCGTGTACCGGGATCCCACCGCCACGTCCGCGCCCGACTCGATCGCCTGCAGCAGCGGGACCACGTCGACCGGTGCATGGGAGAAGTCCGCGTCCATGGTCATGACGACCTCGTAGCCGCGGTCGAGAGCCTCGGCGAACGCCAGCTCGAGCGCCTTGCCCAGGCCCTGCTTGGTGCCGCGGGAGAGGATGACCTTGCCGCGGTGCTTCCCGGATGCGATCTCCTCCACGATCTCCCCGGTGCCGTCGGGCGAGCGGTCGTCACGCACCAGGACGTGCAGGTCCCAGCCGGTGCGCTCCCGCGTCCGCAGGGCGAACAGCTCGTCGAGGAGCGCCGCGATGTTGCCGGCCTCGTTGTAGGTGGGGACGATCATGAGCGCGGTGCGTGGCGGTGCGCTCGGAAACGGTGCGGTCGGGCCTGCGTTCGAAGAAGCCATTGCTGAGACGCTCCTGGTCCTGTGCTCTCGAGCACAGCGCCCCCACCGCCCCCGGACCGTATGCCTCTACGACCGTGGACCAGCACAGCGGCGTGGTAATCCCGGGCCGACTCGCCTCACACGAGCCTCCTCACCCGGAACCCCCCAGTACCGCGGCGACGCTGTCTGCCGACACCGTAAACCCGTCCCGATCGGATGTATAGGCCGAATCGGACATACGCACGATTCCACCCATTACGGACACGTGAATTCTTCGTTAACGCATGTTACGTCCCTGGTACATCCAGCCTAGCGGCTCTCCCTCCGTCCCCGGCCGGACGCCCGGGACACGCCTCCCACGGGCCTGGCGGCGGTGCCGGCACGCGCGACTCGTCAGTCCGTACCACATGGCGGATTCCTCCGCTTCACGCAAAATATCACCGTTTCACCACGTATCTCCTGCGAGTTCCGGCACCCCGTGTTAGCGTCCGATTCACCGTGGCTGAGGGGCAACTCACGGTCTATACCCTGGTAAGGAGTGCACGTGGAGCGATTCACGCGTGGATGGCTCGCTGTGGCAGCAGCGGGAGCCACTATGGCGGTCGGAGCCGGCATCGCGCCGGCAGCGGTCGCCGTCCCTGACAACGACGGACCGGGAGACGCGCCGACCTCGGCGACGGCCCGGCCCGACAACCGACCCGGTCCCCTGACCGAGCGTCAGAACGAGCGTCGCAAGGTCGCGCAGGAGCTCATCCTGTCCGGCCAGGCGAGCCCCGGCGAGGACGGCGTCGTCCAGCTGGCGGAGGACAAGTACTACCAGGCCGCCGTCACCGGCACGGGCCAGGTGTTCACGATCCTGTCCGAGTTCGGCGACTCCGGCAGCGGCAAGCTCGGCAACGAGCCGGGCCCCCTGCACAACCAGATCGCGCAGCCCGACCGCACGGTGGACAACACCACCCAGTGGGTCGAGGACTTCTCGCAGGCGTTCTACGAGGACCTGTTCTTCGGAGCGGGCGAGTCCTTCGCGGACTTCTACACGAAGCAGTCGTCGGGCGCCTACACGGTCGCCGGCGAGGTGAGCGACTGGGTGCAGCTGCCCGGCAACGCCTCCACCTACGGCGACAACAGCGTCGAGGACGACGGCGGCGCCTGGCAGTTCATCGAGGACACGGGGAACGCCTGGTACGACGCGCAGGTCGCTGCTGGCAAGTCCCTCGAGGAGATCCAGGCGGAGCTCGCATCGTTCGATGTGTGGGACCGCTACGACTACGACGGCGACGGCGACTTCGACGAGCCGGACGGCTACCTCGACCACTTCCAGGCGGTCCACGCCGGTGAGGGCGAGGAGGCCGGCGGCGGCGCGCAGGGCGGTGACGCGATCTGGTCGCACCGCTGGTACGTCAACTCGACGGACTTCGGCCAGACCGGTCCGACCGTCGACGGCACCCAGGTCAAGTTCGGCGGCACGGAGATCGGCGACACCGGGTACTGGATCGGCGACTACACCGTCGAGCCGGAGAACGGCGGCCTGGGCGTCTTCGCCCACGAGTTCGCCCACGACCTGGGCCTGCCGGACTTCTACGACACCTCGGGTGGCGACAACTCGTCCGGCTTCTGGACGCTCATGTCGAGCGGATCGTGGCTCGGTGACGGCGTCGAGGACATCGGCACCACTCCGAATCACTTCGGTCCGTGGGAGAAGCTGCAGCTCGGCTGGCTCGACTACGAGGTCGTGAGCGCGGGCGCCGGCGCCGCCGGCACCTTCACGCTCAGCCCCGCCGCGACGCAGGTCGACGGCCAGGCGCAGGCGCTCGTCATCGACGTCCCGGACGCGGGCATCACCACGCAGTACACGGCCCCGCTCTCCGGGGACTACGCCTGGTGGACCGGGAGCGCGGACGACCTCAACACCACGCTCACCCGTGAGCTCGACCTGACCGGCATCCGGTCGGCGACGGTCACGGCCAAGGCCTGGTACGACATCGAGGCAGGCTACGACTACCTCTACGCCGAGTACTCGACGGACGGCGGGGCGAACTGGACCCAGGTCGGCAAGCCGCTCGACGGCTCGTCCAACGGCCGTTGGAGCAACCTCCGCTACTCGGTGCCCGGCGGCGAGCCGGTGATGTTCCGATTCCGCTACCAGACCGACGGCGGCGTCCACTACGCCGGCGCCTTCCTCGACGACATCGTCATCAAGAGCGGCGGCACCACGCTGCTGAGCGACGACGTCGAGGGCGGCGACAACGGCTGGACCGCGGCCGGCGGCTTCGCCCGCTCGACGGGCACGGAGACCAGCGAGGGCGACCGCTACTACCTGGCGGAGAACCGCACCTACGTGGGCTACGACGCCACGCTCGAGGTGGGGCCGTACAACTTCGACAAGGCGTACACCGCACCCGATCACGTCGAGCACTTCCCGTTCCAGGACGGTCTGCTGGTCTGGGCGATCGACGAGGCCTACTCGGACAACAACACCCGGGAGCACGTGGGTCACGGCCTCGCGCTGCCGGTCGACGCCAACCCCGTGAAGTTCACCTTCCCGGACGGCACGGCACCCAGCAACCGTCGCCAGGTGTTCGACGCCACGTTCGGCCTCCAGCCCATCGACGCGGTGTCCCTCCACAAGGAGGTGCTCGTCGGCAAGGGCAAGAGCCAGACCGTCGAGTCCGTCGCGGCGGTCGGCGCCGACGGCACCACCATCCAGGACGCGACATTCTCGGACGCCGACCCCGCCGCCTTCTTCAGCGAGACCAACCCGCTCGCAGGAGTGATGGTCGCGGGTCATGGCGTGGAGGTGACCGTCCTGTCGCAGGTCACGGGCGGACCGATGACCGTGTCGGTGGTCAACCCCTGACACGCGGCTGACGGTTCGCGACGCAAGGCGGCGGGCCCGTCCCCTCTCTCGGGGGCGGGCCCGTCGTCGCGCGGGAGCGAGGTCCTACAGCTCCGTCCTGTTCCACCGCCAGAAGGCGACGACGGTGAAGACGATGCATGCCGCCGCCGTCACGACGATCGGGGCGACCGAGTCGAGGGGCGTCCCGTCGATGAGGGCGCCGACCACGCTGACGTCGGACTCGCCGACCGGCACCACCAGCGCCCACGGCAGGACGGCGCTGATGCTCGACCCCAGCAGCTGCTGCCCGAAGGCGAAGGCGAGCGGCGCCGCGATCACCGCGCCCGCACTGGCGACCAGAGTGCCGAGCATCAGGGTGAGCGTCAGGTAGAACATCAGGTTCAGCGCCGCCACGGCCGTCCCGAGCGCGAATCTCAGGGGCGACACCTCGATGCCGGCGAGCGACACCTGCAGGTACATGACCACCGCCGGGATCGCGAGCATCGTCGCGGTGGTCCCGACGGCGTTCGGCACCAGCTTGGACAGCATGAACGCCGGTCGTGACGTGGGCTTCGAGAGCACCCAGGCGGCCGTGCCGCTCCGCTTCTCCCCCACGATCGCGTCCTGCATGACGATCGCCACCGCGATCGCCGCGAACATGGTCATGACCCCGAACAGCGAGAACACCGACGGACCCTCCGGCGCATCGCCCCAGATCATGGCGGCGAGGGCGCCGTTGATCACGGCCGTCCAGAGCAGGGCCTGGATCCACCACGTGCGGGTCCGCCACCAGGACGCGAAGCCCGCGCGCATGAGCGTGGAGAGCCCGCGTCGCCATCCGGACTCGTCGAGCCGGACAAGCCCCTCGACCGTGCCGCTAGTCATCGTCCCGTCCCCCCTCCACCAGGTCGATGAAGATCCCCTCGAGGTCGGTCGTGAGGCGGCCGAACTCCCTCACGACGAGGGCGTCGTCGGCGAGGAGGACGCGCTGGAGCTGCGACTCCGCCGCGTCCGCGTCGGAGACCGTCACGCGCAGCCTCGCCGCCGTTCCCCGGATCGAGGTCTGCACCTCGTCCACCCACGGCTGCCCGAGCAGGGCATCGCGTGCTCGTGCGACGTCGCCCTCCACCTCGACCGAGTAGACCAGTCCGGATCCGCTCGCGAGCACGTCGCCGATCGGCCCCTGGGCGGCGATCTCACCCTGGTTGAGGATGCACACCGTGTCGCTCACGCGCTGGACGTCGTCGAGGATGTGGGTGGAGTACACGACCGTCGAGGTCTCGCGGAACCGTTCCAGGATCGCGAGGACGTCACGGCGGCCCAACGGGTCCAGCGCCGCGGCCGGCTCGTCGAGGATCAGCAGCTCGGGCGCGTGGATCTGCGCCTGCGCGATGCCGAGCCGCTGCCGCTCGCCGCCCGAGAGGCTCTTCACCGGGCGGTCGGCCACGCGACTCAGGCCCACGAGGTCGATCATGTGCGCCACCCGTGCGTCGATGCCCTCGCGCGGCCCCGCGAAGAAGAATCCCGCCGCGAAGCGGAGCGTCTCGCGCGATGTCATGTGCTCGTAGAACCGGGGCTCCTGCGGGAGATAGCCGATCCGCGCGCGGATGTCGGGGCTGTCGCGGACGATGTCGAGCCCGACGATGGTGCCCGTGCCGCCGGTCGGCCGGATGAGACCGAGCAGCATCTTCATGGTGGTGGTCTTCCCGGCGCCGTTAGGGCCGAGGAACCCGAAGATGGAGTGACGCGGCACGCGAAGATCCAGCTGACGGACCACGTCGACACCGTCGTAGGTCTTGGTGAGGCCGCGGGTCGCGACGACCACGTCGTCCGTGCTCATGGAACCCTCCCGTCCGGCCGGGGACGAGGACGTGCCGACGGAGGCGATACCCGCTCCTCGGGGCACGTCGCCGGTCCGGCATCGTCGCGCAGACCTGTTGTCGAAACTACCAAGCGACGCTCCGGCGGGCCAGGACCTTGATCCCGTGCACGGCCCCTGCTCGGCCACGCGCGTGCGTCGGACCGGAATATCCTGAGAGAGGACAGCGATCTCACGCCCCTTCCGCCCGTGGGCCCGGACACCTCCGGATCGTGGCGCCGACAGGAGGCGCATCATGATCGCCCGCGACGACTCCGGCCGGTCCCCCATGAGCGTGCCCGCGGCGGTCGCGCTCCCGCTGGCGCTGCTTCTCGCGCTCACGATCCTGCTGACCGGTTGCGGTCTCAGCGACTTCAGCCGCGAGCGGCTCAGCGTCGTCAAGGGCGATCATGGCTGGCTCCTCGCGGTGGAGCCCGACGAGGAGTTCAGCGTCGATCTGCTCGGCAGCAACGCCTACCCCGACGCGCGATGGGCGGTGGTCGAGTTCGACCCCGCGGTCCTGTCCGCGCAGGGCTCCGAGTTCGAGCCGCCCCGCTTCCCCCAGGTCGCCGAGGACCCGGGAGAGAGCAGGGTCGACGCGACGTTCAGCCACTTCACGTTCGTCGGCGCGGGTCCGGGGTCGACGGCCTTGCGCTTCGAGCTGCTGGCCGACGACGCGCGCATCGACATCGCGCAGTACACGGTCGAGGTGGTGGACGACTCGTGCGCGGCCGCCACGGCCGCGGTCGCCAACCGCTGCGGAGGGGACGGCTTCACGTACATGCCGCAGATCCTCTCCGCCGATCGCTACGCCGAGCGCTTCCCGATGGCGCCGGACACGACCACCGCGGTGCGCCTCGCCGCCACCGCTCTCCATCCGGATGCGCGGTGGCGGGTCGACGCGTACGACGACGCCGTCGTCTCCGTGTCCGAGCCCGTCGCCCTCAGCCCTGCGCGCGAGGAGGGCGACTACGGGCCGGTCGAGTGGGTGGTCTCCCACACGTTCCTTCCGGAGTGGGAGGTCGTGATCACGGGCGTGGCGCCTGGGGAGTCGATCGTGCGCATGAGCCTGGAGGCTGACGGCGTCCTCCTCGACACCTTCATGGTGACGATCGTCGTCGAGCCGGAGGCCTCGTGACGTCGACGGGGCTGCGCGCTCCCCCGGGCGGCCCGCGGCCGCCGGTGCGATGGTGGAGTCATGGGGGGGACGATGCCGAGACGATCTGGGAAGGCGGAGGAGCTCATGGACGACGTGACCGAGGCGGGCCACCTGGCCCGATGGCAGGGGTCCCACTATGTGGTGTCCGGTCCGACGGGGATGGAGATCGGCATGCTGGAACCGACCGACGGCGCCTGGGAATGGGTCGAGTTCGCGACGGAGTACGACCGGGAGGTCGATCTGGGCGCGCGCCTGTACGACAGCCCCGGGGACGCGCTGCACGCGATGCTCGAGCACGGGGGCTGGCTCGTCTGACCGGGCGGCGCGCACGATCTTTTGACGGTCTGCCAGGCCTCCCCTACGTTGGAGGAAACTTGCGAGGCGCCGTGGCGCCGCACCCGTGAGGAGCCGCATCATCCCCGACACCGGCCTGATCCTCATCATCGGCGACGATCCCGCTTGCGCGGCAGAGCTCCAGGAGGTGGTCGAGGCCGGCGGCTACGCCGTCACCACTGCGGCCGGAAGCGCGTTCGCGCTCGACGCCGTGATGCGCGTCTCGCCCGACCTCGTCATGGTGGACCCCGGCATGTCGGGGATCCACCCGCACACCTTCATCCGGGACCTCAAGGCCAATCCCCGCACCCAGGACACGCCGGTCATCCTGATCGCCAACGCCGACGACCCGACCTCCCGCATGCTCGGACTCGAGGCGGGCGACGACCTCGTCAGCCGGCCGTTCGATCCGCGGGAGGTGCTCGCGCGCGTGGAGCGTCAGGTCACCGTCGCCAAGGTGCGCATGGCGCTGCGCGAGTCGGAGGCGAAGTTCCGGTCGGTCATGGAGTCCGCGATCGACGCGATCATCTCCGCGGACGCGCGCGGACGCATCCGTTCGTGGAACACCGCCGCCGCCGCGCTCTTCGGCTACACCGAGGACGAGGTCATCGGGCGCCCGCTCGAGCTGATCATCCCCCCGTCGTACCGGCAGCCGCACCGCACCGGAGTCGACCGGGTGTCCGGCGGGGGCGAGACGCACGTCATCGGCAAGACCGTGGAGCTGTCCGGGCTGCGCGCGAACGGCACCGAGTTCCCGGTGGAGCTGTCGCTCGCCACCTGGTTCCTCGACGATGCGCGGTACTACACCGGGATCATCCGCGACATCAGCGAGCGCAAGCAGGCCGAGGAGAAGTTCCGGTCCGTGACGGAGTCCGCGATCGACGCGATCATCTCCGCCGACCACTCCGGCGAGATCATCAGCTGGAACAAGGCCGCGACCAGGATCCTGGGCTACACCGAGGAGGAGGTGGTCGGACACCGGCTCGAGATGATCATCCCGCCGCGGTTCCACGAGGCCCACCGTGCGGGCATGGCCCGCTTCACGGCGACCGGCGAGGCGCACGTCATCGGCAAGACCGTCGAGCTCGCCGCGATCCACCGCTCCGGGGAGGAGCTGCCGATCGAGCTGTCGCTCTCGACCTGGACTGTGCGCGACACCCGGTACTACACCGGCATCATCCGCGACATCCGTGAGCGCAAGCGCGCGGAGGATGCGTTGCGGACCAGCGAGGCCGAGCTGCGCGAGCGCACCGAGGAGCTGGGGCGCAAGAACGATGCGCTGGTGGAGACGCTCGCCCGGCTCAACGAGATGCAGGACCAGCTGGTCATCCAGGAGAAGATGGCCTCGCTCGGCAAGCTCAGCGCGGGCATGGCGCACGAGATCAACAACCCGGCCGCCTCCGCGCAGCGGGGAGCCGCCCAGCTCCGGGCGGCGTTCACCCGTCTGGACCGGATCCATCGACGCCTGTGCACGGTCGAGCTGGGGAGGCCGGAGCGCGAGGAGATCGACCGGCTCGACGGCCTCATCGTCGAGCGCGCGCTGCGACCCGCCGAGCTCAACGCCGTCACCCGCAGCGATCGGGAGGAGCAGCTCGAGGACTGGCTGGAGCGGCTCGACGGCGGCGTGGCGGGCGACGTCGCGGCGTCCCTGGTGAGCCTCGGGTTCACGACCGACGACCTGGATCGCCTCGAGGACACGTTCGACGACGCGGCGCTCCCGATCGTGGTCGAGTGGATCGGGTTCACGTACACCATCCACTCGCTCTTCTCGGAGATCGCGGTCGGCACGAGCCGCATCGTCGAGCTGGTCAAGGCGCTCAAGACGTACACCTACATGGACCAGGCCCCGGTCCGTGAGACGGACGTCCGCGAGGGCCTCGACAACACGCTCATCATCCTGCACAACAAGCTCAAGAAGGGCGTGACCGTGGTGAGGGAGTACGAGGAGGACCTGCCTCGGATCCAGGCGTTCGCGAGCGAGCTCAACCAGGTCTGGACCAACATCGTGGACAACGCCGTCGACGCGATGCAGGGCGAGGGGAGGATCGTGGTCCGGGCCTTCCACCGCGACCCCTGGGTGGTGGTCCAGATCGAGAACGACGGCCCGGTGATCCCCCGTGAGGTCAGATCCCAGATCTTCGACCCGTTCTTCACCACGAAGGGCCCGGGCGAAGGCACCGGTCTGGGGCTCAACATCTCGCGCTCCATCGTGGTGCAGAAGCACCACGGCGAGATCGATGTCACCTCACGGCCGGGTCAGACCTGCTTCGAGGTCCGCCTGCCCGTCGACTACACCCCGCCGGAACAGTAGAGGTCCGCCATGGCCAAGCCGATCATCCTCGCCGTCGACGACGAGCCGCACGTCCTCAACGCCGTCGCCCGTGACCTGCAGGAGCGGTACCGGGGCGACTACCGCATCGTCAAGGCGCTCTCCGGCCAGGAGGCGCTCGAGGCCGTCCAGGAGTTCAAGCGCCGTGGTACGGCCGTCGCGCTGTTCGTCGTCGACCAGCGCATGCCGGGCATGAGCGGCATCGAGCTCCTCGCCGAGGCGATCGTCCTCTACCCCGAGGCGAAGAGGGTCCTGCTCACCGCGTACGCGGACACCAACGCCGCGATCGCGAGCATCAACGAGGTCGCCCTCGACTACTACCTCATGAAGCCGTGGGACCCGCCGGAGGAGCAGCTCTACCCCGTCCTCGACGACCTCCTCGACGCATGGGCCGCCCACGTGCCCGTGCCCTACGACGGCATCCGCGTCGCGGGCACGCTCTGGTCGCCGCGGTCTCACCAGGTCAAGGAGTTCCTCGCCCGCGGCCAGATCCCCTACCAGTGGCTCGACATCGAGAAGGACGACGAGGCCCGCACGCTCGTCGAGGCGTCCACGGAGGGCAGGAGCGTCCTCCCGGTGCTGTTCTTCCCTGACGGCACGCTCCTCGAGGACCCTGACATGCACGTCCTGGCCGACAAGGTGGGGCTCCGAGCGCCCGCGCTCAAGCCCTTCTACGACCTGATCGTGATCGGCGCGGGACCCGCGGGGCTCGCCGCCGCGGTGTACGGCGCGTCGGAGGGCCTGAAGACGGCGGTCGTCGAGCGCGAGGTGCCTGGCGGGCAGGCGGGCACCAGCGCGCGGATCGAGAACTACCTCGGCTTCCCTCAGGGCATCGGGGGCGCCGACCTCGCTCGCCGGGCCGCCACGCAGGCCCGGCGCCTCGGCGCGGAGCTGCTGGTCGCCCAGGAGGTGACCGGCGTGCGGGTCGACGGGCCCTACCGGATCGTCACGCTGGACGACGGCAGCGAGCTCAGGTGCCACGCTCTCCTCCTGGCCACGGGCGTGGCGCTGCGCACCCTCGACGCCCCCGGGCTCGAGCGGCTGCTGGGCGCCTCCGTGTACTACGGCGCGGCGACGTCGGAGGCGGCCAACTACCAGGATCGGGACGTCCTGGTCATCGGCGGCGCGAACTCCGCTGGCCAAGGAGCGCTGTTCCTGTCACGATACGCCCGCTCCGTCACGATCCTCGTGCGCAAGGACTCGCTGCGCCACAGCATGTCGCAGTACCTGATCGACCAGATCGAGCGCACGGAGAACATCACCGTCAGCCCCAGCACGGAGATCGCGGCCGTCACGGGCGAGCACTCGCTGGAGACCGTCACGCTCGTCGACCGCGCGAGCGAGACCTCGACGACCGTGCGCGCCGACGCGATCTTCATCTTCGTCGGTGCGATGGCGCGCTCGGACCTGGTCCGCGACCTGGTCGAGGTCGACGATGCGGGCTTCGTGCTCACCGGGCAGGACCTCCTGGCGGGCGGGCGCAGGCCGCGCGGCTGGCGTCTGCGACGGGACCCGCTGCTCATGGAGTCGAGCGTGCCGGGCATCTTCGCGGCGGGCGACGTCCGTCACGACGTGGTGCGCAGGGTGGCGTCCGCCGTCGGGCAGGGCTCGGTCGCGGTGACCGCAATCCATCGCTACCTCGACACCGTCTAGGGGCCCGCGACTCGACAACACGCCGGTCCTGGACACACACCGGACGTTGCAGGTCGGTATCGATGCTCCGCATGTTTTGACGCACGGGCGCAACGGGCGTATGCCGGAAGGTGGAGCCGCACGTGTCGGCCCGGCGTCATGAGCGCGACTCCCTACCCAATGCGGCGATGGAGGCGCGGGAAGATCATGTACACATCACGGAAGTACGCCGGTGTCATCGCCGGCGTGTTGGCCGCCGGGCTCGCCTTGACGGCGTGCAGCGGCGACGACGGCTCCTCCTCCACGGAGAGCCCCACCGGGACGACGTCCGACAGCATGGACGGCGCGACCGAGGTCGAAGTGTTCACCTGGTGGACGTCGGGCGGCGAGAAGGCCGGCCTCGACGGGCTGGTGAGCGTCCTCGCGGAGAAGTATCCGGACGTCGAGTTCATCAACGGCGCGGTGGCGGGCGGCGCGGGATCCGCTGCCAAGGACCTGCTGCAATCGCGGCTCCAGGCGAACGACCCGCCCGACACGTTCCAGGCCCACGCGGGCGCCGAGCTGGACGACTACATCGCGGCGGGACAGGTCGAGGACATCAGCGACCTCTACACGGAGTTCGGGCTCACCGACGCCTTCCCCGCCGACCTGCTGGATCTGCTCACCGTGGACGGCGCCATCTACTCGGTGCCGGCGAACATCCACCGCGCCAACGTGGTCTGGGCGAACCCGACCGTGCTCGACGCGGCGGGGCTCGATCCGGCCGCGACCTACGCCTCGATGGACGACTGGTTCGCCGCGCTCGATGCGGTGGAGGCGAGCGGTCAGACAGCGCTCTCCGTCGCGACCACCTGGACCCAGGTCCACCTGCTCGAGACGGTGCTCATCTCCGACCTCGGCGCCGACGCCTACGTCGGGCTGTGGGACGGCACCACTGATTGGACCGGGAGCGACGTCACCGGCGCGCTCGAGGACTTCGAGACGCTCATGGGCTACACCAACACGGACCGTGACGGCCTCGACTGGCCCGATGCGCTCCAGATGGTGGTCGACGGCACCGCGGGATTCAACGTGATGGGCGACTGGGCGGCGGGCGAGCTCGACGCGCAGTCCCTCACCGAAGGCACGGACTACGTCTACTTCCCGGTCCCCGGGACGGCCGGCGTCTTCGACTTCCTCGCCGACTCCTTCACCATGCCGGTGGGAGCCCCGCACCCCGAGGGCGCGAAGGCCTGGCTGGACGTCGTGGGATCCCTCGAAGGTCAGACCGACTTCAACGTCGCGAAGGGATCGATCCCCGCGCGCACCGACGCCGACGAGAGCCTGTTCACCGCGTACCAGCAGAGCGCGATCGCGGACTTCGCGTCCGACACGATCGTGCCCTCGCTGATGCACGGCGCCGCGGCCCCGATCGCACAGCTCAACGCGATCTCGGACGCGACCAGCAAGTTCACCACCGGCGGCTCCGACCTGGCGACCTTCCAGACGGAGCTGGCCGCCGCAGCCGGCTGACGCGACGGCACGGCCCGCCCGATCCGAGCGTCGGGCGGGCCGCCCGCCGCGCCGCATCGTCGCGACCGAGGAGGTGCCATGCTTCGCGACATCCGCAGGTGGGGCCCGCCGGTGCTGCTCATCTCGCCGTCGCTCGTCCTCGTCGGCGTATTCGTGTACGGCCTCATCGCGGTCAACACCTACACGTCCATGACGGACATGCACACAGCGGCGCAGACCACCGGGCGCGCGCCCGTCCAGTTCGTGGGACTGGCGAACTACTGGGAACTGCTCGGGAGCGACTCGTTCCAGCACTCTCTCAAGAACCTCGGGCTGTACACGGTCGTCTTCCTCGGGGGCGCGCTCCTCTTCGGGTTCATGTGGGCCTGGCTCCTCGACCGTCCGGTCAGGTACGAGGGTGTGTTCCGCTCGATCTACCTGTTCCCCATGGCCGTGTCGTTCATCGCGTCCGGAGTCGTCTGGCGATGGCTGCTCAACGCGAACACGGGTGACAACGCGACGGGGCTCAACCGGCTGTTCCAGATGGTCGGCCTGAGCTTCCTGCAGAACGGCTGGTGGAACAACGTCAACGTGGGCATCACGGCGATCGCGATCCCCGCGATCTGGCAGCTGTCCGGCTACATCATGGCGTTGTTCCTGGCGGGCTTCCGCGGGATCCCGGAGGAGCTGCGCGAGGCGGCGAGGGTCGACGGCGCATCCGAGTTCCAGCTCTACCGGATGGTGGTCTTCCCGCAGCTGACACCGATCCTGCTGTCCGCGGTGATCGTGATCGGGCACATGTCCCTCAAGGTGTTCGACCTGATCATGTCCATCTCGAAGCCCGCGAACTACCAGACCAAGGTTCCGGCGATCGACATGTTCCTCTTCAAGAGCCAGTACGACTACGCCAACTCGGCGGCCGTCGGCGCCATCCTGCTGGTCATCGTGGCCGTGCTGATCGTCCCGTACCTGGTCCACGTCGCACGAGAGGGCAGGCGATAGACGATGGCCGTGACCGACGCTCGAGAGGCCACCACCGCCGCGCCCAGGCGGCGCCGGGAGATCGACCCCCGCTACGCTCTGGGCCGCACGGTCAAGTACCTGGTGCTGTTCTTCTTCCTGGTCCTCGTCCTGATCCCCGTCTACGTGCTCCTCGTCACCAGCTTCAAGGGATCCGGTGACGCGACCGCAGCACGCGCATGGGCCCTGCCGTCCGAGTGGGTGCTCGACAACTGGAGCGAGGCGTGGACCACGCTTGCGCCGGCGATCGGACGGTCGCTGATGATGGTGGTCCCGGCGTCGATCATCTCCGCGATCCTCGGGTCGATGAACGGCTTCGTGCTGTCGCGCTGGCGCTTCAAGGGCGCCGACGTGGTCTTCACCGTCATCCTCTTCGGGATGTTCATCCCGTACCAGGCCGTGATGATCCCTCTGCTTCAGCTGGTGCTGGGCATCGGTCTCCCGAGCGGCGTGCCGACCCTGATCATCCTGCACGTCATCTACGGCATCCCGATCACCACGCTGATCTTCCGCAACTACTACCAGTCGATCCCGACGGAGATGGTCGAGGCCGGTCGCGTGGACGGGGCCGGGATGCTGCGCACCTACTGGTCGATCGTGCTGCCGCTGTCGATCCCGAGCTTCGTCGTGGTGCTGATCTGGCAGTTCACGTCCGCGTGGAACGACTTCCTGTTCGCGGTGTTCTTCTCGTCCGCGCAGAACGGCCCCGTCACCTTGGCGCTGAACAACCTCGCCAACGGCTCCATCCTCGCGAACTACGGCGCGTCGATGGCAGGGGCGATCCTCGCCTCGGCCCCGACGCTGATCGTGTACATCCTGCTGGGCAAGTACTTCATCGGCGGCCTCATGTCCGGGTCGGTGAAGGGGTAGCCGACTCCGCGGCAGTTCCGTGAGCGTCTTACCGCGCGGCGAGGATCTCGCGCCAGTCCGCGGGAACGCGCTCGGCGGGTCCGGGCGCGGTCTGGTCCTCCGGGTGGCTCGTCGGCGGGGTCAGGGTCGGCCCGTCGCGGAAGCTCTCGGCACCGTAGTCCCAGAACCAGACCTCGCCCGGCTCGTAGCTCTGCACCACCGGGTGTCCCGTGGACGCCGCGTGACGGCGCGCGTGGGTGCTGAGCGAGCCGTCGCAGCAGCCGACGTGTCCGCACCGTGCGCAGCGCCGCAGGTGCCACCACCATCCGCCGGTCTGCTCACACTCGAGGCAGCCTGGTCCGCTCGGCGGCACGGCGGTGTCGAACACGCCTTCGGTTGCGGTCTCCACAGCGTCCTCCTCATCGAGCGGTGACGGTGGCGTGGCCACCGGATCCTGACGGTCAGTCTGGGATCAGGCGAGTCGTACCGTTCGAGCGTATCCGCTAGCTGGCGGCACGTCACCGTATGCCCACCTGCTCGAGGCTGCATCCGCATTCGATCTCTCGATCGCAAGCGGCGGCTCGGACCTCCTGGTCCGAGCCGCCGGAGCGTTCGACGAACGACTGCCGTGGGTCAGTCGCAGAAGCCGCCCGCGGCGAGCTCTCGCGCGAGCGCGTTCTTCCCCTGGCCCTTGCCGTCGGACGCCTGGACCAGCTGGCCCACGTTGTCGAGGCCGACAGCGCCGGCGTTGACGGCCTTGTGGATCTGGCCGAAGCACGCGGCGTCCGCGGGCGCGGCGTTGGCGGTCCCCGCGAATCCGACCAGCGCGAGGGCGGTGATGAATCCGGTGGCGATGATGCGCTTCATTGGGCTTCTCCTTCCATCGGCGGTCACCCGGTGCGACCGCTTCACCCCCTACTTCCGCCCCAAACCGCCCTTCGGATGCACCCCTGGCGGGCTTCTGCTCTGAGCGAACACGAGAACGGAGCGGCAGACCCCGCCACCGACCGATCCGAGTCCCAGCCAAGCCCCGGCGCCGCGGCGGTCGTGCGACCATCGTCAGCACGGGACGACGCAACGAACCACCGGGAGGGGCCGCGTGACGACTGTGGGAGCGCAGAGCAGTGAGCTTGTCGCTCCGCTGATCTCCCGCGCGCTCGAGGTCCTCGCGGGCCGCCGCATCGCGGTCCTCACCGGAGCCGGGGTGTCGACGGACTCCGGCATCCCCGACTATCGCGGCGACGGCGCTCCTCGGCGCACGCCCATGACCCTCCAGGACTTCATGGGCGACGACGCGAAACGGCGGCGCTACTGGGTCGGTTCGCACCTGGGCTGGAGGACCTTCTCGACCACGCGCCCGAACCAGGGACATCACGCGCTCGCCGGGCTCGAGGCGGCCGGCGTGGTCGCCGGGCTCGTCACCCAGAACGTGGACGGGCTCCACCTGCGAGCGGGCTCGCGCCAGGTGGTCGAGCTTCACGGGGACATGCGCGGCGTGACCTGCCTCGACTGTCGCACCCGCTTCTCTCGCGAGGAGGTCGCGGTGCGGCTCGAGCGCGACAACCCGGCGCTCGCGCTCCCCGGCGGTGTCGAGCTGGGGCCGGACGGCGACGTGATGCCAGAGTCCTGGGAGAACGTCACGGTCCCCGACTGCAGCGTGTGCGCGGGGATCCTCAAGCCGGACGTGGTCTTCTTCGGCGAGCTCGTTCCCGCCGCACGGACCCGCGCCGCCGAACAGGTCGTCGACGATGCCGAAGCCCTCCTGGTCGCCGGATCGTCGCTCGCCGTGAACTCCGGGCTTCGGCTCGTCTCACGCGCCCATCGCCGAGGAGCGCCGATCGTGATCATCAACCGGGGCGCCACCAAGGGTGACCGCCGCGCCGACGTCAAGATCGACGCCGGCACCACAGAGACGCTCGAGGCTCTTGCATCCGCGTTGGCGTGAGCCGCCGGCGACGCCCGCGCGAGCCGCGCCGCACCACGCACGCCCGGGATTCTGAGGGGCTGCGCCCGCCGGCGATCACACGCGCCTCACCAGGACGACCGCTCTCGAGCAGAGGCAGGGCCTGGACCCGAGTCTCCCCTGACGCACGACCCTGCACCGTCGGTGGCAGATGAGGGCTTGTGGCGGGAGCCTGGTGCGATGACGTTCGCGGCGGCGTCCCGCGGGCCCCGTGCAGGAGAGGCGCGTGCCGGGGAGACCTCGGCGCTGGGACCATGGTCTCTTGATTGCGGCGGAGTGGCGGCGTAGGCCGGAAGTGTGCCGCGCGCGAGCGACCCAGGCCTCCCGGCGGTCGAGCCGCCCGGAGCAGGGCCTCCCAACGGGGTCCGCGCCCGTGGCGCTCGTGTGCGGGCGACACCCGGAAGGAGACGGAGCGATGGACGAGAAAGGCCCGGTCGTCGAGGAGTCGGTGCATATCGAAGCCCAGCCTCACGACGTCTACACGTACTGCCTGGACCCCAGGCGGATCCACGACGGCGACCCGGTCACCGTCACCGACGTGACCATGCGATCTGGCGGGGTCGGGACTGTCGCTCACCTCAAGGGCGTCGCTCCGCCGTGGGTGGACGAACGCGTGGAGTTCGAGTACACCGAGGCGGTGCCCGATGAGCTCATCCGCTTCGAGGTGCGCCCCACGCTCCGGTTCAAGGGGATCCGCAAGCGGCCGGTCGCGACCACCCCGTCGACCTTCACCTGGACGTTCACCCCAGAGGAGCGCGGCACCCGGCTCCTGTTCACGGCAGAGATGAGCAGGCCCTCGTTCTTCGACCACTTCGGGGAGAAGTCCGCACACCGGATGATCCAGGCGAGGCTCGGCCGGATCAAGCAGCACGTGGAGGAGGGTGCGCGGGATTCCTGACAAACCTGTGCTCGGCATCGGGAAGCCCTGGACGCACGGCTGCGGTCGGCACCTTGCCCCGGGGAAATCTGGGGCGCGCCTGCGGGCCCACCGGACCACCGCTACGGTGCCGTGTGCTCCGTCCATCGCGCTCCGTCCCAGTACCGCAGGCGAGCCTCCCCCTTGGGATCCGCGTACCAGTCGGCAGGCTTAGCGTCCGCCGGGGGCGGTGGAGGCGGAGGAGGTGGCGGGGGTGCCGCGGCAACGGGAGTAGCAGGTGGTGTGACCGGTGCGGCAGCAAGAGTCCCGTTGATGCCCTGCATGATTAGGGACCTGAGTTGCTCTGCCTCCGCCCGCGCACAACGCATGTCGATGGTGTTCCCCGACGTCACTACGGACACCACGTCGTTCAGCATCGAGTCTCGTCTCGTGGTCACCGACGTGATCGCTCTCATAGGGATCACCTCGGTCCCCGCACCTTTTCTCGACATGATGCCAGCCGGTCCCGCAAGGGCCGACATCCCCATGGTGCCGACTAGGAGCTTGGTGTTGACCGTCTTGCCCCGCTCCCACTCAACCCGGTCTGGGTAGACACGCACCTTGGCGTTCTTGCCATCGATATGCGAGGTGATCTCGTACAAAGCGCCATTGCTCATGTTTTCACCCTAGCTAGGCCCTCGGGCGGGGTCCACACCTACGCAGCCCCTGCATATGAACCTGGCCCCCGGACCCGCGCACAGGATCGCCCGTAGCGCGTCGCTACGCCCCCGAGGCTGAGTCCATGCACCCAGGACGTACCCAGCGGGCATTCGCCACGGCATGAA
This sequence comes from Demequina lignilytica, assembly GCF_030418305.1. GTDB lineage: Bacteria > Actinomycetota > Actinomycetes > Actinomycetales > Demequinaceae > Demequina > Demequina lignilytica. The sequence goes on along the minus strand of NZ_JAUHPX010000001.1, from coordinate 33,023 downwards.
GAAGGGCCCTGCACCAGAGTCTCCCCTGGTACAGGCCCTACACCGTCGGGATGACAGGATTTGAACCTGCGACCCCTTGACCCCCAGAGCGACCGGCGCGGCACGCCGAGGCCCATCTAGGCGTGCCTCGTGCGGCGCATGGCCCATCTGGTGCCATCGAAACACAGCCGACCTCACGGCGCTTGTGCACATCTTGTGCACGAGCCACGTAGGACGCGCCGGCTCTCCCTACGCGATGTCATGGGCTCCTGCGTGGCTATGTCGAGCCCGAACGCGACGCGAGTATCGTCACCCGAGGTAGAGCTCCTCAAGCAAGGCGGGACACGCACAATGTCGGATCGCAACTTCATCGCCAACGCCTTCGTGCCGTCGAAGGAGATTGCAGACCCGCAGCGGTTCGCCGGGCGCCGAAGCGCGGTCCGCCACCTCGCTGAGGCCCTACATGAGGATGGCAGCCTGATCGTAATTTACGGTCCGCGCGGCATCGGAAAGTCCAGCCTGGCACTACAGGGCAGCAGGATTGCTCAGGGGGACGTCGAGCTACTGAGCCAGTTCGAGTACGAAGAACTCGCCCTCACGGGCGAGCATCGGTTCATCACGCTGTATGTGACGTGCTCGGACGAGACCAAGAACCTAAAGGGCATCCAGCAGCTGATGCTCAATGCTCTGACCTCTCTCAAGCATCGCCTCGACGCCGAGGCTCCCGGTGCAGGGCGCGTACTCGTCGATCGGAAGACTCGCCGAAAGGTGTCGTTCAAGATCTTCGAGGCCGAAACCACCAAGAGCTACGACGAACAGATCAAGGAGCTCGATCTCTCGTCATTCTCGCTCGCAGAGAAGATTGAGCGGCTCTCCGAGACGCTGACCGATGTTTTCGACCAGCCGGTGCTTTTCATCCTTGACGAGGTTGACCGTGTTGCAAGCACGAAGGGACTCGCGAGCTACCTTAAGTCGTACTCGAGTGACCACCTTCGCTTTGCCCTTGTCGGGATCGGGCACACCGTCGAGGACCTGCTTGAGGACCACGAGTCCATTGGCCGACCGCTGCAGCCGGTGCGCCTTGGTGTGATGACGCGTACTGAGCTCATGTCGATTGTCGAGCGCACACAGGCATACCTCGCGGAGGACGATCACTTCTTTGAGTTCACCGAGTCAGCGCAAAATGAAATCGCACGCCTGGCTGGCGGATTCCCTTGGTTTGTTCACGTGGTCGGCAAAGAGATACTCCTCGCGGCGTACGACGAGGGTCGCAGCGGGATTGAGAAATCGCACGTCACGGCACTCCTACGTGAGGGAAACATCTGGGGGCGGCTCGCGCCGGTGCTTGAAGCGCGCTATCAGCGTGCCGTCAAGGATTCGTGGCAGCGAGAGTGCGTACTGCGCCTGCTCGCCGAGTGGACCGACGAGAGCATCCCGACTAGCGAGATCTACCCGAAGGCACGTGCGCTCGGCGTGAGCAACCCGTCAACATACATTGGCCACCTCACGAAAGAGACATGCGGCCGCGCCGTGCGGAAGATCTCGCGCCAAAATCAGTACGCGTTCGTGGACGAGATGTTCAAGGTGTACGTCCGTATGCGCCGGTCAACGTATGCGAATGTGGACACCCGCACACGCGCGGCCATGAAGTAGACGCCATGAGCGCCCGCCGACGCCACAACTCCACGGGCTCGGTAAGTCGCGGTGCAGACCCCGGTGATCCGTCTTCACGCGGTGCGCCATTCCTTCGCGTTCGTGGTCACAGGTGCGGGCGTGTCCGCCGCAGATGCGGTCGCACTCCTCGGTCACACCCCGGATGTGTTCCTCACGACGTAGAACCCGGAGCGTGGCGCCACCGGCATCGCTGCGGCCGTCGCAGGGCTCTCCCGTGCACGTGCCGCCACCGCTTCCAGCGCATCCCGGTGCTTTGTGCACACGCACCATCATGGGACCTCTGGGGGCAAGCAAGAAGGCCGCCCTTCCCGACATCTGCCAGGAAGAACGGCCCTCGTCACGTCGGGCTGACAGGATTTGAACCTGCGACCCCCTGACCCCCAGTCAGGTGCGCTACCAAGCTGCGCCACAGCCCGTGACAGCCCGACTAGATTACCGGACTTTCGAGGGACCGGACGACCATCGGGGCCGCGAGTTTCGCGTGAGCGGGCGCAGGCGTCACCCGAGGTGCTCGACCAGGGCGTCGAGGAAGGCTCCGGGGCGCTCGAGATGCGGTGAATGACCGCAGCCCTCGAACACCACCTCCCGGTACTCACCCCCTGCGTCGGCGTACGCGTCCAGCACCTCCCTGGTCTGCGCGATCATCGGCTGCGCGGGCGCCTCCTCGGCGCCGGGCCACCCCGGGATCGCCCCGAGGGCGCCCAGGTGGTTGAGGTCGAAGAACGAGGTGTCGGAGACGATCGCGTCCTGGTCGCCGCGGATCCACAGCACCGGGACCTTCTGCTCGACGGCGACGATGCCGGTCGTGTCGAACCACCGGGGCGCCATCGAGTTGAGCACGCCCCGCTCCCCCGGCCCGAATCCCGGCCAGCCCTCGGCCTCGACCGCATCGCCCGGGTAGTTGTCGACCCCTGTCGCCGTCGACAGCATCGACTCGACCCAGAGGTCCTCGAGCACCTGGGGCTCGGATCCGGCCGCGACGTACGCCGTGCGGAACACCGACCGGGGAGACACGGGCTCATCGGCGCTGGTGTCTCCCGCGGCGAGCGCGGCGACGAACGCGGGGTTCGCGCCTCCGGCCCCGGTCCCGGCCCAGTCGTCTCGGAGCAGCCGGCCCCCGGCAGCGGTGCCGCCGAAGCCGTACGGCGACACGGGCGCGACGAGCGTGAGCGACCGGACGAGGTCCGGTCGGTCGATCAGGAGCTGCATGACCACGCCCCCGCCCATCGACCACCCGACCAGGTCGACGGGACCCGTGCCGAGCGTCTCCAGGACCGAGACCACGTCATCGCTGAAGTCACGCACCCCGCGCGTCGCGTCGACGGGCAGCGTCGCAGACCCTCCGAAGCCGCGCAGGTCGATCGCCAACGCCCTCACGTCGGACGGCAGCGCCAGCATCGTCGGCTGCCAGAACAGCGACGAGGAGACGTTCCCGTGCACCAGGACCAGCGTGCGGCGGGCGGCGGCGGCCTCGCGCTCGATGACGTGCGCCGCCAGGCGCGGAGTCTCCACGGTGTGGGCCACCAGGCCCTCCATCACAGCGGTCATCGTCCTGCTCCTTCCTCTGATCTCGCACCCGCGGCGGCGAGCAGGTCGGGTGCGACCTCCTCGGCACCCCGGGGCGACATCACCAGCGTGTAGTGGTTCACGTCCGGCACCTCGCGGTGCGCGACGCTCGGGTACAGCCGGAGCAGCTCCTCGAGCCTCTCGGCCGCATACAGACCGGGCGCCTCGTCGAGGAGCCCCCGCGGAGCGGTCAACAGGGTGGTCGGCACCCGCAGATGATCGAGCGCCACGCGCAGCGCGGCACCCGTGTGCAGGTCGACGGTGTCCTCCGCCGTGGTCTCGTAGGTGGTCGCCGGACGCAGCCCGCTTCCGGACTCGACCAGGTCGTAGGCGAAGTAGTCCTCGAGCTCGGGGGTCCAGTCCCGCGCGAAGGCGGGATGCGCGCGCCAGAAGTCGAGATAGGCGGCGGTGTCGGCGAAGGTCATGGACAGCCGGGCGGCCGTGGGGCCCAGCACCGTCGCCACCAGGTCCTCCGGGGTCAGGCCCGCCGGCACTCCGAGCGGAAGGCCCCCGTCGAGCAGGAGCAGCCGGCCCACCCGATCAGGCGCCGCGTCGGCGAGCACGACCGCCACGAAGCCGCCCATCGAGTGTCCGACCACCAGCGGCGCGTCCATGGCGAACGCATCCAGCACCGCGACCATGTCGGCGGCATGCGCGGCCATCCCTGCGGGACCCGCGACCTCCCGGCTGCCGCCGCGACCGCGGAGGTCGGGCGCCACCAGCCGCATGCCCGGCAGCAGCGCCGCGATGTGCGCCCACGCCAGGTGCGACGAGGTCACGCCATGGATCAGGAGCGCCTCGCCGACGGCATCGCCGTCCGGCTCCCAGACGCCGACCGCGAGATCGCCGCCCTCGACGGGGACCGACGTACGTCGGTAGCGGGCAGGCATCACTTCGCCGTCCAGCCGCCGTCGATCGTGTACGAGGAGCCGGTCGCCATCCCCGCGAGGTCGGTCGAGAGCCAGCCCACGAGCGACGCGACCTCCTCGGGCTCGACCAGCCGGCGGACGGCGGTCTCGGTGAGCATCACCTTCGCGACCACGTCCTCCTCGGGGATGCCGTGAACCTTGGCCTGATCGGCGATCTGCTTCTCCACCAGCGGGGTGCGCACGTAGGACGGGTTGATGCAGACGCTCGTGACGCCGTGCGGGCCGCCCTCGAGCGCGGTCACCTTGGACAGCCCCTCGAGGCCGTGCTTGGCGGACACGTAGGCGGACTTGAAGGCGCTCGCGCGGAGGCCGTGGACGCTCGACATGTTGACGATGCGGCCCCACCCCTTCGCGTACATGTGCGGCAGCGCCGCGCGGATGAGCAGGAAGGGCGACTCGAGCATGATCGCGTGGAGCATCCGGAACGCGTCGGGCTCGAACTCCTCGATGGGCGACACCCGCTGCAGCCCCGCGTTGTTGACCAGCACGTCGACGTCGAGCGTCAGGTCGTCGAGCTCACGCGTGCGCGAGAGGTCCACCTGCCACGCCGAGCCGCCCACCTCGGCGGCGACCGCGTCGGCCGCGGCACCGTCGATGTCCGCCACGACAACGTGGGCACCGCGCGCGGCCAGCTCGACCGCGCAGGCGCGACCGATGCCGCTCGCGCCGCCCGTCACCAGCGCCTTGCGGCCTTCGAGGTTCCGCGCCTCCTGGCTGCCCGTCATCGTCGCTCCTCCCCGGGTGCGAGCGCGTTGCGCACCACCCTCATCACAGACTCGAACACTCCGTCGGGCAGGCGCGGCACCTGCCCCTCGGGCCGCTCCCACAGGAGGTAGCGCATCCCGATCAGCTCGCCGATGCCCATCAGCGTCCACGCGGTGACCTCCGGGTCGAGCCCGGGGTCGACGTCGCCCTCGGCCTGGGCCGCGCGCAGACCCTCCTCGTAGCCCTCGACGATCCGCTGGTAGTGCAGCCGCATCGTCCCCGGCGACACGTACTCGGACTCGCGCACGACCCGGTACAGCGCCGGGTGCTCGGCGGTGAATCGGAAGAAGCCGGCGAAGCCCGCCCGCTCCGCCTCGATGCGCGTGGTCGCCCCCGCCATCTCGTCCGACATGGCGTGCCGCACCCGGCGGTTGAGGTCGATCGCGAGTGCCTCGAAGATCGCCTGCTTCGAGTCGAAGTACAGGTAGAACGTGCCCAGGCCGATCCCGGCGCGCTCGGTGATCCGCACGATCGACGCCTCGTGGTACCCGAGCTCCGCGAAGACGTGCTCGGCCGCCTCGAGCAGGCGGGTCCGCGTGGCCTCACCACGCTTGGTCAGCGGCTTCCCGGCCGCCGACAGCGGCTCGACCGCATCCGTCTCATCGACGCTCATCGCGCACCTCCGCACTCTCGCGCAGCGCCTGCGCACGCAGGACCTCGCGGTGGACCTTGTGCGACCCGGTGCGCGGAAGCTCCGGGACCAGGTGGAACCGCACCGGGACCTTGAAGCCAGCCAGGTGGGCGGCCGCGTGCGCCGCGAGCTCGTCCGCACCGAGCGCCGCTCCGGCTCGGGCCTCGACGTACGCGACGCCGCGCTCGCCCCAGACCGGGTCGGGGACGCCCACGACGGCCGCCGCCGCCACCAGCGGGTGGCGCTCGAGCACGGCCTCCACCTCGGCGGGTGCGACGTTCTCCCCCCCGGAGATGAAGATGTCCTTCAGCCGGTCGACGATGCGGAAGGCGCCGTCCGCGCCACGCTCGGCGAGGTCGCCGGTGCGGAGCCAGCCGCCGTCGCGCGCGGCCGCGCTCGCCGGCGGATCTCCCAGGTAGCCCGAGAACACGCTCGGTCCCTGCACCTCGAGCTCCCCGACCCCGGGGCCGTCGAGCTCGAGGCCCGACGCAGGGTCGACGATCCGGACCGTGACGCCCGGGTACGGACGCCCCACGCAGCCGAGCCTCTCGGGCTGCTCACCGGCCGGCAGGCACAGCACGTTCGGTCCCGCCTCCGTCAGGCCGTAGCCCGCAGTCAGCGGCGCGCCGCGCGACGCCCAAGCCTCGAGGAGGTCGAGGGGCGCCGTCGCCCCACCCACCTGGCACAGCCGGAGCGAGCTGAGATCCGCCTCGTCCCAGCCGGGCTCATCGCTGAGCATCCTGTACTGGGTCGGCACCCCCATGGTGCAGGTCACGCCGCGCTCGGCGATGAGCCGCAGGATCCGGGAGGGCTGGAACGAGCTCTCGAGGACCACGGTCGCGCCGACCCACCAGGCGAGCAGCGGCTGCACGTTCCACGCCGCCACGTGGAACTGCGGCAGCATCGCCAGCACCACGTCGTCCTGACGCAGCGGCAGCGCCTGAGCGAGCGCCAGGTTGTTCCAGAAGCAGCTCTCGTGGGACAGGATCGCCCCCTTCGGGCTCGCCTCCGAGCCCGAGGTGTAGACGATCAGCAGCGGGTCCTCGTCCCTGACCTCGCGCGGCACCGCGGCACCCGGTCGCTCGGGCACGTGGGCCTCGATGCCGGCGCTGCCCGCCGGCAGGAGGCGGACCGCGCATCCCCGCTCGGCCGCACCCGCCACCGCCTCGGCCGCCAGGGCGTCCCGCGCATCGTCCGACAGCACGAGCGCCGGGGCGGTCCGTGCCACCAGCTCGGCGAGCTCCTCGGCGGTCAGCCGCCACGACAGCGGGACGAACGCGACGCCGGCGAGCGCACACCCGAAGAACGCGACCACGTGGTCCGCGGTCGACGAGCAGATGGTGGCGATCCGGTCGCCCGGCCCGTAGCCCGCCGCGGTGAGGGCGTCGCCGAGCGCCTGCGCGCGTCCGCCGAGCGTCGCGTAGTCGAGCCGCAGGCCACGGTCGTCGATCGCGATGCGCTCGGGCGACCGGGCGGCCCGATCGAGCAGCCACCGGCCGAGGGTGTGCTCGCCGCTCACGAACGAGCCTCCTCACGGGCCGGCTCGGCGTCGGCGTCCTCGAGGCGCTCGACGGCGGAGCCGTCCACCTGGTCCGCACCAGCGCGCCCCGCACGCCAGCGGCGCAGCCGGCTGTCGACGGTGCCCGCGATGCCGCCCGGCAGGAACATCACGACCAGGATGAAGAGCGTGCCGAGGATGAACAGCGGCTCCGACAGCGGGATCCGCAGCACCGACGGCAGCGACTCGATCACGTCGGAGTTGGCCAGCACGGTGAGGCGCTGGTCGAGCAGGGTGTAGATCACGCCTCCCACGATCGCACCCCAACGGAACCCCACGCCGCCCAGGACGACGATCACCAGCACCGTGATGGTGAGGTCGGCGGACACGGCGCGCGGCACGGTCCCCGACTGCAGCAGCATGTAGGCGACGCCGACGAGCGACGCGCACACGGCGGCGATGACGAACACGATCAGCCGCGCGCGGTTGGGCTCGAGCCCCAGCACGCGCACGCGCAGCTCGTTCTCCCTGGTCGCACGCGCGAGGTGGCCCAGGCGGGAGCGGTCGACCCACAGCGCCACCAGGTAGACGATCACGAGCACCAGGAGCGTGGCCCAGTAGAGGTTCCGGGTGTCGGCGACGCCGACGAGCCAGTCCGGCACGCCCTCGGTGTTGAGGGACAGGCCCTCCTCGCCGCCCGTCACGGCGGAGTTGCGCCGCACCAGGACCGAGCCGGCCTGCGCGAACGCGAGCGTCACCATGGCGAACGGGATGCCGGACACCCGCATCGCGACCACGCCCGTCACCAGGGCGATGATCAGCCCGCCGACGAGCGCGATGAACACGCCCGGGAACAACGGGACCCCGAGGTTCTCGAGAGCGATGCCGAGGCCGTACGCTCCCGCGCCGAAGTACAGGGCGTGGCCGAACGAGAGCATGCCCGAGGTGCCGAGCAGCATGTTGTAGGTCAGCGCCAGCGCCGCGAAGATCATCGCGAGCGACAGGAGCGCGAGGGCGCCCGGCTGATAGGTCGGCGTCGGGAGCACGCCCGGGATCGAGATGTTCAGCAGGGGCAGGCACGCCATCAGGACGACGAGGGCGACCCCGCCGATCGCGGCGAGCGGCAGGCGGCGCGCGGCGGCGCGGGCGGCGTTCACGCGAACCTCCTTCCGAGGAGACCCGAGGGTCGCACCAGCAGCACGCCGGCCAGCGCGACCACGACGATGATGTCGCCAGTGCCCCCCATGTAGTAGTTCGCGAACTGCTGCAGGACGGCGACCAGCACCGACGCGATCGCGGCGCCCGGCAGCGAGCCGAGCCCGCCGATCACGGTGACGATGAACGCGAAGATCAGCAGCGTCGATCCCAGGTGAGCGGAGACGTAGCCCGTGTAGTGCGCGGCGAGCACGCCGCCGACGCCCGCGGCGGAGCCGCCGATGGCGAACACCAGCAGGAACGCCGTGCGCACGTCGATGCCCAGGGCCGTGACCATCGCCCGGTTCTCGACGCCCGCGCGGATGATGGTGCCGAACCGCGTGTAGCGGAGGAAGACCACCAGCGAGATGAGCAGCGCGGTCGCGGCGAGCATGAGGACCCAGTACGTGTTGGGCACCGAGGCGCCGAGCACGCTCGTGGTCTCCTTCATCCATGCCGGTGCCGAGATGTAGATCGGGTCGGAGCCCCAGATCCCCTCGTACAGCGCCACCGCCGCGAACGCCAGGCCCACGGTCACCAGCACCTGCTCGATGTGACGCTCGTAGAGCGGCCGGATGAGCGCGAGCTCGGTGAGCGCCGCGACGCCGGCGCCGACGAGGCCGCCGACCAGGATGGAGACCGCGAAGGCCCACCACGAGGTCGAGTCGAGCCGCCGCGCGACCTCCCAGCCGATGAAGGCGCCGAAGGTGAGGAAGGCGCCGTGCGCGAAGTTCAGGACGTGCATCAGGCCGTAGATGAGGCTGAGCCCCGACGCGACCAGGAAGTACAGGGCACCGAGGCCGATGCCGGTGAGGAGGACCAGGACCAGCGTGCTCATCGGGCGCCTCCCGTCGCGGGAGCCACGCCCACCCCGAGGAGGCGGTGCGTGAGCTCGTCGTCGGCGAGCATGGCGGAGGCGGAGCCGGTGTGCACCACGCGCCCGCCGCTGAGGACCACGGCGTCGCCGGCGAGCTGACGCACCACCTCGAGGTTCTGCTCCACCAGCAGGATCGGGACCGTGGTCGCGGCCTCCGCGAGGGCCGCCGCGACCTGCTCGACGATCAGGGGCGCGAGGCCCTTGGTCGGCTCGTCGACCAGCAGGATGCGGTTGTCGTTGACGAGCGCGCGAGCGAGCGACACCATCTGCTGCTGCCCGCCGGACAGGGTGCCTGCCATCTGCGACCGCCGCGCCACCAGGTCGGGGAACAGCGAGTCGACCAGCTCCCAGTTGGGCTTCTTCTGGCGCACGGCGAGCTGCAGGTTCTCGGCGACGGTGAGGCGGCTGAAGACCTCGCGGTCCTCGGGCACGTAGCCGACGCCGCGCTGGACGATGCGGTGGGTGCGGAGGCCGTCGATGCGCTCGCCCGCGAGGGTCACCTCGCCCCGGCGATCGATGAGGCCCATGATGGAGCGCAGGGTCGACGTCTTGCCGACGCCGTTGCGTCCGAGGACGGCCGTGATGCCGCGGTCCGGGACGGTGAAGGAGACGTCCTCGACCACCTGCTGGCCGGCGATCGAGCCGCTCAGGCCCACGACCTCGAGCACCGCGCTCATGCGGCGCTCCCCAGGTACGCGGCCTGGACCCGCGGGTCGGCCATGATCGTCTCGGGGGTGTCGAAGGCGATGATGCTGCCCGACACCATGACCGCGACGCGGTCGACGAGGCCCATCAGGACCTCGAGATGATGCTCGACCATGAGGACGGTGCATCCCTTCGTACGGTGCAGGTCACGGATGCGCTCGACGAGCCCGGCGACGTCGCCGGAGCCCACACCCGCCATGGGCTCGTCGAGCAGGATCAGGCTCGCGTCGGTGGCGAGCAGGGTGGCGATCTCGAGCTTGCGCTTGTCGCCGTGGGAGATGTCCCCCGCCGCGAGGTGGGCCTTGTCGGCGAGGCCGACGGCCTCGAGCGACTCGATCGCCGCACGCGTCGCATCGTCTCCCCGACCGGGGAACCTCAGCAGCGAGTAGCTGCCACCGGTGGTGGCCTGCGCCGCCATGCGGACGTTCTCGAGCACGCTCAGCCGCGGGAAGTTGCTCGAGGTCTGGAACGTCCGCCCCAGCCCCGCCCGCGCCCTCGCGGGGATCGAGGTCCCCGTGATGTCGCGGCCGTCCATCAGGATGCGGCCGGCCGTGGGCCGGACCACCCCCGAGATCGTGTTGAACAGCGTGGTCTTGCCGGCCCCGTTGGGGCCGATCACGCCGACCAGCGATCCGGCGGGCACGTCGAGGTCGACGTCCTGGAGGATGGTCGCGCCGCCGATCTGAAGGCCGAGGCCCTCGACACGGAGCGCGGGCGGGACTGCAGCGGTCATCGGCGGCCTACTCCGCGGCCTCGGCGGGTGCGACGTCCGCGGCGGCCGCGGTGCCGATCAGCTCGGGCATGTACGCGTCGCCGTCGGCGACCAGCTTCACCTGGTACATGTCCTGGAGCAGCGCGTGGTCGGAGGCACGGACGGTCATGGTGCCCTTCGGGCCCTCGAACTCGTACCCCTCGAGCGCGGCGATCATCGCGTCGACGTCACCGGCGCCCTCCTTGATGGCCTGCACCACCATCAGCGCGGCGTTGAAGCCGTCCGGGCTGAACAGGTCGGGGGTGCCGCCCGCTCCCTCGATGTGCTCGACCATCGCCATGTTGACCGCGTTGTCGGTCGCGCCGGCGAAGTAGTGGTTGAGGAAGGAGATGGACTCCGACGCATCGCCGTAGGCGCCGTAGGTCGCGACGTCACCCAGGCCGGTGACCACCGGGACGGCGTCGAGCACGCCCTGCTGGCTCATCGCCTGCCACATCGAGCCGGAGGTCGCTCCCGCCCAGGCGACGAACACGAGGTCGGGCGACCCATCGATGACCTGCTGGGCGAAGGTGGTGAACTCCGTGATGTCCTCGGCGACCAGCAGCGACGACACCTCGGCGCCCTGTCCGCCGAGGATGGCGTCCACGGCGGCGAAGTTGCCCTGACCGAAGGCGGTGTCCTGGGCGAAGACCAGGACGGACTTGCCGGAGATGTCGTCGAGGAACGTTCCGGCCGTCGCCACGTCCTGTGAGCTCTGGCGGCCCGAGCGGAACGTGTACTCGTTGATCCCGGTGATCGCGTCCGCGGCCGCCGGTCCGGAGATGTACAGCACCTCGTTCTGGGCGGCCTGCTCGGCGAGCGCGAGCGCGACGCCCGACGACACCGTGCCCGCGAGGATGTTGACGCCGGCGCCGATCAGCTCCTTGGCGGCGGTGACGGCCTTGTCGGCGTCGCCCGCGTCATCGCGGTGCTCGATCACGATCTCGGTGCCGTCGATCATGCCGGTGCCGTCGGTCGCGTAGTCCATGCCGGCCTCGAACCCGGCGAGGTACTGCTCGCCGTAGCCCGCGAGCGGGCCCGACTCGCTGGTGACCAGCCCGACGGTGACCGAGGCGGCGGGAGCCTCCCCGGTCGCGGAGCTGGAGGAGGACGATGCGGGCTCCGCATCGTCGGTCGGGGCGCATGCCGCCAGGATGAGGGACAAGGAGGCCAGGGCGCCGATGAGCGCCGACTTCTCTTTACGCATGGGGATTGCCTTTCGCCATTGAAAGTTGCGTACCTGAAACCCGATTCAGGTTATGGCTCACGTTAGGGACATGACATCGTCACGTCAAGCCGATCCGGCTCCGCGTGTCGGAACGCCTGCCCGTACCCTGGACGTATGCGCCGAGTCCTGCTGACGGGTTTCGAGCCCGTGTCGCCCGCCACCGTGAATCCCGCCTGGGACGCCGTCGACCTGCTGGCCCGGACCTGGGAGGGACCGGGCGAGGTGATCGCGCGGCGGCTGCCCGCGGTGTTCGGCGAGGCGCCGCACCGGCTGCGGATGTCCATCGCGAAGCACATCCCGGACGCCGTGGTGATGACGGCGACCGCGCCCGGGCTGCCCGGCGTCGCGGTCGAGCGCATCGCGATCAACCTCGACGACGCGACCCTGCCGGACAACGCCGGCAGCATGCCCGTCGACCAGCCGATCGTCGAGGACGGCCCCGCGGGCCTGTGGAGCACGCTGCCCGACCGTGCGATCGTCGAGCGGCTGTCCGCCGCCGGCGTGCCGTGCGGGCTGTCGACCTCCGCGGGCACCTACATCGGCAACCACACCTTCTACCAGGTGCAGCGCGAGCTCATGAACTGGGGCGTGCCGAGCGGGCTCCTGCGCCTCCCCGCGTCGCCGGCGCTCGGGCTCGGCCCCGAGGTGCCCGCCTTCTCGGAGGAGGAGATGGCGGCGGCGCTGCGCATCGTCGTCCTCACCGTGATGGCGGAGCTGGGGGACGATGCGGCGCACATCCTCCTCGCGCAGGAGACGGCGGGCGCGTCCACGCCGGCAGCGCCGGCCGCCATGCCGGCCCCGGAGCCGGAGCAGGAGCCGGAGGTTGTCGCGCCGCCCGTGCCCGAGGACGTCCCTGTGCCCAGTGCTCAGGCGCTCCCCGCATCGTTCGATCCCGAGGACGAGGACGTCGCCACGCAGCCGTTCCTCATGCCCATCTCGGAGCCGATCTACCAGCCGGATCCCGCAGCCGAGCCGCCCGCGCTCGAGCCCGATGACTCGCCGAGCTTCACCCAGGTGGTGTTCCCCGACCGCGCGACCGCGGCCGCCGCGACCGCCGCGCCGGAGGAGCCCGCACCCGCCACCGCGCCGCTGCACGTCGCGCCTCGCGTCCCGTCGATGGACGCGCCGGAGCCCGCCGCCGCGGCCGAGGAGGCCCCTGAGCCGGTCCAGGAGGCCGAGCCCGAGTCCGAGCCCCGCACGGAGGAGCCGGCGCCGCCGGCGCTGACCTGGGACCAGATCATCGGTGGCCGCGGCTGATCTGTCGCCGGTTCGGCCGCTGACCTGGCACGATCGAATCATGGACTCCCCGCTCGCGTGGTCGCCCGACGTCCTCGAGGGCTTCGAGGCGGCACCTCTGGGCCCCGCGACGCTGGTCCGCTCGACGAACGGTCCCGCCGTGCCGCGGGCGGCGGTGCTCCATGTGCATGGCTACAACGACTACTTCTTCCAGACGCACCTCGCGCGCTTCTTCGTGGAGGCAGGCCTCGCGTTCCTCGCCGTCGACCTCCGACGTGCGGGCAGGTCGCTTCGCGACGGCGACATCCCGCACCTGGTCCGGGACCTGGACGAGCTGGGCGACGACCTCGCGGCGGCCACCGCGGCGCTGGCCGATCTCCACCCGGGACTGCCCTTGGTGGTGCACGCGCACTCGACAGGAGGGCTCGCCGCCTGCCTGTGGGCGGCGGACCGGCCGGCGCCGGAGCTCGCGGGGCTGATCCTCGACAGCCCGTTCTTCAAGGCTCCGACCACGCGGGGCCAGCGCGTCGCGACCGGCGCCGTCCCGTTGCTCGCCCGCGCCCGGCCCCTCATGGTCGTCCGACGCCATCCCTCGATCTACGCGCGTCATCTCCACGTCGCGAACGGCGGCCGATGGGACTTCGACACGGAATGGAAGAACCCCGATGGCGTGCCGGTCCGCGCAGCCTGGCTCGCCGCGGTGCAGCGGGGGCAGGCACGCGTGCGCGACGGCCTCTCCATCGACGTCCCGGTGCTCGCCGCGAGAAGCCACACCTCTGGGCCGGACGAGGAGGACAATCCACTGCTCCAGGTGCAGGACACCGTGGTCGACGTGCGGGAGATCGCCCGCCTCGCGCACCGGCTGGGACCCCGCGTGCAGGAGGCGGTGATCGAGGGCGGGGTGCACGAGCTGTCCCTGTCCTCCCCCGTGCCACGTGCGGCGTACCTCGACACCGTCCGCGCGTGGCTCGCTCAGGTGCTCGCATGACGACGCACCCGTACCTCGCGCCGGGCTTCACGGCGCTGGCCCATCGCGGCTTCTCACTCGACGGGCTGGAGAACTCCATGCGGGCGTTCGAGGACGCCGTCGCGCTCGGATACCGGTACGTCGAGACCGACGCGCACGGCACGCGTGACGGGGTCGCCGTCGCGCTCCACGACGCGTCGCTCGACCGGACCACCGATGCCCGCGGCGACGTGGCCGACCTGCCGTGGAGCGAGGTGCGCACCGCGCGCATCGGGGGGATCGAGCCCGTGCCCCTGCTCGAGGACCTGCTGGGCACCTGGCCCGATCTCCGGGTCAACATCGACGTCAAGGCGGTGTCCGGCATCGTCCCCATCGCCGACGCGATCGAGCGCACGGCCTCCCACGACCGGGTCTGCATCGCCTCCTTCTCGACGCGGCGACGGGAGGCGACGGTACGGCGGCTGTCGCGCGCCGTCGCGACCAGCGCCGGCACCTCGGAGGCGGTCGCCTACTTCTCGCAGGGCGCCGTCGGGCTTCCCGTGCGGCGCGCGCTGCGGCGCGTCGACGCGCTGCAGGTCCCACGGCGCGCGGGGCGCGCGACGGTGCTGACCGCGCGCCATGTGCGCGCCGCGCACGCGGCGGACACGCTCGTGCACGTGTGGACCATCAACGACCCGGCCGAGATGTCCGAGCTGATCGACATGGGCGTCGACGGGCTGGTGTCCGATCGTGCCGACCTGCTCAAGGAGCTGCTGGTCTCGCGCGGCCTGTGGGAGTAGTGCGAGGCTGAGGCCATGGCCAACAACACGCGGCCCACCGATGTCCCCGTCGAGGCCTTCATCGCCGGAGTAACGCCGGACCGGCGGCGCGAGGAGGCCGAGCGCGTGGTCGCCCTCTTCACGGAGGCGACCGGGGTCGAGCCGGTGATGTGGGGACCGTCGATCATCGGCTGGGGCAGCTACCGCTACCGGACGGCGGCGGGGACCCAGGGCGACTGGCCGCCGCTCGCATTCTCCCCGCGCAAGGCGCAGCTGACCTTCTACGGCTTCCGCGACTCCCCCGAGGGCGAGGCCATGCTGAGCGCCCTGGGACCGCACACCACCGGGGTGGGATGCGTGTACGTCAAGAGGCTTGAGGACCTCGACCGGGAGGTGCTCTCCGACCTCGCCGAGGTGACGTTCCACCGCGGCGACCACGACGCGACGGCCCGCTGAGCGTCGTTCCCGTTGGGCCGCCTTGCTGCCTCGCTGCTCTTCTGCCGCGCTGGCTTTCCGCCTCACAGTTCATCCGGGTCGACTGTCGACTGATGTCCACAGGCTCTCGCGCTAGCACCTTCATTCACATGTCTACCAGGGTGGATGATCGTGAATCAATGTCAGACGCTGGTGATGTGATGGCGTCATGGAGATCTCGCTGGCAGCGGTGGCGGATGCGGTGGAGGCGTTGCGCGCCTTCACCGGTGGGCCCGTGACGGATCTCAGCGAGGATGAGCTGGCGCGCGCCCATGCCGCGGCCGCACGCGTGGTGCGGCTGGCTCAGGTGCCCGCCGCGGTCCTCGCCACCGAGATCGCCCGACGCTCCGACGGCGCCGGGGGTGGGATGGCGCGCCGACGTGGTGAGCGCAACGCGGCCCGCCTGGTCGCCAAGCACACCGGCGGGTCGACCCGGGATGCCCACGACCAGATCACGGTCGGGCAGCTCCTCGGCGGAGGGGACGATGCGGGGGCCGACTTCGGTGGGAACGATGCCCCTGGTGGGCCGGGTGATGGCGCGGGTGGTGGCGCGCCGCGGTATCCGCGCCTCGCGGCGGCGGTGACGTCGGGCGCGGTGTCGGCGGCGAAGGCGGCGCTCGTGGTCCGCACCCTGGACGACATCGATGGTGGCGACGACGGGATCGAGGCTCGCCTGGTCGCCAAGGCGATACGGCTCACGCTAGACGAGCTCCGCAAGGTGTGCGTGGAGGTCGTCGCGTTGTGGAACCACCGCCGCCACGAGGAGCGCGAGAAGGCCATGAGGGGCCAGCGGTACCTGACGCTGACCGAGCAGGCCGACGGGATGGTGACGCTGTCGGGACGACTCGATCCCGCATCGGCCGCCCCGATAGCGGCGTGGCTCGATGCCCAGGTCCGGGCAGGCTTCGCCGCCCGCCGTGACGCCGGGCTCGGTCGCGCCGAGCCCGGCGAGGCCGGGCGGATGCGCGTCGACGCGCTGGTGGACCTCGCACGCCACGGCATGCGCTGCGACCGACCCGGCTCAGGGGTGTCGACCACGGTGGTCGTGCGGATCGGACTCAAGGACCTCACCACCGGAGTCGGGATCGGCTCCTGCGATGCGATCTCCACACCGCTGACCGTGTCCCAGGTCCGGGCGATGGCCGTCGACAGCGGATGGCTGCCCGTGGTCCTGGGCGGAGCGAGCCAGCCCCTGGACGTCGGCCGTGCCCGCCGCTTCTTCACCCCCGCCCAGAGGGTCGCGCTGGCCGAACGTGACGGAGGCTGCGCGTTCTGTCATGCCCCCGTCGCGTGGTGCGACGCCCACCACATCCGGCCGTGGTCCGCCGGCGGCCGCTCCGACCTCGCCAACGGGGTCCTGCTCTGCACACGATGCCACCACCGCATCCACGACGACGGCTGGACCGTCCACGCCACCGATACCGCCGTGTGGTTCACCCCGCCCGCCACGGTCGACCCCGCACGCACCCCCCGCCAAGGTGGCAGGGCCGCCCTCCACCTCGACCTCGCCACGGCATCCGGAACCACCCCCACCTCCGGAGGGACGCCGACACCCGCGGCCACGACTGGCGCGCATCCGACGCACGCGCCACCCAGATGACCCCGCCCCGACGGCGCCACCCCACCCGGTGAGCGCCACCGCGGCATGCCGGGATGCGGCGCTCGACGACCGATGCGGATGAAGATGCGGTCGCGCCGCCCCGCAGGACAGCCGCGCAGGCGTGAGCTCGCGAACCCGCCGGCCGCTACTTGCGCGGCTTGCCCCGCTTCTCGCGCACGCGGACCGAGATCTGGATGGGCGTGCCCTCGAAGCCGAAGTTCTCCCGCAGGCGGCGCTCGATGAACCGCCGATACTGCGGGTCGAGGAAGCCCGAGGCGAAGATCACGAAGCGCGGCGGACGCGTGGCAGCCTGCGTCGCGAACAGGATCTTCGGCTGCTTGCCGGAGCGCACCGGGTGCGGATGCTCCGCGACCAGCTCGCCGAGGAACGAGTTGAGACGCCCGGTCGAGATCCGCTGGTCCCAGCTCGACAGCGCCAGATCGATCGCGGGCAGCAACCGGTTGGTGTGCCAGCCGGTGCGTGCCGAGAGGTTGACGCGCGGGACCCAGGAGTGCTGGACCATGTCCTTCTCGATCGAGCGCTCGAGCAGGAACCGCTCGTCCTCGCCAACCAGGTCCCACTTGTTGAACACGAAGATCATGGCGCGACCCGCGTCGACCACCTGCTGCACCACGCGCAGGTCCTGGTCGGTGAGCGGGGTGGATCCGTCGAGGAGCACCAGCGCGACCTCGGCCCGCTCGATGGCGGTCTGGGTCCGCAGCGAGGCGTAGAAGTCCGCGCCCTTGGTCATGTGGACACGTCGGCGGATGCCGGCGGTGTCGACCAGCATCCACGGGCGGCCGCCGATCTCGACCAGCTCATCGACGGGATCGCGGGTGGTGCCGGCGAGCTCGTTCACGACCACGCGCTCGGTGCCGGCGAGCTTGTTGAGCAGCGAGGACTTGCCGACGTTGGGCCGGCCCACCAGCGCGATGCGGCGGGGTGCGTCCTCCGCGATCTCGACCTGCGGAAGCTCCGTCGGCAGGGCCGCCATGGCCGCATCGAGCAGGTCACCGGTGCCGCGACCGTGCAGCGCGGAGATCGGGTACGGCTCGCCGAGCCCGAGGTTCCACAGCGCCGCGGCCTCGAGCTCCCCCTGCGGTCCGTCGACCTTGTTCGCGGCGAGCACCACGGGCTTCTCGGCCTTGCGCAGCAGCCGCACCACCTGCTCGTCCGTCGCGGTCGCGCCCACCATGGCGTCCACCACGAACAGGACGGCGTCGGCCATCTCGATCGCGGCCTCCGCGGCCTGGGCGACCGAGAGGTCGATCCCGGTGACGTTCTTCTCCCAGCCGCCGGTGTCGAGCAGCGTGAAGTCGCGCCCCGCCCACTCGGCGCGGTACGCGACCCGGTCGCGGGTCACGCCGGGCTTGTCCTCGACCACCGCGAGCCGCTTGCCGATGATGCGGTTCACCAGGGTCGACTTGCCGACGTTGGGGCGTCCCACGATCGCGAGGACCGGGAGCGCCTCCTCGGTGTCCGGAAGAGCCTCACCGGTGAGCTCCGCCAGGTCCTCCGGGGTGAGGTCGTACTCCTCGAGGCCGGCACGCAGCGCGGCCTCGCGGATCTCGTCCAGCGACTCGGGGGCGTCCGACTCGTGGGGTGCGGGGAGCTCGTCGCTCATGCCTGGTCCTCTCCGCCGCGATTCTCGCGTCGCGGGTCGTCGAGCGGAAGCTCGAGGTCTGTCGTCTCAAGGGTACGGGCCACCTGCTGCCGCAGCGCCTCGGCGAGCCGCTCGGCCGCCCACTCCTGCTTGGCCCTGCCGCCGCGCACCTCCGGCGGGGGCGTCAGCACCACCGGCTCGCCGAATGCGACCAGCAGCCGACGTCCCGGCCGCGGCCAGATGTTCACCGACTCGCCCGTGCGACGGGTGCCCACGATCGTGGTCGGCACCACCGGCGCTCCCGACTGGATGGCCAGCCACGCGGCGCCGCCGTGGACCGCCGTCGCGGTGCCGGCTCCACGGGTGCCCTCGGGGAACACGCCGATGACGTCACCCCGCCGCAGCACCGCGAGGCCCTGGGCGAGGGCCTCGCGACCCGCCCCCTCGACGGTGATCTGCTGCGCGGCACGCAGGATGCCCCCGAGCGGGCCGGTCATCATCTCGACGCGGATGAGGAAGTGCGAGCCCCGCGGGATCACGCCGTGGACCACGGGCCCATCGATCAGGCCCAGGTGGTTGCACACCACGATCGCGGCGCCCGTGCGCGGCACGTTGTCGCGGCCGCGCACCTCGGTGCGCCAGAGGACGCGCGCGAGGAACCTGCCCACCCAGCGGGACCAGCGCGGCCCCCACCGGGACGGGACGGCAGGGCTCACGCGGTGCCCTCGTCGGCGCCGTCGGCATCCGCGGCGTCGCCGATGCGGGGCGGCGTGGGCGCGAGCTCGGGCCGGACGGCGATCACGAGGTCCATGACAGCCTGGACCGCCTCCTCGATGGTGAGGTCGGTGGTATCCACGGTGATGACGCCGTCCGCGGCGGTGTGGAAGTTCACCACGGTGGCGTCCTTCTTGTCCCGTCCGAGCACGGCCTCCCGCACGGTGGCGGCGTCGGCACCCTCGCCGGCGCGCCGGGCGACGCGCACCTCCTCGTCCGCCGTCATCAGGATGCGGACGTCCGCGTCGGGCGCGATCACCGTGGTGATGTCGCGACCCTCGGTCACGACGCCGCGACCCTCGGAGAAGCCGCCCGCGACCTCCGCCGCGATGACGTCACGCTGCCACTGGCCGAGCGCGGCGCGCGCCTCCAGGTTGGTCGCCACCTTCGAGACCGTCAGCGCGACCGTGTCGGAGCGGATCAGCGAGGTGACGTCGTCGTCCTCGAGGATCACGCGGGGGTTGCGCGGGTCGAGCACCATCGAGACGTTCATGGTCTCGACCATCGCGGCGACGTCGTCCTGGTTCGCGAGGTCGACACCCTCGCGCATGCACCAGAGCGTCCCGACGCGATACGTGGCGCCGGTGTCGAAGTAGGCGAGGCGGAGGCGTCGCGCGACCTCGCGCGCGACGGTGGACTTCCCGGTCCCCGCGGGACCATCGATGGCGACGGACACTCCGGTCATGATGCGGCGATCTCCCAACCTTGACTCTCGAGCGCGGCCACGAGCTCGGCGGCGCGGGAGGGCAGCACGTAGAGCGTCGTGAGTCCCACCGGCTGCCGCGGCGAGTGCTCGATGGTGATGTCCTCGACGTTCACGTCGACCTGCGCCGTGTCGCCGAGCAGCTTGAGCAGGTGGCCCGGCTCGTCGGGGACGATCACGGTGACGCCCGCCCAGTCGCGGGTCGCGCCGCCGTGCTTGCCCGGGATGCGCGCGACCTCGAAGCGGCCGCGCTCGATGAGATCGGTGACGGCCTCGCCGATGTCGTCCGACTCACGCAGGTCCTCGAGGTCGGCGATGATGTGGTCGAGCGTCTCGACCAGGTGTCCGCGGTTGAGGCGGGCGATGTCCGCCCACATGCCCGGCGCGGAACCCGCGATCCTGGTCACGTCGCGCAGGCCCTGCCCGGCGAGCGCGACATCGTCGGAGTGCAGGGCGCCGAGCGCCGCCGCCACCGCGGACGCGGCCACCTGCGGCGCGTGCGACACGCGGGCGACCGCCGCATCGTGCGCCGGCGCCTCCATGGTCACGACGTCGCACTGCAGGGCCGCAGGGACGCGCAGCACCAGCTCGACGGCCGCCGCGGCGGCGCCGTTCGGGCAGATCACCCAGGGACGCGCCTTGAACAGGTCTCCCTGCGCCGCGAGCCCTCCCGACAGCTCCCGGCCCGCCATCGGGTGCGAGCCGACGTACCGAGCGCCGTGGCCCGTGGCGTCGGCCGCCTCGGCGATGGGCGCCTTCACGCTCGCGACGTCCGTGACGACGGCCCCGGGCCAGGCCTGCAGCGCGTGGACCACCACCGCGCCGGCGACCGAGGGCGGCGTCGCCACGATCACCAGGTCCGGCGCGTGGTCCCCGAGCGGGCCCCCGGCCCCGATCGATCGGGCGAGGGCCTCCGCCTGGGCGTCGGCGTCCGCGATGGTGACGGGCCAGCCTTCGGCGGACAGGCCGATGCCGATGCTCGCTCCGATGAGTCCCGCACCGACGATGTGGGTGCGGGGCAGCGTGTCGCTCATGCCGCCGTCTCTCCTACTGCGCGAGGTCGCGCCGCAGCGCGACCGCCCCGCGGAGGTAGACGTGGACGATCCGGTCGCGCGCCCGGTCGGTCTCCGCGTGCATCATCAGCCGCACCACCAGGGGCAGCGCGCCGGGCACGGGCATCTCCTGGGCGCACATCAGCGGGACCGCTCCGAAGCCCATCTCGCGCGCGGCGGCCGCCGGGAAGTCGCTGACGATGTCGGGGGTGCAGGTGAAGATCACCGAGATGACGTCGTCCGTCGTGAGGTCGTTCTCCCGCATGATCGCCGCGACCAGCTCGCGGGTGCGCTCGTGGAGGTGCTCGCGCTCGTCGCGGTCAATCGTGATGGCGCCACGGATCGCTCGGGTGGTCATGGCGACCATCGTATCGGCACCGGGGCGACCCTCCGGCGGTCGCGGTGGTCCCCCGGAGGTCCGGGGCGTCGACCTCAGAGGCCCGCGATGTGCATGAGCTTGCCCACCTCGGCGGGTGTCAGCTCGCGCAGCTCACCGGGCGCCATCACGCCGAGTCGGATCGGGCCGAACTGGGTGCGCACCAGCTCGAGCACGGGATGGCCGACCTTGTCGAGCATGCGACGGACGATGCGGTTGCGACCCTCGTGGAGGGACACCTGGACCAGCGTGGAGTCCTTCGCCGTGTCGAGGATGACGCAGTCCGTGGCGCGCACGGGGCCGTCGTCGAGATCGACGCCCGACTTGAGCAGCGTGCACTGCGCCTTGGTCATGCGCCCCCGCACCTTCGCGACGTAGATCTTCTCGACGCCGTGGGTCGGGTGAGCGAGGCGGTTCGCCAGCTCGCCGTCGTTGGTCAGCAGGAGCAGCCCCGTGGTCTCGGCGTCGAGGCGCCCGACGTGGAACAGACGCTGGTCGTACTTCTCGACGAACGTGTCGAGCGCGGGCCGGCCCTGCGGGTCGCTCATGGTGGACACGACGCCGAAGGGCTTGTTGAGCACCACCGTCACGTGGTTCGCGTCGACGCTGATGCGTTCGCCGTCGACCTCGATGACCACCTCGTCGGGGTCCACGCGCACACCGAGCTGGTCCACGATCTGGCCGTCGACCGTCACCCGACCTGCCTCGATCAGGTCCTCGCACTTGCGACGGGAGCCCACGCCCGCCGCCGCGAGCACCTTCTGGAGCCGCACGCCCTCCGGGCGGTGGATCTCGAGCTCGGCCATCAGCGTCCCTCCCCGTCGATATCGGCGAGGTCGGGCAGGTACGGCGCGAGCGGCGGCAGATCGTCGAGCGAGGACAGGCCCATCCGCTCGAGGAACTCCGTGCTGGTGCCGTAGAGCAGGGCGCCGCCCAGCTCGCCGACCTCGGTGACCAGCCCGCGCGCGGCGAGCGTCTTCATGACGGAGTCGACGTTGACGCCACGGATCTGGGAGACCTGCCCGCGGGTCACCGGCTGGCGGTACGCCACCACGGCGAGGGTCTCGAGAGCCGCCTGGGACAGCCGCGCCGACTGGCCGTCGACGACGAACCTGCCGACGACGTCCGCGAACAGCCGGGACGAGTAGATGCGCCAGCCGCCGTCGACCTCCCGGAGCTCGAAGCCGCGCGGCGCGTCCGGGTCGGCGTACTCGTCGCGCATCGCCTCGAGGGCGGAACGCACCTCCGGCTCGGGAACGTCGAGCGCCACCGCGAGATCGGCGGCGGCGACGGGCTCGTCGACCACCATCAGCACCGCCTCGAGCGCTCCCCTCACCCTCGTGTCGGTCACCTGTCCTCCTCGCCCTGATCCGCCGCGCGCGCGACCCCCAGCGCATCGTCCTCGTCGAACTCCGCGGACACCTCCACGGAGATGTCGCCTCCGGTCCAGCGGACCGTGAGCTCGCCGAGGGAGCGTACCTGATCGAAGGCCACCACGGCCTCACGGAACAGCTCGAGCAGCGCGAGGAACCGCGCGACCACCACGCTGACGTGCCCCGCATCGTTCACCAGCGAGCGGAAGCTGACCGCGCCCTCGCGCTGCAGCCGGCCCGTGATCACGGCCGCCTGCTCGCGCACGCTCACGGCGGGGTTGTGCAGGTGCGCGATGCTCACCGCCGGCGCCGCCTTGGGCTGCAGCGCATGCGCCGCGAGCTGCGCCAGCAGATCCGGGGTCGCCGTCCACACCAGCTCCGGGAGCAGCATCGCGAACTGCGGCTCGAGCGGCACGTCGCGCGGCACCCGACGCGGCGCCTCGAGCATGGCCGCGAACTCCCCCGACGCCTGCTTGAAGGCGCGGTACTGGAGCAGCCGCGCGAACAGCAGGTCGCGCGCCTCGAGCAGCTCGAGGTCCTCCAGGTCGTCGACCTCGCCCTGCGGGAGCAGCCGCGCGGCCTTGAGGTCGAGCAGCGTGGCGGCGACCACCAGGAACTCCGAGGCCTGCGACAGGTCCCAGTCGCTCTCCCACGCGGCGATGGTCGCGAGGAACTCGTCCGTGACGCGGGCGAGCGCGACCTCCGTGATCTCAAGCTGGTGCTTGGAGATGAGGCTGAGCAGCAGGTCGAAGGGTCCCTCGAAGTTGTCGAGGTGGACCTCGAAGCCCTTCGGGCCCTCCGCCGCGAGCTCGGCCGTCACGCTAGGCGGCGACCCCGCGCGCCACGAGCTCGCGAGCGAGCTGCCGGTAGGCCTGCGCGCCCGCGTGGGACGGGGCGAAGGTGGTGATGGGCTCGGCGGCCACGGTCGCGTCGGGGAACTTCACCGTCCGGTGGATCATGGTGTCGGTCACGCGGTCCCCGAAGGCGTCGCGCACGCGCTCGACGACCTCCTGGGCGTGAAGGGTGCGGCCGTCGTAGAGCGTCGGCACGATCGCGTCGATGGTGAGCCGCGGGTTGAGGCGGTCCTGCACCTTGCTGATGGTGTCCACGAGCAGCTTGACGCCGCGCATCGCGAAGTACTCCGCGGCGAGCGGGATCACCACGCCGTGCGCCGCGACGAGCGCGTTGACGGTGAGGAGCCCGAGCGACGGCTGGCAGTCGATGAGGACTGCGTCGTAGTCATCGAGCACGGGACGGAGCGACCTGGCCAGCGCGCTCTCGCGCGCCACCTCGCCCACGAGCTGCACCTCCGCCGCCGACAGGTCGATGTTGGCCGGGAGCAGGTCGAGGCCCTCCACCTGCGTCGGGAGGATCACGTCGCGCGTCGCGACCCCCGTCTCCATCAGCAGGTTGTAGACGGTGCTCTCGAGCGAGTCCGCGTTGATCCCGAGCGCCGCCGAGGCGGCGCCCTGCGGGTCGAAATCGATGATGAGGACGCGGCGCCCGTACTCGGCGAGCGCTGCGGCGAGGTTCACGGAGGTGGTGGTCTTCCCCACGCCGCCCTTCTGGTTGCACAGCGCGACGACGCGCGCGGGACCATGGCCGGACAGGGTCGCAGGGGCGGGGAAGTCGGTCACGCGCCAACCTTACCGCCGCTGGTAGCGACCGCTCAGCGGGCGCGCGGGTGGGTCGCCGCGTAGACCTCGCGGAGGCTGTCGCGGGTGACCAGCGTGTAGATCTGGGTGGTGGTCACGGAGGCGTGGCCGAGCAGCTCCTGCACGACCCTGACGTCGGCACCGCCGGACAGCAGGTGCGTCGCGAACGAGTGGCGGAGCGTGTGCGGCGACACTCCCTCGACCCCCGCGCGCTCGGCCGCGGCACGCAGGATGGTCCAGGCCGACTGGCGCGACAGGCGCCCGCCGCGCGCGTTCAGGAACAGCGCGGGGGTCCCTCGCCCGGCCTGCGCGAGCGGCGCCCGCGCGCGCACCAGGTAGGCCCCGATCTCGCGTGCGGCGTAGCCGCCCAGCGGGACGATGCGCTCCTTGCGGCCCTTGCCGCGCAGCAGCACGCTCTCCTCGCCGGGCTCGAGGACCACGTCGTCGACGTCGAGGCCGACGGCCTCGGAGATGCGCGCGCCCGTCGCGTAGACCAGCTCGAGCAGCGCCCGATCACGCAGCGGCGCCACGCCCTCGCCGGTGCCGGCGGCGTCCAGGATCGCCCCGATCTGGTCGGTCGAGATGGCCTTGGGGAGCCGCTTCGGCACCGCGCGCGGCTTCACCCCCGCGGCGGGGTCCTGCTGCGTCCACCCCTCGAGCACCGCGAAGCGGTGCCATCCGCGCACGGCGATCACCGTCCGGGAGGACGATGCGGGCGCCAGCGCGCGACGGCCGTCGGAGCCGGTGCCGATCGCCTCGGCGAACGCGGCGACGTCGGAGGCGGTGGCCCGGGCGAGGTCGTCGACCCCGCGGCTGTCGAGGAAGGCCGCGTAGCGGTCCAGGTCGCGGCGGTACGCCGCGACCGTGTTGGTGCTGAGCCCGCGCTCGACGGTGACGTGCGCCAGGTAGGCGTCGCGCTGCCGCCCGAGCATGTCAGCGGACCGAGAGCACGTCGGTGATGAACGGATCCACGAGGATGGCGGCGAAGACGAGCGTCAGGTACGTGATCGACGCGTGGAAGAGGCGCATCTCCTTGAGCCGGTCGGCGCCGGAGCGGGCGCGGCGGTAGAGCGACACGGTCCCCCAGAGGAACCAGGCGCCCGCCGCGGCGGCGACGCCCAGGTAGATCCACGTCATGTCCGCGACCCAGGCGAGGGCGACGGTGGTCGCCACCATGGCGATCGCGTACGCGATCATCTCGAACGCGACCTTGCGGGTGGGCGCGATCACCGGGAGCATCGGCACGCGGGCGTTCTCGTAGTCGCCCTTGAACTTCATCGACAGCGGCCAGTAGTGCGGCGGCGTCCAGAAGAAGATGATGAGGAACAGCAGCACCGGCGTCCACGACAGCGACTGCGTGACGGCGGCCCAGCCGATCAGCACCGGCATGCAGCCCGCGGCGCCTCCCCAGACGATGTTCTGCGCGGTGCGGCGCTTGAGCAGCATCGTGTAGACCACGACGTAACCGACGATCGCGAGCACCGAGAGCACCGCGGCGAGCGGGGATCCGACCACGAGCCAGAACCACAGCGTCGAGACCACCGAGAGCGTCCACGCGAAGACGAGCGCGGCGCGCGGGCTCACCTCCCCCGTCACCAGCGGTCGGCGGCTCGTGCGCTTCATCACCGCGTCGATGTCGCGGTCGAGGTAGCTGTTGAACGCGTTGGCGCCGCCCGCGGACAGCGCGCCGCCCACGAGGGTGCCGAGCAGCAGCCCGAGCGACGGCCACCCGTCGGCCGCCAGCACCATGGTGGGCACCGTCGTGACGAGCAGCAGCTCGATGATCCGCGGCTTGGTGAGGGCGACGTACGCCTTCAGCCGGCGCATCGCCGTCGCGCGTCCGGTCAGCGCGGGCACGGGCGCATGGGCCTCGGTGGCGACGGACGGCATGAGCACAGTCTAGCCGTGACCTAGGTCCTCCCCGCCCGCCTCGCCCGCAGCCCGCGCCGACCGGAAGCGGTTGCATCCGGGTGTCGGAATGTTAACGCTCGACAAACGGCGCGCCTCACGGGCGCGACCCGGGTAGGCTGGCCCCGTCAGCCACCCCGAGCCACGTCAAGGGAGACCCCTGTGACCATCAATTGGACCGATGCCGACCGCCGCGCGGTCGACACCCTCCGAGTCCTCGCCGCCGACGCCGTGGAGAAGGTCGGAAACGGCCACCCCGGCACCGCGATCTCGCTCGCGCCCGCCGCGTACCTGCTGTTCCAGAACGTGATGCGGCACGACCCGTCCGACTCGCACTGGCTGGGCCGCGACCGGTTCGTCCTGTCCGCCGGCCACTCGTCGCTGACGCTCTACCTGCAGCTGTTCGCGTCCGGCTACCAGCTGTCGCTCGACGACCTCAAGGCGCTGCGCACCGAGAACTCGCTCACCCCCGGCCACCCCGAGTACGGCCACACCGACGGCGTCGAGATCACCACCGGCCCGCTGGGCACCGGCATCGCATCCTCGGTCGGCATGGCCATGGCCGCCCGTCGCGAGCGCGGCCTGCTCGACCCCGACGCCGCCCCCGGCGAGTCGCCGTTCGACCACTTCGTCTACGTGATCGCGGGCGACGGTGACCTCCAGGAGGGCGTCTCGCACGAGGCATCGGCCCTCGCGGGCACCCAGGAGCTCGGCAACCTGGTCGTGATCTGGGACGACAACCGCATCTCGATCGAGCACGAGACCGACATCTCCTTCACCGAGGACGTCGTCGCACGCTACGAGGCCTACGGCTGGCACACCCAGCACGTGAACTGGATCACCGAGGACGGCTACCAGGAGGACCCCGAGGCTCTCTACGCGGCCATCGAGGCCGCCAAGGCCGAGACCGGCAAGCCCTCGTTCATCCGGCTGTCGACCATCATCGGCTGGCCCTCGCCCACCAAGCAGAACTCGGGCGGGGTCCACGGCTCCGCGCTGGGCGCCGCCGAGGTGGCGGGCCTCAAGGAGGTGCTCGGCTTCGACCCGGAGCAGTCCTTCGTCGTCGAGCCCGAGATCCTCGCCCACATGCAGCAGGTCAAGGAGCGCGGCCAGGCGGCCCACTCCGAGTGGAACGCCGGCTTCTCGCGCTGGGAGGCCGAGAACCCCGAGCGCGCCGCCCTCCTCGCCCGCCTCGTGAACCGCGAGCTTCCCGAGGGATGGGAGACCGCGCTGCCCGCGTTCGAGCCGGGCGCCTCCGTCGCGACCCGCTCGGCGTCCGGCAAGGTGCTGACCGCCCTCGCGCCCGTGCTGCCCGAGCTCTGGGGAGGCTCCGCCGACCTCGCGGGCTCGAACAACACCACCATGGACGGCGAGCCCTCGTTCCTCCCGCCCCGCCGCTCCACGCACTCGTTCCCGGACGGCCAGTGGTACGGCCGCACGCTGCACTTCGGCATCCGCGAGTTCGGCATGGGCACCATCCTCAACGGCATCACGCTGCACGGCCTCACGCGCACCTACGGCGGCACCTTCCTGGTGTTCTCCGACTACATGCGCCCCGCGGTCCGCCTCGCCGCGCTGATGCAGATCCCGACCACGTTCGTGTGGACCCACGACTCGGTGGGCCTGGGAGAGGACGGCCCCACGCACCAGCCGATCGAGCACGTCGCCACCCTGCGCGCGATCCCGGGCCTCGACGTGATCCGCCCCGCGGACGCCAACGAGACCGCCTTCGCGTGGAAGGCGATCCTCGAGACGACCGACCGCCCCTCGGCGATCATCCTGTCGCGCCAGAACCTCCCGGTGCTCGAGGGCACCTCCGCGGACGGCGTCGACAAGGGCGCCTACGTCCTCGCGGGCGGGCACGAGGACGCCGACGTGGTGCTCATCGCCACCGGCTCCGAGGTCGCGGTGGCGCTCGGCGCGCGCGACCTGCTCGCGGCCGACGGCGTCAAGGCCCGCGTGGTCTCCGCGCCGTCGCTCGAGCGCTTCGCTCGCCAGACCGCGGAGTACCGCGAGTCGGTCATCCCCGCCGGGCTCAAGGCCCGCGTGTCGGTCGAGGCGGGCTCCCCGCTGGGCTGGCGCGAGGTCGTCGGCGATGCCGGTCGCGTCGTCGGCGTCGACCACTTCGGCGAGTCCGCCGCGGGCGGCCTGCTGCTCAAGAAGTACGGCTTCACCGCGGAGAACGTCGCGGCCCAGGCACGCGAGAGCATCGCCGCCGCGGGCTGAGACGCCCCGCATCGTCCCAGGAAGGGGGTCCCTCGCGGGGCCCCCTTCCTGCGTCCCGGCGACGGTCGGCCGCGCCGTAGGATGGACCGAGCGCTGTCGCGACCCCTCTCCTCGTCCCCCAGGGAAGGTCCCACTGTGAACAATCCGTTGCGCGATCCCCGGGATCGCCGGCTTCCCCGCATCGCGGGCTCCTGCGGCCTCGTCATGTTCGGCGTCACCGGCGACCTGGCCCGCAAGAAGCTGATGCCGGCGGTCTACGACCTCGCCAACCGCGGCCTCCTGCCGCCCGCCTTCGCCCTCACCGGCTTCGCCCGCCGCGACTGGGACGAGCAGGACTTCGCGCAGGTGGTGCACGACTCCGTCAAGAAGCACGCCCGCACGCCCTTCCGCGAGGAGACGTGGCAGCAGCTCGCCGAGGGCATCCGCTTCGTGCAGGGCACCTTCGACGACCCCGAGGCGTTCCAGCGGCTGCGCCAGACGGTCGAGGACCTCGACCGTGAGCGGGGTACCGGGGGCAACCACGCGTTCTACCTCTCGATCCCGCCGTCGGCCTTCCCCCAGGTGGTCACGCAGCTGCGCGAGTCCGGGCTGTCCGCGCCCAAGGAGGACACCTGGCGCCGGGTGGTGATCGAGAAGCCGTTCGGGCACGACCTCGAGTCGGCGGAGCGGCTCGACGCCGTGGTCTCCGACGTGTTCCCGCCCGACTCGGTGTTCCGCATCGACCACTACCTGGGCAAGGAGACGGTCCAGAACCTGCTCGCGCTGCGCTTCGCGAACCAGCTGTTCGAGCCCATCTGGAACGCCCAGTACGTCGACCACGTGCAGATCACCATGGCCGAGGACATCGGCATCGGCTCGCGCGCCGGCTACTTCGACGGCATCGGCACCGCCCGCGACGTGATCCAGAACCACCTTCTCCAGCTCTTCGCCCTCACCGCCATGGAGGAGCCCGCCTCCTTCGAGGCCGACGACCTGCGCATGGAGAAGGAGAAGGTGCTGCGCTCCACGGTGCTCCCCGAGGACCTCGGCGAGGGCACCGCGCGCGGTCAGTACGCGGCCGGCTGGCGCGGCGGCGAGCAGGTGGGCGGCTTCCTCGACGAGGACGGCATCTCCCCCGACTCCATCACCGAGACCTATGCCGCCATCAAGCTCGAGGTGCCGAACCGCCGATGGGCCGGCACGCCGTTCTACCTGCGGGCGGGCAAGCGGCTGGGCCGCCGCGTCACCGAGATCGCGCTGGTCTTCAAGAAGGCGCCGTCGCCCTACTTCCAGGAGATCTCCGGCGGCGACACCGGCTCGAACGCGCTCGTGATCCGCGTGCAGCCCGACGAGGGCGTGACGCTGCGCTTCGGCTCGAAGGTCCCCGGCACCACCATGGAGGTGCGCGACGTCACCATGGACTTCGCGTACGGCAACGCCTTCACCGAGAGCTCGCCAGAGGCGTACGAGCGCCTGATCCTCGACGTGCTGCTGGGCGACCCGCCGCTGTTCCCCCGCCAGGAGGAGGTCGCTCTCTCCTGGAAGATCCTCGACCCGATCACCGACTTCTGGGAGACCCAGGGCCAGCCGGAGCAGTACCGCTCCGGCACGTGGGGCCCCGCGGGCTCCGACCAGATGATGGCCCGTGACGGACGTGCCTGGAGGCGCCCATGATCATCGAGATGCCCGACACCACCACCGGCGCGATCAACAAGGCGCTCGTGGAGTCCCGCAAGGAGGGCGGCGTGATCACGCTCGCCCGCGTCATGACCCTCGTGATCGACGCCTCCGGCGCCGACGCGGAGCAGGCGATCGCCACCGCGAACGTGGCCTCGCGCGAGCACCCCTGCCGGATCATCGTGATCGCCCCGGGCGAGGCGTCCGAGGCGCGGCTGGACGCGGAGATCCGCGTCGGCGGCGACGCGGGCGCCTCCGAGGTGATCCTGCTGCGTCCCAGCGGCGAGCAGATCGGCCACGACGACACGCTCGTGACCCCGCTGCTGCTGCCGGACGCCCCCATCGTGGTGTGGTGGCCCGCAGGCGTGCCCGAGAACATGTCGCGGCTCGAGCTGGGCCGGATGGCGCAGCGCCGCATCACGGACAGCAAGGGCGAGACCGACCCCGCCGGCACGCTCCTCCACCTGGCGAAGTGCTACAAGCCGGGCGACACCGACCTCGCGTGGGCCCGCCTCACCCGCTGGCGCGCGCTGCTGGCCTCCGCCCTCGACCAGGTGCGGGTGCCCGAGGTCTCGCTCGCGCGGATCCACGGCGACATGAACAGCCCCTCGATCCTCATGCTCGGGGCCTGGCTCAAGCACACGCTCGGCTGCGAGATCGAGGCGACCTACGACGCGTCCGTCTCCGCCCTGCAGCACATCATCCTCGAGACCCCGTCCGGGCCCGTCTCGATCGCGCGTCCGGACGGCCACAACGCGACCATCTCGCAGCCCGGTCAGCCCGACCACGTGATCGCGCTTCCGGCGCGGTCGCTCGAGGACACGCTGGCGGAGGAGCTCCGCAGGCTCGACTCCGACGACGTCTACGGCGAGGTGCTCGAGGCCTTCGCGGGGCAGATGGTGGTCTCGCTGTGACCGCCCCGACCCGGGTGGTGGTCCACACCGACGCCGGCGCCGTCGCCGAGGCCACGGCCGCCCGTCTGCTGCTCGCGATCATCGACACGCTCACCGTGCAGGACCGCGCCGACGTGGTGCTCACGGGCGGCACGGTGGGCATCGCGACCCTCGAGTCCGCCGCCGCGTCCCCCCTCGCCCGCCAGATCGACTGGACCTCGGTCCACGCCTGGTGGGGCGACGAGAGGTTCGTGCCCGCCGGCGACCCCGACCGCAACGAGGGGCAGGCCCAGGCGGCGCTGCTGGGGAGCCTGCCGCTGCCCGAGGAGAACATCCACCGGATGGGCGCGTCGGACGCGTTCGGCTCGGTCGAGGAGGCCGCAACGGCCTACGCGGACCAGATCGCGTCCGCGGGCGTTCCCGCGTGGGACGTCCTGATGCTCGGCATGGGACCCGACGGTCACGTCGCCTCGCTGTTCCCGGGCCATCCGGGCTACGAGGTGCGCGGCGTCGAGGCGCTGCCGGTCCACGACTCCCCCAAGCCGCCGCCGACGCGCGTCTCGCTGTCCCTGGAGTCCATCCGCCGCGCCAAGCGCGTGTGGGTGGTGGCCGCGGGCGCCGCGAAGGCCGACGTGGTCGCACGCGCCCTGCACGGCGACCTGTCGCTGCCCGCGGCGGCGGTGCGAGGCTCAGCCGAGACCCTGTGGCTCGTGGACGCCGAGGCCGTCGCGAAGGTCTGAGGGCCCGGGCGCCCGCCCACGGGACAGCACGCACGGAACCCTCCGCGACACGCCGACGGCCGACCCACGATCGGCGCCGATGACCGGCGTGTCAGCACCACATCCGTGCGGAGCGTCCGTGGGGGTGAGGTCAGTGACGCTTGCCCATCAGCAGGTCGCGGCCCTCGGCCTGCACCCCCGGCTGCTCCGGGAGCAGGCCCCGGACCGTCGCGACGATCCCGTCGATGTCGAACTCTGCGGGCTTCGCGTAGATCTCCTCGCCGTCCGCGCGGAACGTGAACACGCCCTTGCGGCCGGTCTTCAGGGTGACGCCGTCGATCGCGTTGCCGAACTCCTCCAGCAGGCGCGTCTGGGCCTCCGTCGCGCGCGGCAGGTAGCCGCAGGGCACGCAGTACTCGATCTCGATCAGCATGGATGCTCCTTCCGTCGCCGGGACAACCCCCGGACGCGTCCCAACATTCCTGATCCCCACATCGTCCCCGGACACGCGTCAGGGCCGCGGCTCCCGATCGGGAGCCGCGGCCCTGGCACGCGTGCGGTCAGTCCGCGGCGACGGTGTCGCCGCGACGGACGCGGAGCGAGGTGAGCGCCTCGTCGAGAAGGGCCGCGCCCTCCTCATCCGTGCGACGCTCCTTCACATACGCGAGATGCGTCTTGTACGGCTCGTTCCGGATGGGCTCAGGCGGGTTCGCCTGGTCCAGGCCGGCGGGGAGCCCGCAGCGCGGGCAGTCCCACTCGACCGGGATCTCCTGGTCCTCGCCGGTGGCGAAGCTGGGCGAGGTCACGTGACCCCGCGCGCAGTAGTACGAGACGACCTGGCGAGGCGCGGACTCGCCGCGCTCGTCCTCGCCCATGGGCCCTGCGCCGACGCGCGAGCCTCGGATGGCGTTGCCCCCTGCCATGGGATCTACCTCCGTTGGTTAGACAGAAAAGCGGGAGACGAGACCGAGCAGCACCACGATCATGCCCCAGGCGATGCCTGTGGCCCACGTGATGCGCGAGAGGTTCCTCTCACCGACCGCCGAGGACTGGATGCCCGAGGCGATGCCGCCACCGAACATGTCGGTGATGCCGCCGCCACGACCCCGGTGGATGAGCACGAGGGTGATGATCAGCAGCGAGGTCACGACGAGCAGGACCCAGAGGATGGTGGTGAGGATGGTCACGGTTCTCCCAGACGATGTTGAGCGGCTTCAAGTGTACGCGACCGGGGGGGGCCGGGGGGGGGGCCC